>NZ_LARY01000009.1 GCF_003369925.1 Listeria kieliensis | reverse complement strand
CCCATACTAGTACTGGATGCATCTGCAGGATATCGCGGCCGCTCTAAACGTGGTAAATTGTTAACTCCGAGCTAGACTTCAGGTGGCCGTATTTATCAGATTTCCTCGTTGTGTCCTCAGAAAAAAATGCCAATACCACTTTCAGCTGTGAATATCCACCATGAAGGGCAAGACATGCTCATAATTAACTGTCAGGCAGGCCAGGCCTTCAGCTACAACGACCTTGAATTGGTTTATTCTGCTTGTCCTCTATAAGTTTGCCAGAGGGAATCACACATGAGCCAAACCTATTGAAGAAAGCATTAGGACAGTGCCAGTCTTAATCACAGTGGGGGGTATGTTATTCCCAATGAAGTCGTCCAGAAACGGACTAGGTAGTTAGCTTTTTCTAGTGCCCAACACATTAGAGGTGTGGTTTTTTTTCTCTAAAATAAGGGTGGCCATAGGCTCTTTTAACCAGAATCGGTGTAGTCAGCTGAAATTGACTTGCACGCCTGGGTCCTGTGTGTCTACTAACTTTCTCGCGAACGATAGCTAACGGATCCCCCTTG
>NZ_LARY01000008.1 GCF_003369925.1 Listeria kieliensis | reverse complement strand
CATGTGTAAAAAACAGGAGAAAATGTCACTTTTTTTTAACCCTTGAATTTTTTTGGTAGACACTCCCGGCTTCTGGGTTCCTCTTTGTGATGGTTCTTATTACTCTTCAAAAGCTCCCAATCTTCAAGACCATTGACCGTAATTGGAAGCCTAATGTGCGTAAAAAGGGGCGGAGCTTCAAGTTTTAGAGAATGGACTCTGGGAGAGGGTATGTGGCAAAGGTTACTCAATTTAATGTCCCTCACATGGAAATAACATTGGGATCAAGAGCTTTATTATCTTAAATTCTAAAGTCCACATCCACCATTTCCCTAGTAAAAAGAGGGGCTCTGTTATTTAGCCATTTGTGTACTTTTTGTGAGGAGGTTATGTCAATAATATCCTTTTTGCTGCTGAAGTTGCGGAGAGTTTTGGCCACATATTCTATTGTAGTCTGGATCTTCCTCGGTAGGCTAAGCGTCGTTCCACACACAACAACATCTCTCCACTGTTTGTTTAAAGTTTAGAAAGAAAATATCCATCGTTCACAAGATCGTAGGAGAAGGACACGACTTAAGGATCCCCC
>NZ_LARY01000006.1 GCF_003369925.1 Listeria kieliensis | reverse complement strand
TGTTCTTTGAAAACTAGATAAGAAAAGTTAGTGTAAAAAGACGAAGAGAAACCGTAGGTTTTTCTTCAACCAAAACCGAGAATCAAGCCGAGAAAGAATCTTTCCGTTTTCATAAGCGATCGCACGTTTATGAAAACACAACAGCACCTTCGAAAGAAGGATGAGGTTAAGTGAGGAAGGGCGCACGGTGGATGCCTTGGCACTAGGAGCCGAAGAAGGACGGGACTAACACCGATATGCTTTGGGGAGCTGTACGTAAGCTTTGATCCAGAGATTTCCGAATGGGGGAACCCTCTATCTTTAGTCGGATAGAATCCTTACGTGAATACATAGCGTAGGGAAGGCAGACCCGGGGAACTGAAACATCTTAGTACCCGGAGGAAGAGAAAGAAAATTCGATTTCCTGAGTAGCGGCGAGCGAAACGGAAAGAGCCCAAACCAAGAAGCTTGCTTCTTGGGGTTGTAGGACACTCATTGTGGAGTGATAAAAGAAGGCGATAGATGAAGCGGCTTGGAAAGGCCCGCCAGAGACGGTAACAGCCCGGTAGTCGAAATGGTCTTCTCTCCCGAGTGGATCCTGAGTACGGCGGAACACGTGAAATTCCGTCGGAATCCGGGAGGACCATCTCCCAAGGCTAAATACTCCCTAGTGACCGATAGTGAACCAGTACCGTGAGGGAAAGGTGAAAAGCACCCCGGGAGGGGAGTGAAAGAGTACCTGAAACCGTGTGCCTACAAGTAGTTAGAGCCCGTTAATGGGTGATAGCGTGCCTTTTGTAGAATGAACCGGCGAGTTACGATTTGTTGCAAGGTTAAGCGGAAAAAGCGGAGCCGTAGCGAAAGCGAGTCTGAATAGGGCGTATGGAGTAACAGGTCGTAGACCCGAAACCAGGTGATCTACCCATGTCCAGGATGAAGGTAAGGTAATACTTACTGGAGGTCCGAACCCACGTACGTTGAAAAGTGCGGGGATGAGGTGTGGGTAGCGGAGAAATTCCAATCGAACTTGGAGATAGCTGGTTCTCTCCGAAATAGCTTTAGGGCTAGCCTCGAGGTAAGAGTCATGGAGGTAGAGCACTGTTTGGACTAGGGGCCCCTCTCGGGTTACCGAATTCAGATAAACTCCGAATGCCATTGACTTGTCCTCGGGAGTCAGACTGCGAGTGATAAGATCCGTAGTCGAAAGGGAAACAGCCCAGACCACCAGTTAAGGTCCCCAAATATACGTTAAGTGGAAAAGGATGTGGGGTTGCTTAGACAACCAGGAGGTTGGCTTAGAAGCAGCCATCCTTGAAAGAGTGCGTAATAGCTCACTGGTCGAGTGACCCCGCGCCGAAAATGTACCGGGGCTAAACGTATTACCGAAACTGTGGATGAATCCCGTTAGGGATTCGTGGTAGGAGAGCGTTCTAAGGGCGACGAAGCTAGACCGGAAGGACTAGTGGAGCGCTTAGAAGTGAGAATGCCGGTATGAGTAGCGAAAGAAGGGTGAGAATCCCTTCCACCGAATATCTAAGGTTTCCTGAGGAAGGCTCGTCCGCTCAGGGTTAGTCGGGACCTAAGCCGAGGCCGATAGGCGTAGGCGATGGACAACAGGTTGAGATTCCTGTACCAGTCTTTGTTGTTTGACGATGGGGTGACACAGAAGGATAAGGGAGCGCACGGATGGAAGTGTGCGTCCAAGCAGTGAGTGTGAGAAGTAGGCAAATCCGCTTCTTGTGAAGCATGAGCTGTGATGGGGAAGGAAATGAAGTACGGAAGTCCCTGATTTCACGCTGTCAAGAAAAGCCTCTAAGGAGAGAAAGACTGCCCGTACCGCAAACCGACACAGGTAGATGAGGAGAGAATCCTAAGGTGAGCGAGAGAACTCTCGTTAAGGAACTCGGCAAAATGACCCCGTAACTTCGGGAGAAGGGGTGCTCTGATAGGGTGAAAGCCCGAGAGAGCCGCAGTGAATAGGCCCAGGCGACTGTTTAGCAAAAACACAGGTCTCTGCAAAACCGTAAGGTGACGTATAGGGGCTGACGCCTGCCCGGTGCTGGAAGGTTAAGAGGATGGGTTAGCTTCTTGCGAAGCTCAGAATTGAAGCCCCAGTAAACGGCGGCCGTAACTATAACGGTCCTAAGGTAGCGAAATTCCTTGTCGGGTAAGTTCCGACCCGCACGAAAGGCGCAACGATCTGGGCACTGTCTCAACGAGAGACTCGGTGAAATTATAGTACCTGTGAAGATGCAGGTTACCCGCGACAGGACGGAAAGACCCCGTGGAGCTTTACTGCAACCTGATATGGAATGTTTGTACCGCTTGTACAGGATAGGTAGGAGCCATTGAATCGTGTGCGCCAGCATACGAGGAGGCGCTGGTGGGATACTACCCCCGCTGTATGACCATTCTAACCCGCCACGCTTAGCGCGTGGGGAGACAGTGTCAGGTGGGCAGTTTGACTGGGGCGGTCGCCTCCTAAAGAGTAACGGAGGCGCCCAAAGGTTCCCTCAGAATGGATGGAAATCATTCGCAGAGTGTAAAGGCACAAGGGAGCTTGACTGCGAGACTGACAAGTCGAGCAGGGACGAAAGTCGGGCTTAGTGATCCGGTGGTTCCGCATGGAAGGGCCATCGCTCAACGGATAAAAGCTACCCCGGGGATAACAGGCTTATCTCCCCCAAGAGTCCACATCGACGGGGAGGTTTGGCACCTCGATGTCGGCTCGTCGCATCCTGGGGCTGTAGTCGGTCCCAAGGGTTGGGCTGTTCGCCCATTAAAGCGGCACGCGAGCTGGGTTCAGAACGTCGTGAGACAGTTCGGTCCCTATCCGTCGCGGGCGCAGGAAATTTGAGAGGAGCTGTCCTTAGTACGAGAGGACCGGGATGGACGCACCGCTGGTGTACCAGTTGTTCCGCCAGGAGCATCGCTGGGTAGCTATGTGCGGCCGGGATAAACGCTGAAAGCATCTAAGCGTGAAGCCCCCCTCAAGATGAGATTTCCCATTTCTTTAAGAAAGTAAGATCCCTGAAAGATGATCAGGTAGATAGGTTTGGAGTGGAAGTATGGCGACATATGGAGCGGACAAATACTAATCGATCGAGGACTTAACCTCAAAAAGAACTTTCCGGTTCTCAGGGTTACACGCTTTTCTTCTCTAGTTTTGAGAGAACTACGTTCTTTCATATTCCTTGTCTGGTGGCTATGGCGAGAAGGTCACACCCGTTCCCATCCCGAACACGGTAGTTAAGCTTCTCCGCGCCGATGGTAGTTGGGGGCTTCCCCCTGTGAGAGTAGGTCGCCGCCGGGCAA
>NZ_LARY01000005.1 GCF_003369925.1 Listeria kieliensis | reverse complement strand
GATTCCTTGTCTGGTGGCTATGGCGAGAAGGTCACACCCGTTCCCATCCCGAACACGGTAGTTAAGCTTCTCCGCGCCGATGGTAGTTGGGGGCTTCCCCCTGTGAGAGTAGGTCGCCGCCGGGCAAATAGCTAAAACACTTAAAATCTTAGCGATTTTAAGTGTTTTTTTGTGCAGTCAGTCTACTTGCGCAAGTGGTGTGAAATCATGTATAATTAAAGTCAACTATAGTCAAAGTCAAGTGATGTTTTCTCGGTTGTGCAGGAAAGGAGTATTCAAATGAGAAATATATCTGATATAATTGAAGCCTATTTAAAGCAGGTTTTAGAAGCAAATGAAGCTGTTGAAATAAAGCGAAGCGAAATAGCAGATAAATTTGAGTGTGTACCTTCGCAAATTAATTATGTAATCAACACACGGTTTACCATGGAACGTGGCTACATTGTTGAAAGTAAGCGAGGCGGTGGTGGCTACATTCGGATCATTAAAGTGAAGATGAATGATAAGTTACAACTACTTGATGCAATCATCGCGATGGTGCATGAAAAAAAGGTCTCGCAAGCTTTTGCTGAAGATGTTGTATTAAGACTCTTGGAAGAAGAAGTGGTGACAAAGAAGGAAGCGAGAATGATGATGTCGGCTTTAGATCGGCAAGTTTTAATTATTCCTTTACCAGACCGAGATATTTTAAGAAGTCGTATTTTGGAAGCAATGCTTGCAGCTTTGAAGTATGACTGATTGGAGTGAGAAGATGCTTTGTGAACGTTGTGGGAAAAATGAAGCAGTAACTAGAATTCAACATTTGCATTCTGATGGGAGTCTTGAAGAGGTCTATTTATGTGAAAGCTGCGCCAATCTGGAAGAAGAAAATAAGATTCAGGCTTTTAACGAATTAGCACTTAGCTTTTTATCAATGCTCGATGGGAATAAAGTTGTAGCAGGTGAAACTTCTGGGAAAAAGCAATTGGTATGTGATTCATGTGGGCTTGATTTTGATACGTTTCGTAAGACGAATCGAGCAGGTTGTTCGGATTGTTATGACGCTTTTTATGAACAAATTTTACAAGCCGCAAAACAAGTGCAAGGCGGCCACGCAAAGCATGTTGGGAAGGTTCCTGCTGCTTTTGTAGCTGAATCAGAGCGTGAGGAGCGTATTTTTGCGCTGAGAGAGCAAATCCAAAAGATGATTGAATTGGAAAACTTTGAGGAAGCAGCTCGTTTACGCGATGAAATTCGATCGCTTGAAGGGAAAGCGGGTGAAGAGGAATGACAGAACAAAATCGTGTTTTTGCTCCTATGCTCAGCTCTTGGCTGTCTAAAGATGGCGATGATGCAGATGTTGTCCTTAGTTCGCGCGTTCGGATTGCAAGAAATTTTGAGGATGAGCTGTTTCCGTTTTATGAGCAGCGAGATGCGGTTGTGGAACGTGTGAAGTGTGTATTGGATGATTCTTTTCTTTTGTTTAAGATGGAGGAGCTCGGGATACTAGATAGGGCGCTTCTTGTGGAGAAACATTTGATTAGCCCATATTTGATGAATGAAAGTGAGCATGGGGCAGTGTTTATTAGTCCCACTGAAAATGTGAGCATCATGACAAATGAAGAGGATCACTTGCGCGTGCAATGCCTCGAACCTGGCCTTAGGCTGTTTGATGCGCTCGAAAATGCACTTCGGATGACTGGACAAATTGAGCAAGCCTATCCTTTCGCTTTTCACAAAGAATTTGGTTATCTTACGAGTTGTATTACGAACCTTGGAACGGGATTGCGTGCTTCTGTGATGGTTCATCTGCCTGGGCTTGTTGCTACTAAACGGCTGAAAAAGATCGCTGAGGCACTCAGAAGTATTGGTTTTGTGATTCGCGGAATTTACGGTGAGGGAAGTCGGTCTGAAAGCAATATTTTTCAAATTTCAAATCAAGTAACGCTTGGAAAGACGGAAGAGGATATTGTTAGTGATTTAACGCAAATCATGGAACAAGTAATTATGCAAGAACGAGTTAGTCGAACAAGTTTAAAACAAAAATTCCATATTTCACTTGAAGACCGCGTTTACCGAGCTTATGGTGTTTTGAAAAATAGTCGTGTGATTTCTACGCAAGAAAGTGGAGAAGCTATTTCTGAATTGCGTTTAGGAATTGAATTAGGTTATTTTGAGCATATCTCTCGCCAAAAAATTAATGAACTGCTAATATTTTCGCAACCAGCCTTTTTACGAAAAGCGCGGGGGCAAGATATGGATGAATTAGAGGAAAAAGTTATTCGAGCATCTGTTATTCGTGATATTCTTGAAGAAGTTTAATGGATGGCCACAAAGGAGGAAAACGATATGATGTTTGGACGTTTTACACAAAGAGCCCAGAAAGTTCTTGCCCTATCGCAGGAAGAAGCGATGCGACTGAACCATAGCAACCTTGGAACAGAACATATTTTGCTTGGTTTAGTTCGTGAAGGCGAAGGAATTGCTGCAAAGGCGCTTTATGAACTTGGGATCAGCCCAGAAAAAGTTCAACAAGAAGTAGAAGAATTAATCGGTCAAGGTGAAAAAACCGTTACGACGATTCAATATACACCGCGTGCGAAAAAAGTCATTGAGCTTTCAATGGATGAAGCACGCAAACTTGGACATAGCTATGTGGGGACAGAGCACATCTTACTTGGCTTGATTCGAGAAGGGGAAGGTGTAGCAGCTCGAGTGCTCAGTAATTTGGGTGTTAGCCTGAACAAAGCGCGTCAACAAGTGCTTCAGCTTCTTGGCGGTGGAGATAATGGCACAGCTGGAAGACAAACGAATACACAAGCAACACCAACGCTCGATAGTTTAGCGCGAGATTTAACAGTGATTGCGCGGGAAGACAACCTCGACCCAGTGATTGGTCGCGCAAAAGAAATTCAACGCGTGATCGAAGTACTCAGCCGACGCACGAAAAATAACCCTGTTTTAATCGGGGAACCTGGGGTTGGGAAGACAGCGATTGCGGAAGGCTTAGCGCAACAAATTGTTCGCAATGAAGTCCCAGAAACGCTACGGGGAAAACGTGTAATGACGCTTGATATGGGAACGGTTGTTGCTGGCACGAAATATCGTGGTGAGTTTGAAGATCGACTTAAGAAAGTCATGGATGAAATTCGTCAAGCGGGCAATGTGGTCTTGTTTATTGATGAATTGCATACTCTTATCGGCGCTGGTGGTGCTGAAGGTGCAATCGATGCTTCAAATATCTTGAAGCCACCTCTAGCACGTGGTGAATTGCAATGTATTGGGGCAACAACGCTCGATGAATACCGTAAATATATCGAAAAAGATGCCGCGTTAGAACGTCGTTTCCAACCGATCAAAGTTGGAGAACCAACAATTGATGAATCCATTCAAATTTTGAATGGATTACGGGACCGTTATGAAGCACATCACCGAGTAGCCATCACGGATGAGGCACTTGAAGCGGCTGTTAGACTTTCTGATCGCTATATCTCAGATCGTTTCTTGCCGGATAAAGCTATTGATGTAATTGATGAAGCGGGTTCTAAGGTTCGCTTGAAAGCTTACACAACTCCTTCAAACTTGAAAGATCTTGAAGTGGAATTAAGTGAGCTTAAGAAGGAAAAAGATGCGGCTGTACAAGGTCAAGAATTTGAAAAAGCGGCTGCTTTCCGTGATAAGGAAAAGAAAATTAGGCAGCAATTAGAAGAAAAGAAACTAAATTGGAAAGAAAAACAAGGGCGGGATAATAGCCAAGTCACAGAAGACATAGTCGCAGAAGTTGTTTCTAGCTGGACGGGTATCCCAGTTACAAAAATTGCTGAAACAGAAACGGATAAGTTGCTCAACATGGAAAAGGTGCTGCATCAGCGTGTAATTGGCCAAGATGAGGCGGTGAAAGCTGTTGCGCTGGCTGTTCGTCGTGCAAGAGCGGGGCTTAAAGATCCGAAACGTCCAATTGGCTCATTTATTTTCCTTGGACCAACGGGTGTTGGGAAAACAGAGCTTGCTAAAGCGCTCGCGGAATCTATGTTTGGCGATGAAAGTGCGATGATTCGTGTTGATATGTCGGAGTATATGGAAAAATTCTCGACTGCACGCCTAGTTGGGTCTCCTCCAGGCTATGTCGGTTATGAAGAAGGCGGTCAACTTACTGAAAAAATCCGCCAAAATCCTTATTCGGTTGTTTTGCTTGATGAAATTGAAAAAGCGCACCCAGACGTGTTCAATATGTTACTTCAAGTTCTTGATGACGGGCGTCTAACGGATTCTAAAGGACGCGTAGTAGATTTTAGAAATACTGTGATTATCATGACTTCAAATATTGGTGCGCAGGAAATGAAAGAAGACAAATCTGTTGGATTTAATGTCACTGATTTAACGCAGGACTATAAAGCCATGGAACACCGCGTGATGCAGGAATTGAAGCGCGCATTCCGTCCGGAGTTTATCAACCGGATTGATGAAACAATTGTCTTCCATTCACTAACAGAAAAAGAACTTAAACAAATTGTTACTTTGCTAACTTCACAATTGACAAAACGTCTTGCTGAACGAGATATCCATGTGAAACTCACAGAAGGAGCAAAAGCAAAAATCGCGAAAGAAGGCTATGATCCTGAGTATGGTGCTCGCCCACTTAAACGTGCGATTCAAAAAAGCATCGAGGATCGCCTTTCTGAAGAGTTATTGCGCAAAAATATCGAGCCAGGAGATATTGTTGAAATTGGCGTAAAAGATGGGGAGCTCGAAGTTCGAAAAAAAGATAAAGTAGCAAACTCGGTAAAAAAAACAAACCAAAAATCTAAAACAAAAGCTAAATCATAACGTGGAAAACCGAAGCCCTTTACGGGTTTCGGTTTTTTTATGTGAAAAAGGTTGCTCTTATTATGCGTATATGCTAATATTAACATATAAAGAAATTGGGAGGAATAAAGATGGGACCACATCATTCACACGATCACCACGGACATGGACACTCTCACACTCACAGTGCCAATAAAAAAGCTCTTTTAATCAGTTTTATTTTGATTGCTGGCTTTATGGTGGCAGAAGTAGTAGGGGGGATATTAACAAATAGTTTAGCACTTTTGTCAGATGCTGGTCACATGTTAAGTGATGCAGTTGCGTTAGGGCTTAGTTTGCTAGCTTTTAAATTTGGGGAAAAAGCAGCCAGTAACTCCAAAACGTATGGCTATAGAAGGTTTGAAATTTTAGCTGCTTTTTTTAATGGGCTAACGCTAATTCTTATTTCTTTATTTATTTTTTATGAAGCTTACCACCGCTTCTTTGAGCCAAAACAAGTTATTGGATCCGGCATGATGACAATCTCTGTTTTAGGGCTATTAGTCAATATTTTAGTTGCCTATATTCTTGCAAAAGGCGATACAAGCGGCAACTTAAATATGCGAAGTGCTTTTTTACATGTATTAGGGGACTTACTTGGCTCTGTTGGAGCAATTGCAGCTGCACTTCTTATTATTTTCTTTGGTTGGGATATTGCCGATCCAATCGCAAGTGTACTCGTGTCTATTTTTGTATTGATTAGTGGAATTCGAGTTTTCCGTGAATCTATTCAGGTTTTGATGGAAGGCA
The DNA here is from genome assembly GCF_003369925.1 of Listeria kieliensis. GTDB lineage: Bacteria > Bacillota > Bacilli > Lactobacillales > Listeriaceae > Listeria > Listeria kieliensis_A. The sequence goes on along the minus strand of NZ_LARY01000005.1, from coordinate 1,745 downwards.
AACCAGCGAATGTAGAAGTTGAGGGAATTCGAAATTACTTGCTCGAACAACCTGAAATTGAAAGTGTACATGATTTACATGTCTGGTCGATTTCATCGGACTTCCCGTCGCTAACCGTACATTTGCGGGTTGCTGAACATGTTGATAGGGATGCGCTTTTGGAAAGGTTGCGTGCAGGAATTGAAAATCAGTTCCATGTTTCACATATTACTATTCAAATGGAACGGTCTATTGCACATGACCACTGTAACTAGTGAATAGACATTGCGCTCAAGCGTTTTGACAATAAATAAACAAAAAAGATGAGGCCGAAATGCGCTCATCTTTTTTGTTTGTAGCGTTCGTTTGTGAAAAAAATTGGCGGCTATGCTATAATAATGAAACCGGATTCGATAATTTCATGGAGGGGAAATCATGTTAAATGAACAACAAGTTGGGAAACTAATGAACCGTTTGGTCGACCCATTATTAGAGGCAACACTCGAAGAAACAAACGGAGTTTTAGGAATAGAAGTGATCAAGCCTGACAAAGTCATTCTAGAGTTAGCTCTTGCTGATCCTGAGGTCGATAAGGAGGCTTTTTCGGCCAATATACAGGAGATGCTAGGTCAGTTTGGATTTGAAGAAATTGTGCTAGATTTACAATACTTGGCTTCGGATGTCATTGATTCGATTTTAGAACAACGTGAGGGAATTTTAAGTGAATCTAGTAAAACGAAGTTTGTAGCTATTGCAAGTGGAAAAGGTGGAGTTGGGAAGTCAACTATTGCAGCTAACTTAGCGGTTGCTCTAGCCAAGCGTGGGAAAAAAGTAGGCGTGTTAGATGCAGATATTTATGGGTTTAGCTTGCCTGTGCTTTTTGGTGAAATGACTGCACCAAAAAAAGAAGGAAACTTCATTATTCCTGTTGAGACACATGGTGTGAAAATGATTTCGATGGATTTCTTTGTTGAATCTGGGGAACCGGTAATTTGGCGTGGACCAATGCTTGGAAAAATGGTGAAGATGTTTTTAGAGGAAGTAAAATGGGGAGAGCTAGACTACTTAATTATTGATTTACCACCTGGAACGGGAGATGTTGCGCTAGATATTCACGCCTTACTCCCAAGTTGTTTTGAACTGATTGTAACAACACCTCATTATGCTGCTGCACAAGTAGCTTCTCGTGCGGGCTATATGGCTAGAAAAAATGGACATCATATCTTAGGGGTAGTGGAAAATATGTCTGCAGTAAATATTGATGGGCGCTTAGTAGAATTGTTTGGAGCAGGTGGGGGAGAAAAAGTAGCTACTGATTTAGATGTTGACCTTTTAGCTCAACTTCGTATGGAGCAACCGGTTAAAAATACAGCTGGATATGTAGATGGTATTTACAACTCAGAAGATTTATTAAGTGAGTCTTTTTTGAACTTGGCGGATGAAGTTATCACTAAGTCAGATGTATCAATGGATTTAAAGTGATTTAATACGAGGGATTTGTTGTGTGAATATGCAAAAATTGCATGTGGGCAAAATAAAATGAAAAAAGTTTTGGAAATCTATTGACGAACGGCTTGAAAATTGGTATATTAATAAACGTTGCTGATGCGCTAAATGCGCAACAGAAACTCAAGAAATCGACCTTTGAAAACTGAACAAAAAGAAGACGAAAAAGCGATGAAACAGTATGTTTCACCAATCAATTCGCAGGGCAGGAAATCGAGAGCGATTTCCAAAACAAAACTAGTAAATAAGCTAGCAAAGTC
>NZ_LARY01000004.1 GCF_003369925.1 Listeria kieliensis | reverse complement strand
ATTCCTTGTCTGGTGGCTATGGCGAGAAGGTCACACCCGTTCCCATCCCGAACACGGTAGTTAAGCTTCTCCGCGCCGATGGTAGTTGGGGGCTTCCCCCTGTGAGAGTAGGTCGCCGCCGGGCAAGTAAAGAATCTGGATGTCTTTCCAGATTCTTTTTTTATATATTGTCCACATTATGTTTGACCGTTCTCATTAAATGGAATAGTACAGGGGAGCGCTAAAATTTTTATTCCAATAAAAAAAGGTTGTGTCGTCATGCTAGAAGGAGCAGTAGGTGTAGTCATCACCATTTTTATAGTTAATATTTTGTATGTCGCCATTTCGACAGTGCGGCTTTTGTTAACCATGAAAGGTTACCGCTATTTAGCAGCTTTTGTTAGTATGCTTGAAATGATCATCTATGTGGTCGCCTTGAGTTTAGTACTTAATAATTTAAATAATATTGCCAATGTGATTGCTTATGCTGTTGGTTATGGAGTTGGTTTGTTTATCGGAATGAAGATTGAAGAGCGACTCGCTCTCGGATATATTACTGTAAATGTGATTACAAAGGAATATAACTTAGATTTACCGAATCAAATTCGCGAGAAGGGTTACGGTGTTACAAGCTGGCTTGCAAATGGGCGTGATGGTGAGCGAATGATGCTTGAAATTTTAACTCCTCGTAAGTATGAACATAAGCTTTATAAGCAAATTATTGCAATTGATGAAAAGGCATTTATTGTTTCTTCTGAACCTAAGCAAATTCATGGCGGTTTTTGGGTTAGACATGTTAGAAGGCTTCAAGCTAAAAAAAATCAAAATCAAGAATGATATGATATCGAACGGACAAGAAATTTCTTATTTCTTGTCCGTTTTTTGATTGGAATTTTTCAAAATAACCCAAAAATACGAACGTTAGTGTTTTTGAGTTGTGAAATGTTCGATTTTTGAATTGACATTTCTCTCCGCTATTGTTAGAATGAAATTGTTATTGATGTTTAGTTCATGAGAAGAGGAGATGAGCAGCGCATGTCTGCTGAAATTGGAGTCATTATGGGAAGTACTTCAGATTGGAGTACGATGGAAAAGGCTTGTCTGATATTGGATGAACTAGAGATTCCCTATGAAAAAAAGATAGTTTCTGCTCACCGTACGCCTGATCTGATGTTTCAATATGCAGAGACCGCGAGAGATAGAGGAATTAAGGTGATTATTGCCGGGGCTGGAGGTGCTGCACATCTTCCAGGGATGGTTGCGGCCAAAACAACACTCCCTGTGATCGGAGTGCCTGTGCAGTCGAAAACGCTAAATGGACTTGATTCTCTTCTTTCGATTGTTCAGATGCCTGGAGGCGTTCCAGTTGCAACTGTCGCGATTGGAGATGCAGGGGCTACGAATGCTGGACTTCTTGCAGCTCAAATCTTATCAATTTCTAATGAAACTATTACTAGCAGATTAGCGAAAAGACGTGCTACACTAGAAGAAAATGTACAGGAAAGTAGTGATAGTCTTGAGTAAAAAACATTTGCTTCCAAATAGCACGATTGGAATTATTGGTGGTGGTCAGCTAGGACGCATGATGGCACTATCCGCCAAGGCAATGGGGTATCGAATTATTGTTTTAGATCCTACTGTTGATAGTCCAGCAGGTCAGGTCAGTGATGAACAGATTATAGCTGAATATGATGACTCGGTAGCGCTTCGTGAGCTAGCTACTCATGCTGATGTTGTGACGTATGAGTTTGAAAATGTCGATTATGATGCGCTCGCGGATATCGAGAAGTTAGTTTGGATTCCGCAAGGGACAGAGCTTTTATCGATTACCCAGGATCGCATTCTTGAAAAAGCTTATTTAGAGTCATGCAACATTAATATTGCGCCTTACGCGGTCGTAGTTGATGAAGAAGATATTCGGGAAAAAATTAAGGGGATTGGCTACCCAGCTATTTTGAAAACGGCTCGTGGTGGCTATGATGGCAAGGGTCAATTTGTTTTGCGTGAGGAAAATGATATTGAAGAAGCCTTACCACTTTTACGTTATGGGTCTTGTGTACTTGAAGCCTATATTCCGTTTGAAAAAGAAATTTCAATTGTTGTCGCACGAAATGGAGCTGGACAGGTGGAGACATTCCCTGTGAGCGAAAATGTTCATGTGAATAATATTTTACACACATCAGTTGTACCGGCAAGAATTGGTCAGGATGCAGATGAAGAAGCGCATGCGATTGCTGAAAAGCTGGCTGAATTTTTACATCTTGAAGGAGTGCTGGCTGTTGAAATGTTTGTGACAAAATCTGGCGCGCTGTATGTCAATGAATTAGCTCCTCGGCCACATAATTCGGGGCACTACACGATTGAAGCTTGTTCGATTTCGCAGTTTACCCAACACATTCGTGCAATTGTCGGATTGCCGCTTTTGAAACCGGAACTTTTAAAACCTGCTGTGATGATCAATATCTTGGGGCAGCACGTTGAAGGGGTCAATCAAAATATGGGTAATTATGCGCGCTGGTTCGTTCATTATTATGGTAAAAAAGAAGTCAAACGCGATCGGAAGATGGGGCACATTACGATTCTCACAAACGATACGGAAGCTGTACTGCGTGACTTAAAAGAAACACAAATTTGGGATTAAGTGGAGGAACGAAAACGAATGATAGAACGCTATACAAGGGAAGAAATGGGCAAGGTTTGGACGGAAGAAAATCGATTTAAAGCTTGGCTTGAAGTTGAAATTTTGGCTTGCGAAGCTTGGGCTGAACTTGGTGTTATTCCAAAAGAAGATGTGGCTAAAATTCGTGAACACGCAACTTTTGATGTGAAGCGGATCAAAGAAATTGAACAAGAAACTCGTCATGATGTTGTGGCTTTTACAAGGGCTGTTTCTGAATCGCTCGGTGAAGAACGGAAATGGGTCCATTATGGTTTAACGTCAACAGATGTGGTGGATACGGCGAATTCTTATTTGCTCAAGCAAGCCAATCAGATTCTCCGTAAAGACCTAGAAGCTTTCATCCAAGTTCTTGCAGAAAAAGCAAAAGAACATAAGTACACGGTGATGATGGGGCGGACACATGGTGTTCACGCTGAACCAACTACTTTTGGCTTGAAACTGGCTCTTTGGCATGAAGAGATGAAGCGTAATTTGGAGCGGTTCGATCACGCGGCAAAAGGGGTGGAATTCGGGAAACTGTCTGGGGCTGTTGGCACATATGCGAATATTGATCCTGCAGTTGAGGAGTATGTTTGCCGGAAATTAGGCACAACGCCTGCACCGATTTCAACGCAAACCTTGCAACGCGATCGTCATGCGGAATATGTGGCTACGCTGGCACTTATTGCAACTTCGATTGAAAAATTTGCTGTGGAAGTTCGTGGCTTGCAGAAGAGTGAAGTGCGTGAAGTGGAGGAAGCTTTTGCGAAAGGGCAAAAAGGATCTTCTGCGATGCCGCATAAACGGAACCCAATTGGTTCTGAGAATGTGACAGGGCTTGCACGTGTCATTCGTGGTCATATGGTAACAGCCTATGAAAATGTCCCACTATGGCACGAACGTGATATTTCACATAGCTCGGCAGAACGAATCATTTTACCGGATGCCACAATTCTGCTAGATTACATTTTAAACCGTTTTGGTTCGATCGTTCGAAACTTAACCGTTTTCCCAGAAAATATGAAACGAAATATGAATGCAACACTTGGACTGATTTATTCGCAGCGCGTTCTACTTGCTTTGATTGATAAAGGCATGGCGCGTGAAGAAGCGTATGATACGGTTCAACCGAAAGCAATGGAAGCTTGGGAAACGCACACGCCGTTTAGAGAACTGGTGGAGAGCGAACCGAAGATCACGTCTTTACTTTCGGAAGAAGAAATTGCCGATTGCTTCGATTATAATTATCACTTGAAAAATGTCGATATGATTTTTAACCGTTTAGGGCTTTAACAGAGCATGCCCGCAGTTTTTGCGGGCACGCTACTTTCAATAAAAAAGGAGCGTTATAGCGTGAAAGACGAGTTGATTTATGAAGGTAAGGCAAAAAAATTGTATAAGACCCCAGAAGCGGGCGTTTTGCGCGTGGCGTATAAAGATGACGCAACGGCATTAAATGGCGAAAGACGAGAGATTTTTGCAGGAAAAGGAAGACGCAATAATCAAATCACTTCGCTTATTTTTCGTTATCTGAAGGCACATGGGATTAACAGTCATTTTATCGAGGAAATTTCAGAGACAGAACAGTTGGTTCAAGAAGTAGAGATTATTCCGCTTGAAGTCGTTGTTCGAAATGTTCTTGCAGGAAGTCTTGCGAGGCGGCTTGGAAGGAAAGAAGGCGAACGGATTGAAAATCCGATTGTGGAGTTCTATTACAAGGATGATGCGCTAAATGATCCATTTATCAATGACGATCATGTTTTGTTTTTAGAAGTGGCAACAAATCGGGAAGTGGAGATTTTGAAGCAAGAAGCACGACGAATTAATGTAGCGCTAACCGAACTTTTTGAAAAAGCGGGCGTGATTTTGGTTGATTTTAAGTTGGAATTTGGTCGGACGAAGGACGGAGAGATACTTCTTTCTGATGAAATTTCGCCTGATACTTGCAGACTTTGGGATATGGAGACGATGGAAAAGCTCGATAAGGATGTTTTTCGTCGGAATATTGGGAATTTAATCACAGTTTATGATGAAATCTTAGCTCGCCTTGAGGAGGTTACGGAAAATGTATAATGTTAAAATTTATGTGACTTTAAAGAAAAGTGTACTTGACCCGCAAGGCACAGCGGTTAAAGACGCGGCAAAAAGTATGGGATATGAGGCTGTAAACGATGTGCGGATCGGGAAATATATGGAATTGAAGGTAGAGAAAACGGAACGGGATATTCATGAGTTGCTAGATGAGTTATGCGATCAGTTGCTAACGAATCCAGTGATGGAAGATTATCGTTATGAAATCGAGGAGGCTTAAAGATGAAATTTGCGGTGATTCAATTTCCAGGTTCGAATTGTGATCTTGATATGTTGCATGCGATCCGTGATGTGCTTGAGGAAGAAGCGGAATTTGTCTGGCATGCGGAGACCTCACTGGATGGCTTTGATGCGGTGCTGCTTCCCGGCGGATTTTCTTATGGGGATTATTTACGGACTGGGGCGATTGCTAAATTTGCGAATATCATGCCAGAAGTTTTGCGGTTTGCTGACGAAGGAAAGCCTGTACTTGGCGTATGTAATGGCTTCCAGATTTTGACAGAAGTGGGACTGCTCCCTGGAGCGTTACTTCGCAATGATAATTTGCATTTTGTCTGCAAAACGGTGCCGCTTCGTGTGGAAAATGCGGATACAATCTTTACGAGCGGCTACGAGTTGCATCAAGAAATTGAGATTCCTGTTGCACATGGGGAAGGCAATTATTATACGGATCCAGAGACGTACCGGGAACTGGAAGAAAATCACCAAATTGTCTTCCGTTATGCAAGTGAGAATCCGAATGGGAGCACCGGTGACATTGCTGGGATAGTGAACCAGGCGGGGAATGTTTTGGGAATGATGCCACATCCGGAGCGGGCGGTTGAGGAAATTGTCGGCGGAACGGATGGAATCAAATTGTTTCAATCGATTTTAAGTTCTTTTAAGGAGGCTTATCAAAGTGCTAGCAAATGAACCTACGGCGATTCAAATTGAAGAGGACAAGGTGTATCTTGAGATGGGGCTTACGGATAGTGAGTATGCTTTGATTGAGTCTATTCTTGGCAGAAAGCCAAATTATACGGAAACGGGCTTGTTTTCAGTGATGTGGTCGGAACATTGTAGTTATAAGAATTCGAAGCCTGTTTTAAGGAAATTTCCTACGGAAGGGAAACAAGTGCTTCAAGGTCCTGGTGAAGGAGCTGGCATCGTTGACATTGGCGATGGGCTTGGCGTGGCTTTTAAAGTGGAAAGTCATAATCATCCTTCGTATGTGGAGCCTTATCAAGGAGCCGCAACGGGTGTTGGCGGGATTATTCGCGATGTGTTCTCGATGGGAGCTCGGCCGATCGCGATGCTCAATTCGCTTCGGTTTGGTGAACTGACTAAGCCGCATACTAAATACTTGGTCAGTGAAGTGGTCGCTGGGATTGCTGGTTATGGGAACTCGATCGGGATTCCAACCGTTGGCGGCGAGGTGCAATTTGAAGATTGCTATGAGAAGAATCCACTCGTGAATGCGATGTGTGTTGGTTTGATTCGAAAAGAAGATATTCAAAAAGGGCAGGCTGTTGGTGCTGGAAATCCGGTGATGTATGTCGGTGCTAAAACGGGTCGAGATGGGATCCATGGCGCGACGTTTGCTTCGGTTGAATTTAGTGAAGAAGGGGAGCAACAACGCTCAGCGGTTCAAGTTGGCGATCCATTTATGGAAAAATTGTTGCTTGAAGCGTGTCTTGAAGTGATTGAACAGCATGCCGATATTTTGGTTGGGATTCAAGATATGGGGGCAGCTGGACTTGTTAGTTCGAGTTCTGAAATGGCGTCGAAAGCAGGAGCTGGGCTTGAACTGGTGATGGATGATGTCCCACAGCGAGAAACGGGGATGTCGGCTTATGAAATGTTGCTTTCTGAATCGCAAGAACGGATGCTCCTTTGTGTGAAAAAAGGGCACGAAGCAGAAATTCAAGCTTTGTTTGAGCGTTACGGCTTGCATGCTGTCACGATTGGGCATGTGACGGAGGATAAGATGTATAAAATTATTCACCTTGGGGAAGTCGTAGCAAATGTGCCAGTCGATGCGCTAGCTGAGGACGCACCGGTTTATCACAAGCCGTCTAAGGAACCCGCTCGCTTCAAGGCCTTTCAAAATGAAAAACCGTTTGTGCCGCGCAACTTAGACCACGGCGCTGTGTTTGAAAAACTCCTTGCTTCTCCAACGGTTGCTAGTAAACGGCATATTTACGAACAATTTGACTATCAAGTGCGGACGAGTACGGCTGTTGCGCCGGGATCTGATGCGGCGGTAATTCGTGTGCGGGGAACGGATAAAGCGATTGCGATGACAACGGACTGCAATTCGCGTTACTTGTATCTGGATCCGGAAACGGGGGGAGCGATTGCTGTTGCGGAAGCCGCTCGGAATATTGTGGCTAGTGGAGCTAAACCGCTTGCGATCACAGACGGACTTAATTTTGGAAATCCGGAAAAGCCTGAGATTTTTTGGGAAATTGAAAAGGCAGTGGACGGAATTAGTGAAGCTTGCCGCAAACTGGATACGCCAGTGATTTCTGGAAATGTATCGCTTTATAATGAAACGGATGGAACGGGCATTTATCCGACACCAGTGATTGGGATGGTTGGCCTAGTTGAACAAACGAAAGATATTACAACGCAACACTTTAAAGAGGCAAATGATCTCATATTCCTCATTGGCGAAACGAAAGCCGAATTTAATGGGTCGGAGTTGCAAAAACTTTTAGAAGGAAAAATAAGTGGACGTGCGCCTGAACTAGATCTTCAAATCGAACAAAAAACACAGGCGGCGCTTCTTGCGGCAATTCAAGCAGGAACCGTTAGGAGCGCGCATGATCTTGCGGAAGGCGGCTTAGCTGTTGCACTTGCGGAAGCGGCTTTTGCTGGCGAATTTGGAGCTGAAGTGAAACTGCCATTTTCGCTCACAGAAGTGTTTAGTGAATCGCAGTCGCGCTTCCTTGTTTCGGTGAAGCCGGAAAATCGTGCCCAGTTCGTGCAGTATTTTGAAGGACTCACAGCCTACGAAATTGGAAAGGTAACGGAAAATGGCCGCTTAGTTATTCAAAGTGGAGAAGATGTGCTAGAAAAAGAAACCGTAGCACTTCGGGCCATTTGGGAAGGAGCACTTTCATGCTTGCTGAAATAAAAGGTTTAAATGAAGAATGCGGGATTTTTGGCGTTTGGAACCACACGCAGGCGGCAGAAGTCACTTATTACGGGTTACACAGCTTACAACACCGCGGGCAAGAAGGTGCGGGGATTGTTTCAACAGATGGAAAAGTGTTACGCGGACACCGCAACTTAGGTTTATTAGCAGATGTTTTTAAGCACGGGGAACTGGAAGACTTAACGGGAAGTGGCGCGATTGGCCATGTGCGTTATGCGACTGCTGGCGGAAAAAGTCTTGGAAATGTTCAGCCGTTTTTGTTCCACTTTCAGGATTCGTCGCTTGCTCTTGCGCATAATGGGAATTTGATCAATGCGAAGACGCTTCGTAAGGAATTAGAAAGCGAAGGGGCAATTTTTCAAACGAGTTCGGATACGGAAGTGTTGGCGCATCTCATGAAGCGAAGCCGGACAGGAGATTTTATTCAGGATTTAAAAGAAGCGCTTCGGAAAGTGCAAGGCGGCTTTGCCTACATGCTACTTACGGAACATGCGATGATTGCAGCGCTTGATCCGAATGGCTTTCGGCCGCTTTCGATTGGACGGATTGGAGATAGTTATGTGATTGCTTCTGAAACGTGTGCTTTTGATACGGTTGGGGCGGAATTTGTTCGGGATGTGGAACCGGGTGAGCTGATTATCGTGGATGATGATGGCTTGCATATTGATTCGTTTACGAAGGAAGTCAAGCATTCGATTTGTAGTATGGAATACATTTATTTTGCTCGTCCAGATTCCAATATTGCGGGAATCAATGTGCATTCGGCGCGAAAGCGAAGCGGGAAACAGCTTGCGAAAGAGGCTTTTGTGGATGCGGATGTGGTGACGGGAGTTCCGGATTCAAGTATTTCTGCTGCGATTGGCTATGCGGAAGAATCAGGGCTGCCTTATGAACTTGGATTGATCAAAAATCGTTATGTGGCGCGGACATTTATTCAACCTTCGCAGGAGTTGCGCGAGCAGGGGGTTCGGATGAAACTTTCGGCGGTTCGTGGGGTCGTTGAAGGAAAGCGAGTCGTGATGATTGATGATTCGATTGTGCGCGGGACGACGAGTAAGCGAATTGTGGGGTTGCTCCGGGAAGCTGGGGCGCTTGAAGTGCATGTTCGGATTGCTTCGCCACCGCTTGCGTTCCCTTGTTTTTATGGGATTGATATTCAAACGCGGAATGAACTGATTGCGGCGAATTATAATGTGGATGAGATTTGTCAGATCATCGGCGCAGATTCGCTTGGCTATTTGAGTGAAGAAGGGCTCGTTAATGCGATCGGGCGACCTTATCCGGATGAGCCTTATGGCGGGCTTTGTATGGCGTATTTTAATGGCGATTATCCAACGCCACTTTATGATTATGAAGCGGAATATTTGGCAAGTCTGGAAGCGCAAAAAAACGGGATTTAAAAGGAGGAAACACTGTGGCGGAAAATGCGTATAGTAAAGCAGGCGTGGATGTGGAAGCAGGCTACGAGGTTGTTCGGCGGATTGAAAAGCATGTTGAACAAACGAAGCGACGTGGTGTGATGGGCGCACTAGGGGCGTTTGGCGGAATGTTCGATCTTAGTTCGCTTGCCCTCAAGGAACCTGTTCTTGTTTCTGGTACGGACGGGGTTGGAACGAAGCTCTTGCTTGCGATTGAGGCGGATAAGCATGACACGATCGGGATTGATTGTGTGGCGATGTGCGTCAACGATATTTTGGCGCAAGGCGCGGAACCTCTTTTTTTCTTGGACTATATTGCGGCAGGGAAAACGTCGCCGCTTAAGATGGAGCAAATTGTGAAGGGTGTTGCGGCAGGGTGTACGGAAGCTGGTTGCGCTCTTGTTGGCGGGGAAACGGCGGAGATGCCTGATATGTATGACCCGGAAGAATATGATTTGGCTGGTTTTACGGTCGGAGCTTGTGAGAAGGAGCGTTTGATTGCAAAAGGTGCGGTGAAAGCGGGCGATGTATTGATTGGCCTTGCTTCAAGCGGGATACATAGCAATGGCTACTCGCTTGTGCGGAAGCTTTATTTTAAGGATCACGATTTTTCTCTTGATACGTTTGTTGAAGCTTTTGGCAGGAAACTTGGGGAGGAGCTTCTCGAACCGACGAGGATTTATGTAAAGCCGGTGCTTGAAGTCTTGAAGCGCTATTCGGTGCACGGGATTTCGCATATCACGGGCGGAGGCTTTGTTGAGAATTTGCCAAGGATGCTAGATGCGGATTTGGCGGCGCAAGTGGAGCTTGGCAGTTGGCCTATTTTGCCGATTTTTAAACATATGCAGGGCTTGGGGAATTTGGATGAGCTTGAGATGTTTGAGATTTTTAATATGGGGATTGGGCTTGTGTTAGCGGTTCCTGCGGAGGTTCAGGATGCGGTTTTGGCTGAACTTGGGGAATCGGCTTACCGGATTGGTTCTGTTGTGAAGCGTGAAAAGGATGCGGTTCAGTTTGTTTCGGGTGAAGGGAAATGAGGATTGCGATTTTTGCTTCGGGAAGTGGTTCGAATTTTGAAGCTTTGATGCGTGACGGTGTGATCCGGCCGGAGGTCAAGCTACTTGTATGCGATAAGCCGGGAGCTAAGGTGCTCGAACGGGCGGATCAATTTGAATTGCCTTCTTTTGTTTTTTCGGCAAGCGACTTTTTGAACAAAGCTTCTTGCGAAAAAAAGATTTTAGAAGAGCTTCGCGCGCGTGAGGTGGATTTTATTGTTTTGGCGGGGTATATGCGGCTTCTTGGGGAGACGCTCCTCGAGGCTTTCCCGAACCGGATTATCAATCTACATCCGTCGCTTTTGCCGCTTTTTCCTGGGAAAGATGCGATTGGTCAGGCGCTTTCTGCTCGGGAGAAGGTAACGGGGGTGACGGCGCATTTTGTGGATGCGGGGATGGATACGGGCGCTGTGATCGCTCAGGAAAGGGTTGAAATTCTGCCTGAGGAGGACAAGGCGCAGCTTGAAGAGCGGATTCATCAGGTCGAACATCGTTTTTATCCAGCAGTTGTGAAAAAAATGATGCAAAAGGAGTCGGAGAAAAGAAATGAAAAGAGCATTGATTAGTGTGTCAGATAAGACGGGGATTGTGGATTTTACGCGGGAACTGATTTCGCTTGGGTATGAAATCATTTCGACTGGCGGAACGAAAAGGGCTTTGCTTGATGCGGGATTACCTGTTATGGGAATTGAAGAGGTGACGGAGTTTCCAGAGATGCTAGATGGGCGCGTGAAGACGCTTCATCCGATGATTCACGGTGGGCTGCTATTTCGGCGAGATCTTCCGGAACACGGGAAACAAATTGAAGCGCACGGGATTCAGCCGATTGATTTGGTTTGTGTGAATTTATATCCATTTCAGGAAACGATCGCTAAAACGGGGGTAACGCTTGATGAGGCGATTGAAAATATTGATATTGGCGGGCCTTCGATGCTTCGTTCGGCAGCGAAAAACTATGCGGCGGTTACAGTACTTGTGGATGCGGCGGACTACGGAGCGGTGCTTACGGAGTTACGCGAAGCAGGTGACACGAAGCGGGAAACGCGAGAAAAGCTTGCTGCGAAAGTTTTTCGACACACGGCTGCTTATGATGCACTGATTGCGAGCTATTTGACGGAGCTTTCAGGGGAAGCGTTCCCTGAAAAGTTGACGCTTACTTATAATTTACAAAGCGAAATGCGTTACGGAGAGAACCCCCATCAGCAAGCAGCTTTTTATGCGGAACCTCTTGCGGATGCAGCGAGTCTTGCAAAGGCGAAGCAACTCCATGGCAAGGTGCTTTCTTATAACAATATTCGAGATGCGGATGCGGCGCTTAAGATTGTCGCTGAGTTTAAGCAACCGGCAGCTGTAGCGGTGAAGCATATGAATCCTTGTGGCATTGGAACGGGAAACTCTATTGAGGAAGCTTTTCAAAAAGCTTTTGAAGCAGATGAGACCTCTATTTTTGGCGGGATTATCGCTTTAAATCGAGAAGTGAACCGGGAAGCAGCTCTTAAAATGAGTGAAATTTTTCTTGAAATTGTGATTGCTCCAAGTTTTTCCAAGGAAGCTTTGGAAATTTTAACGAAAAAGAAAAATATTCGGTTGCTGGAACTTGAAATTTCAAGCGGCGCACGTTATCATGACGTGACGTCTGTTCGAGGTGGGCTACTTGTTCAAGATTGTAATACGTTCCTTGAAGATAGTGAAAGTTATGAAGTGATGACGGATCGCGCGCCAACGGATGAAGAACTTGAAGCGCTTTTGTTTCAGTGGAAAATTGTGAAGCATGTAAAATCGAATGCGATTGTAGTGGGAAATGCAAAGATGACGCTTGGAATCGGAGCGGGGCAAATGAACCGAATCGGGGCGGCAGAGATTGCCTTTCGTCAAGCTGGTGAAAAAGCGGCTGGGGCGGTTCTTGCGAGTGATGCATTTTTCCCTATGGATGATACGGTAGAAGCAGCGGCGAAAGCTGGAATTCGGGCGATTATTCAGCCGGGTGGTTCGATTAAAGACCAAGCTTCGATTGATATGGCGAACAAATATGGTCTTGCGATGATAAAAACGAATGTACGGCATTTTAAACACTAAGAAAGGTGTGTCAAAAATGAAAGTCTTGGTTATTGGAGGCGGCGGCCGGGAACATGCGGTTGCTAAAAAGTTGTTAGAATCTGATCAAGTGGAGACGGTTTTTTGTGCGCCGGGAAACGCGGGGATGGAAGCGGATGGCATTCAGTGCGTGAAAGTTCCGGAAACGGACTCGGAAAATTTGATCGCTTTTGCGAAAGCGGAACAGGTTGATTTTTCTATTGTGGGTCCGGAAGTTCCACTTCTTTTAGGGGTTGTGGATGATTTCGAGGCGGCTGGATTACAAGCTTTTGGCCCGAGAAAAGAAGCAGCTTTAATCGAAGGAAGTAAGGATTTTGCGAAATCGTTTATGAAAAAATACCAGATTCAAACGGCAGCTTCTAAGACTTTTACGGAATATGATGCGGCAAAAGCCTACTTGGACGAGCAAGGAGCACCGATTGTTATTAAAGCGGACGGGCTTGCTGCTGGAAAAGGAGTGGCGGTCGCGATGACGCTTGAAGAAGCTACGCTTGCGCTCAAGGAAATGATGCTTGAAGATAAGTTTGGTTCGGCAGCGGAAAAAGTTATCTTGGAGGAATTCTTGGAAGGGGAAGAATTTTCGTTGATGGCTTTTGTGAACGGAGAAGAAGTTTACCCGATGGAAATCGCTCAAGATCACAAGCGCGCTTATGATGGAGATAAGGGGCCAAATACGGGCGGTATGGGTGCTTATTCGCCTGTTCCGCAAATTTCTGAAAAGCTCGTGCAAGAAGCAGTTGAAGCAATTTTGAAACCAGCTGCGCGTGGGCTTGTAGCAGAAGGTCGTGCTTTTCGTGGCGTGCTTTATGCCGGACTGATTGCAACGAATTCGGGGCCAAAAGTGATTGAATTTAATGCACGCTTCGGAGATCCAGAAACACAAGTGGTATTGCCGCGGCTTGAAAGTGACTTTGCGGAAGTGATTCAAAAGCTGTTAAATAATGAAAAGCCAGATGTTCGCTTTAAAACGTCTGGGGTTACACTTGGGATTGTTCTCGCAAGTGCGGGCTATCCAGATCATTACGAGACGGGGCATGAACTTACTGGGCTAGAGAATTTAACGGAAACTGTTCATGTTTATCACGCGGGAACGAAGTGGCAAGAGGAAACACTTGTTTCTGCGGGTGGAAGAATTCTCTTGCTTGAAACGGAAGCCGAATCAATGCAAGAAGCAAGGCTTATGTTGTATGAGGAAATGAAAAAATTGGATAACCCGAACTTCTTTTACCGAATTGACATTGGTTCAAAGGCGGAGTAAGATGAAAAGAGAGATTTAGCAGTTTGGCTGGGTCTCTTTTTTTCGAAACAATTGTTTTTTACGCGTTGGTACGTTAAAATATGAAAGTATAGAGTATAAACACTAAAAACGGAGGTTTTCGTATGCAAATAGAGAAAATTCGAGGGGAAGGTCTGGATGCGTTTTTTCAAGGAGTTTTAAAGCTTGAGACGCTTGAAGAATGCTATGCCTTTTTTGATGATGTTTGTACGGTTAATGAAATTCAGTCCATGGCACAACGCTTTCAAGTAGCGAAGATGCTTTCAGAAGGAAAGACGTATAATGTGATTGAAGCAGAAACGGGAGCAAGTACGGCGACGATTTCTCGTGTGAAGCGTTCACTGAATTATGGGAATGACATGTACGGCAAAGTTTTTGAACGCATGAAACAAGAAGAGAAGTAACAGGGAGGCTTTTTTTTGGAACAGAAACCATTTCGAGGCTTACGACTCTTGATTGCTGCTTTTTTGGGTGTCGCTGCTCTTTTTATGATCGGAAATATGGTGATTATGCGCGAGCCGCTCACTTTTAGTGTCCTGTGGCACTGGGTATTCATTATTGGCTTTTTGGCGATTTCTTTTATCAATTTACGCGCAAAAAGTTTTGTTGGGACAGCGATCGGTCTTTCGGGATTTGCGATTTGTCTTACAAGTTTAATTGTGATGGCACTTTGAATTTGAAAAAGGTTCTGAAACGAATTTTCGTTTCAGAACCTTTTTTGGGTTATTTGAGGATTCCGGTTGCGTATAAGAAGACAAATAGGATGCCGATTGGGGCAATGAATTTGATTAGGAACAACCAGATGATAAAGATTTTGTAGCTGATTTTGCTTCCGGCTTGGAACTCTTCGAGAAGGAGTTTGCGCGGCATTCTGAAGCCAACGAAAATCGAGATGAGTAGCGCTCCGATTGGAAGCAGAAGGTTGGAAACAAGATAGTCGGCAAGGTCAAAAAAGGTTAGCCCGAAAATGTGGATGTTAGCGAATACACCAAAACTAAGGGCTGACGGGATGGCAAGGAGCATAATGACAAGGCCTGTCAAGGTGCTCGCTTTCTTGCGGGACGTTCCTTGTGCCATAAGTGGTGCGACGGTTACTTCGAGTAGTGAAAAGCTTGATGTGAGTGCCGCGAACAGAAACAAAATCAAAAAGATGATGAAGAAAAAGGTTCCAAACGGCAGTTGACTGAAAATCGAGGGAAGAATCACAAACAAAAGCCCGGGTCCTGCATCTGGTTTGATATCGAGTGCAAAGGTTGCTGGGAAAATGGCTAGCCCTGCTAGAAGTGAGACGCCAAGGTTCATTAAGGCAACAGATGTGGCTGATTGTGGCAAGCTAACGGATCGGCTTAGGTAAGAACTATACGTTACCATAACGGATAAGCCAACGCTTAAAGAGAAGAAAGCTTGTCCAAGTGCAATCAAGACGGTGTGACCGGTGATAGCACCAAAATCAGGTTTTAAGAAAAATTCAACGCCTGCCATGGCTCCGTCAAGTGTTAGCGAGCGAATGATCAAAACAACAAATAAAATGAATAAAGCGGGCATCATGAATTTATTCATTTTTTCGATTCCTGAGACAATTCCACGACGGATAACAAAAACATTGAGGGCAATAAAAGTGAACGTTGCAAGAATCGAAATATAAGGGTTTGCAGTCGTTTTTCCAAATTCTTCAAGCAATTCGGGTTGTGAAAGGCCGCTTAGTGAGAGCGAAAACGCTTTGATTAGATAGGTAATGATCCAGCCTCCGACAACGCTATAAAAAGAAAACAAGATGCTCGCACCAGCCACGCCCATTTTTCCGAGCCAGTTCCATTTGGTTCCAGGCGCTAGTTTTTTGTAGGCTGTGATCGCATCTGCTTTCGAGCTTCGTCCGATAATGAATTCCGAAATTAACACGGGTAAAACGATAAACACCGTTAGTAGAAGGAAGAGGATGAAAAAGGAGCCTCCTCCTGCTGTAGCGGCTACATACGGGAGTTTCCAGATCGCTCCAATCCCTATTGCCGAGCCGGCAGAAGCTAAAATAAATCCGAGTTTGGAACCCCATGTTTCCCTTTTTTCCATACTATTCCTCCTTTATCTAGTTAAAGTACTTTCTATCATATCAAAAAATGAAAACTTAGAAAAGGCATTTTTTAAAAACTTTTAAAAAGTACAAAAAAAGTTAAATTGTTTCTGGAAAGGATGAAGATAGTTGGAACTAATGCTATAATAAATTATTGATGACTGAAAGGTGAAGGAGACGTTCCAGAATGAGACATTTTTTTAAAGTTGATCCTGCGAAGGTTCTCTCAGATCCAGAGGTCGAGGCTTTGCTAAATAGCGATACGGATGGGTTTATTATTGGTGGTACGGATCATGTGACGGCTGAAAATGCAGCTTTTTGTTATGAACGCTTTATGGGAACGGATAAGGCGCTTTTTTTGGAGTTGAGTCATACTCAAATGGTGCTTCCGTTTGCGGATCAATTTTTGGTTCCGCTGGTTTTAAATTCTCCAGATAGCAACTTTATCGTGGGTCAGTTTAGCGAGGCACTCAAACGGTTTTCTCCGCATGTGCCGTTTAAGCAGATTCAGCCTGTTGGGTACATGGTTTTAAACGGCGAGGCGAAGGTGGCTCAGTTGACTAAGGCGAACGTAGCGCTTTTAAAGGAAGATGTGGCGGCGTATGCCGAACTCGCGGAGCGCTTCTTGCATTTACCGGTGTTTTATTTGGAATATAGCGGGAAACTTGGCGATGCTTCGCTTGTTAGGTACGTGAAGGGCAAGCTGCAGGAAACGGAACTCTGGTATGGCGGCGGAATTCGTTCGGTTCGTGATGCACGGTTTATGGCGGAATTTGCGGATGTGATCGTGGTGGGAAATTTAATTTATGAAAATTTTAGTGAGGCTTTGAAAACGGCAGAAATCACTAGGTAAATGAATCGAAATATGATAAAATAAAGAACAAATGTTTGTATGGTGGTGGAAAAGATGCAATTAGAAAGTGAGCAGTTAGTGGCGGGTTTGAATCCGGAACAAAAAAGAGCGGTTGAAACAACGGAAGGTCCGCTTTTGATTATGGCGGGAGCCGGAAGTGGGAAGACACGGGTTTTGACGCACCGGATTGCTTATTTGATTAAGGAAAGAGGCGTGAACCCGTATAATATTTTGGCGATTACGTTTACGAATAAAGCGGCGCGGGAAATGAAAGCAAGGATTGTTGGCTTGCTTGGTGGTGTTGCGGAATCGATTTGGATTTCGACGTTTCACTCGATGTGCGTGCGGATTTTGCGGCGGGATATCGACCGGATTGGTTATGAACGAAACTTTACGATTTTGGATAGCGGCGATCAGCTTTCGGTGATTAAAGGTATTTTGAAGGATAAGAATATTGATGCGAAAAAGTTTGAGCCGCGCGGCATTCTAGCTTCGATCAGTAATGCCAAAAATGAACTGATGACGGCAAAAGAGTACAAGAAGGAAGCAAGTGGCTATTACGACAATATGGTGGCCGAGGTTTATGAGGCTTATGAAAAGAAACTGAAGAAAAATCAAGCGCTTGATTTTGATGACTTGATCATGGTGACGATTCAGCTCTTTGAACGGGTACCAGAAGTGCTTGATTATTATGGACGTAAGTTTCAGTATATTCATGTGGATGAGTATCAAGATACGAACCACGCGCAATATTTGCTTGTGAAGATGCTTGCTGAGCGGCTTCAAAACATTTGCGTGGTGGGGGATTCGGATCAGTCGATTTATGGTTGGCGTGGTGCGGACATTTCGAATATTCTTTCGTTTGAAAAGGATTATCCGGATGCGAAAACGATTTTATTAGAGGAAAATTATCGTTCGACACAGCGGATTTTAGAAGCGGCTAACCGTGTGATTGAAAATAATGGCAACCGGAAGCCTAAAAAATTGTGGACGAAAAATCAAGAAGGTAAGAAGATCTTTTACCACAAAGCGTTAACGGAAAAAGAAGAGGCTTCGTATGTCGTTAGTAAGATTCAAGAGGAAGTGCAAAATGAATCTAGACCGCTGTCTGATTTTGCGGTGCTTTACCGGACCAATGCGCAGTCGCGGGTGATGGAAGAATTTTTCATGAAGTCAAGCATGGCGTATACGATGGTTGGCGGAACAAAGTTCTATGACCGAAAAGAAATTAAAGATATTTTAGCGTATTTGCGCTTGATTTCGAATAATGATGATGACATCAGTTTGACGCGAATTGTCAATGTACCAAAACGTGGTGTCGGCGCTGGATCGCTTGATAAGATTGCACAAACTGCTACGGCTTATGATTTAACTTATTTTGAAGTGCTTGAACGAATTGAACTTGCAGGGCTTTCTGCTAAAATTAGTAAACAATTAGTCGAGTTTTATGATCTTGTCAAAGGTTTTACGAAAATGCAAGATTATTTATCGGTGACGGAACTCGTTGAAGAGGTGCTCGAAAAAACGGGCTACCGGACGATGCTGAAAAATGAACGAACGATTGAAGCGCAAACGCGGCTTGAAAATATTGATGAGTTTATGTCGGTCACGCAAAACTTTGAAAAGGAAAGCGAAGATAAGTCACTGATCGCCTTTTTAACGGACTTAGCTCTTGTAGCAGATGTCGATCAGCTTGATAATGCGGAAGATGAAAATAGCGGTGCAGTAACACTGATGACGCTTCACTCGGCGAAAGGACTGGAGTTTCCAGTTGTCTTTTTAGTCGGGATGGAAGAAGGGATCTTCCCCCATTCTCGTGCGCTGTTTGAAGAAGACGAAATGGAAGAGGAAAGGCGACTAGCCTATGTGGGGATCACGCGTGCCGAAGAAGAATTATATTTAACGAGCGCTTATTCGCGGATGCTTTTTGGACGAAGCACGGCAAATGCGGAGTCGCGCTTTATCGGGGAAATCCCACAAGACTTGCTTGAACTGGGTCATGAAAATAAATTAAAAGAAATGCCATTTAAACGAACACCTGAGAGACGGACAACTTCTGTTTATAAGAGCTCTGGTGCGGCTAACCTTGGCTGGAATGTTGGGGATAAAGCGAAGCACAAGAAGTGGGGGACAGGAACGGTTGTTAGCGTGAAAGGCGAGGGAAGCAATATGGAGTTAGATATTGCTTTTGAAAGTCCAGTTGGTATTAAACGGCTGCTTGCTGAATTTGCGCCGATTGAAAAAGTCTAGTAAGAAATGGGTGGACCTTGAAAATGGATGAAAAAAAACGCTATGAAGATATCATTCGTATTTTGGATGAATATAGCTATGAGTATTATGTAATGGATAATCCGACGGTTGAGGATGCGGAATATGATAAGTTGATGCAGGAACTATTGCAGCTTGAAGCAAAGCACCCGGATTGGGTCACGAACGAGTCGCCTTCTCAGCGCGTTGGTGGCGAAGTTTTGGAAGGCTTTGAAAAAGTAGAGCACAAGATTCCTATGCTCAGCTTGGCGAATGCGTTTAACGAACAAGATTTGCTTGATTTTGACCGGCGGGTTCGTGAAAAAGTAGGAGAAGATCGGGAATATATGTGTGAGCTCAAAATTGATGGGCTCGCAGTTTCTCTTGAGTATGAAAATGGACATTACAAGCGCGGTGCGACGCGTGGTGATGGTTCTGTTGGGGAAGATATTACGGCTAACTTGCGCACGATTCGCTCGATTCCGATGAAGCTTAAAGAGCCTTTTTCCATCGAAGTGCGCGGCGAAGCGTATATGCCGAAGCGTTCTTTTGTGAAGTTAAATGAAAAACGAGAAGAAGACGGGCTTCCAGAATTTGCCAATCCTCGAAATGCAGCTGCTGGATCGCTTAGACAGCTGGATACTAAAATTGCAGCTTCGAGAAATTTGGATATTTTTCTTTACGCGGTAGCTGATTTTGGTGAGATGGGTGTCTTGCGTCATAGTGATGGGCTGGACAAGTTGGGTGAGCTAGGACTTAGAACAAACAAGGAACGCCGAGTATGCAAAACGATGGACGAGGTTTTTGCTTACATTGAGGAATGGACGCAAAAACGGGAGTCACTTGACTATGATATTGACGGTATTGTTATCAAACTAAATGACCTCGCTCAACAAGAAGAGATGGGAGCGCGTATCAAGACGCCGCGCTGGTCGATCGCTTATAAGTTTCCTGCAGAAGAAGCGGAAACGAAACTCGAAAAGATTGAGTTAAACGTTGGACGAACGGGAGTGGTGACCCCAACTGCTGTTTTAGATCCAGTGCAGCTTGCGGGGACAACGGTTAGCCGAGCTTCGCTTCATAACGAGGATTTGATTCATGAAAAAGATATTCGCGTGGGCGATACGGTCGTTGTGAAAAAAGCAGGCGACATCATCCCAGAAGTCATTCGAAGTATTCCGGAAAAACGAACGGGGAATGAAGTCACTTTCCATATGCCTGAAACTTGTCCCGCTTGCGGAAGTGAACTGGTTCGATTAGAGGAAGAAGTAGCTCTGCGTTGTATTAATCCAAAGTGTCCTGCTCAAATTAAAGAGGGATTGATTCACTTTGTTTCGCGGAATGCGATGAATATTGATGGACTCGGTGAAAAGGTTGTCGTGCAGCTGTTTTCTCATCAGTTGATTCACGACGTCGCAGATTTGTATTTCCTATCGAGGGAAAAACTGTTAGAATTAGAACGAATGGGAGAAAAATCTGTTTCGAATTTGCTTCAATCGATTGAAAATAGTAAATCGAATTCGCTGGAAAGGCTTTTGTTTGGGCTTGGGATTCGTCATGTGGGTGAAAAAGCTGCTCGAACGCTTGCATTAAAGTTTGAAACGATGGACGCGCTTCGTGCGGCTGATAAAGAAACGCTTACGGAAACGGCTGATATCGGTGAAAAGATGGCAGATAGCCTTGTGACTTATTTTGAAAATGAAGAAGTCCATGCCCTGCTTTCTGAACTTGAACGTGCTGGCGTCAATATGACTTATACGGGACCACGGCGAGAAGATATTCCAGAAGAAGATTTAGTATTCGCTGGGAAAACGGTTGTTTTAACTGGGAAATTGGAACAGATGACGCGAAATGATGCGAAGGCGCTAATTGAAAAACTTGGCGGCAATGTTTCAGGAAGTGTCAGCAAGAAAACAGATGTTGTTGTTGCAGGTAGTGATGCAGGTTCGAAGCTTACAAAAGCAGAGGAACTCGGCATTCCTGTCTGGTCGGAACTTGACCTTATGGAATACTTACCGGATGAGGGTGAAATTTAATCAATGAAAAAACTTTTAATAGTCATCGCAAGTTTACTGCTCGTTTTGGCAGGATGTGCGCCGAAGCTTTCTTCTGATGAAGAGGTTGTACAAAAAGGCGAAAAGAAAAAAAGCGAAACTGGTATTATGACCAAAAATCAGATTTCGTCTAATTATTACAAGACAGTGTTACCTTATAAAGCAAGTAAGTCACGTGGTCTTGTCGTTTCGAATATTTATTCGCGCTATGACATCAATCAATTGGAAACGGGCTTGATGCGGGTTTCACAAGAAGAATATTCCCCAGATGAATATCTTTTCCAAGAAGGTCAATATCTCGATAAAGAAACGCTTACTTCTTGGCTTGGTCGAAAAAGTGATAAGAATAAAGAAGGATTGAACCCTGTCGATAATGGCTTTGGGGATGATCGAAATCCGATTTATTTAGCGCATATTTTAGAACAAGATTATTTGAAACAAACGGATAAGGATAGTGTATCGCTTGGTGGGGTTTCGATCGCGCTTGCAATGAACTCGGTTGATTACTATCAAAAAGAAAAATACGGCGATACTTTTGAACAGGGAATTAGCGATTCTACTTTGCTTGAGCAAGGGAAAACGATGGCACAAGCCGTTTTAGAACGAATTCGTAAAACAAAAGGTCTTGAAAATGTTCCAGTTACGATTGCAATTTATAAGCAAGGGAAGCGTGATGCTGTAGCACCAGGCAATTATATGGCTTATGCAACGGCTGACGGCGCAAGCTTGTCGAATTTTAAAACGATCAAAGAAAAGAATTATGTCTTGCCTTCGACAGAGGCAAACAGCGATCATAAATCGGATAATGATAATTTCCTAAACTTCAAAGCTGATATCGAATCTTATTATCCAAACTTCACTGGCGTTGTTGGGCGTGCTCGCTATGAAAATGGTGAAATGGCTGAACTGGATGTTGATATTCCGCTGCAATTCTATGGACAAGCTGAAATTATTGGCTTCACGCAATATATTACAGACCTTGTTGGTAAGCATTTACCAGGCGGTGCAGATATTCAAGTCAATATCTCAACAACGGATGGTCCAGCGGCTCTTATTACGAGAAGTCCAAGTGATAAAGCGGCGACTGCACATATTTATGATTGATGGCATTAAAACTGGTTAGCGGGAGCGCTAACCAGTTTTTGTTTGTGAAGATTTACAATCCTTCTTGGCGTATTTATAGCAAGAGGAAATAATTTTAGTGTAACGCTTTCTTTTGTTTCTTGCCGTTTTTCGTATCGCAAGTGGGAGTAAGTTGTGATATAATTTTAGCATTGGTGGAAAAACTGGAAAAGGAGGATGACATCTTGACGAATATTTCTGAAGACACGGTTTTGAAGGTCGCAAATTTGGCGAAACTTGAAGTTTCTAATGAGGAAGCGGGGGCTTTTGCCACGCAGCTTGATAAAATCATTGAAATGGTTGAAAAACTAAATGAACTCGATACGCAAAACGTGGAACCAACTTCACATGCGATTGAAGTCTCGAATGTGTTGCGCGAAGATGTAGCGAAACCGGGATTGAAACGCGAAAAGGTTTTACGCAATGCTCCTGATACGCAAGACGGTATGTTTAAGGTACCGACTATTATTGAAGAATAAATTAATGAATGGATTCATTTAGGAGGGAATTTATTTTGGGATACTTTGATCATTCAGTGAAAAACTTACACGACTTGCTCGTGAAAAAAGAAATTTCCCCATTTGATCTGGTGAAAGAATCTTTTGACCGAATTGAAGCTGTCGAAGATAAAGTCGGCGCTTTTATTACTTTAAATAAAGAAACAGCTTTTGATGTTGCAGAGGAAATGGCTGACGCTGGAATTGATCCGAACAATATGCTCGCTGGTCTTCCGATCGGGATTAAAGACAATATTGTGACGAACAATTTGCGCACAACGGCGGCAAGTAAAATTTTATATAATTTTGATCCGATTTATGACGCGACAGTTATGCATAAATTGAAAGCGGCTCAAGCGATTAATATTGGGAAACTGAATATGGATGAATTCGCGATGGGTTCATCGACGGAAACTTCGTATTTCCATAAAACGTATAACCCGTGGGACCTTTCGAAAGTTCCTGGTGGCTCATCTGGTGGTAGCGCGGCTGCGGTTGCGGCTTCTGAAGTGTTATTCTCACTTGGATCGGATACGGGTGGCTCGATTCGTCAACCGGCTGCTTTTTGTGGGGTCGTTGGAATGAAGCCTACATATGGACGTGTTTCACGTTTTGGCTTGATTGCATTTGCTTCTTCGCTTGACCAAATTGGTCCGATTACGCGTACTGTTGAAGACAATGCCTATTTACTACAAGCAATTTCTGGCGTAGATGAGAATGACTCGACTTCGATTGATAAACCAGTTGAAGACTTTTCGAAGTATTTGACGGGTGATGTGAAAGGTCTTAGAATCGGTGTGCCAAAAGAGTATCTTGGCGACGGCGTTCAAGAAGGCGTGAAAAAAGCGGTGCTTGAAGCGCTTGAAACGTTTAAAAAATTGGGTGCAACGGTGGAAGAGGTTTCTTTGCCGCACTCTGAATATGGCGTTGCAAGTTACTACATTCTTGCATCCAGTGAAGCTTCCTCAAATCTTTCTCGCTTTGATGGTGTTCGTTATGGGTACCGTTCTGAAAAAGCAGAAACGCTTGATGAGCTTTATAAACTGACAAGATCTGAAGGTTTTGGCGATGAAGTGAAGCGCCGGATTATGCTTGGGACTTACTCGCTAAGTTCGGGTTACTACGATGCTTATTACAAGAAAGCGCAACAAGTTCGGACGCTAATTAAACAGGATTTTGAGAAGGTGTTCGCGGACTTTGATGTGATTATCGGCCCAAGTACGCCAACAACGGCATTTAATATTGATGGGATGATTCACGACCCGATCACGATGTATCAAAATGACTTATTGACGATTCCGATCAATTTGGCTGGCTTGCCAGCTATCTCTGTTCCATGCGGATTTAGCGAAGGTCTTCCTGTCGGCTTACAAATTATCGGTAATCACTTTGAGGAAGGTCGAATCTACAACGCGGCACACGCTTTTGAACAAGAAACGACTTTCCATAACGAAAAACCATCATTATAAAGGAGCGGTTGGAACATGAATTTTGAAACGGTAATTGGGCTTGAGGTCCACGTTGAACTGAAAACTGAATCGAAGATCTTTTCTTCTGCTCCTGCACATTTCGGGGCAGAACCGAATACGAATACGACGGTTGTAGACTTAGGGATGCCAGGAGTTCTTCCGGTTCTTAACAAGCGTGCTGTTGAATTTGGAATGAAAGCAGCAATGGCAATCAACTGTGAGATTGCCCGCCATACCAAATTTGACCGTAAAAACTATTTCTATCCAGATAATCCGAAAGCTTATCAAATTTCCCAATTTGATAAGCCAATCGGCGAACATGGCTGGATTGAAATTGAAGTAGGCGGCAAAACAAGAAAAATTGGGATTACGCGTCTTCACTTAGAGGAAGATGCTGGGAAAAATACGCATACGTCACACGGCTACTCGCTTGTGGATATTAATCGTCAAGGAACGCCACTTATTGAAATTGTTTCTGAACCGGATATTCGCTCGGCTGAGGAAGCGTATGCTTATCTTGAAAAATTGAAATCGATCATTCAATATACGGGTGTTTCTGATGTGAAGATGGAAGAAGGTTCGATGCGCTGTGACGCGAACATTTCGATTCGTCCAGTTGGGCAAGAGGAATTTGGCGTGAAAACAGAGCTTAAGAATTTGAACTCCTTTAACAACGTTCGTAAAGGCATTGAATATGAAGAAAAACGCCAAGCGGAAGTGCTAATGGCTGGTGGAATCATCGAGCAAGAAACGCGTCGCTTTGAAGAAGCAACTGGAAAAACAACGTTGATGCGTGTTAAAGAAGGTTCGGATGATTACCGTTACTTCCCAGAACCAGATCTTGTTGACTTGTATATCGATGAAGCTTGGATGGAACGCATTCGCAGTGAAATTCCTGAGCTGCCAGATAAACGTCGCGTACGTTATGTAGAAGAGCTTGGCTTGCCTGCTTATGATGCGATGGTTCTGACGCTTACAAAAGAAATGTCTGATTTCTTTGAAGCTGCCATCAAACTTGGAGCCGATGCGAAGCAAATCTCGAACTGGTTGATGGGTGAAGTTTCAGCATATTTGAATGCTGAACAAAAAGAGCTTCATGAAACAGGGCTTACACCGGAAAACCTTGCTGGAATGGTCAAGTTGATTGAAAATGGAACAATTTCTTCGAAGATCGCTAAAAAAGTCTTCCGTGAACTCGCTCAAAATGGTGGCGATGCTGAAGAAGTTGTGAAAGCGAAAGGACTTGTTCAAATTTCAGATGAAGGCGAGTTGCGTAAAATTATTTCGGGTATCCTGGATAATAACGCACAGTCGATTGAAGACTATAAGAACGGGAAAGATCGCGCTGTAGGTTTCCTTGTCGGTCAAGTGATGAAAGCGACAAAAGGGCAAGCGAATCCGCCGATGGTGAATAAGATCTTACTAGAAGAAATGAACAAACGTTAAACTGGAAGAAGGAGGCAACTAGCTTCCTTCTTTTTCTTTTTAAACCTGCTGTTTTTTGCTATAATGAAACTGTTGGTGTGAAGAAAATCGGCTGAATGAGCAATCGTATTTTTGTTTTGTAAGAGAGGATGAACTACATGGCGAAAAGAGCCCGTGTGATCTATAATCCGACATCTGGTCGGGAAATTATTAAAAAGAATTTAGCCAATGTGCTGATGATTTTGGAAGATGCTGGCTATGTGACTTCTGCGCATGCAACGACGCCTGAACCAGGAGATGCGGAGCGAGAAGCCAAACTTGCGGTTGCTGAACGATATGATTTAGTCGTTGCTGCAGGTGGAGATGGGACCATTAATGAAGTGATTAATGGTATTGCGGAACAAGATTACAGGCCCAAAGTAGGGATTATTCCGACGGGAACAACAAATGACTTTGCGCGTGCACTTCATGTTCCTCGCGATGTCATTAAAGCAACGCAACTAATTGCAAAAGGCGATTCAGTTGCGATGGATATTGGAAAGGCAAACGGCACCTACTTTATTAATATTGGCGGTGGTGGCCGGATTACGGAGCTAACTTATGATGTCCCAAGTAAACTAAAAACGATGCTTGGTCAGCTTGCATATTATTTAAAAGGAATTGAAATGTTACCTTCGATTAAAGCGACTAAAGTGCGGATTGAATATGACGAAGGAGTTTTTGAAGGAGAAGCGATGTGCTTCTTACTCGGATTAACCAATTCAATCGGGGGCTTCGAGAAAATAGCGCCTGATGCAAAGTTAGATGACGGTAAATTTTCGTTGATTATTTTGAAAAAAGTCAATTTACCTGAGTTTATTCGACTGGTTACGCTTGCCCTTCGCGGTGATCACATTAAGGAACCTAACGTGATTTATGTCAAATCGCAAAAAGTAGTGGTGACTTCTGAGCAAAAAATGTTAATTAATTTAGATGGAGAATTAGGTGGCGAAACGCCGATGGTCTTTGAAAATTTAAATCAACATATTGAGTTCTTTGCTGATGTAGAATCTATTCCTGCTGCGGACCTTGATCAAGATGAAAAAGCTAGTCTCTTATCTGAGTAATCTTCCTCTGGACTTTTTGTAAAGAAACAGGACTTATGACGGACAAGTCTAGTAAAATAGTTGTCTTTTTTGTCATATGTTTGTATTATTTCTGAAAAAGCATTATAATGGGGGAGTTCTAAGGTAAGGAAGTAGGTGTAAAAAGTTTTGAAAAAAACCAAACCGATAAAACGAATGCTAGGAGCTTCTTTTGCGGCACTTCTTTTAGGGGGGGCGGTTACATTTGCTTTTTGGCACGTCCAAGCTGGTGAAATCGAAAAAACGGCAACAAGTGAAGATTTAATTACAAGCAATAAAACTTGGGTGAATGCCAAGACAGAAATTCCACTTACAAACGATATCCACTTTGTGCCACAGAAAAAAGGCACATCGGTGAAAATTGTTGGTGATGGCGACTTGCAAATTGAAGTGGACGATGCGCAGTTGCTCAAACAAATGGCGGATGAAAATCCTGATTTTAAAGGAATGAAAAAATATCGGCTCCGAGTCGAGGCAGACCGTGTAGCGGATTATTTAAATAATGAACGTTATATTTTTCCAGTGGAGCACGGTTATAAAGGCTTGTCGAATTACCGAATTAAAGCTGGGGAAAGAAAAATCAAATCGGCAAACAAGTTGATTTCACTTACGAAAAAAAATACGAATCGAGCGGTAGAAACGACACTTCCAGTTGAGTATTCGGATGATCTTGCGAAGGATGCTGTTGATATTCTTAAAATGAATGTTTCTTCTGGAAAACTAATTTTGGATGACTCGTTTAGCTCGGGTTATAAAAAAATCGAAGCTCGTGCGAAGACTTTCCATTATAACTTTACGGTAGAAAAAAATTCTTTGCTTATTTTTAAAAGTGAAGAAGAGGTACAAATTGATGAACCGATTGGAATTGAATATGTGATGAAGTAGAAACAGGGCGAAATGTCCTGTTTTTTGATGCGGATTACGTTATAATATGGGAATGGAAAGATGAGGAAGGATGAAGTGCTTTGGAAATGGGCCAACTGAAGAAGAATCAGCTGCTGGATGTTTGGATTGAAGATTTGACGCACGATGGTAGTGGCGTTGCTAAAGTGGATGGTTATCCGCTGTTTATTCCTAATACGCTTGTTGGGGAACGTGCAGAGATTAAAGTTGTGAAGTTGAATAAGAAATTCGGATTTGGTCGGTTAATGGAGTTAAAGGAAGCAAGTAAGGACCGGGTGGAGCCACCTTGTCCGGTTTACGATAAATGCGGCGGCTGTCAGTTGCAACACTTATCTTATGCAGGTCAGCTTGAATTTAAACGCCATAGCGTAGAGCAAGTGATGCGCCGGATCGGTAAAATTGAAGCTTGCGTGAAGCCAGTGCTTGGGATGGCAAATCCGTTTCGCTACCGCAATAAGTCACAGGTTCCGGTTGGCACAATTGATGGGCGAATTGCGGCTGGATTTTATCAGAAACGCACTCATGATATTATTGATATGGATGCCTGTTTGATTCAAGATGAGCGGAGTGACGAGGCTGTTCGGGCGGTGCGCGATGTGATGGAACTTTTTCAAATTGAGCCATATGACGAAATTCGGCACAAAGGGTTCTTGCGCCACATCATGACGCGTGTCAGTCGCTCAACGAATGAACTGATGCTCGTTCTCATTACGCGGACGGAAGACTTTCCGTTTCTTGCAGAAGTGCTTGACGCTTTGAAAAAACGAATTGATGGGCTCGCTTCTGTGGTGCAAAATGTCAATCCGCATAAAACCAATGTGATTTTTGGGGAGAAAACGCGTGTGTTAGACGGAAAAGAACGGATCACGGACACGATTCACGGCATTCAATTTGCGATTTCGGCGAAAAGTTTTTATCAGGTAAACCCGGAGCAGACGGAAGTGTTATATGCGAAAGCGCTTGAAGCTGCAGGACTAACGGGGCAAGAAACGGTGATTGATGCTTATTGTGGTATTGGTTCGATTTCACTTTGTCTTGCCAAGCAAGCGAAAAAAGTTTATGGGGTTGAAATTGTTGACGCGGCGATTCAAGATGCGCGGCGCAATGCGGAACTGAATCAGCTAGATAATGCGGTATTTGAGACGGGGAAAGCGGAAGAAGTGATTCCGCGCTGGTATGAGGAAGGTATTAAAGCAGATGTGATCGTTGTGGATCCTCCTCGTAAAGGTTGCGATGAGAAGCTTCTTGAAACGATTCTTGCGATGAAGCCGAAGCGCGTTGTTTATGTTTCTTGTGAGCCGAGCACGCTTGCCCGTGATTTGCGAATTTTGGAAGACGGCGGTTATCAAGCGGGGAGTATTCAACCTGTTGATATGTTTCCGATGACGACACATATTGAAAATGTCGTGGCACTTGAACGTGTGGACCATTAAAAAGATTAAGACAGAACTAGAAAAGCCGTTTTGAACGAATCCAGTCATTCGTCCAAAACGGCTTTTTTGTATTAGGTTAAAAGTGCTTGGATTTCAGAGACGATCTCAAGTGGGCTGAGACAATCCGTTTCGATACTAAAACTCGCGACCGCTTCATAATGGGCTTCGCGTGACTGAAATAATTGCTCGATTTCTTCGGGTGTTTGATTTTTGGCAAGCGGCCTCGTTTCGTCGCCTTTTAGTCGTTTTAGAAAGGTAGCTGGGCTTGTTTTTAAATAAATAATTGTGGCTGGATGTTGCTTTAAAAAAGCGCGGGTGGCTTCGGTTGTGATGACGCCGCCTCCTGTTGAAATGACTGCAGCACTTTTTTCGAATTCGGAAAGTTTTTGCTGTTCGAGTTGACGAAAGTAAGGTTCGCCAGATTCGGAAAAGATCGCTGTGATGCTTTTTTGTTCTTCGGCTTCAATGGCTCGGTCGATGTCGACAAAGGGCATGCCCATTTTTTTGGCAAGTAATTCACCGACAGTTGTTTTCCCTGAAGCCATAAAGCCAATTAGGATGATTGATTGAATTGGAAGTCGCTCCCTTCGTTACTACTCTAGTTAAAGGTATTTTATCATAGGATGAAGTCGTTTGCGAGATTGTTTGGCGCGTAAATAGTCTTTTTTGGATAGGGCTCTTTTGTAGCGCGTTTTTTTGGTGTACAATGAAAGTAAGCATGTTGGAGAGGAGAAATAATGAATTTGCAATCAAAGATTTTAGCTGGGGACAAGGTGAAACTTTATGTGAACAAACGACTCGTTTTTTCAAATGTTTTGTTGTCACTGGCCGTGAGTATTTTGCTTTATTTACTATTTAGCCATTTGAAAGGGGTTACGGGAACGGAGGAAATCATTTTGATAATTTTTCTCGCAATGTTTGTGTTACGCCCGTTTTTTAGATTGCTCAATGTGATGCCAACGATTGAACTTAGTCGAGAGGGGATTGGTTATCGCGGAGATTTTGAGCCTTGGGATGCGGTTTTTGAGGCGAAAGTAGTACGCCCGAAGGTTCGACTTTTTAGTTATGGTAGGTTAATGCTTTATACGGAAATTAAGGGGCAACCGGAGCTTGCTTGGGATATTACGGCTTATGATAGTGAGCTTGATCTTTTGGAACTGGAAGCGTTAATCAAATTTTGCATCGCTGAGTTTGGCGGAAAAGTGGGAAATGTGGCGCCTTTTCCTGAAGAAAAACAGCCGGCTTCGTTTTAAGGGCTACGGCTTCGGGTAAAGTGCTTTATACGAGACGAGGAGGAGAGGCAAATGGGAAAAGTTTATTTTACAACGAGTGCAACGGGTGTTGGCGGTAGAGCGGGCACGGTGGCATCGAATAACAGTGATTTGGAATTTGAGCTAAGCAGACCGGTTGCGTTTAAAGGCGAAGGCGGCGGTGGCACGAATCCGGAAGAGTTGTTCTCGATGGGTTATGCGGCTTGTTTTGGCAGTGCTTTTCAATCGGTTGCGCGTAAAAATAAATCTAAAGCAAAGGCCGAAATTACAGTGGAAATTGCGATGGAAGATGATGATGCGGACGGCGGTTACAAGCTTGCTGCGAAAATCACAGGGTTTATCACGGAAGCAACGCGTGAAGAAGCGGAACATTTGATGCAAGAAGCACACAAGATGTGTCCGTACTCGAAAGCCACACGTGGCAACATTGAAGTGGAGCTTAAAACGCGTATTGCGGAATAAATGAAAGAAGTAGAACTTGGGGTTTCTTGCCCCGGGTTCTTTTTTTGTGAAAATCGGTCGATAAGCTTATTTTCTTTAGGCGTGAGTTATTGTACAATAAGGAACAAGAGTAATTTTCAGGAGGCCTAACATGAAGCCTGTTTTAGAAGCAAATAATATTAGAAAAGTATATGGAACACGAAGTAATTTTTACACAGCAATTAATGATATTTCGCTTCAAGTTGAGCGGGGCGAGTTTGTGAGTGTGATGGGACCATCAGGAGCCGGGAAAACGACGCTTCTCAATGTCTTGTCGTCGATTGACAAGCCAACCTCAGGGGAAGTTAAAATCAGCGGGACAAATCTTTTTAAGATGAAATCACGGGAACTAGCCGTTTTTCGTCGCGACCGGTTGGGATTTATTTTTCAAGATTATAATTTGATCGAAACAATGTCGCTGAAAGATAACATTACGCTGCCGCTTTCGCTTAGCAAAATTTCTTCGCAAGAAACGGAAGAACGATTTCAGCACATTGCGAAACAATTTGGGATTTATGATGTTCGCGGCAAGTATCCAAATGAAGTGTCGGGCGGCCAAAAACAACGTACAAGTGCGTGCAGAGCACTGATTACGAACCCGGATTTGATTTTTGCTGACGAGCCGACGGGAGCGCTCGACTCAAAAGCGGCAACCAATCTGCTTGCAAATCTCGAACGAGTGCGAACAGAAGAAAAAGCTACGATTCTCATGGTGACGCATGATGCGTTTGCCGCGAGTTATTCAAATCGGATTCTTTTTATTAAAGATGGGGAAATTTATCAAGAACTTGTGAAAGGCAACTTAACGCGAAAACAATTTTTTCAAGAGATTTTAGCAGTACTCGCGGAGCTTGGCGGTGAAACGGATGCTCGTGATTAAAATTGCGTTTACGAACATGTTTAAAAATTTTCAGTCATATTTATTGCATTTTGTTAGTATTTCGATGAGTATTTTGATTTTTTTCACCTTTATGTCGCTTGCGAATAATCCACTCATTCGAAAGATTTTCTTGCGCTGGGAAGTGATCGGTTCATCTCTATTTTCTTCATCGGCTTTTGTTCTCATTTTATTTGTTGCCTTTTTTATTTTTTATTCAAACAGCTATTTTTTAAAGCGGCGCAAACGCGAACTCGGACTTTATTCGTTGCTTGGTTTACGTAAGGGACAAGTATGCGCCATTTTGGTGATCGAAAACTTACTAGTTTATTTACTGGCACTTGTTACAGGGATTGTTTCAGGAATTTTTTTCTCGAAACTCTTTTCGATGTTGTTATTTTGGCTTGTCAATTTGCGGGTCAATACGGCGATTATCTTTTCTGGAAAAGCGATTATGGATACGATCCTGGTTTTCCTCGTAATTATGGCTTATACATCGCTCTACGCTTGTGGAATGGTTTATCGTTATAGTTTGTTGCAACTATTTCAAAATAAAGAGATGGAAAAAAGTGTGCCACGTGGCTCTATTATGCTTACGATCATTGGCCTTTGTCTCATTGGTTTTGGTTATACGCTTGCTTTACAAAATATTGAAGAATCGTTTCTTTGGTATAAATTGAGGCTTTTTCCAGGTTTGTGCTTGGTGTTATTATCTGTTGTGGCAGGGACTTGGCTTGTCATTCGTTTTTCTATGCCGCTTGGCTTGCGCTATTTTTACGGGCGTAAGAAAGTTCACTTTTATGGTACAAACTTGCTTACGATAACGTCACTGCGCTACCGGCTAAAGCGAAATGCTAATACACTGGCGATGATTGCAGTTTTGAGTGCGACAACGCTTACGATCATTGGAGCAATCGGCAGTCTTTACTCGGAAGCAATCCATGATGTGAAGCGAGAAAATCCAAGTAGCTATCAAATTTTAAATTTGACACCGAATAAACAAAAAGAAGTAGACCGGATTATTCGTAGGAGCAGCGAAAACAAATTGCAGTTTGCGACGCAAAGTGCATACTTAAATGTTCCGGTGAAAAATCCATTGAAACGAATGCCCTATGAGTTTTATGCGAATAAGGATCATTTCTCAATCATCTCAGAAAATGAATTCAATCGGCTGAATAAAATTGAAAGAAATCGTAATTTAAAGATTTCTGGTCTTAAAGACGGGCAAGGGGTTCTAATCGGAAGTGATATGACACGCTTTCCGACCAAGCTCAAAAAACGTTTGCAAAATCATATTTTTTTCTTACATTCAGAAGACAAAACGAAACAATTGGAAACCATTCGATTTGTCAGTTTTCGTGAGTTTCCCCTCTTCAATACGGGTGTTGCGGACTTTAATGTTGTGGTGAATCAAAATGTTTACAATAAATTACTTGCTGAGTTTCGACCGGAACAAGTTTTTATTTATGATGTTTCCGAAGTGGATCACTCTGAAAAGCTAGGCAATCGTATTCAACAAGCTGTCGAAGGAAAAGTTAGCATTTGGTCGAATAAGATTTCAAGCTACTTTTCTAATTACCATATTGTTTCGATTTTAACGGGTGCAGTTTTATTTGTCGGAGTCTTCATTGGAATTGTGTTTTTCCTCGCGACAGGAAGCATTATTTATTTCAAACAAGTAACGGATGCTTATTCGGAGGAACCTAGTTTTCGAATTCTTTTTAAGCTTGGTTTAACAGAACGAGAGTTGCGTCAAATTATTGTGGGGCAAATTGGACCTGTTTTTGTTGTGCCGCTTCTTTTCGGTATTTCACATAGTATTATTGCGATGATCGGTTTAGCTAAAAATTTCGACGTAGCAGTGAAACTACCATTTATCATTGTAACTTCAATTTATTATGTTTTTTTTGGTGTTTATTACTGGTTGACAGCAAATAATTACCGAAATATTGTATCGAGACATCGTCATGACTAGTCAAATGAATCGGAATCAGCTAAAATGGAATTATGCAGAATATGGAGGGTCCAAAGAATGGTAAAAGTGTATATCGTAGAAGATGATGTTGTGATTCGCGATACGATTCAAAAACACTTGAAAAAGTGGGGCTTTGAAATCGGAGTCGTAGGCGATTTTAACAATATTCTCAACGAATTTTTAGAATTTGAACCGCAACTTGTGATTTTGGACGTGAACTTGCCTTACTTTGATGGATTTTACTGGTGCAATCAAATTCGTGAAGTATCGAATGTTCCGATCATTTTTCTTTCGTCGCGAAATTCGCGGATGGATCAAATTATGGGAATGAATATGGGCGCAGATTATTATATTGAAAAGCCGGTCGATTTGGATGTGCTTATGGCAAGGATCAATGCTTTGCTTAGAAGGACGTATTCTTATACGGAGCTTGAAGAGCCCAACGTTTTGGAATATCATAATGTGTTTTTGCACATTGATACCAACACGCTTTCTTATTTGGAAGAAAAAATTGAGCTCACGAAAAATGAGTTTTTAATTTTATATGAATTGATGAAGCAAAAAGGAGCGATTGTCAGTCGGGATGAAATTATGCGCGTCCTTTGGGAAGATGAAAGTTTCGTGGATGACAACACGCTGACTGTGAATATCGTTCGGATACGTAAAAAATTGGCAGAAATCGGCATCAAGGATTTTATCAAAACGAAAAAAGGACAAGGCTACATGATCGAGTGAGAGAAGGGAAGTGGGTTTTAGGAATGATTTCTTAAAATCTGACTTCCTGTTTTTATAAGGGAGGGGCTTTTTTGAAGATTTTAGTTTTCGGGGGAACACGTTTTTTTGGTAAACGACTTGTGGAACGATTGATTGAAAGTGGGCATGAAGTGACTATTGCCACGCGTGGAAAAACGCAAGACCCGTTTCAAAATCAAGTAAAACGGGTGATTCTTGACCGAAGAAAACGTGATGATTTATTCTTGCTTGCGGCTTCGGAAACGTACGATGTGATTTATGACGACATTTGTTATTCACCACAAGATGCGCTTTATGCCGCTAAGGCGTTTCAAAAAAGTAAACCTCGGCTGATTTTTGTTTCAACGCTTGCGGTTTATCCGAACAAAGGAAGGGCGCTCGTGGAAGCTGATTTTGACAGTGCTCACTATGAAATTGTAACGGGGGACCGGGAAGACTTTGATTACGGGGAAGGCAAAAAGCTAGCGGAAGCGGTCTATGCGCAGAAAGCAGAATTTCCAGTCTTATCTGTGCGTTTTCCAGTTGTTTTAGGAAGCGAAGATTATACGAAACGCATTGAATTTCATTTGAAGCGAATTGAAGCCGGGACGGAAATCGGGATTCAAAATGAAGCGGCTGAAATCGGTTTTATCCATGCGGATGAAGCAGCGCGTTTTCTTGAATGGGCAGGAACCGCAAGCGAGGCGACCGGGCCGATCAATGCAGCTTCAAATGGCCAAATAACTCTTGGTGATTTGATGCAGCTTTTTTCCGAGAAGCTCGGGAAAGAAGTGAAAATCGAGACGGTGACAGAAGATGAAGATGAATCTCCGTACGATTTGGAGGATTCGTATTTTCTTTCGAATGACTATGCGAAATCACTTGGCTTTCAGTTTGATGAACTTTCCGACTGGTTGCCAAATCTTGTAGAAGACGTTGTTCGACGAAAAGACTATTAAAAGAAAGAAGGAACAGGATTTGCTGAGCTTTGATGAGAAAAGAAAAATTATTAATGGATTTGCGGCACTAGAGGAAAAACCCGTTTCGATGAAGCGCTATAACTATCACTACCCGGCAAGTAAGCGAGAAAAGACAGTACTTGTAAAGCATCTTCATCCGAATGGCAATGGCTTTGTTTATGCGCCGTACCTAGAAGAAAGTGCTAAGCTGGATAAAGAAGGCTACGTAAATATCTATGATGTAACAGAAGCTGAGCTTATCCAGCTGATCGAGCAAGCCCTCACGTATATGGATAGCGACGGGGGTGCTTATCAAGAAGGTGATACTTTCGTTTATCAAAATGACACGGGCGAACTTTTAAAGCTTGTTTTTGAAAATAAAATGTGGATCGTCTATGCCTATGACAACGTGGAAGCCGTTTTTAAATCGCTAGATCAAGCGGAGAGCTATCTTGCTGATGAAGGCTTTTTTGAAGAACAAGAATAAAGGAGAGAAAAATTTTGGAAACAGTTAGGAGCTTACGCGAACGGATTAATGTACTGAGTCATAAAGATCCTGCGGATGTAATTATTAAAAATGGTCGAATCGTCAATGTCTTCACAGCTGAAATTATCGAAGCAGATATCGCGATAAAAAATGGCTACATAGCAGGGATTGGTGAATTCCAAAAAGCAGAGAAAATCATTGATGCAAAAGGAAATTATATTGTACCTGGCTTTATTGATGCGCACGTCCACGTGGAAAGTGCGATGGTTCCGCCTAGCGAGATGGCACGTGTTCTGTTGCCGAATGGTGTGACAACGATCGTGACTGACCCGCATGAAATTGCCAATGTAGCAGGAGCCCCCGGAATTGATTATATGCTTGAAGAAGCAAAAGGCTCGCCACTTGATATGTTTGTGATGCTACCTTCTTCTGTACCAGCGACGCCGTTTGAAAATAACGGCGCAACGCTTGATGCTGAAAGCTTGCGAGCACTTTATAGTCGAGAAAATGTCATCGGGCTTGCAGAAGTGATGGATTTCCCTTCAGTAGCTTCTGGCGCTGAGGATATTTTACAAAAGATTATTGATGCCAAAACTCATGGTGGCCGAATTGACGGGCACGGGGCGGGCTTAACTCGCGAAAACTTGAACAATTATTTAGCAGCGGGCATCCGGACAGACCACGAAAGTACGACGGCTGAGGAAGCACTCGATCGCGTTCGTGCTGGCATGTTTGTGATGCTGCGTGAAGGGACTGTTGCGCGCGATTTATTAGCAACGCTACCTGCTGTGAACGATAAAAATTCTCATCGTTTTTGTTTCTGTACGGATGATAAACTGATTCCAGATCTTATTTCGGAAGGCTCGATTAACTACAACGTCAAGTTGGCGATTGAAAATGGAATCCCGCCAATAACGGCGATTCAAATGGCTACGATCAATGCGGCCGCGTGTCACAATTTGCTTTATCTCGGCGCTGTTGCGGCGGGATACCAAGCCGATCTCCTGTTTCTTGAAGAGCTTGAATCGGTTAAAATTACAAAAGTGATGAAACGCGGCGAAGTGGTAGTAAGTAAGGGCGAGCGTTTCGAAGGAGCTTTCCCGAAAAAAACAACGGCGTTTGCTTCTCCTAGAATTCAGCACCCGTTAAAAGCAGAAGATCTGCGGCTAGAGCTTCTGAGCGACCACGTTCGGGTTATCGGCATGTTACCGAACAGCTTGTTTACTGAAAAACTGGAGGTTCAGCTTGACCGAATGAACGGAGAGTTCGTACCAGATGCAGCACGTGATCTTGCCAAGATGGTGGTCGTTGAGCGGCATAAAGGAACGGGAAATGTCGGCCTTGGTATTGTATCCGGATTCGGCCTTACGCGCGGGGCCTTTGCAACTTCTGTCGCGCATGATTCGCATAATATCGTCGCCGTAGGGATGAACGATGCGGATATCGAGCTTGCGATTCAGACGTTAACGGAAGCGCGTGGTGGGATTGTTGTAGTAGCAGACGGAAAAGTGGAAGAAATTTTACCGCTTCCGATTGCTGGCTTATTGAGCGACCAACCCTTTGAAGAAGTGGCCAGCTGTTTAAAAAACCTAGAAAAAGCATTCGGCACGATTAGTTCGGCTCGTGGTTTTGATCCATTCTTGACACTTTCGTTCTTAACACTTCCGGTTATTCCTGAATATAAGTTGACCGATCAAGGGCTGTTTGACTTCGAAGCTTTTTCCTTTGTTCCGCTTGAGATTACTGACTAGAAAGGAGGGCTTGTGATGACCTTTTGGCGCTATGTACGCGATAAACGCTTTTTCATTTTGTTTTTTGCCATTGTGATGTGTTTTATCGGACTTTTAATTTATATCGATCCAAATAGCAAACTGACGATTGGCAATATTGTTTATTTGTATATGTTTGTGTTCTTGTTTCTCGTGGCTTATTTGATTCTCGGCTACAGTTTTAAATATCGCTACTGGAAAGAAATGAAAGATCTCGTTAACGGGGAAATTGAAGAAAATGTCATTGAATTACTGCCCAAGCCGCGTACGAGTGAGCAAGCTTTCTTTAATGAACTCATGCGAAAAAAACATCGGGAAGAGCAAAAGAAAGTAAATGCGCTCGTGGATAAACAAGAAGAATATCATGATTTTATTCTTTACTGGGTTCATGAAGTGAAAACACCGCTTGTGGCCAGTAAAATGTTGATCAAAAATCCGGATTTGAATGATACGAAAACGATTTTTGAAAAAGTAGATGGGGAACTTGATCGCGTGGATCAACTTGTGATGCAGGCTCTTTATTTCTCGCGACTTGATACCTTTGCAAAAGATTACTTCATTCAAGAACAAAACCTAGGAACGATTGTCCGCGAAGCGATTAAGCGACATTCTAAGTTTTTCATTTCCGAACATAAACGCTTAGAACTTGGTGAAGTGGATGTGGATGTGCGGACGGATAGCAAGTGGCTTGGCTTCATACTCGATCAACTATTTTCGAATGCGCTGAAATATACGGAAGAAGGTGGCGTGATTAAAGTTTGGTGTGATAAGCCTTGCTCGAGTAACATGACGCATCTTCACATTCGCGATAATGGGAGAGGGATTAGCCAGGAAGATTTGCCACGTGTTTTTGAACAAGGCTTTACAGGATCTACTGGAAGGCAAGAAAAAAAGGCGACTGGGATGGGGCTTTATTTGGCTAAACAAATGTCGAAAAAACTCGATCATGCGCTTGAAATTCGTTCTGAAGAAGGCGTCTTCACGGAACTTATTTTGAAATTTGAACAAAAAGATGATTATTTACTTGTTGCAAAAGAATGATGGAAACCGGATCCTTGCTAAACTTGACGGGATCCGGTTCCTTGTTTACAATATGGAGAAAAACGAACGAAGCGGAGGTTTTACTTATGACAGAAGAATTAATTGTTCGCGGTGCACCGGCTGAATATGTATCAAGCGTGGGAGCTTGGGATACGCTTCCAGAACATTTACGACGTCGGAATTTGAAGCGGATACTGATTTTGCACGGGAGTGCTTCTTGGAAAGCTGTCGGGCGTGAATTTCCAGATTTATCAAACTTTGAAACCGCTTTTGTGGAATACGGGGGTCAAGTGACCTACGAGGCAAGGGATGCTTTGAAGGAAAGAATCGAAGCCGAACAATTTGAAGCTATCGTAGCTGTTGGCGGCGGAAAGGTTACCGATTTAGCCAAGGCTGCTGCTTTTGTTTCTTGCGTGCCGGTCTTGATTTTACCGACACTCGCGTCGACTTGTGCGGCTTATACGCCACTTAGTGTGATGTATACGGAAACGGGCGAAATGATCCAGTTTGATATTTTTCCTGTGAGCAATGCGCTTGTTTTGCTAGATCCAGCGATTATTCTCGATTCGCCGAAAGAGCTTCTCATTGCCGGGATTGGGGACACGCTTGCGAAGTGGTACGAAGCAAACGTTGTGATCGCTGAGCTTCCTGAAAAGACGACAGCGATCGAAGTGGCAGCGTTTGCCGCACGAAAATGCCGGGATAATTTGCTGGAACTAAGTGAAGCGGCGCTACTTGAGATGGAGCGGCATGAACTTGGAACGGCTTTTGTGAAAGTGGTTGAAACGAATATTATGCTTGCTGGAATGGTGGGCGGTTTTGGCGATAAATACGGGCGAACAGCGGGAGCACACTCCATTCATGATGCGCTGACTTTGCTTGAGAAGTCGCACGATGTCTTACACGGGTTGAAAGTGGCATATGGCATCTTGGTTCAGCTCGTAATTGAGGAGAAGTTCAGCGAGATGGATGCCCTTTTGCCTTTTTACAAGAAACTGGGGTTACCGACTTCACTTGCTGAACTGGGACTTTCAGAAGTCACAGAAACGGAATTGCTTCAAGTTGCAGATCGTGCCGCTCGCGAGGGTGAGATGATTCATTTGATGCCTCAAACGGTGACGTCAAATGTGGTTCGAGCAGCTATGAATACCCTTGAAGAGTATCAAATCGCGGTGGAAGAAAGATGAGGATTCGAACGGAAGAAAAGAGCGACGAGATGCTCATCCGGGCTTTGCTCGAAGATGCTTTCCCAAGCTCGCTTGAAGCAGATTTAGTGGAAAAATTGCGAGAAACGAAGGCTTATTTGCCAGAACTCGCTCTTGTAGCGGAACTTGATTCGCGTGAACTAGCGGGTTTTCTTTTGCTGACGAAAGCAAGCATTATCCAAGAAAAGCAATTTGCTGAGATTCTTGTTTTGGCACCACTTGCTGTTTTAACGCGTGAACAGCACAATGGGATTGGTTCGAAATTGGTGGAAGCTGGAATAAGAGCAGCGCGAAAGGCTGGCTTTCGCGCCATTAGCGTTTTAGGGCATGCGGATTTTTATCCGCGTTTTGGTTTCCAAAAAGCTAAACTTTATGGGCTAGAAGCGCCTTTCCCTGTCGAAGAAGAAAATTTTATGGTGCTTGACTTCGGGGAAGAAAATTTTACGGGGCTAGCTGGAAAGTTGATGTATCCAGAACCCTTTTTAGAGATGGAGTAAAGGACAAAGCGGAAGCGCTTTGTCCTTTAGTTTTGGGAAAAGAAGTCGAGAATAAATTGATAAAACAAAGCTTCGGATGGGGCGAGTTTTCGTTTTTTGGTTTTGATGATGCCAACGGAGCGGTGTAGTTCTGAGTCTGTGAAGGAAAGGCTTTTTGTGTTTTTGAAAACGGCTCCGTCTAGAATCATCGCGGGCAAGATGCTAATGCCTAGTCCGGCGCCAACAAGGCCTTGGATGGTATAGAAGTCTTGGCTGCTGAATGCAACTTCGGGCACAAAGCCTTTTTTCTGTGCAGCGGTAGTTACAATTTGATATAAATTAAAATCTTCAGGGTAAAGAATGAATTTTTCTTGCGTTAATTCTTTTAAGGAAACACTGTTTCGGGCTGCGAGCGGGTGACTGGCTGGAACGATTAGTTTTAATTCTTCGTCGAAAAATCGTGTGGCGCTGAAGATTTCATTTTCTGCTTGAAGCGGAGAAAGAAAGGTTAAATCGAGCTCGCCTGACCGGACCATGGCTGTTAGTTCTGCATTTGAGCCTTCGCGAAATTCATATGTGATCTGCGGGTACTTTTCCCGAAATGCGCTGATAACGGAAGGAAGAACACGTGGTGCAAGGGAATTTGGAAGGCCAAGCTGGACGGTTCCGATATCGGGATTGGAATATTCTGTGACGAGAGCTTCGGCTTTTTGAAGTTCATGTGTGGCGCGCTTCACTTGTTCGAGAAAGCTCGCGCCAATCGAAGTTAAACGCATATTTCGACCGACACGTTCAAATAATGAAACCTCAAGTTCTTCTTCGAGTTTCATGATTTGTCTGCTAACGGCTGATTGGGCTACGTGCAGATTGACGGATGCTTGCGTCATGTGCTCCACACGGGCTACTTCCATGAAATATTTTAATTGGCGTAATTCCATTTTGATACTCCTATCATTCTCAAAAAGAGATAGTTTTATTCTATTATATATATTGTTTCGATAAATGAAAAGCGCTAAAATAGAAAATACCCCTTAAAATGGTGGTTTTGAACAAAAGAATTAAATTTTCTATTAATTTAGTTTATTTATATAAATGAAAGAAATGAAGGAGGAATTTCAATGAAAAAGCTTGGGATGCCGGCGCCGCACGGTCTTTATGATCCACGAGAGGAACATGATGCTTGTGGAATTGGTTTTGTGGCGAATGTAGAGAATCGCTCGAGCCATAAGATTGTGACAGATGGAATTCATATGCTTTGCAAGTTGAAGCATCGTGGCGGCGAAGTTGACGGTGATACAGGTGATGGAGCAGGAATTCTACTTGAAATTTCGGATTCATTTTTTCGGAAAGTTTGTGGGGATTTAGGAATCTCACTTCCACCGCGCCATCATTATGCGGTCGGGATGCTCAATTTCCCGAAGTCTGAATCAGAACGGAAAAGTTTGATGGAAAAGCTAATTTACTTGATCGAAGAAGCTGGGCAAACCTTCCTTGGTTTTCGCGCGCTACCAACAGATTCAAGTCAAATCGGTATAAAAGCTCGTGAAAAAGAACCCGCGATTTATCAAGTTTTTATCGAGAAAGCAGCCGATTTAACAGAGCGCGAATTTGAGCGAGAGCTGTACGTGATCCGCCGACAAATCGAGAATTTTGCAGAAAACAATGCTGAAATCAAAGAAACATTTTATGTTCCGAGTTTGTCGACACGCACGATTATTTATAAAGGCATGCTCACACCAGAACAAATTAGCGCTTATTATCTAGACCTTGCAGATCCAGCATACACGTCTGCGTTTGCGCTTGTTCATTCTCGTTTCTCAACCAACACTTTTCCAAGCTGGGAACGTGCACATCCGTATCGCTATTTGGTACACAACGGCGAAATCAATACACAGCGCGGCAATGTAAACTGGATGAAAGCACGAGAAAAACGAGTGAAAAGTTCACTTTTGCAAGAAAAACTCGAATTTGTTCGGCCGATCATTGACGAAAATGGCAGTGATTCCGCTACGCTCGATAATGCGCTTGAATTCCTAGTCCAAACCGGG
Source organism: Listeria kieliensis (assembly GCF_003369925.1). Lineage (GTDB taxonomy): Bacteria > Bacillota > Bacilli > Lactobacillales > Listeriaceae > Listeria > Listeria kieliensis_A. Next base: position 54,942 of record NZ_LARY01000004.1, on the reverse strand, counting down.
CGCAGCTTGCCGCATGCCGCGATGATGCTGATTCCAGAGCCGTGGGATAAAAACGAGCAACTCGCAGATTATAAGCGGGATTTTTATGCCTATCATGCGATGCTAATGGAACCGTGGGACGGACCGACTTCGATTTCCTTTACAGATGGACGTGTCATCGGAACGATCCTCGACCGAAACGGGCTTCGACCAGCACGTTACTATGAAACTAAAGATCATACGATTATCTACTCTTCTGAAACGGGCGTGATTCCGGTTGAGCCAGATGAAATTATCAAAAAAGAAATCGTAGGCGCTGGGGAAATGCTTTTGATTGATCTTGAAAAAGGTCGAATCATTTCAGATGATGAATTGAAGCAAAAGATTATGCACGAAGCGCCTTATAAAGCATGGTTAGAGGAAAACTTAACAGATATTAATGAACTAAGTGTAAGAGAAAACTTAGAGACTAAAAAAAGGAATCACGATGAACTTATGAAGCTGCAACAAGCTTTTGGCTATACACAAGATGAACTAAGTAAAATTTTGATTCCGATGGTTGTGGAAAAGAAAGACCCAACTGGTGCGATGGGTTATGACGCGCCACTTGCTGTTCTTTCGAATCGCCCGCAACTTTTGTTCCACTACTTCAAGCAACTGTTTGCTCAAGTGACGAATCCACCGATTGATGGGTTGCGAGAGCAAGCGGTTGTTTCAACGATGACACTGCTTGGCGATGAAGGGAATATTCTCGAGCCAAGCGGCGTCAATGCGAACAGAATCCGTTTAGCAACACCTGTGCTTTCTCGCTTAGAGTTTCAAGCACTTGAAAATCAAACGAAATTTGGTACGAAAACGACGGTGCTTCCGATTCTTTTCCGCGAAGACGAATGGGAGAAGCTGGACGAGGTTTTAGCAGCGCTTTTCGAACGAGCGAGAACGGCGATTGAAACGGAAGGCAGTTCTTTAATTGTTTTAACGGATGAAGGCGTGAATGAAGAGTGGATGGGCATTCCGTCTCTTCTTGCGGCGAGCGGCTTGCATCACTATTTAACGCGACGTGGTTTGCGAACGAAAGCAAGCATCATCGTAAAAACAGCAGAAGCGCGCGATGTCCATCATACGGCGCTTTTGATTGGCTACGGGGCGGACGCTGTTTTCCCTTACCTTGCGATCGAGCTTTTTCAAAGTCAAATTGAACGCGGCCGCATCAAAGGTTTTAGTCCCGAGGAAGCCGAAACGCGCTATCTTGAAGCGCTCACGGACGGACTTTTGAAAGTCATGTCGAAAATGGGGATTTCAACGGTGCAAAGTTACCGCGGGGCACAAATTTTTGAAGCCATTGGTCTTTCTAATCAAGTGATCGATCAGTACTTCACTGGAACAGCGAGTAAGCTTTCCGGCATTCCTCTTGCTGTGATTGCCGAAGAAGTTTGGCTGCGGCATCGCAAGGCTTTCAAGGCACAAGGAATCGCGAGTCAAACCCTTGATTCAGGCGGAGAATACCAATATCGCGCAAATGGTGGCGAATATCATGTATTTAACCCGCTTGCGATTCATTCCTTGCAGCGCGCAACACGTGAAAATGATCAAGAAGCTTATGATCTATACCGAGATTTAATGGAAAATCATAATCAAGCGTTTTTGCGGGGACTTTTAAAGCTAGAAACGGGAAGAAAGCCTATCTCACTTGATGAGGTGGAGCCGGAAGAAAGTCTCTTCAAACGTTTTAAAACGGGTGCGATGAGTTATGGCTCGATTAGCCAAGAAGCGCATGAAGCGTTAGCTGTTGCGATGAACCGAATTGGTGGGAAAAGTAATAGCGGTGAAGGTGGAGAAAATCCAGCACGTTTTATCAAAAGTGCGAATGGTGATTCCAAGCGAAGTGCCATCAAGCAAGTTGCTTCTGGGCGGTTCGGCGTTTCTAGCCACTATCTCGTGAACGCTTCGGAATTACAAATCAAGATGGCACAGGGGGCGAAGCCCGGCGAAGGCGGGCATTTGCCAGGCGGGAAGGTCTATCCATGGATTTCCAAAACGCGTGGTTCAACGACAGGAGTGGGGCTGATTTCACCGCCGCCACACCATGATATTTATTCGATCGAAGACCTTTCTCAATTGATTTTCGACTTGAAAAATGCGAATCCGGCGGCTCGAGTCAGCGTCAAATTAGTTTCAAAGACAGGTGTTGGCACGATCGCAGCTGGGGTTGCTAAAGGAAAAGCCGATGTGATTTCTGTGAGCGGCTATGAAGGCGGAACGGGAGCAGCTGCAAGAAGCAGTATCCGCCATGCGGGCTTACCTTGGGAAATTGGGCTTTCGGAAGTCCAGCAAACGCTCATCTTGAATGATTTACGCAATAAAGTGGTGCTTGAAACCGATGGTAAGTTGATGACAGGAAAAGACGTCTTAGTGGCGGCGATGCTTGGTGCAGAAGAATTTGGCTTTGCAACAGCTCCGCTTGTCACGTTAGGCTGCGTCATGATGCGCGTTTGTCACATGGATACTTGTCCGGTTGGTGTCGCGACACAAAATCCGGAACTACGGAAAAAATTCACGGGTTCGGCGGATTATGTCGTTCAGTTCTTTACGTTCATCGCAAGGGAAATGCGGCAATTAATGGCAGATCTTGGCGTGAGGAAGCTGGATGAAATTATTGGTCATAAAGAGTACCTCAAAGAAACAACGCGAAAAGAGCAACACTGGAAAGCAAAATATCTCGATTTTTCCAATTTGCTGTACATGGATGCGTTTTACCAAGCGGCCGATCAATTTTGTACGAAAGGCCAAAACCACCAACTTGAAGAGACACTAGATGAGCGTTTCTTGTTAAAAGCAGCTGAACCGGCGCTAACTTCGGGAGAAACAGTGGAACAAAGCTTCGCGATTCGCAACACTGACCGAGCGGTGGGCACGATAGTTGGGGCAGCTATTAGCAAGAAATACGGCCAAGCGGGGCTTCCGGACGATACGATTCGCTTCACATTTAGCGGGTCTGCCGGGCAAAGTTTTGGCGCCTTTGTTCCAAATGGGATGACGCTCCGCGTAGTTGGCGATGCCAATGATTATTTCGGGAAGGGACTTTCCGGCGGGAAACTTGCTGTCGTTCATGACGCGCGAACCCCGGTTAACCCGCATCTATCCGCGATCGCAGGAAATGTGGTGCTTTACGGGGCAACTGGAGGAGAGGCTTACCTTGCGGGAAAAGCAGGAGCGCGGTTTGCTGTCCGAAATAGTGGAGCGGAAGCGGTCGTTGAAGGCATTGGTGATAATGGTTGCGAATATATGACAGGCGGCACGGTCGTCGTGCTAGGCGAAATTGGTGCGAACTTTGCTGCAGGAATGAGTGGCGGTGTCGCTTATCTTTACGCGGAAGACCTTGCGACACTTGAAGGCAAGATCAATCCAGAACTGGTCAGTGTGCGAAGCGCGCTCACTGAAAGCGAAAAGCTCCGGTTGCATGATTTAGTATGGCGCCATGAGCAGGCAACGGGGAGCGCGAAGGCACGCGAAATTTTGCTTGATTTTGAAACGGAAGTAAATCACTTTGTATATGTGATACCGACTGAATATGAAGCTATGCGCACACGGATCGCGAATTTAACAGAACAACTAGGTGACGCTAGCGAAGCGGAACTCGTGGCTTTTTATGAAAGTACGAAGGAACATGCGAAACAAGTTCATTAGGAAAGGAGCGAACGAAAATGGGAAAAGCGACTGGCTTTATGGAGTATGATCGTATTGAAACCCCCGTCAGGAAACCGAAAGAACGGGTAAACGATTGGAACGAATATAGTTTGCCACTTGGTGAAGCAGACTTGACGATTCAAGCGGCTCGCTGCATGGATTGTGGCGTTCCGTTTTGCAGCATCGGAATGGAAATTAAAAATGGTGTTTCTGGCTGTCCGCTACACAATTTGATTCCAGAATGGAATGATGCGGTTTATCGCGGGGACTGGAAGGAAGCGCTCGAGCTGTTACTGAAAACGAATAATTTTCCCGAGTTCACGGGTCGTGTTTGCCCAGCTCCTTGTGAAGGAAGTTGTACAGTAGCGATTTCGGAGCCGGCAGTGGGGATTAAATCAATTGAAAAAGCCATTATTGACCGGGGATTTGCGGAAGGTTGGATCAAACCGAATCCGCCGAAAGTTCGGACGGAAAAGAAAATTGCTGTGATTGGTTCTGGGCCGGCGGGACTTGCTTGTGCGGATCAGCTCAATCAAGCGGGGCACAGGGTCACGGTGTTTGAAAAAAGCGATCGGATCGGTGGACTTTTGATGTACGGGATTCCGACGATGAAGCTTGATAAGGAAAGTGTTTTAAGACGTGTTCAGTTGCTTGAAGCGGAAGGGATTCGCTTTGTGACGGGGGTTGACTGCGGGAAAGATATTCCGTATGAAGAGTTGAAGCGGGACTTTGATGCGATCGTTTTGGCGACAGGTGCGGGCAAGGCTCGTGAAGTGAAAGTTCCTGGTCGTGACGCAAAAGGGATTCACTTGGCGGTTCCTTATTTAACAGCGAGCATCCAAGATTTGCTTGCAGGAAGAAAAGAACAAACGCTTTCCGCGGCTGGAAAAAAAGTAATCATCATCGGAGGCGGCGACACGGGAGCGGATTGTGTTGCAACGGCGCTACGCCAAGGGGCTAAATCGATTGTGCAGCTTGGAAGGCGCGGAAAGCCTGAGGAAGTGAGAGCGGCAAGTAATCCGTGGCCGGAATATCCGAATGTTTTTCAAATGGATTATGCGCATCAAGAAGCGGAAGCAGTGTATGGGATGGATCCGCGCGAATATTTGCTCAGTCCGGTTGGTTTTGTGAAGAATGCGGCGGGCGAACTGACGGGGATTCGGACGGTGGAAGTTGAGCGTGATGAAGAAACGAAGCGCTACCGTGAAGTGCCTGATTCGGAACGGATTTTTGATGCCGACTTGGTGCTGATTGCTGCAGGTTTTGAAGGGGCAGAAGACGCGGTTTTTGAAAACTTCAAGGTGAAGAAAACGAAGCGGCAAACGATTGAAGCTGCGAAAGGCTTTTACCGGACAAGCGAAGAAGGAATTTTTGCTTGTGGGGATGCGCGCTATGGTCAAAGTCTTGTTGTAACGGCGATTGCAGAAGGTCGCGAGGCGGCACGGGAAGTCGATTTTTATTTGATGGGGGAAACCTTTTTACCGTGAGGCGGAGTCGTTATAAAAGGAGAACGGATGCTTGGAGGCGGAAGGCTTTTGGCATCCGTTTTTCTTGCGAGTAAAAATTTGTTTTTTAGGTTATACTAAAGGGGAAACGAATGATTGGGGGAGTGAAATATGCTGAAACTTGGAATAGTCGGGACAAATTGGATTACGGATTCTTTTATTGATGGGGCTAAGCGCTCTCGGAAGTGGGAACTGCGCGCGGTTTATTCACGAACTTTGGAAAAAGCGGCGGATTTTGCTGAAAAATACGGAGCGACGCAAGAACTTTTCACGGATACCGAGAGTATGGCGCTGAGTGATGCGATTGATGGGGTTTATATTGCTTCGCCTAATGCGCTTCATTTTGAACATGCGCTGCAATTTTTGAAGTCTGGCAAGCATGTGATTGTGGAAAAACCTATTTTTTCAACGGTAGATGAACTTTCCGAGGCGCATCAAGTCGCTCAGGAAAATGGAGTATTTTTATTTGAAGCGGCGCGTCATATTCAAGAACCTAATTTTAAAATTTTGCAAGAAAATCTTGGGAAAGTGGGCAAGATCCACGGTGCGACACTTGCTTATATGAAATATTCATCACGCTACGATCAAGTGCTTGAAGGACAGGAACCGAATATTTTTTCTCTTCACTTTTCAGGAGGATCGCTTACGGATTTAGGTGTTTATCCGCTTTATTCGGCGGTGGCGCTCTTTGGTGAACCGAAAGCGGCACATTATTTTGCAACTAAGATGAGAACGGGCGTTGATGCGATGGGGCCTGTGATTTTAGAATATGGCGATTTTAACGTGACAATCATTCAAGGAAAAAATTCAACTTCCTTTTTGAATAGTGAGATTTACGGAGAAAAAGGAACGCTTTTGATTGAGCCGCTCACTTCGATCGAAAAATTGGAATTTCATGGCAACCACGGCGAAGAAGTGCTCGAGCTTGCGAAACCAGTCGCTCAAAATGATATGCAATTTGAAGCGGCGCGCTTTGCTGAAATTATTGAACAAAAGGATACGGCTGCGTATGAAGCCTTACGAGATTTAAGCATTAAGGTCTTAAGGATTTCGAATGAACTGCGCCATCAAAATGATATTTATTTCGACGCGGAAAAATAAGCTAACTTTGGTCGCTTTTCTTGAAAAAATCGAGTGAGGCGACTTGTTTTGTGGTATGATGTTTGAAGGATACAAGGAAAAGGAGTATACGCATGAAAGAGAATTTATTGGAGCACTGGCAGCAGGCTTTTACGGCAAATGGCTTTGAGGAGCCAACGGAGATTCAAACGGAGCTTTACGGGGTGCTGAAAGCTGGAAGTGACGCGCTTGCGATTTCGCCAACTGGAACGGGGAAGACGGTCGCTTATACGCTTCCGATCCTCGAAAAAATCGAAGCAAAGCCGGAACTGCAGTGGCTTGTTCTTGCGCCGAGCCATGAGCTTGTGATGCAAATTGCGGATGCGATTCGCTTATTTATAGAGCCGGAGAAGAAGATTTCTGTGATGCCGATCATCGGTGGGGCGAACTTAAAGCGGCAACTTGAGAAGCTCAAGAAAAAACCGCAAATTATTGTGGCTTCACCGGGACGGTTGCTTGAACTAATCGACCGAAAAAAAGTGAAGATGCACAGTGTGCAAGTGGTTACGCTCGATGAAGCGGATCAGTTATTATCGAAAGAAAATAGCCGGATGACGCTGGATATTGTTCGCCATGCGAAGCGTGATGTGCAGCTAGTGCTTGCTTCTGCAACGCGTCCGCTCGATCCGGATGCTTTTTTCAGGCAGTTTGAACGCGAGCCGGTTGAAATTGAAGTAAGTCCGGCGAAACGCGCAACGGAAAATGTGACGCATCTTTATATGGAAGTGGAAAATCGCGAGAAGGCGAGTTTGATTCGGCGGATTGCTCAAGTGGATGGTATGCAAGCGCTCGTGTTTGTGCGTGATAAGCCGCGGATGGATATTTTGCTTGAAAAATTGAAGTTTGATGGTGTGGCGGCTGAGGGAATCCACGGGGATTTACGCAAGGAAACGAGACAAAAAGTGTTGCGCGAATTTAAAGCAGGCAAGCTGCAGTATTTGATTGTTACGGATATTGCGGCGCGCGGTCTCGATATTCCCGATTTGCCATATGTGATTCAATACGACATCGCGGAAAGTGCGAGGGAATACACTCATCGGGCTGGTCGGACGGGCCGGATGGGGAAAGCTGGAACGGTGCTGTCGTTTGTGAATCAACGGGAGCTTCGGTCGCTGAAACAGTTTTTGAAGGAGCTTGGGAAGTCGGCGCTTCCAGTTCGCTTTTTTGGCGGGAAACTTGTTTCACCGGGTGAAGCAAAGGAAAGCAAAATGACAAAGAATACGAAGAAGAGAAACCGCTGATTTGGCGGTTTTTTCTTGCTTAAAAACAGCTATTGCGACTTATGTGTGTAAACGTGTATAATGGAGGCATAGTGTTTTAAAGGAGCGAAGAGGATGGCGAGTAGAAAAGAGGAAGTCTTAACCTTCTTAGATGAGCTGAATCAAAAAACGACTGCGGTTGACGTAGCTAGTAAACTCAACATGGATCGTGCCAATGCCAGCCGCTATCTGAACGATTTGTTTAAAGAAAACAAGATCAAGAAGCTTCCAGGAAAACCTGTTTATTATGAAACGTTGAAAAACACGCTTGCTGAAGCAAAACGCGAAAAAGGAGATGCAACGGCTTTTGATCGCTTGATCGGGTCGGATCAAAGTTTGAAGATCAGCATCCAGCAAGCGAAGGCGGCCATTCTTTATCCGCCAAATGGTTTACACACTTTGATTTTAGGAAAGACGGGAACAGGGAAATCGCTTTTTGCCGAGTGCATGTATGAATTTGCTCGCGAATCGACGGTGATCCCGCAAGATGCCCCGTTTATTTCTTTTAACTGTGCTGATTATGCTCAAAATCCACAACTTTTGTTTGGGCATATTTTTGGGGTTGTAAAAGGCGCTTACACAGGCGCTGAGGAAACACGGGATGGCTTACTTGCGCAGGCTGACGGAGGGATTTTGTTCTTAGATGAAATTCATCGTTTGCCGCCTGAAGGGCAAGAAATGCTGTTTACATTTATTGATAAGGGTGAGTTTCGACCGCTTGGAGAAAGTTCAAAGGTGCACCGAGCGCAGGTAGAAATTATTGGCGCAACAACGGAATCACCGGATAACTTTTTGCTTGAAACGTTTACGCGCCGAATTCCGATGACGATCACTTTGCCACAACTTGCTGAACGCAGCATGGAAGAGCGCTATCAATTAGTGGAGTTTTTCTTGAAGCAAGAAGCGAGAAGACTGAATCAGTCGATTCGCGTGCATCGCCAAGCTTTGATGGCTTTCTTGCTTTATCATGCGAGCGCGAATGTTGGGCAATTGCAGCGTGATTTGAAACTGGCTTGTGCGAAAGCGTTCTTGCATTACAAGACGAAAGCGGCCAATTATATTTTGATCGAGCAAGATGATTTGCCGATCCATGTTCAAAAAGGCTTACTGCACATGAAAGATGAGCCGGAAAAATTAAATCGCTTGATTGATGTAAATAAAACGATTTTTAAATTTGCAGATGCAAGTGAACCAGGACCGGATATTGTTGTCGAAGTTGATGATGTGTATCAGGCAATTCAAGATCGTGCGGAAGAACTTTTGAAAGAAGGAAAAGACGGTAGCGAACTAGAAGCCGAGCTTTATGTCGATGTGGATCAGTATTTTCATGATTACATGGAGCAACTTCCAACGCAACAAACGGCAAAAGAAATCATTGATCCAGCTATTTGGGAGCTCACAGAAGCGGTTTACGATGTTGCTGAAAAACGGCTTGAGCGCAGCTATAATGATAAGATGAAGTTTGCTTTTGCGCTTCACTTGCAAAGTACGATTGAACGAATTCGTGAGCAAAAGCATATTGTTCACCCGGATTTAAATAATGTTCGAAAAAAATATCCAAAGGAATTCCAAGCGGCGATCGAACTTTCAGCGATGATTGAGCAAGCGCTTCAAATTGAAATTCCATTTGACGAAATAGGCTTTTTAACGATGTTTTTGACGGCTGAAGTGGTCGATTCGATGTTTGTGAGTAGTGAATCGCAAGTGGAAGTCCTTGTCTTGATGCACGGGCGCAGTACGGCAACGAGTATGGTCGAAACGGTGCAAGAACTGCTTAGCATTGAAACGGGAACGGCGATTGATATGCCGCTCACAATGGACGTTCAAACGATGTATGAAAAAGTAAAAAATCGCGTTTTGAAGTTAAACCCGCAGAAAGGCTTGCTCATTTTATCTGATATGGGGTCGCTCGCTTCTTTCGGAAACATGTTGATGGAAGAGTTAGGGATTCGAACAAAAACAGTGACAATGACAAGTACGCCTGTTGTTTTGGAAGCAATTCGAAAAGCATCGCTTGGTCGTGGATTAGAAGATATTTATCAAAGTTGTCAGCAACTGTTTGAAAATAAATATAAGGCGCATGTACTGCGAGCGAAACCGGTTAAAAATGCGGTTGTTTTGACTTGCTTTACGGGTGAAGGCGTGGCTGAACAGCTCCGCAAGCGCATTACTCCGATTATTGATGAAAGCAAAGTGGAGATCATTATTTTGCAGTTTCTGCATAAGGATGCTTTCCGGGAACGAATTGATCAGCTGAAAGAGGAATTTAATATCCTAGCGATTATGGGTTCTGTTGAGTTTGAATATCAAGATATTCCGTTTTTCAGTGCGCTCGAAGTTTTTTCGGATGATGGCTTAGATATTGCGAAGCGGATCATTAGCGATGAAGTTCCGTATGAAAAATTGATTGCTTCTCTTTCTGGAAATCTTAAAGCGGTGGATTCTGTGGAAGATTTGGTTTATTTCTTGCGGAAGTTAATTTCGGAATTACAAATTCAGTTGAATTTGATTCTCGAACCAGGTGTCGATATTGGGATGATTTTACACATGGCTTTCTTGATTGAGCGAATGCGTCTTGGGGCAGTTGACCGGGAATTCCCAGACTTGAATGAGTTTGCCAAAAAACACCTTGTGGAAATGCAAGTCACACAACAAATGATGGAAAATGTGGAGCGGGAGTATCAAATCACTGTTCCGCAATCTGAAATCGCGTATTTGACACAAATGATGCTTGCCAATCGAGTGGAAGCTTAAACTGTGAAGTGTGTAGGCTTACACACTTCACCTTCTAGCCAAAAGAATCTAAAAAACCTGGTGTGACGCTGTTTTATTTGGCATAAAACTTGCATTTAATGTAAGTGGACAGTGAATCACCATTGTTGGAGGTAGGAAAGCGTGAAAAAAATTATGTTGATTTGTTCTGCGGGGATGTCGTCGAGTTTGCTTGTGCAAAAGATGCAGGAAGAAATTGCGTCGCAGCAATTGGACGCTGAAGTGATCGCGGTTGCTGAAGCGGATGTCTCGAAGTACATTTCAGAGGTTGATGTAGTTTTGCTTGCCCCGCAAGTGCGCTTTTTAGCGAAAGGACTTAAACGCAAATTTGGTTCGCGTGAGATTCCTGTTGAAATTATTGATGCGATTGATTACGGAACGATGGACGGTAGAAATGTTTTGAATCAAGCTTATGCAATGATGGAGCAAAGGGATTAAGTTTTCGCGTTATAAAACTACAACTTGTGTTTAAAAAACGTTCGAAGAGAGGATTTTTAGGTTATGAGAAAATTAGGAATTTCGGTTTTTCCGCAACATGTACCGCTTGAAGATTCGTTAAACTATGTGGAAATGGCAGCAAAATATGGTTTCAGTCGTATTTTCACGTGTTTAATTTCGGCAAATGACAAAGAAGAGTTTGCCAAGCTCGAAAAAATTTGTAAACGCGCGAATGAACTTGGATTTGAAGTGATTGCTGACGTCGATCCAACGGTTTTTGAATCGCTTAATATCACTTATAAAGAACTTGATCGTTTTAAAGAAATCGGTCTTTCTGGGCTTCGACTAGATCTTGGCTTCTCGGGTTCAGAGGAAGCGGAAATGTCATTTGATGACAATAATTTGATGATTGAACTCAACATCAGCAATGGAACGAGTTATGTGGATAATATTTTGAGTTACCAAGCTAACCGAGCAAATATTATTGGCTGCCATAATTTCTATCCACGTCGTTATACGGCTTTATCCCGTGAGCATTTCTTACGGACGAGCAAGCAGTTTAAAGATTTGAACTTGCGGACGGCCGCTTTTGTTTCTTCAAATGAAGGGAAATACGGTCCGTGGTTTGTCGTAGATGGTGGGCTTCCAACACTTGAAGAGCATCGCGGGATGGATATTGCAGTTCAAGCGAAAGATCTTTGGAATACGGGCTTGATTGATGATGTGATTGTTGGCAATATGTTTGCTTCTGAAGCAGAACTAAAAGCTTTGAGCGAACTAAATCGCAATGAGCTAGAACTTTCTGTCGAGTTCTTGGATCAAGCAACAGAAGTGGAAAAAGAACTTGTCTTGACACAAAAACACTTTAATCGTGGCGATGTATCAGCTTATGTGATTCGTTCAACGATGACGCGTGTGAATTACAAGCAATTTGATTTTGCCCCACATGACACCGTTTCGCTTGAATTAGGCGATGTGACGGTTGACAATAATGGTTATGAACGTTACAAAGGCGAAATGCAAATCGCGCTCCAAGCTATGGAAAACTCGGGAAATACAAATGTTGTAGCTCGTGTGGTTCCAGAAGAACGTTACTTGCTTGAAACGATTCAACCTTGGCAACATTTCCGCTTAGTAGAGAAAAAATAAAGCTTATTCAACCAGCCTTGATTTCTTCGGGAACGAGGCTAGTTTTATTTAATATGATATATTGACAACCATCTATCTATTAATTATACTTAGTTTTGAATAGACTAATTTTTTCAAGAGGAGGCGTGTAGATGGAAGTTCAGTATGAACAGGCGGTCAGTCAGTTGAAAGCATTGTCAGATGCTAATCGATTAATGATTCTTGATATGTTATCTTGTGGCGAATTATGCGCCTGTGAAATTTTAGAAAAAATGAAGATTACGCAGCCTACTCTTTCTCATCACATGAAAATATTATGTGCTTGCGGACTTGTGCTATGCAGAAAAGAAGGGAAAAATATGTTCTACCGTTTGAATGAACAAGAAACAAGTCGCTTAGAAGGCTTTGTTCATCAGTTATTTTCGACTTCGCTGAATTGCATTTGCAATTAGCTGCGCGGATGCAAGGAAGCGTTTCGTTTTATTTTATACATAGATGATTATCTATCTAATGGGGAGGTACATAAAATGAAGGAAAAAAGAAAACTTGAAGGAATCGGTTTTTTTGATCGTTATTTGAGTGTATGGGTTATTCTTTGTATGGTGATTGGTGTTTGTATAGGCAAGTTTTTACCAGAGATTCCAAGATTTTTAAATCAATTTGAATACGCGCAGGTCTCGATTCCCATTGCTATTTTAATTTGGCTAATGATTTATCCGATGATGATGAAAGTAGATTTTCAAAGCATTAAAGACATCGGAAAAAATCCAAAAGGCTTGTTTGTCACTTGGGTCACAAATTGGTTAATTAAACCTTTTACGATGTTTGGCATCGCCGCTTTTTTCTTTTACGTAGTCTTTAAGCAGTTGATTCCTGCAGAATTAGCGAAAGATTATTTAGCCGGTGCGGTTTTGCTTGGTGCGGCGCCGTGTACGGCTATGGTGTTTGTTTGGAGTCATTTAACGAAAGGGAATCCTGCTTATACGGTTGTGCAAGTGGCGACAAACGACATCATTATCTTGATTGCGTTTGTTCCGATCGTGAAACTTTTACTGGGCGTAAGTGACGTGAGCGTGCCTTGGGATACGCTATTTTTATCCGTCTTTTTATTTGTGGTTGTTCCGCTTGTAGCAGGAATTTTAACACGAGTGCTTTTAGTGAAACGAAAAGGGAAAGTTTATTTTGAAAAGCAATTTATTCCGAAATTTAATCATACGACGGTGATCGGATTATTATTAACGCTCATCATTATTTTTTCATTCCAAGGAAAAGTTATTTTAGATAATCCCGTGCATATTCTTTTGATTGCAGTTCCACTGATTATCCAAACTTTCTTGATTTTCTTTGTGGCTTATTTGGCATGTAAAGCCTTGCGCTTGCCGCATGACATTGCCGCGCCAGCAGGAATGATTGGAGCTTCCAACTTTTTCGAGTTATCAGTAGCTGTTGCAATCGCAATTTTCGGTACCACATCTCCTGTTGCCTTAGCCACGATCGTCGGAGTTCTCGTTGAAGTGCCAGTTATGTTAATCTTAGTAAGAATCGCAAACGCGACAAATAGCTGGTTTAAGGAGGAGAAACGTGAAGCCTAAAGTTGGATTTATTTGTGTGCACAACTCGTGCCGCAGTCAAATGGCAGAAGCACTCGGGAAATTGTTAGCAAGTGAGACTTTTGAAAGCTTTTCTGCAGGAACCGAAAGTGTCCCTAAAATCAACCAAGATGCCGTACAAACGATTTATAACCTATATCAATTTGATATGTCTTGTCAAAGTTCAAAAACATTAGAAGCCATTCCAGAAGTAGATATCGTGATTACAATGGGGTGTAATGTGGAATGTCCGCAAATCAAATGTAGTCATCGCGAGGACTGGGGACTTGACGATCCTACGGGTAAGAGTCAAATAGAGTTCGAAGGGACTGCAAAAACCATTGAGAAAAAAGTTTTAGATTTAAAAAGACGAATCGAAATGGGTGAGATTGATTATGAGAAATCCTAAGGTTAACTTCTAACCTTAGGATTTTTTTCTACCAAGTGCTTCAAAAAGCTTTCGCGTTTTTTGGTATAATAGAATAGAGTTGTTTTTAATTTTACAATATCCCGCAAGTGGAACATAGAACAAGTGCAAGAAATTCGTTTTGGCTTAAGATCGATTGACAAAGGAGGAGAATCGTGTGAAAAGGTACATCGCTTTGCTGCGAGGAATCAATGTAAGTGGCAAGAATAAGATAGTGATGACGGAATTAAAAACAGGATTTGAAGAACTTGACTTTGTAGAGGTTGCGACGTATCTAAATAGTGGAAATGTGATTTTTTCCAGTAGACTTGAAGACACACTACTACTTACTAAAAATATAAAATCAATGATTAAAAATAAATTTAACTTAGAATTACCTATTCATGTCCTTTTACAAGAAGAACTAAAGGAAATCATAGACAATGCGCCTGATTGGTGGGGAAATGCGGATAAAGCCATCTATGACAATTTGATCTTTCTCTTGTTTCCTTTAGTTTATGAGGAATTTTACGATAAAATGGGAAGTCCTAAAGTTGAGCTTGAGAAAATACAGCCTTATAAAAATGCTGTTTTCTGGTCATTCAGTCGAAAAGACTATCAGAAAACAAACTGGTGGTCAAAAACTGCGAACTCGAATGTAAGTAGTAAGATCACTATTCGTACAGCGAATACGGCTAGAAAAATAGCGGAAATGTGATGAGAAAAACCTGTCTTGAGGACTCCAAAATGTAGGCGAATAAAAACAACCAATAGCGAGGTATTGGTTGTTTTTTGTATACTTTTATAAAGTCAGAAGTCTCTACTCAGTCAAACAAAAAACGAGCTCGATGAAAATCGAAACTCGTTCTCACGCCATATAATAAAATAAACGTCCCCTGTAGGAATCGAACCTACAACTAAACCTTAGGAGGGTCTTGTAATATCCATTTTACTAAGGGGACAAAATGAATGAACGCTTTAGGTAAAAAGAAGCCCAACGTCCTTATTCTAGCAAAATTCCCCGTTTTTTTCAAATAAAAGACCGCTAAATCAACGTTAGCGGTCTGTTTACTATTTAGAAATCATTTTTACGTAGTCGAGTGATTTGCCAGTTCCAATTGCTACGGATTTAAGTGGTTCCGGCGCCATATGTACGGGGACATCAATCCGTTCAACTAACCATTCTTTGAATCCTTGAATAAGTGCTCCGCCACCAGTTAGTACGATGCCGCGATCGACGATATCACCGCTTAGTTCTGCGGGACATTTTTCAAGTGTAAGCCGAATCGCTTCGAGAACTCGTTCAAGCAATTCTTCAATCGCACTTTGAATTTCATTGGAAGAGATCGTGACTGTTTCTGGAAGTCCAGTTACAAGGTCGCGTCCACGGATTTCTGTTTTAAGTTCTGCATGCGGGACGGGTGCATAAGCGAGTTCCTTTTTCACGCGCTCAGAGGTTGCTTCACCAATTAATAAGTTATATTCTTTACGAATATAGTTAATGATTTCTTCATCAATATGGTCGCCACCAGTTCTGATGGATGTACTTGAAACAACACCACCATAAGAAATAATCGCAATTTCTGTTGTTCCGCCTCCGATATCAACAACCGTATTGGCGACTGGCTCAGAAACAGGAAGGTCTGCGCCGATTGCAGCTGCCACCGGTTCTTCCATTAAAACTACAGATTTTGCTCCAACCGCTTGTACGGCATCACTAATTGCACGGCGTTCTACAGAAGTAGCTCCACTTGGTGTTGAGACCACGACGTTTGGCTTGCGAAAACTTCCTTCAGAAGCATTGATTCGCTTCATGATTTGTTGAAGTAAACCGCTCGTTACGTCAAAATCGGCGATTACGCCTTCACGCATTGGGCGAATGATTGCAATGTTCGCAGGCGTTTTTCCCATCATTTCTTTTGCTTCATGTCCAAAAGCGAGGACATCGTTCGTGTTTGTATCAACCGCCACAACGGATGGTTCATCTAAGATAATTCCCTTTTCTTGGTTGTAAACTAAGATATTGGCTGTTCCTAAGTCAATACCGATTGTAGTAGTTCCAAACATTTCAACACCACTTTCTATTTTTACACTTATTTTTACAGTTACAAAATACGTCTGTTATTTTTTCCCTGCTTTGTCTAATTTAAACGAAAATCACAGAAATGACAAGAATTTGTTAACTAAATGAAAAATGAGCACTCAGATAGAGTGCTCAGATCGTGAACTGTTTTCATATTTGACGTACATAACATAATAAATGATTCCACTTAAAAATGCGAGGATTGCAATAATCGAGAAAGTGAAAAAATAACCGATTACGGCTGATAGTGTAATGGCAAGTGGTGCGATCACTTTTCCAAGATTATAACGCAAACCAGCTGCGGAAAAATACATCGCTCGTTTATCTTCTGGTGCTAATTTTGAAACAAAGTTTTGTTGGATGCCGACTGTCATAAGTTCAGCAAAACTGTAGATGATGATTGCGGCAATGGCTCCGTATGGTGTCGCAACAGCTGCGAATAAGAAGAGCCCGATCCCAAACAAAAAGGAAGAATTCATAAATACAAATTTTTCCCGGTAACGACTCATGATGCGAGTTACGAAAACAGTGAGTGCAGCTACGAAAAAGCCGTTGATCGACACAACAAGTCCGAAAAGTTGCTCCCCGGTTAGCGAAATCCCAAATAGTGTAGAATTGCCAATTTCTTCTTTGATAAAAAGTGGGAACAGCAAGTCAAGTTGCATTGTCGCTTGAGAAATAATAATGCCTGCTAAAATGTAAAGAAAGAAAATCTTATCTTTAAAAATCAGCGTGTAATTTTTTATTTGTTCCATGATAACAGTGGCAAGCGACTTACTGCCTTGCGCTTTTCGCAATTCTGGGTTTAGTGCAAGCGGAGCCGTTTCGTGCCCGAATCTTTGTAGTAAAAACAGCAAGACAAGGTCGAAAAAGGCAATTGCGAGTAATGTTTCAACCGTAAAGTCGTGAAAGACAATCGAACCAAGAATAGGTCCAACAACAACAGCTACGTTGACCATCATATAGAAAATGGAATAAACGTGACTACGATGTCTTGGATCCACTACATCGGCGATCATCGCTTGACTGGCTGGTTGGTAAAATGACATGAAAACACTCGCCAGTGTGAATCCCGCAAAAGACAGGTAAGGGGAGTGCATGAAAGATGTGGCACCGAGAGCAAAAATCAAAAAACCAATGCCCTCACCAATTACCGAAATACTCATCATTCGTTTCCTGCCATACGTATCTGCAAAATAGCCTCCAAAAAGCGCCGTGATCACTGCTAAAATTTGTGAAAAAATAAGTAGAATACTCGTTAATGCGCGTCCAATTGAATCAGAAAAATATAGCGTCAGGAAGGGAAAGACTGTCCAGAAAGAAATATCGAGCAGCGCTTCCCCAAATAGACGCACTTTTAAATTGACGTCCCAATCTCTAAATTTCATGCATATACCTTCTTCCGTGTTAGGTTTCCGTTTTCTCTAGAGAAGAAAATGTAACGAAATGCACGGCATATGTGTTCAATGAAAAAAGGAATTAGAAAGCCCAGTCTCCGTTTCGGAAGACAGGTAAAGTTTCGCCGCTTTCTGTCACACCATCAATATCCATTTTATTTGAACCAATCATAAAGTCGACGTGAACAAGACTTGTATTGACACCACGGTCATCTAGTTCCGCGCGAGTCATGTTTTCGCCACCTTTAATATTGAAAGCATAAGCACTTCCAATTGCCAAGTGATTCGAAGCATTTTCATCAAACAGTGTATTGTAAAAAAGAATGCCGCTTTGTGAAATCGGTGAAGGATCTGGAACGAGCGCCACTTCACCTAAATAGTGAGAACCTTCGTCTGTTGAAACTAGATCTTCAAGGATTTCTTGTCCTTTTTCAGCTTCTACTTTGATTATTTTTCCATCTTTAAAAGTAAGTTTGAAGTTATCAATGATATTTCCTGCATAGCTAAGCGGTTTTGTGCTCGAAACATAGCCACTTACACTTGTTTTTTCAGCACAGCAGAAAACTTCTTCTGTTGGCATATTCGCCATGAATTCGTGCCCTTTTTCATTGTAACTACCCGCGCCAACCCAAACATGATCTTTTGGAAGTCCGATATAAAGATCCGTTCCAGGGGCTGTATAGTGAAGCGTTTTAAATTGTTTTTCATTTAAATCTTTTGCTTTCGCATAAAGTGTTTCGTCGTGTTTTTTCCAAGTTTGGATTGGGTCAGCTGTGTTGATACGTGTCGTTTCAAAAATAGTTTCCCACAATTTTGGAACTTGTTCAGCTTCTGGTAGTTCAGGGAAAACTTTCCCAGCCCAGCCGGCGGAAGCTGCCGCAACAACTGTCCAGCTAATGGCATTGGACATTGTTAGCTCACGAAATTCTTTAAGCGCTGCGCCCATAGCTTTTTGCCCAGCAGCGATTTTTTGCCCATCGACACCTTTTAATAGGTCAGGATCTTCTGAGACGATGGAAATAAAACAAGCTCCTTCTTTAGCGAGCTCGGTCCGTTCTTTTACGCGATGTTCGGGCGCTTCCTCAAAAACAGAAAGTGGGGCACCTTTATAGCGTTCAAGGGTGACGCCTTCGTCCGTCCAGTTTACGATAACATCTTTCGCTTTTACAAGAAACGCATGTTTAGCGATTAAGCGAACGAGCGGGGCTGAATCAATGCTCGCATTGATTACCACTTTTTGCTCGGGCTGGACATTGACCCCAGTTTTGACGATCAGCTCTGCATATTTGTCTAATTTTTCATTAAAAGTTGTCATTATTTCACACCTCTCTTAAATGTCATAGATTTATAGTAGCGCAAAATGAAGCGGAAAGCAACGGGATTTGGAACCTTTTAAATAAAACTAATTTTCTGATATTTGTGGTTTTTTATGCATTTTGGCAGAAAAGAGGAGTGAATTTACGACAAATTTGTGAATTTTTCGGCAAAGTGGTTTTCAGTAAACAGTTTTTTGCTATAATAAAAAGAAAAAGGGATTGGATTTATTAATGAGGATTTTTATCAGTATGTTGTCTTTTGTTATGGCAGTTATTGGATTAGTTAATCAAATACAGATCGCTGACCGCATCCAAATAAATATATTTACGATTTCTGAACAGGCAATGGACATTTTTGGTTATATCATTACGATTGGGATGATTATTGCGGGGATTTTGTATCTATGTGGGAAAAAGAGTCGCAAAAAAAGTGTTTGCGCAGTCATTTTGTGGGCCCTATTAGCTTTCAGTGGCTTTTTCATGGAACCAGTTTATGATTCCTTCCTTTTCCTGCGCCCGATTACTTGTACGATCTGCAGTATTCTTGCACTCTTTGTTTTTATCCCTAAAAAGCAGCATTAAAAAAAGATGCCGAATTCGGCATCTTTTTTATTCGTTTCCAAGTAACACATCGACGTATTTCTTGGCATACGCCTCAGCGCGCTCTACATCCTCTTCATCTGGATCTAAGTCGACCTTAAGACCTTCGACAGGAACCGTTGCACCTTTTTCTTTTAAGCGAGTTTCAACGAGGTCAACCGTCAAACAAAATTCATCATAAAAAGTATCGCCAGAACCGAAAGAAGCACAAACTTTCCCAGAAAAGTCAACATCGGCCATATCTTCATAAAAATCAACGAATTCATCAGGAAGCTGTCCATCATCATACGTATAGCCACCAATTAAAGCTCCATCGTAATCCAACAGTTCTTCCGGCTCAACATTAATACATTCTTCGATTTCAACTTCAATATCGTATTTTTCTAGCTCTTCACCAAGAATATCAGCGATTTCTTGTGTATTTCCCGTCATGCTTGCGTAAACAATCATCACTTTTGCCATTTTCTCATACCACCATTTTCTGAAATATTTTTTGAAAAGCTATCCCAAAGATAACTTTATAAATGGATTTACTAACACTTCTATTATAAATGTCTTGTTAAATTGTGCAACCTTTTTTTGCCGATTGCTTTCTTTTCTTTTAATCGCGCGTTATAATTAGGGATAGTGGATTTTCTAGGAGAGGATGAAGCAGACAATGATTACACTTAAATCACGCCGCGAAATTGATGAAATGAAGAAAGCCGGCGATATTTTAGTTGAAACTCATAAAGAAATTGCTAAAATGATCAAACCTGGCGTAACAAGCTGGGATATTGAAGTTTTTACAGATGAATTTTTGCGTAGTAAAGGCGCAACACCGGAGCAAAAAGGATTTGAAGGCTATGAATACGCAACTTGTGCAAGTATTAATGATGAAATTTGTCATGGCTTCCCCAGAAAAACGCCTCTAAAAAATGGTGATATTATTACGGTGGATATGGTCGTTAACTATCACGGAGCTCTTGCAGATTCCGCTTGGACATATGCTGTTGGCGATGTCACTGATGAAGTCAAACACTTGATGGATGTAACGCGCAAATCGTTATATCTTGGAATTGAGCAAGCGCAAGTGGGGAACCGAATTGGCGATATTGGTCATGCCATTCAAACTTATGTAGAAAATGAAAATTTAAGCGTAGTTCGTGAATTTATTGGGCACGGTATTGGGCCAACTCTTCATGAAAAGCCTGAGGTACCACATTATGGTGCGCCTGGAAAAGGACCGAGACTCAAAGAAGGCATGGTTATCACGATTGAGCCGATGGTAAATATTGGCGGCTGGAAAGCAAAAATGGATGATAATGGCTGGACGGCGAGAACGGTTGATGGTTCATTATCTGCACAGTATGAACACACGATCGCGATTACGAAAAACGGACCAGAGATTTTGACTTACCAAGGTGAAAATGAATAACAAACAAAAAACTGCGGCAGAGATGTTGCAGTTTTTTTAAAGGGGAAATGAAGATGAGTGAAAAAGCTTCGGTCCACCGTTCAAGTGTGCCTTTTACTGTGGATCGCTTAATCAAGGAATTTCAAAATGCGGGAATAAAAAAAGGGGATACTATTATTTTCCACGCCTCACTTTCACAAGCGGGATGGGTTTGTGGTGGAGCGATTGCAGTGATTGATGCGCTTCAAGAACTGTTAACAAGAGAAGGGACACTCGTTATGCCAGCGCAAACTGGAGGATTAAGCGATCCGAAATTTTGGGAGAATCCACCAGTTCCAGAAGAGTGGTGGGAAGAAATCAGGCAAAATATGCCACTTTTTGACAAGGACCGGACGCCGAGCTCGGGCATGGGAGTCATTGCTGAAAGTTTTCGAGCTTTAAAGGACGTCGTTCGGAGTGATCATCCTTATTATTCATTTACAGCATGGGGAAAGCATGCGCACTGGATCGTGAAAAATCATTCACTCTCACACGGATTTGGAGACGAGTCTCCGCTTGGAAAACTCTATCAACTAGAAAACGCTAAAATTGTTTTATTCGGTGTTGATCACGATAAAAACACATCGCTTCATTTAGCAGAAGAACACGCTATAAAAATCCCTGTAAAGACAGGAACTGCAGCTAAAATGAAGGCAGGAAAACGAATTTTTGAAAGTTATGAAGAAAAAGCTTATGATAGTGACCAGTTTTTAAAAGTTGGCGAGGCATTTGAAAAGACACAAGGAAACTTTGAGAAACAAATCGCCCTTGCGCCTTCTAAAATTTTTGAGATGAATGCTTTGATAGATTTTGCCACGCATTATTTTGATTGTTAGTTTTTCCGAATTGTACTTAATTCTTCAGCGAACATTTGCATTTCTCGTGGACTAAAGGAATTTTTGCGAGAAATGAGTTGATAAAGCTCCACTAACAAATCATAGTGAACTTGTTCAAGCTTCATATTTTCAAAAGCCGAGGCATTAACCATCTTGAACTTTTCAGTGATTTTTTTGAGAATGAAATCCACATTTTCCTGACTGGGTTGTTCTAAATTCATTTTTTATTCCCCTTTTGCTCGTAATATTGAAGATTTTATCATAAAATAAAGGGACATGCGAGTTTTGCTAGTTTGTAATCGAGAGAAAGCTTAGCGCTTCATTCTATCGAAGGGAGGGGAAAGTAGTGCTTAAGAAAATAACGAGCAATCGTTTTTATCGAGTTACAAAATTAATCATTCGACAGATCGGCAAAAATGATGTTTCAGGAAATGCAGCGCAGTTAGCTTATTATATGCTGTTTTCGATTTTTCCAATGCTTTTAATTGCAGCAACTTTGCTAGCATATGTGAATATTGACAGAGATTCTGTATTTAATTTAATTCAAGAATTTGCTCCAAAAGAAATCATCAACTTTTTAGAAGGAAACCTTGATTCACTTCTATCGAAACGAAACGGGGGACTCCTTTCAATTGGGATTATTGCCACACTCTGGTCGGCATCAAATGGAATGAATGCTGTTACAAAAGCTTTGAATAAAGCTTATAATGTAACAGATCGGCGCAATTTTATCTTACAACGACTCTTATCAATGGTTTTCACAGTTGCAATGATTGCTACAATTGGTGTAACTCTGATCCTACTTGTATTTGGCCAGCAAATTGGACTTTTTATTTTTAATCATTTACATGTTTCAAAAGAATTCGTGGATTTTTGGAATAATACGAGGTGGCTAATTACAGTAGTGGTGATCTTTGTTGTCTTTGTCTTTTTATACTGGGTGGCACCAGCTAAGCGGAATCGTTTCCTAGGCGTTTTGCCGGGAGCTATTTTTTCGACTGTGGGTTGGTCGCTCACTTCACTTGGCTTTGCGTATTATGTAAATAACTTTGCTAATTATTCTGCCACTTATGGGAGTATTGGTGTTATTATTATCTTAATGCTGTGGTTTTATTTAACAGGAATTATTTTAATGGTTGGCGGGGAGCTCAATGCAGCTTTTGCGGTCTTGAAGCAAAAACGCGTCATCGGTGAAATCAACTAAATGATAGCAAAAATAGCCCTTTATCTTGATAGATAGGGCTATTTTTAATTCTGTTATTCGGATTATCCTTAGCTTGCTTCTGTCATTTAATCAGCGGGTTGTTGATGGATTTCTGAAAGTTTTGCTCGGATTGCTTGCATGACTTCGTAAGCATCTTCACTGTTTGTAATATCAATTTGATCAATATCAAAAACAAGCGTGGCACTCTTATCGTAACTTTCAAACCAGCTATCATAGCGCGCGTGAAGGCGTGTATAATAGTCTAGCAAGCTAGGGTTTTCGAGGATTTGTTCATAGGGGCGACCACGCTTTTCAATTCGCTTAAGGACAGTTTCGAGGCTGCCCCTTAGGTAAATCATCAAATCAGGCGCTTTCTTGGGTAGTGTACCTAGCTCTTCCATCATGTTGTCAAGCAGATCAAGGTAAGTATCCATTTCTGGTGCTGAGATGTTCCCTTCTTCATAGTTGATTTGTGTGAAAAGCGCATCTTCATAAATACTTCGGTCAAGCACGTTATTTTTATCACGCAGTGCGGCTTTAATACTACGAAAACGCGTGTTTAGAAAATAAATTTGTAAGGCGAACGCCCAGCGAGCCGGGTCGTCATAAAACATTTCGAGAATCCGATTATCCTTGATGCTTTCATAAAAAGCTACGGATCCGAGTTCTCTTGCGATGAGTTCTGTATAGCTGCTTTTTCCAGCTCCAATCATTCCAGCAAGTACAATCACGTTTTTTTCCATTCCTTTCAAGAAAAGGCCTCCTTAATCTAAAGCCATTCTCACTCATTATACTAAAAAGCGGTGACAAAATAAAAGTTTTTTGATAGTATGGATGAAGAATTGAAACGGAGGAGATGCGGTTGGACGAAGCAAAGATAAAAGTAGGACAAAAGTTTCCACTTGAAATCAAAAAAATGGGGATAAATGGTGAAGGAATCGGTTATCATAAAAAAACAGTCATATTTGTACATGGTGCGCTTTCCGGTGAAGAAGTACTGGCCAAAGTAACGAAAGTTTTTCCAAATTATTGCGTGGCAAATGTGGAAAAGATCAAACGCCAATCGGAATTTCGCGTAACACCGCCTTGTCCGGTTTATGAAACTTGTGGAGGCTGTGAGCTGCAACATTTAAAATATAGTGCGCAGCTTGATTTGAAAAAGGATTTGTTAATCCAGGCACTTGAAAAGCACACCAAGTTGAACACCAAAAAGTTGAAAATCCGTGAGACGATAGGGACGGAAGAACCGTTTCGTTATCGAGGGAAAAGTCAATTTCAAGCTCGGATGATTGATGGGAAGATGGCAACGGGACTTTACGCGCGCGAAAGTCATCAACTTGTTCCAATTGAAGATTGCTTAGTACAAGATTCGCGGACTGTGGAGTTAACCAATGCGGCACGTGACTTACTGAATCAACTGGGGGTAAAAGCCTATGATGAACGCAAAAAAACGGGAGATATTCGAAGTATTGTTGTTCGAGTGGGCGTGAATACTGGAGAAGCGCAGCTTGTTCTTGTAACAACAGGTAAGAATTTTAGCGGCAGGCGAAGCTTCATTGAAGAAATCACTGCGAAATTTCCAAATCTTGTCTCCATCATGCAAAATGTGAAAGAAGACGATAGTTCCCTAATTTTTGGACCTGAAACTGAAAAGCTTTTTGGGCAGGAACAAATGACAGAGGAGCTATCCGAATTAAAATTTGATTTATCGGCTCGCGCTTTTTTCCAGCTGAACCCTAGTCAAACTGAAAAGCTCTATGCGGAAGTTGAAAATGCGCTTACGTTAACGGGTGAAGAAAGCCTTGTGGATGCTTATTCTGGCGCTGGTACAATTGGTCTTTACCTTGCTAACAAAGTACGAGAAGTTCGGGGGATGGACGTTGTCGAAGATGCTGTACTTGATGCCGAGCATAATGCTAAAAAAAATGGCATTAAAAATGCGGGCTATGCGGTTGGATCTGCTGAACAAGTGTTTCATTCTTGGCAAGAAGCAGGCTATAAACCGGATATTGTAGTAGTAGATCCACCACGGACTGGACTTGAGCCGGGCTTGCTTCGTTCCATCTTGCAAGTGAAACCCAAACAGCTTGTTTATGTGTCGTGTAATCCAAGTACATTAGCACGCGATTTGGCACAACTTGAAAAGCGCTATCGCATTCGTTATTTGCAACCCATTGACATGTTTCCAATGACAGCTCAAGTTGAATGCGTGGTTAAACTCACCTTAAAATCTAATCCCAAAAAGAAATAAATAAACCGTATGTGACCAGCCGATTAATCGGCTGATGACATACGGTTTTTTTGAGTTATTAAGCTGATGAGGATGGCAACGAATAGATTGGCAAAAAGTGGTAAGAAGCCAATATTAATGTCACTAATCATTGCCGGTAGGTTTGGAAACAAGGTGGCGAGTGTCATGCTGTAATTGCTGATAAAGATAGTAATTAAAATCCCAACGGCCATCCCAGCGAATGCCCCTTCTTTTGTGAGTGGGTTTTTCTTTAAAAGACTTGCAAAGAGCGCTGGGCAAAGCTGAACGATCAAGCTATAACCGACTTGCAAGATGGCTGCAAGTGCATTTCCGCCTTGAAAAACAAATAAACAAGCAAGTAAGCCAAGTACTGGCACAAAGCATTTCGACCAAAGCGCAACACGAGCTTCATTTGGTTTACTTTTCCAACCAAATACGATATTTTTAGAAACGAGCGTACTCGCAGTCATGAGAAGCATTGCTCCAGGAACAAGCGCTGTGAGCATCCCAGCCGCTCCGATAATTCCAACAAAGAAAGGATCGAAACTTTTGATGGAGAGTTTGATCAAGGCGAGGTCACTTTCTTCGCCAGTTAGCCCAGGAACTTGCAAAACCGCTGTAAAACCAATAAAAAGAACGAATAAAAGCATTAATGTATAAAGCGGACTGATAATTGCATTTTTCCGGAACGTATTGGCATTTTTAGCGGTAAAGGTAGAAGCAAAAACTTGCGGCCACATATAAAAGCCAAGCACATAAAATAAGACTGTGCTAATGAACCAAGTGATGCTGTAAGTCGTTTTAGGAAAGGTCAGCAATTCTGGTTTAAAAGCTTCCACTTGCTTGAAAAGCTCTGAAAAACTACCATAATAGTGAAGCGGTAAGTAAATGCCCATAAAGACGATGACAAATAAAATCATCAAGTCTTTTAAAACAGATATCCAAGCCACCCCTCGAATGCCAGACAAAACTGAATATAAAATAATAGCAAGTGTACCAATAATGATAGCTGTATTCATTGAAATCCGACCATATGAAGTCAAAGAGACGATGATCCCAAGTCCCTTTAATTGAATGACGATGATAGGAATAATTGCAATAACACCAATTACAGCAACAAAAATACCGAGCCCACGACTTTGATATTTCCGAGCAAAGAAATCAGACTGTGAAACGAGTCGGTGCTTATTCGCATATTCCCAAATGAGCGGAAGTAAAAAATAAGAAGTGACGTAAGAAAGCGCGATATACACCATCACATAAATGGCTGATACCCCTTTCGAATAGGTCCATCCACTTCCACCTAAAAAAGAAAAAGTCGTATAGACTTCTCCGGCTGTAAGTAAAAAAACGAAAACCGTGTTAAAGCTTCGATTTCCCACCGTCCAGTTTTGCAAAGTCATTTTTTGTTTCTTGCGCGCACGTAACGCAAGAAAAATCGTTAAAATAAAAAAAGCCGATATGACGATAAGAGAAGTCAAGAACGGTCATCTCCTTTCTTTTTTTCAAAGTAGTAAAGAAGGAGAACAGAAAGCGAAGAAAGCACGGTGCCGATAGCGATCCAAAACAGCAAAAAAGGGATGCCAAAAATATGTGGATCAATGCGGTTGGCAAATGCTGCCCCGCCAAGAATGAACAAGAAGGGAACGAGTAAAATCCCTTTTTTCATGATTTACGTCACTCCTTTATTGTAAAATAGCCCAAACAATAATCGCATAAAAAAGTAATAATCCTGCAACGACAGAAATCGAAATTTTGATGAGTAACTTTTTATTAGACGAATTTTTTTGTGGCATGGTGAAGACTCCTCTCCGTTTTTTCTATAGATAAGAGTACCATAAAATCGCAGAAAAAAGCTAGTTGAGAACAAATTCTTCTAGCCGAAACCCTAGGTTCTTGCTTGTGGAATATGTTATATTTTTGTTACCTAAAAGCGAAACGGGGAAAAGTAAAATGTATCCTTAAGAGGAGGAATGAAGATGAGCGAAAATATCTATGATAATCCCGATTTTTTTGAGAGCTACAGCCAAATGGAGCGAAGTAAAAAAGGCTTGGAAGCTGCCGGGGAGTGGCAAACGCTAAAAGAAATGCTACCTGATTTTAAAGGAAAACATGTGCTGGATCTAGGATGTGGCTATGGGTGGCATTCGATTTACGCAGCGGAAGAGGGTGCATCTTCTGTGACAGGTGTGGATATTTCTGAAAAAATGTTGCAAGTCGCTCGCGCTAAAACAAATCTCGAAGCCGTTCAGTATTTACACGAAGATATTGAAAAGGTGCGCTTTGAAGCGAATTCTTTTGATATTGTTATTAGTTCGTTAGCTTTTCATTATGTAGAAAAATTTGATGAGTTAGTCAAAAACATACATCGTTTTTTGAAACCGAATGGTGCGTTTGTTTTTTCTGTTGAACATCCAGTATTTACAGCGGAAGGCTCACAGGATTTTAGCTATGATGAAGCGGGGAACATCACTTCTTTTCCAGTCGATCACTATTTTGAAGATGGCAAACGAATCGTTCATTTTTTAGGTCAAGATGTGACAAAATATCACCGAACTTTAACGCAGTATTTTGAAAGTTTACGCCAAAATGGATTTACTGTCGATCAAATGAAAGAACCCACTCCACCCGAAAAGCTGCTCGCTGTTCCCGGAATGAAAGATGAGTTTAGGCGTCCGATGATGTTGATCTTTGTCGCAACGAATATCAAATAAAACAAGAGGAAGCAAGTTTGCGCTTGCTTCCTCTTGTTTTTGGTTTAACGAAGCTCATTTTGAACAGCATCGTGTAATCGTTTCGCTGCACCGGAACCAGCTTTTTCATCATAGTAAGCCGTGAAACGTTCATCAGCGAGATACATTTCTACAATCCCAAGGTGTGCCTCTTCCGAATAGCTAGGCCAGAAATAGCCGAGCCACGCTTTATGCGTTTGAAAAGCATCATGTTGTAAATCTTCTGTTACCTCCGATTGCAGCTCTTTAAGCACTTCGACTAAATGCGCTTCCAGTTGCGTCACTTTTTCGTAATCTGCTTCACTCATGTGCGCCACCTTCTGATTGCTTTTTTCGATTTCAGCTTCTCCATACTTCTCGCGAATCTCGCTGCCATATTGTTGTTCATTTTGAGCAATCAGATCCTCTTTAAAAGCCTCGAATTTTTCTTGGTTACTCATCATTATCTTTCCTTCCCTAGCTTGTAGCGTTTTTTCAACTGTGTTAATAAGGCGCTTCAAGCGTTTTTCTTTTTGGAGGAGTTCAGCATGGTGCGCCTTAAGCGCTTCTTTTTCATCAAATTCAGGATTGGCTAAGATCTCCTTAATAGCCGGAAGGCTCACTTCCATTTCGCGATAGAATAAAATTTGCTGAAGTAAATCTACTTGTTCTTGCCCGTAAATTCGGTAGCCATTTGAGCTCACTCGTGCCGGCTTGAGTAGCCCAATTTCATCATAATAGCGTAGTGTCCGTGAACTTACACCGGCGAGATTTGCCAGTTTTTGAATCGTATATTCCATGAAAATCACCTCCACATTCATAGTTTAGGGGTTTACGTAACGTTAAGGTCAAGCTTTTTATGTGACAAATTTCTTTCGAAAATGTAAGCTTACAAGTTCTTTTCATTCGGGGGGCAATCTGCTACACTAAGGAAAGAGAAATCATTAGAGAGGGCGGGCACTTCATGCAAGTCAAGCAATTAAAATATCTGATGCTTTGTTTTCCGCTCCTATATCTTGGATATGGCCTTTTTTTAGCCGTTCAATTTGGAAGTCGTGCAGAATTCATTAATTCAGTTGTGAACGGGCTTTTTTTGCTCGTGATTACAGGCATTTTGATAAAGCTAGCACACCTTAAAAACGGACTTGATTTTGTTTGGTTTTCCGTTTTTATTTTGTATATATTTGTTTTGCATCACCTAGTTACTTATATTGCTGCAGGCGACTTTGCAAGTAGCACTTATACAGGGAGCTTTCATATTCAAAAAGAATTGATTAATTTGGAACCTTTTACAACCATTGAAAATACGTTTAGGCAAACTTTGCCGACGATGCCAACCGTTATTCAAATCATTGGCAATGCGCTAATGCTTGCTCCGCTATCTTTTTTCTTATTATATTTTAAAGTGGTGAAAAGAGGAAGCGTCGCGATTTTAATTGTCTTTTTCACTTCGTGTGGCATTGAACTGATTCAATTTATTCAAACAACCCTTGTTACCGGATTTAGTGGTTTGGCGCTCCCAGAAGGCAGATCCACTGATATTGACGATGTAATCTTAAATACACTAAGCGGCTCAGTCGGCGTATTATGTATTTATCTTGTTCCAGCTTTCCGTAAACGGGTGAAAGGCAAACGGAAACGGAAATAAGACTTTTCGTAAAAGGAGAATGAAAATGAAAGAGAAATTACTACAAGCTTATGATTTTTTTCAAAGAAACAGCAAGGTTGTCAAAATCGTTTTTGTATCCTTCATCATGCTGTTTGTGATTTACGAAGTATTTAACATTGCGACAACAATTGACTTTCATGTACTCAAAAAAAATATGATGTCACAAACCCCAGAAACTTTACTGTTAATGGTTTTAATTGGACTCGTCGCCGTGACGCCAATGCTTGTTTATGATTTTGTGATCGTTAAACTTTTACCGGGCAAATTTTCGACGATGCACGTTGTCGCCTCAGGTTGGATCACCAATACATTTACGAACATTGGTGGATTCGGAGGCGTGCTTGGCGCTTCGCTTCGTGCAAGCTTTTATGGCAAAAATGCTTCCCATAAAGAAATCTTGCTTGCGATCTCCAAAATTGCTTTATTCCTTGTTTCAGGACTATCGATTTACTGCTTAGTTGGTCTCACAACGCTACCGATCCCGGGATTTGCCGATCACTTTCGTAGTTTCTGGCCATGGCTTTTAGGCGGAGGCCTTTATTTTCCGATTTTATTCATCGTCACAAAATGGAAAAGTAAATCACTATTTGAAGATTTACCACTTAGACGTGAAGCAGCCTTAATCTCTGCCTCTTTGCTAGAGTGGGGGTTCGCCTTTCTCTGCTTTGTTGCAATTGGCTTTCTAATGAATGAACCTGTCGATTTGATGAAGGTTTTCCCGCTGTTTGTAATCGCTTCGGTTATCGGGATTGTGTCGATGGTTCCAGGTGGGGTTGGGACTTTTGATCTTGTGATGCTTTATGGGCTCGATCAATTAGGCGTTTCTAATGAACTAGCGATTGTTTGGCTGCTCTTTTACCGGGTTTTCTACTACATCATTCCATTCCTTGCTGGCTTACTATTTTTCGTACAAAAAGCTGGAAAACGATTCAATGACTATTTAGAAAATCTGCCTTTTCTCTTTTTACAAAAAGTGGCGCATCGCTTTTTAGTCTTGTTTGTTTATTTTAGTGGCTTAATGTTGATTTTATCATCCGTGCTTCCATTTGCGATTTATCACGTGCCATTTCTGTACAAATTGATGCCATTTAGCTTTTTGTTTATCTCACAAGTCACAAACGTTGCCTTTGGATTTCTGCTCCTCGGACTTGGACGAAGCATCGAAAGCAAAAACAAAAAGGCGTATATCGCGACTGTCGTCGTGCTAGGCTGTGCGATCTTTAATACCCTTGCTCGCGTATTTTCCATTAAGCAAGCCATTTTCCTAGGAATCGTCTTACTATGCGTCTTTCTAGCTCGCAAAGAGTTTTACAGGGAAAAGTTTGTTTATACATGGAGTAAAATCATTTTTGACGCGCTTATTTTCTTAGTTTGCTTAGTGGGCTATGTGATTATCGGTATCTATAATTCGCCAAAAGTGATTCATAAAAAAGCGATTCCTGAATATCTTGAAATCGCATCTGAGCACATTTGGCTCACCGGCTTTATCGGGATGCTGATCGCAATTATTTGTCTCGTCGTGATTTATATTTACTTATCGCAATCCTCAAAACCATTTGGTTCACCTTTTCAAGAAGAACGCGTCCGAGAACACCTTAAAAAATGGGGTGGAAATGAAGTCAGTCATACCATTTTTTTACGCGATAAACTTCTTTTTTGGGCGCAAGGGGGAGAAGTCCTTTTCGCTTTTCGCATCATTGCCGACAAAATGGTGATCATGGGCGAACCGATTGGAAATGAACAAAAACGCGATAAAGCCATCTTAGAACTGATGGAAGAAGCGGACAAATTTGGATACCGGCCAGTCTTTTATGAAGTAAAAGGTGACATGCTCGCTTACTTGCACGAAATGGGCTTTGACTTTATCAAACTAGGTGAAGAAGGCTATGTGGATGTAACAGACTTCTCGCTTTCAGGGAAAAAGAAAAAAGGCGAACGCGCTTTAATGAACAAGTTTGACCGTGAAGGCTACCAGTTCGAAATTTTAACAGCGCCATTCGATGGCGAAACCTTTAAAACGCTGCGCAAGCTTTCCGATGAATGGCTCTCGGGCCGCACGGAAAAAGGCTTTTCACTTGGCTTCTTTGATCCGTATTACTTGAATCAAGCAGATATCGCCGTTGCAAGAAACGCAGATGGGGAAATTATCGCATTCGCTTCGATTATGCCAGCTTATACGGACGAATTGACCTCGATCGATTTGATGCGCTACGGAAAAGACGCGCCTTCTGGGATTATGGATTTTCTGTTCATTAAATTGTTTGAAGACGCGAAAGAAAAAGGCTATCAAACCTTCAATATGGGGATGGCGCCGCTTGCGAATGTGGGCGAATCCCAATACGCCTTTTTAGGGGAGCGTTTAGCGGGACTTGTTTACCGATATAGTCAAGGCTTCTATAGCTTTAAAGGCCTAAGAAATTATAAAGCCAAATATGTGACGAGTTGGGTACAAAAATTTGTTGCTTATAGAAAGCGCAGTTCGATTGCCTTTACGATGCTTCAATTGATGCTCCTTGTTGGGAAAAAAAGGCCGCTTAAAAAAGGCCAAATTCTTTTAGAAATGCCACTTTCAGATTCGAATCAAGACGAGCTAAAAAAGAATGAAGAATAAATAATAAAACGCCGGATTTCGTTAGCGCTTTGCTAACGAAATCCGGCGTTTTTGTGTCCGTATCGCAAAACTTGCAGAGATAATGACAAAATTTGAAGGGCTTATTTGATTCGGAGAAAGGACTTGATAGACTGAAATAGAATCGAGACGCATGTTTCGAAAATAAAGTTGAAACCGTTTTCTTTTTCAAGATAACAATTCGGAAAGGGATGTTTAACTCATGAAAAAAAGGTGTACAAGCAAATTTACGTTGCTGCTTCTTGGAATAGGAATTTTTGGGTTTCCAGTTCAGACTTTTGCAGCTAGAAAAGGAGGGGAAGAACCTTCTTACGGAATCAATATCGGACAAATTCTTTTCTGGATTGCAGCTATTGTTGTTGTTCTAGCGATCGCACTAGTTATTTTTTCTATCTACCGGATGGTGAAATTAAAACGTACGAGAAAAATCTGGTGGTCGATTTTTGCTTTGTTACTCGTCGTGGTTGTTGCGCTTAACCTTGCAGTGAATAGCTTCGGGCAAATCGCGAATGCTTATATGTCACGCTATCAAATTGATGAAACGAAAGTAAATAAAGCTCGAGAAAAAGGGAAGAAACTCACAGAGCAAATGGAAGAAGAAGGCATTGTGATGCTTGAAAATAAAAAAGAAGCTTTGCCACTGGAAAAAGGACATGTGAATGTATTTGGATACGGCTCAAGCGCTCCTGTTTACGGCGGATCTGGTTCCGGCGGGGGAAAAGAACTTGATAATGTAACCTTGGAACAAGGCCTTAAACATGCAGGCCTAAAAGCCAATCCGGAACTTGTTAAATTTTACAAGGATCGTTATGTGCCGCGCGAAAAAGTCAATATGCATAAACTCGTGGGCGGCGATTTTAATAGTCATGAACCCAAAGCGTCCGATTACAGCCAAAGCCTAATGAATCATGCGAAAAAATATAGTGATACAGCACTTGTCGTGTTTGCGCGAAATAGCGGCGAGGGAGCAGACATCACAACCGATATGAAAAATTATACCGGCGGGAGCAAGGGGAAACACTACCTTGAACTTACGAACAATGAAGAAGCGATGCTCAACATGGTGAAGCAAAACTTCCAGAAGGTCGTTGTTGTCCTCAACTCGTCCTATCCAATGGAACTTGGCTTTTTAAAAGATGACAAAGTTTCTGCTGCCCTTTGGATTGGAAACCCCGGTTCCACAGGCTTTGATGCTGTCGGGAAAGTGCTAGCAGGGGAAGCGAATCCTTCTGGGCGACTCGTGGATACGTATACGTATGACGCAACCAGTGCGCCGTCTTACTACAATATCGGAGAGTTTCCATATAAAAATTCCACATTTAAAGATGGGGATAACACATGGCACTATAAATATATCGACTATGCAGAAGGAATCTATGTGGGCTATCGCTATTATGAGACGCGTTATGTTAATAATCAAACCGGAAAAATGGATGAACAAGCGTATCGTAAAGCCGTGCAATATCCATTTGGATATGGGCTTTCGTACACCAAGTTTAAGCAAGAAATCAGCGAATATAAGACTGGTAAGAAAACCATTGAAATGCGTGTGAAAATAACGAATGAAGGCACAAAAGCTGGCAAAGATGTCGTTCAGGCTTACTATACGCCGCCATATACGACAGGAGGCATCGAAAAATCCCATGTCGTTTTGGCTGATTTTACAAAAACGAAAAACTTGAAGCCAGGAGAAAGCGAACAAGTTAAGTTAAAGATCAACGTGGAAGACATGTCGAGTTATGATGATACAGGAGCCAAAGCTTACGTTCTTGAAAAAGGAAATTACGGGATCAAACTAATGAATAATGCGCACGATGTGATCGAGCAAAAGAATTTTCAAGTGCCGGAAACGGTTGTGTATGATAAAAATAACAAACGGAAAAGTGACCAAAAAGTAGCACAAAACGAGTTTGATGACGCGCGGGGCGATGTGAAATACGTATCGCGGGCCAACTGGGATAAAACATTGCCGAAAGAAATGGCAAAACCCAAAATGGCTTCCGAAAAAATGCTACGCGAGCTGAAAAGTTTTGCAGTGAAATCTGATAAAAAAGCCAAGCCGATTAAATTTAAGGATCACGGGTTGTCGCTCTATGACATGAAAGGCTTGTCGTATGAAGATCCGTTGTGGGAAAAACTACTTGAACAACTTTCTGTGAAAGATATGAAAAAATTGATTTCCTTTGGCGGATTCCAGACGATTGCTGTCAATTCGATTAAAAAACCCGCTACGATTGAAAGTGACGGACCTGCGGGCATCAATCAGCTCGTGAGTGGGGCACAAGGGAACCAGTATGCGAGTGAAGTGGTGATGGCTTCCACGTGGAATAAACAATTAGCGGAACAAGTCGGGAAGTCGCTTGCGGTCGAAGCAAAAGCATCCAATATCACAGGGCTTTATCTTCCAGGTGTCAACATCCACCGCTCTCCATTTGGCGGCAGAAACTTTGAATATTACTCGGAAGATCCGCTGCTTTCAGGTATCATCGGTAAACAAATTGCAGTGGGTGCACAGAAAAAAGGAAGCTATACGTTCATGAAACACTTTGCAATGTATGATGAAGAAACAAAACGCTATGAATTCCCAACCGGAGCCGCGACTTGGTCAACCGAACAATCCATGCGAGAGGTTTATTTGAAGCCGTTTGAAATTGCCGTGAAACAAGGTCATATTACGGGCATCATGTCTTCTTACAATCGTCTCGGAACGAAATGGATCGGAGTTTCTAAAAAACTATTGCAAAATGTTCTTCGCGATGAATGGGGTTTTCGCGGAAGTGTCATCACGGATTATTATAAACCGCAATATATGAATATTGATGAAGCGTTAGCAGCAGGAAATGACCTTGTTTTGTATATTTTGCCAACGAAGTTGAAAAAAGAAACCCTCGAAACAAATTGGGGTCAACAAAACATGCGGAAAGCAAGCCATAACATTTTATATACGGTTGTAAATAGCCACGCTTATGATGTTGCTGAAAAACATGTGCCCATGTGGATTATTTTGTACATGCTAGGTGATTTGATCTTGCTTGGCTTTATCGGCTATATGATGTATCGCTTGACGGATAGTAAGAAAATGCAGCGAAAAAAAGAAGCTAAGCTCAAACAATAAAAAATGAGGTGCTCGAAATCGAGCACCTCATTTTTTGGGAAGTGGCATTAAAATTTTAAGCGTAAACCAATTTTCCTTGTGGTCAATCGTCATGACACCATGATATTTATTTGCGATATAAGCGATACTTTTTAAGCCATAACCATGGGCATCTTGATTTACCTTGGTCGTTTTTGGCATGCCTTCGTGAAATGTGAGCTCCGAAGTCGAATAATTATCGATTCGAATCACCAAAAATTGCTCCGATTGCATCACATTTAACTTCATGAGCCGCTTTTCTTGTTCCAGTTGCTGCATCACAGCTTCAATCGCATTGTCGAGCGCATTTCCAAATAAACTACAAATATCCATCGTGTCCATAAACGCCAATAGTTTACCATCGACAAGACAACTAAACGTGATACCGTGACTCAAGCAATACGCATTTTTTTGCGTCAAAATCGTATCTAGAATAGCATTTCCAGTTGAAATACTCGCTTCAAATTTAGCGATGGTTTCGCTCATCTCATCTAAATATTTCTTCCGCGCCGTTTGGTCGGACTCAAACCGAAGCGCATTAATTTGGTGCTTCAAGTCATGCGTCTTTTGCTGAATCGCTGAGCTGCTTTCTTTGTAGCGAATATACTGATCATATTGCTGTTCAAAAAGGTGATTAACAGCGACCAGCTCCTTTTTCAAAAAGTATTCATAACGTTGCGTTTCTTGAATATAAAGAATACAAATCCCAGTTAAATTAACAAGCGTCCGAATAAAAAACAATGAAAAACTATCGCCGAACGGGTGACTAGTCGTTGCAAGGCCGAAGCCAATGTTGCTTGTAATAAACACAATTGTTGCGGTTAGCATGCTGATCACAGCATCTTTCCTGCGAAGCTCAAGTGGTTTCCCGCGCCCAAGTTTTTGTTCCAGCAAATAAAAAACGCCAAACAAAATCGCATAGACGATCAAAACGAACAAAATGGATAAAACCGAAAAAGATTGTCCCGGTTTCCAAAAAAGTAAATAATAAAGCTGCCAAGAAAACGCAGCAGTAAACTCAGCCACAATGAAGGCTTTTGCCGTTAAATAAAAGCTTTCTCGAAGCGAAAGCTTGCCTGTAGTAAACAGCATACCAAACATCCAAGCAATATTTAAAAGCATTCCAGGAATCCAAAAAGCAAGAGACCAAGTACTCACAAGATATTGCAAGAAAATCTGTCCTAAGCCGAATAAAATCAGCTCAGTGTTCACATGCACTTTGTTTCGTTTCTTTAAAAAAGGAAGCAAAAAAAGAAGACAAGCAAGCCATTCAGAAAGGGCGGTATACAAGCGGGGAATGTTAGGTAGATCCATCATCATGCAAGCGTCCCATCGCCGAGATAGTTCGTGAGTGCTTCCATAAAAGCTTTTTTGCGAGGTCGACTGATTTGAAGCGTTTCAGAACCAATCGTGAGTCCATTTTTTCCAATGCTTTTGACATATTTTAAATTGACCAAGTAGTAATTATGACAGCGGAAAAAATGCTCTTCTTTTAAACGCGTTTCCATATTTTTCATCGATTCAAGAATAGAAAACTGTTCCGTTTTTAAGTGGAAATATAAATAGTGCCCTTCACTTTCGATATACAAGATATCATCAAGTAAAACCTTTCGAATGCCGCTCCCAACTTTAACAGGAATCGCTTTTTTGACTTTTGCCACAAGCTTATTCAGGATTTTTTTAAAGTGCTCCTCGAAATGAAAATAGGTGAGCGGTTTAAGCAGGAAATCAATCGCGCCAACTGAATAGCCTTCAATGGCCCACTGGACATAGTTTGTAACAAATACGATCAAGACTTCTTCATCATGCTCACGAATTCGCTTAGCCGCTTCCATGCCGTTCATGATATTCATTTCGACATCGAGATAAATCACATCATAGTTGCATTTAAACTGATCCACAATTTCAATTCCATCCTGGTAACAATCCACCAAAACCTCAAGCTTCTTTTCAGCAGCGTACGCGTTTAGATAACGCAGCAAAGTTTCTTGATGCAGCACGTTATCTTCTACAATGGCAATTCTCATTTTTCCTTCTCCTTTTTGTTGAAATCCCTTCCCCAAACAGAAAATGAATGATTTTATGCAGGATTTGCAGACCCGATATAAAAGCGCTTGCATTCATGATAGACTAACCTTAGCTTTTAAGCAAGTGCGATTTTTCTAAAGGGAGGGAAGCAGATGGATATTAAACTACTCACTCGTACGTTAACTTTGAAAGAAAAGGCACTTCTTCTTTCCGGGAAAAATAATTGGGAGACACATGAAATTGCCCGAATGAATATTCCTTCTTTTTTCTTGTCAGACGGTCCGCACGGTTTAAGAAAACAAGAAGGAAAAGCCGATCATTTAGGGCTCAACGAAAGCCGCAAGTCAACTTGTTTTCCAACGGCAGCAACGATTGCGAACAGCTGGGACGAAACGCTTGCGCGAAAAATTGGAGAAGCCATTGGCGAAGAAGCGATTAGTCAAGACGTTGATGTTGTGCTCGGCCCCGGGCTCAATATTAAGCGCGACCCAAGAGGAGGACGAAACTTCGAATATTTTAGCGAAGACCCTTATTTAGCCGGGAAAATGGCTGCATCTTACATAAAAGGAATTCAAGCAACAGGAACGTTTGCTTGCCCAAAACACTTCGCAGCAAATAGTCAAGAAACGAGGAGAATGGCTTCTGACTCAGAAGTGGACCTTAGAAGCCTCCGAGAAATTTACTTAACTGGATTTGAAATCGCTGTAAAAGAAGCGCATCCAAAAGCGATGATGAGCGCCTACAATAAAGTAAATGGTGTCTATGCAAATGAAAATGCGTTTTTACTGCGCGACGTTTTAAAACAAGAATGGGGATTTGATGGATTTGTTGTTTCCGATTGGGGCGGCAGTAATGATCATGTTTTAGGTGTGCAAAATGGCAGTCATTTAGAAATGCCTTCAACCGGAGCAGCCGGCGCAAATGAAATCATCCAAGCCATTCAAAACGGTGAGCTATCCGAGCAAGTTCTTGATGAACGCATCAGTGAGCTATTGACTGTCCTTCTAAGTAAAGAAACGAAGTCAGGTTCTTTCTCAAGTGAGAAGGAAAGCGAGCATCATCAGCTTGCCAAAGAAGCCGCGTTAAAAAGTGCCGTTTTACTAAAAAATGAAGCAGCCATTTTGCCTTTAAAAAAAGGAACGAAAGTAGCCTTGATTGGTGAATTCGCGAAAAAGCCGCGTTACCAAGGAGCCGGTTCATCACTTGTGAATCCAACGCGACTAGAAGCGGCAACGGATATCATTCGTGACTATCCGGTCGAATTTGTCGGCTTCGAAACGGGATACAAAACGAACTCCCTTGCCACCAAACCTGAATTGCTGAAAGAAGCAGTGGAACTCGCGAAAAAGGCTGACGTCGTTTTGCTTTATCTAGGTTTAGATGAATCAAGTGAAAGCGA
Source organism: Listeria kieliensis (assembly GCF_003369925.1). Lineage (GTDB taxonomy): Bacteria > Bacillota > Bacilli > Lactobacillales > Listeriaceae > Listeria > Listeria kieliensis_A. Next base: position 16,369 of record NZ_LARY01000004.1, on the reverse strand, counting down.
AGGGATGGACCGAACGCAATTTACACTGCCGCAAAATCAATTAGAACTCATCCATGCACTGAAACAAGTGAATTCGAATCTAATTGGGATTCTTGCAGGCGGCTCATCGTTTGATTTGTCTTTCGATACCGACTTAAAAGCCATCCTAACCGGCTATTTAAGTGGACAAGCTGGAGCATCTGCGCTCCTTGATCTTTTGACAGGAAAGGCTTCCCCTTCAGGGAAACTAAATGAAACGTATCCATTTCGGCTGGAAGATACTGCACTTGGCGATCACTTTCCTGCCAAAGGAAAAGCATCCCAGTATTTCGAAGCTCTTTTTGTTGGTTATAGGTACTATCAAGCAGCTAGTGTTCCTGTTAAATATCCTTTTGGATTTGGGCTTAGCTATAGCAAATTTGCCTATTCAGATATTGAATTGAGCGAGACGGGCGTTTCTTTCCAGCTAACGAACACGGGTCAATTTGATGCAGAAGAAATTAGCCAACTTTACGTTTCAATGGAGTCCGGTCAAAATTTCCGACCTAAGCGTGAGTTAAAAGCGTTTGCGAAGACTTTTCTGAAACGAGGCGAATCCCAAACCGTTTTTCTTCCGTTTGATGAATACACGTTCCGCTATTTTGATACAGAAACCAACCAATTTGAAATCGAGCCGGGGCACTACAAAGTTGAAATCGGAACAAGTTCAGAAGCGATTGAACTAAGCACGACCGTGGAACAAAAAGGAACGGCAGCTAAGAAAAAAAGCCAAGTGGAAAAATTCCCGCATTATTTTAGCGGACAAATGAAACAAGTTCCTCTTGCGGAATTTGAAGCCTTACTCGGTCGAGAAGTGACGAAAGAAGAAGCAACCTTAACAAGGCGCCCCTTGCTTGAAAACGATACGATCGGGGACATGCAGTTTGCCAAAAGTGCGTTAGCGCGCCTTGCTTATCATATTCTTGAACAAAAGAAACAGCGCAGCGAGAAAAAAGGAAAGCCCAACTTAAATGTACTTTTCATTTATAATATGCCATTTCGTGCAATTTACAAAATGACAGCAGGGAAAATTGACCGTGAAATGGTCCAAGGAATTTTAACCATTGTGAACGGGAGCTTTTGGAAAGGACTTCGTTCCGTTTTGAAAGCACGGCGCAATTGCAAAAAAAATCAGTAAAAAAATTCTAGAAGAGGAATAAAAATCTATGACTAAAGAAAAAAACAACACGCGCTTTGCTTGGTTTCACCGTTTTAAGCAAAAACATCCAGATTGGACAGAATTTATTTTATTTAACTTGCTAAGCAATGTGGCGACGATTACTAATTTTATTATGCTTTGGCTTGGGACGGGGCTTCTTTTTAAATGCTTTGAATCCCTTCCATTTCACTGGTTCATTTTCAATTATGCACCAGAAAACGGTGGATTAGGCGGCTTTTTAAGCTTCTTACTTGCCTACATCTGTGCTCAAGTTGTGAACTTTTTTGTGCAACGCAAATTCGTTTTTGAAGCGGACAATGCCATTTTAAAAGCCTTACCTTGGTACATCCTAACCGTAACGGTAGCGGGCCTTGTATCCGTTTGGCTACCACCTTACGTCATCCGCGTGCTGCATCCATATGTTGGCGGACTTGCCGCGACCATCGCTAACTTAGTCAACATCGTTTTGCAAGTGGTGATCAATTATCCAATGATGAAGTTCAAAATTATGAAGAAGGAGTCCGTATGAAGAAACTCACAATTGTCGTCCCAAGTTTTAATTCAGAAGATTATTTAGAACGTTGCTTGAATTCACTTGTTCGGGAAACAAGCGAGCATCTCGAAATTCTCATTGTGAATGATGGCTCGACAGATAGCACAGGCGAGCTTGCGGAAAGTTACGAGCGGGCGTTTCCCGGAATTGTGCGTGCGATTCATCAAGAAAACGGCGGACACGGGGCTGCAGTGAACACTGGAATCAAAGAAGCAACCGGGATGTACTTGAAAGTAGTCGATAGCGATGATTGGGTTGACCCAAATGCGCTCAAAACACTCCTTCAAGTTATTTTACAAGTGGAGAAAAGCGTGGCACCTGACATGATCATCAACAACTATGTATATGAAAAACAAGGCGCTCGCCACAAAAAAACGGTGCAGTATCGAAGCTTTCTCCCACAAAATAAAGTATTCGACTGGCGTGAAGTTCGGTTTCCAGTAGGTAAATATCTGCTCATGCACTCACTCGTTTTCAAAACAGCGATTTTGCGAGAAAAAGTGCCGCAGCTACCACATCATACTTTTTATGTAGATAATTTATTTGCTTTTTATCCGCTCCCGTTCGTGAAAAAAATGTTGTATTTAGACATCGACTTCTACCGCTATTTTATTGGCCGCAGCGATCAGTCCGTGAACGAATCCGTTATGATTGGCCGAATTGACCAACAGCTTTTCGTGAACACCCAAATGGTAAATTACTATAGCAAGCAAGAAAATTTGGAGCGGTCTTGCGCACGTTATATGCGACAATTCCTAGAAATTGTGACTTCCGTTTCCTCAGTTTTACTTATGAAACAGCAAAGCCATGACCAGTTGCTAAAAAAACGGCAACTTTGGGAGTATATCTATAAAACCGATAGTTCGCTTTATTATCGCCTCCGTTTTAGCCTTCTTGGTCAATTTGTGCATTTACCAGGTTTGGTTGGTCGAAAAACGACACTAGGCATGTACCGGGTTTGTCAAAAGGTTTATGGCTTCAATTAGAAAGGAGAGGATGACTTGGTGGAAGCAGATTATTTAGTTGTTGGAGCGGGTCTTTTTGGAGCTGTTTTTGCTAGAGAAGCTGCTAGAGCGGGCAAAAAAGTGCTGATTCTCGAAAAAAGAGCGCACATCGCGGGAAATATTTATACAAAAGAAATCGCAGGAATTGAAGTGCATCAATACGGCGCTCATATTTTCCATACGAAAAATCAAGCCGTTTGGCGTTACGTAAATCAGTTCGCAGATTTTCTTCCGTTCATCAATTCTCCGATTGCAAACTATTACGGGAAGCTCTATCCACTTCCTTTTAACATGCACACTTTCCATGCGCTTTGGGGTGTGACGTCTCCTGAAGAAGCAAAAGTAATCATTCAAGCGGAGACTGCCCCATACCGGGTGAAAAAGCCGACCAATTTAGAAGAACAAGCGCTTTCCATGGTCGGCCCTGAGATTTACCAGAAGTTAATTAAAGGATATACCAAGAAACAATGGGGAAAAGAGCCTAACGAACTCCCAAGTTTTATTATCAAGCGAATTCCACTTCGCTGGACATTCGATAATAACTATTTTAATGATCCCTTCCAAGGAATTCCAAAAGCAGGCTATACGAATATGGTGGCACGCCTGCTGAATCATCCTAACATCACGGTACAAACGAATACGGATTTTTTGAGCAAAAAAGCAAACTATTTAAGCCAATTTAAAAAAATCATTTATACAGGAATGATTGACGAATTTTTCGATTATGAATTTGGGGCACTTGAATATCGTTCGCTCCGGTTTGAAACGAAAGTTTTACAACAAGCTGATTTTCAAGGAAATGCAGTCATCAATTACACCGATCAAGAAACGCCCTTCACGCGCATCATTGAGCACAAACATTTTGCGAAAAAAGAAAGTTCCCAAACGGTCATTACAAAAGAATATCCTGAACCGTGGGACCGGACGAAAGAACCTTTTTACCCGATCAATGATAAGCGAAACCAGGCACGATATAAAAAATATGCAGAAAAAGCACGCGCATTGCCACAGGTCCATTTTGGCGGCAGGCTCGGAAGCTACCAGTACCTAGATATGGACCAAGTGATCTACCAAGCGCTCATACTCGCTAAACATGAACTTCACTTTTTGCAAGAAACAAGCTTGGAAGTTGCTGACAAACGCTAAATGTCAGCACAACTTCCAAGCTTTTTCTAGTCAATTAAATCGCTTAAAGCAAGATCAATCGTATCAAAGTAAAACTCAAAATGATGGGAAACAAGTTGCTCTGGATACACCCGGTGACTATCCAAAATGGCCGCCGCCTTATCTCCGAGAGCAAGCTTGATCGCCGCTTCTGGGATTGTAAAGAGAGAAGGCCGATGCAATCTTTTAGCTAACTTTTCAGCAAACTGCTTCTCTTGGATAGGATGTGGGGAAGTAAAATGAACAATCCCCGTTAAGTTCTCGTCGGACGCGACAAAACGAATCGCGCGGACAAGGTCGTCAATATGAATCCAAGAATACCACATGTCGCCCGTGCCAAATTTTCCGCCAAGTCCGCTTCGAAATACTTTTTCAAATGAAGGAAAAGCCCCACCTTCGCGGCCTAACACAAGACCAAACCGGGCGACGACCAGCCGAATCCCAAGCTTTTCCACTTGAGCGGCTGTTTTTTCCCATTCTGTGACAGCTCTCCCGAGGAAAGAAGCGCGTTTAGGATGCTCTTCACGATAATAATCCGAATAGATTTCAGTATAAGAGGGAGGATAACCGCCGATTGCGCTTGCATTGATCCACACATCTGGTTTTTGTTTTTGACGTTTGATGATGGCAAGTAAAGCTGCGGTTGCTTGAATCCGACTATCAACGATTTCTTTTTTTCGTCTGGCAGTCCATCTTTTAGTCGCTAAGTTTGCCCCAGCAAGATTGATAACGAGACCGAAATAAATCTCACTCAAATCAGGAAGCGAAGTGTCATCTTGTAGCCACTGAATGAAATGAACGTTCTCGAAGGAAGCTCGTTTTTCTCGTGTTAAAATATAAACTTGATCTCCTGTTTCCATGTAAGACTTGGTTAGCCGTCTGCCGATAAATCCAGTTCCTCCGGCAATTAAAATATTCATTTCTTCACCTCATTTCGTTTGGCCTTTTCCCGTTTAATTAACAATAGAAACCCATTTTGGAGTATGGTAAGATAAACAGGGAGGTTTTTTCATGAAAATTACCGCAATCCGAGTACAGGAAAAAAGAAAAGAGCGCTACAATGTTTTTGTTGATGAAAAGTATCGTTTTAGTGTGGATGAAGAAGTCCTCGCACGATTTCACCTGTCAAAAGGCAAAACGCTTTCGGAAGAAGAAATTGAACAAATTGAAGAAGCCGATCAAGTTCGCATCGGATTAAATAAAGCGATTCAATTTTTATCGCACCGAGTTCGTTCAGAAAAAGAAATGCGTTCTTTTTTGGCGAAACAGGAAATTGAAGCTATACACCGGGATAGTATCATTCAAAAGCTTGTGGAAATGGATTATCTAGATGATGCTGAATTTGCGAAGCTTTATGTAAGAACGCAAGTGAAGACCACGACGAAAGGTCCTGGGAAAATTCGCCGAGAACTCATCGAAAAAGGCATTACGCGGGAAGTCATTGAGGAAAGTTTGGATGCGTATACGGCGGAAGAGCGCGAGGAAAACGCGCTTAAAGAAGCAACGAAAATCGCAAGGCGCAGCCGGAATCTGGCTAAAGAGCGCTTGAAAATGAAAATTCGGACGGATCTCTTGCAAAAAGGTTTTTCGGAGCTTGAAGGGAAAACGGCGGCAAGCGAAGCGACAAGTGAGTTAAGTGAAGATGATGAAACCGAGGTTCTCCGCAAACAGCTTGAAAAATTGATGCGTAAGAACAAACGGTTTGAACCGCGTATAGCGAAGCAAAAAACGATCCAATCCTTGATGCAAAAGGGATTTAGCTATGCCAATATTGAGTCTTATTTGGCGGAACATGAGATTGATTTTGAAGAGGTGGAAGACGAGTGAATGGTTACACGGAAGAGCTAACGAAGTTATTGCTTGAGAAAAATCCGACTCTTGATGAGGAAAAAGCACTTTGGTGGGTGGAAATGCTGTGGAGTGATTTTGAAAGCTCGTATGCAAAAGCAGGCTATCCTTACCGCGGGGCAGAGTATGCAGCTAATTATGTGAGACAACAAATTGAGCATCATGGAGCGATGCTTCATTTGGTTACAAGAAAGCAAAAAGATGGAAATGAGGGGGAAACAAAATGAGACAACGTGGTTTTGAAGTGGTTCGCGAGGATAGTCGTTTTTTTAAAGGCGAAGAAATTCATTTACCGAAACGTTCGGATGCTGGTTCAGCCGGTTATGATTTTTATTCGAATGAGGATGCGACGCTTTATCCCGGCGGTACGCATACTTTTTTCACAGATGTGAAAAGTTACATGTTAAAAGATGAGGTATTGATGATGCATGTCCGTTCCTCGATGGGCATTAAGCGTGGGCTTAACTTGTCGAATAATACGGGCATTATTGATGCTTCTTATTATGAGAACAAGGCTAACGATGGGAATATTGGAATTGCGCTTCGAAATATCGGAAGCGAACCCGTGACCATTCAAAAGGGAGAACGAATTGCGCAAGGGATTTTTACGAAGTATCTTGTGGCTGACGAAGACGAAGTGGTGAGCGAAACGCGCGATGGCGGTTTTGGCAGCACAGGGCTTTAAATTGGGAAGGCTAATAAAAAAGCCGGAAGGTAAATGAAATGATCCATTTACCTCCCGGTTTCTTGCAAAGAGAGTGGTAAAAAACTCTCTTTTTTGTATGGGGTAAGGTTAAAGTGCGACAGGAACTAGTTTTTTCTGCAGTTTTTCATCTGAGAAAATCCAGCCTGTATAAGACGATAGAATTTTTAAATTATCATCTAAACGCACGACTGCAACAAATGGGTAATGCCCGTTACTGCGATATCTCAGATCCGTAAACGTGACATAGGTTGCATCTAACTTTTCTTCAATCCGCCAGTTATAGACTTTGGAGAATGAAACGAAAGCAGCTAAATTTTTATCCTGTTTCGCAGCACGAATGAGTTCATTATCTGGAACAGGCAAACGATCGAATTTTTCATAGATCGAAATATTTCGTTTGAATGCACGTCCCACGTAGTAATGATCTTTCGTTGTGACGGCAACGCGCCACTGGAAGAAATGAATGGTTGAAGCAACAATGATTTCTTCAGCGTCAGGAATCAAATGTTGAACCGCTCGTTTGATCATTTGCTGTGTAACGGCTCGCGCGACATAGTAAAGCGCTAGGACCGCATAGAGTGTAAAGAACGTTGGACCCGCGGGTGTTCCAAGCAGCCAAAGGATGATCGCAACAACATGTGAACCGAAAATAAACCAGTCAAATGTGTTGATAAAACCAAAGGCGACCCAGGTATCCTTAAAGGGTCGAATCGCCTGCGTGCCATACGCGTTAAAAATGTCAACAAAGATATGGAGCGCAACTGCGATGAAACTCCAAAGCAGTAAATGAATAAAAGTCGCTTGCGGAAAAACAAAGTAAAGTATAGTTGAAATAAGGAGCGGCCAAACAAGAAGCATCGGCAGAGAGTGAGTAACTCCTCTGTGATTGCGAATGTAGTCCGCGTTGTTTTTAAGTTTTAAAACCGTATCGACGTCAGGAATTTGAGAACCAATGATCGTTGCTGCCATGATGCCGACCACAGCGGGTGAGCTACTTGCGATTCCAGGGTCAATCCCCGTTGCAAGTCCCCCAAGTGCGATCCCCATAACAACGTGTGTGCCAGTGTCCAAAAGCTTTCCTCCTCGTAGAGTGAAAGAAGCCACCTTTAAAAGAAAGCGACTGCTTTCTGTAACAAAATGGGATTAGAGTAATAAACTCTAATCAGCTCTTCTTTTCTATACAGAAGCCTGTTCAAAAACTTAGAGTTTCTGTATAATAGTAAAAGTCAAGCTTATTATTCTATTCCCTCGTCTATATTATACTACACATTGAGAAGAACAGCACATTAAAAATTTATGAGAATTATGGTGAATAAAATGCAAACACATGAATTTCTAAACTGGGATTCATCTAAAATTTCAAGTTTTCGAGCAGCCCTTGTTTCTTGGTATGACGCAAACAAGCGCGTTTTGCCTTGGCGTGAAAATACAGATCCTTACCGGATTTGGGTATCAGAAGTCATGCTCCAGCAAACGCGAGTCGATACAGTCCTGCCTTACTTTGAACGCTTTATGCAAAAATTTCCTACGATGCGTGATTTTGCGTATGCAGCAGAAGCAGAAATCTTAAAAGCGTGGGAAGGTTTAGGGTATTATTCACGCGTTCGAAATTTGCAAATTGCAATGCGGCAAGTCATTGAAGAGTTTGATGGGGTCATTCCAGATACAAAAGAAGAACTTTTAAGTCTTAAAGGTGTGGGGCCTTATACAGCAGGAGCTATTCTGAGTATTGCTTACGGGAAGCAAGAGCCCGCCGTTGATGGTAATGTGATGCGCGTGATTTCACGGATTTTTGAAATCGACGAAGATATCATGAAACCAAAAACACGAAAAACCTTTGAAGCTATTTTATATGAACTAATTGATCCAAAACATGCTTCTGCATTCAATCAAGGACTTATGGAAATTGGCGCGCTTGTATGCACACCGAAAAAACCGATGTGTTTATTATGCCCGCTTCAAGAGTTTTGTGAGGCACACAAAGACGGAAAAGAATTGGATTATCCGGTTAAAATCAAAAAAACAAAATCCAAAACGATTCCACTTGTGGCGATGATTATTGAACAAGACGGGAAATATGTTGTCGAACAGCGGAAAAGCACGGGATTGCTTGCAGGAATGTGGCAGTTTCCGACGGTGGAAGCCGCGCCAGATGAGAATGATGAACTCGTGAAACTTAAATTTTTACGGGAATACGGACTTACGCTAGAACTCTCGGATGAAGTCGTGACGCATGTGAAGCATGTGTTTTCACACCTTGTTTGGGAAGTTGAACTTAAACATGCACGCATTTTAGAAGGGGAAGTAACAGGACGTACAAAATGCTTAACGGAAAATGAGATGGCAGAACTTGCCTTTCCAGTTCCGTATCAAAAAATGTGGCAAGCTTTTTTAAAGCAAAAAGGAGGAAATAACAATGAATAAAGTAGCACTCGTAACGGGAAGTAGTCGTGGTTTAGGGCGTGAAATCGCATTAAAACTAGCAGCAGAAGGATATGACATCGCAGTGAACTTTGCGAGAAGTCGGAAAAAGGGAGAGGAAGTCAAACTTGAAATCGAGCAAATGGGGCGTCGTTGTGAACTTTTCCGGGCCAATATTGGCGATGTAGAAAAAATGCGCGCGATGTTTGCTGAAATCAAAGAAAAATTTGGACGCCTCGATTTATTTGTCAGCAATGCCGCAAGTGGCGTTTTAAAACCGCTCATGGAGCTTCAAGAAACCCACTGGGACTGGACGATGAATATTAACGCCAAAGCTTTGCTGTTCGCTAGTCAAGAAGCCGCGAAATTGATGCAAGAAACGGGAGGCGGGAAGATTATCGGTTTGAGTTCGATTGGAGCCATTCGTTACTTGGAAAACTACACCACGGTTGGCGTTTCAAAAGCAGCTGTTGAATCCTTGACGAGATACTTGGCGGTTGAACTTGCTCCCCTTGGAATTGCGGTCAATACAGTTTCAGGAGGTTTGATCGAAACAGAGGCACTTGATCACTTCCCGAACAAAGAAGAATTGATTCAAGATGCGATTGATAAAACACCAGCAGGAAGAATGGTTCAGCTAAATGATTTAGTAAACACGGTTCTATTTCTCGCAAGTGAGCAAGCGGATATGATTCGTGGGCAAACGATTATTGTGGATGGTGGACGAACTTTACTTGTATAATGTAACAAGCCTTGGATGGTTTTAAATCGTCCAAGGCTTTCTTTGTGTTCTTGAAAAAGTGGTTTTCTAGGGTTATTCGTGTTTTTGAAGGAGTTTATAGTTTTTTTGTGTCATTTTTTTATGCTATAATACAAAGTGAACCGTTTCTAGTACATGAAGAAAGTAGGAAAGCGCATATGTACTTGCCTAAAGAAAAAGAAATTATTCAAATCAAAAGCTACAAGCATAACGGTAAACTTCATCGTACTTGGAAAAAAACAGTTGTCCTTAAATCAACGGAAAATGTGATCATCGGCGGAAATGATCACACGCTAGTTGTCGAATCAGACGGAAGAAAGTGGGTTACACGCGAGCCTTCCATTTGTTATTTTCACAGCGATTATTGGTTTAATGTCATTTCAATGATTCGAGAAGACGGCTTATATCATTATTGTAATCTTGGGACACCCTTTGCAGTGGACCGTGAGGCACTCAAATACATTGATTACGATTTAGATATCAAAGTTTTCCCGGATGGGCGATTTCATTTGCTTGATGAGGGCGAATATGAACAGCATCGTCGCCAAATGAAATATCCGGATTCAATCGATCGGATTTTACGAAAAAATGTGGATATTTTGAGTCACTGGATTCTTGATAAAAAGGGACCTTTTTCGAAAGACTACATTGACATTTGGTACGAAAAGTACAAGGAATACCGTTGAAGTCATTATTGACGGACCCTAGGCCTATAAAATTTCGAATGGGCTTAGGGTTTTGCTATTGTTAACTAACTGAATTTTTACATAAAACGACAAAAAAAGTGAGCTAGAAAAAGGGGGAGAAAAATTGGAGTTAACATTTTGGGACCGAATTGTACGCGCTTTTCAGTATGACCATGCTATTTGGCATAACATTTTTTTAACGATTATCTATGTGATTGCAGCAGCTTGTGTGTTTTTTGCGATCCGCTATATTCGAGGGTTGATTCAAAAAAAAGAGCGTTTTTCGATTGCCGCTTTTTTATCGATTTTAATTGGGCCGCTTGTCTTTCCTGTGATTTTGTTTTTAATTTTATCCATTGCGCTTGGCGGAGCAAGTTCTGTTACGCCGGGACAAAACATGGTTGCTTTTAAAACTTCGGATGGAGAGGATGCCATTGCGCTTTCGACAGCTAATTTTCTAGCCAATGAAACAGGACGATATGGCACGCACGGAAGAACGCGGTATTACGCCGTTGCGCTCTCACCAGAAACAGGAGAAGAAATTTGGCAAACGAAGCTTGAACGCGGTGGGGAAGCAGAATTACTCGGGAAAACGGGAGATAAACTTTGGTATTTTACGGGGAATGGCCTTCAAGTGATCGCCTTAAAATCAGGGAAAACTTTGGCGAAAACAACTGACTTCAAAGGAATTCAAAATCAATTACCTAAACAGTATAAAAATTACATCGTAAAAAACCAGTTTGTTTATTTCAAGGGATTAGATGGTCAATTTTATCAAATCAATCCTAAAAATTTAACAGGGCAAGTAGCAAAAGGTGGAATCCAAGCAACAGATTTTCCTGAAAGCTCAGTGAGTGGGAAACGCTTTGAGACCACGCAAATTACGACAAATCCGGGAAATAATCAATTAGTCGCTTTCTTGTCGGATAAAGAAATGCAGTCCATTCAGTCAGGTGGCGATATTGAAACCGACTTAGAAAATGAGCGATCGTACCTTTACGAGACCAAATTTGTCGAACAAAATAAAGTAGCTGTTTCTCCTGAACAAAAAGTTTCGCCACAAGCTTTTATTGCCGGTGAATTCATACTGGATCCTAACAAAAAACGACCACCGAATGACGCATTTCATAAGCTCACTGACTTTGAAAGCCAAGTCACAGATACAAACAGCAGTTCATATTCAGCTGACTATATTCGTTTTGCTAGACTAACGGGTGGACTAGGGTTATCAACAAGTTCGAAATATTTACCGCTTACGACAAGTAAGGGAGACTGGCTAATTTGGCATTGTGAAACGACAGAGATGGCTTCTAACTTGAAACTAAGTGCCTTTAACCCGAAGACAAAGACAGTCAGCTGGACGACAGATTTACATACTTCAAGCATTTCGAATACCGCGCGACAAGGCGATAAACTGACGCTTCTTTCTAATGGTTACTTGCTTGAAATCAACTTAAAGAATGGCGATTTAAAAGGCTATAGTTTTGAAAATGATCGCTTTTTTAGCAAGAAACCCGAATAAAAACGCTGCAGGCTCAGCCTGCAGCATTTTTATTCTTCAGTGACGCTAATATCAATTTGGTTGTCTTCTTGATGTCTCAATTTGAAACTGTGAATTAATTTTTCTAAGTAATCTACCGTTTCCTGATAAGCGAAAATGGAAGCGATAATCCGCATCAAGTGATACTCATCTAGCTCACGCGTCTCATCATCCAATTTCAGTTCATTAATAAATAAATCCATCAATTCTTTTGGATCCTGAGCCAAATGATCTTCCACATAATCAACATCCACGGCTACCTTATCAATATAAGTAAGGAGCAGTTGTTCGTGTTTGTCCGTTAAATAATCAATTTGCTGCCTGATGAGTTCTTGCTTGAGAGGAGCTAGAAGCAAATAATCATTTTCATAGCGATGCTGAATTTTTAATAAATCAATCGCTTTTTGTGAACATAGAATCATCTGCCGGTAAATCGCGATCTTTCGTGACTTTGCGAGCATCTCTTTTTTACGGAATGAGCGCTCTTCTTTAAATAAATCATACTGATTGCGAATTTGCGACATTTGATTTTGCATCCAGTTCATATCTTTTTTCAGAAGAGGGAAATCCGCCGCGTGACGTAAATTCAATTTGATCCATTTCATGATTTCACTATTTGTCGTATAAATCTGTTGATAAAGCGTAACTTCATATTTCGGCGGAATAAAAATCAAGTTCACAATAAATGCCGCTACAAGACCCAGCATAATCGTCCCAAAACGAATGAGCGCTGTCTCGAGAAAGCCGTTTCCGGGAGAATCCATAATAATGACAAGCGTCACAACAGCAAGACCAATTGTGTTTTCAAGCTTTAATTTTAGCAAAAGCGCCACACAGATGATCGATGCAACACCGATTAAAATAAAGTCATTCCCGATATAGAGTCCGAACAAAATGGCAATTACGGCTCCGATTACATTCCCTTGAGCACGTTCTAAAATAGTTAAATAGGAACGATAAATCGAGGGCTGAATCGCAAAAATAGCGGAAATACCTGCGAGCGCCGGTGAAGGCGACTTACAAAGCTGCGCAATAAAAAGTGCGAGCGAGATAGCAATTCCGGTTTTTAGAATTCGAGCTCCGAATTTCATGCGAAGTAATTCCTTTCTAAAGTGTCCAAAAACACTTTTCTCTTATTATAACCCGACTTACTCATTAATAACATGATTTTACTTATTTTCCGCCATTTTTTTGAAAACGCGTCGAACCGCTTCGAGAGTTTCCTCAATATCACTTTCCGTGTGAGCCGTTGTGACAAACCACGCTTCATACTTCGACGCCGCAAGCAAAATACCTTCCTCACGCATCCCCTTAAAGAACTGAGCAAAAGCTTCACCGTCCGTATTTTGGGCATCTTCATAATTTCGAACCGTTTTATCTGTGAAAAAGACAGTTAAAGCTCCGACAATTTGATTAACCGTAACAGGAATTTGATATTCTTTTGCCGCGCTCAAAATTCCATCTTTCAACATCCGGCCCAGTTTTTCAAAGCGGTCATAAAGACCTTCTTCCTGAAGCACTTCGAGACAAGCGATACCCGACTGAATAGAAGCTGGGTTCCCTGCGTGCGTTCCAGCTTGATAAGCCGGTCCAAGCGGAGCCACTTCTTCCATAATATCCGCACGACCGCCATAAGCTCCAATTGGAAGCCCGCCGCCGATAATTTTTCCAAGTGCCGTTAAATCCGGCGTTACATGTAAATAATCTTGCGCGCCTCCATACATAAAACGAAATGCCGTGATGACTTCATCATAAATCACAAGCGCGCCAGCTTCATGCGTCATTTCATTCACTTTCTCTAAAAAGCCAGGTTCCGGACCAACAATCCCAAAGTTCCCAACAATCGGTTCAACGAGAACAGCTGCAACTTGATCGCCCCAAACATTAAGAGCTTCGCGAAAAGCATCCAAATCATTAAACGGAACCGTGATCACTTCGCGTGCAGTCGCTTGCGTCACTCCAGCAGAATCGGGTGTTCCAAGTGTAGAAGGGCCAGAACCAGCTTCCACAAGCACAAGATCGAAGTGGCCATGATAAGAACCTCCAAATTTGATGATCTTTTCACGTCCCGTATAAGCGCGAGCCACCCGAACAGTTGTCATCACAGCTTCCGTACCAGAATTTGTAAAGCGGACCTTATCGAGCGAAGGGATCGCTTCTTTCAACATTTTGGCAAATGTGATTTCGTGCTCCGTTGGTGTCCCGTAAAGAACACCTGTTTCTGCCGCGCGTGTGATCGCCTTTGTGATATGTGGATGCGCGTGCCCAGTGATGATCGGACCAAAAGCAGCTAAATAATCAATGTACTTGTTTCCGTCAACATCATAAAAATAAGCGCCGCTTGCAGATTTCATCGTAATCGGAACACCGCCACCAACACCTTTGTAAGATCGGCTTGGACTGTTAACACCACCAACAATGTGTTTTTTCGCTTCTTCGTGTAGCTCTTCAGATTTCGAATGATTCATCTTTACATCTCCTTTTATATCAGACAGGTTTCCCTGCTCGTCTCCTCTATTCTATGAAAAATAAAGCGAAGTCGCAACTTGAAAGGGCAAGATCATTGCTGTTTTTCAAAAAAAGTCATACACTGGGTAAAAAAGGGGAGGTAGACTTAATGAAAATTGTTTTCACTATGGCAATTCCAGAAGAATTGCAAAAAGAATTTGCTAGACAATTTGAAACCGACGAAATCCATTACACAGACCATCTAGAAAGCTTTCCTGAACTAAAAGAAGTCGAAGTGATTGTCACGTACGGCAGTGACCTCACAGAAAAACTGATCCAAGAAGCAACAAATCTCAAATGGATCATGGTGTATTCAGCGGGTGTCGACGGCCTTCCAAAAGAAGCCATCACAAGCCGACAAATCAAAGTCACCAATGTGCGAGGCATCCACGCCTACCCAATGGCCGAATTTGTAATGGCTTACTTGCTAGACGACGTGAAGCAACTAAGTTTTTTCAACACCGCACAGCGGCAAAAACAATACGCATCCGAACACCCCGTAGTGGAACTAGGCGAAAAAACCATCGCCGTTGCCGGAACCGGAGCAATCGGCATCCAAGTAGCACGCTTTGCCAAAATGTTCCAAATGAAAACGATCGGGTATAATACCACCGGCCACAAAGCAGAATCTTTTGATGAAACCTACCCATTAAGTAACCTATCCAAGTCCGTTCCAGAAGTAGACTATTTTGTTTCCATCCTTCCGAAGACGAAAGAAACAGATAGCATCTATGGAAGAAATTTTTTTGAAAGCCTTGCTGACCATGCTGTTTTCATCAATATTGGCCGAGGAAACGTAACCACAAAAGAAGTGCTCGAAGAAGCTATCCAGAAAAAAGCCATTCGACATTTTTATTTAGATGTCTTTCCAGAAGAGCCTTTGCCGAAAGAGAGCCCGTTATGGGAAGCAAAAAATGTAACTTTGACTCCGCACGTGTCTGGACATACCGACCAGTACCTAAAACGTAGCTTTCCCATTTTTGCTGAAAACATAATCCGATTTAAGAAAAACGAAGCCTTAGTGAATGAAGTAGATTTAAAGCGAGGCTATTAAACCCTATTATTGACATAATAGAAGAGTATCCAGTAAAATAATAGAAGTATTAAAACTATTTTAATTTAGGGAAGGAGTGCATGGCGGTGTCTAGTACTCAATTAAAAGAGTCAATAGATGTCCTCAAACAGTCTGGAGTCCGTATTACTCCTCAACGTCATGCTATATTAGAGTTCTTAATTAATTCGCATTCCCATCCTACAGCGGATGAAATCTATAAGGCCTTAGAACCTGAATATCCGAATATGAGCGTTGCGACAGTTTACAATAATTTACGTGTGTTTCGCGATGCAGGGTTAATTAAAGAATTATCTTATGGTGATGCTTCGAGCCGTTTTGATTTCACTACGTCTAATCACTATCATGCGATTTGTGAAAAGTGTGGAAAAATTGTAGATTTTCATTATCCAGGTTTAGATGAAGTAGAACACTTTGCAGCTTCTGTTACCGGATATGAAATTAATAAGCATCGTTTGGAAGTTTATGGAATTTGTCCAGAGTGTCAGGCTAAAGAAAAGCATTAATTGAATAACTTAAAAGTGTGCGACGCATTGTTGCATACTTTTTATATGCAAATTTTATGCAGAAATAGAACCATTAAACTTGATTTTACATTTTTCTACATTTTTATTCATAATTTTGTTGACATCCTCTTCTAAACTTGGTATATTAGTTCTCGGCGCTACTAATTACGACATTTTTAATTTGAAAATGAACAAAAAATAAATTAAAAAATTGTTGACAGATCAGCGTTTGAATGATATGATTTAAAAGTCGCAAAAAACGAATTCACTTTCAAAATGAAACTTGTTTTTGCAACTAAATGACCTTTGAAAACTGAACAAAAAGAAGACGAAAAAGCGATGAAACAGTATGTTTCACCAATCAATTCGCAGGGCAGGAAATCGAGAGCGATTTCCAAAACAAAACTAGTAAATAAGCTAGCAA
>NZ_LARY01000003.1 GCF_003369925.1 Listeria kieliensis | reverse complement strand
TTGTCTGGTGGCTATGGCGAGAAGGTCACACCCGTTCCCATCCCGAACACGGTAGTTAAGCTTCTCCGCGCCGATGGTAGTTGGGGGCTTCCCCCTGTGAGAGTAGGTCGCCGCCGGGCAAGATATTGTTCCACAGTAGCTCAGTGGTAGAGCAATCGGCTGTTAACCGATCGGTCGTAGGTTCGAGTCCTACCTGTGGAGCCATTTTTTTGTATATTAGACCTAGTTTTTTGCCGCTTTAGCTCAGTTGGCAGAGCGCTTCCATGGTAAGGAAGAGGTCGCCGGTTCAAGCCCGGCAAGTGGCTTTTATATTATTTAGCCGGCTTAGCTCAGTTGGTAGAGCAACTGATTTGTAATCAGTAGGTCGCGAGTTCGACTCTTGCAGCCGGCATCGGATGAAGACATCTTAATTAGGATGTCTTTTTTATTTTGCATAACTTGAACTGTGCGTGTATTTTTATTATACTTATGGTGTAATTATCTTGAGGAGATGAAAAATTGAAAGATAAAAAGCGACGAATTATTAGTGAAGCAAAAACGATTTTTAGGAAAAAGGGGTATTTATTAACTTCTGTAACAGATATCGTAGAGGCGAGTGAGATTTCAAAGGGGACATTTTATAATTATTTTACATCAAAGGAAGAGCTAGCTATAACGATTTTTAAGCAGGAATATTCGGTTCTTTACCAACGGCTAGATCAAATTATGCAAGAAGAGGATAAGAGCCAAAAGGAAAAATTTAAAACTTGTATTGAATTACTTGTAAAATTTCACATTAAAAATGCGGAAATTTTGAATATCAGCTTCTCTCAAGCCACTCTTGATGACGATTTTAATCAATTTCTTCTTGGTGTGCGTTCAAGAAGTGTCAAATGGATTAAAGAACAGATGCTACTCGTCTATGGAAAAGAGACTGAACCTTATTTGAATGATCTTGCTATGATGTTAACGGGAATGATTCTTCTTTTTGTGTTTGTTTCAAGTAAACATAATAAAGGAGGAACAAGAATTCCGGAGGCTGTAGACTACGTGATGAACCGAATGGAAGTTATTGTGAAAGACGTCGTTCAAACAAAAGAACTTGTACTCACAGATGAGGATATGGGCGGGTTCACGCCAGATCATTTGTCACTCAAGAAACGTCGAATGGGAAAATTGAAAAATTTGGTGGAAGATTTTTTGAAAAAAATTGAAACTGAACAAATTGCGGACTCGGATAAGTGGCAGTACAAAGAAACGCTAAATGCTCTTTTGACTGAGTTGAACAATAAAGAAACGCCTCGAAGCTTCATCATTCAAGGTGCGATTTTATATTTAAAACAACAAGTACCGAAGAATTTGGAAAATGAAATTAAAAAGCTTGAATTGCAAATTAATGAATTGTTATAAAATGACTGCGCGGTCATATTTTCTTGACTAACTAGTATTGTTGGATTATACTACTAATATTCACAGAAATGCTATTTGGGAAGGGGAAGTCTATGTGAACGCAATTTCAGAAGGAAAACCAGTAGATGTTAATGGAAAACCATTTAATCGAACTCTACTAGTTGTGACAATGGTCATTGGAGCCTTTGTAGCTGTGCTTAACCAAACACTACTTGCTACAGCGTTACCGATGATTATGGATGATTTAAAAATTACAGCAGCAACTGGGCAGTGGCTGACAACTGCTTTTTTACTTACAAATGGAATTATGATTCCTGTTACGGCTTTATTGATTGAAAAAATAAATTCGAAGGTTTTATTTATCACAGCAATGGTTGTTTTTGCTACAGGGACATTGATTGCGGCTCTTGCAGGCTCATTTTCTGTATTATTAGTTGGACGGATTGTTCAAGCAGCTGGTGCAGGGATTATGATGCCGTTACTGCAAACGATTTTTCTTTTAATTTTTCCAAGAGATAAACGAGGAGCCGCGATGGGGATCATGGGGCTCGTCATGGCATTTGCTCCGGCAATAGGACCAACGTTATCAGGCTGGATTGTGGATAGCTTCGATTGGCGAGTATTGTTTTGGGTTCTTATTCCGATTGCTATTTTTGATATTTTATTGTCGTTCTTTGGCATGAAGAAAGTTGTGACATTAACAGATATAAAAATTGATTTCTTTTCAATTGTGCTTTCATCAATTGGATTTGGTTCACTTCTTTATGGATTTAGTGCAGCCGGTAATGATGGTTGGGGGGATTCAATCGTAGTAACAACTTTAATTGTCGGAGTGATTGTGATTGCCTTGTTTATTTGGAGACAATTGACAATTGATAATCCAATTTTAGAATTCCGCGTTTTTAAATACCCAATGTTCTCGCTGTCAGTTGTCATTAGTTCAATTGTGACTATGGCGATGATCGGAACTTCGATTGTACTTCCGCTATATATTCAAAGTATTCGCGGAGAGACTGCACTTCAATCTGGATTGTTGCTCCTTCCAGGTGCGCTTTTGATGGGTGTCATGAGTCCGATCACAGGGATTATCTTTGATAAGATCGGGGCGCGCTGGCTGACGATTATTGGTTTATCCATTTTGACTGCGGGAACGGTACCGTTTATGTTTCTTACGACGGACACGCCAATGTGGCATGTAATGCTGTTTTATGCGATTCGCTTTTTAGGGATTTCAATGGCGATGATGCCAGTAAGTACAGCAGGGATGAATGCTTTGCCTAATCACTTGATCAATCACGGATCGGCTGTTAATAATACGATTCGGCAAATTGCTGGTTCAATCGGTACTGCGCTTATGATTACTGTTTTGACGAATGTAACAAGGGATCAGATGCCGAGTAAATCGCTTCTAGCAACAAATCCACAAAGTTATGCGCAACATGTGACGGATGCTAGTTTAAGTGGGATGACAGCTGCGTTCTTTGTTTCTGCTGCGTTTGCAGGACTTGGATGGTTGCTCAGTTTCTTAGTGAGAGATCGGAAGAAAACTGCGGTTGTGAAAAAATTTGAAGCGAAATAAGTGAAAGACGCATCCTTTATGGGTGCGTTTTTTGCGGAAGAATGCTATATTTTTACTGGATACCCCTTGAAAGGAGCGGAATTTATGAAAGTAGGATTTATTGGCGTTGGTAATATGGCGCAGGCGATTATTAGCGGTCTCGTAAAGAAAATGCCCGCCGAAGATATTTTGATTTTTAATCGGACAAAAGAAAAAGCAGAAACTTTTGCAGGAAAAACTGGCGTGAAAGTACTGGCCACACCTGAGGATTTGGTTTTACAATCTGATATTGTTATTGTGGCAGTGAAACCTTATGTGTTTGAAATGATTTTACCTGGATTGAAATCGGCTTTTGAATCGAAGCGACCGCTGATGGTTTCGATTGCTGCTGGGCTTAGTTTGGGTCAATTGGCAGAATTTGTTGGTGAAGATATGCGAATTGTACGTGTTATGCCGAATGTTAATGCGACAATTGGCGAGTCAATGTCTGGGGTTTGCGGGAACGAATTTGTGAGCGCGGAAGATTATCAAAATGTTGAGGGGATTTTTTCAGCGGTCGGGAACACGGCGCGTATTCCTGAAAAAGATTTTAGTACGTTTGCGGCTCTTGCTGGGAGTTCACCTGCGTTCATTTATATTTTTATTGATTCGCTTGCTCGTGCGGGAGTTAAGGCCGGACTTGCTAAGAAACAGGCGCTCGAAATTGCGGCTCAGGCGGTTCTTGGTAGCGCTAAAATGGTACTTGAAAGCGAAGCACACCCGTATGAGCTTGTGGACCAGGTATGTTCTCCTGGTGGTACGACAATCGCTGGTGTGAGTTCGCTCATGGATGATGCGTTTGCAGCGAGTGTGATGCACAGTGTGGAAGCGACTATGAAGCGTGAAGCGGAACTTTCGGATAAGTAAAAGTGGCTAGTTTTAACAAAAAAAGCAGAAATCAAATGAAGTTTTTTTAGAAACTTTTGTTTGATTTCTGCTTTTTATTTTGTGATGCTTTATTTTTCTATGGATACTGTTGTTTTTGAAAGAAGTTGTTCTTTACAAGGAACCATCTGTAGTGGATGGTAAGCTAGAATGATGTTTTTTGTTTGTAGTTCATTTAGCGTTTTATAGACTCGGCTTCGGTTACAACGTGTGTAGCGAGTGATGAAAGTCTTAGTTACGAATTTAGGAAAGGTAATTTTATTTCCGATGATTGGTAAGTCGAGGTTTTTGGCTATTTCATATAGAGCGTTGTGGATTCTTTCCGATGGTGGAGAAAAGGCCTTCAAGTAATGGTTGGCGTATTTGATCATCGATTGAATCATACAGTCCCGTAATAGTTTTTGAAAGCCTCCTGTTCCATAGAGGTGGTTTAAAATATACTCTCTTTCTAAGAAGAAAATTTCTGATCGTTGTAATGTGGTGATTCGATACTGTATTGGGGCATACAACGAGGATGGGTCATCTAAAAGTATTTCAACACCAAAAATGTCTTCGCTTTTTAGAATGCCAAGCAAAACCCATTGTTCATTTAAATAACCTTCTAATTGACAAAAACCACTCTTTATAATACCGATTTTATAGTTATGATTAGGAAATGAATAAATTGTTTCCTGTGATAAGAAAGTCGCTTGAGCAACATCTGATGTAATTTTTTCTTCACTTTGTAGAAATGATAATATCTCTAGCATAATTATTTCCTCCCGCAAAAATAATTATTATTATAGCGATAAAAACAATAAGGAAGCAATTGAACTTGGGACGATTTAAAGTAAAAAATATGTAAAAAAATATAAAAATTTAATTTTTAAGCGAAAAAATATGGCTTATGGTGCTAGATTGATTTATAAAAAGACTTGTTCACATTTCTGTAACAAAAATCAATGAAATTGGTCTTAGACATAATTTAAAAGGATTATAAATAAAATTAGAATAGTGTGGAAGGATAAACAAATATGAATAAAGGAAGAGGAGAAAAATGTTGAAAATGAAAAAGTTTTTTTTAATGGGGGCAATGATTTTACTTGCTTGTTCATCAATACTAGTGAGTCAGAGCAATTTTGCCTCAGCAGCAGGCATTCAAAAAGCTGAGACGCAGACTTCAAGAGTAACTGCGAAGTTAGTTCACGGAACATTTACAGAATACTTTAAGCGAGATGGCGTAAGCTATACACCAGTTGCAAGTCAATATGAAAATACAGATTTGAATTTTAGCTGTACTACAAACAGAGAACCTTATCCGGGACTAAATCCTAACACTGGCTTTAGAGTTGCAAAAACTGCTTATATTAAAATAAATGAAACTGGCACATATAGATTTTATGCTTCTTCATCAGGTAATGCACAAGTTTATATTGATGACATGCTTGTCCAAAGTTATGCACCTGTTTATTTGCAAGCGGGACAAATTGTGAAAGTGAAAGTTGTTAATTCATTTCCGACAATGGATTCTGCTAAACAAGGTGTGTACAGTACGGATCTATATTGGTCAACTCCGTCAATAGCTAGTGGCGGTATACAACCATATCGCTTAATTCCTCAAGAAAATATCTACACGACTCCAGATTTGCAAGGCGTGGATACTGAAGTGCCTGACAAACTCGTTCACGGAGTTTTTACTGAATACGCAAAACGTCAGGATAATCTTACTTTGAATTTCATTCCGGTTGCAAGTCGTTATGAAAATGCAACCCTTGATTTTAGCTGTGCAGCTAACAAGGAGCCGTATCCGGGAATAAACCCAAGTGCTGGTTTCCAAATAAAGAAAACAGCTTATATAAAATTAACTGAAACAGGGACTTATAGATTCTATTCAACGGGAAGTGCTCAAGTGCAAATCTATGTTGATGACACACTTGTTCAAAATACTGCGCCATTATATCTACAAGCAGGACAAATTATTAAAGTGAAAGCTGTGGCACCTTACTACACTGCAGGTCAAGCTTCTACAGGCAGATACTACTATGACTTAAGATGGTTAACTCCTTCTGCTGCAAGTAGTTTTAAACCATATGCACTTATTCCGCAAGAATTACTTTACACAACTCCAGATTTGAATGGAGTTCCAAATAACTAAATAAAAATTATGTTTGTTTATCCTTCAAAATTAATACTGAGGAAAAATCATGGTAAAAAAAGTATTTATATTTTGTGTAGTACTATTTATTTTGTTGAATTGTGTCAATGTTTATCATTATTTTTTGAAGAATCGTCAAGAAGTGGAAGTGCAAGTTGAAAGCAAAACGATTAAGGAAGAGAAGAAAGAAAAAGATTCTATCAAAAAAAAGGCTCTTCCAGTAAAATTAAAGTTTTTAAAACCATCAATATCCGTGCCTATTCGTCTAGTTAGTGTGGATGAAAAGCAGAGAATGGAGGTGCCGGAAGGGCTAAAAGAAGCCGGTTGGTTAAAAAATAGCGCGATTCCTGGAGAAAAAGGAACATCACTTATTGCGGCTCATAGGGATTGGAAAAATGAGCTTGGTCCTTTTTCTTATTTAGAAAAAATGGATCAAAAAGATCAAATTGAAATTACGTTTTCCAATGGAAAGAAAAAGTACTTTGAATTCAAACGAAAAAAAAAGGTAGACACGGAAGCGGATCCTGATGCTTCGATCGATGTAAAACAAAAAACAACTTCACAAGTCGTTTTGATTTCATGTACAGGAAAATTTAATCATAGAACAGGAAATTATAATCAGCGGGAATTAGTTTATTTAATTCCAGAGAAGGTGAAGAAGTAATTATGTTGATAGATGTTCTTGCCACTATTTTATTTGGTATATATGTGTTTTATGTATTTTTATTAATTACTTCTCCTAAAATGATTAAAAAGGAGAAAATGGTCTATCAAGATCCGCTTCATTACGTTGTTTTTATTCCTTGTTTAAATGAAATGAAGGTTATTGATAAAACAGTTAGAAATATTTTGGATTCGGGAGGCAATGTCCATGTAGTGGTTATTGATGATGCATCTGATGATGACACACTCAAAGTGGTCAGGAAGATAGCTAGTAAGAACGTTCATATCATTGAACGAAAACTTCCTAATGCGCGAACTGGTAAAGGAGAAGCTCTAAATGAGGCTTTTAAAAAGTTGATGCGAGTTGTGCGTATGTTAAAAGTGGATGACACAAAGCTAATTGTCACTGTGCTTGATGGTGATGGTGAATTTTCAAAGAACGCACTAAAAGAAGCATCCATTGCCTTTCAAGATAGTAGCACTTCAGCTGCTCAATGTCGTGTTAAAATTCGCAATAACAAGCGTTTGTTACCATTATTGCAAGATGTGGAATTTTTTACAATGGTTGCAGATATACAAAATGTTCGAAATTATACGAATAGTGTAGGGTTAGGCGGGAATGGACAGTTCATTCGGTTGTCTGCCTTGAAGAAATTGAGTGTGGAAGCGCCTTGGGGAAACAGCCTGTTAGAGGATTATGAAATGACTTTACGGTTATTTTTAAAAGGTGAAAAAATTAAATTTTTACCAAGAGGCATTGTTGCCCAAGAAGGTTTGACCTCAGTGAAACAGTTAATTATGCAAAGAAGTCGCTGGGTACAAGGAAATATTGAATGTTTGAAATATCTACGTAGGATTCTGAAAAGCAAAAAAATCGGTTTGTCGGGTAAAATAGATATTTTTTACTTTTTTTCACAACCGTTTTTGAATTTATTAGGTGGAATTTTAATCTTTTTTTCTTGGATTATTTTAAGTGTATTTTTATATCACTTGGTACACACGGAACTTTTATACAGCGGGAATTTAAACAATACATTAGCTTTTATTTTGATTCTTATTGCGATTTCTATTGTACCAGGGATGTTTTTTGCCATTAAGTATTATTGGAATGTACGTGCGTTTAAAGAGATTGAATCCATTTCTTTTTTTCGATGTATTGAAGCGGGACTTTTCATGCCGATATACAACATTATAATGATTCCAAGTGTTTTGATTGCTTTTAAGCGCTATTTATCGAAGGAGAATGGTTGGATTAAAACGGAGAGAGTGTGAGGGAATGAAAAAGAAATATTTTTTAGGAATAGGCTTAGCAGTACTTGTAGTTCTTGTTGTTGGAGCTTTGATTTGGAGTGCTCAACAAAATAAAAATGCGAAAGAAACAACCATTCATCAGAATGATGTAAAACAAATAAAACTTACAAGAGATGAACTTAAGTTTCAACCAGATTTTTTTGAAGTTTCACGAAGTAAAGGAACGCTTTGTTTGACGCCGGTTAAAGCGGAACACAAAAAAGAAAGCGAAGTTTTTTATCAGAAACAAAATTATAAATTAAAAAAAGTTCAGTTGTTTTTTCCAAGTAAGAAATTGTTGAAAGATAAAAAATATCCTGGCGAAATTCGCATGCAACATCAAGCAAAGTCAGGCGATAAGTTGACCGTTATTTCGTATGTGGAACGCGGAAAAGAGAATTTTGCTTTGAAAGAAACAAGTGAAATCGCTAAAAAATTGAAAAAAAATGAAAAAATAAAAACTCAAGATCCTGTTAGTACGCTAGCTTTAATTAGTCAGGATTATCGAGTTGTTCGATATAAGCAATCAGAAAAGCAGTTATATCTGGTGTTTAATCAACCGATCACGTTATCCCAAAAAGAGTTTGATAGTTTTAAAAGTATGAAATAAAACTAGCTTTTTTGACTACGTGAAGGAGGTGACAGCAGTGAGTATTTCAGGAGCGAATGTTTTATTACCTATAACTGGTGGTGGAATTTCCGCGGTGGCGTTAGTAACGAACGGTTTCCCAATTCCAGTTGTATTAGCGGCAGCGGCTTTGGCAATTGGTACGAATTTGTTTTTAGTAGTAAAAAAGAAACGCAGCATGAAATTAGAAGGAAAATAATTAGGTGATTCACGGGTCTAATAGGGAGAATAAGAGGTGAGTATTTTTTGAAAAAGTTTAGATTGATTAACGTTTTGCTAATAGCGCTAATGATTATAAATATTTTGGCGCCTAGTATTTCTGCATTTGCTGTGGAAAACTCAAGCGGTAAAAGTCTTGGCAAGACCGGGACAGCTTCTGTTAGTGCAACTTTTTTCGAAGATTTAAATGGAAATTATACGCAGGATCCTGATGAAGCGGGTGTTCCAGGAGTCACTGTGACATTATATGATGCGAGCACATTAAAAGCAGTGGAAACTCAAGAAACAGATGCGTCGGGTAAGTATAATTTTACCAATCTGCCGGCTGGTAGATATTATTTGAATGTCAAAGCACCTGAAGGCTATAAGTTGTTCACACAAGGATCACTTGGATTCGGTCCAGATGGAAATTCAGGTTACTTTTCAATTAGTGAAGGACAAGTTTTCACAGAAGGTTGGGGAGGGTTATACCCAACAACAGCGATGGTATCAGGCTCAGTATTTGGTGATGAAAATAAAAATGGTGCGCAAGATGGCTCAGAAAAAGGAATTCCAGGAATAGAATTAGGTTTGTATTTATCTGGAAGTTCTACGCCGCTACAAACTGTTAAATCTGACACGACGGGTAAATACCTTTTTAAGAAAATAACAACGGGTCAAACTTATGAAGTGCGAACCATTTCTGTGCCGCCAAAATATCAAGTTATTAAAAATAGTAACTTCGATAACACGGGTAAAAGTATCCCTCTTTTCTTAAATTCAGGAGACAACAGACAGAATATTAATTTGGCTCTTTATGAGAATGTACCCGTTACAGGGTTAACCGTGACGCCAGAAAAGCTTTATGAGGAAGTTGGCAACAAAGGAAAAATCACGGCTAATGTTTTACCAAGCAATGCAAGCAATAAAGAGGTTTTGTACTCCTCAGAAGATAGCTCAATTATTAGTGTTGATAGTGCGGGAAATTGGATTGCAAAAGCCGCTGGAACGACTAGAATCAAAGTGTCTAGTGTAAGCAATCCAGAACAGTTTGCATATGTAGACGTAACGGTAGTGGAAACGAAGAATTCTGCTATTAATGGGATTATTTCTAAAAGTGATGGCACGGGTTTTAGTGGCATAAGTGTTTCACTGATTGAAGTTGGAACGGATAAAGTTATTGGAAGTACGACGACTTCTCAAACGGGTTCCTATTCATTTACCGGATTGAAAAATGGGAATTACTATGTTTCTGTTTCAATTCCAAAAGATTATGAGGTTAAAAATGGAAACGACTATTTTGATACAACCGGAAAAACAGGTTATTTAAAAGTGGATGGAAGTAACATCTTGTCAGGCATTAATTTGCAGTTGAAAGAAAAAGATGTGTATGCTTCTTCTATTACTGTTACACCAAGCAAAATTGATGCGATAACGGGGGATACAGGTAACATTACGACGACATTTGAACCAGCGAATACAAATCACAAAAAAGTGACGTATACGGTTGGGAATCTCGGAATTATTTCTGTAGATCCTGTTACTGGAGTATGGACAGCGAAAAATCCAGGAACTACAACAATTACAGTAACAGCAGAAGGTGGAGCGAGTAAAACCATTGATGTCGTTGTAAGAAGTAAGGCGAATTCTCATATTGGCGGTAAAATTGTGGATTCGAATAATCTTGGGGTTGCGAATGCTCGGTTGACGCTTTATAGGTGGAATGGAGAAATTGTTGGAACGCAAACTACTACAAGCGATGGTCTTTATGACTTTGGCGGTTTGTCGGCAATGGATTATTACGTCAAATTAGAAGTGCCAGATGGTTATAAATTTGTTTCTTCTAATTATTTTTTCCAAGGTCAAACAGGTTACCTCAAGGTAGATGGGACTCAAAATATTAGTGATGTTAATGCGATTGTTGATGTTGCTAATCCGAAAAGTTCGGCGATAAGTGGGAAAATTACAGACTTATCAAATGGAAACATTGGGATGAGTCAAGTGAAAGTCTCGCTCTTTTATGCAAGTACTGGTGAAAGTGTTTCGACCGTGACGAGTGCGGATGGAAGTTATTCATTTGACGGTCTGAAAGCGGGCTATTATTATTTGAAACTAACAGCTCCGGAAGGCTATGAATTAGGTAACTCAGAGAAATTCTATCAAGATTTAACGACAGCCTATATTTATGTAGATGGTAAAAGTAAAGCTACTGATTATAATGCGGCGCTAAAGAAAAAAGTTCCAGCCAATCAGTCTAGTTTATCTGGAAAAATTAATTTGTTAAATGTAGGTGGATACGGTGATGTAGCATTAGATTTGTATTCTGCAAGTGGAATAAAACAAGCAACAGTCCAAACGGACGCAAGTGGTGCGTATTCTTTTGCGAATTTGGAAAAAGGAACTTATTACATCAAACTGAACATACCAACAGGTAAAGAGATTTTTTATTCAAATGGTTTTGGCGGTGATGGTGTATCAGGTTTCTATGAAATAACAGGTAGTAACACAATTGGTGGTATTGATGCGACTTTACGGGATAAAGATGTTCCTGTAACGGGTATAACTGTTGAACCGAAAGAATTGAACCAAGTTGTGGGAGATACAGGCAAACTAAAAGTAACATTTACACCAAGTAATGCAACAAATCAAACCTTGACTTACACAAGTGCGAATCCAGAAATTATGACAGTGGATAAAGATGGGAACTGGACGGCTGTTGGACCTGGTAAAACAACGATTACCGTGAAAACAGCGAATGGCTTAACAGCTGAAGTTCAAGTCACAGTTAAACAGAAAGAAAAATCTTCACTTGCGGGTACCGTTAAGGATAAAACATCGGGCTTAGGCTACAGCGGATTGACTGTCATTCTTTATGATATTACGGGGAAACCAATCGGCCAAACAGTCACAAACTCAACAGGAAGTTATTTGTTTGATGGTTTAGTGCAAGGAACTTATTATTTAAAATTAAGTATTCCAGCAGGTAAAGAAATCACAACCCCAAGTTCGTTTGGTGGCGATGGTGTATCTGGCTTTTATGATGTAACAGGAGTAAATTCTATTACCGGAATCGACGCGACTTTGAAAGACAAAGAAGTTCCTATAGAAAATCTTGTCGTTGAGCCGAAAGAGTTAAACCAAATTGTTGGGGATACGGGTAAGTTAAATGTAACGATTACACCAAGCAATGCAACGAATAAGACGCTAACTTATACAAGTGCGAACCCAGAAATTATGACAGTGGATAAAGACGGAAACTGGGTGGCGGTGGCACCTGGTAAGACAACGATCACGGTAAAAACAGCGAACGGTTTAACGGCTGAAGTCCAAGTGACGGTCAAAGCGAAAGAGATTCCAGTAGAAAGCCTTACCGTTGAACCAAAGGAATTAAATCAAATTGTTGGCGATACAGGTAAGCTAAATGTAACGATCACGCCAAATAATGCGACGGATAAGACGCTAACTTATACAAGTGCGAATCCGGAAATTATGACGGTAGATAAAGATGGCAACTGGAAAGCCATAGCACCAGGCAAGACAACAATTACTGTGAAAACCGCGAATGGTCTTACTGCCGAAGTCCAAGTGACGGTAACCCCACAAGAAAAATCTTCACTTTCAGGGACTGTAAAAGATAAAGTTTCAGGAATCGGTTATAGTGGTTTAACCATTGTTTTGTATGGCTTTGATGGGACACCAATTGGGCAAACAGTTACCGGGGTTTCTGGTAGCTACGCATTTAATAACCTTCCAAAAGGAACATATTATTTAAAATTAACGGTTCCATCGGGAAAAGAAATTACAATTCCAAGTTCGTTTGGTGGGGACGGAGTATCGAGTTTTTACGATTTAACTGGGGCAAATTCTGTGGCTGGAATTGATGCAACACTTAAAGATAAAGATGTTCCGGTGACGGGGATTACCGTTGAACCAAAGGAACTCAATCAAACTGTTGGGGATAAAGGCAAACTAAATGTAACTATTAACCCAAGCAACGCAACCGATAAAAGCTTGACGTATACAAGCGCTAATCCAGAGATTATGACAGTGGATAAAGATGGTAACTGGGAAGCTGTGGCACCAGGAAAAACAACGATCACGGTAAAAACAGCAAATGGGCTAACGGCAGAAGTGCAAGTGACGGTCAAAGCAAAAGAGATCCCGGTAGAGAGTCTTACCGTTGAACCGAAGGAGTTAAACCAAATTGTTGGGGATACTGGCAAGCTAAATGTGACCATCACGCCAAATAATGCGACAGATCAAAGTTTAACCTTTACAAGTGCGAATCCGGAAATTATGACAGTGGATAAAGATGGCAACTGGAAAGCGGTAGCACCAGGTAAGACAACAATTACTGTGAAAACCGCGAATGGTCTTACTGCTGAAGTTCAAGTGACAGTAAATCCGCAAGAAAAATCTTCACTTTCAGGAACTGTAAAAGATAAAGTTTCAGGGATTGGTTATAGCGGGTTAACGGTCATTTTATACAGCATTGATGGCAAACCAATTGGACAAACAGTTACTGGAGTTTCTGGAAGCTATGTGTTTAGTAATTTGCCGAAGGGAACTTATTATTTGAAGTTGATGGTTCCTACAGGAAAAGAAATTACGATTCCAAGTTCATTTGGTAGCGATGGCGTATCGAGTTTCTATGATTTAACTGGAACAAATTCTATAACTGAAATTGATGCGACGCTTAAAGATAAAGATGTTCCAGTTGAAGGAATTACGGTTGAGCCGAAGGAACTCAATCAAATTGTTGGTGATACAGGTAAGTTAAACGTGACGATCACGCCAAGCAATGCAACGGATCAGGCATTAACTTATACAAGTGCTAATCCAGAAATCATGACGGTGGATAAAGATGGTAACTGGAAAGCAGTAGCACCTGGCAAAACAACAATTACTGTGAAAGCGGCGAATGGTATTACTGCCGAAGTTCAAGTAACAGTTAAAGCGAAAGAGATTCCAGTGGAAAGTATCACAGTGGAACCAAAAGAATTGAACCAAATTGTTGGCGATACAGGTAAGTTAAATGTAACGATCACACCAAATAATGCAACAGATCAAAGTTTAACCTTTACGAGTGCTAATCCAGAGATTATGACAGTGGATAAAGATGGTAACTGGAAAGCGGTAGCACCTGGTAAAACAACGATTACGGTAAAAACAGCGAATGGTCTTACTGCTGAAGTTCAAGTGACAGTAAATCCACAAGAAAAATCTTCACTTTCAGGAACTATAAAAGATAAGTCTTCAGGAATTGGATATAGTGGTTTGACAGTTACATTATATAGTTCTGACGGAAAAGCTCTTGGACAAACAGTTACAGGGATTTCTGGTAAATATGTATTCAATAACTTGCCTAAAGGCACTTACTATTTGAAATTAAATATTCCTGATGGAAAAGAAGTCGCAGTTCCAAGTTCGTTTAGCGAAGATGGGGTTTCGAATTTTTATGATTTGACTGGAGCAGATTCGATTGCTGGAATTGATGCAATGCTAAAAGATAAGTCTATTCCTGTAGAAAGTCTCACAGTTGAGCCGAAGGAACTCAATCAAATTGTTGGGGATACAGGTAAGTTAAGTGTGACGATCACACCAAGCAACGCGACCGACAAGTCGTTAACTTATACGAGTGCCGATCCGGAGATTATGACAATAGATCAAGCTGGGAATTGGGTAGCCAAAGCTCCGGGTAAAACAACGATTACAGTAAAAGCTGCGAACGGTATTACAGCGACTGTTCAAGTAACAGTCAAGGCGAAAGATATCCCAGTGGAAAGTATTACAGTGGAACCGAAAGAGTTGAACCAAATTGTTGGGGATACGGGTAAGTTAAATGTAACGATCACACCAAGCAATGCAACTGATCAGACATTAACTTATACAAGTGCGAATCCAGAGATTATGACAATAGATAAAGACGGCAACTGGAAAGCGGTAGCACCAGGTAAAACAACAATCACGGTGAAAACAGCGAATGGCATTACAGCGACTGTTCAAGTAACGGTTAAAGCGAAAGATATCCCAGTGGAAAGCATTACGGTAGAACCGAAAGAATTGAACCAAATTGTTGGGGATACGGGCAAGCTAAACGTAACCATTACACCAAGCAACGCGACTGACAAGTCATTAACTTATACGAGTGCCGATCCAGAAATTATGACGGTAGATCAATCTGGGGATTGGGTAGCTGTAGCACCCGGTAAAACAACAATCACGGTGAAAACAACGAATGGCATTACAGCGACTGTTCAAGTGACAGTTAAAGCAAAAGACATCCCAGTGGAAAGTATCACAGTGGAACCAAAAGAATTGAATCAAATTGTTGGCGACACAGGTAAGCTAAATGTAACGTTTTCGCCAAGCAATGCAACGGATAAGACGTTAACTTTTACAAGTGTCAATCCAGAGATTATGACAGTAGATAAAGATGGTAACTGGGTAGCAAAATCTGTTGGTAAAACAACTTTGATTGTAACGACAAAAAATGGTTTGATGTCATATGTTCAAGTGACGGTTAAAGCAAAAGATATTCCAGTCGAAAGCATCACAGTGGAACCAAAAGAATTGAACCAAGTGGTCGGTGACATGGGCAAGTTAAACGTGACATTTACGCCAAACAATGCAACAGATCAAAGTCTAACCTTTACAAGCGCTAATCCAGATATCATGACAGTGGATAAAGACGGAAATTGGATAGCGAAATCTGTTGGTAAAACAACTTTGATTGTAACGACAAAAAATGGCTTGATGTCATTTGTTCAAGTGACAGTCAAAGCGAAAGACATTCCAGTAGAAAGTATCACAGTGGAACCAAAGGAATTGAATCAAATTGTTGGCGACATGGGTAAACTAAATGTGACAATTTCGCCAAGTAATGCGACGGACAAGACGTTGTCATATACAAGTGCAGATTCAGGGATTATGACAATAGATCAAGCGGGTAATTGGGTAGCTAAAGCACCCGGTAAGACAACCATTACAGTGCGTGCGTCGAATGGCATTACAGCGACTGTTCAAGTAACGGTCAAAGCGAAAGACATTCCAGTCGAAAGCCTTACAGTGGAACCAAAAGAATTGAATCAAATTGTTGGGGATACAGGCAAACTAAATGTGACAATCTCACCAAGCAATGCAACCGATAAAACATTAACTTATACGAGTGCCGACCCAGGGATTATGACGATAGATCAATCAGGAAATTGGGTGGCTAAAGCTCCAGGTAAGACAACGATTACGGTGCGTGCTTATAATGGAGTTACAGCTTATGTTCAAGTAACAGTTAAAGCAAAAGATATTCCAGTGGACAACATTACAGTGGAGCCAAAAGAGTTAAACCAAATCGTTGGTGATACAGGTAAGCTAAATGTGACCATCTCACCAAGTAATGCGACTGACAAGACATTAACTTATACAAGTGCAAATCCAGAAATCATGATGATAGATCAATCAGGAAATTGGGTAGCCAAGGCACCTGGAAAGACAACGATTACGGTACGCACGTCCAATGGCATCACAGCAACTGTTCAAGTGACTGTTACTAAAAAAGTGAGCCAAGGAGTCGGTGTTACTTTCTACGACTATCCAAGGTCACTCGGTTACTTTGTTGAGAAGGGAACGGGAACAGCTGTAAACTTTGACGATGACTACAACAACGAAGAACCATATCCGGGTCTTGGAACAGATTACTATAAAGTGAAAAAAGTCGGATATGTGACGGTCAAAGAAACGGGTAGATATACTTTCTCCGTTGAAACAGATGACGCTGGAACCGTTTATTTAGATGATGAAAAAATTATTGACCATGATAATGTGATTGGTGGAGCTCTATCCAACTTCCGCTACTTACAAGCTGGGCAAACAATTAAGATTACAACGGAACATTTTAATAAGGAAGCGCCAGTTTCTTACTTCCACTTGAAATGGCAAACGCCAAGTAATCCATATTCACCAGCTTCAATTCCAGATGCGGATATTGTGATGGATGCAAAATGATTTTTGAGAGATTGTAAATTTTATTAAAGTTGTTTAACAGATGGTCAGGAGGGGCGAGAAACTTCAAATTCTATGTTATGCTTGATAGCAAATCAAGTCGAAGGAGGCGTTTCTATGCCGCTGTTTGATCAATTGAAAAACTTGGCCGGGGATAAGCTTACGGAATTCCTCGGTGGCACTGGCGAACAAATTTCGGAAACCACGGAAGAAGTGACGAATCAAGTTGAAGCTGGCACGGATAAAGTGACGGAAACCGTTGAACAAGTTGATCCAAGTGAGTTAACGGGCGGTCTTAGCGACAAGGTGGATGAAGTGAAAAATTCCATCGGAGAACAGCTCGGCGCACCTACTGATTTGTTAAACAACGTCAAAGATTTTTTCAAAAAATAGTTAGAGAGAAGCTGTAATCGGGTATATATTTCCGGTTGCAGCTTTTTTTATTTGAACAATCATTCGAGATAGCGGAATTGGCTATATTACGCTATTTGATAAGCATTCTCAATTAAAGTTTTACTGTGAAATTCACATAAAATCTGCTATAATCAAAAGTATGTAATCGTTTTCTTAAATAGTAAGGAGGAGGAGCTTTTATGGCAGGAAGAATCACCGTTCAGATTAACGGGAAGCCACATGAGGTGGATGAAGGGCAACGAATTTTAGACTATCTGAATGAACAAGAAATTAAACATCCGCATATTTGTTACAGTGAGCAAATGGGACCTATCCAATCTTGCGACACTTGTATGTGCGAAGTGGACGGCGAATTAATGCGTGCTTGTAGTACTGAATTTAAGCCGGGTATGAAGATTGAAACGGATTCTGAAAAAGCAACGGATGCACAACTTGAAGCCATGGACCGCATTTTAGAAAATCATTTGTTGTACTGTACGGTTTGCGATAATAATAACGGGAATTGTCGTGTACATAATACAACGGAACTGTTAGGCATTGAAGGCCAGTCACGTCCGTACCGCGAAAAGGGTTATCTAAATGATTTTTCGCATCCATTTTATCGTTATGATCCAGATCAATGTATTCTTTGTGGGCGCTGTGTCGAAGCTTGTCAAAGTGTCCAAGTCAATGAAACGCTATCGATCGATTGGGAAAGAGATCAGCCGAGAGTTATTTGGGATGATGATAAACCGGCGAACCTCTCATCTTGCGTTTCTTGCGGGCTGTGTTCAACGGTTTGTCCTTGTAACGCGATGATGGAGAAATCGATGCTCGGGCAGGCTGGATTTATGACAGGACTAGACGAAGACGTGCTTGATCCGATGATTGATCTTGTGAAAAAAGTGGAGCCAAACTATCAAACTGTTTTTGCGGTTTCTGAAGTTGAAGCGGCCATGCGTGATACACGGACGAAGAAAACGAAAACAGTTTGTACGTTTTGTGGCGTAGGCTGTACGTTTGAGGTTTGGACAAAAGACCGTAAAATTTTGAAAGTAGAACCAACTGGGGAAGGTCCAGTTAATAAGTTTGCCACTTGTGTGAAAGGGAAATTCGGTTGGGACTTTGTGAATGACAAGAAACGTCTCACTTCACCGCTCATGCGAGAAGGCGACGAATTTGTACCGGTTAGCTGGGAAAAAGCGCTTGAAACGATTGGAACGCGTTTGCGGGAAATTCAAGCGAAATACGGCAGTGATGCACTTGGATTTATCAGTTCTTCGAAGACTACAAATGAAGAAAACTATTTGGTGCAAAAGTTGTCACGCCAAGTTTTTGAAACGAATAATGTGGATAACTGTTCACGTTACTGTCAAGCGCCAGCTTCTGATGGTCTTACTCGGACAGTTGGAATCGGGGCGGATTCGGGAACGGTTGAAGATATTGAGTCAGCAGGACTTATCATGCTTGTCGGCTGTTCACCTGCGGATGGGCATCCGGTTATCGCGAGTCGAATCAAGCGGGCGCACAAATATAATGGCGCGAAATTGTTTGTTTCAGATTTGCGTAAACACGAAATGGCAGAACGGGCAGATAAATTTGTTCGACCAAAACAAGGAACGGACTTTGTTTGGCTGACCGCGGTCGCAAAATATATCATCGACCAAGGCTGGCATGATGAAGCCTTTATGAATGAACGCATTTCGAATGTGGATGAGTATTTGGAATTCTTAGCACCGTTTACGTTGCAATATGCGGAACAAGAAACGGGGCTTTCTGTAGATACGCTTAAGGAAATTGCCGAAATGGTTCACGAAGCAGATGGCACTTCGATTTGTTGGGGAATGGGCGTTACGCAAAATATTGCCGGTTCGCATACTTCATCTGCTATCTCAAATCTACTTCTTGTGACCGGAAACTACGGCAGAAATGGAGCTGGGGCATTCCCGCTTCGTGGTCACAATAACGTTCAAGGTGCTTGTGACATGGGCTCACTTCCAAATGTGCTTCCTGGCGTGCAACCGATTGGCGATGCTGATGTAAGAGCTCGCTTTGAAGCGGAATATGGGGTTCCAATTTCGGAAACTCCAGGTCTGAAAAATAACGAGATGCTCGATGCGATTGAAGCAGGCACTTTGCACGGTATGTATCTAGTTGGTGAAGAAATGGCTTGGGTGGATTCTAACTCGAATCACGTTCAAGATACCCTAGCAAAACTTGATTTTCTTGTCGTACAAGATGTCTTTCTTTCAAAAACGGCGCAATTTGCTGATATTGTTTTACCGGCTTCGCCTTCTCTTGAAAAAGAAGGAACGTTTACGAACACAGAACGCCGAGTTCAGCGTCTATACGAAGTTATGAAACCACTTGGCGATTCGAAACCTGACTGGTGGATTACGCAAGAAGTAGCGCGCGCTTGTGGAGCAGACTGGAATTACAGTCATCCTAGCGAAATTATGGACGAAATTGCCCGTCTAGCGCCGTTTTTCCGTGGTGTAAGTTATGACCGAATGGAAGGCTTTGACAGCTTAGTGTGGCCGGTTGATGAAACGGGTCAAGATATGCCGCTTCTTTATAAGGAAAGATTTAATTTCCCTGATGGAAAAGCGCAGTTCTCGACACTTCCTTATGTACCGCCAATTGAATTCCCAGATGAATATGACTTGCAGCTCAATAATGGGCGCTTGCTTGAGCAGTTCCATGAAGGGAACTTGACGGACAAATCGAAGGGGCTAGATTATAAACTTCCAGAAGTATTCGTTGAGATTTCACCGGAGCTTGCAAAAGAACGCGGCGTTGAAAGTGGCTCGCTCGTTCGTTTAAGTTCGCCATATGGCCATATTAAATTGCGTGCAGTTGTAACAGAACGAATGAAAGGAAAAGAAGTTTATGTGCCAATGCACTCTGTGAGCAGTGAAACGGCTGTAAACTTGCTAACAAGTAGTACGGGAGATGTTCGGACGAAGACACCGGCATTTAAACAAACAAAAGTAGCGATGGAAGTTTTACAAAAAGAAGGTAAAAATCCGCTCCCAGAGCATAACCCGCGGAACCGTAAACGCTATCCGCAAAATGGCGTAGAAGTGGAACGGAAATGGAAACGAAATGACTATGTTCCTATTTCAAAAGTGAATTGTGCTTGTGGCGGAAGCTGCGGTTGTAAAGGAGAGAAAGAAAATGGCTGAACCAATTTCAAAAATTCGTGATGTTTCACCTTCTCCAGAGGAAAAGGAAGCGGAACAATTAGAAGAGCTAAAACAAACTATTGCGCAAGATGAATCAGGTTTTAAGGAAATTTTGGAGTTTGTTAAATTGCTTCATGATGCAGGAGCGCTTGAAGCGGTAAATAGCGCTATGAAAGCGAAAGAAGATATTGCGAAGACATTCTTAAATGAATGGCGCAAAGAACCAACGACGAATGCGATCAATAATTTGATGATTTCTGGTCAATTGCTTACAGAAACAAAGCCTGAACAAACGGAAGCGATGATTGGTCAAATGAAAAGTGCTGCGAGCGAAGCGAATAAAGCGGCAAAAGATGAATCAATTGTTGGCTTGTTCGGTTTGATGAAGGCGATGAAAGATCCGGATGTCAATCGGGCGCTGCGTTATGGCATTGCTTTTCTGAAGGAAATGGGTAAAGGATTAAAATAACAAAGAGGGGCCTCCAAGTGTATTGTTTGGAGGCTTTTCCTTAGAGGGGGAGCAGGATGGAGACGAGTGCAAACGAAAGAATGGTTCGTTATGAAGACGGGAAAGCAAAGCGTGATCAAGAAGCGCTTGTTGCGGTTGAATACCCGCTAACCATTTATGTGAACCGTGAAGAGCTCGTTACGATTGTTTGTACACCAGAATATTTGGAAGATCTGGTCATCGGTTTTTTAACTTCGGAAGGTGTTATTCGAGGCGTACAAGACGTTGACCAAATTGAAATTGTAGAATCCACTGGACATGCATATGTGACGGCGAATTTTGTTAACAAATTTAATGCGAAATATCGTGCGAAGCGTTACATTACTTCCTGTTGTGGAAAATCACGCGAAAATTTCTATTTTCAATCGGATGCATCCTTGCTGGAAAGTTTTAATGAAACTTCGATCAGCTTAAAGCCAGAAACGATTTTTCACTTGATGGCTGAATTTGAAGAAGCTTCGAAAACGTTTCACCGGACGGGCGGGGTGCATAATGCAGGTTTGTGTTCAACCGAAGAAGTGCTGCTCACGCGGATGGATATTGGGCGGCACAATGCGCTTGATAAGATTTATGGGCACTGCTTAGAAGCGGGAATGAGTGTAAATGACAAAATTGTGATTTTCAGCGGTCGAATTTCTTCGGAGATCTTAGTAAAAACGGCCAAAATCGGATGTGGCATCATTTTATCTCGTTCCGCCCCGACAGAACTCGCGATTCAAATGGCAGAAGAACTTGGGATTACTGCTGTTGGTTTTATTCGAGAGGAAACGATGAACATTTATAGTCGCCCAGAACGAATTTTGATAGAAAAATAAAAACTGCGGCTCTATCTTAGAGCGGCAGTTTTTATTTGGCCAGTTGATATACGGATTTTTCTGGGGAGGTGTATTCGGCTAGGAACCAGTGAATGAGCTCGATGGATTCCGCAGATTTAAAGATGGCTTGATGACTCGCTTCTTCGCCACGTTCGATTTTTTCCATGTACACGTAGATGTTGTCAAAAATGAGTCGTGAAGAAAGTGCACTTTGAAGCGGGACAACGCTGTCTGTATTATGCTCAGCATCTGAAATGCCTGCGATTGAAAGAAATTCTAAATCGCGTGGATTTTGCTTCTTTTTGGATAGAAAACTCTTGAGCATCGCTGTTTGATGCGCCACGTTTTTGAAATTGGCATCACCCGCGTTGTCTTCCTCACTTAAGTCGTTAAACGGCGCACCGAGCGTAATAATTTTTTGAAAACGCGGAGTGGCTTGATTGTCCTGCACGTACGCAGAAAGGGCTAAGCCGCCGTTTGAATAGCCCACGCCATCCATTTTCTTGAATTTAAAGTGCTTTTCAAGATCATCTGTCGCAATCCGGAGCCATTTTGCCCAGTCGCTAATGGGCGCTTCATTGTCTTCAAACGCCACCGCAATAATAGGATGTTTCGCATTTTTGGTCAGTTTTCCCCGGTACGAGAGCTCGCCTTTCGAGCTAATTAAAACCTCCAGTTTCTCGTTCGAAAAATGGTATCTATCTTGTAGGTTTTCGCTGATTTCGTCAAGCGTGTGCTCATTTCCGCCACTCCCATGGACAAGAATAATCGGGACGGTGTTGCTCAAATTGACGGAATCTGGCGCTTCGAGTGTTTCTGGCTCGGAACAACCGGCTACGAGAAAAAGCAAAGCAGTAAGGAAAAGGATTTTTAAGCAGTTGCGCAAAAGAATGACCTCCAGATTTTGAAAATTTGGCTTTATTATAGCATAATAACGAGAAGCAGGCGTGACAAACTAGTCATTTCGGGCTATAATTCGAGTAGACTGAACCTGAAAGAAGGACGTGTAAAAGAATGATAAATACGATTGTAACGGATATGGATGGAACGCTGCTTGTCACTAAGGGAGATCAGATAGAAGCGAACAACAAAGCGGTTCTTTTGGACTGGCAAAAAGCAGGAAAAAAACTCTTTTTAGCAACGGGAAGGCTCGATTTAGCGATTTTGCCATTTATTCATGAACTGAAAATTACGCTTCCGGTGATTTCGTGTAACGGTGGGCTCGTTCGCGATTTTTCAACGGGAGAAATTTTATATAAAAGTAGTTTAGCGCGCGAAACGATTGAAGCCGTTCTCGCTGTGCTTTCTGAGCTAGAAGTCGATTATCATATTTATACAACAGAGCGAATTCTGGGGCCTTCGAATACGGGGAAAATTGCTTTCTTTAATGAACAAAATAAGCAGCTCCCTGAAAATGAACAAGTGCCGATCACGCTCACAAAAACGCCGCTTGAAGAGCTTGGCGAAGGAGAATTCCCGCTCAAAATTTTAGCGGTTGATGAAGACGAAAATAAGCGCAAGAAAGTCAAGGAAACCTTGGCAGAATTTGATTTGTCTGTGATGTCCTCCGGGAAAAACTTGGTGGATATTATGAACAAGGGAATTGATAAAGCTCATGGTTTGCGCTACCTAGCGGAACATGGCTATCTCGATCTTGCGGAAACGGCTGCATTTGGAGATAACGAAAATGATGTTGGCATGATCGAACTTGCTGAAGTCGGTGTAGCGATGGGAAATGGGATTGAGCTCGCGCGCGAAAAAGCAGACTTTGTCACGACGGATAATGATGCCGGTGGTCTCGCGCAATTTGTGCGTGATGAAATTCTAAAGGGCTAGTAGTCGCTTCCTTCTTTTGCTTCGTGATATGATAAAAACGGAAGGAAATGGGAGGAGCTGATGAAATTGGAAGAAAGTTTTGACCTAGGTTATTTCTTGAAGAAAGCTTTTGTTGTTGCGGCAAGCCTGAGTTTGTTTTTTGTTGCCTTTATTGCCATTTTGACGCTTGTGGGTGTCATTATTGCGATTCCATTACTAAAAAAAGGTAGTGAATTACTTTTTAAGAGTAGTGAAAAAACAGGCGGGAAAAAGTTAAAATGGAAAACGCCAGAATATGAAGCAAAAGTGAAATTTAGCGACAGCCATTTACTGGATGAAAAAAGTTAATACAACGAAAAAAGCCTGTTTAGATGCGATTTCTAGGCAGGCTTTTTCTGAATTTGAAATTGGAAGCTTTACTTTGGTGAGATCGGGGAATAGAAAAAGGAAGAAAGGGTGAAGAGGATGAAAGCGGTAGGACTTTATCGGTATTTGGCTATTGAGGATTCTGAAAGTTTGCTGGATCTTGAACTTGAGGTACCCGTCCCGGAAGCACATGATTTGCTCGTTCGCGTCAAGGCGGTATCTGTTAATCCAGTCGACACGAAACAGCGTGCACCTAAAGAGCGAGTTGAAGCAACGCCGCGGGTTCTTGGTTATGATGCAGTTGGCGAAGTGACCCAAGTCGGAAGCGACGTTAGTTTGTTTGCGGTTGGCGATGAGGTGTATTTTGCAGGCGATGTGACAAGACAAGGAAGCAATGCAGAATATACAAGGATTGATGAACGACTTGCGGCGCACAAGCCCAAAAATTTAACGGATGAAGAAGCTGCTGCGATGCCGCTTACGACGCTTACGGCTTCTGAAGCTTTGTTCGATCGGCTACTGATTACGCCAGAAAAGGATCAAGGGAAATCGATTTTGATCATCAATGGAGCAGGCGGTGTAGGCTCAATTGCCGTGCAGCTGGCGAAACTTGCGGGGCTCAAGGTGATTGCAACAGCGAGTCGACCTGAAACGATCAGCTGGGTGGAAAAGCACGGCGCGGACTTTGTGATCGACCACCATTTGTCGATTCCAGATGAGCTTTCAAAAATCGGCTTCCCAAACGTCGATTATATTTTGTGCTTGCACGATACGTATCGGCACTTTGAAGCAATGGAGCAAGCGATCAAGCCAGAAGGACAAATTTGCACGATCGTGGAACTTAGTCATCCCGTTCAAATGAGTGTTTTGAAAGACAAAAGTGCAGGTTTTCATTATGAATTTATGTTTACGCGATCAAAATATCAAACGACCGATCAAATTCGACAACATGAACTCTTAGAAAATGCGCGTGCTCTTTTTGAATCTGGAGAGCTAAAAAGCACGCTAACGAAAGTTTTGTCACCTATCAACGCGGAAACGATGCGAGATGCACATAAAATTGTAGAATCTGGAAAAATGATCGGAAAACTGGTTGTGAAAGGATTTGATGAAAGTGACTAGTAAACGTGTCTCACTTTATATTGCAGTCAGCTTGGATGGTTATATTGCGGATGAACTTGGAAGTGTGGAATGGCTTGAGAAGATCCAAGGTGAGGGAGATAGTGGCTATGAAGCTTTTTTTGATAGCGTTGATACCGTTGTGATGGGGCGGACAACTTACCAGCAAGTTTTTTCATTAACAGACACTTTTCCGTACAGTAAGAAAGATGTTTACGTGTTTTCACGCTCGAAAAACGAACCGGCTGATGAATATGCTGCTTTTGTTTCAGGAAACGTGCGGGACTGGCTTGCAACAATTGATGGAGCGAATATCTGGCTTGTTGGCGGTGCAGGTCTTGTGCGGCAATTCTTAAAAGAAGAAGCGATCGATAAATTTGTGCTCACGATTGCACCGGTCATACTTGGAAGCGGGATTCCGCTATTTGAAGCAGACCATCCACACAGCCTTAAACTGGAAGAGGTTACGCGTTTTGGCGAATTCGCCCAATTAACTTATGGAAAATTGGAGGAAGAATAAAGATGAAAATTGCAACGTTTGATGTGGATGCGCAAAATGGATTTAGTCCGGTATGTCCAGATGAGCTTCCTGTTCCAGAAGCAGAAGAAATTGTTCCAGAACTTGAATTTATGGCGTCACTTGGGGATGTTCGCGTGGCAAGTAAAGATGCCCATCCAGCAAATGCGGTTTGGGTGGTGGATAAAAGTGAAGATATGCTTAAGCCGCTTGACTATCCAAATGCTGATTTAACATGGGTGAGGCACTGTGAGCCGGGAACAAAGGGGTTTGAACTTCTTAAAGGCCTCCCAAAGCCGACGGAATATGATTATTTTGTTTGGAAGGGAATGGAGCCTGATTTGCATCCATATGGCGCTTGCTATCATGATATTAAAGAAGAACTTTCAACGGGCATAATCGAATTTTTGAAGCAAAAAAAAGTAGATATTGTGGTGGTCGGAGGACTTGCTTTTGATTTTTGTGTCAAAACAACTGTGATTCAGCTTGAAAGAGCGGGTTTCCAAGTGATTGTTTATTTGGGAGCGACACGCGCACTTACAAGCGAGGGTTATCAGGAGACGAAAAAACAGCTAGAAGAAATGACAAACATCAGACTGGTAGAAACGCGGAATGACCTCGCTGTGCTTTTAAATTAATTTTTTAAGTATAGGAAGGTGAAGGAGATGAAAAAAATCGGGATGTTTCCAAGTTTGGTTATTTTAATCACGGTGGCAGCTTCCCTAGTCAGTTATCCGCTACTTCCGGCGGAAATGGCCGTTCATTTCGGCAGTGACTTCTCTCCGGATATGTTCATGCAGAAGTGGCTTGGACTTATCCTGATTCCGTTTTTAATGGTGATGTTCACCGGGACGGAGTATTATGGCAAGGAGAAAGTAAAAGCAGAAAGTAAATTGGAATTTGAATATTGCTTCCGTCTTTTACTAGTTTTACTTGCCATTGTACAACTGAGTTTGATTGCTTACGGGCTTGGTTATGAGATTCCAACAGGGCGATTTGCATTACTTGCGGCGAGCGCTTTTACATTGCTACTTGCCGTTTATCTTAGCTATTCAAAAAAAGTATTTCTTTTCTTGCGGCTTGTTGGCTTTAAAAAAACAGATGCATATGCTAAAAATTTGTGGAAAAAAATTACGATTGCATCGCTTGTCTTTTTTGGTGTGGCATGTTTGATTCTCGCTGTTTTTATGCGAAACGATCCAAGTTACTTTATGATGATCATGGTTGCCGCAGTGTGTATTATTGTTGTTGGATCTGGCGTTTACTTGAATAAAAGATAATTATTAATACAGATTTTGTTTACAACAGGTACAGTTGATACTATAATAAAAGACGGAAGGCTTATCCCGATTTTTAAGTCTCTCGTCTTTTTTTGAGTCCTTTGGAAAGCGCTTCCGAGAAGGAGAAGTACATACAAGAACATAAGGAGGAATAAAATGCGTAAAAGGGGACAGAAGTTTCTAGCAGGTAGTTTGGTACTTGGTGTTTTAGCGCTTACGGCATGTGGCGCGAGCGAAGGGGATTCGGGGGAAAATAAGGACAAACGGGCAGGAGAAAACAAAGTTGTTAATGTTATGGAAACGTCTGCGGTGCCTAGTGTTAACCCGATTACAGCAGACAATGGAGCCAGTTTTAAGGTGGTTAATCAGGTTTTTGAAGGTTTATATCGCTTGGATAAAAAAGGAAAACCTAAGCTCGCACTTGCTGCAAAAGAGCCGACTGTTAAAAATGATGGGAAAACGTTTATTTTTGATATTCGAAAAGATGCGAACTGGTCGGATGGTAGCCCTGTAACGGCAGCTGATTTTGAGTTTGCGTGGAAAAAAGTTGTAGATCCTAAAACAGCGGCGGCTTACGGACCTCAAATGGAAGAAATTGTAAAAAATGCAACACAAGTTTTAAAAGGAGAGCTTCCGCCTAGTGAATTAGGGATTAAAGCTTTAGGCAAGAAGAAGCTTCAAATTGATTTAGAAAACCCGGTACCTATCTTTAAAGAGTTGTTAACAACGGGAACGTTTTTCCCGCAAAAAGAAGCGCAACTTAAAAAAGAAGGCGATCGCTATGGAACAAATAGCGATACACTACTTTCAAATGGACCTTTCCTTTTGAAAAATTGGGATAGTACGAGCCAAACGTTTGATTATGTTAAAAATCCGAAGTATTGGGATAAAAAGAATGTAAAAGCGGATAAAATTCATGTGACAGTTGTAAAAGACACGAATGCCGCGCTTAATTTATATAACACTGGAAAACTCGATCGTGTTGAGCTCGATGGCGATTTTGTGAAGCAATTTGAAAACGATAAAGAGTTTCATAAAATGGCGACAGGTCGATCGGTTTACATGAAAATGAACCAAGGAAAAGACGGAGTAAAAACCGATCTAGCTAATTTGAATATTCGGCGTGGACTTGCGATGGCAATTGATAAGACAGGGCTTGTCGATACATTACTTGCAAATGGCTCGGAGCCGCTTGATGGCGATGTTCCAGGTGGAATTATGTTCAGCCCTGAAAATGGAAAAGATTTTCGAAAGATTAATGGGCCACTCGTGACTTATGATAAAGATGAAGCGAAAAGTTATTTTGAAAAAGGACTCAAGGAACTAGGGAAAACCGAGTTAACACTCACTTTAACAGCGGGTGATACTTCGCTGATTAAAAAGCAAACTGAATTTATTCAAAATCAACTAGAATCGAATTTGCCTGGTTTAACAGTGAAGTTGAAAAATGTTCCCACACAAGTTAGCTTTAAGGCTGATGTCACACAAGACTTTGAACTGCTTCTTGGCGGTTGGGGCGGCGATTATCAAGATCCATTAACTTACCTCAACTTGTTCTTGACAGGTAGCCCTGGCAACCACACAGGTTTTTCAAATGCAAAATATGACGAACTTGTTTTAGGTGCGAAAGGGAAACTCGCAAATGATTTGAACAAACGGTTTGATGCACTTCTTGAAGCAGAACAGATTCTCTTAAAA
Source organism: Listeria kieliensis (assembly GCF_003369925.1). Lineage (GTDB taxonomy): Bacteria > Bacillota > Bacilli > Lactobacillales > Listeriaceae > Listeria > Listeria kieliensis_A. The sequence continues at coordinate 189,438 of NZ_LARY01000003.1, read as the reverse complement.
GATAATGCCGTGTTAATCCCACTTTACCAAGGTGGTCGTGCGTATCTGGAAAAAGCTGATTTAGCGGATTACATTGCTTATCCGATCGGAACAGAAAACTATAAGTGGTTACACAAAAAATAAAAATAGAGATTGAATAAAAACAGCAGCCTGCGGGCTGCTGTTTTTTTGTCTAAAATTATAGTGATATGAGATATTTTTTGTGATAAACTATGAATATAACTGCATTTTAAAAAGCTACAGAATAATATTAAAGGAGGAACACCTTAATTGAAGCTTTTGACTATCTCTGTTCCTGCATACAATGAAGAAACAATGATCGTTCCGCTTTATGAACGTGTTGTGGAAGTAATGGATCAAGTGAAGGAATCTTATACATTTGAACTGCTTTTCATTAATGATGGAAGTAAAGACGGGACACTTGATCAAATGAAAGCCCTACACGAAAAAGATAACCGAGTTGTATATGTTGACTTGTCACGTAATTACGGGAAAGAAGTTGCCATGGCAGCAGGGTTTGATTATGCGAAAGGTGACGCACTTGTTACGATGGATGCTGATTTGCAACATCCTCCAGAAGTGATTTTAGAAATGCTTAAACTTTGGGAGCTAGGCTATGAAGATGTGTATGCTAAAAGAAATCGACGTGAAGGTGAAACATGGCTCAAAAAAGCCACTTCAAAATTGTATTATCGAATTCTTCAAAAAGTCGCGCGCATTCCTGTTCTTCCAGATGCAGGCGATTTTCGTTTGTTAGATAAACGTTGTGTTGAAGCGCTCAAACAAATGCGCGAGTCAAACCGCTATACAAAAGGCCTTTATAGCTGGATTGGTTTCAAAAAAAATAGAAGTAGCGTTCGATGCTGCCCCTCGCTATGATGGGGAATCCAAATGGAGCTACAGGTCACTAATTAACTTGGCGCTTGAAGGAATTACTTCTTATACAACTTTTCCTCTCAGACTTTCTACATATAGTGGTTTTGTTGTATCTGCGGCGGCTTTTATTTATATGGTGTATTTGTTTATCAAAACATTGCTTTTTGGTGCAGACACAAGCGGTTTTCCTTCGCTCATGATCATTATCCTGTTCTTGGGTGGCGTACAGCTTATTAGTATAGGAATTATTGGTGAGTACTTGGGACGGATTTTCCAAGAAGTTAAAAAGAGACCACTTTATTTTGTGGAAAGTTATAACGAAGACAAAGAAATGGTTAACAAGAAGGGATAGAGAGAAAAATAATGGCAAAAAAAATCAACAGTTTACATCTAGTGATTTTCAGTTTTATCTTGTTTGTATTTTACTTTTTTTTATCATATTTGACGCCACTTACGCATGATGACTGGACGTGGGCGATTCACTTTGGGACAGATCGCCTAGGTAATTGGTTTAAAGATTACAATGGCAGATATTTAGGAAATCTAACAGAAATTTTAATTACACGTTCTAACTTTATTCGCTACTTGTTAATGGGGGTTTTGGGGTCAGCGCTCGTTGTTTTACCCCTACTTATTGCAAGAACCAGCAAGTTAACATTAAGTTTCTTGAGCTTTTTCCTCGTGCTTTCAGTTCCGCTTGGCATGTTGAAATCCACCTTTACTTGGGCGGCAGGATTTGCTAATTACAATACAGCTATATTTTGTATTTTGCTGTATATCTTGATTATCAAAAATGTCTTTTATGATAAAGCGCCAAGGTATAGCCCGTTTGTTGTTTGTATAGCTCTTCCATTAGGAGTTGTCTCGCAACTTTTTGTCGAGCATGCCACTATTTACAATGTGTTTGCAGCGCTGTTTATCATCGTATATAGCTTTATGAAGTTCCGTAAATTGTATTTCTTCCAAGCTTTGTACTTTGTTGGGACGCTTATAGGTGCTGTAATCATGTTCACAAATGGAGCCTATGTGAAAATCTTCAGCGGTGCCGACAATTATCGCTCCGTCGAAACAAATCAAGGACTTTTTTCAAGAATCTATGAAGTTTTCTACACGGATATGTATAAGCTGTTCATCATGAACAATATGTGGCTCAACATTGTGCTCGCACTCGTGACAATCTTGTTGCTTGTTAAAGCAGGTAGAAACCTTTCAACGGGATTATTGATTATAAAAAATAGCTTTATTTTTATTTTAACTATCTACGCATTTTACGTGCCGATTGTTAAAAATACACTTCATTTAAGCTTTTTCACAAATCCTGTGAAAAACGCAAATTTTGAAGCGTGGCTATCTGTTTTGTTTTACTTAGTTTTAATTTTAAGTGTCATTCTATTTATTTCGAATCGCAATTTAAAAGTTGAACTTTCCTTTTACTTAATTTCGGCGGCCTTTGTGTCTGCACCACTTTTCTTAATCACGCCAATCGGTGCACGTTGTTTTGTAATTCCGTACCTGATGTTTGTTCTTTACATTATTCGTTTACTTGTTTTTGCCTATGAATCAGATTGGATTGATTTTTCGAATTGGCTGGTTCCAATTGCTGGACTAACAATTGTTGTTGCACTGGCTTATGGTGTTGTTTTTTATCACATCAAAGCGGCCGATAACGAGCGAATGGAAGAAGTGAAACAACAAGTGAAGAGCGGCGAAAAAGCAGTAACCTTAAAACGCCTTCCGTACGAGGACTTTTTATGGAATGGCACGCCAGTTCCAGGTAGTTTCCAAGAAGAAACATTTAAAGTGTACTTTGGAATTCCGAAAGACACAAAATTGATTGTTAAATAAATGATAAAAAACCACTATGCGCACGCAGACCCGATAATAAGGGGCAATGCACGTATAGTGGTTTTTTTATGGGCTGATTCCGATATCAGACTAAGGAATGATATAAGATTCATTCTGCAGCCTTTTTTGATAATGCTCCATTCCCTTTATAATAAGTTTATCAAATCAAATAAGGGAGCAATAAAAATGAAAAGGGCAATATTTGGATTATTAGCTGCAGTTTTTGTAATCGTAATGGTTTTTATTGAACTAGGTTCACCGTTTGCAGAGGCATCTGATACATACACAGTGACAATAAAACATTCAGGTGAAAAAGTTCAGAAAGCAAAGTTTAAAGGCTATGTTTTTAAAGAAGATTGCAAAGCGCCCTCTGGCAAAACTACTCAATTAAAGTTTTATTCAAATGATGAGCTAGAAATGAATAAATCGTATCGCTTAGTCATTCAAGACAATCAGATGGTTGTTCGTTCAAAAGAGCTTTCAGATATACAGGTTGTTTCATCTAAATAATAAAAAGAAATGAGGAGATTGATTATGAATAACTTTTGGAAATACTTTTTAACAGTTGTTTTAGCACTTATTGGTTTAAATATCGTTTTAAAAATTATTGGAATCACTTTACACTTCCTATTCCCGATTCTAATTTTGGCAGGAATTATCTTCTTGCTTTATAAATTGTGGTCTGGAGATAACCGTAAAAATCATAAAAATAGCCGTGACCCCTATGAGTATTAATATCGCTTAAAAAGCTCCCTAGCTTTTCATATAAAAAAACGAGACTTTCCCCAAAGAGTCTCGTTTTTTGTTTGAAGTAAAGGAAGACAAGGGAAAAGAGAAAGAAACGAGAAAGTTGGATGAGTATGAAAAAACAAATTTTCTTTTTAGCAGTCATATTATGTTTTTTTTGGCTTAAACCTAAAAAAGTGAAGTAAAAAAATAAATTTGAAGGCAAATGGCGATTTTAGGGGATTTGCTCCCATAGAGTGGCTTGGTGTGCTATAATAGCAAAAAAGAAAAGTAGAGGAGTTTGCACCGTGACTTTATTGGAAGAAGGCTTACTTAAACAATCAAAATGGCGATTTATTGACCAAACGATTGTAAATCCTGCTTTTAGCGCACTCGAGTCTTATGCAACAGATGACACCCTTTGTCGAACCGTTGGGAAAAAAGATAGCCCACCAACTATGCGTGCATGGGTTCATGAAAAAACAGTTTCGTTAGGAATTCAGGATACCAAGCTTCCTAAGTTGCAAGACGGTATCGCGTTTTTGAAAGAAGCTGGCTATCAAGTTGTTTTGCGCAATTCTGGGGGACTTGCAGTTGTATTAGACCCAGGCGTTTTAAATTTATCTCTTATTTTACCAGACGTAGAACGTGGTATTGCAATCGATCGCGGTTATGAAACCATGTTCACATTAATTAAAGATATGTTTGCTGATTTTGGTCAAATCATTGAGGCGTATGAAATTGCGCATTCTTACTGCCCAGGAAGCTATGATTTGAGCATTGAGGGACGGAAATTTGCTGGAATTGCGCAAAGACGCATGGCAAAAGGCGTTTCTGTACAAATTTATCTTGCAGTAAATGGAAATCAAGATGGACGCTCTGCTCTTATTCGCGAGTTTTATGAGCGAAGCGGAAAAGATTTGCAAGAAAAATACAAATTTCCAGATGTTGATCCAGATGTGATGGGAACTCTATCTGGATCGTTAGAACAAGAATTAATAATCAATGATATTGTTCTACGTTTGCTTAACAGTTTACGCTATTATGCGGGAGAACTTTACTCAAGCACATTAACTGCTGAGGAACTTGACTTGCTCCCCCAATATTTTGAACGTATCATTCAGCGTAACGAAAAAATCAAGTGAAGGGAATGTGACGAAATTTGAGTTACTTTCAACAAAAGATGCCTGAAGGAAAAGTATTCAAAGATCCGGTCCATGGACTTGTGCATGTAAAAGACCAAATTATTTGGGATCTTATTGCGACAAAAGAATTTCAGCGTTTACGTCGAATTCGTCAGTTGGGAACAACTTCGCTCACTTTTCATGGCGCAGAGCATAGTAGGTTTAACCATTCACTAGGGGTCTATGAAATCGTTAGACAAATTTTAGATGTTACCTTTGCTGAAGATACATTTGATGAAACAGAACGGGCTACAGCGCTTTGTGCGGCTCTTTTGCACGATCTTGGACATGGCCCGTTTTCACATGCATTTGAGAAAGTATTCCACACAGATCACGAGGCGTTCACACAAAATATTATTACGGGAAAATCGGAAGTAAGAGATGTACTCATGCGTGCTGGGAAAGACTTCCCGTTTCTTGTGGCTTCAGTCATTAATAAAACACATTCAAATCAAACTCTCGTGAAGCTGATTTCAAGCCAGCTCGACGCTGATCGAATGGATTATTTGCTTCGAGACGCTTACTATACAGGCGTAAGCTATGGGAAATTTGATTTGGAGCGAATTCTGCGGGTTTTACGGCCAAGCCCTGATAGTAATGGAGTAATTATTAAAGAATCGGGGATGCACGCGGTTGAGGATTATTTGATGAGCCGCTATCAAATGTACCAGCAAGTCTATTTCCATCCGGTTAGTCGAAGCGGTGAAGTGCTTTTATGGAAAATCTTAGACCGAGCAAAATCGCTTTATCAAGAAGGATATGAGTTTGCTGTTACGCCAAATGAAGTTTTACCGTTTTTCTGTGAAAATGTAACGCTTGAAGAATATTTAGCGTTAGATGATTCTATTTTAATGTTTTATTTTTCAATTTGGCAAAAAGAAGAAGATGAGATTTTACGAGACTTGTGTAATCGGTTTTTAACAAGGCGGTTGCTACATTATGTCGACTATGAACCGTCACAAGATCAAGCCTTTTACAATCAAATGAAGGGATTGCTAGAAAAAGCAGATGTTGATCCTTCTTACTATCTTGTGATCGATTACTCCTCGGATTTGCCATATGATCTTTATAAACCAGGAGCAAGTACTGGAAAGTCGCCGATTCAGCTTTTGATGCGAAATGGCGAGTTACATGAGCTTTCGACTGAATCACCCGTTGTAGAATCAATCGGAGGTAAAATTCGAACGGATATCAAGTTGTATTTCCCGCTGGATTTCATTGAAAATGGGCGAATTCCAATTGATGTGGCGAAAGAAATGGCGTCGCTCATCCACGAAAAAGAAATGCAGTAAAAAACCTTGCCACGAGCGGCAAGGTTCAGTGATCACAAGTCTGAGCTGCGGATGCCCGCAACACCGTAATCGGTTTTCTTCATTTCTTCTAATACAACATGAATTTTTTCTTTAGGCGCATTTAAGTCAGCTGAGACGACATCTGTCACATTTTTCACAAGTGCCTTTTTTTGGTCGTCACTTCTGCCTTCTAAAAATTTGATAGTTACAATCGGCATGGTTATCACCTCTGCTATTATTTGGATAGTGCCATTATAATATAAATTTTAGGGAAACGAAAGGAATAATTGAATGAGTAACTTTTTAGCTTACCCACTTGAGACGCTTCCATATGTCCTTGTCTCAATTTTAATTGCATTTACTGTCCACGAATGGGCTCATGCTTTTACGGCGCTATTATTTGGCGATGATACGGCCAAAAAAGAAGGGCGCCTCTCTCCGAATCCCTTTGTACATGTGGATCTTATCGGCCTATTGATGGTCATTTTAGTTGGATTTGGCTGGGCTAAACCTACGCCTGTTAACCAGTTTAAATTAAAGAAGCGCCGCTTAGGAAGCATCTTAGTTTCCCTTGCTGGTCCGATCAGTAATTTATTGCTAGCTTTTATTGCAATGGGCATTTTCATGCTTCTTGTTAGCCATGATAATGCCATTTTAACAGGAGCGATTTGGCCTAATTTTTTCACGATTTTTATTCAATTAAATTTAGTGCTGTTTGTTTTTAATTTAATTCCATTTCCGCCACTCGATGGCTATCAAATTGTACTTGAATTTCTGCCAATGCGTTTCCGTGAAAAAATTGCGCCACTTGAGCAATATGCCTTTTTAATTTTTCTTATTATCGCGCTAACCCCGTTATATAATTTTACCATTGGGCCGATTTTTAGGACGGTAATCCCGTTCTTCATCAATAGCATGACGGTATTCTATCAAGGAATTTTCTTCTAGGTGATTTGCTTTTCTGTGCTTTTTTTTCTATAATATAGTACGTCTACACTTCTCTTCGAAAGGAATCTGAAGGATGGTAAAAGAACGTAAGTCGGTAAGAATTCAAATTACCAATCTAGTACGGCAAATGGATGCTCTGGAAAAAACTGAAATCACTGTTCCAGGCGTTTTTTATCGTGACGAGGGGAATATCTATCTCCAATATGAGGAACAGCAAGTGGAAGGAAAAATCCGCTCGGTTCTTAAAGTTTCAGAAACAGAGCTTCTGCTGTTAAGAAATGGCGCGGTTAATATGCGTCTACACTTTTTTAAAGATAAAAGTAGAAGTACAGCTTCAGTCGAGTCTGGCGCCGGCAAGTTTTTATTTGAATCGGAACTGGTCGGCTATAGTGAAGCGTTCAGTCAAGATGCGGCACAAGGAGAAGTAGCATTTCAGTATGACTTGCTGAGTGCGGGAACCTATGTGGGTTCATATGAGGTAACGATGCGGATAGAGGAGGACCCAAATGAATTTAATTAAAGAAACACAGGAGAATTTGATTGGACAAATTAAGCAAGCTGTTCTAAAAGCAACTGGAATTAGTGAAGCTGATGTACCAGAAATTCTTCTTGAAGTACCAAAGGAAAAATCGCATGGCGACTATTCGACAAACATTGCGATGCAGCTTGCTCGTGTTGCCAAAAAAGCACCAAGAGCAATTGCCGAAAGTATTATCCAAGAGTTTGATACAGAAAGCTCACAAATCGAAAAAATTGAAATTGCGGGCCCTGGGTTCATCAACTTTTTCCTAGATAACCGTTATTTAACGAAAGTCATCCCTGCTGTTCTTGCAGAGAGTGAGGCTTACGGGCAGTCTGATTTTGGTAAGAAGGAGCGGATTCAAATTGAATTTGTTTCGGCGAATCCAACTGGGGACTTGCATTTAGGTCACGCGCGCGGTGCTGCAATTGGTGATTCTCTTGCAAACATTATGGATATGGCCGGCTTTGACGTTGAACGTGAATATTATGTGAATGATGCCGGTAACCAAATTCAAAATCTGGTGCTTTCTTCAGAGGCGCGTTACTTTGAAGCTTTGGGCATTGACAAACCTTTTCCAGAAGATGGTTACCACGGGAAAGATATTGTCGAACTTGGGAAAGAACTTGCAGACAAATACGGCGATAAGTATGTGGATGCGAGCGAGGAAGAACGCCGCGATGTATTTCGAAAGGATGCGCTAGCGTTTGAAACAGAGAAACTTAAAGCGGATTTAGATGAGTTTCGGGTTCATTTTGACAGCTGGTTTAGCGAAACCTCGCTTTATGAAAATAATAAAATTTTGCCGACGCTTGAAAAGCTACGCGAAAATGGTTATGTGTTTGAACAAGATGGTGCAACGTGGCTTCGAACTACGGACTTTGGGGATGATAAAGACCGAGTGCTGATTAAATCTGATGGAAGTTATACTTATTTCTTCCCGGATATTGCTTATCATTTAGATAAGCTAAATCGTGGCTTTGATATTTTGATTGATGTCTGGGGAGCTGATCATCATGGTTACATTCCTCGAATGCGTGCTGCGATTGAAGCGCTAGGTTATAAGCCAAGCCAACTTGAAGTGGAAATCATTCAACTGGTTCACCTTTATGAAAATGGTGAGCAAGTGAAAATGAGTAAACGGACAGGGAAATCTGTTACAATGCGGGATTTGATTGAAGAAGTTGGTCTGGATGCAACGAGATACTTTTTTGCAATGCGGAGTTCGGATACACATATGAATTTTGACATGGGGCTTGCGAAGTCGACTTCAAATGAAAATCCGGTTTATTACGTACAATATGCTCATGCACGGATCGCAAGTATTTTGCGTTCTGGTGAAGAAAAAGGAATTCAAGTTTCTGATCAGGCAGATATTTCGTTGCTTGGATCGGAAGTCGAATTTGACCTCTTAAAAGTAATGGGCGACTTCCCGGACGTTGTTGCTGAAGCCGCTTCGAAAAGAGCGCCACATCGAATTGTGAGATTCTTGAATGACCTTGCTGCGGCGTTCCACCGGTTCTACAATACGAATAAAGTATTGGATGAGGAAAATGTTCCGCTTACACAGGCGCGTTTAGCTTTGATTAAAGCGGCGAAAATCAATTTGAAAAACGGCTTGAAATTACTTGGAGTCGAAGCTCCAGAAAAAATGTAATTAGGTGCAAGACAAGAGGAGAAAAGCTTCTTTCATGGCTTTTGCCTTCTAGGTCTGTTAATGCTGGTTATTGACGGAAGAAATAAAATGTTTTAAAGTTAAACAAACAGAGGCATTTTAATGACGGGGAGAGCAATAAATGAAGCGAATCATTATATTAACGCTGCTTTTCGTGTTTCTGTGCGTCGCAATCTATGTTCTCTATAATTTTCAACTTGGATCGATTCCGATCTTATTGATGGCAGTCTTATTCTTTTACATTGGCTACCAAATTGTAAAGCGAAGTTGAATTTTCGGATTGTGCTTGCGTCTAGTAACATGTAAAATGGTGAAATGAGATAAAAGTTGAATAGATGAGTTGAAAAAGTCATTGAAGCGAAAACGTGTGAGGAAAGGGCGTGCCAACTTTGGATTTAAGTAAGTTAACGCAAGAAGAACGGAAAGAAGTCTCACTAATTGAGGTCGCACATTATGTGTTAGAAGAAAAACGTGAAGTTATCAGTTTCCAAGAATTAGTTACGGAAATTGAGAAATTTTTAGGCATTTCAAGTGACGAAATGAAGGAACGCCTTGTTCAGTTTTATACGGATATGAACATTGATGGAAACTTTATTTCGCTAGGTAATAATACGTGGGGACTTCGTGCTTGGTATCCAATTGATGCGATTGATGAAGAGGTTCAAACGCATTCAGCACCGAAGAAAAAACGTAAAAAAGATCAAGATGATGACGAAGAAGATGAAGATTTAGACGATCTGATGGATGACGACATCGAGTATGAGGAAGATGATGTAGTTGAGGAACTTGGAGAAGAAGAAGTTTCGCTTTCTGATGGCTTAGTTGATGAAGACGAAGACATGGATGATCATTTGCCAGACGGTATCGAAGGAGATCTCGCGACGGTAGAAGATGATTATAGCGATGGTGACTACACAGAAGATCCAGAAGAGTAATCAAAGATAATCAAAAAACCAGTTGAAAACTTTTCAGTTGGTTTTTTGAGCGCTTAGTAAGTGACTTTCTGCTTGTTAGCTTGGAACTTTGCTGAAAGAAAAGCTTGACTTATTTGGGTTTCAACTGTAGTATTTTAATTGGGCTCCCTTAAATGGGACAATTGATCGGAAGAAAAAAGCGCTCCCGTATTTATTTTCGGGACGCTTTTTTTATTGGGTCCGTGGATAGATATAAAATAGCCAAGTGCAGAATCAGCGTTTCTTGCATTTGGTGCTTTTATTTGTAGGGCGGTTTTGTTCTTACCCCAAGCGTTTTAGAAAAAGCGCTGATTTATTTATTTTTGGAAGGAGTAGATTTTAAACGATGACGAAGTATATTTTTGTAACGGGTGGCGTAGTTTCTTCAATCGGAAAAGGGATTACGGCGGCTTCACTCGGCCGTTTGTTAAAAAATCGTGGCCTCAGTGTGACGATTCAGAAGTTCGATCCGTACATTAATGTCGATCCAGGTACAATGAGTCCTTATCAGCATGGTGAGGTGTTTGTAACGGATGATGGTGCTGAGACTGACTTAGACCTCGGACATTATGAACGTTTCATCGACATTAATTTAAACCGTTACAGCAACGTAACGACTGGGAAAATTTACTCCGAGGTTATTAAAAAAGAACGCCGAGGCGATTATCTTGGTGGGACAGTTCAAGTCATTCCACATATCACAAACGAACTCAAAGATCGTGTTTTTCGAGCTGCAAGAATGACAAATTCTGATATTATTATTACGGAAATCGGGGGCACTGTTGGTGATATTGAGTCGCTTCCATTCCTTGAGGCTATTCGCCAAATTAAAAGTGATGTCGGCTCTGAAAATGTGCTTTACATCCATACAACGCTTATCCCTTACATTAAAGCAGCCGGTGAAATGAAAACGAAGCCGACACAACATAGTGTAAAAGAGTTGCGTAGTTTAGGAATTCAACCGAATATTATCGTTGTAAGAACGGAACAACCGGTTTCGACGGAAATGAAAGAAAAAATTGCGTTGTTCTGTGATATCAAGGCTTCAGAAGTCATTGAAAGCCGTGATGAAGATACGCTTTACAATGTGCCGCTTTCTCTTCAAGCGCAAAAAATGGACCAAATCGTGTTAGAACATTTGAAACTTGAAGCGCCGGAAGCAGAAATGACAGAGTGGAAAGCGCTTGTACATCGTGTGAAAAATCTTTCCAAGAAAACGCGGATTGCGCTAGTCGGCAAATATGTGTCTTTACAAGATGCTTATCTTTCAGTGGCTGAGGCTTTACGTCATGCGGGATATGCACATGATACGGAAATTGAAATTGACTGGGTCGACTCCGAAAAAGTTACAGATGAAAACGTGACAGAACTACTTGGCCATGTAGATGGTATTCTTGTTCCTGGTGGATTTGGGGATCGAGCAATCGAAGGAAAAATTGCTGCCATTCGCTATGCACGTGAAAATAAAGTTCCATATTTTGGAATTTGCTTAGGAATGCAATTAGCTACTGTAGAATTTGCTCGGAATGTAGTGGGACTTAAAGGCGCTCATTCTGCAGAAATCGATCCAGAAACACCATATAACATCATTGATTTACTTCCAGAACAAAAAAACATTGAAAATCTTGGTGGAACTCTTCGCTTAGGTTTGTATCCTGCTCGAATTAAAGAAGGAACTAAAACAGCTGAAGCTTACGGCGAAACGCTTGTTGAAGAACGTCATCGTCACCGCTATGAATTCAACAATGATTTCCGTGAGCAAATGGAAGAAGCGGGCATGATTGTTTCAGCAACAAGCCCAGACGGTCGCTTAGTCGAAGTAGTAGAATTAAAAGACCATCCGTGGTTTGTGGCGTGTCAGTACCATCCTGAATTTATTTCTCGTCCTAACCGTCCACAAAGCTTGTTTGATGGTTTCATTGGTGCAGCTTTGGCGGCACAAAACTAAGATATAAAATAAAAAGCTTAGCTCGCTCGAATTTAGTTTCGAGTTGAACTAAGCTTTTTTTGTTCAGTAAAAAACCTCCTGAAATGGATCAAGGCCACACTTCAGGAGGTTTTTAAATTTAAGCTTTTAGATTAGATGCAAGTGTCCAACCAACGATGACTGAACCATCTTTCATCCGGTTCCAAACGGCTCCATCAACGGTTACTTCACGGTCAACAGTTAAAGTCTTACCTGCATAGGCAGCGAGCGTCCCTTTTCTATCAACCGGTTCAGGAACAGGCAATTGATAATAAACACCGTTTGTATTTTTCACAGTGCGTTTCACGGAAATGATTTTTTCCATAGAAGATTTATAGAAAACGTTAAGAGCTGAGTTATTCACCCAACCAATTAATTTTCCTTCTACACTGATTTGTGAAGAAATGGTGCTTCCAACTTTTGCTTCACGGATCAGTCGAATTTGTTTACCCGAGTAACTCGATAAATTACCAACTGAAGTAGCTGCAGCGGAACCAACCGGTGCCGAATAAATGGCTGTATTTGCTGTTTTCACGCGTGCATAAGACCAAATGACTTTGTTGTATGAAGGTGCGACTCCAAGATTGCTAGCTTTAGTCCAGCCAAGAAGCTTCGAGCCATCTTTCATTCGTTGCCAAACAACGCCATCGACAGTTACTTCACGGTCAACCGTAAGTTCTTTGCCGTAAATATCTTTCAAAGTGCCACGTTTGTCAACGGATTCAGCAACAGGAAGCATGTAGTAGCCTTCACTCTGGCTTGTGGCTTTGGCCATTCGTTTTAAGGAAACAGCTTTTTCATTAGCAGATTTATAGAAAATGTTGAGTGCTGAGTTATTCACCCAACCAATCACTTTTCCATTTACGCTAATTTGTGAAGAAACAGTGCTACCAGCTTTAGCTTCACGCACGAGACGCATTTGCTTGCCAGAATAAGTGGACAAATTACCAACTGAAGTAGCTGCAGCGGAACCAACTGGTGCCGAATAAATAGCCGTGTTTGCTGTTTTCACACGTGAGTATGCCCAAATGACTTTGTTATAAGAAGCAGCAACGCCGAGGTTACTAGCTTTAGTCCAACCAACAAGTTTTGAGCCGTCTTTCATTCGTTGCCAAACAACACCATCAACGGTTACTTCGCGGTCAACTGTAAGTTCTTTGCCGTAAACATCTTTCAAAGTGCCGCGTTTGTCGACAGGTTCAGCAACGGGCAGCATATAGTAGCCTTCATTTTGACTTGTAGCTTTGACCATTCGTTTTAAGGAAATGGCTTTTTCATTGGCCGATTTATAGAAAATGTTAAGAGCTGAGTTGTTAACCCAACCAATGACTTTTCCATTCACGCTAATTTGCGAGGAAATGGTATTCCCAACTCTAGCTTGCCGAACGAGTCGCATTTGTTTACCAGAATAACTTGATAAGTTACCTACAGAAACGGCTGTCGCAAAGTCAACTGGTCCTGAATAAATGGTTGTATTCGCTGTTTTCACACGCGCGTAAGCCCAGATGATATCATTTGTCGAAACAGTGAGCCCTAGATTACTTGCTTTCGTCCATCCAACAATGGCGGTTCCGTTTTTCATGCGGTTCCAAACGACACCGTCAACCGTAACTTGCCGATCTACGGTTAGAACCTTGTTGTAAAGGTCTTTTAAAGTTCCTTTTTTATCAACGGGTTCAGCTACAGGCAACATGTAGTATCCTTCGTTTTGGCTTGCTGTTTTTACCATGCGATAGCCAGAAAGAGAAGATTCATTTGCTGTTTTATAAAAAATATTAAGTGAAGCGTTGTTAACCCAACCAATGACTTTTCCATCTACACTGATTTGTGAAGAAATAGTATTTCCCACTTTAGCTTCACGAACGAGTCGCATTTGCTTACCCGAGTAGCTAGAAAGGTTACCGACGGATGTAGCTCCTGTTGCGCCAGTCGGTTTGGAATAGATAACTGTGTTTGGAGTTTTCACACGGGCATATGCCCAAATGACTTTGTCATATTGGATAACACCATTGTTGATTTGGTTATATTTTTCTTGAATAAGTGCTATCATGCTGTTCCAATTGTAGCCATATTGGTTGAAGTAACCAATTGGGTCAGTATGGGTTGTTCCACCAAGATATTTGGTTACTGCATTATGCGACCAAACAGTTCCTTTGCCATCGCCTTCAGCACTATCAACTTTCATGTTGTATTTTGTAAGCAAGTAAGCTGAGTAGTAAGCATAGTTGTTGATAGAGCGAGCAAAATCGTCAAACGTTTTTGAACGAACAAGCTCGAATTGAATGAAGCGAGCATTGGCATATTGCCCTGCCCCCCAAACTGCGTTGTCAGTCGGGTGAATTTGAATAATGCGAGATTTGTCAACAAAGGTATGAACAAATGCATTTTGCCAGTTTCGGCTCATATAATCAATTTCATTTTGGATAGTGGAATTATTGTTTGCTGTTTCATGCAATACGATTCCTTCAGGTTTTCCATAACCGTTTCGATAGTTAAATTTTGGAAATTGGCTTTTTAACTGATATTCAATACTAGCTGTGCTGAAGTTTTTAGATTTAATATAGCTGTTTACATCTGGATATCCAGCAGCGCGAAGCATTGGGACATCAGCTAATACATTGGTATTTGATCCATCTTCAAATCCATCATTGTCTTCCGTTACTTTACCTTCGCGGATTGCTTGAGGAACATAAATAGATTGTTTATCTGCGGATTTTAAGTCATCAGTAGTATTGTGCGGTTGTGGGGTATTTACTTCATCAGCAGAAGCAATGCTTGGGATAGCGACGATCGCTATTCCTGTAGCAAGAAATGCTGAGTGTAAAAGTATTTTCAAACGTTAATCAACTCCTCTTTTTTAATTGTTTGAAAACGAAAACTTTTTCATTTTCCACTTCTATTATGACAATCCTGTAGGTTAGCGTCAATATAACAAAAGAAAATGATTCTTTTGACTGGTAAAGTGGCTGACTTTTTTAAAGATGCTTAGTGAATATATAATATTTTACGTAAAAAAATGATCTTCAAGAAAAGAAAAAGAGAGATTTAGGAAAAAAGTTGAGGGCGCAAAGCCCTAAAATTGACAGACAAACGTCTTCTATAGGAAACTAAAAGGAAGAAGTGGGGGAATGAACATGCTTAAAACAGCAATGATAATCTATAATCCGGCCGCAGGACAAAATAAATTTCATAAAATCATGCCTGATGTTGAGCTGTTATTAAACCAAGCTGGCTATGAGGTAACGCTAGTCTCTTCGACAGAGGAACCCGAAAGTATAACAAAAATAGCTTTTCAAGCTGCAAGCGAGGGATGGCAAGCGATTATTGCTGCTGGAGGGGATGGAACTGTTAATGAGACAGTTAATGGCATCATGCGTTCTAATAATCGTCCGGTTTTAGGAATATTACCAATCGGGACAACAAATGATTATGCACGAGCACTTGGGTTTCACAAAGATCCTGTTAAGGCTGCTAAACAAATAGCTAAACGAAAAGTGCTGAAAGTAGATATTGGAAAATGTAATGAAAATGAATATTTTATTAATAATGCTGCCTTGGGTAAAATAACAGAAATTACATATGCGGTCTCTAAAAAAAAGAAAAAGCGATACGGGAGACTTGCTTACTTATTGGCTGGTTTAAAGATGCTTCCACATTTGAAACCTGTAGATGTACAGATGAATTTTGATGGAGAGACTTTTGCGGGGCCTATTTTACTTAGTTTTATTAATAATTCGCATACAGTTGGTGGGCTGGAATCACTTGTCAAGAACGCGATAATCAATGATGGTTATTTCGATTTGTTGATTTTAAAAAAAGTAAGTCCAGCTAGGCTATTTTCGCTTTTCTTATTACTTAAGCGTGGAACACATTTGGAGAGTGCGGATGTTATTTACCGACGAGTTAAAAAGGTTAAGATTGCAGGAGATACATTAAATTTTAGCTATGATGGAGTATATGGTGGTAAGACGCCCTACACAGTTGAATGTTTGCACCAGGCACTTGATGTTTTTGCTGATCAAGAGATGTTGAAAAAAGAATCTTACTAACTGATAACCATACATTCTCAAAGGGTTTGATAGTGAAGCGTTTTCAGAAAATAATAGGTATTCTTTATGGTAAATTGCTCACAAATCTGTTATGATATTTTTGTTAGGGAAAAATAGCTGCCACTATTTTTCACGGCGGAAATTCAAATAAATTAAGGGAACATCAAGTTTTCTTAAATTCCTGAGGGAGGAAATTGTATTATGCCTATCGTTAACATGACAGACATGCTGAACAAAGCATTGGCTGGAAAATATGCTGTTGGTCAATTCAACATCAACAACCTTGAATGGACACAAGCTATTTTGAAAGCTGCAGAAGCTGAAAAATCACCTGTAATTCTTGGTGTATCTGAAGGTGCTGCAAAATACATGGGAGGATTCAACACCGTTGTAAAAATGACTCAAGGTCTTGTAGAAGACTTGAAAATTACAGTTCCAGTTGCTATCCACTTAGACCATGGTTCAAGCTTTGATTCTTGTAAAGCTGCAATTGATGCAGGCTTCACATCGGTAATGATCGATGGTTCTCACCATCCAATCGATGAAAACGTAGCTATGACAAAAGAAGTTGTAGACTATGCACATCCAAAAGGCGTTTCTGTAGAAGCTGAAGTTGGAACTGTTGGTGGAACAGAAGACGGCGTTACTGGTGGAATCAACTATGCTGATCCACAAGAATGCCTACGCGTTGTGAAAGAAGCTGGTATTGATGCGCTTGCAGCTGCACTTGGTTCTGTACATGGCCCTTACCACGGCGAACCAAAATTAGGCTTCGACGAAATGAAAGAAATCTCCGAACTTACAGGTAAACCGCTTGTACTTCATGGTGGATCAGGAATTCCTGAACATCAAATTAAAAAAGCGATTGAACTTGGTCACAGCAAAATCAACGTTAACACTGAGTGCCAAATTGTTTGGACTGCAGCTGTTCGTGAAAAACTTGCTGCTGATAAAGATGTTTATGATCCACGTAAAGTTATCGGCCCTGGCGTTGATGCGATCATTAAAACAGTTACAGAAAAAATTCAAGAATTTGGTTCTAACGGAAAAGCGTAAGAACAATTTCAAATTTTTTGAGGGAGAGGCGTTTTCACGTCTCTCTTTTTTGTTTGCCATTGTGTAGTTAGTTTAACTATCTGTGATAATGGTTATTGTGTTATAACGAAAAGGATTGTAAAATAAAGCAGTTGGAAAAGAAGCGTCGGTCTTAGTAATAAAGATTTAGGTAAAAATCATTCTAGGGGCGTATGAAAAAGTGAAGATATCACTTCATAATAGAGATAGTCAGCTTTGGAATACATATATCGTGAATTATGCTATAATGATGGAACAGATATCCAGAGAACCAACTTGGAGAGAGTAGGCGATAGTAATGAATATAGGGATCTTTACCGATACCTACAGTCCGCAAATCAGCGGGGTAGCAACTTCAATTGTTACCTTGGAAGAAGAGCTGAGACGAAGAGGACATAATGTATATATTTTTACGACGACCGATCCTAATGCTGACAGGGCAAGTGAAGAGGGGCGTGTGTTTCGTTTGCCGAGCATTCCTTTTGTGTTCTTTCCAGAGCGAAGAATTGCTATTGCAGGGATGAGTAAGTTTATTCGTCTTGTCGGAGAACTAAATTTAGATATTATTCATACACATACAGAATTTTCGTTAGGACTGCTTGGCAAAAAAATCGCGAAGAAATATTCGATTCCAATTATCCATACTTATCACACGATGTATGTGGATTATTTACATTATATTGCTAAAGGTAAAATCTTAAAACCAAATATGGTAAAAAGGATGACACGCTCTTTTTGTGAGAGTTACCAAGCGCTCATCGCGCCAACTCAAAAAGTACGCCATCATTTGGAAGAGTGTGGTTTAAATAAATTGATTTATACAATTCCGACGGGGACTGATTTACATTCATTTGAACGTGCGGACGAGAAAACTTTAGATGCGATTCGATCTGAACTCGGCATTTCAAAAGATGATCCAATTGTACTTTCGTTAGGACGTGTTGCTTATGAGAAAAATATCGATGCCATTCTAGATGCCTTTCCGAAGGTTTTGAGCGAAATTCCTAATGCAAAGCTTGTTATTGTTGGCGACGGTCCTGTTAAGGCAGAACTCGAAGAAAAATCTGTAGAACTTGGGTTAGCTGAGTCAGTGATTTTTACGGGTGCTGTTGAATGGGCAAAAGTTGGTAATTATTATCAATTAGGACACCTGTTTGTTAGTGCTTCGACGAGTGAAACACAGGGTTTAACTTATATCGAAGCGATGGCATCTGGACTTCCGGTCGTTGCAAAGCGCGATGAAAGTATTGAAGATTTTCTGATCGATGAAAAAACAGGCTTTTTATTTGATTCTGATGAAGAATTAGCGGATCGCTTGCTGTTCGTCTTAAAAAATCCAGGAAGAGCTAAACAAATTGCTCAAAATGGACGAAGTGAGGTTTTATGCTATTCAGCTGAGACCTTTGGGAAAACAGTCGAAGCAGCTTATATGGAAGTGATTGCGGCCTACCAGTCGACGGAGAGGAAGCCAATTGATTTAAAGCCAACGCTTTTGAAAAGTAAGATGGCATCGCAGGTTTTCTCGCTAACATCAAATTCGCACATCAGGAAAGGAAGGTCAAGTAGGCGTGATTAAATTAACGATGTTGTCGTCTGCAGAGAAGGTGAAAGGGCAAGGCGTTGCTTCTGCCTATCGTGAGTTAGTCAACCTTGTGTCTGAACATTTAAGTGATAAGTTTGACCTCTCGATTAATACTTTCCGTAAAAGTGATATTACGCACTATCATACGGTGGATTTTCACTTTTATCTTTCGACATTTTTCAAGAAAAAGCGCGGAGTTCGGGTTGGCTATGTTCACTTTCTGCCAGAAACTTTGGAGGGAAGTTTAAAGCTCCCCAAAATTGCCCGCGCTGTTTTTTATAAGTATTTGATTTCATTTTACAATCGAATGGATCAAATTGTAGTGGTCAATTCTTCGTTTATACCGAAGCTTGAACAACATGGCGTTGCTAGTGAAAAGATCCACTACATTCCTAACTTTGTTTCTAAAAAAACATTTTATCCGATGAAAAACGAAGCCAAACAAGAAGTTAGAAAAAAATATCACATTGATTCTGACAAATTTGTCGTGCTTGGGGTAGGGCAGGTACAACACCGAAAAGGCGTTTTAGATTTTATTGAAGTAGCACGTGCGCTTCCAGAAATTGAATTTGTTTGGGCAGGCGGTTTTTCTTTTGGGAAAATTACAGCTGGTTATGCGGAGCTTAAGGAAATCTATGATAATCCTCCAGAAAATGTTAAGTTCATTGGAATCGTTGACCGAACAGAAATGAACGCTTGTTTTAACATGGCGGATGTCTTTTTTATGCCGTCTTATAATGAACTTTTTCCGATGGCGATACTGGAAGCGATGAGTGCTGACGTTCCAGTGCTTGTTCGCGACTTGGATTTATACAAGGATATTTTAACAGGATATTATGATTCTGCGACCGACAATCAAGGATTCATCCAAAAACTACGCGAACTGAAAGAAGATCATTCTGCGTATAACAAGCTTGTTCAAATGGCCAGATCAGGTGCAGAGTATTATTCGGAAGAGCGTCTAACAAGAATTTGGGATGAGTTTTACCACCAGTTAGTGAAGGAGTGAGTGGCGGTATGAGCAAAACTGCAAAACGAAACTGGCTCAATATTTTTTTGATTCTTGTGATTAGCATTGGCTTTTTAGTTTGGCAGTTTCGCGACGTCAATTTAAAAAAATTCTTCGAAGAGATGGATCAAGTCAACTTGTGGTGGATTTTGGTAGCGTTTTTATTTATGTTTTTATATTGGCTATTTGAAGGCGTTGTTCTCCACAAAAGTGTGAAACCAAGTTTTGAAAAGCAAAAGTTTTTTTCGTCTTTTCGAATTACAATGATTGGGCAATTTTTTAATACAATCACACCGATGCAGGCTGGTGGGCAACCCGCTCAGCTCTATGCGCTTATCAAAAAAGGCATGGATATTGGCTCTGCAAGTTCTGTTTTATTGTTTAAATTTATTATCTATCAAGCAATGATCGTGATTAATTTTTTACTGATTTTAATTTTTGGGTTTCACTATTTGATGACTGGGGCGGTTCCGCAAGTTAAATATCTTGTTGTGATCGGCTTTGCGGTGCACCTTTTCGTTATTATTGCTTTAGTCCTTGTTGGCAAGAGTCGTGGCTTTACAACTAGGTTGGTACATATACTATTAAAACCGATTGGCTGGTTTTTGAAACAAGAACGTGTGCTTAAAATCGAGACCAGTATTGATGAAAAAATTGATACATTTCATGAAGAAAGTGGTCGAATTAGCAGAGACTGGAAACTTATAGTGTCAGCTAGTTTTTACACGACATTACAACTATGGGTTTATTTTGCAATTCCCTATTTTATAATGCTAGGGCTGGGCGTCACGACGATGGGACTCTATATGGTGATTACATTTCATGCTTTCATTATGATGTTTGCAACGGTTATGCCAACTCCTGGTGGAAGCGGTGGAGCCGAGTATACCTTTACGCTTTTGTTTGCTCCGTTTCTTGGATCGGCTAAACTGCTTGCAGCACTGATTTTATGGCGGATTGTGACATATTATAGTTGTATCGTGTTTGGGGCGATTGCCTTAATGATTCAGGATAAGAGTCTTGAGGCGAAAAAAAAAACGACAAGCATTCCATTTGAAGAAAAGCTGTCCTAGAACTGGATGGCTTTTTTCGCGGAGCGGAGTCTTGCATAAAAAACAGGTTTCAGCGATAATGAAGGAAGAAATTGAAAAGAAAGAAGGTTAGTCATGGCGAATCGATTGGTGATACAAGGCGGCAAAAAACTTTCGGGGACTGTAACAATTGATGGGGCTAAAAATAGTGCTGTCGCTTTAATCCCAGCTGCAATCATGGCAGACTCAGAAGTTGTCTTAGAAGGGTTGCCAAATATTTCAGATGTTCAAACTCTTTATCAAATTATAGGAGAACTAGGTGGCAGTGTTCGATACGATGAAAATCAAGCGATTATCGACCCAAGTGAAATTGTAGATATGCCACTTCCCAATGGAAACGTAAAAAAATTGCGTGCTTCGTATTATTTAATGGGAGCACTTCTTGGTAAATTTAAAAAAGCTGTGGTGGGGCTTCCAGGTGGTTGCTATCTTGGACCGCGTCCGATCGATCAGCATATTAAAGGCTTTGAAGCACTTGGAGCAACCGTAACAAATGAACAAGGCGCTATTTATTTGCGAGCGGAAAAGCTTCGCGGAGCTAGGATCTATTTAGATGTTGTTAGCGTTGGCGCAACGATCAATATTATGCTTGCAGCTGTTTTAGCTGAGGGAAAAACAGTAATTGAAAATGCAGCAAAAGAACCGGAAATTATTGATGTTGCCACGCTTTTGAATAATATGGGTGCCAATATTAAGGGTGCTGGAACAGATACGATTCGCATCCAAGGTGTTGAAAAGCTTTCAGGTTGCAGGCATGCGATCATTCCAGACCGAATTGAAGCTGGGACATATATGATTATTGCTGCAGCTGCTGGCGATGGGGTTAAAATTCAAAACGTTATTCCAGATCACTTAGAAGGAATTACGGCTAAATTAAGTGAAATGGGCGTGCCTATTGAAGTTGCAGATGACTCCATCTGTGTTGGCGAAGCTGAGCATTTGAGCAAAGTAGACGTTAAAACATATGCGTATCCAGGATTTGCGACAGATTTGCAACAGCCAATGACGGCGCTTCTCACCCAAGCTGAAGGAAGCGGCATTGTAACGGATACGGTTTACTCGGATCGTTTCAAGCAAATTGCGGAATTGGAAAGAATGGGTGGCAAATTTAAGCAAAACGGTCGCAGTGTTGTCATTTATGGGAAAACGCCATTAAAAGGTACAAAAGTTACGGCGACAGATTTGCGCGCAGGAGCCGCTCTAATTATTGCGGGACTTGTTGCAGAAGGAACAACAGAGATCCTTGAAATTGAGCATATTGAACGCGGATATGGCAACATTGTCGAAAAATTGACAGCGCTTGGTGCAGATATTCGCAAAGAATCGGACGAGCCATCTATCTCTTGATAAACAAACGTTCGAGTATCGACTTCTTGTGTGAACTATTTTAAACATAAAGGTGGTTAATTAATGGCGAATTTGTCCATGTCGTATTTAGAGAACTTAACGATTAAAGAGATTTATGCGCTCGCTAAAGAGCATAAAATTGCTTACTACAGCAAGCTGACTAAAAAAGAGCTAAGTTTTGCATTACTTAAATCTAATGCAGAAAAGGAAGGTTTCTTTTTCATGGAAGGCGTGCTGGATATCATTCCGCAAGAAGGTTTTGGATTCTTGCGACCGATCAATTATTCCGCTAGTTCGGAAGATATTTATATTTCTGCCTCACAAATTCGTCGTTTCGATTTGCGCACGGGAGATAAAGTTTCTGGGAAGGTAAGGCCGCCGAAAGAAAATGAACGCTATTTTGGTTTGCTACATGTAGAAGCAGTAAATGGCGAGAACCCCGAGGTTGCAAAAGAGCGAGTTCATTTCCCTGGGCTCACGCCGCTTTATCCCAACCGGCAAATTGAATTGGAAACAGGTCAATATCCGCTTTCTATGCGAATGGTGGATATGATTTCCCCGATTGGTTTTGGACAACGTGGACTCATCGTAGCTCCACCAAAAGCTGGGAAAACGATTTTGTTAAAAGAAATTGCCAACTCGATCACGAAAAATCATCCAGAAGCAGAGTTGATTGTACTCTTAATTGATGAACGACCAGAAGAAGTGACTGACATTGAACGTTCGGTTACTGCCGATGTGGCAAGCTCGACGTTTGATGAAGTACCTGAAAACCATATTAAAGTGGCAGAACTTGTGTTGGAACGGGCAATGCGACTGGCTGAACAAAAACGTGATGTCATTATTTTGATGGACAGCATCACTCGGCTTGCAAGAGCCTACAACCTTATTATTCCTCCAAGTGGACGAACGCTTTCTGGCGGGATTGACCCAGCTGCATTTCATAGACCAAAACGTTTCTTTGGAGCTGCGCGGAACATCGAAGAAGGCGGAAGTTTAACGATTCTTGCAACAGCGTTGATTGATACAGGTTCAAGAATGGACGATGTGATTTACGAA
Source organism: Listeria kieliensis (assembly GCF_003369925.1). Classification (GTDB taxonomy): domain Bacteria; phylum Bacillota; class Bacilli; order Lactobacillales; family Listeriaceae; genus Listeria; species Listeria kieliensis_A. The sequence goes on along the minus strand of NZ_LARY01000003.1, from coordinate 166,242 downwards.
GAATTTAAAGGCACAGGGAATATGGAACTCCATCTTGATCGTACACTTGCGGAAAGAAGGTTGTTCCCAGCGATTGATATTAGAAGATCTGGAACACGGAAAGAAGAACTATTACTCGCAAAAGAACGACTGGATCAGCTTTGGAAAATCCGAAAAGTTTTGCCGGTGCAAGGCGACGCGCTGGATATGTCAGAACGGTTCATTCGCTACATGAAAAAGACGAAGACCAATCAAGAATTTCATGAATTGTTGAATGAAGAAATGTTTAAAAAATAACTATTGCTTGTTTGCGTATCAGTTGTTATAATTATCATACTGTGTGTTTCTTGCAGTGAATTTCTCTGTTTCAGATGATTCAGGGCGAAGGAGTTGAAAAGAAATGAAGACTGGAATTCATCCTGATTACCGTCCAGTTGTTTTCGTTGATACTAGTACTGATTTTAAATTTTTGTCGGGTTCTACAAAACCGTCAAATGAAACAATCACTTGGGAAGATGGTAACGAGTATCCGTTGCTACGTGTCGAAATCTCTTCTGATTCGCACCCATTCTATACTGGTAAACAAAAACATGCGACTGCAGACGGCCGTGTGGACCGCTTCAACAAAAAATACGGACTCAAATAAGTTCGTACAAACGAAGCTTAATCATGAAGGAACAAATACATCTCTTCCAAGAGGTGTATTTTTTTTGACTTATCTTAAAGCAGAATAGTCAGTAAAGTGGAAGAAATGCGAAGGTTCGAATAAGAGTGTTTACATCTTTGAATTATCGTGCGTATAATAAAGGAGAGATCAATACTTTTCAAAGGAGGTTTTCATGTGAAAGCAAAATTACAAGTAGGTGTGTTAGGATTCGGCACCGTAGGAAGTGGCGTCATCCGTATTTTAAAAGAACACCAAGAAAAAATCAGCCAAGTGACGGGCTATGATATCACCGTGAAAAAAGTGCTTGTGCGCGATTTAGAAAAGAATCGCCGTTACGAGGCAGAAGGGTTTACCTTAACAACCGATCCTACAGATGTGCTAGACGATCCGGAAATCGCTGTTGTTGTAGAAGTAATGGGCAGCATCACAACCGCGCGTAATTATATTTTGCATGCGCTGAAAGCCGGAAAAAGTGTTGTAACTGCGAATAAAGATTTAATCGCTATCCACGGAGATGAGCTTGTGGCGGTGGCACAGGAAAACCACTGTGATTTATTTTATGAAGCGAGTGTGGCAGGTGGCATTCCTATCTTGCGGACGATTGTGAATAGTTTAGCAGCAGATCGCATTAAAAAGGTTTTGGGGATCGTGAATGGAACGACCAACTACATGTTAACGCAAATGACGACTTCAAGTAAAAGCTATGAAGAAGCGTTAAAAGAAGCGCAGGATTTAGGCTTCGCGGAATCAGATCCGACAAGTGACGTTGACGGGATTGATGCGGCACGCAAAATGGTCATTTTAACGAGACTAGCTTTTGGAATGAATGTCAATTTAGATGACGTGAAAACGAAGGGGATTCGTGGTATTTCCCAAAAAGACATTGCAATTGCCTCGCAACTTGGCTATAAAGTAAAGTTAGTCGGACAAGCTGAGGAAATTGACAATACAGTTGACGTTGCAGTTGGACCAGTGCTTCTTCCGGCGGCACATCCACTTTCTGGCGTTAACGATGAAAACAATGCCGTATTTGTCACAGGAGCAGCTGTTGGGGAAACGATGTTTTACGGACCAGGAGCAGGTGAAATGCCAACTGCGACAAGTGTTGTGAGTGATTTGATTACGGTCGCTAAAAATACCAAGCTCGGAACGATTGGGAATGTATTCAATCGCTTTGTTCATGAAACTAAATATACGCCGGCAGATAAAGTTTTTTCGAAATATTATTTCCGGATGCAAATGAACGATAAAACAGGCACGTTTCTGAAGTTAACGAAAATATTTGCTGACGCGGGCGTTAGTTTTGATAAAATTTTGCAAGAACCAAATGACAAGCATACGGCTACAGTAGTGATTGTTAGCCATGCTGCAAGTCGTAATCAAATTGAGGAAGCTGTGGACGGCGTGAACAAAGAACCTGAGATGCGCCTCATTACACAGTATGCCGTCGTGGAGGGATAAAGATGTACAAAGGTCTACTAGACAAATATAAGGATAATTTGCCAATTACAGAAGCGACACCTCTCCTCTCGCTATCAGAGGGGAATACGCCACTCATTCCACTTCTTCACTTGTCAGAAGAGCTTGGCGTAGAGCTTTACGGGAAATTTGAAGGGCTCAATCCGACTGGCTCGTTTAAAGATCGCGGCATGGTGATGGCGGTTGCGAAAGCGAAAGAAGCAGGAGCAGAAGCAGTGATTTGCGCGTCAACAGGGAACACATCGGCGTCGGCAGCGGCTTATGCGGCACGCGCAGGGATGAAAGCTTATATTGTGATCCCAGACGGCAAAGTAGCGCTCGGTAAGCTAGCACAAGCTGTGATGTACGGGGCAGATATTATTGCGATTGCAGGAAACTTTGATGAAGCTTTAGACGCCGTGCGGGAACTGGCGGAAACAGAAGCCGTAACCCTTGTCAATTCAGTGAACCCGTTCCGCCTTGAAGGACAAAAAACGGCTGCTTTTGAAATTTGCGAGGATTTAGGAAAAGCACCTGATGTACTTGCCATCCCAGTAGGCAACGCGGGAAATATCTCGGCTTATTGGAAGGGCTTCAAGGAATGGAATGGTGCGCATGCGACAGGGCTACCGGAAATGCACGGATTTGAAGCAGAAGGAGCAGCGGCCATCGTGAAAGGTGAGCGAATTGCAGCGCCCGAAACGATCGCGACAGCCATCCGGATAGGAAACCCGGCCAGCTGGAAGCTGGCCGAGGTGGCGCGCGATGAATCAGGCGGCGCAATTACCTCTGTTTCGGATGAAGAAATTATTGAAGCCTATAAACTTGCGGCCGCACGCGACGGTGTTTTCATTGAGCCAGGATCTGCTGCTTCACTTGCAGGCGTCATCAAAAGCTTGAAAGAAGGTCGCATCAAGCGAGGCTCTCAGGTTGTCTGTGTCTTCACGGGGAATGGCCTGAAAGATCCAGATACAGCTATGAATGTGCATTCCTTCGATATTGCGCATATTGAAACCATCGAAGCGATGCGTGAACATCTGCGAAACGGAGTGAAAGCCTGATGCGCATCCAAGTTCCAGCTACAACGGCGAATCTTGGACCCGGTTTTGATTCTTGCGGGCTTGCGCTTGATTTATATTTGACGCTCACCGTCTGCGAAGAAAGCTCAGCTTGGCAGATTGAGCATCAACTTGCGGGGGATATCCCCAAGGATGAGACGAACATGATCATCCAAGTAGCTAAAAAAATAGCGCCTGATCTTAAGCCCCACCGTTTAGTGATGGAATCGGATATCCCGCCTGCAAGGGGGCTTGGCAGTAGCTCAGCGGCCATTGTGGCTGGGATTGAGCTAGCGAATCAACTTGCGGACCTTGGCCTTTCGCGCGATGAGATCGTTAGGCTTGCCGTGGAATTTGAAGGCCATCCTGATAATGTTGCGCCCGCCATTTTAGGCGGCTTGGTCGTTTGCGCGAAGCAGCCAGATCGAGATTTTTATTTGCAGCATGCTTTTCCGGATGCAGCCATCTTGGCAGTTATCTCTGAGGAAGCGCTTCTTACAAGTGAAAGTCGCGCGGTTTTACCGCGCGAGCTTTCGTATTCGGATGCGGTTCAGGCAAGCAGTGTGGCTAATGTGATGGTTGCGGCACTTGTTGCGGGAGACTTGCGGCTTGCGGGCGAAATGATGGAGCGTGACTTGTTTCATGAAACGTATCGTGCGAAGCTCGTGCCGCATTTGATCGAGATTCGGAAAAAAGTGGCTGAATTTGGCGGCTATGCGGCAGTTCTTAGCGGAGCAGGCCCGACTGTGCTTGTGCTTGCGCCGCATGAAGTGAGTGAAACGCTTAGGCAAGAACTTTGCGGGCTCGGCTTCGAGGCGGAAGTCAAACAGCTTCGCGCTGAGCCTAGTGGGGTACGCGTTTTCAAGTGAAATAAAATGATGAGGGGGAGCTTGGCTAGAAGTAGCTAAGCTTCTTTTTTGAAGCAAAACCGAAATTTCTTGCTTCCCTATCCAATTTTTTTAGGGACTGTGGTAGAATAGGAAAAGAGTTTTAGAAAAGAGGGTATGGATTTATGGCACAGTTATTTTTTCGTTATGGTGTGATGAACAGTGGGAAAACGATTGAAATTTTGAAAGTAGCACATAATTATGAGGAACAAAATAAGCCGGTTGTGATTTTTACGTCTGGTATTGATAATCGTGACCAAGTGGGGGTCGTTTCAAGTCGAATTGGCTTAAAACGTGATGCGATTCCGGTTTTTTCTGATACGAATATTTTTGAACAGGTCAAGGCAATTGAACCTCGCCCAAGTTGTGTTCTGCTGGATGAATCGCAGTTCCTTGAGAAACACCATGTCTTTCAACTGGCACATATTGTGGATGAGCTCGGGATTCCTGTTATTGCTTATGGACTAAAAAATGATTTCAGGAATGAGTTGTTTGAAGGATCGAAATATCTGTTGCTATATGCAGATAAAATTGAAGAAATGAAGACTATTTGTTGGTTTTGCGCGAAAAAAGCGACGATGGTTTTACGTGTTGATGAAAAAGGAAAGCCTGTCTATACAGGAGAACAAATTTTAATTGGCGGCAATGACCAGTATTATCCGGTTTGCAGAAAGTGTCATGCGCATCCGCCAATCGATGAATGAAAGGTGAGGGATGAAATCTATGTATGATCGTTTGCAAGCGGTTGAGAACCGTTATGATGAATTAAATGAGCTATTAAGCGATCCAGAAGTAGTTTCGGATGCAAAAAAATTACGTGATTTATCAAAAGAACAGTCTAGTATCGCAGAAACAGTGGAAACGTATCGTCACTATAAAGAGGTAACCTCTGGTATTGACGAAACGAAGGAGCTTTTGTCTGAAAAACTGGATGATGAGATGCGTGAACTTGCGAAAGAAGAGCTAAGTGGTCTGCAAGAAGAAAAAACAGAACTAGAAGAAAAGCTGAAGTTACTTCTTGTACCAAAAGACCCGAATGATGATAAAAATGTCATCATGGAAATTCGCGGTGCAGCAGGTGGCGACGAAGCGGCTTTATTTGCGGGAGATTTGTTCCGGATGTACAGTCGTTATGCGGAATCACGTGGCTGGAAAGTGGATGTGATGGATGCGAATCCAACTGGAATTGGCGGATACAAAGAAATTATCGTGATGATAAACGGTGCAGGCGCGTTTTCGCGCTTGAAATATGAAAATGGGGCTCACCGTGTGCAGCGGGTTCCAGAAACGGAATCAGGCGGACGGATTCACACGTCTACGGCAACGGTTGCGATTTTACCGGAAGCAGAAGATGTGGAAGTGGATTTACAGGATAAGGATATTCGCGTAGATACATTTGCTTCAACAGGTGCCGGTGGACAAAGTGTCAATACGACGATGTCAGCTGTAAGGCTAACGCATATTCCAACAGGGATTGTAGTTTCGATGCAAGATGAGCGCTCTCAAATTAAGAATAAAGAAAAAGCAATGAAAGTTTTGCGCGCGCGCGTTTACGATAAATTTGAAACGGAAGCACGCGAAGAATATGATGCGAACCGCAAGTCGGCAGTTGGAACAGGTGACCGTTCTGAGCGGATTCGGACATACAACTATCCACAAAACCGGGTGACCGATCACCGGATTGGTTTGACGATTCAAAAACTCGATCAAATCATGGAAGGGAAGCTAGACGAAATCATTGATGCGCTTATTTTGGAAGATCAGACAAGTAAATTGGAGCATTTAAACGATGCCGAATAAGCGAACAATCGGCGCGCTCCTTCATGAAGTGGCGCAAATTTTAAAAGCGCGGAACTTGGATTTAAATGCGGCAGAGATTTTGCTTGAAACGAGACTTGGCCTGAAAAGAACAGAGCTTTGGTCGAGTTTTGATCGCGTTTTGGAAGAAAAACACGAGTTGCAGTTTAAAGCAGATTTTGATCGCTATTTAAATGGTGAGCCTGTGCAGTACATTTTAAACATTGCTCCGTTTTATGGCTACGATTTTTATGTCGATCAAAACGTGTTGATTCCAAGACCTGAAACAGAGGAACTTGTCTTGTTGTGCGAGCAGTTCTTGAAGAAAAATCCACAGAAAACGGTGCTCGACGTCTGTACAGGAAGTGGCATCATTGCGATTTCGCTAAAGAAACTTTTTCCAGAACTGGCGGTTTCGGCTTCTGACATCTCTTTTCAGGCGCTCGCCGTTGCACAAAAAAACAGTTTGGCACTGAACGCGCCCGTGAATTTTGTAGAAACCGACTTGTTAGAGGCGTTTAAGCACGAAAAGCAAACGTTTGATGTGATTGTCGCGAACCCCCCTTATATTGCTGAGCGCGAGAAACAAGAGATGTCGACTTACGTTCTAGCGAACGAACCAGAGCTCGCCCTTTTTGCCGAAAATAACGGCTTAGCAATTTATGAACGCTTGATAAAAGACTTGCCAGAGGTGCTTGATGATAAGTTCTGGATAGCGGTTGAAATTGGCTATACACAAGGGGAAGCGGTACAAGCCTTATTCGCATCCACGTTCCCAGAAGCGAAAACCTACATTCATAAAGATATCAATCAAAAAGACCGCATTGTCGTTTGTTCTAATTTATTAAATGGAGACATGAACTGAAAAGTCGTGTCTTTTTTGTTGCGAATCAGGCATCTGTTTGTGGATAACTTCTGCAAAAAGAAGCTGATAAATGTAAAATATTCTATTATAAATTGCTCTAGAACAAGGTTTTGGATGGATATCCACAAATCCACATAAAGTTATCCCCAAGGAACAAGTTATTATCCACAGTTTGGGGATAACTTTTTGGCTGTAAAAGATTGTAAAATGGGGTAGAAAGAAGTTAGAATAAGACAAGAAGGCGAAAAAAGGAGTATAAAAAGATGGAAACGAAACTTTGGAATATTGATCAAGGAAAAGAAATCTATCAAGAAGCGGCAGATTTACTTCGTGCAGGAGAAACGGTGGCCTTTCCAACAGAAACCGTTTATGGACTCGGGGCTGATGCGACAAATCCAGATGCGGTTAAGAAAATTTATGAGGCAAAGGGTCGACCATCTGATAATCCTTTAATTGTGCATATTGCGGATGCCAAACAAATGCAAGAGTTTATCGCCGAAGTTCCTGAAAAAGCGGAGAAGTTAATGGAGGCTTTTTGGCCAGGTCCGTTAACGCTAATTTTACCAATCAAGCCTGGTGCGCTTGCTGAAAGTGTCACGGCGGGTTTAAATACGGTGGGCGTTCGGATGCCAGTTCATCCGGTGGGACTCGAATTATTGCGTGTCACGAATCGCCCAATCGCGGCACCAAGTGCGAACCGTTCTGGACGCCCTAGCCCAACAACGGCGCGTCACGTGGAAGAAGATTTAAGTGGTCGAATTTCAGCGATTATTGATGGTGGCAGTACGGGAGTCGGCCTGGAATCGACTGTGCTGGATGTTACTTCCAAAATACCAGTGATTTTGCGACCGGGTGGTGTTTCAACGGAACAAATCGAGGAAGTGATCGGTGAAGTTCAGTCTGCTCGAAATACGCCGAAAAAGGAAGAAGTTCCGAAAGCGCCAGGAATGAAATATACACATTATGCTCCTCTTGCGCCGGTTTATCTTGTGGAAGGCGACGCTGCTTTTTGGGATAAACAAATTAAGCGCGGTCTTGACCGCGGCGAAAAAGTGGGACTGCTTCTTTCGGATGAATTAGCGGCAGAAATTCGTGAGCCGATAATGAAAATTAAAATCGGTAGTCGAGCTCAAATGGATGAGATTGCAAGGCGTTTGTATGATGGTTTGCGCTTGTTCGATCATACGGATACGACTCTCATACTCGCGGAAACTTTTTCAAAAGATGGGATCGGAGACGCGGTAATGAACCGACTCGAAAAAGCGGCAGGGAATAAATACTTGAATGAAACAAGTGAGTTACCACGATGAATATTCTACTAATTTGCACGGGGAATACTTGTCGCAGTCCCATGGCAGAAGGGATTCTTCGGAAAGCTCGGCCTGATGTTTTTGTTCGGTCAAGGGGACTTAGTGCGAAAGAAGGGGCTCCGCTTTCGGCGGAAGCGGAGCGAATTCTGCGTGACGAAGGCTTGTTGTTTTCTCATGAAGCGCATCAACTTCGACAAGAAGATTTGGCATGGGCGGATAAAATTTTTGTGATGACCGCGGCCCAGTTAGCCTTACTTCGGTCGATTTTTCCTGTAGAAGAAAAGAAGTTCGCTTTGATTTCGCTAGAGGGAAAAGATATTTTTGACCCGTTTTCTGGCGGTGAGGTGGAATATCGACTGGCTTTTGATGCTCTTCGAACGGCTATTTACGAACGCTTTCTATAAGTGAAAGGGTTCACTTTCTAAATTTACTAAAAAATCGAATAAAACACTTGATTTTCTGTTTTTTTTGCGTAATGATAGAGATAATTGAATGTAGGATTCGACATAAAAAACAAAAAAATTGGAGGTTGGGTGTATTGGTTTATCTGCAAAAAGGAGATACTGAGGTTTTTAACGCAATTCACTTGGAACTGGGAAGACAAAGAAACAACATTGAACTCATTGCATCGGAAAATTTTGTAAGTGAACAAGTTCTTGCAGCTATGGGATCAGTCTTAACCAACAAATATGCGGAAGGGTATCCGGGAAGACGATATTATGGCGGGTGCGAATATGTTGATATCGTTGAAAATTTGGCGAGAGACCGGGCGAAGGAACTTTTTAACGCGGATTATGCAAACGTTCAGCCTCACTCAGGAGCACAAGCCAATATGGCGGTTTATCAGGCGGTGCTTTCACCGGGAGATACGGTTCTCGGTATGAACTTGGCACATGGCGGGCATTTGACACACGGTAGTCCTGTGAATTTCAGCGGTGTGTTGTATCATTTTGAAGAATACGGCGTTGACCCAGAAACAAAACAAATTGATTACGATGAAGTGAGAAAAGTTGCGCTTGAAGCGAAACCTAAATTGATTGTGGCGGGAGCAAGTGCCTACCCAAGGGCGATTGATTTTGCGAAGTTCCGTGAAATTGCTGATGAAGTAAATGCACTTTTCATGGTTGATATGGCGCATATTGCCGGACTTGTTGCTGCAGGGCTTCATCAAAACCCGGTAGAATATGCAGATTTTGTCACAACGACAACGCACAAAACGCTTCGCGGCCCTCGTGGTGGAATGATTCTTGCAAAAGAAAAATGGGGTCAAAAAATTGATAAAGCAGTTTTCCCAGGGATCCAAGGTGGACCGCTGATGCACATTATTGCGGCAAAAGCAGTAGCGTTTGGGGAAGCTTTGCAGCCAGAATTCAAGGAATATCAAGCTCAAATTATCAAAAATGCGAAACAACTAGCTACGACTTTGCAGGAAAATGGAATTGATGTGCTAACAAATGGAACGGATAATCATTTGTTATTGATTGATTTAAAAGCGCTTGGGATCACTGGAAAAGATGCAGAAACGGCACTCGATTCTGTTGGCATTACAGTGAATAAAAACTCCATTCCATTTGAAACAGAAAGTCCATTTGTAACAAGTGGGATTCGTGTTGGAACGGCAGCAGTCACAACACGTGGCTTTGATGAACAAGCGATGGTTAAAGTGGGAGAGCTTATCGCTAAAGTAGTGCATAACTTGAATGAACAAGCTGTTTTGGATGAAGTGCAAGCGGAAGTGACAAGCTTTATGCAAAATTATCCATTATATGAAAATATGTGAAAAAACGAAACAAGGTAGAAAATAAACTTTTTACCTTGTTTTTGTATGGAGATAATTTTTTCTGTTGCACTTGAGCTGTCTTCTGATACAATTAAGAAGAGAAATTTCTATATGAAAAAGGAGCGGAACGGAAATGTCAGAAGTACATGTAACAAGTCATCCATTAATTCAGCATAAGTTAACTATTCTTCGCGATAAAGAAACGGGAACGAAAGCATTTCGTGAACTGGTCGATGAAGTTGCCACTTTAATGGCTTATGAAATTACTCGTGATATGGAACTGGAAGACACAATAGTAGAAACACCCATTCAAAAAACAAAAGCGAAGTCGCTTGCAGGGAAAAAAGTCGGTGTTGTGCCAATTTTGCGTGCAGGGCTTGGAATGACAGATGGAATTTTAAAGCTGATTCCTGCAGCTAAAGTAGGTCATGTTGGTTTATATCGCGACCACGAAACACTTGAACCTGTGGAGTACTTTGTGAAACTTCCTTCTGACGTGGAAGAAAGACTTTTCATTGTTGTTGATCCAATGCTTGCAACGGGTGGTTCGGCAATTATGGCGATTGATTCGCTTAAAAAACGCGGGGCAAAAAACATGAAATTCATGTGTCTTGTGGCGGCTCCAGAAGGTGTTGAAGCACTTCAAAAAGCGCATCCAGATGTAGATATTTATATCGCTGCACTTGATGAAAAACTAAATGAAGACGGATATATTATCCCCGGCTTGGGAGACGCGGGCGATCGTTTATTCGGAACAAAATAGAAGAGGTTGAGGGATATGGCAAAAATTAAGGTGATGAGTGTTTTCGGGACGCGACCTGAAGCAATTAAAATGGCACCGCTCGTTCATGCGCTTAAAGAAAATCCAGATCAGTTCGAGTCGGTCGTTGTTGTGACGGCACAACACCGTGAAATGCTTGATCAAGTTATGGAAATTTTTAATATCGAAGCGGATGTTGATCTAGATATTATGAAAGCGGGTCAAACACTAAGTGAGATCACATCGCGTGTTTTATCTGGTTTGGTTGAAACGATCAAGCAAGAAAAGCCAGATATTGTGCTTGTCCACGGGGATACGACAACAAGCTTTGCTGCTGGCTTAGCTTCATTTTACGAACAAACAGCAATCGGACATGTGGAAGCGGGCCTTAGAACTTGGAATAAGTACTCTCCGTTTCCTGAAGAAATGAACCGTGAACTTACTGGAGTTTTAGCAGATTTACATTTTGCGCCTACGGATACGGCAAAAGAAAATCTGCTGCGTGAAAACAAGAAAGCGGACGCGATTTTTGTAACGGGAAACACGGCGATTGATGCGCTAAAAACGACGGTGCAAGAAAATTATTCGCACCCAATTTTAGACGGCTTAGGCGATCATCGGTTGATTTTGATGACGGCTCACCGGCGAGAAAATCTCGGAGAACCTATGCAAGGCATGTTCGAAGGTGTGCGGGAGATTGTTGAAGAGCGCCCAGATGTTGAGCTCGTTTACCCGATGCATAAAAACCCAGCGGTAAGAGAAAAAGCTGTCAGCATTCTCGGTGGGCATGATCGAATTCATTTGATTGAACCTTTAGATGCAATCGATTTCCATAATTTCTTGAAAAAATCGTACTTAGTTTTTACCGATTCTGGCGGTGTGCAAGAAGAAGCGCCGGGTATGGGCGTCCCCGTTTTAGTTTTACGTGACACAACTGAACGACCTGAAGGCGTGGAAGCTGGGACACTAAAACTAATCGGTACTGAAAAAGCAGCTTTGATTGAAGAGGCTTTGTTGTTGCTTGATAATCCAGCAGAGCATCAAAAAATGAGTCAAGCAAGCAATCCATATGGTGACGGGGAAGCATCCAAGCGAATTCTTGAAGCCATTTCTTCTTATTTTAATGGAACAAAGCGTCCAGAAGATTTTAAAACCAATTGATTAAAGGTAGACAGTTATCCAGTTTGGGTAGCTGTCTGTTTATTTTTCAGTTAAATGAAAACGCCTTATTATTACATATTTATTACAGAAGGGATTAAGGGTAGAGCTTTTTAGTGACATGTGATAATATGTTCAATGTTATCAATCAAATGAACCTAGAAAACGTACTTTCATTCATCAAGGGATAGAGCGCTGCGAAGCATTCTTTTATTCCCGCCGGCAAAAAATTGCTGACAGAAATAAAGTTGCGGCTTTGAAGGGTTATATCAATCGGGGGAATGAAGGAACCGCTTTTGTGTTCTTTTTTCAGTAGAAAAGTGCTTTCAGATTCTCGATTTTAAAGAAGCGAAAGCCTTTTACAATTGTGAAAGGTTTTTTATTTTTTAAGTTTGTGAAATGATATACTTGTTTCTGAGTAGGCTTTTCTGAGTATCGGAGGTGTTTATGTAAACAAACTCAGGCTGCGGATTTCATGCGAGAAAACTTTACAAAAAAGTAAACAAAAAAACAATCAAATGTTTTCTGAACACCTGGGAAATGTGATACTATAAGAACGTAGGCGCAGAATAAAATGTGGTATGATATTGACTTTTATCTTTTTGCTGTTGTATTCTAGAAAGGACACGGTGTTAAGGCTTTCATTAGTGAAAGAAAAGGGATAGAAGGTTCTGGATGTGTCGTATTTCACAAAGTTTAGCTGCTCACTCCGAATAAGTTTGCAAATTTGTAAACAAGACGATTGACATGCATGAAAAAGAAAGGACGGCATCAAATGTTAGAGTCGTTAATAGGAATGTACCATCGCCATCAAAAGTATCTCATTGCATTTATTGGAGTTTGTCTTCTAGGCTGGTTTCTTACACCATATGTACATATCTTCTTGGGTTTGAAACTAGGACTAATTGTAGGCTGGTTTAATTACTGGCTACTAATGAGACGAACACAAGCGATGACAAAGGCTCTTGCGGAAAACCGAAACTTTTACGGTATCGGAACGGTTGCAAGAATGGGAAGTGTCCTACTTGCGACAATCATTGCCACACAACTCCCCGAGTATTTTCATGTTTACAGTATGCTTATTGGTCTAGGAATAGCTTATGCGGTTATCTTCTTGGATTTTATGCTGTATTCCTTATATCGGAGAAAAAAGTTAACAAAAAGAGAGGGGTGAACCAAATTGGAAGAAAACTTTCCCATAGTCCATTTTCTAGGCTTAGATTTTAATCTTTCGAACCTAGTGATGATTACTGTTACATGCGTGATCGTGCTTTTGATCGCTATTATTTGTACCCGCAATTTAAAACGGCGTCCAACTGGGAAGCAAAACTTTATTGAATGGGTAATGGACTTTGTCCGCGGCATCATTGGTAGTAATATGGACTGGAAAACTGGAGGAAGATTTCATGTTTTAGGGATTACGCTAATTATGTTCATCTTTGTAGCGAATATGCTCGGTGTTGTGACATCCGTTGCAGTTCACGATGAAGTTTGGTGGCGTTCACCCACAGCGGATCCAATTGTAACGTTAACACTTGCCATTATGATACTTGCGCTTACACATTATTATGGTGTCAAGATGCGTGGATTCAAACATTATTTCATGGGCACATATTTGAGTCCAATGAAATTCTTGTTCCCGCTAAAAGTAGTTGAAGAGTTTGCTAATACGCTAACGCTCGGATTGCGGCTTTACGGAAACATTTTTGCTGGTGAAGTTTTACTCTCTATTATTGCGACTCAGCTCGCACACATCAACATTTTTACAGGTGTACTCGCAATTATTCCAGCACTCTTATGGCAAGGATTCTCCGTATTCATCGGTGCGATCCAAGCGTATATCTTTACAATGTTGACAATGGTTTATATGTCACACAAAGTTAGTGATGAACATTAAGCTTTAATAAATGAAACAAATTAAACAGGAATTTTAAGGAGGATATTAAATTATGTCTTTAGGTGTTATTGCAGCTGCAATCGCAGTAGGATTAGGTGCACTAGGTGCAGGTATTGGTAATGGTCTTATTGTTTCAAAAACTGTTGAAGGTGTTGCTCGTCAACCAGAAGCTCGTTCAATGCTACAAACGATCATGTTCATTGGTATCGGTTTAGTTGAAGCCCTTCCAATCATCGCTGTCGTTATTGCATTCATGGTTCTAAATAAGTAATTAAAACCACGAATCGCAAAGAGATCGGGGTTTTTCCCCGTTCCTTGAAATGTAATTAGAGTTTTAGCGAATGTTTGGAAAGGAGTGAAACAGGCGTGTTACAACCACATTTAGTAGTAGGTTCTGCTTTTACAATAGGCGATAGTCTATTTACACTCTTTACTTTCGCACTTTTATTAGTACTGATCCGCATTTTTGCTTGGAAGCCACTAATGAATGTTATGAAAGAACGTGAAGAGCATATTGCTTCTGAAATTGATTCGGCTGAAGAAAGCCGTTCACAAGCTGAAAAACTTCTAGATGAACAACGTGAAGTTTTAAAACAAGCTCGTGTAGAAGCACAAACAATGATTGAAAATGCTAAACAGCTTGGTGAAAAAGAGCGTGAAGAAATTGTTAAACAAGCACGTTCCGAATCAGAGCGCCTAAAAGAAGAAGCGAAAAACGAAATTGTTCGCGAAAAAGAAGAAGCTATTTCGGCTCTTCGCGAGCAAGTTGGCTCCTTATCTGTTCTGATTGCCTCGAAAGTAATCGAAAAAAATCTAGATGAAAAAGCACAAAACGATATCATTCAAGATTATATCGAAAGGCTGGGCGATGAAAAATGAGTAAAGATTTAGAAGTCGCAAGCCGTTATGCCACAGCTATTTTTCAAGTGGCTGAGGAGAAAAAACAAATCCGTGAATTTGGTGAGGAACTCTCCGTTATTAAGCAGGTTTTAACTGAAAATGAAAATTTTGTAAAACTACTTGAAAATCCAACTCTCACAACAGAGCAAAAGAAAGAACTTGCTGGTTCTGTTTTTAAAGATGTAAATGAAACGCTTCGGGACTTTATCTTTTTGCTAATTGACCGTGGACGTGAAGATTATTTAATGGTAATCGCCGATCTTTATAAAGAACGAGTCAATAATCTGGAAGGAATCGCTGAAGCTGATGTTTACTCAGTTATCCCGCTTTCAGACCAAGAAAAAGAATCACTTTCTGCTGTATTTGCTAAGAAGTTGGACAAGAAAAAGCTCCATATCCACAATCATGTTGATAAATCGCTTATTGGCGGTGTTCGTGTCGTGATTGGGACTCGCATTTACGATGACAGTTTAAAAACGAAATTAAAGAACATGGAACGGCAAATTAAAGCCTAGTTCCCGTTTTTTCAAGGGGTGAAATTGATGAGCATTAAGGCTGAAGAAATCAGTTCCATTATAAAGCAGCAGATCGAAAACTATCAAAGCGATTTGGAAGTAAGTGAAGTAGGTACAGTTACTTATATCGGTGATGGGATCGCGCGTGCACATGGACTTGATAATGCAATGGCCGGAGAATTGTTAGAGTTCTCAAATGGTGTAATGGGAATGGCACAAAACCTAGAAACAAATGATGTAGGTATCATCATTTTAGGCCCTTACACAGAAATTCGTGAAGGCGATGAAGTTCGTCGTACTGGAAAAATTATGGAAGTACCTGTTGGGGATGCTCTTATAGGGCGTGTTGTTGATCCGCTTGGTCGACCAGTTGATGGTTTAGGCGCAGTTGAAACAACTAAAACTCGTCCAATTGAAGCAGTGGCTCCTGGCGTTATGCAACGTCAATCTGTCTCTGAACCATTACAAACAGGAATCAAGGCAATTGATGCTTTAGTTCCAATTGGTCGTGGACAACGTGAGCTGATTATTGGTGACCGCCAAACAGGGAAGACTTCTGTTGCGATTGATACGATTCTAAATCAAGCTGACCAAGATATGATTTGTATCTATGTCGCAATCGGTCAAAAAGAATCTACTGTTCGTACAGCAGTTGAAACACTTCGCAAGTATGGTGCACTTGATTATACAATCGTTGTAACAGCAGCAGCATCACAACCGGCACCGCTACTTTACCTTGCACCGTATGCGGGTGTAGCAATGGGCGAAGAATTCATGTATAACGGAAAACACGTTTTAATTGTTTATGATGATTTATCGAAACAAGCAGCTGCATACCGTGAACTTTCCCTGCTACTTCGTCGTCCTCCAGGTCGTGAAGCATATCCAGGGGATGTTTTCTACTTGCATTCGCGTCTTTTAGAACGTGCTGCAAAACTAAGTGATGCGCTTGGCGGGGGTTCAATTACTGCCCTTCCATTTGTTGAAACACAGGCAGGGGACATTTCTGCTTATATTCCAACAAACGTTATTTCGATAACAGATGGACAAATCTTCTTGCAATCTGATTTGTTCTTCTCGGGTGTTCGTCCGGCGATTAACGCTGGTTTGTCTGTATCACGTGTTGGTGGTTCAGCGCAAATTAAAGCGATGAAAAAAGTAGCGGGTACGCTTCGGCTTGACCTTGCTGCGTATCGTGAACTTGAATCGTTCTCGCAATTTGGATCTGATTTAGATGCGGCAACACGTGCGAAACTTGAAAGAGGGAAACGTACAGTTGAAGTGTTGAAACAAGATTTACACAAACCTTTAAAAGTTGAGAAACAAGTACTTATTCTTTATGCACTTGTTCATAACTATTTGGATGACATCCCAGTTCATGATGTTCTACGCTTTGAATCTGAAATGAATACATGGTTCGATCACAACCATGCAGAATTACTAGATGAGATTCGGACTACAAAATCTCTTCCAGATGAAGCAAAACTGAACAGTGCGCTTGATGAATTCAAAAATACTTTTGTTCCTAGTGAAGAAAAATAATTTCTTCTAAAGGTGGCAAGAAACAAGGTGGTGAAAATCTGTGGCATCTTTAATTGATATTAAACAGCGAATTAATTCGACGAAAAAAACCAGTCAGATCACAAAAGCTATGCAAATGGTTTCCGCATCTAAACTGGGTCGTGCTGAAGCGAACGCAAAAGCTTATGCACCTTACGTTTCGAAGATTCGTGATGTCGTTACAAATGTTGCGGCAACGGGAAATAGCTCAGATCACCCAATGCTCGTTTCACGACCTGTAAAACGAACAGGTTACATCGTGATTACTTCTGATACAGGACTTGCTGGTTCTTATAACAGCTCAGTCATTAAAGAAGTGTATCAGGATATTACAACGAAGCATAATTCAAGTGATGAGTATGCACTCATTGTTGTAGGGCGGACTGCACGAGATTTTTTCAAAGCTCGTGGGATGAATATCGTTCTAGAAATCGAAGGGCTTTCTGATCACCCGGCTTTTGCCGAAATCAAAGACATCGCAAGCAACGCTGTTCAAATGTTTGAAGATGGTGTTTATGATGAGTTGTTTATTCATTACATCCACCATATCAACTCGATTTCAAATGAACTCCGAAATGTACAGCTTCTTCCGCTTACTGAGTTTCATGAAGCAGGAGAAGAAGCAGAGCATGATATGACGGTGTATGAATTTGAACCATCGGAACAAGAAATTTTAGAAGTTTTGCTACCACAATATGTGGAAAGCTTAATTTTTGGTGCGTTATTAGATGCCAAAGCTGCTGAACATGCTGCTCGGATGACAGCAATGCGCAGCGCAACAGATAATGCATCCGATTTAATTAGTGACCTATCGCTTCAATATAACCGTGCTCGCCAAGCGGCGATCACGCAAGAAATTACCGAAATCGTTGGTGGTGCGGCCGCACTCGAATAGCTTGTATTTGTGCTATTTGAAGCCGACTTCAACCCATGCGAACCCTTTTGGGAAGGTAAGTGAGGAGGAATAATCGCATGACGAAAGGACGAGTAATCCAAGTAATGGGACCAGTAGTCGATGTGAAATTCGACGGCGGTGAACTGCCTGAAATTTACAATGCCCTTACTGTGGAGTATCCAGCTCAGTCAGAAGAAAAAACTACAAGAAGTCTTACCTTAGAAGTAGCTATTCAGTTGGGTGATGATGTTGTTCGTACAATTGCGATGGCATCCACTGATGGTGTGCAAAGAGGAATGGACGTAATTGATACAGGGAGCCCGATAACGGTTCCTGTTGGTCAAGTGACGCTTGGACGTGTATTCAACGTTTTAGGCGATACAATTGATTTAGATGCGCCGATTGAAGGCGACGTAAAACGTAATAAAATCCACCGTTCTGCCCCTACGTTTGACGAACTATCAACAACAACTGAAATTCTAGAAACGGGTATTAAAGTTGTTGATTTGCTAGCTCCTTATGTTAAAGGTGGTAAAATTGGTCTGTTTGGTGGCGCGGGTGTAGGTAAAACCGTTCTTATCCAAGAATTGATCAATAATATTGCACAAGAACACGGCGGTATTTCTGTGTTTGCGGGTGTTGGTGAACGTACACGTGAAGGTAATGACCTTTATTTCGAAATGAAAGAATCTGGTGTTATCGAAAAAACAGCGATGGTATTCGGACAAATGAATGAACCACCTGGTGCTCGGATGCGTGTTGCACTAACAGGATTGACTATTGCGGAATACTTCCGTGATGTAGAACATCAAGATGTGCTACTTTTCATTGATAATATTTTCCGCTTTACTCAAGCCGGTTCAGAAGTATCCGCTCTGCTTGGGCGCATGCCTTCTGCCGTTGGTTATCAACCAACGCTTGCAACAGAAATGGGACAATTGCAGGAACGGATTACTTCAACAAACGTTGGTTCTGTTACATCTATTCAAGCAATTTACGTGCCGGCCGATGACTATACTGATCCAGCTCCTGCAACTACATTTGCCCACTTGGATGCAACGACTAACCTTGAACGTAAATTGACAGAACAAGGAATTTACCCTGCGGTTGATCCGTTAGCTTCTACTTCGCGTGCGCTTTCTCCTGAAATTGTTGGGGAAGAACACTATGAAGTGGCTACACAGGTACAACAATTACTGCAACGTTATCGTGAATTGCAAGACATTATTGCGATTCTAGGTATGGATGAACTTTCTGACGACGATAAGCAAGCAGTTGCACGTGCACGTCGCGTACAGTTCTTCTTGTCACAAAATTTTCACGTGGCCGAACAATTTACTGGGCAACCAGGTTCTTATGTCCCAGTAAAAGAAACAATTAAAGGGTTTAAAGATATTCTAGCTGGTAAGTACGATCATATTCCAGAAGATACTTTCCGTTCTGTGGGACGCATTGAAGAAGTCCTTGAAAAAGCAAAAAGCCAAGGAATTGAAGTCTGATAAAAACAGGAGGAGATACGTATGAGCGAATTAAAAGTAAGTGTCGTTACTCCAGATGGCCCTGTTTTTGAAGGTAATGCAAATATGGTGATTGCCAGAACAAAAGCTGGCGAGCTAGGGATCTTGCATGGACACGTTCCACTTGTAGCTCCGCTTAAAATTGATATTGTTCGCTTGAAACAAGATTCAGGAGAAGAGTGGATTGCTGTAAATGGAGGATTCATGGAAGTAAACGGTGAAGAAGTAAATATTTTGGCTGATACAGCTGAGCGTGAGCAAGATATTGATGTTGACCGCGCTGAGCGTGCCAAAGAACGTGCTGAACAACGATTGAAAGAAGCCAAAGAGCAGAAGGTTGATGCCATTACGGCACAAGTTGCTCTTCAAAAAGCAATCAACCGAATTCACGCGAAAAATCATTAATATAAAAAAACTCTCAACCAAAAAGGTTGAGAGTTTTTTTGAGGGCAAGAAAATGTATTTCGAGCCTTATTTTTGATAGAATGTAAAAGAATGTTTTGAGGAGAGTGAATAGATTTGTACAATATCGTTATGGAACAACCTCTTACGGTAATTTTTTCACATTTGATTTTTATAATCATCACGTTTTGGGCGCTGCAATCCATTAACTATGAAAAATTTTTAAGAAAAAATCATGTTGTACAAGCAAGATTGCTTTTTGCGATTTTTGCGATTGTAATTGGCTATTTGTTAAGTAGCTTTTTCATCGATTTTCTAGCTGTTTTTCGACAATTAGTGCATAACTTTTGATTAATGTGTTTAAAAAGGCTACTTTTTGTGAATAATTATAAGGACAAAGGTTTAGCCTAATTAAAATAACTTGCTGTCCCGGGAAAAGAAAGTTGAATGTAATACGTAATGATGGTAAAATGATCAAGGTGCTTATATTTTACGAAATGATGACAAAGATAAATAGTTGACATAGAAGTGTTTAGAAGTTTGAGTAGTACGGAGGGATAGCGTTGGAAAAGATAATAGTTCGTGGCGGAAAACAGTTAAACGGCAGCGTGAAAGTTGAAGGGGCAAAAAATGCGGTTTTACCTGTAATTGCTGCTACGCTTTTAGCAAGCAAAGGAACTAGTGTGCTTAGCAATGTACCGAGATTATCAGATGTCTATACGATCAATGAAGTGCTAAAGTATTTGCAAGCTGATGTTCAATTTAAAGATGATATTGTGACAGTGGATGCAACAGGTGAAATTTCATCTGATGCGCCTTTTGAATATGTTCGAAAAATGCGAGCTTCAATTGTAGTAATGGGGCCGCTACTTGCTCGTACTGGTAAAGCTCGCGTGGCTCTTCCTGGTGGGTGTGCAATTGGTTCGAGACCTGTTGACCTACACTTAAAGGGTTTTGAAGCGATGGGAGCAACTGTTAAAATAGAAAATGGTTATATTGAAGCCACGGCTGAAAAATTGTTAGGAGCAAAAATTTATCTTGATTTTCCAAGCGTTGGTGCCACTCAAAATATTATGATGGCTGCCACTCTCGCAGAGGGGACGACTGTCATCGAAAACGTTGCACGTGAACCTGAAATTGTTGATTTAGCTAATTTCTTGAACCAAATGGGCGCAAGAGTCATTGGCGCAGGAACGGAAGTTATTCGCATCGAAGGTGTTAAGGAATTGACAGCTACAGAACATTCCATTATTCCAGATCGCATCGAAGCTGGGACTTTTATGATTGCAGCGGCTATCACAAAAGGAAATGTTCTTGTAGAAGATGCTGTTCCTGAACATATAAGCTCCCTAATTGCAAAATTAGAAGAAATGGGCGTTCAAATTATTGAAGAAGCTAATGGGCTACGAGTAATTGGCCCAGACAAGTTAAAACCGGTAGATGTAAAAACAATGCCCCACCCGGGATTTCCAACTGATATGCAATCTCAAATGATGGTTATTCAAATGCTTAGTGAAGGAACAAGCGTTATGACAGAAACTGTTTTTGAAAATCGATTCATGCATGTAGAAGAAATGCGACGCATGAATGCGGATATGAAAATTGAAGGCAATTCTGTGATTATTAATGGTCCTGCTAAACTTCAAGGAGCTGAAGTAGCTGCAACTGATTTGCGAGCTGCGGCTGCGCTCGTTCTTGCTGGACTGGAAGCAGATGGATATACTCAAGTTACTGAGTTAAAATACTTAGATCGTGGCTATACGGATTTCCATTTGAAACTTAGAGCGCTTGGTGCTGATATTGAACGTGTGGATGACCAAGTGATCAAAGAAAAAGGTCTTGAGGCTGTTTTTGAAATGAAGTAATAAGTTGAATTTTGCATTGAAAAGAGTACCTTATTTAAGGTCTCTTTTTTTTAGTCTAAATTAAGTAAAGAAAAGCATTTCAGCGGGATATAAATTGTGCTATAATTCAAAATGAGATAAGAAGAAAGTTCGTCACACCGAAGAAAGGGGAATAATTTTGGCAAAAGATGTAGGAATTGACTTAGGAACAGCAAATGTATTAATTCATGTAAAAGGACAAGGGATTGTCGTAAATGAACCCTCAGTTGTTGCAATTAATAATAAAACAGGCCGTGTACTTGCTGTTGGTGAAGAGGCGTATAATATGGTAGGAAGAACCCCAGGAGACATAACGGCTATCCGACCAATGAAAGATGGGGTTATTGCTGATTTTGATATGGTTCAAGAGATGCTTCATTTCTTCTTGCAAAAATTAAATTTGAGAACATTTTTCTCGCGCCCTCGAGTATTAATTTGTTGTCCAACAAATATTACTTCTGTGGAGCAAAAAGCGATTCGTGAAGTAGCCGAGAAAAGTGGAGGTAAACAAATTTTCTTAGAAGAAGAGCCTAAAGTAGCTGCAATTGGAGCTGGGATGGAAATATTTGAACCGAGTGGCAATATGGTTATTGATATTGGTGGCGGAACTGCAGATATTGCTGTTTTATCCATGGGTGAAATTGTAACTAGCCAATCTGTTAAAGTGGCTGGTACGCAATGGGATCAAGATATTTTACAATACATAAAGAGAAAATATAAGCTCTTGGTTGGTGAACGTACAGCAGAAACGTTAAAAATGACAATCGGAACTGCTGTAGCTGGTTTTAGATCAGAAACGATGGAAATTCGTGGTCGTGATTTAGTGAGTGGATTGCCAAAGACAATCACAATTTCTAGTGATGAGATTGAAGAAGCGCTTCATGAATCATTAGAGAGTATTATCCATTCAGCTCGTCAAGTATTAGAAAAAACACCTCCAGAGCTTTCAGCAGATATCATTGATCGTGGAATTATTATGACTGGTGGTGGATCGCTACTCCACGGTCTTACAGACTTGATGGCTGAGAGGTTAAAAGTCCCCGTACTAGTAACAGAACGTCCGCTTGATGTTGTGGCGCTAGGTACAGGTGTTTTACTAGAGTCATTAGGAAGAAAAAAACGAAGTTGGCTTTAATTTTTCAAATGAAGTGAGGGATAAATTTGTTAGATATTAAACAAATTAAAGAGTTGCTACCGCATCGCTATCCATTTTTACTGGTGGATCGAGTTATTGAATTGGAAGAAGGAAAGCGAGTGGTGGCTATTAAAAATGTAACTGCTAACGAACCGTTTTTTAACGGTCATTTTCCAGAGTATCCGGTTATGCCAGGTGTTCTAGTGGTAGAAGCGTTAGCACAAGCATGTGGCTTAGCGGTAATTCAGGATCCAGCAAACCAAGGGAAAATTGGACTTTTTGCCGGGATTGATAAATGTCGCTTTAAAAGGCAAGTAATTCCTGGGGATCAGCTTCGTTTAGAGGCTGAAATCACAAGGTTTAGAGCTTCAATTGCGAAAGCAAATGTGAAAGCAAGTGTCGAAGGAGAAACAGTTTGTGAAGCGGAGATAATGGTCGCTTTAAGTGATGCTGAATAAATAAGAGAACTCGATTCATTTATGGATCGGGTTTTTTGTATAGTAACATGCCTTAGTAATTTGTCCAACTTACTAAAAAAAGATTTTGGTTCAATATCTGACTAAGAAAAACGGATTTTATTTAAATAGAAAAGAATTTTTTTATAAGGCATTAGGACGACAAAAGTATTTTTTTATGTTTTTACAAGTGATTAAGTTGCAGTTAAACTAGCATTTAAATCTAAGAAAGAGGTGCTAACAATTATGATTAATCAAGTGACTTTAGTTGGAAGGTTGACTAAGGATCCAGAATTGCAATTTACTTCAGATGATAAGACAGTGTTGAACTTTACCTTAGCATTAAATCGTTTTGGTAAAGCTAAGCGGCATGAACAAGATGCAGATTTTATCCCCTGTGTCGTCTGGGGAAAGCGAGCTGAAGAAATGGCAAACTACTGTGATAAAGGAACTCTTATTGGTGTAGCAGGGGAATTACAAACCAGAAGCTATCTTAACAAAGAAGAAAAACGAGTATTTGTAGTAGAAGTCTTAGCAAGGAAAATTCGCTATTTGAGCTCAAATAGAGAGAATTTAAAAAAGAAAGAGTCAAATGCGAAAGAAAATAGTGAACAGTGAGTCACTAAAAATATAAATAATAGGGGATAATCCTAGTTTCTAGTCGTTTTTGTTGAACTTGGAATAGGAAGCTAGGTGTTTTTATGATAAACTGAATGTATAGATTTTTTTAGGAGTTTATTATGGAAAAGAAAACAGTGGAAATCCTAGGAGTTCCGTTTTATCGTACTACCCAGCAGCAATTTGTTGAAGAGCTGCTTCAAAAAGCGGAAAATCGGGAAAAAAAATTTGTTGTAACTGCAAACCCTGAAATCGTAATGAGCGCAATGAAAAATGCTCAATTTAAAGAAACAATTTTGCAAGCGGATTATATTACTGCTGATGGCATTGGGATTATATTAGCTGCAGAAAAACTAGGGCTTCCGCTGAATGAGCGAGTAACTGGATTTGACACTATGATTGGGATTTTAGAGCATGCTAATCAGAAAAAATTAAAAATCTTTTTTCTTGGAGCTAAGCCAGAAGTTAGTCAAGCGCTTAGATTGGTGCTTGAGGAAAGCTATCCACAGCTTCAAGTTGTGGGCTGTAGACATGGCTACTTTTCTGATGGTGAAAGTGAACAAATTGTTCAAGAAATTCAGGAATGCGAACCAGATTTTATATTTGTTGCGTTGGGCTCCCCTGCACAGGAAAACTGGATTGCTTCACATTACCAGTCTTTTTCAAAGGGAGTCTTTATGGGGGTTGGCGGTTCATTTGATATTTTGTCGGGAACAGCTAAACGTGCACCGAAAATTATGATCAAGATGCGTCTTGAGTGGTTATATCGGATTGTTACGAATCCAACGAGGTGGAGAAGGTTTTTAGCCCTTCCGCAATTTTTGCGGGTAGTTAATCGAGAAAGAAAAAGGAAAGAAAGTGTAAATAAATGAAGCTAAATAAAGCTTTTTTATATAAAGTTCATTTGCCACTTTTGACCCCATTTCGAACAAGTTATGGATTATTGCGAGAAAAGAGTTTTTACTTAATTGCGCTTGAGGATGAGCTTGGAAATGTAGGCTACGGGGAGCTAGAAGCTTTTCCGCTTCCTGATTATACGGAAGAAACGCTCGAGGGTGCTAAAAAAGTAGTCGTAAGTCTCTTGTTAGAAGAGCTTAGGGGAAAAGAAATCAAGTGTGCGGAAGAAGTAAGCGAGTTCTTTGCTTGGATTAGAGGAAACGAGATGGCAAAATCCTCTATTGAATCTGCTTGCTACGACTTATTTGCTAAAAGACAAAAAATTAGTTTAGCTCATTTTATTGGAGCGCAGCGAAAAGAAATCTCAGTAGGAGTGAGCATAGGAATTCAAAAAAATGAACGGTTGCTTGTGGAGAAAGTTCATGCTTATGTTTCGGCAGGTTATAATAGAGTAAAAGTTAAAATTAAACCTGGAGCGGATTTTTCTTATCTAAAAGCAATTCGTGATGAATTCCCTGAACTACCAATTTTAGCTGATGCTAATTCTGCGTATGAGGAAAAAGATCTGAATGAACTTTTGAAATTGGACTGGTTAAATATCACAATGATTGAACAGCCTTTTGGTGTGCGAGATTTGTGGTTACATGCTAAACTTCAAGATAAGTTAGAAAAAGTAGCAGTATGTCTAGATGAAAATATTCGAAGTCTGGAGGATGTTAAGCAAGCTCATGCTTTTGGAAGTTGTCGGGCGATTAATTTGAAAATGGCTCGAGTTGGAGGACTACGAGAAGCCCTTCGAATTGCTGAGTTTTGTAAACAAACCGGAATGATCGTTTGGTGTGGCGGAATGCTCGAAGCTGGTGTTGGTCGGGCATATAATGTAGCGCTTGCTGCGCGGAATGAATTTCAGTTTCCAGGAGATATTTCGGCGACTAGTCGATATTTTAAACAAGATATAGTGAGACATAATTTTGAACTTGTAGATGGGAAAATTTGTGTCCCAGAGGGATTGGGAATTGGTGTTGAGATTGATGAGCAAGCGTTAAAGCGCTTTACAGAGTCAGTTGAAACTATTTTGCTAGATTAAAGATCGGAGCTGAAATCAGTTTGTATATTTGGATCATTTTGGCATTTGGGCTAGGGGTTCTTCTTATTCCTGTCGTTCGTAGGTTTGCAAACGCAGTAGGTGCTGTAGATGCCCCACGTGAACGACATAATCATAAGCGAATTACACCAACACTTGGTGGGCTAGCTATATTTATTAGCTTTTCAATAGCTTTCTTTTTGGCTCCGATTGACCGGACGGGCTTTTTACCTGTATATATTGGGGCTTTGATTATAGTTTTTACAGGAGTTGTAGATGATATTGTTGAGCTTTCACCTAAAATTAAACTGATAGGTCAAGTTGTGGCAGCGCTTTGTGTTACGATTTGGGGAAATGTAACAATTGAATTCATTAATGTCCCGTTTTATGGACAGCTTGATTTTGGCTTGTTTTCGATTCCACTATCTATTATTTGGATTATTGCCATTATCAATGCTGTGAACTTAATTGATGGCTTGGACGGACTGGCTGGCGGTGTATCCATTATTGCACTAACCACAATTGCGGGCATGGCACTTCTTTTGAAAGATGCTTTTGTCGCTCCTGTTGCTATCCTTTTGGTGGCTTCTGTTTTTGCTTTTTTAATCTTTAATTTTCCGCCGGCTTCTATTTTTATGGGTGATACGGGCTCATTATTTCTTGGCTATATGATTGCGATTCTTTCGCTTATGGGTTTTAAGAATGTAACCTTTATTTCGTTACTTGTTCCACTTATTATTCTTGGGGTACCCGTGTCAGATACGTTTTTCGCGATTGTTCGCCGGCTGAAAAAGAAAATGCCGATTTCTTCAGCTGACCGTTCCCACATCCATCATCGTTTAATGGCGCTTGGATTTACGGAAAGACAAACTGTCTTGTTAATTTATAGTATGGCATTATTGTTTTCTTTAACAGCCTTTGTATTTTCAGTTTCTACTGCATGGGGATCAATTATATTGTTGCTTCTCATGGTTATCTGTGTAGAGGTTATTGTTGAATTTATTGGGCTTGTTGGAGAAGATTATCGTCCACTTTTAAATATTTTACAAAAAATTCATCGAAAACGTAAATAGTGAAGCTAAAAAGCGAGCCCACTTTTGAGTATCAAAAGTGGGCTCGCTTTTTTGTAATTTTTATTCAGAATCAGCAGTTGATGAAGATTTTGAATCTTTGTAAGGCAGTGCATTTGGGAAAGGTTTTGAGATATTCAACTCAGAGGCGAATTTGTTTGCGACACTTTCAACTGAATTTTCATCAAGTTGGTAGTAATAAACGCCATTTTGTGGAGCATCAGTACCTTTTAAGTTGAGTGATTTCATTTTAATATTATTGGTCATTGAAAATTTGGCGATCGAGATCATCTGATTGAATGACAAGTTCGTTTTCATATTGTCGCCAACAGCATCAATAATACTGGAGTATTTATTGATAGATGTGATTTTGGTCGCCTCATCAACAATCGCTTTAATAATGAGTTGTTGTCTCTTTCCACGTTCAATGTCATTATCGATATGCCTTGTTCGTGCAAGCGCCAGAGCTTCTTCTGCATCCAGTCGTTGTTTCCCTTTTTTCAAACTGATTGCATCAGCTTCATCTTTAGAATTTTGTTCTGTGAAGGAAACAGGAACATCCACGTCGATCCCATCTAATGCATTTACGATTTTTAAGAAAGCATCAAAATCGAAACGAACATAATAATCAATTGGAATCTGAAATTTTTCTTCTACTGTTTTCATGGTTAGTTCTGGACCGCCATAAGCGTGAGCGGCATTAATCTTTGTATAAGTATCTATATTTTTTTTCGGGTAATCAATATGAACGTATGAATCTCGTGGGATGCTTGTCATTTCAACGCGAGCGTCTTTCACGTTAAATGTAGCTAAAATCAGTGAATCACTACGTGGTCTCCCGTCAGACGAGCGTTTTTCACTCGTATCTACACCGATAACTAAAACAGAAAAACTATCTTTAATGGGTTCAATATCCTTGGTTCTAAGCGTTGAAGCTTGGCCGTTTCGTACGTCGTCAAAAGAGTTATCAGCCGCAAGCTTTGTCTTGCTGAAAAGATAGGTTCCATAACCCACTCCTACAAGAATTAAAAGTAGAAACGGAATTAAAATCCAGTAAAGAATTCTGCGGCGGCGTTTATATTTGGACGCTCGATTTCGTCCATTAAAGCCATTTTCCATATATTATTTTCTCCTTAATTGTCGTTTTCGATTTGCTAACAACAAACACAACAAAATCAATTGTATCATTTTACACGGAACTTTTTGTTACGTGAAAATTACGATTTCTTTAATTTTGTAAGGTAACTACCATCAGGTAATACAATTGCCATCTTTTTATTATACTCGAAACTGATTAAAAAGAAATAAAAAACTGGCAACCTTTCAAAAATGTAACCCTAGAACGTGGAGGTCTTTTTGAAGTTGTGCTCGAAAATTAGTACAGTGCTCAGTTGTTTGTTGTCTTGATCCCACTCCTGAGCTTCACCAGATATTTCGAAGTCGAGTTTTTTAAGTAGAATAGTAGAAGCCGTATTTTCAGGGATTACTTTTGCATAAACTCCAGAAAAATGAAGTTTATTTTGCAGCAAAGGCAAGAAGTAACGAAGAAGTTCGGTCATAATGCCTTTACGCCAATAGTTTTTAGCAAGCTCATATCCGATTTCAGCAGTGTTATTGGCTACATTAACTTCATTAATTCCAAAAGACCCAATCACTTTTTCTTGACTGAAAATGGTATACCGAATGGCATCCGGCTCAGCGGCAATCGCTTTTATCATCTCTTCGGCTTGATAAACGGAGGAAAATTTTTCGATATTCATATATTCAGCAACAGCGCTGTCCGACCAAATCTGAAAAAGTGGGAAAGCATCTTGAAGTGTTGTTTTTTTGAGCAAGAGTCGGTCAGTAGTAAACTGATCGGGCAAAGCACTTAAAAAATGAGCATTCATTGCGATACATCCTTTTCGTAGTATTTTTTCTCACCAAGTGTGCAGTGAACCTGACCATTTGAAACTTCTGTCATCCACATGAGAAATGCTTCGATATCGTCTTGGTCAACAAACACAGAAAGAGTCACAACATCGGTAAATACTTTGTCAGCAATGCTATAACCTTTTTGTCCAAGTACATTTTCAAATTTCCCAAGTTGACTATAGCTGATCGTGAATGAGATGAGTGTGGCTAATTTTCGCTCCACAATCCCGATTTCGTGACAAGCTTCACTTACAGCACTTCCATAAGCGCGAACTAAACCGCCAGCTCCAAGCTTTATACCACCAAAATAACGTGTGACAAGAACCACGACGTTTTGCAAATTCTTCTTTTTTAAAACTTCAAGCATCGGGATGCCGGCTGTGCCACTTGGTTCGCCGTCGTCGCTTGCTTTTTGAAATTCTGAGCGATCACCAATTAAGTATGCCGAACAGTTATGAGTAGCATTCCAGTGTTCTTTTTTTATTTTAGCAATGAAACCCTGAGCTTCTTCTTCCGAATAGGCGCGAGCAATTGTGCAAATAAACCGCGATTTTTGGATGACGATTTCATGCTCGCCTTCTTCACGGATTGTCAAATAATGATCTAACATAAGAGCCTCCTCAGTTGAAAAGCTAAGTTATGCTTCTATTTTAGCGGAAATGATCGGGGATGTATATATAAGATTTTTTAAAGACGCCCCCCATTCTAAGTGAAGTAGGAGCAAATTCATGTTATAATAAAGATTACTATTACTTTAGATAGATAAAAAGTCTCCTCTACTCTTTTATATAGGCAAAACGAATTATACTTTTGCGCTTATTTTGTTTAATTTGAAGAGAAAAGGAAATAGTTTGAGGGAAGAATAAAACAGGCATGAAATCAGTCGAATAAAGGGACGGCAGAATGCTACTTTGAAAATACAGAGAAATATGAAGAAGGAAACTTATGCGAGGAGGAATCGTTAGTATGACTCTCAAAATTATGATTGTTGATGATCATCAACTATTCCGTGAGGGAATTAAGCGGATTTTAGAACTTGAAGATTCATTTGATGTAGTAGCTGAAGCAGAAAATGGAAAAAATATTGTTGCGAAAGTAAGGGAATATAAGCCTGATATTGTTTTAATGGACATTAATATGCCCACCGTGAACGGTTTGGATGCGACGGAAATGTTGGTTCGTCAATTCCCAAGCATTAAAGTGGTCATCTTAACGATTCATGATTCTGATGAATATGTAACGGAAGCACTTCGTTCTGGCGCAGTTGGCTTCTTGCTAAAAGAAATGGATGCAAAGGAATTAGTTGGAGCGATAAAAATTGTGGATGAAGGTGGAGCCTACATTCATCCTAAGGCAGCTATCAAATTGATTCGTGAATACCGTCATCTTGCAAGTACAAATACAGCACAAGGCGCGTATGGTTACCAACAGCCGGAAGTAAAAATGCCACTTCATATCTTAACACATAGAGAGTGTGAAGTATTGCAACTTTTAACAGATGGCAAAAGCAATCGTGGAATTGGGGAAACTTTATTTATTAGTGAAAAAACAGTAAAAAATCATGTTAGTAGTATTTTACAAAAAATGAAAGTAAACGACCGAACTCAGGCAGTTGTGACAGCGATTAAGAACGGTTGGGTGTATATTCGCTAAGGGGTGTAGGGAAAATAAAATGGTTGAAGAAAAAATTGCAGTTGTTGTAGATAGTACGGCTTATTTGCCGCAGGAAGCCATCCGCAAGTATGATATTCGTGTGGTTCCGCTCTCGGTCATTATTGATGGAAAGTCTTATAAAGAAGAAGTAGATCTGCTAACGGATGATTTTTATGCAAAAATCAAAGAAAGCAAAGATTTTCCAACTTCTTCGCAACCAGCACCTGGAGATTTTGTTCAAGTATTTGAAGAGCTTAAAAAAGAAGGATTTGACACGGTTATTTCCGTGCACTTGACAAGTGGCATTAGTGGAACGTTTCAAAATGCTGTTTCTGCAGGAGAAATGGTGGAGGGCTTGAATGTTTTTGCTGTAGATTCTGGACTTGCTTGTATGGCACAGGGTTCGCTTGCCTTAAAAGCAGCTTCGCTTGCAGAACAAGGGAAAAGTGCGGATGAAATATTAGCCTATCTTGAAAAAATGAAGCAAAACATGGATGCTTACTTTATGGTAGATGATTTGAATAATTTACAACGCGGTGGACGACTAACAGGAACACAAGCGATGATAGGCAGTTTGCTTCAAATTAAACCGATCCTTCATTTTGAAGATAAGCATATCGTTCTTTTTGAAAAAGTGCGTACCCAGAAGAAAGCTTTAAAGCGGATTGAAGAAATTCTTGATCAAGCGGTACAAAATGGTGAAGCAGAACAAGCTTATGTAATTCACGGCAACGTTCCTGCAAGAGGAGAAGCGTGGCTTAAAGAATTAGCAGAGAAGTTTCCTACGGTGGAGTTTCACCTTAGCTATTTTGGGCCAGTGATCGGTACCCATCTCGGAGAAGGCGCATTAGGATTAACGTGGTCAATCAAATAAAAGCTTAAAATAGTTTATTTGCCAAATAAAACGTGATTTTCGAACTCGAAAATCACGTTTTTCTTATGGGGAATTTGATGGTTTTGGGGTCGCAAAACAGCATTTTCCTTTCTGCAAAAAAAGCTGAAATCAGGTATAACTAAATCAGATGAGGTGAAGATATGTATCCAGGGATTTTGTATTTAGATGACGAACTTAATGCGCATCCGGACGGGCTACAAAGTAGGCAAGCAATTACTGGGAATGAAAAGCAGCCATTTTGTTTTCGCTGTGGGAATTAACACCCCCAGTTTATTTGGAAAAACGTTTCGGGGTGATCTTTATTGTCGAAATTGTCTTATGATGAAGCGAGTGGAAAAATCGGCGTGCCTCCATTATTTGGAGGCGAAGGAAAGTGAACGGATTTTCTTGAATGAGGCGCTCAAATGGGACGGGGAGCTTTCACGAGCGCAGAAGAAGGGAGCGGATGCGGTTGTTTCGGCAGTTGAACGGTTAGAACCTTTGCTTTTGTGGGCAGTAGCGGGTTCCGGGAAAACGGAGATGACATTTCGTGGTCTTGAAGCGGCTTTTGAGCGAGGGTTGCGTGTCTGCTTTGCTTCGCCACGTGTGGATGTTTGTATTGAATTGTTGCCGCGGTTTCGAGAGGTTTTCCCAGATGTGCCGCTCGTTTGTTTGTATGGGGATTCGGAGGATAAATTTCGAGGTGAGCGTTTTGTGATTGCGACGACACACCAGTTGATCAGGTTTTATCGTTATTTTGATGTGCTTTTTATTGATGAAGTGGATGCTTTTCCTTATGCGAAAGACCCTTTTTTGGAATATGCGGTTCGTAAAGCAAGGGCAGAAAAAGGAACGGAGATTTATATTACTGCAACGCCTGAAAAAGCTTGGCAGGATGAGTGTGAGAAAGGAACAAGGCGACATGTGAAAATTCCAGCACGTTATCATGGCTATAAGTTGCCGGTGCCAGAACTTATTTGGATTGGAGATTGGGCCAAGTTGCTTAAGAAAAAACAAATTTGTAGGAAGGTCCTTGATTGGCTTCGGAAGCACCAACAAAATGATAAGCCAATTTTGCTGTTTTTTCCAAAAATTGAAGTTATGTATGAAGTGAAAGTGGCGCTTGAACAAGCTGGTTATCTGAACGTTGAAACGGTCCATTCGGCCGATAAATTACGAAAAGAAAAAGTGGAGCGTTTTCGCAAACGTGAAACTGCGATTTTACTTTCTACAACGATTTTGGAACGCGGGGTAACTTTTGCAGATGTTCAAGTGGCTGTTTTTGGAAGTGAGGGAGCCATTTTTACGGAAGCAGCGCTCGTACAAATTGCTGGACGCGCCGGAAGGAAAGTTAGCTCCCCAACTGGTGAGGTTTTCTTTTTTCATCACGGGCGCACACGAGAAATGAAGCGCGCGATCAAGCACATCAAAATGATGAATGCGCTTGGTGTGAAAGAAGGGCTGCTTAGTGAGTAACTGCTTATTATGTGGAAATCAAGTTCGAGTTCCACTTCGGTTTGCCAATCTTTTCAGCACGACAACAGAGTCATGGCTGTGTACGTCTTGCAGAGCGGGGTTTTTGAGTGCAGAAAGCAAGCAAGATGGGAATGTGAGAGCGATTTTTAAATGGAATGAGCAAGCGGAAAATTTTGTCGAGCGCTATCTTAACATGCAAGATGACGAACTTTCGAAGTGTTTTTGTATAGAAGTTGGCAAGAAAGTACGCCCGAAACTAGCTTATTTGCCTTTGAGTGAAGCTGGCCGACAGATTTTAGTGGCTGCGGCAATCCCATGTGTGATGCTTTCTGAGCAAAATCAACAGGCGGAAATGGGCGTGTTTTTGATGCGCTCGGCGGAAAAAGTCCAGCTTGCTAAATTGAGTGGAGTACATGGTAAAATAGTTCATGTTTTGGTGCTTTTTGAAGAAGAGTTAAGTTGTGAATGAAATAGGTTTGTTTCTTGAGTATTGTGGAAAAAGGAGGGAAAGAATAAAAAACAAAATCGTGAGGAAAACTGCCCAAAATGCTATGTAAATGTTTGCAAAAAAGGGCATATTCCCTTAGACTAGAGATAAGGAGAGAAACTCCTTATTAAAAGATTTTGTTCTATCCCAAAGGAGGAATTACAATGCTTAAGTACAACATTCGTGGTGAAAACATTGAAGTAACCGATGCAATTCGAAGTTATGTCGAGAAAAAGATTGATAAATTAGAAAGATACTTTACTGAAACGCCAGATGCTAATGTGCATGTTAATCTTAAAGTGTATTCGGATAAAAATGCGAAAGTTGAAGTTACAATTCCTCTTCCGAATTTGGTGCTTCGTGCTGAAGAAACAAGCGGAGATCTATATGCAAGTATTGATTTGATTGCAGATAAATTAGAACGACAAATTCGGAAACATAAAACAAAAGTAAACCGGAAATTCCGTGATAAAGGCGCCGTGCAGGATTTTTTTGCTTCGGCTGACGCGAATGTGGAGCCAGCGGAAGAGTCAGATAACGATCTTGAAATTGTACGGACAAAACAGTTCGATCTTAAACCGATGGACAGTGAAGAAGCAGTTCTACAAATGAACATGCTTGGTCATGATTTCTATGTCTATACAGACGCGGAATCGGATGAAACAAACATTGTTTATCGTCGTAAAGATGGGAAATATGGTTTGATTGAAACAAATTAAGTGAATGGACAAAGCGCCTTGCCACATCGAGCAAGGCGTTTTTTTTTATAAGATTTCACATAAAATACGAGAATTCACACAAAATACATATTTATATAGCGAATTAAATGGTATAATGGTGGGTGACTTATCGAGAAATAAACTTCCTATTATCATTTTTTCGGAATAAGTGATAAAATTAAGTAGTGTATCTTATTTGATTGATAATATCCGGAATTCATATAGAATAGCAAGTTTTAGTTAAATTTAGTAGAGGAGAATTAGTATGGCAGGATTATTAAAAAAGATGTTTGAATCCGGTAAAAAGGATATTAAATATCTTGAAAAAAAAGCAGATCAAATTGAAGCTCTTGCAGATGAAACTGCACAACTATCGGATGATGGTTTGCGTGAAAAGACAGCTGAATTCAAAGAGCGTGTTCAAAATGGCGAAACGCTTGATGACATTTTAGTCGAAGCATTTGCTGTTGCAAGAGAGGGTGCTAAACGTGCTTTAGGACTCTATCCTTTCCGTGTGCAATTAATGGGGGGCGTTGTTCTTCATGAAGGGAATATCGCGGAAATGAAAACTGGGGAAGGTAAAACGCTTACGGCTACTCTTCCTGTTTATTTAAATGCCCTTTCTGGTGAAGGCGTGCACGTTGTAACAGTCAATGAATACTTGGCACAACGGGACGCTGAAGAGATGGGGGTACTTTACGAGTTTCTTGGGCTTAAAGTAGGGCTTAACTTAAATGAGCTTTCTAGCGAAGAAAAACGTGAACAGTATGCGTGCGATATTACTTATAGCACAAATAATGAACTAGGCTTTGACTATTTGCGAGACAACATGGTTGTTTACAAAGAGCAAATGGTTCAGCGTCCACTTTCGTTTGCTATTATCGATGAGGTTGACTCCATCTTGGTCGATGAAGCACGGACGCCGCTAATTATTTCTGGCGAAGCGGAAAAATCCAATCTTTTGTATGTACGTGCCAACACATTTGTTACGACACTTACGGAAGAAAAAGATTATACAGTGGATATCAAGACAAAATCGGTTAACTTAACTGAGGAAGGTATGGCACGTGGGGAAAAATATTTCGATGTAGAAAATCTTTACGATTTGGAAAACACAGTATTACTTCACCACATTGCACAAGCTTTAAAAGCGAATTATACGATGGCTCGTGACGTTGACTATGTTGTTCAAGATGACGAAGTATTAATCGTTGATCAGTTTACTGGTCGGATTATGAAAGGCCGCCGTTTTAGTGAAGGGCTTCACCAAGCGCTTGAAGCAAAAGAAAATGTGACGATTCAAAATGAATCAAAAACTATGGCCACTATTACATTCCAAAACTATTTCCGGATGTATAAAAAACTAGCTGGAATGACTGGTACGGCGAAAACGGAAGAAGAAGAATTCCGAGATATTTATAATATGCGTGTTATTGAAATTCCAACGAACCGTCCGATTGTTCGGGATGATCGTCCGGATTTGATTTATACAACGATTGATGCAAAATTCAGTGCTGTTGCTGATGATATTGCAGAACGACATGCGAAAGGGCAACCTGTCCTTGTTGGTACGGTCGCGATTGAAACTTCGGAACTGATTTCAAGTAAATTGAAACGCAAAGGAATTCCACATGATGTTTTGAATGCGAAACAACATGAGCGTGAAGCTAATATTATCGAAAATGCAGGGAAACATGGTGCCGTTACGATTGCAACCAACATGGCTGGTCGTGGTACGGATATTAAACTAGACAGTGAAGCGCTTGATGCAGGTGGGCTTGCTGTTATTGGTACGGAACGTCACGAGTCACGCCGGATTGATAATCAGTTGCGTGGACGTTCTGGTCGTCAAGGGGACCCTGGTGTGACGCAATTCTATCTTTCGATGGAAGATGAACTGATGCGCCGCTTTGGTTCGGACAATATGAAGAGCATGATGGAACGCTTCGGTATGAGCGAGGAAGCGATCCAAAGTAAGATGGTTAGTCGGGCTGTAGAGTCTGCACAAAAACGTGTTGAAGGAAATAACTTTGATTCGCGGAAACAAGTCTTGCAATATGATGATGTTCTTCGCCAACAACGTGAAGTCATTTATAAACAACGTTATGATGTCATTACGGCTGAAAACGGTTTGCGTGAAATTATTGAGCCGATGATTAAACGGACACTCAACTTTATCGTTTCTGCTAATGCTTCTTCTCATGAAGCAGAGGAAAGCTGGAACCTACAAGCAATTGTTGACTATCTTGATGCAAACTTGCTTCCTGAAGGAGCGGTGACAGTCGAAGATTTACAAGGCTTGGATTCTGAAGGTATCGAAGACTTCGTGTATGAAAAAATTACGGAAGTTTACGATGAAAAAGAAAGTCTTCTTCCAGAAGAAGACTTCAACGAGTTCCAAAAAGTAGTCTTGCTTCGTGTTGTAGATACTAAATGGGTTGACCACATTGATGCGATGGATCACTTGCGTGATGGCATTCACTTGCGTGCTTATGG
This sequence comes from Listeria kieliensis, assembly GCF_003369925.1. GTDB lineage: Bacteria > Bacillota > Bacilli > Lactobacillales > Listeriaceae > Listeria > Listeria kieliensis_A. The sequence goes on along the minus strand of NZ_LARY01000003.1, from coordinate 130,076 downwards.
TCAAATTGATCCGCTTCGTGAGTATCAATCGGAAGGCTTTGAAATGTTCGAAGCGATGGTTTCTTCCATTGATGAAGAAGTTGCGAAATATATCATGAAGGCTGAAATTAGACAAAACCTTGAACGTGAACAAGTTGCAAAGGGTGAGGCAGTTGATCCTGCTGAAGGAAAACCTGAGGCGAAAAAAAGACCGGTCGTGAAAGATAATCATATCGGTAGAAATGATCTTTGTCCTTGTGGCAGCGGTAAGAAATACAAAAATTGTCACGGAAAAGAAGCTTAAATCTCGGGGCGCCACTTTTGGCGCCTTTTCTTGTGGAAAAAGCAATAGATTTCTCTAGAAAATTTCGTTATACTAGGGATAGCTTTTGAATAAATCGAAAAAGGTGGAAAAACAATGGAATTAGCAGAAATTCGTAATGTGCTGGAAAAAACGGCCAGCCAAATAAAAGATTTTAGGGGGTCTCTTTGACTTAGAAAGCATGGAAGCTCGTATTGCTGAACTGGAAGATCAAATGCTTGATCCGAACTTTTGGAACGATCAGCAAGCGGCGCAAAAAGTGATTAATGAGTCGAATGGACTAAAAGATACATTTAATGCTTTTCACAAACTGGAAGAAGAACAAGAGAATCTCGAAGTGAGTTTGGAACTGCTTCGCGAGGAAAATGATGCGGATTTACAGGCGGAACTTGAAGAGGAATTAGATAGTTTTGTGAAAGAGCTGGATGACTTTGAATTGAAATTAATGTTAAGCGATCCGTATGATGCGAACAATGCGATTGTGGAACTGCATCCTGGAGCCGGCGGAACGGAGTCACAAGATTGGGGTTCAATGCTTTTGCGGATGTATCAACGTTTTGCTGAGAAAAAAGGATTTAAAGTGGAAACACTCGATTATCAAGCAGGTGACGAGGCGGGGATAAAAAGTGTGACGCTTCTCATTAAGGGACACAATGCTTATGGCTACTTTAAGGCGGAAAAAGGGGTACATCGATTGGTACGAATTTCGCCATTTGATTCTTCTGGAAGACGCCACACTTCTTTTGTTTCGGTGGACGTTATGCCTGAGATGGATAACGATATCGAGATTGAAATTCGGCCGGAAGATCTGAAAATTGATACGTACCGGGCAACGGGCGCTGGTGGACAGCATATTAATACGACGGATTCAGCTGTGCGAATGACGCATATTCCAACGGGGATCGTTGTTACTTGCCAATCAGAACGTTCGCAACTGAAAAACCGAGAACAAGCGATGAAGATGCTTAAGGCAAAGCTTTATCAAAAAGAGCAGGAAGAAAAAGAAGCGGAACTTGCTGAAATTCGGGGAGAGCAAAAAGAAATCGGCTGGGGGAGCCAAATTCGTTCTTATGTTTTCCATCCTTATTCTATGGTGAAAGATCACCGCACAAATGTTGAGACGGGGAATATTCAAGCAGTTATGGATGGCGATTTAGACGAGTTTGTCAATGCTTACTTGCGTTCACGTATCAACTGATTCGGAGGGAAACTATGGGGAAAAACTTTCATTCGCCCGTTGCACGTCAATTGCGCGATTATTCATTTGTCATTTTAGGGGCTGCTGTTATTGCGCTTGCTTTCAATGTGCTGCTTTTGCCTAACCACATTGCGTCTGGCGGCGTTAGTGGTATTAGTACTATCCTTCACTATTTGACTGGTTGGACGCCGGCGTTTATTCAGTGGGCGTTAAATATTCCTCTATTTATTGCTGGTGTCATTTTTCTCGGTTATCAGTTTGGTCTAAAAACATTCGTTGGAACAATGGCTGTTCCACTGTTTGTTTATCTTTCTCAAGGCTTCGATCCTTGGACAAGAGAATCGCTGATTGGTGCATTGTTTGGTGGCGTTTTAGTTGGGATTGGACTTGGAATTGTGTTCCGAGGAAAAGCGTCAACTGGTGGAACAGATGTGATAGCGCAGATTTTGCATAAATACACGCACTTATCGCTTGGTGTTTGCGTGGCCTTAATTGATGGGACAGTTGTCGTGCTCGCGATGATAGCGTTTGATATCGAATCGGGTTTATTTGCTTTAATCGGTTTATTTGCGACAAGTAAGACAATCGATTTGGTGCAAGTCGGCTTAGATCAATCGAAAACAGTTCTGATTATTTCAGAGCATGAAGAGGCAATACGTGAAGCGATTTTGTTTCAAATTGGGCGAGGTATTACACGTCTTGAAGCAAAAGGTGGCTATACGGATGATGAAAAGCAAATTCTTTTATGTGTTATCCAACAACGCGGCTTTCAAAAATTGAAAGAAGTGATTAAAGAAATGGATCCAGATGCGTTTGTTATTGTTATGAGTGCAAGCGAAGTAATGGGAGAAGGTTTCAACCGTTAAAAAAGACAGTCGTTCTAAGGAAGAACGGCTGTCTTTTTTATATAACAGTTTGATGACAAAAAACCTGTGTAACTAAGTAAATATGTAGGAAGTGAAGGTTGAATCGGTCTATGCCTCTGCTTGGAAACTGTAATGATTTTTAATATCACTGTAATGTTATTTTGTGCTGAAAAACGATACAATAGGTTCATCGGGAAATTTGAAGTTTAGTAAACAGCATTTCCTAAAAGAAAAATATTAAAGTTAAATTTAGCATGAAATTAAAAAGTGAACATCCATTTTGCAACTGTGTATTACAACAAAACACAGATTGTCATGAGCTGAAATATAACTGTAATGCAATTAACCTAAAGTTGAAAAACTAGAATGTTATAATTGTTTCTGTTGTGATAGATTACTTGTCACGGAAGTAACAGTTTTATATCGAAGGTTATCATTGCATTACCTTTAAACCGAAGCTATTAAGAAAGGCGAGTAAGGTGATTAAATGATAGTTATGGAAGACGTTTATAAGAAGTACCCGAATGGCATCACTGCTGCCAATGGTCTGAATGTTAAAATCGACCAAGGGGAATTCGTCTATGTTGTTGGTCCAAGTGGAGCTGGTAAATCCACTTTTATTAAAATGATCTACCGAGAGGAAAGAGCGACCAAGGGAAACATTCAAGTTGATCGGTTTGATCTTATCAACATGAAAAACAAGGAAGTTCCTTACTTGAGACGAGATGTTGGCGTTGTTTTCCAAGATTTCAAGTTACTTCAAAGTAAAACTGTCTATGAAAACATTGCTTATGCGATGGAAGTCGTGGAAAAAGATCCAGCTGAAATTAAAGATCGTGTCATGGAAGTGCTTGACTTGGTCAACTTAAAGCACAAGGTCAGAATGATGCCCGACGAACTCTCAGGAGGAGAACAACAGCGGATTTCAATTGCTAGATCAATTGCGAATACGCCTAAAGTTCTGATTGCTGATGAACCAACCGGAAATCTCGATCCAGATACTTCATGGGAAATCATGAATATCCTTGAGGAAATCAACAAAAACGGGACAACGATTGTTATGGCGACACACAATAAAGAAATTGTGAACACGCTAAAACATCGAGTCATTGCTATCGAAAATGGTAGAATTGCCCGTGATGAAGAGCAAGGAGAATATGGATATGAAATTTAGAACAGTTGGACGGCATGTCAAAGAGAGTTTGAAAAGTCTTTATCGAAATGGGTGGATGACTTTTGCGGCAGCAAGTGCCGTAACAGTTACATTGATTCTTGTGAGTGTGTTCTTCTCTATTTTGATCAACATGAATAAACTTGCTTCTGATGTTGAAAATGACGTACAAATTAATGTACATATTTCACTTGGGGCCAATCAAAAACAAGAAGACGAACTGAAAGCGGAGATCGAAAAAGTGAGTGGCGTTGCAGATGTAACGTTCTCCTCGAAAGACCAACAACTTAAAAAACTTGTTGGGGCTTACGGAAAAAACTTCGAACTGTTTAAACAAGACAACCCGCTCCATGATGTTTTTGTTGTTCAGGCTAAAGAGCCAGAGCAAACGAAAAAAGTGGCAACGAAAATTGAAAAACTAAAACATGTAGATGACGCTGAATACGGCGAGAAAACGGTAGACAATTTGTTTAATACGTTGAAATGGGCAAGATATGCTGGTGTGATTTTAAGTATTGGATTACTGCTTACAGCGATGTTCCTCATCTCAAATACGATTAAGATTGCTATCTTCTCACGTCGCAGGGAAATCGAAATTATGAAACTGGTCGGAGCGACAAACTGGTTCATCCGCTGGCCTTTCATTCTAGAAGGCGCTTGGCTCGGATTAATTGGTTCGATCATTCCGGTTATCTTAACTTTTGTAGGTTACATTAATACTTACAATTTGGTAAATCCGAAATTGGCGACTACGTCACTTTCGCTCTTACCACCAACACCATTTGCTTATGAATTAAGTGCACTCATTATCTTGATAGGCGTTTTAATTGGTATTTGGGGAAGTGCTATTTCAATTAGAAGGTTCTTGAAAGTCTAAAAAGGTGTACAGAAGTATATACCCGAATCAGTCAAAAATAATCTAAAAAATAAAAGGAAAGCTAGGGAGCTTTTTAGGAGGTAAATTCTTTGAAAAAAAATGCGTTTATTGCAGTCTCACTTGCAGCAGTTATGAGTTTAACACCAGCTTTTACGACAGATGTTTTCGCGGACGTAAATAAGGATATCCAATCGCAGGATAAAAAAATTAGTGATTTGAAAGCTAAGAAAGGCGATTTACAATCGGAACTATCGAAATTAGTTTCTGATATGGATTCCGCTCAAAAGAAAGCAAAAGATTTGCAAGCGGACTTTGACAAAACAGGAAAAGAACTTAAACAGTTAAACAAAGAAATCCAAGAAATCAATGAACGTATTAAAGAACGTGAAGAAGTTTTGAAAGAACGCGCACGCGCAATGCAAAAAACTTCGAATTCAAATGCTTACCTTGATGTTATTCTAGGAGCTGACAATTTCTCTGACTTAGTAAGTCGTGTTTCAGCTGTTAACGAACTTGTTAACTCTGATAAATCGATCTTAGATGATCAACAAAGTGATGAAGCTGCACTTAAATCAAAACAAGCTGCAGTGAAGAAAACACAAGACAAACAACGTCAAGCAATTGCAGACTTCGAAGCACAACAAAATAAAATCGAAGCTCAAAAAGCTGAAAAAGAAGCGGTTGTTGCTAAACTTGCTCTTGAACAAGCAGGAGCTGAAAAAGCAAAATCTAATCTTGTAAGTGAGCGTGATAAACAAGCAGCAGCAGCGGCTGAACGTGCTCGTGAATTAGCGGCAGCAGCAGCGCCAACAGCTGGAGAATCTGTTGCATCAACAAGCAGCAGCTCATCTTCTTCAAGCTCAAATCGTACAGCATCTGCAAGCAATGTTTCGTCTTCTAGCAGTAAATCTTCTGCAGGAAACAGCAACACAAGCTCTTCTTCAAACAGTGGATCATCAGCTAGTAGCAATGCACCAGCTCCAAGTGGTAGTGGCTACTCTGCAATGATCGCAGCGGCTCGTGCGCAACTTGGTAAACCTTATTCTCTAGGGGCTTCTGGTCCAAGCGCATTTGACTGCTCAGGATTTACTTCTTATGCATTCAGAGCTGCTGGAATTAGCCTTCCAAGAACTTCTGGCGGACAGTATGCTTCTGCAACTAAAGTAAGTGCAAGTCAAGCAAAACCAGGTGATTTAGTATTCTTTAACTATGGTAGTGGAATTGCACACGTTGGGATTTATGTTGGCGGTGGTCAAATGATCAATGCACAAAATAACGGCGTTAAGTATGATAATATCTCGAGCGGTTATTGGGCTCGTTATCTTGTAGGCTACGGTCGTGTAGCGAACTTCTAAGGAATAGAAAACAAACATTTGAAAATCAAAGAAGTACCTTTGTCGAATTGAGATAAAGGTACTTTTTTTATCAAAAAAAGAAGTAAAGACTAATAAAAGTAGTAAAAATGAAGTGAGGTAAAGAAAGAAGAATGAAAAAAAATAAAACGATAGGCTTTGCTGCAACAGTTGCTGCTGCAGTATTAATTTTACAGCCGATGAATGTATTCGCGTCAAATATTTCTGAATTGGAACGGCAAAAACAAGGTGTTACTGAGGAAAGATCATCAGTTGAAAAAGGAATTGAAACAAAACGATCTGAATTAAATAAAATTGAATCAGACACAGCTTCTGTCAAAGCAACATTAGAACGTGTTTCTAAGGAAATTGATGAAACGAATGCGAAATTGAAAGAACAAGTTGAGAAAGTGAATACTGAGCAAAAACAAGTTCAAAAATTAAAACAAGAAATTGCAACGCTTAAAGAAGAGATTAAGCAACGCCAAAAAGTTCTTGAAAAACGCGCACGAGCAATTCAAACGAGCGGCAGTGGAAAGAGCTATTTAACGATTTTGATGCAGGCGGAAGATTTCAGTGATTTTATTGATCGCGCAAATTTGGTACAAGTTATCGTGAAATCAGATCAAGAAATTATGGAGAAGCAAAAAAGCGATCAAAAATTGTTGAAAGATAAGCAAGACACTTCTGAGAAAAAATTAGCTGAATTAAACAAGATGAAAGATCAAATTATGCTGACGAAAAACAACTTAGAAAGCCAAAAAGCTGAGCAAAATGATTTGATCAGTATGCTTGCAGCGAAGAAAAATAAAACAGCGCAGGAAACGGCGCTTCTTGAGGCGCAAAAAAGTAAACTCTCAAGCCAAGAACAATCACTTCTTTCTAACATCTCTGCTGCATATGCGGAGGAACAACGTAAAAAAGAAGAAGCGGCAAAACGAGCAATGGAAGAGCAACGTAGACAAAGCGCAGCACAGTCTGCAGCATCAGCAAGATCGGCTGCACCAAGCTCAAGCAAATCTGCACCAGTCACAAGTTCGCCAGTAGCACAAGCACCATCGACAGGAGGCGGTTCATCAAGTTCGGCTAGTGGTATGTTCATCAAACCGGCTCAAGGTATCTTAACTTCTGGGTTTAGCGATCGGACGAATCCTGTAACTGGACAGCATGAATCTCATAAAGGTCAAGATATTGCAGCGGGTGGTACAGTTCAAGTTGTTGCAGCAGCATCTGGTCGTGTAGTCTTTGCGGGTTATGGTGCGCCAGGAAGTGGCTATGGTGGTTACGGTTATGTTGTTGAAATTGACCACGGTAATGGTTACCAAACATTATACGGGCATATGCGTGCTGGAAGCTTAAATGTTGTTGCGGGTCAAAATGTGATGCAAGGACAAGCTATTGGAATTATGGGATCAACGGGGCAATCAACGGGGCAACATCTGCACTTTGAGATTCATAAAAATGGTGTTCCTATAAATCCAGCTCCATATTTATAAAATTTTTGAGGGCATCTCTCTTTTCTCGTGGTGGAAAAGGGAGATGTTTTTTTAGGGAAAATAGGCGAAACCTTATTTTTATGATATGATGTTCTAGAGTAAGTGAAAAAGGAGAGTGCTAAGTGGGGATTTTGACAGCTATTTTAGTCATCTTGTTAGTGCTAAATGTGTTTTTTGCGGGAGTTACAGTCTTTTTAGAACGAAGAGACACATCTGCTACGTGGGCTTGGCTTCTTGTCTTAACTTTTGTTCCTATTTTAGGATTCATTATTTATTTGATTTTTGGGAGAAAGCTTTCTAAGAAAAAGATTTTTGATTGGAAAGGACAAGAAAAAATTGGGATTAAGGAGTCAACGGCGAACCAAATTGAGTTAATTCGACAAAATGAATTTCCTTTTAGTGATCCGAATGTGCAGCACTACCGTGACCTAGTTTACCTTTTACTAGTTAACGATGGAGCCATTTTAACTCAAGATAATGAAGTGCAAGTTTATGTTGATGGACACGAAAAATTCGAAGCGCTAATGAAAGATATTGAGGCAGCGACAGATCATATACATATTATTTACTATATTTTCCACTCCGATGAGTTGGGTAAAAAAATGATTCATTTGCTTGAAAAAAAAGCCAAAGAAGGCGTTAACGTCAAAGTTATCTACGATGCAATGGGATCAAGAACGACCAAAAAATCTTTTTTTCGAGAACTGGAGAAAAGTGGAGGAATCGTGAGGCCGTTTTTCCCGTCTAAACTCCCCTTGATCAATTTTAGGCTGAACTACCGGAACCACCGCAAGTTAGCAATTATTGATGGCAAAGTGGGCTATATCGGTGGGTTCAACATTGGTGATGAGTACCTTGGGCTTTCGAAAAAATTTGGATACTGGCGCGATACCCATTTGCGGATTCATGGGAAAGCAGTGTACGCGATGCAAACGCGTTATATCATGGATTGGAATTCGGCGGCGCCTAATCATAAGATTGATTATAAGGCGCGCTATTTCCCGACTTTTCATGGGAAAGGGCAAACGTCGATGCAAATTGTGTCGAGCGGGCCGGATTCAGAGTGGCAGCAAATTAAGAATGGCTATATTAAGATGATTAATTCGGCGAAGCGGTCGATTTATTTGCAGACGCCTTATTTTATTCCAGATGCAAGCTTGTTTGAGGCACTTAAAATAGCTTCGCTTTCAGGGATTGATGTCCGGATTATGATTCCAAATAAACCGGATCATCCGTTTGTTTACCGAGCGACAACTAGTTATGCTGGGGAACTCATGGAAACAGGCGCTAAATTTTTCATTTATGATAATGGTTTTATTCATGCTAAAATGCTTGTCATTGATGGAGAAATTGCATCTGTTGGGACAGCAAATATGGATTTTCGGAGTTTTCGTTTGAATTTTGAAGTGAATGCGTTTATTTATGAAAAAGCTCTCGCAGCGAAACTTGAAGATATTTTCTTAGAAGATATTTTGAAGTCTTATCAGCTGACGCCGGAACTTTATAGCGAACGCTCACTTTGGATTAAATTTAAAGAAGCAGTAAGCCGGTTGCTTGCACCCATATTATAAGAAAGAATCGGTTTTAGGGGGCTTTTGTAGAAATGAATGTCATAGAAATTATTTTAAAAGGAATACTGAGTTTGCTACTTCAGCCGGTTTTTTACTTGTCGATTCTCTTAACAGTGCTGGCAGGCTATAATCGTGTGAAATGGGAGCGGCGTTCGTTTAGCGTCCGAATTTACTCGCCATTTCTTGAACTGAAAAACTTTTTTTCGCTTGGAATCGGAATTGCGATTGTTCTTTCTGTTGTTTCCTTTTTCATTGGATTCGGGATCATGCAAGTTTGGATCGTTATTTTTAATATCGTTACGATTTTGGTTCTGATTGTAGCGATGTTCCGACTTAGTTCAACAGCGATCACCATTGGGATTTCGAGTTTAGTTTTTTACTTCTGTTATTATTATGATATTAAGTTTGGACCTTTCCAAGACACTTTGCTGTCTTATGACGCGCTTTATATTGATAATTTCATGATTGCGATGACTTTCTTGCTTGCGATTTTATTATTTGTTGAAGCCTGGTTAATTCAGCATACCAGTGCAAAGTCACCGTCACCTTCGCTTAGAAAAAGCGGACGCGGTAAGCTTATTGGCGGGTTCCAGCTTAGAAAGCTTTGGTTTATCCCGCTCATTGCTTTTGTTCCAGGAACAGAAATTACACATATATTTGATTTTTGGCCGATTTTTAACATTGGCTCTGAATCCTACACACTAGTGCTATTACCGCTTGTCATCGGCTTTCAACAGCAAACACGTTCAGAACTGCCGGAAGATCTTAGCCGAAAAATTGCCATGCAAGTTACTACACTTGCGGTTATCGTTGCGGCGATTGGATTGATCAGCATTGCTTCGCCAGTGATGACGCTTGTTGCCTTCGTGCTTGCGATTATTTCGAGATTTTGGATTTCATGGCGCTTCTATCGGACAGACAAAAATGCTCCGCTTCGCTACAAACCAGAACCGGATGGGATTGTAATTCTCGGAGCTCGTAAGGATACGCCGTCATCACGGATGCACCTTGTTGCAGGTGAAAAAATCACGGAGGTAAATAGTATACCCGTGAAAAACCGAACAGAGCTGTATGAAGCACTAAATAAAAACCGAGCTTTTTGTAAGTTGAAAGTGGTGGGGTTGAATGGAGAGCCGCGTTTTGAACAGACCGCTCTTTATGAGAATGACTCATTTGAACTGGGCTTGCTGCTCGTTGAACCAAGATAATTTTTACAAGTCTGCTTCAAGGAGCAGACTTGTTTTTTGTTTAAGTTTTTGTAAAAAAATTGTGGATTGCTATCCGACAACGTTAAATCCATGCTATATTTAGGTTAACAAATAGAGGAAAGCTGGAAGAGAGGGAAAGCATTGTGACAAAAATTTTAGTTGTAGATGATGAAACGTCCATTGTTACGCTTCTGGAATATAACATAAAAAAAGCTGGCTATGAAGTGATCACTGCTTTTGATGGTGCAGAGGGTTATGAACGAGCGGTCTCGGAGCAGCCAGATTTGATTGTACTCGATTTGATGCTGCCTAAAATGGATGGCATCGAGGTGACGAAAAAATTACGACAAAGTAAAGTGGATGTGCCGATTTTGATGCTTACGGCAAAGGATGAGGAATTGGATAAAATTATTGGCCTTGAACTGGGGGCAGATGACTATTTGACGAAGCCATTTAGCCCGCGCGAAGTCCTTGCTCGAATCAAGGCGATTTTAAGACGCGCCGCGAAGGGAGACCAATTTGATAAAGAGGCATCTGGAAGCGGAGAAGAAAATAAGCTCGTCATCGGCGAACTGGAAATTCTTCCAGAAAGTTATCAAGCTTTTTTACGTGGCAAAGCGCTTGAACTTACGCCGAAAGAATTTGAGTTGCTGCTTTATTTGGCGAAGCATCGCGGAAAAGTGTTCTCACGTGACCAGCTGCTTGATACGGTTTGGAACTATGATTATATTGGCGAGACGCGAATTGTCGATGTTCATGTAAGTCATTTGCGCGATAAAATTGAGACGGATACGAAGCAACCACAATATATCAAAACGGTTCGCGGGTTTGGATATAAAATGGAAAGTGCAAAGGAATAAGCGGATGAATAAATTATGGTTGAAAATTGGCGTTTCATTTTTCGTTTTATTTTTTATTACGATTGTGGTTGTGGGAGTTTTTTCTGGAGAACTCATGAAATCAACCTACATGAAAATGAAGGAAGACCAGTTAAAAGATGAAGCGCAAATTTTAGTGCATACACTGAATCTGAGTAACCAAGACTTAGATAGACGTGAGGCAGAACTGGAAGAGGCCGTGGCACCGCTTGGTAAAGAAGTGGATGCGCGGATTACCATCATTGATCAAACAGGTCAAGTAGTGATGGACTCGAAAGAAAACCCAGAAAAGCTTGGAAATCACGCGAGTCGACCGGAATTTCAAGCAATACTCGAAGGCAAGAAGTCTGTCGGGATAGCAACAAGAAAAAGCGCCACGGTAGGCTACAGCATGCTTTATGTAGCGGTACCTATTTTGCATGACGGAAAAGTAGATGGAGCCGTACGGATTTCCGTTTCGCTTGAATCTATTGAAAAAGCAGTGGACACACTTTGGGGTAACCTGCTCTTAATTTTGCTCCCGATACTACTTATTATTGCAGCGATTAGTATCATTATCGCAAGGCGAATTACACGTCCTGTAAAAGAAATCATCGAAGTTTCAAATGACTTAGCTTCGCGCAATTACAGCAGCCGAATTTACGGGAAATCTAGCGGGGAACTCCAAGAAATTTCAGTTTCTGTCAATAAACTAGCGGAAAGTTTGGAACAACAAATGTATGAAATCCGCGAAAATTCTCAGCGCCTATCTGCGATTGTAGAAAATCTTGTGAGTGGAGTCATGTTGATCAACTATGATAAAGAAATCATCATGACCAATAAAGCGATGTATCAAATTTTAGGTGAGCAGGAAATTACTGGAAGAACTTTTTATGAAGTGATTAAAAGCTTTAGCGTGAGTCAATTAATTGAAAAAGGCTTCCAAGAAAAGCAGCGTGCACAAGAAGAAGTATCGATTTATTTCCCAAGAGAAATGATTTTAGATGCCAGTGTAACACCGATTTTGATGGAGGACGGGGAAGTCTCTGGCGTTGTCCTTTTACTGCATGACATCACGCAAATCCGTCATTTGGAAAACGTTCGCTCTGAATTTGTTGCGAATGTCTCGCATGAACTAAAAACGCCCGTAACGGCTGTCAAAGGCTTTGCTGAAACCTTGCTTGACGGAGCGATGCACAACGAAGAGCTGCTACGACAATTTTTAACGATTATTAAAGACGAAAGCGAACGATTAAACCGATTAATTTTGGATATCTTGGCGCTTTCGAAAATCGAACAAAAAACCCTTCCTATTCAAATAGAACAAGTGAACTTAGATGATGTGATTCGCCAATCGGTAGAGATGGTGAGCGAATTTGCAGCTACAAAGTCGATCGAACTGGAACTGCCGGAAAAACACGAACCACCACTTGAAATTGCAGCAGAGCGCGACCGGATCCAGCAAATCCTCGTTAATTTGTTGTCGAATGCGATTCAATATACACAAGCAGAAGGAAAAGTTCGCTTGAGTTTGGACGACGCGGGAGATTATGTCGTGCTGAAAGTGAGCGATAATGGGATTGGGATTCCAGAAAAAGACTTGGAACGGATTTTTGAACGATTTTACCGAGTAGATAAGGCAAGAAGCCGCCATTCTGGCGGAACGGGTCTAGGTCTCTCGATTGTGAAACATCTAGTTGAAAGTATGGCTGGTGAAATTTTTGTCACGAGTAAAGAAGACCAAGGAACAACATTTGAAATTAAATGGCCGAAGAAGTAATTTGTCTTTCATCCAAAGATATACTTGAAAAACGAAGTTTTGTAACAATCCTAAATTATAGCAAGCCAACCTTAACACGCCTAGGTGAAATTTTCGCCTAGGCGTGTTTTTCTAGCCCAAAAATTCATTTTCTTGTCATCTTTTTTACGAAATTTAAAGATTTACACGATCTTAACATTAGCTAAATAACGGCTTAACGCTTTCTGGTTATAGTAGGTATTGTAAGGATAACCAATTTATCAAATAAGGTGGGTAATAAAAATGAAAAAAAAGGTTTTGGGTATAGCAACAATTTTATCAGCTTTAATGCTTGTTCTTGCGGCTTGTGGGGGCGGAAGTTCTTCAAATAGCTCAGGCGGTGATTCTAAGGAAACGTCTGGTTCACTTACAGCCGTTGGTTCAACGGCGTTACAACCTCTTGTGGAAGCTGCTGGAAAACAATTTCAGTCGGAAAATCCTAAAGCGCAAATCAATGTGCAAGGTGGTGGATCCGGAACGGGGTTAACGCAAGTTCAACAAGGCGCAGTTGAAATCGGAAATTCTGATGTGTTTGCGGAGGAAAAAGATGGTGTCGATGCTTCGAAACTGGTCGATCATAAAGTGGCCGTTGTAGGCATGGCTCCAGTCGCGAACAAAGATGTCGGCGTTGATAATTTAACGCAACAACAGTTGATCGACATTTTCACAGGGAAAGTAACAAACTGGAAAGATGTCGGCGGTAAAGATGAGAAAGTAACTGTCATTAACCGAGCTGAAGGAAGTGGAACGCGTGCCACGTTCGAACAGTGGGCGCTAAAAGGTGAAACACCAATTAAAGCACAAGAGCAAGACTCTTCTGGAACGGTTCGTAAAATTGTGAGCGAAACTCCTGGAGCGATCAGTTATCTAGCATTTTCTTACATTAATAAATCTGTAGTTGGTTTATCTGTAGATGGCGTAAAACCAGATGAGAAAAACGTCGCAACGAACGAATGGAAAATTTGGTCTTATGAGCACATGTATACGAACGGAAAACCAAAAGGACTTACGAAAACATTCCTTGATTACATGGTTAGTGACGCTGTCCAAAAGGATATTGTTCCACAACTTGGCTATCAGTCAATTAAAGAAATGAAAGTGGAACGCGATGCAGACGGGAAAATCACCGAGTTATAAAGCAAAATGCGAAAAATAGTGAAAATGGGAAGTCTATCCTTCATGACTAGGATAGACTTGCCCGCATGTTAGGGAACGGAAGGAGTTTTACGTTTTGGAAATCATGAATGAAGAAAAACTGACACGCGTATCCAAAAAAGCACGTCTTGAATCAAGAGGGAAAATTATTACCTTTATCTGTATTGCTGTGATGGTCATCGCGGCAGTTTCCATCCTTTATTTTGTCATTTCAAAAGGATTATCCACCTTTTTTATTAATAAAGTATCATTTTGGGATTTCATCTCTGGGAAGGATTGGAATCCAACGAAAACAGATGCAGCTGGCAATGCCCTAGTCGGCGCACTTCCGATGATCATCGGTTCATTTGCGGTAACTTTGCTAGCGGCTTGTATCTCGGCTCCGCTTGCAATTGGAGCAGCAATTTTTATGGTTGAAATTTCGCCGCGTTTCGGGAAAAAAGTATTGCAACCAGTTATTGAGCTGCTTGTTGGGATTCCATCAGTCGTTTATGGATTTATTGGCTTAAGTGTTATTGTGCCATTTATTCGAGAGCACATTGCGGGAAGTGGCTTCGGGATTGCTGCTGCCACAGTTGTGTTAACCGTCATGATTTTACCCACGGTCACATCACTTTCCGTAGATGCAATCAAAGCCGTGCCTCGTCATTACCGGGAAGCTTCACTTGCGCTTGGAGCAACAAGATGGCAAACGATTTGGCGTGTCGTGCTTCGTTCCTCACGTGCGGGCATTTTGACAGCCGTTGTATTCGGGATGGCTCGCGCATTTGGTGAAGCACTGGCTGTTCAGATGGTGATCGGGAACTCAGCTGTGATTCCAACTTCACTTTTTGAACCAGCTTCGACTTTGACCAGTATTTTGACGATGGGTATGGGGAATACCGTCATGGGAACGCTCGATAACAATATTCTTTGGTCGCTTGCGATGGTTCTGCTCGCGATGTCACTCTTTTTCATCATTATTATCCGATTCATCGGCCGTAGGAGGAAAGCAAAATGAATGTAAAAACCAAAGACAAGATTGCAACCGGCGTTTTTTACTTCATAGCCGTCCTGATTACCCTGATACTCGCAAGTTTACTTGGTTATATTCTTGTGAAAGGCGTGCCGAAACTTAGCCTCGATTTCTTGACAAATCCTCCGCAAGCATTTAAAGCGGGTGGTGGGATCGGACCTGAAATCTGGAATTCCTTTTACATGTTGATCATAACAATGCTCATTTCGATTCCACTTGCCCTCGGCGCAGGGATTTACATGGCTGAATATGCCCGGAAAAATTGGCTGACCGACTTAATCCGAACGACCATCGAAGTTTTAAGTTCATTGCCATCCATCGTAGTAGGACTTTTCGGATTCCTCGTTTTCGTTATCCAAATGGGCTGGAGCTTCTCGGTATTATCCGGTGCGCTCACCCTCACGATTTTCAACTTACCGCTTTTGATTCGTGTCGTTGAGGATGCGCTTCGAGCGATCCCAAATACACAACGTGAAGCAGGTCTTGCGCTTGGGATTTCTAGATGGGAAACGATCACGCGGGTTCTTGTCCCAGCCGCTCTTCCGGCGATCATAACCGGCATCATCCTTGCGGCAGGACGTGTATTTGGTGAAGCCGCAGCACTTATTTTCACAGCAGGACAAAGCACGCCGATTTTGGACTTCACAAACTGGAACCCGGCTGATGTCACCTCGCCGCTCAACATTTTCCGCCCAGCAGAAACGCTTGCCGTGCACATTTGGAAAATCAACGGTGAAGGAATTATGCCAGATGCACGCGCGGTTTCAGATGGAGCCTCGGCCGTTTTGATTCTATCGGTGCTTCTGTTCAATATTTTGGCTCGCTTACTTGGCAAACTAGTATTCAAAAAAATGACGTCTTCGTCTTAAACAAAGGAGTTTTGAAGATGCTGTTAACGAAAAATCAAACCAGTGCAGAGATGCTGGATAAGCAAGAAACAAGAACTGAAGCTTTGGCGAATGGATCTAGCTTAGCGGCAAGCCGCCATGCGATGGCGACAGAAGACCTCCACGTATACTATGGCGACAATCATGCGATCAAAGGCGTGAATTTAGCTTTCCCTGAAAATCAAGTTACCGCGCTAATCGGTCCATCCGGATGCGGCAAATCCACTTATTTGCGGGCGCTTAACCGTATGAATGAAGAAATTGATGGCTGCCGGATGGAAGGAAAAATTTTCTATGACGATATCAATATTAACCGGAAAGAAATTGATCTTTACCGAATTCGACAAGAAATCGGGATGGTTTTTCAGAAACCGAATCCATTTTCGAAGTCCATCTATGAAAATATTGCATTTGGGCTGAAGCGTCACGGGATGCGTAGTAAAAAAGAATTGATGGAACGCGTGGAAAAAAGCTTGCGCGGGGCCGCACTTTGGGATGAAGTGAAAGACGATTTGAATAAAAGCGCGCTTTCGCTTTCTGGCGGCCAACAGCAACGGCTTTGTATTGCAAGGGCAATTGCGATGCAGCCTAAAGTTTTGCTCCTCGACGAACCAGCATCGGCACTCGATCCGATTTCGACTAGCAAAATTGAAGATTTGATTAACGAACTAAAAGAGAAATATACGATTGTCATTGTGACGCATAACATGCAACAAGCCGCACGTGTATCGGACTTCACAGCCTTTTTCTATCTCGGCGAAGTTGTAGAATTCAAAGAAACAACGGAACTTTTCACGAACCCATCAGAAAAGCGGACGGAAGATTATATTTCTGGAAACTTTGGTTAAAGGAGCGATTTTAAGATGGAAATGACGACCGAAAAAACCAAATTTATGATTGAAACAACGGATGTTGATTTATTTTATGGAGCCAAACAAGCTCTCAAAAAAGTTTCGCTTTCAATTAAAGAAAACCAAGTCACCGCATTAATCGGCCCTTCTGGATGTGGGAAATCCACATTTTTGCGGACGCTCAATCGGATGAATGACTTGATTCCTAACGTGAAAACGACTGGTAGCATCCAAATTTCAAATGAAGAAATTAATCAAGCAAAGGTGGATCTTGTGGGACTTCGAAAGCGCGTCGGGATGGTCTTTCAGCAGCCGAATCCTTTCCCGTTTTCGATTTATGACAATGTGGCTTACGGACCGCGGATGCATGGCGTGACAAACCGAAAAGAACTGGATGCGATTGTGGAGCGGAGTCTCCGCCAAGCTGCCCTTTGGGATGAAGTCAGCGACAGGCTCGACAAACCCGCAACAGGAATGTCGGGCGGGCAGCAGCAGCGCCTCTGCATTGCGCGAGTTCTTGCCGTAAAACCCGAAGTCATTTTGATGGACGAACCAACCTCGGCGCTTGATCCCATTTCAACAGCCAAGGTGGAAGATTTGATTTTGGAATTGAAAAAAGACTATACGATCGTCATCGTAACCCACAACATGCAACAAGCCTCTCGGATTTCCGATGAAACGGCGTTTTTCTTAAATGGCGAGATTATTGAGTTTGCGGACACCAACACCATTTTTACGAACCCTACAAAACAAAAAACAGAAGACTATATTTCTGGTCGATTTGGATAAGGAGTGAAAACACTATGGTAGTGAGAAAGTTATTTACGGAGCAATTAAACGATTTGCATCAACATTTATTAGAAATGGGGATGCTTGTAAATGAAGCGATTTTTAAAGCCATGAAGTCTCTTTCAGAGCGGGATAGCAAGCTTGCGGATCAAGTGATAGCGGAAGATAAAGCCATTAATAATATGGAATTATCACTTGAACAAGGTTCTTTTGAGCTGATTGCGTTGCAGCAACCGGTCGGAACGGATTTACGAAAAATTGTAACAGTTTTAAAAGCAAGCTCTGATTTGGAACGAATGGGGGACCATGCAGTTAGCATTGCGAAAGCGACGATTCGCTTAGGGGACAGCAAAGTGCTAAAGCCGATCTCTGAGATTCCTGAAATGGGAGAAATTGTGAAGTCCATGTTGCATGATGTGCTAAATGCTTATTTAGCGGGAGATGCAGTGGCTGCGCGCGAAATTGCCGCACGTGACAATGAAGTTGATAAGTTGCATCGAGTCGTGTCGCGCAAATGTATTGAACAGATGCAGGAAAATCCCGATCACGTAGAGGAAATTTCACATTTGTTGCTGGTTGCTCAAAATTTAGAACGAATTGGTGACTATATCACGAATATTTCAGAATGGATCGTCTATCTGGATAGTGGGGAGATTGAAGAACTTAATAATTAATCCAATAACCTTTCGGCGGCTTATTTCTAAATATCGAAATTTGAGGGTCTTGTTGCCGGAAGGTTTTTTTATTGGGATGTGCAGTTTTATGGGTGAAAGCTGACATTATGCGAAGGAAGAAGGTCATAAAAATATAGGGTTTTACTTGCTTTTTTTGACTTTTTATATTATTATATGTGTATATTAACATATAATAATATAAAAACCTAATTCACTAAAGTTGCCAAAAGCCGTATAGACACGCTATCATATGATTATATGAACATATAATAATGGAGTGTGAACGGTTATGGAAAATCATTCAAAACTTGACGAAGAAACGTTGCTAGATGTTACACAAATTTTTAAGGCGCTTTCAGATCCAACACGTGTCCAAATTTTGAATCTCTTGCAAGAACGAGAGTATTCCGTGAATGAAATCGCGCGCACCCTTTCTTTTAATCAAACGACGGTTTCTCATCAGTTGCGTTTTTTAAAGAACTTACGACTGGTGAAATCACGGCGAGAGGGAACGACGATTTATTATTCACAAGATGATCACCATGTGCTTGAACTCCTTAAGCAAGCGATTCATCATGTTGAGCATAGGTAAGGTAAGCGAGGCAGCCAAGCTAGGAGAGGATTACGATGACAGAGTACAGATTGACAGGACTTTCATGTGCCCACTGTTCTGAAAAACTGGAGCGAGAAATTCAGAATTTAAACCATGGCAGTGAAGCGAAAATTTTTTATAACACATCCAAATTGATTCTTCCAGATGGAATCCCACTTGCCACGGTTGAAAAAATTCTAAAAACAGAAAATGTAGCGATTGTGAAACCAAATGAGGAGCATTCAGAAGATGCGCATGATCATAGCCATGAGCATGGAAATGATAAGAAACTTTTGATCCAACTGGGCATTTCAACCGTACTGTTCATTGTGGCTCTTGTTCTTGGAAATAAAATTCCTTGGATTGCTTCTTTTGCCATCTACTTAGCAGCTGCGGGACTTAGTGGCTATCAAACTTTCTTTAAGGGCCTTAAAAACCTTTTCCGGTTGAAATTTACGATTGATACACTGATGACAGTTGCTTTGATTGGGGCTTTTGCCATTGGAGATTACAAAGAAGGAACCGTTGTTGCGATTTTGTTTGGCTTAAACGAATACTTAGAAGGTTTCGGAATGCGCCAAGCGAGAAAATCCATGTCGGAACTTTTAAAAGTAGCACCTAAAACAGCTAATGTCATCGTAAACGGCGAAGTGAGCCAAATCCCGATTTCGAAATTGCAATTGCGAGATGTGGTCTTAATTCGTGCAGGCGAAAAAGTGCCCTCAGATGCAACAATCATTGAAGGCGCTAGTTCCTTTAACGAAGCAGCGATTACCGGGGAATCCATGCCAGTTGAAAAACAAATTGGAGATGCGTTATTTGGCGGTTCCATTAACAATGAAGGAACGATTAAAGCTGAGATTTCGGCTTTATATGAAGATTCTTCTCTTGCCAAAATTCTTCATTTGGTTGAAGAAGCACAAGAAACGAAAACGCCAACTGAGCTTTTCATCGATAAATTTGCGCGTTACTATACACCAGCGATTATGCTTTTTGCCGTGCTCATCGCGTTTGTTCCACCCCTTCTTTTCGGAGCAGACTTTTCAAAATGGCTTTATGAAGGGCTTGCAGTTCTAATTATCGGCTGCCCGTGCGCACTCATTCTTTCTTCGCCGGTTGCGATCGTGTCTGGGATCACTCGCAGTGCCAAAAATGGCGTGTTGATCAAAGGCGGTGTTTTCCTCGAACAACTCGGGAAAATTAAGCAAATTGCCTTTGATAAAACAGGAACACTTACGAGCGGAAAACCCGTTGTGGCGGAATTGATCGCGTATGATGATCGCTTCATGGATATCGCCTCGCGGATGGAAAGCGATTCGCTTCACCCGATTGCCTCAGCGATTATTCAAAAAGCGGAAAATGACGGTGTGAAAATCGGCAAGATGGACTCGATGGAAACCATCGCCGGAAAAGGCCTTGCTGGACGCTTAGAAGGCAACGCCTACTTTATGGGAAATGAAAGCCAGATTCCGGATGGGGCTTGGAGTGACAAGGCGCGTTCGGATGTGCGGACCTTGAAGCAAGCTGGCTACACGGTCGTTGTGGCAGCATCTGAATGGCAAATTCTCGGCATGTTCGGTATCCGCGATGCGCTTCGGCCAGAAAGCCGCGAACTCATTTCGGATTTGCATCAAATTGGTGTAACAAATACCATCATGCTGACCGGGGACCATGCGAAGACAGCCGAGCAAGTGGCATCGGAAATTGGGATGGACACATATTATGCGGACTTATTGCCCGAGGAAAAACTGGATCGCATCCGGAAAATTCAATCCGAAACTGGGAAAGTGATGATGGTCGGAGATGGCATCAATGATTCACCTGCGCTTGCTACAGCAGATCTCGGGATTGCCATGGGAAAAGGCACCGATAGTGCTATTGAAGTGGCGGATGTTGTCTTGATGCAGGATCACTTGCTGAAACTCCCGATGACCATCCGGATCGCCAAAAAAGTTCGTAAAATCATTGGCTTTAACATTGCATTTGCATTAGGGCTGAAAATTTTGGCACTTCTTTTGACCCTGCCAGGCTTACTGACGCTTTGGATGGCAATCATGGCGGATATGGGAGCGACGATCATTGTGACGCTTCTCAGTTTGACAATTTTGATTCGGTCGAAAGAAGAAAAAATCAAATAACTAGAAAGGGCGCCTGTTCGTTTCCTGCAAAGGGAAAAGGCGTCTTTTTGTCGAAAACTTTGGCTTTCTGTGGTAAAGTAAAGAACAAATAAGACTTTGGAGGGAAAGCTTTGAAACTCACGTCAACGCAAAAAACAGCCATCATCGCGGGCTTTATTTTGATGCTTTTGGTCGCTATTCTTGGACTTTTATTTAATCAGTCGCTTGTTCTCGTTTCGTTACTCGGCATTGGGCAATTTATCTTGATTCAAGTGATTTGTTTTATTTGGATTTATGTACCGATCAAAGCGGAACGGCCTCGAAAGCAAAAATTATTTATCTGGGGAATCTTGCTCACGGCTGCAGTTCTTTTAATTATTGCTTTTATTGTGCCAGATAATTTTCGCTCTTATTCGGGCTTTATGATTGCACTCGTCGGATATGCGGCTGCAGTTGTGATGCGTGAAGTGGAAAATACGAATCCTACGAACAAAAAGCAACAAAGCAGCAAAAAATAATCGAGAAGGAGTGTTAAGATGGGAATTCATCAATATTTTCAAAGTTTATCGGATCTTGAAAACATTTATCGTTGTCCGGGAAAATTTAAATATCAGGAGCATTCCGTCGCTGAACATTCTTTCAAAGTCACAAGTATTGCTCAATTTTTTGGGAACGTAGAAGAAAAAGCAGGAAATCAAGTCGATTGGCGGGCGCTTTATGAAAAAGCGCTAAACCACGATTATTCTGAACTTTTTATTGGCGACATTAAAACGCCTGTCAAATATGCGACGGCGGAGCTCCGGGAAATGCTTTCCGAAGTGGAAGAAAGCATGACGCAAAATTTTATTGAGCGGGAGATCCCCAGTGAATTTCAAGCAATCTATCGTCATTTGTTAAAAGAAGGCAAAGATGAAACGCTTGAAGGAAAAATTCTAGCGATTGCAGATAAAGTGGATTTACTATATGAATCGTTTGGTGAAATCCAAAAGGGAAATCCGGAAAATGTTTTTGTTGAAATCTATAGTGAGGCGCTTGCAACGATTTATAAATATCAGGAGATGGCAAGTGTAAAATACTTTCTGGCAGAAATTCTGCCAGATATGCTACATGAAAAGGGAATCCGCAAAACCGAGCTTCCTGAATTAACGAATGCTATTACTGCTCAGGCTTTAAAGGACGATTCTAAGTAAAGGAGAGAGGAAACATGGTAGATCAGATGCTTTCGGCTATTTTCTTTCCTGGGCTTTTGGTCATCATGTTTGCGCGCATTACTTATAATCGCTATATTGCGCTTCTTTTGATGGTGATCTTGATCGCGGCAAGTGTGAAGCTAGGTTACACGAAAACTTACCTGCTAATGATTTTAGACGCGCTATCGATGACGGTAGGTTTTGCTGTTGCAACGATCATGCTTAAGCGGCTAAAGGCAAGAGGAAAGCACATGGATAGGTGAAAAATAACAAAAGTGATAAAATAGATTAGAGAGAGAAAACGTGATCCGCCGAGATGACGTTTTTTCGTTCGCCAGAAAACCGAAAATATGTTCGCTTTTTGCTAGGCGAATAGAATACTTTATGGTAAAATGAAAGAATCTTATGTATGAGCGAAAGAATTTAAGCGAGCAGGAATGGAGGAAGAGGTATTGACTGATAAATTTGAACTCGTTTCAGAATATAAACCGTCTGGCGATCAGCCAAGAGCGATTGAAAAACTAGTTGCAGGGCTTAATAAAGGCGTGAAACATCAAACTTTACTTGGGGCAACGGGAACCGGGAAGACATTTACGGTGTCTAATGTCATTCAGGAAGTTAATAAGCCGACGCTTGTTATGGCTCATAATAAAACATTAGCAGGGCAACTTTATAGTGAATTTAAAGAGTTTTTTCCGAACAATGCTGTTGAATATTTTGTCAGTTATTATGATTATTATCAACCAGAAGCCTATGTTCCGCAAAGTGACACTTATATAGAAAAAGATGCGAGTATTAACGATGAAATTGACAAACTGCGACACTCAGCAACAGCTGCTTTATTTGAACGGCGTGATGTCATCATCATCGCGAGTGTTTCTTGTATATACGGTTTAGGGGCACCAGAAGAATATGGTAAATTACTTGTTTCGCTAAGAACTGGAATGGAACTTGGACGAGATGAGTTACTTCGTCGTTTAGTTGCGATTCAGTATGACCGAAATGATATTGACTTCCAGCGTGGCCGTTTTCGTGTGCGCGGAGATGTTGTCGAAATTTTTCCCGCTTCACGTGATGAACACTGTATTCGCGTTGAGTTTTTCGGAGATGAAATCGAACGAATTCGTGAAGTTGACGCTTTAACGGGTGAAATTATTGGCGACCGGGAACATGTTTCGATTTTCCCGGCTTCTCACTTTGTGACGAGCCCTGATATTATGAAGATTGCTATTCAAAATATTAAGCTGGAGTTAGCAGAGCGTTTAAAAGAATTGCGCAGTCAAGATAAACTATTAGAAGCGCAACGTCTTGAACAGCGGACTAACTATGATATTGAAATGATGGAAGAAATGGGCTACTGCTCAGGGATTGAAAACTATTCAAGGCATTTAGCTTTACGGGAACCGGGTTCTACGCCTTACACATTGCTTGATTATTTCCCAGATGACTTCCAAATTGTGATTGATGAGTCGCACGTTACAATGCCTCAAATTCGGGGCATGTACAACGGGGACCAAGCGCGGAAACAAATGCTTGTGGATCATGGTTTTAGACTGCCATCAGCACTGGATAATCGTCCGCTTCGATTGGAAGAATTTGAAAAGCATGTTAATCAAATTGTTTATATTTCTGCAACGCCAGGTCCTTACGAACTCGAACACAATCCAGATGTAGTCGAACAAATCATTCGTCCAACAGGGCTGCTTGATCCAATTATTGAAGTTCGTCCGATTGAAGGACAAATTGATGATTTGATCGATGAAATCAATGACCGAACTGGAAAAGACGAACGGGTTCTAGTCACCACTTTGACGAAAAAAATGGCAGAAGATCTAACGGATTACTTGAAAGAAGCGGGCATCAAAGTCCAGTATTTACACTCTGAGATCAAAACTCTCGAACGGATCGAAATCATCCGAGATTTAAGATTAGGCGTATTTGACGTACTCGTTGGGATCAACTTGCTACGTGAAGGAATTGACTTGCCGGAGGTTTCGCTTGTTGCGATCTTAGATGCAGACAAAGAAGGTTTCCTTCGTTCTGAACGGTCGCTTATTCAAACAATGGGACGCGCTGCGCGGAATGAACACGGGAAAGTTATTATGTATGCGGATAATATGACAGATTCCATGACGAAATCCATTGATGAAACGGAACGTCGTCGTAAAATTCAAGAGGAATATAATGAAAAACATGGAATTGTACCGAAAACGATTCGAAAAGAAATTCGTGGCGTGATTTCTGCAACAACGGCTTCAGAAGAGGAAGACGAGAAACTTCAAGACTTGAGCAAGCTAACGAAACAAGAACGCGGACAATTAATTGAAGATATGGAACATGAAATGAAGGCTGCTGCGAAGGCACTTGACTTCGAACGAGCGGCTGAACTTCGGGATGCACTTTTAGAACTTAAAGCGGAAGGATGAGCAGATTTGAAAAAAGATAAGATCGTAATCCAAGGAGCGAGAGCACACAATTTGAAAAACGTTGATGTGGAAATCCCGCGCGATAAGTTAGTCGTTATGACTGGCTTATCGGGTTCTGGGAAGTCTTCGCTTGCTTTTGATACGATTTATGCGGAAGGACAAAGGCGCTACGTTGAATCATTGTCTGCATATGCGAGACAGTTCCTTGGGCAAATGGATAAACCAGATGTGGATTTGATTGAAGGTTTGAGTCCAGCGATTTCGATTGACCAAAAAACGACAAGTCGAAATCCACGTTCGACAGTTGGGACCGTAACTGAAATTCATGATTATTTGCGGTTGCTTTACGCTCGTGTAGGGCACCCAATTTGCCCGAATCACGGAATTGAAATTACTTCACAGACGATTGATCAGATGGTAGATCGTGTGTTTGAATATCCTGAAAAAACACGGATCCAAATTATGGCTCCGATCGTTTCAGGAAAAAAAGGAACACATAAGAAAACGTTTGAAGAAATTAAAAAGCAAGGTTACGTACGAATTCGCGTAGATGGCGAAGTGTATGATGTAAATGATGAAATCGAACTGGAAAAAAACAAGAAACATTCGATTGAAATCATCATTGACCGGATTGTGATCAAAGAAGGCGTGCATTCGCGTCTATATGATTCCTTAGAGTCAGCACTTAAGCTCGCAGATGGTTATGCTGTTGTGGATGTGATCGGTGAAAAGGAATTGCTGTTTAGCGAACACTACGCGTGCCCGTACTGCGGTTTTACGGTTGGTGAATTAGAGCCACGTATGTTTTCGTTCAACAGTCCATTTGGTGCTTGTCCAACTTGTGATGGTCTTGGAACAAAACTTGAAGTGGATGTAGAAACAGTTATTCCGGATCCATCACTTTCGTTAAACGAAGGGGCTATCGTACCTTGGAAGCCTATTAGCTCACAATATTATCCGCAGATGCTTGCTTCTGCCTGTGAAGAGTTTGGGATTGATATGGATACACCGTTTGAAAAACTTTCGAAAGAGCATCAAAATATCATCTTAAATGGTTCTGGTGAAAAAGAATTTTTCTTTAAATATAAGAATGATTTTGGAATGACACGGGAAACTTGGATGCCGTTTGAAGGGATTTTGCCGAATATTGAGCGGCGCTACCGGGAAACGAACTCGGATTTCACGCGTGACCAAATGGCGCAATATATGACTAATTTGCCATGTCCAACTTGTCATGGTTATCGTTTGAAGGAAGAAGCTCTTGCTGTCAAAGTGGACGGGAAGCATCTTGGGGAAGTAAGCGATTATTCGATTACAGAAGGCTATGATTTCTTTGAAGGCCTTGATTTATCGGAAAAAGAATCACAAATTGCTGCACCGATTTTGAAAGAAGTTCGAAACCGATTAGGTTTTCTTAAAAATGTCGGATTGAATTATTTAACGTTGAGTCGAGCGGCTGGAACGCTTTCTGGTGGTGAAGCGCAACGAATTCGATTGGCTACACAAATTGGTTCGAAGCTTACTGGAGTGCTTTACATTTTAGATGAGCCTTCGATTGGGTTGCATCAGCGGGATAATGACCGGCTTGTGAATACACTTCAAGGCATGCGAGATATTGGCAATACGCTCATCGTTGTGGAACATGATGAGGATACAATGATGGCAGCGGATTATTTGATTGATATTGGACCAGGAGCCGGGGAACACGGCGGAGAAATTGTGGCTGCTGGAAGCCCGGAAGAAGTTGCGAACGATGCCAATTCAATCACAGGTGCGTATCTTTCTGGTAAGAAATTTATTCCTGTTCCAACGAAGCGTCGTAAAGGAAATGGTAATAAGCTTGAGATTATCGGTGCCAAGGCAAATAACTTGAAAAATGTGTCAGCGGATATTCCACTTGGAACTTTTACTTGTGTGACTGGGGTTTCTGGCTCTGGAAAAAGTTCACTCGTGAATGAAGTTCTTCGAAAGACGCTTTCTCGAAAACTAAATCGTGCGAATGCTAAGCCAGGAGCGCATAAGGAAATCAAAGGAATCGAACACCTTGAAAAGATCATTGATATTGATCAGTCACCAATCGGACGGACGCCAAGATCAAATCCGGCCACATATACTGGAGCGTTTGATGATATTCGTGATTTGTTTGCTTCGACAAATGAAGCGAAAGTTCGTGGATATCAAAAAGGCCGGTTTAGTTTTAATGTGAAAGGTGGACGTTGTGAAGCTTGTAAAGGGGACGGCATTATCAAAATTGAAATGCACTTTTTGCCGGATGTTTATGTTCCTTGTGAGGTTTGTGGCGGAAAACGTTATAATAGTGAAACGCTTGATATTCATTACAAAGGAAAGAATATTGCAGAAGTGCTAGATATGACGGTGGAAGAAGGGCTTGAATTTTTCCAAAACCAACCGAAAATTGCTCGGAAATTGCAAACGATTGTGGATGTAGGACTTGGCTATATTCGTTTAGGTCAACCTGCAACGACGCTTTCAGGCGGGGAAGCGCAACGTGTGAAACTCGCTTCGGAACTCCATAAACGCAGCAACGGAAAGTCGTTTTATATCTTGGATGAGCCTACGACAGGGCTGCATGTTGATGATATTGGCCGTTTGCTCGGAGTCTTGCAACGACTCGTCGAAAATGGCGATACGGTTCTTGTGATTGAGCACAATTTGGATGTGATCAAGCAAGCTGATTATTTGATTGACCTCGGGCCAGAAGGTGGCGATGGAGGCGGTCAAATTATCGCGAAGGGAACGCCTGAAAAGGTAGCGGCATCGAAGAAATCGTATACGGGGCACTACTTGAAACCGATTTTGGAACGTGATAAGAATCGTATGAAGGAAAAGGTAGCCGAAAAGCAAAAATAAGTTGATAAGCTTGGTCTGGATGAAAGTAGCCAGATCAGGCTTTTTCTTTTCCCCAAAAGTCTAAAGAAAGAATCGTTCTTAGGTTGTATGACAGAATTTATGTGATGCGTCATAATAGAACTATAATAAATGAGACACTCAATCAATTGGAACTTTTGAATAAATGATAAATTTTTGGAGGGAAGAAACATGGAAAATGAACGTAAACGTATTTTGGAACTCGTAAAACAAGGCGTTATCTCAACGGAAGAAGCTTTGATGTTACTTGAAAATATTTCGAAAAAAGAAGGAAAAAGCGCAGCTTCGGAAAATATGCGTCAAGCTGATTGCTCGGAAGCTCGTCAGGAAGAGGAGGAGCAAGAGGAAGTGGGTTATGATTATTCGCAAGGTTGGAACACCAAAGATAATCCGTATCGTGGCGGAGAAGCTAAAAAAACGCGTCCTCGTCCTCAAAAGTTAACAAACAAGGAAGAAAGAGCTAAATTAGAACGTGAAAAGCAAGCGAAACGCGAAGAAACGTTGAAAAATGTAATGAGTGATTTATCGCAAGCGGGTGAAAAAATTGGTTCTTTCTTGGGAAGTGCTATCAATCAAGTGAAGGATATGCCGTTTCCATTTTTAACCTCAACGAAGCTAGAACGCGAATTTGTTTATCATGATACGACGCTTTCAATTTTAGAGTTTGATGTTGCGCTTGGGAATATTGAATTCAAGCCATCGGAAAATGATGATATTCGTGTGAAGGCTGCGATTAAGCTCTTCAAGGAATACCCAGAAGAGGAAGCAATGAAGATTTTCTTTGATCGAACGACGCTTCGGGTAGATGAAGAAACGCTTCGATTCGAATCTAAATCAAAACAAATTGTGACCAACTTGACGGTTTACTTGCCACGCCGGGAATATGATTATGTTTCAATCAAAATTTTGAATGGGAATTTCCACATTGATGAGCTAGTTGGACGTGACTTGTTTGCGAAAACAACGAATGGCAATATTAGTGTCGGAACGCTTCAAGCGACACTTGCTGAAATTGAATCAATCAATGGAAATGTTCGGATTCAAAATGGGAAAGTGCGAGATGTTTCGCTTAAAACGCTAAATGGGAATGTGGCTGTGAAAGGTGAGTTTTATTCAAGTAACTTGACCACTAAAAATGGAAATGTGCGTTATCAACTGGAAAATGCCAATGCAGTTTATCTCAAGGCGAAAGCTGGTGCTGGAAACATTGAGGTTATCGTGCCGAAGGAATCGGGCTTGGATGGACGAATTCATACCAATCTAGGTAAATTGTTGCTTGATGTGAAGGATGCGAATGTTCTCGATTCAAAAACGGAATCAGTGAACAAGATGATGGTATTTACGAAAGCTTC
Source organism: Listeria kieliensis (assembly GCF_003369925.1). GTDB lineage: Bacteria > Bacillota > Bacilli > Lactobacillales > Listeriaceae > Listeria > Listeria kieliensis_A. The sequence continues at coordinate 101,444 of NZ_LARY01000003.1, read as the reverse complement.
AAATGAAGATTCGGAAGCACTGAAAGTAGAAGCTGAAGCAACGACGGGCAATGTGAAAATTAGAGACTTTAAATAAATGCAATTTGCGGGAAGCAGCATCCCTGTTTCCTGCTTAGTTAGTTAAGTTTTAGGAAGAAAGGAAGCACAAGCTATGGAGAAAAAGTTAAGAAGGTCGCGAGTAGATCGTAAAGTGGGTGGTGTTTTCGGAGGTATTGCGGAATACACTGGAATTGATGCAACGATTTTACGGCTCGTTTTTATTGCCTTTGCGATTTTTACGATGAAAACCGGGATTGCAATCATCGCTTACATTATTGCTTTGTTTGTGATTCCTTCAAGTAACATGAATAATGATGAAGTGAGAGCGGAATTTCGTCGCCGGCAAGATGAAAAGCGTCGTTACGTGAGTGAAAGACGTGGGCAACGCTTTGACCGAATGGACGAAAAAGTGGCAAGAAAGCAGGCTCATATGGAACGCGGTCGCATGCGAAATGCTGATAAAATGCGTCCATCACATACGCCAGAACCGTCAATTCACCGCGGGGGAGCGAGACCGCGTCCAACTCGTGAATTCACGTTCGATGCAACGACGTTCAAGGCGCTTAAAGTTCAAATTGCGACAGGAGACGTCCGCATCCGTGTTTGGGAAAAAAATGAATTGAAGATGCGCGTTGTTCTTGCGGTTCATGAAAAAGCTCGGTCGATTCGCCAAATGAGTGAAGATAAATTGTGGGATTATTTCTTTAGCCAAACTATGTTAGAAATTGATCCAGCGCAATTTACGTTTGAATCAAGAAAAGATATTTTGAAAACAGATGTCGTTTTGACGGTTCCTAAAAGACTGTATGAACAAGTTAAAATTCAACTACTCAACGGAAACTTGAAATTTGATGATATTTCAGTAGAAGATACAATTATTAAGATTCACCACGGGGATCTTCGCTCTTCAGCAGCTAGCGGTAAATTCTTAAGTGCAGATTTACAAGATGGCGAAATTTTCTTCAAGCAAGCCAATATTGAAAATCTCGATCTTGTTACGCAAAAAGGAGACGTAGTTGTGGATGGCAATTTTATTACCACGATTGCTAAATCCGCTAAGGGCGATGTGGAGTATAACTTGCACAATGATTCTGCAACAGCAGCAGATTTGAAAGCCCCGAATGGAGATATTCGCATCCAGATTCCCGCATCGTGGAACGTGGATGGGACGCTTGGAACCAAACGAGAAAAAATTTACTTTGATTTGAAAAATGCTAAGGTTTGGGATGATTCGACTCAAGCACTTGTTTTCACTCAAAATGCTGAAGAAATAAGTACAGCAACTCTGCAAGCTAACGTAGATACTGGAATTATTAAAGTGACTGAACTGGAAGAAAAACAGGAAAATGTTTTATAATCATTAAAAGAAAGGAAGAATTACGATGAAAAAACTAACAAAATCATCGGAACAAAAAATGCTAGCTGGAGTTTGTGGTGGCTTTGCGGAATACTTGGGCTTTGATGTTACTTGGATACGCCTTGCTTGGGTCGTTCTAACTTTAATTGGTGGATCAGGTATCTTGCTATATATCATTGCCGCGATTATTATGCCAAAAGCTCCAGGTTCAGAGTGGGAGTGAATTTTCGGAAATGCGCTGGTTAATAGGTGTTATCATTAATGCAGTTTTATTTGTCGCGATGTCTGGTTTCTTTTCAAGCTTCCATGTCGACGGATTTATGACTGCTGTCATTGCAAGTTTTATTTTAGCAATCTTAAATATGCTAGTTCGTCCGATTTTATTTATTCTAACGCTCCCAATTAATATTTTGACGCTTGGCTTGTTTACCTTCGTCGTAAATGCGCTGATGCTTGAACTTACGACTTATTTCATGGGAAGCTCGTTTAGTATTGATGGATTCGGGATGGCAATGTTGATTGCTGCAATTATGGCATTTGCCAATATGATTATTAATTCCGTATTATGGGATGATAAGAAATAACAAAAACAGCTCCAAGTGAATGGGGCTGTTTTTGTTTAGGAAGCAAATTCAAGCAAAGTTTGGGATTTAACTACTCGAAAAGCTTGAGAAATGGTAAAATAAAGAAAACAAACCTTGATGGAGGTAATTTGATGACAAAATCTGTTCCGGTTAAAGAATTAGTGGAGCGGCTTAATTTAGAAGTGCTTTGTTCAGATGACGGATTAAATCGCCCAATCGTAACAAGTGATTTATCAAGACCAGGTCTTGAACTGACTGGCTTTTTCTCGTATTATCCTGAAGACCGTGTACAACTATTCGGAATGACGGAGATTTCGTTTTCAAAGGGGATGGAAACGCAGGAACGTTTAAAACGGTATCGGCAAATGTGTACGCGTCGCACGCCAGCTTTTGTAATCTCACGTAGCCTAGAAGCCCCCGATGAGCTTATTCAAGCTGCAAAAGAAGCTGGAATCCCTGTCCTTCGTTCTCGCCTTAAAACAACGCGCTTGTCTGTTTATATTACGAATTATTTGGAAAGTAAGCTTGCACCGGTGATTTCAAAACATGGTGTTTTAGTAGATATTTATGGGCTTGGTGTTTTGATTACGGGAAATAGTGGCGTTGGGAAAAGTGAAACAGCGCTTGAACTTGTGAAACGCGGGCACCGACTAGTAGCTGACGACAACGTTGAAATTCGCAAAGAAGATGAGTTGTCGTTGATTGGTTCCTCACCAGAAATTATTGAACATTTACTGGAAATCCGCGGGCTTGGCATTATTAATGTTATGACGCTTTTCGGTGCAGGTGCGGTTCGGTCGAGTAAAAAGATTACGCTCGTAGTTCATTTGGAAAACTGGGATCCAGAAAAACACTATGATCGTGTCGGATTGGATGAAGAAAAGACGCAAATTTTTGATATGGACGTGCCGATGATTACGGTTCCGGTTAGGCCGGGAAGAAACTTATCGGTTATTATCGAAGTTGCTGCGATGAACTTCAGGTTGAAAAACATGGGGTACAATGCGGCTGAACGCTTTACGAGTGACCTTAATCGTTTGATCAGCCATAACAGTATGAACGACTAAAATGCCAGAAATGGAGCCACGAGTGAATGAAGAAGTAGAAATTCGGGCTCCTTTTCTTTTTACGTAAAAAAAGGTACAATCAATACGAACAAAGTGAATGAAAGTAGGTTAAACATGGAGAATCAAATTAAGCCGCTTGATCCGGTTGCGATCGATCTTGGCGGACTCTCAATCAAATGGTATGGCATTATTATTGCAGTTGGTGTTGTAGTTGCTCTTTTACTAGCTCTTCGAGAGTCTAGCAAGCGTGGATTAGATAAAGAATTGTATATTGACCTTTTGATTTGGGCAATCCCGATTTCAATTATTTGTGCGCGAATTTATTATGTCGTGTTCCAGTGGGATTTTTATAAAAACAATTTAGACGAAATCATTAAAATTTGGCATGGGGGCATTGCGATTTATGGCGCTTTAATCGGGGCGGTTGCGACGGCTATCATTTTTGCTCGAGTGAAGAAAATTTCATTTTGGCAGTTGGCGGATATTGCAGCGCCAAGTTTGATTATCGCTCAAGCTATTGGACGCTGGGGCAACTTTATGAATCAAGAAGCACATGGTGCGGAAACTACCCGGAGTTTCTTGGAAGGCTTGCATTTACCAGACTTCATCATTAATCAAATGTATATTGAAGGTACATACTATCAACCCACCTTTCTCTATGAAAGCCTGTGGAATGTTTTAGGATTTATCGTTTTACTCATCTTGCGCCGAACAAAAATCAGACGAGGCGAACTTTTCTTGAGTTATGTGATCTGGTACTCTTTCGGACGATTCTTTGTCGAAGGAATGCGAACAGATAGCTTAATGTGGGGCGATTTCCGCGTTTCGCAAGTACTCGCGATACTTCTTATCGTGGTTTCCCTCGCGATTATTGCTTATCGTCGGATCAAACAAAATCCGCCTTATTATATGGCCGATAAGTTCGGTAACGTGCCAAAAAGGAAATAATTTAATCAGGAAAGGGTGTAGACATGACTAGCGAAATCACAACCCTGCTTTTCGATTTAGATGGGACTTTGATTAATACCAATGAACTCATTATCGCTTCTTTTCAAGCGACATTAAAAGAATTTTTACCTGAAAAAGAATTTTCTCGTGAAGAAATCCTGCCGTTTATTGGACCGCCGATTTCTGAAACCTTTGGGAATTTGTTGCCAGAACGCGCAGAAGAAATGATCGATTTTTACCGGGCGTATACAAATGCGCATCATGATGAGCTCATCTTGGAATATGATGGCGTTTATGAAGCGATTCGAGCCCTTTATGAAGAAGATTATAAACTTGCTATTGTTTCAACGAAGATTTATGACACAGTAATGCGAGGCCTAAAAGTAATGGGGCTAGATAAGTTTTTCCAAGTTGTTATCGGTTTCGATCAAGTGCAAGCCGCAAAGCCTGATCCAGAAGGGATTAACATGGCGTTGACGCTTTTAAATGCTTCAAAAGAGGAAGCGATCATGGTCGGAGACAACTATCATGATATTTTGGCTGGAAAAAATGCCGGTGTGAAAGCTGCAGGTGTTGCTTGGAGCATCAAAGGGGAAGACACGCTTCTCGCTTATGAACCTGATTATATGTTACACAAAATGGGCGACTTGCTGAAGATTGTTCATCGTGAGGAAGAGTAACGATGCGTCGCTTGAACCGTTTTAAACCAAGAAGAGAAAAAGAAAATCCGCTATTTCGAGTTTATCAAACGGTATCATTTTGGCGAACTTTGAAAAACACGATCGTGATCGAGTTTTGCCGCTATTTTCCGTGGATTTCAGGTAAGCGAAAGTTGTATCAGAGTCTTTTGCGGATGGAGATTGGTGAAAATACGGCCATCGCTTTCAAAGTAACATTTGATTTGTTTTATCCAGAAAAAATCAAAATTGGTCGGAATTCGATTATTGGATTCCACACAACGATTTTGACACATGAATATTTGATTGAAGAATACCGCACGGGAGAAGTTCAAATTGGTGATGACACGATGATCGGAGCCAATGTAACGATTCTTCCGGGGGTGACAATTGGAAGCCGCGTCAAAGTGGGAGCTGGGGCAGTTATTAATCGAGATATTCCGGATGATCACTTAGCATTTGGGAACCCACTCGTTGTGCGCCCGCTTGATCGGGAAAATAAAAGGGACTGAAATGGGAGCGTAAAGATAAAAAGGCTCTTATTTCAGTCTTTTTGCCACTTGCGGAACAAAAAATCTATGATATACTTCAACTAAGAAACGAGGAATGGAGGGGAGAAGTTGAAGAAAAGAGAATCAAGAGACGCGAAAGTGATTCACTTTTTCCCGAATAGTTACTTCTATTTTGAACGGGGGATTGCTGCTTTTCGCGAAGAAAAGATCAAAGAAGCAATCGAATATTTGGAACGAGCACATGAACTTGAACCACGCGAACCAGTGGTGATGTGCCAACTGGCAATTTGCTATACGGAAGTAGGGCAGTTCCATAAGTCTAACCAATTTTTGCGTTATATTTTGGAAAATTTGGATGAGAGCATGGTGTATTGTTATTACTTTATCGCCAATAATTTCGCCTATATGAAAGATTTTAGGCGTGCGCTTCAATATGCCAAGCGTTACCAGGAACTGGACCCGACTGGCGAGTATAAAGAGGAAGCAGAGGATCTGATTCAACTTTTACTAGAGGAAACTCCGATCGGCGTGGCGCTTGAAAATAATTTTGCTAAAGCCGAACAGGAGTTTTACCAGTATAAGCGGGAGCTGAATCGCTATTTGGCAGAGGAAGATAGTGCTTCGGCATGTCAGGTGCTTGAGAAGGTGGTTGACGAAAAACCGAATTTTTGGCCAGCGTATAATCAGCTCGCGATGCTTTATTTTGAAGATTTACGAGAAGAGGAAGGTTTGAAAGTTCTTTATCGTCTGCTTGATCGTTCGCCGGGGAATTTACTTGGGCTAGCAGATTTGTTTGTGTACCATTATTTTAAAGCGAACCGAGAAGAAGCTGAGAAATTATACGGAGAACTGAAAAAAGTAGTTCCGATTTTAACTCATCATAAAGAGCGTTTGGCTGTATTGCACGCGATGATGGCAGACTACACACAGGCTGAGAACCTGTTTGTCGATATAGTTGATCTCGAGGTTACGGATCGTCCGCGTTTTTACTATTACCGGGCAAAAACAGCCTTTTATCTTGGCCAAGAAGAAAATGCAAAGGAATATTGGCAACAGTTTTTGAATTGTGATGTTTATGAGCGAGAGGCTTTTCCTTTTTCAAGAAAAGGAGAGATGGCTCACGAAGCTTCGCAAATTTTGACGGAACTTTGCGCGGAAGATGAGCTGGATCATTTTATTGGCGTTTATGCGCTTTCGATTTCTTCCGTGCGAGCGGAACTGCTTCTTTTTAATCCGCTATTTGAGATGAGCAATTGGAATTATCTTGAGCATTTGGTATTCACAGACTTCGAGTATTTACCTGAAGGCATTTTGGAGCGGAATAGCAAAACCTTGATCCAGATTTGGCGGAAGCTTGAGGAAGAAGCTTTGCCACTTGCTGCCAAAAATCTTTCTTTCTATAAAGAATCACTTGCTGCCATTTTCCGCTTGAGCGAAGCTGAAGTGACACTTGATGAAGAGCAGTTGCAAGGCATTTCTGCTTATCTGTTAGTTCATTTTGGCGGGAAACAAGTAAGTGAAGCGACACAAATTTGTGGAGCGCAACCACTTGAGTTACCATTTCTGTGACCGCATGAGCAGAAAAATAGACGAAAATGGGTTTTCGTATTAAGCTGTTGATAGACTTAGAACTGGGAACTAGGAGGAATAAAAATGGCAAATGAAGAAAAAATTTATGATGTCATTATCATCGGTGCGGGACCTGCTGGAATGACAGCAGCACTTTATACTTCTCGTGCAGATTTAGATACGTTGATGATTGAACGCGGAGTTCCCGGCGGCCAAATGGTGAACACAGCAGAAGTAGAAAACTATCCTGGCTTTGACAGTATTCTCGGCCCTGAACTATCCGATAAAATGCTAAGCGGTGCTAAACAATTTGGAGCGGAGTACGCTTATGGCGACATTAAAGGAATCGAAGATCATAACAGTTATAAACTTGTTACGGCAGGCTCAAAAAGCTATAAAGCACGTGCGGTTATTATCGCTTCCGGTGCCGAACATAAAAAACTTGGTGTAACGGGTGAAGAAGATCTTTCTGGACGCGGTGTTTCTTATTGTGCCGTTTGTGATGGAGCGTTTTTCAAAAACCAAGAATTACTTGTCGTTGGCGGCGGCGATTCAGCAGTTGAAGAAGGAACTTATCTAACACGCTATGCGGATAAAGTAACTGTAATTCATCGCCGTGACAAGCTCCGTGCGCAACAAATTTTGCAAGATCGCGCGTTTAAAAATGATAAAGTAGATTTTATTTGGAATTCTGAAGTGGAAGAAATTCTTGGTGATGGAAAGAAAGTAACTGGAGTGCGTCTTGTATCTACAAAAGATGGCTCTAAACGGGAAGTTCCAGCTGCAGGTGTTTTCATCTATGTTGGACTTGTTCCGCTTACTGAGCCTTTCCGTGACCTAGGTATTACCGACGCAGCAGGTTATGTTGTAACGAATGAAGAAATGGAAACAAGTATTCCTGGCATTTTTGCAGCAGGCGATGTGCGCGCAAAAACGCTTCGACAAATCGTTACGGCAACTGGTGATGGCGGCATTGCCGGACAAAATGCACAGAAATTTGTGGAAGAGCTAAAGGAAACTTTGGCACTTGAAGAAGTTAATAAATAATGCTAAGAAACCCTCGCTTTTTAAAAAGCGAGGGTTTCTTTTAATGCGAAATGATTTTGCAAATATTAGAAAAATCCGATAGAATGCTATATCTATGGAGGAAATGTTATGTTAAAATAATTTCATGAAAGTTTTTCAATTATATTCTTTAGCAGAAATAAATTATCTGTAGATGTTTTTATTGAGGGGTTTAAAAATAATGAAAAGGTGGCTTGGATATGTTTTTTCAGGAACGTTTTGAAGAAATGTCAAAAATTGCGCATGATTTGTTCGATCATCCAGAACTAGGTTACAAAGAAGTATACACTAAAAAAGTGGTGGAAGACTTTTTGCTGAAGGAGAACCCGGATGCTCAGTTGGAACATTTTAGTGCAACGGGGATTAAGACATGGCTTTCGAAGGATAAGGAAATGACGATGGCGTTTATCGCTGAACTGGATGCGGTTTACGCGCCAACGCATTTCAACGCTGATCCGGAAACGGGTGCAGCTCATAATTGTGGGCACTTTACACAAATTACGACAGCGCTCGCTTTATATGCCTACTTGGTAAGCTCTAAAGCTTATGAAAAATTTGATTTTAATATCGTTTTTGTATTCGTTCCTGCAGAGGAATTTTTAGATTTGGAATACCGTGAAACGTTACGTTCGCAAGGGAAAATTACATATTATGGTGGAAAACCGGAAGCGATGAAGCTGGGTGTTTTTGATGATATTGATTTCGCGATGTGCGTGCATGCAATCGGCGAAACGTTTGATAAGCCGACGATCGAAATCAACTGTGATTTGGCGGGCTTTTTGTACAAGTACTATGATTTTGAAGGAAAAGCTGCGCATGCGGGCTTTGCCCCATTTAGCGGGGTTAATGCCTACAGTATGTCTAACTTATTTAATGTGGCTTTAGGCTTTATGCGGCAACAAATGGATGACACGATGCTTGTTCGTTTTAATCCGATTTTGATGAATTCGAATATGTCGACGAATGTGATTCCAAATAAGGTCCGTGTCGGCACCGACTTGCGTACGAGAACGCTTGATTATATGAAGCAAACGGCTGTGAAGCTTGATCAAGCTGCTCTTGGAAGCGCGATGAGTTTGGGTGGTAAAGTGGATATTCAAACGCAAATGGGCTATCTACCGTTCATTCAAAATCGCTATTTGAATGAATTTGTAAAGAAAGCTTATCTAAAAAATGATGCTGTGGAAGCGATTATTGAAGATCGCGGTGGCATTGCAGCTGCTGGCGATATTGGCGATTTATCCTTTATGATGCCTTGTATTCAAATTAGCTATGGCGGGTTTACAGGCTCAATTCATGGCGATGATTTTAAAATGATTGATGAGCCATTTGTTCTTGAAACACTTCCAGGCTTTATTGCAGATGTGCTTGAAGAGATGAATGGGTCAATTGATCGTAAAGAGCTGTACAAACGCAGTTATAAAGAATATGAACAACAAATTTTGAGTATAATTGAATCGTAAAAGGGAGGACCAATGAAAAAGAATTTTGTTTATTTGTTAGCAACGGTTTTAGTGATTATTGCCATTTCGGAACTAATTGGAATTGTACCAGTGAAAATGGGGAAAGTAACGATTACGATTCTTCCACTTGTTTTTGCTGTTATCATCGGAATGATTCTTGGAGTTCCTTATTTTAGAAAAGGGATTTTGAAACGAATTTATAGCAAAGAAAATGTTGGTTTTTCTGGAAAGTACTTGATTTATATCATGTTGCCCCTTATGGCCCGTTACGGGGCAGATGTAGCTCCGAATATTAAAGAAATTTTTAGTATCGGCTGGGTCTTTATTTTCCAAGAACTTGGGAACTTAGGGACTGTTCTGCTAGGTCTTCCGATCGCATTGTTACTTGGTCTTCGTCGTGAAGCAATTGGTGCGACGCTTGGACTCGGGCGTGAAGGGGAACTCGCTTATATCTCGGAGAAATACACGCTCAATTCACCGGAAGGGCGAGGCGTCTTGTCGATTTATTTGATCGGAACGCTTTTTGGCGCAATCTTTTTCAGTATTTTTGCACCGTTCTTACTTTACCTTGGATTCGATGTGCGGGCACTTGCGATGAGTTCAGGCGTGGGATCAGCCAGCATGATGACGGCAGCTTCTTCAACGCTTGCGGCTCAAGTTCCTGATTTAAGCGGCACGATTCTTTCTTTTGCTGCAGCAAGTCAGCTTTTAACAAGCTTTTTGGGAACTTACACGATGGTCTTTTTGGCGGTTCCGCTACAAAGATTCATGTATCGCGTTTTAACAAGGAAAGGGGAGGAGCAAGGTGTCTAACAAAGTGTTGCAGCATAAGTATATTAAATTTGGTCTAGTTCTACTTTTAAGTATTGCGCTTATTTTATTTACGCAACAAGTGAAGTTATGGAAAAATCCTGAAGGAACGCCGATTTCGATGGATACGTTTATTGGCCTCTTTGTTTTATGGGGCTTTTCCTTTATTGGGATTCTGGTCTCGGATATCATGAAAAAAGTACCTGTGAATATTTTGAAGAGTTTTCCAGTACTTGGATGGGTTTCGCTTGTTTCGCTTATTTTCTGTTTATCATCGAATTTCTTCGTTCAAGCGATTGCGGCTGTGGATTTCTTGTCGATTACAACGCCGATTTTGGCATTCGCAGGAATTTCGGTTGCGGATCACTTGATTGATTTATCGAAGACTTCTTGGAAAGTAGCCATTGTTGCGATCTTTGTTTTCATTGGTACGTATCTAGGAAGCGCGATTTTGTCACAACTCGGATTGTGGGTAACTGGAAAACTGTGATTGGAATGGGAAAAGTTGGGATCTTTTGATCTCAACTTTTTTTGTTGAGTAAAAAGAAAGATAAATGACAAATTTGTGAACAAACGGTATTCTTATTGAATTCACATGACGAAGTGCAAGATTTGTTGTAGAATGAATTTAAATGTAAAAAAGTACGAGGAGGAAATGAGATGAGTATTCTTGTTCTTGGAGGAGCTGGTTATATTGGCTCACATGCGGTCGATCAATTGATAGCGGACAACTATGATGTGGTTATTGTTGATAATTTAAAAACGGGACACCGGCAAGCGGTACATGAAAAAGCTGCTTTTTATGAGGGGGACATTCGCAACAAAGTGTTCTTGCAAGAGGTGTTTCGCAAGGAGAAAATTGACGGTGTCATCCATTTTGCGGCTAGTTCGCTTGTTGGGGAATCCATGGAAATCCCGCTAGAGTATTTGAATAATAATGTGTACGGAACGCAAATTTTGCTTGAAGTGATGGAAGAGTTTGGCGTGAAGCATATCGTGTTTTCTTCCACTGCTGCGACTTACGGCGAACCTGAGAAAGTGCCACTGACTGAAGAGATGCGCACGAAGCCGGAAAGTACATATGGCGATTCGAAATTGATGATGGAGAAGATGATGCACTGGTGCGATTTGGCGTACGGAACGCGTTATGTGGCGCTTCGCTATTTTAATGTGGCGGGTGCGAAGGAAGATGGTTCGATAGGTGAAGACCACAATCCAGAATCTCATCTTGTGCCGATTATTTTGCAAGTGGCTCTTGGGCAGCGTGAGAAGTTGATGATTTATGGAGATGATTATCCGACGGAAGATGGAACTTGCATCCGAGATTATGTCCATGTTGTCGATTTAGTGAAAGCTCATATTTTAGCGCTTGAATATCTGAAAAATGGCGGCGAAAGCAACATCTTTAACCTTGGAAGTAATAAGGGATATTCGGTGAAGGAAATGCTTGAGGTGGCGCGCGAAGTTACTGGGAAAGCTATTCCAGATGAAATTGTAGCACGACGTCCTGGGGACCCAAGTGCGCTTGTGGCATCGAGCGAAAAGGCTAAGCGGATTCTAGGATGGGAACCGGAACATACGGATATGCACGATATTATTGGTGCGGCTTGGAGATGGCATTCGGCGCATCCAAACGGTTATGATGATAAAGATGAAAAGTAAATTGGGCTTTTGAGAGGGGATTAGTTATGAACTGGCAAGTGGAATACCAGAAGTGGCTCGAGAATTCGGATTTAGATGAAAAACTTCGAAAAGAGCTGGATCAGGAAGCCGGCAATGAAAAGGTTCTTGAAGATAGTTTTTACCGGGATATGGAATTTGGTACGGCGGGCATGCGTGGTGTGCTCGGTCCAGGAACAAACCGGATGAACATTTACACGATTCGAAAGGCATCGGAAGGTTTAGCTCGCTTTGTTGCCGAAAATGGTGAAGAAGCTAAAAAACGTGGTGTTGTGATCGCTTATGATCCACGTTATATGTCACGCGAATTTGCATTTGAAAGTGCGGCTGTGCTCGGGAAACATGGTGTGAAAAGCTATGTATTTGAAGCGTTGCGCCCCACACCAGAACTTTCTTTTGCGGTACGCTATTTAAATTGTTTTAGTGGGATTGTGATTACGGCAAGTCACAACCCGCCAGAATATAATGGCTACAAGGTTTACGGAGAAGATGGTGGCCAAATGCCTCCAGAAGGCGCGGATGCAGTTACGGAATACATCGATGCGATCCAAGATATTTTTTCTGTTCAAATTGAAGACCTTGAAGTTCTGAAAACGCAAGGCTTGCTTGAAGTGATCAGCGAAGAAGTGGATCGTCCTTATTTGCAAAAGCTTAAAGAAGTGATCGTGAATAAATCGCTTGTTCAAGAAAAAGGAAAAGACATTAAGATTGTTTTCACGCCACTTCACGGTACAGGTGGAATTCTTGGTGTGCCGGCGCTTCAAAGCGTTGGTTTCACAAACATTATTAAAGTAGAAGAACAATTTATTAATGATCCGGATTTTTCAACGGTCAAGTCACCTAATCCGGAAAATCGTGAGGCTTTTGAACTTGCGATTTCGTATGGTGAAAAAGAAAATGCCGATATTCTCGTAGGGACGGATCCAGATGCTGACCGACTTGGTGTCGCAGTGCGTACAAATTCTGGTGAATTCGATGTGCTTTCGGGAAATCAAATTGGCGCTTTGATTTTGAACTATTTGTTGAAGCAAAAGAAAAAGCAAGGTGAGTTACCATCAAATGCTGCAGTGCTAAAATCCATCGTGACAAGTGATCTTGGACGAGATATTGCTGAGTTTTATGGTGCGGAAATGATTGAAGTGTTGACGGGCTTTAAATTTATTGCTGAACAAATTAAAGGTTTTGAAGCGACGGGCTCGCATCAATTTGAATTTGGTTACGAGGAAAGTAATGGCTACATGGTGAAGGCTTTTACACGAGATAAAGATGCGATTCAAGCGGTGCTTGCGATTTCGGAAGTAATGCTCGATGCGAAGGAACGCGGACTTACGCTGTTTGATGAGCTAGAAGAACTCTATAAGCAATTTGGTTATTACAAAGAAGATTTAGTTTCACTAACGTTAAGCGGAAAAGATGGTTCAGAGCAAATTAAAGCTTTGATGTCACGTTTTCGTGAACAACTGCCGACAAGTATGGGCAGTGAAAAAATTAGTCGAACAGAAGACTATTTGCGGAGTGAGACGACTTTCGCATCTGGTGAAACGGCAGCGATTGCTCTACCACGTGCGGATGTTTTGAAATTTTATTTAGAAGATGGTTCGTGGTTCTGCCTTCGTCCATCTGGAACGGAACCAAAAATTAAATTTTATTTCAGTATTAAAGGAAAAACAGCGGAAGAAAGCTTGGCTAAATTAACGCGTGTTCGTGATGCGCTTTTAGAGCAAGTGGAACGTTGAAAGAAGGAAAGAAGCTTCTGATTTTGAAGCTTCTTTTTTATTCTTTCTACCTCACAATGTGGTACAATAAAAGAATAGCTAAAATGGAAAGGGCGTGGAATTTTGGCTTCGAATCAATTACAATTAGTCATTATTACTGGGATGAGTGGGGCAGGAAAAACGGTTGCCATGCAGTCGCTAGAAGATCTAGGATACTTTTGTGTCGATAACTTGCCGCCTACACTTCTTCCTAAATTTTGGGAACTGATGAAAGAATCAGGGAAGATGAATAAAATTGCGCTCGTTATGGATTTAAGAAGCCGTGATTTCTTTGATTCGATTGACTCGGCACTTGATGATCTTGATAATACATCTTTTATTACAACAAAAATTTTATTTTTAGAAGCGGACGATCAAGTACTCGTTTCGCGTTACAAAGAATCAAGACGGCACCATCCGCTTGAACCAAACGGATCGGTTCTCGAAGGAATTCGATCTGAACGTGAGCTTTTAAGCGATTTGAAAGGCCGTGCACAACTAGTTATTAATACGTCACGTTTGTCACCACGGGAATTGCGTGATCGGATCAACCAAGAGTTTAAGGCAGAAGATAAAGATATTTTTAACGTCCAAGTCATGTCATTTGGATTCAAATACGGATTGCCACTTGATGCTGACGTTGTATTTGACGTTCGTTTCTTACCAAATCCGCATTATATTGATAAAATGCGACCTTTAACTGGAAAAGATAAAGAGGTTTATGATTATGTCATGAAATGGCCGGAAACTGAAACCTTTCTTGATAAAACACTTGATTTGCTTAATTTCACGTTGCCGTTTTATAAACGAGAAGGAAAAACACAACTTATTGTCGCTATTGGATGCACAGGTGGGCAGCACCGCTCTGTGGCTCTTACGGAGTATATCGGTAAGGCTCTTGAGTCCAAATACGAAACGATTATTTCGCACCGTGATATGAAGCGCAGAAAGGAAAGTTAAAATGAGTAGGGATGCAATGCCGAAAGTAGTCGTAATTGGCGGAGGTACAGGAATTCCTGTTGTTTTAAAAGGATTAAAAAAGAAAAAAATTAATCTGACTGCGCTTGTTACGGTTGCTGATGATGGCGGAAGCTCGGGGAAAATCAGACAGCAGATGGATGTTTTGCCGCCGGGAGATATTCGGAATGTCATGATTGCTCTTTCGAACGCGGATAAGCGCTTGACTGACTTGTTTCAGTATCGTTTTACGGTAGATGGAGATTTATCAGGACACGTTGTGGGGAATTTGATTTTAACGGCACTTTCACAGTTGAACGAGAGCTACGTGGACGCGATCGATGTTTTAGCAAAAGTACTGCGAATTCGCGGCAAGGTGATTCCGGTTACGGATAAGCCGCTGATTCTCAAAGCAGAAATGGAAGATGGCGATATCGTTACGGGTGAATCGCTTATTCCACTTCAAAAAAAGCCGATCAAACGCGCTTTTATTGAACCAGAAGATGTGGAGCCACTAGAGACGGCGACGCAAGCGATTCAAGAAGCCGATTTGATTGTGATCGGTCCGGGGAGCCTTTATACGAGCATTTTACCAAACTTGCTTGTGAAAGGCGTTGCCAAAGCAGTTGTGAATTCAAAAGCTGAAAAAGTTTATATCACTAATATTTTAACGCAAATTGGAGAAACCGATTATTTTAGTGATGCGGATCATATTCGCGTCATTCAGGAACATGTCGGCGAGCCATTTATTACTAAAACGTTGATTAACACGGAGAAAGTGCCACAAGAATTGCTATTTCCAGATGAAGTCACACAAGTCGTACATGACGCTGCAGGAATCAGCAAGTTGGGCGTTGAAGCAATTTATCATGATTTTCTCTCAACTGAGGATGGGCTTGTTCGGCATGATGGCGAAAAAGTGGCTGCTGCGCTCCTGAATTTGCTACCGAATTATAAAGAAAAGGAGTGAGTGAAATGTCATTTGCTTCGGAAACAAAAAAAGAATTGACGCATTTTGAAGTGACGGATGATGAAGCGAAGCCGGAACTTGCTGCCTTTATTCGGATGAATGGAGCGGTTTCCATTTCAAACGGCGCCATGGTGGCGGATGTTCAAACGGAAAATGCGGCGACAGCAAGACGGATGTATCAGCTTTTAAAACGGCTTTATAATATTCCGATTGAGCTTTTAGTACGAAGAAAGATGAAGCTGAAAAAGAATAATGTTTATATTGTGCGTCTGAAAGTTAAAACACGTGAGATTTTGGAAGATCTGCATATTTTAAAAGATTCTTTCACGTTTATCAAATCAATTGACAGAGGATTTGTGAAAAAAAGGAATGCGAAGAGGGCCTATCTCCGTGGTGCGTTTCTTGCGAGTGGTTCTGTAAATAACCCGGAAACTTCTTCTTATCATTTGGAAATTTTTTCGGTCTATTCGGAGCACAATGAAGCGATTTGCGATTTGATGAATCAATTTGGGCTTCACGCGCGGACGCTTGAGCGAAAAAATGGCTCGATTACGTATTTAAAAGAAGCAGAAAAAATCACAGAATTTCTTAGCATTATTGGTGCCACTTCAGCGCTTCTGCACTTTGAAGATGTTCGAATCATGCGTGATATGCGGAATTCGGTCAATCGGCTAGTGAACTGCGAGACGGCGAATTTGAATAAAACGATTAGTGCGGCTGTGCGCCAAATTGAAAATATTAAATTCATTCAAGCGGAAGTGGGGCTAGATGCCCTACCAGAACGGTTGCGTGAAATCGCCGAGCTACGAGTGACTCATGAAGATGTTTCACTTAAAGAGCTCGGGGAAATGATCAGTGCAGGGCCTATTTCAAAATCGGGAATCAACCATAGATTACGTAAAATTGATCAGATAGCCGAGCGACTGCGAAATGGAGAAGCCCCGTCACAAGTGGGACTCCGCGTTTTTGAACATTAAAAAATAAGGAAAAGGATGCGAGTTTGATGTCGAAATTATTTTCTAGCTACAAATTGCAAGATGTAACGCTTAAAAATCGGATTGTGATGTCGCCGATGTGCATGTATTCAGTTGAAAAGGAAGATGGAATCGCAACGGACTTCCATTTGACTCATTACATGTCACGTGCAGCAGGTGGAGTAGGCCTTGTTTTCACCGAAGCTACAGCTGTACAAGCTGTTGGACGGATTTCAGCAAATGACCTTGGGATCTGGAATGACGAGCAAATTCCGATGCTTAAACGAATTACAGATGGTATTCACTATCACGATGCGAAAGCAGGCATTCAACTTGCGCATGCAGGCAGAAAATCAGAACTTGAAGGTCGAATTGTTGCACCTTCTGCCATTCCTTTTAGTGATAAATACGGAACACCAGAAGAACTTACTAGTGAGGAAATCAAGGAAGTAGTGGCTGACTTCAGACGTGCGGCTTACCGAGCTGCAGAAGCAGGTTTTGACGTAATTGAAATTCACGCCGCACATGGCTATTTGCTCCATGAATTTCTCTCACCACTCACAAATCGGCGTGAAGATACCTACGGCGGCCCAGCGGGGAATCGTTACCGAATCTTAAGCGAAGTAATTAAAGCTGTTCGCGAAGTTTGGGATGGACCTGTAATAGTTCGAATTTCTGCGGATGACTACGCACATGGTGGCTTAACGCCAGATGATTACATTCCTTTTGCGAAATGGATGAAAGCAGATGGTGTAGAACTTGTGGATACTTCTAGCGGCGGATTAGTCCCTGTTGCACCAAACAGCTATCCAGGCTACCAAGTCCCATTCGCTGAAAAAATTCGAGCGGGCGCAGGAATCGCAACCGGGGCAGTTGGTCTGATTACAAATGCAATCCAAGCCGAAGAAATCCTTGGAAACGGACGTGCTGACTTGATTTTCCTTGGACGTGAGCTACTTCGCAATCCATATTTTGCAAGAGAAGCAGCTAGCCAACTTGGTGAAGAAATAGCTGGCCCAATTCAATATAGTCGAGCTTAATGATAGGAAAACCCCCAATGCACTTTAGCATTGGGGGTTTTCCTTTTTAAACAAGTTTTCCTTTTTTGTAGACATCTTTTTCGCCTTGTACAGCTCGGATATCTTCAAGTGGGTTTTCTTTTAGAACAAGGAAGTCAGCCAATTTTCCATTTTCAAGAGTTCCAGTTTCTTGATCGATTTTCAAAAGTTCAGCAGCATTTTTGGAAGCAGCCTGAAGGGCCTGAAGCGGGGTAACTCCCGCGCGAACCATGAGTTCCATTTCAAAGGCAGCGCTATTTTCAAAGTCATTGTAGGCTGTGCCTGAATCGGTTCCAAGTGCTAGCTTGACACCCGCTTTAGCAGCTTTTCCGATGCTTTCAAAATGCGCTTCCGAAATTTCAACGGATTTGGCAACCATGAATTCTGGTAGCACATCTGGATGCTGGTTGATAGCATAAGGCGCAATCAGCGTTGGGACTACAAACGTACCGTGGTCAAGAAGCATTTGGATAGATTCATCATCAAGGTAAACACCATGCTCAATCGAGTCAACGCCTGCTCGGATAGCATTTTTGATGCCTTCCGTACCTTGAGCATGGGCACAAGCTGTATAGCCTTTATGATGGGCTTCTTCAACGGCTACGCGCATTTCTTCTTCACTGAGTTGAACATCTGTTGGTTTTTCGCCATCTACACTTACTCCGCCCGTAGCCATCATTTTGATGTTTCGTGCACCATTTTTGATATTTCGGCGGGCGTTTCTTCTCATTTCATCAGAACCATCTGTTTCAAGTCCAAGCTCAACACCGTGTCCGCCAGTCATCACGAGTGCTGGGCCAGATCCGATAATACCAGGAGCAAATAAATGACCTTCTTTTTCAAGCTGAGAAAGCTTGATATCGATATCAAAGGAAGAGCCACAGTCACGAAGATAGGTAACGCCATGTTTTAGCGACTTTTGGATGTTATCTAGTGCGATGAAGGTTCCGCGAACGGCTTCTGCTTCTTTACTCGACACTGTCGAAAGTCCGCCGATTTTAAAGAAAGGATCGAGAACCACGTGAGTGTGACAATTGATGAGACCAGGCATTACAAATCGCCCACCCAAGTCTTTTTCGGTATCGAAGCTGTGGTTTTCAAGATCGAAAAAGAGGCGCCCGGTTGACTCGTCAACGCCAAAATCAATTTGTTCAAATTGTTCTCCGTTTCCCGTAAATACTTGTGCATTTTTGAATTTTGTTTTTGTCATGTTTAGCCCTGCTTTCTATATGAATTTTATGAAAATTGATGCAATAATAATTGAAGCGATTGAGACGGTGGTAAACCCGCCAACAAGCATTGGAGGTAACATGTTTTTGGTTAAGTAGTTGACTTCCTTAGGATCTTTCGTTACGTCTTTGATTACGTCATTCGTTAGGATATAATCGGCTGGGAAACCAAGCAAGGAAGTTAATGCCACGGCGAAGCCCATTTCTTTCGAAAGCTTCAAATATTTTGATAATAAAAGTGAAATAAGGTACATTCCGATAACACCTAGAACAAGCAAAATGATGATTTCAGGAATGTAGGAAACAAATCCTTTTGGAGTCGAGGTGCCAAGCTGCATAAATATGTAAGCAATTAAGCCATAAATGAGCCAATTGAAAACGCCTGCTTTGTGAAGCGCGTTTTTTTCTAGGAAACCAAGTTCACAGAAAACAACACCGAAAAGTAGACATAGGATGTTGAAATTAATAAAGTTATGGATCAATTGACTTGCCGCAAAAGCAATTAATGCAACTAGTATAACACGTGCTAGGATAAATGCACCTGTTTTATAGTCATTTGGAAGTTTTTCAATGAACTTTTTGGAATCTTCCTCTTCATTTGCTTCTAGAGATTCGGTTTGACTAATATTGCCGCTTTGGAATTTAGTTTGTAAACGTCGCGCTTCTTTTTTGAGCATAATCGAGGTGATTGGATAGCCAAAAATCCCATGAAACATGATCATATAAACTGGTAACGTGGCAAGCGAAGTTAAACCAATTTGATTTAAACTATCACTCATTAGAAGTGCTGATACAATCCCACCAACCATAGCTGGAACGGCGGCTAAAACAGTATGGAGGTCAAAAATGAAGCTCCCGATTGTAAGCGTTAGTAGAAGAGTTCCACAAACACCGAGGAGACTAATGGCAACTGCTTTCCATTGCCTTGCAAGTTGTTTTAAATTCATGCTTGTACCTAAATGGACTAGCAGAAGAGGTACGCAGATACTTGCAAAGTTGACGCCGAAGCTGGCTTTTTCGACGAGATCTTTCGGAAAAATTGTCCAATAACCAATGATGAAAATAACCGAAGTGATGAAAAGAGACGGAATAAGTGCTTTCGTCCAAGTAGAAACCCACTCACCAACGAAAATAGCGACCATTACCGCCAATAATGCTGCGATTGTTGCCATAAAATCTCTCCTTTTTATTTAGTTTTAGGGATTATTATACACGAAACCTTTTAAAAAGAAAGACTAATTAAAATATATTAAAAAATTTGTAACATTTACAAATATAGTTGGTACAAAGTTGCTTAATTTGTGCAAAAAAACAACCTTGCATCTTGAGAAAGATGCAAGGTTGTTCAGACAGTGTTTATTTTAAACCAGCTTTGTTTACGATAATGTCGTCAATTAAGCCATACTCTTTTGCTTGTTCTGCACTCATGAAGTTATCACGATCTGTATCACGTGCAATGACTTCAAGAGGTTGACCAGTTTTATCAGCTAAAATTTGATTCATGCGTTCTTTGATTTTCAAAATATGACGTGCGGCAATTTCAATTTCAGTTGCTTGCCCCTGTGCACCACCTAATGGTTGGTGAATCATAATTTCTGAATTTGGAAGAGCGAAACGTTTTCCTTTTTCCCCCGCTGCAAGAAGGAATGATCCCATTGAAGCAGCCATCCCCATGCCGATTGTTTGTACATCAGCTTTAACGAAGTTCATTGTGTCGTAAATTGCCATCCCTGCAGAGATGCTACCACCTGGAGAGTTAATGTAAAGGAAAATATCCTTTTCAGGGTCTTGGGCATCAAGAAACAGTAATTGCGATACAATAGAGTTAGCTACGTTGTCATCAATTGGAGATCCAAGCATAATAATACGGTCTTTTAAAAGGCGAGAGTAGATATCATAAGCACGTTCGCCACGGCTTGTTTGTTCAATAACTGTAGGGATTAAATTCATATCAAGATTCCTCCTGTGAATAGCAATAATTTAGAATGAGAAAATGCTTCTTTCTCATATAATGATTATATCATATAACAAAGGTCAAAGTAGGTCAAATGAAAGGCTTTAAATTTTGAATAAAACTTGTAAAAAACAGGGTTTTCGTCTATAATTATTATTCGTACGGTGAAAATTGCCCTCGTGGTGCAACGGATAGCACGTGAGATTCCGGTTCTTAAAATGGGGGTTCGATTCCCTCCGAGGGCGTTAGAAAAAACGAGAAGCATCTTATTTATGATTTGTAGTTTGTAATCATAGATAAGATGTTTTTTTATATCTTTAATTCCCATAAGTTGACGGTGTTTTTTGTATATGATTCAATAAAAAGTTCATTAAATCGACACAATTTCATTTCTAAAATATGGTATATTACAATTGAAAGAAAAATACATAATTAGGAGATGAATTAGATGTCTGGACAAATCAGAATGACCCCAGCCGAGTTACGTGATCGCGCCAAGACTTACGGCACAAGTGCACGTGATATTGAGCAAATGTTGCAACGCTTATCCCAATTACAGGAACAACTACGGAGTGAATGGGAAGGACAAGCGTTTGCGCGTTTTGATGACCAATTCAACCAATTAAAACCAAAAGTAACGGAATTCGCAAATTTGATGGATCAAATCGAGCAACAACTTCAAAAAACAGCGACAGCGGTGGAAGAACAAGACCAACAACTGTCCCAAAACTTTGGCTTTTAATTTTAAAAGAGTGCCTCTTATTGTATAATTTAAGAGGCATTTTTGATATATGGAGAAGTGAAATGGATGGAGAGATGAGATGAAAAAGGGCAGGATTATTTTAATTTCTGTTGCAGTAGTCATTATTGTGGTTGTCTTAATTACTGGAGGGAAGATGTATATGGATAATAAAAAAGAAGTAGAAAAGTTAGAGGCCGAAAAACAATCCGTTGAGTTATTAAAAAAGAAATTTTCCGATATAAAAAAAGTAGAAATAGAGCGCACTGGCTATAATAAAATGACAGGTTTTTATCGAATGGTTGTGAAGATGACAAATGATAAAAATAAAACTGCCCGTTTTGATTATGGTTTTGTAAAAAAACAAAACGAATTATCTACTATAGGTTTAGTTGATAAAGAGGTTCAAGAAAAGGGGACTACAACAAATAAAGTTAAAGTTATTTATTCAAATGGCAAAGAGGAGGAAGTTTGATGGCTATTCGGGATAGACAGTACAATAAATTGGGCGATGCAGCTTATTGGTTAGACCCGAAACAAGGTGATTATTCCCCTACTATGAAAAAAGGAAATAGTTTTGAGTTAGATGGCTTTAACTATAAAATCTTAAAAACAGAAAATAACTCAAAAAATGGTATGCAAGCCATGGCAGTAGCCCCAGTGGATAAACATGGAAAAGTCGACACTACAGAAATTGTTATTGCCTACGCGGGGACAAATTTTTCAGACGCCAAAGACCGGGCAACGGATCTTCAAACGGTCATTCAAGGAAATAAAAAACTTGAACTTAGCCCCGCGCATCCATTTAAGGGATCAAAAATTGACGGACAAGCAATTTCCGCTCAAAAATTTGCAAATGAAGTAAAAGCTCAATATTCCAATTCCGTTATCACGACAACAGGTCATTCTTTAGGAGAATATTTGGCTTTAATGATTGCGGCTGAAAATAAGTGGCGCAATGTAGGTTTCAATGGCCCAGACCCCTCCAATATTTTATCGGATGAAGCCAAAAAGTGGATCGAAGCGAATCCAGGCATGTTAGCGAATTATCGGAATCGTGCAGATGTTATTGGGAACTTTGGTGGAAATGGGACAGGCGCCGAAATCAAAGTGAGCATGGAGATGGGGTCTCATTTGAACATTGTCGACTATCATCAGTTGAGCAACTGGGCGTTTGATAAAAATGGTAAGCTAAAAATACCTAATAATGAATATAACCAAGAAGCCATTGTTCAACAAGCAGAACGCTATGCTATGACTGAATACATATCCAAGTTATATGACCTTGAAATACTGCAAAAAAAATTCCAAGCAAGTGGTGGAGGAATCTCGACGAACGAACAGATCTATTTAGATGATAGTCGAGCGTTAGCCGCTGTAGAGACAGCCATGGCAGAGTTTAAAGCAGTCACCGCACATGTCATTAAGGTTTATCAGGAAGGCATGGATAAGGTCGAAAAGATCTGGAAGGAAATACTACAAGAAGCACGCCGAGTGGGAGATATGCTCACAGAAAGTGAAATCTTAGCGGAGTTAGAAAGCGTAGGTTGCACAGAAAAACGATTAGTCATTGAACCCTGCGAAGCGTATCAGAAAAAAATGAATAAAGTAAAGAAGATGGGGTCTAAATTTGACCATTTGGCAAAAGAAATTAAACAGAGTATTGAGGCTCTTAAACAAAAAGATCACGAATTAGCTCAGCAATTGGGATGAGTGAGGGAGGTTCGTAGGTGAAAACCGAAGAAGAGTTGCGAACGGAGTATAGACGGCAAAGACAAGAACTTGAGGAACAAGCGGAGGACATTTATCGCTTTCAGAAAAAAGGCGAAGAAATCGCGCAGCAAACTTATGAAGCGATTCTCTACCAGATTCGACAAAGGGAAGAAGACTGTACGGACATTCTAGAAATGGCTCGAAGGGAAATCGAACAGTTGGAAACAAACTATCAAGTGGATTTACAGGAGAAAAAGCGGGAAGTAAGACAAAAAACGGAACATCTAGAGGAACAGTTTCATAAAGGATTACAGCAAGTAGAGAGAAACAAATGAGGTGATGCAAGTTGTTAGAGGCACTAGAAGATCTACTCAAAGAATTCCAGAAAAACAATCAGAAAACACAAATCCGAACTTTAGGAATGCAACATATACGGATAGGACAAGCAGCAGACAAGAAAGTTCGAAAAGCGGGAAAAGAAGAAATGAAAATGGCGAAGACATCTTTTTCGGAAACAAGCAGCCACTTGCGAGAAGCCGTAAAAGGACATTTTGGCAAGAAAGTCACAGAAGTCTTCGAAAAACAAGAAGATGTGTTAGAAAATTTCTAGGATGATATGCGTTTAAAAAATAGTATGTTTGCGATGCTCCGATTTTTGTGGTAGTATTCCGGCGGGTTTTGCTATAATATAAACGTTTACTAAGTCCTCCAAGGATATTAAAAGTAAATTTAAAAAAATCTTATAAATGGTCTCAATGCTTGGTGGAGCTTTGGTTAGTGACGGTTTGTAAGATCTTTTTATGTTGTATATATTAAAAACATAATAAAAATATTATTCTCAATAAAATCCAAAAAAATGAAAAACTAGAAATTTTCGGTCATTTACGACTTAAATCAGGCATTTCACTATATTTTCCTTTTACAATAATATTTCATGCTATAATCTGAGTGCAAAAACTAAAATACTGAAAGGAAGATGGTAATAACGCAAATAAAGAGAAAAAGACTAAAAATGCTGAAGTATAGTTTTATCGGCGTCAATGCTGTTTTCAGTAGTAACTCCTGGGGTTTCTAACTTTACGATGGATAGAAAAGCAGAAGGAGATCCGGTAGCTGAAAAAAGTCAGTCTAATTCAAATCAAGTTATTTTAGATAATGAAACATTGAAAATTGTTGAAAAGTCCGATACAGAATGGGAAAGCCTTAATAAAGAAACGGATGAAAAGGAAGTTGTGATTTGGAATCAATCTTTAACAGAAGGAACGATCCAAAACAAAACAACAGGTGAAACAGCAACGCTAGAAGTAAAACAAGATGTGAACGGAAAGAAAACAGTTTATGAAAACGGTAAGGAAGTTGTTTCTCTTGAGATTGAAAACGAAAGCATGAATGAGTTTGGCAATAATAGCATGTTAAGAGCATATTCGCCATGGAAATATATTCATACCTATAAAGTAAATGTAAATGCTTATGCCTCAGCTGCTTCTGTCGGATATGCCATTATAGCAGTAGTGGGGGGCTTGGCTAGGAATTCCAGGAGTAATAATTGCGGCAGTTCAAGCAGTAAAGTCGCAAAAAAAGCGTATGTAAAAGTAAAAATGTGGTATTGGCAGGTATGCAAAAAATAAAAAAACAATATTTCGTTTATAAAAAGTCAAATTATACTGGGTTAAAAAAAACATACACAACAATTGGAAAGGCATATGGAATGTAGGTGATAAGTACAGTGAAAAAATGGTTGAATTATAGTGTTCTTATTTTGGCGTTAGTAAGTAGTATTCTTGTTTTCGCGCAAGCAATCAAAAAGCATGACTATTTTTTGCTTGTTTGGTTGGTTGTGACAATTCCTGTAGTCATCAACTCTTTAGTAATAGCTTCGAAAATAGATGAAAGATAAAGAAAATGGTTCCGGCGAAAGTCGGGACTTTCATTCGGGGTATTTTTGTAATAGCCAAGCGTTCTAATTGATAGGCCACATTATTCTATGAAGACGTTTCATTGAGCTTAAACAAAAATTCCATGTTTCATCTTTAACATGCAATAAAAAAGACAACGTAAACACTTCAAAGTGATTGTATCCATTTTTTATTCGCAGTAATATAACCACTATCTATTTTTAATCTCGGCGTCCCGGCAATAGTACCACTGATTGCTAAAACAGTCGTTTCCTTATTTGGAGGAAGAATTCCGACACGTGTGTTCGCTGTGAAGTCAACGCCTGACCAGATGTCAATTTCTTTTTTCGCTATGATTTTTTGAGGATTTTCAGTGAAGAATTGTTCTCCTGCATTGTTTTTTGCATTTGGTAATTTATAGATGTCCTGTAAAGAATTATCTGAAGTGGGATCTAAATAATTTTCGAATAAATGTTCAACTGTTCTTGGTAACACTTTGTTTCGATCAATTTTATAGTTGAGTTTTTGGAAGGGCATTTTCTCAAAAATGTTTTGGATATTAGATGCTTGAATTACGCTAGGCCATTTTTTTGATAATAAGAATGCATCTGGTGCTTTTAAGCGAGTTGCATCTAAAAAATCATCATCTAACATGCTAAAAATTTCAAAAAAAGTGTGAAATTGAAAATATTCTAGGAATACTTTTTTTCTTTTAAGCCATTCAGTTAGTGCAACATACTGTAATCGCATAGTTTTGTCTTGCTCTTTGGTTGCGATTAGCCAATTTGCTATTCTAAAATCACTGTATCGTAAAATGAAATGCCTGCGTCTTTCCATGTTTTTTTCTAAAAAAGTTACAGAATCACTGTTTATTACAACAGTTGAATCAAGCCAAACACCACCATAAGTAGCTAATAAGTAGCTACGAATGACGTCAGATAAATGTGCGGGAAACTTTTCTTTCATGATTTCATAATTGGGTATGTTTGAAATATCCATCCACTGGACAATGTTTTCATCGGATAAGAAGACAATTTCGTAGTTTTCGAAGTATTCTTTTAGCCTACGAATGTTTGCCTTAACAATGGGAGGAGCAGAATTTTCTCCTTGGAACCATAATAAAAAAACTAATTTTTTTCCAACTTTTTCTGGAAATTGAGGGGTGAAAATTTTGGAGCTTTTGGATAACATATTAAGTGCTTCATAGTGATCGATAAGCCATACTAACTCTTGATAACGAACGTTTGCAAAGCAAGGTTCAGTGGATAGAAAGCGTTCAAGATTGATTAAACTGAGGTAAGGGTCATCAACTAAAGAAAGTTGAGCTAATGTAAAGTCTTTTTGGAAATTTTGCCTAACCCCTTTGATTGCTGGACTCTGCATGATAAAAGCATAATGTTTCAGGATATCTTGTGTTTCTTGGCTGTTAAAGTTATGCATGTCTATCCTCCTAAATATGAAATTGCTCACATTATATCACTTTTTGAAAGACAGGAAAAGTGAGCAGATGTAACTGTAATGAAGGATACGCCAACTAATTTTAGACTTCTGCAACTAAGTAACATAAATAAACCTGTCTTTCATGTTGATATTGTGTCTTTTTTCACAATTGCACAGTGGAAGTCAAAGAATAGTCAAATTATTATATGACTTGAGAATAAATGATATAGAGCCCTATATCCGAAATTTCCATCGTTAAGTAGGTAACTCAATATGAGAAGAAAGGTTTGAATCCAACCAATTTTTAAAATAAGTTTAGATAATGTAGAGGATTTGCTTAAAGCAAATAAAAAGTCGATTGAGATGATAATGAAAAACAATCGACCTTTTATATTTATTATAAAGTTTCTTTGGCCAGCGCCAGACAACCCACAATTCCAGCGTTATCTTGAAGGGCGCATGGGACAATGTACTGGTCCACTTGACTGATTGGCAAATAACCGTTCAGTAACTCGGTGAATTTCTCGCGTACCAGTGGAAATAAATGCGCTTGTTTCATAACGCCGCCCCCAAAAATAATTTTTTCAGGCGAGAACGAAAGGGTATAGTTGACGCAAGCCTCAGCCAGATAATGAGCTTCCAGTTCCCAAGCGGGATTATCGGCTGCTAAATTTTGTGCGGGCTTGCCAGCTCGCGCTTCAATTGCTGGCCCCGCTGCCAGTCCTTCTAAACAATTCTTGTGGTAAGGGCAGTTTCCTTCGAAAGAGTCGTGTACCAATTGATTGATATAAATGTGACCGATCTCAGGATGCCCTTTTCCTTCTATAACCTTCCCGTTCAGCACCACTCCACCGCCGATTCCAGTTCCAACGGTTATGTAAATACAATTTTCATTTCCGACAGCCGAGCCGTGTTTCAACTCCCCGAAAGCAGCTGCATTGACATCCGTTGTCCAAAAATAAGGGACAGCGAATGCTTTTTTCATCGTGCCAAGGAAATCAAAGTGTTTCCAAGCAAGCTTCGGTGTGTTTGTGATGAATCCGTATGTAGGAGAACTTGGATCAACGTCAATTGGTCCGAATGAGCCGATTCCGATGGCTTCGATTTGATAATTTTTGAAAAAAGCGATTATTTTGGGCATCGTTTCTTGCGGAGTGCCTGTTGGGATACTGATTCGTTCCGCAATTTGCGTGAGCGCTTCTTTTGGCGCCACAGCACAAACGATTTTTGTTCCACCTGCTTCAATTGCACCTAACATATCTGTTCTTCCTTCCGCTAGAAGCCAAAACGCACTTCTTTTTTATTTAAAACGCTTCATACTACTTATCATAGCGACCTTTACTTTAAAAATCAATCCTTTTTATTAAATGACTAGGCATTTGAAGAGTGATTCATTTTAAAAATAAAAGGAAGCGATAAATAAATGTGCGGATGAGCATAATTAGTGATGCGTGAGCAGGAACCCGCGAGTGCAAATTTACCCGCTTTATTTTCTTTTTTAGCTCAAATAGTTACTTTTCAATTTTGTGAGGTCTTTGCTTGTAAGCCCAAGCCCATCTTTCAAGAAGCGATCCATCGAGCCATATTGCTTATTGATTTCCATAAAGGCAGCATTTAAATAGCTTTCGCGTACATCCATGATTGCTTTCATTCCGTCAATCACTTTGGGATCATCGGTTTGCTTGGCAACTTCCCCAATTGCTGCTTTGTTTTCAGCGGCACGGTACTTGTTGGAAAGTAAATAATCCTGCATAATCGTTTTCTCCGGGACGCCGAGTGCCGAAAGAACAAGTGCAGTTCCAAATCCGGCTCTATCTTTTCCGGCCGTGCAATGCCATAAAACGGCTCCTTTTTCGTTTTCAAGTAAGATGTCAAAGAACTTTTTGTAGGCTTGCCTTGCATGCTCGTCTGTTACAAAGCTTTGATTGGCTTGGATCAAGAAACTTTCTGGATTGTCCATTTTTGATAAGCTCCTTGTTAAATCTGCCATGCTTGTTGAGGCGCCATTATCTTTCATGATGGAGTCGTGAGTATAGCGCACTCCTTGGATAGGCGGATCTGGCTTTTCCTTCACCTCACTGTTTGTCCGGAAATCAACAATTTGCTGTAAGTGATAGGTGCTTTTTAATTTGTGAATGTCATCCCCGGTTAACTTGTAAAGTTCCGCCGAACGAATTAGTCTATGCGACTTGATTTTCTTGCCATCAGCCGTTTTGTACCCGCCCAAGTCACGGACGTTAACCGCGCCACCGAGTTTGATTTGTTCACCTGCGACCATCTTTACTGAGGCTACGGCTTGCTCGCTCGTCTTCGCTTTTTTATCTGACTGGCAGCCCGTGAGTAGTAAACTTGTTCCAACAAATGCAATTCCAGTTACTTTTACCCATTTTTGCATATGTAATCCCTCCTTGTATTTTAGTATAGTGTGTGAATTTTAGGCTTTATTGAAGAAGCTGTAAACTTCATGTAAAAGGTTAGTGAATTTTTGAGTCTTTACAAGAAAGTAAAATGAGCGAGTTACTTTGCCGTTTTAGATTGAGGAAATTGATAGATTCAGTTATACTCAAGTGGAGGTGAAAAAGGTGCCAAAATACGAAGAAATCGCGAATATATTGCGAGAACGCATCCAGAGCGGTGAATATCCGACAGACAGTTTCATGCCAAATCAAGTTGTTTTGGTGGATGAGTTTGGTGTGAGCAGAATGACGATCAAAAAAGCGATCAACATTTTGACGATGGAGGGTTTGGTGTATTCGCAACGTGGGTCGGGAACCAAGGTTTTGAATCATCCGTTTCTTAAAGATAAAAACTTATCTTATTTAAAAGATTATCAAGGGCTCAGCAATGATTTTGAAAATACGAGTCATGACCTTGTGAGTGAACCTATTGATTTCACGGTGGAATTTCCAGACGAAGTGGTGCAAGAGCGCTTAATGATAAGTGACAGTCACCCCGTGTACAACATTTTTAGACTTCGGATTTTGGACGGGAAGCCATTTGTTTTGGAACATACATACATGCCAGTAGACTTGGTTCCTGGGCTTACAAAAATACATATTCGTCATTCGATTTATTCATATTTAAAGAAAGAACTAGGCATTAAATTTGCAGGCGCTTACCGAACGATTTCTGCGGATAAAAGTTCATCGGATGATCAGAAATATTTAAATTGCGGCGAACACGATCCGATACTTGAAATCAAACAAGTGATTTATCAAAAAGATGGAAGACCCATTGAATTTTCGCGAAGCCGAAACCGCTTTGATGTTCGAGCTTATTCTTATTTGGATATTCAGGTTTGAGGAAATTCTTTTTTTGTAGGAATGTTAAAAGAAGTTTGGACTAGAAAAAGGTGATAAAACTTGGGGTTAAAAGAACGGCTTGAAAAAGAAATTTATGACTTTGCTCGGGAAAACGAACTTGCGGTGAGTGACATCAATTTGCTTTACGCAGGACCAACTATGCGAACGCGACACACGCTGGTTCTTGCGTTTACTAATGTTGGAATGTTTACGTTTCAGTTTAAACTGGGCGAAGCGGAAATGCATTATCTTGCTAAAGAAAGGCTGCATAAAGTGGAGATTGGCAAAAAAAATCTTGTTTATCAGTTGAAAATTCAAGCCCTTACAGAAAATCAGTCACTTGAAGCTGGGACGTATTTAGTTAGTAAGTACGTTCTTGGCAGGAAATGGCACCGGGCGACATTGAATAAATTGTTGGGACTTGAAGGAAAGTCGCTGTTTGAAGGAGGAAACGACGAGTGAAAATTGTGGATATGCACTGTGATGTGCTTTATAAGCTGCAACAAGCTAAAGGACGAATTACATTCCAAGATTCACCGGAACTTGATGTGAATTTTGAGCGAATGATAGAAGGAGAACTATTCTTACAAAGTTTTGCCATTTTTCTCGATCCTGAGGTTCCAATCGAACAAAAGTGGAAAAAAGCGGTGGAACAAAGCAATATTTTCAAACAACATGTGCTACACCGAAATGGTGTTATCAAGCCGCTTAAAAAATGGACAGATTTAGAAACGCTTCCAGAAGGGAAAATTGCTGCGGCACTGACTTTAGAAGGTGTGGAGCCGATCGGTCAAGATCTCGAAAGACTTGAGCAGTTGCTTAATGGCGGTGTTCTTTCTGTAGGGCTAACTTGGAATAATGCGAATCTTGCTGCTGATGGTATTGAAGAAAAGCGAGGCGCTGGACTAACTAGTTTTGGAAAAGAAATTGTAACTCGTTTAAATGCGCATCATGCTTTTACTGATGTTTCGCATTTGAGCGTGAAAAGCTTTTGGGATGTTATGGAGATTGCTGAGTTTCCGATTGCTAGTCATTCTAGCGCAAAAGCGATTTGTTCGCATAAACGTAACTTGGATGACGACCAAATTAAAGCCATGATTGAAAAAGATGCAATGATCCATGTGATTTTTCATCCGCTTTTTACAACGGAAAGTGGGATGGCGGATATGGAAGATGTCGTTCGTCACATCGACCATATTGCGGAACTTGGAGGGATTCAAAATATCGGTTTTGGATCAGATTTTGATGGGATCCCTTCACATGTAAAAGGTCTTGAAAACGCCTCAGATTTTCAAGATTTTATTGCAGTTCTGGAACACCATTTTGGCAAGAAAGAAGTGGAAGGTTTTGCCTATCAAAATTTTATGAACCATTTGCCAAGTTAAAGAAAAAATAGTTGAATATTAAATGGATAAGGAAGTAGAAACGAAGAAAGATTTTTCTGAGTTTCTACTTCCTTTTTTCGTAGTTAGGTTGTTAAAAGTTGTATATTGACAACAAAACGCCTTGAAAATGAGAGATTAATGAAACAAAGTTACAAATAAAAAGATTTAGTTGTTGCTAAAATGAGAAGAAAAGTTGGGAGAAAGCTTGGTGAAGTAAAAGAATGAAACGGTGGGAAGTACTCCTGTTAAAAGGTCTTTTTTCAGTGGAATATTTGGTGCTTGCTTGTTTGTTGCCATATAGAAGGAATATGATTACTTTTGTTAGTTCGAGAAGTGATGAAATGACAGTGGGAATGAAAATACTCTACGAAGAAATGAAGGAGAATAAAGAAGTAGATGTTCGTACTTGCATTTACGGCCGCAATAAAAAGCGACTATCGAAATTTTATAAAGCTATTCGATCAGTATATTTAATTGCTCGATCAGGCATCGTTATAGTAGATGATCACTTTTATCCGTTAAATGCGCTTGCTATAAAATTCAAGAGGAATAAAGTGATTCAAATATGGCACGCAGCCGGGGAACTGAAAAAATTTGGGAACAGTTTGAACAAAGTTAAAACATATATTCCGCATAAGAACTATGATTTTGTGTGTGTAAATCAAATGAAAGACATCCCTTTCTATGCGCAAGCGCTCGGAGTAGAGAAGAGTCAGGTAAGAGTAACGGGGTCGCTGCAGCTATACGTACAAACTTTGCATGATAAGGCATGTGAAAACAGGATTATTTATGCGCCAACATATCGAAATGGAGAACATGCGAGCTGTTTATCTATGGCAGAAGAACTTGTGTCTGAATTTGAAAAAGCAGAAACTGGCTATGAATTAATACTTTCGCTCCATCCATACTTGGAAGGTGAAAAAAATGAAAAGCTTCAGCACTATATTTCTAAACAAGATATCCATTCTTTTTTAAGCGAAGGAGCAATACTAAT
Organism: Listeria kieliensis; assembly: GCF_003369925.1. GTDB lineage: Bacteria > Bacillota > Bacilli > Lactobacillales > Listeriaceae > Listeria > Listeria kieliensis_A. The sequence continues at coordinate 69,309 of NZ_LARY01000003.1, read as the reverse complement.
TACCGATTATTCATCTTTGATCCTTGACTTTAGCTACTTTGAACGCCCCATTTTGATCTTAGCACCAGATTTTGAAGCGTATAAAAGTAACCCGGGATTCTTCGACGAGCAATTCTATGCGAAATATAATTTGCCAATGTTCGCTTCTGCTTCTGAGTTGATTCAGCAATTAAAAAGTGCAGGAGCCAAAATAGATAGTCAGCCAGCTAAAAAAATTAAGCAAGAAGAATTTAGTAGACAAACAATAGATGCAAAAAATAATGTATTGCAACTCATTAATTGTTTGCAACTAGAGGAGGAAAGACAAGTATATGACGGTTTCCGACAAAGAGGGAAAAAACATTCGAGCAACACACAATAAAAAGCGAAATATGTTTTTTTAAATGTTTAGCTCACTCGTTAATATTGATTTAGAGGTAGCAGAAGAGCTACTTAAAGAGCTAGAACAAGAGGAGTTAATTATTGAAAAAGAAATCACCAAGCTTACGTTTAATAGCGGAATGATGGTATTAGAAGGGAATGCTCACTTTTGGGGTAATGAACCACTGACTGAAAGTGAAATTGAAAAGTATCTGATATTTAAAAAAGATGGAAAAGAAGTCGCTGAATTACGCATGCAGAACTTGCAAAATGAGAAATTGTTTTTCTCAGATTATAAAATCAGCGTGAATTTTAATAAATTTGAAAGAGGAAGAGTATTACAGCCAGGTAACTATGAGATATTGCTCAAAATCAAACAATTTTTTAATGGCGAGTGGGTAGAAGGGGTTTGTACTTTAGGAAATATCAAAAATCAAAAAACGGATTTTATAGTGTCTTCAGAAATGAAAGTTTATACATCGAAAATGAATAAATCCTATCGGCTTATAGCTGAGTTAGATGTTGAAAGTCAAAAATTTATAATATCTTCAAAAAAACTAGCAGAAGTCGAATCATTTTTAGAGCAGAAAGATCTGACACAAGAGAACCGGCTTTTACGATATGCAAAAAAATTAGTTTTTAGATTTTGCTATCGCATCTGTAAAATATGGCCAATTCAAAAAAATAAGATCACGTTCGCTTCTGATAGTCGTACTGACCTATCAGGGAATTTTGAATATATCTATGAAGCGATACAATCTAACGGTTCCCATTTCAATTCTTTTTTCTTTTTAAAAGAAAGTATTCGAGATAAAAAAACGTGGATAGAATTTTTTAAGTTAGCTTATCATTTTGCAACAAGTCGATATATTATTCTCGATGATTACTATCCATTAATCTATCCTTTATCAATTAGAAAAAATACGGATTTAATTCAAGTTTGGCATGCTGTTGGTGCTTTCAAAACTTTTGGATATAGTCGAATAGGTATGCCTGGGGGTCCAAAAATTGATTCCGTTGATCATAAGAACTATACGAAAGCGATTGTCAGTTCACATCATGTTGTAGATAAGTATGCTGAAGGATTTGGCATTAAGGCGGAAAGCGTATATCCAATTGGCGTACCAAGAACGGATCTTTTTTTCGATTTAAATAAGCAACAAAGCATTTTGGAAAGACTATATAAAGAGATGCCATTTATTAAAAATAAAAAAGTGATTTTATTTGCACCTACTTTTAGGGGAAATGGTCAACAATCAGCTCATTATCCCTTTGAATACTTGAATTTTAAAGATATTTACGAAGCGTTGTATAAAAAAGGATGGGTTATGTTATTAAAAATTCATCCCTTTGTTCAAAACAAGCCACAAATTCCATATCAATATAAAGATTTTTATTTTGATGTTTCTGATTACAGAGAAATTAATGATCTATTGCTAGTAACAGAGGTCCTAATTACTGACTATTCGTCCGTTTGCTTTGAATATGCTTTGCTAAAGCGAAAGATGGTTTTTTATAGTCCAGATCTTGCTGAATATACAGCGACAAGAAATTTTTATTATGAATATTTGAAGTTCATACCTGGTTCTTTCGCAACAACCACAGAGGAATTGATTGAATCAGTTCAAGAAGAAAAAATTGATTATGACAAATTAAACGATTTTATTTCTTACTTTTTTGATGACCTAGATGGGAAATCAGCAGACAGATTTGTGAAATATCTTATGCATGATTTTTACGAAGAAGATATAGAAGAAACCCATTATTCTGAAGATGGAAAGTGGATTCCTGCTTGGGGAGAAAAAGGTGCTACTTTGCTGGATACTAAAAATCAGAAGATATGAATATTACATGCCACCCACATTAGGTGTATGGGCTCTCCTGGGGACAGAAGGGCTTTTCTGGAGTACCCGTTATAAAAAAACATTACAAAAATAAAATAGGGGTGATATAATGAAGCAAAGGTGGGTTTTGCAAATCCACCCCGAGGGAATTCGGAAACCGGGAGGGATATTTTGTGAGACTCGAATCGAGTTTTGTTCAAAAACAGGCGCAGAAGCAAACAATGAAGCTTGCGATGACACAACAATTGTCGCAGTCAATAGCAATGCTTCAATTTACAGCCGCAGACCTTACCGCGTTTTTAGAAGACAAAGCGCTTGAAAATCCATTAATTGAAGTAACGTCGGGAGCAGATATTTCTACCGACTATTCTTATAAAAAACGAAAAAATGGAACCCAAATGGAAAATGACTTTCTTGAACAAGTGGCAAGTCGCTCGGAAACGCTGTCTGATCACTTGCAAGACCAGATTATGCTCCTAGATTTATCACATTCTGAAAAGCAAATCGCGCTCTATTTGATTGAAAGTCTGGATTCGGCAGGCTATTTGACAATTGCTCCCGAAACAGTCGCCGAAAATCTTACGCGAACTGAAACGGAAGTTTTAGATGTGCTTCAAATACTCCAAAGTCTAGAACCCGCAGGTGTGGCTGCACGAAATTTACAAGAATGTATTTTGCTGCAGATTGATCGCTCGAGTGACGCGCCATATATTGCCTATGACTTGCTGAGTGAGCATTTTGAAGACTTTGCAAATAAAAAGTGGAAAAACATTGCAAAAGCTTTTGATGTTGAGCTTTCGGATATTCAAGAAGTTGCAGATTATGTACGCACACTTGAACCAAAGCCGGGTTCCGAGTTTGAGACAGAAACCGTCCAATATGTGGTTCCAGATCTTATTTTGCAACAACAAGGTAGTGAACTTATCGTTTCCATTGCAAGAAACTTCCTACCGCAAATTCGCTTTCAGGAACAGTACTATAAACAAATGCAAGATAGCAAAGAAAAAGAAGTATCCGAGTTTCTAAAGCAAAAAACAGGTGAATATGATTGGCTGAAAAAAGGAATGGAGCAGCGGGAAGATACGCTTGAACGAGTTGGAAAAGCCATCGTTTGGCATCAACAAGCTCATTTTATTGATCCTAAAGAGCCACTTGTTCCGCTCACTTTAAAAGAAATTGCTGAGGAAATCGGCGTACATGAATCCACTGTGTCACGTGCAGTAAATGGGAAATATCTCGAAACGGCAAACGGCATTTTTGAGCTAAAATCCTTCTTTTCTTCAGCTTTACCAAAGAAAAAAGAGAATTCAGAAGACGTTAGTGGTGTTTCCAGCACAAGTATTAAAGAATGGATTAGTGAATATATTAAGCAGGAAGATAAGAAAAAGCCGCTATCTGATCAAAAAATAGTTGAGCTATTGGAAGAAAAGGATATCGCAATCTCAAGACGAGCGGTCGCTAAGTATCGATTAGAACTTTCTATCCCGTCTTCATCGAAACGTAAAAGGTTTGATTAGATTGGTCGTCAAAAGTCCCTCCTGAAAAATCAGGAGGGACTTTTTTTGTCCTTCTCGTTAACTTTGATGTTCAAGTAAAAATAAATTGAGAAGGAATTTATGGCGCTCTAAGTGAGACGGGGCGTAAAGGAACCGTAAAGTTATTGTTGTTTTTTTATAAATGTCCCACTTATCACTTGAAGTATTTGCTCTTGCCTGTTACAATGATGTCGTAGGGTAATGAAAGAGAACAAAGAATTTTATAAAGCTACAAACACAGCGAAAAAAGGTAAGAAATGGGAAGTCTCATTTGAATAATCCGATCTATATTTTGAATTTGGATAACCTTTACCGCTACTTTTTTTAATTCTGATGGGACGTTTATCGACTATGTGGGTCTTTAATCGTCCAAATCAACGAGGAGTCATGGCTATGTCAGATTTAATAAGCATTCAAAAAAAATTATTACCCGATGTGCTGGCCGTTATGCAAAAGCGTTATCAGATTTTGCGATCGATTTATTTCGCAGAGCCTGTTGGCAGACGGACATTAGCTGGAATGCTTGGTATGAGCGAGCGAGTTCTTCGTGGTGAAGTTGAGTTTTTGAAAACACAAGGATTGATTGATATCAAATCATCCGGAATGACAGTCACTGAGGAAGGTCTTGTCGTTTTTCGCGATTTAGAAAGCGCAATGAACCAACTATCGGGACTACATTCAATCGAAAATCAACTTGCAGAAGTCCTAAACATTCAAAAGTGTTTAGTCGTCCAAGGAGACAGCGATGTTACACCTTGGGTTCGTGAAGAGATGGGACGTGTTGCCGTCAAACAACTTGATTTGGCGCTAACAGAGAAACGAAACATCATTGCGATCATGGGTGGCTCTACAATGGCTGCTTTTGCTGACACAATGCCAAGTGATTTCGCCAAAGGGCGAGAATTGCTATTTGTTCCTGGACGGGGTGGAATCGGAGAGGATCTGGATAATCAGGCCAATACGATTTGCGACCGGATAGCAACAAAAACGGGAACAAAACATGGGGTGCTTTATGTCCCCGAACAACTCGGTGAAGAAGCTTATCGTTCTCTTTTAAAAGAACCTGCGATCCAAGAAGGTTTACGCCTTGTACAATCTGCTAATGCAATCGTTCATGGGGTGGGTGACGCGCTTACGATGGCGAAAAGACGCCATACGAGCGAAGATGTGATCCAGAAAATCACTGAGCGAAAAGCAGTGGGTGAAGCTTTCGGTTATTACTTCAACGAACAAGGGGAAGTTGTTCATAAAGTATCAACTTTCGGCTTACAGTTTGAAGATTTAGCAAAAATTCCACACATCATTGCGATTGCCGGTGGCTCATCAAAAGCCAAAGCAATCAAATCCTACATGAAGAGTGCTCCGAAAAACACGATTCTCGTGACCGATGAAGGAGCAGCTAATATGCTTTTAAAAGGGAGCAATACCCTTTTGAAATAAAAAAATTTCACTTATTTTTCTAAGGAGGAAAATGACTTATGACAGTTAAAGTTGGTATTAATGGTTTTGGACGTATTGGACGTTTAGCATTTCGTCGTATCCAAGAAGTAGAAGGAATTGAAGTAGTTGCGATCAATGATTTAACAGATGCTAAAATGTTAGCTCATCTTTTAAAATATGATACAACACAAGGTAGATTCGACGGTGACGTTGAAGTGCATGATGGTTTCTTCAAAGTAAACGGTAAAGAAGTAAAAGTTCTTGCTAACCGTAACCCAGAAGAACTTCCTTGGGGAGATCTTGGTGTTGAAATCGTTCTTGAATGTACTGGTTTCTTCACAACTCAAGAAAAAGCTGAACTTCACCTTAAAGCTGGTGCTAAAAAAGTTGTTATCTCCGCACCTGCAACTGGCGACATGAAAACAATCGTTTACAATGTTAACCATGAAACACTTGACGGAACTGAAACAGTTATTTCCGGTGCAAGCTGTACAACAAACTGCTTAGCTCCAATGGCTAAAGTTTTAGATGAAAAATTCGGTATTGTTGAAGGTCTTATGACTACAATCCATGCATACACTGGTGACCAAATGACTCTTGATGGTCCACACCCTAAAGGTGACTTCCGTCGTGCTCGTGCAGCAGCTGAAAACATCGTTCCTAACTCTACTGGTGCTGCTAAAGCAATCGGTGAAGTACTTCCAAGCCTTAAAGGTAAATTAGATGGAGCTGCTCAACGTGTTCCAGTTCCAACTGGTTCATTAACTGAACTTGTAACAGTTCTTGACAAAACGGTTTCTGTTGAAGACGTAAACAAAGCAATGAAAGACGCTAGCGATCCTGATACATTCGGATACACTGCTGACCAAATCGTTTCTTCTGATATTAAAGGCATGACTTACGGTTCTCTATTTGATGAAACTCAAACAAAAGTAATGACTGTTGGCGACAAACAACTTGTTAAAACAGTTTCTTGGTACGATAACGAAATGAGCTACACTGCTCAACTAGTTCGTACACTTGAATACTTCGCTAAAATTGCTAAATAATTTAAGTAGGAACTAAATAGTTTTAACCGAATAAGCGGAGACAAAGAAGTTTGTTTCCGCTTGTTTGTTAAAATGACTTAAAAATCTTTTAAGTAATGGAGGAAATGTGAAATGGCTAAAAAAGTAATCACTGATTTAGACTTGAATGACAAAAAAGTTCTTGTCCGCGTTGACTTTAACGTTCCGATGCAAGATGGCAAAATTACAAATGATAACCGTATTGTTGCTGCCCTTCCGACGATTAAGTACATTATTGAAAATCATGGGAAAGCAATTCTATTTTCCCACCTTGGAAAAGTGAAAACTGAAGAAGACAAAAAAGATAAAACTCTTCGCCCAGTCGCTGAACGTTTAAGCGAATTGCTAGGCAAAGAAGTGAAATTCGTTCCTGTGACTCGTGGTCCAGAACTTGAAAATGCAATCAATGAAATGAAAGACGGCGACGTCCTTCTGTTTGAAAATACACGTTTTGAAGATATTGATGGTAAAAAAGAAAGTGGAAATGATCCAGAACTTGGCAAATACTGGGCTAGCCTTGGTGACGTATTTGTAAATGATGCTTTCGGTACGGCTCACCGTGCTCACGCATCTAACGTTGGGATTGCTTCTCATCTTGATACAGCAGCCGGCTTCTTAATGGAAAAAGAAATTAAATTTATCGGTGGGGTGGTTGAAAATCCTGACCGTCCATTTGTTGCCATTCTTGGTGGAGCTAAAGTCTCTGACAAAATTGGCGTTATCGAGAACTTGCTAAAAGTTGCTGATAAGTTGCTAATTGGTGGTGGTATGGCTTATACGTTCATGAAAGCGAAAGGTTATGAAGTAGGGATTTCGCTTCTTGAAGAAGATAAAGTAGATCTTGCGAAAAGCCTAATGGAAAAAGCAGGCGACAAGCTTGTCCTTCCAATTGATACAGTAGTTGCAAAAGAATTTAGCAATGACGTACCATTCCACACGGTTGCATCGAATGAAATTCCTGCTGATGAAGAAGGTCTAGATATCGGTGAAAAAACAATTGAACTTTTCACAAAAGAGCTTCAAGGTGCAAAAACAGTTGTTTGGAACGGACCAATGGGTGTATTTGAAATGAGCAACTTTGCAAAAGGCACAATCGGCGTTTGCGAAGCAATTGCGAACTTGAAAGACGCAACAACTATCATCGGCGGCGGTGACTCTGCGGCAGCAGCTATGCAACTTGGTTATGCGGATAAATTTACGCATATCTCAACTGGCGGCGGGGCTTCACTTGAATACTTAGAAGGAAAAGAGCTTCCTGGCGTTTCAGCCATTAGTGATAAATAATAAAAAATAAAGTGCGAAAGGATGTTTTTCATGCGTAAACCAATTATTGCAGGAAACTGGAAGATGAACAAAACAGCCGCAAAAGCAGCTGAATTTGTTGAAGAAGTAAAGGGCAAAGTTCCTGGAAAAGAAGCAGTAGATTCTGTAATCGCTTCTCCAGCGCTTTTCTTACGTGACTTAACTCGTCTTGCTGAAGGTACAAATTTGCAAATTTCAGCGCAAAACTGTTATTTCGAAGATGAAGGTGCATTCACTGGAGAAACAAGTCCGTTCGCTCTTGCTGATCTTGGCGTTTCTTACGTTGTAATCGGACACTCCGAACGTCGTGAGTATTTCCATGAAACAGACGAAGACATCAACAAAAAAGCACATGCTATTTTAAAACATGGCATGCTACCAATCATTTGCTGCGGTGAAACTTTAGAACAAAGAGAAGCTGGACAAACAAACGATTGGGTAAGTGGTCAAATCAAAGCTGCACTTAAAGGCTTGACGGAAGAACAAGTATCTAAATCCATTATTGCTTATGAACCAATCTGGGCAATCGGAACAGGTAAATCTTCAACAAGTAAAGATGCAAATGATACATGTGCAGTTATTCGTAAAACAGTTGCTGAAGCAGTTTCTGAAAAAGCGGCTGAAGCAGTTCGCATTCAATATGGCGGCAGTGTTAAACCTGAAAATATTGCAGAATACATGGCTGAATCGGATATCGATGGAGCTCTTGTAGGAGGCGCAAGCTTAGAACCTAAATCGTTCTTAGCATTATTGGAGGCAGTAAAATAAATGAGTAAATCTCCTGTAGCAATTATTATTTTGGATGGATTTGGGAAACGCGATGAAACAGTCGGAAATGCTGTTGCACAAGCGAAAAAACCAAATTTTGATAAATACTGGGCTGAATTTTCACACAGTACTCTGAAGGCTTCTGGTCTTGACGTTGGTCTTCCAGATGGCCAAATGGGGAACTCGGAAGTTGGACACACAAATATCGGAGCTGGACGTATCGTTTATCAAAGTTTAACAAGAATTGATAAAGCGATTGAAGAAGGCGAATTCCAAGAAAATAAAGCTCTTAATAACGCATTCAGTCACACAAAAGAAAACAATTCTGATTTGCATTTGTTTGGTCTTTTATCTGACGGCGGCGTTCATAGTCATATCAACCATTTAACAGCACTACTTGAAACGGCAAAAGAAAAAGGTGTGAAAAACACTTATATTCATGCGTTTCTTGATGGGCGTGACGTGGCACCGCAATCAGCAATTAAGTATTTAGAACAGCTTCAAGCAGAAATTGATAAACTTGGCTATGGCCAAATCGCTACTGTTTCTGGACGTTTTTATGCGATGGATCGTGATAAACGCTGGGAACGTGTTGAAAAAGCTTATAAAGCTATTGTTTATGGGGAAGGTGAAAAGTTTGCGGATCCGATCAAATTAGTTGAAACTTCTTATGAAAATGGGAAGAATGACGAATTTGTAGTTCCTGCAATTATTGAAAAAGACGGCAAACCAGTTGCTACTGTTAAAGACAACGATGCTGTTATTTTCTTTAACTTCCGTCCTGACCGTGCGATTCAACTTTCAAATGCGTTTACGGATAAGGAATGGGAACATTTCGATCGTGGCGCGAAACATCCGAACAATGTTAAATTCGTGACGATGACGCTTTATAATCCAAGTGTTGATGCTGAAGTGGCGTTTGAACCAATCGAAATGAAAAATGTAATCGGGGAGGTTTTATCAAATGAAGGGCTTTCGCAGCTCCGCATTGCTGAAACTGAAAAATACCCGCACGTTACATTCTTTATGAATGGTGGACGAAATGAAGAATTCCCAGGTGAAAATCGTATTTTGATCAATTCACCGAAAGTGGAAACTTATGATTTGCAACCTGAAATGAGTGCGTATGAAGTTACGGATGCGCTTGTGGCAGATATTCAAAATGACAAACATGATGCGATTATCTTGAACTTTGCTAATCCAGATATGGTTGGACACTCTGGGATGCTTGAACCAACAATCAAAGCGATTGAAGCGGTTGATGAAAATCTTGGCCGTGTTGTCGACTTGATTCTTGAAAAAGGCGGTTCGGCAGTGATTTTCGCGGATCACGGTAATTCGGAAACGATGGTAACGCCGGAAGGGAAACCACATACGGCGCATACAACGGTTCCTGTTCCTGTGATTGTGACGAAAAAAGGTGTAACTTTGCGTACGGATGGTCGTCTTGCAGATGTTGCACCAACCATGCTCGATCTTTTAGGTGTTCAAAAGCCAGCTGAAATGACTGGTGAAAGTTTGATCGAGAAATAAGTATAGTTTTTACTTTTGTTTTTTAGTAAACAAAGCTACAATAAAAATGTAATTAAATTGTGGGGATGGGTTTTGCGTTTTCCCAATGTGTATGCTGAATTTTGTTTGTAATTTCTTATGAGGATTTGGATACTAGCTTTTGCTTGGCTGGTTGAAGCAGTTTTTAAGGATTAGCGCTCGGACTGCTGTCTTGGTTTGTTGCTCATAAGTGTCTTTTAAGGGCTAGAGCTCGGGCTATTGCCTTAGTTTATTGCTCATAAGAGCCTTTTAAGGATTACATGCTCGCTTTGCTCGCATGCATATTGGGGCTCTAATTCGCTTTGCTCATAAGAGCCCCAACAAAGGAGAGAATTTAAATGTCCATTATTACTGAAGTTTACGCACGTGAGGTCCTTGATTCCCGTGGTAATCCTACTATCGAAGTTGAAGTTTATACGGAAGCTGGTGCTTTCGGTCGCGCTCTTGTTCCTAGTGGCGCTTCTACTGGTGAATACGAAGCTGTTGAACTTCGCGACGGCGACAAATCTCGCTACCTAGGTAAAGGTGTCTTGAAAGCTGTCGAAAATGTTAACGATATTATTGCTGACAAAATTATTGGCTTCGATGTTACTGACCAAATCGGTATCGATAAAGCTATGATCGATCTTGATGGTACTCCTAATAAAGGTAAATTAGGTGCTAACGCTATTCTTGGTGTTTCTCTTGCTGCTGCTCGTGCTGCTGCTGATGAACTTGGTGTTCACCTCTATGAATATATCGGCGGTACTAACGCTAAGGTTCTTCCTGTTCCTATGATGAATATCTTAAATGGTGGGGAACATGCTGATAATAACGTTGATATTCAAGAATTTATGGTTATGCCTGTTGGTGCTCCTAACTTTAAAGAAGCTCTTCGTATGGGTGCTGAAATTGTTCACGCTCTTAAAGGTGTTCTTAAAAATAAAGGGCTTAACACTGGTGTTGGTGATGAAGGTGGCTTCGCTCCTAACCTTGAATCAAATGAAGAAGCGATCGAAGCAATCATCGAAGCGATTGAAGCTGCTGGTTATAAACCTGGCGAACAAGTTAAAATTGCTATGGATGCTGCAAGCTCTGAATTCTATAACCGCGAATCTGGTAACTATGAACTTAAAGGTGAAGGCGTAACGCGTACTTCTGAAGAAATGGTTGCTTGGTATGAAGAAATGATTAATAAATACCCTATCATCTCAATCGAAGATGGTTTGGATGAAAATGACTGGAAAGGTTTCAAACTTCTTACTGAACGTATTGGTAAAAAAGTTCAACTTGTTGGTGATGACTTGTTCGTTACGAATACTGAAAAACTTGAAAGAGGTATTGAAGAAGGTATCGCTAACTCAATCCTTATCAAAGTTAACCAAATCGGTACGCTTACTGAAACTCTAGACGCTATTGAAATGGCTAAAGAAGCTGGCTATACTGCAGTTGTTTCTCACCGTTCTGGTGAAACTGAAGATTCTACAATTGCTGATATCGCTGTTGCTACAAACGCTGGCCAAATCAAAACTGGTGCGCCAGTTCGTACTGACCGTGTTGCTAAATACAATCAATTGCTTCGCATCGAAGACAATCTTCAAGACCTTGCTCAATACCGTGGTCTTAAAGCTTTCTACAACTTGAAAAAATAAGGTTGTTGACTAATTTATTTACTAAAACAGCTGTTTCTTTTAGAAACAGCTGTTTTTTTATAGCTTCACTTTCCAAAAAGAGTAGTTTTTGCTAGAATAAATAGAGTTGTAGCAGTTTTTATTGGTTTTAATGTTTAAATGAAAGTTTTTATACATAAGATTAGAATGGTTTATGTATTACTTTGGAATTGGTAAGGAAGGGTGTATTGGAAAAAATGTTTAGAAGAGTAATTGGCTATAGCTTTACTTCAGCTTTCGTGATAGTTATCGCTTATTTGGCCTATTTGAGTACGGCTCATCCACTTATGGAATTGATTAGTAATCCTTTTAATTTATTCCTTTTTGCTTTAGCAGCCATTTTTCTTTTTCTCGCTGTTTTTAAAGGATTGACACTTTTGAGCCAGAAGGCTAATTGGATTATTTTTATTGCGCTAGTTGCTGTTGTAGTCATTATTCAACTGTTTTTAGCCATTACAATGAAAATGAACATGTATGTCGATAGCTTTGTGGTTAAACAACAAGTGCTGACAATGCTTGCAAATGGTGGTCATTTTCAAGATTATACGTATTTTCAAACCTATTTAAATAATATTTTCGTTACAATTCTGCGCTATGGAATCTATAATTTGGGTTCGCATGTCGGAATTCATAATTTTTATCTGCTCGATAATTTGTGGATCATGTTTTCCATGTTTGTCACAATTTTTGCCTTGGTTTATGTGGTGAAAGATGCGCTTGGCGTTCGCATGGCTAACTTATTTTTACTAGTTGTCATTACTTGTGTTCCGCTACTTACCTATACGTTATATTTCTACACAGATACGATTGCGATGCCTTTTGTATCACTTATCATTTTGGTTTACTATCTCTATTTAAAAAAAGGTAGCTGGTGGTTGCTGCTCATTATCGGTTTGCTATTTGCAATTGGCTATCAGGCAAAGCCTAACTTGATTATCCTGTTGCCTGCCTTGCTCATTCATGTTTGGCTTGCTAGAAACTATAAGAAGTTTTTGCTTAGTCTCGCTGCGATTGGTGCTGTTTTCTTGTTGGTTACTTCTGCTGCGATGCCATTTTATTCACTGTTTGGTTTCGAAAAAAATGATCGCTATGAAGTCCCACCCACACACTTTGTGATGATGGGGCTTGCCAAACCAGCTGGTCGCTATAATGCAGATGAATTTAACTATACGTCTTCTTTCCACAGTAAAGAGGCTAAAAAAGAAGCCAATGTGAAAGTGATTAAAGATCGCTTGAAAAATTATTCAACTAAAGAACTTTTGACGCTTTATAATAATAAATTAAAAAATACGTGGACGGATGGTACGCGAGCCTATGCGTGGTACATTAATTCGACCAATGATTTCACTCCGACGTTCAACTATTTGTTTGGTGATCGTAAAGCTTTAATTTATTCGTTTGCACAGATTTTCCACATTATGAGTTTGCTATGTATTGCGATTGGGGCGCTTCGCTTTTTCAGAAGCAAGAAGTTTGATTTCGCGTTTTTCTTGAATGTCACGCTTGTTGGTGTCATTTTGTTCCACTTGATCTGGGAAGCCAATCAGCGCTATATTCTGCTATTCACGCCGCTGATGCTTCTCTCAGCTCTTTACGGCATTAAATTTATAGTGGAGCTTATGGCGGACCGCGAAACGAATAATTGGCTGCCAAAATTACGTCGACCGTTTCTTGCTGGAAGTGCCTTTATCTTTTTAGCAGCAATCGTTTGTTTCGGTTTGCAGTTTAGCACGCTGGCGCAGGAAAAACGGCCCTTTCATGTGTATCAAGTGAAGCAGGACTATGCCTACATCGGAACGCCAGTTATGGTAGATAGTATTGTCGCGGAGACGTTTAGTGCCAATGAATCCTTTAATCAGTTGACGTTTAAGGTGCTTCAAAAACCAGATGATTCTCGGAAATACCGCATCGCGCTTTATGATGATACGAGCGGCAAGAAATTACGGCAGTTTGACTTGAAAGGAAGCGAATTTGTTGGTTCGGATCAAGTCATTAATTTAGCCAAGCCTGTTCATGCTGATGGTGGTCGCTATAAGCTGAAATTTACGGAGATTACAAAGGGCGACAAGGGGCATGGGCACGCGCTTAGTCTCGGCAGATATAACTCTAAGAATTTCTCGCTTTATCCGTCAGGGCAGCTTTATGTGAACGGGAAAGTTGTGGAACATACCAATATCGGTTTTACGGTCAGCACTTTTAGGGAACAACCTTTGTTGAGTGTTGCTGAGTTTTGGATACTGTTTGCGGCGTTTACGAGCATTTTGATGGGCTTATGGCTCTGCTTGCTGAAGGAATCTCCAGCCGGGCGGATTTTCACTGGGCAAGAAGCAAAGGAAGAAAGTTTAGTTTAATAAAGCAAAATCTGGCTCGTCAAATTGTTTTTGGCGGGCTTTTTGATTGGCAAAATTGTTTGTAGATGAAAGAAGCGAAATTAGGCGGGAAGCCTTATTTCATGGTTCTTGCAAAAGGTATGAAAAAAGTCGTGTTTTAGGTGTTGACAGGCGTCTTGGTTCGCGTTATGATATGGCTATTGCATTTGCGATTTTTTCGCGGAATGATCTATTTTTTAGGAGGACTGCTTACAAATGAGTGCGGATCGTAGCTTTATGATTAAAGCAGGAAATCGTGCTGTTTTGCTCCTGCATGGGTTTGCGGGAACGACAGAAGATGTGAGGAGTTTAGGCGAACATTTAGCTGAAAATGGCTATACGGTTTATGCGCCGAACTTTCGAGGTCACGGAGATGAGCCGGCGCTGTTTTTAAAGACAACGCCTGATATGTGGTACGAAGATGCTGTTTCGGGGTACACTTTTTTAGAAAAAGAAGGGTATCATGAGATTGCCATTGTTGGTGTCGCGATGGGTGGCGTGTTCGCTCTTCGAATGGCGGAATCTTTTTCGCCAAAAGCGATCATTCCTTTGTGCGCTAACGTAAACAAGAAAATGCGTTACATCCCGGTTGAAAAATATTTGATGAAGCAACTGCGTAAAGAAGGGGTTTCAGATGATGAAGCGGAAGCAATGTTACAAAGCTATGAACCTGAAATTGCTACGATGGCAAATGCGCGATCGGATTTTTATAAACAAGTTGCAAAAAATATTGAGAAAATCAAAGTTCCAACGATGATTGGTCAAGGTTGCCAAGATGAGGAAATTGAAGCGGATGACGCCAATTATATTTTTAAACACATTCATACGCCAGATAAACAACTCTGCTTCTACCAAACTAGCGGACACGACATCGTGAACGACGGAGAAAAAGATATTTTGGAAGAAGATGTGGTTTATTTCTTGGATGATTTGAACTGGCTCGAAGAAGAAATTATTTAATGGAAGTATGAAGCACTAGCCGATTGTGGCTAGTGCTTTTTTGTGTTTATGGAAAGAGAATTACGGGGAATAAGTTAGAGGAAGTCAATCGGGGACATTCACTTTAAATTGAGAAACAAATAGATATAGAAGATAGTTTTTCTTGCTTTGTCTCTCGCCTCTTTGACTTTTAATATGTGGTACTCACGCAATAATAATTTTGAGGAGGAAATGTTTTTGAAAAAGACAGCATTTGTAGTAACATCTGCTCTTTCATTATCGCTTCTTTTTGCGGGCTGTTCGAATGATGATGCGGCGAAAAAGATGAATGCAGGTAATGAAAACCAATCAGAAAAGAAAGTAGAGAAAAAATCTGAGGAACATCTGGATTATGAAGATCAAAAGGGATGGAAATTCGAGGCGGGCGATTCGCAGTCCCCAATTAACATTGAGACAGGAAAAACGGAACAAATGAAAGACGAAGGAAAAATGGCGTTGAATTATAGCAAGACGGTTGTGGACGAAGTAGATAACGGTCACAGTATCCAAGTTGATGATACTGGTTCCGCAGTCATTGATGGGCGAAATTTCGATTTGGAACAGTTTCATTTTCATGCTAAAAGTGAGCATACTGTAAACGAGAAGCATTATCCAATTGAAGCTCATTTCGTTAATCAAGCGCAAGATGGGCGTCTGGCGGTTATCGCTGTTTTCTTTACGGAAGGAAAGAAAAATGGTGCTTTTCAAACTGTATTAGATAATATTAAGGTTGGGACGAAATCAGATGTGGCGGAAACGATTGATGTAACGCAAATGCTTCCGTCTAATAAAACCTATTATCACTATATGGGTTCACTTACGACACCACCACTTTCTGAAAATGTGGAATGGTATGTTATGAAAAATCCAATTGAAGTTTCGAAAGCGCAAATTGCGTTATTTGATAAATACTATGATTCCAATAATCGTAAGATACAACCGCTGAATGGGCGAGTTGTTTTGGAACACATTGAATAAAATAAAAAAGAAGCATGACTGATTTTCAGTTATGCTTCTTTTTTAGAGGAAGGAGATGGAAAATTAACGACCGTCCCCGTATTGCCAATCAAGCGTGTTATCCACTTCGTCAAAAGTGATGACAACGTCAGAAATCCCTTTTATTGTAAGGACATCATCTTCAATCCTATCACGAATGTCATCAATTTCTGCGAGTGTCAATGTAGTATCTAGTTCCACTTCGGCATCAACATGGAAAGTGTCGCCTTCTTTTATGACCGTTAAAACTTGGATATCACGTACATCTGGATCTGACATGATGCGCTGTCCAACTTGGAGATTCATACCTTCATCTGATTTTCCAATCGCGCCACCTGCATTATCGAGAAAGACTTCACCGACAACGATAAACATTAGAAGTCCAATCAAAATTGAAGCAATTCCTTCTGCTTGATGGAAAGGCGTAAAATGGGAGATAATAACGGCAAGTGCGGCAAGTAAGCCTCCAGCGGTTGCCACAGAATCTTCCATAAAAACAAGTTTGGTAGCTGCTTTGGCTGATTTTAAATTGCGGATCGCAGCAGGAATTAGTTTAAATCCGGAAGCCACTTCGTCAGACTCAGCAACGATTTCTCGCATGGCTTTTAAAAGAACTGTGGATTCGAGGGCTGTACAAGCCAGCAAAACGATTAAGTTGATTAAAAAGCCAGTGGATTCGGCTGGATGAAAAATATGCGAAATGCCTTCTTTTACAGTTTCATAAGCCATAATACCAACAACAATGACTGCAAAAAGAAGAACAAGGTTAACAATTCGGCCAAAACCTTTCGGGAATTTTTTCGTAGGCCGTTTTTTACTAAGGGCTGATCCTGTGAAAACAAAGAGTTGGTTCGCCGCATCTCCCAAGCTGTGAAGCGTTTCAGCAAACATGGCGACGTTTCCTGTAAAAAAATAAGTTATTCCTTTAACGAGTGAGACGATTCCGTTTACAATAGCCGCAGTGAGAGCGGAGGTGTTTCCGTGCTTGAGTAGTTGAAAAAACTCTTTCAAGTTCATTCCTTCTTTCGACTGGTTTTAAATCATATTTTTTATTTTAGCACGAAAAGACAGCAGACTAAAATTTTATGAAATATTTTACAAGAATAACGCCAAGTCTCCTTTTTTTCGTTTAAAGAGTCTTAAACAAATCAGTTTGACTTTTATTGACCAATGTGTTATGATTTCCATAGTTACTTACAAATAGTAACTAATAAGAGGAGGGATCACATGAAAGAACTGTTGGCGAAAATTAATAACTATGCTGCAAAGCAAAAGAAAGGTGAGCTAACGGCGAGCGAAAAAGAGCATCAAGCTGAACTTCGCAAGGAATACTGTGCGATGATCCGCGGAACTGTTCAAGACAACTTACATCATGTGACCATCATTGATCCGCTTGGCGATGATGTGACACCGCAAAAGTTAAAAGATGTAAAAGCCGAATTAAATGCTTAAATGAAAATAAATGTGTGGGAAAAGACTCTCTGATTACAATTAGAGGGTCTTTTTTCTAAAACTTATAACCAAACTCATTGCGGCAAGCTGTTTCGTTTTATATAATAGAACTAGATGAATTGCTACATTTGAAAGGAGATCAAAATGTCGAATGAAATGAGGCTTTTTTCAGTAACGAATGAACGCCCGCTTGCACAAAAGATTTCTGAAAGACTAGATGTACCGCTTTGCGAAGTTGATCTGCAAAAGTTCAGCGATGGCGAAGTGAAGGTAAACATTGGTAGAAGTGTTCGGGGAATGAACTGTTACGTGGTTCAATCAATGGACGCCAATGTAAACGAACGGATTATGGAAATGCTTATCATGGTTGATGCGTTAAAACGTGCTTCTGCTGCATCAATTACGCTCGTGATTCCATACTATGGCTATTCTAGGCAAGACCGAAAAGCCAGAAGCCGTGAGCCGATTACGGCAAAACTGATTGCAAATCTTTTGCAGGAAGCAGGGGCAACAAGGCTTATTTCAGTAGACTTGCATGCAGCCCAAATTCAAGGGTTTTTCAATATCCCAATTGATCATGTTTCGGCTGTACCGCTTCTTTCCAATCATCTTGAGGAAAATTATAGCGATGAAGATGTCGTGGTGGTTGCACCTGACCATAGCGGCGTTGTTCGGGCTCGCCGAGTGGCGGATAAACTTCATGCGCCAATTGCAATTTTAAACCGCAAACCACGCCCAAATGAGCGGGAAATTTCATCTGTTATTGGTGAAGTGAAAGGAAAGCTCGCGATCGTCGTCGATGATATTATCGATACGGCTTACCGAGCGACTACTTCTTGTGATAAATTGCTTGAAGAAGGTGCTAGAAAAGTTGTGATGTGCGCGACTCATGCCGTTTTGGCTGGGGGAGCAGCAAAACGACTGAACGAATCGAGAATCAGCGAAATTGTGCTGACCGATTCGATTGATATACCAGAAGGAAAATTGGATGATAAGTTAACAATGATTTCCATCAGTGGTTTACTTGCGCAGGCTATTAGAGGCGTGCAGGAAAATAAATCGCTTCATCCGCTTTTTTAAGGTGAAGGAGGTTTGACGAAATGATTGATATTCACTGCCATCTTTTAAATGGGATTGATGATGGTCCGAAAGAATTAGTAGATAGTTTAATGATGGCAAAGCAAGCTGTTGAGCAAGGTTTTACAGATGTGATCGCAACGCCGCATCACTTGAAAGGGCGTTTTTCGAATCCGGGCGATGAGGTTCGAGCACGAGTGGAAGATTTTAACAATAAACTCGTCGAAGAAAATATCCCGCTCGTTGTTCACCCTGGTCAGGAAGTTAGACTTCATGGCGAAATGCTTGAAAACTTGGCAAATGGTTCTGTGCTGACACTTGCTGATTCAAAGTATGTTTTAATTGAGTTTCCAACAGAATCGGTTCCGTTTTTCGCGCAGGAATTGTTCTTTAATTTACAAATGAAGGGCTATATTCCGATTATCGCGCACCCGGAACGAAACGTTGAAATTCGTAAAAATTATGAAGTGCTGTATAAACTCGTAGAAGGCGGTGCGCTTGCGCAATTAACGTGGGGAAGCTATGCAGGCGTACTAGGTAAGAAAATCAAAAAGTTCAGCGATCAATTGCTTGAAGCGAACCTCGTCCATTTTATGGCAACCGACGCGCACTTTTACGAAGGCCGCTCAATGGAAGTAGATCAAGCCGTACAAAACTTAAAACAAAGCATCGGGCTAGAACAAGCGGATTTGCTTTTAGATAATGCGAAGCTTGTTCTGCAAAATGAGCAAATTGATTTTGATGAGCCAACAGAAATAAAGAAACGATTCTTCTTATTCTAAAAAAAGAGAACGGAGTTTTCCGTTCTCTTTTTTTGAGTCGCATTTTAAGATGCGCTATAATAAAGAAAAGGCTTGCAAGGAAGGTGGGAAAACGATGATTACAATTGGACTAACGGGCTGGAGCGATCATGATACGTTGCAGTTGTCTTCTAAACATAAACTTGCTGACTATGCGGCTCATTTTCCGCTTGTTGAAGTGGATACGAGCTTTTATGCGATACCTTCGCCGAAAACGACAGCCAATTGGGCGAGTGGCACGCCGGATGTGTTTCGCTTTGTAGTAAAAGCTTTTCAAGCGATGACGACGCATAAAGAATGGAAAGATTATTACGATTCAGAAGTGGAAATGTATCGCTGCTATATGGATGCGATTGCACCGATTAGCGAATCAGGGAAGCTCAAAGCGATTTTATTTCAGTTTCCGCCATTTTTTAATTGCACAAAAGAAAATGTGAATTATTTGCGGCATGTGAAAGAACAAATGGGCGATTTGCCGATTGCGATCGAATTTCGGAATAGCAGTTGGTATAGTGATGCGAATCAAGAAAAAACACTCGCGTTACTCGCGGAACTGGGATTCATCCACGTGGTGGTCGATGAGCCGCAAATCGGAACGCGGAGCGTTCCGATTGTGCTTCGGGCGACGAATCCCGATTTGACGCTTGTGCGGCTTCATGGACGCAATCAATATGGCTGGATGAAAGCGAATAGCCCTGAATGGCGGGAAGTGCGCACGCTATACCGGTATAATGCGGAGGAAATTTCGGAATGGGCTAGCTATATTAAGCGTCTGAGTGAGCATTCGAATGAAATTGTGGTGATTTTTAATAACAACAGCGGCGGGGATGCGGCTGATAATGCGAAGGCGCTTCAGAAGGAACTGGAGATCAAGTTTGATGGTCTTGCTCCGATGCAAATGGATTTGTTTTCGGAGTTTTAAATGACAGGGAAAAGCCAGGTGGCACGTAGTCTCACCTGGCTTTTTCTATGCTAAATTCACCCTTTTCCAATTAAAAAACTGATGATGAGGATGACTAGGACTATTCCTGTAATCCCGACGTAAAGGTAATCCTTTTCTTTGAGAAAAGTGAAAAGTGAGACGACCACGCGGAAAACGGGTGTCAAAATGAGGCAAAATAAGCCGAACATGATGATCGCAAAAGGTTTCAGTTCAGCAAGTCCGGAAAAAATGCTTGCGATTGTGGTTGGATAAGTTGTGCCGGGATAGCCGCTTGATCCGGTTGCGATGTAAAGAACGAGCCCTAAGATGATGATCGCGGCGCTCACGATGACGCCAATGCGGAGTAAGCCGCCAACAACGGCTTCTACTTGGTACATTTCTTCGTCTTTGCTTTTTTTATTCATTTAAATCCACCCCAATCCTTCAAGAATCATTTGTAGGGCAACATAAAGCAAGACAGGGATAAACACGAGGCGGATGACTTTGCTTTTTAAGCGCTGCATGACTTTTGTGCCAAGTGTTGCGCCAATTAAGACGCCAATTGCGACGGGAGCAGCGATCGTGGGGTCAATGTCACCTTTAAATAGATAAACAGTTGCGCTTGCCGCAGCTGTAACGCCCATCATCAGATTGCTCGTTGCGCTTGAGACTTTGAGCGGTAGCTTCATGAAAACGTCCAGTGCCATGACTTTGAACGCGCCGCTTCCAATTCCAAGCAGCCCGCTTGCGATTCCTGCCCCGTACATGAATCCGAACCCTGCTGGCACATTTGCGACTTCGTAGGGAACTTCTTTGCGTAAGGCTTTGTCGTAGTAACTGTCATGCAGTTTGAGTTTGGTTGCAATCGGATCGGGTTTTACATTTTGTGGGAATTCCGAACCGACTTTTTTAATCATGTTGAAAGCGGAATAAAGAAGTAGGAGTCCGAAAATTATGTAGAGCGCTGTCGCGGAGAGCAGTCCGCCGATGAAAGCGCCGGTGATTGCCCCGAGCGTTGTCGCGATTTCAAGAAACATTCCAGCGCGGAGGTTTGTGATTCGGTCTCGTATGTAGGCAATGGCTGAGCCGCTACTCGTCGCGATAACGGAGATGATGCTTGCGCCGATCGCGTACTGGATGTCAATGCCGAAAATAAGTGTGAGTGCTGGTGTCATGATGATGCCTCCACCTAGCCCAAGAATGGAGCCGATAATGCCAGCGAATATGGCAATCAGGAGGATTTCAAGTGTTTGTGTGATATCCAAAAATTACTCACTTCCTTCTCTTTATTTGTCTTTTTATCATACGCCAAAAAGTGATACTTGAAAAGTGAAATTTGACTTTGTGGCGTGTCAAAATGGAAATTTTAAGCTACAATAGAGAAAGTAAATGCTTTTTAGGGGATGCTTTTATGAAACAGTTAACAATTTGGCATACGAATGACATCCATAGCCATTTGGATAATTGGCCAAGAATATCTTCTTTTTTAAAAGCGAATAAGGAGCGAGCAAAGGAAACGGGAGAAAATGTTCTGTTTTTTGACATTGGGGACTTTTTAGATCGAGTTCATCCGCTTACGGAAGGAACTTCCGGGAAAGCAAATGTCGAACTTTTAAATGAGCTGCCCTTTGATGCTGTAACAATTGGAAATAATGAAGGCACAACGCTTCCGCATCAAGCGCTTGAAACGCTTTATGATCAAGCTAAGTTTCCGGTAGTCTGTGCCAATATTTATGGAAATCCAGAACGGACGAAGCGGACTGACTGGGCAGTGCCTGTTGTTTATAAATATGAAGCGGGCTTGAAAATCGCTGTGCTTGGCGCGACAGCAGCTTTTAGAGAATATTACGAGTCACTCGGATGGGGAATTGAAGAACCGATCCAGGCGCTGAAGCGCGAGCTGGCGGAGCTCAATTCGGATACCGATTTGGTCATATTGCTGTCGCATTTAGGTTTGCAGTTTGATGAACAAATCGCGACAGAGTTGCCTGAGATTGACATCGTTTTAGGCGGACACACGCATCATTTGCTTGAAACAGGGAAACAAGTTGGGGAAACGCTACTTGCGGCGGCTGGAAGATGGGGCGAATACGTTGGCGAAGTGACGCTTACGTGGAATGATGCAGGCGAGTTACGCAAGAAAGAGGCAAGGGTTCATGAGACGGCCAAGCTAGTCCCGCCGAAAGATGAAGCTGAACAAATTCAGGGTTTTTTCCAAAAAGGAAAAGAAGAGCTTTCGGAAGTGATTGTGCACCTGCCAGAAAAACTTGAAACGAATTGGTTTGGCGATTCTAGCATCGCGGAGATCATGTACGCGGCCGCAACAGAATGGGCGGAAGGGGATGCTTTCCTGACGAATGCGGGCATTTTTATGACGGATATTGGGCCAGGTGATGTGACGGCCTTTGATGTGCACCAGCTCTTGCCGCATCCGCTCAATTTGATTGCCGTAACGCTTTCTGGAAGTGAACTCGAGGTTTTAATCCAAGAGATTCTTCGAAAGCGAGATGAGCTGAAGGATCTGCCACTACGAGGCTTCGGTTTCCGCGGCGAGGTATTTGGTTCTGTATTAATGAAACGAGCAGGATTTGATGCGATTCGTGGGATTCCGCTTTGGGACGGGGAACCGATTTCAACGTTTCGGAAATACCGGATTGTGACGCATGATACGTTTGTCTTTGCGCCATTTTTCCCGATTATTAAACAAAGTAGTGAAAAAGAAGTTTATACACCGGAGCTGTTACGCGATATTTTTGCGTGGAAGCTGAAACAACTTTACGGGGAGGAAAAAGAATGATTACGATTCAAGATCAGGAATACGAGTTGATTGAAGATTATCGCGAGTGTTTTGATGAAGAAAAATTGAATGAACGGTTTAGCGACATTTTACTGCGCTATGATTATATTGTAGGCGATTTTGGCTACGATCAGCTTCGCTTGAAAGGCTTTTTTGACGATCAAAATAAAAAAGCAGCCTATGACAATAAAATCAGCACTTTGAAGGAATATTTATATGAATACTGCAACTTTGGTTGTTCGTATTTTGTTTTGAAGAAAGTGAAACAAACTGGAAAGAAAGAGAAGGGCGAGTAATTTTGAAAAAGTATCAAGCGTATTTTATTGATTTGGATGGGACGATGTACCATGGGGACCGCGTGATTCCAGAAGCAATTCCGTTTATCCAGAAGTTGAATGAACTTGAAATCCCGCATTTATTTGTGACGAATAATTCGACAAAGACAGCGGAACAAGTTGCGGAGAAGTTAAATAAGATGGGAATTTTAGCTCGGCCGGAAGACGTTTTTACGTCTTCTGAAGCAACGGTTTCTTATATGCTTAAGCAAAATCAACCGAAAACGGTGTACCCGATCGGTGAAGTAGGACTGAAACAAGTTCTTGCAGAAAATGGGTTTGAAATAAACGAGGAAAATCCACAATATGTGGTTGTTGGAATGGATATGCAGCTGACGTATGAGAAGGCTGCGAAAGCGGTGCTCGCAATTCGGCGCGGGGCAACGTTTATCTCAACGAACGTAGATGCGGCCATTCCAACGGAGCGAGGCTTACTTCCTGGAAATGGCTCGATTACGGCGCTTGTTTCGGTTGCGAGTGAAACAAAGCCTGTTGTGATCGGAAAGCCGGAACGAGTGATTATGGACCAAGCGCTTGCTCGCCTAGGCGTTACGAAAGAGGAAGCGATCATGGTTGGCGATAATTATGAAACAGATATTGCTGCAGGAATTCATTCCGGGATGGACACGTTGCATGTTTTAACGGGCTTTACAACTCGTGAGGCTTTGGAAAAAAAGGCAGTCCAACCAACTTATGTGTTGAATGATTTAACTGAATGGGAATTTTAGGAAGCACTTGTAGAGTGCTTTCTTTGTTCTCATTTGCGGGAAAGAGGGGAAGAACGTGGAACTATTAAATGATCTTTTCGTTGTCGTGCTGATTATCGGAACTGCTTTTTTCGTGGCTTCTGAATTTGCGATTGTTGCCATCCGAAAACCCACTGTGCTAAGTCTTGTTGAATCGGGGAATAAGCGGGCACGCTATGTTCAAAAAATTACTGGCAATATGAATGATTATCTGGCCGCTTGTCAGCTTGGTAATACGCTTGCGGCTCTTGCGATGGGGTGGGTCGGCGAAGATACGATGCGTGGCTGGTTAGAACCGATCTTTACTCTCCTTCCGCTTCCAGCTTCAGTGGAAGGTCCCGTTTCGATTTTTGTTTCCTTTATTTTGATTACCTTCTTAAATGTTGTTTTAGGAGAGCTTGCGCCTAAAACGTTGACGATTCAAAGCACGGAAAAAGTGGCGCTGCTTATTGCTCGACCACTGGTTTATTGGTATTATTTTACATTTCCGCTTAACTGGATACTTAACCATTCGGCTAATTTTATTACGCGGCTGTTTGGTGCGAAAGAAAATGTGGATGCAGACCAGATGACACCAACGGAATTAAAAATTATTTTTGAAGACAGTTACAAGCAAGGGCTTTTGAATCCACAAGAATTTAAATATATGAAAAATATTTTTAAGTTAGGAGATGTTCCGGCGCAAGAAGTGATGATTCCGCGGATGGAAGTCATTGCCATTGACGAAACGGCGACGGTACTTGATTTGTTGAAGCTAACTTCTGAACATACGTATCACATTTTTCCAGTCACGACAGATCATGATAAAGATAAAATTGTCGGGATTTTGCAAGTCAGCAGTGTGATGGCTGGACTTGGAAAGGACCAAACGATTTTGAATCAGTCCATTAAATCCTTTGTTCGTGCGGGAATGGAAGTGTTTGAGGGAACCATTTTGGAAGAATTGATCGTGAAGATGCAGGAAAAAGGGGAATCATTTGTGATTTTGACGGATGAATATGGCGGAACTTCTGGCATCACGACGATTGAAGATATCATGGAAATTATTGTTGGCGATTTGGAAGAAGTTTCCGGGCCGAAAGGGATTCGCAAAATCGGGAAGAATCACTTTGTTATTTCGGGAAGTGAGCCACTTGTGAGTGTGGAAGAAGTGCTGGGATTCGAACTAGAAAGCGCGGGTGTACATACGCTATCTGGCTGGTTATTCTTGCAAAACTTCAACATTGATACAGGAGATATCGTTTCTGAAAACGGCTGGGTATTCAAAGTCCAATCGATGAATAAAAACTCCGTCCGCCAAGTGGAAGTAAAGAAAATGAAGTAATTAAAAAAGAAGTGGAGGCGCTAGGCCTCCACTTCTTTTTTAGTTAGTCTTTCTTTTTTGATACGTTTTTGGCTTGTTGGGTTTGAAATTGGCAATAAAGTCTTCAATTTCAGGAAGCGAATCGCTAAATAAAAATTGCTTTCTGGCCGCTTCCGTCAAAAACTCCGCTGCTACCATCTCGTCAAAGAAGGCTTTTAGCGGCTCATAATACCCATCTGCATTATAAAAAATACACGGGTTTTTATGCACGCCGAGCCTGCCAAGAGAAATGACCTCACTAATTTCCTCGAGCGTCCCCGGGCCGCCCGGTAAGGCAATATAAGCGTCTGCAAGCTCCATCATCGTTTTCTTGCGTTCATACATGTCTTTGGTTTGAATAAGCCTTGTAAGCCCACGATGGGCGATTTCGCGTTCTTCGAGAAAGGTGGGCATAACTCCATAAGCAGGAGCGCCATGCGAAAGCACCGTATCCGCCACAACTCCCATCAAACCAACATTTCCACCGCCGTAAACAAGAGTATATTCCTTTTCACCGATCCAGTTCCCGATTTTTTCAGCACTTTCCTGATAAATCTTTTTCGCGCCAAAAGCCGATCCACAATAAACCGCAATTTTCATATCCAAATCCGCTTCTCCCTTCTTACTGCACAATATCATCGTGATAGCTATGCGCGAGCCGACTAGCTGCAGCGGCTGCAATTGCACCAACAATATCATCCAGAAAAGTATGCACATTTACGCCATCATGTTCATTAAGCTTGGCTAAAATGCCCGGTTTAATTTTGTCGATGTAGCCGTAGTTTGTAAAGCCGATCGAACCATATACATTAACGATTGAAAGAGCCAAAATTTCATCGACGCCGTATAAACCTTCATCATTGGAAATAATATTTTGAAGCGGTTGTTCAAGTTTTCCTTCCTCCGCCATAACATCTAATTGAATCCCCGTTAAAATCGCATTTTGCACTTCACGTTTACGAAGCACACGTTCCACATTTTCCCGGCAAACTTCAAGTTTTAATTCAGGGTGATATTGTTTTTGCAAGAAAAGAACCAGTTCTGCGATGTCGTCTATGGAAACACCACGTTCTTTTAACCAACTTCGTGCTTTTTTCTCTAAAATACTTTGTTTTTCAACCATCCAAAAACCTCCTTTAAGGCCAATTTTTCAATTAAAAACAACGCGACGAACTTCGCCGCGTTTCTTATGCCAATTAATAAACCTGAACAACTTCTTTAAAGCCAAATATTTTTTCAGCGAGTGTCAGCTCAATTCCCATTTTTAAAGTCATATCTGAGCTTGGACACGAAACGCAAGCGCCGAGCAAGCGGATTTTTACGATACCCTCCGGCGTCACATCAATAAGTTCATAGTCGCCGCCGTCGCGAAGTAAATATGGCCGAAACTTTTTCAGCGCTTTGTCCACTGAATCAAAACTGATTTCTTCCATACAAAACGGGCTCCTTTAAATAGAATATAACTCATTATAACACAGCTCCGAGCCATTGTGAAAAAGACGAACCCGCGTGGCAAGAACAAACTTCCTGTGAGTGACTACACAAACAATAAACTCGATTTTTCAATAGATATTGGTTACAATGGGCTTGAGGTGAGGAAGCGATGGAAAAACAAGTAAAATTGTATGTTTATGGTTCCACAGTAATCTGTGCAAGTTGTGTCGGTGCACCGTCTTCCAAAGAAACTGAAGAATGGCTCCGGGCTGCAGTTGGACGCAAATTTGCGGATCAGCCATTTGAAGTGGAGTATGTCGATATTTACGATCCCGAGCAGACGAATCCTGAGGTTCGTGAATTAGCAAGAAAAATTGTCGACGAGGATTATATGTATCCCGTTGTTGCTGTAGATGGCAAAATCATTGCGGAAGGCAATCCGCGGCTTAAAGATATCTATCAAGTTATGACTGATCGAGGTTACGTAGCAACGATGTAAGAATAACTGAGCACGTTTGTCTTTCCGAGAATTAGAAGGGAAGTAGGAAATGAATCCGATTGTGGAATTCTGTGTTAACAATCTGGCAAGCGGTTCGCAGGAAGCCTTTGACCGGCTAAATGAGGATCCAAACCTAGATGTGGTGGAATATGATTGCTTGACGTATTGCGATCTGTGCGCAATGAGTTTATTTGCACTTGTCGACGGGGAAGTAGTACGCGGGGCAACACCAGATGAACTCGTGAAAAATATTTATCAATTTATTGAAGAAAATCCGATTTGATCAACAAGGTTTGAATGGAGCTTTCTCGCATAAATGATTGACCAGTTATTTAATTTGATGACTGGTTTTTTTGTGTATAAAAATGCATAAATTTAATTAAATGTGTATAAAAGGTAATATTAATTTTCAATAAGAAGTTTTTGTCATAGGCGTGAAAAATGATCAAGAAGCTTCCAAAAATGTAGTTAATTAAACAAAAAAAGTTTAAAAAACTTTTTTTTAAAAGTGTAAGATTAATATTAGACAGTAAATAAAAGAAAGAGGAGGGAAGAAGAAAATTCAATAAATAAAAATATTTTTATAAATTGGGAGGAAAAAATGGAAAAGAAAAAAATCTTAAAGAAAGGTGCCGTAGCACTCATAGTATTTAATGTACTTATTTCTACAGCTGCAGCATCATTTACAGCGGTTGCGGCCGGAACCAATTCAAAAGTAAACATAGAAACACGCTCAACGGTGGTAACGCCAGAAAATTTACTTAAAAATCCTGGATTTACATCAAATACACTAGGATTTGATGATTGGGTACCTGCTTATAATGATAAAGTGATCACTGGTCAAATGAGCAAAGATAACGCAGGTTATTTTATTTTCAAAAAAGATGATGTAACTGTAGGATCAATATCAGGTGGATTACGTTTTTCAACTGCAGGTGGGAAAGGAACCCTTACTCAAAAGATCCATGTGTTTAAAGGAGAAACTTATCGTTTAAATGCTACTGTTCGAGATATCGGAGGACTATTTGACGCTGGAGCAGATTTTTATTATAAAGTTGGAACCAAAGAAACTCGTGTGGCGGCTAAGAATGTCGGAAATCTTAACTATAATTATACTGCAACCGAAACAGGAGATATTGACGTGACTGTGGGAGTTTTAAGAGGGAATAATTTTTCTGGTTCAGCATATATGACACTAACAAACCTTGCATTTAAAAATACAGATATAACACCTCCAGCGGCGCCGACGATTAATCCTATTTATACAGATGCAAACCTTGCAACTGGTAAGGCTGAACCTAATACAACAGTTATTTTAACGACTGAAGATGGAGAGCTCGTTAAAGGAGCAGTAAATGCAAATGGGGACTATTCTGTTCAACTACCTCGCCAGATTATGGGGCGCATTGTTACAGTTGTAAACCAAGATATTGCAGGAAATATCAGTGATTCCACAACTTCTTTACCAATAAGACAGGGAGAGCTGAGTCTACCCGCAGTTAATGAAGTGACAAATGATAGCACGACAGTTAGCGGTGAAGCAGATTTAGCAGTTAACGTTAATGTTAAAGTGATAAAAAAGGATGGTACTGAAAAAGCCTATTTAGGAAGTACTGATACCAAAGGGCATTTTTCAATAGAGATTACTAAGCCTGAGTATGGAGATATAGTACAAGTTGTGACTTCTGGTAATGGTAAAGTAAGTCCTACAAGTGAAACAAAAGTTAGCGATGTGATTAAGCCTGTAGCACCTATCATTGAAGAAGTCTATACTGATACGACCGAACTTAAAGGTCAAGGTACTGTCGGAAATAAAGTACAAGTGACGTTACCAACAGGTGTTTTAGATCCAGTTTCAGTTGCCGCTGATGGTTCCTTCAAAGTTACTATTCCGACACAAGAAGAGGGTGCAAAAATTGGCGTAGCTCAAATTAAACCTTCTGGATTAAAGGGTGATGCAACAGTTATAGTGGTAAAACCTGGTAATTTGCCACAACCAATCATTAATGAAGTAACTGATCAATCTACAAGAATTGAAGGAAGTGCGACACCAAACGCTAATTTTAAGATTGTTCTGAAAAATAAAGAAGGTTTAGAGGTATCCGATCCATATGTCGGAACAGTGGATTCGACCGGTAAATTTTCTATATTGTTAGTAGACAAATTATCTTCTGAGTACACCGTGACGATGACTTTAACAAAGGGGGATCAGATAAGTAAACCAAAAACTATTAAAGTGAAAGACGTAACAGCACCAGATGCACCAGTAGTAAATAATATTTCAGCAGATGATAAAATAATTACAGGCACTGGTGAAGCGGGAACAAAAGCTATTGCTAAAGTAAATGGGCAAGAAATTGGATATGCAATTGTTGAAGCTGATGGTCAGTTCAAAATCTCTATTCAACCGCAATCAGAAAATGCAGTTGTGACTGTCATTCTTGAAGATGCAGCTAAAAACACATCAACTGCTGTAAGTAAAACAGTTACTCGCTCCACCAAGTTTGACTTAATTGTCCCAGACACATTAAATATTGGCACAAGTTCATTCAGTGGTACATTTGGAGTGGGAATTTCAAAAGTTCGACTTTTTGTTAATGGTGCAGTTGTCTCCCAAGCAACAACCAAAAATGGAGAGTATACATTTACGAATGTAGATAAGTTTGTGGTTTCTACGACTGATAAAGTAGAAGTAGTAGGTGTTGATAGTAAGTATGCTATTGTAAACCGAATACAAATTAATGTTAAAGGGAACTTAACTAAAGTTTTAATACCAGATGCATATGGGTATGGATCGAGCAAACTAACAGGTAAATATGAGGATAGTGCCTATAAAATTCGTCTTTTTGTTAATGGCAAAGTTCAAGCCCAAGCAATAATGGATGATAAAACTCATACATTCACTTTTAACAATGCAGCAAACTTGATTACAAGTCCAACTGATAAAGTGGAAGTTACGGCTGTAAATAAACAATATGCAGAAATTTATCGTGCAAATGTTACAGTGGAAAATTCTGCTGCAAACACACTTACTGTACAACCATATGAAATGGGTAGTACAACATTAACAGGAACATATGGCAAAGGAATTTCAAAAATACGCTTAGTTGTTGATGGTAAAATCGTTTCACAAGCTATTAATGATAATGGCACATACACATTCAAAAATGTTGACAAGTTAATCACATCTAATCAAGCAAAAGTAGAAGTTGTAGCAGTTAACTCAATTTACCAAGAGATTGGACGCAAGGATGTTCAATTGAGTGGTGTACTATACACTTTAACTGCAAATGCTTATAATGCAGGTGACCAAGTGCTTAGTGGAACATACGGCAAAGGAATTTCAAAAGTACGCTTATTTGTCAATGGAAAAGTTAAAGCACAAGCAAGTATGGATGAAGCTACACACACATTTAAATTTAATAATGTATCAAGTTTTATCACAAATCCGAAGGATAAAATAGAACTTGTGGCTGTTAATTCACAATATGTGGAAGTAAAAAGATTGATTATAAATGTAGTTAATCCAGATGAATTGAATGGACTTTCAGTGGATGGAAGTAATTATAAACTCGGTGCAGATACTTTGAGTGGGACATATGGGACATTAGGCTTTAAAGTTCGTCTGTTTGTTAATGGGAAAGTAAAATCTCAAGCAGAAAATGCTGAGGGCAAGTTTGTATTTAATGGCTTAAAATCTTTAGAGATTTCTGTAGGGGATGCTTTGGAGATAGTACTGGTTAATTCACATTATCAAGAAATTAATCGCATCTCTGTCAGTATAGTTGAATAAAGAAGACGGTATTTTAATGAACAAAGAATGGAAGAATTTGCGGCGGAAGTCAAAAATTCTTCCTCTTTGTTTAATTTCTATTTGGATCTGCTAACAACTTGAAACGTGTAATTGCTGTATCGAAATTTTTTACCAAATATATAGATCTTTCTGGAGGTTTATAGTAAAAAATGATACAAAATATTATTATTTTAGAAAGCTCTTTGTCGAGGGGGAAAGTGGTGAAAGGAAAATTATGTGGCATAAAAGCTTTGATAGATAATTATTTAATTGCATTTTTTGAGAACTTACCTTTATTAATTTAGAAGTGGAGATTTTGTGAAGAAAACGATCTAAATGTAACTTTTGTTACGTTTTAAAGCGTTGAAGTTAAATTCATTTTATATATAATGGTTATAGGGGGTATATACATGGATTTTTTTAGTTTGCACGAAAAAATAACGGAATTTCACAATTTTCCAAGTTATTTATTAAGTAAATTCCGATATAAAGAGATTGATTTAAAAAAAGGGGGCGCATATAAAGTTAAATCTAATGAATTTATTATTATATTGGGAGGGCTTTTAGTTAAAGAAGATTGTAATCGAATAACGAAGATGTGTCAGTACAGTTTTGATATAGAAGGAAGTTTTATTTTTAATGTGGGAGATGATAAAACTTGTAATTTAAGCAACATTAAAAATAGTCACATCGCAGTACTTGATTCAAATATGATTTTTGATAATTTAGAAAAGGATGGTTTACTTGTTCACTTATTTTTAGAGCAATATCTAAAAGCTGAGAAGAATATGGACTTTCTAAAAGTAAATTTCTCAAACTCAAATGAACGAATTATTCATAGTATGTTACAGATTGCTAGATTAAATCAGCGAGCTTTCAATTTGCCATGCCTAGTGTTTCCGAAAGAGATCAAGGTGATAAATTTAGCCAAATATTGTAATTGCAATAGAGTAACTGTATCAAGGTTATTGAATAAATTAAAAGATGGAAAATATATTTTTACAGAAAAGGATGGATTAATGATCCCTGAAGAAAGTATCAGTGATTTATTAAATATGTAGAAGGAGCAATTTGATGAAAAAGGTAGGATTAATAATAAGTTTGATGTTGATATTATTTATCTCAGTAGCTTGTGGAGAGCAAACGCAATCCAAAGACATAGAGAATAAAAAAACAAAGTCATGGGAAATCCTCCCCACTAAAATAGAGGTGAAAAAAAGTTCCGAGAAAGGTAAAAAGGAGCTTGTAATTTCATATAAAGCAAAGAACATTTCTAAAAAAGAGCAAGGTATTGTTGCAGCAGATTTTTTTCTGTCAGATAATGACGAACATTATTTTTATGCAAAAGGCAGCTTGAAAAATATTAATGAAGTTGTGAGGCCAGGAAAAGAAGTGCGTGGAAAAGGTTATTATATTATTGCGGATGACTTAAAAAAAGCAGATTTAACCTATAGTCCAGTTAATACAACAGAACGAGTAGTATGGAAAAACCTTTCATTTTAAAATATGTATAAAAAAGGTGGGGCTGAATGAATATTTTATATTTACATCAATATTTTGCAACTCTATCGTCATCCACCTCCGTTAGAAGTTTTATTTTTTCACAAAAACTTGTTGAGAATGGACATAGAGTTACTGTTATTACGACAGATGCATTTATGAAACAGGAACGACCATATAAGATAAAAGCGGATGTAAAGTTTTATAATATCAAAGGCGTAGAAATATTAGCTGTTAGTAGTTGTTATAGTAATTTCATGAATAAAAAAGAACGCATTAAGGAATTTTTGAAATTTATGAAAAAATCAGAACGAATTGGTAGGCAATTAAGAAATATTGATTTGATATTTGCTACCTCAACACCTCTAACAATAGGAATTCCTGCTATGAAATTAAGTAAGAAACTAGATGTTCCTTTCATTTTTGAAGTACGCGATTTGTGGCCCGAAGCACCTATTCAAATGGGCTATATAAATGTTAAACCTCTTCAACATTTACTTCGCTTTGTAGAAAAACAAATCTATAGGAAGGCAGCGTACGTAGTGTGTTTATCGCCAGGTATGGCAGATGGAGTGCTTTCAAGAGGTGTCCCAAAAGAAAAGATTTCTGTTATTCCTAACCTAGCAGATATAGAACTTTTTTCAGAAGAAAATATTAATAAAAAACTTAAACAAGATATTATGGCAAAGTACTCGCTTAAAGATCAATTTATAGTATCCCATATTGGAGCCATGGGGGAAGCAAATGGTTTGCATTATTTACTAGATGCCGCTGAACTTATTAAAAAACAAAATATTCGAGAAATTAAACTTCTTGTTGTAGGAAGTGGTAAGGTAAAACCTTTCTTAGTTACTGAAAGTGAGAGACGCAATTTACAAAATGTAATTTTTATTGACAGTATTGAAAAAAAAGATGTTCCCACGTATTTAGATATAGCCAATATTACAATTACAAGTTTCTTACCAAAACCAATTCTAGCCACAAATTCTCCAAATAAATTTTTTGATTCTTTGGCTGCAGGGAAACCAATCATCGTGAATTCGAATGGCTGGACAAAAGATATCGTTGAAGAGAGAGGTATTGGCTATTATGTCGATGCCAAAAAACCAGAACAATTAGCTAATTTGCTAATTGAATTAAAGGACAAAAAAAAATATTTAAATAGTTTGAAAGGAAAAATAAAAAATCTAGCTAAAGAGAAATATAGTACTAAAGGTGCTGTCATAGATTTAGTTGGGATTTTTGAACATGTTACTAATGAGTGGAGTGAGAAAAGATGAATATTTCTATTGTCGGAACAGGATATGTTGGTTTGGTTACTGGTGTTGGGTTAGCAGAAATTGGACATCATGTTACTTGCATTGATATTAACGAAGAAAAAATAAGAAAACTAAAAAAAGGAATTTCACCTATTTATGAGCCTGGAATAGAATCCTTAATTTTAAAGAATATTTCTAAAGAAAGATTAGATTTTACGACATCTTTTGATGAAGGCATTCGTTTTGCTGATACTATTTATCTTGCAGTTGGTACACCTACTGGAATTGATGGAGAAATTGATATGACATCTTTTGATAAAGCATCTAATGAAATTGTTGACTCAATTAACGGACCAACCATTATAGTTATCAAAAGCACTGTGCCAGTTGGGACAAATAATTCTTTGCAAAAAATGATGAATGAACGTGCACAGCATAAAGTTACAGTTGTTTCAAATCCTGAGTTTTTGCGAGAAGGAAGAGCACTTAGCGATTTATTTGAAGGAGATCGAATTATCATTGGGTCAGAAGACAAAGAAGCGATAAAAACGATGGAAAGAATTAATACTCCATTTGATATTCCGATGGTTATTACAAGTCCTAAAAGTGCTGAACTGATTAAATACGCGTCAAACGCTTTTTTAGCTACTAAAATTAGTTTTATAAATGAAATTGCTAATCTGTGTGATCTTGTAGGTGCAGATATTCAAGAAGTAAGCTTTGGGATGGGATTAGATAAACGAATTGGAAGTCAATTTTTACAAGCAGGAACTGGCTACGGTGGTTCTTGTTTTCCTAAGGATACACTGGGATTATTACAAATCGCTAAAGAATCGGGTATGAAGTTTCAGCTTTTACAAGAAGTTATTAAAACAAATTCTAAGCAGCAAAAAATCCTTGTCAAAAAGTTACTAACAAAAATGGACACGATTAACGGAAAAAAAATAGCGATTCTTGGGGTTGCATTTAAGCCGAATACGGATGATATTCGAGAAGCACCTGCATTAAGAATAATTGAAGAACTGTCGAATCAAGGTGCGCTTGTTTATGCTTATGACCCAATTGTGGAAAAAAGTAATAAAGCTTTGCCACAAAATATTAGAATGGTGGATATGATTGAGGAGGCGCTTAATCAGGCAGATGCAGCACTTATTGTGACAGAGTGGGAAGAAATTAAAAAACTAAAAGCTGAAGACTTTAAAAAATGGATGAAATGTCCAATTATAGTTGATGGTAGAAATTGCTTCGACCCAAATGAAATGGTACAACTGGGGATTTATTATCAATCCATCGGACGTGGAGGAGAAAAAAAATCGTTGGTTCTCAAATGAAGGAGGGGTCAGCATGCAAGTTGAAATTTATCTAAGAATAAAGGAAATGATAGATCGATTAATGGCCGCGTTGATTTTGGGAATTCTTGTAATACCACTTTCTTTTCTCACTCTATTCTTAGCTTGTTACTATCAAGGGAATCCATTTTATACTTGCGAAAGGGCAGGTCTTAGAGGACGTTCGTTTAAGCAATATAAATTTAAGTCTATGTATGATGATATTTTGAGTGAGGAAAGTGGGGCAAAGCAACGCATTAGTCCGATTGGGAAAATTTTGAGAGAGTGGAGTATTGATGAGATTCCTCAACTTGTAAATATTTTAAAAGGGGATATTAGTTTCATAGGTCCACGTCCCCTCACAAGTGACTATATTGCTTTATACACGGAAAGCGAAAAAAGACGACTTGAAGTTAAACCTGGACTCACTGGTTTGGCACAAGTAAATGGACGGAATGCAATTAGTTGGAAAAAGAAGTTCATGTTAGATGTCCAATATGTAAATTCTGTTTCATTTTGGCTAGATGTCAAAATTCTATTTCGCACCATTCGGGTTGTTCTTTTAAGGGAGGGAATTAATCAAAATGAGAGCATTACAGCAGAACGTTTTAAAGGTTAAAAAGAATCTTGTAATCATTGGATATGGTTCGCAAGGCAGAATGTTAAAAAATATGCTTGAACAATATGACTTTGGATACAGGTTTTCGGGATTTTTAGATGATCAAATTGAAATTCCTCGCAAAAAGGGCGATTCATTTGAAGCGCCTCTTGAATATAGCGAGCTTTTGCTACAGGAAGATGTCTACTTTATTTTGGCTATTGGGAAAGTAGAAGATCGCTTTCAAGTGGTAAAACGATTAGTAGATATTCCTTTAGAGCGTTATGCAACTCTTATACATCCTTTTGCTTATGTAGATAAGACAGTGGAAATCGGGGCTGGAACCTATATTTCGGCGAATGCCGCAGTCATGCATGGAGTTAAGGTGGGGCACCATACAAGCATCTTAACTGGAAGTGTTATTGAATATGAATCCCAAATAGGATCTTTTGTAAATATTTCACCAAACACCACTTTATGTGGGAATGTTTGTATAAATGATGTGTCTTTTATTGGTGCAGGGGCTTCAATTATTCAAGGACTTACAGTAGGAAAAAGGAGTTTAGTTGGTGCAGGT
The DNA here is from genome assembly GCF_003369925.1 of Listeria kieliensis. Lineage (GTDB taxonomy): Bacteria > Bacillota > Bacilli > Lactobacillales > Listeriaceae > Listeria > Listeria kieliensis_A. The sequence continues at coordinate 32,991 of NZ_LARY01000003.1, read as the reverse complement.
GCAACTGTTATTAAGGATATCGCTGCAGATTCGATAGCTCTTGGAACACCAGCTGTAGTTAAATCCCGCAAAAAAGAGCCAACATTATGCAATGTTTATAATATCTAAATGGGAAGATCGTGATGAGTTTGCCGAAAACCAAAATCGTAAATGTCTTTTATAGTGTGATTATTTTCACTGTTGGCATTCAAGTTTTATCGATGCTGCGAACTACTTTACTTGCAAAGCAATTTGGAGTTTCGAGTGAAATGGATGCCTTTAATCTGGCTAATTTAATGATGGTTGCAATTGTTAATATCGGAGGAGCAGCAATTCCGACAGTTGTAATCCCATTTTTAACAAACGTATCAGAAGAGCAATTACAAAAAGCAAGAAGAGTATTAAATTCCTATCTCGTAACTATCCTATCTGTAAGTTTGTTTTTTTTGATACTTGTCTATTTAATGGGATTTGTCGGCATGGAGTATTTTCACTGGAAAGTAAGCGAGCCGTTTTATTATATGACCTACCTACTGACCTTTATTATGGGGGCTGGACAACTATTTAGAATGTATTCTTGGCTACAAATTTCCAATTTAGAAGTTGAGGGAAAGTTTATCTGGATTAAAGCTGTAGGGTTCATAGCAACCTTTCTTAACTTATTATTTCTTCTGTTTTACGGCTCGCAGCTCACCATTTATCAAATTGCTCTTTCTGTAGCTTTTTCATTTCTCATCGAAGCCACTCTACTTGCTTGTTCAAATCGGAAATGGGCATTTAGATTTTCCTTTGCTTTTCGTTCAGATGAGTATAAACGATTAATACGGCTTACACTTCCTTCACTATTCGGAGCTATTCTCTATCAAGTGACGATTTTACTGCCCAATTTATTAGGAAGCTATTTTGGGACTGGCTATATTTCTATGATGACCTATGCAAACCAAATTATAAGTATTTTTCAAGTGCTACTAGTCACCAACTTACTCTCCATGATTTATCCGAATTTAAGCAGAAGTTTTCAAGAGTCACTTCAAATCGGCAAGGCGAAATTTATTCAGTATATGAAGCTATTAGTTTTACTAATTGTGCCAGTCGTTGCCGGTATGCTGGTTCTGGGGCGCGAAGTGATTAGTTTGTTGTTTGAACGTGGAAGCTTTGATAGTGCATCAAGTGCTCAAGTCTTTCAATTTCTTTTGTTCTTGCTGCTTAGCCTTCCGTTTACAGTGTTTAAAGAGCTAACTTTTAAAATTTTTTATAGTCTGGGGGACACCGTTACTCCCGTTGTGAATAGTACATTAACGATTATCTTTCAAATTTTATTTTTAATCGTTGGTGTTTTTAAAATAGGAGTAATTACTCTGATGATTTCTCCACTAGTTGTAGCCTTGTTCGCACTCATTCTAGCTATTCTAGTCTTAGCAAAAAAAATGTCTTTCAAATATGAATTTGCAGCTATTGCTAAAGAAACCGGAAAATCTGTTGTTAATGCGGCTATCATGGCAGGTATCATCTATGTAGTAAAAGAATCGATTGCTTTTTCATCAGAAATCATCAATTTAGTTTTCTATGCGGTAATTGGAGTTATCGTATATGGATTACTTACAACAATAATGGATTTCAGATTTGTTCAGCAGTTTTTGCCGGGAAAAAATAGAACTGATAAGGAAGGCTTATAAATGACCATAACAAAAAGAAAGCACTCATTTATTCTAGAAAATAGAGTAGAAAAACCAATGAAAGTATTGTTTTTTATTTCCAGCTTCCCAAAGCTCTCGGAAACTTTTATTTTAAACCAGATTACAGGGCTACTCGATCGAGGTGTAGAGATAGAGATTCTTGCTTGGAATAAGGTTGTTAACAAGCAGGATCATCAGACAGTTTCAGAATATGATTTACTTTCAAAAACAACCTTTCTTGATATTCCATCGAAAAAGGGACAGCGACTTTTAAAAGCCAGTCTGTTGTTTGCAAAATTATTTGTTCGAAATAGAAAAGTGGCTATAGAAACTTTGAAATGGCGAAAATACGGTCAAATGTCATCATCACTTCGTTTACTTTATAGTGCGTCTTATTTTCTTTCACGTCATCAAACAGATGCGGTTATTATTCACTATGGTCCCAATGGAAATATTGCTAACTTTTACAAAAGCTTAGGACTTCTTAATGAACGGACGATGGTGTTCTTTCATGGTCAGGATATTACTTCTTTTGTTGAAAAATGGGGACAAGGGATTTATAGCGACTTATTTAGAAGTGATATTAAATTGCTTCCAATTAGCCGCTATTTTGCTGAAAAACTACAAATTTATGGTGGGATCGAAGAAAATATTACCATTCATCGTATGGGGATTAATACAGATGAGTTCAGCTATCATCAATCTCAGAAACAGAATCCACTTCGATTTTTGACAATCGGAAGATTAACGGAAAAGAAGGGGATGAAAACAGCTATTCAAGCAATGGCTATCTTGAAAAAACGTCTATCTATCCCTTTTCATTTAGATATATTAGGCGACGGGGAACTGAGAAAAGAGTTGATGGAACTTATTGATGAGCTGGATGTGAACGATGTGGTTACACTGCACGGAGCACAAACCCAAACAGTTGTAAAAAAAGCAGTGGAAGAGGCTAGTTGCATTATCCAGTTAAGTCAAACTGCTAAAAATGGAGATATGGAAGGAATTCCAATGGTGCTGATGGAGGCGATGGGAAGGGGGAAATTAGTGGTTTCTACGTATCATAGCGGAATACCTGAACTGATTAGAAATGGTGAAAATGGGTTTTTAGTGCCTGAAGATAGTCCTGAAGATGCTGCAAAATGTATGATAGACCTTTTGCATATGAAACAATCAGAGTGGAACGAAATATCCAAAGCAGCACGAAATACGATTGTCTGTGAATTCAACTTAGAGACATGGAATGATTCTTTATTAAAAAAATGTAGAGGATGAAAAGGATTGGAAAAAAGAAAAGCTAACAGAATCTTTATGTGTAGTTCTGTACATGTTTGGTCGGATACAAGAATTTATTTTAAAGAAGCAAAATCACTTGCAAAGAAAGGGTTTCAAGTCGAATTTTATGCACTAGACTTTGATGGCGAAAAAGAAAGTATTACTAATTTGGAAATGCATTATTTGCCAGTGCTTAAGCGGAAAGATCGACATCATCACATGCGGGTTTTGTTTCAAGCCTTTGTAGAATCAAGAGCAAGGAATTTTCATTTTCATGATCCAGAGCTTTTGTTTCTAGCTAAAAAAATCAAGAAAAAATATGGTAGTGAAGTAAAGACAGTTTATGACATGCATGAGCATTTACCAGCAGCTATTTTAACGAAGCAATGGATTCCCCGCTTCAGTAGGACTTTTTTATCTAAATTCATAGCGGCAATCGAAAAGTACTATTTGAAATGGGTGGATGCAGTAATTTATGCAGAGATTTCATACAAAAAAAATTATGCTAAAAATCAAGCTATAAAAACGGTGGATGTGTTAAATTATCCAATCATGCCGCCGGAGATTAAAGGAATACCTACACAAAAATTTACGCTAATCTATGTAGGTGTTTTAACAGAGCAAAGAGGGCTTTTCAATATGTTGGAGCTTGCAAAGACCTTACGTGAAAAAGGATGTCTTGATTTTAAGTTAAAACTAATCGGGCCTGTGTTTACAGATGAAGACAAAGTTGCGGATTTTATTGTAACGAATAAACTTGAAAAACATATTGAGCAGCTTGAGCGAATGCAATATAAAGATATCTGGGAACACTATTATCAAAGTCATATCGGGCTGTGCTTGCTGCATCCTACACCAAATAACTTAAATTCACATTCCACAAAACTATTTGAATACATGGCAGCAAGGATTCCCATCATTGCATCCAATTTCCCAGATTTTACACAAATTTTAACAGAAGCAGACTGTGGATATACAGTAGATCCTTTTGACCCAGAAGGATTAGCAGACCTAGTAATCAAGCTAAAAGAGGATAAGAAAAGAACTGTAGAGATGGGAGAGAATGGCTTCCGAGCCTTTAAAAAGCTATATAACTGGCAGTGCGAATCGGAAAAATTAGTTGAGTTATATGAAGACTTTGGGAAAAAAATAAGGTTGGGGATTTATGAGTAAAAAAAATGTGACGGTGGGGAATTTGTTTCAAACGGTTAAGAAAAATATACTTTGGATTGTTTTGATTCTTTTGGTGGCGCAAATGAGTGTTTGGGTATATCAAAAGTACATTCATACCGATGAATATCAAGCAGAAACATCACTTTTGATTAATGTAGAGCAAAAAGAAAATGAACTTTATACACAAGAAGGAATTCGAAACAGCATTCAACTCATTACAACGTATTCTTCAGTTTTAAAAAGCAGTAAAATTATGGCATTAGTCAATACAGAAGAACAAATTGCTGGAAAAGATAGTAAAGGGCTGGCTAGTCGGCTTTCGATCAGTTCAGATCAAAATTCACTAGTTTTTCATATTACGTATACTGATCAAGACCAGAAGCAAGCGAAACAAGTGAGTCAAGCCTATGTGAAAACAGTTGAAAAGGAAATACCCAAGTTATTTAAAGGCAGTACAGTTATTGTTTTAGAACAGCCAAGTGTCCGATTAATTAGTCAAGGAATTTCTATGAACTTAATTGCTCTTTTTGTCAGTACCATTCTAGCTACGATATTTATTTTACTGATGACGTTCACAGATCGAACAATTAAATCACAGGAGCAAATCACGCTGTTAAATATCACATATCTGGGGGATGTCCCTGAAATTAAAGATTAAGGAGCTGAGTTACATGGGGAAAAAAAATAAAGTAGAACAATTACCATCCTTGAATCGGATCCTCCAAGAAAAATTCTCGGCAATTCAAACTAATATTCAGTATATGCATAGCCAAGATGACATATTTCGAATCATTGCCATTACTTCATCAAATAAAGGTGAAGGAAAAACTTTTTTTAGTACAAATTTTGCCAAAACAACGGCTAATTTTAAACAAAAGGTATTATTAATTGATGCAGATTTTTATTCCCCGAGTCTTACAAAATTGTACCGTCTAAAAGGCAGGGAAGGACTATCAAATGTTTTGACGGGACGCTCAAAACTGGAAGATGTGGTTTATCATGCAACAGAATGCTTAGATTTTCTAGCAGTTGGAGCAATTCCGCCTAATCCACTTGAACTATTACGAATCCAAGGAGTGGAAAGCATTACGCAAAAAGCACTTGAATTGGGTTATGAATATATTATTTTTGATTGTCCACCAATTAACTTATTTACCGATTCTAGACTGATAGCGTCATCCTGTGATCTAGGAATTCTTGTTGTTAATAATAACAAAACGAAGGAAGAAGAACTCTCCAGTGCAAAAAAACTACTAGATAAGTCGGGCGTTAAAGCAACTGGTGCTGTATTAAATAATGTTAAATATAACAAAAAGAAATATGATTACTATGGTTATTAAAAAAATTCCAGTTGGCGCTTTATTTGTTTTAATAAGCATAATTGCGGCGGTTTACCCGTTTATCATTCTTCTGGCTATAGCCATAGGACTTTGTATCATTTTAGCGGATACTTTACTTAAGCGTATTACACAATTTTTATTTGCTATCGTCGCTATTGCTGCGATCTTTGGACCTTATTTAAGTTTTCCAGGAATGGGCGGGTTATTTTTATTCCGGATAGTGCTCCTCCTTCATTTTGTTTTGTTCTTATTTGAGAAGAAAGATTGGCAATTTCTGAAGGCAATTAAAGTTCCGTTACTGGCAATTGGATCATGGATAGGGTTTTCTATTGTGACGCTTATATGGAGTCAAGATTTACAATTAAGTCTACGGGCCATTTATTTTCAATTAGAAAGTTTTTATCTTATTTTCCTTGTTGTGTATTACGTAAGGCAGATGCAAGACCTAAAAAAATTGCTGTATTGGATCATTCCACCTTTTCTTCTATCTATTGGGGTTGGCTGCTATGAAATGTTCACAGGAAATCATTTATGGTATTCAAGCTTAGCTGGAAAGGGATATCCAGATTACCGTCCAACAGGACTACTTACCAATACGAATGATTTTAGCTCCTACTTGTCAATCTATTTCCCATTATTTATTTATTTGCTATTTCAGAAAAATATGTGGTGGAGATGGCTCATTGCTTTAAGCAGTATGGGGATTTTGTTTTTCTTAGTGGTAGCAAGTGAGTCACGAACTGGGCTTTTAGCGTTTGGAATCATGCTACTTTTACTTATCATCAAATTATTCTCGAAGCTTATTTCTGGTATTCTACTGTTTATCGGCATTAATTTGGTTAGTATCTTTCTACTTGTCATGCAACTTATTGGAAAACAAGAATTTGGTTATTTAGTTGGTAAAGAAACATCGACCGATCAGCGTTTGCTGATCTATGAAACAGGCTTAAATGTTGCAAAGGAGAGCCACTTTCTTGGTGTCGGCATCGGGGTGGTTCCAAATTATATTTTTCAGGCGCTTTATGGAACTGTCAATATTCCTGATGATATGCAGCAGACAATGAGTGCACACAATTTTTGGTTAGCTACACTCGCAGATGTGGGAATCTTAGGGTTATGCTGTGTGTTGTTCTTTTTTATATGGCTACTTGTTTATGCATGTAGACAGTTTGTAAATGAAAAGGGACTATTGACAGGAACTTCTCTGAGTATTCTTATTGCTTTTGTTGCAATTTCAATCGGTAGTAGCAGTATTTTTGAAATGCGTGTCGTGTGGCTTGGCGTAGGGATTGCATTAGCTATTGTCCATCTAAATTTAAGAAAAAAGGAAGAAAAAATATGAAAAAACGATTCATTGGTCTCTATTTTAAACTCATCAGCAGGAAATATCATGCAAGTAATCACACAGTTGTAAAATATTATATGAAAAAAAATTCTCGGAACGATAGTTTAGTGATTGTATTCAGCGCATTTTCCCGTCCAGGCATTCCGGCAACTTATAATTATATGGCAACTACAAAAGATATTGAAGCTGTTCGGTTGTTTATTTTAGATGATTTTGGTCATAACAAGCAGGGAGGGTATTATTTGTTTCATGAAGGGAGCAATAACCCGGAAAAAGCTGTGGCTGAGCTTATTACTAAAACAAGTGTACAAAAAAACTATCGACAAATCATCTGCGTGGGGACGAGCAAAGGGGGATACGCGGCTATGTACTTTGGACTTAAACTTGGGGCAGATGCCATTATTTCGGGGGCGCCGCAATATTTTTTGGGCAAATATTTAACCGATATTCCGGAAAAAAAAGAGACATTTGAAGGCATGGTGGGGAAATCAGGAATTTACTCAGTTTCTTATTTGGATGGGATTCTCAGAAATAAAATATATGAAAAAAAAGGAAGCCAAACAGATTTCTATCTACATTTTTCAACAAAAGAGCACACGTATAATGAACATATCGCAGATTTAATTAAAGACTTGAAACAACAGGATTACCGTCTTGTTTTAGACAAGCAAGAATATGTTAAACATCAAGAAGTGGCCCATTATTTCCCGCCATTTTTACGGGAAAGTTTGCAAAAATTGACGAAGGAGTGAAAAAATAATATGGTACAAAAAATAGGTGTACTCGGAACGTGTTTTAGTCGAAATTTCTTAAATTCGAATGATTATTTTAATCCTGAGTATAAAAAAAATTATACCGTTGTCTTTACGCAGTTTCACTCTTCGCTGATCACGCTCATGACGGAGCCGTTTTTCTTCGAAATTGATCACTATGAAGATATTCCACCTGAAAAAAAGAAGTTTGTTGTTGCTGATTTTGAAAAAACTTTTTTTCAAAAACTAAAGCAAGAATCCCCAGACTTTTTGATGATAGATTTATATGCAGACGCACTCAAAAAAGTAGCATTTATTAGCGCTAAACAAGCTGTGACTATCTCACCTATTATTGAGCAGAGCCGAATTCAACAAGATTTGTCTATTGAAAGATTAGTTAGTCAAGACAACTGGCAGCAATTTTTAAACTATTGGCTTTCTGCGGTTCGCCAGTTTAAAGAAAAGATTTCGCCTTACTTAGATGAAGAACAGCTCATTTTAAATCAAGCAGAGTTAACGACCCGTTATATCGATGAAAAAGGGAGAGAGCGTTCTTATGAAAATCTTTCTCGAATCGCAAAATACAATCAACTTTGGCGGGAACTTGATCAGTACTTTTTAACCATTTTCCCAAAGGCGAAAGTGATCAATATGCGGGGGGAAGCTTATATCGGAGACGTTCGCTACCCATTTGGACATTCCGTTTCCCACTATCAATCGGACTATTATAAAAAACTATATTTAAAATTTGAACAGGTCACTAGAGGTGAATTATGAGTAAAAGAACAGTGCTGTGTGTAGGCGCTACCTTTCCAGGAGCTAATAGCCAATCATTTTTTGACGGTTTTCGATCACTCGATTTTCAGGTGATTACTATTTCAACTGACTATTACTTTTATCATTACACACCAGCTGAACGTGTCTATATGAGAATCATGAATAAGCCGTATTCCCGAAAGTATCAACAGTTTAATGAACGAATCATGGATGCCTTGAAGAAAACTAAGCCTGACCTTTTTTTTGTCGTCAAAGGGTTATGGGTAGATAAAGAAACAATTATTTATGCTAAAAAACTTGGAGCGAAAACTATTCATTTTCATCCTGACTTTCTATTTGACGACCGCTATCATACATCAAAAGTACTCAACAAAGCGATTACCGAATATGATATTGTTGTCACTCCAAAAATAACAGAGGTGACCAAATATAAGAAATATGGTTGTACCAATGTTGTACAAACCCAATATGCTTATGATCCTTCTATCCATCATCCAACTGGCATGACTGAATTTGAGCGAAGTTACTATGGCTCAATGCTGACTTTTGTCGGGAGAATGGAAGCAAAGCGATCCGAATGGCTGGAGGAAATTGCTAAAAGAGGTTATGACCTTAAGGTTTGGGGGACAAACTGGAATAAGTTACCCAAAGATAATCAATTGCGTCGTTTTTGTACCTATGAAGGCGTATATATGCAAAACATGGCAAAAGTATTTGAGGCAAGCAATATTTCACTAGGCTTTTTAACTCATCTTTCTAACGAGCAGCATACAGCCCGCACCTTTGAAATTCCAGCTTGTGGTGGTTTTCTTTTAGCAGAGCGGACAGATGAACATAAAGCATTATTTGTAGAAGGAGAAGAAGCTGATTTTTTTTCAGATTCAGAGGAGATGCATGCTAAAATTGATTTTTATTCTGATCGTTTAGATGTTGTAGGACGAATGAAACAAAAAGGATACGAAAGGGTAAAAAAACTATCTGCCACTTATAAACAAAGGGTGATTGAAATTTTAACCTTCTTGGATCACTACTAGAGAAAGAAATAAGTATTTGTCTATTCAAACGGAATATTGCCTTAAAGAACATCAGGCCACCTAGCCTTCGAAAAAAATTGTTGTTTGAACCATCAACCGTTTACGTCTATTTTTTTACTTAAAAGAATGATGAAATTTACGCCTAGCCAGGTTGTTTCTTCTGCTTCGTGTTCACGAATATATTTGGCAAGAAAAAGGTGCATTATATTTAAAATTTTCATGTCACATAATTGTCTCAAAATCACTTCAATGTTTTTTCTTAGTCTCTTTTTAAAGCTTCATTTTCATTCACGAAATAAATATGGTGGAAAGGGAACATACAAATAGAAAAAAGCATCTCAAATTTAATAGAGATGCTTTTAAATATGGTTAGAGATATTCCTTAATTGGTATATCGCCATTAGCAAACGTATAAATTTTTTTAAAAGTTTTTTCTTCTGGTAAAACTGCCGTAACGAAAGCAGCAACATCTGCGCGAGTCACAGTTGATTCGCCAAATGAAGTAACGTCGGCAACTTTCCCAGTAGGCTCATCATTCGAAAGTGTAGTTGGCCGCAAGATAGTATACTCAAGTCCGCTAGTTATCAGGGCATCGTCTGCTCGGCCTTTGGCTTCAAGATAAGTCTCAAGCGATTTAGGCCCTTTTTCAGGCTCACCAGCGAAAAGGGAACTAATGAGTACAAAACGCTTTACGCCATACTCCTTTGCGGTTTCTATCGCTTTTATCGCGCCAAATTGATCGACCGCAATCGTCTTGTCCGCGCCCGTTTGCCCACCGGATCCTGCAGCAAACACGACAGCGTCGATTTCGTCGTAAGCGTAGCTGAAATCTTTTTCCAAATCACCGATAATAGGATGACCTCCTAGACTTTCTAAATCTGGCATTTGTTCTGCTTTACGTACCATTGCACGCACAAAATTTGTGGGACTAAGCAGACGAACAATTTTTCTGCCAATTTGTCCATTTGCCCCTATAATTAAAACTTTCATTTAATCGTCTCCTCCTTTAGCATAAGGAATAATTTACTTTTCCCGAATTTGTTCTGTAGAAAACGTATAAAATTACAGATTATTTAAACTACAACACTAATTTTTAAAATAAAGCGCTTACATTAGTTGTTTATGACCTAGAATAGACTTTTTACGACATTTTTCGTTATAGGGCTGTAAATTATGATAGTATTTAGCTATAGAGAGATAGATAAATAGATGAGGTGATGAAGAGATGCTAAGGAGGATCAAGCAAGGTTTACTTCAAAACAAGAAGCAAAAAGAAGAGAATGCTTCACTTGAACGGGAATTGCAAGAACTTAGAGCCCGGATGCACCGCATTCAACAACAGATTTACAGTGATAAAGAGAGACGCTTAATAAAGCAAGAGAATAGATGAAAAACAAAACCATGATAGAGTCTTTAACGGAGAAAAGGGACTTGGCAAACGCCAAGTCCCTTTTAAGTTGTACTTAAGAAAATAACGAAGTAGAGTGCATGGGTTGTGCTCTTGTTCCAGGGTCGATAAACGCAACCGCATTGTTTACTGCAGTTGGGGCTTCCCCGAAACCAGTTGCGATGAGTTTGACTTTACCATCATAGGTACAGATATCGCCCGCACAGTAAATGCCTGGAATTGAACTCTCCATTTTTGAATTGACAAGAATCGAGTTTCGCTCAATTTCAAGATTCCAATTTTTGATTGGGCCAAGTGATGAAACAAAGCCGTAATTAACGATAAAGTCATCAAGGACGAGCTCTTTTTCTTGTTCGCCTTTTACTTCATTTAAAATAACTTTTTCGATTCCTGATTCATTTCCAATTAGCGCTGTTGGAATGAAAGGTGTTAAAATTTCGACGTTTGAATTTTGCAGTCGCTCTACGCTATGTTCATGGGCGCGAAAAGTCGCTCTACGGTGAACAATTGCAACCGAATTTGCAATCGGCTCAAGCATCAAGGCCCAGTCGACAGCAGAGTCTCCACCACCGCAGACAGCTACATTGCGGCCTTTAAAACGGTTTAAATCGTTGATGAAATAATGCAAGTTTTTATTTTCATATTGTACGGCTTCATCTAGTTGGAGTTTGCGTGGTTCGAAAGCGCCATTTCCAGCAGTAATGATAATTGTTTTGCTGTAATGAGTATCCTGATCTGTCAAAATTTCAAAAGTCCCATCCGCTTCTTTTTCAATCGAAGTAACGGTTTCACCGAGACAAATTTCCGGTGAGAAAGGATTCATTTGTTCAATCAAATTATTTACCAGTTCTTGCGCCCGAACTTTCGGAAAACCTGGAATGTCATAAATATATTTTTCAGGGTAGAGTGTAGAAAGCTGTCCACCAAGCTGAGGCAAACTTTCAATGATTTTAACACTTACATTTCGCATGCCTCCGTAAAACGCCGCAAAAAGTCCAACTGGACCACCTCCGACGATTGTAATATCATAAATTTTGGTATTTTTATCCAAATATGTTCCCCTCCAATTGCAAAGAACTATTATGCACTTACATAACACATCTATTCTAGCATAAACTCAATTGAAAAGAAGGTAGTTTAACTTAAAAGCACATAAAAAATGAAGTGATTTATTTCACAATCTTTTTTGAATAGTAAAAAAAGAAAGCGCTTTCTTGATAGACCAATTGTTTGTTAAAAATGTAACAAAACAGTCAAAATGATTAGTTAGACGTTTTTCTGTTTGTTTAAAAACCAGACCATTTAAATTCCTTTAGGTAATGGCGTTTTATGGCTTGAAATCTAGTTGAAAAACGACTATCATTATAGTTATAAGTGGTATTTTTCACGCAGGGTAGATGTATCAGCGCAGGTCTCTACGCTTACTGTCCAAAAGGAATCATTTGCATAGTAGTTTGTGAAAAAAATATAAAGGGAAAGTAGATGTGATTACAGATGAGTAAACCAAAAGTTGTCATTTTAGGCGCAGGATACGGTGGACTTAAGACGCTTAGAAAGTTACAACAAGCAAATGCTGAAGCAGAAATTGTTCTTGTGAACAAGAATGACTATCACCAAGAAACAACATGGTTACATGAAGCAGCAGCAGGAACGCTAGAACCAGAAAAATTGGTTTATCCAATTTCAAAAGTTGTAGATTCCAATAAGACGACTTTTATTCAAGATGAAGTCGTTAAGATCAATAAAGACGAAAAAACCGTGACACTAAAAAATCAAGGAGATATTTCTTATGATTATCTTTTAGTGGGTCTTGGCTCAGAAGCTGAAACTTTCGGTATTAAAGGACTAAAAGAATACGCACTTACGATCACGAGCATTCCATCTGTTAAAGAAATTCGTGCTCATATCGAAGAACAATTCTCGAAATGGAAAACAGAACAAAAAGATGAACTGCTTACGATCATTGTTGGTGGCGCTGGTTTTACTGGTATCGAGTTCCTTGGAGAACTAACTAACCGGATTCCTGAGCTTGTTAAAAAATATGATGTTCCGCGTGAAAAAGTTCGGATTATCTGTTTAGAAGCGGCTCCAAAAGTATTACCGCAATTTGATCAGACTCTTGTAGATTACGGCGTTGGTGTACTGGAAGATCGCGGCGTTGAGTTCCTTGTAGGAAAACCTGTTAAAGAGGCAACTCCTGAAGGTGTTCGTTATGCAGAAAGTGAAACAGAAGAAAAAGAAATTAAAGCAGGTACTATTATCTGGGCTGCTGGCGTACGTGGTAGCAGCGTAATCGAAGCATCTGGATTTGAAGCAGGTCGTGGACGTGTTAAAGTAAATCATAATTTGACGGTTCCTGGTAATGAAGAAATTCTAATCATTGGTGACTGCTCACTTATTATCAATCCAGCGAATGATCGCCCGTACCCAACAACTGCTCAAATTGCAATGCAACAAGCAGATGTTGCTGCGATCAACTTAGCTAAACTGATAAAAGGTGAAAGTGATCTTGTTGATTTTGAATATCATGAAAAAGGAACGGTTTGCTCGCTAGGCGATAACGATGCAATTGGTGTTGTTTTTGGTAAAAATATCAAAGGCTATCCCGCTTCCTTTATGAAGAAAGTCATTGATGACCGTGCGCTATTATTAATTGGTGGACTTGGTACAATGATGAGTAAAGGAAAGTTCAAATTCTATAAATAAGGCATAAAAAAAGCGCATTGCTTAACTTAAGCAATGTGCTTTTTTTTAATTATTTTAAGCTATCTAGATTTAAGTATTTAGTCTCGCTATAATAACCTTTTCCGCCGACCCATACTTTGTCGATTTCATTTTTACTAGTAGTAGATAATGTAACTAAAATTTCAGAAGGTGAATGTAAAGAATAACCTTGTTCAAATATGTAAGTGTCTTGTTGTAAATAGCGATGCTCATAAAGATAACAAGCTAATGCGCCGTTTGAAGTTCCAGTTGCAGCTTCTTCATTGATGTCATATAGTGGGGCGAAATTTCTAGTGATAATTTGAGTATTATCAAAAGCATATAGATGTGTTCCTACAACATTATAATGTTCGCTGATTTCTTTGATTTTTTCAAAATTGGGTTGTAGGGTATGTAATGCGGTTTTACTTTTTATTGGGATTAAAATATCTTTTAATCCGGTAGAGACAATTTGAATGGGATATTTTTCCTCTATCAAGCTAACATCAAAACAGTCGCTGAACTGGCTTTTAGGGATGGTATCACCGAACACTGGATTGTTTTGTTCCATGAATAAGTTATCATCTTGTATAGTGATAGTCAGGACACTGTTGTTTGTCTCGATCGTATAATGACTGCGAGAGAGCTTGTTTAAATGCATGAGAATTGCAAAAGAGCCAATTGTTGCATGACCACACAAATCAACTTCTTCTTTTGGAGTGAAAAACTCAAACTTGTAGTCAGCCTTTTCGGATGCTGATATAAACGCAGTTTCTGCATAACCTAACTGTTTGGCTATGGCGATTTTTTGAACAGCAGTCAGTGCGTTTATATCCTGTTCGAATACTACTCCAGCTTTATTTCCGCCTTTATGGTCTTTGCTAAAAGCGCTTGCTACATAAACAGGTATTTTCATTAATTATCCCCCTTCCTCGCTAATGCAATTGTAACATAGAAAGCACGGCCTAAAAATAAAAGATGAGACTAATTTTTTTTACAGTTTGAAGAGAAGCTGACTAGATCGAAAAAGCATTTCCCACTAACGGAAAATGCTTTTTCATAGATAATAAAAATAACAATTAAAAACGCGTAGAGCTTGGTTCAATCGTATATCCCTTATAAAGCTCAAGGGCAGATGACGTTTCGATTTTTCGCAGTTCAAGCAGTGCAGAAAAAAGTTCCTTCACAGAACAGTCTAAGTTTTTCTTATCATGATGGATCGTTATAAATTCCATGAGGGCTGTATAAAAATCAAAGTGACTTTTAAGCATGTCTTCGATGTCTATATTCATGTCACGTCTGTCTTCTCCAATATTTCGGACAGATTCAGTAACGTCTTTTGTAGAACATTTTTTTAGCGATTGGACGAATAAGCGTTTTGCTTCCGAATATTGTGCGTCTAAATAGCCAGGAATACACTTACGCTCTTGATATTCCTCAGATTTAACATAATAAGTGCTAAACCAGTAATTGATGAGTTCGTCTGAATGTTCTTCTAAAAAGCGAATAACACGTGCCACGAGGTTCACTTCCTTTTCCTTTATAGAACCATTGTAGCATGTTCCAAAAACAAAGTGTGTGACAGATTGGTGAATAATGAATTAGAAACTACCCATTAACCAAGCAATCAAAAGTCCAATGCCAATTCCTGTAATTGCCCCGAAAAAAACTTCCATCGGTTTGTGACCAAGAAGTTCCTTCAAGTGTTTTTGTTTCTCTGCTTGTTCTGGTGCCGTTAGTCCCTTGGCATGTTCAACAAATTCTTGGAAATCAGTGACAAGTTTATTGAGGACAGCTGCTTGTTCACCAGCTTGGCGTCTTACACCAGTTGCATCGAACATTACGATAATGCCGAATACAACAGCAATGGCGAAATAAGGGGAATCAAATCCGTGCTCGATCGCAAGTGTTGTCATAAGTGCTGTTACTGCTGCTGAATGAGAACTTGGCATCCCACCTGTTGAAAACATCAAGCCCCATTCTATTTTCCGTGAAATCATTAATCGAATCGGTACCTTTACAAATTGCGCAAATAAAATTGCTACGATCGATGCCACGAGTGGCACATTTTCCAATACCATCAAAATCGCCCCAGTCTACTACATATATTCTCTTTTTATATTACCACATAAAAGCCCGCAAAAAACCGAGTTTTCCGATATAATGGAAACAAAGAGGTGAGAATATGGATTTTGGAGAGTATATTGGCATAAAACAAGTGATGGTTTCAAAACACCGCGTGGAGCTTGAACTGCTTGTGACCGATCAAGTTAAACAACCGTTTGGCTATCTACATGGCGGGGTTTCCGTTGCTCTTGCAGAACATGCGGCGAGTCTTGGAGCAGGAGAAAATATCGAAAAGAATCAAGTTGTTTTCGGACAAGAAATTAATGCCAATCATATAAAAAGTGTGGAGCAGGGCTTCGTTCATGCGGAAGCAACTCCCATGCATATTGGACGTTCTACACAAGTTTGGCAAATTCGGATTACAAATGATGCAGGTGAACTGATTTGTATAAGTCGCTGCACGGTGGCAGTTCGCACAAAACGCATAAAATGACAAAGCAAAAGCTGGAGCGGGAGAAGCCGCATCCAGCTTTTTTACTCATCTTTCTTATTTTTCTCGTCTTCTTCTTCAATAATTTGATTTTCTGAGTCGTCCGATTCTTCACTAATCGCCGTTTCATCTTGCTCGCGACCTTGGTCTTCATCACGCTCACGCTGATCAATTTGTTCCTCGCGAAGCTCCCAATCAAGCCGATCCTCAAGCTCTTCTTTTTCTTGGCGGGCTTTTTCGATTTGTTCTTGGCGAATAATCAAGTTACGACGTTTTTTAATATCATCTTTTTTGACAGAGCGCAACTGGTCACGAATTCGAATGGCAAGTGGCACCCCGGTATCATAAGCAGCCCGGTTGATTAAGTGTGAAGCAACTGGCGTAGTAAGGTAGATGAAGAGAATAGCGAGCAGCACTCGCGGATGGAAACCTTCGCCGGAATGAAGGAAAAAGCCCACTGTCGCGAATAAAATCAAGCTGACGCCAAATGTATTACTAATACCAGCCGCATGCGTTCGGGTATAAACGTCGGGAAGGCGGATAACGCCAATTGCTGCTAAGATACTCAGGAGTCCGCCTAACACGATCATGATGGCTACGATGATCTCAATTATCACGTTCACGATCGATCACCTTCCCTTTCTCAATAAACTTGGAGAATGAAACCGTTCCGATAAAAGCGAGTAGTGCGATCAAAAGAATGACATCAAGATAGGCATTGGTCCGGTAAAACATCGAAAGTAGCGCTACGATAGCAACTAGGTTCATCCCAATGGAGTCAAGGGCAATAACTTTATCGGAAGTTGTTGGTCCTTTTAAAATTCGATACAAGTATAGAAAAGTGGAAATCGAATAAAGCAAAAGACCAATTGATAAGGCAATTTTGATAATCATCCGTGGAACACCTCCATGATCGCACCTTCATAAGAATTTCGAATGGTAGCAATTTCTTCTTCAATATTTGGTACATGTAGTGAATGGACATAAATCGATTTATAGTCATCTGAAATATCAATCGAAAGCGTACCAGGCGTGAGTGTGATCATGAGCGCAAGCATCGTAACTTCCCAGTCCGTCTCAAGAAGCGTATCATACCGGAAAATCCCCGGCCGAATGTTCATATCTTTTTTAAGCACAATCCGGCTAACATGAATCGTTGAAAGCACCAAATCGTGGAAGAAATTATAAAGCAATTTCACGAGCGCCAGAAGCCGAAAAATATAAAAAGTAGATCCGAGAAAGCGCCGCATGAAAAATAGTAAAATGATTCCGATGAAAAAGCCGATCACAAAGGTTCCGAATGTAAACGACGATTCAAGAAACATCCAGAGGCAAGCTAGAATTACATTGATAATTAACTGAAATGCCATTTCATCACTCCTTTATCACAGCATCGATATAAACTGTTGGATCAATAATCGGGTTAACCGCATCTTCAATGAACGGGAATACCGCATTGGAGAACAAACCGTAAAGCACCGAAAGCGAAAGTAGAATAACGACCGGAAGCATCATTTTTCGGTAAGGAATCGTAAGCGTGAATGTCCCCGATTTTTCTCCCCAGAACCCGCGGGTGAAGACTTTGATGAGCGACATCAACACGAACAGGCTTGAAATTAAAATCAAGATGCCCCCTACGATTTCATGCGCACTAAAAGCACTTTCTACAATCAACAGTTTCCCAAAGAATCCGCTTAATGGAGGGATCCCAGCAAGTGCTAAGATGGCAATAAAGAAAGTCCATCCAAGCCCGGGTTTCTCGGTCATCAGGCCACTGAACTTCTTGACGGATGACGTGCCGGTAATTGCCATAATGATACCAACGATTAGGAATAAAACAGCCTTAATCAGCATATCGTGTATCAAATAATAGACGGCGCCCATCACGGATTCGCGAGACATGATCGAGATGCTGAATAGAATCACACCAATGGCAATCAAGATATTGTAAATAACAATCGTTTTTAAGTCGTAATAGCTAATGGCACCAATTACCCCGAGCACAATCGTAATCAGGGCCAGTATGCCAAGTAGCGGCATTACGAAAGTAGTTTCTTTGGTGAAAAACAAGCTAAATGTCCGAATGATAGCGTAAACTCCAACTTTTGTTAACAAGCCTCCAAATAAAGCGAGAACTGGAATCGGCGGTGCAAAATAAGAACCAGGTAACCAGAAATAAAGTGGGAATAACCCGGCTTTCAGTCCAAATACGAATAGGAAAAGCACGGCAACAACACTTAACATCCCGGTATTCTGACCATGGAGAGCATCAATTTTTTGTGAAATGTCCGCCATGTTGAGTGTACCAATCATCGAGTAAAGCATGCCGATTGCGACAACGAAAAATCCTGATCCAACAACGTTAATCAATAAATATTTGATCGTTGCTTTGAGCTGGATTTTTGTTCCGCCGATAACAAGTAGGACGTAAGAAGCCATTAGCATTACTTCGAAGAATACAAATAAGTTAAAAATATCACCTGTTAGGAATGAACCGTTTACCCCGACGATCATAAATAAAACAGCTGGGTAATAAAGGAACTTCTCACGTGCTTTACCGATTGAGTAAAACGAATAAACAATGACGCAAGAAAGAATGATACTGGTCGTTAAGACAAGCAAACTCGCGAACATGTCGCCTACGATGGTAATTCCAAATGGAGCCTTCCAATTACTAACGTTAACAGTTGTAATTCCATTTGTACGCACATAGAAAACCAAGAAACCAGCAGCAACAATCAGGATAAGACTACCAGTAAGGGCAACAATTCGTTGCAAAATAATTTTCTTTGGCAAAAGCATCAAGAAAATCGCAAATAAAAATGGAATTAAAATAGGTGTTAAAACAATATTATTCATCATCGGCTTCATGTCCTCTCGTTTTGGATATGCTCTCACTGTCAAGCTCCTGATAAGCTCGATATGCGAGGACTAAAAAGAAGGCGGTGACGCCGAAACTGATGACGATAGCCGTTAAGATAAGCGCCTGCGGCAAAGGATCATTATAAAGCGATGTGGCTTTGAGTCCAAGAATCGGGACATTTCCACGTTTGATCCCGCCCATCGTCAAAACAAATAAATTGACGCCGTGGCTGAGAATAGCTGTTCCAATAATAATTCGCAGTAAGCTTTTCGATAAAATCAAGTAAACCGCTGCTGCAAACATTAAACCGATTAGGATAGACATCAGTAATTCCATATTAATCACTCTCCCCAATCGATTGAATGATCGTAAGCGTTACGCCAACGACGACAAGATAAACGCCTAAGTCAAACAAAGTAGCAGTATGCAGAGAAACCTTTCCGAGCACAGGTAAATGAACATACGTGTATACATGCATTAGAAAGGGCTTGCCAAGGAAAATACCGATAAAGCCAGTTCCTACAGCGAATAACAAGCCAACCCCCGTGATAATAAGTGTATTGATATTGAGCATGCTTTTTACCGTTTTAATATCATATGCAAGGAGGGTGAGTGTAATCGCTCCTGCACTTGTAAGTCCGGCTACAAAACCACCGCCAGGATTATAGTGCCCGGCGAAAAACAAATGCAGTGAAAATAAAAAGATAATGAAGGCTGCTACTTTCGTGACATTTCTGAGCAGAACGTCATTCGTTTTCATTTTTCTTCCTCCTTTTCGTTAACCTTAGTTTGATCATACCGAAGATACCAATCGAGGCAATGGCAAGTACTGCTGTTTCGAAGAGGGTATCAAATCCACGGAAATCGACTAAAATTACATTTACGATATTTTTCCCAGCCGCTTCTTTGTATACATTGTCAATATAATACTTCGAAATCGAGTCATAAAAAGTGGTGTCGTAAGCCGACAAAGCAATAAGTGTCACAGTGATGCCGACACCGATGCTGAGCAACGTTTTTGTAGAGAACAGCTTGGGCTTTTCCTCAATATTACTAAACTGCGGTAAGTGATAAAACACGAGCAGATAGAGGACAACTGAGATGGTCTCGATGACAAGCTGTGTAAGCGCTAAGTCTGGAGCACTTGCAATAACAAAGAAAATACTGATCGTGTAGCCCATTGCCCCAAGTAGAATAATTGACGTAATTCGTGATCTTGAAAACACAATTCCAATCAAAGTAACAAAAATAACAGCAGCGAGAACACCATCAACTAGTGTGATCTGTGTTAGGTTAGTAAAGTCAAAGTTTAGCGAGTCAGTTATGAAAAGTGTTCCTAGTACAAGCACGATGAAGGCAAACAACATATAGTTTAGATAAGTTCTAAGCCAGCCTGTCATTACATACATCGTTAAGCGATAAGAGCCTTGTTCCAGATAAAACATCCCATTATCATATGCTTTTCCGATACGTAGCGCTTTTGGAACCTTGCTCGAGATAAGTGGTTTCCAACTGCGCTGTGTTTTGTATAAAAGAATTCCGAACAAAATGACACCGATTGTCATAAAGAGTGCAGGCGTAAAGCCGTGCCAGAAACCAATGTGAACATGGAAACTGTCTGCGTGAGAGAGCGTCGGCAAAATCGCCTTCACCGCTGGCTCTAAGATTGGTGCTGCGATGAAATTTGGAAAAAGACCAACCCCAACAACAAATAAGGCAAGAATAATCGGTGGGACTAGTAAACCGATCGGCGCTTCATGTGGTTTCTTAGGAAGCAAATACGGCTTTGTTTTGCCAGCAAAAGTGCGGAAGAAAATCATCATGCTATAAACAAATGTAAACACACTCGCAATCCAAGCGACGACTGGCAAAATAATGCCCCAACTTTCCAAATTGAAAAGATTGAGATGGATAATTTCCGTCAAACTTTCAAAAAACATTTCCTTACTTAAAAAACCATTAAAAGGTGGAATGCCCGCCATTGCAAAAGTTCCAATAAAGGCGATTGTTGCAGTAATTGGCATGATCCGCATTAAACCACCAAGCCTGCGGATATCTCGTGTTCCGGTTTCGTGATCGACAATCCCAGCTACCATGAAAAGGCTACCTTTAAATGTAGCGTGATTGAACAAGTGGAACATCGCTGCAACGATTGCCATCACATAAATATTATCGTTCATTGAATCGAAATGAAGACTAGCCGATCCAATTCCGAGAAGCGTCATAATCATCCCAAGCTGACTGATCGTAGAATAAGCTAAGATCGCTTTCAAATCGGTTTTCTTCGTAGCGTTAACAGAACCCCATAGCATCGTTGTGATCCCGACGATTGAAATTACGCTGAACCATACGCCAGAAACGGCAAAAAGCGGCGTAAATCGAGCAACAATATAGAGGCCAGCTTTTACCATTGTAGCCGAGTGCAGGTAAGCACTGACAGGTGTTGGAGCTTCCATTGCATCAGGTAACCAAATGTGGAATGGAACTTGCGCAGATTTAGTAAAAGCACCGAGAAAAATCAAAATCATCGCGGGGATAAAGAAGGTATTATCTGAGATAGACGGCGCATTACTTAGAATCTCACGAATTGAAAAGCTATCAGTCATGATGTGAAGCATCAAGAAGCCACCAAGCATCATTAGGCCACCGAAAACCGTGATCATCATCGATTTTCTTGCCCCGTAACGAGAGCGTTCGCGGTGGTACCAGTACCCGATCAATAAGAAGGAACTGATTGAGGTTAACTCCCAGAACAAATACAGGACAATTAAATTATCGCTTAATACAACGCCGAGCATGGCCGTCATAAAGATGAGTAAAAAAGCATAAAAATTATTTAATCGTTCTTTGTTTTTTCCTAAATAAAAAATGGAGTAAAAGACAACCAATGATCCAATTCCAGTGATGAGGAGTGCAAATAAGAGGCTTAGTCCGTCTAGCACGACTGTGAAGTTGATACCGTAGCGTGGGATCCATTCAAGCGTCGCTGTCGTTACTTTCTGAGCTGTTTTGGGAATGAAAGTGAGAAAGTAAATAAAGAGAGCGACGGGAATCGGAAGTGCGAGCCAGCCCGTATGTAGTTTCTTAGTCCACCGGTAAAAAAGTGGAATAAGGAGTGCCGCAACAAAGGGCAAGAGAATTGCAACGTGAAGTAAAGACAATAGCAGTTCCTCCTTTTTATATCAATTAACGAATAGCGTTATTTTTAAAGCAAGTACTTACATTTTTCATGTTAAAAAAAATACTAGTCTAAGTATAGCATATTTTTTTGCAAGAAAAAATGCAGAGAACTCAATATCTTGAAGGAATTCTCTGCAAGAACTGTAACTTAGTCCACATTGAGATGACGCTTTCGATCTGA
This sequence comes from Listeria kieliensis, assembly GCF_003369925.1. Lineage (GTDB taxonomy): Bacteria > Bacillota > Bacilli > Lactobacillales > Listeriaceae > Listeria > Listeria kieliensis_A. Next base: position 10,748 of record NZ_LARY01000003.1, on the reverse strand, counting down.
ATGTAGCGCGTAAAGTAAAATGAAAAAAGCGACAAAAAACATAGCACTCATAAAGAGAAAAACATTATTGATGCCGATGAATCCTGAAAGGCTTCCGCCGAGGATTGGTCCAATCACATTACCGAGGAAGCGAGCGCTTTGATTGTAGCCTAACATTTCGCCTTGCGTGGCGCCTGGTGCTGCGAGACGAATATAAGCAGTGATGCAAGGAACCATGCCACCAAGTGCAATTCCAAATAGGAAACGGAATAAAATGAAGAGCCAAAGCTCTGTTGTGAAGGCTTGGGGGATGACAAATAATGCCGCAAGAATCAATAGGATATTTAAAATTTTCTCGTAGCCATATTGATCACCAAGTTTACCCCATTTTCTTGTCATCACGAGGTTCCCGAATCCGGTAGCTGAAAAAGCCAAACCAGACATGAAGGCGATATTGCTGGAATGAGTCATCTTACCGACGTAAAGAGCAAGAAGAGGCTGAACACTAAAATTAGCAATTTGAATCAATGCTGTGATAATCATTACTGTAAGCAAGACCCGCATATCGAACATTCGTTTTAAAACGGCTCGACGCGAATAAATCATTGTGTTTGTTCCAGACGTTGCTTCGCGATTTTCCTTTAACCCTAAAGTCACAATAATGGAAGAAACTAAGATGGCAATCCCGGTTATGGTGAATGTATTGGTAAAACCAAAAGCATCGGCCATTGCTCCGCCAAATAGCGGTCCAAATAACATCCCAGTAACGCCGCCAAGTTGAAGCGTTCCGAGGATTTTTCCTGCTTCTTGTTTTGACGTTTGCCGAGCGATAAAGGCATTTGAGATACCGATAAAGCCAGTGACAATTCCCATGAAGATTCTAAGAATCAATAAGTAACCAACAGATTGGGCAAATCCCATCAGGAAGATGCTAACGGACATTCCGAATGAAGTGAAAACCAAAATTTTCTTGTACCCGTATTTATCCCCAATCCTGCCCCAAATCGGTGAGAAAATAAAGGCGATAAGAAAAGTGACTCCGAAAATAAGGCCTGCCCACTTTTGAACATAGGCGGGAGAATGTTTACCAAAGGTTTCGATGTAGAGCGAAAGAAATGGCATAATCATCGTGGTGCTCGCGGACATCAATAAATTTGCGAGCATTAAAATGTATAAATTGCGTTTTTCAGTCGACAAAATCGTTCACTCCGTTCTTTTTAGTTTAAAAACTAGGCGTTTCATATTAGAATTAAGTAGGAATTGAAAAATCAGAGCAGCATGGACTGCAGAAAAAGGAGCACTCATGGTTAAAAAAATTATCATTTGGATTGTGGCAACGTTGCTTGTTTTATACATGGTTGCTGTATTTATCAACTTGCTTATCATCTGGTTTGGAAATTAAAAATAAGTAAAGGAGCATAATTATGACATATCCTCAATTATCAAAAGAAATCGCAGAAAATGAAATTCTTGCGGAAATTGTGACGAATCGCGGAACGTTGAAAGTTAAACTTTTTCCGGAAGTCGCACCAAAAACGGTTGAAAACTTTGTGACCCATGCTAAAAATGGCTATTACGATGGCTTGATTTTCCACCGCGTTATTCCTGAATTTATGATTCAAGGCGGTGACCCAAATGGAAACGGAACAGGTGGCGAAAGCATCTGGGGCGAACCGTTTGAAGATGAATTCTCACGTCATGCTTTTAACTTACGCGGCGCTCTATCAATGGCAAATGCAGGTCCCAACACAAATGGAAGTCAGTTTTTCATTGTTCAAAAACCGGACATGCCGCCAGAAATGATTGGTCAAATGGAAGAAGCTGGATTCCCAACTGAAATTATCGAAGCTTATAAAGATGGGGGAACTCCTTGGCTTGACGGTCGCCACACAGTGTTTGGCCATGTGATTGAAGGCATGGATGTTGTTGATAACATTGCTTCCGTTCAAACAGCAGCTCAAGATAAACCCGTACATGATGTTGTAATTGAAAAAATCAACATTCAAGAATAATAGCGAAAAGGCACGCCACAATCGGTGTGCCTTTTTCCTTTAATGAGACTTGAAAAACTCTTCGTAAAGCGCACGGATTGCTGTTTTTTCAAATTCTTTTTTGATGCCGAACATGATGCTCACCTCAGAAGAACCTTGGTTGATCATTTCGATATTAACCTTCGCATTAGCGAGCGCGCGGCTAGCGCGGTAAGTCGTTCCGATGTTGTGCCGCATGGATTCGCCAACGATCATAAGAAGCGTGATACCACGCTCAATATTAACATAATCAGCCTGAAGCTCCTCTGTAAGATTCTTGATTAAGGTTTGTTCAAGCTCTGAATTTAGTTGGTTGTCACGCAAAATAATCGTGAGATCATCGATACCTGAGGGCATGTGCTCGAAAGTAAGCTGGTACTTTTCCAAAATAGAGAGCACGCGACGCCCAAAGCCGATTTCTCGGTTCATTAAGTATTTGCTAATATAAATTTGACTAAAACCGCTGTCACTTGCAATCCCAACAACAGGACGTGCCGCTTGTTCATGAGCTTTGACGATTTTTGTGCCACTGCAATTGGGATTATTCGTATTTTTGATGTGAACAGGGATCCCAGCAGCAAAGGCAGGAAGGAGTGCTTCTTCATGGAAAATAGAAAAGCCGGCATAAGAGAGCTCACGCATTTCACGGTACGTCAATTCATGAATTTCTTGCGGGGCGCGAACAAGCGCAGGATTGACTGTGAAAACCGCGTCGACATCGGTAAAGTTTTCATAAAGAGAAGCTTTGACACCATTTGCAAGGATAGCGCCTGTGATGTCCGAGCCGCTACGAGAAAACGTGCTGATTTCTCCAGACTTTGTGTAAACAAAAAAGCCAGGAAAAATAATCAATTCCTTCGCTTCCCGTAATTTGTAAAGATTCTCGTAAGATTCCGGTAAAACTTGGGCGTTTGCATGTTCTTCTGTCACGAATAATCCAGCTTCTCGCGGATTTTGATAGCGCGCAGGCACATTCCGCGCATTAAAAAAAGCAGTAACTAATTTGGCATTATTGTCTTCACCGCTCGCTTTTATCCGGTCCATGAATAAATCTGGATTCGCTTTATCACTTGCGAGCAGCGCTTCGAGATTAGAACGGATCGATTGGATAACCGCAAAATCTGTTCCAGTGTTTGTAGCAATTTCTTGATAGCGAGCAACGATTTGCTCAACTAAGTCTGCGGTATCTTCGTCGAGAAGTGCCTTTGTGGCCAGATCAATTAGTAGATCCGTCACTTTAACATCTTCCTTGAAACGCTTGCCGGGTGCTGAAACAACGACAATTTTTCGGCTAGAATCTGCAGCGATAATTTGAAAAATTTGTTCAAAATTAGCAGCCGAAGCTAGCGAACTTCCACCAAATTTTACTACTTTCATGTCTTCACTCCTGTTCGCAGTTGTTCCTTTTCATTATGTCCCTTTTTTCACAAAAGTGCAATTTCTTTTATTTGAAAAAACTCACTTCTTTAGACAGGATAAAAACGATTTTTAAAAAGTATATACTTTTAAAGTTTCTTGCTTGAGAAATAGTAGAGAAATAATGTATAATGAAAGGGTAATCATTAAGCGTTTCAATTTGAAAGGAAGATAAAAATGAAAAAAATCGTTTTGTTCTGTTCAGCTGGCATGTCTACAAGTTTACTGGTCACGAAAATGAGAGAAGCAGCAGAGAAAAAAGGTGACGAAGCGGATATCGACGCTTATTCTATTTCCGAGCTCAATGAAAAAATTAAAGATGCCGATATCGTTTTGATCGGCCCACAAATTCGTTATGAAGAAGGTAACGTAAAAAAAGCTGTGGATGGACGTATTCCAGTTGATGTTATCAATATGCAAGACTACGGTACAATGAACGGCGATGCTGTTTATAGCCAAGCCGTAAAATTGATGGATGAACATCAATAAATCGCTTTTAATGAAATAAAACTAGCAAATGTTGAGTTTGCTAGTTTTTTTGTGCATAAAAAAGCCACTACCAAAAGGCAGTGGCTCGCTTTCAAATGGATTAACGTTCTTTTTGCAATTTACCATCTTCAATCCGGTAAACGTGATCGCACAAATCGAGCATCCGCTCATCGTGAGTAACCATGATCGCCGCCCGGTCCGTTCCTTCAACTTCTTTTCGCAGCAATTCCACAACTTCACGGCTCCGTTCACTGTCTAAACTAGCAGTGGGCTCATCAGCAAGGATGATAGCAGGCGAATTAATAAGCGCGCGTGCAATCGCTACCCGTTGTTTTTCGCCGCCCGATAAATCTTTCGGGTAAAATTTAGAGCGAGACTCAAGACCAAGTTCGTGAAGCAATTCCAAAGCTTTCTTGCTAGCTTCATGTTTAGAAGTTCCAGCGCGTTCCGCAGAAAAACCGACTTGGTCCTTCACTTTCAAATATGGCACGAGGTGGGCCGCTTGAAAAATAAACCCGATTTCCCGTAAGCGAAGCGCCGTTTGCTCCTTTTTCGAAAGCCCAGAAATATCATCGCCGTTTAAGAAAATTTTCCCTGAACTTGGTGAAAGAAGCGCCCCCGCAAGTGAAAGGAACGTACTTTTGCCAGAACCGCTGGGTCCGACTATCGCAATTAATTCTCCTTTAGCCGCCTCGAAATCAGTTGGATGTAAAGCATGCACCGTATCGGGACCCGATTTGTAATTTTTGGCTACGGCTTCAAATTTTAAAATCGTTGACATCACTCATCACCTCCACGAATAGCATCCAGTGGATCCACTTTATTAATGCGCCACATTGAAAGTAATGATCCGATCAAAGCGACGACAAAGAAAATTAAACTGTAAGTCATAATCGTGCTAGTAGAAAGCTGGAATGGCATCGCATCAGGAAGGACGCTTGGCAGTAACAACGTGATACCTACACTCACGATAATGCTAATTAATGAAATAACAATTACTTGCGTAACGAGACTCATGGCAATATAGCTAGCTTTCGTTCCAAGCGCTTTTAGAATCCCGAACTGCGTTGTTTTTTGGAGCGTCATTACATAGAAGAAAGCTGTCAAAATAAAGCCGCCAATGACAATTAAGAAATAAATCATCATGTTAAGTGTCATTTGCTCGGCTGAATATCCAGGGATTTGATCTAGAAATTCCTTCTGGTCAAGCACTTTTAAAGACAATCCAGAAAGCGGCACTTTTTTGTCGCTGTTTTCAGGTTTGATCAAAATAGCACTCACTTCAGGCGTTTTTTGATGATACAAAATCGGGTTGATCGCTTGCCAAGTAGGCATATTAATATAAACGACCGGTGCATGGCTGTATTTTTGATTTTCAGTGAACCCAACAATTGTGAGTTCCCGGTTCAAGATGTCATCCATGAGCACATCGCCAAGTTTAATGCCTTCCTTTTTTAAGGATGCATCAACTACGATTTCATCCGGTTTGCTCACTTCAAGTCCTTTTCCTGATGAAATTTTAGGATCGAGAAAACTACCCGGTTGAATAGCAAAAAAAGCAATGCTGAATTTTTTATCATCTTTTTCCCGTTTTAAAGTTTGCATGGATTGTCCAAGCACCGCGGCGTCAGCAACATTTTTGCTTTCTTTCACCTTCGAAAGCTCGTTTTCGCTAAACAAAGAACGAGCAACTTTGCCTTGCGCATCTTTTGAAATGGCATAGTAAGGAACATTGTTGCCAGATACAGATGAAGCGTTGTCGTAGGCAAGTCCATTTGCAAGTCCGGATAAAATGAGCGATAAAAGCATAATTAAAACCATGATGCCAGTTACGAGTATGTAGCGGAGTTTCGAGTATCGCATCTCGAGAAGTCCTAAACGCATAAAGAATTCACTCCTTCAAATGAAATAACGGAAGATAGTCTTCCGATTTTTGTAAAAAATTGTTCACTTTAAAGTATAACAAGGAATACCTTGAAAATGTAGCACAACTGCTCAAAAATACAAAGCGGTTTCCCACTTATGGCAGGAAACCGTCTGATAAAGTTGTTTATTTTTGGATCCCTTTAATCAAGTAAGCAATTCCCTTTTCTAAAGTAGCTCTTGGGCAGGCGATATTTAATCGGATGAAGCCTCTTCCGTTTTCACCGAAATCAGATCCAAGTTGAATGCCACAACCGGCGTCAATAATATCTTGATAGAGTTGTTTCTCGTCTTTAGCCACTTTGCGAGCGTCAAGCCACATCAAATAAGTAGCTTCTAAATTAGCAACTTCTACTTCTGGGGCATAGCGCTCAATTTGATCTTTGACGTAGTGGTAGTTTTCAAGCACGTAAGCTCGCAATTCATCTAGCCAAGCTTCCCCTTCGCGATAAGCCGTACAAAGTGCGATTTGTCCAAACTCGTTGATTCCTGCAGCATGAACGTATTTTTGCCAAGCTTCGATTTTTTCGCGATATTTCTTACCAGGCACAATCAAGTAAGAAACTTTCAAACCAGCGAGGTTAAAGGTTTTTGTCGGCGCCATAAGTGTGATGATTTGTTCTTGATATTCAGGGCAAGCTTTCGCAAGTGGTGTATGTATGAACGGTTCCATCACAAGATCGGAGTGGATTTCATCCGAAACAATCGGAACGTTGTAACGCTTGCAAAGCTCTACCATTTTTTTGAGTTCATCAGGGTGCCAAACGCGTCCGCCTGGGTTTTGTGGGTTACACAATAAAAAAAGTTTAATATCTTGGGTTTTTAACTTAGTTTCCATATCTGAAAAATCGATTTCGAAACGGTGATTACGAAATTCTAACGGAGTTGTGACAACTTCACGATCAAGCTCTTCCCCAGCCACTCGGAAAAACGGTGTGTAAACCGGTGAGTGCATCAAAACTTTATCTCCTTTTTCAGTAAGCGCGCGAAGGGCAAGTGAAATGGAAGGGACGACGGCTTCATTGAAAAGCACATCTGAACGGTTAATCGTAAAATCATGACGCTTCTTGTTCCAATCGATTAAGGCATCAAGCATCGGCTCTACTGAATTTGTATATCCAAATATGCCGTGATCGATTCGACATCGAAAAGCATCCAAAACCGGTTTTGGAGCTCTAAAATCCATGTCAGCGATCCACATGGGGATTACTCTGTCGCGGTCAAATAATTCCTTTGCGCCATCCCATTTTACAGAGTTTGTACCAAGACGCGGAATAACTTCATCAAATTGACTCATGCTAAATCCTCCCTTATTTATAGAATTTCTCTTTACTTATTGTATCATATCCGCTTTTTTTGGAAGAGAAGAACGAACTAAAAAAACAAAAAGAGAAGAAAATGGCAGGAAAGGCGAACGAGTGTTATAATAATCTTTATCCATTTAAATGAGAAAGTAGGTGTTGTTCAGATGAGTAATTTTCAAGCAGGAGATATTGTAACTGGCAAAGTTGTTGGCATCCAAGGCTACGGAGCATTTGTTGCGCTTGATGACAAAACACAAGGTCTTGTTCATATTTCCGAAATTACGCATGGCTTTGTCAAGGATATCCATGACTTTCTTGAAATCGGTCAAGAAGTACAAGTCAAAATACTCGAAATTGATTCAGAGCGAAACAAAATCAGTTTATCAATGCGTGCCCTTGAAAAAACAAAACCAGCGCAAAAAACGACATCTAAAAAAGAATCACAAAATGCAGACGAAGGCTTTAACACCCTTCGTGATAAGCTAGAAGAGTGGATAAAAAAAGCAGATCGCTAAACAAGTAACAATCGGTGGAAACTTCTGATTCTTTCAGAGGCTTCCATTTCCTTTTCACTTGAGATGTCTGACAATTCGATGTTTAAACAATATTACTGGGCTTATGAACAAAAACTTTTTTTTAAGTAAATTTTTAGACTATTTTTTCTAGTTAGGCTATTAAGAAGAAACCGAATGAATTTGAGTAGAAAGGGAGTGCGCCATGAAAAAAACGATCAAAGTTGAGGGCTTTATTTATAATCGAAAAAGGGATGAAATTCTTGCTGTGCGAAAAAAAGATTTATCTTGGGGACTTCCAGGAGGAGAAGTGGCACGTGATGAAACAATGGAAGAAGCGTTAATTCGAGTAATCAAGCAAGAAGCAAATATTGATGTTTCTGTTGCTAATTTGTTGCACTGTTGGGAAAGAAGAACTGCTTGGGAACATGTCTGCACATTTGTTTTTCGTGCCTTTCCAAGAGGAAACTTCATAGTCCCTAAAACAGAAGAAATCGCTTTTCGTGTGAAGTGGCTATCCGTTCCTTTAGCAGATAATCTGCTCCCTCTTGAGTATTCCTCGCTTAACCTTTTATTAGATGCCACAGGAGCCCATTACGATCATTGTAATGAGTTTCCGGCAAATCAGTGACTATCCTTGCGAAAGTTGGGTATATGATATAAAGTTAATGCAGAATCTTTTTTAATTTTTGGAGGGAATAAAATGACTCATATTAATTTTGATTATTCCAAAGCGCTACGTTTTTTTGACGAACATGAGCTTGACTATCTAGAACCAGCTGTAAAAGTCGCACATGATATGTTACATAACGGAACTGGGGCAGGAAGCGACTATTTAGGCTGGGTGAATTTGCCGAGCGATTACGACAAAGAAGAATTTGACCGCATTTTGAAGGCTAGCCAAAAAATTCAAAATGATTCCGAGGTACTCATCGTCATCGGAATTGGTGGTTCATATCTTGGAGCTCGTGCAGCGATTGAAACGCTAAATCATTCTTTCTACAATGTATTAGATAAAAAAGATCGCAAAACGCCACAAGTATTTTTCGCAGGAAACAGTATCAGTTCTTCCTATTTACACGATTTAATCGAAGTTGTTGGCGACCGTGATTTCTCTGTGAATGTTATTTCAAAATCAGGAACAACAACAGAACCGGCGATTGCTTTTCGCGTGTTCAAAGAAATTCTTGAAAAAAAATACGGAAAAGAAGGCGCGAAATCTCGCATTTATGCAACGACTGATAAATCGAAAGGCGCTCTTAAAACCCTTGCAGATAATGAAGGCTACGAAACATTTGTTGTACCTGATGATGTTGGCGGACGCTTTTCGGTACTCACTGCCGTTGGTTTGCTTCCGATCGCAGCAAGTGGCGTAGATATCAAGAAAATGATGGAAGGGGCAGAAGCAGCAAGTAAAGATTTTGCCAAACCTTCTTTAAAAGAAAATATTGCGTATCAATATGCAGCAGCTCGTAATGTGCTTTACCGCAAAGGAAAAGTAACAGAGCTTTTGATTAGCTACGAACCAGGACTTCAATATTTCAATGAATGGTGGAAACAACTATTTGGCGAAAGTGAAGGGAAAGATAAAAAGGGGATTTACCCATCGAGCGCAAGCTTTTCGACAGACTTGCATTCACTTGGGCAATATATCCAAGATGGACGTCGTAATTTATTCGAAACCGTTGTTAAGGTGAAAACCCCGCGGCATGACTTAACCATTAATAAAGAAGAAGTCGACCTAGATGGCCTTAACTATTTAGCAGGCGAAACAGTAGACTTCGTGAATACGAAGGCATTTGAAGGAACCCTACTTGCTCATACAGATGGGGAAGTTCCGAATTTTGTCGTTGAAGTCCCATCACTTGATCCATATACGTTTGGCTATTTAGTTTACTTCTTTGAAAAAGCTGTGGGAATCAGTGGCTATCTAAATGGTGTAAATCCATTTGATCAACCTGGAGTAGAGGCATATAAAGCAAATATGTTTGCGCTACTTGGTAAGCCAGGCTTTGAAGATAAAAAAGCTGAACTTGAAAAACGTTTGAACGATTAAAAATCAAGAGAAAAAGCCTTCAAATTTTTTGAAGGCTTTTTTCTTTGAAAGGAGATAAAAACTTTATGCTATCCATAGAACGGAAAAGAGCCATAGTTCGCTACGTGAAATCAAGAAAAGTAGCTACCGTTTCAGAACTAGCTAAACATTTTGATGTCCATGAGGCGACCATTCGACGAGATTTAACAGCTCTAGAGAAAGATAAAAAATTAAAGCGTACGCATGGTGGAGTAATGCTCGAGGAGAAGGTTGTTTCTGAACCGGATTGGAGTAAGCGAAGTGAAGTCCGCTATGAAGAGAAACGACGTATTGCGACTTATGCAGCTGAAATGGTAGAAGATGGTGATACGATTTTACTGGACGCTGGAACCACAACGGGCTATATTGCGGAAGCGTTGAAAGAGAGGCAAGGCCTAACAATCATTACGAATGATATTCGTGCTGCTTCGATTTTGCGGTTTTCAAAATCAAAAATCATTGTGACAGGTGGGGTGATTTATCCAGAAACTTACATTTTGAATGGGATGATTGCAGATGAAACCATTCAAAATATCCACGTGCATAAGGCATTTGTCACAACGCCTGCACTAGATGTAGATAAGGGATTAATGCATTATGATGAATACTTAGTTTCTGTAAAAAAAGAAATCTTGCATTCGGCTGATGAAGTGATCTTGATTACTGACCATACAAAGTTTGGAAGAATTTCCCTCTATAAGTACGCAGACTTAGATGAAATCTCTTGCATTGTCACAGGAAAAGAACTCGATGAGGTTTTGCTTAAGCAATTTGAAGAAAAAGGTGTTTATATCTATTTAACATGATGCTCATTTAAGTGGCTGGAATAGGGAAAAATAAGGCTTTGTAAAAGAAAAAAAGAACAGATATAATTTTTATTCAAAAAAAATCATAAAATCTATTGACGAACGGCTTGAAAATTGGTATATTAATAAACGTTGCTGATGCGCTAAATGCGCAACAGAAACTCAAGAAATCGACCTTTGAAAACTGAACAAAAAGAAGACGAAAAAGCGATGAA
>NZ_LARY01000002.1 GCF_003369925.1 Listeria kieliensis | reverse complement strand
TTGCTAGCTTATTTACTAGTTTTGTTTTGGAAATCGCTCTCGATTTCCTGCCCTGCGAATTGATTGGTGAAACATACTGTTTCATCGCTTTTTCGTCTTCTTTTTGTTCAGTTTTCAAAGGTCATTTCTTCTTCGCTGCTTTTTATCAGCAACTCTTTCATGTTACACTAACCAGCTCTGAAAGTCAATGGTTTTTAAACGAAATCTTTTTGGCCACTTCGTTTTATTTTTATTGTCTCTCGCTGGCACGTTTATTAATATACCATGTTTTATGGGGCTTTGCAAGCAAATTTCTAAAAAAGTTTTCATTCGTACAAAATTGTTTGTAACAGAAAATTCTAATATGTAATTATAATTAGAGCATGCTTTCCTAGAAATTTATTAAGCTATTCTGTATACTAACATTAATTTATACACGAGAGGATGATCATTATGGAAAAAACAGTCAAAAAGATTAGTCAATTAATTGGTACAGCACAGTGTTCCTTTATTCGTATTTGTGGAAATGGTTCATCCGGGAAAACTCTTCTCGCTAACCACTTATCTAAAGAGCTTCAAGCAAAAGGCTTCACTATTCATTACTTATCTACTGATGATTATTTACTTGACGGAGATGCGAAAAAGCAATTCACTTCTATAATTACTGCAAATAACCCGATTTCCTACTTTCTCCCTACTCTAGTTCGTGATATAGAAATGTTAAAAAGAAACATGCCTTTTCTCACTTTAAATGATCACAACCTTCTTCACTATAAAGGCGACCATAATGAGTTAGTCATCGTCGAAGGAATCGGAGCTAGCTTCTTAGATAAAGATCTCTTCGATCTCTCTATTTTCATTTATACAACTAGTCAAGTTGAGTTTACGTTACGTATGAAAAGAGATCATTTTGAACGAAAACTTTCCACAAATGACATCATCTCTCGCTTCAAAACACGAAGATCTGAATTCGAGAGATTTATTCTCCCTCAAAAATATAAATTTGATATCATATTAATGAATACCGGATCACACTTGTTTCTTGAGCGTTTTCCTCAAGATCCGCTTTAAGAGTCAACAGCCATTCCGTCTTTATGCAATTAGTTCAAGAGCGCGAGACAAATTGCCTCCTAAAGTTCTTATTCCACGCTATCTCTTTTTTTTAAACAACTTTATTCTAAAATATCGAAATTATTGATTTTACCAAATATCATGAACTTTAAAAGGTATAAAGAGTAATTGATTTTAAAAAATAAAACTCAATATTCTGTTGCATAATCCCTTTGTTTATTTTTCACAGTTATTATACCAATTACTATTTCATGCGCTACTTTTGGAGTGACCCCTTCATAAAACAAATATAACAAGCCTTCCTTACAATGAAGCACACACGTCTCAATGCATCATATTAGCGAATGCGCAATTAGCTTTCTGCCATTTATCCTGACAGCCACCAAATCCATTAAGAACCTACGAATTATTTTTACATGTTCCGCATATTTTTTATTTCTACTAGTAATAAAAAAAGACTAAAGTCCAAGACGAACTTTAGCCCTTTTATTTTTTAAGGCCACAACTCAATTTTCAACCTATTAAAATCAATCAAAACATCTTTCATCCTCATAAATACTTGCGTTGTGATTTTTTGGGTCTTACGTATAAGCCAAGCTTTTCCTGTTCTTTCGTTAGTGAGATATAAAGTGAGACAATCATCAATAAAATCACAATCGAAAACGGAAAAGCGACAATAATCGCCGCATTTTGTAAACCTTGCAGGCCGCCAGCAAATAGTAAGGTACTCGCAATGCCCGCTTGGAGAATCCCCCAGACCAGTTTGATTTGGAAACTTGGATTCATAACTCCATTTGTCGTTTGAATGCCAAGAACGAATGTTGCAGAGTCTGCCGATGTCACAAAAAACACAGCAATTAAAATGATTGCTACAACGGAAAGCAAGGTGCTCCATGGCAATTCGTTAAAGGCTCCGAATAAGACTTGCTCCGTCGGTAAGTTTTTCAATGCTGAATTCGCAGTTTCTTGCACATCAATTGCTGTTCCACCAAAAACTGCAAACCAAAGCGTACTTACGATCGTCGGCAGAACGATAACGCCCATCAAAAACTCACGAATCGTCCGCCCTTTTGAAATTCGCGCAATGAAAAAGCCAACAAATGGTGACCAAGACATCCACCAAGCCCAGTAAAAGATCGTCCAGCTATTTATCCATTCACGCCCAGCTGCATCTCCCGGCGCAGTTCGGAAACTCATTTGCACAAAATTTTGTAAGTAAGCACCAAAACCATTAGTAAATTCATTCATGATTTTTACAGTCGGCCCTAAAAACAAGGTAAGCACAAGCAAAATAGCCGCAATGTATAAATTGACATTACTCAAAAGCTGAATACCTTTATTTAGACCTGTCGAAGCAGAGATCATAAATAAAATGGTAACAATAATAATGATGATCATTTGAACAGTGAAATTGACCGGAACATCTGCCAAGTAAGCAAGACCTCCATTGATTTGCTGAGCTCCTAACCCGAGGGTTGTAGCTACACCGATAACTGTTGCAAAAACAGCAATAATGTCTACTACATGAGCTAGCCAGCCATTCGATTGTTTACGTAACACCGGATAAAGCGTAGCGCTAATTAAACCTGGTGCCTTTTTTCTAAATTTAAAATAAGCAAGTGCAAGCGCAACAATTGCATAAATCGCCCATGCGGAAATTCCCCAGTGGAAAAAGGTATAGCGTAGAGACTGCGTTAAAGCAGTTTGTGTGCCTACTTCTCCTCCTGGTGCATTTATTGCAAAGTGCGAAAGCGGTTCTGCCGCGCCCCAAAACACGAGACCAATCCCCATTCCAGCACTAAATAGCATAGCAAACCATGAACGATTGCTATACTCTGGCACATCATCTGGCTGTCCTAGGCGAATCGCTCCTATTGGACTCAAAATAAGGAAAATACAAAAGGCAACGATCACAACAACGACCAGTAAGTAATACCAGCCAAATGTTGAGGTTAAAAAGCTTTGAATATTGGTGGTAATTTTTTCAAATCCTTTTGGAAAGATGGTTCCCAGTAAAACAGCGGATAGTACCAAGAAAAAGGAAACCCAAAAAACTACTCCTGTCTTCTTCATAAGCAACTCCTTTATTTTTCTTTTCCCCGTAACTTTTCAAACATAAAAGGTGTTAACTCTTCATGACTAAATTTTAGTATTTTTTCTTTTTGTGTAATTACGCTATGCTGTCCCATTGCGCGCCCCCTTCCCAAATACACTCCGTTTTTCCATCAGTCACTCTAGTACAAGGGAATTAATATTTCTATTCTATCATAACATCAATCTCACCTCACGTCTGACCAGTTCTTTTTGCAAGAAACTTGGAAGAGACTTCTAAAAATTGATCAGCCTTGGCGGCGCAATAAAAAAGCTACCTGCGCGCAATCGCGCGCAGGTAGCGACTTCTCTTACTTATTTTTTTCTAGCCAATTATGCAATCGATTTAAAACTTTTTCGCGTCCAAGTACTTCGATTGCAAGCGGAAGCTCTGGTCCGTGCATTTCTCCCGTAGTTACAATCCGAATTGGCATAAACAAACCTTTCCCTTTCACACCAGTTTCTTTTTGCACTCGTTTAATCGCTGCTTTTACTTCGTCTGCTTCAAACGGTTCCAGCGTTTCCGCTTCTTTCGCAAAAGCTTCAATCACTGTTGGCACCGTTTCAGCGGCAAGCACTTCTTTTTCTTCATCGTCAAATGTCATTTCACTTGCATCTGCAAAAAACATTTCCGACAAACCAACAATTTCCGCACCATAACTCATTTGTTCATGGTAAAGCGAAACCAGTTTATGCACCCAATCGCGTTCTGCATCGCTCATGTCTTTCGAAACCACACCTGCTTCTTGAAGATGCGGTAAAGCCAGTTCTACTACATCATTTAGCGGCAATTTCTTCACATATTGGTTATTCACCCAAGTTAACTTTTGCTTATCAAACAGCGCAGGTGATTTCGATAAACGTTTTGGATCGAAAATCTTGATGAATTCTTCTTTAGAAAAGATTTCTTCTTCCCCTTCTGGAGACCAACCCAGCATGGCAATGAAGTTAAATAGCGCTTCTGGCAAAAAGCCTAGATCACGATATTGCTCGATAAATTGAATAATCGAACCATCTCGCTTACTCAATTTACGGCGACTTTCATTGACAATCAATGTCATATGCCCAAAAGTTGGCGGTTCCCATCCAAACGCATTATAAATCATAATTTGTTTCGGTGTATTTGAAATGTGGTCATCGCCACGTAAAACATGCGTCATTTCCATCAAATGGTCATCCACTGCTACCGCAAAATTATAAGTCGGCATGCCATCTTTTTTCGCGATAACAAAATCACCAATTCCATTTGTGTCAAAGGAGACTTCATCTTTTACCATATCATTAAAAGTGATCGTTTCATTTTCCGGAACAAGAAAACGAATACTCGGCTTCAAGCCTTGCGCTTCTTTTTCCGCACGTTCTGCTTCTGTCAAATGACGACATTTCCCACTATAGCGAGGCATTTCACCACGTGCTTTTTGCGCTTCACGTTCTGCTTCTAGCTCTTCTTCCGTACAATAACATTTATAAGCTTTTCCTTCATTTAAAAGTTGTTCGATTAGCGGATCATAAATATGTGTTCTTTCCGATTGACGATACGGGCCAAAGTTTCCCGGCTTATCCACACCTTCATCCCAGTCAATTCCAAGCCACTTCAAATTCCGCATTTGGCTTTCTTCGCCGCCTTCAACGTTTCGTTTTGCGTCGGTATCTTCAATCCGAATCACAAAATCTCCACCATTATGACGTGCAAATAAATAATTGAAAAGAGCGGTACGCGCATTCCCAATGTGCAAATAACCAGTTGGACTTGGCGCATAGCGTACTCGTACTTTCTTATTGTCTGACAAAATCCTTCACTCCTCGTTTTTATTTTTCAAGCAAAACAACTGCTAAACTTGTAATCCCTTCACCTCGACCAGCAAAGCCGAGTTTTTCAGAAGTCGTCGCTTTTACATTCACTTGATCCAGTTCGGCATCAAGCAACTCAGCAATCCGAGCCCGCATCGCATCAATGTGACGCGCCATCTTAGGCTGTTCCGCGATAATCGTGCAATCCAAATTAGAGAGACGATAACCTTCTTGGTTCACTTCTAAGAAAACCTTGCGAAGTAGCTCAGCAGAATCAGCATCTTTGTATGCAGCATCTGTATCCGGAAAAAAGTGTCCAATATCTCGCTTGGCAACTGCGCCAATGATGGCATCCGTTATAGCGTGCAACAATACATCCGCATCACTGTGCCCGAGCAGCCCTTTTTCATGCGGAATCTCGATACCACCAATGATGAGCTTTCTTCCCTCGACTAGCTGATGCACATCATAACCTTGTCCAATTCGAATCAATGCTCATTCCCCTCCAATTCTCCTAAAATCGCTTGCGCGAGCGGCATATCTTCCGGTGTCGTGATTTTAATATTGTAGTAACTTCCTTCAACCACTTGGATGGGCACGCCGAGGCGTTCAACGAGACTCGCCTCATCCGTTCCAAGAAAATCATCAATCGCCGCTTTTGCGTGAGCCTCTTTCAACGTTTCTTGCTTAAACGCTTGTGGGGTTTGAACTTGCCAAAGATTTTCCCGATCAACGGTTTCCTGCACGACTCCTCGCTCCACTCGCTTCACAGTATCTTTTACTTTCACGGCACAAATCGCTGCTCCTTCACAGCTAGCTGTCTCACATAAGCGATCAATCATATCTAGCGAAACAAAGGGGCGTGCTCCGTCGTGTACAAGAACAAGCTCAGCTGCTCCACACTTGGCAAGACCATTTTTGACACTATACTGTCGCTCAGCTCCGCCAGAAACCAGTTCGATTTGCGCAAGTTCAGATGCGGAAAGTGCCATTTTTTCTAGACTCTGCTGCACAATATGCTTTTCATCCGCCTGACAAACAACAATTACATGTTTGCAGCGAGAATCGGCAAGAAAAGGCTTAAGCGCATGAACAAAAATCGGTTCACTAGCTAACTCAAGCCACATTTTATTTTGATTTGTGTTCATTCGCTTCCCTTGCCCAGCAGCAAGAAAAATTAGTTCATAGTCCATTTCTTTAGCTCCTGAATCCTGTCTTAATTCGGTTTCGCGAAAATCATTCTTCCAGCAGAAGTTTGAAGTACACTCGTAACCTCCACATTAATGGCTTCATTAATAAAACGATGTCCGTCTTCAACAACAATCATCGTGCCATCGTCTAAGTAAGCAACGCCTTGATTGTGTTCCTTCCCGTCTTTCACGACAAGAACATTCATTGATTCTCCCGGCAAGACAACAGGTTTCACCGCGTTAGCCAAGTCATTGATATTTAATACCGGCACATTTTGAAACTCACAAACTTTATTCAAGTTGTAGTCATTCGTAACCACTGTTCCATTCATGGTTTTAGCCAGCTTCACAAGTTTTGCATCCACTTCCGGAACATCTTCAAAGTCGCCTTCATACATTTCAACTCGAATATTTTCCTCTTTTTGAATACGATTTAAAATATCAAGCCCTCTTCGCCCACGCGTTCTTTTTAGCGTGTCTGATGAATCGGCAATGTGTTGCAATTCTGCCAGCACAAAGAGCGGGATGACAATCGTTCCGTTTAAAAAGCCCGTCATCAGAATATCCGCGATTCTCCCGTCAATTATAACACTCGTGTCGAGAATTTTGTAGTTCTCTGCAGATGATTGATTCGCATTTGCTTGACCAGCAGCCAGTTTTTTACGTGCATTTTTCCCAGCGAACAACGATCCAAGTTCATTTCTGCGGCTCACGCCAACTCGAAACCCTAGATAGCTAAGTAAAAGCGTTAAAACAACTGGAACAACAGAATCTACAATCGGAATTTTCGTTTGACTAAATGCGTTTCCAGCAAAAAATGCAATGACTAGCCCGATGATAAGGCCAAGCCCCCCGTATGCAATTGTCGCGCCAGAAATACGTGTTAATCGTTCCTCAAGCCAATTAAGCGCGGATTCTATATATTTCACCGCCCAAAAAGTAATAAGATAAAATATAAGTGCACCAACCAGAGCATTGAAATAAGGATTGTTTAGCCACAAATAATGTCCGATTCCGATTTTCTCATAAACACCCGGCAATATAAAAACACCTGACGTTCCTCCGAGCAAAATAAAACATACTCGAATAATCCATTTTAGCATCTTCACGCCTCCTTTCATTTTCATTGTACAAAGTGTAACATGTTTCCTATCCATTTTACACTAAACCTCAGACGAACAGCAACCTTTCTCTTTGCAAAAAAGAAGCAGACCGAGATCTGCTTCCAATCATTTTGGAAGAGCTTGTTGCAAAGCTTCAGCAATCGTTGCAACCCGAACAATTTCAACGGATTTTGGAACTTTAAATTCCCCACCATTGTTCGCCGGAATAAAGATCCGTTTAAAGCCCAATTTACTAGCTTCTTTGACGCGCTCTTCAATGCGAGCAACACTTCTTATTTCACCAGTAAGCCCAAGCTCGCCAATAAAGCAATCCGTACTTTTCGTTGGTCGGTCATGGTAACTGGAAGCCACACTAACTGCAATCGCCAAATCAACCGCAGGCTCATCTAGCTTAACACCGCCTGCTGCTTTTAAATAAGCATCCTGATTTTGCAGAAGCAAGCCCACGCGTTTCTCGAGGACCGCCATAATAAGAGAAACTTTATTATAATCAAGCCCCGTCGCCATCCGCTTTGCATTCCCAAACATCGTCGGAGAAACAAGCGCCTGAATTTCCACAAGAACAGGGCGCGTCCCTTCCATAGATGCCACAACCGTTGAGCCAGACGCGTTATCCAAGCGTTCTTCAAGAAATACCTCGGAAGGATTAGCCACTTCCACTAAGCCAACATCTCGCATTTCAAAAATCCCAATTTCATTAGTTGAACCAAAGCGATTTTTAACTGCACGCAAAATTCGGTAAGCATGATGTCGCTCGCCTTCGAAATAAAGCACCGTATCCACCATATGCTCAAGTAGACGCGGCCCAGCGATCGCCCCTTCTTTCGTTACGTGACCGACAATAAATACCGTGATATTTTGCATTTTTGCAATTCGCATAAGCGCCGCTGTTGATTCTCGCACTTGGGAAACACTCCCTGCCGCACTTGTCACGTCAGGATGATACACCGTTTGAATCGAATCAATAATTACGAAATCCGGCTTAATAAAATCAATCGTCGCTTGGATAGCTTCAAGATTTGTTTCCGCATATAAATACAAATTGTCACCAGAAACCTGAAGACGCTCTGCACGAAGTTTCGTTTGTTTAACCGATTCTTCCCCAGAAATATATAGCACTTTTTTATCCGCTAGCGTAAGCTCCGCAGAAACTTGAAGGAGCAAAGTTGATTTTCCGATCCCGGGATCCCCGCCGACAAGTACCATAGAGCCTTCGACAACACCGCCACCGAGCACGCGGTTGAGTTCAGGCATCTTCGTTTGCACACGTTTTTCAGACTCACTCATCACATCTGTGATTCGCGTTGCCTTTGAAGGCTCACCTGTATGTTGAAAAGAACTACGCGTTGCCTTTTTAGAAGGTTCGAGCGCCTCCACCATTTGATTCCACTCGCCACAATTCGGACATTTTCCCATCCATTTAGGCGATTCATAACCGCAGGAACTGCAAACAAATTTTGTGGTTCGTTTTGCTTTTGCCATGTGTCATCCCCCATTCTTGCTTATTGTACCACAGAATGTTTGTTCGTGGTTTAGATTTTGCTAAACTTCTATTTTGACAAGAAAAAACGGCTAGAAATGGCATTTTCGAACCAGATCTCACCTTTTCAATTGAATACAAAAATGGCAGACTTCTTCGTCTGCCACAACATTCCAAAACTTACTATATTTGACCCAAATAAACAGTTATGCATCTAAAAAATCCTTTGAAAAACAACCTTTTCAAGATATTGCAAATGAACCGCTTCATCCTCAGACAATAAGACGACATCCACTGGAATAAGTAAAGCAGTTTCTATCTTCAATTTAATTTCATTTTTAAAACGTATTACCTCATCAATTTCATTCAAGTCTAAAAATTTATATATAATTAGAATATCAAGATCATTAGGTGTATCTGAACACAGCGAAGAGCCAAATTGATAAATTTTAATCTCTGGCACCTTCATATACTTTGTTTCCATCCTTATCATATCCGGAAAAGTATTGAGCAGGTCTATCATAATTTATTGCTCCCATCAATTCTTTAAATATAAAAACCCCAATGCCTATGCTTTGCCCGTATTCTTTCGCTTCCAATGTGTAGCTATTCCATGAAGACATTGTCACTATAGCATTTATGTCATGCAGATTTGATAATTCTATCACATCAGCAATGCCCACTGTATAGAGGTTGGTAAGATAAACTCTATATTTTTTCGAATTATATAAAGTTAAGCAATACAGATAATCGTCAACTTTATCCAAAGATCTTACTTTATCATGTTTTTTAATAATTGTTTCAAAATACAAAATGCTTTCATGTCTAGGTAAATCACTCTCATTCATCATTACTTATCCTCGTCTCCTTTTAAAATATTATCTATCAACTCCGAAAAGCGCTTCGGAAAAACCTTATAAACATTGCTATCCAACCTAGTCGTATCATTTGCTACAAAAGAAAATGCATGTTCATTAAATTCCGCAAAGCCTTTTCTTTCTTCTAAATCAAATAGATTCTCGTGCTTATAAAACAGTTCTAAAATTTTATCATTATTATCGAATATATCTTGTTTTCGAAAGTTCCAAAAGTCTAAAGTTGTTTGTTCTAACGGGTTTATTACCGCCATTTTAGAATTAGGTCCATAATTTTGCCATATAAGTTTATTTTCATTCAACAATTGACTCATTTCTATGCAAATATCTTTTTTTAACCTCTTATTATCTAAAAGTATCATTTCAGGAAGCTCTAAATCAATCAGCTCTATTATATTCTCTTGACTTGTGACATCCAAAGTATTGAAAACCCTTAAGATATCCTCCGTAAGAAAAATATTTTTTCGACCAACAAATTCAATCTGAAAAGGATTTACAAAAGTCTCTGATTTAATTTTATTATTTTGAGCCCCCACAAAAATAAACTGAATGCTATAGTTACGATCTGCATAAGATTTTAAGACTTCTTTTTTTAACGTGTTTTCTATTTTTTGTTTTGTACAAGTTGCAGTTACTTGTATTATTGTTTTGTTTTCTGTGTCCAACAAATCAATGGCTTCAGCGTTTGGTTTGACCGTATTCAGATTTTTTAAATTTAACCCTAATAAGTGATTAAACAACTTTATATAGAAATCTTCTGAATGTATGGACAAATCATTAAAATTAAGTTTTCCTCGAAGTTCAATTTCTCTATTGAGAAAAATAAGTCTTTCCAAGAAACTATCAAAATTATTTTTTCTTTTCATCAAAATATATTTCCTCCTTATAGATATTCTTAATAGAAAAATTTCAATAGTAACGTTTAGGATACATCCTCGTATTATTCATCACGCCCTTATCGTGTACATTATTTACTTTTTAGCTATTTTGCTATAAAAGTACCGCTTTTCCTGATTCTATCGAAAATAAACTTAAAACCTTATTTTCATTATCAGTTCATCAATATTCTCTGACGAACCATTTAAATTGGTATTCTTATTCAGAGACAATAGTGATATTAAAAATCAACCACTTATGGGATTATTTTCCCACGTCTTAGAAATCATATTCCATAAAGCAGTTTATTTTCTCTTCAAATTGATTACTTCCAGATCCGTGTTTGAAGCCAAAATTCTCCCAAAGCGAACCGCACATTACAGCCTGGAACTGTTTCATTGTCTGTACCTGTGTGGCTGACAAATTTGAGAACAATTCTTTTAACTCACAAATAGAGTGACTTTCTAAAAATCCCATCCATACTCTTAGAATTCCTATAGTTAAATCCGATAATTGAACAAATATCGAGCTATCAGATTTAATAAATTCATACGAAATATTTTTTCCAAATACTTCAATTATGTCCACGTCTAAAATTTTTTGAATCTCCAACTCCTCATCAAACACATGGGTAGCATTATAAAAAGTAAGAATTGAATTCCTATAGATATCAGCATAGTTTTTAATCATAACTCTGTCTTTATTTCCCTTCAAAAATATAAGAATATCTTTTCGATGACTTTTCAAACATTGCCTTAAATATTCAATATTAGAATCATATCTATCAGGGTCTATTTTTTCAAACCAATTCAGTATCTGATCAATAAACTGACCATGATTTTTCACATTTGGATAGTCAAAATAAATCAACAATTGAACAAACCAGTCTTTATCCTTATCAATATAACTATATAAGGCGCTTTTCAGCTCTCTACTAAACTCAATTCCAAAATAAGATGATTCTTCAAGTGAGTCTACAATATCAACTATACTATAATAAAAGTTGTCTCTATAAGAATAATGAATCCAACATTTATTATCATATAGCCACTCAATAAAAATTCTAACATGATTCCTAGAAATTAATTCCAAAAACACTTTAGCTTTTTGTTGAATATGTTTAAATTTTATCTCAGTTGAATTCTGCTGGATCTCCAATTTCCCTATTAATCTTTTTAAACTTTCCTTACTTGGATGTTTTCCTTTTTCAAATGCAAGCCCTCCTAATATGAAATATGCTTTCTCATTAAAATTAAAACCATCATCTGTTAAACGAAAAATACGTGCATTATTAGTCTCATCATAGTAAAGTTCATATTCCTTATCCATTTTGGGAACACCGTGAAGTTTTGAAATAGCCTCAACATATTTTGTATAGTTCATGACTACCCTGCTCCTTTCTATAACCTAACTTAAAAGATTAAAAACAGCCTCACTTCGCATCTATAGATTTACCGTTGTATTCGTCTGATCTTAAAAGATTAACAAATTTCTATCCAATTTAATAAGTTTAGTATTCTCAATTTCAGCACTAGTCATGCACAATGACTGTGGGACATGAATAAATATTCGTCCAAAAAATTTATATGAATCTAAACTCAATTGATACTCTTTAGAACAGTTATTATTATCTTTGCTTCGAATAGATTTCAACAATTTGCCGATTTAGCAAAGCTACTACTTGGATATCTCCGAAACAATTTCCGATGATTCACAAGATATTCATGTATTAGCCCTATTTTTATAAAAATAGCAACACAACATATATTTTAAGTGCCACTCAAGTCAGTTAAATGTCAAAATGATACGAGAATCGATACCTCAAATTAACTGCCTATTATCAGAAAAAAGCACCAGCCTAATGCTGATGCTTTCATTTCTTAATCAAAAATTGATAACTTGAGCCAAAAATATCTTATAAACGTTGATACAACAAGTAATTGATTAACGTTTCGAGAACTGAGGAGCACGACGAGCAGCTTTAAGACCGTATTTCTTACGTTCCTTCATACGAGAATCACGAGTAAGAAGACCAGCTGATTTAAGAGCTGAACGGTATTCAGGTGCTACTTGAAGAAGTGCACGTGCAACGCCGTGACGGATTGCACCAGCTTGTCCAGTGTATCCACCGCCATGTACGTTTACAAGTACGTCATAGCTTCCTAGAGTTTCAGTTGCAACTAGTGGTTGCTTGATTACTTCACGTAATGCTGCGAATGGGATGTAATCTTCCCAGTCACGATTATTGATAACAACTTTGCCGTCGCCCGGTACTAAACGTACACGTGCTACTGAGCTTTTACGACGACCAGTTCCGTAATATTGTACTTCTGCCACTATTATTTCCCTCCTTTAATATTAACCGCGTAGTTCGTATACTTCTGGTTTTTGTGCTGCATGTTCATGCACATCGCCTGCGTATACGTGTAGTTTTTTGAATTGTTGACGTCCTAGAGAAGTCTTTGGAAGCATTCCTTTTACAGATAGCTCAATTAGTTTCTCAGGATAGTTCGTACGCATTTCGCCTGCTGTACGAGATTTCAATCCGCCTGGATATTGCGAGTGACGGTAATAAATTTTATCCGTTGCTTTTTTACCAGTAAGACCTACCTTACCTGCATTAATTACAATTACAAAATCTCCAGTATCAATGTGTGGAGTAAATTGCGGTTTATTTTTGCCACGAAGAATAGATGCTACTTCGCTCGACAAACGACCTAGAGAAACATCAGTAGCGTCGATCACGTACCATTTACGTTCTACTTCGCCTTGTTTCGCCATATAAGTTGTACGCATGAGTTACCCTCCTAATAAATTAAAAATTGCGCCCGGAACCGTTCCTTGTTCCGAAACATCTTTATCTTACTTCTATTGTTTTTTCAACACAACAACCTTCCGGGGCTTATTGTGGGGTAAACAATACCATAGTCCATAATACAATTTCTGTCCTTAAAAGTCAATGAATTTCAGGAAAAAAGTCGGATGGGGAAAGAAATTAAACTCCGCTTTCGTAGTACGCTATTTTCCGAATTCATCATAAAATACGTTCATCAAATACAAACCTTCCGGAGGTGCCGTTTTGCTTCGCAGCGCTTCTCTATTTTTAGCATCCAATGCTTTTTTTAAATCATCCAGCGAAAGCTTCCCCTGCCCCACATCCATAAGCGCACCTGTTAGAATCCTCACCATGTTATACAAAAAGCCATCGCCACGATAAGTAATCGCAAAAAGTTCGTCATTCACTTGTTCCATTTCAATCTGATAAAGCGTTCGAACCTTATTCTCCATCTCCGTTCTTGCGCTACAAAATGTTGTGAAATCATGCTCCCCAAGCAAAATCGTAACCGCTTCTTCCATCTTCTGAAGATCAATCGGATAAGGAAAATGCCAAGCAAAGTGGCGCATAAACGGATCAAACAGTTTTCCGCACTGAATCAGATAACGATATTCTTTCCCAGTCGTATCAAAGCGAGCATGAAAATCCGAGTCCACGGCTTTAACCGACCGAAAACTAATATCCCGAGGTGTTCTCGTCTCAAGCGCCATCCGAAAAGAATCACCAGGAATCTCAAGTGGAGAATCAAAGTGAATAACTTGTCCTTTTGCGTGCACCCCAGCATCAGTCCGTCCTGAAGCCGTTACTCGGATAAAATCTCCTTTATGCATTTTTTGAAGAGCCTGTTCAATTTCGCTTTGCACTGTCCGCTTTTCTGGTTGAACTTGGTAACCAAAAAAGCCGCTTCCATCATAAGCGATAATCGCCTTATAGCGTGTCATGAAATGTTTTTCCTCCTAATTTCTAAAGAACCATAAAAGCACTGTTAAAATAACCAATGATACTAGTAAAGACGTATCTCGCCAGCGCCATTTCAACAATCTAAATTTTGTTCGTCCCTGGCCACCTCGATAGCCTCTCGCTTCCATCGCAATCGCCAAATCTTCCGCACGCTTAAACGCACTAATGAAAAGTGGAATCAAAAGCGGGACAATCGCCTTGATTCGTTCCGTAATTTTCCCGCTTGTAAAGTCCACGCCGCGCGCCTTTTGTGCCTTCAAAATCTTCTCCGTTTCATCCATTAGCGTCGGAATGAACCGAAGTGAGATGCTTAGCATTAACGCCAGTTCATGAACTGGCAAGCGTAAAATCCGGAAAGGCATTAGAATCTTCTCCAGTCCATCTGTCAGCTCAATCGGGCTTGTTGTGAGCGTCAGTAACGTCGTCATGAAGACAATCAGTACAAAGCGGCAAAAGATTTTAATACCGTTCAATAGTCCGAGTGTCGTAACTTTGATCGGGCCAAGCGCAAGCAAAGTGTCTCCACCTTGTGTGAAAAAAACTTGCAATAACAATGTAAGTAAAATCAAAATCATAATGGGCTGCAGTCCCTTTACAAAAAACATAAAAGGAACCTTTGAACTAAAAACTAAATAAAGCACATAAGCAAATAAAAATAAGTAAGTTAGCCAGTTGTTGGCCATAAAGACAATGACAATAAAATACATCACCGCCGTGATCTTAGCTCGCGGATCAATGCTATGAAGCCAAGAATTTCCTGGGATATAACGTCCCAAAATCATTTTATCCATCATAGTGGATTCCCGCCTTCAGGTAAAAAACGCATCATTTCTTCCAAAAGCTCATCCATGTTCAAGCAAACTTTAGAAAAAGAAACCGAAAATTTCTTTTCAAAGTCTCGTTGAAAACGAACAACTTCAGGAACAAGCAGCCCGAGTTCGGATAAACGTTCAGACTCCTGAAAAATTTCACGAGGTGTGCCAATCTGGTCTACTGTCCCTTCTTTCATCAACACGATTTTTTCAGCATACTGAGCGGCATCTTCCATACTGTGAGTCACAAGTACAGTAGTCAAATTTTTTCGTTCATGAAGCTCGTAAAACATTTCCATGATTTCTCTTCGGCCACTTGGATCTAATCCCGCTGTGGGTTCATCCAAAACTAAAACTTCTGGTTCCATCGCAAGCACGCCAGCAATTGCAACTCGGCGCATCTGTCCTCCTGAAAGTTCAAATGGCGAGCGCTCCAAGATATCTTCTGTAAGTCCTACCTCGCGAATGACTTCCCGGGCACGCTTTTCGGCTTCTTCCAGCGGGACACCGAAATTTAACGGGCCAAAACAAATATCTTTTTGTACCGTTTCTTCAAATAACTGCGCTTCTGGAAACTGAAAGACAATCCCCACTTTCTTGCGAATATTTTTCAATTTTTTCTGCTTTTCACCAGCTAAAATTTCCCGGTCGAATATTGTAATTTTCCCTTCTGTCGGAAGCAGGAGCGCATTCAAATGTTGCAGAAGCGTTGATTTCCCGGATCCAGTGTGCCCAACAATCGCGGTATAACTCCCATCTTCAAATGAAACGGTAACGTCTTCTAGGGCTCGTTTTTCAAAGGGACTATTTTTTTGATAACAAAAACCTAATTGTTCGAGTTTAATCGCCATAATAATTCAAGCAACGCTCCTTCCGAAAGAATCGGCTCATCAATTTGAATGCCGCGTTCCGAGAGTTTTTCTTCCAATTCAACGATAAACGGGACGCCAAGACCGATTCGCTTCATCTCTTCAGGGGCTTCAAAAATTTCCTGCGGCGTTCCTTCTTTGAATCGTTTTCCTTCATTCATCACAATCACACGATCCGCATAAAGTACTTCATCAAGGTCATGCGTAATTGAAATAACAGTAATTTCTTCACGCTCTCGCAAATTTCGTATCGTTGCCATTACTTCTGCTCGACCACGCGGATCAAGCATCGAAGTCGCCTCATCCAAAATAATCACATCAGGCTGGAGGGCAAGCACACCCGCAATCGCAACACGTTGCTTCTGACCGCCTGAAAGTCTTGCTGGTTCATGCAGGGCATAATCCGTCATCCCGACTTCACGAAGTGCATCTTCCACTCGCTTGACCATTTCTTCATGTGGCACCCCATGATTTTCCAATCCAAAAGCTACGTCGTCCTGGACAGTTGCACCCACAAATTGATTATCTGGATTTTGGAAAACCATTCCCACTTGTTTGCGGATTTCCCATATCGTCGTTTCACTTAAAGCAAAGTGACCAATCTTGATTAAGCCACTTTCAGGGAAAAGTAACCCGTTAAGTAGCTTAGCAAGTGTCGATTTCCCCGAACCGTTATGGCCGACAAGCGCAAGCCATTCGCCTTTTCTTACAGAGAAAGTCACATCTTCTACCGCAAAATTATCTTCTTCTTCGTATTTATAAAAAACGTGCTCTAAACGCACAAAATCTTCTGACAAGCCTCGCACCCCATTTCGAATGGTTAACACCTATTTATTATAGTATAAAGCGAATTCTTAAGCAAAGCTTGTTTTTTTCTTTTAAAAAAGGGAAAAGAAGGGAGATGAGGAGTGATTTTATGTGGCTTGAATTTTTATTACGCTTATCTGTCGCAGGAATTTTAGGAGGTATCATCGGGCTCGATCGTGAACTTCGAGCAAAAGAAGCCGGCTTCAGGACGCATTTTCTAGTTTCGCTCGGCAGCGCTCTAATCATGATTGTTTCCCAATATGGCTTTTTCGGTGTAACTGGTCATGCCAATGTTTCCTTTGATCCCAGCCGTGTAGCAGCTCAGGTCGTGAGCGGAATTGGTTTTATCGGCGCCGGAACCATTATTATCCAAAAGCAATTTGTTCGTGGATTAACGACTGCTGCTGGCCTTTGGGCAACTTCCGGTATTGGTCTTGCTACTGGAGCTGGTCTATATGCACTTGGCATTGGTGCAACGGTACTCACATTAATTGGACTCGAGGCGCTAAGTCTCTTTAGTAAATCTGTCGGCTTCCACACTGTTCTACTAGTCTATTCAACAAATGATAAAAGCAACTTAGCTTCTATTACGAATTATCTACATGAGCATGACTATCTGATCTCTACATATGAGACGAAACGCGAGCCTTTTGGCGATGTTGAGGCTTACCAAGTAACAATGCAAATCAAGTCGAAGTCGATTCAAGAGGAGAAAGAAATTTTTCAGTATATCCAAAATTTACCTCATGTTACTATTGAACGAATGGAATAAAAAATAAACAGCCACTAGGATTAATTAGTTCCTAGTGGCTGTTTACATAAAAAAACTCAAAGCACATACACACTTTGAGCGAATCGAAAACAAAAAAAGCCTGCGCTCCCCGCGAGTTATCTCGCAGGGAACACACAGAGCTAGACAAGACAAAGAATGTTACTTTCTGCTTATCATCACACTCTACTTGCTTTAAAGTTCATTATTAAACTAGTTCAATGATAACCATTGGCGCTCCGTCACCACGACGAGGGCCTTTTTTATAGATACGAGTGTATCCACCTTGACGTTCTGCATAACGTGGTGCAACATCGTCAAATAGTTTTTGAAGTGCATAAACAGCTTGGTTTTTCTTACCGCCGTCTTTTGCATCAACTTGTTTAACACTAGCTACTTCATGACGAATGAATGCCGCAGCCTGACGACGAGCGTGCAAGTCACCTTTTTTACCAGAAGTAATAAGACGATCTACAACTTTACGAACTTCCTTAGCACGTGTTTCAGTTGTTTCGATACGTTCATGAACGATTAAATCCGTTGCAAGATCACGAAGTAATGCTTTACGTTGTGCACTTGTACGGCCTAATTTTCTGTAACCCATGGAATTCCCTCCTTACATTTCTAATCAGTTTTCGTTGCGAAGACCTAAGCCAAGATCAGCCAGTTTCACTTTTACTTCTTCTAAAGATTTACGACCCAAGTTACGAACTTTCATCATATCATCTTCAGATTTGTCAGCGAGTTCCTGAACTGTATTGATTCCAGCACGTTTTAGACAGTTATAAGAACGAACTGATAAGTCAAGTTCTTCAATTGTCATTTCAAGTACTTTCTCTTTGTGGCTTTCTTCTTTTTCAATCATGATCTCAGCTTTTTGCGCTTCGTCTGTTAAGTTAACGAAAATGCTCAAGTGCTCAGAAAGAATTTTTGCGCCAAGTGACACAGCTTCTTCTGGACTGATACTTCCGTCAGTTAGAACATCAAAAGTCAGCTTATCATAATTTGTAGATTGACCAACACGTGTATTCTCTACTTGGTAGTTCACACGAATTACCGGCGAGAAAATTGAATCTATCGGAAGAACACCGATAGGCATACTTTCACGTTTGTTTTGATCAGCCGGCGTATAACCGCGGCCACGAGCAGCGTTAAGGCGAACATGAAATTTCGCGTTGTCGCTCAACGTTGCGATGTGAAGATCTGGATTCAAAATTTCGACATCACTATCATAATTAATATCTCCAGCTGTTACAACACCAGGTCCTTGTATATCAATCTCTAATGTTTTTTCTTCATCAGAGTAAACTTTAAGTGCCAGTTTTTTGATATTCAAAATTATGGTTGTCACATCTTCAACTACACCTTCAATTACAGAGAACTCATGTAAAGCTCCATCAATTTGAATGGACGTTACAGCAGCGCCTGGAAGTGAAGATAATAGAATACGACGTAAGGAGTTACCCAAAGTTGTACCATATCCACGCTCAAGTGGTTCTACAACAAACTTTCCATATTTGGCATCATCGCTGATCTCAATCGTCTCGATTTTTGGCTTTTCAATTTCGATCATTCAAATATACCCTCCTTCAAAACGTCTTATTTCAGAAACCTAGTCGAACCTCAATTGTGCTTCAAAATATCGCTGTTTTAAAAGTTACGCACAAAGACGACTACTTATACACGACGACGTTTTGGAGGACGACATCCATTATGAGGAACCGGAGTAACATCTTTAATTGCAGTAACTTCAAGACCTGCAGCTTGAAGAGCACGAATTGCTGCTTCACGACCTGCACCAGGACCTTTAACTGTTACTTCAAGAGATTTAAGACCATGTTCCATCGCTGCTTTTGCTGAAGTTTCTGCTGCCATTTGAGCTGCAAAAGGAGTAGATTTACGAGATCCTTTAAAGCCTAAAGCACCAGCACTAGACCACGATAAAGCATTACCATGTGTATCAGTAATCGTTACAATTGTATTATTAAATGTAGAACGAATGTGTGCAATACCGTTTTCGATATTCTTTTTCACACGACGTTTACGAGTATTTGTTTTACGTGCCATTCACTAATTACCTCCTTTACTATTCGTTTATTTCTTCTTACCTGCAACAGTCTTAGAAGGACCTTTACGTGTACGCGCATTATTTTTTGTATTTTGTCCGCGAACAGGAAGTCCACGACGGTGACGCATACCGCGGTAAGAACCGATTTCGATTAGACGTTTAATGTTTAAGTTCACTTCACGACGAAGATCCCCCTCAACTTTAATACGGTCTACGATTTCACGGATTTTACCTAATTCTTCTTCACTTAAATCTCTTGTACGTACATCTTCAGAAACGCCTGCTTCTTCCAAGACTTTAGCAGCTGTTGCTTTTCCGATACCGTAGATGTAAGTTAGTGAGATCACGATACGTTTTTCACGTGGAACATCCACACCTGCAATACGTGCCATCTAATCAAGCACCTCCTTATATTCTATAATCAACCTTGTTTTTGTTTATGCTTAGGGTTTTCACAGATTACCATAACTTTACCTTTACGACGAATAACTTTACATTTTTCGCACATAGGTTTAACAGATGGTCTTACTTTCATTCCATATACCTCCTTGTTTACTAGAGAAAATGTCTCTATAAACCGATAACTACTAAGCTGGCGAACCAGACCGGTATATAAATTCAATTTTCGGAGCGCAAATTATTTAAAACGATAAGTGATTCTTCCACGAGTTAGATCGTATGGGGAAAGTTCAACAGTTACTTTATCCCCTGGTAAAATACGGATGTAGTGCATACGAATTTTACCAGAAACAGTGGCAAGCACTTCATGCCCATTTTCGAGTTCAACTTTAAACATTGCGTTAGGCAAAGTTTCTTGTACTACGCCTTCAACTTCAATTACATCTTCTTTAGCCATATGTTCGCTACCTCCTTCTCGGTTACTAGACCACTTGGTTCCGATTTTATCAGTGTAAAAACTTGATTACATGAAAAAACGTGAAAAGAGATCTGCTTCTTCCATTTCAAAAGCCGACCTGCCTTTAGACAACCTGAAAAGTGAGATCCGTAATCCGGAGAACTTGAGTACGAAGACTAAAGTTCGGTTTAGCAAATGTTTCGGATATTCCTCAAATGGTTCTCTCGTTCATCATGATTTGCAAAGATGCTTATATTCCACTGCCAATTATCCATTATACTACAAATCAACAGGATTTGCACGTTTAAATTTTCAGCAGCGTTCAAGCCGTTCTCCTTTAAAAAGAAGCAAGAATTTGATCTACATCAAGAAAAACTTTATTAATTTCTTGTTCGCCATTAATACTATGAAGTTTACCTGTTTTTGTGTAAAAATCAAGCAAAGGTTGTGTCTGTTTCAAATTAACATTTAATCGATTTTCAACTGTTTCCTTTTTATCATCTTCACGTTGATAAAGCTCAGAACCATCGACATCGCATTTCCCTGCTACTTTTGGCGGATTGTAAAGCTCATGATAAGTTCTGCCACAAGTTGGACAGATCCAGCGTCCAGTTAGACGCTTCATCAAAGCTTCTTTTGGTACATCAATATTGATGACCGCATCAAGTTCAGTCCCAAAGTCGCTTAAAATACGTTCAAGCTCTTCAGCTTGAGCAACTGTTCGTGGAAAACCATCTAGTAAAAAACCGTTTTTTGCATCATCTTGAGCTAGACGTTCGCGAACAATACCATTTGTCACTTCATCAGGAACTAAGTCACCTTTATCCATATAAGATTTGGCTTTAAGTCCTAGTTCAGTTTCATCTTTCATCGCTTGACGAAACATGTCTCCTGTTGAGATGTGCGGAATATGATATTTTTCAACAATTTTCTCGGCTTGTGTACCTTTACCGGCACCAGGCAGGCCCATTAATACTAGTTTCAATTGATTCGCTCCTTGTACTCGCAAGGCAGACCTGCTAGGAAATCCGTAGCAAGTGCCCGCGCGTTATTTGATGAATCCTCGATAATTCCGTTTAACCAATTGCCCTTCCAATTGTTTCGTTGTGTCAAGTGCTACCCCGATAACAATCAGAAGACTTGTACCACCGATTGCGAGCGTTTGAGGTAACCCAAATGCTGTCGTTCCGATTGTCGGAATGATTGCAACTGCGGCAAGGAATAAGGCTCCGATGAAGGTTAAGCGATACAGTACCGAAGTAAGATAAGCTTGTGTTTCCCTTCCCGGACGTTTACTTGGAATATATCCACCTTGCTTTTTCAAGTTATCTGCCACTTTTTCAGGGTTAACTTGGATAAAAGCGTAAAAATAAGTGAATGCGATGATCAGAGCTACATACAAGACCATGCCAATCGGTTTTGTATAATCAAATACGTTTTTGAGTACAGATACAACACCGTTACTACTATCAAAGAACGTCAAGATCGTTTGCGGTGTGATAATAAAAGCACTCGCAAAGATTACTGGAATAACCCCAGCAGAGTTCAATTTTAGTGGTAAGTGAGTAGCTTGCGCACCCGCTTGTTTATTTCCAGCCACACGTTTTGAATACTGGATCGGAATTTTACGTAGCGCTTGTTGGAAGTAAATAACTACAACAACGATTAGAAGTGCAGCAAGTGCAATTCCGACAAGAACTAAGATATGAAGGAAAAGTTGATCGCCAGCATCTTCAATTTGTTGAACGTAAACTTGACGAATTCCATCTGGAATACGAGCTACGATCCCCGCGAAGATGATAATGGAAATCCCG
The DNA here is from genome assembly GCF_003369925.1 of Listeria kieliensis. Taxonomy (GTDB): domain Bacteria; phylum Bacillota; class Bacilli; order Lactobacillales; family Listeriaceae; genus Listeria; species Listeria kieliensis_A. Next base: position 1,106,872 of record NZ_LARY01000002.1, on the reverse strand, counting down.
TTCCCGACACCTTTAACCGTAATTTGTTCACCAAGCCACATTAAAAACATTGTTCCTGTTGTAAGCACAATCGCAACAACGATGTACTGTGGTACAGAAGCATTGAAGATAAGTGTGGATCCTGACAAACGGTTAAATCCGTAAGCCATACCGAAGGCTTCAATAAGTCCCAAACCAATTGTCAAATAACGCGTCAATTGATTGAGCTTTTTACGTCCCATTTCACCTTGTTTAGACCACTCAGTGAGTTTTGGAACAACATCCATTTGTAACAACTGTACAATGATGGACGCAGTGATGTAAGGCATAACCCCCATCGCAAGAACGGAGAAATTTTTAAGCGCCCCACCATTAAAGGTGTTTAGGAACCCAAAAATGCCGCCTTCCATTGTTTGTTGCAATGCCGCTGCATTCACCCCAGGCACAGGTATGAATGTTCCAATACGGAAAATGATAAGCATTGCAAGGGTGAAGAAAATCTTATTCCGAATATCTTTTACCCGGAAAAAGTTTACTAACGTTTGAAACATTAGATCACCTCAGCTTTTCCGCCGGCAGCTTCGATTGCTTCCTTAGCTGCTACAGAAAACTTATTAGCTTTCACTGTAAGTTTCTTCTCAATAGATCCATTCGAAAGGATTTTAATACCAGATTTAGCATTGTTCACAACACCTGTTTCAATTAGAAGTTCAGGTGTCACTTCAGTGCCTTCTTCAAAACGGTTTAAAACATCTAAATTCACAATAGCAAATTCTTTGCGGTTGATGTTTGTAAAACCGCGTTTAGGCAAACGACGGAAAAGTGGAAGTTGTCCACCTTCAAATCCTAAACGTACTTTACCGCGAGCTTTTTGTCCTTTATGTCCGCGGCCGGCAGTTTTTCCGTTACCAGAGCTCATTCCACGACCAACACGATTGCGCTCTTTGCGCGAACCTTCAGCAGGTTTTAATTCGTGAAGTTTCATGTTCAAGCACCTCCTCCTATTTCTTCTTTATTTCAGTAAATATACTAGCTTAAACTTCTTTTACGTCTAGAAGATGACTAACTTTGTTAACCATCCCACGAATTGCAGGATTATCTTCTTTAACGACAACGGAATGTGTCTTGCGAAGGCCTAGCGCCTTTACAGTTTCACGTTGATCTCCGGGACGACCGATTAAGCTACGTTTTAGAGTAAGTTCTAATTTAGCCATAATGATAATTCCCTCCTTATCCTAACAATTCTTCAACTGTTTTACCGCGAAGTTTAGCTACTTCTTCAGCTTTTTTAAGTTGTTTAATTCCATCAATTGTCGCACGAACCATGTTGATTGGCGTGTTTGATCCAAGTGATTTAGAAGACACATCGGCAACACCAGCAAGCTCAAGTACGGCACGAACTGGACCACCAGCTGTTACCCCAGAACCGGCATTCGCTGGTTTAAGCAGAATTTCTCCACCGCCAAAGCGACCAACGACTGTGTGCGGAATTGTAGTTCCAACAGTTGGCACAAACACCATGTTTTTCTTAGCGTCTTCAACAGCTTTACGGATCGCATCTGGAACTTCTTGTGCTTTACCAGTACCGAAACCGACATGACCGTTTTTATCACCGACAACAACAAGTGCTGTGAAACGGAAGCGACGTCCACCTTTTACAACTTTAGCAACACGATTAATTGTAACAACGCGTTCTTCTACATCTAATTTGTTTCCATCAATAATTTCAGCCATCTAAGTTTTCCCTCCTTCTTTATTAGAATTCTAATCCATTTTCGCGGGCTGCTTCAGCGAGCGCTTTAACACGGCCATGGTACAAGTACCCTCCGCGGTCGAAAACAACTGCAGAAATTCCTTTTTCAGAAGCACGTTTTGCAACTAATTCGCCAACCTTGCTAGCAGCGTCAACTTTTGATTCCGCAGAACCAAAGTCTTTATCTAAATTCGAAGCACTGACAAGTGTTACGCCATTTACGTCATCAACTAGTTGAGCGTAGATGTTTTTATTAGAACGGAAAACGTTTAGACGAGGACGACTTTCTGTTCCAGTAATTTTAGAACGAACACGAGCATGTCTTTTTTTACGAACTTTGTTTTTATCGATTTTAGTAATCACACGACTCACCTCTTCTCTTATCGCTTACGCGGCATTATTTACCAGTTTTACCTTCTTTGCGGCGTACATATTCGCCTTCATAACGGATACCTTTACCTTTATATGGTTCAGGTGGACGTACAGCACGAATGTTAGCAGCAAGTTCACCAACGTGTTCTTTGTTGAAGCCTTTTACGATTACTTTCGTATTAGCAGGAACTTCAATTTCAACACCTTTTGGCGCTTCAAATTCGACTGGATGGGAATACCCTACGTTAAGAACAAGTTTTGAACCTTGTTTTTGAGCACGGTAACCGACACCGACTAATTCAAGTGATTTTTCGTAGCCTTCAGAGACTCCAACAACCATGTTATTTAGGACTGCACGAGTCGTACCATGAAGAGCACGGTGGTTTTTATTATCAGATGGACGTGAAATGTTAATTTCGCTTCCTTCGATTTCAATTTTAATCTCAGGGTTAAACTCTCTTACAAGCTCACCTTTAGGACCTTTAACTGTTGCCTTATTTCCGTCAAGTGTAACTGTTACACCAGCAGGAATTGTAATAGGCTTTTTACCGATACGGGACATTGTCGCACCTCCTTATGAATAAATTTTACCAAACGTATGCAAGTACTTCTCCGCCCACTTGTTTAGCGCGAGCTTCTTTGTCAGTTAGGACACCTTGAGAAGTAGATACGATTGCAATACCTAATCCGTTAAGAACTTTAGGTACCTCGTTCGATTTAGCATAAACACGAAGTCCTGGCTTACTGATACGTTTCAAACCAGTGATTACGCGTTCACCAGATGGACTATATTTCAAGAAAACACGGATTGTGCCTTGCTTTTCATCTTCAATATACTCAACGTCACGGATAAATCCTTCACGCTTTAAGATTTCAGCAATTTCTTTTTTGATTTTCGATGCAGGCAATTCTAATTTGTCATGTTTAACCATGTTCGCATTACGGATACGAGTTAGAAAATCTGCAATTGGATCTGTCATCACCATGTGTTATTATCCTCCTTCCTTAAACTTAGGTTTTACCAGCTTGCTTTTTTAACGCCAGGAATTTGACCTTTATAGGCAAGTTCGCGGAAACAAATACGGCATAATTTAAATTTGCGAATAACGGAATGTGGACGTCCACAACGTTCGCAACGAGTATAACCTTGAACTGCGAATTTTGGTTCGCGTTTTTGCTTAGCGATCATTGATTTTTTAGCCACGTTTTCGCCTCCCTACTTTAATTATTGATTATTTTTGAAACGGCATTCCAACTTGAGTTAATAACTCACGGGATTCTTCGTCAGTTTTTGCAGTTGTAACAATAACAACATCCATACCACGAACTTTAGAAACTTTATCATAATCAATTTCAGGGAAAATCAATTGTTCTCTCACACCCAGCGTGTAGTTACCGCGGCCGTCGAAAGCTTTTTTCGAAACCCCACGGAAGTCACGAACACGTGGAAGTGAAACAGTAATTAATTTGTCTAAGAAATCATACATACGGTCACCACGAAGCGTTACTTTCGCACCGATTGGCATTCCTTCACGAAGACGGAATCCAGCGATCGAATTTTTAGCTTTTGTGATAACTGGTTTTTGACCAGTGATTAATGCAAGTTCTTCAACAGCACTGTCAAGAACTTTAGCGTTTGCTACTGCATCACCAACACCAGTGTTGATTACGATTTTTTCAATTTTAGGTACTTCCATAACAGAAGAATAGTTAAACTTGCTCATCATACCAGGAACAATTTCCTTAAGATAGCGATCTTTAAGGCGATTCATGTAATGTTGCCTCCTTCCTCAATTACTTAAATTATTTATCGATGACTTCACCGGATTTTTTAGCTACACGTACTTTTTTATCGCCTTTTACTTCATAGCTCACACGTGTTGGTTCGCCTGATTTAGGATCGATAAGCATTACGTTAGATACGTGAATTGGTGCTTCAACATTCAAGATTCCACCTTGTGGATTGATATTGGAAGGTTTCGTATGTTTTTTCACCATGTTGATTCCTTCAACAATTACACGATCTTTTTTTGGGAATGCAGCAAGAACTTTGCCGGATTTGCCTTTATCTTTACCAGTAATAACTTGTACTTTATCACCTTTTTTGACATGCATTAGTCTTAGCACCTCCTTGGTTTGAAACTTGTTTATTAAAGAACTTCTGGAGCTAAAGAAACGATTTTCATGAAGTTGTTTTCACGAAGTTCGCGAGCAACAGGTCCAAAAATACGTGTTCCACGAGGACTTTTATCATCACGGATAATGACACATGCATTTTCATCAAATTTGATGTAAGAACCATCTTGACGACGTGCTCCACTCTTTGTACGAACGATTACTGCTTTAACGACTTCGCCTTTTTTGACAACGCCTCCTGGTGTTGCTTGTTTAACAGTACATACAACAACATCACCAATGTTAGCAGTTTTGCGTCCTGATCCACCTAGCACTTTAATTGTTAGTACTTCACGTGCGCCAGAGTTATCAGCCACTTTCATACGACTTTCTTGTTGAATCATTAGGACACCCTCCTTCCAGAATAACAGGTAAGAGAAACATCTTGATCTCTCACTATTTTATAAAACCATTAAATAATTACTGCTTCTTCTACTACTTCTAGTAAACGGAAATGTTTAGTTGAAGATAGAGGGCGAGTTTCCATGATACGAACGATATCGCCAGTTTTTGCAGTGTTATTTTCATCATGAGCTTTGAATTTCTTCGAATACTTCACGCGTTTACCATACAAACCATGCTTTTTGTATGTTTCAACAACTACAGTGATCGTTTTATCCATTTTGTCGGATACAACGCGACCTGTATAGACTTTACGTTGGTTACGGTCAGCCATGTATTAAAACCTCCTTATTAATTTCGTCTTAAGCAAGTTCTCTTTCTTTCACAATTGTTTTCATACGAGCAATGGATTTACGTACTTCTTTAATGCGAGCAGTATTTTCCAATTGTCCAGTAGCTAATTGAAAGCGCAAGTTGAAAAGCTCTTCCTTTAGCGCTTTTTCTTGATCTTGGATTTCGGTAGTGGATAGTTCACGGATATCTTTAGCTTTCATTTGCTTCACCACCAATTTCTTCACGTTTTACGATCTTTGTTTTGACCGGCAGTTTATGTGATGCAAGACGTAACGCTTCACGCGCAACTTCTTCAGGCACACCTGCGATTTCAAACATAATTTTGCCACGTTTAACTGGGCTTACCCAGCCTTCCGGAGCACCTTTACCTTTACCCATCCGAACTCCGATTGGTTTAGATGTGTAAGATTTATGAGGGAAAATTTTAATCCAAACTTTACCGCCACGTTTCATGTAACGAGTCATCGCGATACGAGCAGCTTCGATTTGACGGTTCGTGATCCAAGAAGCTTCAACAGCTTGAAGACCATATTCACCAAATGCAACTTCTGTGCCGCCTTTCGCACGACCGCGCATATTTCCACGGAATTCACGACGGTATTTTACACGTTTAGGGACTAACATAATTATTTTCCTCCTTCCACATTGTTTTTCTTCGTTGGAAGGACTTCACCACGGTAGATCCAAACTTTAACGCCTAGTTTACCATAAGTTGTATCTGCTTCTTCCCATGCATAATCGATATCAGCACGAAGAGTATGAAGCGGTACAGTTCCTTCGCTATAGTGTTCAGCACGAGCAATATCAGCTCCGCCAAGACGACCAGATACTTGAGTTTTAATTCCTTTCGCACCAGCACGCATTGTACGTTGGATAGCTTGTTTTTGTGCACGACGGAAAGAAACACGTCCTTCAAGTTGTCTAGCAATGTTTTCAGCAACAAGTTTTGCGTCTAGATCAGCACGTTTGATTTCAACAATGTTGATGTGGACACGTTTGCCAGTTAAATCGTTCAGGGATTTACGAAGTGCTTCAACTTCCGAACCACCTTTACCGATTACCATACCAGGTTTAGCTGTATGAATAGTGATATTCACACGGTTAGCAGCACGTTCGATCTCAACACGCGAAACGGAAGCATCAGCCAAGCGTTTAGCAATGTAATCACGAATGCGCAAATCTTCATGTAAGAAATTAGCGTAATCTTTTTCAGCGTACCATTTTGAATCCCAGTCACGAATGACACCGATACGCATACCAATTGGATGTATTTTTTGACCCAACGTTTATCCCTCCTTCACTTCAGATACCACAACAGTGATGTGGCTTGTACGTTTATTGATTGCACTTGCACGACCTTGTGCACGTGGACGGAAACGTTTAAGTGTCGGACCTTCATCAACGAAAGCTTCCGAAACCACTAAGTTGTTCACGTCTAAATCATAGTTATGTTCAGCGTTTGCCATAGCAGATTTCAATACTTTTTCAATAACTGGTGAAGCTGCTTTTGGAGTAAACTTCAAAATTGCAATTGCTTCGCCAACTTGCTTGCCTCGGATTAAATCAATAACGATTCTCGCTTTACGAGGAGCAATACGTACCGTTTTGGCAACGGCTTTTGCACTTGTAATTTCACTTGCCATTTAGATATCCTCCTCTCGAAATTATCGTTTTGTTTTTTTGTCGTCTCCCGCGTGTCCGCGGTAAGTACGAGTTGGTGCAAATTCACCTAATTTGTGTCCAACCATATCTTCTTGAACATAAACAGGAACATGTTTGCGTCCATCATATACAGCAATTGTTTGACCTACGAATACTGGAAAAATAGTGGAACGACGCGACCAAGTCTTAATCACTTGTTTCTTGTCACTTTCATTTGCTTTTTCCACTTTCTTCATCAAATGTTCATCGACAAAAGGTCCTTTCTTTAAGCTACGACCCATGACGGAACCTCCCTTCGTATAGCTAGGAAGTCGGAGTTTAGCCTCCGCAAACTCCCTGCTATCAAAATTAACGTAATTTTATCCCAGATCTTATTTACCTTTACGACGACGTACGATAAATTTATCGGAGTTGTTGTTTTTCTTACGAGTTTTGTATCCAAGTGTTGGTTTGCCCCAAGGAGACATTGGAGATTTACGTCCGATTGGTGCTTTACCTTCACCACCACCGTGTGGGTGATCATTAGGGTTCATAACCGAACCACGAACAGTTGGGCGTTTACCCATCCAACGTGAACGTCCTGCTTTACCAATGTTGATAAGTTCATGTTGTTCGTTACCAACTTGACCGATTGTAGCACGGCAAGTAGCAAGAATCATACGAACTTCACCAGATTTAAGACGTACAAGAACGTATTTACCTTCTTTACCTAGAATTTGAGCACTTGCTCCAGCAGAACGAACAAGTTGTCCGCCTTTTCCAGGTTTAAGTTCGATATTGTGGACAACAGTACCCACTGGAATATCTTTAAGTTCTAAAGCATTTCCGATTTTAATATCAGCTTCTGCTCCAGAATAAATTGTTTGGCCAACTTCTAGGCCTTTCGCTGCGATGATGTAGCGTTTTTCTCCATCAGCATAGTGAACGAGCGCAATATTAGCCGAGCGGTTTGGATCGTATTCAATTGTAGCGATACGTCCAGGAACGCCGTCTTTATTACGTTTAAAATCGATCACACGGTATTGACGTTTATGACCGCCACCGTGATGACGAACAGTTAACTTACCTTGGTTGTTACGACCAGCTTTCTTTTTCATAGGACGTAGCAAAGATTTTTCTGGAGTACTTGTAGTAATCTCAGCAAAATCAGAACTTGTCATATGACGGCGGCCGTTTGTGGTAGGTTTGTACTTTTTAATCGCCATTTTTTTCCCTCCTCGTTAGATTTTATTCAAAAACGTTCGTATTAAACTTCAAAGAATTGAATTTCTTTACTATCATTACTCAAAGTTACGATTGCTTTACGACGCTTGTTCGTATAACCAACGTAACGACCCATGCGTTTTTTCTTTCCTTTGTAGTTCATAACGTTTACTTTTGTTACTTCAACTTCAAAGATTTCTTCAATTGCATGTTTGATTTGAGTTTTTGTAGCACGAGTGTCTACTTCAAAAGTGTATTTCTTGTCATCAAGAACACTAGTAGATTCCTCAGTGACAACCGGGCGCTTAATGATGTCGCGTGCATCCATTATGCAAGCACCTCCTCTATCTTTTGAACAGCTGCTTGTGTGACAATGAGTTTATCATGTCCAGCAACTTCTAGTACTGAGATACTTTCAGCCGGAATAACAGTAATGCCTTGAATGTTGCGTGCAGAAAGTTCGATATTTTCGCTTTCAGAAGCAACGACAACAAGAGCTTTTGTATCTACAGAGATATTTTTAAGGAAAGCCGCAAATTCTTTTGTTTTTGGCGTTTCAAATGCTAAATCTTCAAGTACTACGATATCATTATCAATAACTTTTGAAGATAAGATCGATTTGATCGCTAAACGGCGAACTTTCTTCGGCAATTTGTATGCGTATGAACGAGGAGTTGGTCCAAATACAGTACCACCACCACGCCATTGCGGCGAACGGATCGAACCTTGACGAGCACGACCAGTACCTTTTTGACGCCATGGTTTACGACCACCACCACGTACTTCAGAACGATTTTTTACTTTATGAGTTCCTTGACGTAAGGAAGCTCTTTGGCTCAAAATAACGTCGACAACAACTTTTTCGTTTGGTTCAACACCGAAAACAGCATCGTTCAACGTGATTTCGCCAGCTTGTGATCCATCTTGTTTAAGTAAGCTTAGTTTTGGCATTCGTTAGTCCTCCTTTCCAACTTTTTATTTTGCTTTAATAGCAGTTTTAATTTGAACTAATGATTTTTTTGCACCAGGAACATTACCTTTTACTAAAAGCAAGTTCTTTTCTGCGTCTACTTTAACGATTTCCAAGTTTTGGATAGTGATTTGATTTCCACCCATACGTCCTGGAAGAAGTTTGTTTTTGAAAACACGGTTAGGTGCTACAGGACCCATTGAACCAGGGCGACGGTGGTAACGGGATCCGTGAGCCATTGGCCCGCGAGCTTGTCCGTGACGTTTAATAACGCCTTGGAATCCTTTACCTTTCGATACGCCTGTCACGTCCACGACGTCACCTTCTGCGAATACATCTACATTGATTTCTGCACCAATTTCATACTCGTCTAAGTTTACATCGCGGAATTCGCGAATGAAGCGCTTAGGAGTAGTATTGGCTTTTGCTACATGACCTTTTTCGGGTTTGTTCGCTAAAACTTCACGTTTGTCTTCGAAGCCGATTTGAATAGCTTCGTATCCGTCTGTTTCAGCAGTTTTCTTTTGAAGCACAACATTGTTTCCTGCTTCGATTACTGTAACTGGAATAAGTTCCCCGTTTTCAGTGAAAACTTGTGTCATCCCTACTTTTCTACCTAAGATTCCTTTGGTCATGAGTCACACCTCCTGTTAATTGTTATTTTTGTGGGCATTTTGCCCAATTTATTAAAGTTTGATTTCGATATCTACACCACTCGGCAGATCCAAACGCATCAAGCTGTCAACCGTTTGTGGTGTTGGGTTAACGATGTCGATTAAACGTTTGTGCGTACGCATTTCGAATTGTTCGCGCGAATCTTTGTATTTGTGAACCGCACGTAAAACCGTATAAACAGATTTTTCTGTCGGAAGCGGAATCGGACCTGACACAGAAGCGCCAGAACGTTTCGCAGTCTCAACGATTTTTTCAGCTGATTGATCTAAAATACGGTGATCATAAGCTTTTAAACGAATACGAATTTTTTGTTTTGCCATTATTTTCCCTCCTTCTCGCCTATTTTTAAAATAGACATTCTCCATGGAAATTACCTGAGTACCCGCCATGGCAAAGCGGCCGGGTGTGTCAGCAACCTTCCACTTCATCACATCTACAACCCACTAAACAAGGGGTTGTGGGCACAAAAGGGCAGACGAGTGCCTATCCATTTGCACTTTATCTATTATACACGGGTTGCCCTTACGAATCAACCGTTTTTTGAAAAACTTTCAGATTCAAGTTAATGATTTTTATGTTTGAATTTCCTGTAAAAAATAAATGCCCTTTATTATAGAAGAAAAAATTCAGCACTACTTTCTTTCATCACGTCTCCGCCTTTCACTACATAAAGTATTTCATTTTTTGATCCATCCCCAAAAAGGCTGTAGTTTGCTGGCAAACTACAGCCCCATTCTTTTTATAATCTTTCTATTGTATTGATTGTTTATGCTCAACGAAACCAACTCTCGATTTTAACTACCAATTCATCATAAGTCACATTCGTGATCACAGCAAAAAGAGCTAGTAAGAAAACAACAATGGCAGCTACGAAGCGAAGCGGTCGAAAATAGACTGTCTCAGCCTGACGTTTTGCTCGAACAAGGCTAAAAACAACATTAAGTGCATAAATTCCCGATAAAACCAAAACTAAATATGTAATAACTTGTGGATTCATTGCGTCCTCCCAAAATCATAAACTAGATAACGGACTTTCTTGCCAAACCGTTGCTTCTTTTTTCTCTCCTAAAAGATCATTCGTTGTTAGAACGACATCAACATCATTAGCGCCGAAACAAAAACTGCGTCCCGCAAGAAACGAAGCAGCATATTCTTTCCAGTCTTTAAAGCCTTCTTTTCTAACTAACGGAGCGACTCTCTCTTTGATGATTTTCCAAGCTTCTTGCTCCTCTAGGTAACCAAGGTGGCTGCATACTCGCGCCAAGAATGCCGCTCTTTCAAAATCCCAAGCTATAACAGTTGTACAGTTTCTAAAGTCTTCAATTGTAAACTCGCTTCCGAATGTTTTAATGTTGTCTTCAAGCTCTTTCCAGTTGGCTGCTTCCTCCGCAGAAGCCCCCTTAAAGTTCTTAGCTCGGAAATTTTCAAATTCCATTTGATACTCCGCTGCATGCCCATGCTCTAATAGCCAATCGATCATTTGAAGCGCCGTTGCTCTATCATTAATCCCCCATCCTGCTTCTATAATTTGAGCCATATACTTCGGTTTGCCTCGCATCTTAAACACTAAACTAGTTGCAGAATTCACATCTACAAGAACGGCACCTAACCCCAAATAAACTTGTTCTTCAGGACTCACTCGATTTTCTTCGATAAACTTTAATCTTTTTTTCCGACCAAACACTAACAACTCCTCCTTCTCTTTTTATCTTTTTCATGAATATATGCTATTCACATTCATAATTTTAGCACCCACTTGCTGCATATCAATCAGTCATTTAAACGTAAATTAATTCCGGGCAGCTACTTTTTGTCTATTTTTTGTCTGTTTTTTATTTATTGTACAAAGTTTCCTCATCTTCAGAACTTAAACGTCAGTAGAAAATTTTTAGATAGTTATCTTTTTGTTATAAAAACTAATTTTATAATAAAAAGATATTAGTTTTTATTGTTAAATCATCATATAATTTTCGGTCGGATCCACATCAAAAAGCCGCCCAAAGTTAGCTTACCAAGCTAGCTTTGAGCGGTTTTTTAAAATTAATATCCTCGCAAAAAAATGAGTACTGCCGTAAGCACTACAAATATAACCAAAGCAATTAAGTCTATCCAATGCCAGTGCAACAATCTGAATTTGGTGCGCCCTTTGCCACCATCATAACCGCGAACTTCCATCGCATCTGCTAAATCTTCCGCACGATTGAATGAACTAACGAACAGCGGAATGAAAATCGGAACAACCACTTTCATTTGCTCGAACAGATTGCCTTCTCCGAACTCTATGCCACGCGCTCGTTGCGCTTTCATGATTTTATCTGTTTCTTCCATGAGCGTCGGGATAAAGCGAAGCGCAACGGTAATCATTAAAGCAATGTCTGCGACCGGAACTTTGAGATACTTGAGTGGCCGCAATAAATATTCAATGGCATCTGTTAAATCCATTGGCGTTGTCGTTAATGTAATGACTGTAGATAGGATGATAATAAGCGTGAAGCGGATGAACACGTAGATGCCATTTATAATTCCAAAAGATGAAATCCGGAAGGGGCCAAATTCAAAATAAATGACGCCTCCGCTTGTAAATAGCATTTGCATGATGACGGTGAACAATATTAGCCAAAGCAGCGGCCGCACGCCTTTGATGAACACTTTGACTTTGATTCCTGTTAGGAAGATGACGCCGAAAGTAAAAGCAATCATGAGCGCATAGGCATAAGGATTGTTCGCTAAAAATAGGATCGCAATAAAGTAGAAGCCGCCAAGCAGTTTTGTACGTGCGTCTAATGCATGGATCCAGGATTCTCCCGGGACAAAACGGCCAAATATGAGTTTATCAATCATTTGAATGGTCCTCCCTTCCAATTAAAATAGATATTTAACAAGGATGCTCGCCGCAAGTAGTACGACAAGCGACGCATTGATGAGTACAAAATTTTGGATCGCTACTACGAAGGTTTTTGATTTAACTTGTTCTTGGTTGAATTTTTTGAGATTGCGATAAACGAGTGGGATCGTAAGTAACACAAGGAGCATAATTGGACTTAGGTAGCTCAAAATGACTGCAGCAACCACGGCCGCAAACGAAGCGTAATAAAGCGTGTTGAAAAGGAGTACCCCCATTTTCCTGCCAATATAATACGGTAGCGTATAGCGGTGGTTACGGATATCTTCATCGAGATCGCAAAGGTTATTTGCCAGCATGATGTTCGCAATCGTGAAAATGCACGGAAGCGACACAACACCAATTTCAATGATTCGAAGCAGGTTGAAGCGAATATCGATCCACTCCCCTCGCCACAATAAGTTAGCAACGCCCGCATCATATGCGCTCATGTAAACAGCTAAAAAGAAAATGCCAAATCCCATTGTTACGCCTGAAAATACTTCGCCAAGTGGCATGCGTGATAGCGGAACTGGCCCAAATGTATATAAAATGCCGATGCAAAAACAAACAAAACCAATTAGAAGCACTAGCAAATCCGTTCGGAATACGAGCCAAACGCCAAGTCCTGTCGCAATGAAAAACATGGTGAAAATTAATATAAGCACATTTTTTTGCGGAATGTTCATTTTGCCGATCACGTTACTTTCAACCCGAAAATCGTAATCATGATTGTCTGTTGCTTTGCGGTAGTCCATATAATTGTTGATCGCTGTTGTGGTTAAATCAAAAATCAGCATGGCTACAAAGAAAATAAGCGTGTTCTGTAGGTTGATCGTCTGTAACTGATAAAAGACAAACAATGTGCCAAGAACAAACGGGTAGACACTTGCAATTTTTGTTCTGATTTCGACCAGCTCTAAAAATGCCTTGATAGACACTGGATTCCCTCCCCTTTTACTCCTTAAAATTGATCTTTTTCCACTATAACTTAAAAACCACCGAAACGCTATCCCTTCCGAACGAAAAACCCCTAGAGTTAGACGCCTAACTCTAGGGGTTTTTTGTTATTCCAACTCGGAAAGAATCTTATTTTTCTACTTTGTTGTAAACTTTGATTGTTGCTGTGTTTCCATTTTGTGCTGCGTTGATAAGTTGTTCAGCGTAAATCTTGAATTGTTCAGAAGAGTGAGTAGCTCCAGAAACTGTATCTACTTCTCCTGCTTCTTGCTTGTCAACTAAAGATTTGTTAAGCGCTGGGATGTATTCTTTCGGACCAGTGCCTTCTTTGTCTTTCATCGCTTTTTCATAATCAGCATCATCTGTTTTCTTTTGACCGTCTTTGTTTACATAGTTGTAATCTGATTTAGAGATTTTACCATCTTTAACAGTCATTGAGAACACTGTGCGGTAACCATTCGAATAGTTTTGTTCTTCTAATTTGTATGTTCCGTCTTGCATTTTTTCACCGTTATTGATCTTGATTGTTGTTGTGTCACCACGTTGTGCTGCTTGGATCAATTGGTTTGCATAGTTGATGAATGTATCTGAAGAATGTGTTGCGCCAGAGACTACTTCTACTGCTCCAGCCGCTTGGTTTTTCACAAGAGAATCGTTAAGTTCTTTCAAGTATTCTTTCGGACCAGTTTTTACTTTAGCTTTCATTGCTTTTTCGTAATCTGCATCTTCAGATTTCAACTTGCCATCTTTATTTTTATAGTCATAATTTGCATCCGTAATTTTACCATCTTTTACTTTGATGGACATGAAGCCTTTCCAGCCTTTATCATCATAGTTTTGTTCTTCTAGTTTGTATGTTCCATCTGTCATTGTTCCGTCAGTTTTAGCATCTGCGGATTTCTTTTGTTCTTGTTTTGTATCGTTGCTTGATTTCTTGTCAGAAGAATTGTTGTCATTTCCACAAGCTACTAACAACATGCTGGATGCCACTACAGCAGTAAGCCCCATTGCAACTTTTTTCAATTCCATAATTTGCTCCCACCTTATACTAATAAAGTTTGTGATAACGCGAGCAAGAAAACCTAATTTGAAAGCGTTTATCACGATTACAATCAAATCATACCATCATAGGCAGGTCTTTGTCTATACACAATAAAATAATCTAATTTATAGAATTTTATGGAGAATAAACCAAATGAAAGGAAAAAGCTTTTGTTTCTTGAAAATCATGGTAAATAATAAACAAAACAGCCATTATACCTATTGACTTTAAGGTATTTGCTCCCATAAAAAATGACTTATTTCCAACAAAGAACTATTTTTTTGTTTTTATGATCTTTTCTAAAAAACGGTCTAGACAAGCGTCTATGGAATCTGTTACACTATGTTAGGCTATTATTATACTTTTACATTGCACTAATTTGTTTGTTTGTGAATAAAATAACAAGGAGTTGAGAACGCATATGCCTGAAAAAAATATTGTTCTTATAGGGGCAGGGTATGCAGGTGTACACGCAGCGAAAAAGTACAAAAGAGATCAAGATGTGAAAATCACTTTGATCGACCGTCATTCTTACCATACAATGATGACGGAACTTCACGAAGTTGCTGGTGGACGCGTTGAACCAACAGCCATTCAATATGACTTACGCCGTTTGTTCAATCGCACGAAAGTAAATCTGGTGACGGACAATGTCACAAACGTAGATCACGACAAAAAGGTTGTTACAACTGAACACGGAAGCTATCCTTATGACTATCTCGTGCTTGGTATGGGTGGAGAACCAAATGACTTTGGTACGCCGGGCGTAAAAGAAAACGGATTCACACTATGGTCTTGGGAAGATTCGGTTCGCTTGAGAAAGCATATTGAAGAAATCGTAACGAAAGCAAGCCGCGAACAAGACGTCGAAAAACGCAAAAGCTATGCTTCGTTTTGTAGTTTGTGGTTCTGGTTTCACTGGAATCGAAATGGTCGGCGAATTGCTTGAATGGAAAGATCGTCTTGCAAAAGATAATAAGATCGACAAAGACGAAATTGAATTGATCGTCGTTGAAGCGGCTCCAACAATTCTAAACATGTTAGAACGTCGCGATGCTGACAAGGCTGAGAAATACATGGTGAAAAAAGGCATTAAAATCCTTAAAAGCGCTGCGATCGTTGAAGTTAAGCCAGAAAGCATTGTTTTAAAATCTGGCGAAGAGCTTCCAACACACACTCTCATTTGGACTGCTGGTGTTCGTGCTAATTCGGATACTAAAGATTACGGAATGGAATCGGCACGTGCTGGACGTCTTAAAGTCAACCAATACATGGAAGCTGAAAAATACGATAACACTTATGTAATCGGGGATTTAGCTTACTTTGAGGAAGAAGAAGGCAAACCCACTCCACAAATCGTTGAAGCTGCTGAACAAACTGGGATGACTGCTGCAAAAAGTATCATCGCTGAAATTAGTGGCGGAGACAAAACGCCTTTCCAAGGAAAATATCATGGCGTGATGGTTTCAATCGGTGCTAAGTACGGAGTGGCGAACCTTTCTGGAATGCATCTTTCTGGCTGGTTTGCGATCTTCATGAAACATATGGTCAACTTGTACTACTTCTTCGGAATCCGGAGCGGTTATTACATGTGGCAATATATCATGCACGAATTCTTCCACATTAAAGATCGTCGCAATATTTTCCGCGGCTGGACTTCTCGTTATGGAAATGTCATTTGGAGCTTGCCGCTACGTGTTTATCTAGGTTGGTTCTGGATTGATGAAGCGCTTGCGAAGATCTACGGTGAAGGAACTTGGGATAAAGTTAGCTTAACAAACCTTAAACCGATGTTCCAAGGCCTTGGACCTGATTCTTGGCTAACAGCAACCACTTCGAAAATGCCTTTTGATTGGTTGAAAGCTGCCGCTACATCAGGCGCGAGCCAAGCTGCTGGTGACGCTGCCGGAGATGCTGCGCAAAATGTGACAACGCCTATTTTGAGTCACATGTGGGGCTGGTTCGAATGGATTATAAAGCTTGTAATGCCAAACCAAGATGTTGCTGTGTTCATGCAAAAGGTTGTTCCTTTCATCGAACTTGCAATCGGCCTTGCTCTTGTAGCTGGATTATTCACTTGGCTTGCAAGCGTTGGAAGCATGGGCTTCCTAGTCATGTTTACACTGAGCGCTATGCTTGGATGGGACAAATTCTGGGCGCTTCCTGCTTCGTTCGCAATGCTAAATGGTGCAGGTCGCACATTTGGATTAGATTATTGGGTTGTTCCTTGGTTCCAAAAACACCTTGGCAACTTCTGGTACGGTAAACCTCGTGCTGTTTACCGGGATTCAGACAGGAAATAACGGATAACTTTGAACAAGGAGCGAAGTCCCATTGGTGGATTTCGCTCCTCTTATTTTCTTCATAGATTTAAAATAAAAACGGTATATTTTTCCGCTTAAATCCTATACAATGAGAGGGATAGGAAAATGATTGGAGGAGGGAAGCAAGTGAAACCTTATTTAAAAATGATTCGCCGTTTTGATATTGTTCTTGTCGTTTTGCTTACATTGCTTTCTTTTTTACCTCTAGCTATTTTCTCATACGTTAAAGCAAACGAGCCGAAAAGCATAGCGAATCAAGGACTTACTGCTGTCATTACGGTAGATGGCAAGGAATATAAAAAAGTGGCTTTAACTGGGCATACTGGTACAGAATCCTTCACCATTACACAAGCGGATGGTGATTCAAACACGATCGAAGTCAAAGATGAACAAATTCGAATTTCTAAAGCTACTTGCGGCGACCAAGTTTGTGTTCGAACGGGCGCTATTACTAAACGTGGGGAAACGATTGTTTGTCTGCCTCACAAACTTGTCATCGAAGTGAAGGCAACGGATGGCGATTCAAACAACAACAATGATGACGACGATATGATTATTTCTTCTTGATTGTTTAGGAAGAAAAAAGGAAAGTGAACTTTATGACGAAAAATAAGCGCCTTGTTTATATTGCACTGCTCGCAGCACAAGCTGTTGTTATTAGCTTACTAGAACGAGCTATTCCCTTCCCCTTTGCATTTGCACCAGGAGCAAAACTCGGACTCGCTAATATTATTACTTGTATTTCGCTCTACACACTCTCAACGAAAGATACTTTTATGATTATTATTATTCGCCTCGTGCTTTCCACTTTACTCGGCGGAACTATTTCTACGTTTTTGTACAGCGCAGCTGGAGCTCTACTTAGCTTTATCGGCATGTGGGCGGTACAAAAATTAGGCCCTAAAAATGTCAGCATCATTGGGGTCAGCACGACCGGAGGAATCCTGCACAACGTTGGTCAACTAGTTGTCGCAAGCTGGATCGCGGGTTCTTGGAGCGTTATGCTTTACTTACCTGTCCTTTCCTTTATCGGTATTCTTTCGGGAATCGCGGTGGGAATCGCGGCTAATTATTTGCTGCAAAACGTTGAAACCCTGCGCGTATTTTTAAGTGCTAAACAAGAACAGCGCACACTCGAATAAATAGAAAAAAGGAGTTTCGCTATGCAACTTCATTCCATGTGGGAACATTATCCAGAACTAAAAACCGATCTTGCCGACGTGCTTCAAACAATCGAGGAAAATATTCAAATTCGTGATAAACGCGTTGAGGAAAACATCAAAGCACTGATTCACGCTGGTGGCAAACTACTTCGACCGGCTTTTGCCTTGCTTTCAGCGAACCTCGGTCCGGATTACGACCGGGATCGCGCTATCTCTGTTGCGGCTGCTCTCGAAGTTCTACATATGGCAACGCTCATTCACGATGATGTGGTGGATGAGTCTTCGATTCGGCGTGGCAAGCCAACTATTAATTCAAAATATGGCAATCATTATGCCGTTTACACGGGCGACTATTTATTCACCATTTGTTTTAAGATTTTATCGAAACACTCGGATTCGATTTCGAACATTGAATTCAGCAGTAAAAACATCGAGAAAATTTTGATGGGTGAGCTCGATCAAATGCGCACGCGCTACGATTTAAATGTGTCCGTAAAGGCCTATCTCGCGCGCATTTCAGGGAAAACGGCGCAGCTGTTTGCCCTGAGTTGCTATTCTGGCGCAGTTTCTAGCAAAGCTCCTCGCGCACTTGCGATCAAAGCTTGGAATATCGGGCATTACCTCGGCATGGCGTTTCAAATCATTGACGATGTTCTGGACTATACGAGTACAGACGACGGCCTCGGAAAACCTGTGCTAAACGACGTTCTCCAAGGCGTCTACTCGCTGCCGCTCATCTATGCTATGCGTGGCCATAAGCAGGATTTTGAACCTCTTCTTGGCAAGAAAGCGGAGATGACAGACGCGGACCTCCGCGAACTAACAACACTTATCAACCGCTATCAAGGCACGGCGCAGGCATTTGAGCTCGCAGGTAAATACACGAAAAAGGCCCAAAAAGAAATCGCTAAGTTGCCGGAAGGTGCCTATCGCGATCAACTTTCGGCGCTAACAAACGAAATTTTAACCCGCCAAATTTAGGCGTAAAAAAGGAACTTGGCGGATGCCAAGTTCCTTTTTGTTAGTCCTCGATTTCCTTCAAGCGCTTGAAACGTTCAGCAAGCATCGGATGCGCTTCCACCGTTTTCACGCCATTTGCTTTCGCAGCAAAACTTGCAAAGTTGAGCCCCGCTCCAAATAACTGCAAAGCCGCATTCCCAAGATCGCCTGCTTTCAATGCTTTTATACCGTCATCTAGGAAATGATTACTTTCATCCAGATGGCAATCTGGCAAGTATTTCTCCCCTTTTGCATAGAGTTCAATATTCAAAAGCACTTGATCTGCCGTTTCCTGCGAAATGTCTGCATCTAGTGCAAGTAGCATATCGTTAATAGGTTCAACTAGCTGCGCATAGCCACCGCCAAACTCCGCACATTTTGCTTTGATTTGTAATCTTCTTTCTTCTGCTGTCATCCTTTACCCCTACCTTTCCTTTTCTCTATCAAGCATACGCCTGTCAGAGCCGGAAAAGCAACAAAAAAGCCGGGAAGCATAAATGCTTCACCGACTTTTATAGAACAAATAAAATTATTATTTGTCGATTTTAGCTACAACACCAGCGCCTACTGTACGTCCACCTTCACGGATTGAGAATTTAGTACCTTCTTCAATCGCGATTGGAGCGATAAGTTCAACTGTAATTGTAATGTTGTCTCCAGGCATAACCATTTCAGTACCTGCTGGAAGTTCTACAACACCAGTTACGTCAGTTGTACGGAAGTAGAATTGTGGGCGGTAGTTTGAGAAGAATGGAGTGTGACGTCCACCTTCTTCTTTAGTTAAAACATAAACTTCAGCTTCGAACTTAGTGTGTGGAGTAATCGATCCTGGTTGAGCAAGAACTTGTCCACGTTCGATGTCTTCACGAGCAACCCCACGAAGAAGTGCACCGATGTTGTCTCCAGCTTCAGCATAGTCAAGAAGCTTACGGAACATTTCTACACCAGTAACAGTTGATTTAGAAGTGTCTTTGATACCGATGATTTCAACTTCGTCACCAACTTTAATTTGTCCACGTTCAACACGTCCAGTTGCAACTGTACCACGACCAGTGATCGAGAATACGTCTTCGACTGGCATCATGAATGGTTTGTCATGATCACGTTCTGGAGTTGGAATGTAAGAATCAACAGCATCCATTAATTCATGGATTTTGCCTTCCCATTCAGCGTCTCCTTCAAGAGCTTTAAGTGCAGAACCTTTGATTACAGGAATGTCATCGCCAGGGAAGTCGTATTCGCTTAGAAGTTCACGAACTTCCATTTCAACTAGTTCAAGTAGTTCTTCGTCATCAACCATGTCGCATTTGTTTAGGAATACAACGATGTAAGGAACACCTACTTGACGAGATAGAAGAATGTGTTCACGAGTTTGTGGCATTGGGCCATCAGCAGCAGATACTACTAGGATAGCTCCGTCCATTTGCGCAGCACCAGTGATCATGTTTTTAACATAGTCAGCGTGTCCTGGGCAGTCAACGTGTGCATAGTGACGGTTAGCAGTTTCATACTCTACGTGTGCAGTAGAGATAGTGATACCACGTTCGCGTTCTTCTGGTGCACCATCGATTTGGTCATAAGCAGATGCTTGTGCCATTCCGTCTTTAGATAGAACTGTAGTGATAGCTGCAGTTAGTGTAGTTTTACCATGGTCGACGTGTCCAATTGTTCCAACGTTTACATGGGGTTTTGAGCGGTCAAATTTTTCTTTTGCCATTTTAATAAAATCCTCCTTAATGTTTAAAAAAATGATATTTAATAGCTGCCAAGTGAATTTCACTCGGCAAGTACTTCCTAATTAAAGTTATACTTGATGTCGGTCAGAAATGCAACGATTATTCTTCGCCTTTGTTTCCGCCGTTTTTCTTGATGATTTCTTCAGTAATTGCTTTAGGTGTTTCTTCATAGTGGTCAAATTGCATTGTGTAAGTTCCGCGACCTTGAGTCGATGAACGAAGGTCTGTTGCGTAACCAAACATTTCTGCAAGTGGAACGAAAGCACGAACAACTTGTGCGTTTCCGCGAGCTTCCATGCCATCTACACGACCACGGCGGCTTGTAATGTTACCCATGATATCCCCAAGATATTCCTCTGGGATAACAACTTCAACGCTCATAATTGGTTCAAGAAGAACTGGGTTACATTTCTTAGCAGCGTTACGAAGCGCCATGCTAGCAGCTACTTTGAAGGCCATTTCGTTGGAGTCAACGTCATGGTAAGAACCATCAAATAGTTTTGCTTTAATGTCGATTAGCGGATAACCTGCAAGGACACCATTTTCAAGTGCGCCTTCAAGACCTGCTTGAACAGCTGGAATATATTCACGAGGAACAACCCCACCGACAATCGCATTTTCAAATTCGAAGCCTTTACCTTCTTCGTTAGGTTCGAAGTGAATTACAACGTGACCATATTGTCCACGACCACCAGATTGACGAACAAATTTACCTTCGACGTCAGCTGCAGAGCGGAATGTTTCACGGTAAGATACTTGCGGAGCCCCAACGTTAGCTTCAACGCGGAATTCACGTTTCATACGGTCAACTAAGATATCAAGGTGAAGTTCACCCATACCAGAGATGATCGTTTGACCAGTTTCCGTGTTTGTTTCAGTACGGAAAGTTGGATCTTCTTCTGCAAGTTTTGCAAGAGCTTGACCCATTTTATCTTGGTCTGCTTTCGATTTAGGTTCGATTGCAACCGAGATAACTGGTTCTGGGAATTCCATGGATTCCAAGATAATTTGGTTCTTTTCATCACATAGTGTGTCCCCAGTAGTAGTGTCTTTAAGACCTACAGCTGCAGCGATATCACCAGCGTAAACAATATCAATTTCTTCACGGTGGTTAGCGTGCATTTGTAGGATACGACCTACACGTTCACGTTTACCTTTTGTTGAGTTTTGTACGTAAGAACCAGAGTTCAAAGTACCAGAGTAAACGCGGAAGAAAGTTAGACGGCCAACATAAGGGTCAGTCATAACTTTAAATGCAAGAGATGAGAATGGTTCTTCATCGCTTGCGTGACGTTCAGATTCTTCACCATCAGGTAGAGTACCTTTGATAGCAGGAACGTCAGTTGGAGCTGGAAGGTAGTCAAGAACTGCATCAAGCATTGGTTGAACACCTTTGTTTTTAAATGCAGTACCACAAACGACTGGGTAAAACTCAACAGCTAGTGTTCCTTTACGGATCGCAGCTTTAAGTTCGTCTTTTGTGATTTCTTCACCTTCTAGATATTTCATCATAAGTTCCTCATCAAGTTCAGCAACTGCTTCGATAAGTTTACCATGATATTCTTCAGCAAGATCTTTCATATCTTCAGGAATTTCTTTGATATGTGGATCGTTTCCAAGGTCATCTTCATAGTACAATGCGTGCATATCAATCAAGTCGATGATACCAGTGAAAGTATCTTCTGCACCGATTGGAAGTTGAATCGGATGAGCATTAGCTTGTAAACGTTCATGCAAAGTTCCTACAGAATATAAGAAATCCGCGCCAATTTTGTCCATTTTGTTGACGAATACTACACGAGGAACCCCGTAAGTAGTAGCTTGACGCCAAACAGTTTCTGTTTGCGGTTCAACACCAGATTGTGCATCTAGAACAGCAACCGCACCATCAAGTACACGAAGCGAACGTTCAACTTCAACTGTGAAGTCTACGTGTCCCGGTGTATCAATGATATTTACACGGTAACCTTTCCACTGAGCTGTTGTTGCAGCAGAAGTGATCGTGATACCACGTTCTTGTTCCTGCTCCATCCAGTCCATTTGGGAGGCACCTTCATGCGTTTCACCAATTTTGTGAATACGCCCTGTATAGAAAAGAATACGTTCCGTAGTAGTGGTTTTACCAGCATCAATGTGCGCCATAATCCCAATATTACGTGTCTTTTCTAAGGAGAACTCTCTTGCCATGTTGTCTTTCTCCTTCCATAAAACATTTTTTTAAACGGCTAGCCGAGTTTCAAAAAAGAAAGCAGCAGCCAATTTCTGATTACCAGCGATAGTGAGCGAATGCACGGTTTGCTTCCGCCATTTTGTGTGTATCTTCGCGTTTCTTAACAGATGCACCAGTGTTGTTCGCTGCATCCATGATTTCGCGAGCAAGACGAAGTTCCATCGTTCTTTCTCCACGAAGACGCGCATAGTTTACTAACCAACGAAGACCAAGAGTAGTACGACGATCAGCGCGTACTTCAACTGGAACTTGGTAGTTCGCACCGCCGACACGACGAGCTTTTACTTCAAGAACTGGCATGATGTTTTTGATCGCTTGATCGAAAACTTCCATAGGATCGTTTCCAGTTTCTTCTTTAATGATATCGAAAGCAGCGTATAGAATCGCTTGGGATTTTCCACGTTTACCGTCAACCATCATTTTATTGATTAGACGAGTTACAAGTTTAGAATTGTAAATCGGATCTGGCAAAACGTCACGTTTAGCAACAGGACCTTTACGAGGCATTGGATATCCTCCTTTCATAAATGGAATTTAAAATAAATCTATTATTTTTTAGGTTTTTTCGTACCGTATTTAGAACGGCTTTGAGCTCTATTTTCAACACCAGCTGTATCAAGAGCACCACGTACGATATGGTAACGTACCCCTGGTAAGTCTTTTACACGTCCACCACGAATAAGAACAACGCTGTGCTCTTGCAAGTTGTGTCCGATACCTGGGATATAAGCTGTAACCTCGATTCCGTTACTCAAACGCACACGAGCATATTTACGAAGCGCGGAGTTCGGTTTTTTCGGAGTCATTGTACCAACACGAGTACAAACACCACGTTTTTGCGGAGAATTTACATCAGTAAGTTCACGCTTGAAAGTGTTTAGTCCCTTGTTAAGTGCTGGAGAGTCAGATTTTTTCGATTTAGATTGACGCGGTTTGCGAACTAATTGGTTAATAGTAGGCATTGGATGGGTTCCTCCTTTCCTTTAGTAGTTCCACACATCCAGGTGGTTCATTTTTTCGAAAAAATAAAAGTGCTGTAGATGATCTACAACAATTTTCATTTTCAAGACCTCTATAGAAGAGGCACCTTGATTATGATAGCACTTTGAGCCGTGGGTGTCAAGAGATATTCCCGATCTAAACAAATAGACTTGCCTTGCTCTGAAATCATTTTTAGGTATCGTCTCTAAAATTTATTTTTTTATTGAGAGTTCAAAATATAGACATATTTTGTTTGAAATATGATACTAAGTTCCTTATTTTTTAATACCATCCAATTTTTTTTACTAATACGCCGAAAAACATTTAGACTATATCCGATCTATAAAATATAAACATTTATTTTTTTACTTTTTCAGAAAATTTGCAATGATTGTTTGGATAAGTTATTATGTTGAGGTAAGCGAATTATTATAATGAATCCTCGCACTCTTTTACACTCATGAATAATCATAGACTAGGATAATTTATATGAATATTAAGAAAATTATACCGTTTTTAGTGCTTTCCTTATCACTCCTTGGCTTTGGCTTCGCTACTGATGCTTTAGCCAGCAATCATGGTAATACATCATGGGGAAATGAATATAGAATATGGAGTCCAGATGATCATACCCCCGCACGCAAAAAAGATAATCGCACTGCTTACTACAACAAAACAACCTCTGGATCGACATACATCAATATCTGGGCAGCTTTATATGATGGTCGAGATGTTTCAGGCGGTCGAATATATCGAAGCTATCCAGGAGGGCAAGCAACCTTTCTTTATAATTTAGCCGTCGAAAGATATGGATCTGGCGTCTCTGTGAGAATAGATTCACGTCGATTTGCTAACGCTCATGCTCGAGGAGTATGGAGTCCTGACTCTGTCAGATAAGCACTACTAGAGGACAATCATATAATAATTTGCTTATATAATAAACGAAAGAAGTGAAATCATGTTCAAATTCATCCTTAGACGGATTAACAGACGTTATATTTTTGCTTTATTATTACTCATTTTACTGATTCCCCTTTTACAAATTTATCCTTCCATTCACTTAGCAACAGAAAATAAGTTCTTTGACTCTCCTTATACTAAATGGATGTCAATTGATCCTTTCAATACGATGTCCGCTGTCTTTTTCATCTTACTCCCTTTAATTGCAGCTCTCCCGGCAGGAATACTCTTACGAAAAGATATAGACTCTGGTTTCGTCTATCAAAGCCTTATTAAAGCAAATATTAGGCAAGTGTTGGGAAGCTATCTTAGCATCTCTTTCGGTTTGGGCTTTATTGTCATTCTTATCCCATTGGCTGTTAATTTAGGCTTATATTTTCTTTTATTTCCAAATATCATCCCTGATAACTTGCTTAATTCAAACCTCTTGATCATCCACCAAAACACCTTATTTGTTTCACTTTATTATTCACACCCGCTTCTCCACGCAATACTATCTATCATGTGGTCAGCTTTTTGGGGGGGATTATTCTCTTTATTTGTCACAGCAAGTTTATTATGGATAAAAAATTCATTCATCGCACTCATGTCAGGGCTTATCTTGCAAATTGCTTTGTTAATTATTTCTTCCTTTTTGCCCACACTTGAAATTGGGAGTTTTGCTCCATTTGAGTTCACAAGGGAAACGGCTCTTACCACAAACATTCAATGGCTCCCTATCTTAGTTATTCTTTTCGCCCTCATTTGCTATAGTGCCTATTTTATTTTTCGAGGAGTGAGAAAACGTGTCTTTTGGTAAACTTTGGAAACAGCAAATAACAAAATCCAAACTCTTTACTCCACTCTACATTGGCCTAGGCGTTCTAGTGATTCTCTATTCTTTTTCGTTTATTCCTGTTTATCTAGGTGCAGATGATCTCAGCTCAGCATTCCAGTCTATTTTTAGCCGCTTTTTATTATTTATCGTTTATTTCAATGTTAGTTTAATCGCGAATTTGTCTGTTCTGCATTTGCAAATTAATGATATCGCCTTTACGCAAAGCAGGAAAACTTGGCTACAGCAAGCCTGTCTTCAGCTCTTTCTTGTTAACTTACTTATTTGGATAACTTGGTTATTCTCAACCATTATCAGTTTTATTTTTTCAAGCAGATTTCCCGCACTTACCAGTTTCGCTACAAGCTTTGTCTTGAAAAGTTTAACGCTTTTTCTAAGTCAACTTATTCTAGCCAGTCTTTGCATTTTATTATATTTTGCATTTCGCTCTAAGCTACTTACTTTCATCGCAGCTTTCCTTTTCAACATTATTTGCTTTGCTTTATCGCTTAACGAGCTTCCTTCAGTGATTTACGAATATATCGGAATGAAAAACTTACTGCAAGAAATTGCTACTTTATTTATCACAACAGGCATTATGATCGTTATTTTACTTTGCGCATATGTCACATTAATGAAAAAGGATATTTTATGAAATCACTAATCAAAGTACAATTTTATTATTTTGGGCAGCTTATCCAAAAACGTTTCCTCTACTTGCTGGCAGTTATTATCCTTACAGAAATTATTGTGGCTATTCAGTTAAAAGATAACCCACAAACTTCTATTTTTAGTTTGTTTTTTTATGGGACTTCATTTCACGACGTTGCTTCGAATCGAGTTCAAATCCCAGTTCTTTGGTTCTGCTTCTTCACGATTCCCTTATTTATGATTAGCAATAGCTTGCAAATTCTTTGGGACAAACATTCCATTCAACTGCGAGGCAAGGGATTCAGTCAATTTGAATTTGGGCTAATCAACGTATCCTTTCTTTATTTGATTGCGCTCACCTATGCGGGTATCACTTTTTTTATTTTGGCTTTTTGTCAAAAACTAATAACCGGAACGCATGCTTGGCTACAAATAGCTGAAACTAGTCAACCCTTTTTGTTTTTCTTCATTCTTTTGGGGATACTTTTAGTTTTATTGTTTATCCAGCAAATTTGTTCGTTATTCAGTCCTGTTGTTGGTATTGTTGTTCCGATAATCATTTTGATTGTTTCCATTTATACAGGTACGAAGTGGAACTTACTAAATTTAACTATGTTAGCTCGATTTCCCTACTATTCTAATTTCGATTGTTTCTATATTTATATTGTGCTGTTCATCTTGAACATATCGTATTTAATAATTTACAAAAAGAAGAGTTTATAAGGAGGTTCTTTAATGACCTATATCACACTAAATCATGTTTCAAAAACACTAAAAGGAACACCTTTATTACAGGACATCTCTGTTTCTATCAACAAGGGAGACATTGTGGCACTAGAAGGCATTAATGGTTCTGGCAAAACTTTAATTATCCGTGCAATACTCGGATTGATTAAAACATCTGGAGAAATTAAAGTAGATGGTAAGCCTGTCCATATCGGTGAAAAATATCCTGTAAAAGCTGGTATTCTGATTGAAAACCCTAGTCTCATTGAAGAATTTACCGCTTTGACCAATCTAGAACTACTAGCAGACTTACAAGACAATGTGACACAAGAAGATATCATTTCACTTTTAAAAGAATTTAATCTCCCTTTTCAAGGAAAACAAAAAGTGAAAAAGTTTTCTCTTGGTATGAAGCAAAAACTTGGCATTGCACAAGCTTTAATTGGGAATAGCGAGCTCATTATTCTCGACGAACCTACTAACGCTCTTGATCAGACAAGCATTCAAAACTTAATTCGCTATATAAAAAAATTAAATCAAGAGTTAAATATTACTTTTATTATCGCTTCTCACGATTTACCATTTATTGAAGCTCTAGCTACCAAACATTTCATTGTGAAAGAAGGAACTGTAAGTGAAAAATAAAAAAGGGCTCATTTTTGCTTCTATCCTTCTCGCTATTATCATCTTGAGCCTGGCAGGATATCGTTATCATGTCGTTAATCGGACTTACAAAAGCGCACATTTCGTCACAGAAAAAATCGTTCCTCTCCAACAAGAAATTCAAACTAAAAATGTTCATTTCAAAGTGCTTGATACAAACAAAAAACAAGCAGGCGATCATGTAACCGTTGATGTCCTTGCATCTATTAAGCTGTTGGGGTTAAATGATTACGGCTTTAAGAAAAACAATAAAAATTTTGTTGAAAATATCTGGTTAAATATTCCTTATTTTGATCCGGGAGTGGCAGCAGAAGTGTATACAGAAGATGGGAAACGCTTTGTCAGTAAGGACCTTTCTCTTTTACAAGAAACAAAACTTAAATTTCATTTTGATGTGACTAAGCAAGAAATCAGCCACCAAGATGAGCCTATGCGTTTTAGTTTCCTTGTTCCTGAAAAAGAAAAAACCTTTATAAAGTACTCGGTTCTTGTCCCTTAACGGACATATAAATATTCGGATTTCCATAATTTTGGAGATCATAAAAGGAGGCTTTGTGTATGGTATCATGCACAAAGCCTCCTTTTTTCGCCTATCTAGCTAGATTATTTCTTCTCCTTCAATTTCTTGTACATGATCACGAACAAGAAGATAAGTCCTACTGCGAGTAGTATGTGGCCTAGGCCGGCTATGCCGGAAACCGCCGCTCCTGTTTCTTGCCCAAGTACTGTCATTGTGCCATGGAAAGTTAGTAAGCCCACAGTAAGTAGCAAGCCTGCATTGTAAATGTAATAGAAGGCATTGAATTTTTTGCTCGACATGATTCCGAAATTTTTCTCAAGTAGTAGCACGATTAAAAACATGAACATGCCAAGCATCAGTAAATGTGTGTGCAAAACAGAGAGTTGCGTTTCTCCCGTGAAACCCGTATATTTCGTGATTTCTCGGTAGTAAATCCCTGAGATAAGGCCTAGAATACAATAGAAAAGCGATGTTGTTAGCAGTTTTTTCATAAATTAGTTGCTCCTTTTTGTTTAGCGTAATCCTCTTAGTTTTTGATATAAATCTTTGGCGTAATTATCCGTCATTCCGCAAATAAAGTCTGTGATAAGCAGCAAACGCAGATACAACTTCACGGTTTCGTCTTGGTCCGCTGCGTTTTTACGATAGCAGCCTAAATAGTTATCCGAAATGAGTGAAATTAACCGCTTATCTTTTGCCGTTTGTTTGCCTTCTTCACTATCAAAATATAAAACGGCTGGAATGTAACTGTCAAGTAGCGCCGAGATGATTTCACTTCCCGCAATTTCCGACTCGACAACGCCTTGATTCGTGTAAATATACGTACGAGATAGATATTGTAAGACTTGAACGAGCTGAGAAGCTTCAGACGCATCTAACAAGGAGTCATCAAATTCACCTTTCATGATGGCTTCGTAGTTTTCATAAAAGACTTCGAGCGCGCGGTTAATAAGTTGACCACGCACATTCGAGGCCAGCCATTGTTGCGCAATAAAAGCTTCTTCTTGACCCTCGTAGCGATCTGCTTTTTTCTTAAGCTCATTAAAGCAGGCTGACGTGACCCAGTTATGCTCATCAAATTCTTCAAAGCCCCGTAAAATTTGCTGAATCGTCACCGTCCCTTTTTTCACACCATCTTCCAAATCGGCGTTCAGGTAGGCGATATCATCGGCTACTTCTAGCAAGAACGTGAGCGGGTGGCGCTTGTTAAAGGCGCCCGTTGCGGCTGTCACCTCTTTAAATATGGATTCGTCCGCGTAAAAGTATCCTAGTTTTTTACTGCGAGTTCGTTTTTTATTAATTTTGAGCGAAGAAACCGGGTATTTGATTACACCGTTCAGCGTGGCATGTGTCAAGTTAAGTCCATATTCGTCAAATAAGTAGTGAAGCTTGGAAACAACACGCAAAACCTGTGCATTCCCTTCAAAATGATAGAAATCTTCCTTCATTTGCTTGGTCAAAATGGTTGTTAACTTCTTCCCGCCATATTCGAGGCGCTCCAAGTTTTCTTTGAACCATTCGCGGATGGATTCTTCACCAAAGTGACCGAACGGCGGGTTTCCCATATCATGCAGCAATCCCGTGCAGGCTAGGATATCCGCAATTTTTTCGGCGTGTTCAGGCTTAAAACTCGGATCTAGCTCATCTTCCACAATTTTATGTGAGACCATATTTCCCATCGATTTAGCAATCGTTGCGACTTCAATCGAATGCGTTAAACGCGTCCGCACAAAGTCACTTTTTTCAAGCGGGAAAATTTGTGTTTTATCTTGCAAACGCCTAAACGAAGCACTCATTACGATTCGTTGATAGTCATTTTCAAAAGCATTTCGAATATCCGTGCTTTTACTGCGTGTAACAGAGGATTCACGCCGGCGTTTATCATTTAAAAGTGTATCCCAATCCATTTAGCATCCCTCACTTTTCAAGGTTTCTCTCTTACTATAACAGAAAAAGTAAGATTTTGCGCTCCACATAAAATCTCGTTTTCACCCCACATTTTGAGAAACCATCAGAAAATTTGCTATACTTGTCCTATAAAAGGCTAAAACATGAGGTGATTTTTTTGACAGAAGCTTTAAAAATTATTATTGGCGCTGGCGAAACGCGCTACCCAGGCTGGATCGCAACACAGGAAAATGAACTTGACTTACTCGACGTAGCAAGCTGGAACCGGCAGTTTTCTGCGAGCAGTATTGATGCCCTTCTGGCCGAGTACGTCTTTGAACATCTGGATGTCGAAGAGGGCATTCGCGCTGCCAAAAATTGTTTTCATTTCTTAAAGCCTGGCGGATACCTCCGTGTGGCTGTTCCTGATCGAAATTTTCGGAATCAAGCTTATCAAGAACTTGTCCAAATCGGCGGACCCGGACCCGCCGATCACCCGGCCGCTAGTCATAAAATTGTTTACAACGCTGAACAATTGACAGCCGTTTTTGAAGCCGCCGGATTTGTTACTCATTTATTAGAATACTGCGATTCGGATGGAGACTTTCACTTCCATTATTGGAATCCAGATGATGGCTTAGTCGGACGCTCATTTCGTTATGATACGCGAAATAGTGCCGAAAAACTTGGGATGGTATCGATCATTTTGGATGCACATAAACCGCTCGTTATAAAACCCTAAATTTTACAAATCAACTGTGTCTATAGCGAGCAAAAGCGGGTATAGGAGAGAAAAAGGCACATCTGAAAGGATGAGAAAAATGACGACTTATAGCCGCATTTTAGTTGGTGTTGATGGTTCCAACGAGGCCGAGGCGGCTTTCCGCCGTGCAGCAAAAATGGCTGCTAGCGATGAAGCCGTGCTTGGAATCGCTTTTGTCGCAGATATCCGCCGTATTGTCCCGCTAATTGACTATGAGCAAACCTTTGTTCACAAGGCAAGAAGTTACGGGGAAGAGCTTGTCGGAATTTATGAGAATGAAGCAAAAAAAGCTGGAGTCAAACAAATTGAAACCTTTGTTCAATTTGGCACTCCAAAAAGTACATTCGTGAAAAAAATTCTAGCTGATTTCCATGCCGACCTTGTACTTGTTGGCGCAACTGGGCTGAGTTCAACGGAACGAATGATACTTGGAAGCGTCACGGAATATGTTGCCGAAAACGCGCCTTGTGATGTAATTGTGGTTCGCAGCGAAGCTTGGAATGAAAAAAAGAAAACTATATAAAAATACTGAGCGAATAGTGGATCTTTATGGAACGTTACTTAAAATCTGCTAGCATCGCTCAGTGTTTTTGTATGCCCATAAAATGTCCCAAGCCCCCTCCCTATTTCTTGCGGAAAAGGTTATAATAGAGAGGAAAATAAGATTACGCGAGGAGGATTTTGATTTATGTCTGCTTTAACTGTTGCTATTGCCTCTGATCACGGCGGAATTGAGCTCCGCAAATCGATCGTTCATCTACTGGAATCGCTCGGAATCACTTATCAGGAATTTGGCCCGGAAACGCCGGAATCTGTGGATTATCCTGAACTTGCTTTTACGGTTTCCGAAAAGGTCAAAAGTGGCGAAGTCGATCGTGGTATCCTCATCTGCGGGACTGGCGTTGGTATGAGTATCGCTGCAAACAAAGTGCCGGGAATTCGCTGCGCTCTCGTCGGAGATACATTTACCGCACACGCGACTCGGGAACACAATGATTCAAATGTAATCGCACTCGGAGCCCGCGTCATCGGACCTGGCCTCGCTTCTGATATTGTAAAAATTTGGCTGCATACTGAATATGAAGGTGGCAGACACGCAAATCGAATCGACCAAATTAAAGCGTTCGAGCGCGAGCATCTCTAAATTCATTCGAGATATCCACAAGTTATCAACAGGATCAAATTCTGTGAATAATTTGTGGATATTTCTTTTTCATACGTTCCAAAAGCAGGTATTTCCCTCAATAAAGCCATTTCTCTCTGTATATTTTTGTATAAAAATACCTATTTGCACGCTAAAAAGCCAATCGTTTACTCACAAGTTATCCACATTTTCCACAACTACCATCCACAATCCCTTTCTCAGCCATCTTTTTAGTTTGTGGATAACTTTTTCAGATTCACTTCTTTTGCTTCATTTTCATAAAAAAAGTCGCCCAATCAAATTTACGATTGGGCGGCTGTTTTTCTTAACTACTTATTTTTCTTTTCGAACACGAACTTGTAGTAAAATACGTAATGCAAGTAAAACGAGAGCAAGACCAATTGATCCATAGAGGATAGTATCCCAAAGCATATCACCTGTTGAAGGCATTTTGCCCTTGTTTCTTGCCGCTTTAGTTGGTTTCGTTTGTGTCACAGTGTATTGCGGTGCTTGTTTCACTGGTTTTTCTTTCACAGTTCCATTTTTTTCCGGCTGAGGTTTTGAAGGATCAGCTGGTTTTGAAGGTAGGACGGCTGCTTCTTTTGGTTTCACCGTTACGTTTACCTCTACTTGAACACCGTCAAAGCTGTAAACGACTGGATAAACTCCTGCTGTTGTTGTGTCCACTTCGCCAGTTACCGTCACTTCTGCAAACGAAACTTCTTTTCCGTCTTTATCAAGGGCGCCGTCGAAGTTATCTGCTGCTGCCCACAAATCACCTACATAAATCTCAGAATCGTGCGCGTTCACTTCTGTAAGATCATCTTTGACTGTTATAACCGCCGTCGCGCTCCGCCCATTGGCACTATAAGTCACTCGGTATTCGCCGCTTTTTGTCGTATCTACCGATCCACTGACTTTAATTTTTTCGGGGGAAAACACTGGATCGAGCTTTCCGTCTTTGTCAGCTGTAGATTCAAAATTATCCTCAGCATTCCAAGTATCTCCTACATAAAGAACCGAATCTTTAACGTGCACAGCGCTTTGATCTGGCTTCACCGTTACAGTAATCGTCTTCGAAGCATCTGCCACGCTATAAGTGATTTCATAAGTTCCTGGTGTTGTTGTATCCACTTGGCCAGTAACTTTCACAGAATCAAAGTTCGGAACTTCATTTCCATCTTGATCTGTTGCTGAAATAAAATTATCTTGCGGGCTCCAACTGTCGCCCTCATAAATTTCAGAATCCTTAGCCTCAACAGAAGCATAACTTGTACGCCATTTTGCATAAAGCGTTTTGTTCAGTGCTACATCTTGTGAGAAATCAAACGGTGTCGTTCCTTCTTTATCCACATACC
This sequence comes from Listeria kieliensis, assembly GCF_003369925.1. Taxonomy (GTDB): domain Bacteria; phylum Bacillota; class Bacilli; order Lactobacillales; family Listeriaceae; genus Listeria; species Listeria kieliensis_A. The sequence goes on along the minus strand of NZ_LARY01000002.1, from coordinate 1,073,585 downwards.
AACCATCAAACGCGTAGCCAGGTCGAATGTTTGGCTCGATATTTTCGATTTTCGCATAGGGATCATAGTTGCGAGTGTGTTTAGCGCCGCCTTCATAGTTTTCATCATAAGTAATGACAGTCCCTACAGGCATAACCCCATAAGCAGAAATAGTCTTACCATTTCCTAGTGTTACCACAAATGGAACAGCTGTCCCACGAATTTTAATATCATTCTCTCCTGTTTTCCAGTTATACACATTAACATTGGCAAGGCTTGTCATTTTCAGCGTCACATCTAGTGACCCAACCTCGCTTTGCTTAGCTGATACAAAATCATAATTCTGGAAAGCGGTAAATTTTTGAACAGTGACAGAAGAAAGTCCAACTTCGCCAACCTTAATGATATCTTTAATCGTAACTAAGTTATCACCTTTTGTTGGGTCATCATACATAAATTGGGTATCTAGAATATAATTATTGGAACTTGTATTTTGGAAATAGCCTTTCCCCGCTACAGCAGAATAATCTCTAATGGCATTGTCACTAACATTTAAGAACTCCAAATTAGGCAAATTTTTCAGACCTGCTACACTGCTCAGCGCCGTATCTGTTGCAGAAAACGACGTCAACTTCGTTAAATTCTTAAGCCAAGCAGCACTTGGATCATCCAAGTCACCCATCTGTCCAATAGTCAATTTTTCTAAATTTGATAATTTCCCAAGCCCAGTCAGGCCTGCACGAAGTCGATTGTAGGATTGATAATTAGCCGTACGTGTATTAATAAAAGTCAGCGATAAACTTTTAAGTGTCGTTACATTACCAATCGGTGAAAAGTCTACATCTTGTTGAATTTCCACTCTCTCGCCAGAACTGGTTGTAAGGATATCATCTGTCCCTGTAAAAAAGACTGTATTTAGTTTTAAATCTTGCAAACTAGACAATTTCCCAATTTGCGTTAAAAAGTCTGCCGCTGTGGTTAAATATGTCACTTGCAACGTCTCAAGTCCTGTTAGATACTCCAATCCTTCAAAAGAATTAATTTTTAATTGCTTCGTTCTTGTTCCTTGTACATTTAGGAATTTAATACTGGCAAGTTCTTCCTTTGTTGCTGAATAGCCGCCCAGTTTCCCTAAACTTTTATTAACGACTTTACGGAACTCTACATCTGGAATCAAATAATCATTGTTGACTTCCTTTGTTTCTGGCTTTTGTTCCGCTTTTGGCTTAGCAGTCGCATCTTCTTTTATTTCCGATTTAACATTTGGCTTTGCTGGTTCTTTTTCTTGTGTTTTCTTCGGAACAGATACATTCGCTTCCTTTAAATTCGCTTGTTCGCTAATTGTATCTTTTTGTTCTACTGCAGTTTCAAGAGCTGAACTTTCATTTTTTTGTGTTTCTATAGGTTGTTCTTGAACTTCTTCAGCTTTTACTTGCCCTTGCAGCGAAAACGGAAAGAGAAGCAATACACATAAACTTAAGATGACTACCTTTTTCATTTACCCTCAACCCTTTTCCTTTATTTTAAAATTCCAAATACATAGAAAAAAACTCATTCAGTATTTACCTGAGTGACGTCCACATTCCCCCAATATTGATGTCCCAAAAATTCTCAAAGAACATACTCATATTTGATTATCTTGCTCCCCTCACTCTATCAACTCGTTTCTTTAAAGTCTATCTCATTTGCTCAAAATATTTTTATTCGACACATTTTAGACAAATTTTGTTCACCATTTAGACACAATTAAAAAATTAAGTATTTTATTTTACGAACGTTTATTCAAGAAACAAAAAACAGAAACCAACTGAATTGATTTCTGCTTCCGCTCTTATTCTTCTTCTGTCATTCGATAGCCTACGCCCACTTCCGTTCGAATATAGCGTGGCTCTGCCGGGTTTTCTTCAATTTTCCGGCGAATATTACTCATATTGACTCGTAAGGCTTGATTTTCATTCGCGTAAGGACCCCAAATTTCACGCATGATGAAATCGTGCGTTAAGACTTTTCCTGCGTGAGAAGCAAGCAAGGCAACAATCTTATACTCAATCGGCGTAAAGTGAACTTCCTTATTCCTTAAAGTAACTTGCCGCTTCAAAAAATCAATCCGTAAATCCGCCAGCTGAAAGGTCGTCACTTCCCCATCTTGTCCGCTTGCAGGATGGTTACTGCGATGACGAAGCGCTGTTCGGATTCGCGCAAGCAGTTCGGAAGTTCCAAAGGGCTTCGTAATGTAGTCATCAGCGCCTAAATCAAGTGCCTCTACTTTTTCTCGCTCATGAAGCCGAGCCGACACTACGATCACGGGGATGCTTGACCAAGCACGAAGGGATTTTAATAGCTCAAGCCCATCCATATCAGGCAATCCCAAGTCTAGCAAGATGATATCTGGCGTGTGTGATGCCGCCATACTCAATGCCTCTTTCCCCGTTTTCGCACTCAAAACTTTATAGTCGCTCGCTTCTAATACAGCTTGAATAAATCGGCTAATGCCTTCTTCGTCTTCAACTACGAGTACGAATTGATTAGTCCCCATCCGCGTTTCCTCCTAAGGGCAGTGTGAAACGGAAAATCGTTCCGCCGCCTGGATTTTCTAGTGCTTCCATTTTACCACCATGCGCTTGAATAATCGACATGCAAAGCGAAAGCCCAATTCCAAGTCCGCGTGACTGATCCACTCGGCTCGCTTCTAGCGCAGAAACTCCGTCAAAAAGATGCGTCCTTTTTTTAGGCGGGATTCCTTTTCCATCATCTTTCACCGTAAACTGCACCTCATTTTTAGCAAGCATCGTCGTGACCCAAACGCGCGCCGCTTCCCCGCCATGCCGCAGTGCATTTTCCATTAAGTTAATTAAAACTTGCTCAATCAGTGTGCCATCCATGCGTACAAAAATGACTTCATTTGGAACTTGTACGTTGATTTCGCGTCCAGGAAACCTTGCGCGCACACGCTCGACCGCTTCGCCTACAATTTCTTCAACCGCTTCATTTTCGGGTTTTAACGTAAATTCTTCATCACTAATGCGCGTGACTGACAGCAAATTTTCCACCATCCGAATCAGCCACTCGGAATCTTCTTTGATATCTCGCACCAGTTTCGTCTTCATTTCCCCATCTAGCTTCGTTTCGTTTTCAAGTAGCGCCGAGCTCGCACCAAGAATGCCCGTAAGCGGTGTACGTAAGTCATGTGACACGGCTCGCAACAAGTTGCCACGCATTTTTTCTTTTTCCGCCGCAACTAAAATTTCATTTTGCTCATCCGAAAGTTTTTGTTTGAGCAACGCTAGCGCAATTTGCGATCCGATCATTCGCAAGAAATTCCGATCCTCCTGCGAAATGGCGTCTTTTTCACGACTGACGTATAAGCCGATGACGCCAAGCACCTGACCTTGCGCAATGACTGGCATATAGTAACCCGCCGCACCACTTAGCGTATCCGTCGATTTCCCAGCCGCTTTTCCGTTATGAAACACCCAGTGAACAACCGCTTTCTCCGATTCCGTAAGCAGTTCCCCAGCTTTCGCTTCATCTTCTGCCTGCAAGAAAACTGCATTTGACTCGTTTTCAGGATCTTTTGGGTAAAAAACAACAGATCGCGCGAACAACCGCATCATGTAATTAGTCGACAGCTCGAGGATGGCTTGTATATTTTGCGCGGCTAGCAGCTTACGATTTAATTCGTATAAAATCTCGGTGTGCTTCTCTCGGATGACCGCTTGTTTGGCCAAGTTTTTGATTCGAACGGTAAGTGCGCTCGTTGTGAGCGCTACGATCAGCATGATGCCATATGTGACGGGATAGCCGGCTTGGATGGTATCGAAGGTGTAAAGCGGTCGCATGAAGAAAAAGTTGAACATCAAAACGGCAAAAAACGATCCGATGATGCCATAAAGGTAGCCGGTCGTTATACGTGAAAGGATGACAATCGCTAAAAGGTAGACCATGATGATATTTTGGTCGCCGATCCCGAGGCGTAGCAAGACTTCAGATACGAGCGTTGCTAGGACGAGCGCAAATAGCATCTTGAAGGTATCGCTCCAACTAATTGTGTCACGCAAAGAAAACCGCGTCCCCCGTTTAGTTTTTTCTGGCGCAGTTTTCACCATATGAATTTCGGTTTTATCTAGCAAACGAAACAGTGTATCTTCCAGCTCTTCACCCAAAATCCGGTTGTGCTTTTTCGACTTGCCAATCACGATGTTTGTTACCCCGGATAGCTTCGCGTATTCGGAAATCGCGGTCGCAAGCTCGCTGCCTGTTATGGTAACGGCTTCTGCCGAAAGTTCTTCTGCAAGTTCCATGTTTTCGCGTAGCCGCTCTATTTCTTCTTTCGAAAGTGATTTGCCACTTGCAACGTGTAAAGCGGTGAAGGAACCATGGAAAGCTTCTGCGGCACGCGCTGTCCAGCGAATGAGTTTTTTGGCGGACAAAGAGGCATCAACGCATACGAGCCAGTTGGTTTCGCCGCGGCATGCTTCTTTTTGATTGGAAGAACTAATTCGGTCGGCTGCCTTGCGTGTTGCCATTTCCCGTAAGATGCGTAAATTAGGCTTCGTGAAAAAATGCGTGAGCGCCACTTGGATGCTATCTTTGAAATAAATTTTCCCTTCTTCAAGCCGCTTAATGAGTTCATCCGGCTCAATATCGATCAAACGAATTTGGTCTGCTCGGTCAAAAAACCAATCCGGGATGGTTTCTGTCATTTCACTATCCGTTACGCCCGAAACAAGGTCGTTCAAGCTTTCAATATGCTGCACGTTGACGGTCGTATACACGCTGATGCCCGCATCTAAGAGTTCACTCACATCTTGATACCGCTTGCGATTTCGCATGCCTTCGGGATTGTTATGCGCCAGTTCATCCACAAGTACAACATCCGGATGCTCATCCAAGATGCCATCCAAATCAAGCTCCGCTAAGTCGATGTCGCGGTGGCGAATCGACTTGAGCGGGATTTGAGGAAGCCCTGCTGCAAGCTCGGCTGTTTCTTTCCGCATATGCGGTTCCAGATAGCCAATCCGGATGTCCACACCGCGCGCGAGTTCCTCGCGCGCATCGTTTAGCATCGCGTAAGTCTTGCCAACGCCTGCTGCATAGCCAAAATAAATTTTTAGCTTGCCACGTTTTTCATTTTGCCCATCCCGGTTTCCTGATTCCAAAGCGGGCTCCCCTCCTTTATCCATTTTGATCGAGTTCTAAATTAACAGCCAGTACATTCACGACTGGTTCACCGATAAAGCCAAGCAAACGCTTCGTCGTGTGCTTCCGGATAATTTCTTCGACTTGCTTAGTGGAAATCCCGCGTTCATTCGCAATCCGCTTCGCTTGATATTCCGCCGCCTCAACTGAAATGTGCGGATCAACCCCACTCGCAGAACCCATTACTAAATCGGCAGGGACCGGAGCGTCTTGGTTTGGATCAAGCTGTTGCCATTTTTTCGCACGCTCTTCCCGCTCAAGTTTAGCTTCTTGGCTAGTTGGATTCAAATTCGAAGCTTCTTCATTTGGCCGGCCAAGCAAGTATTTAGGATCCGTGAAGGTCTGACCTATTAATGTTGAACCTTTGTTTCCTTCTATTATACTTCCATTTGCTGAATCATGGAAAGCAGCTTGCGCGATCAAAGTCACAACCGCCGGATATGCCACACCGCAAACCAGTGCCAAAAACAAAAATGCCAACAAAGCCTGTTTCATCAAAACTTTCATTTTCTCGCCTCCTAAGAAATCCCGATCGCCGTAAGTAGCATGTCAATCGCTTTAATCGCTATAAATGGTGCAATAATGCCACCTAGTCCGTAAATTAAAATATTCCGTCCCAGTAATTTTTGTGCTGGAAGTTCGCGATATTTCACACCCCTTAACGACAACGGAATCAAGCAGACAATGATAAATGCATTGTAGATCACAGCTGATAAGAGCGCTGTCACTGGGCTCGTTAGTTGCATCAAATTGAGCACTTCGAGTTCAGGATAAATCCCGTAAAAAAGCACGGGGATGATCGCAAAATATTTAGCGATATCATTTGCGACACTAAATGTCGTAAGCGCACCACGTGTCATCAAAAGCTGCTTCCCGATTCTCACAATATCAATCAATTTCGTTGGACTAGAATCAAGATCGACCATATTCCCTGCTTCTTTTGCCGCTTGCGTGCCCGAATTCATCGCCACCGCCACATCCGCCTGCGCAAGTGCCGGCGCATCATTCGTGCCATCACCCGTCATCGCGACTAGGTGGCCTTCCTTTTGATATGAACGAATCAAATCCAGTTTCGCTTCTGGAGTCGCCTCCGCCAAAAAGTCATCCACACCAGCTTCTGCCGCAATCGCTGCCGCTGTCATGGGATTATCCCCCGTAATCATGATCGTTTTAATCCCCATGGCGCGCAAATCTTGAAACTTCTCCTTGACGCCATTTTTCACGATATCTTTTAAGTAAACCACGCCGAGCACCTGCTTATTCTTCACAACAACAAGCGGCGTCCCACCAGCCTGCGCAACTTTCGCAACGAGTTTCTCACACTCTGCCGGATAAACCGATCCAACCGATTCGACATATTGTTTCACCGCATCCGCGGCACCTTTCCTAACTTCATCGCCGCCAAAATTCGTGCCGCTCATCCGCGTTTTCGCCGTAAAAGGAATAAACTCCGCTTCCGACTGTGAAAGCTCCCGCCCGCGAATATCAAAGCGTTCCTTGGCAAGCACCACGATGCTCCTTCCCTCAGCCGTTTAATCAGCTAATGAGGAAAGCTGCGCCGCGTCTGCTAATTCGCGCTCCGAAACATCCTCTACGGGCAAAAATTCACTTGCTCGCCGGTTTCCGAGTGTAATCGTACCCGTCTTATCCAGCAAGAGAACATCCACATCTCCAGCCGCTTCAATCGCCCGACCACTCATCGCGAGAACATTTGCTTCATTCAAACGACTCATCCCCGCGATCCCAATCGAAGAAAGCAACGCACCAATCGTTGTTGGGGCGAGACAAACAAGTAGCGCAATAACATTGGTGAGTGAAATCGCTTCGCCCTTCCCAGCAAGCTTACTTGAAAACTCCGTAAATGGAATGAGTGTCGCTGAAACCGCCAGAAAAATAATCGTCAGTGTGACAAGTAAAATTTGCAAAGCGATTTCATTCGGCGTTTTCTTTCTTGCAGCACCTTCTACCATCGCAATCATCTTATCAAGAAAACTTTCCCCCGCTTCAGCCGTAATCCGAATCACGAGCCAATCCGAAACGAGCGTTGTCCCTCCAGTGACAGCACTTCTATCTCCACCCGACTCACGAATCACAGGAGCCGATTCCCCGGTGATTGCACTTTCATCGACCGAAGCCGCTCCCGTAATGACCTCACCGTCCATCGGGATTTGTTCTCTCATCTTCACTAATACTACGTCATTTTTCTTGAGTTCATTTGAAAGCACTTCCGTATAAAGATCGTGATTTTCCGGATCTTGCAATTTCCGCGCTGAAACGTCTTTCCTTGCCCCGCGCAAACTTCCTGCTTGCGCCCGGCCGCGTCCTTCTGCAATCGCCTCCGCAAAATTTGCGAAAAGAACCGTAAACCATAAAAGAAGTGCAATCACAAATGTATACCAGCGCGCCCCATCTTGAATGCCGAAAAAACCAAGGAAGTAGAGAATTGTCGTTAAGACTGCTCCTAAATACACCACAAACATAACTGGGTTTTTAATTTGAATTCTTGGCGACAGCTTAAAGAAAGACTGTGCCGCTGCATCCGTATAAATTTCTTTTTTCTTCATCTTCAAGTCCTCCTACTTACCAGCCGTGAAAAAATCAGCAATTGGTCCAAGCGCCAAACTCGGCAAGAAACTAAGGGCGCCTACTAGTAAAATAACGCCAATCAAAAGTCCTGCAAACATCCCATTTTTTGTCGAAAGCGTCCCGCTACTTTCAGGAACCACTTTTTTCTGTGCCAGATTTCCTGCCAAGAATAAAGTCGCAATCAGTGGCAAGAACCTTGCAAGAATCATAATGATTCCGCCAATCCAGTTGGTAAAAGCGGTGTTTGCAGAAAATCCCGCAAAGGCGCTCCCGTTATTGTTTCCCATAGACGTAAAGGCATATAGGATTTCGGAAAAACCATGGGCTCCTGAATTGGTTAGCCAGCTCGTTGCGGCTGGTAAAAGCACGGCTGCAGCAGTCCCAAACAACGTGAGAAGCGGTGGTCCTAAAATGATTAAGCAGACCATCTTCATATCAAATGGCTCGATTTTTTTGCCTAGGTATTCGGGGGTCCGCCCAATTAAGAGTCCCGCAATAAAGACCGTTAAAATGACAAAGGCGATCATGCCGTAAAGTCCGCTTCCGACGCCACCGAAGACAATTTCCCCAAGTTGCATCATAAAGAGTGGCACAGCTCCGCCAAGCGGCGTTAAACTGTCATGCATGGCGTTTACCGAGCCATTCGAGGCAGCGGTCGTGGCGACACCAAATAGTGTCGAGCCTGAAACACCAAAACGCGCTTCTTTCCCTTCCAGATTCCCAGCTGAATCTGCTACACCTGCCGTGTTAGGCAAACTAAATTGTTCAGCGGCTGTCATGGCAACGAGTCCTACTGAAAATAAAATCAGCATTACTGTAAAGAGCACGCGTCCTTGTTTCGCATCTTTCACGGCACGTCCGAATGCAACAACAAGCGCTACCGGAATCAAAAGAATCGCAAGGATTTCTAATAAGTTGCTAAAAGCGGTTGGGTTTTCAAATGGAAACGCCGAATTTGCTCCGAAAAAGCCGCCGCCATTGGTCCCAAGTTGTTTAATTGCAATTTGACTTGCGGCTGGCCCAAGTGGAATCAGTTGTTTCGCTCCTTCTTGGAGTGTTTCCGTCGTCACATATGGTGCGAAACTTTGCACAACCCCTTGCGAAACAAGAAGAATAGCCAAAACGAGCGACAGCGGAACGAGCAAGTACAATGTGACTCGAATCAAGTCCTGCCAAAAGTTCCCGACCGAATGTGTTTTTTTCAAAATAAAACCGCGCACAAGCGCAAACAATACGGCGATCCCTATTCCCGCCGAGACAAAGTTTTGCACCGTGAGTCCGAGCGTTTGCGAGAGGTACGAAAGCGTGCTTTCCCCAGAATAAGCTTGCCAGTTTGTGTTTGTGACAAAACTTGCTGCCGTGTTAAAAGCAAGCCCGAGCGACATCCCTTTTTGATGCTCGGGATTAAGCGGCAGCACACCTTGAAGCATGAGTATCGCCATTAAAAAAAGCAAACCCACTCCGCTGAATAAAACGACGGATGCGGCGTATCTTTTTGCACTCATTTCTTCTTCCGCATTTTTCCCAATCATTTTGTACGCCAACTTCTCAAGTGGAGCGATTACTTTCGTTAAAAATACAGGCTTAAATGTTAGAATCCGGTAAATATAAATCCCAACTGGTATCGCAAGCGCTATTAATAGTAGAAGAAAAACGATATCTTGCATCACAATCCTGCTCATATGTCTTCACCTCGAAACAGGATATAAAATAAATAAACCATCAAACCTACAGTGATGCAGATCATGATTCCAGTTAAAACAGCCACTTTTCCCACTCCTTTAAATCCACACTTTTTCTACGTATCCATCCTAACAAAAAGCATATAAAGACAGTGTTAAGGTCTTTTGCAATGGTATAAAGATTTCGTTAAGACATCCGTGTAACTTTTACACAGTTGTTTTTGTATGTGTAATGCAAAAACATTTTTGAAAACGCTATTATTAAAGCCATTTCAGGGTTTTTAAAAGTTGGCACGGAAGTTGCATATATAGTTAATATAAAATGAAATTTTAGGAGGTTTTGATTTTGAAAACCATTATGTTAGTTTGTTCCGCTGGAATGTCAACAAGTCTTCTGGTAACCAAAATGCAAAAAGCAGCTGAGGCAGAAGGTCTTGAAGCAAATATTTTCGCTGTCGCTGAAGCAGAAGCAGCAAATCACTTTGATGAGATTGATGTCTTAATGCTTGGACCACAAGTTCGTTTCCTTGAAGGGAAAATGAAAGAAAAACTTGAACCAAAAGGTGTACCAGTTGGCGTTATCGATATGACGGATTACGGTACAATGAATGGCGAAAAAGTTCTTGCATCAGCTAAAGAATTAATGAAGTAATTTTTGTTAGCAAACAACGTCTTTTGACGAGTTGTTTCTATAAATAATAAATAACGATCCAAGTTGGATCACAAAAAAGGAGAGTATTAAAATGAATGGTTTTATCGCTTTTATGGAAAAACACTTTATTCCATACGCAGCTAAAATCGGTGGGCAACGTCACTTAGTTGCTGTCCGTGACGGATTCATCGCGACAATGCCGCTAATGATTCTAGGATCATTCGCAGTACTAATTAACAACTTACCAATTCCTGGTTATTTAGATTTCATGAATAATATTTTCGGCGAAGGAAAATGGCAAAACTTCGGCGGAAACATCTGGAATGGTACATTTGCGATTCTTGCACTTTTAATTGCTTTTACAGTAGCTTATAACCTTGCCAAATCTTATGATAAAGATGCGTTGTCTTCTGGTGTCATCTCAGTTGCCACTTTCTTCACGATTGGCGCAATTGCTCCTGATGATAAAGGGATCCCAGGAGTTGGCGGACTTGGTTCTATCGGTCTTTTCTTAGCTCTTATCGTTGCTATTTTATCTACTGAAATTTTCACACGTTTAAGCGGAAATCCAAAATTAATCATCAAAATGCCTGACGGTGTTCCGCCAGCAGTGTCTCGTTCATTCGCAGCACTATTCCCATCGATGATTACAGTTTCAATCTTTGCTTTAATTACAGCTCTTTTCCAAGCAATTGGAATTACAAACCTTGTAAATGAATTCTATAAACTTATTCAAGAACCGTTCATGGGACTTGCAAACTCATGGGGCGTAGCACTTCTACTTGCGTTTATCTCTGCATTCCTATGGTTCTTCGGCTTGCACGGTGCGAACATCATCGACCCGTTCATGCAAACAATCAATGCTCCAGCAATTACAGCTAACCAAGAAGCACTTAAAGCTGGTAAAGAACTTCCTTACATCGTTAACAAACCTTTCTTCGATTCATTCGTTAACATGGGTGGAACAGGGGCAACAATCGGTTTGATCATCGCGATCTTCATCGTTGCTCGTAAACACAAAGCTTACATGACGGTATCAAAACTTTCGGCAGCACCAGGTGTGTTCAATATCAATGAACCAATGATGTTCGGTCTTCCAATCGTACTGAACCCCATCATGTTCATTCCGTATATCTTAACGCCAATGGTTCTTGTAACAATTGCTTACTTTGCAACAAAATTCGGACTTGTTCCAGCAGCAACAATCATTACACCTTGGACAATGCCGCCAGTTATCGGTGGCGCGCTCGCAACGCAAAGTGTTGCAGGTGGTATTCTTGCAGCCATTAACTTGATTATAGCTGTCTTGATTTATCTTCCATTCGCGAAAATGGCTCAAATCCAAGAGCTTCGTCGTGAAAAAGGAGAAGCAGAAGCTTAATCACCTTGTATATAGTATTAAAGAATTAAGGACGTGTTAAAATGGATACAGAAAATCTAGAACAAACAATTATGGGACTCATTGTTAATGGTGGAAATGCGAAAAGTAATGCAATGCTTGCTATTCAGGCCGCTAAAGAAGGGAATTTCGAAGAAGCGGATAAGTATCTTGATGAAGCAGATAAAGCACTTCTTGAAGCTCACCATTCGCAAACAGCCCTTATCCAAGGTGAAGCGCGCGGTGAAAGAACACCTGTATCATTATTATTAGTTCACGCGCAAGATCACTTGATGAACGGTATTACATTCAAAGACCTAGCAAAAGAAATCGTTGAATTGTATCGCGTTCGTTAAAACCAAAAGCCCGCTTAGTTCAGCTAATCTGAACTAAGCGGGCTTTTTTGTGTTTATTTTACTCCTCCACTTGTATTTCGCTTTTCAAGTGGTAACATGCCATAACGTTTCTTATAAAGCGTGTAAAAATAGGTTTTGTTTTGGAAGCCGACTTGCTCAATGACTTCGCTGATCGGTAAACTCGTTGATTCAATCAAAAGATCGGCCGCCAGTAACTTTTGTTTGTTCACAAGCTCAGTAAACGTTTTTCCTGTTTTTTGTTTGATTACATTACTTAAATAATTTTTATTATACCCGAGTGCTTCTGCTGCAACACTTAGAGTTAGTTCGCGGTACTCTTTTTCAATTAACTGCAGCGTGTTTAAAGCAATATTATTCGTTTCCGAATACAAATTTTTCACTTCATCTGATAAATACGTATCGCACTTCCGTACCAGTTCAGTAAATAATATCGGCAAATAAAGTGTTATTATTTTTGTTGAAAACTCTTCATCTAAAAAATATTCCACAATAATTTGTTCCAAGACTCGTTTAATATGTGGGATATTGGCGCTTTTAAAGATAATATATTTTTTCATTCGCTGGCCGTCCACCGCTGAGTTTAACAAAAAGTCATAAACTAAACTATTTTTCTTTTTAATTCCCGTGAGCCACTCTAGATTGATATTTTGATCGCGAAACAGAATGTTGATCAAAATATCATTTTCTCCCGTCGCTTTGATCGAGTGATGGCAGCCAATATCAAGCAGCAGTAACTCCCCCTCTTGCAAAGTTTCCTCTTTCCCTTCAATCACCTGCTTACACTCACCTCGCAACATGTAATTTAGTTCCAAAAACTGATGTGAGTGCGCCGGATAATCCGCAAATCGGTTGTGCTTGCTTACATAAATATCCTTGTTACGAAAAAAATATTCATTTAACAAATTCATCGTGCCGTTTTTCTCGGAAAAAGAATTTTTCGGGTAATCCATCGAAAATTGTCCGGTTTCTTTTTGCCATTTTTCCTTGGCATTTAAACGATATAGCTGCTTTTCAACACGTTCTTCCATAAAATCTCCACCTGTATATTTGATACTATTATCATAACTCCCCGATATTGTAAGCGCAACCATTTAATCATATATTATAAGTAAGCGCTTAACAAAATACGTAGGAGGGTTAATTGTGAGTAGTGTTGCAAATGGTAGTAGTAAAAAAGGAACTATCGCAGTATCATTAACGAATTATCTAGACTCAGGTTGTATTGTTGCAGGTGCTAGTGGACTTACTTTATGGGCACAACAATTTGGACTTAGTAGTTTTGCCGTTGGACTTTTAGGAGCGATCAGCGCAAATGCGTTTGGATCCGCTTTCGGTGCCCTGATCGGCGGGCATTTGGCCGATAAATATGGTCGTAAATTTATCTATACTTATAATATGCTCGTTTACATTCTTGGCGTTGCCATCATCATGTTTTCGATGAACTTCGCCATGCTTTTGGCAGGATTTTTAATTACCGGCCTCTCAGTCGGCGCGGGCGTTCCCGCTTCTTGGACTTATATTTCGGAAATGGCAGACCCTAAAACTCGGGCAAGAAACATCGGGATTTCCCAGTTCGCCTGGTCTTGCGGTCCAGCCATCATTTTCACCCTTGGCATTTTACTTTCACCACTTGGCCTTCTTGGAAACCGCTTACTTTTCTTATCTCTTTTGATCGTCGCAGTTGTGGCTTGGAACTTACAGCGCAAACTCGATGAATCGAAAGACTGGGAAGCGGAGCAGGCGAAAATAAAGGCATCCGGAGCAAAGCCTGCTCATCCAATGAAAAATGCTTTTTCAAACTTAGTGAACATCAAATCGATTTTATTCCTTGTTGGGGTTTACATGTTCTGGAACCTCGTTGCCGGAGCAATGGGCTTCTTCATGCCATTCGTTTATGAAACCGTTGGCGGACTGACTAACACGCAAGCCAATCTGCTACAAGCGGTACTTTGGATTCTAACAGCTGCTGGAACATATTTCGGCTTCGCCAAACTTGGCGACCGCGTAAGCCATCGCCTTTTATTCTTTGTCGGCGCAGCAATGGCAGTTGCTTCTTGGGTCGTCCTTACTTATGTGGGTATGAGCTGGCTTGGACTTTGGACATTCGTTGTTCTTTGGGGCGTTTCTGCCGGAATCGGCGCGCAAGCTTTTTATGCACTTTGGTCAACGGAACTCTTCCCAACCCAATATCGTGGCGGGGTTCAAGGAATTATGTTCTTCCTCGTTCGCGGTAGCACTGGAATTTGGTCGATCATCTTCCCTGTGATTCTCGCAAATCTTGGTTTCACAGTTGCAGGAACCATTATGATCGGACTTCTTATGGTTTCCCTTCTAATCGGTGTTATTTGGACGCCAAACACACGCGGTCGAACACTTGATGAGATTACAGAAGAACGTTATGGAAATTTAGAGCCTAACCTTGTAAAAAAAGAAGCGGCAGGCGTTTTAAAGGATAGTGAATGATGATGAAAAACTATGTTGCCATTGACATTGGGGCATCAAGTGGGCGACTCCTACTTGGAAATATTCGAGACGGAAAACTGGAACTAAGCGAAATCCACCGTTTTAAAAATGGCTTTACTTTCCGCGACGGGCATGACCGCTGGGATATTGACTCGCTGATTCGCGAAATTTTCGCTGGTCTTGAAAAAGTGAAACAAATGGGGATTTCCGCGTGCACGCTTGGAATCGACACATGGGGCGTAGATTATGTCCTCGTCGATTCGGCGGGAAACAAACTGGGCGACCCGGTAAGCTATCGTGATAGTCGAACGGCGAACAAAATTAGCGAGCTAACAAGCGAATACCCAAAAGATTATATTTACAAGAAAACGGGGATTCAATTTCTCGAATTAAACACACTTTATCAGCTTTATGTGGAGGACAAGGATTTAATTGCGGCGGCAGACAAAATCCTACTGATTCCAGACTACATTGGATTCGTCTTGACCGGCAAGCAAGTTGCCGAAACCACCAATTCATCGACAACGCAGATGCTCAATTTGCGGGAGCAGTTGTTTGATTCGGACTTGCTGGAACACCTCGGGATTGACCCGTGCAAATTTGCGGAGCTTCGTGATGCCGGAACGCACCTTGGCCAATTAAAACCCGAATGGCATGAAAAATTTGACTTGCCGGAAACGGATGTCATCACGGTTGCGACTCATGATACGGCTTCGGCGGTTGTCGGGACACCCGCCAAAGCCGAAAACTGGGCTTTCTTAAGCAGCGGCACTTGGTCACTTCTTGGGATGGAACTTCGGACGCCCATCACAAGTGAGCTTGCCTTTCAGGAAAACTATACAAATGAATGGGGCGCATATGGCACTTACCGGTTTTTAAAAAACATTATGGGACTTTGGATTGTGCAGGAAATCGCGCGCCTCACAGACTATCAGTATAGCTTTGCCGAGATGGCGCAACTGGCCGAAAAAGAAGAATTCTTCACGTCCATCATCGATGTGAATGACGAGCGGTTCAACAATCCAGATAACATGATCGAGGAAATTCAAGCTTATTGCCGAGAAACGGGACAGCCGGTTCCTAAATCAATCGGGGAACTGACCAATTGTGTTTACGGGAGCTTGGCACTTTGTTACGCGCAGGCGCTTCAAAAAATGAAAGAGATTACTTCGAAGGAAATTGATGCGCTTTATATCGTTGGCGGCGGAAGCAATGTGCGAACATTGAATCAACTTACGGCGAATCTAGCAGGTATCAAGGTCTATGCCGGCCCTCAAGAGGCAACAGCTATCGGGAACTTAAGTGTACAACTAATTACAGAAGGCGAAATCGGAAGCGTGCAGGATGCACGCGATTTAATCCGCGAGTCTTTTGAAATAAAAGAATTTATTCCAGAACAAATGCAGGAAACGAAGGCGCTTGAAAGCTACGCGGCGCTGATTCGGAACTAATTAGAGGAGGCTTTTACAATGAGTGAAGTAGAAAAACGTTATTTGGCGGCTAAAGAACGCTATGCAAAAATTGGTGTCGATACAGATGAAGCGCTGAAAAAATTGCAAGAGGTCAAAATTTCGATGCACTGCTGGCAAGGCGACGACGTGAAGGGATTTTTAAATCCAGATGGCGAATTAACGGGCGGCATCATGGCAACGGGAAATTATCCGGGCGCCGCACATACGCCAGAACAGCTTCGTTCCGACTTGGAAAAAGCTTTTGAAATGATCCCTGGGAAGCATAAAGTGAACTTGCATGCGATTTATGTCGATACAGATGAAAAAGTGGATCTCGATACGATTGAGCCCAAACACTTTTCAAAATGGGTAGACTGGGCAAAGGAACAAGGATTGGGGCTTGATTTTAACCCGACTTTCTTCTCGCACCCGATGTTCAAGGACAATTACACACTAGCGTCTCCTGATAAAGAAGTGCGTGATTTCTGGATCGAGCACGGCAAGCGTTCCCGGAAAATCGCGGAGTACTTTGGAAAAGAACTCGGTCAAACTTGCATCAACAACTTCTGGATGCCAGATGGAATGAAAGACAACCCGATTGATCGCCTTTCTCCTCGCAAACGTTTGATGGAAGCACTCGATGAAATTTTTGAAGAAAAACTAGATGAAAACTATACGCAAGAAGCGGTAGAAAGCAAATTGTTCGGATTGGGTGCAGAAGCCTACACAGTTGGCTCCCACGAATTTTATATGGGCTACGGCTTGACTCGTGACAAATTGATTTGCTTAGACGCAGGCCACTTCCACCCTACTGAATTTATCTCGAACAAGCTTTCTTCACTAGCACTGTTTTCTAAAGGCGTTATGTTGCATGTAAGTCGCCCTGTTCGCTGGGATAGCGACCACGTGGTCTTAATGGATGACGAATTAACTGAAATTGGCCGTGAACTAGTTCGTAACGATTTGCTACCAGTCACAAATATCGGACTCGATTTCTTTGATGCAACGATTAACCGTGTTACCGCTTGGGTTGTCGGTACGCGAAACACACAAAAAGCGCTTCTTAAAGCTTTCCTTGAACCAACTGATGATTTGAAGAAAATGGAGCTTGAAAATGACTTCACAACGCGGATGGTATTCACGGAAGAGTTGAAAGACTTCCCATTCGGCGATATTTGGAACAAGTTTTGTGAACAAAATGGGGTTCCGATTGGCCTCGATTGGCTAAAAGAAGTTCGCGAATATGAAAAAAATGTACTTTTAAATAGATAGGAGTCCTTTTTGATGGAAAATATAGAAAATGCCCCTTTTCTTCGGGAAATGATTGAAACTACTTCAAATTTATATCGTTTAGGTTGGGATGAAAGAAATGGCGGCAACATCAGCTACCTTTTAGAGGAAAGCGAAATTACGCCTTATCTTGATCCCGCTAATGTGCTTCGATTGATACCGATGGACTTTGACGGAAAAGCACTCGCTGGAAAATATTTTCTTGTCACAGGTTCTGGGAAATATTTTAAAAATGTGGCTAAAGCGCCTGCTGAAAACTTGGGTATTATTCGGATTGCGGCGGATGGCGCTGGGGTTGAGGTGCTGTGGGGCTACACGGACGGCGGAACGCCAACAAGCGAACTCCCTTCTCACTTGATGAGTCATATTGCTCGGCTTGCTGTGAATCCCAAAAACCGGATTGTGATGCATTGTCACGCGACGCATTTGCTGGCTATGACGTTCACGCATGAACTGGATGAGCGCCTCTTTACGCGGACGCTTTGGCAAATGTGCACGGAATGTCTCGTTGTCTTCCCAGACGGTGTTGGAATTGTTCCTTGGCTAATTCCGGGAACGAATGAAATCGGAATCGCGACTTCTGAGAAAATGAAGGAAACGCGACTTGTAATTTGGCCACATCACGGTATTTATGGTGCTGGAGAAACAATGGATGAAACATTTGGATTGATCGAAACGGCTGAAAAAGCGGCACAAGTGTATACGATTGTTTGCGCGCAAGGTGGCGCCAAGCAAACGATTACCGATGACGAGCTAGCTCAACTAGGCGCAAGATTTGGCGTTACCCCAAAAGTTGGCTATTTGAAGGAGGATTAACTCGTATGGAACGGATCGCTTCAATTATGTATTTATACGAAGGTCAGCAAGAGGAATATAAAAAGCGGCACGATGAGCTTTGGCCTGAGATGGAGCAAGCTTTAAAGGAACATGGTGCATCGAATTACTCCATCTTTTTAGATCCTGCAACAGATATTTTATTCGCTTATTTGGAAGTTGCTGACAAAGCAGCTTATGATAAAATCGCGGAAACTGAGATCTGCAAAAAATGGTGGGCATATATGGCTCCCATCATGAAATCTAACGAAGATAACAGTCCCGTCTCAAATGAAACTTCTTATTTTGGTAAAGGTGCGATTTCCAAAATTGCGGAGGAAGTAGAAAAACGTGCTTTTCAAAAAGGCCTGATTGTAACTGACCAAGGAATTGTGAAGTCAGGACTTTTAGATAAAATTACGGTGATTTTAGAGCAAAATCAATTAAATTTTGAGGTGTTTGATGGGATTAAACCGAATCCTTCTATACAAGATGTGACGGAAGGGGTTCATAAGCTTAAGGACTCTGGCGCGGATTACATTTTGGCGGTGGGCGGAGGCTCCCCTATCGATACGGCGAAGGCAATGGGCATTATCCACACAAATCCGCAACACGCCGATATTTTGAGCCTTGAAGGGGAACCGGGAACGAAAAACCCCAGCTTGCCGATTCTTGCGGTCCCAACGACTTCAGGAACTGCAGCCGAGGTTACGATCAACTACGTCATCACTGATGCTGCGAATAATCGTAAATTTGTTTGTGTAGATCCGCACGACATTCCGGTTTGCGCATTTGTCGACAGCGATATGATGCTCGGAATGCCGAAAGATCTTGCGGCGGCAACAGGGATGGATGCTTTGACTCATGCAATTGAAGGTTATATCACAAAGGGCGCTTGGGCGCTCACTGATGCACTTCACTTAAAGGCAATTGAAATTATCAGCCACGCGCTTGAAGCATCTGTTTCTGGCAGTGAAAAGGCGCGCGAAGAAATGGCACTTGGACAATACATGGCGGGAATGGGATTCTCAAATGTGGGACTTGGACTCGTTCATGGCATGGCTCACCCATTAAGTGCTTGGTACGATGTGCCGCATGGCGTTGCTTGTGCTTCGCTTCTCCCGGTCGTGATGGATTACAATAAAGCGGAAACGGGCGAAAAATACCGGAATATTGCAATCGCGATGGGTGTTCCTAATGCAGCAGCCCTCCCACTTGAAGAAGTCCGTGAAAAAGCAGTAACAGCGGTGAAAAACCTTGGAATTGCGGTGGGGATACCACAAACCATTAGTGAACTGGGCGTTCAGGAAGCAGATCTTAAGGCCATTGCAAGCGACGCGTTAAAAGACGTTTGTACAGGCGGGAACCCGCGGGAAGCCTCTCTCCACGACATTTTGGCGCTTTACAAGACCATGCTTTAACTTATTTTTTAGTCTCCCAAAATCGAAAAAGCCAAAACCCAGCTTTCTTGCCGGATTTTGGCTTTTCTTTTTAATGAATGATTTTTTGAAGGACATTCGCGAGCATTTCGGCATCAATGGAAATTTTAGGTGGTCGTTCGTAAATATCATCATTAACGCGCTCCACCATCGTGAGCAGAATCACGCTATTCAGTACGAGCGAAACCATTTCAGACTGCTCTTTTCGTCCTTTTTGATCCATAAATTTTTTCATTTTAGTATCTACTTTTTCATATAAATATTCAACGATCGTTGGATTAATAAATTCCATATCCTTGCTGCCAATTTCCTTCACAGAAATCACCATGAAGGAGCGGTGCTGATCGTAAAGCTCAAAAATAAATTGGCTCACTTCGCGCAAGAAAATTTCGCTATCTGTGACTTCTTTTGCGAAAAAATCATCAATTTCTTGTTTCATTGCTTCAAACTGAAATTCAAGCGTCATGTGAATCAAATTTTCTTTGTTTTTGAATTTCTTGAAAATCGTCGCTTCGTTGATTCCTGCAGCTTCCGCAAGCTGCCGCGTTGTTGAACCTTTGATTCCATTTTTGGCAACCATTTCTAAAGTGGCTTCCATGATTGATTCATTCGTAATCACAAATTTGCTCCCCTCACTGCTTAAAGCAAGTACTTACTTAATTAGAGTATAGCAGAGCCTTCCAAAATGTTCAAGCTACTTATTTTTTGATCTTGTAGAGGCTTACATTTCAATAAATGTGACAACTTTTTGTATATCTATGAATTGAAACTGAATTGTAATCTTTTTTGGATGGTTATCAGACTAAAAACGTGCGATAATAAAAAGGATGACAAAAGTCTGTAAATTATTGAATAGTAGAGGTGAGCATTCATGAACGTAAGTAGAAAAGAGAGAATCGAAGCCGCTAAACTCCAAGAAAAAGATCAACACAAAAAAGACGCGCTAAAAAAAGGCGTGGCACTGGCTGGCTTCACAGCTGCAGCAAGTTCCGTTATCGTTCCTGCCTATGCAACAACTGTTAGCGCTGATGAAGTGGCAGCAAACAATCAAGATAAGGGAGTTCACACACCGGCAGCAGAAGAGCCATCATCACAACAAAATGTAGAAGCAACTTCTGTGGCACAGCCACTAGCGAGCTATTCCGCTTCTGCAACTTACAGCAACATTCAAAAAACAACGATGCGTTCCACCGCAACGGTCCAAGGTTTCATTAACCAAATTAGCGGCAGTGCATCGCAAATTGCGTCTCAAAACGACTTGTATGCTTCCGTTATGATGGCACAAGCTATTTTAGAAAGTGCTTACGGAACGAGTATGCTGGGTGCAGCACCAAACTATAACTTGTTTGGTATCAAAGGTTCTTACAATGGTCAATCCGTCTTAAAACAAACGATGGAAGATGATGGAAAAGGAAATCTTTACCCCGTAAATGCTTATTTCCGCAAATACCCTTCTTATCATCAATCACTTGAAGACTACGCACGCGTTATCAAAGGCGGACCATCGTGGAATTCAACTTATTATGCTGGCGTGTGGAAAAGCAATACCAGTTCATACCTAGACGCAACAAAAGCGTTGACAGGTACATACGCAACAGATACAAGTTACAGTGTAAAGCTCAATAATTTGATTAAAACGTATAACCTCACGCAGTTTGACACACCAGGAAGTGGAAATGTTGGTTCTTCAGCTGATGTCTTTTATACGGTTAAAAAAGGCGATACTTTGTGGCGTATTGCAACACGTCATAGTATTTCCGTTGCGGCACTAAAATCCATGAACAACTTAAAATCCAACACGATTTATGTAAACCAAAAACTAATCGTGAAAAAAGGAACAGTGATCGCACCACCAGCTCAAGGTGGCTCAAATCCTGGAAACTCAAATGTAGGCAGTGGTTCTTCTGCTCCCGCAAAAACTTATAAAGTAAGCTCTGGCGATACTTTGTGGCGCATTTCGAGCAAATTTGGTGTTTCTCTGGCTAACCTAAAAAGTTGGAACGGCTTAAAATCTGACGTTATCCACGTTGGACAAGTCTTGAAAGTTTCAGCTGGAACAAATGGTAATGTGAGCGCATCAAAACCTGGCAATAATAGTGCTCAAGCTTCTTACTACACCGTAAAAAAAGGAGATACCCTTTGGAGCTTGGCATCCAAAAACAAAACTTCTGTTGCTAAAATTAAATCGCTAAATAAATTAGCTTCCAACACCATCTATGTTGGTCAAAAATTACGCGTAAAATAAAATGTTAAAATAGCCGAGTGAAGCTTTTCCGCTTTACTCGGCTTATTTATGTTCATCTATTACTCCTCTTCCTTTTTCTTGCGTGATTTTCTGCCTAATACATACACGCCGATCAGAAGAAGAAGGACAAGAATCACGCCGCCAATCACATACCACATTGTGTAGTCTCGTTCCAGTTCGACTGCCTTGTCGTTCCACTTGGCTGCTTCATCTCGTTTGATTTCAAAGTTCTTCGTAAACGTCCATTTTTTCCCGCTGCCCCATGCTGTTAAATGAAGCGTATACTTCCCGGGTTTAAATTCCTGATTGTTCCAATTGATCCCGTAATTAAAATTAGAATTGGGTGCAATCCGCATATTTTCTTTCTTTTCTTGGAATAAAACCTGATCCTTACCCCGCTTTGTCACCTTCGCGTCCACTTTAAAATCTTGGATAATCACTGGTTTTGTATTTTGTAAATTCGCCTTTAGTACATTGCGGTAATTAATTTGAGAAGGCTTGATCGCATTCAGTTTTAAATCCGGTTGAACCGTTTTTTTCGTTTCCACTAGCCGCACGCCAATCACGTACGCATAGCGGTTTTCAATTTGTACATTTTCATCCTTCTTCGTTTTTTGTTTCTTGCTTTCTTGTTCCTTAAAATGGAGGCCACCAAGTACAATTCCATCAAAGGATTCCTTTGGCATCGTCACCTTGATCTTCACCGTTTTTTGCCCGTGCGCGGGAATCGTCGTGGTTTGTTCCACGTCCGCGAGCTTCGAAAACGGATATTTCAAAGTTTGATCGAGCTTGGGATTCGCTTGACTGTAATCCACAATCCCATTATCATTTGTAATTGCCGTATTCGCATGATTCTCAATTGTAATGGCTTTGTTTTTCGCATTCGTCAAAACCACACTTAGTTCTTGCACTTGCCCCGGTTTCATCTCTAAATCAAAATACGTTTTCGTTTTATCCACTTGGTTCGCTGGAAGAATCGTATTCACCGAAAAGCCCATTGAACTTTCCGCTTTTGCCCCTGTTGGACCGCTAAACAGCAAAAAGCAGCCTACCAGTAAAAAGGAAATGATCCACCATTTTTTCTTCATTTTTCAAAACTCCTTCCACTTCATAAACAACTTGCGGAGTGCTTTTTCACACTCCGCAATTGCCTATCAGCTTCTTTTTTAAGGCGCCGAACTCAGCGTCCACGTCAGCGTAGACGTATAAGTCTCATCCGCCAGTTTCACCGTCTCAGCCGGCACATGAAGCGTAATCTTCGTATTTTGCGCACCCGCGCTACCTGCCGAATCGCCAAATGCCGCCGTCCAAACCGACATGCCTTCACCCGCCGCAGCTGCTACTAAAAGCTGTGGGCTAGAACCGACGGTAAGGCTTGGCACAATTGTACTCGGCGTATATTTTGAGTCCAACTTGGAACGCAAAGTGGTCCCTGAAAGCGTAAGAGCTGCGCCCGTAAGCTCCGCGCCCGAAGTGGTTGTAAATGGCGTTCCGCTCACTTCCAGGTTCCAGCCTGCATTAAGACCTGTATTGTCCGTTACTTGCACAAATTGCGGGACGTAAAGCGTTGTGCCATCCGAAGTTCGTTTCACTTCTGAAAACGGTGGATGATACGCCATATCCTTCCCGAAAATCTTCTGTTTCCCGAATGAAATCCGCGAAGCAAAATCAATCCGAAGCGCACCAGTTGTTGGCGTCACCGGATCCGTTGGCGTCACGTCTTCCCCCGGGTTAGTCGGATTAACAGGAGGCGTTGTGCCATCCACATCTGCTGTGAATTGAACGCTAGAATCACTCGTATTATCGCTTACCGCCGCATAGGTTGTTGGTGCACCCAGAAAAATGGTTATTCCGAGAACGATTAACAGCGAGAAACCTTTCCCCGTTTTCATCATTTTCACCTTCTAATCAAGCTGGTGTATCTGCAAGTGTCCAAGTTAGTGTTGTTGAATATTTGCCTTCGATTTTAGCAGTATCTCCAGGAACAGATAGTGAGATACTTTTCGCTGCTTCTGTCACATCCTTACCAAATGTATCAAACCAAGTCCCCATCCCTTGATTAGCTTGCGCAACGATTGCATCAGCAGAAGTTGTACCATCTGGGTTAAGTACAATTTCACTTGCTGTTGGTGTATTTGCATCTGTTTTCTTGCTTGACTTTAATGTTGGATTGATTAATTTAAGTTTTGCTCCAGTCAGTTCACTTGATCCATTTTTAAATTGCGCATCTTGTACAACTGTGAGCTTCCAGCCTGCATTTGAACCACGGTTATCCGTAATTTGAACAAAATTTGGCTTTTCATTGATGTCTCCAGTTTCCGTGTCTTTTAACTTATCCAAAGATGCATAATAAACTTCATCATTCCCAGAGATCTTTTGTGTTCCAAAATGGATTGTCGAAACATAATCGATGCTTAGTGGTCCACTTGTTGGCGGTGTGATCTCAGGATCTGTTGGTTCAACTGGTTTGTCTGTATCTGGATCTTTCGGACCACTTGGATCTGTATTTTTTTCAAAAGTGACATCTCCTTTGGAAGTCGTTGAACCACCATCAACCGCAAAAGCGGTATAACCTGTTCCTGATACCCCTAAAATAGTAACGAGTCCTAGTGCTGTGATTTTCAATGTTTTGTTCATGTTTTTCTTCTCCTTTTTTGGTTTAATAGGGTGAATCTATCATTTCCCAAGTCAACGTAGTCCGGTAATGACCAGCTTGTTTTTTCGTTTCCTTGGGGAGGATGACCTGAATACTTTTTTTAGCTTGTTCTGTACTGCTTCCAAATGTGTTGAGCCACGTTCCTGCACCAGTTCCTGCCGGAGCAACGATGACGTCACTAGCACTTTTACCGCTTGCATCTAACACGATTTTTTTTAAATTCCGCGGTGTTTTTTTGTTCGTCGCACTTTTTAATGTGCTGTTTAAAAGAACCATTTCGGCACCTTCTAAAACAGTCTGATCACTTCTTAATTGACCATTTTGTTTCACTGTCAGCCGGTATCCGCCTAAAGTTCCGCGATTATCTGTCACTTGGACATAATTCGCAACTTTTTTAGAAGCACCGCTTGCAAGTACTTTCACAGGTGTTAAGGCTGCATAATAAGTTTCTGTTCGACCTGTGATTTCATGAGACCCAAACTGAATGTTCGAGGCAAAATCAATACTAAGCGGTCCCGGTGTTCCAGGATTTGCTGGTGGAACTGTTTCAGGCACAATTTCCTCTCCAGGATGATCTGGATCCACTGGTTTTGTTCCTCCGGCGTTTTTAGTGTAAGTCAGATCCGCTTTTGATTTTGTTGTCGAACTCCAATCCGCTGAATAAACTAAAGGTTCCGGTGAAAATACAGTTAAGCAAAGCACAGCTAGTAAAAAACAAATGAATTTCTTGCAAAGGCGTTGATTCTTTCGGGTAGCAAGTAAATAGATGCCAAGACCGCCTAGCAGAAGCAATCCACTTAAAATGCTCCACCAATCAGAAACATCTCCAGTATGTGGTAAGAGTCCTGATTGATTTACAGATGCATCTTTCCCAGAAAATACTTTTCCAGAACTAGCCGTATCTGGCTTAACAGGATGACTTGGCTTTTCCTTCTTATCCGGAACCACAGGCGGATCTTTACTCTCGGCTGGCTCTTTTGGCTGTTCACCGGTAAGGGTAAGTCCAACATCTGACTCATAGCTTGCTGCAGAAACCACAAACGGTGTGAAGCTTGACAATACGACCAACGAAAGCAGACAAAACACTAAATATTTTTTCATCGTTAGCCTCCTTTTTATGGCGTATTTTCAAGCGTCCAAACGATTTTTGTTTGATACACTTTACCGCTTCGAATATTTCCCGGGAAAAGATCGAGCATTAGGCCCACATTTCCTGTTGGATTTAAATTAACTTCCGTCAAACCTTCACTGGCAGTTTCTTGATTGAAAACCGGTGTCGTTCCTTGCTCATTGATCGGTTCGTATTTAACTGTCCCATCTGCACCTTTCATCGCGATCACTAAGCTGTCTGGGAGTTCATCGGCTTCATTCGTTTTAAATGGCGATTCGAGCATCGCTGTTAATTGCCAACTTGACGGATCAGACCGATCATCATTCACGACAACCTTTGCTTCATTTTCCGGTTTCAATTGTTGCTCATACGAACGAATTTGCTGCGTTCCGAATTGGATTGTATTCGGAATTTCAGAAATACTGAGTGTTCCCGGCGTCACGATCGCTGTAATTATTTTTTCTGCATCTTTCACCTTAACTTTTATGGTGTAAGTTCCTGCTGCTTTCGCGAAGCCTCCTCGATCTGCAACCGTAATCTCAGCTGACAAATCGGCTCCATCTGGAACTCCCCAAGCCTTTGCTTTTGCTTGGCTAATAATGAACGCATCCCAGTCTGCTTCTGAAGTTGGCACTTGCTTTTCCTTCACAACAAAATCACTCGCTTGAATCATTGCTTGTTCAGCAACCGTTGTGTCGCCATCTTTCACAAAAACCGGAACAACAATAACCACGTGATTCCCTGCTTTATCCGTGATTGTCACTTCCGCCGTTGAGCTACCAACTGCAGTTAAGTCAGGAACCTTGGTGATTACATACGTCAAATTATCGTCTCCTACCCCTGCATTATCTTGCACATTTGTGACAAGAGACTTAGCATCTGTCGTGAACGCCTCATTGAGATTAACAATTTGTTTCACCGCTTCTGCGCTTGGTGGCGTCGTATCTTGAACGACCTTAGTATCTGATTGCTCACTTTTGTTTCCTGCCGCATCCGCTGAAATCGCATAATAGCCCACATAAGGCGCAAGAGGTTTATCCGAATCAGCAAGCACAAGTTCGTAATTTCCCGAAGCATCTGCATTCACTGACCCAAGAACTGCCTTATCTGATGCCCGGTAAACGGTGACAAGACTATTTGCTTCTGCTTTCCCGGTCAGACTGGCATCCACATCCTTAATAGCATTCAAGCTAGGCTTATCTGGCGCCGTTTCATCAGCTACAACGGTTGATGCTGTAGCATCTTTGCCATCCAAATATGCGTAAGCTGAAACTGTGTTTCCTGCCGTTAAGTAATTTCCTTCTGGAAGTACAAAAACAAACTCACCTGTCGCGGAATCTGCTTTAACATGGTATTTTTTCGTATCCGACTCTGCTTGCGCAGCAATCGTTCCCTCTGGAATTGCGCTATCTCCAGATAATAAAACCCAAGCGCCAGGATTTGCAACGCCTCGAATAACGTGACTATTCGTATTCGCCGGATTATCTGCAAGCGGGTCAAGTGAAACTTCTACATCCGCAATGTGTTCAAACAAGACACGTTTAAAATTTTGCGTCCGATAGTTCGCTGCAAAATCTACGGCATTTGCGTTCACAATACTATTACCAGTTGCAGAGGTTACATTGGCTCCCGTGTATTTAACCTGCATATCATACATTGGAAACCAATCATAAGTAGGCGTGTCATTTCCAGCATCTGCTGCTGTCCATGCTTTAACTCGTTGAATGGATGCACTAAATGTCCCACTAGCCATATAAATGACTCGCGTATTCGCATTCGTGTTTCGTCTAGCATCCAAATCAATTTCGCCTGCATCTACAAAATTAAAAGTTGATGTTGTACCAATGGATATTAAATTTTTTGCACCTGAACCATCTGATGAAAGTTTAAACACACCTTTTTTCCCAATGACGAACGAACTGTTACTGCCTGTTTTCACTAGACTTCCCGTACCAGTACCTTGATTATTTGCCATGATCGTCAAGGATGCTCCATCTGCAACATTAAACTCTGCTCCAGTTCCAACGTTAATCGGATTCTTATTATACGCATCTGTAAACGGACCATTCATATCTAGGTTCAGCGATGCTCCATCGTGAACCAACAGTTTCGCATTACTTCCAAGTGCGATCCCACCACGAGTTGAATCCTTCGGTGTCGTGATATTCACTTTTGCATTTTTAGCAATGTCCACATTTCCGTTTGCTTGGATAGTCGTCCATGTCCCCTCACCAGAAAGACCGTTTCCTCCTCCAGTTAGGTTAAGTTCAGCACCTTCTTGAATTGTTGCCGTCCCTGTTGCACCACCTGTCCCAAGCATCAAAACAGTCGCATTTTCGGTCGTTCCAGTATATTTCGAACCTGCTTCAAATGTAATGTTAGTTACTTCTAAATTGGTTTGGTTAACTTGGGTCTTATATTCTACATTGTCAAATGGACTGATATACTGATTGACTGATTTATTAACCACAGTGCCTCCAACAAAGAAGTCTGCTTGATAAGAAGCTGTGAACTGGGCTCCAGTATAATTCAAATTCTGAATCGAAAATGTAGAAGCTGCTCCGATAGTTCCCGTCAAACGGATCGGACCCCAGTAGTTTTGTCCGTACATATCTAAATCCTGCACTTGAACATTGACTTTTTTAGATGCAAAATCCATCCAATAGCTTCGTCTCCTAAAATCTACTTTAACTCCTGGGTTTACCCCACGAACAGTCAAATCTCGTGCAGGAATAGTCTGATTGGATTCCCCAGCAACAGTGCTTGAAAACTGTGTAAATGCAAAGTCATTCATGACAACTACTTCTGTAATAGCTGCATTCGCCATAGCCGCATCCATTTCAGTTGCACTGGTGACATATGCGGTCGAGCCCGCTCTAGCAGTCGCCATTCTAGGCTGAATTAGCGCACTCGTTTTAGCCAAGGTGCCTGGCGGTTCTTGTTGCTTCGGCGTAAGATCTGTTTCTGCTTTTTTATCAATAACTGCAAAATTCAGTGAATTAGAATATACAGTTTTTTGTTCTTGCTGTTTTTTGATCAGCAGATCATATGTCCCACTTTTTTTAGATTTCAATATAAGCTCAGCCTTCTTTTCTTTAAAGGCTTGGTATGGAATTGTAATCTCTCCGCTTGCTTCATCGAACTTAATAGCTTTGTTTTCATTTTCAAGCTGTGTTTCTTGATC
The DNA here is from genome assembly GCF_003369925.1 of Listeria kieliensis. GTDB lineage: Bacteria > Bacillota > Bacilli > Lactobacillales > Listeriaceae > Listeria > Listeria kieliensis_A. The sequence continues at coordinate 1,045,080 of NZ_LARY01000002.1, read as the reverse complement.
CATAAAAACAAGGTTTTTCGGAAGTTCCAAGGTTAATTGATCACCTTCCGCCAAACCCTCATCGCTGACTGTTAATTGAAACGTTTCATCTGTAAAAGCATATTCTTTTTCTGCAGAAAGTGTAATTTTCTTTGATGCATAGGCATGATCCAAGAAACCACCAATTCCATTTACACCAAGTGGTAGTGCTAAACCAAAAATCAAAGCTAAGCAGCCAACCACAAAATAATGAAACCTTCTCCGTTTACCCAAAATCTCACCTCGTTTCTGCAATGTGATTTTGCTTACCCCCTTTTCATCGACAAGTCCAAGATGACAATTTTCAATAGCATTAAAATAAACCAAATCTTCAGTTTAAAACACTAAAAAGCATCTACAAAAGAAAATTGTTAGGACATTTGACTAGAATCGACTTGTGATTTGTGAAAAGAAATAAGATAAACTCATTTCTTGTAAGCAATTCCATTATATCATGAGTTATCCTCAAAAAAAGTAAATTCTTATACATTTAATTGGTGATTTTCTCCAAAATGTGTCGAAAAGTTCACAAAAATAGGACTTGACATCACAATTTTAGCCATTGTTCCGCCAAGTCCTTTTCTTAAAGAAAGATACAAAGTAACGTTTTTAGAAATGATGGAAGCTTTCAACCGGCATTACGAAAACCGTTGCTCCACCTACTTGCACTTCAATCGGGTAAGGAACGTAAGTGTCCACCGTTACACCAAGCGAAGCTGAAGGAGTCATCATTTGTTCCCTTGCTTTACAGTTGTCCCGGATGATGTCAAGTGCATCCTCCACACGATCATCCTCAACCCCGATTAGGAAAGTTGTATTCCCCGCTTTCAAAAAGCCACCAGTTGTTGCCAATTTAGTTGCCCCGAATTTATTTTCCGTTAACGCATCGGAAAGGCGGTTGCTATCTTGATCCTGTACAATTGCAAAAATCAACTTCATCAATATCATCCCCTTAAAAAAGTAAAAATACCTTTTTTCTATTATATCAAAACTTCAAGCGAGACTTTACTAATTTGCATACCTCTCACACCATTTAGTCCCATCTCTTGTCACTTGATAGTTTTTAAAATATCCGCCAAAATCGCATCCGTGATTTCATCAGGTGAACCAGTACCATCGATTCGAACAAAGCGCTCTGGAAACAATTTGATAATTTCCTCATAACCTTGTTGCACCTTGCTATGGAAGGCAATATCTTCCTGATCTAGGCGATTAATCTCGCGTCCCTTATTTGCGGCAATCCGCGCCAAGCCAATCTCCGCCGGCACATCAAAATAATACGTCTTATCAGGAAACGTGTCTTCGATTGCAAACAAATTGATGTCAAGAACCTCCTGAATTCCAATTGAGCGTCCCGCACCTTGATATGCAAGCGAACTATCGACAAAGCGATCACAAAGCACATGTTTCCCGCTCTCAAGTGCTGGACGAATCGTTTCCACCACATGCTGCCGCCGCGCTCCCGCAATAAGTAGCGCTTCCGTCCGCGGGTCCATTTCCTCATTTCCAATCCCGAGCACAATATTTCGCACCTTCTCAGAAATCCGGCTTCCTCCCGGTTCACGCGTTTTAATAAAATCGAGCCCCGCCGCACTCATCTTTTCTTCAAGCAAGGCCGCTGCCGTCGTTTTCCCCGAGCCATCTGGTCCCTCGAGACTGATAAAAATCGCCATTTATTTCCTCTCCTTCAAGCAAATTTCACCCCCTGATTATATCACAAAAAAACCTCGATGAATCCCTCTTTCAACCTTTTTCCCCCGTGAAAATGTCTGCCACGAACTTGCTTCAAATAGTTGATTTGCCTTTCCGACAACTTTTCTCCGCGCAGAACGCCAGGAATCCCCGGTGGATAGAGCGCCACATTTTCTGCTGCGACGGCTCCCGCCGCTTCATCCAGAGGTAAAAACGCTGTCTCCAAATTAGCCATCTGCTGATACGGGACCCAAAGTCGGCTCACATCCGGAACCGCCAAATCCAGCATCCGTGATTCCCCTTGGCGGGCGTCGCCTTCCCCCCATTTTATTCGCCCAAACGGCGTAAAATCCATGCCTTTATTCAAAAGTGGCAAAATCAAAAGCACTTGCTTAGCATCCGCTAGTTCTGGATAGAATCCAGCTTGCTCCAACTGTTCCGCGATTCGATAGCCAGAAAAACCTTTTTTCCGCACAATCAATTTCAGCGGATCATCCGGACAAACCACTTCAAGTTCTTGTTTCTCCAAAAATCGTAGCCATTTCGCGCGCATCTTCCAAAACGCCTTAAAATCTTCATCCGAATAAAGCGCCACATAGCATCGTGCCACATCCAAAGAAGCCATCACCATATAAGACGGACTGCTCGACTGCACCATCTCAAGATAGCGCCGCACATCCAGTTTATCCGTATTCACATGCAAAAAAGCCCCCATCGTAAGTGCCGGAAGCGTCTTATGAGCAGACTGCACAACCGCATCTGCCCCAGCCCGAAGTGCTTCCCTTGGAAATTCATCACTCGCAATAAAATGAGCGCCGTGTGCCTCATCCACAAGCGCAAGCGCCCCGTAACGATGAGCCACCGCTACAATTCGGTCTAGCTGAAAAACGGCTCCATAATAATTCGGATAGGTAACAATAACGGCGCGCACATCCGGATTCGCATCCAAAACTTGCTCCAACAGCACTGGATCTAGTCCAGCGGCCGTCCCAGTCACCGCATCTTTTTTCGGCTCAATAAAAATCGGATTCGCACCAGCTAGTTCAAGCGCATGAATCACTGACTTATGTACATCCCGCGCCACAATCGCCGAATCGCCATGCCGAAGTGAAGCAAGAATCATCGCAAGATTCCCACTCGTTGATCCACCGACTAAAAAGAAGCTCTCCCGTGCCCCGTAAGCATCCCTGAGTAACTCCTCCGACTTCAAGATGACACTTTCAGGATGATGCAGATCATCCATGCCATTAATTTCCGTCAAATCATACCTCAAAATTTCTTGCCAGTCGCCACCGTACAAGGCACCATTTTTGTGTCCTGGAACGTGAAGTGAAACTGGATTTTTTTTAATATGTTGCTCGATCGCCTGAAGAAGCGGTGTTTCCTCTTGACTTATCATCACAACCCCCCCTTTTTTCATGCCCCTATTGTATCACTTCCGAGCCTTTAAAACGAATATTGTAAGCAATTTCAAAAATAACGTTTCAACCTTTTCTTTCTAGGGAATTTTTAAGTGTAAAACCATCTTTTTCAAGGAGGAGTTAGGGCTGATGAAAAAAATAATCAATGGTACAGATCAAGTCGTTGAACAAATGGTGGAAGGCCTCGCAAAGTCACATCCAGATCTGATCGAACGTATTCCTGATACACGAGTTCTTGCACGTATTGATAAACGGCCCGGAAAAGTCGGTCTCGTAAGCGGAGGCGGATCTGGTCACGAACCCGCGCATGCTGGTTATGTTGGACAGGGAATGCTTTCTGCAGCCGTTTGCGGCGATGTTTTCACTTCACCAACGCCGGACCAAATTTACGAAGGAATCAAAGCTGCCGATCAAGGCAAAGGTGTGCTCTTAATCGTCAAAAATTACACAGGTGACGTGATGAATTTTGATATGGCGAAAGAACTTGCAGAAGGTGATGATATCAAGGTCGACCAAGTGATTGTTGATGATGATATCGCCGTTGAGGACAGCACATTTACAACTGGGCGCCGCGGCGTAGCGGGAACCGTTTTAGTACACAAAATCGTCGGTGCTGCCGCAGAAGCTGGAGCGAGCCTTTCCGAACTGAAAGCGCTTGGCGAAAAAGTAATTCGTTCCATTAAAACAATTGGTGTGGCGCTTTCGCCTTGTACCGTGCCAGAAGTTGGTCACCCCGGATTCGAACTGGGCGCTGATGAAATCGAACTTGGAATCGGCATTCACGGGGAACCAGGATTTAGCCGTGAGAAGATTATGCCGTCGTATGACCTCGCCAAGCAACTACTTGCCCGGATCGACAAGGAACATCAATTCGCTTCTGGTGACAAGGTTGTGGTTCTTGTAAACGGAATGGGTGCAACGCCACTTATGGAACAATATATCTTTTCAAATGATGTCCATGAATTACTAGGCGAAAAAGGAGTAACTATCCAAAAAACCATCGTCGGAGACTACATGACGTCGCTTGAAATGGCTGGTTTGTCGCTCACTGTTTTAAAACTTGAAGATGAAAAATGGCTTGAACTACTTGATTTCCCTGTACAAACGATCGCATGGAAATAATGGAGGAGGATGAAGGATGGCTTTAGATAAAGAATGGGCAATTCAATTTTTAGATGATTTTGCAGATCGCGTTATCGAAAATAAACAGTTACTAAGCGACTTGGACCAAGCGATCGGTGATGGTGACCACGGAGTAAATATGGCGCGAGGCCTTACGGAACTGAAAAAAGCTTTTTCAGAAAAAACGCCCGCTACTTTAAAAGATGTATTTAAGACGACAGCGATGACGCTCCTTAGTAAAGTCGGCGGTGCTTCCGGCCCGCTGTATGGCTCTGCTTTTTTAAATATGAGTAAAAAAATTGATTCGGATACACTCACAAAAGATCAACTCCCTGATATTTTTGAAGCTGGTCTTGAAGGAATTGAAAATAGAGGAAAATCGCATGCTGGTGAAAAAACGATGATTGATGTTTGGGAACCTTCGATCAATGCGATGCGCCAAGATGAATTCACAAGTGATGCCATTGAAGCGGCTCTTCAAAAGACCAAAGATATGAAAGCAACAAAAGGTCGGGCATCTTATCTCGGCGAGCGTTCCATCGGGCATCTCGATCCTGGCGCTTATTCTTCCAGCTTGCTGTTTCAAGCATTATTAAAATCGGAAGGAGCGGAATAACCTATGAAAGAGTATGGCATTGTGATTATTTCTCACTCAAAAGATGTAGCGAAAGGTGTTTCAGATATTATCAGCCAAGTGGCAGCTGATGTTTCGATTACTTATTCAGGCGGCACAGATGATGGCGGCATCGGAACAAGTTTTGACAAAGTAAACGAAGCCTTCGAAAAAAATTCTGCTGAAAAAGTGTATGCTTTTTATGATCTTGGTAGCGCGAAGATGAATATTGAAACGGTTATGGAACTTTTAGATAAGGAAATTATTCTTTTCAATGCGCCAATATTAGAAGGTGCTTATGCGACGGCAGCGCAAGTTCAAATGGACGAGAAGCCGGAAGTCATCAAAGAAAATTTAAAATCCATCGAAATCAAATAGTGGAAGTAATACCGGCGAAGCCTGTTTCACGTGAAACAGGCTTCGCCTTTTCTCGTGCAAGATTTTTCGTTTTTTGGTATTCTGAAATGGAGAATGGAGTGGAGGGAAAATAAATGAAATCTTTTACGGATAAAGTACGTTTGAACAATGGTGTTCTCATGCCACGGCACGGTTTTGGCGCCTATAAACTGGTTGATGAAAACGAACTGCATCGCTCGCTTGAAGCGGCTGCACTGGCAGGTTATCGCTTATTCGATACTGCTCAATTTTATCACAATGAAAAATATATCGGTGATTTTTTCCGCTCCTCAAACTTGAACCGAGAAGACTATTTTATTACAACGAAGGTTTGGAATACGGAGCAAGGTTACGATAAAACGCTAAAGGCATTCGAGAACTCGCTTAAGCGTTTAAAGGTTGATTATATTGATCTTTATCTCGTGCACTGGCCAAAAATCGAACCCTTTTTTGAAACTTGGAAAGCCTTGGAACGTCTTTATGACAAGGGCTTAATTCGCGCAATTGGTGTTTCCAACTTTGAAGCACACCACCTTGACCGCTTGATGACAAAAGCCAATGTGCTTCCTGCCGTTGACCAGCTGGAAACACATCCTTACTTCCCGAATCACTTGCTCCATCGTTATTTAGAAGAGTTGGGTATTGTCCACCAAGCGTGGAGTCCACTTGGCCGGGGCGTTGCTTTAAAAGAACCGGCACTCAAGAAAATCGGGAAAAAATACGGCAAAACGCCGGCCCAAGTTATCCTACGCTGGCACGTTCAAAATGATATCAGTATTATTCCAAAATCAGAAAAACCTGAGCGAATCCGCGAAAATGCTGAGATTTACGATTTCGAACTTTCTCGTGAAGAAATGCTTATCATTCAAAAACTCAATCGCGGAGAACGTGTTAGCCACGCGCCGGATGTCGTTTACGTCCGCACAGAACCCGAAGAATTTTGATCCAAAAAGAGCTTTGTTGCAAGACTTGCAACAAAGCTCTTTTTATAAACGATTTGAATTGGCATCCACAACTTCAAACGTCTGGCATACTAGAATCAAATCCGGCCTGAATGTCATCCCGTATTGTTTTAATTCCCATGTAAAGAATTTTTCATGTTCTGTGTACCAATAATTATAAGTCAAGTCTCCCTCTCCTTCTGATAAAGCAAAAGCTTCTGATACTTCATTCATTGGTACTTCTTCAACCGCCGTATACTTAATGATTGCAACTGGAAACTCATCACCATTTAACACAATATCATATTGCCCAACGGTTGGCATCACTTCATTTTCAAGGTCGTAAACCACTTTAGCTGCACATGTTCCCGTTTTTTTACCAGCAAGAACTAAATCTGCTAATTCATCCCCCATTTTCTTGCTTCCATCTCCAAACATCCAGTAATCTGGCACTTGTAGATTTAAATTATGTTCACTTGCATATTTTAGCCAGTAATTCTCAATTTCCCGGTTCAAAGCAAACACTCCCTTTTTAAAAGTTTAAAGGGCTGCTAGGTAAACCTAACAACCCTCTATGCAAAATAATTTCTTATTTTCTACCGCTAATCTGGCGGTACCTAGCTTCCTTAAACAAATAAAAGTATTTCATTTCTGCTTTTTTTACTTCAAATTCAAGTCTCGGATCATAGCCAAAGCTTCGATCTAACAGTTCTCGTTCTTTTTGCCATTTTTCCTGTGTGACTTCAATTAGTTCGAGCAGATATTCATCATAACTTTTGTGAAGCTTGCCAATCCGCGTTTTTCTTTTCCGTTTGGCATGTCGCTTGTTGCCACTGTGCGTTCTGCTTCTAGATTCCATCGTCAATCACCTCTATTGTCCGTTAAACTTCCCGTCTACCTTCAAGAGCCTTGGATAGTGTCACTTCATCTGCATATTCTAAATCGCCCCCAACTGGTAAACCATGGGCAATACGCGTTACTTTAATTCCGCTTGGTTTCACAAGACGTGAAATATACATCGCAGTCGCTTCTCCTTCAACATTAGGATTCGTAGCGAGAATCACTTCTTCGACTTCTTCATTTTGAAGCCGCTTGATCAAATCAGCAATATTAATATCTTCCGGGCCCACTCCATCCATTGGCGAAATCGTACCATGCAAAACATGATAAAGTCCATTATAGTCTCGCATTTTTTCCATCGCAATCACATCGCGCGGCTCTTCAACCACACAAATGACGCTCCGGTCGCGACTCGTATCCGAACAGATATAGCACGGATCTTGGTCCGTAATGTGTCCACAAACAGAACAAAATGTTAAGTTTCGTTTGGCATCAACAAGTGCCTTTGCGAAGTTAAGGACATCATCTTCTTTCATGTCCAAAACAAAAAAAGCTAAGCGTGCCGCGGATTTTGGACCAATCCCTGGAAGCTTCATAAAACTATCAATTAATTTTGTTATCGGTTCAGGGTAATGCATCTGCATCGCTCACTTTCAAAAAAGCAGGCAGGACGAGCTTTGTCCTGCCGCCGTAAACTTATAGCCCAGGAATGTTCATTCCTTGCGTGAATTTGCCCATTTTTTGTGAAGTCGTTTCTTCGAGTTGCTTAAGCGCATCGTTTGTTGCCGCAAGAACTAAATCTTGTAGCATTTCTACGTCTTCAGGATCAACCACTTCTTCTTTAATAACCACATCAAGCACTTCGCGTTTCCCGCTTACTTTAACGGAAACCATTTCGCCTCCAGCTGTTCCAGTGAACTCAGAAGCCTCTAATTCCGCTTGTGCTTTCGCCATTTCTTTTTGCATTTTCTGCATTTGTTTCATCATACCTTGCATATTACCCATTCCACGCATAAAATATTCTCCTCTTCTAAAAAAATTTATTCTTTTACTTCAAGTAAGTCATCACCGACTAGTTTCGCTGCTTCGGCTACAAACTGATCTTCTGAATTTGTGTCAGCCCCGCTCGCGTTTTCCGCAGACGCACCCTCGCCATCCATTTCCTCGCTGCCATTATTATGCAGCTTGATGAAATTTTCGCGGACATCATGCCACTGATCTTCTGGGATACCAATAAAATGATAATTAGCCTGCGTCAGCCTTGAAATGCTTGTTTCGACCGTTTCGACAAACGAAGCATTTTCCATGGCCATCTGACAGTGAATCTCATGCTTAAATTTTAACACAAAAGTATCGTCCGAAGCAGCTACGGGTTCTGCTTCATTTAAAAGTGCCGCCTGCGAAGCGATCAACATGGATAACAATTCGCTCCACACACTTCGAATCATCTGTAAATCTTTTTTCTTTGCCACGCCAAGCACATGATTAATCTTGCCTACTGGCGCTTTAAAGCCCTTGCTGCTATTCATCGCCGCTTTTTTCGGACGGCTCGCTTTTTCACTTGAAGAAGTTTCACTTGCTTTTACGCCGTTTTTCTTTAGCTCATCCACTTCACGGCGAAGCGCACTCAGTTCAGTTTGGAGTTTCTGAACTTCTTCATTCGAAATTCCCGCTCCAGATTCCCCGCTTGAGTCACTAGTAATAGCGCCTTTCGTTTGCGTAAGTTGAACCACAGCCACCTCGACATAGATTCCCGGATGATTGGAAAAACGCATTTGTTGTTGCGCCTTGTTCAGCAAATCGACGCACTCGTAAATTCGAACAGAATTCGCTTCTGATGCAAGTTCTTGGAAGGCTTCGTCCGCCACAGCTCGCTCAAGTGATTCCTCGAGTTGCGGCGCCTTTTGATAAAGTAAAATATCTCGGAAGAAAACGAGTAGATCCTCTACCAGCCGAACTGGGTCTTTGCCTTCTGCAAGTAGCGCTGATAAATTTCGGATTGCTTGCTCGGCATCGCATTCCATAACACTTTTAACGAGTTCCGTAAGCAAGTTTTGCGAAACAGAACCAGTAATTTCAAGCGCATCTGTTACGCTTACTTCCTCAGAACCATAGGAAATGACTTGGTCGAGCAAACTAAGTGCATCCCGCATGCCGCCCTCAGCCGCCCGCGCAATAATGGCGAGCGCTTTTTCATCAAACGGAATTTTTTCTTCGTTTAAAATATAAGCCATTCGTTCCGTAATATCTTGTGTGGTGATTCGTTTAAAATCAAAACGCTGCACCCGAGAAATAATGGTGAGCGGTAACTTATGTGGTTCTGTTGTAGCCAATATGAAAATCACATGTTTAGGAGGTTCTTCAAGCGTCTTAAGTAGCGCATTAAAGGCTCCTGTTGAAAGCATGTGCACTTCGTCAATAATATATATCTTATACTTAGAAACCGTGGGGGCGTATTTTACTTTTTCGCGAATATCACGAATTTCTTCGACGCCATTGTTACTCGCTGCATCAATTTCGAGGACATCGGGATTTGAGCCTTCTGTAATCGACTTACACGTTTCGCACTCGTTGCAGGGCTCCCCATTGACCGGGTTTTCACAGTTAATTGCTTTGGCAAAAATCTTGGCTGCACTCGTTTTCCCTGTTCCACGGGGTCCACTGAACAAATAGGCATGCGACGTTTTATTTTGGGTAATTGCATTTTGCAGTGTACGCGTCACATGGCTTTGTCCGACAACATCATCAAACGACTGTGGCCGAAACACACGATATAATGCTTGATATGCCATCTTCCACTCTCCCTCTCGATCTTAGTAGTACTATTATAGCTTACTTCCCTTCGTTTGATAAGGAGAAACTTCTACTAAGTGACAAAAAAGCACGCACTAAATTGACTAGTGAATGCTTTCCCTTTTAAAAATCAGTTCCCCGGCTTCACTTCTTGCTCTGAAGCTTTCTTTTTCGCTTTACTTTCATTAATCACAGACATTTCAATAGCTTTTAGTAAATTACGCACACGTCTTTTCCGAAAGAAACCAAACATAAAGCCTACGATCGCATTATTCATCTTGCGCATCGTTTTATCAGCTGCAATTTTTTCAGTATAAGTTGCTTCACAAGTATTTTCACTTGTCGCCGTAATCGTGTAAGTTGTGGTATGTGTATTAGAAAGCGTTTCTGTTGTGAACTGATAGACTTCATCCGGCACAACTTCACTGATGGTCGTTGTCGTTCTCATGCCATTTGACATTGTCCGCTGATAAGAAAAGCCTTGCAGTTGGCGAACTTGTTTCGTTTTTCCCGTTGACTTTTTTATATCATAAATAACTGAATGAATAATGGCTGTAAAACACTCTTTTTGGGAAATATAGAGCTTTTGTGAAACCTTCATTTTTTATCCCCTCCTTGCCCTTTTTTATTTTTAAGACCTTTAAAAACATATATCGCTCCGATTACAACAATAACAAGCCCTGTAACCATCATCGGCATGCTTGCTGCACCGTTTTTTCCAAAAGAAGGACTAAACATGACGATCATCAGTCCGATACAAACTACAAACAGACTATTTGCTAATTTCATCTAACAATCCCTACCGTTTCTTGAAAAGTTTTTGAAGATTTTTTGTACATCTGACTTTTACTTACGAGATTGCAATTTAAAAGTCACTATAAAAATCATCGGAAAAACCTTCTCTTTTCTTATTTTAACGTTAAGCTTATCACCTTGCAATATCAAATCCAGTAGGTGAACATACCTTTACTGATTTAAAATGCAATTTTCATGCCAAGTATTCCGCAGAAAAGTCGCGCACAGGCCCTAGATAGAGCTTTTATTTTACACACGCAAAATGATAAGTGTGTATCCAGCTACACGAACCGGTGATTGTGCTATAATACAAGTAGAATTGAGGTGATTCAATTGGCATTAAAGTCAGATATGCCAGAGGAAAGCAGAAACAGCAAAGTAATCAAACGTGATACTTTTTCGATCGTCTTTCCAGATGATCCAAAACCTGATCAAACTGCTGAATCCGAAGCAAAAAAATCTACTGAATCGAAAAATTCCGAAACGAAATAAACAATTTGAAGTAGAAATCGAGTAAAGCATGGCTTTTCTTGATTTCTACTTTTTTGAATTGGGATGGTGACAAATTTAACCAGCCGCTCTTTCTCGTTTCTTGCTTAAGACGGCTGTTTTTTCTCTTCTGCCATATATTTATAAACGGTATTTCTACTTACTTCACAGCGCCGTGCAATTTCGATAACGGAGTGGCCTTGTTTACTTAACAACTGAATTTTCCGCACCAGCTTCGGTGAAATATTAGGCCGACCTAGCGTTTTCCCCCGCCTTTTCGCAGAAGCAATGCCCGCACGAGTTCTTTCACGGATCATTTCCACTTCCATTTCAGAAATTGCAGCGATAATGGTGAAATAAAAACGGCCAAGCGGCGTGTCTGTATTTAAATTTTCCTGCAAGCTAACTAATGTTACTTGTTTTTCTTGGAGTTTTGAAGATAGTGTGATTAACTGCTTGGTTGTGCGCGCTAATCGATCAAGCTTCCAGATGACGAGTGTGTCACCTGGCTTGATGCGTCTCATCAAATTGCTCAATGCTTTCCTCTTTTCTTTTCGTCCAGATTCTTTCTCAACAACGATAACATCACAACCATACTTCTTTAAAGCATCCTCTTGCAAAAAAACTTTTTGTTCATCTGTTGATACTCTGACGTAACCATATATTATGCCCAAAATAATTCCTCCTTACAAAGTCCACCTCTTAAGTATATAAATATGGCGAATTTGTGACAACTACCCTCGGCAACATTTCTTTTTTTATCCTAGAAAGATTTACTTTCAAAAATTTTTACGGTAAAGTTTAGTTGTTGTTTTAATGAGCGTTTTTTGATCTTCAAAAATTTTTAGATCCATCATCTTCAAAAAGTCTGATTTTTCTAAGCGAAAATCGGTTTTTTAATTCGGTTCAAGGCTTCCATATTGATTGTTTAAAAAACGCTCGATTTCTGAACAATAAAGCCGAAAGAAAGGAAGCGCTTGGAATGCTTTTAGATACTTTGCTTGCTCAGCAAGATTGGCATAAGCCTTTTTGGAAAATGCTTTACTTCCGTGCCAATGAAGTTTGCTATAGTATGGCTCAGCCTTCTGTCGATCAAGTTTTAATCGTAAAAGAAGGAGAACTGCTTGTACAAGTTCAAAGCGGCACAGACAAAATGATCAGCACGGCCCTTCTAAATGAAGGAAATGTCGTTAATATCGAATCTCTAATCGAAAACTCATCAAACGGTAAACTGGAATACTTACTTCCGTATCAAGTAGTTGCTCTTAACGATGCTGAAATCATTCAAATCGATAAAGAATTTCTCTTATCGCATTTACACCTTGATCCGCATAATTACCACCGAACGTTTGAAAAAATCATTACTCAGTTTATCGCGACTTCCTTTGCCACACAAATCGCCGATCGACCTCTAGCTATCAGAATAGCGTGGACCTTATTTCAGATAGCAGGCAAAGCTGGGAAATCTTTAGAAAATGGCTCGTCCATTCTTCTGCCATCTTATGTTACATCTGAATTGATTGCTCAATTGGCGCAAGAAAAAGAAAAAGAAGTTAACTCAACTTTGCAGACATTCCATTTAACCGGGATATTCACACAACTAAAACCACTAATTTTAAATTTCCATCGGTTACAAACCTACTTAGACAATGAGCTTCCTTTTAAAACGAGTGGAGCCACGAAGCCATTTTCAATTTTTTAGGCTGACTAGATTCCAAGTAGTCAAATTTATTGTTGCGCAGTAACTCATTTTCTTGCAAAAAAAGCAAAGACTAGGGAACAAATTCGCTCAAAAAGCGCTTGCCTTAGTCTCTGCTTTTTTATTTTCAAAGTGCTAACTCTTCGCTCAGCACTTTGGCTACATCTGCAATTAGCTGATCGTTATACTGCGCATCTTCCCGGTCCATTTTGGAAAAGACAGCCCAAACCAGTGGTAATCCGTTGCTATTTTCTTTAAAAATAATGGCAATGTCGTTTCGCGTTCCATAAGAGCCTGCGCCCGTTTTGTCACCTACGATATAGCCTTCTGGAACCCCTGCTCGAATAAGTTTATCTCCTGTTGTATTGTCAACCAGAGTTTGTTTAAAGTAACTTAGCGCCTGTGGATCTAGGCATTTAGGGCTTGTCAATCGCTGTAAATCCGTTCCAAACGCTTCGGGAGTCGTTGTATCACGTAAGTCTCCCGGAACCGCTGAGTTCAAATCTGTCTCATAGCGAGAGGAAATCGTTGTATGGTCCCCAATCAATCGCAATTCTTCTTGGAATTTCTTCGTACCACCGATTTCATCAAGTAATAAATTTCCCGCCGTATTATCACTATATGCTACCGCTGCATGAATAATCGCTTTAAGCGTCATGCCCTTATCCACAAATTTTTCTGTAATCGGCGAATAATCAACTAAATCTTCCTTCGAAAAAAAGATCTTTTTTTGCAGTTCTTCTTCCGTACGATTCTTCAAAAGCAAGCCACTAATAATCGCTTTATACGTTGATGTATAGGCAAATCTTTCTTGCGCATTATACTTAACTTTTTCGTTTCCGTTTGCCGCGTACACACCCAGTTTTGCGTGATATTTATTTTCTAGAACCTCCAGTCTTTCATTCACCGAATTTGTTTGCGGAGTCGCTTCCGCTTTTAGTTCCTTCTCTGAACTCCGATTTTCGCTAATTTCCCAGGCTGCAATACTGAATACCAAGACGCTTAAAACCAAAACGCCCCATCTCATAATCGTTTTTTGCTTCATAAAAACCATTTCCCCCATTCAGATTGATAAACTTCATTATACATAGCGAAAACCAAGAAACCTTTAAGGATCCTTAAAAATTCCATTTACTCTTCATTCTTCTACTGTTTACCCTACATGTTTCCTATAAAACTTAGCGGGAATACTACTATTAATTATGAAAATTTATAGTTGAGGAGGATGTATCCTTGGAAAACGAATCTAAAAAAATATCCATCAAACTGATTATCAACATCGTGCTCATTGTACTGATTATCTTATTTATGGTTTTTAACCGTCAACACGTGACCGTCCACTTTTTATTTGGGCAGATGTCCGTCCCATTATTCATGGTCATTGCAATTTCTGCTGTTTTGGGATGGCTAGCAGGTTTTATTATTCCTAAAATCCGTTCAAAATCTAAAAAAAGAAATGGATAGTTGTGAATGAAAAAATATAGATCACTATGTTTAGATAAAGTATTCTTTAAATAGCCATTTTAACTTTTAGTAGAGCCCCAGCCTAACAGGGGATCTACTTTTTTAATCTCTATGCCCATTAAGCAAAAAAGCATCGCAGAACAACAAAAATTCACAATTCAGTCACACAAAACACCTATTTACTTTCTTTAAGAAGACCATTATCCAAATTCCTATACTAAAATGTTATTTACACGCGTGTTAACCATAAGAATTTCTTTCGTTATGATCCACTATGAAAAACATAACTGTTATTACTAGTTAATTAAATGTCCGTTTTCTAGACAGTACACTTTTGCCTATACATCATTATTTAAAACTCCGACATTCCTTGAGAAAACCGGGTTTTTTTATTTGGAATATTCCGTATTATTATTGTTCAGAAAACGGACATTTTCTGAACAAAGTTTTTACGAGTGAAAGGAATATCCATATGTTTTATGAAACTACTGAGTTCAAAGAGTGGCGTTCTATCTTTTGGAATGCCACTCGCTACGAAGCCGGACAAACCTGCTATAAAAGCAGCAACACAGCAAAAGATGACAAAATTCTACTCATTCGTCAAGGTGTTCTACTCGTTCAAGTACCCGATCAAAAAGGGGAAAAAAGTAATGTAGAGATTCTTGTTGAAGGAGATCTTCTGAACCTTGAAACGCTTGTTGATCATCCCACCATCTGGAAAATTCCTAACTTCATTCAATATCAAGTAGTCGCGCTTAGTCCCGTGGTCATTTATGAAATTGAAAAAGAATTTTTATTGTCTCACTTGTATCTAGAACCTCGAAAATATCACCATCTATTTGAACGTAGCATTATACATTTGATTCATATTTCCTTTTCTAATTTCATTTCCATAAAAAACACACAGTTAAAGGTGGCTTGGGCATTATTTCGGATCATAGGAAAAGTGGGTAAGGCTTCTGAGCAAGATCAAGCACTTATTTTTATTCCCTCTTTCGTGACGCAAACGTTTATTGCTCAACTTTCCAATTCAGGCAAGGCTCGTACGAATGAGGCAATCAAAGAACTTTTAGAATTAGGAATCGTAGCCCACTGGAAACCAAAATGTCGACTCATTCACTTAGAAAATTTAACGCAATATTTAAGGCAAGAAATAGCAAGACGCAACTAGACAATAAGTCTCAACGTATTTTTTCGAATACCACTCTAAGTTTTCTTTATCATTTCAATTCATAAAGGAGGATTCCATTGAAAAAGAACCAAATTCACTTTACCATTTTTTCACTCATTCTAGTTTTAATTATTAGCTTGGTGTTCCCATTTGGTGGGCCAACTAAAACACAAGTAGATGCTAGTACGAAAAAGAACGTGAAACCAGCTATTGAAAACACGATTACTGAGGTAACAGATCCGAAGCTATTGGATCGCTTTAATCATCTTCAATTTGGGAAAGGATACTGGCAACCTGTAACTTCTGACAATCAAAGACCGCTGCGTACTGTGTTTGAACAAACTGAAGTAGATGAAAAGGGCTATTTCTCATATTATACTGGAACAAAATACGGAAGAGTTACGCAAAATCAAACTTCTTCCCGTAAAACTATTGAATTTTTAGTTGATGGCATGATGGGGTCTCCAAATGGATCATCCTATGTGGTGGGTGCGATTCAAACTATCCGTACAATAAAAGGACATCGTTACCAACTTTCTTATCAAGGGCTGTCTAGTGAAATTAACAAAGAAGCGGCTAATAAGCGACTGGTCAACCCTCAAATCCCCTTTGAAAACAGCCCTATTGGCTCAATTAGTAGAGGTGGGAGAACCCTTGTTGATCTTTATTTGTCTAAAACAATAGACAACAAACCAGATTTTCGAGAAGCAGATGCTGAATCAAACTTACTCAAAACTATGTCTTTCACTGGAACAGGGGAAGAAGTGACTATTTTAGTCGGCGCAATGCCAGATATGCAGGGAATTTCAAGTGTTTCTTACAGCCATTTAGCTGTCCTTGATCTCGACCAAGGCATTGAAGAAGTACGGACGGGTGTGGATGGTTTATTTACAGATGATACGCACTCGAAACTCCGTTTACCAATCGTTCAAGAAGATCTGGATGCGGTTCAGGATCAAATTGATTTAGATCTCATTTTAGATCCGCTCGTCAAAGATTTTTATCAAAAAGAACTGGATAAGGCCCAAGCGCTTCTTGACGCTGTGGACCCTACGATTCAATTGAGGCACTCGTGGATAATCCAAAAGATGAACACAGCTACACGCTGATCGGGAAATCCTATCCAGACGCTTTAATTCGCTTTGAAGGCGTGGCAACGATTCCCAACCCAACGATGCCAAGCGACAATCCGCGTGTGCAAGCTTCTTACCATGTTCGCACAGATGCCCAAGGGAACTTCCGGATGGCACTTCCGAAAGGAAAGTTCTTTCATGCCGGCGAAGTTGTGACGGGAACGAGTATGATTCACGGGAAAACTGCGACCACACAAGTAACCGTGCAAGATGTTGTGGCGCCAAAAGCACCTACATTAAGTCCAATCCGAGACCAAGATGAAGCCTTTACCGGGCAAGCCGAAGTGGGCACTACGGTGTCCATTTTAGATGCAAAACAAAAAGAAGTGGCAAAAGCGAAAACCGGCACCAATGGTCAATTTTCTGTAGCCATCCCCGCCGACAAGCAGCCACTCACGCCTTATGTGGATTATGTAGCAGTTGCGACAGATGACGCAGGGAACAAGAGCCCGATTTCGAATAAGCAAACGGTACAAGATACAACACCGCCGGAAGCGAAAGCCGTGAAACACACATTCCGGCAAGGAGAAGCTCCGCCAAAAGATCCAAGTCATCTTCTGCAGGATATCTATGACAACGCAGGCGTGGAGCCAGATAACTTAACCGTGACTTACGAAACCAAACCCGATTTCACCCAGTCAGGTTCGCAAGTGGTGACAGTGAAGCTGGAGGATAAAGCCGGCAATCGTACGCTAATCCGCGTTCCAGTCGAAATCATTGCTCGCGAAAACGGCGCCGGAAGCAACACAGGAAGCGGGAACCCGACTGCAGGAACCGGGAATTCGCAGCACATCGGTGGTTTTTCGCTACCGAGCACGGGCGACCGGGGGATGCCTTGGACAGTGGCTTTAGGAGCCTTCCTTCTTTTGGCTACTTCGACTGTATTCATTTTCCGACGAAAAAAACAAAGTTAACTAATAAAAAAGCAGAAATCCCCGTAAAGTCGCATAATAAGGCTCTACAGGGATTTCTGCTTTTTCTGTTTAGTTATCTTTAATCGAAAAAATCACCATGCGCTTGGAATCATCCACACGCACATTTACTTTCTTATTTAGCTTATCTTGGAATAACTTTGTGATATCAAGAAAATCATCGTAACTTGCGATATCACTTTTTTTGTAACCTTGCAAAATCGTCGGCTTGATTCTCGTCACATACTCATCCGTTGAAGTGGTTTCTGGATCATATCGGTAGATTTCTTTCCCCGTCTTGTTGTGGAAAGAATAAACTGCATATCGATCCTTCTTCGTTCGAAAAACGTCTTCTTGGGTCACGTAAGCATTATCTGCCACACGATAATCTAGTTTCCCAGCAAAACTTTTATCCGCAGATGGTTTATTTAACTCAAATTGATTATAAGCAATTCGGAAGAAATACTCGAGATTATAATAGCTATTTACTCGGAAATAAAGATGTTTATTATCTTTCTTCTTGTCGAGCCCAATATCTGTTGATGAAATCGGGAATACATCATATAATTTCCCATCCATTTCATAAGCGACATCATAGTTATCCAACACCTCTTGTCGCTGGAATACACCAAAAATAACTCCTAGAGTTAAGAGTACAGCAGCAAGTACAACTAAAATACTTGTTATTACTATAGTTCTTTTCTTCTTTAAGCGCTGCATAAACTTCATCCTCAACTTCAAAATTCAAATCTATTTCCTATTTTAACAGTTTTAGCGAACAAATTCACTAACTTAAATCAAAAAAAGGATACTTATAATCACATAAGCACCCTTTTTTAATAAACTTATTTTTACACTTGCTTCAAAATAAAATGTTTTCGTCAACTTTTAAAGGCTCCAACTCTATCGAGAAAAAGCAAAGTCAAAGTTTCTTCTTGTTATTTTTTCTCTTTAAATCCTTGATCTTTCAACATTTTTTCTGATTTTTTCATGCTGATACCGTTTTTAGCATCGCCTTCTATCATCATGCCGGAAATGCCAGAGACTTTATCCAAATCCACTTTTTCATAGTCGATTGCAACCGTTTCACTCACTGCATCGTCCCCATAAGTGATGTTTTCCTTCAAGCCTTTGATTCCTTGATACTGCTTAACAGTTGGTTGTAACTTTTCCTTCGCTTGATCTTTTGTTGTTACCCCCATGGCAGAATAAGGAATTTTATTTTTGCTCGTTTGTTTAAGCACTTTATCGCCTTTGTATGTATAAGTGACTTCCATCGTCGCTCCGTTTTGTTCTAATTCAAATGTTTTGGTTTTAGCCTCCTCACCACAAGCAACAACAGTTAAAGCTAAAACAAATACCAATACAAGACTAAGCCCTCTTTTTAAAAATTTCATAATATCCCCCTTATTATTTTTTACAAATATAGTATAAAAGATAAAAAATAAAATAGCGAATATTATTTTTGTGTTTTTCTTCACATTCATACAATTAAACCGTTGGTAAATAGCTTAAAACCAATGCTTTATATTAATTTTTTTACAAACAAAAAAATCTTCTCTATTAAGAGAAGATTTAAGTAAATTCATATTTAACGCCGTGCACCTCAATTCGACATACATCCACCTGCGCTTCTTTGATCGTTAGCTCAGATCAGGCTACCTCGCGGCACATAGAAGAACACTGCTTAATGCTGCTTCCTTCCGGACCTGACATGGTTCACAGGCTTCCATTGCGCAAGACCAAATCGTCAACACCACGTGTCAAAGGCTGACCAAACAGATATAGGCCTCAGTTGAGGACTTCAACCCCGCTAGAGCGGATTGCGGGTTACAGGGCGCCGCTATCTCCCCGTCTAGCACGGCAAATTTGCTACCATAATTTAGGAATCCTTACCAAAAGGACTCAACTAATAGTGTATCTTTTTTAGTACAAAAACACAAGTAAAATCTCTATTTAATTTTCAGCCTGCTAAATACACGCTGACAAGCGTCGCAGCAATAGTTCCAAGCAAGCAAATTCCAATCAAAATCAAGGCTATCCAAACAATTTTTCGGTTCATAAGCTACAACCTCATTTCTAAATTTACTTACCTATCCCCAAAAGCCGCGACAAGTAAACACCTTTAATTTTCATTTAACCATTCAATGATTCGCCGATTGCTTGTCATCAGCGCTTCTGCGGCTTCCACAAAAACTGCATGCCAAGCTAAATAGCGTTCATGCCGCTTGGAATCCGGGAAAAACCGTGCTGCGATTTCTGGTTCACCGTCCAGTTTAAAACCTTGGATTTTCTGAAAGGCTTCGAGCGCGATAATGGCTGCACCAAGACTTGAGCCTTCAACGGTATACGGCACGCGAACTTCATGCCCAAATACATCTGCCAGAAGCTGACACCAAATTTCTTGCCGAGCAATCCCGCCCGTTACGTACAAAACATCACCTTCCGCTTGAATTTCTTGGTAAACACTGTATAAGTTTAACGTGACGCCTTCAATCACTGCGCGAACCATATGCGCGCGCGTGTGACTTTCCGTTAAGCCTAAAAACGCACCCCGAATGTCATCCGTCCAGTACGGTGCTCGTTCCCCTAAAAGATACGGTAAAAACAGCAATCCTTCAGCACCAAGAGGAATTTCTCCCGCTTGCGCCATTAATTTTTCATAGTCGCGCTCATTTCGAATCGCACGCGGTGCAAGCTGTTCAAGCGCCCATTCAACAATTTTTCCGCCATTATTCACAGCGCCGCCACGCACAAAAAATCCGTCCGTCAACCGGTAGCAAAAAGTTCTGCCATGCTCATCTGGCAAGAAAGAATGCCCGATTTTTCGAACCGCTCCGCTCGTTCCAACGGTCACCGTAACATCTGATTCCCCAAGTGCTTGAATACCAAGGTTTGCAAGTGAACCATCATTTGCGCCCACTACAAACGGCGTATCCGCATCAAGATGCAACTTCTCTTGCGACGCTTCCGAAAGCCCTGTAAGCTGCTCACTTTCTACGACGACCTCTGGAAGCTTGCTTTCTGGGATACCCGCTAATTCAAGTGCCATTTGCTCCCACTTCATCGTGACAGGATTAAATAAACCTGAGCCAGATGCAAGTGAGGCATCAATCACCCACTTTCCAAAAAAACGATATAATACATAGCTCTTAATCCCACAAATTCGTTTAGCTTGCTTTAATTTTTCTGGTTCTGTTTCCTGTAGCCAACACAATTTCGCAAACGGGCTCATCGCATGAATCGGCGTCCCCGTTCTTTGATAAAGTTCCTCTAGATCAAATTTTTGTTTCATTCGATTAAGCGCGCTTGAGCTTCTTCCGTCAGCCCACGTGATACATTTCGTAAGCGGTGTTCCCGTTTCATCCACCAGAATCAAACTGTGCATTGCCGCACTGAATGAGACCGCCAAAATTTCATCTTTATTTACCTTACTTTCTAACATAACGCCTCGAATGGCCCCACAAACAGCTTCAAAAACTTGTTCCGGATCGAGTTCCGCTTTCCCGCGCGTATCCGTTTTCATTTGATAAGAAATCGCATGTCGGTGAACCACCTTTCCCTGTTCCGTAAAAAGAACCGCTTTCGTACTAGATGTGCCAATATCGACGCCCATTACAAATTCCTTCATGTCTCATCCCTCGTTTCTGGCACCATTATACCAAAAAAGGAGCTTTTGCATCGAGATAAACTCACTGCAAAAGCTCCACTTCCCCTCTTAATCCAACTTGATTGGCCGATCTAGCTCATAAAGCCTGCGATACCGCGGTTCACTCGCCATAAGTTCCGTGTGCGTCCCTTGCATCAAAATCGAGCCTTCCTCAAGGAAAACGACCGTATCCATTTTTTCAGCACCAACCAAGTGATGCGTCACCCAAATAACAGATTTCCCTTCAAGCGTCTCAAAAATCGTCTGCAAAAGTTCGCGTTCCGTAATCGGATCGAGTCCAACCGTTGGCTCATCCAAAATAACAATCGGCGTATCCTGCAAAAGAATCCGAGCGAGTGCAATCCTTTGACGTTCCCCGCCAGAAAAGCGCGCCCCCATCTCCGTCATTTGCGTATGATAACCATCTGGCATGCTCATAATAAAGTCATGCATCTTAACTTGACGTGCCGCCTCATACACTTCCTCGTCCGTCGCATCCTGATTCCCCATCCGGATATTATTTAGCACCGATGTGCTAAATAAATGCGCCTTCTGATTGAGCATCGAGACCACTTCCGCCATCTGCGGCCGAATTTCTTCCACCTTGACTCCGTTCATCAACACCTCACCACTAGTCGGCGTAAGCGCACCTTGTACAAGTTTCAAAAAGGTAGACTTCCCGGTTCCACTTCGCCCGATCATCGCCACTTTTTGCCCTTGCTCAAGCTTAAAATCAAACTGGTTCAAGACAAACGGACTTTTTTCATTATACTGGAACGAAAGCGCCCGAGCCTCAAGTGCTACGCTCTTCGTTTCGATACGCACATTTTGTTCAAGCTCATGTTCAAAGTCAGGTAAACTTGAATCTTCAATTTTGTCTAGCCGGTCGAGTGAATCTTGATAAAGCGATTTATCACTAACGGCGCTTGAAACCGGCACAAAAGCTTCACCAAGCGACATAATGGCTAGTACGAAGGCAGCAATGAAGGTTCCATTAAATGCGCCATCATGAGCCTGTCCTGCGCTCCAGTAAACCATTACGACAACGGTTGCTCCGACAATCAGCTGGCTGAAAAAGTCCCGCCAATTGACGAAGTGAAATTGTTTGGTTTCCACTTTTAACAGCTCTTTTTCATCTTTTTCATAGCCTTTGATAAAGCTTTTTTCGCGACCGCTAAACATCCAGTCACTTAAGCCAAAAACGGCATCCGTAAACTGGCTATAAAGACCATTTCTCCCTTGCTTCAAATAAGCATTCTTCCCTTTTGCATAAAGCAGCGAAAGCCAAGGTAAAACAAAGACGAGCAAGCCAATCAAAATGAGCATCAAAATCGCGAATGGAATCGAGAAAGCCCCCAGTGCGATGAGAACGCCGGCGTAGAGAACCACGCTCACAACGGCAGGGAACATCGTCGTCAAGTAAAAGTTTTGTAGATGTTCAATGTCATCCGCAAGCAAGCCTAAAATATCCCCGGTCCGGTAGCGCGATTTAATTAGTAGCGCCTGCGGTTCCAGAATGCGGTAGAGTCTGACGCGCATTTTCTCCAAAATCTTTAAAACGAGCGAGTGACTCGAAAGTCGTTCAACATAACGAGAAACGGATCGCATAATCCCGAACGCGCGCACGCCAACGGTTGACACGTAAACGGCCATAATCGACTCCGGCATGAGTGAAGATTTCGAAATCAAATGCCCTGAGGTGAACATCAAAGCGGCACCTGCAGAAAATGTGAGTACACCGAGGAATGTAACGAGAATAAACAGTCTGAGATTTTCTTTGATATAAGGACCGATCCAACTGTTTTTAAGCATTATATCTCCTCCAACTGAGCTTTTACTAGCTTGTAGTAAAACCCTTTTCTCGCAAGCAACTCATCGTGTGTCCCGGTCTCAACAATTTGTCCCTTATCGAGTACAATGATCCGGTCCATTTCGAGCATCCAGTGCAGTCGGTGCGTCGCAAAGAACACAAGCCGATTCTCGAAAAGTTCAAGCATGGGCGCCTTTAGCTCTGCTTCCGTTTCAATATCCAGATGCGCAGTCGGTTCGTCAAGCAAGACTACTTTTCGATTCGACAAAAATGCCCGCGCAAGCGCAACCCGCTGTTCCTGGCCGCCGCTAAGTGTCCGTCCAGCTTCCCCAACAACCGTTCCGTACCCGGCGTCTAAACTAGCTACGACGCTTGCAAGACCTGCCGCACTTGCTGCACGTTCCACTTCTTCTTGTGTGGAATCTGGATGGTAAAACTTGATGTTCCCGGCGATCGTATCATGAAATAAGTATGGATGTTGCGGAATGTAAGTGACCTGCTGTTGCCAAGCTGCATCCGAAAGCATCACTTGCTTTTTAGCATTCATTTCAAAATGCCCTTCTGTCGGCACCAAAAAGCCACTCAAAATGTCAATCATGGTCGATTTGCCGGCGCCGGTTGCACCGATGATGCCAATTTTTTCGTAGCCGTTTACTTCGAAGTTAGCCCCAGCAAGCGATGCGGTCTCACCGCTGTCATGCCGCACGGAGATGCCTTCCATCGCAAAACGAGTCGTTTCACCGTAAGCATCTGCTGGCTCCCCTGGATGCGACGCTTTTTCCTTTTCGCCGCGATCAATGATCGTCTGGATATTCCGACCAGCATCTTGCCCATCAAGTGTGGCGTGATAGTCAGTTCCCAGTTCGCGAACGGGCAGGAAGTATTCTGGCGCTAAAATCAAGATCGCTAGCGCCACATATAGCGTGATTGTGCCATTAATTAAGCCTAGCCCTAAGAACAGCGCCACAATGGCAATCGAAAGCATCGTAAAGAAGTCGAGCGCAAACGAAGAAAGAAAGGCCACGCGAAGTGTTCGCATCGTCGCTCGTCTGTATCTTGCACTCGTGCCTTGGATACTTTTTTCGTGATTGTGGCTTAAGCCTAGATATTTGAGCGTTTCCAGTCCTTTTAGCGAGTCAACAAAGTGATTCGACAAAATCCGGTAAGACTCAAATTGTGAATCGGCTTGTTTTTTGGCGGCTAGCCCCAAAATAATGAGGAAAAGGATGAGGATTGGGAAAGTTACAAATAATATGAAAGCTGACGTCCCATTTTGCGTAAGCACGTAAATCCAGATCATCGCAGGGATGATGGCCATGTTCATAAATTTAGGCAAGAAAAGCTCAATGAAGCGTCTAAAATCTTGTACGCCTTCCATTACCATGGTCACAATTTTCCCTGTTCCTTCGGCACGGGTAAAGCGCGGACCAAGGATAAATAAATTGCTAAGGAGTTCTTCACGCATACGCTTTCCTGTTTCCGCTGCATAGCGGTAGACAATCCCCTTTTTCCAGACATTTAAAAAATGGCGTACAAAATACGCCCCAGTAAAGAGGATCATTTGTAACGCCACAGAGGACAGTGCCTCGCCGTGAAACAGGTCTGTCACTGCATCGGCGAGGGCACGAGCCAAAACGATGATCGCTGCACCTTGAATAAGTGTGAGGACAGCTAAAATCGCTAGTATTTTTTTAATACCTTTATATTTAAATAGATCTTTTCCCATTAATACGTCATTTTCTCCTTACTCGAAACACGTTTACGGAAAACATAGTAACTCCAGATTTGATAGCCGAGCACAAACGGCAACAAGGTTACCGCTACAATCGTCATCACGGTCAAAGAGTAATTTCCCGATGCCGCATTATAGATGGTCAAATCAAATGCTGAATCAATCGAACTGATCATTACACGTGGGAACAAGCCGACGAAAAGTGTTGCAACGGTAATTGCAATACCCAGTCCTCCGAAAGCGAAGGCCAATCCGTCGCGACCTTTCCACAAGAACACTGCTGAAAGCACGTACATCACAACAACGACCGCAATCATTAGTGGAACGAGTACTGGGCGTGCTTGGAAGATATCCGAGAAGAAGAACGCCATCACTACGAAAACAACAAGCACAGGGATTGTAATCCACCAAACTCGTTTAGCCATCCGGCGAGCTCGTTCTTGAATTTCAGCTTCAGTACGAATCGTAATAAACATCAAGCCATGAAGCAAGCACAGCATTGTTACAGTTAGGCCGCCCCAAACAGAGAAGACCGTGATGTAATCAAAGAAACCAGCGTGCATATTCATATCATGATTAATCGGCATTCCTTGAATCAAGCTCGCAAATAAAACGCCGAATAAGAAAGGTGGTAAGATACTGCCAACAAAAACCATCCAATCCCAGAAATTACGCCATGCAGCACTTGCTTTTTGATGACGGAATTCAAATGATACACCACGTGCAATAAGTGCAAGTAATAGAACGACAAACGGAATGTAGTAGCCGCTGAACATTGTCGCATACCAGTTTGGGAAAGCTGCAAAGATTGCGCCCCCTGCTGTTAGTAGCCAAACTTCATTGGCATCCCAGAACGGGCCAATTGTGTTTACAAGAACTCGCCGCTCCAAGTCGTTTCTTGCCATAAAGCGTGTAGACATTCCTACGCCGAAGTCAAACCCTTCAAGGAAGAAAAATCCGACGAACAAAACAGCGATCAACAGAAACCATAGCTCATTCAGTGACAATTTCGTCGCCCCCTTTATCAAATGGATCGACGGAAACTTTTTCTTGTTTCTTCTCACCATAAGGTCCTTTTTTGATTTCGCGAATAAATAGATAAACTAAAACAATCAATAAGATTGAATAAATCGTTGAGAAAGCGATAATCGAGAAGAGCAGTGAGCCTGCCGAAACGTTCGGCGAAACAGCATCTGCCGTCTTTTGATATCCGAAAACAACCCATGGTTGACGTCCGATTTCTGTCATGATCCAACCCATTGAGTTAGCTAAGAATGGGAAGAATAACATTGGAACCATTAGACGCAAATACCATTTAGCATTTTCAAGTTTCTTGCGCCATGCAAGTACAACGCCAATTAGTGCGAAAAGAATCATTAGCATTCCAGCAGCAACCATGATACGGAAGCTCCAGAATGAAGTGCGCACTGGTGGGATGTAATCGCCAGGTCCATATTGTTGTTCATATTGCGCTTGAAGTGTGTTCATTCCTTCTACCGAACCACTTAATGTGGAATAAGATAGGAAGCTAAGCGCATACGGAATTTCAATTGACCAGGTATTTTTACGGTTATCCACGTCAATTCCAGCAATCACTGTCCAAGGCGCTGGATCCGCGGTATCTTTCCAAACACCTTCAGTCGCAGCCATTTTCATTGGTTGTGTTTTAACCAAATATTGTGCTTGCGAGTGTCCGCTGAACGCTGTACCAAATCCACCGATAATAGCAAGTACAAGCGCTACTTGGAAAGAGCGTTTGAAGAAGTTTGTATCTTCTTTTTTAAGCATTTTATAAGCACTGATTCCTGCAACGAAGAAAGCTCCTGTTGCAAATGCACCGAAAATAACGTGCGGGAATTCAACAAGCAATTGACCATTCGTAATGAGTGCCCAGAAATCATTCATTTCAGCACGACCATTTTTAAATTCAAAGCCAACTGGGTGTTGCATAAACGAGTTAGCAGCAAGAATCCAGAAACTTGAAAGAATCGTACCGATCGAAACAAGCCAAATACATGCTAAATGAAGTTTTTTCCCAAGGCGATCCCAACCAAAAATCCACAGACCGATAAATGTCGATTCCATGAAGAAGGCAAGAAGTGCTTCAATAGCTAGCGGAGCACCAAATACGTCCCCTACGAAACGAGAATAATCGGACCAGTTCATCCCAAATTGGAATTCTTGGATGATCCCGGTTACGACACCGACTGCGAAGTTAATTAGAAACAAGTGTCCCCAAAACTTCGACATTCTTTTGTAAACATCTTTTCCTTTCACAACATACAACGTCTGCATGAGCGCAACCATGAACACGAGTCCAATGGATAGCGGCACGAACAGAAAGTGAAAGATCGTTGTTGATGCGAACTGGAAGCGGGCTAGAAACAAAGTATCCACCCTTTTCCCCTCCTTTTTTTGCGTTTTGCATGTCTTTTTCAAGCGCTTGCAAAGATTGTGAAAAAATTCGGCATCAACCACCAGCGGTTGTTCTTCTTTTCACAATCATAGGTAAATTTCACTACAAAATACTTTTTTCGCAAACACTATAAGAAAAATTATTAAACTAGAATTAGTTCTGTACACAGTATATTTTATCCTATTTCGTCTGAAAATCATTTAGTTCTTTAGTAACTTTTTTATAGATCGATGTACACAATTGAAACAGATAAAGTTGAAGCCTTTGCTAGACTTGAGCTAGAGTTTTGCTCGAAATTTCACATACAAAAATAAAAATAGGGATTCCCCTAAAATAGTAAAAAAGACTCACTCGTTTTTTTGGGACTTGTAATTTTTTTTACGCTCCCTTAAATCCTTAAAAAACGAGGTAAGCAATTCTGCCGTTTCTTGCTGAAGAAGACCTTTTTCCACTTCACAGGTGTGGTTGAAACGATCGTCTTCTAGCAGGTTCATCAACGTTCCTGCTGTTCCTGCTTTTGGGTCACTCGCTCCGTAGTAAACTTTATGAATCCGTGAAAGCAAGATGGCGCCGCTACACATGGGACAAGGTTCAAGTGTGACAAATAAATCTGCCCCCGAAAGTCTCCAAGAACCTCGATTGATGCAAGCATCTTGAATGGCTAGAAGCTCCGCGTGCGTAACTGCGTTTTGGGATGTTTCGCGTAAATTATGGCCACGACCAATAATTTCTCCATCCAATACTACAACTGCTCCAATCGGTACTTCTCCAAGCGCTCGTGCTTTTTCAGCTTCTTTTATTGCTTCTCGCATAAACTCCTCTTTTTCCACTTCTGTTCCTCACTTCTCAACCGTTTTTTTCATCTTAGCATAATCTCGCTTTTCTTTACAGTTGCTTTTTAGATTTAAATATATTACCATGTTTTAATATCAGGTACTAATTTTTTAAAAGGAGGAAATCTATTTTGTATTCAGAAAACTTAGTTGCACCCGAACTTTATAATATTACGGACGAAATCACAAAATTTGCCTCTGATAAAACGGCATTGATTTGGAAGTCTCCAAACGAACCTGAAAGAAGCTGGAGCTATAACGAGCTACTTTCTGAAGCACGCAAATTTGCAAATGTCGTTACTCAAGCAGGAATTAAAAAAGGAGATCATGTTATTGTGATCACGCCTCGCTTGCTTGAAACTTATTCGATTTATATGGGGTTATGGATGGCTGGTGCCATTATTATTCCTGCATCTGAACTTTTGAAAGCACACGACCTTGAATATCGCATCCACCAAGCCGGCGTAAAAGGAATCATTGCTTACGCAGGAATCCATCAAGAAGTTAATAAAATTCCAGATATTGCTTCCTTAGTAAAAATGCGCATTCTACTTAATGAAACAGACTCAGAATGGACAAGTTACGAAGCTGTCATGGCAGAGGCTTCTGATACTTTTACACCCGTTGAAACTCACCGAGATGATCCATGTTTACTTGCTTTCACAAGTGGAACAACTGGAAACCCGAAAGGCGTAGTGCACGTTCATGGCTGGGGTTACGCCCATATTCGGATTGCGGCTGATCACTGGCTTGATATTCGTGAAAATGACCGCGTTTGGGCTACAGCTGGCCCTGGATGGCAAAAATGGATTTGGTCACCGTTTCTTTCTGTTCTCGGAAAAGGCGCAACGGGATTCATGTACAGCGGACGTTTCTCACCTGAAAACCAACTGAAATTGCTAGAACAGCAGCAAATTAATGTCCTTTGCTGTACGCCGACCGAGTATCGTTTAATGGTCAAAGTTCCAAACTTGGATAGATTCGATTTATCTCATCTTAGAAGCGCCGTTTCTGCCGGAGAACCGCTCAACCGCGAAGTTATCAATGTTTTCCAAGATACATTCGGAATCAAAGTACGTGATGGTTATGGTCAAACTGAAAGCACACTTCTGATTGGCACGCTGGTTGATACTCCAATCCGCCCAGGTTCGATGGGAAAACCCATCATGCCTGAATATATGGCTATTGTCGATGAAGCTGGCAACTCAGTTCCACAAGGTGAAATTGGTGATATTGCGGTTCAGAAAAATTTCCCGGCGCTCTTTAAAATGTATTATAAAGAGCCTGAACGGCTGGAAAAAGCCATCCGTGGCAATTATTTCGTCACTGGGGACCGGGCTTACGCCGATGAATCTAATTATTACTGGTTTCAAGGACGCAATGACGATATTATTATCAGTTCAGGATACACCATTGGGCCGTTTGAAGTTGAAGACGCGCTCACGCACCACGAAGCCGTAAAAGAAGTTGCGGTTGTGGCAAGCCCAGACGAAATTCGTGGCACCGTCGTGAAAGCCTTCATTGTGCTCAAGGATGGTTACACGGGCAGTGATGAGCTAAAACGAGAACTACAAATGTTTACCAAGAAAATCACCGCCCCGTATAAATATCCGCGCCGAATTGAATTTGTGAATTCGCTCCCTAAAACGGATTCTGGGAAAATTAGACGCGTAGCGCTGCGCGAACAAGAATTTGCGAAACTTAAAAATTAAACAAAAACGATCTCCCTAATAGTTCAGATGGAAACTGGACTTACAAGGGAGATCGTCTTTTTAAAGCAAAAACCGGCAAGAAACAAAACTGCCGGTTTTCACTCAACTATTAATTTCTTTTTCTTAAGTACATGCCTGCTAGTACAGCAAGTAATGTACCTGCTGCTGCAAGTCCGCCTGTTTCTGCATCCCCAGTTTTTGGAAGTGCTGCTGGATCAGCTTTTTTCGCAACTGTTTTTACAACTGGCGCCGCTGGTTTAGCCGGTTTAACTGGTTTTTTCACTGTTTGAAGAGGCTTGATGCCTGTGTTCTCCAAAAGACTTGTATGTCCGTAAGTGTAAATGCCAATGTCACTTATTTCGCCAGTTTCAAGGATAAACGACCAGATAAGGACAACCGAACCACTCTTCAGTGGTGTTGTCAAATGAATGTGGAAGTTTCCGTTTGCATCTGCAATCGCTTCGCCAATAACGCCGCCATTTTCATTTCCTAATTGTACATGAGCGTTTGGTTTTGTTGTTCCATAAACGTCTGTCGCAGTTGATTTCACTGGATCAATTCGTGGTGCTGCATAATCAAACATATCTTCATCATCAATTACCGTATAAGTAAGCGTAACTCGAGATTCATTTCCCGCTGCATCACGTGCTACGATTACCGCAGAAAATGTACCAACTTTTGATGTATTAAGTGTTGTCGATCCATCCGCAAAGAAGACCTCGTAGTCACCAGAGTTATCCGATACGTCTACTAATTCGTCTGCGAACCATTCTTCATCTAGCGAGAATTCAGGATTATTTTCAAATAAGCTCAAAACAGGTGCTTTTGTATCAACTACTGTGTAGCTTACAGTGATTTCTTCTGTTGTTGTGCCATCTGTTGCTTCAATTACAACTGATTTCTTCCCAATTGTTGAAAGAACTGGATTTGTTTTAAAGCTTAGTGCCACACCAGATTTTCCTTCTGCAAAGTATGCAGGTGTAACGCTTGAATTAATTTCTACGCTCACGTTTGCTTTTGCTACAGCAAGTGGTGTTGTAACTTTCGCATCCTTTTCAGCTACAGCTTTTTTGTCGTCTGCTTTTACAGATTCTTTTGGCTTCGCTGCTTCTTGTGGTGCTTTTTCAGCTTGTTTATCTGTTCCTTGTTCTGGTTTCACTTCTGGAACATCTTTTTCAAGCTGTTTTGATTGATTTTCTTGCACGGCATCTTGCTGTTTGACTTCGTTTTGTACCTGACTTTCGCTAACTACCTTTTCGGCTTTGTCTACTTCTGGTGCCTCTACTGCAAGTACAGAACTTGGTAAAAACAAGCCCATCGACAAAGCTAAAACTCCACAACTTACCTTTATAGTCTTTTTCATCTCGATTCTCCCTTTTTCATGAAGTTTTGAATGGCTTAAGCTCCTAATCAGAACCGCTCCATTCCATATAAGTATAGCAACGAAATTCACAAGAAACTAGCAAATCTTTCGCTAAACGGAAGGTTTTTTCATTGTTTGTCACAAAATGTTCACATTCATTTACATTCCAACGGAGCCGGGGCCTTCTTCATAGCAAAGCAACATTTTTAACAGTAGGCAACTAGCCCACCTTTTTATCGTAAAAAGTTCTGAAATCACAATGCTTTTCATTCATGATTAGTAACACTGTCTATGTTAGAATAAAGGCAACTAAACAAGATATCTTTCGATAAGAAAAAGGGGGTAATATTACCATGGATTTTTTGTTTAGTAGAAAGCAAGATGCTTTGTATAAACTACTAACCACCTTATATTCTGACAATCGTTTTTGGACATTAGATGAGCTCGCAGTAAAAACAACCCTTTCTCGCCCAACTGTTCAAACCTACTTACAAATAATCCCTCAATTACTAAAGCCGCTCGGAAAAGATGTTTGCTTGATTAAATCCTTTAAGGGAAGTTATTTATACAAGGTCCCATCTATCAGTTTCAATCGTATTCGTTTATTAATCCTTAAAGATTCTATCCCCTTTAATTTTATTAATTCCGTCGCTTTTAAAAAGCACTCTTCTTTATCTTCTTTTTGCGAAGAAAATTACATTAGCAAGTCTCATTTTTATAAGATCATTCAAGAAAGCAAGGCATTTTTAGAACAATATGATCTTGCTTTTGATTTCACAAACATGCAATTTGTAGGGCGTGAAAAAGATATTCGTTATTTTTTATTTGCTTTTTTATGGGAATGTTATGGGGGGATTGAATGGCCTTTTCACGTTAATAAAAATGATTTTTACTTTGAAAAACAACGTAATGAAGTAAGCAAAGAGTTTAGTATTACTTTTCATTACGTAGAACAATGGCGCCACTCTTTTCTAGCTGCTGTCACTAAACTTCGCCTTGAACAAAGTCACAAAATTGACACAGCCGAGATCTCAACAGTTACAATGATGCCGGCTTTAGCTAAAATTGTTAGAAGCATTATTTCTCAAACAACCGCTCCTTTAAACATCATTGAAAATGAAACTAAATATCTCTATAAAATGATTCGAATTAATATTTGGAAATCTTTAGAGTATGTCGACAAAAAATTGATTATTCAAGAATATAGAGCAGAGTCCCCTCCAAATCACGCTTTCTCTAAACGAATACTAGACCTCATTAAAACCAATTTTGGATTAGATTTATCGCAAAATGAAGAAGCTATCTACTCGTTATTAGTAATCGGCAGCCATTCAGAGTACATGGGCAATGTTGCACGTGAAATGTATATGCAGCAAAAAATTGCTTACTATAAAGAGCGATTTCCTGGTTACAGTCAGCTACTTGATGATACTCTGGCACAATTATCTTCAGAAGAAAAATTCAGCTCTTTCATTCAAGCTAGAGACTTTCTATTTTTACAGCTCACTTATGTCATCGAAACTCACAAAAATTTAGCCACATTTGATCCACAACTTATCGTGTGGGTCACTCATTCAAGTTACAGTAATAAAGTAAAACGAATTGAAGCTATTGTCAAAAAGTATTCACCTTTTCACTTGGAAATCCACACGGGGCATTCTCCACCCAAAAATTGCGATTTAATCCTTAGCGATGTTGAATTGCCGGAATTTAAAAAACAAAACATTTATATATACAGTGATCCACCCATCGTTGGAGAAATCAAACGTATTGAGAGAATATTAAAACAGCTGAACAATAAAAACCAAAAAAAACATAAGCTTTATAAAACTTAACTCATTAGTCTACAGTAAAATAAGCTTCTTACATCATTCTCCACTTTTAGAACTAAAATAATACTTTTTAAAAGAGACTTTTACCATCAAGAAAACTAATTTGAATTATCATATGGTCGATATTTTTTCCGCAAGGAGGGCTGATTATTCGCACGTTCAATTACTTCCACTCGATAATAAAGTACAGCCCCTCCTTTTTTTATTCGTGTTAATTTCTGCCTATTCACTAAGGAATAAAAATTTTGCTTTGAAATTTGCAAAATATTAAGAGCTTCCTCCGTTGATAAAAAATAGCTGTTCAAGAATTCAAGCTGTTCTTGTTTAGAAAAATACTGATCCACTTAACTTCCTCCTTGATTTATTTTTTTGTATAGATGTATCCATTTTTTAAAATTATCATCAATTGAAAACTTATCATTGAGTGTCTGATAAGCTTTATCTGATAGTTGCCGCTGAAGCTCTGGACTTCGCAAGAAAAGTTCTAAAATCCTAGCCATCTTTTGATTCTCTCCTGGTCGAACAGTATAGCCATTCTCTCCATCTTGAATAATCTGTGGAATTCCTCCAACATCTGTTGAAATATTAGGGATGCCATAAGACATTGTTTCCAAAATAGCCATTGGCAAACCTTCTTGATACGATGGTAAAAGGTGAACTGCAGCATGTTTCATCACTTCGCTCTTCATTTTGTCATCTAACCATCCACCCACACTTATATTTGACAATTCCAAATCCTTTATTTTTTGTTGAATCTTATTAACTTCTCCATCACCATACAAGATAAATTTCACATCCGGCATGGTAGTTGCTACTTGCTTCGCAATATTCAAAATATCATAACTGCCCTTTCGCTCACCTATCTTTCCGAATGTAACAATTAATTTCTGATTGGTCGCATAAGGGTTTTTTTTCGGTATAAAAACCGCGTTTTCAATGATTGAAATTTTAGTGTTGGTCAATCCCCAATAGAATTGTGCCCATTCTTGACTTAAAACAACTACTTCATCAACTCTGTTAAAAACTTTACCAATCCATTTCTTCATAAATGTAGGTTGTACTTCATAAAATGTGTCAAATTGAGAAGCGTGCATGTGAAAAAGCGTGTGATATTTCTTTGGGACAGCTGCTAGCAAGAATGCTTTTCGAAAAAAGCTTCCCTTTTGTGCTACATGGAAATGAATTAAATCAATTTGTTGTTGCTTAAGTGTCTTCCGAATTTGAAAAAAACATTTAATAGCTGTCCAAATCCTATGCTTTTCACGCCAACTTGTTAAAAAGATGATTTGACAATCCGTGTAGGTAAAGCTCTTAAAGTTGTTCAGCACTGTTGCCATCCCGCCTTTAGCTTTACTATCTGGTCCTATCATCAAAATTTTCATAAACGTCACTCCCAGTATTACCTTTATTAATCCATTTTTTAAAATAATTTATGATCTCATTAACTACTTGATAATAAATAAGCGTAATAACCACTAGTAGTGTTATTCCAAGCAAAAAACTTACAACACCATCCTTATAAAAAGTGGCATAAAATGCATACATCACTAAACAACTAACAGAAATAGAAAACTTTTTAGTTCCATAATCGACTTTGTAATACCGGGTGGAAAAATAAGTTCTTAGCATATAAAAGAGAATGTACGATAAGCCTGTGGATACCGCAGCTCCTACAGCACCAATAACAGGAACCAGTAGAATATTTCCTAACAAATTTACAGCAAATACAAAGATCGTAATAAAAATATGCCAGCCTGTTTTCTTATAAAAATTTATGCCAATGACACTTATTTCGGAAACTGTGTACATTAATGGAATAAATACTAAGAATGGAACAATATGCTCAGCCTGTTGGTATTCAGCACCAAGTAAAGCTATAATGATCCCTTTACTCATTAAAACTATTACTGCAATCATTAACATGCTGTACGCCACTATTTGATGTGCATTATGGAAAAATTGAGTTTGCTTGGGATTTTTTTTGTATTTCTCATAACTAAGGGGTGTCCAAAACGCAGTAAAATTGATTTGTAGCATATTTAAAAGTGCGATAATTTTAAATGCGGCAAAATATAGCCCTACTTCGTTATATCCCGCCCAAATTCTGATAGTTATTCGATCTACCGACTGAAAAGCCAAAGTCATTAATAAAGTAATCATCAATGGAAAACCATACTTGATTCGCTCATAAAAAGTACTGTCGAGTTTCACGCCTTTTTGTTTGGAAAAATCCCAGAAATGAAACTCTATGCTTATAGCAATAATAGTTACTATGACCATAAATGTAATTTGTGCATAGATAAGGACTTCGTATTGGTCTCCTAATAAATAAGCGAAAACCAAGATTCCAATAAATTCGATTAGTTTATTTAGAACTTGAATTAACGAAAATAGTTTTCCTTTTTGTTGCATTCTAATAACTAGAGACGACCAAGTACTGAATATTCGCAGCAATACGTAAACAAGTAGCAAGCCTATTAAATATAAACTTGATTCTGAAAACAGCAACCGCGAAAAAATTTGATAAAAGCATAAAAAAAGTAATGCAATGCCAGCGTATAGCAATAAAGGCAGATACAAACTTTTTCGCAGCAAAACAGGACGTTTATTAGACTGCTCCTCATAAAAAAAGCGAATAAAGCTTTGATCAGAACCAAATAAAATTATTGCTGTCAACACCTCGACCACCAATAAAAATAACGATACTTTACCAAATTCTTCTGGTGACAAAAGTCGAGTAATCACCGGGGTGCTTAAAAACCCAATTAGCATTGCGATCCAACTTCCTACCGATATAGACAGAAACTTCGATAAGATTTTATTTCCACTATCCTTTTTATTCATTTCACATACGTTTCCATATCTTGTAAAAAAAGCAGAAACGTTACAACTTGATCTTTTTCAATGGTGGCCCCTTTTTGAAAAACAAATTCACAAGCTTTTCTCAATTCCACGTTTTTCACACGATTTATATTTATCTTTAGTTGGTCATTATAAAATTCCTTCAGTTCATTATTATTTTCGTACCAATAATCAAGTGGATTCATATGTTGTTTTGTTTTGTGCAGTCGCCCCGTCTTTTTTCGTAAATATTTTATGATCATTGAAGGAACTCGTATTAGTGGTACAGGCACACCTTTGATATTCATTATTCTGCCATTAATTTTTCCACCAACTTTTTCATACACAAAGTCCGCTGCTTGTGGGTAACATTTTTTTATCCATTTTATATAGATTCGATGACCATACCTGTACTCTAAAGGTAGCGAAAAGCAAAAATTAAGAAAGTCAACATCTAGAAATGGGGACAAAGTTTCTGTGTATTGATACATCGGTTTTAATCCAATATTCACTCCAGTTAATCCTCTATTATAAAACTTAAATAGCTCTTGATCTTCAATTTGAACTGCAACTTGAGATGAATACTTAACCCGTTTGATTAATTTTTGTGAAACAGCACCATCTCCTGGTGAAAATGCCCTCGCCTTGCTACCACTATAATAAGTCCCGAGAATTACATCTCCTAGCTGCCCGGTATGGACGATCCCAAATTTGTTAAAATTTATATTGTTTAACATATTTAGCGTGTGTGTAACACCTGCATTTTGACTACGACCACCTGTCAGTTGCACAGCTTCCCTTGATTTTCGCGATAAATATAAACCATTATCTAGGGCTTGAAACATCCATTCATGTTGTAGCACTTGCGTGATGTCTTTCGGTACAGTTTGATCCCAATAATCGGTTTGCGAAAAGGTGTAGTTGAGAATATCTTTATAACCCAAATCATGAGCTACCCAAGTTGTCATCCTAGAGTCTAGACCACCTCTTAAAGCCACTAAATGTCTATAGCCATACTCAGCATCCTTATCAAAAGCTCTTTTGACCGCTTGACGAAAGTATTGATCTATTTTTTTTATCGCTTCTTGTTCACTAATAGGTACAGGAGTATTTTTAATCAAATAAAACGGCTTCTCTTCTAAACTACCTTCAGAAGTAAATTCTAAATAATGACCTGGCGCTAGACGCTTTATTTCATTAAATAGTGTTTCTCGGCAAAGTGTATGTCCATGTGTTAGTAAACTATAAGCAGCATTTTCATTGATCTCAAAAGTCGTTCCGGTATGTTGATATATAAATTCCACCAATACTCGAAAATCCGTTCCAAAATAAAGAGTTTGGGTAGTAGCCGAAAAATAAATAAAAACTTCCTTATCTCCAATATGGTTCGTAAAAATCGTAAAAGTTGCGCGATCAAAATCAAAAAAGCACCCTGCAAAACTTCCTCTAAGCTTATCAAAAAAAGGGAACTTCTCCTTTTTACAATTTCTATTTATGTTCCGTATAAGAGATAACATATCCGCCTGAGCGTCAAGATTGTATTGCTCCATTAAATTTTTTTTATTAACAACAACGCCATCAAGTACCCAAAAACCTTCAGCATCCTCACTAAACACTTTATCTTTTTGAAATTTCTTATGTGTATGGCTGAAAATTTTACCGAATAAACCCTCTGATTCAATTAACTGCTCTTTATCTAAAAATAAATGTTTGCTTTTATCTTGGATCACTTTTTGCAGTTCAATTTTTTTATTGAGTTCTTTTTGATTTCTCGATATAAACCCAAAAAATCCTGACATTTCCTGCTCTTCCTTTCTACATTGAATTAATTTTAAGCTTAGAAACAATCCCTCCACACACTAATCCAAGCATGGTTGATGATAATGCTGAGAAAAACACATGACCTGCGAAAAAGCTGTACAACAGCACAACAACTAGTATCACACTGTAAACAGACATTAGTTCTTTTTGAAAGGCTAACTTTATAAAGTAACCAATGAATATCAAAAATAAAATAATTCCTCCAAAACCTATTCCAAAAAAAATATCAAAAAAATCCATTTCAATTAAACCTAATCTGCCAAAATTTTCTTGTCGGTAGGTAAACCCTTGCCCTCCAAACAACGTAAAAATCAAGTGATTATCTTGTAAGAAAAAATTCATTCCGCCTTCCAAAAATTCACTTCTTGAACTAGTCAATAATTTAACTAGATTTCCATCATACAGATAGTAAAAATAAACCATTCGATTATAGGTACCTTCGACCATTTGAAGTATCTTGCCAACCCCATGTAAAATCATCCAAAATACAAAGAGGATGCTACTTCCCCACGCTATAATTCGTTTTAAAATAGAAGTGTTTTTCCCAAACATAAGCATGAACATCACATACAGCATAACCACTAGTCCATATATAACTCCTGTTTTCATGCCAATTAAAAGCAGACAGTAAATATCACTAGCAAATAGAAACAAAATAAAAGCAGCTGAAAAATCCCACTTATTTTTTATTTTTTGAATGAGATGATATCCTGTAAACGTAATGAAAATAATAAACGCACAAGATAAATCATTTTGAGCAAAAAAGTACCCCTTATATCCAGCATTCGAAGCTTCATAAGTTTGTGTCCCTACCCCTAAGAAATATGGAACTAGTAAACCGAGGATAAATAAGAAATTAAGAGCATGAAATAGTTTTTCATAATAATAATTTGGGAAATTACTTCTTTGTTGATAAACAAAATAAGAGATTAGTACTCCTAAAAAATATTTAACAAACACACCAAAATCATCAATAATCCAACCTGTCGTATTTTCCAGAAAAATAGACTGCAATAGAAAAATAAGACTATTTCCTATCACAAATACAAACGTAACGAGCGTATAACTTGATTTTGGAATTGGCTTTGACAAAATAGACAAGATAAGAAAGACAAAAAAGAAAAGTCTATAAAGTACTCCCACGGGTAACATCAAGCCCATAGTTAATAAAAAACCATTCGCTATATCAACAATTGGAAAGACAAGGACTAAGCACATGAAAAAAATAACCGAATAGGGCATTCTTTTTTTCATTTTTCCTGTCCTCTTTGTTTTTTCTCAAACCAAACCTTTTTCAAGAATAACCAATTGCCTATAAGATAACGTGTATACATTCGTCTCGGTTCTTGTATAAAACGGTATAACCATTCTAATCCCGTTCGTTGCATCCACTTTGGAGCTCGCTTTGTTTTGCCTGCAATTACATCAAAACTTCCGCCTACTCCCATTGAAAATGGCACTTGTAATACATCTTTGTACGTATAAATCCATTTTTCCTTTTTAGGACTCGAAAAGGCTACAAACAAAATATCCGGTTTGGTATCAGCTATTTCTTTGGCTATTTGCAAAGACTGATTTTCATTAAAGTAGCCATTTCGATAACCAGCTATTTCCATATGAGGATATTTTTTCTGATGAAGGCTCACTACCTTTTTTACGATCGATTCTTCCGCACCAAAATAAAAAATTCGATATTTATTTTGTGCCGCCAATTCTACTAAACGAATAAATAAATCAATCCCAGCAACTCTTTCCGGAACTTTATAACCCAAAAATCGCGCAGCCCATACTATAGACTGTCCATCCGCATTAATTAATGGACACTGATTGACAATCATTTGAAGTTCCATATCCTCGCTCATTAAATTGATCTTCCCAGCATTAACTGCTACATGTTGTATATTTTTCTTTTGCGTAATATATGATCTTATACACTCCAACGTCTCATCCATCGTTAAACAATCAATATTTGTTCCCAACAAAGAAATTCTCTTAGAACTGTCAATACGCATTGTTTGGCACCACCATAACAATAATCGTTTTGCATATAATTTTGACATCTAAATAAAAAGACATATCCCGAATATACTCCAAATCTAATTCAACCATTTGATAAAAGTCTAAGCTATTTCTCCCACTCACTTGCCAGATACCTGTACATCCTGGTTTAACCAATAGCCGTTGTATTTGGTACGGCGTATATTCTGATACTTCACGTAAAAGAGGCGGGCGAGGGCCAACTAAAGACATATCCCCTTTTAATACATTCCATAATTGAGGAAGTTCATCGAGGCTTGACTTACGAAGAAATTTACCAATTTTTGTTACCCTGGGATCTTCCTTCATTTTAAACATCGCCCCTGAGATCTCATTTTTCGCTTTCAATTCCTCCAATTTTGCTTCTGCATCGTGGTGCATGGTTCTAAATTTATACATCCAAAACTCTTCCCCATCTTTTCCCAACCTAATTTGTTTAAACAAGACCTTCCCTTTCCAGTCTGAGCACTTGATCAACGCAGCAATCAAGATCAATAATGGAGACAAAAACAATAGGCCTAACATAGATAAATGAATATCAAATATTCGCTTTAGACTAAGATAAGATTTGTGTTGTTTATCAAGCGTAATCCACATAGGTTTACCCATCCTTCTCTTCCTTTCGGACATTATGATAATTATCGTAATTTGAATTTATTCTTTTTTTCACCACGCCATTTAATATCGTTCCAGTAACAGGTACTTGTGTCAGCGCTATTTTTTCAAGAGCCAACTTAATCTCTGCTTTTTTTGACCTTCCATAGCGCGTAACGAGAATAACTCCATCTGTTCTAGGAGCTAATAACATAGAATCTGAAAATAATGTTATCGGTGGAGTGTCTATAATAATCATGTCAAATTCTTGTTTTAAGTGTTCTAAGATTAATTTCATTTTTTTCGATCCTAGAAGGTCGCTAGGATTAGGGGGAACAGCTCCGCTAGCCAAAACTGATAAATTTTCAATTTTGGTTTTTTGACAAGCTTCAATAACATCTAATTGATCCATCAATACACTAGACAGCCCGACAAAACCATTTACATAAAAAGCTCTATGGACAGTCGGCTTTCTTAGGTCACAGTCGATGAGTAACGTTTTTTTTCCTTGTTGCGCATATGCAATCGATAAATTCGCTGAAATAGTTGATTTTCCGCTACCAGACTCAGATGATGTAATTAAGAGTGTTTGGACATGTCTATCAATTGAGGCAAAGGAAATACTCGTGCGGATTGATTTAAACTGTTCATTAACTAACGGTTCTAGGCTCAGTGCCGCAATAACTTTATCTCTATTTTTATTTCGTTTCATTTTATAAATAACATCCAGTCCTATTGAATTTTGATTTTACTAAAATCCTCAATCGTCCCTAACACAGTCTGTCCAAATTCCATCTGTAATTCTTGTTCTGTTTGAATAGTTTTATCATTCATAGCTTTTATTGTAATTACAATTAACGAGACTAAAACACCAACAATTAAACTAAGCATTAGCATCAAGGCCCTGTTAGGTTTCACTTCAGAATTTTGATTTGTGACACCAGCGTTAGTTAATATTGTCACATTGTTGACCTTCATAATTTTGGGAATTTCTCGCTTGAATACTTTGGCTGTTTGATTGGCAATTTCCGTGGCCACCTTAGAATTCGTGTCTTGTGCAGTAATTGTTAAAACTTGCGAATTCGCGTTGTTTTTCACATTAACAGCATCACTCAGATCTTCTTTCGAATATTTGCCCTTCAAATTCTGCTTAACAAGATCCAAAATTCTTGGACTCGTTATAATCGTGCTATATGTTTCCACCAGTTTAAGATTTGCTTGTACTTCTTGATCTTGTATATTCGTATTTCTTTCTGTTTGGTTGACTAATAACTGAACTTCACTTTGATACACTGGAGTAGCTATAAACCATAAATAAACGGACATACTCGAAACAATCACAATAAAAATTAAAGCTATTTTAAATTTCATCTTATTTGCGATTGCGCAAATTTTAGTAAAATCAATCGTATCTTGCATACTAAGATTTTTCCTTTCTATATCGTTTAGTTCGAATGTTCCCTAAATTGAAATAATTACTGGTTTTCAAGGAGTCTACTAGAATATTTTTGGTGTCAAATATCACCGCTTGTTTCATATATTCTAACCTTGTCTCATCTAAAAGACTAAACTCCTGATGATCCGATAATATCAGTAGTAAATCACTGTCCAGAGTGGCCTCTTTCCAATCGTTGTACGCAGGAATATAAGGATCGTATATGGTTAGCTGATACCGGTTTTCCGCCTCTAACAACTTCAATACTTCAAGTGCTGGACTTTCTCGAATATCGTCGGTGTCCCCTTTATACGTAATTCCTAAAACAGTTATCT
Organism: Listeria kieliensis; assembly: GCF_003369925.1. Classification (GTDB taxonomy): domain Bacteria; phylum Bacillota; class Bacilli; order Lactobacillales; family Listeriaceae; genus Listeria; species Listeria kieliensis_A. The sequence continues at coordinate 1,003,172 of NZ_LARY01000002.1, read as the reverse complement.
TTTTACCATCAATTTGTCGCATTAATTCCTTTGTTTCCTTCAAAACAAAGTCTGGCATTGATTTGTTAATCTCTCTCGCCCTCTGCATTAGTGGTGTAGTATCTGGAGAGCTTGCTATAATAAAATAAGGGTCAACAGCGAGGCAATGACCACCTACTCCTGGCCCAGGAGTATGAATATTAACACGTGGGTGTTTATTTGCAAGCTTCACAACTTCAAGACCATCAATCCCCAAAACGCCAGCTGTTTTGATCAACTCATTAGCCAAAGCTATATTGACATCCCGATAAGTGTTCTCCATTAACTTTGACAATTCAGCCGCAGATGCCGATGTTTCCACGAGTTCTCCTTTTGTAAAAAGGCTATAGATTTTTGCTCCGTGATGCGAACAGGCTTCTGAAACCCCTCCAATGATGCGATTATTATACTCTAATTCATAAAAAATATTCCCCGGTAAGACACGCTCAGGACAATGCGCCAAAAATACATCTTTTCCAACAGCAAATCCAGCATTTTCAATAAGGGGTTTTATCATATTCTCTGTGGAACATGGAGAAATTGTGGATTCTATGATTACAGTATTCCCTTGGCGAAGCACTGGTATGATGGACCTCACTGCTTGTTGAACATAGTCCATATTGCAACTTTTAAAAACGTCATTATTGTTTGGCGTTGGAACAGATACGATAAATGCATCCGCTTCTTCTACCTCCATTTGCGCCCTAAAATTGTTTTTATTTATTGCTAAACGCAAAGCTTCAGATAAACCTGGTTCTTCAATATGCGTACAGCCTTGATTTAAATCATCAACAACCGTTTTATTAATATCTACTCCAATGACTTCTTGATTATGATTGGCAAACATCACTGCCGTAGGTAGACCAATATAGCCTAATCCTAAAACTATAATTTTCATGTTTATCTCCTTTTGTAATAGTCCTTATCGTTAAATAGATACAAAACCCAAATATGGCAAAAAGCATATTCGCACATGCAAAAAACTATTTGTCATATTTGAGTAGCAAAAGCAACAGTATTTCATCTATCAACTATCCTTGGAAACTGTCCACTTTATAAGTTCTTTATTTTTAGGTTTATAGACTAATGCTTTTATTTTTGTTGTTTCAGGAACGGAAAAAGATACAAATCCTTTAAGCGATTTCCCTGGGAAAATATTATCTCCAAACGCCTTCATAGCCGGATCTGGCTCAATTAATTTATTGCTCGTTGTCTTCAAAGCAAAATCGATTGAACCTAAGCCAAGACTAACAGAGGATCTATTTTCGCCTTTGACCGTAAATGTATAAATTTCCTTTTTTGTATTTACATTTTTATTGACTTCAAGATTTTTGATATCTATTTTTAAACCATCAACCATATCACTACCAGCTTTAGCTTTAATTCCTTCTTGCGACGAATCAGAATCCGCCGTTGTCGAACATGCACCAAGCACCACAATGAGACCTAAAATTACACTCAGCCAAACTTTTTTCATACTTCAACCACCTTCTTCATCAAAGATAGCTCCACCCAACTAAAACTTAGAACAAGTTGGGTGAAACCTATCTAATATACTATTGGATTAATTGAACATCTCTCGTGTCGAGTTTTTGTTTATCTGCACTATAGCCTTCAATAGTCACTTTATCGCCTTTTTTAATTTTGTTGCTTCCTAAATAATAAGAAAATGCACCAACATTAAACTCGCCACCCCAGCTTTTAGGGACACCGTTGACATATACTCTAGCAATCACCATATCTCCTGTATAGGTACCTTTAATTACCTCATCACCAAATTTATAGGTGGCAGAAGTAAATTTCCCAGCTACTGCAACTTCTTTAACTTCGACTTTTTTAGTATCTAGTACCTTATCTCGGCTGTTTAAAGCAATCAGTTTCACATCTTGCCCTTTTTTAATTAGGCTAGACTTCACATAGTATTTGAACTTGCCATTACTAAATTCGCCACCCCAAGATACATGCTTACCATCGATTTTCAACTCTGCCTTAGCAACATCTCCAGTATAGTGTCCTTCAATTGCATCACTACCAAGTGTATATGTTGAAGGTGTAATACTTCCTTTTGAAACTTGTAGAGATATAGGTTTACGATCCAATTGTTTACCATTTTTATCTAGTGCAACAATTTCAATCTTATCCCCATCTTTAATCGAGTTTGTTTTCACATAATATGTGAATTTACCATCTTTAAAGGCGCCACCTGTTGATACATATTTTCCATTTATATACAATTGGCCTTGTGCAATATCACCCGTGTATGAACCTGTAATGTTTGCTTGACCTAACACATAGTCATCAGGTGTAATACTTCCTTTTGTAGCAGCCATCACTTGGACTGGTTTACGGTCTAATTGCTTACCATCTTTATCTAGTGCGACGATTTCCACTTTATCGCCAGCTTTAATTGATCCTGCTTTCACATAATATGTGAATTTGCCATCTTTAAAGGTGCCACCTGTTGATACATATTTTCCATTCACATATAGCTGCCCTTGTACGATATCACCACTATATGAACCTGTGATATTGGTTTGACCAAGCACGTATTCATTTGGTGTAATGCTTCCTTTCGAGGCAGCCTTCACTTGAACTGGTTTGCGATCTAACTGTTTACCATTTTTATCTAGTGCAACGATTTCTACTTTGTCACCAGGTTTAATTGAGCCTGCTTTCACGTAATATGTGAACTTACCGCCGGAGAATGTGCCACCTGTCGATACATATTTACCATTCACATATAGTTGCCCTTTTACTACGTCACCTGCATAAGAACCGGTGATATTAGTTTGACCAATTGTGTAGCCATCAGGTGTAATGCTTCCTTGTAAATCATTCATTAGCTGAACCGGTTTACGATCTAATTGTTTACCATCTTTATCCAACGCAATGATTTCTACTTTATCGCCGGCTTTAATCGTACCTGCTTTCACATAATACGTGAATTTACCATTTTTAAAGGTACCGCCTGTCGATACATATTTACCATTCACATATAGTTGGCCTTTTACCACATCACCTGTATAAGAACCCGTAATATTGGTTTGACCAATTGCGTATTGATTAGGTGTAATGCTTCCTTTTGTAGCGCTTTTCACCTGAACAGGTTTACGATCTAACTGTTTGCCATTTTTATCTAGCGCAATAATTTCTACTTTATCGCCGGCTTTAATCGTACCCGCTTTCACATAATACGTGAATTTACCATTTTTAAAGGTACCGCCTGTCGATACATATTTACCATTCACATACAATTGGCCTTTTACTACATCACCAGTGTAAGAACCCGTAATATTATCTTGAGTGGTTTCATATTCATTAGGTGTAATACTTCCTTTTGAATGACCTTTTACTATAGTTTTAGCAACATTGGATTTATCGCTTCCTAAAAAGGCTTGAGCAGTTACTTCAGTTCCTTCCTTTTGTACAGGAATATTAATACGATAGTTTCCGCTCGCATCTGCTGTTCCAGTTCCAATTACTTTATCGCCGACTTTAATTTCGATGTCTGCGCCAGGTTCCGCCGTTCCAGTTACAACCGTTGAAGTCGTAGTTAGCTCATTAATTTTAGTTTCAATCATATTTGAATTGCTTGTCCGTGTTGACAAACGTGAGTAGTCAAAAATGTCAAAACCAGTACTATTTTGCCCTGTCGTTGGACCACCAAAGTAATCGTATCTGATGTCTCCTACTCTATCGACAAAAAGAGTCGTAGATGTTACATCTTTCCAAGAACCAGATGGTGCAGTTCCCCACGCTTGACCGCGATCCCAAGAATGAAGCTCTTTAACACTATCTAAAATTAAACGTGTTTTCGTAACAGTGGAACTATACCCTTTAATTAGTCTGCCTTTACCTGGCTCGAAATGGTTCCCTTGTTTAATGTCTAACAACGAAGGATTAATAAACTCTAGTTGGCTATTAATTCGTCCACTCAAATCAAATACAGAAGTTGACTGATTGGATAAGGTTTGCGCAACAATTTTCGATCCGCTATCAAAGCGAACAATCCCACTAGCTTTAACTGCAGAGAAAGCTCCCACTTGCGCTGCACGGATATTTGCAGATGTATTTTTAGCAAAATTTACAGATCCGTCCGTATATATACCGTGTTGTTCAGTATTATAAATTTGCAAACTAGATCCTGTTTCAAAGCCTAAATTAGAAGCCGGACCAACTTGGTAAATCCCTTGTTTCGCTTGAATTTTTACCAAGCTGTCTTTTGCAAAACTAATTTTTGAAGCATCTGTTGTATTAATTCCATTTCCAGCTAGTGAATTAATATCCAAAATATTGTTTTGACTAAAGGTTAAATTTTTACCAGAAATAATCCCATTTGCCGCGTGCACATGGATTTCAACGGCTTCATTTGCATTTAAGCCATTTCCTTTTTTGCCTAAATTAATCCCGGTTGTTTTAGCTGTAATATAATTAGTTGTCGCTTTTCCAATATTCAGTGTTCCAGTGTTTATCCCCATATCAGTATCGGATTTAATTTTAAATTCACTATAAGAACCTAGGTTTGTAATAACGTCCGATGAAGAATAAGAGCCACCAGCCAACACTGCCGATTTAGATCCAGAAATATTGTATTCTGTATTGTCTCCTAAAGAAATATTTCCTTTAGAATTAATGGCTGATCCATTGCCAGAGTTAATCTCTACTTTGTTTTTTTCTTTCACTTCAATAGGCTGATTGGAGACCTCGCCAATATTCACTCCAGTGGTGTCAGCTATAATCGCATCTTTCAAAGCATTCACTTTGAAGTCAGAACCTTTTCCAACTGTCAACCCCTTGGAGTTAATTCCACTATCACTAGAACTTTGAATATCAATTGTATTATTTTGTCCAAAATCCACAACTGAACTAGTGCCTGTTGTTTTAATTCCTGTTCCTGCACCTTTTACTTTTAAAGTTACATTATTTCCAGATTTAATCCCCGAAACAGATTGCACGCCGGCACCTGAACTACTTGAATTTCCCGAAGAAAGATCTAGTTTCGCATCGTTTGCAATTTGCAAAGCATTTACAGAAATTGCTCCGTATAAAGAATTTGCATTAATCGTCGCACCTTGACCAATAGACAATGTACTTCCTGAAGCTTCAAAAGCGTATGCTTCATTTGAACGAATATTCATTTCTGCATTTTTACCAATCGAAATCGTTCCTGAAGATGCTACTTTTACTGCACTTTTCACAGCTTCCATTTTTTTAATCTGTGCGTTATCTTCTACTTTAAATTCATTCACATTCGCAATCATTGACGACTCAGAGCCCGATAGCGTATTGTTTTTCCCAGCAATAGTCAATGTACCACCAGCAGACGAATTGAATAGATATCCACTGGAAATGACATCTCCTAAAATATTAAGTGTTGGAGTCGCTGAAGAATCCCCATTATCAAACATTGGATTTGATGATCCATTAAACAACGAAACATCTTGAAGATCAACCCGTGCAGTTCCTGACGTCAATAATTTTTTCCCAGAGAATGATAACTTAAAGCCATTCCCTTCAATTCTTACCGACTTATTGAATTTTAGATCCTTGAGTAACGTAATATCATTTTTAAGTCTGATAACATTGACACTGCTTTCACTACTTAGCGCCTGCTCTAGCTCTGATGGTGTCGATACATCAACTGGTACCTCAGTAGCTCTCGGATTAACTGCTAAGACTCTTTGGATAGAAGGTTTAATTTCTTTTAGCGCTCTTGGTACTTCCATTTTATAAGTTGTTTTTATTTCGTTTCCCTTGGTTGCCTGAGCAATTGCTGGTGAGAAAACTGTTAATTGGCTACCAACGAGCGCAGTAGTAACAATTAAAATACTTCCTTTTTTCAATAATTTGTCTTTCATCTTTTGTTTAATTCCTCCTTTAATAAATTGCGTTCATTTACTTCTTCAACTAATCGATTTGCATCCCCCCTCTAAAAGATAAAATGAATGAAATAATTTGCACTAAAAGCACCTATGACCATTTCCAAGGTTGTTTCTAAACTTAAATACCGACTGGGTCATTTTCAACGTTTTACGATAAACTAAACTACAAAAAACGCAGAATAAAATCTTTTAATTCAAAATTTTCAAATCTTTATTTAGTCAATTACTTCCTTAAAACAAAACTAATTTAATTCCAACACTTCAACAATTAACTACTAATAAGGCTATATGTTTTTCGATACGAAGAACTGCTCTCTCTCCTAATAATGCCTCGCTCCTCTAAAGTATAGAGAGTTTGCAATACTTCATTAAACGTATAGATATGTTGTTTTAGATTAATTTGCAGATCCTTATTTAATAAATTAATCTCGTGAAAGTTCTTATTACATATTCTCTTGATAACTTCTTTTTCCAATGGAGTTAATGGAACACTATCCACTTTAAAGCCCCCAATATAACAATTAGTTTATTTTCATAAATTTAGTGATTTTCTTTATGTTTCGGCTTGCGAAGCTTTCATCCACACTCGAAAGTTTACTTAAAATTCTGTTATTCATACCTACTCCACTATTTTGTTTTTGATGAACGATACTCCAACTTAGGCGTTGTTCTCTTGAACCAAGAAAAGCTAGGCTTTGTTCTTCATACTGAAGGTTTTTTAAGGTTACGTACTTAAGTAATGTTTCCATAAAGGAGGGTTTATTAGTGCAATAATTTAGTAGATATTCTTTATCAATGGAAATAATCGATGTTTCGTCTAAAGCTACTAGCTCAAAAGTTAATCCTATCTTTTCATCGCTAATATTTTCCAATGCTACCAGTTCACTTTCAGCAAAAATCTCATAAATCATGTTATTAATCCCTGGAACATCTAGAATCGCACTGGAAGTTATTGTTTTACTTACTAACAAACTCCCTTTTTTGATAAAATAAATTTTTGATGGATCTGTTGAATGGTATCTTTCTCTTTTACTCATGGAAAACTCGGATAGCCACTGTTTGTCTAGACTGTTCTCTTGAATCTCTGCTACAATCTTTTTGATAGATTTTTTAAGTTCCTTTGTCACAATTTCGTCTCCTAATTTAATTTTTATGGCATTCTACTGAAGAACTGTTCACAGTATAGCAAAAAGATTGTGTCATAATGCCGTTCTCTGCAAAACAAAAAAGGTAAATTTTTGAACATTTATTGAACGAAGTTTGAAAATTCCGATTCCAATCCACCTTTTTCCGTGAACAATAAATATTATATATGAAGAAATAACGTTGTTTCTATCACCTTTTTTAAAAGGAAAATAAAAAATATAATAGAAGCGCTCAATTTTTCTTTTCAAAATAATTTGCAAATGTTTAGTATAGTTGTCCCACCTATTAAACAAAAGCACATATTGACTCTCTCTGTTTACTTTGACATAAAATCGGAGTACGATAAAGCAAACAAAGGAGCGATTTTTCTTGGAAGCAAAATTAAATTGGAAACGAAATCTTTATATTTCCTGGCTAGGTTGTTTCCTAACGGGCGTCAGTTTTAACCTAGTCATGCCGTTTATGTCTTTGTATATTTCAGATCTTGGTGTGACAGATCATACGGAGTTAAATGTCTGGTCGGGGCTTGCTGTCAGCGCAACGGCTCTCACATCTGCACTGGTCTCACCATTTTGGGGTCGACTGGCAGACCGAAAAGGCCGCCGTTTGATGCTACTTCGTGCCTCACTTGGCATGGCGATCACAATGGGGTGCCTCGGCCTTGTTCAAAATGTCTATCAACTGGTTCTTTTGCGGGCACTCAACGGGCTTTTATCGGGATACATACCTAACGCAACAGCACTCGTCGCCTCGCAAGCTCCGCAAAATAAAAGCGGCTGGGCACTTGGATTCCTTTCTACTGGAACGATTTCGGGTACTTTGATTGGGCCGTTAATTGGTGGGTTTCTTGCAGATATATTTGGATATCGACCTGTTTTTTTCATCACTGGATTCGTTTTATTACTTACGTTTTTGCTTACTTTATTTTTCTTGAAGGAAGATTTCAAGCCTGTTATTCGCGAAAAGATGCTTACAACACGGCAATTATTTCAGCGGTTACCAAGCAAAAATCTGGTTCTTGGTCTTTTCTTAACAACATTTATCATTCAAATTGCCAATACTTCGATCAGCCCGATTTTACCGCTTTATATTCGTGAACTCCTTGGAAGCGATGATAACATTTCATTAATTAGCGGGATCATCACTTCTGCACCAGGAATCTCCGCCTTGATTGCTTCCCCGTATCTGGGGAAACTGGGCGATAAAATTGGTAATCACAAAGTTTTAATTGGTGGACTTGTCGCTGCCGCCATCATCATGGTGCCAATGGCTTGGGTACAGAGCCCGCTTGAGCTTGGATTGCTTCGGTTCTTGCTTGGATTCACGACTGGCGCGTTAATGCCTTCCATAAACACTTTGATCAACAAAAATTCGCCGCGTGATTCGTTAAGTAGCATCTTTTCGTACAATCAAAGTTCACAAAGTCTTGGTAATGTGGCGGGGCCACTTATTGGATCGAGTGTTTCTGCTGCATTTGGATACCCGATTGTGTTTTATATGACCAGTCTTTTCTTGCTAGGCAATTTATTTTTCACACACAACATGTTCAAGAAGCATTCGAAATAAGCCAATCAAAATGGGCTAGTGCCACTTTATCGCGCTAGCCCATTTTTTATTTATCTAGTCTCTCCTGCGTTTCTTGCCTTATTTATTTTCATGGTTTTCTCCAGCATTTGTTTTGAACACTTCAACTAGATTTTTTAAAACTTTTGGGACCTTCACTCCTAGTTGCATTAGTGTTTCAATCATTGTGAGTAGCTCATTCGCTAGGTAAAAAAAGGCCGTTCCGTCACGCACCATATTCCCGTCTCCAATGACGAGGTCTGTTTGATGAGCGACCGCGACCACTAGAAAAATAGCTAATTTCTTTAAAAGTGCTTGAATCGCAAAGCGCCACGTGATTTTTCTTCGATTAATAGCGAGAAAAAGCTGAAATAGGTAGTTAATGCTTAGAAAGTATAATAAAACTTGGAAAATGACGTTGCTTTCTCCAAAAATCGAATGCAAGTACTGATCCATTTTTTAGCTTCCTCCCTTCAAAATCGATTTTCCCGTATCAATTTTATTTCCTTCCATGTTTTCAATCCCTCCAATTTTTATCTCTGTATGCATTTTAGCACCAAATCGGTTACATGTAAATTAATTGGTGCTAAAAATACCAAATTGTTTCCAAATAGGTTACAGCATGTTATACTGAAGCTATTCTATAAAAGGAGAAGATCGGATATGGAGCTCAACAAATTTGTAGGAAATAAAATCCGCCAGTTTCGTGAAAATAGTCGGATGAGCCAAGGAGCCTTAGCAACCGAGCTTGAAACAACTCGCCAAACGATTAGTCGCTATGAAAACGGCGAGCGCAAAGTGAGCCAAGATGTTCTTTATCAGCTTGCGGGCATTTTTAATCAACCGATTGATGCCTTTTTTCCGCCAAGGGCGAGTGCAAATGACAAGAACGAGCATGTGCTAACGATTGCCGCTCACCTTGATGATGATGTTACGGAGGAAGAGATGCGCGACATTTTGGCGTATATAGATATGAAAAAGAGGCTCCACCGCGGGGAGTGAGCGAATATGTATGAAAAACTCGTGAATGATTACAAAGATTTTATAACTATTAAGGAAGAAAAAATGCCGAATAAGCTTCCGGGGCTTTTTCTGGACGGCACCATTTTTATTGATAGCCGCAAGACACAAGTTGAAAAGCGTTGCCTTCTCACAGAAGAGTTGATGCACTGGAGATACACTTACGGGAATATCGTGGATCAGAATAGTTTACCTAACCGCAAACAAGAAATTTTTGCGCGACGGCGTGCATTCGAGGAACTAGTTCCGATTGATGAAATTATCCGTTGCTTTTACCTTGGCTTGACGGAATATCATGAAGTCGCAGAGCAACTCGAGGTAACTGAGGAATTTTTGCGGAGCACAGTAGATGCTTACCGGGAGAAATACGGGATGATGTACAACTATGGTCGTTACTATATTAATTTTGGCAACACCATTGATGTGTACCGAAAATATTAATTTCAATCTCAAAATGTTTCATGTGAAACAATAAATCCCTCGCTAAGATTTAGTGAGGGATTTTATGGATTTACTTCCCGAACGACCGTTTGAAAATCCAGTGCCCGGCATTTGATGTCCATAAACATTTTCCCGTCTATTAGTCCTACCATTACAACAAGTGCTACTAATAACCAACACCACTTTTTCTTCAACTAACTCCCGACTTTTTGAAGATATCTATTTTATATGAACTTCTCCGTTTAAAAAATCACATCTTCTCTTAAAACAATATGGATGTTATGTAAAAGCTTAATTCAATTAAACAAAAAACCAACAAGCACAATCTTGTTGGCAACCATTTATATTTATTTCTATATGAGGAGGAATTCACCCTCTGCAATTTAATCAAACTGACCCTTAGACGAATAATCGGAACGGTAGGCTCCATTTAGACCTGCTCTTCCTCCTATTTGAGCTAATTTGTTTATTAATTCTTCTTGATTTCTAGTAAATTTGAGTTTTTCCGTAAAAGCTTTAAAATACAAAAAATTTGCGAGTCGATTAATTAGTGGTGCATCATCTTTAACTCTATCCAATTTGTTATAAACTTTTAATAAAACTTCTTTAACTTCTTCCATATCGGTTTCACTGTTCTTAGAAATGTCATTATAAAGCTCGTGAACAATTTCTTTACTTTCCATCATGAATATATCATCCTTTCGTGTAGTGCCAACCTAGTTTGTCTGTTATTGGATTATGACTTTAGAGTGACAGAAATTATTCATAAAAAAAGGAACAGCCTAAACGTTTTCCAAATGCTTTCGCACCAACGTTTACCTGTTCCGTGGGTTTGGCACCCAATGGGTTATGAGGGGTTCGAACCCCCGACCCGCTGATTAAGAGTCAGCTGCTCTACCAACTGAGCTAATAACCCGTAAAAAAATTGCCAACAGAATAATTCTACCACTTTCTTTATTTTTTGCAAGCATTTTTAATCGAAAAAGCCTGAGCCTCTGCTTTCTTGCCCCCATCAGCCCAAGCTTTTCATTTTTTATTCGCTTAGTCCTTCGCGTTCGTTTTTATGCTCAATCCGTGATTTGCGAATGTAATAAGCAATCAACACGCCAACAAACCATAGCGGCGTAATGAATAGTGCTACACGTGTATCTTCAGCAAACGCTAGTACAACAAGCACGAATGCCAAGAACACTAAAACCGCATAATTCGAAAACGGATAAAGTGGCATTTTGAATTTGCTTTTCTTCGCAAGTTCAGGACGTGTTTTCCGATATTTTAAATGAGCTAGCACAGTAATACCCCAAATAAAGATGAAACATACGGTCGATACACTCGTTACAAGTGTAAATACGCCTTCTGGCATGATGTAGTTTAAAATTACTGCGATTAAAATAACTGTTGACGAGAAAAACAATGCGTTAGATGGTACTTTGTGTGAGGTTAGTTTTGTCATTCTTTTTGGCGCGTTTTTCTCTTTCGCGAGCGAGTAAATCATTCGGCTGGTACTAAACACCGCACTGTTACAAGCCGATGCTGCCGATGTTAAAACTACAAAGTTGACAATTCCCGCTGCTGCTACGATTCCTACTGCCGAGAATACTTGTACGAATGGGCTTTTGGCCGGATCAATCGAATTCCATGGGTAAATACTCATGATGACAAGTAGTGCCCCAATGTAGAAAATCAAAATCCGAATGGGGATGTTGTTGATCGCTCTTGGAATAACGTGCTCTGGATCTTCAGTTTCGCCCGCCGTTAAGCCAACTAGTTCAATACCCACAAAGGCGAAGACAACCATTTGGAAGGATAAAATAAAACCATTAGCCCCGTTCGGGAACCAACCCCCGTGACTCCATAAATTAGTGAACGTTGATGCTCCCGCATCTGTTGAGAAGCCTTTGATAATCATGAATATCCCAATTACGATAAGCGCTAAAATCGCAATGATTTTGATGAGCGCAAACCAGAATTCCATTTCACCAAATAATTTTACAGTTGCAAGGTTCATTACAAGCAAGAGAACTAGAGCAATTAGCCCTGGTACCCATTGTGCGACATTTGGGAACCAAAATTGTGTGTAAAGCCCTACTGCTGTCAAATCGGCCATCGCAATTGAAATCCAACAGAACCAATAAGTCCAGCCAGTTACAAATGCTGCCGCGTTTCCAAAATAGTCTTGCACAAAGTCTACAAATGAATGGTAATTTAAGTTTGAGAGCAAAATTTCACCCAGTGCCCGCATGATTAAGAAACAAATCGCTCCCGTAATCATATAAGCAAGTAAAATAGATGGACCAGCTAAATGAATGGATTTACCTGAACCAAGGAATAATCCTGTACCAATTGCTCCCCCAATTGCAATCAGCTGAACGTGCCGGTTTTTTAAACCACGTGATAATTCTTGTTTCTGTTCCATTATGTACTTCCCCCTCATTATTCTTGGGTCTTGCTTAAACTTTTCACTGCCTTACCAATTTTAAAAAAGCTTTGTCAAAACAGTTTTTTCTCTGATTTTATCATAGCGTAAAATAGAGATTTTGCAAAATAGCAAGAGTGTAATAAATTTCCCCTTTCACAATGTAAGCGCTATCAATATAAAAATTCTACCACCTCTGTTCCTTTAATGCAATAAAAACACTTATAATTTTTTCGACTTTTTTCCTTCTGAATATGACAAAATAGCTATTTATTCAGGTTTCAACACTCAAATTTACAATTTAATTTCAAGAATAAAACACATGATCTGAACTGCATCCAGATTGTGAAATTTTTAATTAGTAGCTAGCGAACCCGCTTCTTCATTATTTCCCGAGAAATAATGAAATTCAAAACAATTAGATAGACCAATTTTTATTGAAAAAAAGCGCCCGCAAATTGTTGCGGACGCATCTCTTCAAAAATCAAGCAAGACGCCACACGCTTTTTACAACATGCGTTTGGTTTCGATCCGGACCAACGGAAAACATCGAAACTTGCACGCCAGTAAGTTGCGCGATTCGTTCCATATAATGACGAGCGTTAGCAGGAAGCTCATCTAATGATTTTACACCCGTGATATCTTCTGTCCAACCTGGTAATTCTTCATACACAGGTTCACAACGAGCAAGGTCTTTCAGGCTTGCTGGAAATTCGGTAATCGTTTTTCCATCAAGTTTATATGCCACACAAATTTTAAGTGTTTCAATCCCAGTTAAAACGTCTAGCAAAGTGAGTGATAAATCGGTTAATCCACTCACACGACGAGCATGGCGCACAACAACACTGTCAAACCAGCCCACACGACGAGCACGTCCAGTTGTTGTTCCGTATTCATGACCCACTTCACGAATTCGTTCACCTGTTTCATCAAATAGTTCTGTCGGGAATGGACCGTCACCTACACGAGAAGTATAAGCTTTCGCCACTCCAACAACATGATTGATTTTCGATGGGCCTACGCCGCTTCCGATCGTCACTCCCCCAGCAATCGGGTTGCTTGAAGTAACAAACGGATACGTTCCTTGGTCAATATCTAGCATAACGCCTTGCGCACCTTCAAATAAGACCCGCTTTCCTTCATCTAGCGCATCATTTAAAACAACAGACGTATCGCAAACATATTCTTTGAACTCCTGACCATATTCGTAATACTCATCCAAAATTTCTTCTAGCGAAAAACCATCCAGTTCATAAAAACGTTCCAACAGACGATTTTTCTCTTTCAAGTTTTGCTCCAATTTTTCTTTAAAGGTTTCTTTATCCAGTAAGTCAATCACACGAATCCCAACACGAGCCGCTTTATCCATGTAAGCCGGGCCAATGCCCTTTTTCGTTGTACCGATTTTATTTGCACCTTTTCGCTCTTCGTCCGCTTCATCAATCCGAATATGGTAAGGCAGAATCAAATGCGCACGGTTCGAAATTCGCAAATTCCGAGTATCAATTCCTTTATCATGTAAATACTTCAATTCCGTAACGAGCGCTTTTGGATCAACGACCATCCCGTTTCCGATTACACTGATCTTATCCTTATAGAAGATCCCCGACGGAATCAAGTGAAGTTTATACGTTTCACCATCAAATTTGATCGTGTGACCCGCATTATTCCCACCTTGATAACGTGCAATTGCTTCCGCGTTCTCCGACAAGAAATCCGTAATCTTACCTTTTCCTTCATCGCCCCATTGTGTTCCGACAACAACAACTGAAGACATGCAAACACCTCTTTTAATAATTTAAGCCCGTCAAAGCAAGCTCCTTATTTCCATTCTCCATTGTACCGTCTCCCTTGCTATTCGTCAATCAATATTACGAACGATTTTTTAGGCAAGAAACCTAATGTTCGCGTTTTAAAATTCCAGGCCCCTTAGCGCGCTTCCGTAAGCCTTCCATCTTCAATCCGAACGACGCGGTCGCACAAATCGAGAACCCGCTCATCATGCGTCACCATAACAGCCGCCTTATTTTCGCGTTTAACTTCCCGAGCGATCATCTCGACCACTTTTCGGCCACGCTCCGAATCAAGACTTGCCGTCGGTTCATCCGCCAAAATCACTTCCGGGTCATTCATCAGCGCACGCGCAATCGCTACGCGTTGCCGCTCGCCACCAGAAAGTCGATCCGGATACTGATTTTTCCGATGTGTAAGCCCGAGCTCCGCTAGCAAACTAAGTGCGCGAGCCTTTCCAGCTTTACGCTCACCATTCAAAACTGGAATCACAAGCAGCTGGTCTAGAACCGTCAAGTAAGGAACCAAGTTGGCGCCTTGAAAAATAAAACCAATTTCCTCAAGCCTCGTTCGGGTCAATTTTTTCTTGGACAAATTTGTGACTTCCTTGGTATCAACGAACACTTGCCCCGAGCTTGGCGTAAGCAGCGCTCCTGCGATGGAAAGAAACGTACTTTTGCCAGACCCAGATGGTCCAACAATGGCGACAAATTCACCTTGTTCAACCTCTAAATTCACATTTCGCAACACTTCAATTGTCGTTTCCCCGTCGTGATAAAATTTCGTTACATCTTTAAAACTCAATTTAGTCGTTTGCATATCAGTTTACCCTCCCAATCGCTTCAAGCGCATCGACACGAACAACGCGGCTTAATGATAATATTGAACCTAGCACAGCCATTAAAATGAATAGCCCCGAGCACAGTAGCGCCGTAAGCTGACTTAAATTGAATGGCATGCTATCAGGAAGTGCAAGCGCCATTAAGAACGTAAGCGCGTTACTAATTACTAAACTGACAAAAGCCAGGAAAATAACTTGAAAAACAATACTGCGCGCTAAATAGCTCGTTTTTGCGCCAACCGCTTTCAAGATGCCCAACTGATTCATTTTTTGAATCGTAATGACATAGAAAAAGGCAGCCAAGACGAACGCGGCAATCACAAATAGAAACGCGATCATCATGAGAAGCGAACCTTGCTCCTCTGAATAGCCAGGGATATTTTCAAGCACTTCCTTTGAACTCGCATAAACAAGCCCGCTTTGCGCAAAGTCTTCTCCTGAATCATTTTGAAGTGCAACCGCATTATATGAACTAGCTCCACGTTGTTGTAACTTCTTAAAACTATCAAAACTTGTATAAAGAACAGGCGTATGACTATATGTGGCTTTTTTCGCAAAACCAATGATCTCAAAAACGGCTCCGCTCATCTGGTCTTTCACCTTATCACCAAGTTTGTAGCCGCTCTCCTTCAGTTTCTCGTCCGCAATCACACTATTTTCCTTGCTCCCCGAAAGTGATTCCCCAGAAACCTGTTCCGGTACCAAGAAACGGCTAGGATCAATTCCAAAAAAAGTCACGTCTGTCTTTTTCGCTGCGCTCGGCTTTGTGACCGTTGTCATTTGAACACCCAGCGCCGTAGCGTTCTTCCCGAACTTTTCTTCCGCTCGTTGAACCTTCTCTTCCGAAAGACTCGAACGCGTCAAACGATTATCCGAATCTTTCTCAACTAAAAATCCTGTTGCCTTGCTCGATTCAATCGCCGAACCATTGTCGCTCGCAAGTCCATTTGCAAGCCCCGTCACAAATAACACGAGCCAAGCGATCAAAACCATGATCAAAACGACTAGCGAAAACTTTAATTTTGCATGTTTCAATTCCTTCAATGCTAAAAACATTCCGTTCACTCCTTTACCTTACCCTCTTACTGTAAGATACCAGTGTGAACAGAATGTGAACTTCCGATTACAAATTTGCTTTTTTGAGCCGAACGACAAATTCCGTTCCAAACTCCGCTTCACTTCGAACCGAAATCGACCCGCTAGAAAGCTTGATGATCTTTTCGACAATAGATAAGCCTAAACCGCTAGATTCCCCGCTCCGCAAGCGAGATTCATCTCCCCGGTAAAACCGTTCAAAGATTTTTCCAAGTTTTTCATCTGGGATTGGCGCCCCGGAATTTCGAACGCGAATTTCGACCCAATCTTCCTGCTCTCTGCTTGAAATCTCAATCGAACCCTGTTCCGGCGTATATTTCACCGCATTCGAAAGCAAGTTTTGCCAAATTTGTTCGATCAATTCCGCATCTCCTTGCACCATAGCGTCTGACAAGTCTATCGTCACGCTAAGCTCTTTCTCCTGAATTTTCCACTCGAACATCCGGATGGTCTTTCGAATCGCTGGAGCCAGCTCCACCGTTTCTTGCCCAATATTCCCGGTTTCCTTATCCAAAAACGCCAGCAAAAGCAATTGCTTCGTGAGCCTTGAAAGTCTGGCCGTTTCCTGCGACAACAGCGTCAAATAAGATTTCCGCTCTTCTTCCGAGAGTTCATCCTGAGCGAGAAGCTCCGCAAAGCCGTGCATCGAAGTAAGCGGCGACTGCAACTCATGAGAGACATTCGCGACAAACTCCTGGCGCGCCGCATCAACAGCCGCGAGTTCATCCGTCATCTTCGTGAAAGAAGCGCCAAGTTGCCCAATCTCATCTTTACGCTTCGTATCAAGTTTCACATCAAAATCTCCCGCTGCAATTTTTTCCGTTGCCTTCGTCAGCTTGCGAATCGGCCGTGCGACCATCCGCGTACTAATAAAGACCAAAATAATGCTTATCAGCGCCGTGAGCATCAAAATCAGCGCAAAGAAAAACCGCAACTCACCAAATTGCGCTTCTTGGTCCGGTCGCACAAACAGCGCTTTTTGCCCATCCGGTGTTTTAATCGGAACACCGATCGAATTTTTAAGTTGATTATCAAAAAAGCCCGTCACAAATAAGCCACCATCAAATTGATCAATCCCGTGGTACGTTTCCCCCGCCAAAACTTGCTTGATAATGGATTGATCCAGCTTTTTCACTCGAAAATCCCCGCCAAAATAGTCCTGCTCCGCTTTCCCGTCCGTTAACAGCAGCTGATAGCCCATATCGCCCATTTGGTTCAAATAGCGTTCCAAATCAAGCTCCTCATTCTCCTGATAAAACGCCGCTACCCGCAGAGCGACTTGCGTAACCTTCGCATCATTGACCGGCTTAAGCTTCCACTGGTAATAAACATTTGCGAACAAGAAACCAAGGAAGCTGCTTATAAACATCACTGCAAGCGTGACTGCAACGAACTTGCCGTAAATCGACCTTGTCATTTTAGCTCCTCCAATTTATATCCCAAACCGCGCACTGTCGTAATCAAAATGCCGCTTTCCTGCTTAAAATGGTCACGCAACCGCTTAATATGTACATCCACCGTGCGGTCGGCCCCATCATAATCCTTGCCCCAAATTTGCTCGATCAGTTCCTCGCGCGTAAAAATACGTTCCGGGAAACTGGCAAGTTGATAAAGTAGCTCGAATTCCTTTACCGGAAGTAGCCACTCTTTCTGCCCAGCTTTCACCGCATAACTTCCCTTATCGATCATCAAATGGCCTACTTGGATCGTTTTCGCGCTTGCCTTCTGAAAGCGCCGCAACAATGCACGAATCCGGTAAATCAATTCTTCCGGTTCAAACGGCTTCGTCAAATAATCATCCGTCCCCGCTTCAAAGCCTTTCTCTTTATCCAACAGTTGATTTTTAGCCGTCAACATGATGATCGGAATATCATAAAACGTGCGGATGTGCTTCGCAACCAAATAGCCATCCCGTTTTGGCATCATCAGATCCACGATCGCGAGCTCCGCTGAATTCACTTCAAGCAAATCTAACGCTTCATCTCCATCACTTGCAAAGATTGGCTCAAATCCTTCAGCACGCACATAATGCCCCACAAGTTTTCGAATCGCCTCATCATCATCTGCAATTAACACTTTGACCATTTAAGCCATACGCCCCTTTCTTGCCTATATCTCTCCCCATTATAAACGAAAAAGACAAGAAAGCTCGAGAACTCTTGTCTTTTTCTTCCATTATTTTTTTGAAATCGATTCCCGTTCCACTAATACATCGCAAGGTGCGTGGACGGTTACATAAGAAGCGACACTTCCTAAAAGCATACGCGCGAGCCTCGACTGGCCAACCGCCCCAACCACGATCAGGTCTGGGTGAAAATCATCTTCAGCGATCTCGACGATCCGTGCTTTCGGCGAACCATAAACGACTTCTGCGTTCACTTTGCTAAGCCCCATTTCCTCAGCTCGCTTCCGGTAATCCTCTAGCAGCTGTTTCGAAGTTTCCGTAAATTGATTAACCGTCGCGCCTCCATCTGCTGCCGTCACATTTGCAAAATAAAGCGTATCTACCACGTTGACAATTAACAGTTCCGCGTGATTGCGAAGCGCAACTTGAACTGCCTTGAAAAAAGCCGCTTCCCCACTTTCCGAGCCATCAACCGCCGTTAAAATTCGACCATATTCTTTCATCATCCGCGTTCACCCCTTCAGTTTCTGCATTCCCGCAAAACCCATAAAAAAAACCTACTTGCTTCAAGCACAAAGTCGCGCTTCAAACAAATAGGTTTAAACTAAGCTCCCGGCGGCGCCATTGCGTCATCATAGCGCACTTCGAGATTCACAAACTTATTATATTCCTTCACAAAGGCCAGCTTCACATCCCCAACTGGGCCATTCCGCTGTTTAGCAATGATGATTTCAATCGTCCCATCATTTTCACCCTCGCGATCATAGTAATCCTCACGATATAAAAACGCAACGATATCCGCATCTTGCTCGATCGAACCAGATTCTCGGATATCCGACATCATCGGCCGCTTATCTTGGCGTTGCTCAACGCTCCGCGATAACTGCGAAAGCGCGATAACAGGAACTTCGAGTTCCCGTGCGAGCGCTTTGAGTGACCTTGAGATCTCAGAAACCTCTTGTTGTCTATTTTCCCCACTTCTGCCGCTACCTTGAATAAGCTGTAAGTAGTCGATCACGATCATTCCAAGCCCCGCTTCTTGCTTCAAGCGACGGCATTTCGACCGAATTTCATTCACACGAACTCCAGGCGTATCATCAATAAAAATCCCTGAATTCGAAAGCGTCCCCATCGCAATCGTAAGCTTCTGCCAATCATCATTCGTAAGCGAGCCCGTCCGCAAGTTTTGCGCATTGATATTCCCTTCCGCACAAAGCATCCGCATCACGAGCTGTTCAGCCCCCATTTCGAGACTGAAAATCGCCACATTCTCATCCGTTTTCGTCGCCACATTCTGCGCAATATTTAACGCAAATGCCGTTTTACCAACAGATGGCCGCGCCGCTACAATGATGAGGTCATTACGCTGAAAGCCCGCCGTCATGTTATCAAGCTCATGAAACCCAGTTGGAATCCCAGTAATATCCCCCTTGCGATTGTGCAGCATCTCGATGTCGTCATACGTCTTAACGAGCACATCTTTAATATTCTGGAACGCCCCAACATTTTTCCGTTGCGACACTTCCAAAATACTTTTTTCCGCTTCATCCATGAGCGAATCAAGCTCATCCTCGCGCGAATAACCATCCGTTGCTATCTGCGTTGCCGTTCGAATCAAACGTCGTAAAAGCGCCTTGTCTTCGATAATATGCGCATAATATTCAAGGTTGGCTGCCGTCGGAACAGAACCCGCCAGTTCCGTCAAATAAGGCAACCCGCCCGCATCTTCAATCTGACCACTTGCCGAAAGTGCTTCATAAACCGTTAGCACATCAACCGCTTTCCCGTGGTCATTCAAATTAAGCATCGTCTCAAAGATCAATTGGTGTGACTGCCGATAAAAATCATCCGGCATTAATATTTCAGAAGCCGTAATCAGGGCATTTGGTTCAAGAAAAATGGCACCGAGAACAGCTTTTTCCGCCTCCACATTTTGCGGCGGCGTACGATCTTGAAAAGTATCCACTGACACTACGCTCCCCTTCTAGCTAAATTATTCTTCCCCAACATGCACCTTAAGCGTAGCCGTCACTTCATGATGCAACTTCACCGGCACATTTGTATACCCAAGTGCACGAATCGCGTCAGGAAGCTCCAGTTTGCGCTTGTCGATTTTAATACCTTCATCTTTTTGCAAAGCTTGAGCAATTTGTTTAGACGTAATCGAACCAAACAAACGACCGCCCTCACCAGATTTCGCCTTCAGTTCAACCGTAAGCCCTTCTAGTTTCTCCTTAAGCGCCTTAGCATCATCCAGCTCTTCTTGTGCGACTTTTTCCGCTTTTTTTTGTTGCCCGCGTAGCGCACTCATATTTTGCGAATTCGCTTCAGCTGCGTAACCATTTTTAATCAAAAAGTTTTGCGCATATCCATCCGCAACCTCTTTCATTTCGCCTTTTTTCCCTTTACCTTTTACATCTTTCAAAAAAATAACTTTCATACCTTAAGTCTCTCCTTTCCAATAAGCATCAATCGCTGCAATCAATTCTTTTGTAGCCTCTTCAATTGTAACACCTTTCAGCTGCGTAGCGGCATTTGATAAATGTCCACCACCGCCAAGTTTTTCCATAATCACCTGAACATTAATTTCACCAAGCGATCTGGCGCTAATTCCAATCATCTTGTCCGGTCTAAGCGTCACAACAAACGACGCCTCAACGCCTTCCATCGAAAGCATCGTATCCGCCGCTTGAGCAGCAATCACCGTGCCATAAACTTCATCTTCAGCACCCTTAGCAATTGCCATCCCATCATGATAAATCTCAAGCGCTTCAACTAGACTGCTTCGCTGCGTAAAGGTTGCCAAATCTTCCTTAAGGAAATTTTGCACGAGCACCGTGTCCGCCCCAAGCGAGCGCAAATAACTAGCCGCATCAAACGTCCTTGACCCCGTTCGTAGCGTGAAATTCTTCGTATCCACAACAATTCCCGATAAGAGTGCAGTAGCTTCGATTTTCCCGACTTGTTCGAGATCTGGCTGATATTCAAACAGTTCCGTTACAAGCTCCGCTGTCGAAGAAGCGTACGGTTCAATATAAACTAACACAGGATTCTCGATAAATTCCTCAGAACGTCTGTGATGATCTATTACGACCACATTAGAAGCCGATTCAAGCAATTCCTGATTGATAACCATCGAAGGCTTATGCGTATCGACAATCACGAGCAAACTTTTGTTGGTAATATTTTCATTTGCCACTTGCGGCGTCACAATATTTTTAATCACATTCGGATACTCTTCAATTTCGCTCATCAGCCGCTCCACATCCGGGCTCATCTTACCCGGCTCCACAACCACATACGCGTTACGGTCATTCATTTCAGCAATCCGCATCACGCCAAGGCTTGACCCGATCACATCCATATCCGGAAAACGGTGCCCCATCACGAAAACCTGATCGCTTTGGCTAATCAGCTCTTGAAGCGCTTGCGAAATCACTCGCGCCCGAACCCGAGTCCGTTTTTCCATCGGATTGGTCTTACCGCCGTAGAAGCGCACGTGGCCTTCTGGTTCCTTGATAACCACCTGGTCGCCACCTCGTCCAAGCGCTAAGTCCAAACTCGATTGCGCAAGGTCCGCCAAGTCGATCAAGTCTTCCTCTTTGTGCCCGATTCCGATACTAAGTGTCAGTGGGATGTTTTGTTTCGAAGTTCGCTCACGGATGCGGTCAAGAATTTGAAATTTTTCTTCTTCTAATTTGTCAAGCTTCTCCTCGTTCAAGAAAGCGATGAACCGATCGGCATTAATTCGCTTAAGGTAAATCCGCCTTTCTTGCGCCCAGTTCGTTAACATCGTTGTGACAAGGCTATTCAACCCGCTTCTGCGCCGGTCATCCATCCCCTGCGCCCATTCGTCGTAGTTATCCAGAAAAATAATCGCAAATACAGCTTTTTCTTCACGATATTTGGTGTTGAGTTCATAGTAATCCGTTCGGTCATAAAGATAAAGAATCCGTTCTTCTCGTTTAATAATGGTATCAAAGCGTCGGTCTTTCCAACTGATCGTCTGAATTCCTTCCGTTCCTTCTTCTTTAATGACAGAAAGAAATTCCGGCCCCACTTCCTCGAGAGAATCGCCGATAACACTTTTATTATCAAAATACTTCGTCATGAACGGATTAACCCATTGGATATTATAATTTTCATCATACAGCATAATCCCCATCGGCATCTCAACAAGCGCATCTTCCTCACTGCGCTTAATCCGGTAGGTCAAATTAGAAACATAATTCTGCACATCCTGGTTCAAGCGGTGTTCAAAGTAAAACATCGCTGTAATCAGCACAATACCTGCTACAAAAATAACAATGGAGAGCCACCAAGCATAAAAAAAGGTGATGACACACAGAATAATGGTCGCGGCAATTAAGCCATATAATGGATATTTAAGCATTCTTTTTTCAAAAAAGCTCTGCATGTTCCATTCAGCTCCCTGTTCGTTAATGAAGTCCTTTCATCCAGTCCAAAAATACAGTTACTCATCTTACCATTTTACCTTTTCTCTCCTCAAGATTCAAATAATGTAAAAAGAGCCGGTTCTATTTAAATAAATAGATGCGGCTCTTTGCTACAGCTGAAGTCCCTTGATTAATTTATTCGATGCAATACATTCTTCACCATTTACCATCGTAATCGTTCCCGTTTTCGTATCCACTTCGCTAATATTATTTTTATTAACAAGGAACGACCGATGACATCTATAAAACGGTTCCCCCAAGCTATTTTCGATTTGTTTCATTTTCGCATAAAACTCCACTTGCCGGTTCTTGCTATGCATCACAATCCTGTGAATTTTAGGTGACGTTTCAAAAAAGAGAATATCGTCTATTTTTTCATGAATCACTTTCTTATCTGAAATATGGTATGTGAAGTAACTACTCGTATCCGGGTCATCCGTCATTCTTTCTTGAACGCTTGCCAAACAAGCACGGACACGCTCTTTCACATCCGAAAGATTATCCTTCACAATGTAATCCATTGCTTCAATTTTATACGTAAAAGTCAAATAAGTCATTTCGGCGTGCGTCGTAAAGAAAACAATAAAACCGCGCGGGTCAAACTTGCGAATTTCTTTAGCAAGCTCAAATCCATTAAATTCTGGATGGTTCAAATCAATATCAAGAAAATAAAGCCCAAGCCCATTTTGCTGTTGAACAACCTCCAAAATTTCATCTGGATTTCCCGATACTTTCACGATTTCCATATCATAATGTTCAAACATGATCGCATCGTTAATATAGCCGACAAGCCTTTCCCGTTGAATCTTATTATCTTCGCAAACAAAAATCGGAAGCATAATAATCCCCGCTTTTCTACATGATTTCTAGTTCCTGAATAAACTCTTGTTTATCTTCATCCAACTTCGTATCCAAAGTAACATTTGGATATTCTTGCAATGTATCTCTCAAACTGGACAATCCAATCCCACGATTTGTCCCTTTCGTTGAAAAGCCATCTTCAAAAATCTTATAAACTGGTGGCATATCCTTTGGCACACTATTCGCAAATAGCATGGTTGTCGCTTCTTCTCTTTTAAAAATCGCGATTCGGATAATTGGTCTTTCACTTCCAAGTGCAGCTTCCACCGCATTATCTAACAAAATTCCAGCCGCCTTACAAAGATCGACACTTGGCATATTAATCGAATTGATTTCTTCTGTCACTTCTACACTGACATCAATATTCAGTTCTTGCGCCCGAATCAATTTGATCGCAAGTAAACCTTTTAGTTCTGTGACATGAATATTTTGCAAAGTAGAAATCCGGTAATCATTCGTTTCGATTTGTTGGTTGATTGGTACAATGTTTTTCTCGAAATACTTTTTTAAGCCTTCCATATCGTTTTCATCAATATAGCCAGCCATACTGGATAAAATGTTAATGTAGTCGTGCCTAAAAACGCGCATTTCATTATGCAACTCTTCAAGCGTTGACGTATACTCTTGCAGTTGCGCGAATTGTTCTTGTTGGTTTTTCATTTTAATTTCTTGCACAGCAGATTGAAGCACCAGATACAACATACCTATCAAAATTGCAAAATAAGCTAGAAAAATGATGGTGTTTAAACGAACAACCTCTTGGACAAAACCATCTGCGGCACTGAAGAAAATATTTAGGTGATAAATCAATAGGGTAAGCAAAGTAATTGCCACAGTAATAAAACCATATTTTTTCTGATTAATATAAGTATAAAGATCCCACTTGTCTACAAATTTTTTGATAATATATGCGAACAGACAAGCAATTATCATCATGCTTGTGGCATAGCTAGCTGCACTTCCAAGCCCTTGATATATTTCGGAAATAGGTATTTTAAAAACCGGAACAAAAATATTGCTAAATATATAATCACTTACAATTAAAAGTATAAAAGTTAGCGCTGGAACAATAATTGAAATAAAGATAGTTTGCTTTTTGTATAATAAAGCTATCATAAAGATAAAAATAATTACTAAGTTTAGCCAATAAGTAATCACAGGAAATAGAGGGATGGTAGCAATGGCAAACACCAATGTAACCGCTCCCTCTTTCCATTTTAATACCCAACCAGATAGAATTTCTACAACAATAAACAAACCAACAGTTTGAATTAAAATAGTTATAAGCAAAATTATCGTTTGATCCATGTATATCCTCCACGATGTGATCGCATCATCTTACAACATATTTTATCACACTTTTATTTATTGACATAGATAAATTCACTTACTTATTTGCTTTCTTGTTCCATTTTCTTCACAAAAGGACTTTTTGGTTCATAAGAAAGTCCTACACAAGATTTCTTCATTGAATTATTCGCAATTTTCAACGCCTTGTCTTCAAGCTTTCTTCCTAAAAATTGCATTGTTTTATCATTCATAAATCTCATAACTGTTTCTCCTCCTCTTAAGTAGTTTATAAGTTAACGGGTGAATACACACCATTTGGTAAAATGCACCAAATAAAATCAGTGTTTTTATTTCCGAAAACGGAATAAAAAGCGTAACCCCCATTAATAACAAAGTACATAAAACTGCTTTATTTCTTAACATCTTACGATTTTCAGCACCTAAAAGAGGCAGGCTCTCGGTATCTGCTGGCGCATATAAAAATATATTAAGCACAATAATCGCAAAGATAATTAACACAAACAAATTTGAAGATGAAACATCTCTTAAAAAGAACGGACCAGCTACGAAAACTAACAAACTAATTAACGTACAGTTTAAACTTTTGAGCGCGTGTAGCCCAAATGAATAACGCCGCACAATTAAAAAAGAAAAATGAACAATCAGCGTTTCAAAAAACACGCCCATGAGAAGGGAAACTAAGTAAACTAAACCGATTTTCATCGTATTAATTAAAATAACTTCCATTCCGTATTTTACTTTTTCGTAGCTTTCTTCATCTTCTTGAAAACGTTCTTTTGAGATGAGCTTCTCCGCAATTCTTTCTGTTAGAGGAACTTTGTTCACTAAACTGCTCAAATTTTTCACCTCCATCTCTATTTTACAACGAAATAAGCGATTATAACCAAAAATGTAATGAAATGTCTATTTTAGGTCGCGAATGACCAAAAAATGGCATTTTTTTCGATTTTTTACATAGGATTTTCAATCTTTAAGTTAAAATACAAATAGATTTACCTTCTAAAATAAAAAAACCGGCTTTGGATTTTCTATAAATCCAAAGCCAGTTTGACTTGTATGCTTATTTTTCTTCCGCAACAAATGGAAGTAATGCCATTTGACGAGCACGTTTAATAGCAACTGTTAATTTACGTTGATATTTCGCACTTGTACCTGTTACACGACGAGGTAAAATTTTACCACGTTCTGAAACGAATTTTTTTAGTAATTCAACATCTTTATAGTCGATGTGTGTGATTCCGTTAGCCGTAAAATAACAAACCTTTTTACGACGACGTCCGCCTCTGCGTCCTCCAGCCATGTTTTTCTCCTCCTATCTCTCAATAAAATCTACTTGCGCATTTTTGTTCCTTTTCAACATTAGAATGGAAGATCGTCATCCGAGATGTCGATAGGTTTCCCATCACTTGCGAATGGATCATTATTTGCGCGATCATAACTTTGAGATGAAGATTGCTGGTTCTGATTGTATCCACCGCCAGCGTTATTATTGCTATATCCGCCACCGGAATTTCCTTGGTAGCCACCATTTCCGCCACCGCCATTATGCGTCGCGTTTTTAGGCTCTAGGAATTGAACACTTTCAGCAACCACTTCTGTTACATAGACACGTTTTCCATCTTGACCTTCATAATTCCGAGTTTGAACTCGACCATCAACGCCTGCTAAACTTCCTTTTTTCAGGAAATTCGCTACGTTTTCAGCTGGTTTTCGCCAAACTACGCAGTTAATGAAATCGGCCTCCCGCTCTCCTTGCTGATTCGTAAATGTACGGTTAACAGCGAGTGTAAATGTCGCAACAGCAACACCTGCTGGAGTATAACGAAGTTCAGGGTCTCTGGTTAAACGGCCTACTAACACCACACGATTCATCATACAGAACCAACCTCCTCTCGTTTAGTCGAATCAAAGGGAAAAACCCTTCGAAAATAAGTCTTATTCTTCTTCTTTAACGATGATATGACGAATAATATCATCCGTGATTTTAGCGATACGATCGAATTCATTGATTCCATCTGCATTTTCAGCAGAGATTTTCACAATGTGGTAAATTCCATCATGGAAGTCTTGGATTTCATAAGCCAAGCGACGTTTACCCCATTCTTTTGATTCGATGATCTCAGCCCCATTCGAAGTTAAGATTCCGTCAAAACGTTCTACCAACGCTTTTTTCTCATCTTCCTCGATATTCGGACGAATGATGTAGTTAATCTCGTAATTTTTAGCCATCTACTTTACACCTCCTTGTGGTCTTAGCGGCTCTGACGCGAAAAATCGCATCCCCATCGTTTCAAAGTTCATCACTCCTACACGATAAGAACGAGCAAGGAATAATTTATAATTACTCACAATAACAAATTATACCACAGGACAAGACTTGCTTCAAACATTTTCTTAAATATCTTCGTTTCAAACGCTATTCGTTTTTTAATAATCCAAACTATTCTACTGCGATTTGTGAACTTTTTGTGACAGTTTTTTGCATATCGTTGTATATAAATTAAGGGTTTTATACAAAAAATTTATAATTAGAATTTTTTCGCTTTTATACCTTAGACTTGTCAATGTTTAACTTTATATGTTTAATTGTCTTACAATTGAATAGCAACAAAAAACCGCAAAGTCTTCTCCTGCAACAAAATTCAGATTATGTTAGAATTTGAAAACAGCTTATCTTTTTTGGAGGTCTATACTTTTGAAAAATTTGTACTTATTAGCTATTTTATTTTTACTTCTTTTCTTTATCGGTGCTCTTTGTTTACAAAAGAGGGAAGAAGCTGTTATTCGGAAGCCTTATACAGTCATTTCCATTGATCAGCTTAAAAATATGCTTTCAACAAGCCATGTTAGCATTAGTCCCGCTTCTATTGATTTAGAAAATAATCAGCTTCATGTTAATATCCCGCTTTCTTTTAGTCCTAATCTTTACAGACAGATGGCTGATGTAGAACATTTCGGGATGAAGATAGATTTGCCACAAGACATTTATGCACTCAGTACATTAAAAGAAGCTTCCATACCTATTACTGCTCAAAACATTCGCTATACTGACAAACACTTCCTCGAGGTTTCTTTTATAGTTCCCTTAAATCGCACCTCATTCACTTCAAAAGAATTCACCAACTTGATGCAAAAAGATTTAAAACTCCATTTAAGTTTTACAAACGCTAAAAATAAACCCATTGCTTCATTTCGAGATATAGAAACGGAATTTATTTCCAAACAAAAAGCCGAAAGGAGCAACTCCTTTCGGCTTTTCAAGAATTTTTAATTTCGAATCAAATAGTCAAATGCACCCAAACTTGCTGTTGCACCTGAACCCATTGAAATGATAATTTGCTTATAGGCGCTATCTGTGCAATCTCCGGCAGCAAAAACACCTGGAACATTTGTCGCACCGCGTTTATCAACAATAATTTCTCCTGTTTTAGCGCGCTCTACAGTGCCTTCAAGCCATTCTGTGTTTGGTACAAGACCGATTAAAATAAATACGCCTTCAAGATCAAGATGAACTTCTTCATTCGTTTCACGATCAACGTAAGTAAGTCCATTTACTTTTTCAGTACCTGTAATTTCCTTTGTTTGAACATTGGTAAGTACAGTGACGTTTGGAAGGGAGTGAAGTCGTTCTTGTAAAATTTTATCGGCTTTTAATTCCGACATGAACTCAAGAACTGTGACATGCTTGACGAGCCCAGCAAGATCAATTGCTGCCTCAATTCCGGAATTCCCGCCGCCTACTACGGCCACATTTTTTCCTGCAAAAAGTGGTCCATCGCAGTGTGGGCAATAAGCTACGCCTTTGTTTTTGAATTCTTTCTCGCCTGGAACGTTGATATTGCGCCATCTTGCTCCGGTTGAAAGAATAACGGTTTTACTTTTTAACACGGCCCCATTGTTTAGCGTCAATTCAGCTAGATCCTTTTTCTCGAGTTTCGCTGCACGAACGGTTTTCATTATATCTACGTCGTATTCATTTACATGCTCTTCAACTGTTCGCATGAGTTCAGGACCTTCGATATACTTCGTACCAATCACGTTCTCAATTCCTAAAGTTTCTAGAACTTGTCCCCCGAAAGTTTCGGCAACGATGCCCGTTCTGATTCCCTTACGTGCCGCATAAATCGCTGCACTTGCTCCGGCAGGCCCACCACCTACAACAAGAACATCATAAGGATCTTTGTTTTCAAATTCAGAAATATCAACTGTTCCTACGATTTTTTCAAGAATTTGTTCGATCGTCATTCGACCGTTGCTAAATTCTTCTCCGTTAAGAAAAACTGTTGGGACGCCCATTACATTTTTGGCTTCGATTTCAGATTGGAACATGCCACCTTCAATCATAGTGTGTGAAATGGACGGGTTAAGTACGCTCATAATATTTAAAGCTTGAACAACATCTGGACAGTTATGGCAAGATAAACTGACATAGGTTTCAAAATGAAGTTCTTCTTTAATTGACTGAATTTGTTTGATTACTTTCTCAGAAACTTTTGGTGCGCGTCCACTGACTTGGAGCAAAGCGAGTACAAGTGATGTGAATTCGTGACCAAGTGGAATGCCTGAAAAGACAATTCCTGATTCCTGATCTTTTTGGTCTACGCTAAAACTTGGCTTGCGGCTAAATGCGCCTTCAGTCATTGTAATTTTAGGAGACATTGCTGTGATTTCTTCGACGAAATCGGATAGCTTTTTCGAGTTTTCACTAGAATCCAAGCCGACGCGTAAAACTAAATCGCCTTCTAGGAGCTCTAGATACCCAGCTAGTTGTTTTTTAATTTCTGCATCCAACATATCTTTTGCGCTCCTTAAATTTTTCCTACTAGGTCAAGACTTGGCGTTAAAGTTTCTTCCCCTTCTTTCCATTTTGCAGGGCAAACTTCACCAGGATGTTTACGAACATATTGAGCAGCTTTTACTTTATCAATTAATGTACTTGCATCACGTCCGATTCCATCTGCATTGATTTCAACTGTTTGAACAATGCCATCTGGATCGATGATGAATGTTCCACGATTAGATAGTCCTTCTTCTTCATCTAACACATCAAAAATTTGCGAAATCTTATGCGATGGGTCTCCTACCATAATGTAATTAATTTTATTAATGACATCTGAGGAATCGTGCCAAGCTTTATGTGTGAAGTGCGTATCAGTTGATACAGAATAAACTTCAACACCTAACGATTGAAGTGTTTCATATTGATCTTGTAAATCCCCAAGTTCTGTCGGGCAAACAAATGAAAAATCAGCTGGATAGAAACAAACTACGCTCCATTTTCCTTTTAAATCTTCTGAAGATACATCAATGAATTCACCCTTGTGGTAAGCTTTCGCTGTGAATTCTTCAACTTCTTTTCCAATTAATGACATTTAAAAATTCCTCCTTCATGTTATCTATAGGATGCAAAGTAACCCTTTACTTCTTTATTATCATGAATTTAGAAAGCAATGTCAACCGTTAATTAAAGTACTTATTAAATTATAATAACTATCAAGTGAAATCAGATACAAGAAAAGCACGTTCCATCATTGGAACGTGCTTTTTCGAATGGTTATTTTTACTTGGTTCCTTTCTTCGCAAGCTTTGCGCGCAAGAAAGAAACAAACATCGGGATGAGCGATACGATGATAATCCCGATCACAACAATTGAGAAATTTTCTTTGACAATGGGAATATTCCCAAAGAAATAGCCGCCAAGTGTGCAAAGAAGTACCCAAACGGTTGCGCCTAAAATGTTGTAGTTGAGGAAATAGCGATAGTTCATTCGGCTTGCCCCAGCTACAAACGGCGCGAAGGTGCGGATAAATGGCATAAAACGTGCAATGAAAATCGTTTTTCCGCCATGTTTGTTGAAGAATGCTTCGGCTTTTTCCATTTTTTCTCGGTTAATGATTTTACCAAACCAGCTATCCTCAGGAATGCTCGTTCCGATTTTTTTACCGATATGATAGTTGACGGTGTCGCCAAGTACTGCTGCTAGCCAGAGAACGATGACAAGCGGGACGATTTTCAAAATGGAACCGTCTAGGACCGCGAGCGCCCCTGCCGCGAACAGCAATGAATCTCCCGGTAAAAATGGGAAAATAACAAGTCCCGTTTCAACAAAGACAATAATAAACAAAATAATATATGTCCAAATGCCAAATGTATTAATAATTTCTACTAAATGCTGGTCAATATGCAAGATAAAACTAATTAACCAAGAGATAAAATCTACCAAGCCTTCACTTCCTTTTCATGTGTTGTGTCCATTTTAACATAGCTTTTTCCAAAATTTATCATTCTTAAGTGTGATTTAACGAAATTTTAATAAACGATAAAGATATAGTTTTTTACAATTGTCAATAAATTGCCACATTATTTTGCGTCAAAACGTGGTATGATAGTGACACAGGATTTTACTGTATGAAATTCATTCGAAGGAAAAATAACGTCTTACAGGCACAAGACGTTATTTTTTTGCATAAAAAGAGAGGCACGCCGAGACGGCGTGCCTCTCTTTTGTTTTATTCCCCATCAAGCGCGATTTCTTCTTGGTTAACTAAAGCAATTAAGCCACCTAGGCCTAGAAGCATGATTGGGATTAGGAACATTACTGAAACAGACATTGTTCCGCCAATCGCCGCTGCGATCATGAAAACTGCCCCCATGCGTGGTTTGTGAGCTACAACGAACGAGCCAACAAGACCAAGAATAGAAAGAATAAGCGTACCAGCTGTTAGTAGGTAGAAGAAAAACGATTCTTCTTCTAAAGCTTGTGAAATGCCAGGGATAGTAAGTACCATTAAACTAAAAGCAATGGCGAGCGCTGACCCCAAAAAGCCAAGTAATCCTTCTAATTTCATAAATAACTCTCCTTTTTTGTGCTTTTATTCTATGTTACCACCTCTCCTGCAAGAAAACAATAAAACGCCTACATTTTCACAGTTTAGTCAAGAAAAGCTTGGATTTCGCTTGCTGCCTCTTCGTCTAGCACAACGGTCAAGTTGGGGTGCATTTGTAAAATGGAAGAGGGGTGTTCGTTCGTGACTGGTCCAAAAAGAGCTTTTCGGATGGTTGTTGCTTTTTTCTGTCCGTTTGCAAACAACACAATTCGTCTGCTTTGCATAACGCTTTTCGGCCCCATTGTTACATAATAATCTGGGCATTTGGATTCGTCTCCGCCGACTTCACTGATCATCACTTCGCGCATACCGGGTGTTGCGTCACTTTCCACACGTGATGTTAAACACTCAAATCGAGTAGTTCCTGGAAGGTTGCCACAAAAATGACCGTCTTCGCCGATGCCCAGTAAAATCAAGTCTAATCCGCCATCTGCTGCGATTCGCGCATCTTGATCTTTATAATTTTTTTCGTCAAGAATGTGGATGTTGGCTTGGTTGATTTTAGCTGGCGAAAAGTATAACTGATTTAAATTGGACATGGTGACGCCAAATTCTGCACCTTTAACAGGGATTTCATCAAAATTGTAATAGTGAACATTGTTGAAATGCGGTTTGTCACGCACAGTTTCCGCCAAGTATTGATACATTTTAACAGGTGTGCTTCCAGCTGTAATGGCAAGGTTGACTCTTTTTTCTTGTAGCATTTCCCCTAGCAAGATTTGTTCTGTGGTTTTGCTCATCGCATCATAGTCTTGTTCCACGATTATTTTCATTCTGTTGCCTCCTCTAGTCTTTGGATGTGCCTTTTTCGACATAGCTCATATCATTAATACTCTCAACATGAAATTTTCCATGTTTATAACGAATTTTTGTGACACTTGCATTTTCAAAAGGTTCACCATGATAATCATCTGTCAAGTTAGAAATCAAAGCACCGATGGCCATTCCATGACTTACTAGCAACACATTGCCGCCACCTTGATCGGCTTGTTTTTTGGCTACTTTTGTAAGTTCTTGTTGCATCCTATTTCGAACAGCTGGATAAGTTTCTGCCATGCCTGTATCATCTAACTTTTGTAATTTCTCGAGACTCTGCTCAATAGTTACTCTCTGCGCCGAAATAGCTTTCATAAGCGTTGGCTGATCTGGATAACCAAGCTGCTTGGCAATGTCGCCCCACATATTCGCATCCAAATCGCCTTCATATTTACCAAAGCAAACTTCGCGTAGCTTCTTGCTTTCATGTAATTTTAAATGCTTTTGTCCCTGCGTTTCTAAAATGGCATCCGCTGTTTCGCGCGCTCTACCAGAGTCACTTGAATAAACTGCATCAAAATGGGTTCCCTTCAAGCCTTTTCCAAGTTGTTTCGCAACTTCCGTTCCAGAATCAACGAGCGGTGAATCTGCAAAGCCTTGAACGCGTTTTTCCTGATTCAGCATTGTTTTGCCATGACGTGTCACGTAGATCACAACATCTTGCTCGGTTTTTTTGGAACCATTTGCATCTTTAGCTCCCTGTCCTGAACCACAACCAGCTAAAATGAGCAATACTGCCATACAAAGGATCCCAATCTTCCCTATTTGCTTTTTCATTTTGCAAGCTCCTTTAAATAACCAGCGTAATCAGTCTGTCGCCTACTTTCACGGTTTGGTCATCTACGACTAAAATATCCAAATACTTATCTGAATTCGTTATAATCACTGGTGTTGTTACGTCATAGCCAGCCGCTGTGATTTTTTCGATGTCAAATTCTGATAGTAATTCGCCTGCTTCAACGCGGTCGCCTTGCTTAATATGTGTCGTAAAATGTTCACCGTTTAGTTGAACGGTATTTAATCCAATATGGATGAGCACTTCTGCGCCATCATCTGTTTTTATGCCGATTGCATGCCCAGTTGGGAAAACGGTTGTCGCCACACCACTTGCTGGAGCATATACTTTGCCTTCTTGCGGTTTGATGGCTGTTCCTTTTCCAAGCGCACCAGATGCAAAGGCTTCGTCTGGCACTTCAGCCAAAGTGATTACTTCACCTTCCATAGGGCTTACCAAAATTTCTCGCTCAATCAGGGTTTCTGTTTCACGGTTTCCTGCTTCTGTTTCTGCTTTTGCGCTCGCTGGGTCTTTAAATCCGAAAATCAAAGTTAACACAGCACCGATGATAAATGCTACAACGATCGCGATAATCACCATTAGCACGCTGAAACCAATTGATTCACCTGGTTTGAAGAAGTTTGGAATACCGAAAATGCCAAGACCACCCATGATATAAGATTTTACGTGCGCACCGCCAATGATTGCGCCACCAACGGCACCACCGATACAGCTCATGATGAACGGTTTTTTGAGCGGAAGCGTAACACCGTAAATCGCGGGTTCTGTTACACCAAAAATACCCGAGATGAAGGCAGGAACGCTAAGAGATTTGAGTTTTTCGTTTTTCGATTTGATCATGACTGCGAGTACCGCACCGATTTGAGCGAAGGATGCCGCGAAACTCATCGCCAAGATTGGGTCAAAGTGCATTTGAGCCAAGTTGTTCATTGCGATCGGGATAAGTCCCCAGTGCAAGCCGAAGATAACAAAGACTTGCCAGAAGCCACCAAGTAAAAGGCCGGCTACGATTGGACTCAAATTGTAAACCCAGATGGTTGCTGCGCCGAGCAATTGTCCTGCCCAAGTTGCAATTGGACCGATGACTAAGAAAGTTAGCGGAACAACAATCAAAAGGGTGAAAAATGGAACTAAGAAAGTTTTCACTACATCTGGAATGATTTTTTTCATCCAGTTTTCAACTTTGGAGCTAAACCAAATCGCAATCAAAATTGGGATTACGGAAGAAGCGTAGCTCATCAAAATGACAGGGATTCCAAGGAAAGTCACATGAATCGGTGAAGCAATAACTGTGCCTTCAAAGAGTGTATATAGCGGTTTTCCTGCCATAATTCCTGCAAGTGTCGGGTAAACCATCGACGCCCCGATAGCCATCCCAATAAAGATGTTCGAACCGAATTTTTTACTTGCTGTATAACCGAGGAAGATCGGGAAGAAGTTGAACAAGCTGTCCCCTACAGCATAAAGCAATTGGTAAGTACCAGACTGTTCCGTCACCCATCCAAACGCAAGGAACATCGCAGCAAAGCCTTTAATCATCCCAGTTGCGGCTAAAACACCAAGAACGGGCGTAAATACACCGGAAATAAAGTCAATGAACCGGTTAAAAATATTTCCAGTTGCTTTTTCTTCACCAGCTCCCTCTGGATTAATGCCGGCTACTTCAATAAATGTGCTATAGACATCTGGAACATTGTTTCCAATAACTACTTGATACTGGCCGCCACTTTGTACGACGGAAACAACGCCATCCAAAGCTTTAATTTTTTCAGTATTGGCAATTTTCTCATCTTTAAGTTTAAATCTCAGCCGCGTCACACAATGAAACACGCTATTGATGTTTTCGACGCCTCCGACATTTTCCAAGATGTCCTTTGCGAGTGCTTCATACTTTTTCATCTCTCAAATCATCCTTTCTTATTTTTGGGCAAAAGAAAAACCTAAACTCATTCGAGGAACGTGCGCCAGAAAGCGACACAAAAATTCCTACAAATCAGTTTAGGTTTTGCCCAAAATTGGTAACAATCCTTTTTGATAATCCAACTATACCACATGTATAAAACGCTTTCAAGGCTATTTTTAAATTTTTTTCCTTAGAGTTAAATCATTGATAGATATAAAATGAAAAAGCCTCTCTTGCCGATTCTTGCATCAGCAAAAGAAGCTTTCAACTTTTAGTCTAAATCTGTTCCATTCGAAGCAATCACTTTTTTGTACCAATCAAATGACTTTTTCTTCGAACGATTGAGCGTTCCGTGCCCCTCGTTATCGCGATCAACGTAGATGAATCCGTAACGTTTCTTCATTTCACCCGTTCCGGCGCTCACAAGGTCAATACAGCCCCAAGGTGTGTAGCCGATCAGTTCAACGCCATCTTCCATTGCCTCGCGCATCTCACGCACGTGTTCCCGCAAATAATCAATCCGGTAATCATCATTGATCGAAACGTCCGCTTCCACTTTATCAACGGCACCAAGGCCATTTTCCACGATAAACAGCGGTTTTTGATAGCGATCATAGATTTCATTCATCGTAATCCGAAGCCCGACTGGGTCAATTTGCCAGCCCCACTCGCTTGCCTCCAAATATGGATTTTTAAGCGTTGCAAAGACATTTCCCTCTGTTTTATCAAGAACTTCGGGGTCAGCGCTTGTTAATTTTGATGAGTAATAGCTAAACGCTACATAGTCCACTGTATGGTCACGAAGCACCTCTAAATCACCGTCAGCGATGTTCAAATTGATATTTTTTTCCTTGAAAAGGCGCTTGCTGTAACTTGGATAGTATCCACGCGCCTGCACATCCACAAAGAAATAGCCTTCCCGGTCCGCTTCAAGCGCCGCAAAAACGTCTTTTGGATTTGGGGTATTTGGATAGGTGGAACCGGCCGCAAGCATGCATCCGATTTGGTTATCTGGATTGATTTCATGCGCAAGTTTAGTTGCCCGCGCGGATGCTACTAGTTGATGATGGATCGCTTGGTATTTTAGTTCTTCTGGGTTTTCTACGCCCGTTATATCCATACCGCCACCGAACATTGGAATATGCAAAATCATGTTGATTTCGTTGAAGGTCATCCAATATTTGACTTGATTTTTATAGCGTTTGAAGATGGTTTCGCAGAAGTTAAGATAGAAATCAATCGTTTTGCGGTTAGCCCAACCGTTATAGTCTTTCATCAAGCCGACAGGTGTATCGAAATGATTGATGGTTACAACGGGTTCAATGCCGTATTTTAAGCATTCTGCGAATACGTTATCATAAAATTCAAGGCCTTTTTCATTTGGCATGGTTTCATCGCCATTTGGATAGATTCGTGGCCAGCTGATCGATAAGCGAAAGCATTTGAAGCCCATTTCCGCAAATAGTTTAATATCTTCTTTATAGCGATGGTAAAAATCAATGGATTCATGACTTGGATAATAGTCATACTTGGTTTCCATGGCTTTTTTAGGGTCTTGAAGCGCGTCCCAACGACCTCCTTCGGCTGCTGGAAGTAAATCAACGAGAGACAGTCCTTTCCCATCTTCTTGGTAAGCGCCTTCACACTGGTTTGCTGCAACTGCTCCACCCCACAAAAAACCGTCAGGGAAGCGTAAATCTTGTTTTTTCATGTCTTTTTCTCCTCCTATCTTGTCTCTAGTTTCACTATAAACTCTGTAATGCATTACAGAGCAAGAACTTTTTTTAGGTCGATGAAAAATCCATACGTTATGTAGCGTGCCCCTAAAGTTAGGTTTTTTAGTCTGGCTTTAGAGGCGCGCTACAATATCTGAACGATATGCTTGATCTCTTCTATTTTGCTGTCTTTAAAATTTGTCTACAAATCCGAAAATATGTTTATAAACGAAAGATTCACATTTTTGTCACAATTATGAGAGCATGTTTGTGGTATAATGTGTGCATAAAATTTGAAAAGTATGTGGAATTTAGATTAAAGGTGGGTGAAAACATGGACTACATAAGAGAGATAAGAAAAAAAGTAGGAAATGAAAAAATTATTTTAAATTTTGTAGGAGGATGTATTAAAAATAGCGAAGGAGAAATTTTACTCCAAAAAAGAAAGGATAAGAATGTTTGGGGGTTTCCAGGTGGAGCTATTGAATTAGGAGAATCCATTGAGGAAGCTCTTGTAAGGGAAATTTTGGAAGAGACGGGGCTTCAAATTAAGATGAAATCCTTAATCGGTATATATTCCAAATACGAAGACAGTTATCCAAATGGTGACAAAGTCCAACCCCTTTCCTATTTTTTTGAACTGGAGCATCTTAGTGGAAAGTTATCTACACAAGATGAAGAAACATTAGGCCTTAAATACTTTAAAGAAAATAAGATGCCACCGTTAGTTAATAAACAACACGAAGATTTTTTTACAGATTTAAAAAATTATGATGGGCAAGTATTTATTAGATAGAGATCTAAATGTACTGAAACTTTTATTAATGATTTCAAAACAGACATAAGAAAGCAGGTTGATTATGAAAGTTATTTTATTAGTTTTAGACGCTCTTGGGGTAGGTCAACTAGAAAATGGGAATACATATCGAACAATTACTGGAGAAAAGAAAGAACTTCGTGAATTATTTTTATCACAAATTCTTGACTATTCCATAGAAAAGGTAGGGAATGAAGAGATAGTAGAAACAGTCTCAAAAAAGTTCGGATTGCATACATTTTTTGCTTACAATTTAATACCAGAATCTTCAGTGCCAGATTCATTTTTAGGTCATTTGGAAATGATCGGTAACACTGCTGAGATTAAAGAGGTATATCTTGAAGACGAAGTCGCTAAATTGCAAAAAGTTCTGAGTAAGTATGGGGCTAGTAAATATGAAGATGGATTTTTATACATCGATAATAAAATTGTAATCGGCAATAATGCAGAATGTTCTCCCGGTCTAAATATCAATGTACTTGCTATGAAATCGGATATATGTGTTGATTTGCTTACTCAGATTTCAAAGGAAATACTTGAAATGACGAATTGTGTACGAGTGATTATGATGTATGGAAATGATATCAATTTGAGACAATTGTATACTGATGGTTTAGAAAAACGCAAAAATATCGATGGATCAGTTCATACTTTTTTAAAAATCCCCCCACTACAAATATATAATGATTTATATAAAGTTCAACATTTTGGAAATAAACGATTAAAGCCTCATTTATTAGACATCTTGAGTGATAGCCCTAAAATAAATCGGATTGAACTTATTGGAAAGGTTGCAAAGATGTTTCATTATGATGCCACAAGCGTCTCCGAAGTTTATGATGGTATTGAAACAGAGAAGATTTTTGACGCATTGCAAAATAATCTTCGAAGAAGAGATAAGAATCAAGAATTCATTTGGACTAATGTTCAAAAAATTGATTTATTTGGTCATCAACAAAGTATAACTAAATCTAGATTTGAATATCAAATAATAGCAAATAAAGTAGCCACAACGATTGAACAACTAGGACAAGAAGATGTGCTGTTGATAACAGCTGACCACGGAAATGATCCCTCAGTTAATGGTTCTTTCCACACACGAGAGAAAGTTCCTTTTGCTATATTATCAAAAAACACAGTAGACTTACCAAACATTCAATTTACAGATAAAAATTTGACTGTCATAAGCGATTTGGTTAGCTACATATTTAAATTGTCAGAAAAGGGTGAGGTTTATGAAAAGTAAGTTACGAGAACGATTCTTTGATGAGAATTTGGTAAATGAAGAATTAGAAGAATCCAAAATTGTTCGTATAAGTGGTTCTA
Organism: Listeria kieliensis; assembly: GCF_003369925.1. GTDB lineage: Bacteria > Bacillota > Bacilli > Lactobacillales > Listeriaceae > Listeria > Listeria kieliensis_A. Next base: position 963,945 of record NZ_LARY01000002.1, on the reverse strand, counting down.
GTAGTTATTTTACTTACTCACCTTTTCTGGACACAGAGCTAAATTTCTTGGAAAAGGATAATAAGAGTATAAAATTTCAAAGGTGCATTAGATATGTCAATAAGTTAGATTTAACAAATCCCTTAGCAATTAACTATCAAGAAACTTGCACTATTCAAAATTATCATATTGAAAATCAAAGTAAATTTATTAAATCAATCTTGGATGTCTTTTGTAAAACCTACAAACTGTCTAATCAGAATTTAGTAGTTAGAGCACATAGCGCAGTGACAGATATTGTTAAAGACTTGAACATAAAGAGATACTTTCTGAGTGAGGATTGTGAATTTAATGCAACTTTACCATTGAATGGAAACCATTACTATCTTAAAATTTTCTATCGTTATTTCGATCAAGAAGTTGCAATTATCAATTTTGTAATAGTCAATTTAGTGGGTGTAGAGTCTCAGTTGGATAGTATTATGTACTTGGAAAGAATTGGCTTTATTAATGAAGGAAAAAGATATATTTATGAACAAAATAAATACAGTCCATTCTATTCATCAATAAAAATGTTAAAAGATTATCAAATTCACAGAATAATTAACGATACCATTACCATTTTGACTATTTTTGAGCAGAATATAATGATTGGCAATAAAGGAGTTAATAGTGAGTTAAAAAGAAAAATAAAAGGATTGGCAAAGTTTATTTTTTTTAATTGCTCTGATTTCCACTATAAAGAGTATTATCAAAACCTCTTGGCATTGGACGATGTACATTTTAATACGGACCATATACAGTTACTAATGAATGAAATAGATATTCAAATTAGATGGATACTAAAACTTGAAAAAGAACTAAAAGCTGGAAAATATGATAAATATGAGGAGGAGGTACTACATGATAGATTTGGTATTCCTGAAGAATTTTTCCTTAAAGATGATAAAGAAAAAATGTATGCAAAATCGAGGGCTATGAGATATTGTTTCAGAGATCTATAAACAGGAGGAGATTAGATGGAGAGAAAAGCAGTTACTTTTGGCAGATTTAACACATTTTCAAGAGGTCATGAGAGTTTCATTCAATCAATTTTATTAGAGTGGAGTAAAGTTAGTATCGGAGTAATTGAAAATAATCCTATTACGGTAGAGGATAACTTGTTCGCTAATTTTATTAAAGAATGCGATAGAAACTACATCAAACCTTTGAATAAAATACAACATAGAATGAATTTAATGGAATTAATACTCGACGAAAAAAATTTTTTAGAAAATTGTAGTATTATAAAAATTAACAGACCTGAATTATATCCAGAGAAATTTAACGAAATGTTCCCAAAAAATGTATATGATGTGGTATTTGCGATAGATACAGACTCTCAATTTGATATAAAAAAGATAGGGATTTTTGAATTACTACTTAACAGACCTATAAAATTGGTGAAACCAGATAAAATTATACATTCAAGTGATATTATTAAAATGGGAATAGAGGAGATTGGGTTTAGTAGATCTGCAATTGATTATTGTCAAAAACATGGAATACCATTAGGGGGGGAATATTATGAAAAATAGCATTAAACTTATTATATACGCCTATCCCCCCGGATCTATTGGTCTTGACCCAAATAATTTGGGTGAAAGTACATTCATTATAGTTCCTCTCGCTATGAAAGAGTATTATATTAATTATAATCAAGATAAAGTTATATATGATCAATATTTTAATTACAATTCAATAATTTCAATAATTCAGCAGCTTTTATCTATGTATATAGTTAGTGAATTTATTGTGCTGAGTGAGCCAGATATTGAATTCGGAGGATTATTAAACGACTATTATGGAATGGATAAAGCAGCCCAAGGACTTACAAATGCAACTTTATATCGTAATAAATATTACATGAGGTCACTGCTTAAAGATAAAGTTAATCAGCCAGATTTTTATTTAGTTAAAAATAAAAAAATGATATACGAAATATTTGAAAAAAAAGAGGATAGAATGGTTCTTAAGCCCTTATCTAAAGATAGTGCTCAAGGAATTAAGTTCATAGAAAATAAAGATGAAATTGAGTATATGGAGATGGAGGAAGAAGCATATCTTTTGGAGCAGGTGGTAGAATACAAGACTATGTTTACAACAGATGGGATTTGCAAGGGGCCAGACATAGTAGAATTCTTTGTACATCAATATGATGAACCGATTCTTGAGACATTTCAAAAAAGTAAGCGCCATATAACAAGAACACGCGATTTATATTTGGAAGAAAGGATACAAAAGACACTTTTTGAAAACACAGTTACTATATTAAAAACATTTAACAAATGTGATGAGGTATTTCCATTTCATATGGAATGGTTTCTCAAAGGGGATAGTGTAATTTTTTGTGAAGCTGCCTGTCGATTTGGTGGGAAAATAGGCTCTTTAATTCAGGAAGCTTATGATTTTAACATCTTTGATAAATACTGGTCTATTAAATTAAATAAAAAAGATGCATCTCCCATTTGCTTTAGAGAAATTCGTAAGCCCAATAAAATTGCGCTCAATTATTGTGCGTACAAAAAAAATGGTGTACTCAGGTTTATTCCCGATTTTAAGGATTGCGGATTGAAACTCAAAGTAGAAATAAATCAGGCCTATGTAGCATCTTCTAATATTCAAGAAAGTTCCTTTGAAGTTAATAAAACTTGTGATTCAGAGAGTGATTATACATGTTTGATAAAAAGACTAGATAATTTAAGTGCTAGTTTTATTTATGAACAATAATTTGAAAGAGGTGTAAAATTTTGTTTATTTTAATCAATTCCTTCTCCTTTAAAGAGTTAGGATTATCAGAACATTTGATAGAAACCAGTAACATATTGATTATATCACCGTCTAGAGTAAAAATATCATTTCCTATGATTTCAGACAAAGTTATTTTTATGGAGGAGTGGTCGGATGATTATCTTCAACAACAATGTTTAAAGCTGAATTTAGTGGAAAAAAGTTCACTGTTTATCGCCAATGGTGAAGAAAAAATTGTGTTGGCAGGGCTTCTTAATGCACAATCGGGTATCAGTGAAAGTTACTTTCAAGCAATGAGTTTTATCGATAAATATCTAATGAGAACACTTTTAACAGGTGTTGTACAGCAACCAAAATTTATCAAAATAAACACTAAGAAAGAAGTAAAAAATTATTTTACAGAAAATACAGCTCAACAATATATTTTGAAACCAAGAGCACAAAGTTCTGCTAACGGACTATATATAGTATCTTCCAGTCAGGAAATTGATATGCTACCTGAAAATTTAAATGGATATATTTTGGAAAAATTTGTTGATTACGATATTATGTTAACCAGTGATGGTATTGCGCAAGATGGAAAAATACACACATTTGCTGTCCATGAGTATGGCGAGAAATTAACGGAAAGTATAGTTAAATGCCATTATGCAACAGTCAGCACAAGTCATTTTTATACTACTAATCCAGAAGTTATTGAGAAAGTTTTTAAAAATACTGAAAAAGTTTTAGATAAATTAATGGTTTATGGTCACCCGATTCCATTTCATATGGAATGGTTTTATAATAACGAAACAGGTGAGCTAACTTTTTGTGAGGGCGCCTCAAGATTCGGGGGTGCTGAAATACCCAAGCTTATTGAATGCGCATTTGATTTAAATATTAAGAATTTGTACTGGTCAATGCTTCTAAATAAGAACATTAATGAAACAGAGAGAGCTGGAATAATACGGATTCCACGTTCCTACGGAGCAACATTTTTAAGCTATCGGAGGGAAGGTGTGATAGAAAAGTTACCTAAGCAACAATCTACAGAGTGGTTTGATAAATATTCATGTTATGTTAAAGTTGGTGATAAAGTTAAAACATCAAGTACAGCTACAGAAAATATTTTTATTGCTGTTTTTAAATGTAAAAAATCCGAGAATATATCTAAAGGAATTGAAAAGTGTGTTCGATTACTGAAAGATGAGGTTGGCATTCAAAAGACTGAAACAATTCAAGAGGAAAAAGTATGAAAATTAAAAATCTCCCTATAAATATTCAAGTACGACTTTGGGGTTCTTTTTTGAATCGGATAGCAAGTAGCGCTATCTTGCCGTTTATGGCGCTGTATTTAACTGAAGAAATTAGCGGCTCTTTCGCGGGTGTTTTCTTAGCTATTATTGTCATCTCTACATTTGTGTTAAGTATCGTAGCAGGGTATGTGTGTGACAGGCTTCCTCGAAAAAAAATGTTGCTTTTAACAAGTTATGCTGAGGGTCTTCTCTTACTTGGTCTCATGTTGATGGTATGGCAGAACGATATCTGGGCGTTCATTGTTATTTACACGCTTTATATCATTGTCTCTACTTTTAGAAGACCGAATCTAACAGCATTAATCCAAGATTCTGTAACTGAGAATAATAGAAAATTAGTTTTTCGTCTAGATTATTGGCTAATTAATTTATCAATGGCTTTAGGTGCATTGATGGGCGGTTTGCTATATGTGAATCATAAAGTTCTTCTTTTCTTCACTCTTTCATTTACGACACTAGCACTTGCTGTAGCCTACACTATTTTTGTAAAAGAAACAAGACAATTTGTGAATGCTAAACAACACAATAATATTTTCAAAGATATCATTAGATCATATACCAAAGTATTTTCGAATAGGCGTTATATGCTACTTATGTTAGGTGGAATGTTTATTTTTTCAGCAGAGTTAAGTGTAAGCGGATATATTGCGGTTCGCTTATCACAAGATTTTTCAACATTTAATCTATACTCATTTCAATTTGATGGTGTAAGGATGTTTTCTTTAATTAACATAACAAATACTATAATTGTTGTTTCATGTACTTTTGGAATAGGTAAATTGTTATCAAATGTATCTACAAAGCGTACTTTAATTTTAGGATTTCTATTTTATTCGATTGGCTATGTATTTTTGACATCAGCTAGCCACTTTTGGTGGCTCTTGTTGTTTACTATACTAGCTACTTTTGGCGAACTAATCTATTCTCCAGTGTTGAATGCAGAGGAAGTGAAGCTGATTCCGGCAAATCAGAGAGGAACTTATGCTGCTGTATCTTCATTTAAATTAACTGGCGGAGATTTAATATCAAAAATCGGACTTGTTATAGGAGCTTTTTTATATCCTTGGTTAATGAGTATTATTATGGCATTTATTCTTTTTCTTGGTTCAATATCAATTATAGGAGCACTATTTTATTATAAAAAAAGCCAAGTCAATGTTAAAAACTTTTAAAGGTGGCTAATTTCTTAGAGAGCTAATAGTAAGAACTCTGAGTTAATAAACTTGTATTCTAGCATTTCCCAATTGGAAAATGTTCAGTCAGGAAAGAGAATATAAATAAAAAGCATACTGCAATACACAGTATGTTTTTTATTTATATTGATTTCAACAACGGCTACTCTATTACAGTCAACAATATTGCTTTTAGGTTTATATATAATTGAAGTTTGTTACCCCCAAATTATTCTTTCAAGTAATTCATCCACTACATGATCTTCCAACTAACTTACGAATAGATCTCATGTCGTCCGTTCTTTGAAATCCGCTAGCAACTTTAGTGTACTCTTCATTATTATAACCACAAAGCCAACACTTGAGTTTACTATCAATCATCCTTTTCCAAAAATAAGCTACTCAAAAAACCTACAAATAAAATTTTCCATATTTATAATTACTCCTTTCAAAATCTACACCAAAAAAATAATAGGTAATAGCATAAATAGACTTACTAACTCTAGCGACTGCCTTCCCTTATCTATACAAAATTACTTCCATAACAAAAAAAGCGCGCTTCCGCACGCTTTCCCATTTAAAAATACAATCCAACAATAGTTCCGGTCAAAATCGAAGCAAGTGTTGCTCCTAGCAATAGTTTCATTGAAAACTTCGCAACGGAAACGCTTTGTTTTTCGCTGATTGATTTGATTGAACCTGTGATAATCCCAACTACACTGAAGTTTGCAAATGAAACGAGGTAAGAGGAAATGATCGCATTACCTTTTGGCGTTAGTTGCGACGCTAATTGATGTAAATCGCCCATCGCTACAAATTCGTTCGTCAATAATTTAGTGGCCATCAAGCTACCTACTTCGGTAATGTCACTAACGGGTACCCCCATCAAGAAGGCAATCGGCGAGAAGATATAGCCCAAAATCTGTGTAAAGCTGATGTGTAAAACGGCTGTAAAAGTACTATTTAAGAAGGTTACAAGTGCTACAAACCCAATTAGCATCGCTGCGACAGTTACCGCTAATTTGAACCCTTGTAAAATATAGTTCCCTAATACTTGGAAAAATGGTTCTTTAGCGGCTTCCCCTGTTAATTCGTCTCTTGTGATTTCATCTTCTGGACCTACGTCATAAGGATTTACAATACAGGAAACGATTAATGCAGATAAAATATTCAAGAAAACAGCTGTAACAACAAATTTACCAGGAACAAGTTCCATATATGCTGCAAGAACTGCGGCCGATACGGCACTCATTGCCGATGCACAAATCGTGTATAAACGTTTAGCATTCAATTTTGGAATTTCATCTTTTACAGTTAGGAAAACTTCTGGTTGTCCAAGAATCGCTGTTGAAATCGCAAAATAACTTTCTAGTTCGCCCATTCGCGCCACTTTATTAAGCGCCCAACCTGTCCATTTGATGATAAATGGTAAAACTTTAATGTAATTCAAAATACCAACTAGTGCCGAAATAAAGACGATTGGCATCAATACGTTTAGGAAAAAGACGGATGCACCTTTTTGAATGACAAGGCCACCAAATACAAAGTTGATTCCGCCCGCTGCTTGTTCCATCAGCCAGCTGAAAAAGGAGGAAATACTGGATAAAACTTGAATTCCACCTGTTGTATTTAAACACAAGAAGGAAATTACTAATTGTAAGGCAAACATGATGCCCATTTTTTTAAATTTGATGTTCTTGCGATCGCTGCTGACTAGCCAGCCAATCCCAAAAACAAGCGCTAAACCAGTGAATAAAAAGATAAATCGCACGTTTCTTACACCTCTCTCATTAAGTTTACAATTCTATGTCTATTTAAGAAACATTTTTCTGTGATTAATCAATGATTTTATAAATCATTTTTGGTGCCGTTGCTGTCTCCGCAATTTCAACATTTTGATAAATTAAGTCTTTAATGGATTCGATTTCTGCTTCTGGTTGATTGGCATAAATTGTCATTAGTGACTCGCCTGCTTGAACTGCGTCCCCAATTTTTTTGTGCAATTCGATTCCAACTGCATAATCTAATTTATCACTAGCTTTTTGTCGTCCGCCACCAAGTAGCATACTGGCAATGCCAATTTCATCAGCTGTTATTTTAGCGACAACACCGGCTTCTTTTGCTGGAAGTTCGATTTTATATTTAGCTTGCGGCATGATGGTATAGTCTTCAATCACACGTTCATCGCCACCTTGAGCTTTAATCATTGCTTTGAAACGATCTAGTGCAGAACCGTCAGCAATGGTTTTTTCAAGCATTTGTTTAGCTTCATCAAATGTTTTTGCCTTTTCACCTAGTAATACCATATAACTTCCAAGTGTCAACACAAGATCAACTAAATCTTTTGGTCCCTTGCCTTTTAATAAATCAATTGATTCTTCAATTTCTAACGCATTTCCGATTTTATTTCCCAGCGGTTGGTTCATATCCGAAATAAGCGCCATACATTTCATTCCAACACCTTTTCCGATATCAACTAGCGCTTCCGCTAGTTCTGTTGAGTCTTCAAGTGTCTTCATAAACGCACCAGAACCTGTCTTAACATCAATCACAAGTGCATCTGTTCCAGAAGCAATTTTTTTACTCATGATCGAGCTGGCAATTAATGCGATCGAATCCACGGTATCTGTAACATCACGTAATGAATATATTTTCTTATCAGCTGGGGCAATATCACCAGTTGCTCCGATAATTGCCAATTTTTCATCTTTTACTTGGCTGATAAAGTCCTTTTCACTAATTTCAATTTGATATCCTGGTATCGCTTCCAATTTATCTAAAGTTCCACCTGTATGTCCTAACCCGCGACCTGAGATCATCGGAACAGGGATACCAACCGCCGCAACAACTGCTGCAAGTGGTAAGCTCACTTTATCACCTACGCCGCCAGTCGAGTGTTTATCTACTTTGATGCCAGGGATTTCAGATAGATCCAAGTGTTCGCCAGATTCCATCATTTTGATAGTTAAGCTCGCACGCTCTTCTTTCGTCATGTTTTGGAAATAAATGGCCATAAGTAGCGCACTAATTTGATAATCAGGAATGGTTCCGTTTACAACACCGTCTACAAAAAATTGAATTTCTTCATCTGTTAATTCGCCACCATTGCGTTTGTGGTCAATTACATCTATCATTCTCATGTCTCTTACACCCTCTCGTAATCTATTAATGCTTGCGCTAGTGCTAAATCGATCACTGCATGATTAGCGTAGCCTGCTGTTAACACGGCATTTACGCCTGCAAGTTTTGCAACACCACTAGCCACTAAGATTGAATAACGTTTTTCTTTTAAATCGGATAATTGGATGCCAACTGTTCGTTCATTTAATTTTTCATCAACCAATTCGCCGTCTTTATTAATAAAGCGGGAAACAATATCACCAACCGCATGGTCTTGCAGATTTTCTTTTTGGCCTTCATCAAAATAACCTAATTGAAATAATAAAGCACTTTTACGAACTGTTCCAACGCTAAATATAGCAATATTAGCTTTCTTCCCACAATCTAAAACAGCCTTAATAAAACGATCTTGCTCCACCATTTCTTTCGTCACTTGATTATCAAAAATTGTCGGTAGCGGCAAATATTGCGGTTGTGTATGATAAACGCGGCCTAATTCATTAATGCTTTCATAGGCATAAGTTCGTTCATTTTCAAAGTTAACGCTTCCTTTTAATTGTACAACTTGAACGCCAGGGACTTCTTGATTCTCCATTCTTGTGGTTACAGAATGAATCGTCTTCCCCCAGCCGATGCCAATAATATCATCGGGCCGAACGATCTTCGTCAAAAAATCTGCCGTATAAGCACCGACACTATTAATCGACAACGTTTCACCGTTAAAATTCGACGGAACGACCATGATTTTTGCCCCATATTTTTTGGACAATTGCTGCGACAGCTCATCAGCGTTTAGCAGCGGGTTAAAAATTTGGATTTTAACGAGACCGCTATCTCTAGCACTTCGTAATAACCGGGAAATGGTCGGGCGAGAAAGATTCAATTTTTTTGCAATGGCAGCTTGCCCCATATTTTCTTCATAATAAAGGTGTGCTACTAGCAGACTTTGCTTGATTTTTTCTTCATCTGTCATTGTTATCCTCTTCCTCCCCGTTTTCCCTTTAATTTAATTCTGCTAAAAAACTTGTTCCCACTTTGCTACCAGAAACGCCAAAGTTATCTGTTACAGTAGCTCCTAAATCAGCAAATGTTTTGCGAATGCCTAAACTGTTTCCTTGTTTCATGCTTGGCGAATAAGCTAAAAGCGGTACTTGTTCGCGCGTATGATCGGTTCCTTTAAAGCCTGGATCATTACCATGATCTGCTGTTATCATCAACAAATCATCCTCTTTCAAGTTGGCTAAAACTTGACCAAGGCGTTCATCAAAGTCCATCAAAGCTTGACCAAAACCAATTGGATCACGGCGATGGCCATACATTGAATCAAAATCCACTAAATTTACGAAACAAAAACCCTTGAAGTCTTTTGCCATGACGTGGTCTAAATGATCCATGCCGTCCATATTGCTTTCATTATGATAAACTTCATCTAATCCTTGACCGGAGAAAATGTCATTGATTTTGCCAATTCCAACTGTATGAATACCAGCCGCTTGGAGATCATCCAAGTCGGTTTTACTTGTTGGTTTTAATGCAAAATCATGTCGGTTAGCGGTTCTTGTAAAGTTATCTTTATTCGTTCCCACGTATGGTCTAGCGATGACACGTCCTACTACATATTCAGGACCATTCACTAAGCTACGAGCAAACTCACAAATTTTGTAAAGCTCATCAACTGGGATGACTTCTTCATGTGCAGCAATCTGTAATACGGAATCGCCTGATGTGTAAATAATCAAATCCCCAGTTTCTAGCTGATGTTCCCCGAGCTCTTTAATAATTTCTGTTCCAGAAGCTGGTTTATTGCCAACAATTTTGCGGCCTGAGAACTCTGAAATTTTAGCTAGTAGCTCGTCCGGGAAACCATTTGGAAAATAACTAAGCGGCTCTGTAACAGGCAGTCCCATCATTTCCCAGTGCCCATCCATGCTATCTTTCCCTGCGGAAATCTCCGTCATTTTACCATAATAGCCAAGCGGTTGTTCCGCCTTCGCCACACCTTCAATCGCCGTTTCTCTAAGATTTGATAAGCCTAATTTTTGCAAGTTTGGTAATTTCAGTTTTCCTTGATACGCTTCACCAACGTGACCTAACGTATCTGAACCAACATCACCAAATTTATCAGCATCCGGTGCGGCTCCAGTTCCAACAGAATCAATGACGATCGCAAAAACTCGATTGTACTTATTCATGAAAAAGTCTCCTTCTCTATTAAAATTACTCGATTACACGATTCATTGTAATTGAGTGAGGTGCCTGGTTTCTACTTAAATCTTTTTAAGCAGCTTTTTCGTTATTTCTCTTCTTACATTTTACACGGAATGCCTATCTTAAGCCAATATTTGTTTTGTCGCACTTACACCAAGACGGCTAGCCCCAGCTTCGATCATTGCTAAAGCTTCTTCTCTGGAGTGGATTCCACCAGAAGCTTTCACTCCTAGACGATCTCCAACTGTTTTGCGCATTAAAGCAACATCTTCTACTTTTGCTCCAGCTGAACTAAACCCTGTTGAAGTTTTCACATAATCTGCGCCAGCTTTTTCCGAAATTTCGCAAGCAGCTACGATTTGTTCGTTGTTCAAGTAAGAAGTTTCAATGATGACTTTTAATAATTTTCCTGTTTTGTGAGTTTCTAGAGCCACGTCATGAATATCTTTTTCAACTTCACTGTGGTTTCCAGCGATCAGTTCCCCGATATTTAAAACCATATCAATTTCTTCGGCACCATCTTGAATGGCAACTTGTGTTTCAAATACTTTTGATTTCGTTGTTGTCGCTCCAAGTGGGAAACCAACAACAGCGATTGGTTTTACTGTTGAATCTTTCAGTTGTTCTGCAACAAATGGAATCCAGTAAGCGTTAACACAAACAGAAGCCGTGTTATATTTTAATGCTTCCTGACAAGTGACCTCAATGTCGCTTTTTGTCGCATTTGGTTTTAAATTTGTGTGGTCTAAATATTTGGCTAATTCTGCAGTCGTTATATTCATTTTTGTAACCCCTTTCTTTTTACAAATTTATCATAGCACACACTTTTACATTTGTAAAATATATTTTTGAAATTTTGTTCATAAAAAATATAAATTACTTGAAATGTTGTCACAAAACCATTTTCACTAATAAAAAACAGGAGTCTAGGAAACATTTTCCCTAACTCCTGTTCTATTTTAATAAAATTTTACATTAAATGGTTCATATGTCCGATTTCCATGACCCAATAAGAGCCAATGACAACCACAATCGCAATAAACGCTGCGAAAAGGATGTTGCCGACTTGGATTCGGCCATCGCGACCTTCTGTCATGTGCATAAACATCAAAAGCTGTAAAGCTGCTTGAATGAATGCAAAGATGAAGATAATGACTAGCTTCACGCTATAATCAAGCGAAGAGTAAAGTGCTACCCAAACAGCTAGTAAAGTTAATACGATGGATAAGATAAAGCCAATGATATGCTTCCACGGGATACCCGATTCAACATGTGCGCTATTTGTATTTTTGTTTTCAGCCATTTAGTTCACCATCCCTAACAGGTAGACACCCGTGAAGATGAAAATCCAGACAACATCCAAGAAATGCCAATATAAGCTTGAAATAAAGACTTTGGATGCTGCACGTGGCGTCAAACCGCGCATTTTAATTTGAATAAGGATAAACGTAATCCAGAATAAGCCGATCGTTACATGGGCGCCGTGGGTTCCAAGTAAAACGAAGAACGAAGACCAGTATGAGCCGACTTGCATCGTTACGCCTTCCATAATGTAATGTGCAAACTCATAGATTTCAAATCCAACAAAGCCAGCACCTAGAAGCAATGTGATGATTGAATAAACCATCAACATCTTCGTATTGCCTTTACGCATTTCACCAATAGCTAAGCCACAAGTAAAACTACTTGCAAGTAGCAGGAATGTCATGATGAGTACAAGCGGTAGTTCGAACATTTCTGCTGGCGGATGTCCCGCATTCGAACCGGCTTTCATCATCACAAAATAAGTCGCAAAAAGCGTTGCAAAAAGCGCAATTTCTGCACCAAGGAAAATCCAGAAGCCAAGAATGTTCAGTCTCCCTTGTTCAGATTGATACTCAAGTGGAAGGTTCGAATTTGTTTTTACAGATTCCATGGGTTACCCTCCTTTACGCCCGTTTCACGTTCGTGAGCAGCATGCTCTTCTGTTGCACGAATTTCTTCAACTGAAACATGATAACCGTCGTCTTTTTGGAAAGAACGATAAATCATGCAGCCTAGTACACCCAGTCCTCCAAGGAGTCCAAGCCAGTACCAGTAGAAGACAAGACCAAACGCGCCGATGAAGAAGAAGACAGACATCACAAATCCGAGCATTGTGTTGCTTGGCATATGAATAGGCTGATAATTTTTATCGTCCAAGTAAGACTTGCCTTCTTGCTTCTTATTCCAAAAATCATCAATGCTGTGCCATTCTGGTAGAATTGCAAAGTTATATTTTGGCGCAATCGCAGAGCTTGTTGCCCATTCGAGTGTACGCCCAGCTCCGTCCCAAGAATCGCCACTTACTTCGCGTTTTGAATGTTTGAAGCTGTAAACGATATTCCAGCAAAGAATTAAGAATGCTACTCCCATCAGGAAGCCTCCGATAGAGGAAATAAGGTTCAATGTTGTCCAGCCGTCTCCTTGTGTATAAGTGTAAAGTCGACGTGGCATGCCGTCGAGTCCCAAGAAATATTGCGGGAAGAAGCAGACATTAAAGCCGATTACAAAAATCCAGAAGAACCATTTACCAATTTTTTCATTCAGCTTGTAACCAAACATTTTTGGATACCAGTAAATTAAACCGGCGAAACAAGAGAATACGGTTCCTGCAATCAACACATAGTGGAAGTGAGATACAAGGAAGTACGTATTGTGATATTGATAATCCGCTGCGGCCATGGCAAGCATAACCCCAGTTACCCCACCAATAACAAAGTTTGGTATGAAAGCAAGCGACCAAAGCATTGGTGTATCAAATCGAATCTGGCCTTTATACATCGTAAATAGCCAGTTGAATATTTTAATCCCAGTCGGTATGGCAATCATCATCGTCGTAATCGAGAAGAATGAGTTAACAAGTGCGCCTGAACCCATCGTGAAGAAGTGATGGACCCAAACAATGAAACTCAAAATGGAGATAACAACGATGGCAGCAACCATGGCTGGATAACCAAACAGTTTCTTTTTCGAAAAGGTAGAAATAACTTCTGAGAAGACCCCGAATGCCGGTAGGATAACAATGTATACCTCCGGATGCCCCCAAACCCAGAAAAGGTTGGCCCACATCATCGGTAAACCACCATTTGCTAGCGTAAAGAATGCTGTTCCAAATAAGCGGTCAAATGACATGAGAGCAAGCGCTACTGTCAAAACAGGGAAAGCAAAGATGATAATTAGGGAAGTGATCAAAATTGTCCAAGTAAACATTGGCATTTTCATCAGCGTCATGCCTTTAGCACGCATCCGCATTATCGTGACAAAGAAGTTAATCCCTGTCATAAGCGTTCCTATCCCGGCTATCTGAACTCCGAGCAAGTAAAAGTTAATTCCATAGCCTTGGCTAAATTCTTCTGCAAGTGGCGCATAGTTTGTCCAGCCTGCTGCTGGAGAACCACCGATTACAAAGGACAAGTTGAAAAGCATTGCCCCCATGAAGAATGTCCAGAAACTCAAATTATTTAAGAATGGGAATGCTACGTCGCGCGCACCAATTTGAAGCGGTACTGCGATGTTCATTAACCCGATAACAAACGGCATTGCCATGAACAAAATCATGATCGTTCCGTGTGTTGTAAAGACTTCGTTATAGTGCTGTGCATCTAAAAACTTCATTCCAGGTAAAGCAAGTTGGGTACGCATCATGAGCGCATCCACGCCGCCCCGGAAGAACATTAAAACAGCAGCAATCAAATACATGATCCCAATCCGTTTATGGTCAACGGAGGAAATCCATTCTTTGAAAAGCCATTTCCATTTTTTCGTATACGTTAACAGCACGACAATCCCAATACTGACGAGTGCGATCGAAACTTGTGCACCTAAGATCAGAGGGTCGCCAGTGATGATAAATTCGTTCCATTTCATGTTTTAGTTTCCCCCTTTACTCGCCCGCGTCGTCGGATTCTTTTTTATTGAATTCGTTCGTTTGGATGTCGTCTTCCATTTTTTTCATTTCTTTATCATAGTGCTTATCTGAGTGATATTTCTCGCCATTTTTAATGATCATTGGCTTCATGTGATGCCGTTCAAATTGCGGATTTGTAACCGTAACTGGACGAGCAGGTTTAAGTGGCTTATCAGAAATTGTCACTTTTTCATTTGGATTATGCGGATTCGTTAGCTTGTAGCCAAAACGTTCATACGCATAAAAGACATATTCAGGGTCCGCTGCCACATCAACAAAGGCCAAGTGAGTTCCTGAATAACTCTTTTCTTTCGAGCCTCCTGGAATAAGCAAACGATCATAAATATCTTGTGTGATCAGTGGAGAATTGGCTTTTGTTTTCTTCGCCCATGCTTTATAGTCGCTTTCAGATTGTGCGATTACGTTAAAGCGCTGTTCGTGGAAGCCTTCTCCGTTAAAGTTTGCATTCCGTCCTTTATAAGTTCCTTCTTCATCAGCTTGTAAATACAAGTTCATTGACATGCCTGACATCGCATATTTTTGACCACCTAGTTGAGGCACCCAAAAACTAGTCATTGTATCTGCGGATGTTAATTTGAAGAGAACTGGTCGATCTGTAGGAATATGTACATAGTTGACAGTCTCAATACTTTCATTTGGATAACTGAATATCCATTTCCAGTCCACACTCGTCGCATAAATCACAACTGGATCCTTATGCGATGTTACTTTTGGAGCTTCTTCGCCCGCATAAATCGTTTTGACAGTTGGAATTGCAAGTGCAATAACGATTATGATTGGAATAAGCGTCCATAAAATTTCCAGTTTACGGCTTCCGTGCATATTTGGTTCGTAATTCTTTGGATTTTTTCGTTCACGGTATTTAAATAGAATAATCGTAAGCAACACAAAAATGGTTAGCACGATCAGTAGCATGAAGAATATCGAATAGATAATTAGATTACTCTGATCTTTGGCAACCGGTCCCTTTGGATCTAGTACCGCTAAATCACCACAACCGCTTAATACAGCTAAAAATCCAGCTGAGACGGTAAGAAGTAATGATTTCAGTATCTTTGACACCCTAATCCCCTCTTTTCCTTTTGAAGTATACAGTTCGTATAACGCGCATAAAATATTAAAATTCCAAATTCGTTTTCTACTCCCGCAAAGCATGTTTTCGATTATTTTCACAAACTTCTCAAGCAATAAAAAACACTATGTGCATATTCGTTTAATATTATAACCTATATCTATCAATTATTCAAAGACTGTACATATTAAATTTTTCACAAATAAAAAAAGACCCGACCTAGTGAAATTAGATCGAGTTTTTAGCTTTTATTTTTTAATCGTTACTTGTCCAGTATGGAATGGAAGTGGCATAATTCCTGCTTCTTGCCAAGCACTTTTGACCTTTTCCGCCGCTTTAGAGTCAGGCAAAAAAGCAATGCCGCAATCGCCGCCGCCAGAACCAGATGATTTTCCTGCACCAGAACAATCTGCCGCGATTTGAGCTAATTTTTCAAGGAGCTCCGTTTCAATTTGTACCCCTGCCTGTAAGCCGAGATTTTGAAGTAATCCTCTATTTTCCTTAATTGCTTCAAATACAATGGCTTGATCTTGTTTTTTTAACCCCGTTAGCAAATGATTAACGGCAGCTGTTGAATCCTCTAAAAATTGCTTATAAGCCAGTTGATTTTTTTGCTTAAACAACTGAATCTCGGATACAAGACGCCCAGTACTAACAGGTTTTCCCGTCCAGCCAACTAAAAATGGCCAATCAGGCATCGTCAGTCTTTCAATTTTCAAAGCTGGCCAATCATTTTCAATAAACCAGTTTAAGGATTCATAAGGCAAATGCCGCTTGATCCATTCCTGATCAAAAGTTGTATAGGCAATGAAGCCACCATACATACAAGAAGCAATATCTCCGCAAGAACCATTTCCCTGCACAACAAGATGTGAAAGGGCAGCAAGTTTAAATCTTGTTAGCAAATCCGTTTCTGGTGCGAATTTTTCAAGCAACGCATTAACAACAGCCACTGTTGCCGCAGCACTTGAACCAAGTCCGTATTTAAAACCGGAAGCATCGATCAATTCTGTTTGAATCGTCATTTTAACTGGCGTAAGCGAAATTCCCCGAGCTTTCAAATAAGCCGTTACAGTATTGATCGCTTCAGCTGTAAACGACCAGTGTTCTCCGCTCGCTTTCAGCTCTTCGCCCGTTTGCCAAGTCACTTGGTCTTCATAGTGCGGAATTTTGAGTTCATTTTTTGGCGCGTCTTCGAGAACCAATGTGATGTAGCGATCCACTGCAGCTAAAACCGCCGTATGTCCAGATTCAACTACTGCATATTCACCTGCTATATAAAGTTTTCCAGGAATTTTAATTTCCATTTTCATTCTGAATCACCTTAGCTCCTTCACCTGCGTGACAAATTAAAACGCGACCTACCAATTGATCAATTCGACTGGCTACTTTTTCTTCGTCTTGCCTTAAACATACAATTTTAACATTTGGTCCAGCATCCATCGTAAAATAAGCTTCAATCCCGTCAGCCCGCAACTCTCTCACAGCTTCCATCACAAGCAGCGATTCCTGACTAAAATATGTGAATGGCGGGTTGGCACTCAAGGTTGTTGCGTGCATTTTCATTGCGTTATGCTCCAAAATCTCACCAACTTGTGTGAAATCAGAGTTCGCAAAAGCTTTTTTGATAGCTTCCAAATCCAGTTCAGCTGTCCTCGTCCATTCCGCAAAAAAAGGGGAGGTAAGTACCGTTTGCTTCATTCCACTTCGACTGGAAATTTTTTTAGGTCGATCAGACACAATCGCGACGACAACAGCCAGTTGATCAGTTAACTCACTTTCAAAAGGAACCGCATAAGAATCCGATCCATCCGCTTTTTCACCTTTTTGCCAAATCGCCAAGCCGCCAAAAATAGAACGACTAGCAGAGCCAGATCCAAGCCGGGCGAGTCGAGATAGAGCAATCTTCGAATCCTTTCGTCCAAGTGACGCTGAAGCCGCAGTTGCAAGAGCTGCAAACGCTGAAGCTGAAGAAGCTAGCCCTGCCGCAGTAGGCACATGATTTTCCGAATGGATCACCGCGCGCAAAGTAATATCAAATTCATGTCGCAAAACATCCAAATATCGCTGAATTTTCTTATCTTCACGCTCCTCACCATTTAAAACGAGCAAATCCTTTTCCTGCGAATTGCTCCATTCAAAAGTGGTTTCCGTAAAAAACTTATCAAGCGTAATTGATAAACTGCTATTGGATGGCAAAATCAACTTTTCATCCCGTTTCCCCCAATACTTAATAAGCGCTATATTGGTGTGAGCTACCGCTGTTACTTTCATGCGTTCCTTCTCCAATCGTAAAAATCCATTCTTCACTAGCACCCGCTTCATGGAGAGCCTTCACTAACGACTCAGCCTGCTTTTTGCTAGAAACAAGAGCTACCATACAACCGCCACGTCCGCCTCCGGTCAACTTCGCACCCGCTGCGCCATTTTGCAAGGCTACACGAATCAGCTTTTCTAAGCTTGCATCACTAACCGTAAGTTCCTCCAAAATAGCTTGGGCAGCATTCATCGCTTTTCCTACTTGCTGAATGTCCGCTTCACCTTCAAGTTGCTTCCGTATTTCCCGGGAAATATTTCCAAGTTCCTGAATCATCGGTTTGAATTTTTCCGGCTGCGTTTCAAGCAACCTTCCAACATCCGCAACCGCGGCGCGCGTCTCACTGGGAATCCCCGTATCAGCGACCACCAAAAAAAGTTTTTCATGAAAGTGCATCGTTTCAAGGGCCAAATCTCTTTCAAACCAAACTGGTTTTTCAGTTACAACCGTGACCGCATCGATACCACTTGGGTTCCCATGAGCTATTTTTTCAGATTGATTTACAAATTTGAGCAACGCCTCATCTGTCAGTTCTTGCTTAAAATAAGCGAATAAAGCACGGGCTACACTTGCCGCTACAGCAGCACTCGAGCCGAGACCACGTCCGATTGGTATTTCCGTCAAAACGCGAATCAAAACGGGTTCTGTTCCAATCTGCGCTAAAATAGCCTCAGCCATTTCTTTAATTCCAAAAAGAATCGGGGGCATATTATCCAAATCGCCTGTGAAAAAAGCAGACGAAAATTTAGTTTTTTGATTCGTTGGCAAAACCTCTGTTTCAATGACAGCCTGCGAAAAAGGTACAGCAATTGCAGGTTCACCATAAACAACAGCGTGTTCGCCACATAGTATTAATTTTGCAGTTGCACGTCCTGTAGCCAATTGGCTCCATTCCTTCCTGATTTTAGAATAACGTTGTGACAATCCAAGGTGCGGCATAAAGCGTCATAAATAACACACCAAAGTTAATCCCGAGTCGACTAAGTGCGCCCGATACAATTGCGACAAGAAGTACACCCATCATATTGATAAATCCACCATCCATGTAGCTAAGCATCATAACAAGCGCAATAAATAATCCTAAAATCGCTTCATGTGGAATAAATTTAAACACAAAACGACAAATTTGCTGGGAATACTTCATGATAACATAATATGTTAGTCCAAGTCCTACAACTGAACCGACAATCGTTGCAATCGTAAATTCCGACATCGTGAGCAAGTGGTGCATATTTTTATCCAACGTGAAAATAGGAGGGGCATTAAAAAGTGGATTTGCCGGACCAATCGCAACAGGCGACAGGGGAACCCCAAGCGCGATAAGTGGAATCAATAACCCCGCTAAATAAGTCGAATGCGCCAAACCTTCCATACTAGCTAGGGCAATTTTTGCCTTCTTAATTGGATTCTTCACTCGGCTCACAACCGCTTCACCAAATAACACAGTCATTCCAACCGGGCTCATAAAAAAGGTAAAACAGCCAGCGATAGATGTTCCAAGCGTTGCCCAAGATTCTTGCTTCGTTAATACCTTGAACGGGTTAGGAAATCCCTTTTGTTTTCCAACATTTGCAATCACAATCTCGCGCTTATCTTGTTTAGGCAATTTTTCACGATGTTCCTTATTCAGTAGCGAAATCATACTGAAAATCATCGGACCGATCGTAATCCCAAGGAAAAATGAAATCGTGATCGTCTTCGTTTCAGGAACCGCGCCAACACCCCAATACAAATAACGCATTCCCTCGATAAGTAAACTGAAAGGTAAGATAGCGAGTAACGATAAAATTTTATTTTTACTTACTAAGGCAAGAAATATAGCGCCGATAAAGAAAACAGGGGCCGAGTACTTCGTAATCACTTCGGATAGCGGAGCCAGAAGACCTGCCAAAGCTAAACTAATCGGAACAGCCACAATCGTTCCAATAGCAGCTCCAGAAGCCATTTTGCGTATCCCAACAACTGATTGACCAGCCTCTTTCAAAGTGAGCCCATAAGGGACCATTGGCGAGGCCATAACCCCACCTGGTGTTCCTGCAACAGCGACAGGCACTGCGTCCGTCAAATTAAGCGTCACAACAGCCGAAACAAAAAAAGCAAGCACAACCATCGGGGAAACGCCTAATAAAACGAGTGCAAGAGTCACAGGAGCAAGTACTGCTGTTTCATCTGTCCCGGGAGCAATCCCAATAATCGTATAAATCCCAGCTGCGAGAACAGAAGCAAGAATCATTTCAATCACAAGTTGAAGCGTCATTTGTCAGTCGCCTCCGTCTCATCACTTTCGCGTAGTGTTCGTTTCGGCTTGATGATTAAACTTGAAATGATGAAGCCGATAATGGCACCGCCTAGCCCAAAGAAAAGGGGCATTGGTGCTTTTCCGGGAGCAATAAAATAACCGCCCATGGTAAATCCTATACAAATAATAATTGCAAGAATCAAATCTTTTATGTTTACAAGATCCGCCCAAATTTCAACATTTTGCGAGTCCTTGTTTTTCTTAGTCATTCTTTTTCCTACTTTCTGCACAAGGTTTGCTATTAAAATAGACTACTATGATAATGATAATCATTTCATTGATTTTTTTCAATCTTACTTGACTGTAAATTTTTATTCATAAAAAAACAGATGACACATTGAGAAGAATCTCAACATGCCATCCGCATGTAATTTCATTATTCTTCTAAGTTTGGTCCGTCTTCTTCAAAACTTTCATCTGGAACTTCTGTTTTCAGGGTTTGATCGTCTTCTGCTTCTTCTTCCTCAAGAATTTCATCATCTTCTTTAGGAACTTTAGCAACAGTAGCGACTTTTTCGTTTTCATCCAAACGAATCAGTTTCACACCCATCGTACTTCTTCCAGTTTCAGATACAGTTTCCACTTCAAAACGAATCAAGACGCCATGAATCGTCATCAACATGATATCTTCATCACCAGTAACAGTCTTCATCGCAACAAGTGGACCATTCTTTTCAGTAATGGATACGGTTTTAACACCCATACCGCCACGATTGCGAAGCGGATACTGTTCGGCAGGAGTTTGTTTCCCGTAACCGTTCTCCGTCACGACAAGCACGTTCTGGTCATCTTCAAGCACTTCCATGCCAATTACCTCATCATCATTATGAAGACGAATTCCGCGCACTCCTGCAGCCGTACGACCCATTACCCGAATATTATCTTCTGGGAAATAAATCGATTGACCTGCTTTCGTCGCAATAATCATCTTCTTGCTGCCATCAGTCATTTGAACAGAGATGAGCTCATCATTTTCACGAAGATCCACTGCACGTAAACCGCTTTGACGGATATTCGCAAATTGCGAAAGGGCAGAGCGTTTCACAACACCGTGTTTCGTTGCAAAGAAGAGATAATCGTCATCAGTGAATTCACTTAAATTGATAACCGCATTCACTTGTTCTTGGCTTTCAATGCCTAGCAAATTGATTAGCGGGATTCCTTTTGCCGTACGTCCGTACTCAGGAACCTCGTAACCTTTCGCCCGGTAGACTTTCCCTGTATTCGTAAAGAATAGGAGAGTATCATGCGTGCTCGTTGCAATCAAATGTTCCACAAAGTCATCTTCATGAGTGGACATGCCTTGAATTCCACGACCACCACGGCGCTGACTCCGATACGTAGACAGCGGCAAACGCTTGATGTAGCCTTTTTTCGTTAACGTAATCGCCACTTCTTCTTCAGGAATAAGGTCCTCATCTTCAATGCTGACAAGGTCTCCCGTTAAGATTTCTGTGCGGCGTTTATCGCTATACTTCTGTTTGATTTCTTCTAACTCTTCACGAATAACTTCAAGAATACGTTCTTCATCAGCCAGAATCGCTTTTAATTCATTGATTAGCTGCATCAAATTGTTGTATTCTTCCTCGATTTTCTCGCGTTCTAAACCTGTTAAACGTTGCAAACGCATATCGAGAATGGCTTGTGATTGCTTTTCAGACAAGCTAAATTGTGTCATCAAGCCTTCTTTAGCAATTTCAGTTGTCTTTGATCCTCGAATCAAACTGATTACAGCATCAATATTATCAAGTGCAATTCGTAAACCTTCCAGAATATGCGCACGTGCTTCTGCTTTACGCAAATCAAATTCAGTTCTACGGCGAATAACAACTTTTTGATGTTCTAGATAATGATATAGAATTTGTTTTAAATTCAACACTTTTGGATGGCTATCAACAAGCGCCAACATGTTAATCCCAAAAGTAGTTTGCAGTGCTGTCATTTTATACAAATTATTGACAACTACACTTGCACTAATGTCGCGACGAACTTCAATGACAATCCGCATACCTGAACGGTCAGATTCATCATTCAGTTCAGTGATCCCATCAATTTTCTTCTCACGAGCCAGTTCAGCAATCCGCTCAATCAGCCGTGCTTTATTGACTTGATAAGGTAGTTCCGTAATCAAAATAGTTTCTTTTCCATTACTTTTTGTTTCAATATCCACGCGAGCACGAACAGTGATGGATCCACGTCCTGTTTCATAAGCCCGTCTAATTCCGCTACGTCC
Source organism: Listeria kieliensis (assembly GCF_003369925.1). Lineage (GTDB taxonomy): Bacteria > Bacillota > Bacilli > Lactobacillales > Listeriaceae > Listeria > Listeria kieliensis_A. Next base: position 941,508 of record NZ_LARY01000002.1, on the reverse strand, counting down.
CATAATAAGACCAGCAGTAGGGAAGTCAGGTCCCGGAATATGTTCCATTAGTTCTCGAATCGAAATATCTGGATTATGACTTAAAGCAAGGACCCCATCAATGACTTCACCAAGATGGTGTGTTGGAATATTTGTAGCCATCCCAACCGCAATCCCAGATGAACCATTAACAAGCAAGTTTGGAAAACGTGCTGGCAAAATTGCCGGCTCTTTTTCCGAACCATCATAGTTATCTTCATAATCAATCGTGTCTTTATTGATATCTCGCAAAAGTTCCATCGAGATTTTCGACATCCGTGCTTCCGTATAACGCATCGCAGCAGCCATATCTCCATCCACAGAACCAAAGTTTCCGTGTCCATCAACAAGCATATAACGATAACTGAAATCTTGCGCCATCCGAACCATCGTGAAGTACACGGCCGAGTCACCATGTGGGTGATACTTACCAATTACTTCACCGACAATACGAGCCGATTTTTTGTAGGCCTTGTCAGAAGTCATTCCCAGATCATTCATTGCATATAAAATCCTGCGGTGAACGGGTTTAAGTCCATCACGCACATCAGGAAGGGCACGAGCAACGATAACACTCATTGCATAATCTAGGAAAGACGTTCGCATTTCTTTATTTAAATTAACTTCTTTGACTCGATGATTTGGTGTTTCTGCCATTATAACGAAACCTCCCTTTCCAATTCTAAGCTAAATTAGATTTGATTATTTCCCAGGAAATAAAATTAAATATCCAAGTTTTTAACATACTGAGCATTTTCTTCGATGAATTTCCGACGCGGTTCAACTCGGTCACCCATAAGCATTTCAAATGTTTCATCCGCATCAATGGCATCATTAACGCTAACTTGTAGCAACGTCCGGTTTTCAGGATTCATTGTCGTATCCCAAAGCTGTTCCGGATTCATTTCTCCAAGCCCTTTATAACGCTGAATGGCATATTTTTCATCGCCTAATTTTGCCAAGTAATCATCTAACTGCTCATCTGAATACACATATTCAACTTGTTTCCCATGTTTAATTTGATAAAGGGGAGGCTGAGCAATATAAATATAACCAGCATCCACAAGCGGACGCATATAACGATAGAAAAGCGTAAGCAATAGCGTCCGGATGTGCGCACCATCCACATCGGCATCGGTCATGATAATCAGTTTATGATAGCGTGCTTTTGAAACATCAAAATCGCCACCAAAACCAGTTCCCATTGCCGTAAAGATCGTTCGAATTTCTTCGTTTGCCAAAATTTTATCGAGACGCGCTTTTTCAACGTTCAAGATTTTTCCACGGATTGGAAGAATTGCTTGGAAAAGTCGATCACGTCCTTGTTTAGCAGAACCGCCGGCTGAATCCCCCTCAACGATATAAAGCTCACTGATTTCTGGATTTCTAGACGAACAATCCGCAAGTTTCCCTGGCAAATTGGAAATTTCAAGCCCAGTTTTCTTACGGGCAACTTCGCGGGCACGTTTTGCTGCTAGTCGAGCTCTCGAAGCCATAACTCCTTTTTCAACAATTTTCTTGCTGACATCTGGGTTTTCCAACATAAACTTGCTCAAAGCTTCTGAAAAAAGCTTATCTGTAATCGAGCGCGTTTCTGAGTTTCCCAATTTGGTTTTCGTTTGCCCTTCAAATTGTGGGTCAGGGTGTTTAACCGAAATAATCGCAGTTAAACCTTCTCGCACATCTTCACCAGACAAATTTTCATCATTATCTTTAAAAAGCTTATTACGTCTTGCATAATCATTGATTACACGTGTAAGTGCTGTTTTAAAGCCAGATTCATGCGTTCCGCCTTCATAAGTGTGAATATTGTTAGCAAAAGAAATGATCGAACTTGAAAATCCAGAATTATATTGGATAGCCACTTCTACCATGATGCCATCACGTTCACCTTCGATGTAAATCGGCTCATCGTGAATGACTTCTTTCGATTGATTTAAGTGATCAACATACGATTTAATTCCACCTTCATAGTGATATTCCTTTTTCACTTGATGTTCAGCACGTTTATCTTCAATCGAAATCATTAATCCACGATTTAAGAAAGCTAATTCGCGGACACGTGTCCGTAAAACTTCGTAGTCAAATTCCACAGTTTCAGTGAAAATTTCAGGATCTGGTTTAAAATGGACAATCGTACCACGATAATCTGTTTCCCCTTGATTTTCAAGATCTGATACAACATTTCCACGTTCAAAACGTTGATAATATTTTTTTCCATCACGATGCACGTAAACTTCTAGCTCTGTTGAAAGAGCATTAACAACGGAAGCCCCAACGCCGTGAAGACCACCAGATACTTTATAGCCGCCACCGCCAAACTTACCGCCAGCATGAAGCACTGTAAAAATAACTTCAATCGTTGGGCGACCTACTTTTTCATTGATCCCTGTTGGCATTCCGCGTCCATTATCTTGAACAGTAATACTGTTATCGGCTTCAATCGTAATTTCGATTTCTGTACAAAAACCAGCTAAAGCTTCGTCAATTGAGTTATCGACGATTTCCCAAACTAAATGGTGAAGTCCGCGCTGACTGGTTGAACCTATATACATACCTGGCCGTTTTCTTACGGCTTCTAATCCCTCTAAAACCTGAATTTGATTGTCATTATAGTCCGAAGCATTTTCATGTACATTTGTAATATTTTCTTCTGACATCTAAGCTTCACCGCACTTTCTCATTTTCTATTATATCAACCTAAAATTAGGATTTTTTTATGTGACCTTTTTCCACTTCAAAAGTAGTAGCTTGTTCGAGCTTTGCATGTTTAATCCCACTTACGCTAGTTGTCGTAACAAATGTTTGCACTTTGCCAGAAATCGTTTCAAGCAAATGAGACTGCCTGTAGTCATCAAGTTCACTTAATACATCATCAAGCAAGAGGAGGGGATATTCCTTTGTTTCTTCATGAATCAAGTCAATTTCAGCAAGTTTTACAGATAAAGCTGTTGTTCGCTGTTGACCTTGCGAGCCGAACACTTGTACATTTTGCCCATTAACATAAAATAGAGAATCATCCCGATGCGGTCCGATAAGTGTGACGCCTCGGTCGATTTCTCTTTGCCGAATGGTTTTCATTTTTTCAAGTAAGTTCTGTAAATGATCGCCGTCCTGATCGAGTGAAACAGAAGGCTTATACTCAATTTGTAGCGTTTCAAGCCCTCGCGAAATATCATGATGGATCGGAGCTGCATAAGCTTGCAACTTTTGGATAAACGCGGAACGCCTTTCCGTCAATTTAATGGCGACCTCTGCAAATTGCTCATCGAGAATGCCAAGCATGACTTCATCAAAGTTCTTCTTTAACTTTGCTTGCTTCAAAAATTGGTTTCGCTGGTGTAAGATCCGCTGAAAAACACTTAAATCATGTAAATAAACAGGCTGCATTTGACCGATTTCCATATTCATAAAACGTCGTCTTACGCCTGGTGCACCTTTTACAAGCGTTAAATCTTCTGGGGCAAACATGACCACGTTTAAATTTCCAACATACTGACTCAACTTTTTTTGCTCAATGTGATTGACCTTTGCTTTTTTTCCTTGTTGAGTAAGCGTGAGTTCAAGTGGCAAAGTTTGTCCGTGTTTTTCAATTCGTCCACTAATCTTTGCTTCCGCTTTATCCCACTGGATAAAATCTTTGTCGTTTGTCGTCCGGTGCGACTTAGCGAGCGAAAGCATCAATATCGCTTCTAATAAATTTGTTTTTCCTTGAGCATTTTCGCCAAGAAATACATTGATAGACGGGTCGAGATCGATTGTAAGTTCATCATAGTTTCGGAAATTTTTAAGCGTTAATTGTTTTAACAGCATGTTTTTTTCCTAAGATTGTTCAATCTTAACTTTTCCTTTTCCGGGAACTAAAATGACATCGCCATTCCGCAGTTTCCTGCCTCGTCTGTTATCTTGTTCGCCGTTTACATAAATCGGATGTTCGCTTAGAAATGCTTTTGCCATTCCCCCAGATTCAACAACATCAAGCATCTGCAAAAGCTGTCCCAGTGTTACATAGTCACTGTCTATTGTTACAATATTCGCCAAAATCTCACACCCAATCTATTTTATCGCTATCTTCTATTTTACTAAAGTTTGCCTATAATTACAAAGATTATTTTCTAAAGCATCGTTTTTCGGTTTTTTATTAAAAATAATGGGGGGATACTATTTTAAGTGAAAAATGAAATTTAAGGCTAATATGGAGCTTCTGTAAAATTTACATAAAAAAGCCCACCTAAATTGGTGAGCTTTTTATCAATTAATAAGTTCGAACAGGTGTAATCAATTGTAAAATTTCATTTGGATTTTCCGCATCACGTGGACGAAGAACGAAAGGACGCATTGTTCCAGAAAACGAAATTTGAATATCATCGCCTTCAAACGCACGTAAAGCATCCATCATATATTTTCCGTTAAAGGAAATTTGTAAATCTTCGCCAGTAAAGCTTTGACTGAAGAGTTTTTCAGAAACATTCCCAATTTCAGGAGAGTTAGACGAAACCTCTACTTGGCCATTTTCCAATGTGGAAAGTTTAATTACATTATTGCGATTTTCTCTTGCGAGTAGGGAAGCACGGTCAATCGCTTGTAAAAAGGCTTTCGCGTTAATAATCAGTTCTGATTTTGTTTCAGCTGGAATTAGTCTTGAAGTATCAGGATAACTTCCTTCGAGTAAACGCGAATAAAACAGCAAATCTTTTAATTTAAATAAAATTTGGTTGTTGGCTAGGATGATTTCAAGTGAATCAGAAGCTTCATCCAAAATTTTATTGAGTTCTGACAAACTTTTTCCTGGAATAACAATGTTGTATTCTTCCTCTTCAGGAGCTTCAATTGGAATTTCCCGAAGCGCAAGTCTATGACTATCCGTTGCAACAGCCGTTAAAGTTCCATTTTTAATGATCCAATTCACCCCAGTAAGTACAGGACGAACTTCAATCGTTGAAACAGCGAAAACCGTTTGACGAATAATATTTTTAAGGACATGGATTGGAATCCGAATTTGTTTTCCTTCAGATACCTCGGGAAGTTTCGGGTATTCTAAAACATCTAACCCATTCAGTGTAAAGAAAGCTTGTCCAGAACGAATCGTTGTTTGGTTATTAGTCGTTACTTCGATTTCAACGTTTTTATCTGGCAGTCGTCTAACGATATCTCCAAAATATTTTGATTGTAAAACGATTCCACCAAACGATTCGACTTCAACAATTACCTCATCTTGTTCAATAAGTGGAATAAAAGCTTCGATTGAAATATCTGAGTCACTCCCAGTAAGAGTAACACCTTCATCATTCACATCAATTTTAATCCCAGTAAGAATTGGAATCGTTGTTCGAGCAGAAATAGCACGTGTAACTTCGTTAACAGCATTGACCAAATGATCTCGATCGATGACAAATTTCATGAAAAATCCCCCGTTCATTTTTTATGATGTTCTTTAATTAATTAATAAGAAAATCGTAATAATAGTAATAGGCCTTGTGGATTTGTGGATAAGTAAGCTAATCTATTTTTCTTCTAAGTTTTCCACATGTGTATAACCAGTGGAAAACTAGTGTCCTGTTATCCACATTATCCACAGATTAATTTTTACGTAGATTTTTTTCTATTTCTTGAATATCATTTTTTAAAACTTGATCGCTTTTAAGCATCTGCGAAATTTTTTCGTGAGCATGAATGACAGTTGTATGGTCACGCCCACCAAATTCATCGCCAATTTTTGGAAGTGAAGCATCGGTTAATTCCCGTGACATGTACATGGCGATTTGTCTAGGAAAGGCAATGCTTTTGGTTCTTTTTTTAGCTTTAAAGTCTTCGAGTTTAACGTGGAAATACTCCCCAACAGCTTCTTGAATACCACTGATTGTGATAACGGAGGTTTTGGCATTTGGAATAATGTCCTTTAAAGCTTCCGCTGCAAGTCCAGCTGTAATGTCTTTATTTACAAGAGAAGAGTAGGCGACAACGCGAATTAGTGCCCCTTCAAGCTCCCGAATATTCGAATCAATTTGATTAGCAATATAAAGCATCACTTCATTTGGAATATCAAGCCCATCCGCTTTAGCCTTTTTCCGCAAAATCGCAATCCGCGTTTCAAGATCAGGCGGAGTGATATCTGTAATTAGTCCCCATTCAAAACGTGAACGAAGCCGATCTTCAAGTGTTGGAATTTCTTTAGGTGGCCGGTCACTTGAAATGATGATTTGTTTTTGCTCATCGTAAAGCGCATTAAACGTATGGAAAAATTCTTCTTGTGTTCCTTCTTTACCAGCTAAAAATTGAATATCATCAATCAAAAGTACATCTACATTGCGGTATTTTGTTCGAAATTCTTCTGTTTTGTTATCGCGAATGGAGCTGATAAATTCATTGGTAAATTTTTCGCTGGATAAGTACATCACATTTGCATTGTCTTTGTGCTCTTGCACGTAGTGACCAACAGCATGCATCAAGTGCGTTTTTCCAAGTCCAACGCCTCCATAAATGAAAAGTGGATTGTAAGCTTTGGCTGGTGCTTCTGCTACAGCAAGCGAAGCCGCATGTGCAAACCTGTTACCGGAACCAATTACAAATGTATCAAAGACATATCTTGGATTTAACATATGTTTGGAGTTATCAGGATCATTTTCATCCGGTAAGTTTTGATTTTGTGGAATCGGCTTGTAATCAAAATTTTCTTCTTGTTCGCCGTCAATAAAGCGTACATCATAAGAAGCTCCCGTCACTTCTTGTAAAATATTGGCGATGAACTGCGTATAGCTCTTTTCAAGCCAGTCACGAACAAAATTGTTAGGCGCCGAAATGACAAATGTGTTGTCTTCAAGAGAATGTGCAGTAGTGGATTTCATCCAAGTATCATAGCTTGGTTTGCTCATATTCTTTTGAACAATTTCAAGTGCACGTGTCCAGATCTCTTCTATAGACTGCAAAAAATTTCCCTCCCTTTTTCTGTGGACATGATTTTAAGGAAGAAAAATAACAGGGACGATTTTCCAAAGTTATCCACAAAACGGTAAAAATAGTGGATAAAGATATCCGGACCCTGTTAAGAAAATATCCACAACAAGAAATAATTATGTGGATAACTTTATTTTTCCTCAACTTATTTACTATTCAACACCTGATATCTTATCAAAAAAAGGCTTTGATATCAAGGACTTTCAAAAAATATCCACAAATTTATCCACTTGTAGAAAAACGTTACCCACAATCTGTGGGGTTGTGCATAACTTGTGCGTAACCAGTTTATAATTTTTCTTGCTTTATATATTTATTCACAATTAATTTTTATGGTTCTGTGGATAAAAGTGGATAACCTCACATAATTATCCACAGTTTCGTGATTAAAGAAAATAAAGCTTTTTAAGAAGGTAAGAAAAAAGATTGAAGTAAAATTTTGCTTTTTCCTATAAAGAGGGTTTTTTTAAACTTTGAAATATGGTATGATTAAGGGCGAAGTTTTTTCGTGCTCTATTGACAAAAAACGTTTATTTCCGTACAATATTTAAGACTGTCTAATAGATTTAAATCAATTGGACCCAGATAATGGGAGGTGTTACAAAGTGAAAAGAACATATCAACCAAGCAAACGTAAAAGAAAAAAAGTACACGGTTTCCGTGCACGTATGAGTTCTAAAAACGGCCGCAGAGTGTTAGCAGCACGTCGTCGTAAGGGAAGAAAAGTATTATCTGCGTAGACCACTGATACGGCTCAGTGGTTTTTTTATTGTTTTTTATGGAAAAAATCCATTTTTGATAGAAAGCGGATGGCACACGCAAAAAGATGGGAGACTGTATGAAAAAAGAATATCGGATCAAAAAAAATGATGAATTTCAACGAGTGTTTAAGAAAGGGAAGTCATTTGCCAATCGACAATTTGTCGTGTATAAATTAAGAAGAGAAAAGGAAGGAACGCATTTCCGAATTGGTCTTTCTGTCAGCAAAAAAATTGGCAATGCTGTTTGTAGAAATCATGTGAAACGTTGTATTAGACAGACATTCCATGAACTTGAACAGGAGATCGAACAAGGAAATGATTATATTATTATCGCCCGAAAACCGGCGGCCAATATGGATTTTCATGAAATTAAGAAAAGTTTGATTCACGTCTTAAAAATTGCAAAAGTATTGAAAAAGACCAGAATGAGCGGTTCAAAATGAATTGGAAATTTAAAAAAAGGCGGGGAGGTTACACTTGTTGAAGAAGAAAAAGAACCTGAAGAAAAAACTCTTCGTGATCGGACTTGTTATTGCTTTAGTCACTGTACTTTCAGGCTGTGGTTATTCAACTGATCCAATCACAAAAGACTCACCAGGATTCTGGAGTCATTACATTGTCTTTCCATTATCTTGGGTGATAAGATGGTTTGCTGATGCCTTTGGTGGCAATTATGCGGTTGGAATTATCGTTGTTACGATTATTATTCGCTTAATTATTATGCCACTTATGATTAAACAGCTAAAAAGCCAAAAAGAAATGATGAAAGTTCAACCTTTACTTAAAGAGCTGCAAGAAAAATATGCTTCTAAAGATAATGAAACAAGGCAAAAATTGCAGCAAGAAACGATGCGCTTGTATCAAGAGCATAATATTAATCCGATGATGGGCTGTTTACCGCTTATTATCCAAATGCCAATTTTAATTGGTTTTTATCAAGCGATCAGCCGAACAGCTGAAATCAAGACGGATTCATTTTTATGGATGACGCTAGGTCAACCCGATCCCATCTATATTTTGCCGATCATCGCTGCGATTACAACTTTCCTATCATCAAAAATTTCGATGATGGGGCAAACACAGCAAAATAAAACGATGGCCATGATGATTTATTTCATGCCAGTTATGATTTTGTTTATGGGGATCACACTTCCGTCAGCACTAGCGCTATACTGGATTATCGGGAACATTTTCACGGTCTTCCAAACACTTTTAATTAATAATCCTTTTAAAGCAAAAAGACTACAACAAGCTGAAGAGGCTGCCAAAGCCGAAGAAGCTCGTTTGAAGAAAAAAGCAGAGCACATGAAAGCTTCAAAAAAAGGAGGTAAGAAGAGAAAGTGAGAGATATCACTGCACAAGGTCAAACTGTTGAAGAAGCGATTCAAAATGGACTAAAAGAACTAGCCTTGAACCGTGATCAAGTGGAAGTAGAGATCATGGATGAAGGTAAAAAAGGGATTTTTGGAATCGGTTCACGTCTTGCGATGGTTAAGGTCATTGAAAAAGAAAACAGTGTACAAATTGTCACGGAATATATTTTGGATGTTGCTAAGAAGATGGGGGCGGAGATCTCACTCGAAGCAAAAGAAGAAGGAAAAGATGTTTACGTGCAAATCTCTGGTGAAAACCTTGGAGTTTTGATTGGAAAACATGGTCAAACACTTAATTCTTTGCAGTACTTGACTCAACTAATTGCCAATAAACAAAGTGAGCAGTTTAGAAATATCTTTGTCAATGTCGGTGATTATCGTGAGCGCCGCTATGAAACACTCTCAAATCTTGCAGAAAAGATGGCTGGGAAAGCACTAAAAACCAAAAGTGCTGTTCATTTAGAACCAATGCCATCTTTTGAAAGAAAAATTATCCATGCTGTTTTAAGTGAAAATGAAAAAATAGAAACGCATTCGGAAGGGCGCGATCCTTACCGTTATGTTGTGATTAAACCAGCACGTTAAAAAAGACTGTAAACAAAGTTGTGAAAAACTTTGTTTACAGTTTGAGCCACGCAAAGCAATTTGCGTGGCTTTTTTATTGGAATAAAAGAGGAAGTTGAGCTTGAAAGTCATCCTGATGATGCGAAGGGATGGAACATGTGGTTACCTTTCCAGTAGGTGTAAGCACAGCTTCTGTAAGTAAGTTACCGTGAATGCAGCCAGTATCCAGATGGATTTTATTTTTTAAGCGAAAGGCGTTTTTAGCGGCAACGTGTCCAAAAAAATGATAGGGATGATGCTCATTTGCTTCTTCTAATAGGAATAACAATTGTTCTTCGGTAGGTCTTGACCGGTCTAGATGGAAATTACGCATTCTTCGTAGGGACTTTTTATCAAGTTTGCCGAGATATTTATTTTTGCACGGGGCATGGGTCGCATAAAACGACGCTTGATTTGAGATAAGCTTATAGAAAGGCGCAGAATGTTCAACAAGCGTATGAAATTTGGCAAGTAAATCGGGATTCTCTTCAAGGATGGGAATGGAATCGAAAAAACGAGAAACAATTTCTTCGTTAGCATTCTTAATTTTTCCTTGGAGGTAGTGATAAACAAAAGATTCGTGATTCCCAATTACAAAATAAAAGTGTTCAAGGTTTAGATAAAGAAATTCAAGGATTGCTTTCGTATTTTTCCCTTTGTCGATGGAATCCCCAAGCAAAATGAATTGGTGAGATGGATCAGGTCGTTCTGTAATGCGTCCAGATAGATTGAAGCGAAATCCACTTTTTTCTAGCAATGTCATAAGTTCTTCTAAACATTCATGTGTGTCACCAATGATATGGTAGGTTTTCCCGGGTTCAAGTAGGTATTTTTTGAGTTGATCACCGTTTGACTCAATCGAAAAGTTTGAGATGGGCAGTGTTAAGGTATGCTGATTAGCAAAATGGTCACTTGCTAGTTTTGACGCTTGATTTAAATAAACAGCTTCAAGTTGATATTGATTCTCTTTAGCAATTTTTTGGATGCTTTCTTGCAGTGAATCGGAAGGCTTGTTACCCATGTGAATTAAAATGTAGTCAGCTGATGTTGGAAAGGATGCCGACTTATTTAAATCATTTAAAAAGCTTGTTTGGTTTGTATCAGGAAAAAATTGAATGGTAGTATAGTAATTTTTAGAAGGTTCATCATTTCTTAAGGCAGGCATGAATTGTTGTTCGATGAAAGTGAGCGCCTCGATAGATGTGTCTCCAAAAAACAGGAAAATCGTATGGAGTTGGGTAGTGAGTTGTGAATTTGTTTCGGCCATTGGAGATTCTCCTTTCGATGTTTCACGTGAAACAATTAGAGTTTTAATTTTAATTATAGGTTTAGGAGAGCTGATTTTCAAGCTGTCTAACTGAAAAAACTTAATTAAAATTTTATTTCAAAAATGGATTTTATGATATAATCAAAGAAAAAACAAGGAAGAAATGGCTATGACAAATGGAAGTATTATCAATCTTATAAGTGGAATTCTTGATACGTTGCCTAAGTCGGAACAAAAAGTAGGGAGAACGATTTTAAATGATCCTGACTTTGCTGTAAAAGCATCCGTACAGAGTCTTGCAAGGAAAGCTGAAACAAGTGCTGCGGCAGTAATTCGGTTTTCAAAGTCTTTAAATTTGGATAGTTTTCCTGAACTGAAGCGTCAACTTTCTATGGAACTAGCAACGCCTAATAGGACGGGTTACTATGATATTGAACCGGGCGAATCTTTTGATTCAATTCGTGAAAAATTGGTTTCTAATGTTAATCAGACGACACAAGACACCGCAAGTCAACTCAAGGAAGACGCCATCATTCAAGTTTGTGCGGAGATGGAACAAGCCGAAACAATTTATGCTTATGGCGTCGGAGCTTCGTGGCTTATTGCGGAAGATATTGCGCAAAAGTGGCTGCGTGCAGGGAAAAATGTATTTTTGTCGCAGGACCCGCATGTTCTTGCCATGGCTTTTTCTTCTGGCAAAGAAAACAGTTTGTTTTTTGCCATTTCAAATAGTGGGGAAACTTCGCAAGTGCTTGAACTAGCAAATGAAGCGAAACAAAGCGGTTTAAAGGTAGTTAGTTTAACACGCATTGGAAATAATAAGTTGAAGTCGATTTCTGATTTGGTATTAGAAACTTCTCGAGCTCCTGAAGCGGAAATGCGAAGTACAGCAACAAGTTCTAGGCAAGCACAGCTTTTAGTTATTGATATTTTGTTTTATTATTTCGCATCAAAGCAATATGATGAAATGATTACGCATATCAAAAAATCACGAGAAGCAACCAATCGTTTTCGTGAAAAATAAAAGGCAGCATTTGAATTCATTCAAATGCTGCCTTTTTTAGTTGAAGCGTAATTTTATTTTTTGTCCGGCTGAAATATAGGAGAGACAATCCAGATAAAGCGGGCTGATTTGACCGATGCAATTTATTTTTTCATTGGCTTCTAAAGGAACTTTTGTGATGCAAATTTCGCCACTGTAACGCCCGTATTTTTGATTATCAATCGTGATCGTTCCAGCAGGTCGGAGAATTGTATTTTTAGCTTCTATTGCAAGTTCATTAAAAGCTGGGCGACTATTTTCTAAACGTATCAAATCGCGCGCATCGTCCATTCGATTTTGATCACCTTGAATAAGGTGATTTTTTATTTGAACGGGTACAAAATCGGCTAATGTAGCTTCAAGAGACAAAGTCTGATTGAAAATAAGATTTTGCCAAAATGGAAAATGCAAGGGATCTAATGCCGGGTCGCCGATGTAAACATGGTCAACAGCTAACGTGAAGAGTTCCAAAGTCGCCGCGTAAGGACTTGTAAAGCGATGCTTTTCTAAGGTTGGTAGACCCGCATAAAGTGGTAAGCGTTTTTTGGAATCACCGGGTACGAAAGCTGAAATTTTAAGACCATTTCCGCGCAAAAAATGGTTTTTTTGTTTGAAAAAGGTTTCGCTCAAACCTGTTTCAGGTTTTGGATAGTAATTATGAAAAGCTTCGATATTTTCCATCTGAGCATCTGCTTCTTTTAAGGCGTCTAAAAAAGCTTGATCAATGGTGCTGGCATTTAAGTAAACTGTAATTTTTTGCGAAAGTAAGGCAATTTGCTGGATTCCAATGCCATAATCAATTCGCAAGCCTGTTACGCCTATTTTTCGGATTGCTTCAGCATTTTCAAAGCTTAATTGAATTTTAGCTAAAGCATTTTCGGAAATATCTAAGATGAGAGTCATCTTATTTTCTTGAGCAGCTTTGCCTAATTCTTCTAAACGAGTCCAGTAATCTATTTTACTTTCTTCTGGAATATGTAGTGAACTGAAGATAGATGAAAACCCATTTTGATGGGCTATTTGAACGGTTTCAGCAACGTTATCCAAATCCTGTAAATAAAGACTAATTCCTAGCATTTTATAACCTCCATTCTTATTATCAAGTATAAGACTTGTGAAATAAAATTTCAATTAAATGTTACAAAAATAAAATAAAGTATTGAAATTTTGTTTCAAAGGTTTTATAATCTGTTTATGAGGAGTGATTGAGATGTTAGAAAATTTATCCACGGAAAAACAAAATTTGAAAACGCTTAACTTAGATACTTTAAAGGTTGAGGAAATCTTATCGATTATGAATGAAGAAGATGGAACGGTTGCAGCGAGCATAAAGCCAGCTCTTCCTGAAATTGCCAAAATTGTAAGGGCTGCCATTTCAAGTTTTAAACGAGGAGGGCGTCTTATTTATATGGGAGCTGGCACGAGTGGGCGTCTTGGCGTACTTGATGCGGTTGAATGTGTGCCCACGTTTGGCGTTTCTAAGGAGCAAGTGGTTGGTCTCATTGCTGGAGGGGACGAAGCGTTTGTTACGGCGGTTGAAGGTGCGGAGGATTCTATTCAGCTTGGAAAGTCGGATTTAGAAGGGATTTCGCTTACAGAGCTTGATACGGTGATTGGGATTGCTGCGAGTGGTCGAACGCCTTATGTGATCGGTGGTTTGGATTATGCGCGAAGTGTTGGAGCTACGGCGGCTGCGATTTCTTGTAACAAAGACGCTGCCATCTCGCAACATGCGGAAATCGCGGTTGAAGTCGTACCTGGAGCGGAGGTTTTAACCGGATCAACTCGGCTGAAAGCAGGAACGGCACAGAAATTAATTTTAAACATGATTTCAACGGCTTCTATGGTTGGAATTGGCAAGGTTTATAAGAACTTGATGGTGGACGTGAAGCCAACAAATGAAAAATTAGAGGAACGGGCTAAGCGAATTATCATGGAAGCAACGGAATGTAGCTATGACGAGGCAGAAAAAGTTTATTTTGCTGCTGATAAACATGTAAAAACAGCGATTGTTATGATTTTGACGGGAAGCACTAAAGAAGATGCTGAACAAAAACTTAAAGCTTCAAATGGTTTTGTAAGAAAAACAATTTAAGGGGTTGAGTAGGGTGTCAAAAGAAGCAGAAATCGGCAAAAAAATCTTTGAAAATGTGGGCGGCAAGGAAAATGTTTCGCGGATTGCACATTGTATGACGCGAGTTCGGCTAGGGATTCGCGATCCAGAAAAAGTGGATTTAGACCAATTGAAAAAGGTTCCGGGTGTTTTAGGTGTTGTGGAGGATGAAACACTTCAGGTTATCGTTGGTCCTGGAGTAGTGAATAAAGTCGCAGCGGCGATGGCTGACGAGGCTGGCGTGAAGATTGGTGAAGTTATCAATGAAAATTTGGACGCGGAGCAAAAATCTGGGAAAGAATTGGTAGAAGAAAAAGCTGCTGCAACGAAGGCAAGTATGAAAGCTAAACAAAATAATCAATCGGGATTTAAGCGCTTATTGAAATCAATTTCGAATATTTTCGTTCCGTTGATTCCTGGTTTTGTTGGTGCGGGTTTGATCGCAGGTATTGCAGCGATTTTGGCGAATAATATCACAGCTGGAAATTTAGACGCAGGAACATGGACGCAGTATGTTGATATTTTGGGTGTAATCAATAAAGGTATTTTCGCTTTTCTTTCGATTTATGTTGGGATTAATACGGCAAGTGAATTTGGGGGAACTCCGGTTTTAGGTGGCGGAATTGCTGGGATTACAATGTTGTCGGGGCTTGCTGATGGGCATACGATCACAAATATTTTCACGGGTGATGCGATTTTATCAGGACAAGGTGGGATTATTGGTGTTTTGTTCGCAGTTTGGCTAATGTGTCTGCTTGAAAAGGGCTTGCGCAAATTTATTCCCAATGCTATTGATATTATTGTGACGCCAACGATTGTAATGCTCGTGATGGGACTTATTACGATTTTTCTTATCATGCCAGTTGCAGGCTTAATTTCTGAAGGACTGGTTTCAGCTATCAATTGGACTATTGAAGTGGGCGGACTTTTCTCAGGATTTGTACTCGGAACATTTTTCTTGCCGATGGTAATGCTAGGTTTGCATCAAGTTTTGACGCCGATTCATGTGGAAATGATTGCGCAAACGGGTGCGACGCTTCTTCTTCCTATTTTAGCGATGGCGGGTGGCGGTCAAGTAGGAGCTTCCATTGCACTTTGGATTCGTTGTCGGAAAAATAGACCGCTTGTGAATATGATCAAAGGTGGACTTCCAGTTGGAATTTTAGGAATTGGCGAACCGCTGATTTACGGGGTTACGGTTCCACTTGGACGACCATTTATTACAGCTTGTCTTGGCGGTGGTATCGGCGGGGCAGTTATTGGTGCTTTCGGAAATATTGGGGCGATTGCTATTGGTCCTTCTGGCGTAGCACTAATTCCGCTTATTGCAGGCGGACACTGGTTAGGTTATGTTATTGGTCTTCTTGCTGCTTATCTTGGTGGTTTTGTTTTAACTTACTTCTTTGGTACTCCAAAAGATGCTATGGAGGCGGTGAGCGAGTAATTAATTAGAATGAAGTGGAAAAGTTGAACTTGATTGGATGTTGAGTTCAACTTTTTTGTGCAGAGAAATAAGTGTTTCTTAGTTGTTTGTTTAAGAAGAAGAAATTTTTTGATTTTTGTTTCTAGGGGATATGAATTAGCTATTGATGGCTACTTAATTTCAAGAACTTTAGTGATTTTATTTTGGTTATATTTGGTAGTAAAGTTATTTAATTATATCAATGAGGATAAAAAAATTAAGAATATTGAAAGGTGATTTACAAAGTATTTAGCATCTTTATGTATTTAATAAAATGTATTGACGATACAGTTAATACACTCCAGATTGGCAAAAAGCACCTATTTAGGGCCTTCAAAAGTGAAGGCCCTAAATATTAGCTATTGTTATTTCGTCGATTGCTATTCTTAAAAATTTCTTCTTCAAAAGCTTTCATTTCTGCGATAATTTCGGCAACTGAACGTTCTTTATTAGGGGAATCTCCTGAATTTGATTCTTCTTTCTTGGCTTTTTCTTCGGCTTCAATGTCGGTCACGTTTTTAGATTTATATTCAAATCCAGGTTTAGAGTATTTATCATCGAATATTGTTGGAGTATCAACGACTTCAACTCCATTTATTCCGTCCAAAGGAGCGTCAATTTCCAATTTTTTATTATTATTTAAGTAGCCTTCAATATGGGTTACACCTGTAGGATTTGTGTATGTTCCCGTTAGAGTAACGGATTCTATATTGTTATAGTTGTAATTTAGAAATTTTTCAATGCGTGGTTTTTGTTCTTGCATCAATTCTTTTTCTTGATGTTTCATGTACAAATATCCCCCCAAACTGACAAGTAGTACGATAATCAGTATGCTTTTTAATGTTTTTTTCTTTTTCATACGTTCAACTCCTGTCAACTGTACAATACAAAATGAATATAACATAAGAGATAATGAATTTGACGAAATTTACAGAGCTAAAGATTATAGTTTTACGGCCGTAGTTTGGTCCCATTGAGAAATTGTAACTGAATGTATCAGATATCACGTACATCAGCCGCTCATATCAACTCCTTAAATTCTTTCCACTTTGCTCCAGTCAGACATTTACCGTTGACCCTTCCTGTTTAATCCGTTCCTATCGCCTGTATTCGCATTACCAAGCATCTTTCAAATCTTCTTGACTTCTTCGAATGTTTTCTGTTCTGGTCGATTGTAGCCACTTTTGTACAGCATCTCCTGTTACCGAATCAAAAGCGTCTTTTATTTGTACTTGTAAACTATGTAAATCTTCTAGCATTTCCGGATATCTTCTCCGGACACGATCCATTTCATCATCTAGTTCGGATTCGATCCGTTCAGCTCCCTTATTCACAGCTCTTTTTAAGGCGATTTTTTGCGCCTGTCTGATTAGTTCCCGCTCAGCCGCAATTAGATTCGCGCGCTCATTTGGCGTTAAATCTTTACTTTTTAGTCGTTCTTTCAAGACATCTGCTTGATACTTATATTCTCCTGCTACATCTCCTAAAGCTCTTGCTCTCTCCCTATCATAAACATTCCCGTACATGTTTATTCCTCCTGTATGTTTATTTCATGTTGGCTGCTATCCAGTTCCCTATACTCATATCTTTTTCTCGAATTTTTTTTGCTGCTTGAATCAACTCCATTTTAAATTCTTTCAAACGTTTGATATTCTTTTCATTTGATTCATAAAAACGCTCAAATTTTTCTGGGTCATGAAACATATAAATCCCGTTACGATGTTTTTTAGAACGCTCTGTGAGCATATTATCGACGTCCCAAATTGTCAATTCCCTAAACCGAGCACCTTCCACCGTATCCTCATTCAAACGATTTCTTAGCCGTTTTGATTCCTGGTTCACTTTGTCTTCTAATTCTTCCATTCGATTTTGAAGTTTTCGCATCACAGACACAATATTGTCTATACGTTCTGCCCGCCTAATAATTTCGTCTGGTTTTACTTTTAACTGGGCTGTTCCATCAGCATTGAACATACCTACAAATGTATCGCGCATATGTCCCTTAATCGGCATTGTTCCTCCCAAAACAGCAGGGTTTGTATCCATGATAAATTGTTTTCCAATCGGAATGCCTCCAGGTACAATTTTTCCGACTGGGTCTAAACGATGCCGATAATCCGTGATAAGTCCCATAAAGTCACCATTCTTCACTGCTTCTTGTTGCGCCTTTGATAACAACCGATACGGATTCGCCGCCGCATAAGTGACCGCCCTTTTTTTCAGCTGAACCGCCATAAAAATTGCCAGTGCACCACCCAAACTATGACCCGTAAAACTATAATCTTTAGCCTTATATTTCTTTAGTGTTTGATTGACAAAAACCTGATACTCTGCAAATTGATTATCAGTATTCAAATACCAGGCAGGTAAGGAACTGGCAAAATTACCTAAGCCATATTTCTTTAACGTATTATGTACTTTTTGAACGTCCTTTCCAACTATGCCTCTTAGTTTGACATCTGTCGCTGGCTTCATTCCAACCCCTAATTTTCCTAAATCTGCATTAATCCAGTCTTTTAGGAACTCTCGACCTTCTGAACCACGAGAAACAAATACCACATTATCATAATTTGTCTTTCCCTTTTTATATTCTTTTGCTGGAACAACTGCCACTGCTTGTAAACCGCTACCATTTTTATCTATGTAGTTAATAACTCTCCATTGTGATCTATCCGCTAGAGTAAAACTTTTCCCGTTTTTTAGGATATCGTTATTATAAACTCTATCCGCTAAATTAAAATATTGCTCTTCCGTAAATTTTGCCAATTTCATCACCTCTTATGTTATATTAATTCTGTACCTTATTGCACATGCTGGGAGTTGAACATATGAAAAAGAGGAGAACATTGAAAACCATATTAATTATACTGATTATTATACTACTTATCAGTTTAGGGGGCTATCTATACATGAAACATCAAAAGCAAGAATTGATGCAGGAGCAAAAGCCACGCATCGAAAAATATCTAAATTATAATTTTAACAATATAAAGAGTGTAACCTTAACGGATACATACACTAATCCAACTGGAGTCACCCATATCAAAGGGTATGTAAATGGAGATGAAAAACTAACAATTGATGCACCACTGAGCAGTAAACATGGTGTTGAAGTTGTTGACACTTCTGATGAGCTATTTGATGATTATCTGAAAGAAAAATATAGATTCAATGTTCGTAGTGTTTCTGACATTGAAGCTGAAGAAAAAGAAAACGGAAAAGAAACTAGTTCCACTGACGAATCAAAAAAAGAACGTTCAGTTGCCGAAATAATCGTAGAAATGAAGGCCTTTGAAGAAAACATTTTTAAAAACAGCAACCGCCGAAATAATGATAGCTAATATAGGAGTCATTTGCATAATAAATCAAAGGGAATTAAGATGCCTGAACGTAAAAATATGACGCGCAAAAAGCGATGAAGAAATATAAGCTAAAGGCACAAAGACGTGGTTTACTAAAAAAATCAGAACTCATTTCTCAAAAATATGAAAGCCGAAAAGAAAAAATCTTTTCGGCTTTTGTGTGACGTTCACTAGTTGACAAATTTTCTATATCGTATTACTATGTAGTAGAACTTAACATTACTATATAGTTGATGGGAAGGAGGAAAATCTGTTTGTACGTAAGACAGATGACAAATTATGAATGGAATAACTGAGATGCTAAAAGGGGTTCTTGAGGGAATTATCCTTGAAATTATTAATCGGAAAGAAACCTATGGCTATGAAATTACTAAGATTTTGCAGGAATCGGGTTTTGAAGATATTGTAGAGGGAACTGTTTATACAATTCTCTTGCGACTTGAAAAAAAGGAGCTCGTTGTCATAACTAAGAAGAAATCGACAATGGGCCCAGTGCGAAAGTTTTATTCGTTAAGCGATGCTGGTCAAAAAGAACTGGAAAATTTCTGGGAAAAATGGGAGTTTGTTTCATCGAAAATTGATAAATTGAAGGAGGAACAAGCATGAATTTCTGGGATAAAATTACTGGAAACGATATTACGAGAGATATGAATGGTTTTCAGTCGCGCATCGAAAAATTACCGGATGATTATCAGGCGGCTTGGGAAGAAATCACCCTGAACCTCGCGGGGCACGCCGATTTTACCGGTCGTAACCTCATTCCTATTCTTGGTGGCGTGGTTGATTGGTTTGAAGAAACGGCGGCAGACGGACAAACTGTGCAAGAAATTTTGGGGGACGACGTGAAAGGTTTTTGTGTGGCGCTTGCTGGCGAAGAAGGGGCAAAGTCATTGCGTGATAAATGGCGCGATCAGTTGAATAAAAATGTGGCGAAAAAGCTGAAATAATAGGAGGGATAGAGATGGGCTTGCAGGAAATTTTGTCCGAAAAAAAAGAATGGCGTAAGCATATGGCGCGAGTCAATGCACTGCCGCAAGACTATAAAGTGGTGTATAAAGAAATCCAAAAGTACCTTTTCAAAGTGGGTCCTTTGGAGCTTATCGATGGGATTAAGCCACTTGCTGATGTTTTGGAACTTTTTGAGGAAGGTGCTGCAAGAGGCGATGCGGTTCTAGATGTTACAGGAAAAGATGTCGCCGCTTTTTGTGACCGCTTGATTCAAGATTCGAAAACGCAAAGTGATGAGTATGAAGAACAAGTGAACCAAGAAGTGAAAAAAGCTTTGAAAAAAGAAATGAATAGAAAAAAGAAATGAAAAAGCTGTTCCTTTTTATAGGGATGGCTTTTTTCTTGCTTCTCTCAGTTCAGTTTTTGACTATTCGTTTGAAGAGGCTATTTTTCGGGCAAAAATAAAAGAGTATCCAATTAGATGGCTTAGAGTTTCGGAGGGAAGCAAGATGAAAAAGGTAGCAATTGTGCTCGGGGGCTATACACTGCTTTTAAGTGTGGTTATTGGCGTTGTAGCAGCCTTGTTTTTAGCGGCTGTTCACTTTTCAACAGATTTTGTTTGGGAACAACTTCCAGAAAGCTTGAATCAGCCCAATTTTTATCCGCTTATGGTGGGTCTAATTGGCGCTTTGCTTGTTGGACTTATGCAAACGAGATGGGGCGCATTTCCTTATACAATGCATGAAAATATGGCTGAATTTCGGGATACTGGTCGAATCGAATATAAAAATCGACTGTGGAAAACGATTGTGGCAGCATGGATTATTCTTTCTTTTGGGGCAAGTGTTGGACCGGAAGCGGCACTAATCGGTATTGTCGGTGCAATGATTACTTGGCTAGTGGAACATTTACGCATTAATTTAGCGAGTCGGGAGGAACTTGTGAACCTGGGGATAGGCGCGATGATGTCAGTCGTTTTCCTTGCTCCTTTTAATGGGATTGTTCAAGATGTTGAACATAAAAATCCAGTGGAACGGAAGTTGCCCGGTTGGTTGCGCTATTCGCTTTCAATTGTCGCTTCTTTCTGTGCTTTAGCAGCTTTCGTGATCGTTAAACAGCTTTTGCCACTTCCGGAAAGTATATTTGCCATTCGGCTATCCGATCAAGCGATATGGAATTTACAAAACCTCATTTTCGTGGTTCCTGCCATGATTTGCGGTGTTGCTTTTGCTTTTTATTTTAATGGATTGCAATCACTTGTTGAAAAGGTGCTTCATTTTGTGCGGAATAAGTGGCTACTCGCACTGATTGGCGGCCTGAGCATTGGGCTTCTTGGAATGATTTCTTCGTATTTCTTGTTTTCAGGGGAGCATCAGCTGATCGAAATGTCGAGTGAAGTAGTGAAATATAGCTGGCCGTTTTTGCTTTTGCTTGCGCTCCTCAAGCCGCTTCTTGCAGCGATTTGCGTAAACACGGGCTGGAAAGGTGGGTTGATCTTTCCGGCAATCTTTGCAAGCAGTGTGATGGGCTATGTGTTTACTTGGCCACTTAACGGGCACATCGGATTCTTGCTTACTATTTTTGTTGCGGCAAGCTGTTCACGAATTGTTGGGAGTCCACTTCTTACTAGCTCGATTTTGCTTTTTGTTTTCCCATTACAGTTTTTCCCATTCATTTTATTTACATCGCTTATAGTGAATCCAAAGCGGGTTCGCGAACTTTTACATAAGGAAGCAAAATCTTAATACAACAAAACAGGCAAGAAACGAAAACTCTCCGTTTCTTGCCTGTTTTTTAGAAAAATGGTCCCGACTGGTCTCGAACCAGCGACCCCCACCATGTCAAGGTGATACTCTCCCAACTGAGCTACAGGACCTTATTAATTTTATAATAACGGCTGTGAGTTAGGCTGTCAACTAAAGATTAGGACTTTGTTTTTTTGTGAAAAATGATATGATAGAACAAAAAAGGAGGTTCCAGGATGAAATTTGTCATCGCTCCAGATTCTTTTAAAGAAACGCTTTCGGCGGAAAAAGCGGCTATTGCTATTCAGAAAGGCTTTCTGCGCGTTTTTCCAGAAGCAGAATACCAGCTTTTGCCCGTCGGGGATGGTGGGGAAGGCACACTTGATGTGATTGCTAAAATACGCCAGGCAGAGCGCCAAGTTGTTTCAGTTACGGGTCCGCTTTTAAAGTCGATCGTGGCGCCGATTGCTTTTATTGATGAGCGGAAAACTGCTTTTATCGAAATGGCTGAAATTTGCGGTTTGCAGCTTGTTCCTGAAGATAAGCGTGATCCGCTAGCAATTTCAACTCGGGGTGTTGGAGAGATGATAAATTACGCGATGGAGCAAGGCGCAGAAGAAATTGTCATTGGAGTTGGAGGAACGGCTTCTAATGATGGCGGCATTGGCATGGCCGCGGGTTTAGGTTATGTGTTTTTAAATGAGGCAGGCGAAATGGTTACACCAGTTGGAGAAAATCTAGCACAAATTCATACGATCAAAAAAGAAGGCGTACGGCCGCAGTTAGCTAAAACAAAGATACGCGTTATTACAGATGTGACCAATCCTTTGGTGGGAGTGAATGGCGCTACTTTTATCTTTGGAGCGCAAAAAGGTCTAAGCGAAGCGAAGATGCCTCAAGTCGATGAGATGATGGCCGCGTTTTATGATCGTTTCTTTGGAATTCCAGAAGTACCAGGATCTGGGGCAGGAGGAGGAATGGGCGCGGGTCTTCTTCAATTTGCTTCAGCTGAACTGACACTTGGCATTGACTATGTGATTGAAGAGTTACAGCTTAAGGAAGCTTGCGCGGATGCTGACTTTGTCATTGTTGGGGAAGGCCGAATGGATGGCCAAACTTCAAGTGGGAAGGCGCCGCTTGGAGTGGCGCGTGCGGTTGCCGGACGGGTTCCAGTGATTGCCATTTGTGGGAGTGTAACAATGGATAGTGAGCATCTTTATGAACAAGGGATAACAGCTATTTTTCCGAGTATTGCTTCGGTGGCTACGTTTGATGAAGTGCGCCGGGATGCAGAACAAAATTTAGTAAGGACAGCTGAGAATGTTGCAAGATTGTTGAAATCTGCCAAATGACTTTGAATTGTTTCACGTGAAACATTTTGGGTCGTTTGGATTGAATTGAGGAGTTGGACATGGAGCCAAAAGGAAAATTTTTTATGTACGCTGTAATGAATGCAACCGTATTTATGCCATATCTGTTTTTTATTTTAGCGGGCAATCAATATCAAGGCTGGTTAAATGGCTATGCTTCACTAATTATCTTTTATGTGTTTAAATCAACCGGGACTTTTTTATTTAACGCTTTTAATTATCAAGCAAAAACTAAGTCACTTTTACTTGTATTGCTAACGATGGGGATTATTGGATCGGTCTTGGCTAGCCTTGGTTCATTCGATGCACTTTGGATTGAAATGGGGGCTATATTGATCGGAATTTCAAGCAGTATGGCGCTACCTGTCTATATTACTTTGCAGTATCATGATCATTTTTATTATGGTAGGAAGATGTCGAATCGCAATTATTTACGGGCGCTCTTTGTGATTATCTTAGCGCTTGCGATTGGCGGCATTTTAGCACGATATCTCTATCCAAGCTTAGCCTTCTTATTTTACGCAGCACTACTTCTGATTACCTTTTACTTTGTCAGTCGCTTGCCTGACTATGAAGTGAAAACTCGATCAGGGGAAGCCTTTTTAATTCGACCTTTTCTCGTGTTCTTTATTGCTTCCTTCATTCTCTTTTTGTTTAAAGAAGCACGCACCATTGAATCTACAGATTATGTGTTTTGGGTATTTCTCGCAGCCCTTGTAGGAATTTTAATTTTTATCGGTGCAGGTCTTTACTTAATGCCGAGAATGAAACTGAAATTGGAACCTTGGATTTTATATTTTTCCTTTTCACAAGGTGCAATTATGAGTTTTACGCTACTTTATGGAACCTTTGTTGCACTGGCCGAAAAAGACTTTAATTTCATGTTATTCGGTGTATATATGGTGTACTTTTTAGGGACGCTATTTTCTCTTGCGGTTGAGCCAATCGTTAAAAAGGCTTGGGGCAAACGCCCAATTTTATATCTCTACAGCTTAGGGATTGCTTTAAGCTTTGTCTTGATTGTGATTCCGGCGCGACTAAGCATCAGCGTTGGTATTTTTATTGCTTCCTTGTTTTTATCCATGCTAAGCCGCCACTTAAATCGCTCAGCGTATGCGACTGCCACTACAGAAATGCAAGATGCCAGTTTACTACTTCGAAGCAGGTGGACAAAACTGGGTAGCATTTGCGGACAGATCTTCCTAGTTTTCTTGCTATTTATCGGTAGTTTATTTAGCGCATTACTTGATTTTAAGCAGGTTATTGCGGCCTTTAACGGGGCAGAAAACATGTCGAATGATTTATTTTTCGATTTTGCGGGAACTGCGCTTGTGGCAGCGCTTGGTATTTTGCTATTCCTCTTTGCGGGTTTAAGAAAGTATCGAGGAACTGTTAAAAAATGAACAGTTAAGCTCGTTTGCTTGACGATTCAGATGGAATGGCATAATCTGAATCGAGAGGTGAGAAAATATGGCGATTATACATGCGAAAGAAGACGACTTTGATCAGATTATTGCCAGTCATCCAAAGATTTTACTAAACTTCTGGGCCGAGTGGTGTGCGCCGTGTCGCTGTTTTTGGTCAACTTTGGATCAATATGCCGAAATAGAAAATAGAGGTATCCAAATTGTCAAAGTCAACGTAGATAAGCAAAGGAAAATTGCTGATCGGTTCAAAGTAAAGGGAATCCCCAACTCATTTGTGATCGTAGATGGTGAAGTGAGAGGGATGATAACGGGGAAGATGAGTTGTGATGAACTTTCTAAACGTGTAGAAACTTTAATTGCGAAATAAAAAAGCCTTAACTGCTGTGCCTTTCAAAAAAGGGCTCGTCAGTTAAGGCTTTTTTTACGTACTTATTTAAAAATGCGGAAGCGATCTTCGTCTGCCATGAATTCTTTTTCACCAGGCTCAGCAGCGATATTACCAAATGGCATTTGTGCACGCAAGTTCCAGCTTTCTGGTAGGTTCCATTCAGCCTTCACAGCGTCATCAATTAGTGGATTGTAATGTTGCAAGGAAGCACCAATTCCAGCTTCTGCAAGAGCTACCCAAACGGAGTGTTGCGCAATACCAGTTGCTTGTTCGGACCAAATTGGGAAGTTTTCAGCATAAAGTGCGAAATCTTTTTGGTATCCTTTGATTACATCAGTATCTTCGAAAAATAAAACGGTTCCGTAACCAGCACGGAAAGAAGCAATTTTTCCTTCAGTCGAAGCAAAATTTTCAGCTGGAACAATTTTGCGAAGTGTATCTTCTACGATATTCCAAAGTTTATCATGGTTTTCGCCGAATAAAATGACAGCTCGTGAAGTTTGTGAGTTGAAAGAAGAAGGGCTGTGTTTTACGGCTTCTTTAATGATTTCTTCGATTTCATCTTGTGATAACGATACGTTTTTATCAAGCGCATAGATTGAACGGCGCGATTTAATAGTTTCTAAAAATGTGTTTGACATAGGAATACCTCTTTTCAAATGTTATTTACTTACTTTAGTATAGTGGCTAATTTTTAGGATTGCAAGCTTTTGTTTTTATGTAAGCGCTAAACCTATTGATCTTCTAAGTAAAAAAATTTTTAAAAAAATAGTTGCAAACAAGAACGTTTGTTCGTATAATAAAGATAGAAAGAGGTGATCACAATGGTTTATGCTATATCTTTAAATAAACAAGTAGAAATCACTAATCCAGCCGTTCTTATTGAAAAACCGCAAGTGGATCCTATCGAACAGGAAAGCTTTTATATCACACTGTCTGATGCGATTAAGCGGGAATGGTTAGTGCGTTTAAACTTTTTTGAAGAAGCAAATGTGGCAAAACTGGAGTTGGCATCTTTTGAAGATTCGGAAGCTTTCGTAGGGCGTGGTATTGTTCGTGAAATGGATCTCGTACCATTTCAAATGGATACAAAAACACAAGAAATTCTTTTTCGAGATATATTCGGCCAAATTTATTTTGTTCAATTTGATGAGATTATCAATATTGAACTACTTTAAAGCTAGATAACGGCAGATTCCCAGCCGTTATCTGGCTTTTTGACTTTTTTTAAATTATGTTATATGATTGTTGTGACAATGATTGTCATAACAATTAATAAAGGTGTGGTGAAATAATGAGGCAAAAGTTTGATGAATTTTCTTTTCAAACAACAAAAATCGCGAAAAAAATGCACTTGTTTCTTTCAAGAAATTTAGCTGATCTGCAAGTCACACCAGAACAGTGGACAATCTTAAACATTATCCACCAGAAAGCGCCCATTTCGCAAAGAGAATTAGCGGGGCTCTCAGAAAAAGATACGCCGACGGTTAACCGAATCATCGACGTGTTGCAGCGCAAAAATTTGGTGATTCGTGAAACAGATGCCGTGGATCGACGAAAAACTTTGTTGAGTCTAAGCGACAAAGGAAGCGAGCTAACTCGTATTTTGCAGGAAACTGTAGAAGAGGCTTGCAAGAATATGTTTGCCGGTTTTTCAGAACAAGATTTGCAAACTTTTGCTACTTTGTTAAACCAAATCGAGAATAATATTGAGTAAGAAGGGATTTTTTGGAAAGTAAAACAAAATTATGGACAAAGGACTACGTTTTTTTACTGATCGGAAGTATTTTTCTATATGTTGGCTTCATGGTGTTCATGCCAACGCTACCGACACAAATTATTAAACTGGGTGGTTCCCAAGTTGAAGCAAGCCTCGCGGTAGGTGTTTTCTCCGTTGTGGCGCTTCTGATGCGTTCTATTTCAGGAAGTTGGAATGACCGATTCGGTTCTAAGGTGCTCATTTTAATTGGCTTTCTTATTTTGATTGCAACAACGGCTAGTTTCTATGTTTCAACCGTTGTGTTAGCACTTCTTGCGGTACGCTTCATTCAAGGAGCTGGCTGGGGAATCAGTACGACTTCCATTGCCACCGGGGTTTCGGCAATTGTTCCACCCAATCGAACGGGTGAAGGAATTGGTTTTTACGGATTAACGACGGCGCTTGGCATGTCGCTTGCTCCCGTTGTCGCGATTTTGATTATGAACTATTTTTCATTCAACACATTGATCACATTTGCCTTAGTCATTTTAGTTGCGACGTTCTTGCTGCTTTCACAAGTTCGAATTAAGCAAGAAAAGATAAAAAAAAGCGGAAAAATGAAGCTTTTCGAAAAAACGGCTCTATTGCCGGCTTTTTTATGTTTATTGATGGCTATTCCACTTGGTGGGATTCAAACGTTCATGATGGTATACGGCACAGAAATACATGTCGAAAACACATGGATTTATTTTTTAGGACAAGCGATTACCATACTTTTAAGCCGCCTATTTGCCGGACGATTATACGATACGAAAGGTCATTTCGTTGTCGTCGTTCCTGGTGTCTTTGCTATGATGCTAGGTATTTTATTGCTTTCCTTTGCTACAGGCGCTTGGATGCTATTTCTAGCAGCGCTCGCATTTGGTTTAGGGTACGGAATGACACAACCTGCCTTACAAGCTCTTACCGTGGACCGAGCTGCTCCAGAAAATAAAGGAGCCGCAAACGGAACCTTTTTATCTGGCATGGATATAGGGATGGCGATCGGAAGCTTTGGGCTTAGTATTGTCGCTACTTATAGCAACTATGCGATCATGTATCGTTCTGCTATTTTAGCGCTACTTGTTTTTCTTGTAATTTACTTTTTCGCATTTAGAAAAACTAAATAATTAATGAGCAAGTGCCTTTTCCATAGAGGGACTTGTTTTTTTATGAAGGGTTTTTCTTTAAATTTAAGCGGCATCTGTTATAATATACGAAAAGCATGTGATTTTTTATTTATTCTAAAAATTGTGTCTTGATGCACAAGTGAAAAATGTTAGTTTACCAAATAAGAATGGATGGGAGCGAGCGGGGAATGAAACAAGTCTATAATTTTTCAGCGGGTCCAGCTGTGTTACCACAACCTGTTTTAAAACAAGTACAAGAAGAAATGCTTTCTTATCAAGGATCGGGAATGTCAGTCATGGAACTCAGCCATAGATCGACGCTGTTCGAAGAAATTATTCGTGAAGCGGAAAAGTTACTTCGCGAATTAATGGGCATCCCAGATCACTATAAAGTCTTATTTCTGCAAGGTGGAGCAAGCTTACAGTTCACGATGGTCCCACTTAATCTAGCGCTCCATCAAAAAGCTGCATTTGTAAACACTGGCTCTTGGTCAAAAAAAGCCATCCAAGAAGCAAAAAAAGTCGCAGAACCCATTGTTATTGCTTCTTCCGAGGATCGCAATTTTCATTACATTCCAGAAATCCCAGAAGCGCCACAAGACGCATCTTACATACATATCACAACGAATAATACCATCGAAGGGACAGCTTACTTCGATATTCCGCAAACTAAAATCCCACTTGTCGCGGATATGTCTTCTAACATCTTATCAAACGATTACCGAGTCGAAGATTTTGGATTGATTTATGCGGGAGCGCAAAAAAACATTGGCCCAGCAGGACTTACGATAGTGATTGTGCGGGAAGATTTGATCGGCCAAGTGCCTGACTTGCCTGCAATGCTCGATTATGCCGTACAAGCGAAAAATGATTCGCTTTATAATACACCACCAACCTTTGCTATTTATGTGGCAAAGCTTGTTTTAGAATGGATTAAAAAAGAGGGCGGCGTGGCTGAAATGGAACGACGAAACCACGAAAAAGCCGCCCTTTTGTATGCTTACTTAGATCAGTCCGAGATGTTTAGTTCTTCCGTAGAACCCGCATTCCGTTCGCTCACGAACATTCCTTTTCAAACCGGTAACGAACAACTAGACCAACTCTTTTTGCAAGAAGCGGAGAGACAAGGCTTCATCAATTTGAAGGGGCATCGCTCGGTCGGCGGTATGCGAGCTAGTTTATACAATGCCTTCCCAATTCTTGGCGTCGAAGAATTTGTTCATTTTATGGAGGGTTTCGCTGTTAAATATAAAGGGGGAAAAATTTATGTTTAAGATTGAAACGCTAAACGCCATTGCAGAAGAAGGACTTGCAACCTTCCATCACGAGAAGTACAGTGTGGATCAAAATGTCGATCCAGATGGTTTATTGCTACGCAGTTATAGTTTGCATGATTTTGAGTTTCCGAGTTCATTAAAAGCCATAGCGCGAGCAGGAGCTGGCGTGAATAACATCCCGCTTGAACGCTGTTCGGAGCAAGGCATCGTCGTATTTAATACGCCAGGAGCAAACGCCAATGCCGTGAAAGAGCTAGTGCTTGCAAGTTTGTTCATGGCAGCTCGCCCGATCATTGAAGGCTGCACGTGGGTTCGCGAACTCGAAGGTGAAAACTTGGCTGCAAAAGTGGAGGCAGGAAAAAAAGCATTTTCTGGAACCGAATTAGCTGGCAAGAAACTGGGGATCATTGGGCTTGGATCAATTGGTGCGCTTGTTGCGAATGACGCGGCTGCTCTTGGAATGGAAGTAATGGGTTTTGACCCTTACATATCCGTGGATACCGCTTGGAAGATTTCGCGAGAAGTGAAGCGCGCGACGGAACTCGAAGAAATTTTAACAACGTGCGATTACATCAGCGTTCATGTTCCGCTTCGAGAAAACACAAACCAAATGTTTAATGCAGAAACGTTGATGCTGCTTCGTTCAGATGCAGTATTATTGAATTTTTCTCGAGGGGAATTAGTGGATGAAACGGCAATTTTGGATGCCTTGGATCACCAGAGATTGCGTCTTTATTTGACAGATTTTGCTACAAACGCGCTGCTTGAAAATGAACACGTCCGCGTATTGCCGCATCTAGGCGCTTCAACCGCTGAAGCAGAAATCAATTGCTCCATCATGGCGGCGCGAGAACTACAATCATATCTCGAAACGGGCAGCATCAAAAACTCGGTGAACTATCCAAATGTGGAAATGCCTTACAATGGCCATCCGCGAATCGGCGTTTGCCACCACAATATTCCCAACATGGTAGGACAAGTCTCAACGATTGTCGCGAGCCATCAAATCAACATTCTCGATCTTACAAACCGAAGCCGCGAAGGCTATGCGTATACGCTGCTCGATTTAGAACAAAATGAAGCCGTGAATTTGGAACGAATCAAAGAAGACTTAGAGAAAATTGAAGGAGTACTTCGCGTTCGAGTCATTGAACCAATCGGAGTCACCGTTTCCTGAACTATTTCCCGGGAAATATCAACATGATAAAGGAGGAAGAAAGTTGGTAAAAGTGAGACCATTTAAAGCCGTTCGACCCAGGCAAGATTTGGCGGACCAAGTCGCATCGCTTCCCTATGATGTTTTAAATAGCGAAGAAGCGCGAGAACTCGGCAAGGGAAATCCTTACTCCTTCTTGCATATCGACAAAGCAGAAATTGATTTGGATGAAAACCTTTCGCCATACGCCGATGAAGTCTATCAAAAAGCAAATGAAAACCTCAAAACTTTTTTAAAAAGTGGTTGGCTAGAAAAGGAGGAGCAGGATTCTTACTATTTGTATGAATTAACAGTTGGCGGCAAGTCCCAACTTGGCCTAGCAGCCGTGACGTCGATACAGGATTACGCGGATGGGATCATCAAGAAGCATGAGTTTACCCGTGAAGAAAAAGAACTCGACCGAATTCGCCATATTGATGCTTGCGATGCGAATACAAGTCCCATTTTTCTTACTTATCGGGGCAAACCCAATTTGACTGAAGCGCTACATCGCTATGCCAATCAAAATGAGCCATTATATGATTTTGCGAGTTTTTATGATGTGCAGCATCGCGCGTGGCAAATTCTGGATGCAGACTTAGCGGAGCAAATTGGTCAGACTTTTGAAGCCGTGCCAGCACTTTATATTGCCGATGGGCATCACCGCACGGAATCAGCCGTCAAAGTGGGCTTGAAGCGCCGGGAGATCCATCCGGATGCTTCTCAGGATGAGGAATTTAATTTTTTCCTTTCGGTGCTATTTCCGGCAGAGGAGCTTTCTATTTTGGACTACAACCGCGTGGTTCGGGCGCCGCTTCCAGATGATTTCCTAGCAAAAGTGAAGGTTGCATTTGATGTGACGCCAGCGCAGCAGGAGGCATTCAAGCCGCAAGAGAAGCATCAATTTGGGATGTATCTGGATGGAGCTTGGTATGGCCTTAAAGCGAAACAAGAGGTTATCCCGAATGATGTGATTGGTGGCCTTGATGTGTCCATCCTTCAGGATCAGGTGCTCGCGCCGATATTTGGAATCGAGGATGTGCGCCGGGATGATCGAATTGATTTTGTAGGTGGCATTCGCGGACTGGCCGAGTTAAAGACGCTTGTGGATAGTGGGAAATTTAATGTGGCGTTTGCGATGTATCCACCGCAAATGGAAGATTTGCTCGGGGTTGCGGATGCCAATCAAATTATGCCGCCTAAATCGACTTGGTTTGAGCCGAAGCTTTTGAGTGGCTTGTTTGTTCATCAATTGGAAACAAAATGAGAAGGTGCGCCTCGGAAGAAGAGGCGTACTTTTTTTGTGGATAAAATAAAAAACGGTTGTTATCCACATGTGAATAAGTTAAAATAGAACATATCAATTGTGGATAATTAAATAATGCTGATGAATGACTTGAGCTTTGGTCAAAGCAGAGTGAATGGTTGTGTAGTCGCAAGGAATTTATTCGGACACTTTTAGCCCGAGCTTATTTGGCTTATAGAAGAAAGGTGGGAGAAGAATGGATTTGGATACTATTGCTGCTATCTCAACACCGCCCGGCGAAGGAGCCATTGCTATTATTCGATTAAGCGGCGATGAAGCGATTCAGATAGCGGATCGTATTTTTTATGCCAAAAATCGCTTGGCGGACGCGGATAGTCACACGATCCATTATGGACATATAAAGGAAAATGGTGAAGCAATCGAAGAGGTTATGACTTCTGTGATGCGAGCACCACGAACGTTTACGAGAGAAGACGTCGTTGAGATTAATTGTCACGGCGGAATTGTTGCAGTTAACCGGGTTTTACAATTGCTATTAAGAAGTGGCGCCCGGCTTGCTGAACCTGGAGAATTCACTAAGCGCGCCTTTTTAAACGGAAGAATTGACTTGTCACAGGCAGAAGCGGTCATGGACTTGATTCGTGCGAAAACGGACCGGGCGATGGGGGTTGCGCTCGCGCAAATGGACGGCAATTTGTCGCGGTTAATTCGGAATTTGCGGCAGGAGATTTTGGACGCGCTCGCGCAAGTTGAGGTTAATATTGATTACCCAGAATACGACGATGTTGAGGAAATGACGCAGAAGATGCTCGTTGAAAAAACGCTTCTTGTAAAGGCATCTGTTGCACAGCTGCTTGAAACGGCTCAGCAGGGGAAAATCTTACGGGATGGGCTCGCTACAGCCATAATTGGCCGACCGAATGTAGGGAAGTCTTCACTGCTTAATCAGCTTATTCAAGAAGAAAAAGCGATCGTGACGGATATTGCGGGGACGACGCGTGATATCATTGAGGAATATGTCAATGTGCGCGGGGTACCGCTTCGTTTGATTGATACGGCTGGTATTCGCGAAACGGAAGATATTGTTGAAAAAATCGGGGTAGAAAGATCAAGAAAAGCGCTACAGGATGCAGATTTTATTTTACTTGTATTAAATCAAAATGAACCACTGACAGAGGAAGATCGAGCGCTGTTTGAAGC
This sequence comes from Listeria kieliensis, assembly GCF_003369925.1. Lineage (GTDB taxonomy): Bacteria > Bacillota > Bacilli > Lactobacillales > Listeriaceae > Listeria > Listeria kieliensis_A. The sequence continues at coordinate 908,868 of NZ_LARY01000002.1, read as the reverse complement.
GGCGCAAAATCATCGCTATGTTGTAGTGTTGAATAAAACGGACTTAAAGCGAGAAATAGATATTGCTCAGGTTCAGGCGCTTGCGGGCACTAATCCTGTTGTAGAGACGTCGATGCTCACGGATGGTGGCATCATAGAACTTGAAGAAGCGATTAAAAAGTTGTTCTTTACTGGGGAAATTGATGCAGGGGATGCAACTTATGTTTCGAATACGCGGCATATTGCGCTTCTTCATCAAGCTGCGAGTGCGCTCGATGCGGTAATTGAAGGTGTTGAAGCTGGAATGCCAGTCGATATTGTGCAAATCGATATGACAAGAGCATGGGATTTACTCGGTGAAATTACGGGGGATTCTGTTCAGGATGAACTCTTAGATCAACTATTTAATCAGTTTTGTCTAGGTAAATAAAGGAGATGGAAGGAAAAAATGCAAATTTATGAAGCTGGTCATTATGATGTGATCGTTGTAGGTGCTGGCCATGCGGGCGTTGAAGCAGGTCTTGCAAGCGGCCGGATGGGTGCGAAGACACTTATGTTAACGATCAATTTAGATATGGTCGCATTCATGCCTTGCAACCCGTCAGTTGGCGGCCCAGCAAAAGGTGTTGTTGTGCGTGAAATTGATGCGCTCGGCGGCGAAATGGGACGAAATACAGATAAAACGTATGTGCAAATGCGAATGTTGAATACTGGTAAAGGACCTGCCGTACGTGCTTTACGTGCACAATCGGATAAATGGGACTATCAGCATGAAATGAAACATACGATTGAAAAAGAAGAAAATATTACGCTTAAACAAGGCTTAGTTGACCGTCTAGTCATAGAAGATGGTATCTGTCGCGGCGTGATTACAAATAGTGGTGCGAAATACACAGCGGATGCTGTTGTTTTAACGACAGGAACATTTTCTCGTGGTGAAATTATTGTTGGAGACTTGCGTTATTCAAGCGGTCCAAACAATCAACAACCATCAGTTAAACTGTCAGAGCACTTGGAAGAATTGGGCTTTATTTTGCGTCGCTTTAAAACGGGGACACCGCCACGTGTCAAATCTAGTTCCATTAATTATGATGAAACGGAGATTCAACCAGGGGATGAAAATCCGCGTGCGTTTAGCTATGAAACGACTGAAATGCTACTTAGCCAACTGCCATGTTGGTTAACTTATACGAATGAGCACACACATGAAATTATTCATGCTAACTTGTCGCGCTCGCCGATGTTTACAGCGACGAAAAAAGGAACAGGCGCGCGTTATTGCCCGTCTATCGAAGATAAAATTGTTCGCTTCAGTGATAAACCGCGGCACCAAATTTTCTTGGAACCTGAAGGTCGCAACACGGAAGAAGTTTATGTGCAAGGTCTTTCTACGAGCCTACCTGAAGATGTGCAAGAAAAAATGCTTCGGACGATTCCTGGTCTTGAAAATGTTGAAATGATGCGAGTTGGCTATGCAATTGAGTATGATGCGGTGATGCCAGATCAACTTTGGCCGTCTCTTGAAACCAAATTAGTTCCAGGACTCTTTACTGCTGGACAAATTAACGGAACAAGCGGTTACGAGGAAGCAGCTGGACAAGGTTTAATGGCCGGTATTAATGCTTGCCGCAAGATTCAAGAGAAGGAGCCTGTCATTTTGGGTCGCGACCAAGCTTATATTGGCGTGCTCATTGATGACCTCGTAACGAAAGGCACGGAAGAACCTTATCGCCTTTTAACTTCGCGGGCTGAATACCGCCTCCTCTTGCGCCATGATAATGCGGATTTGCGGTTGACTGAACTTGGTCATGAAATCGGACTGATCAGCGATGAACGTTATGCGCGGTTCCAAGCGAAAAAAGCGGCGGTAGAAGAAGAAAAACATCGCCTAGAAACAACGAGAATCAAGCCAACAGAACAAGTGCAAGCAATGCTTCGTGAATTAGGCTCGGCTGAACTTAAAGATGGTGTCTTGGCGGCGGACTTCTTACGTAGACCAGAAATGACGTATGATAAAATCATAGAAATTGTTCCACGTGAAACATCTGTGTCTTGGGATGTGGCAGAACAAGTGGAAATTCAAATTAAATATGAAGGCTACATCGAAAAAGCTTATTTACAAGTTGAAAAAATGAAGCGAATGGAAGATAAAAAAATTCCGGAAAATATTGATTACGATGCGATTTTTGGTTTGGCAACGGAAGCTGTTGAAAAACTTAAGAAAATCGAACCGCTATCGATCGCACAAGCAAGCCGAATTAGCGGTGTTAACCCAGCGGATATTTCCATTTTATTGGTTTATATTGAACAAGGAAAAATTGCAAAAGTAAAGTGAGGGAAAAACGTGAATCCAGAACAATTTCAGGCGAAACTTGCTGAAGCGGGAATCCTGCTAACGGAAACGCAAATGCAGCAATTTGAACGGTATTATGAATTGCTTGTCGAATGGAACGAAAAAATGAATTTAACGGCAATTACGGATAAAGAGGAAGTCTATTTGAAGCACTTCTACGATTCGATTTCTGCAGCTTTTTATGTGTCGTTTAATGATTTTAATACGGTTTGTGATGTAGGAGCGGGCGCTGGCTTTCCGAGTTTGCCGCTGAAAATTTGTTTTCCACATCTAGAAGTTAGCATTGTGGATTCTCTAAACAAACGGATCACGTTTTTAAATCATTTAGCGGATGAGTTAGGACTTACAAATGTTCATTTTTATCATGATCGAGCAGAGAGCTTTGGTCAAAATAAAGCGCACCGCGAACAATTTTCTTTAGTAACCGCTCGCGCTGTTGCTAGAATGAGCGTGCTGGCTGAGCTTTGTTTGCCGCTCGTTAAAAAAGATGGTGTATTTTTAGCGATGAAAGCGCAACAAGCCGAGCAGGAGCTTGAAACAGCTAAAAAAGCCATTGCAGTTTTAGGTGGGAAGGTGACGGAGCATTTTGCTTTTCAACTTCCTGCTGAAAACAGCGAACGAAATATTTATGTGATTAAAAAAGCGAAAGAAACACCGAAAAAATATCCTCGTAAAGCAGGACTTCCAAATAAACAACCGATTGAGTAATGTTTTTCCTGGCTATTTCTGCTAAAATGAAAAGAAGAGTACAAACTTTATTGTGAGATAAACTGAGAAGGGACGATACTCCATGGCTTTTTCACTTTTTGGGAAAAAAGATAAAAACAAAGCGGACGAGTTGGTCGAGCAAGATTTAACGCAACGAGTTGAAGAAATTCCGTTAAATCAAATTATGCCCAATCAATTTCAACCGAGAACGGTATTTGATCAAGAAAAAATTGAAGAACTTGCTGAAACGATCAAAATTCATGGCTTGATTCAGCCGATTGTTCTCCGTGAAATCGAGGAAAACAGCGAAGAAACTCGTTATGAAATCATTGCTGGGGAAAGACGTTATCGTGCGGCTGTTCATTTGGAAATGGAAACTATTCCGGCGATCGTTCAAGAATTTACGGATGATGAGTCGGCGGCGCTCGCGTTGATTGAAAACTTGCAGAGAGAACAGCTTACGCCGATTGAAGAGGCTGTGGCTTATCAAAGTTTGCTTGAGATGAATGGTGTGACGCAAGAAGCACTAGCGAAACAAGTTGGGAAAAGTCAATCTGCTGTTGCGAATAAGCTGCGTTTACTCAAGTTGCCCAAGGGAATCCAAGAATCTGTTCTTGCAAAAGAAATTTCTGAGCGCCATGCACGGTCTTTGTTAGCTCTCGAAAGTGAAGAAGAACAGCTGAAAGTTTTAGATAAAATTCGAGACAATCATTTGAGCGTTAAGCAAACGGATGAACTAATTCGAGAGCTTTTGATGAAAAAAGATGAAAAACCAAAGAAAAAGGCAAAGTTGCGGCTGGTGAGTAAAGATGCGCGAATTGCTTTAAATACAATTAAAGAATCCGTTTCGATGGTGCAAAAAGGCGGAATGGATTTGAACATCAATGAACAGGAATCGGATGAATTTTTCGAAATCACCATTCAAATTCCTAAAAATAAAAAGTAAGAGGGGAATCGAACGTGAAAATACTACAAATTATTTGGCATATTGTGGGAATCGCTTGTTCAGCGATGATTTTGCCTTCTTTTGTCACATCAATTACAGAAGCTATTTTAAGGCTACAACCGCAGCGCATGGTCATTTTTTTCATCTATCCGCTAATGTCTGCGAGTCCCGCAGCGAAAATTAGTAACACGCAAGCAATTATCACTGCAGGAATGGGTTATCTGATGTATATCATTGCTTTCATCTATGTTTTTTGGCTAATCCGAAAGATCATGGGATGGCACAAAAAAGCAAAACAACTCGATCAACAATCAAACTAATCAAGCAATCTTCCTCGGAAGGTTGTTTTTTATTTGCGTTTAGGGTTATCGGGTGCAAAAATCAGCTAAAGGAAGTAAAATTAAAGTGGAAGGAAAAAGATGAGGAGGTAAGGGAGATCATGGCTAAAATTATTTTTGTTAAAGACGAGGAAAATCAATTTCAAGCTTACGATTTTATACACGATTTGATTGAAGAGCAGCCATTAATGGCAACGCTTTTATTGCAAGGACTATTTGATCTGGAAAATGCTGAAACAAGACGGTTAAGTACAGGAAAACAGATTGCACCAGATCTACACCTTTCGATTGGGAAGAGCCAGGCGTATTCACTTCAATCTACGCGTATTGAATCGACGATCGATCAACCGCTCCATGAACTTAAACTACACTTTAAGGACCGTAATTGCCGTTTGATTTATTTTACGGCTTTTTCAGAGTCTGAAACATATTATTGCTTTATTAAAGGCTATTTTAAAGATAAAAATCCATTTATTGACCAAATGGGTGCATATCGCGAAGAAGCAAAACGCATTTTCTTAAGTCGAACTAATGCTGATTTGAGTATTGGCGAGGAGGCCTATAGCTTTGAATCCTTGAAAAAACGGGCTTATGAACATGAAGGGATTGTTCATTATCTGGAAAGTGTTTCAGCAATGCTTGCACGAGTCATTTTTGCGAAACGAATTGAGAAAAAATGGTCGCAACTTGATTTGGCGTTGAAATCGGACTTGTCACCAACGATTATTGAACGGATTGAAGCAGGGGATCCAGATTTAACTTTACGTATGTATCAAAAGACCTGTGCAGTTTTAGAGGTTAAACTTTCATTTGACTATAAGTGAGTAAAAAGGCCCACACACGTGGGCCTTTTTTGTTGGATAGAAAACTCAATTGTTTCACGTGAAACAATTTTTTAGGATGAAAAATAAAATTTTAGCTAATTTAAGAGACGGATTGGAAAAGTTTTGGTAGAATAGAAATTATAGAACTGAGAGATCAGGAACTTAATAAGGGGCTGGTGAAGAAAGTGACCAAAATTATTGCACTTGCGAATCAAAAAGGCGGCGTTGGTAAGACGACATCTTCTGTCAATCTTAGCTCTAGCCTAGCTTTTTTGGGAAAAAAGGTCTTGCTAGTAGACATTGATCCTCAAGGAAATGCCTCTAGTGGTGTTGGTATCAATAAGGGAGAAATCGAAAACTGTATTTACAATGTATTAGTAGACGATGTTCCACTTAGAGATGTGCGTGAACATACTGAGTTAGATAATCTAGATGTTATTCCTGCTACTATCCAGCTTGCTGGAGCTGAAGTTGAGCTTGTTCCAGCGATCTCAAGGGAGCTTCGTTTAAAACGAGCAATTGATACGATAAAAGATGAGTATGATTACATCATCATTGATTGTCCACCATCTCTTGGATTGCTGACGTTAAATGCGTTGACTGCTTCAGACTCTGTTTTGATTCCTGTTCAATGTGAGTATTATGCATTAGAAGGGTTAAGTCAGCTTTTAAATACAATTCGAATCGTACAAAAACAATTGAATTCTGAGTTGCAAATTGAAGGCGTGCTTTTAACTATGCTTGATGCGCGGACAAACCTTGGAATTCAAGTTATTGAGGAAGTTAAAAAATACTTCCAAAATAAAGTATTTGATACGATCATTCCTAGAAATGTACGATTAAGTGAAGCACCAAGCCATGGGAAACCGATTCTTCTATATGATCCAAAATCAAAAGGGGCCGAAGTTTATTTAGAATTAGCTAAGGAAGTGATTGCAAATGGCTAAAGGACTTGGAAAAGGAATCAACGCATTATTTAACACAGTGGATACAGATGAAGAAACTGTTGTAAGTATTGCGCTTGATAAAGTGGATGCGAACCCATTTCAACCACGGAAAAACTTTGATAAGAAAGCTATTCAAGAACTAACGGATTCCATCAAAATTCATGGTGTATTACAACCCGTTATTCTAAGAGAGAAAAAGGATCGCTACGAAATTGTGGTAGGGGAAAGAAGATGCCGTGCATCTGTCCAAGCCGGTCTCAAAGAAATTCCTGCGGTGGTAAGAAAGCTAAATGATCAAGAAATGATGGAGCTTTCTGTAATTGAAAACTTGCAACGGGAAGATCTATCTGCACTTGAAGAAGCCGAATCCTATGATTTCCTAATGAAAAATTTGAAACTGACTCAAGCTAAACTTGCAGAGCGTGTCGGAAAAAGTCGTCCTTATGTGGCAAATTTTATTCGCTTGCTTTCTCTGCCAGATGAAGTCCAAGATATGATTCGTAGTGGAGAGCTATCAGCAGGACATGCTCGAGCCCTTCTTGCATTAAAACAGAAGAAAAATATTATTCCACTCGCGAAAAAAACAGTCAAAGAAGAACTCACTGTGCGGCAATTGGAAAAGCTTGTGACTGATACTAATGAGAATGTTTCACGTGAAACAAAGAAGCCAAAGAAAGTACCAGTCTTTATTCGTGAGAGTGAAAATCAATTGCGAGATAAGTTTGGAACGGCGGTTTCAATTAAACGCACAAACAAAAAAGGCAAGATTGAAATTGAGTTTTTATCAGATGATGACTTGGATCGGATTTTAGAAATTTTAGATGTGCAGTTTGATGATTAAATAAAATTTGTGAAGAGGATAGAAATGGAAAGTAAAAAATTTGAGTTAAATGATATTGTAGAAATGAAGAAACCACACCCTTGTGGAAGCAATCGTTTTCGGATTATTCGAATGGGGATGGATATTCGAATCAAATGTGAAGGTTGTGGACACAGTGTGTTGTTGCCACGGCGAGAATTCGAACGAAAAGTAAAAAATATTCTTCCAAATGAAAAATAAACCAAAAGACCCATCGTGTTAATTGTGGTGGGTCTTTTTACATGCTTGTTTTTTGTAAAAAATTATAAGCTAATTAGTTGCAGCAAGTTTAGAAACTCTTTATCATAATAATTATCATTTAATAATTATTTTAATTAAATGAATCATTTTGTTAGATGGAGGGATTCAATTTGACCGAAAAGAAAAATTTAACAACGAATCAAGGAGTGCCAATTGGAGACAATCAAAATTCGATGACGGCAGGTTTCAAAGGACCAACGCTTCTTGAAGATTATCAGTTAATTGAAAAGTTAGCTCATTTTGACCGTGAACGAGTTCCAGAACGAGTCGTTCATGCACGTGGGGCAGGGGCACACGGAAAGTTTGTAGTCAAAAATAGCATGAAAAAATATACGATGGCACATTTTTTACAAGAAGAAGGACAAGAAACAGAAGTTTTTGCTCGCTTTTCTACGGTTATCCATGGACAGCATTCTCCTGAGACGTTGCGCGATCCACGTGGATTTTCGATCAAATTTTATACAGAAGAAGGAAATTATGATTTTGTTGGAAATAATTTGCCTGTATTTTTCATTCGTGATGCGATTAAATTTCCAGACGTGATTCATTCGCTCAAGCCAGATCCAGCGACGAATATCCAAGATCCAAATCGTTACTGGGACTTCATGGGCTTAACGCCAGAAGCGGTCACGATGCTTACTTATCTCTTTAGCGATGAAGGGACGCCTGCTTCTTACCGCGAGATGCGTGGTTCGAGCATACATGCTTTTAAATGGATTAATGAGGCAGGAAAAACGGTCTATGTGAAGCTACGTTGGCAACCAAAAGCTGGGATTGTCAATTTGACGACGGAACAAGCGTCTCAGATTCAAGCAAAAGAATTCAACCATGCCACACGGGACTTGCATGAAGCCATCGAAGCGGGGAACTATCCAGAATGGGATTTATATGTCCAAGTGCTTGATCCAAAAGACCTTGATACATTTGATTTCAATCCACTTGATGCAACCAAAGATTGGTTTGAAGATGTTTTCCCATACGAACTTGTGGGCACAATGACGTTAAATCGCAACCCTGAGAACGTCTTTGCCGAAACAGAATCGGTAGGCTTCAACCCCGGGGTTCTTGTAAGAGGTATGCTCCCATCTGAAGACCGTTTGCTTCAAGGGCGACTGTTTTCTTATTCAGACACGCAGCGCCACCGCGTGGGACCGAACTACCTGCAACTGCCGATTAATAAGCCAAAAGCGCCGGTTGCGAACAATCAACGTGACGGCTATATGCCAATTGGGCAGCAAACGAGCTCGATCAATTATGAGCCAAATAGTTATAGTTCCGAGCCGAAAGAAAATCCTGCATTTGTTGAGCAAGAACAAGAAATTCGAGGTGACATTTCAGGCCGGCTAGCAGCAGAGAAACCAAATAATTTTGTGCATGCGCGCGAAGTTTGGAATCGCTATTCGGAAGGGGAACGTGACGCGCTTGTGAAGAATATTGTAGATGACTGGGCGACAGTTCGTGAAGATATTAAGATTCGCAACTTGCGGAATTTCTATCAAGCCGTGCCAGAATGGGCTGAACGTGTGGCTGCTGGAACAGGAATTGAACTTGCGCAGCACGTGGCTGATTTGAAAGCCTAATTAAAAGCCATCCGTGGGTGTATCCGCGGATGGCTTTTTTAAAATTTGCGTGTGTATAAGTAATGGGGCATTTCGATGCCATAATAAAACTTGATATAAGCTTTGGTTCGCTCCATTTGATTGTTTTCGGCAACGCGAATGGAAGCGGCATTGGTTGTTTTGATTGTCGCATGGATTTCTGGCGCATGAAGTTTGTCTTGGGCATATTGAACGATTGCAGCCGTTATTTCACGGGCGTAGCCCTTATGCCAATAAATTTTTTTAAGCAAGTATCCCAGTTCTAGCACCATTTCGTTTTCGACTTCTTGGTAGGTGATCCCAGCGTTTCCGATAAATTGATCGTTTTCTTTTAAGTAGATGCCCCAAAGTCCAAAACCAAGCTCGCGGTAGCGACGGAGGTTGTTTTCGAGCCAGCTACGTACATCGGCATCCGAAAAATCGTGCTCATAAGCGTACATTACTTCAGGGTCTTGAAGCATGGAGGCAAGAGCGGGGAGGTCGGCTTGAGTCATTTCGTTTGCGTATAAGCGTTCAGTTTCAAGTATCATTTGAGTTCCTCCTTGTGGCTTAGGTACAACTATTATAGCAGAATGTGGGTGGTTTTTTGTAAAGAAAACCTTTATAATAGTTCTTAGTGATTTGAAACGATTAAAGTGAAAAGGAGTTATTATAAAATGGCATTAACAGCTGGTATTGTCGGACTTCCGAATGTTGGGAAATCAACACTTTTTAATGCAATTACAAAAGCTGGAGCGGAGGCTGCAAACTATCCGTTCGCAACGATTGATCCCAATGTTGGAATTGTTGAGGTTCCAGACAATCGTTTGAATAAATTAACTGAACTCGTGAGCCCGAAAAAAACGGTGCCAACGACTTTTGAATTTACGGATATTGCCGGGATTGTAAAAGGGGCAAGTAAAGGCGAAGGACTTGGAAACAAATTTTTGTCGCATATTCGCCAAGTGGATGCGATTTGTCACGTGACGCGTTGCTTTGAAGATGAGAACATCACGCACGTGGAAGGGCGCGTAGATCCGCTCGATGATATCGCGACAATCAATTTAGAGCTGATTTTAGCGGACCTTGAAAGCGTTGAAAAACGTATCGGCCGTGTGGAAAAAATGGCGAAACAAAAAGACAAGGAAGCGGTAGCTGAGTTTAACGTTTTGACGAAGCTTAAAGAAGGCTTTTTAAATGACAAGCCGGCTCGGGCGCTTGAATTTAACGAGGAAGAGGCTAAGATCGTCCGCAATTTATTCTTGCTAACCAATAAACCAGTTCTTTATGTGGCTAATGTGAGTGAGGAAGATGTCGCTGATCCTGACAGCAATAAGTACGTGCAACAAGTAAAAGAACTTGCAGCTGAAGAGGGCTCTGAAGTCATCGTAGTTTGCGCACGTGCTGAAGAAGAGATTGCGGAACTAGATGATGCGGATAAAGCTGAATTCCTTGAAGCGCTTGGAATTGAGGAATCTGGTCTTGATAAATTGATTCGTTCGGCTTATTCACTGCTTGGACTAGCCACTTACTTTACTGCTGGGGTTCAAGAAGTGCGTGCATGGACGTTCCGAAAAGGAATGAAAGCGCCAGAATGTGCAGGTATTATCCATACAGACTTTGAACGCGGCTTTATTCGCGCGGAAGTGGTTTCCTATGATGATCTTGTGGAATATGGCTCAGAACATGCGGCTAAAGAGGCTGGGAAAGTCCGCCTAGAAGGAAAAGAATATGTGATGAAAGATGGGGATGTTGTTCATTTCCGCTTTAATGTTTAATTGTTTCACGTGAAACATTAGAAAACCCGTGCTTCAATTTGAAGCGCGGGTTTTTGTTATTCATTGAATAGGTAATCAATAATTCGGTCGCCAATCATGCGGCGCTTTCCTTCATAAGGGAAAGTGTGCATTTGAATGGCTGGATTAAAGTTGAGCTCAATAATTGCTGCTCTTTCATAATCAGTTGGATTTGGTGGCACAATGATGTCAACGCCGCAGAACTTGGCATCAGCTACTTTAGCTGCTTTTATCGCCATGTCTTTGTAGTAGTCATCCATTTCATCTGTCACATCAATGCTATCTCCACCAGTGCTGATGTTCGAATTCTCGCGTAGATAAATGACTCTGTCTCGCTCAGGAATGCTGTCCCAGTTTAAGTGGTGTAAGCTGAGCATCAATGTTTCCTCAGGGCCTTTTAAGATTTTCTCAAGCGGCTTCAAGTGATCTGTACCGCGAAGGGGATCATCGTTTTTTTCGTCAACGAGTTCAGCGATTGTATGGACACCATCACCGATAACGTTTGCTGGAACCCGCTGTAAGACTGCTTCAATTTGATCGCCAATAACAAGGAAGCGATATTCGTCTCCAGGAATGAATTCTTCAATAATGACAGATTCGTCATAGCTAAACGCAATTTTAAGTGCTTCATGGAACACATCTTGGTTAAAGTCGTCTTTAAAGATGCTAATTCCAAGGCCATAGTTCGTCGATTTCGGCTTGACAACAATTTGTTTCCCCTTGAAGTGCGCATAGCTTTCGAGTGCAACTTCAATGTCCGTAAAGTTTTCCCCAAATGGCACGCGGATACCGTTTTCAGCTAGGATTTTTTTCGTCACAACTTTGTTTTCCATTAGCAAAACAGAAATGTAATTATCACGCGATGTTTTCGTCGCTTGTTTCACCAGTTCCGTATGGCCTTTTTTGGATAGCCGTAAAAAGTTTTCAGCGCGATCGAGAATTTCCACGCTAACGCCTTTTTTCCAAGCTGCTTTCCATACAATCTGTGTTGAAAGTTCTAAATCTTCCGCTCCGATAAAACGGTAAGCTTCTAGGTCCGCTTGCTCGAATGAATCACGCGCCACATCGAGATGATAACTGAGGTAGCCGCGTTGCTTGATATTTGTCACGACTTGAGCCGCAATGGTTTTTTCAGCGTACAGCAAGCGATCTTTTTGTTTGGCTAGCACATTGTGAAGTACTTTGTTTTTCGGCGCAAGCAAATCCAAAATTTGTTCGATTTTATCAAGTTCAGCCATGCCAGCTTCAACGAACGGAACGCGTTTTCCAGAACAGTCTGTGAGCGTTGGATGCGAAAGGCCAAATAAAGCCGTGATTTCTTCGTTACGGTCGGCCACTTCTTGGTTGTTTGGACAAAGCTCCATATCTTCCGATAAAAGTCCCGTGAGTAAGAAGAGTTGCAAGAAATGCAAGGTTTCCTTCGCAATTCCAACTTCTTCAAGCGGATCAAGGTCGATTGACCGAATTTCTAGATACTCTACGCCTTTTTCAGCCAAGCCATCTAGCGACTGGTCCGTGTGGCTGTTTTTTAAGCGAATTGGGTTATAGAATTCACGCATGCTATTGATTTGGCCTGCTTCAATGTGTTCGCGAATCGTTGTGATGTACCCATCAAAGGTATCATAATTGATGTGGAGCGACTCCTTGTTCTTGTAACCAGAAGAACTGTTACGAAGTGAAATTCCTTCTTTGATAAGCTGTGCGCCTTCGCTAGCTGGTTCTTCACTTGCGATTTTTGTGAAGCTTTCCATGTAAGCGGGGCCAGCTCCGGTCAAATAAACGAGCAACCAGCGATTTTTCATGAAATATTTAGCGGTTTTTAAATAAACACGATTTTTAAAATCCTGATAGCTTTCTGTCTCTGTATGGAAAGCGTTAAAAAGTTCCTTTAAAAGCGTATCTGAGAAGGAAAAATTGAAATGGGTACCGCTTAAAAGTTGAATTTTTTTCCCATATTCTTTTGCCAAATGTTCACGGTATTGTCTGCTTGAGCTATTTGCGCCGTCATCATAAACCGCGATTGGAATTTTTTCTTCTTCTGGAATCAGCGGCGGGTTGCTGTTTGGCCAAAGTAATTCATCGTTTTCGAGCGCTAGTGTAACAATATGATGTAAGTTGGAGACGGCTTCATAAACCTCTTCAACGGAATCGCAAACAGGCGTGATCATTTCAATTTGACTTTCGGAAAAGTCGGTTTTAATCAGTGGGTTATCTTCCTTTTTTCCAAAAACAGCCGGGTGAGGCGTTAAGGCTAATTGACCGCTAGGTGTGACACGCAAATTTTCTTTCTCTAGTCCAAAGTGGCCAGAAAATACTTGCTTTGCGAGTTTAGGGTCGTCTTGAAGATAAGCTAACAATGGTTGATCTAGATTAATCATGTTTTCACCTCAGGCGAGAATTTTTTCACCCTTATCTTACAACAAAGCGACCGCCTAAGTATATTAATTGGTTTGTGAAAAAAGATAAACAGGTTTTTCCCTTAGTTAGAAGTCGTTTTTGTAAAAGAATATCAGGTTTTTTCAAAAAGTTAGTCCACTATCGCTATTTTTGCTTTTTTTCTGTATAATGGGTGTTATCAAGCTAAGTGGGAGGAATTGTTTTCGTGACGACAGAAACTGAAACAAGCAAACCTTCTTTGGAAGAGCAAAAAAGCGCCTTGACAAAGAAAAATTTGCAATATGTTCAAGAAGTTGAAAAACACTTAAAAATGACGGATTACGAGGAAGCGCAACGCAATGAAATTGTTCGGGAGATGGTCGAGAAAATCCTCGAACAACAAAAACAAGGGGTGACAGCGCGGAAACTGTTTGATTTAACACCGACTGAATACGTCACTTCGCTTACCGTGAAAGCTGAGCGTTCACCGGGAGAACCTACGACTGGAAAGGGTTGGTTGTTCCTTGATGGGGCTTTGCTCGTTCTTGGAGCGATGATGCTGATTTCTGGGATTAGTGCCTTTTTCCAAGGGCAAACTTTAGGTATTGCTGTGCTCGTCGTTACGGGAATCGTCGGCGGTTTTGCTATGATTATTTTGCGTAAATACTCAGCTGAGATGCGAACGGGTAAAAAAGGAAGTACACTGCGGTATATTTTAATGGCCGTATTAGTTGTGGCAGTTTGGATGTTTGTAATGACGGTTGTTCAACTGGTTATTCCGCCAGCTATTAATGTGGCGCTTGATCCAACCATCACAACGATTCTTGGGGTTATTATTCTAGCACTTCGTTGGTATATCAAACGCCAAAAAAATATTCCATCCTTATAAAATAAAAAGTGGTTACTTTCAAGTTGCAAACTTGGGAATAACCACTTTTTTTATTTCCCAGGAAATAGTTTAAGGGAATTCCATTTTCTTGGATTTACTCGAGCATTCTCCTGAGAATTAGTTTATAATGATTACAAAGAAAAGAGGTGCTGGAAGATGGAACAAGTCGTGAAGGATACGTTAAATCTTGGTTTGTTAGGCACAAACTGGACAACTCATTTTTTTGCAAGCAAATCCATTCGTGGGGCGTAAATTTTTTTCAGGATAAAAATTGATGAAATCAGCTCTGAATAGGTAAGAAAGTGATGGAGGCGTATAAAATGAAAGTCAGTATTTTTTCAACATGTTTAGTGGATATGATGTTTCCAAATGTTGGAATTGCGATGGTGGAATGTCTGGAACGTCTTGGCGTTGAAACAGATTTTCCAGAATCACAAGTTTGTTGTGGCCAGCCGACTTATAATAGCGGCTACATGGAAGATACGAAAGCAACTTTGCGAAATCAATTAAAGGCTTTTAAGGATTCGGAATATATCGTTGGACCTTCTGGTTCTTGCGTGGGGATGATGCGAGAATATAAGGAAATTTTTAAGGATGATCCAGAGCTTGCTGAGGCAGCGCGTGAACTTAGCGAAAAGACCTATGAATTTTCTCAATTTATTTACCGCGTGCTTGGCGTGACGGATGTCGGAGCGGAATTAAATGGAAAAGCAACTTACCATCGTTCTTGCCATATGACACGAATTTTAGGCGAGCGTGAAGCGCCGTTCGAACTGCTTGATAAAGTGAAGGGACTTGAAATGGTGCCCCTACCGCACGTGGAAAATTGCTGTGGTTTTGGCGGAACTTTCTCGGTTAAAATGCCGGAGATCTCGGAGCAAATGGTTTCAGAGAAAGTACAAGACGTGATTGATACGGAAGCAGAAATTTTAATCAGTGCAGATATGGGTTGTTTGATGAATATTGGTGGTAAATTTAACCGATTAGGAAAAGAAATCAAGATTATGCACATTGCCGAAGTATTGAATCAAGTTCAAGATAAGTCGAAGCTAAGCGCGGTATAGGAGAGTGAATGAAAATGGCTTTATCAACGAGTGAAAAGGATTTTAAAACACGAATTGAAGATAGTATGAATGATACGTTTATGCGCAAAGCTGTTGCTAAATCGCAAGACGATCAGTGGGTGAAGCGCGAAACGTCACGGAAGGAACTAGGTAACTGGGAAGAGTGGCGCGAAGTAGGCGAACAAATTCGTCAGCACACACTGACGCACTTGGATTATTATTTGGAACAGTTTGCGGAAAATGTGACGAAAAAAGGCGGGAAAGTCTTTTTTGCAAGAACGGAAAAGGAAGCGACAGACTATGTGGAAGCGGTTGTCCGTGCCAAGCAAGCGAAGAAAATTGTGAAGTCGAAATCAATGGTGACAACGGAAATTGATTTGGATCAAGTGCTGCTTGGAATTGACGGCGTTTCTGTGATGGAAACGGACCTTGCGGAATTTATTTTACAGATGGACGACTGGGACGAGCCTTCGCACATTGTTTTTCCGGATATACATAAAAACCGGGAGCAAATTCGAGAAGTCTTTGCTGAAAAGTTGAATTACACTGGGGATAATGAGCCGAAGCACATGGCTCGCTTTGCGAGACAGGTGTTGCGCGAGTTTTTCCTTGAAGCGGACATCGGGATTACGGGTTGTAACTTTGCGGTTGCAAATAGCGGCATGGTGAACTTGGTGACGAACGAAGGGAATGCCGATCTTTGTGAAAGTATTCCCGATACGCAAATTGTTTTGATGGGGATGGAACGGATTGTTCCAACGATGGCGGATGCGGAAGTGATGGACAACTTGCTTTCGAGAAGTGCTGTTGGGCAGAGTTTGACGAGTTACATTACGTTTTCAGGACCCAAACTGAGCGAGGAAGCGGACGGTCCGGAAGATTTTCATGTTGTGATACTCGATAACTCGCGCTCTAATGCACTGGGAACGGAATTCCAATCAGTTTTGCAATGCATTCGTTGTGGTTCTTGCTTAAATGTTTGTCCGGTTTATCGTGCGATCGGTGGACATGGTTACGGCTCGATTTATCCGGGGCCAATTGGGGCGGTTCTTTCGCCTGTGCTCGGCGGTTATGAGCAATTTGGTGAACTTCCTTATGCGTCGAGTCTTTGTGGTGCTTGTACGGAAACTTGTCCGGTTAAAATCCCGTTACACGAGCTTTTGATTGCGCATCGTCGGGTGATGACGGATGAGCTCAAAATGAAACATGGCTTTGAAAATACACAAATGAAGGTAATCGCGAAAGCAACAGCCTCACCGTTTTTATTCAAGCAAGCGATGACGTTTGGGCACGCTGGTGTGAGCATGCTTGGCTTACATCACGATGCTAAGATTGATAATATGTATCAATTTGGTGGCTTTGTTTCTGGCGGATTTGGACTTATCAAAGGCTGGACACAGGTGCGTGATTTACCGCGGCCGCCAAAACCAAAAGACAATTTCCGCAACTGGTATAAAAATCGAGCAAAGAAGGGCGAATCGAATGAGTAATAATCAGGAAAGTTTTTTAAATCATGTTGCAGAGCGACTTGGCCGTGAACGAATTCGTGAGGAAGTTCCGCGTCCAACTTACGTTCATGATGTGGTCCACACTACGCTTAGCGGTAAAACGCAAGATGAGTTGCTTGAAATAGCTAAAGCATCAAGCGCCAAGATTCATACGGATTTGGTGGAAACATCACTTGAGGGGCTATCTGAAACGCTTCAGGCGATTTGCCACCAGTTTGGCGATGAGTCTGTTTTGATCGCAGATGATCCGCGTTTTTCTGAATACGGATTAGAAGCGCTTCTTGCTGATAACTGGCCGAATGCGACGGTGAAAGTTTGGCAAAAAGGTGACGCGAACCGAAAAGGAAATATTGTCGTGGCTAGTGAAGCGAATATCGCAATTGCTTTTGCGGAATTTTTACTTGCAGAAAGTGGCTCGGTGGTTGTTGAATCTAGTCCTGAACAAGGGCGCTCGCTTCACTTTTTACCGGTTCATTATATTGCGGTTATTCCCAAAAGCAAAATTGTACCGCGTTCGACTCAAGCAGCGGAATATTATGACCAAAAAGAAAAAAACGGGGAACAAGTGGGCTCTTCGATTAACTTTATTTCTGGACCGTCTAATTCAGGGGATATTGAAATGCAGCTAGTTGTTGGGGTTCATGGTCCAATCGAAGTTACTTATGTCGTTGTTTTGGACAAGTAAATGTAAAATGAAAATCTAGTCTTGTTCGTTAAACAAATTTGGGTCTTGTTTTCTAGAAAAAGAGTTTTTCAATATGAAAGGTAACAGCAGATCATGCTGCAGCGTCAGGAAAATCGGGGGAAACAAAATGAAGAAGCTTGTTGTAGCGCTTATAGGGACGCTATCGATGCTGATTCTATTTAGTGGTTGCAGTCGTCCAGAAGAAGCAGATAAAGCGGCTCGGGCGATTGTAGACTGCTATATCTATCAGGAAGATACGCCGGAACTAGAATCGATTTATGGGTTAGATGATCGACTGGTTCAAAAAGAAAACGAAAATGTATTTTTAACAACCATGCAAAATGCTTTACCGGAAGTTTCAGAAGAAAAGATTGCTTCATTGCATCAAAAGCTAAGTACACATTTGAAAAAAGCAACTTCTTATTCGGTGCACGTTAAGCGTGACACGGGAAAGGAAGCTGTTGCTTTGATTCAGATCAAGGGAGTGGATTTGGATAGCCAGTTGGATCAGAAAGCGGGCCAATCGGCTGCTAAGGCTGTTGAAGCTGAAAGTACAGATAAAGAAATGGAAAAAATCGTTGACGTAGCAAGTTTTGAGTTTCTTGAGCGGATGTTTTTAGAAAGCAAGGCGAAATCGAAGGCTGAAACGGTTACCTTGCGTTTGAAGCAACATCCGGAAGATGAAGAAAAATGGGAAATACAGGATGAAGAAACTTTTTTCAAGAATTTATACCAGGCTTTTGGACTCTGAGGCGTTTTCAGTTGCTGTAAAGACCGACTTGTAGGGCATCACAGCATGAATTGGACGGGGGAAAACACGAATGTTAGATGAAAAGACGAAAGAAATTGTAAAAAGCACTATTCCATTTTTACAGGACAAGGGGACAGAAATTACGAGCATTTTTTACCAAAATATGTTTCAGGCACACCCGGAATTGTTGAATATTTTTAATCAAAATAATCAACGTGAGGGAACACAGTCAAAGGCGCTTGCGAATATGGTTCTTGCAGCGGCGATGAATATTGACGATCTTTCAGTCATTAAGCCATATGTGATTCAAGTTGGATATAAGCACCGCGCATTGCAAGTAAAACCAGAACATTATCCAATTGTAGGGCATTACTTGATTCAAGCAATCGGAATCGTGCTTGGAGATGCGTCGACAGATGAAATTATTGAAGCGTGGACAGCGGCGTATGGCGAAATTGCTCAGGTTTTCATTGATGCTGAAAAAGAAATGTACAAAGAAGAGGCTTGGCACGATTTCAAACCTTTTACAGTGATTTCTGTCGAGAAACCGGTAGATGGATTTGTCAAAATTGGTTTACAGTCGGACTTCGGAATTGGCAAAGTCATTCCGGGTGAATATATTACCGTTCGAATAAAAAAAGATGGCGAAACTTATTTTTCCAATCGTCATTATTCTATCTATGCGGCCGATGAAACGAAAAACCAAGTGCATATTGCGATTCGGAAGGAAAACAAAGGCATTATCTCGAACTATTTGACGCAAGAAGTTAAACCTGGCGATGAAATTTGTTTAAGTGCGCCAGCGGGTGATTTTTGCTTAGCTGAAAACAGCCAAGCGAATGTGCTTATCAGCTCAGGAATCGGTATGACACCTATTTTACCAATGGCAAAGGCTTCACAAGAACAAGGCAAGAAAACTATTTGGATTCAAAATTATCGGCATTTGGCGGATAAAATCTTCGAAAAAGAAGTGGCACCGCTCCGTGATAAAGTAGAAATCATTACGAATGAAACCAGCACAGAAGGCAGGATCAATGCCGAAAAGTTGAAAAACTGGCTTGATTTTAGCGAACCGATGGCTTTTTATCTTTGCGGGCGACCAGAATTTACGATTGGTGTAAAAAATGCTTTGATTGAAGCTGGTGCGAGCGAAGCAGATATCTATTATGAAGTGTTTGATGCACCGAAAATGGCTACGATTTTCGACTAAGTTACATCTGGAAAGATTGTCGCTTAGAAGAAGCTATGTTATGATGGGAAAAAGTAAATAATGCAACACTAGGGGGGCCGACTTGCGGCTGAGATAGAAAGAATTCTTTCTGACCCTTTGAACCTGTTTGTTAGTGCAAGCGTAGGGAAGTGGAAATTTTTAAAAAGCAGCGCGCTTTTCTATTTCTTTGTTTGTTTTGCAAATCTGGAAATAGAAGGCGCGTTTTTTGTGCTAAGAAATAGGCGCATTTTTTCTAAAAGAAAGGATGATGTCTAGATGGAATTTGTAAAAGCTTGGGAAAAAGAAGCAAGGGGTGTTTGGCAGGAAAGCCTTACACATCCGTTTGTACGGGGTCTTGCTGATGGTTCGCTCGAAGAAGAAAAGTTTATTTATTACTTATTGCAAGACCATTATTACCTCACTCATTTTGTGAAAGTTACTCGACTAGCGAAGATGCAAACGCGTGATCCAAAGGTTGAATTCGAAATGGATCGCGTACTTGAACGCTTACGCACCTCTGAACTGAGCATGCGCGAAGCTTTTTATCCGCGTGCAGGCATTTCGGATCAAGCTTTAACGGCGGTGCAACCGTCACCAGCGGCTTATCATTATACGTCTCATTTGTACCGGATGGCTTTTTCGGATGAATTTGGGATAACGATGGCTGCACTTCTGCCATGTTATGCGCTATATGCGGATATGGGCAATCTGTATCTGAAGGAAAAGAGCCCACATCCGCTTTATCAAGAGTTGCTCGCGAGTTATGCGGCTAAGGAATATCAAGCGGCCGTTTTCTTGCAAAAAGAATTGGTGGAAAAAGCGGCGCAACAAGCAAGTGAGGCTGTGCGTGAGCGAATGCGCAAAGGCTTCCTCATCAGCGCGGAACTAGAGGTCGAATTTTTCAATATGGCATTCCAAAAGCAAGTATGGCGAGGTGTAGAAAATGAGACGGTTTGATTTATTGGAACAAGTGAAAAAACAAAATCCGTTAGTACATAATATTACAAATATTGTGGTGGCAGGTGATTCAGCAGATGGTTTGCTTGCGATTGGAGCTTCACCGATCATGGCATCAGCAGCGGAAGAAGTCGCAGAAATGGCGGCGGCTTCGGATGTGCTCGTGATTAACATTGGGACGCTTGACGCTGAACTTGTTCGAGCGATGAAACAAGCTGGGAAAGCGGCGAATGAGGCTGAGACTCCGGTTGTCCTTGATCCGGTTGGAGTTGGGGCAACACGTTTTAGGCGCAAAGTAGTAGCTGAGTTGCTTGAGGAGGTCAAGTTTACGGCGATTCGTGGTAACGCTGGCGAAATGGCTGTACTGGCTGACATAGCGTGGCAAGGGAAAGGTGTTGATGCGGGAAGTGGCGACGCCGATCAAGTCGAAATCGCGCGGCAAGTGGCGAAGAAATACAGAACGATCGCTGTTTTAAGCGGGGCGAGCGATGTGATTTCGGATGGCGATCAGTTTGCGAAAATCACAAATGGCAGTAAACTTTTACCAAGAATTACGGGTTCGGGCTGTCTTTTGAGCGCGGTTTGCGGGGCGTTTATTGCGGTTTCCCCAACTGATGCGGCTTATCTAGCTTGTCTTGAAGCCTGTGCGAGCTATGCGGTTGCTTCTGAGTTCGCGGAAGAAAAACTTGGTTCCGCGAATCTACCTGGATCGTTTCGGCCAGTATTTTTGGATGCGCTTGCGAATTGGTCGAAGGAAGCTGTTCAGGAACGTGTCATGCTCGAAGAAAGGAGCCATCCAGAATGAAAATTGCAAAAGCGTTAACGATTGCTGGTTCTGATAGCGGCGGCGGGGCTGGGATTCAAGCTGATTTAAAAACTTTTCAAGAACGCGGCGTTTACGGGATGTCGGTGATTACAGCGGTGACCGCGCAAAATACGCTTGGCGTGAAGTCGTTTCATAAAGTTCCAGCGGCGATTTTGGATGACCAACTTGTGGCGATTCGTGAGGATTTGATGCCACAAGTGGTGAAAACAGGGATGCTCGTGGATGCGGAGGTTATTCGGCATGTGGCGGCGGAACTGAAGAACTGGCCGGGGATTCAGCTTGTGATTGATCCGGTGATGATTGCAAAAGGTGGGGAGGCGTTGCTTGAAAAGGAAGCTCTTCAGGCGCTCCAGGAAGACTTGCTGCCACTTGCGACTTTGATTACGCCAAATATTCCGGAGGCGGAAGCGTTAGTTGGGATGCGGATTGAAACGGCGGAAGCGGTCGAAAAAGCGGCACGGATGCTCATAGATTTGGGGGCAGACGCTGCGCTGATCAAAGGCGGTCATGCGAATACGGAGCAAGCTGCGGATTTCTTTTTTAGTCCACAAGAATCTATTTGGCTTTCAAGCGAGCGCTTTGATACGCCGCACACGCATGGAACGGGCTGTACTTTTTCGGCGTGCATCACAGCGGAACTTGCGAAGGGCCAGTCACTTGTTGAAAGTGTTCGGACTGGCAAGGAGTTCATTCGTTGTGCGATCAAAGAAACACTCGGAATTGGCCACGGTCATGGGCCGACCAATCATTTTGCTTACCGGGAGTGTGAGCAAAAATGAGGCAAGAACTGGCGGTTTATTTGATAGCAGGAACGCAGGATGTTGCGAAGGCGAATTTGGTCGGCTTTCTGGAGAAAGCTTTACAAGTCGGGATTACTTGTTTCCAGTTTCGTGAAAAAGGGGTTGGAAGTTTAACGGAACGCGTCAAAATGATTGAAACGGCGCGAAAATGTCAGTTGCTTTGCCAATCTTACGGAGTTCCATTTTTTGTAAACGACGATGTTGAGCTCGCGCTTATGCTTGGTGCAGACGGTGTTCACGTCGGGCAGGACGACCGCCCGATTCAGGAAGTAATCGAGCTTTGCGGTGCGAAAATGAAAGTGGGGCTGTCTGTGGGCTCGCTTCAAGAAGCAACGGAAGCAAGCAACTTGCAAGGACTCGACTATATAGGCGTAGGTCCGATTTTTGCGACAAGCTCTAAGATAGACGCGAAGGCACCAGTTGGTCTTACACTTTTGGAAGAGATACGCCAGGCAGGAATTGAGTGTCCTGTCGTTGCGATCGGCGGGATTACGACAGAAAATGTTTCGGCTGTTTTGCAAGCTGGTGCGGATGGTGTGGCGGTCATTTCCGCTCTTACGGAAGCCGCGAATTTAGAGGAAGAAGTAGCTGAATTGAAATGAAGCTATGTTTGGTTTCTTGGCTAGGGGTAGCAAGAAGCCAAACATTTTTTTGATTGAAAGCTAAAAAGCAATCAATGTTCACAAAATAGACATAACGGCATTTTTTTTGTAAAAAAAAGTGAGTTTTTCCCATGACAACAGACTTTTTTTACATGTTACTATAAACGAAATAACAAATAAGGGAGTGTCGTAAGTGGTCAAAAGATTTGCTAGTCTCTGGGGGATTCTATTCATGGGGTTATTTCTATTTATTCAACCGCTAGATGTAAGTGCACAGAGCGAAACGGAATATGATTTAAAAGTCAACTATAACCCCGCTTCATTTGAAAAATTCAAAGTGAACCTACCTCTTCCTGAAGAATTGAAAAATCAAGAATTAGAGTATGAAATATCGTTAACAGCTAGTTTCTTTAGTTATAAATCAAATGCCCCGTTAAGAATGAAATCCGTAGATTATAGTCATACTATTTCCCCGGCAAGTGAGCAAAATAGCATCCAAATGTCAGCCATCAATAATTTTTTCAAGAGTAGTTCAGATATTAATTATCAAGGTTTCACGATTTTCATTGACTACCAAAATAAAGCAGACGGTACGGTCACACGAGTTTGGTACAATATCAAATTTATTAACGGTTTAGTGACAGCTTATTATTTGGATGAAAACGGGAGTGAACTTGTCCCGCCATTTCAGGCCATTGGAACGATTGGCGAGCCTTACGCTGTCCAAGCAGCACCTCAAATCCCGGGTTATTCATTAGTAAACATAGAGGGGGCTGAGCAAGGGATTTATACGGATCCCATTTTAACGAATCAAACGCAAGAAGTTATTTATACGTATACCGCTGAATCTGCACCTCAAAAAGGACAGGTTATCGCTTCTTTTGTGGATGAAAATGGAGACAAACTTGCAGAACCAGAAAGTATTGAAGGTGAAGTGGGGCAAGCATATCAAATTGAAGCTAAGCAGTTGGAAGGTTATCAATTGAAAACCATTCATGGCGAACAAAAGGGGCTCTTTTCACTTGAACAGCAAAATGTTCAATTTGTTTATGAAAAGTTAGTAGAACCAGTCGCTGCAAAGGGACAAGTTACCGTTCACTTTTTAGATGAAGAAGGAAAGAAACTCACGGATGATTTTGTAATGCAAGGCGAACTAGGTGTGCCATACGAAGTTAAAGTAGAGTCCATTACTGGTTATCAGTTTAAAGAAAATATCGGAGAGCTTGCAGGAACATTTAGTGACACAAATTCAGAAGTGACGCTAGTCTATGAAAAAGAATCCATACATCGTCCAGATGAAAGTGGGAATACACCGCGAGAAGAGCCGACACAAGCCGAAGAAAATAAAGATGCGCCCTACCAGCCTGAATCTGCAATCAAAACAAATTCGCAAATCAATGTGGATCCAATTGCATTGGTGAGCTCTTCATTGGAAAATGTTGCTAGGTTCAAACAAGCCTTGCCTGCAACAGGTGATCATTCTGGATGGGCAGCATCACTTCTTGGCTTATTGGCTGCTGCTATTGGAGCTTTCTATTTATATAAAAAGCAATAAATCATACGAATCAATTTGATGATGTTGAATCAAAAGCTGACTTGAATTTGAAGAACATTAAACTCGAATCAAGGCGAGGGATGGCATTTAGCATCGAAAAAGACCAGTTCATTATCAAGTTAGCATTGCTTGCAGTGCTTTTGACTGGCTTGCTTTTTAAATACTAAGTGTGATTCCAACAAAATTTGAAAATCAAACTTAGAAAGTGCCCGATTTAGTAGGGTTGTATCGTTTTTTCCGCATCTTGCTTATCGATATTCCAATCGTAGATGTGCTTTTCGTTACTTTAAAGGCATGTCAAGAGAATTTTGTACTTAAAAAACGATTTTTTAGACAAATTGTCAATAATTCGTCACGATTTGTGTTCATTTTTATGCTATGATGATAAAGTCAAATGTTGGTTTATGACAAAAAAGGAAAAAGGGAGAGGCGAAAATGAATCCAAGAAAGGCTGAATTTGTTTTAACCTTAATAGCAGGAATTACAGGGATAATTGCTGGCTTATTTGGTATTTTAGGTGGAGGATTACTAGGTGCTGTATCACAGTCGCCGGAGATTGCGAATAATGCAGCGGTAGATACATCTGATATGGAAATCCTAGCAGCAACAGGTGGTATGGTCGTTATTATGGCACTTCTTGCATTAGTTGTTGGTATCTTATTATTGATCTTTTCATTTTTTATCAAGAAAAATGCTAAGTTATGGGGAATCTTGACGCTTATTTTAGGGGTCATCGGTTTCTTTTTAATTGGATTCCTTTGGATTGTACCAGGCGTTCTAGCGGTTATCGCAGGAATTATGTGTCTGGCGAGAAAAGTATCTATTTAATTGTATTTTGATTGAAAAAACGAGCAAACTTCGATTTGCTCGTTTTTTATTACAAGCTTTTTCGTCTGTTAGAGCAGGTATAAAATGATGAGAATGATAAAGAGAGGTAGGAAACACTTGAATGGGTTTTTCTTAATAGATCTGTTAATTTTGACAAGACTTTTTCGAGTTTTATTAGTAAATCTGAAGAACAATATATTGACTATAGAAGTAAAATGCGTAGATATAAGTAATCAAGTTCAAACTTGAACGAATAGGAGTTGGATATAATTTGATAGGAAAATCAAGGTGGAACTGGAAAAGTCACAAATTAGACACAGACAATCTGCTGTATTTGTGCTATATTTAAAATTGAAAGAAAATAATACATAAATAGGTGGTGAATTTCATGTCTGGACAAATTAGAATGAGCCCATCCGAGTTGCGAGATCGTGCTAAAACTTATGGTACAAGTGCACGTGATATCGAACAAATGTTGCAACGCCTATCTCAAACTCAAGAACAGCTACGTAGTGAGTGGGAAGGTCAAGCATTTCAACGCTTTGATGATCAGTTTAACCAATTAAAACCAAAAGTGACAGAGTTTGCGAATTTGATGGATCAAATTGAACAACAACTTCAAAAAACGGCGACCGTTGTGGAAGAACAAGATCAACAGCTTTCTCAAAACTTTGGATTTTAAACAGTAAAAACGCCTCTTAGCATGTATAAGAGGTGTTTTTTAAGGGGAAAATGTGTATAAGAATACAGTGTGAGATTCGACACTTTAATGTTAAAATAGATTATATGCGAACTCAGAAGAAAGGAGTCATGAAAATGAGAAAAATTGCTTCCAATACCAGTTCAGCTCAAGAAGCGGTATCCGGCGTTAAAGGTGTTTCTGTTGAAGTAGGCGAACAAGTTTCTTTAGAAAAAAGTAACCTTTTGGGCATGAAAACAGGGGAAAAAATAAATAATCAATTATTACCTGATTTAATTGATTTAGTGGAATGTGTGCAGAAGCAAAGTGAAAAATTCCCCAAAATTGCTGAGTTGATGGCCCTACAGGACAGTCAAATTAAATTTTAAGGGATGAAAAGCGTTGAGTAAGAAAACCTGTAATCAAGAATTGACAACGTACAATCAACTGTTAATCCAAAAAGAAAATGAAATGGATCAGCTAGAAGAAGATCAAAAAAAAGTGGAAAAGGCGCTTTATCAATTAGATGAAGATCTTCGAAGTGGTTTCCAACGATTAAAAGAGTTAAATGAAGGAAACGATAAAGAGTTGCAAAATGAAATCTTTCGTATGCAACAAAAGAATGACGATCAGGAAAGAAGATTTCGACAGACTATACAAGATACGCAGAAAGAATTCACTCAGGTATTTCAAAAAGAAATCCGGAGAGTGGACGATGAACGCGAAGAACTACACAAGAAAAGGGGTGAGATTCCTTGGGATTAATTTATTCGAGTAGCGACTCAGAAAAGCTAGTGCAAGCGCTCTCTAGAAATTTAGCAAGTGGGGAAGAAGCGATTGCGCAATTAAAAGCGGGGAGTCAAAAAATCATTGAAGCAGTGGATGGACATATGTTATCAGGTGCTGCTTATACAGCAGGCAAAGGGTTATTTGCCGAACTCATTTTACCAACTATTGAAAAAGTAGCGAACGCTTGTGGCAAGGTCGCACAAGAATTGCAAAAATACCAGACAGCAGATTTGATTGTTTCAAGTGAGGGTTATTTAGACGAAGATCTTTTGAGAGAACAAATTGAGACGAAAGAAAAGATGAAGATGTCGATGGATACAACGGCATCTGTCTTAAATGTATTGATGAATACAAGTGCCGCAGCTGCCTCGTTTAATACGGCACAGAATCGTAAACGCGAGTTAGACTGGATGTCAGCTGATTTGCAGCAAGATATTGATGAACTTCAAAAGAAAATTGATAAATTATATGAGTTCGATAAGCAAACAAAAGATCTTTTCAGTACTAGCCTGGATGAACTGAAACTTGCAATGCAGGATGTTATGCTTTTAAATAATGTAACTGTAAACAGTGATGGTACATATAAGCTACCTGCAAAAGCTGAGAAAAATTGATTTGTAGAATTGAAGTATAAAGAGCAAGTAACTAAAAATAACGCTTTTAAAAGCGGCATAACATAAAAATCTATGCTATTAAACTATGGCATGGATTTTTTTGAATTTAAATGAATTGAAATGTGTCAGATAGCAATACTGATTAGGTGGAAGTAGTTTGTTTGAAAATAGCGCAAAACCGAGCAAATTTCGATTTGCTCGGTTTTTTATGAATTTTAAAGCAAGTTTTCGCATATGTGTAAACAACTTTGTGCCTTTTCATGACCTAAATATAGCGGTTTCCCTAATATGTAAATCTCCTCACAAACGATATAGTATAACTAGGAAAATCTCTTGATTTTGAAATAAAAATAGAGGTGAAAAACGTGAAATATCGTAAAAAAGGACTAAAGTTCTTCAAAAGAACGGAAAAATTTAATGGTAACTGGACGATTTTGGAAGAGAAGAGCCGTGCTTGGGAAAAAATGTACCGCGATCGTTGGGCACATGACAAGGTAGTTCGCACGACACATGGTGTAAACTGCACGGGTTCTTGTAGTTGGAAAGTCTTTGTTAAAAATGGCATTATCACTTGGGAAAATCAAGCAACGGATTATCCTTCTTGTGGTGTCGATATGCCAGAATTTGAACCGCGTGGCTGTCCGCGTGGCGCGAGTTTTTCTTGGTATGAATACAGCCCGCTTCGTGTGAAATACCCTTATGTACGCGGCTTACTTTGGCGGATGTGGCAAAATGCACTCAAACAATATCCCAATCCGGTCGCTGCATGGGCAAGTATTGTCGAAGATCCAGAAAAAGCACAAGCTTACAAAGCCTCACGCGGGAAAGGTGGACAAGTCCGCGTTTCTTGGAATGATGCGTATGTTTTAATTGGCGCGATGCTACTTTATACGATCAAGAAATACGGGCCAGACCGAATCGCTGGTTTTACGCCCATTCCGGCAATGTCAATGATTAGTTATGCAGCGGGTTCACGCTTTATTACATTGCTTGGCGGCGAAATGCTCAGCTTTTATGATTGGTATGCGGATTTACCGCCTGCTTCTCCGCAAATTTGGGGCGAGCAAACCGACGTTCCCGAATCGAGTGACTGGTATAATGCCGGCTACATCATGATGTGGGGCTCGAATGTGCCGCTTACAAGAACGCCGGATGCGCATTTTATGACGGAAGTTCGTTACAAAGGAACAAAAGTTGTAGCGGTCGCGCCAGATTACGCTGAAAATGTGAAATTTGCCGATAACTGGCTTGCGCCGAATCCTGGAACTGATGCCGCGCTTGCTCAGGCGATGACGCACGTGATTTTGAAAGAGTTTTACCAAGATAAGAAAGAACCGATGTTTTTAAATTATGCAAGAAAATATACGGATTTGCCTTTCTTGATTTTGTTGGATCAAGATGCAAGCGGCGTTTATAAAGCAGGGCGTTTCCTTCGTGAAGCGGATTTTGGGAAGGAAAGCGAGCATGCGGAATGGCGCACTTGCTTGATTGATGAAATAACGGACACAGTTGTTTCGCCAAATGGGACTATCGGGCAGCGCTGGGCGAAAGATGAAAAATGGAATCTAAGTCTTGAAAATGAAGATGGAACGGTGATTGCGCCGAAACTTTCCCTTCAAGAAGAAGGTCAATTTGAAAAAATTGTTTTCCCATTCTTTGATGATGCTGGGAATGGCACATTTGAAAGACATATCCCAGTGCGCGAAATGACGCTTGCGGATGGGACTGTTCGGAAAGCTGTAACGGTTTACGATTTGATGCTTAGCCAATATGGGATTGAAATGTTTGAAGGCGACGAACTTGCGGCGAAAGATTTGGATGATGAATCGAGCAAGTATACGCCAGCTTGGCAGGAAAAAATTACGGGCGTGAAAGCGAGTATTGTAACGCAGATTGCTCGTGAGTTTGCGCAAAATGCGATTGATACGGAAGGGCGTTCGATGATTATTATGGGCGCTGGGATCAATCACTGGTTCAATAGTGATACGATTTATCGATCGATTTTGAATCTCGTTGTGCTTACGGCATCGCAAGGTGTGAATGGCGGCGGTTGGGCGCATTATGTGGGTCAGGAGAAATGCCGTCCAATTGAAGGCTGGCAAACGGTTGCTTTTGCAAAAGACTGGCAAGGCGCGGTTAGACAGCAAAATGGGACTAGTTTTTGGTATTTCGCGACGGATCAATGGAAATACGAGGAAATGGAAAATGCGGCGCTGAAGTCGCCAACTGCGGATGAGCTGCGGTATCAACATCCAGCTGATTATAATGTGCTTGCGGCGCGACTTGGCTGGTTGCCTTCCTTCCCGCAATTTGATAAAAGTTCGCTTTCTTATGGGCAAGAGGCGGCTGAAAAGTCGGATGCGGAACTGGTGGATCAGCTGGTTGAAGATTTGAAATCAGGCGAAACGAATTTTGCGGTGGAAGATCCAGATAATCCAGTGAACTTCCCGCGTGGACTTTTTGTTTGGCGCTCGAATTTGCTTTCTTCAAGCGGGAAAGGGCAAGAGTATTTTATGAAGCATTTGCTTGGGGCAACGGACAATTTGATGTCGAAGCAAAATGATGAGTTCCGACCGGAAGAAATGGTTTGGCGGGATGAAGAGGTTCGCGGCAAATTAGATTTGCTTGTGACGCTTGATTTCCGGATGACGGCTACTCCGATGTATTCGGATGTGGTGCTTCCAGCGGCTACTTGGTATGAAAAGACGGATTTATCTAGCACGGATATGCACCCGTTTGTCCATCCGTTTAATCCAGCGATTGATCCGCTTTGGGAATCGAAGTCTGATTGGAACACGTTTAGAGGGCTTGCTGAGGTATTTTCGAAGATGGCGAAACATGTTTTTGAGAAGCCGGAACGAGATATTGTGATGTTGCCGCTTGGGCACGATTCTGAGAAGGAAATTGCTCAGCCTTACGGTCAAATCAAAGACTGGAAGCGGGGCGAAGTTGAAGCTGTGCCGGGCAAAACAATGCCAATTTTTCAAGTCGTGGAACGCGATTATCGCGAAATCTACAACAAATTTATCACGCTCGGACCGAATGTTTCTAGCGGAAAGGTTGGTGCGCACGGAACGCAGTTTTCTGTAGCACCGGAATATGAGGAGCTGAAGCAAATCAACGGTGTTTACGAGGACGATACGATCAAAAATGGCAAGCCGATTTTGAAAGATGCGCGACATGCGGCGGATGCGATTTTAACGATCTCGAGTGCGACAAATGGCAAGGTGGCGGTGCGTGCTTGGGAAAGTGCGGAGGAAACGACTGGGGTCGAGCTTGCGGATCTTGCGAAGGACCGGGAAGCGGAAAAAATCACGTTCCAAAGTATTACGGTTCAGCCGCGTGAAGTGATTCCAACGCCTGTCTTTACGGGATCTAATACGAATGGGAAGCGCTATTCACCGTTTACAACGAACATCGAGCGCCTTGTTCCATTCCGGACGTTAACGGGAAGGCAACAATTTTATTTGGATCATGAGTTGTTCTTGCAATACGGGGAATCGCTACCGATCTTTAAGCCGACACTTCCGCCACATGTGTTCGCAAAACGCGACAAGTTTGATGAGTCGCAAGATGCGGATGCGATCACGCTTCGTTATTTGACGCCACACGGGAAATGGAACATTCACAGCATGTATCAAGATAATCTTCACATGTTGACGCTATTCCGTGGGGGGCCGAATGTTTGGATTAATAATGAGGATGCTGATGCGGCTGGTATTGAAGACAATGATTGGCTTGAGGTTTACAACCGGAATGGAGTTGTAACGGCGAGAGCGGTCGTTAGTCATAGGATGCCACGTGGAACGATGTTTATGTATCACGCACAAGATAAGCACGTCAATGTGCCGGGCAGCGAACTTACGGGGCAGCGTGGCGGTAGTCACAACTCGCCAACGAAGATTCATGTGAAACCAACGCAAATGGTCGGTGGTTATGCACAGCTAAGTTACGGCTTTAACTATTATGGACCGATTGGGAATCAGCGTGACTTGTATGTCAATGTGAGAAAACTGAAAGAGGTGGACTGGCTTGAAGATTAAAGCGCAAATTGGAATGGTAATGAATTTGGATAAATGTATCGGCTGCCACACTTGTAGTGTCACGTGTAAAAACACGTGGACAAATCGACCGGGCGCGGAATATATGTGGTTCAACAATGTTGAAACGAAGCCAGGCGTGGGCTATCCGAAACGCTGGGAAGATCAAGAAGAATATAAAGGTGGCTGGACGCTCAACAAGAAAGGCAAGCTAGAACTGAAATCGGGCTCAAAGCTGAATAAAGTGGCGCTTGGGAAGATTTTTTACAATCCAGACATGCCCGAAATGAAGGATTACTACGAACCGTGGACGTATGATTATGAAAATTTGTTTTCACCTGACCAGCGGAATAATCAGCCGGTTGCGCGTCCAAAATCGGTTGTGACGGGTGCGAATATGGAAATTGAATGGGGTCCAAACTGGGAAGATGATCTTGCTGGAGCTCCAAAAACGATGCCGCAAGACCCGAACATGAAGAAAATTGAATCGGAAATCAAATCGAATTTTGAAACGGCGTTTATGATGTATTTGCCACGTCTTTGCGAACATTGTTTAAACCCAGCTTGTGTTGCTTCTTGCCCAAGTGGTGCGATGTATAAGCGGGATGAAGACGGCATTGTCCTTGTCGACCAAGAAGCTTGTCGCGGCTGGCGTTATTGCATGACGGGTTGTCCTTACAAAAAGGTTTATTTTAACTGGAAAACGAACAAAGCGGAAAAATGTACGTTTTGCTTCCCGCGGATTGAAGCGGGGCTACCGACGGTTTGCTCGGAAACGTGTACGGGACGGATTCGCTACCTTGGCGTAATGCTCTATGATGCGGATCGCGTGAAGGAAGCGGCTGAAACGAAAGATGAAAAAGCACTTTATGAAGCCCAACTTGATTTGTTTATTGATCCAAATGACCCTGAGATGATCGAACAAGCGCGTAAAGATGGGATTTCGGAAGATTGGATTGAAGCGGCACAGAAATCGCCTATTTATAAGATGGCGAAGGAATACAAAATTGCGTTCCCGCTTCACCCTGAATACCGCACGATGCCAATGGTTTGGTACGTGCCGCCACTTTCGCCGATCATGAATTATTTTGAAGGGAAGGATTCTATTGAAAACCCGGATATGATCTTCCCGGCAATTGAAGAGATGCGCCTTCCAGTGGATTACTTGGCGAGTATTTTAACGGCTGGAAACACAGAAGTGATCAAGTCGTCGCTGCAAAAAATGGCGATGATGCGGCTTTATATGCGGGCAGCTTCTTCTGGACGTGACTTTGATGTGACCCGGCTGGAACGAGTTGGGCTTACGGAATCGGAAGTGAAGAAAATGTACCGCTTGCTCGCGATTGCTAAATATGATGACCGCTTCGTGATTCCAACGAGTCATAAAGAGGATTATGTGGATACTTACCGGGCGCAAGGTGGAACGGGTTATGCGAATGAAGTTTGTAGCGGCTGTAGTCTTGCTTCGGAACATGGGCAAGTGATGCAGGCGCATGCGGATGGTAAGACGACGCAAGAAATGTATGAAGAAAGTTTCTATGGAGGGATTTGGCGTGATTAATGCAGCTGTTTTAAATGAAAAACGACCGGTATTTGGCAAACTATCAAGTCTGTTTGATTATCCGGATAAACTGTATATGAATGAAGCCTATCTTGGATCGGAACTAGATGCTGCTGAAGCGGAAACAAGGGATCTCCTTCTCCGCTTTTGGCAGGAAATTGAAATGAAAAGCCTCTTTGAGTTGCAGCAGTTTTACACGGACAGTTTTGATTTTACCAAAAAATTATCGCTTTATATGACGTTTTACAAATTTGAAGATGCGCGAGAACGTGGGCAGATGCTTTCAAAATTGAAGTTTTTATATGAAATGTTTGGGCTGCTTGCGGTGGATGCTGAGCTGACAGATTTTCTACCCTTGATGCTTGAGTTTTTTGAGGCTGGCGACTGGTTTCAAGATGAACGAGTGCAGGATTTAGAGGTGCTGTTTGGCGTGATGGAAGACGGCACTTACTTTTTATTGCAAAACTTGAAAGAAGAGGGAAATCCGTATCAGTACTTGGTTGATGCAGTCCGCGTGGAACTTAAGGCTTGTCTTTTGCAGAAGGAGGGCTCTCAGTATGTGGAATGAATTTTTGTGGGTCATTGTCCCGTACTTGGTTCTTGCGAGTTTTATTGTCGGTCACATTTTCCGCTATCGCTACGATCAGTTTAGTGTGACGGCGAAGTCGAGCGAGATGCTTGAGAAAAAACAACTGATGATCGGCAGTCTCTTGTTTCACATTGGGATTATTTTTGTGATCGGCGGGCATTTTGTTGGGCTCGTGATTCCAGAATCGTGGACGGCGGCGCTCGGGATTAGCGAACATGTTTACCACATTTTTGCAGTCGGGATCGGTAGCATTTTCGGCGTGATGACGTTTGTTGGGATGTTCTTGCTAACGTTTCGGCGTCTCTCGAATCCAAGCGTTCGCAAAATCAGTTCGGCGGGCGATATTATCGTGAACGTGACGCTCCTTTTGACCGTCCTTCTTGGGATGAGTAGCACACTTTTTGGGACGCAAGAAATCCCGGGGTTCGATTACCGAGAATCGATTTCGATTTGGTTTCGGCAGCTGTTCTTGTTCCGGCCAGATGCGAGCTTGATGGTGCACGTTCCAGTTTTGTTTAAGCTACACATTTTGAGTGCTTTCGTGATTTTCGGGTTATTTCCTTATACGCGGCTCGTTCATGCGTGGAGTGTTCCGCTTAGTTATTTGAAGCGGCGCTACATCATTTATCGTAAAAATCCTTCTTGATAATCTAGCTGTTTTTTTCAGTTAAATTGCGTTATAGTGATAGTATCAGTTCATGGAGGATTCGGAAAAATGGAAGGGCAGCTAAAACATGAAATAACGGACTATTTAATTGAAGCACGTCTTGATTTGGGTGTAGATTTCCTTGGAATCGCGCTAGATACGAGCGAAACGAGCGTGAAGGAAATCAAGTGGTTATTTGCTTCTGGAAATCGGAATAATCGCTATCAGAAAATCGTGTTGCAAAATGGAAAAGGCATTGCCGGCATCGTTTGGAAGACGGGGCGGGCCATGTCGATTCAGAATCTAAGGGAAGAAGTTGAGGACTTGTCGCAGTTTCCGATTGCGATTATGGAAAATCTCGTTTCGATTGTGGCCATCCCTATTCTTGTGGAGCAGGAAGTTTTGGCGATTTTTCTTGGAGGCTACCGGAAAGAGACTGTGATGGACGAACGAATCAAACAGCAAATGGACGCGGTAGCGGAAAAGCTTTCGCCTTATTTGCTTCAATTCATGCAAAGAAAGGAAGATTAGCTTGACTGCATTTGCGAACCATCCTCATTTAGTTGATCTTTTTTTTGAAAAAACGAGTGATGCTATTTTTATCATGGATAAGAATCAGAAAGTCATTAAGCAAAATCGCATCGCCGAGGAACTATTTGAGCGAGGCACGGCGATCGACTGGCAGCAAATCAAGAATTTTTGTCAGATTTGCCGCGGCTGCATGTCTTATGAAGAAGAGCATACTTGCGCCAATTGTCGAATCAAAGGGCGAAAAAATGGTGAATCCTTTCAAATTTATTTGACGAGTTCAGATGGAAAAGAGGTGCCTTATAGCGCCAGTTTTACGATATTAGATGAAGAGAGTCATATTGGCGTTCTATCGCTACGCAATTTAACGGAGCAACAAGAAACGGCGAAAGAGCTGCAAAAATCAATGCTCACGAAGTATGTGATGAATGCCCATGAGGCGGAGCGAAAAAAGCTTTCCCGTGAGCTTCATGATGGAATTGCGCAAGAACTTTATAGTGCGCTGATGGAAGTCAGAAAACTGAAATATATGGAAAAAGGTACGTCGTTTGATGAGCAAATGGATGGCGTTGAAACGTATGTAGCCAATATCTTAAGTGATATTCGGAACATGGCGGTGGATTTGCGTCCGGCGGCTTTGGATGATCTTGGTTTGTATTCGGCACTCAAATCTTACTGCAAGCGTTACGAGCAGATATTTGGCGTGGAAGTCGCACTGATTTCTGATATTCAAAACGCGCGGTTTGACCCATTTATTGAGACGACGCTTTACCGTGTAGCCCAAGAAGCGCTGTTAAACGCTGCTAAGTATGCGGATATTGACGATATTGTGGTAACTTTGCGGAGGAAAGATGAGGTTTTAATTCTTGAAGTGATCGATGACGGTCGTGGTTTTTCAACGGAAGATATTGAAATTAAAGGTTCAGGTCTTGGCTTGATGAATATGAAAGAGCGCGTTGAGCTTTGTGGTGGCACTTGTGAAATTCATTCGGAATACGGAAAAGGAACAGAAGTGATTGCTAGAGTAGGAGTTGAAGTCGGGTGATTCGAATCATGGTTGTGGATGATCATGTTGTTGTGAGAAGAGGATTATCGTACATCATCAATGCGCAGTCTGACATGCAAGTGGTTTGCGATGCGGCTGACGGGTTAGAGGCGATGATGAAGCTTGAGCAAAACGAAATTGACGTGATTTTGATGGATCTTAGCATGCCGCCGGGCGAAAATGGACTTGTGACGACGAAAAAAATCAAGGAACTCGACAAGAAAGTCAAAGTGTTGATTATGACAATGCACGACGATGAAGAATACCTTTTTCGGGCACTCAAAATAGGCGCATCCGGATACTTGCTGAAAAATGCCTATGATGAAGAAATGCTTGAAGCAATCCGAGCGGTTTACGCAGGCGGTGTTTATATCCATCCGAGTGTGGCACCGGCGCTTGTCCGCGAATTTTTGACGAAAAACGAAATCGATGAAAAAATTAATTCATATGAGCTCTTATCGAAGCGCGAGCAGGAAATTCTGCCACTTATCGCGCTCGGATATGGAAATAAAGAAATCGCCGAGAAACTCTTCGTATCAGTGAAGACGGTCGAGGCGCATAAAACGAGCATTATGCATAAACTTGGCTTTGAAAAACGCACGGACTTAGTGCATTACGCGATTAAGAAAAATTTGATTGATTTGTAAAAGATATTGCCGCCGGGCAATATCTTTTTTTAGGTATTTCCCTAATAGTGCTTTGATTGTGAAAAGACTATCATAGTAGTGTATAAAACCGTTAAAGGGGATATGAAAATGAATTACTCAAAAAAAGATGCAATCACGGCACTCATTTTTGCTACAGTTGCAATGGCGATTTCATTCATGGTGTGGGCATGCTTGTCGCCTGTTGCCAATCAAATTGCCTCTGACTTTGGACTTTCAGCATCGCAAAAAAGCTTAATGATCGCAACGCCAGTTTTACTCGGTTCCGTCATGCGAATTCCAATGGGGATTCTCAGTGACCGAATCGGCGGAAAGAAAGTATACATCGGAACAATGCTTTTCATCATTATTCCACTTATTTTTGTTCCACATGTTTCTTCATTTCCACTACTCATTTTATTGGCACTTTTCCTTGGAATGGCGGGAACAACATTTGCCATCGCGATTTCGTATGTTTCGGCTTGGTTCCCGCCAGAAAAACAAGGACTCATCCTTGGAATTGCCGGAATGGGGAACATCGGGAATGCACTTGCAGGCCTGATTATTCCGCAAATTAACAACTCTTGGGGATTTGATTGGATTTATTATTCGCTCATCATCGCGCTTCTTGTTATCATTGTTCTCTTCAGTTTATTCGCGAAAGAAATGCCAATCGCAGCGGAGAAAAAGACACTCGGGCAGCAATTATCTGTTGTTAAAGACAAGAATACTTGGTTTTTATCGCTGTTTTATTTCTTGACGTTCGGGGCTTTTGTCGCGCTTAGTAACTACTTGCCAGCCTTTATGTCCGATCAGTTCTTGATGAATCCTGTGAATGCGGGGCTTGTTTCAGCGGCCTTTGCGGCGGTTGCTACGTTAATGCGTCCGATCGGCGGTGTTGTTGCGGACAAAGCAAATCCAACTAAGATTTTAACGGGACTGTTTGGACTTGTGATCGTTTTTGCGTTTGTGATGGCATTGTTGCTTCAAAATTTTGTTATTTTCACAGGCTGTATTTTCTTGACAGCACTTGCAATTGGAATTGGTAATGGCGTTGTTTTCAAGATGGTTCCGATGGTTTCAGCTGGAAATACAGGAGCTGTTACTGGATTTGTTGGGGCCGCAGGTGGCCTTGGTGGGTTCTTCCCACCGCTTGCGCTTGGAGCGATTAAAGATGCAACGGGTTCCTTTTCATTGGGATTTGTTTTCTTAGGACTATTCGCGGTCATTTGTTTAATTGTCGTTTGGGCAGTATATCTAAGACCAAAAGCAAACTATCAAAATTCTTAATACAATTGTAAAAGAGACGGTTTCACGTGAAACCGTCTCTTTTTTATGGCTTTTTATCCGATCAGAATTTCTGATCGGATTTTTTCTTTCCATATATAGGCGTTTTTTCTATCTATTAAATTCCTATATATCTAAGTTTTTTACTAAACAAATTTTTCTCTCGTAGATAATTAAATATAGAAAAGCAAATAAATTTGAAAGGAAGATATGTGTGTCTCATAGAAAAAGGCTTTTAAAGGATAAAAAGAAAGCGAATATGCTTGATAAAAGTACTTTTAGGAAACTAGATAAAAACAAAAATAGGTTTTTAATCCACTTATTTATGCTTGTTTCTTTAGAAAATATATGGTAACAGGAAAACGTTTTCTTTTTCAGAGTGTCAAATAAGTGTCATGTTCGCGCAAAAAGTGAAATTTTATATACTGTTTTTTGATTTTTTTAAGTGGTGTTTTCGCTTTATACTAAGTTTCGTTGAGTTGATGAGCCAGCTAAACTTAAACTTTCGTTAACGATTTATTTTTATAACTGGATGTGGTTTATTCACAAATTACTATCTTAAGTTTAGTGGGAAATCAGCTTTACTAAAAAATTCAATTTAAAGGAGACGAATAATGACGAAGAAGAAAAAGTTGTATGCAGCAGTTGCGATCGCAACTTGTGCATTCCAATTAGGTGGGGTTGTTGCACAACCTGCTTTTGCAGAAGAAGTACAAAATGCTAATAAACAACAAGGTGAGGCTACAGTAGCAAGCAAAGAAGCAAATGTTGATGATGAAAAGGCAGCACGACTTGCCAGCTTACCATACGATGCGGAGTTTGATAACAAGAAAAGAAACTTGGGTACAACATCATTTGATGGTGACTACCTGAACATTTATACGCATGGGTGGACAGCAATGTCATCATCTACTGCAGTAGAAAAAATGCGTCAATATAATAACATTGTTTTTGACAATGCATTCAAAGAGTTTTTCGAAACTCCAAATTGGAATGAATATATTGAAGGTAGTGTCTCCCGGACAACGACGATTGACGAAGGATGGTGGGGATGGTCTCGTGAAAGATATGGTCTTAACGAGATAAACTTCTACAATGGCAAGGATATTTTAGTTAAAAATGAGCAACACGAATATAAGAACCCACTTTCTTTCATGAAAGGAAAAGAGTATGATGATGGTCTTGTTTATGATAAAAAATCTAACACATTGACATATCGTACAGCTCGTTATGATGGAACTCTTTCAGCTTTATGGACTACACAAGATTTGAATATCAACATTGGTAAATGGTCAAGAGACACTGGTAAGCAAATTCCAAAACAAGATAAATATACAATCAAAACGAAATCAAATGAGAAACCAGATCGCGGTCTTGCGATCGGTGGCGGAAGTCTAAATGCTGCAGTTAAAGAACTAGAATGGAAAAACGCGCCAACAGATCCTGCAGACGAAAAAGCAGTAATCAATGCGTCTGATAAAGAACTAGTTGTAGGTGACAAGTTTGATCCTATGGAAGGTGTAACAGCAACAGATAAAGATGGTAGCGATATTACTTCAAGCATCAAAGTTACTGAGAACACTGTTGATACATCTAAACCTGGTGACTACAAAGTAACTTACAGCGTAGTTGATAAAGATGGAAATACTGTAAACAAAACGATTACAGTAACTGTTAAAGACAGAAACCCAGCTGACAAACCAGTGATCAATGCATCTGACAAAGAAATCTTTGTAAAAGAAGACTTTGACCCTAAAAAAGGTGTAACAGCAACAGATAAAGATGGTAACGATATTACTTCAAGCATCAAAGTTATTGAAAACACTGTGGACAATACTAAACCTGGTAAATATAAAGTAACTTACAGTGTAACAGACAAGAATGGTAATACTGCAACTAAAACAATTACTGTAACTGTTAAAGAAAACAAATTAACAACTACTGATTTCGTCATTGGAAAAGACAGTAACATTACTGGTACGTATGAAGGAAATGTTGCTTACTTTACTGTAACTGACGCATCTGGTAAGACATTCAAAGGTGGTACTGTGAAAGCTGATGGAACTTACAAATTCTATGCACATGGTAACGTTGTAACTCCTGGTAAATTCACAATCACTTCTTATGATGCAAAAGGAAATGCCCTAGCAACAGCTACTGGTACTGCTATCAAAGAAAAAGTACCTTATAAAGGTAGCATCACTGTTGATAAGCCATACAAAGTAAACAAAGAAAGCTATGTATATGGAACTTTTAAAGGCGATGTTTCGATGGTTACTATGGTAGTTGATGGAAAAGAGTATAAAGCAGCTAAGTTAAACGCTGACGGAACATACTCATTCTATGCTTATGGTAAAGTAACAAGCTCTAGTCAAAAAGTGCAAATGAAGGCTTATGATCCAGATGGTGCTCTTCTTGATACTAAAACAGTAACTCTTACTAATTAACAGTCGTGTTTAAACAAGTTATAACACAATAAATGATGGCAGGAAAAGCTCGTGATTGGATGAGCTTTTCCTAGCCAGATTTTATCCTGATTTATAAAACTAGATTATTTATTTTCAAGCAACTAAAAGGCTATAGAATTAAAATAAATAGACGGAATTTGGAATTTTGAAAGGAATGCTGAATTTGAAAAAAGTAATATTAATTATCTCAACACTCTTATTAAGTGTTTCACTTACTGCTTGTTCAACAAGTGGAGATACAAGTAAAGAGGAAAAAACGAAAACAAATAAATCAACAAAAACAGTTGAAACAAAGAAAAAGGTAGATAAAAAGACAACAACAAAAAATGAAGCCAAGAATGAGGAAGCAAATAAAACAGCAGCAACAAAAGACGAAGCAAAGAAAAGTAAAACAAGCGAAACAGCAACAAAAAATGAAGTAAACAAAAAGGTGGAAACAGCGGATGGTTTTGATATTGAAGTAACAGGTGTTAAAACAAGTTTCGGTCAGTCTACCGATAAGAAAAATATGCTTGAAGTCTCTTTTGAGATTAAAAATACATCGGATAAAGACAGTTTGGGACGTAGCGCATTTGATTTTCTAGTAGAAGGAGATAATGGCAAAACATATGAAGCTTATTCTATGGAAGCTCGTAATTTTGGTGATGCAATTCCTGCTGGAAAAACTCTTAAAGGAACAGGCTACTATGAAATCCCTGCAAGTGTAAAAGCAGTGACTGTTTACTATGCTCCACAAGGTAAAAAAATGGCGCAATGGCAACTTACAGTACCAGAAAAATAATGGCAGAAAGGTGATTTTAAATGAATGTAAATGTAATTGGGTTAGGCTATATAGGTCTTCCAACTTCGATTGTATTTGCAAAGCACGGTATTAAAGTACGTGGGATTGATACAAAGCAAGATGTTGTTGACCGGTTAAATGGTGGGCAAATCCATATCGAAGAAGCTGGGCTAGAAGAATTATTTCAACAGGTTTTACAAGACGAGATGTTTCAAGCTGCCACACAGCCAGGTAAAGCAGACGCATTTATTATTGCAGTGCCAACTCCTAATCGAAATGATGAATTTAGAAGTTGTGATGATCGATACGTAGTTTCTGCTCTAGAAGCTATACTCCCCATTTTAGAACCAGGGAATTTAGTCGTTGTCGAATCAACCATTGCACCACGGACGATGGAAGATATTGTTCAACCCATGATTGAAAAAGCTGGATTTCGCGTAGGTGAAGATATTTTCCTAGCACATTGTCCAGAACGTGTTTTACCAGGTAATATCATGCATGAAATGATTTATAATCCACGAATTATTGGTGGAATGACAGAAGCGTGTACTGAGAAAGCTGCAGAACTTTATGGGCGTTTTGTAAAAGGTGAACTCATCCGTGCGAAAGCTGGTGAAGCTGAGCTCAGTAAATTAATGGAGAATACTTTTCGTGATGTAAATATTGCTCTTGCCAATGAACTTGCAAAAATTGGTCAAGAACTTGATATTAATCCTTTGAAAGTTATTGAAATGGCAAATATGCATCCGCGCGTGAACTTACATCAACCAGGTCCAGGCGTTGGCGGGCATTGTCTTGCTGTCGATCCATACTTTGTTATTGCAGCGGCACCCAAAGTATCGCCGCTTATCCAAACTGCTCGAGCTATTAATACAAGTATGCCTGAATATGTTGTGCAAAACGTGCGTAACTTGATGAGCGATAAGTCTAATAAACGTGTTACGTTATTTGGTTTAACTTACAAAGGCAATATTGATGATGTAAGAGAAAGTCCGGCGATGGAAATTAAAGAAATGCTTGAACAAGAATTTGACGTGCGTATTTTTGAACCGCATGTAACTAATATGAATATGACTGGTGAGGAAGCTTGTGAAGATAGTTCGTTGATCGTTGTATTAAGTGATCACGATGAATTTCGGAATATTCCAAAATCATTTACCGATAATATGAGTCAAGCAGTTGTATTTGATACAAAAAATGTTGTAAGTACTGTGGCAAAAGATGTGAAGTATTTTAACTATGGTTCTCTATATGAAGCCAAATATGAGCAAAATAAAGTAACTGTTTAACAAGGGGGAGAAAGATAAGTGGAAAAAACAAGCTTTAAGATGCAACAGGGTGTGCAACTTTCAAGCGAAAAACCGCTTTATGACAAAATCTGGCGACTATGTGATATTTTGGCAGCTGTTGTTGCACTCATCATTTCCTCTCCGCTTTTTCTTATGATTGCTCTTTTAATTAAGATCGAAGACTGGCGTGCACCAGTATTTTTCAAGCAACAGCGGGTAGGAAAAAATGGTCGTAGATTTCAAATGTATAAATTCCGATCCATGCACGTTGACGCTGAAGCGCAATTAGCTAAACTCAAGGCGCAAAATGAAATGGACGGCCATATGTTTAAGATGAAAGATGATCCACGTATTACGAAGATCGGAAAATGGATCCGTAAAACGAGTTTAGATGAGTTTCCACAGTTTTTAAATGTTCTAAAAGGCGAAATGTCTTTTGTAGGTCCTCGCCCACCACTCGTTACTGAATATGCTAAATATAGTGCATATGAAAAGCAACGTATGTTAGTGACGCCCGGATGTACAGGTCTTTGGCAAGTAAGTGGACGTAACAATTTAAGCTTTCAACAAATGGTTGAATTGGATTTGGAATATATCGACAAAAGAACTTTAGGGTTGAATATTAAAATTATTTTACTAACTTTCAAAGAGTTTACAAGTAAAGGTAGTGGCGTTTAAAGGTATAGGACGCAAATTAAGAAAGAAGAGGAGAGATTAAAGGTTTGAGAATTGAACTACTAGGCAGCTATTTAGATTGTCTTACCATGTCAGAAACATTGGAAGAAATAGAGCGAATCATAGATGCACGCAAGCCTACTCAACATGTAGTAATTAATGCAAACAAAATCAATCTTATGTATCAAGATGAAAAGCTAAGACAAATTGTGAATAGTGCACCACTGATTAATGCCGACGGTTCTTCGATTCTCTTAGCTGGAAAAATCCTTGGTCATAAAATTCCAGAACGTGTAACGGGTATCGATCTATTTGAAAAGTTACTAGATATTAGCGTTGTAAAAGGCTATCGACCGTTTTTTTTAGGAGCAACTCAAGAAGTTATTGAAACACTTCAAACACACTTTCAAGAAAAATATCCTAACATGTCCTTCGCAGGCTTTCGAAATGGCTATTTTCAGACGGAGGAATCGAGTGAAGTTGTCAGGCAAATTCGTGAAAGTAAGGCCGATATTTTGTTTCTAGGTTTTTCTAGCCCGCAAAAAGAATATTGGGCGAATGAGTATTTAAATGAACTTGATGTACCTTTTGTGATGGGAGTCGGCGGAAGCTTTGATGTTATTGCGGGAAAAACGACACGTGCTCCAAAATGGATGCAGAAGCTAGGTATGGAATGGTTTTATCGCTTTATACAAGAACCAAAGCGGATGTTTAAACGATATTTTGTTGGCAACCTACAATTTTTAGGTCACATTTGCAAGGCAAAAGTTCAAGGCTTGCAAAAAAAGCGAGGGAATAAAAGTGCAAACTGAACAAGAAATTTTGGAGAGATTAAAACAAACTGAACTAAGCATTTTGATCGAAGTTGCAGAGCTATGTGATAAATACAAATTAAAGTATTACTTGATGGGTGGAACTCTTCTTGGGGCTGTGAGACATGGCGGATTTATTCCTTGGGATGATGATATTGATATTGCTATGCCGCGAGCAGATTTTGAAGCTTTTCAAGAAATAGCCGCTCGTGAGTTACCAAAATCTTTATTTCTACACTATGGCACAACAGATCCCCACTATTATTTACCAATTATTAAAATTAAAAAGAATCATACTGTTTTTCAAGAGGAAAACATTTCTGCGAAAGTGCGGCATAGCGGGATTTTCATTGATATCTTTCCGCTTGATGATGTAGCAAAAGATCATGGTGCTTTCTTTCATATAAAAGGTCGAATCATAAAGCACTTGAAAGGCCTACTCTTTTTAAAAGAAAATGCAAAAACAGCTGCAGGAAACATAGGAATAGCAAAGAAATTGATGCTTGGGCTTGCCCGACCAATTTCTACGAAAAGGGTTTTTAGTTGGCTTACCGGGATAATGAAATACGGGCAAAATGAAGACGCACCTTACTATGTCAATTATGGGAGTCAATACGGCTATCAAAAACAAACAATGTTAAAAGAAATCTATGACCCGGCAGAAGTAGTTCAATTTGAAGGTTATAACTTTAAAGCGCCTAAACAGACAGCTCTTTTTTTGAAAAAGATTTATGGCGAGAATTACATGGCGCTTCCTCCAGTTGAAAAACGAATTACCCATAAGCCAACCCGAATCCAGTTTGAAGAGGAGTAAGTTGAATGAAGAAATATAAAGTAGGACTAACGACTGGCGTTTTTGATTTATTCCATGTCGGTCATCTCAATATTTTAAAGCAAGCAAAAGATCAATGTGATTTTCTAATCGTTGGCGTAAGTACAGATGAATTTGTTGAAGCTTATAAGAATAAAACGCCAGTTGTACCATTTGAAGATCGGAAAACGATCGTTGAAGCACAACGAGATGTTGATTTAGTAATTCCTCAAACCAGTCATGCAAGTAAACTCGATATAATCGATAACTACGATGTTGAAGTCATGTTTCATGGGAACGACTGGAAAGGAAGCTCAACTTTTGTTGAATTAGAAAGAGAATTAAAA
Organism: Listeria kieliensis; assembly: GCF_003369925.1. GTDB lineage: Bacteria > Bacillota > Bacilli > Lactobacillales > Listeriaceae > Listeria > Listeria kieliensis_A. Next base: position 864,624 of record NZ_LARY01000002.1, on the reverse strand, counting down.
CGTCGTAATGTAGATGCTGTTTACTTCGAATATACTGCCGGTGTTTCATCTACGCAGCTTATTGAGCGAATTAAACAAACGATCAGTACTAGTTAAAAATGCATGTAAAAAAGTGAAGGAAGTTGTTGAAAAGGTGTCACAAACAAAAACAGAATATGTTGTTAAAAACTTAATGATTGGCAGTATCACACAAGTTATTTTCTTACTACTTAGCTTTGTTAACCGAACGATTTTTATTTACTATCTTGGAAAAGAATATCTTGGACTTGATGCACTCTTTACAAACATTTTAACGGTGCTTTCCTTCGCAGAATTAGGCATTGGGAACGCAATAATATTTAGTTTGTATAAAAGCATGGTTGATCAAAATAAAACGCGTATAAAAGCGATTATGGAACTTTATGCGAAGGCTTATCGAACGATTGGTCTTGTCGTCTTCTTAGTTGGAATGCTAATCATGCCATTTCTCAAATATTTAATTAAGGATCAACCCAATATACCTGAGAATATTCATTTTATTTATTTCTTATTTTTATTAAACACTTCAATTTCTTATCTGTTTTCATACAAGAAAGCAATTTTTTCAGCAGATCAAAAAGAATATGTGATCAATGTTTGTCAGCAAATATTCTTTTTTCTGCAATCTGCTGCGCAGTTAATTTATCTTTACTTTACGCGTGATTATATTGGTTTTGTCATCATTCAAGTCATCGGGACTTTTAGTTTGAACTTGTTTTTGGCAGCTTACGCCAATAGAAAATATCGATTTTTGACAGGAAAAACCATCCAGAAATTAGAAAAATCCGAAACACGAACTATTTTTCAAAACGTTAAAGCACTTGCAATGTATAAATTTGGTTCGATTATCATAAATAGCACAGATAGCGTCATTATTTCAGCTTTTCTAGGCCTTAGTGTAGTAGGGATTTATTCCAACTATTTACTAATTATCTCGGCGGCAGTAACGGTTCTTTCAAGAGCGCTTAGTTCCATTACGGGCAGTGTGGGACATTTAAATACTAGCACAGATAAAGATCGAAAAGAAAAGGTGTTTAAACAATTGTTTTTCATGGTTTCTTGGATCTATTTCCTTTGTGGAATCATGCTTTACAATGTCATCAATCCATTTATTTCACTTTGGATTGGGGATAGCTATTTACTTGGAAAAGGGACACTTCTAGTCATTATCATCAGTTTCTATGTGAATGGCATGCAGTTTGCGGCATACACTTATCGAACAACAATGGGGCTTTTTAGACAAGGTCGCTTTGTTCCGATTGCGATGGCGATACTGAATATCATTTTATCTCTTATATTTGTTCAGTATTGGGGACTTGTAGGTGTGTTAGTTGCAACGATTATAGCGAGACTCTTGACAACAACACTTGTGGATCCTTATCTAGTTTACCGATTAGGATTTGAAAAAAGTGTTTGGGATTATTTCAAGATGTACGGAATTTATGTAGTAATAACCGCGGTAATTTTTGTGGTTTCACTACCAGTAATGGATTTGATTTATAGAGGAAGTTGGTTTTCCTTTATCTTGGCAGCCGTTATTCTGTTCTTTTTAATAAATCTACTATATGTACTGATTTTCTATAGAACAAAAGAATGTCAGGCGGTTATTATGCGGATACGTAACATGATAAGCGGAAGAAAACGAATTAAACAATAATACCTAAATGGAAAGAAAAAGGAAGTGAAAACATATGAAAGTCATAGTTGTTGGGCCAGATAGTGAAGCAAAAGGTGGAATTGCTACAGTGATCCGCAATTTTGAAACCTATTTTAATTATAACGACGTAGAAATGACATTTTTAACTACTTGGCAAGAAGGATCGAAATGGCTTAGGTTAAAGCAGGCTTGGCGGAGCTTCCGGGAATTGCGTCGTGAAATTAAAAAGCAGAAAACAATTATTCATTTACACGTAGCTCAAGATGGGAGTTTCTATAGAAAAGCTATATTATTACTAGCAAGCTATAAAAAGGCAACGGTGATTATGCATATGCATGCTTCACAATTTGATGTTTTTTACAAAAAGCAAAACAATTGGATGAAAAAATGGATTAGAAGTATTTTTAATAAAGCAAACAGCATAGTGGTTTTGAGTGAAGAATGGCGAGAATTTTACGAACAATTAACGGAAACACCAATTACAATTATTGCTAATGCTGTTCCAATCCCTGAAGTAGACTTGTACCAAAAAAATGCAAAAAAAATTGTTACATTTGGTCGAATCGGCCATCGTAAAGGCAGTTTTGATATTTTGCAAGTGGCAAAGCAAATCTATACGAAGCATCCAGATTATCAGTTTGTCTTATATGGAGACGGTGAGATTGAAAAGACACAACATGAAATTGAGCGTATGAATCTTTCTAATGTCACACTTGGAGGTTGGATCACAGATTCAGAAAAAATGGAGGTTTTGCGTGAGTCAATTATTCACTTGCTTCCTTCCTATCATGAAGGGTTACCAATGGCAATTTTAGAGACGATGGCATCAGGAATTCCTAATATTGCTAGCCGTGTGGGAGGAATCCCTCAAGTTATAACGGAGCAAAATGGTCGCTTAGTGGATGCTGGAGACATTTCTTTGATTACAGAAGCACTTGAGGAATTGCTAAATGATGCTGAAAAGCGAAAGCTCCTCTCACAAAATGCACGAGAAACCATTTTTGAACGGTTTTCGATTGAAGCCTACATGCAACAATGGCATGATCATTATCAAAATTTAGAAAGGGTAAGACTATGAATCAAGAATTTAGTGTTAGTGAGTTAATTTATGCGTTATTAAAACATAAGTGGACGTTGACCATATCAAGTGTAGTTGGACTTCTGTGTGCGCTGTTTGTTTCTCTTTTTCTTATCACACCAAGTTATCAAATGACATCACAAGTTTTAGTAGTACCAAGTAATACAGAAGAGAGTGCAGTCTCGCAAAATGCAGAGGTACAGGCTAACTTACAGATGATTAATACTTATAAAGCGCTTATCAAAAGTCCAAAGGTGCTAAATAAAGTAAATCAAGAACTGGAAAATAAGTTTTCGGTAGGAGAACTTAAAGAAAGTATTCAACCAATAACAGAAGAAAATTCACAAATAATAAATATTGTCGTTACATCATCTGATTCGAAGGATGCTGCAATAATTGCTAATACCGTTGCAAAAGAGTTTGTAAATGTGACTCCTCAAATGATGAAAGCTAATAATTTAGAGCTTCTGGATCAAGCTAACGTGAATGCGAATGTTAGTCCTATTTTCCCGAGAAATTCGATTTTTGCATTAGGTGGACTTATATTAGGATTTTTAGGTGGAATTATCATTGTAGCTTGCATTACCATTTTCTCGAATAAAGTTAAATCTGAAGCCGACCTGGCAGACTTAGACACATTAGTTTTAGGAACAATAGGGCGTATCAAAGATTATTACCCAGAATAAGTAAAAGGATGGATAAACATGAAAAATAAAGTAAATAAGAAGGATTTACGAAATCGATTAGTTGCAATTTATGAACCAAGTTCTGGACAAGCTGAATATTTTCGAACACTCAAAACTAATATTGACATGGTAAGCCTTGATATAAACTTGCAATCTTTACTGATTACTTCGCCTACTCAAGACAGCGGGAAAACAATGATCGCAAGCAACCTTGCAGCAACTTACGCACAATATGACAAAAAGATTTTATTAATGGATTTGGATTTGCGGAAGCCATCTATGGGATACACTTTTCCGCAAACTCGGACATCAATTGGTCTTTCAGGGTTGCTTGATGTGAGTGCTGATTTTAAATTGGAAGACGCTATTGTACAAATTAATGATACAAATTTGTATGCACTTCCGGTAGGCGTGAAGATCGCTTCACCCCATACAATTTTAAATTCAAAAAGACTAGAAGACATTATTGCAGAGCTTAAAGAGCAGTTTGACATGATTATTATTGACACGCCACCTATTTTGGCTGTAACGGATGCTCTTGTATTATCTAAATTTGTAGATCGCTGTGTAATGGTTGTGAAGAATAACTACTCCCGTAAGGATGAAGTGAAAAAAAGTATTAATTTGTTATCTGAACTAGACTCGAAATATTTAGGAGTCGTCTTTAATAATGCTGAAATGAAGGAAAAAGAATACTATTACTACGGAGAAAGCAAAGAATAGGAATAAAGGAGAGTCAAAGTGATTAATACTATAAAAAAGTTTTTGAGTCGTATGTATATTTTAGTGACATTGTTTTTCGAAAAACAATTTAAAACGCCAGATTGTACGCTGCGCTATTTATTATTTAAAAAGAAAAAAACAAAACGTTTGCTTGTTATTTTTTCCTCGTACCCTGGAAAAGATCGTCCAGCACGTTATAACTATATTTTGAAGTTTAAAAAACTGAGAACTTCACGACTTTATATTTTGGATAACTTTGGTTTTGATAAGCGGGGAGCTTACTATCTTGGAGAAAATAAAGATTTCTATATTGAACGAGCTGTACACGAATTGATTGAATCCGTTCGTAAAGAGCTTGAATTGGAAAAGGAAAATGTGATTTTAACGGGGTCTAGTAAAGGTGGATTTGCTGCTATGTATTTTGAAAATAAATATAATTACGGTGCCTCCGTTGTTGGCGCTCCTCAAGTTCGACTAGGAAATTACTTGCGACTTGATTGGCACAAACAAATTTTCGAATTCATTATGGGTGAGGTAAATGATCAAAATTGTGATTTTCTAAATGACTTACTCTTCGATATGATCAATCAAAAAGAGACAAAGCCGAATATTTCTATTCACGTAAGCAAACAAGAGAGCATGTACACGAAACATGTCGTACCGCTTTTGGACTTTTTAGAAGATGTTGATTGCGATCTTGACCTCGATTTTGGTAATTATAAAAATCATTCAGATGTTGGACCGCATTTCGCTAACTATGCACTTAAACAAATTCCGTTACTTTTTAAGAAACTGGAACAAAAAAATTGACACGATTTAGTAGAAAAATGAGTTTAAAATAAAGGACAGATTACCATGCTATTTTTTATGATTTTATTTATCCTCGTTCTCTTTTCAGGCTTATTACAAAATATTATTCCTGTTATGGGAACGATCAACAACTTAATAGGGTTTCTGTTCATGGGGCTTGCACTTTATAAAGTGTTCTACCAAAATGCACGTGGCAGGAAAACAATAACACGCACAGGGATTTGGGTAATACTTACAGTTATTGTTCTCTTCATGATTGCCCTTATTCCAAACCTTGCTCTGCACGAACATAATCTTCTCAAGGAACAAGTGATTACTTTTTATGGGGATATCAAGTTTTTGATAATTTTCTTTTGTGGAAAATATTTCTTTGGTGGCATTGATTTACGAGGGACAGTTCTTTGGATGAAGCGCATTTCACTACTCTTTACCATTTCATGCTTTCTGGCATATGGACTGAATTTGGTAGTTCCGTTTTTAGATTCATTTGATACGCGTTTTGGGATTCATACCTATTCATTTGGTTTTGGGCATCCAGCACAATTTGCCTTAGTTGTTATTATATTTAGTGCAATTCGGTTTTTGTTTGCTTTGCTAGAAAAAACGACTCCACCTTATGTTTATCTGATTTCGAATTTTGTGCTGATTTTTATTGCAGGCAGAAGTACTTCGATCGGATTCTATATTTGTTTTCTTATATTAGCTTTTGTTCTTCCATACCTTAAACGAATTCCATTTAGTTTTGCTGGAATTCTTGGTGCAGTATTTATCTGGTTTGCTTGGGATCGGATTATGAATCAGATTTTTGGTTCAACGGGTGAAGCTCGAGGTTTGTTGCTTAGAACATCTATCCAAATCGCTAAAGAACATTTCCCATTTGGAGCAGGGCTAGGAATGTTTGGATCACATGCGGCTCGAGTTCATTATTCTCCCATATTTGCTAGATATAACCTTGATAGTGTTTGGGGGCTTTCTCCTAATAATCCACAATTTGCAACGGATTCTTACTGGGCGATGATTATTGGGGAGTTAGGATTTTTAGGTGCAATTTGTATGCTCATTTTATTTGGATTAACAATAGGTGTAATTTGGGTTGGTTTGAAAAATTTAAAATCAAAAATAAAAATGATCGTAGTTTTACCATTCTTTTATGCGATTATTACAAGTCCAATAGATACAATCATGGCATCTAAAAGTATTGTCATCGTTATGTTTGCAGTTTTATATATGTTTTTCATTTGTAAAAATTTATTAGAAAACACATCTTTGTGTGGAGATGAAGGAGGGGATGTTTATGACGATAGAGATTTCTAAAAAAGAACAGCTGGAATTTTTAGATGCGTATTTTTTATCAACAGCTGAAGCGATTGAAATGCTACAAATTTCGAAACAAAATTTTTATTCACTAGTTAATCGCAATAAAATACAGCGAATCAAAAAAAATGGCGTTGTTTTATACTTTCGCGATGAGATTTTAGAAAGACTGGATAATCAAAATGTGCTTAGAAGAAAGTATCGACCATTTGAATATCAAGACTAGAAATACTAAACAGGATCTAAGCAGAATTGCATCTTAGATCCCGTTATTCAGTTTTAAATCAAAAAAGATTTTTTTGTTTCACATAAAAAATTAATATTCTCTATTTGAAAATGGGAACTTTGATCAACTTGCCGAAGATTGGCTTAAAAGTCAATCTTTGTCAGGTTTTTTTTTATTTGATTTTCGTCTAGAACAGGGTTTCAAGTTGCTTTTGGAATGGGTGTTTATGAAGGAAAGTTTATCGTTTGGGCGAAAACCCTGATCAAAAATTGATGAAAATGGCGTTTGTGAATCTCGTTGCATGATATGCTAAATTCATAAATGTGTATGCAAGGAGGTTTTTGTGTTCAAAACTTATCAATGAAGAGAAAAAGAAAATTTGCATTAAACTAAATTACTGATGAATGGAGAGAAGTTTGTGATGAAAAAAGTTAGTGTTCTCTTTCTAGTTTTTGCATTAATTATTTCTTCGTGTTTAGCACAGGTTTCAGCGAACACAGAGGGAACAACGGCAAAAACTGTGAATAGTAGTATAAAGGTAAACCCTAATCCAATAAATCCTGCTCAAAATGTTGCTGTAGGGGTAAATATTAATGGGAGTGCAGGAGATTTTCAATCATCGAATGGAGACGTAGTTATTACTATCCCTAAAAATACAGTTTCGGATCCAAGTGAATTAAAACCGACTGGGGATGTAAGCCCGTTTGTTTACAGCGAAACAGTAACAGATGAAAATGGAGACTATAAAATTATTCTGAAGCTAGATCCAGACCAAGTTGATCCAGACGAAGCTATCAATTGCTCATTTACGATCAATTATAAAGCTCCTTTGTTTAGAGAAGATGATGAAGCTACATTTACTTTAGACTACGCAGGTGAAACAAAGAAAGAAGATGTACAAATCATTGGTGGAACAACACCGGCTGACAAGTTATTTTATAAATGGTATCAATATGCAGTAGATGAAGATTCAGTTGGGCTTTTAGATACTGATGCGCCAGGGAAAAACCGCTTTTTCCTAGCAGTAAACTATGCAGAGCTGGACTTACACAATGTTGTTGTAGAAGATACACTTCCAGCGGGCACAAGTTTAACGTATCCTGATCCTTTTAGTAAGGCGACGGGGGATATAACACCAGTTGACAACATTCGTATCATTCAAATTGAAGGTTTCAACTCGAAACATGAGCCGACTGGCTATCACTACGTAACTGAAAAATTTGCAGATCGGATTTCCTACGATGCGACAGCAAATAAATTACGTGTGGACTTTGGTGATATTAATAATGATGAATACTATCTAATTGAGTACGCGCTGCAAGTGGATGATCTAAATATGGGCACCCAAAAGAATTCAGCAACGCTAACATCTTCTGAATATCAACGTAATCGGGAATTTCCAGTTAAACCTCGGATTACTTCGAATAGTAGTTTTTCTTTAAAGAAAAGTGTAAATAAAACACAAGTAAATATTGGCGAGAATGATCTGGAATATACACTTGAATTTGGTGTGAAATCAGGAGCCAGCATTCCGGCGGGCATCTCCATTTCCGACCCATTACCAGATAAAATGACTGTGGCTGAGGTTACTTCAATTAATAGTGATTACTTTGACTACAATGTTTCAGATGATGGCACAGTTCTAAATTTAGTAACTAAAAAGGAAATTGGAATTGGAGATACACAAAAAATCACATTTAGGGTCAAAGTAAAAGATCCAGAAGTGGGAGACGTATTTGACAATAAGGCTATCCTGCACATTGCGGATAGTGATTTATATACAAATACGGCAACAACAATTGTATATGATGGCCGAACTCAGATTATTAAAGAAGACGACGCTACAAAGGAACGTTTAGCTGGCGCCGAATTTACAGTTTATGATAAAGATCGAAATGTAGTATTTGTTGGAACAACCAATGAAAAAGGCGAGTTGATGACAGATGCGCTAGAAATTGGAGACTATACAGTTGTTGAAACAAAAGCACCAGCAGATTATGAGCTATCGAAAAAAGAATACCCAATTAAAATCACTGGTAAAGAAACAGCGCCAATAAAGATAGCTATTGATAATACGCTTATCCCAGGTAATGTTAAACTCATTAAATCCGATGTTGCAGACAAGTCTGTATTACTTCCTGGAGCAGAATTCAAGATTCTTGATGAAAATGGCAAGGTCGTTCGAGAAAACTTGAAAACAGATGAAAATGGAGAAATCCTTGTAGAAGGACTTGCACCAGGAAACTATTCGTTTGTAGAAACAAAAGCGCCAGCAGGCTATGTACTTGATACAACACCAATTAAATTTACGATCGAGAAGTCGCAGAAAGAAACGGTAGTTGTGAAAGCCACTAATAAGTTAGATGTTGGTTCTGTAAAAGTAATAAAAGCAGATAGCAAAGATAAAAGTGTCTTACTAGCGGGTGCTGAGTTTAAACTTCTGAACGCGGACGGTCAATTGCTTCTAAATGGCTTAAAAACGGATGAAAATGGTGAATTACTAATTGAAAATTTGGTGCCAGGTGATTACCAACTTGTGGAAACAAAAGCACCAGCTGGTTACCTACTTGATGAGACACCAATTAAATTTACGATCGAAAAAGAGCAGAGTAAAACTTTAAACTTAACAGTTACTAACGTGAAAGACTTAGGTTCTGTAAAAGTTGTAAAAACAGATAGCAAAGATAAAAATCAATTGCTAGCGGGTGCTGAGTTTAAATTACTTGATGCAAAAGGTAATGTGCTTCAAGAAGGTTTAACAACAAATAAATCAGGTGAATTAGTTATTAAAGATCTAGTACCAGGTGATTACTCACTTGTAGAAACAAAAGCACCAGAAGGTTATTTACTTGATGAAACTCCAATTAAATTTACGATTGAAAAAGAACAAAGTAAAGAATTGCAACTAGGAATTACTAATGTAAAAGATGTTGGAAATATCGAGATTGTTAAAGTAGATAGCAAAGATAATCAAGTTTTCCTTAAAGGAGCAGAATTTAAGCTGCTTGATTCAGATGGAAATATGCTCCAAGACGGAATTGTAACAGATGAAAACGGAAAAGTTCTCATCAAAGATCTAGTGCCTGGAAACTATCAACTGGTAGAAACAAAGGCACCAACCGGATACTTGTTAGACGAGACGCCAATTCTGTTTACAATTGAAAAAGAACAAAAGAAAACATTAGAACTTGTAGTTGAAAATGTAAAAGATGTTGGTGACGTTCAACTGGTAAAAGTAGACAGTGCGGATCAAGCGACTAAGCTTGAAGGAGCAGAATTTAGTTTACTTGATGCGGATGGTAAAACGATTAAAACGAATTTAACTACGGATAAAAATGGTCTTATCATCGTAAAAGATCTAGAACCAGGGAATTATAGCTTTGTAGAGACGAAAGCACCAACAGGATACAAACTAGATAAAACTCCAGTTGCATTTACGATCACTGAAAAACAAGCAGAGATGGTATCTGTGACGAAAGAAAATGTAAAAGAAGAAAAACCTGGAAATCCAGACCCAGATGGCGACAAAAATGTGGGCGGCGGATCTTCAGGAGATAAAGATAACGGCAAAGATAAAGACAAAAATACAAATTCAAACAATAACAACTCAAATGGTGGTAATAATCAAGGAGACTCCAATGGTTCAAAACTTCCTACTACAGGGGATGAATCGTTGATGATGGTTGTATTAGCAGGGCTTCTATTGATGCTTCTTTCAAGTTATTACCTTAAACGTAAAACGCATTAATTGATTGATCTTGAGCGAATTTTCGCTCAAGATCTTTTGCTTAAATAAAGAATTTTAGTGCGTTTTTCGAATGGAAAATTTGATGTGTATTATTTGCTATAAAATAAATAACAAGGTGGAAATTATGTAAGGGTCTAATGCTTTTGGCTTCATGAGTTGTCCACTGTATTTAGAGGGTGAGACTTAATTCTGTTCATTTTACTTGTTGCCTAATAGATTGGTTTTTGGCGGAAGAAGTGAGCCAATATGATGTTTAAAGAAAATTAATTTGTGGAAAAAGACTAAAACCATGGTTTTGGTCTTTTTCTATTAAGGGATCTGCCATAAAAATGATAGACATAAAAATTAACCGCAAGGAGCTACGAAGTTCAGCTAAGAACTATCATTGTTACTTTTTTAGGGGGAGAGATGACAATGAAAAGGAAGATGAACAGTTGGCTGCTTGTCTTTGCTTTGCTTTTTGGCATGTTTGTCAATTTTGCAACGCCAGCATCGGCCGCTGAAAACTTGGATGCGAGTCAGTTTGTGAAAGGGGTCTCGCTTAGCAATTCTTCGGGGCCGGTTGGCGATAAGAAGATTAGTGACGCTTCATCTGTGAATGCTACATATGATTTGACTGTTGGAGATGGAAATCAAATCGACACGAGCCAACCTTATACAATGCCTTTGCCGCAAGAATTGAAGTATGAGACGACCACACCGATTGAACTTTTCACAACAAATGGAGATCGACTTGGAAATGTGACCATCCAAGCGGGGACGATCGCGATTCATTTCGATGAAAATGTGAAATCAATGCGCAATGTGGAAGTGTATTTTAACTTTTGGTCGAATTTTAACAAAGGAACCTTGGATTATGAAAATGGGAATGATTTAGCTTTTCCGCTGCAAACCAATCCGAATAATACCATTCATGTAAACTTTTCGAAAAGCATTTCAGGTGGCGGCTCGGGAACGAGTGCGGTTTCAAAGCTGCTAACCTATGATCAAGCGGATCCAACGATTGTACACTGGACGGTGACTGTCAATAATGGTGGGTATGAAGTAGCGGATTCGGTTTTTAAAGACACGATGGAAAATACCCAAGATTATATTCCAGGCTCAGCTAAGATTCAATATCGGAATTGGAATAAAGCGGTGATTGAAGAAAATACGAATGATATTCCGTTCACAGAAAACGCAGATGGAACGAAAACGGCGCAATTAGATTTTGGCTATTTAACGAGTGCTGATGCGAAGGAAGACACGGCAAGAACATCTGTCTTGGTTCGCTATGACACCAAATTAAATTATAATGCAGAAAACAACCGTTTCCCGAATCGTGCTTTTGCTTATGATGGCACGGAACTGATTGATGATGCGGTTTCTACGGCGACTTACCGGGGACAGGGCGGTGGCGGTTCTGGTGACGGCTACATTGATGTTGACGGCGAGAAACACTGGGACGACTACGAAAATAAATTTGGAACGCGGCCAGCGAGCATCACGGTTGAGCTCTTAAGAGATAATCAAGTCGTGGATGAAACGAATGTCACGAGCGACGGCACGGATGATTGGAATTATGCGTTTAAGGATTTGCCTGAGTACAAGGAGACTGGCGAGAAATACGTGTATACGGTTCGAGAAAAGAGCGTGCCAGAAGGCTATACGAGCGAGGTAAGTGGTACAGATATTACGAACCATTATGAAAATACGGAAGAAACAGCTGTTGCAGGAACGATTGATTGGAATGATTTAGGAGATGAACTTGGTATTCGTCCGGATGCGGTGACTGTCGAATTGCTTCAAAATGATGACGTGTATGATGAACAAGTTGTGAAGCGTGATGAGTTCGGTGTTTACAAGTATCATTTTGATAATTTACCTAAATATGATGAAGACGGAGATGCTTATAAATATACGGTTCGGTTAAAAGACGTGCCGGATGGTTATACGGCTGTTGCAGGTGATTCGGGGATGACTTATCGGCTAGATGATGTTACAACTGGGAAGGCGCTTGCGAAGCAACAAGGAAGCAGTGCTGATCCAACCGGGCAGGTTACTTTGATGGGCTCGAGTTCTGAGGTGTTACCACCAACAGGGGATGACGATGGGATTCCATTTGGTGGGCTCGCGGGATTTAGCTTACTAAGCTTAGGCGCGGCTTTATTATATGGACGGAGATTTTAAATAAAAGCGAGAAGAAACACGACTTTAGGTGTTTTTTCTCGCTTTTTGATGTGTAGTTTGAAAATTATTTTCCTGGTTTAAACCCATATTGCTTCAGAACTTTCTGTGCTTCTTCGCTGCGCATAAATTTCATAAAAGATTCAACATTTTTCTTGTGTTCCGTGTCCGTTACGATTCCAGAATAGTAGCCAATCGGGGCATGCAAATCATCTGGAATTGATTGAACGACGCTTACTTTTTTTGAAATCAAGGCATCCGTTTCATAAACAAAGCCAGCATCAGCATTACCAGCTGCCACATAAGAGAGTACTTGGCGAACATCTGAAGCGAGTACAAGTTGGTCTTTCATGCCATCATATAAATTCAGCTTTTCGAGTGTTTCTTTCCCGTATTTTCCAGCAGGGACGGATTCCGGATCTCCAAGAGCAAACTTTTGATAAGCTTTCAGTTTTTCTGCTAAATCAGCACTCTTTTTGGATTTGCTCGATGTCGGTTCAATCAAAACCAGCGTATTTTGTGCAAACTCAGCTTTAGATGTTGCCTTTTTCGCTTGAACTAGTTTGTCAATGTCGGATTCGCTTGCAAAAAGTACACCGTCAATTGGAGCACCACTTGTAACGCGTTCGCGAATTTGACCAGATCCGGCAAAATCAAAAGTCAATTTTGTGCTAGGATATTTTTTTTCATAAAGCGGTTTGATCTCGTCAATCGCATCTTTTAAACTAGCAGCAGCTGAAATATGTAAATCGATTTTTTCTTCTTTTTTAGACGAGTTAGCCGTATTTCCACAAGCTGTTAAAATAGCTAGTAGAAAAAGGACGGTTAGGATGCCCAAATTTTTGAGTTTCATAAGTTAGCCTCCTTTTCTTCTCTATTTTACCGCAAAGAGAGAAAGAAACTCTAGTTGTAACTAGCAAACTTTAAAAGTTGTAGGGTTTTCCCGGAACGTTTATTTCCATTACAATGTGGGAAAGTTCTACTGAAAGGAAAGGTGAGAGTATGCAAGCAGTTGAAATGGATTTTATTGTAGAAGATAGTCTAGCCGCGTTCGCGCTTTACGAGCGAATTTTTGATGCGAAGCGGATTGAAGCCACAAGCTTTGCGAAAGGTCAAAATGAGGCGGTTTTTGAAATTTACGGGACAAGGTTTCACATGCTCGATGCGAATGCGGATGCAGGTCTTGCGGCACCCGATCCGAAAGAAAATTTGCCAATTTGGTTCAATGTAACGGTGGAAGAAATTTCAGAAGCTTACAAGCGGGCGATGGATGCGGGCTGCACGGAAATTCAAGCCGTGACCGAGATGAAAGATTATGGCGTTAGCAACGCGATGTTTAAAGATCCTTTTGGCTATATTTGGATGCTGCACCAAGTTCATCGTGAAATCAGTTTTGAAGAGCGAGAAGCGATGCACCGCAAGAATATGGAGTAGGGCTTGGCTACTTGACAGTAAAACGTTTTCACGTTATTCTTAAAGCAATTAATTAGCGAAAGTAGGTGAGATTCAGATGTTTCTTTCAAAAGCGCAAGCAGGATTTTTAGCATATTTATACACTGTTCGTGCGATTTTTTCCAGAATGACAGTTGCAGGGGACAAGTCTGCCCTTTTTTATCAAAACTGTATAAATGGAAAATAAGTTGAGAAGCATGGATGAATCTCCGAGTTGAAATAATGGAGGCACCGGACGCTTGTCTGGTGTCTTTTTTGTGTATAAAAATGTTTCACATGAAACATTTGTGCTTTTCTTCAGGAAAAGAGGAGAAAAGAAAATGAAAATTGTAGATTTGAATCAAGTAACGAAAAGTTATGCTGGCGATAAGGTGCTCGAAGGGATTTCGATGCAAATTATGGAAGGCGAGCGGGTCGGGTTGATTGGACGAAACGGCGAAGGGAAAAGTACGATTTTAAAATTGATCGCCGGGATGGAAATGGCAGATAGCGGTCTTGTTACGCGGAAGAAAGATGCAGTTATTGGGATGCTGCGGCAAATTCCAGAGGAGTTTTCGGAACTAACTGTCGCTGAAGTGCTGGAGCGAAGTTTTGCAGAGCTTTTGGCGATTCAAAAGCAGATGGCGGACTTGGAACGGCAAATGGCAATAGATGCGAGCGAGAAAGTGATGGAACGCTACGGAAATTTGATGGCACAATTTGCGGAGCAAGGCGGATATGAGATGCAAGCTGAACTTGGAAAGGTGGTCGCCGGGTTAGGACTTGCGGAGCTTGTAAATAAAAAATGGCAGGCGCTAAGTGGCGGCGAAAAGACCAAAACGGCTCTTGGTGCGTTGCTACTTGAAAAACCGGAATTGTTACTTTTGGATGAGCCGACGAACCACTTGGATTTAAAGGCAGTAATTTGGCTAACTAAATTCTTGCAAGGCTATAAAGGAGCCGTTTTAGTCGTCTCACATGATCGTTATTTTCTCGATGAAGTGGTGACAAAGATGATTGAGCTTGAAAATAAGGAGCTGATTACTTATCAGACAAACTTTTCGGGCTATTTGAAGGAACGTGAAGAGCGACTTTTACGCGAATTTCAAGCTTATAAGGATCAGCAAAAGAAAATCAAAAAAATGAAGCAGGCGATCAAGCAACTGCGCGAATGGGGTGCGCGAGCTAATCCGCCAAATGATGCTTTTTTCAGACGAGCGAAAAACATGGAACGAATGCTCGATAAAATGGAGAAAGTAAAACGACCGGTTCTTGCACAAAAAGAAATGAATTTAGCATTTGAAGAGTCGAAGCGAAGCGGAGACGAGGTGGCAAGTTTCGAGGGTGTGAGCAAACGCTACGGGGAGAAAGTACTTCTAGTGGACGAAATGTTGTCGATTCGTCAGAAGGATCGTATCGCGATCGTAGGCGATAACGGGGCCGGAAAGTCCACGTTGCTTAAACTTTTGATTGACGCGGAAGAACCTGATGCAGGCACTGTAAAACTAGGTTCTAGCGTTAAGCTAGCCTATCTTTCACAACAAATGGAGGAACTTGATGCTCATGAAACAGTGCTAGAGGCTTTTCGAGACAAGGTACGCGTGACAGAAGGAGAAGCGCGAAATATGCTTGCTGGATTTATGTTTTATCAGGAAATGGTATTTCGTAAGGTGGCAAACCTGAGCGGAGGAGAGCGAATGCGATTACGCCTAGCTAGATTCATCCATCAGCCCGTTAATACGCTAGTTTTAGATGAGCCGACAAACCATCTTGATATTGCTTCCCGTGAGGTTCTCGAGGAAGCGCTACGTCATTTTAAAGGGACCATTATTACCGTATCGCATGACCGTTACTTTATCGATCAGATTTGTTCAAAAGTGCTTCATTTGCAGAATGGTCGGTTAAAAATGTATTCAGGAAATTATACGTACTTTGTTCAAAAGGTGAAAAAGAGTACGTAATCCCTAAATTTAAAACTGAATTTGTGTCTTTTTTGTGAATTTTTATTTGCTGGGTCAATTTTTTTCTGGAAAAGTGTTAACATCTGCTTATTTATAAAGTATGATTGCATCAATAAATACATTTTAAGGAGATTGTGAAGATGTACATGACAAAAGAACGAAAAAAAATGTATTCAGCAGATACAATTCTAACGCTTTGTAAACAAGATCCAGAATTTAATAAATATGCAAAAACATTTTATTTTAAAAAAAACCAAAAAATATTTGATTTAACGGATAGTAGCGGGAAGATTTTTTTCTTAATTACTGGGGTATTAATGTTTACCGTTCGATTTGGCGAAAGTGGAGAGGACGAAATCATTTTAAACTTCTTGAAAGAAAACAAATTGTTTTCTAAAAATATGCTTGCACAGATTTATCCTTCAACAAGTGAAGCGAAAGCTCTTTCAGATGGTGCTTGTTGGGCGATTGATCGATACTTTTTTGACCGTATTTTGACGGAATATGATGTGAAGGAACAATTCATTATTCATGAGTTATTAGGCCTTTCACGGGATACGTTCAGTCATTTGCGGAAAAGTACAACTTCGAAAGAGGAGCGCGTTAGAATGTGCATCAAACAAATCGGTGAGCAGCTCGGAACGAAAGGTGAAAACGGGGAAATCGTTCTGCCTGCTGCAATTACACAACCGATTATCGCGAATTTCTCGACGGCAACACGTGAATTTGTTGCATTAATCATTAAAAAATTAACGTCCGAAGGGATTTTACAAGTGCGTCCGAAGCCTTGGATTATTTTGGATGTAGATCGTTTGTGAGACGCTGGCACTTTCTTTTTCTATCGCTTACAATAGAAAAAGGAGGTGCTTTTTCGTGGAAGTGAAATTGATAAAGGGCGACATTACAAAGGAAAACGTGGATGCGATCGTAAATGCCGCAAATCACACGCTTTTAGGTGGAGGCGGCGTGGATGGAGCAATTCACAAAGCGGCAGGACCAAAACTTCTAGCAGCTTGCAAAGAAGTGATTAAGCGGATTGGGAGCTGTCCGACGGGAGAAGCAGTTCTGACAGAAGGCTACGAGCTTCCAGCGAGTTATGTGATTCACACGGTGGGACCAGTTTGGCATGGCGGAGATAAGCAAGAAACAAGTTCGCTCGCTTCTTGCTATTTTAAATCCCTTGACCTTGCAGCATCCAAAGGACTGACAAGTATTGCGTTTCCGAACATCTCAACGGGTGTTTATGGTTTCCCAAAAGAGCTTGCCGCGGAAGTTGCAACGTACACAGTGAAACAGTGGATCGAAGAAACGGCGTACGATTCAACGCTTAAAGAAATCCATTTTGTTTGCTTTGACGATGAAAACTATAAGTGGTATGAACAAAAAATGGTAGAGCAAAATTTAATTTAACTTTCAAGCAAGCCGCGAAAAGAATTTCGCGGCTTGCTTTATTTTTAAAAAGGCATCATGGTTTTCTTAGTAAACTTTCATTTTTTCCACAGTGAAATTTAGTTAAAAGTGGTTAATATGTATTTATAAGCTAACAACAAACAACTTTTTCATTCTTTCCCTTTTTTGAATGAAAATCTCAAACTCCCTTTTTGACCAGTGCGGTTTCCTCCCTTTTTTCCGCACTGGTTTTTTGTGTACAAAAATTCAGTTGTGACTATTTTGCAGATGAAAAGAAAAACTTTATTTTCTTAGTGAATTTTCATTTGCTCCACAGTGAATTTTAGTCAATGAAAAGTATGATATATGTATAAGCTAACAACAAACACAACATTTTCATTTTCCCCTATAAAATGAAAATCCCAAAACTCCCTTTTTTGACCAGTGTGGTTTCCTCCCTTTTTCCACACTGGTTTTTTGTGCGGAAAGTAGGAACTGTAGCAATATTTTAAATGTCGAGGTCAAACAGCAGCTGCCTTCAGATGGATTGTTTAAATGAAATTAAAATTCAGGTCAAAAGGTTTTTGGGACATGTCCCAAAAACCTTTTTTATGGTTCAAAATGATAAGGGAGGCTTGGAAAGGAGAGCTTTTCCCCGAAAATACGTTTTTCCCCAAAAGGGTTTTATTTAGCCTTTAAAAGCTTTATACTGAATGTAATGAAAAGGAGGCCGGCTGCGATGATGGAAGAAGCTCGTGCGGTTTTGCAACAACAATTTGGATATGCAACTTTTAGAGCAGGGCAGGAAGATGTAATCGCGCATTTGCTCCGTCACGAGGATTCGCTTGCTGTCATGCCAACTGGTGGCGGGAAATCGCTTTGTTATCAGATTCCGGCGCTTATTTTTGACGGATTGACGATTGTTGTTTCGCCGCTTATTTCGCTCATGAAGGACCAAGTAGATGCGCTTCAGGCAGCGGGGATTGGGGCGACGTTTATCAATAGTTCGCTTACGATGCGCGAAACGAATGAACGACTGAATTTGATTCGTTCCGGAAGTGGCATCAAACTGTTATATATTGCCCCTGAACGGCTTGAGGCAGCTGGGTTTAAAGAACTTTTGCAAGAAGTGGAAGTGTCGCTTTTTGCGATTGATGAGGCTCACTGTATTTCACAGTGGGGGCATGATTTTCGGCCAAGTTACTTGCGGCTGTGTGAGCATTTGAATGAGATGCTTAATCGGCCGCTTGTCGTTGCCCTTACGGCAACGGCAACCCCGGCTGTCGCAGATGACATCTGTAAGCTGCTTCGGATTCGGAAGGAAAATCGCGTGCAAACGGGATTTTCCAGGGAGAACCTGGCATTCCAAGTGGTCAAAGGCCAAGATAAGGATCGCTTTTTGATTGACTATTTGCGGAAAAATGAAGCGGAATCCGGGATTGTCTATGCGGCTACCCGCAAGGAAGTCGAGCGTATCGAAGCGATGCTCGTGAAATCGGGCATCAAAGCGGCAAAGTATCACGCGGGACTCTCGGATAGCTTTCGGGAAGAGACGCAGGAAGCTTTTCTTTATGATGATGTTCAAGTGATTGTCGCAACTAATGCCTTTGGAATGGGGATTGATAAGTCGAATGTGCGCTTTGTGATTCATTATAATTTGCCGCGGAATATGGAAGCTTATTATCAGGAAGCGGGCAGGGCCGGTCGGGATGGCCTCGCGAGTGATTGTATCTTGCTTTTTTCACCGCAAGATGCACATTTGCAGCATTATTTGATTGAACAATCGGAACTACCGGAAGACCGTAAGGAAAATGAATTTCGTAAATTGCGAGAAATGACGGGGTATGGTTACACGGAAATTTGTTTGCAAAAATATATCGTGCAGTATTTTGGCGAGGAATGTGAAAACTGCGGGAAGTGCAGCAACTGTTTAGATACTCGCGCCGAAACGGATGTGACGATTCTAGCGCAGCAAGTTTTTTCTTGCATCAAACGAATGGGCGAACGATTTGGTAAAGTCATGGTGGCGAAGGTGCTCACAGGCTCTAAAGATCAAAAAGTGAAGCAGTGGCATTTTGAAACGCTGAGCACACATGGCCTGATGAAAGATCAGTCACAAAAAGACGTTTTACAATTGATTGATTATTTAACGGCCGAAAAGTTTTTAGCAGCGGCGGATGGACAGTTTCCGTCTCTTCATTTAACTGCTAAAGCCGTGCAAGTGCTTCGCGGCGCGGAAAAAGTGATGCGGAAAGAAGCGGCTGAGGCAACTCGGATTGCTGTAGATGTGGATGCAGGGTTATTTGAACTACTGCGCGAAAAACGGCGTGAACTGGCAGAGCGAGATCATGTGCCACCGTATGTGATTTTTTCGGATGAAACGCTGCGCGAAATGTGTCGCTATTTGCCGCAAAATGAAGAAGAAATGTTGCGAATTAAAGGCGTTGGAGCTGTGAAATTGGAAAAATATGGTATGCTCTTCTTGCAAATTTTACAAAATGAAAAGATTGAACAAGATTGAAACAAAGAGAGGTTTAAAAATGACGAAAACACTTGTACTTGCAGAGAAACCTTCTGTTGGAAAAGATATTGCTCGCGTGCTAGGTGCTAAAGGCGGCGGGAAAAATGGATTTTTGGAAGGTTCAAATTATGTGGTCACTTGGGCGCTTGGGCATTTGATTACGCTTGCGGATCCTGAACAATATGACCAAAAATATAAATCGTGGGACTTGAATGATTTGCCGATTTTACCGGATCGGATGAAACTCGTGCCTATCCGTGATACGCGAAAACAATACGAAACGGTGAAAAAATTATTAAATCGTGGCGATATTGCTGATATTGTGATTGCAACGGATGCTGGGCGTGAAGGGGAACTTGTTGCGCGCTGGATTCTTGACTATGCGAAAGTGAAAAAAACCGTGAAGCGGCTTTGGATTTCTTCTGTGACGGATAAGGCGATTCGGGAAGGGTTCAAAAAGCTGCGTCCGGGTAGAGATTATGAGAATTTGTATCATTCCGCGGTTGCGCGTTCTGTTGCGGACTGGGTCGTGGGTATTAATGCGACTCGGGCGCTCACAACAAAATATAACGCACAGCTTTCTTGTGGTCGTGTGCAAACGCCAACCCTTGCGATGCTACTAAATCGTGAGAAGGAAATTCAAAGTTTCCAGCCTAAAGAATTTTACACGCTTACGGCGGTCACGGAAAAAGGAAATTTTGCTTGGAAAGAAGGGCAGACTTTCGACAAGCAAAAAGCAGAGGCGATCGAACGAGAATTGCGTGGAAAAGATGCGTTGATCGAGTCGGTTTCTGTGAAGGAAAAGAAAACCTTTTCACCGGGACTCTATGATCTCACGGAACTACAACGGGATGCCAATAAGCGTTATGATTTCTCGGCGAAAGAAACGCTTGCCGCGATGCAGACACTTTATGAGCGCCACAAAGCGTTAACGTATCCACGGACGGATTCACGCTATTTGTCGGATGACATTGTGCCTACGCTTAAAGAGCGACTTGAAGCTTGTGGCCGCGGTGAATTTGCGAAACCCGCCCGTCAAATTTTGAATAAGGGAATTAAAGCGAATGCTTCGTTTGTGGATAATCGAAAAGTAAGCGATCACCATGCGATTATCCCAACAGAAGAAAGTGTTTCCTTGGCTGATTTATCAGATCGCGAACGAAAAATTTATGAACTCGTTGTGAAACGCTTTTTAGCGGTGCTTTCCGAGCCATATATTTATGAAGAAACGCGGGCAGAAGCCAAAATTGGGAATCAAAACTTCGAGCTTAAAGGGAAAGTGGTAAAATCGCTTGGCTGGAAAGCTGTTTACGGGAAAGATGAGGAAGCGGACCTTGTGATGAAGGTGAAAAAAGGCGACCAAATCCCTGTGCGCGCTGTAAATCTCAATACTGGGAAGACGAAACCGCCTGCGCGCTTTAACGAAGCGACGCTGCTTTCGGCGATGGAAAATCCGGCGAAATATATGGATTCTAAGGATAAAGAGCTTGCGAAGACGCTTGGCGAAACGGGAGGACTTGGAACGGTTGCCACCCGCGCGGATATTATTGATAAGTTATTCAACAGCTTTTTGATCGAGAAACAAGGGAAAGAGCTGCACATCACTTCGAAGGGAAAACAACTGCTCGAGCTAGTTCCAGTCGATTTGAAGTCCCCAGAATTAACAGCCAAGTGGGAGCAGAAGCTGGCTCAAATTGAAAAGGGAAAACTAAAGGAGCAAGCCTTTACTGGCGAAATGCGTGAATACGCCAAAAAAGCAGTGCTTGAAATTAAGCAAAATGAAAAGAAATTTAGGCATGACAATGTGACTTCGCAAAAATGTCCAGATTGCGGCAAGTTGATGCTTAAAGTGAAAGGCAAACGCGGCACAATGCTTGTTTGCCAGGACCGGGAATGCGGCCATCGTGAACCGCTTGCGAAGCTGACGAATGCACGTTGTCCAAATTGCCATCGCAAATTAGAGTTGCGAGGCCAAGGGGATAAGCAGATATTCGTTTGCTCGACTTGTGGCCATCGCGAAAAACTTTCGGCGTTTGAAGCGCGTCGTGGCAAGGAGAAAAAAGGAAAAGTTTCCAAGCGCGATGTGGCGAATTACATGAAAAAGCAAAATCAATCGGAAGAAGAGCCATTTAATAATCCAATGGCAGAGGCGCTTGCGAAGTTGAAATTAGATAAGTAACAAGGAATAAGCTACTGGTTCTAAATCAGTAGCTTCTTTTGCGACTTGAGGCGGATGTTGCTGCTAGGCGAATCGAACTATACTTAAAAAGAAGTAGGGATTCGAAAATTTTTAGGAATGAAGGTGCAGCAAGAGATGGAAAAGCTAGAGAAAACTTCGCAAAAACAAATTGTTAAGGTATTACTCAGCACAATCACAGGAAATTTGGGCAGTAATATTCTTGCTTTTGTTATTGGGTTATTGATTTTAAGGGAGACAAATTCGGCACTCAATTTTGGGATTTCACAGATGATTGGGCCGATTGTCGCATTACTCCTTCTTCCTGTAACAGGGAGTATGGTCGACCGGTTTAACCGGAAGTTGATTATTGTTTATGCGCAGCTGCTTAGCATGGTAAGTCTGGCTGTGTACGCTGTTGTGATTTATTTTCAAGGGTTCGAGCATTTAATTTATACATATTTGCTACTTATTATGTTAAAGGTGGCAGACCAGTTTTTAACGACGGCTTTTACGGCTTCGGTATTGCACATTGTGATCACGGAGCATATTCAAAAACTGAAGTCAATTCAACAAGGCGTGACAGCGCTGATCATGATTATTGCTCCGATTTTTGGTGCGTTATTGTATAATTTGATACCGCTTACGGCTTTTGTTTTGATTGAAATCGGGATTGAGTGTCTCACGTTAGTTATTGTTTTGTGGATTAACTTTGATTTGACACGTGGATCTGGAGAATCGCATGAGGAAATGGCTTCGGGATCATTTTTTGAGCTGTTCAAAGAAGGCTTACAGTTTATGGCTAAGAGTCGCAAGTTGATTTTTACGATGGTTTTTTCGATGATCATTAATTTTATGGCTGGGGCTATCCATGTTGGATTGCCGTTTTTGCAAATTCAAGTGTTGCACTTCTCAAATAGTGTTTATGGAATTGTGGAGGCACTTTTTTCTGTGGGGATGATCGCTTCAAGTATTGTGTTATCTGCTTCGAAGGAAATTAAAACGCCACTTGCTTATTCTTGGAAGATGACGAATGCGATCGGACTACTTTTGGTTCTGCTAGGATGTTCATTGTTCTTTGCATTCAGCCAAGGTTATTACATTGCTTTCGTTGCGATTTATAGTTTCTTGACGGGGGCTTTTATCACACTCGTGAATGTGCCCATTAGCATTTGGATGACAAAAGAGATACCGATGCAATTTCAAGGGCGGGTCTTTAACATTTTGGGAACAGGAGGACAGCTTCTGATGCCACTTGGTATTTTACTGTTTTCCGGACTTTTCGATCATTTTAGTCCAGCGATGATTTTCACGATAGCGGGAAGCTGCTTGCTTATTTTCACATTATGCTATCCGTTTGTTTTTAAGGTGAATATGAAAGAAAGCAAACTGCTCGATTAAGGTTGATAGTAAAATAAAACGCTAATCTTGGTTTTTACTTGGGATGAGTGTTTTGAGTCTAGAATTTATAAATTCTAGACTTTTTTTGTGCTAACCGAAAAAGGCAGATTTTTATTACTTTTAGAATTAATCTTCACATATTTTAATTGATAAAGAACTAAAAAGACTGTTATCCTATCATGAGGGTTTAGCCACTATCTTTCTCACTTCGCAACATAAAACTCGACACATGTGAAGGGGCTAACTAAGAGTGACCCCGCTGTGTATTAATTATTTAATGTTTCCGACTAAACGCTCTCCACGATGAGTTAGATAATAACTGACAGTACTGCCTTTAGACGAATATACTTTAAAAACAAAGCCATATTCAAGGAGCGCAGTTAAAATTTCAAATATCGCTTTATGCGTAAATAACTGTAAATGCCCAGGCAATTGCTCAGAAGAGAGTGTAAGTTTTCTTGACTTTGTAAAGTACATGAGTAGCTGGTATGCGCATAGTTTCGGATCATTAATCATAAAAAAACCTCCCATGTGTTGCCTCAGCGGGGTCGGGAACGAGGGAGAACTTGTATAGTGTAACATGTTTCAATCACTAAAAGCTTAAAAGATGTTTAATAACTTCAAAAGTACATTATACAGTTTATCCGAAGGGGGAGATGTGGCCTTGATAAGGGCTCTTATCTTCCTTTCTCAAGGACAAACGTTCACAATTCAGACATACAAAACCTTTCCTCGCTTTCTTTAAGAACATTCAAGTCTAGATGTCTATGTTAAAGTATAATTAACATGCATGTTAACCCTAACCCTTTTTTGAACATATAGACAAACGAAAGTGACGACTTTCGGTTAATTAAATGGACATTTTCTATACAACCTGTTTTTTCCTTTAAATTATTTATTAAAAAGCTGGCTTTCCTTGGGAGAGGCAGCTTTTTTTATTTGGAATATTTTGGCGATTTGATGTTCAGAAAACGTCCATATTTTGAACATCGCTTTTATGATTGAAAGGATTGTGCCTATGTTTTATAAAACCTCAGAGTTTCAAGAGTGGCGTTCTATTTTTTGGAAGGCAACCTGTTACGAAACGGGACAAATCTGTTATAAAAGTAAAGAAGCAAGCAAGGATCAAGTACTACTCATTCGACGAGGGACTCTTTTGGTTCAAGTACTCAACCAAAAAAGAAAAAAAGTGAATACGGAAATTCTTGTAGAGGGGGAATTGTTGAATATAGAAGCTTTGTTGGACGATTCCTCTGATTTAAAAATTCTCCCATTCATTCAGTATCAAGTGATGGCGCTAACCCCAGTCACGATTTATGAGGTAGAAAAAGAATTTTTATTGTCTCACTTGTATGTAGAACCTCGAAAATATCATCATCTATTCGAAGGAAGTATTATGCAACTTCTCTATCTGTCCTTTTCTAATTTTCTTTCTCTTGAGCCTCCCTTGTTGAAGGTAGCTTGGGCATTGTTTCGGATCATTAGTAAAGTAGGGGAAGTTGCTGATCATGATGCAGAACTTATTTTTATCCCTTCCTTTGTGACGCAAATGTTTATAGCCCAACTGTCGAATTCAGGGATTGCTCGGTCGAATGAGGCGATTAAAGAGCTTTCAGAAATGGGGATTGTCGTAAACTGGAAGCCGAAATGTCGGCTGATTCATCTTGGACAGTTAACACAGTATTTGAAACAAGAAATTAGTGGATAAAGAGAAGAAGTGAACGTCTGAAAGAAAGCGAATTATTTTTATCTATTTTAGGAGGTAGAAGTTATTGAAAAAGAGTTTAGCACGTTTAAGCATTGTTTCACTCATCTTAACATTAGTCATGAGTGCAGTTTTTCCTAGGGGAGGAGAAGCCGAATTTCAAACAAACCCTCGTACAACAAAACAAGCTCAACCAGCCATTGAAAATACCGTGACCCCACCTATATTAGACAAAATTAGAGATGACGCTCTTTATTTTTCTGGACGAGCGGATCCCGGAAAAGAAGTGTTCATTCTTATCGCAAGGGTTGACGGATTGGAAATCGTCGCCAGAACAAAAGCTAGTAGTACCGGCTACTTTATTGTGGCTATTCCGAATGATTTGCTGCCACTCACACTCTACCAAAAATTCTATGCTGCGGTGATGGATGCGTCCGGTGGAAAGTACCTATCAAACAAACAACTCGTACAAGATACGACTCCACCGGAAGCTAAACCACTTAAACAGACCTTTAAGCAAGGGTCAGCTGTACCGAAGGATCCGCGCCAATTCTTAACAGATATCTATGATAATGCAGGCATAGGACCAGAAAACTTAACGGTGACGTATGACCCTGAACCTGACTTTTCTAAGCCAGGTGCACAAGAAGTCGGAGTGAGGTTGACGGACAAAGCTGGGAATCAGACCCTGATTCGTGTTCCTGTTGAAGTGACTGCGTATCAAACTCCGGTATTAAATAAAATTAAAGATCAAGATACGGCTTTTACAGGCCAAGCAGAACCTGGATTAACCGTGTCCATTCTAGATGCCAAACAACAAGAAGTAGCGCGAGCGAAAGCAGATGCGAATGGCCAATTTTCGGTCACGATTCCAACAGCTAAACGGCCGCTCACTCCTTATCAAGCATATGTAGCGGTGTCTATCGACGACGCGGGGAATAAGACACCCGTATCAAACAAACAACTCGTACAAGATACGACTCCACCGGAAGCTAAACCACTTAAACAGACCTTTAAGCAAGGAGAAGCTGCGCCAAAGGATCCGCGTCAACTCTTGACAGATATCTATGATAATGCGGGTATAGGATCAGAAAACTTAACGGTGACTTATGAAACAGCACCTGATTTTACTGAGTTAGGTGCACAAGTAGTCACAGTGAAATTGACAGATAAAGCTGGGAATCAGACATTAATCGGTGTGCCTATCGAAGTCGTTACTCGTGAAAGTTGTATTGGAAGCAGTACAGGTAGTGAAAATATTTCTGCAGGAACTGGAGGTTCACAACAGCTCGAAAACCACTTTTTTGAATCAGAAAATGTCATACAGGTTCAAAAATTAGCGTCTCAACCAAAAAGTCAATGGCATATTCGTGAACGTACTTTGCCAAGTACAGGGGACCGAGCGATGGACGGGGCAGTGGCTTTAGGCGTTTTCCTTCTTTTAGCTACGTCCACGTTGTGGATTTACCGACGGAAACAAAGAAAATCAATGAATGAATAATAGATGGACATTTCATTTCTCTATCTTTTTCTGAGTCTAGAATTTATAAATTCTAGACTTTTTTGTGATTACAAAAGAATACAGTTTGTTAAGCCTAAAAAAGCTTATTTTTAGTCTAGAACATAGGATATAAATGAAAGTCTAAAATATAGACAATTATGGACAAATGAAGATTTGAAAATTAAATAACGTGTTAAATCAAGATACTAGAGAAAATATTTTGTTGTGTAACAAGTAAAAGTTTTTTATGCTATACTTAATGTTAGAAATTTCTGTTCTTTAAACGGGAAGAAAATTAGATAATTATTAAGTATATTTAATTGGCCATGATGAGGCAAAAAAATCCTAACTACAAAGGAGACGATTTACTTGGAAGAACAACTAATCTATAAAGATGGTGAAAATGAAATTAAATATTGTAAAGAGGGGGTGAAAATTAATGGTGTAGTGGTAGATAAAGAAAAAACATCTAAGAGCGAGAATGCGGTAGATATAGCAGAGCGATATAGAAAATCATTTTTACATAAACATTTAAAACGTCAGTATGAAAATACCATTATTTTAACAGGTGCAGGCAGTTCTTTTGGAATTGGTAAAGGCAATATTCAAGGAAAATTAATGACTGGGCTCTGGGAAAAAGTGCGCGAGAAGCTTACTTACGAAAAAATTAAACAGATTTGTGGGAAAATAAATTTTAAAGAAATAAAAGAGGCTGATACAAATATCGAAGACCTACTCACCCATGCTCAGTTGTACCAACATATACATGATGATGATGAAGTAAACCATTTTATACTAGAATTCAAGGAAATTGTAAAAGAAAACTGTACATTAGAATTGCCAGATGAAAATTTTCATCAGCTATTTTTGAAAAAATTAGTATCAAAAAAGATGAAATATACTCGGCCAAAAATATTCACATTAAATTATGATACTTTATTCGAACAAGCTGCTGAAAAGAATGGCTATATGGTCATTGATGGCTTTTCTTTTAACTACCCTAGAAAGTTCAAAGGAACAAATTTTGATTTAGATGTGGTAACGAGAATGACAAATCAAAATGTATTAGAGGATAATTTCGTTTACAATGTTGTTCATATTTATAAACCACATGGATCAATTGATTGGAAACAAGAAAATAAAGATGATGTGATTAAGAGTGATACAGGTGAATCCTTAATGATATATCCGAGCTCTAATAAGTATGAGAGCTCGTATCAACAACCTTTTTTTGAGATGATGAGTCGCTTTCAACAAGAAACTAGAGCTAAAAATACTCTTCTAATAATTATTGGCTATAGTTTTGGGGATGAACATATTAATGCAATGATTTTTGAAGCCTTAAATGTCAATTCTAGTATCATGGTAATATTAGTTGCCCCTGATGCATGTGCAGAGGATAAATATGAAACATTGCATACTAAAGTTTCTCAAACTGGAAATGTAATATTAACGGGACAAAAATTCGAGGAATTTGTACAGATGTATCCCAATTCTAAAATCTATGCTCAAAATGAAGAGGAGGCTTACAATGGTTACGAAGAAACCATTTGATCATAATTATTTTATAGGTTATGTTAGCCATGTAAGTCCTCAATGTGTAAAAGTTCATTTCCCATCATCCATTTTATTAAATAAAACGATTTTTTCTGGGGAAGAATTTAATGGGGGTCTAGTAGGTAATTTTGTTACTATCGAAGCTGAAAATGATGGATTTATTGGTAAAATTTCTGAGATTAACTTACCTGAGAAAGAGAGGCTAGCTTTATCAGAAAAGTCATTTCAAAATTCGGATTTTCATCCGACAGCAACAATTGAGGTGTTACTGTCATTTGATTATTTTGATGGAATAGCCAAACACACACTGAATGCCTTCCCAAATATAGGAGCAAAAGTATTTGTATGTCCAAGCGGTTTTATTGAAGAGTATGTTAAAAATTTCGGACAAAAAAATGATAATAAAGAAGTTCCCTATGTTGATTTAGGCTGTTTGACCTCAAATTTAGATACGAAAGTATGTGTAAGTCAACAAGCTCTTTTCAATCGACATTGTGCTATTGTTGGGACGACAGGTGGAGGGAAGAGCTATACGGTAGCACGACTCATTGAGAATATGGTGGCTAATCAGTCTAAAGCTATTTTGTTAGATCCTACGGGAGAATACTCAGTTATGGAAAAAGGTGTTCAATCAGTTACCATAGGGAAGGATAGTTATTTTCCATATCAAAAGCTAACAAGAGAGGATTTATTCTTTTTAGTGAAACCGTCTGAAGGTGTTCAGAAACCGAAATTGTTAGAAGCGATCCGTTCTTTAAAAGCTGTTAAAATTTATCAAAAAATGAAAAGCACAAGTGAAAAAAATGGAGTCCGAAATTTGTTGAAAGCGTTTGTAAATGAGGACGAGACTTTAGTTATTAAAGAGGGTAACAATATTGTTGAATATGAGCGATTTAGTACGAAATATTTTAGTGATATCGAATCTGATAATTTGGAGTTAAGTATCAAAAATCTAGGGAAACAAGTAATTAATGAATGTATCTCTTATCCAAAGAATTCGAAAACATTTGGTAGCCGTAATGAAAACGATGTTAATTTCTGTTATGGAATGGTAAATCGAATATATAATTTAATAAATACAAAAGTATATGATGATGCTTTTAATTTTAGGGACAAAAGACTAGATAATCAGAACTTAACGGCAATTATTGATCAATTTATTAAGGAAGATCAACAAGATAACTTTGTTTTGAGAATTGGATTTGAAAGTATAGGGTATGAATTCCAAGCACGTGAAATTTTAGCTAATGCAATTGGACGATATCTTCTTAAATTAGCACGAGAAAAACAATTTAAAGAAAATCCATTAGTGTTTATATTAGATGAAGCACATCAATTTCTAAATAAAATAGTTGTGGATGATTTCTTTCAATCCACGGCTCTTAGTTCCTTTGAGCAAATCTCTAAGGAGAGCAGAAAAGATGGTTTGTTTTTGTGCTTATCAACACAGATGCCAAGGGATATTCCCACAGGAACATTATCGCAGATGGGGACATTTATAGTGCATAGACTTATAAATTATAATGATAAAGAAGCAATCCGACAATCTTGTTCTTCTGCCAATTCGGATATATTATCCTATTTGCCTGTACTTGGTGAGGGAGAAGCTATTTTAACAGGGGTAGATTTTTCAATGCCTTTGAGTATAAAAGTTTCAAAACCAAATGTTCCTCCAGATTCAAGCACACCTATGTTTAAAGTTCAAAAATAAAAAATTGAAGAGGTTGGGACAAAATGAAAAAATGAGGATACCCAGCCAAAAGTAAAAGAACAGAAATCGTTCAATGAAGCTATTTGTAAAAATGGTATGCTTGACGATTCTGTTCTTTTTTTGTTTTATGTCCCAAACTCTTTTCAGTGACAATAGAGTATACTCTATTGGTGCTCATTAAAATGAAGTATACTCGGTATCAGGAATAGGACAATAGAGTGGGACAAAATAAAAATGAATTTAAAGAGCTTCGCATCTTACAATTCACTCAAACATAAATAAATTTAACCTGGCAAGCAACGAGGATATTCATTTATTTATACTTATAGAAAATTCTTCAATTTTTTTGTATCTAAAAAAATTGAAATCAAATATCACGAAAAATAGTAAATATATTATAAAACAAACAAAAATAATATTTAAAAGTTTGTTTTTATGAGAATGTCAAAAAAAGTTCAAAAAGTGTTCGCTTTTTTTACTTTCTTGATGTGGTACACTATGGTGGTAAGCGATTACAACATGAAAGGGATGGATAAAGATGAAGAAAAACATGAGAAAAAGATGGTGGGCTTTAGGAAGTGTGCTATTGATCTGCTTGGGTATTCTCTTCTTTCAACCAAGTGAAGTAAAAGCAGCAGGAAATACAGAAGAAGTCATCAATTGGTTCAAGGCACGGGAAGGAAAAGTAACTTACTCAATGGCGAATCGAAATGGTCCTTATAGCTATGATTGTAGTTCAGCTGTTTATCATGCTTTAATAGAAGGTGGTTTTTTACCTAAAGGAACTGCAATTGGGAATACGGAAAGCCTTTATGCACTGGAGGGAAAATTGTTAGTGGCAATTTCCGCATCAGAAGTCAAACGAGGAGATATTTTTGTATCAGGTACTAAGGGAGGGAGTAGTGGAGGAAATGGACATACTGGTGTATTCACGAGTAGTTCCACGATCATTCATTGTAATGCGACAAGTAACGGCATCTCTGAAACACCAGTTATTGGCTGGGTAGGTGGTCCTCCAACTTATTATTACCGATTAATAGGCTCTACTAACGATTTTCCACGTCCAGCTATTGATGAATCTGTAGCAATTGTTCGATATGTGCCAGGCTATGGAGTTAACGGGTATCGTTCAGATGGCACAGTTATTCCAGGTTCCAATTTAAACTTGAAACACGGAACAAGTTGGAAAACATTTGGCTCTAAAATGATTAAAGGAAGAGAGATGTTTCTAGTCGGAAATAATTATTATCTTCCACGGGAATATACGAATTTAGATGCTTCTGTTTTAACAGTTAACTATACTCCTGGTTACGGAGTAAACACGTACCACCGGAACGGGCAATGGACAGGAAAGCGATTGCCAACGGGGTCAAGTTGGAAGGCATATGGTTTTGAAATGATAAACGGACAAATTATGTACGGCATTGGAACCAATGAATATTTGCCTAAACGATATACACAATTTGGGAATGGGAAATAAGCATCTATCAAGCTTCATAATAGGTGGAAGAAGTTTGGAATGGTATAAATTCCAAACTTCTTCTTTAGAATTCAGTGTTATCTAGAAGATCAGAATGACTTACTCTAACTCATAAAATACTCATCAAAGACTAGGATTTATAAATTCTAGTCTTTGATGAGTATAGAAGAAAGTCTTTTTTATAAAATAGAAATCATTTTGTAATGTGAAAAGCGTCTTTTTTTGTGTCCAGAAAATGGTCATTTACTGGACAGTTCTATTTATTTTCATGATAAATAAAGGTAAGTTGAGTTCATAAAACCGTCAATTGATCTACGTTCAGTGTATCTATGGTTATAAAGTTATATTACAATAGAAATGGATATTCATTAATTTAATTTTGAAAGGTATGAAAATTGGATATGAAAGCGTATCAACTTGAATCCAAAATTTAGATCTCCAAATGGACAGCTTAGAAAAGCACGGTTGTGAGAAAATTTTTAATGATCATGTGTGAGGTGTAAAAAGTAAACGACCCTAGATTAGAAGATGCCATTGAAATTTGTCGATCTGGTGATATGCTTGTGGTTGGGCGTCTAGACCTTCTAGGAAGAAATATGGAAGGTTTGATTCAAATTGTAAATCGGCTAAATGAAATGGAGTAAGCTTCCATAGCTTAAAGGAAAATATTATTCAAGCTCTACAGGTCAATTAAAAGTACTGCAGAGCACTAGCATGTGTCTCGAACAACCATTTATTGTTATCTTGAGAAATAGAAGGGGTTTTACTTCTTTTAATTATAGGAGTCATTATAGTCTCCGATTTTTAATAATAGGCTTTTAAAAATTAGCTTATATTTCTTAAATTTATATAGATAAAAGGAGAAGTGCTATGCATAAATCGGTGATTGGAAAAGCTATGTTAACACTCTTAACAATTTCAATGTTTTTGTTTTTGGTGTTAAGGAAATACAATTGGGAAATAGTTGTTGCAGGGATTGTTGTTACTATACTTGTAATTGTAATTTGGTCATTTAAAGAAATTGATATTTTAAAAATTAGTAAAGAAGGTGTAGAGTAAAGAGATCGATTTCTGAAGCAAAAACTTTAATTTCAGAATTAGATAGTAGGGTTGTTGATTATTTGATTTTGAACTTACAAAACTCAATAAAGATCGAAAGTGTTAAATCAACAGGAGACCTTACAGATTTGATGACTTATAAAAATATAATTAGCAAATACAAGATTTCAAATGATAAAGTTTCCGATTTAATACAAGAATATAAAAAAATTATTTTGAAAAATGATGTAAAGCAGTTAGCGCTGTTTTCGGCAGAAATTTATGCGAGTGTTGCTGGAAAAGAAAGTGGGGAAAATGTTAATATAATTGAACAAGAACTACAAAAATTATCACAGTCTGATGATATAATTCCAGTTTCAAAAATTAAAGAAGCATTTAATTCTTTAAAGCATGAGGTAGATAAGGAAAATGGGTTAAATAGTCAAGCTTCGTTGTTCTTACAAAGGTACAATGATTTGATGCTTTCCTATGAAATGAAATACAATACAATTAATTCTATATGATTTAAGAAGTACGCTGGAGATGGGAGAAGTATAATTTGCGAAGTAACCAATGCCGTTTTAATGCTAACTACATATGCTGTATTGATTAATTTTTCATCTGTTAAAGTGAGAGCTTAAATGAAATGAAGGAATTGACTCATGAATGATAAAAAATTCATATATTTGTTCAAGAGACCGAGCAACAATTACAGAATTGTGAAATGGAACAGAAAACGCTAGAACAAGAGGAAGATTGATTATTGAAACAAAGTAAAGAACTTGAACGATCATTTAAATGGAAAGACTAACTTTCAACTGCTTGTATTTAACAAAGAAAAATTCACAAATTCGACACAGACAATTATGCAAGCTTGTGCTATATTAAAAATTGAAAGAAAACAATACATCAGGAGGAGATGAATTTCATGTCTGGACAAATTAGAATGACCCCAGCGGAATTGCGGGATCGTGCCAAAACATACGGCACAAGCGCACGAGATATTGAACAAATGCTACAACGTTTGTCTCAATTACAAGAACAACTTCGGAGTGAATGGGAAGGGCAAGCTTTTGCTCGCTTCGATGATCAATTCAATCAATTAAAACCAAAAGTAACCGAGTTTGCAAATTTGATGGATCAAATTGAACAACAACTTCAAAAAACGGCGACTGCTGTGGAAGAACAAGATCAACAACTTTCTCAAAACTTCGGGTTTTAATCAGTCAAACGTCTCTTGGTGATTCTATAAGGGACGTTTTTTTGGTATAGTAAACAAATTGTGAGATTTTGCACAGCTGTGATAAAATGTGTTGTATACAAATAAAGAAGAAGGAAATTAGTAATATGGGAAAAATTGCTTCCAATACCAGTTCGGCTCAGACGGCAGTATCCGATGTGAAAAGTGTTTCTGTGGATAAAGGGGAACAGGTTTCTTTAGGGAAAAGTAACCTTTCCAGCATGAAAACGGGAAAAAAGGTAAATAATCAATTATTACCAGATCTAGTTGATTTAGTGGAATGTGTGCAGATGCAAAGTGAAAAATTCCCCAAAATCGCAGAGATGATGGCACTCCAAGATAGTCAAATTAAATTTTAAGGGATGAGGAAGGTTGAAAGAGAAAGCAAATGATCAAGAACGGACAACATACAACCAACTGATTATTCAAAAAGAAAATGAGATGGATCGGATGGGCGAAGGTCGAAAAGAAGTAGAAAAATCGCTTTATCGTCTGGATGAAGAACTTCATAGTGGCTTTCGGCAATTAAAAGAATTAAATCAAGAAAATGCGAAAGAGAAGCAAAATGAATTCTTTCGCATAGATCAACAGAATGACGATCAAGAAAGAAGGTTTCGACAACAAATACGAGCTGCACAGGAAGAATTCAACTACGCGTTTCAAAAAGAGATCCATCAAATGGACGATGAACGCGAAGAGCTATACAGAAAAAGGGGTGAGATTCCTTGGGATTGATTTATTCAAGTGGTGATTCACAGAAATTAATGCAGGCACTTTCTAAAAATTTGGCGAAAGCAAAAGAAGCTGTCACTCAATTAAAGGCGGGGAGTCAAAAAATTATTCAAGCTGTGGACGGGCATACATTGTCAGGTGCGGCTTATACAGCAGGTAAAGGATTATTCATTGATCTTATTCTGCCAACGATCGGAAAGGTAACATCTGCTTGCGACGCCATCGCACAAGAACTACAAAAATATCAGGCAGCTGATCCAATCGTTTCAAGTGAAGGGTTTTTAGATGAAGACAATTTAAAGAAACAAATTGAGACAAAGAAAAACATGAAGCTATCTGTAGATACGACAGCATCTATTTTACACGTGTTAATGAAGACAGGGATCGCGGATTCCATATTTGATGTGGCTCAGAATCGCAAAAGAGAGTTAAACCGGATGTCGGATGACTTGCAGCATGATATTGATGAGTTACAAAGAAAAATTGATAAATTACATGAATTTGATGGCCAAACCAAAAATCTTTTCAAGAGTAGCCTAGACGAATTAAAGCTTGCCATGCAGGGGGTGATGGTTCTAAATGCAACTACTGTAAATAGTGATGGTACATATAAATTGCCTGCAGGAGCAGATAAAAGTTGGTTTACTGAATTGAAAAGTAAAGACCAGCAAAAAGCGATGGAAGAAAAGGAAAAGAATGCACTTATTAAAGCACTAAATGATCTGTTTGAGAAGAATCCATTAGCTGCCATTGAGAAAGTTAAAAAAAATGATCGTCTGTTAGGCTATATTTTAGTTGGACTAGATGCTTGTCCGAAAAAAATGCAAGATGCCGTTTTAGGAATCTTTATTGCACAAGAAAGTTGGAATAAATTGCCTAAGGATGTGGCGATGAAGGTTTTGAATAGTCCTAAGTTTGCTTCCTATCTAAGTAAAGCACCTTTTGCAATAAAGGCGACAGCTTATAATGGATTAATAAAGCTAAGTGAAAAAGGATGGAGTGTTTTAGCACCTATTGGCTATGCGACTAAAATTTTGTCCAAGACAAGTCAAGGAGCTAAGCTCATAGCCGGCTCTAAAGTGGGACTAGATATGTTTAAAAAACTAAAGCCAGTTACTGACTTCATGGAAAAACATAAAATGGCAGGTAAAGGGCTTGGATATTTTGGAGATGGACTTAGTGTAGTTGCGTATGCCTATGACGAATATATTAATCCCAAAAGTCCTGCTTATGGAGATGCGAGTAAAGCAACATATGGCGGATTGAGCCTTTTCCTATGGAATGCAGGGCCATTAGAAGGAGTTCAATATGGAGGACCTGTTGGCGCAGTTGCGGGTACTTTAAATACGGTAGTTAAAGGTGTTGATATAAAAACACCTGAGATTAATATTGCCACGCCCTTAGGGAAAATTCAAATAGATTCTTATAATTTTTATCTCGGCTTAAGTGGCAGTGCTGCAGAGAAAGAGAAGAACAAGCAAAAGTGGCTTGAAAAAGTGTATAAACAATACGGAAAGCATGATTCTATAGCAACTGATAAAGAGTACAAGACAGGCGTACAACCTCAGAGCGGAAGTCCTAACTTTAATCCAAATTTCAAAAATAAAGGCAATAATTTAAACCTTAATAAACCCATTAATAGAAGTGGAGTTTTTAAATGAAAAAGATAATAAAGCAAGTCTCGTTTGAAGAAGCTAATCAATTAATTGATATGGAAAAAATGTATCTTCATTCTAAGGAAAATACATTTTCACGAAGCCTACAACTATTTATACTTGCCTTGTTTTGTGGATTTATGTCCCTATTGACTTTGAAGAACTCTATAATTATTACAAGTGTTCTGATTCTAATAATAGCAATAAGTTATTTTTTATTTTTCCATATAAAATTTAAAAATAAAGCATGGGAAGAATTTAGTTGGCAACTAGTTAAATACTTGATGTTACAGACTATTACCGTAAGTATCGTATTGGGAGTAAGAATAAATGATGGAAAACCTTTCGGAGATTTATATATTTTGTTCGCATTCTGCTATTTGATTTTTATTGTCATACTTAGCTACCTTCGTTGTAAAGCTATGATGCTCAATTATTTAAGGAAAAATGGCATGGATTTAAAAGAATCATCCGTATCTAAAATATGGAATAAAGGGATCTTTAAGCTGTCAATTGGATTGCTAGTAGCCATTATCTTGGGTACTCAGTTATACAGAGTTAGCAAATTTTTATTTATTGGAAGTAATAGTTCACCTGGCGAAATAACTATTCAAAATGAATGGCTAGGAGGATTGTTAGTTGTAGTTATCGGACTAGTGTTAGTGATTTTTTTCATTGTTTTTTCATTACTTCCAACGTTATTTTTTAATGCAAAAGTAATCACTGAAGGGATATTATTAAAAGAATATGAAGACGAATTTCGAAAGGAGTTTGATTTAGTAAAAGATAAATAAGTGGAAAATCACAGGATTGTTCTCCAAACTGGAGCCAAAGAGAAAACCTATAACGACATAAGTAAATTTATAATGATTTTCCAATATATAAAATGTAAGGGGATGGAGGTATTAATTGAGGTGTAAAATGAAGACCGTAAGACAAGCTATAAACCAAGTAACTTTTGAAGTAGCAGAGAATAATATAAAAAAAGAGTCAATTCAAGCGGGCGTTGGTGGTAAAGAAAACACGCTCATGAGTTATTTTTTCAAAAAAATACTTTTTTTCATAGGTTCTTTTATTGTGCCTATTATATTTTTTCTGGCAATGACAAGTTATGATATAAATCAAGTTCCTAAAAGTGGAAGGTATTTGTTTATAACGATCTTTTTTATTTTCATAATGGTGATTTTATTAAATGTATATGTGTATTTTAGAATGTATAGAAAAACTGGATTTCCTTATTTAAATCAATTTAATTTCAGACTACTAGCTTTTCTTTTATTAGAAATCAGTATGACAGGATATAGTAGTATTACAATACTTGGATCACTTAACAAGTATAATCCTGTCTTAGCAGTAGCTATTCTTTTATTATATTATTTAATGGTATATAGATTAGTAAAAGTAATTATTGATACCCAGATATATGAGGAACTTAATAAAAATTATGGTACAAAATATCAAATAAAAAACTGGAAACGTTTGTTGAGTCGATTTCCAATTGTTCTTTTTATAATTATCATTATTGGTATGCAAGG
Source organism: Listeria kieliensis (assembly GCF_003369925.1). Lineage (GTDB taxonomy): Bacteria > Bacillota > Bacilli > Lactobacillales > Listeriaceae > Listeria > Listeria kieliensis_A. Next base: position 827,165 of record NZ_LARY01000002.1, on the reverse strand, counting down.
CTATCGAATAAGTAAATCTTATTTTATTTTCACACATGTGGATAGCCCTTTATCAATGGCGTATTCGATAATTGGAGACACAGGGGTAGTCTTATTAGCGATTTGTGTAACATTATTGCCTACAATTTCTTTTAACAGTGAAATCTTTGTTAGAGGAACTTTATTAAAAAATTATACTGAAAAGTTTCGAGAAAAGTACAAGTTTACAGAAACAGAATGGTACGGAGAAAAATGATGCACAACACGAATTAATATAACTGTAAAAACTCAAATAAAGAAAGATTTTAATTTTTTTGCTTTAATATGGGTGAATTTAACAACAGCCTTTCAAGGTGGTAATGATTATGAATAATGTGAGTTATGAAGAAGCAAAGGATAAAACAAGCGAGCAGGAATTATTACAACTTCAAGCAGCAAAGGAGAGTACATCTTCCCTAGTAGGAAAAATAGTGGGAAGTGCCGTGTTCGCCTTGCTGTTGAGTTTACCCGCAACCAATTATTATGCGGTATATGCAGGTATAGCTTTTATTCTTTTATGTGTTTTGTTAATCAGATATATAACGTTAAAACCTATTTTCAAAGTGTTGAATTATAACCTGATTCTATTTTTAGTGTGGCAGACTGCAGCGATCTTTTTTTAATTGTTTTTTTACGTGTGAAAGTTGATAGCTATCATCTTATTCCCTTATTTTATATTCTTTTGGGTTATATTCTCTCCTTTTTACTTGTAAGAGCTCGAATAAGAGCATATTTAAAAGCGACTTTTGAAAAGACATCTAAGAATGGGAAAAGTGTATTTTCAAAAACAATTACTCGATTATTGGGTGTTTTTTTAGCTATTGTGGTGCTTGCCCTCTTATTCTATCGAGGTAACAAATGGTGGCTTATGAATATGAGTACAAGTGTTGATGATCCCAGCTTTTTAGTCTATGCTGTCTGGGGAATTGGCTTATTGATATTGTTGTTTGGCTTCACTTTATTACCAACTTTAATTTTTTCACCATCTCAATATGTGAAAGCACGACTAATCAAAAAATACTCTGAAGACTACCGAAATGAGTATGGATTTTCGGAAAAAGAATGGTACGGAGAATAGATACCCAAAGGTGTTTAATAAACTATATAAATAATGAGTTTGGGGCATAAAACAAAAAAGAACAGAATCGTCAAGCAAGTCATTTTTGTAAATGGCTTCACTGAACGATTTCTGTTCTTTTGCTTTTGGCTCGTTAGCCTCATTTTTTCATTTTGTCCCAGTCACATTGTGAGAGGTTAATTTTATAGTATTGACTTGTGTTAAATCGAATTGTACAGATCTCAATTGTTTTATTGTATTCCAACAGTGTCAGAAAATGTAACGAATCACAGCTAATAAAAATAAAGTAGGAAACAGGGTTAACGTACCGGACATCGTTCTAAATGGACTGGCTAGCAATATTTATCGAACAAGAAATGATGGCCCATAAAAATGGTTCTTATATCAAAAATGGAAAGACATATGGACGTCCACAATTAACAAAATCTGTTAAAGAGCTTGCTGAAAAAGTATCAAGCTTGAATACCGACGCACAGGAGGGAAAAGGATTTTTATTGATGAAAAATATTTTATGATCTTAAGTCAAATTGCAATTTATCATTTTAAATATACTAGTAGATCATTACCATGGGCTCCGGTTGAAGTGGTAAAGGAGGTTCCAAAAGTCATTTAGTCTGACATAATGAGATTACCTCAGACTAAATTCACTTTTTTAATCGTTATTTTTAGTAGGAGAGATAGGGGTGTTACTACGCTGCTTTTTTAGTAAGAAGAATTATTCTTGCTTTTACTTTTACCTATAATTAACGTAAGAACAACTGCAATGATGGCAATTACAAAGCCAAAAAGTCCTGTAAAACGCATCCCGAAATATTCAAGGGCACCCCCGCCCACAAAGGTACCTAGGGAAATACCGACGTTAAATGCAGCAATACACAAAGCTGATGCCATTGTTACGCCATTAGGGAGATGCTTTTCTGCTTCCAAAACAACTAAAAACTGGGAAGCTGGGACGTTCATAAAAGCAAATAAACCAATACACAATAGCGTAACTAAGGCGAATATGGGATTTAGATAGCTAAAGTATAAAGCGAGCAGTGATAAGGCAAGTAAAAAATACATTCTCGGTAACATTTTTAATGGTCTGATATTTGATATTCTCCCACCTATGCCATTTCCTATGGCGACCATTGCACCATATAATAGCAAAATGATTACAATGCTACTCTCGGAATAATGTAGGTCTATGGCTAATATGGGAGAGATATATGAGTAAACCACGAATGTACTCCCGTATCCGATAATTGTTGCTAAATAAAGTAAAAACATTTTGCGGTGAAAAAGTACGGTAAAGATACTTTTAAGAGAAGACTTTCCAGAAATTGATAAGTTTCCTGGAATAACTACGGCATTTAAAATTAAGCCAATTAAACCAATCAGGCCAATTAAGGCAAAAGAAAATCTCCAACTTGTTACTTGCGCAACAAATGTTCCTAAAGGAGTTCCTAAAATGGTAGCAATTGTGAGGCCGCTAAGAACAATTGAAATAGCTGAAGCTCTTTTATCGCTGTCAACTAAATTTGCTGCAACAATAGGGGCTAAAGCCATAAAGCCTCCATGAGCAAAAGCGGAAATTACTCGACCTATCAGTAAAAAAAGGAAACTAGGTGCCAGAGCAGAAATGATGTGACCAATTACAAAAAAAGTAATAATCATTAATAATAGTTTCTTTTTTTTCTCAATAAAAGATGTAACTGCTGTAAGTAAGGGAGCTCCAATCGTAACACTACCTGCATAAACAGAAATTGTGAGGCTAGCTGTTCCTAGTGAAATATCTAAATCACTCGTCAACATGGGCAAAATGCCTGCACTAACAAATTCTGTAAAACCAATACCGAATGCTGTTAACGCAAGTGCAAAAAGAATGATTTTGGATGAATATATTTTGGTTGTCATTTTTTGTCCTCCTATTCTTACAAAATCATAATCCCTGGGCACCAAACTGTAAATAAGGCACTTTTTTGTGCGATAATCACTTATAGGTAACCATTTTGAAGGAGGAAGCAACATGAGCATAACTTATAATATCGGATCTGAAGTAGCTATCAGTGTTATTGGAGGAAAATGGAAAGTTGTTATTCTCTGCCATTTACAAGAAGGAACCAAGAGAAACAATGAGTTGAAACGCTTGTTGCCCACTATTACGCAAAAAGTACTGACTCAACAGTTGCGAGAATTAGAAGCAGATGGCTTAATTCATCGTCGTTCCTATCACCAGATGCCACCTCGAGTCGAATACTCACTTTCTGAATATGGAGCTTCGTTGTCAGATGCGCTGTATGAATTGTGCTTGTGGGGAAGCAAGCATGCAAAACACGTGAATGAAACGGAAAAGGAAGAAAAGTACATTCTATTGAAAAAAGAAGAGCCAACAAAATGGAGCCAATGACGAGATGTTGAACAGGATGAGATATCTGCTATAACAGGCGGTTGTCCCTTATCAAGAAATAAGTTGTAACCTTGGGAGAGGATTAGGAATATGAAGCCATTTTAAAAGGAAAAGCACACCCCTTATTTATGCTTAAATAGGGGGTGTGCTAAATTCTATCCATTTGAAGATATACGATAGTTATTGATGTGAAAAAATTAACATATGTGATATATTTAACGTGATAAATTTCACAATTTATCATTAAGATATGAGAGAGGAAGATGGAGATGTGCACGAGTATTACTTTAAAATCTAAAGAAGGAAACATGTATTGGTCAAGAACGTTAGATGAGACGTTTGAGGAAACGGTTGAAATTAAGATGTTTCCAAAGAATTATCCGGTACAAGGGAAAGATGGAGTATTTGAAAGTAAATATAGTTTCATGGGGGTAGGAGTATCTTTTTCAGACGCCTTAGCCGATGGAATCAATGAAAAAGGCTTAGTTGGTGGATTACTGGTACTGGTTGAGTCAAGCTGGTCATCAAGAGATGAAATTTTAGCAGAAGGTAAAAAGCCGATGTACGGCGAGGAACTGGTTACTTGGATATTAAGTCAATACAGCACTGTAGCTGAAATTGAGGAAGCGATGAAGGATATTGTTTTGGTTGATGAAGATTATATAGAAGGTGCTCATTTTCCACTGCACTATTGCTTTACTGATAGTAATCATGAACATATTGTTCTTGAGCCTACTGAAAATGGACATTTTAAGGTTTACCGAGATGCAATTGGAATATTAACGAACAGCCCGGCATACCCTTTCCATATCAGTAATTTGAGAAATTATATGCATTTGTCCGGTTATGATCGTAACGAACCCAATTTAATAAAAAATGAAGTAGTTAAACAAATTGGTTCAGGTTCAGGCTTATTAGGTCTTCCGGGAGATTATACTTCTCCAAGCCGCTTTGTTAAAGGTGCGTACTTAAGTGAATTTGCTGATCAACCAACAGATGCAGAGGCAATTACATCACTCTACCGGGTTTCAAGATCCGTGGCTATTGCTCCTGGTTGGGAAAAAATTGATGAAACAGGAGAAAGTGATCGAAATATCTACTGGTCTGGGTATGACCAAAACGAATTAACTATTTACGTTCAACCAGCAAGTACAAATACAATTTCAAAAGTGAAATTAGACACTGATAAATCCACAGCTACAAGTTATGAAGTATCTTATAATGATTCATTTTTTGAAAGTGTAGAACGTCGTGCTAGTCGTAGTGATGCTGAATTAGAACGCACAAAATTTGAGAAGGCTGTCTCAGCTAAAGTTTTTAAATAAAATTCATGCTAAAAATAGATTGATTAAACTTTGATAGACTATTTGATACTCAGATTTAGAGAGCATACTGCGCTGAGCAGTATGCTCTTTTATGTAAACTAAGAAAAGTGGGACACTAATTTCCAAAGTGTGGTTCCACTCCTAAATGTTGATGGATTTGGAAAGTTTTATATAAAAATATCTAAAACAAATAGAAATATTCTATAGGTATGAAGACTTATTTCTTGTTGATGATCCAAATAGTTGTAGGATTTATAAACAAGAAGCATTTCCTGCTTTTATGGCTAATCTGCATTCGCTTCTAAGTTCAGGAAAAAAGAAGAAGCAAATCCAAAAAGTTACTAAACATTTTGACCTAGAACGTTTGAATGATAAACGAGTTCGATTTATGCAGAACATCTCCTATACGTTGCCTTTTATTCATGTTAAAATAAATCCATGTGTAAATAAAATAGAAAAACTTGAATTGAATAACTGGCTGTTGCAAAGAAGCAGCTTTGAATAAAGGAGAAGGTATTTTGAAAAAATTATGGAATAAAATCGGCGCTGTCGTTATGGCAGGAACTTTGGCAATTTCTGGACTTGTTTTTGCACCAAATTCAGCGGCCGCGGCAGATGCACCAACAATTAATGCAAACGGAGCGATTGCAATCGAAGAAAGCACCGGGAAAATTCTTTATTCAAAAGATGCAGACAAGATGATGGGCATTGCTTCGATGACGAAAATGATGGATGAATATATTCTTTTCGAGCAAATGGATGCGAAAAAAATCAGCTGGGATGACAAGGTGAAAATTTCCGAGTACGCTCACAAAGTTTCGCAAGATACTTCCCTCTCAAACGTGCCTTTACGTGAAGGAGAAGAATACACCGTGAAAGAGCTTTATGAAGCGATGGCGATTTATTCGGCGAATGGAGCAGCGATTGCTCTTGCTGAAAAAATGGCTGGTTCGGAAGGCGATTTTGTGAAAATGATGAACAAAAAAGCCGATCAGCTCAAACTTGGCGAGCATCATTTTGTCAATTCGACAGGCTTGAACAACTCAGATTTGAAAGGCATGCAGCAAGTTGGCGATAAAAATGATGAAAACAAAATGACTGCAAAAGGCATGGCGAAACTTGCGCAACACTTAATTCAAGACTATCCAGAAGTTCTCAAAACAGCGAGCACGACGAAAAAAGATTTCCGACCTGGAACATCGGACCGAATTGCGATGAGTAACTGGAACTGGTTGTTACCGGGACTTATTTATGGTCGCAAAGGTGTGGACGGACTGAAAACTGGAACGACTGATTATGCCGGAATGTGTTTGACTGCAACAGCAACTCAAAATGGCATGCGCGTAATTACCGTTGTTCTCCATGCTAACGGCGGAAAAGGCAGCGGTCAGCACAACAGTGCGCGTTTTGACGAAACCAATAAAATGCTCGATTACGCGTTTGATAACTTTAAGTTAGAAGAAGTGCAGAAAAAAGGCAGCAAAATTAAGAAACCAGCTTCGGCAAAAGTAGAAGATGGGAAAGAAAGTACAGTTTCACTCACAGCAGGGAAAGACGTGTCACTTGTTGTGCCAAATGCGGCAGGTAAGCCAAAAGTAGATACAAAAGTTTCTTTGAAAAATAAAACCGTAACAGCTCCTGTGAAAAAGGGAGATAAGCTTGGAACAATGTCACTTTCGCTTAAAGGCGGAGACAACCTTGGTTATGTAGATGGCAAACAATCAGAAAGCATTCCCGTATTAGCGGGCGAAGATGTGGAAAAAGCAGGTATCTTTTCGCGTTCTGCGAAAGCAGTAGGCGGCTTCTTCCAAGGAATTGGGAACTATGTGGTAGATGGCGTGAAAGGCTGGTTTAACTAAAAATAAAAGCCGCTTTTTAGTGGCTTTTATTTTGGAATGAATAGTGGGAATCAGTTGTTGCCCTATGAGAAATATAAAAATTTACAGCAGGAATAGGAGAGCAAGACATGATTCTATTTGAGTGGATTGGTCGGTTCTTTTTATGGCTATTTGTGGAAATCATTGGGGAAGCTATCCAAGCATTTTTCGAATGGCTCGTAGATAAATTTCGGTTTCGCAACCGAACTAGGCGGCAAGACAGAAAATATGGGAAAATAAAAAAAGGTAAATACAACTAGAATTGGACGGAAGGAAAATGAAGAAATGAGTTTTGGACAAGCTTTTGTGACTTTTTGGAAAAACTATTTTAATTTTAGAGGAAAAGCTACGCGAAGTGAGTTTTGGTATACTGCTTTATGGATTGTGCTAGTGATGTTTACTTTATACGTTACTTTTCCGCTTCTTACTCAGTTTTTTAGAAGAGCTAGAGATGCGGGATTTAGTAAGAGTTTTATGGTGTTTTTCATTTTAACAGATTTCTTGATAGAAGTAGTAACGTATATGCCGAAGTTTGAAGACTCGATTGTACTCGCAGTTGTTTTAATCCTATATCTTATAGTTGTAATTTTTGTTGGCGTGAAGCCATCAAGAACAACCGAATAGACTAACATTGCTTTTTCTTTATAATTGTGTATAATATTACCTAATAATAAAATAATTAAAGGTTTTCTAGGGTTCCGCAGCATTTTTGCTGGGCTGGTCCGAGAGAAAACTCATCGTTTTTGACGATGTCACGGAAGGATAAAAGCCTGGGAGAAACTGATTAATTTATCAGTTGTCTCCCAGGCTTTTTTATATTCAAAAATTGGAGGTTTTTAAGGTGAATACAAATTGGATCAAAGTTTTTATCGCAGCATTTTTCGAAGTTTTTTGGGTAATCGGGCTCAAACACGCAACAGATACAGTGGAGTGGATCGAAACCATTATAGCAATCATCATTAGCTTTTCCCTCATGATTATGGCAGGGCGTAAATTACCAGTTGGAACAGTTTATGCCATTTTTGTCGGACTTGGAACAGCAGGAACCGTGTTTTCAGAAATTCTCTTTTTTAGCGAACCATTTAAACTGGCTAAAGTACTACTTATCTTACTACTTTTGGCTGGTGTGATCGGACTTAAACTCGTGACAAAAGATCAAACCGTAAAGGAAGGTGAAGCATAATGGCTTGGCTAGCGTTGATTATGGCAGGGATTTTTGAAATGTTCGGAGTGCTGATGATTAATAAATTACACAAAGATCAAAATCTGCGAGCTTTTTTGTTACTGGTTCTTGGATTTGGCCTTAGCTTTATTTTCCTCGCTTACGCGATGAAAACAATCCCGATGGGAACAGCTTATGCCATTTGGACGGGAATAGGCGCTTCTGGAGGAGCTATTCTTGGCATGCTGATTTATCATGAATCGAAAGATTGGAAGCGCCTCGTATTTATTGCAATGGTTCTAAGTGCGGCTATCGGCCTTAAACTTGTATCCTAATAAATCAAAACCCTAGCAAACGGGAAGTCTGCTAGGGTTTAAGTCGTTTCTCGCTCAACCAAATGAACAGGGACAAGTTGTTGCTTCGAAACAGCGAGACTTGGATTTTGAATAAGGCTTAAAAGGTTTTCACAAGTCGTTTCGGCCAGTTTCAGCGTGTCTTGGGCAACAGAAGAAAGTTTTGGCGAAGTATGCCGCGATAAAAGCGTATCATCAAAGCCGATTAGCTTCACTTGGTCAGGAACAGCAATGCCTAGTTCCTTCAAGCAATCAAGTGCTAAGATGGCCAAGTCGTCATTAATAGAGAAAATCCCATCACACGTTTCTAGCTTCGAAAAAGCTTTTAAAAATAATTGCCGTGTTTTTTCCTCTACGCGTAGGACATTTTTTCGTGAATCCACAACAAGTAAATTTGTGTCCGTTCGAAACGGCATGCCTGCTTCTTTAAGTCCGGCTTTAAAGCCCTTTAATCGCTCACTAGACGACGAGGATTCCCGGTTTTGCATCAAAATCACAGGAGATTTTACGCCTTTTTCAAGCAGATGTTTTGTCGCTAAATAAGCTCCCTCATAGTGGTTGGAGGCAATAAAAACAGAACTTGCTTTCCCTGTTGGCTTTCGGTCAATGCAGACAACGGGAATATTCATCGAGCTGTAATCGACTAGATCAAACTCCTTAATGCCAGAAATTACAATCAGCCCGTCGATCATTTTCGCTTTTAGCATTTCAAGATACGCTTTTTCCTTTTCAAGACTGCGATCCGTGTTGCAGATAATCGTGGAGTAACCATGCTCAAATAGCGTCTCCTCAATATGCTGCACAGTTCGCGCAAAGAAATAATTCGTAATATCAGGCACGAGAATGCCAATTGTGTTCGATTTTTGCATGCGGAGACTTTTCGCCACATAATTCGTCTGGTAGCCCGTCTCCTCAATCGCTTGCAAAACTTTTTTTCGCGTCGCTTCAGAAAAACGACCGTTATTATTAATTACGCGAGAAACGGTAGCGACCGATACCCCGCTTAATTCGGCTATTTGTTTGATAGAAACCTTTGTCATCTCATTCACCTCGTTAAGAGCTTGCTCTATCATCATGACACAGATTAAAAATAAATTCAATCCAGATTCTGTTGACAAAAAATTTGAAAGGTGATAGACTTTGGTCATGAAGGGTAAACGATTACTCAATTGTTTCGCCCTTTGTTATTTGTCTTTTGAGTAAACGATTACCCAAGGAGTGAAAAAAGTATGATTGAAAAACAACTTTGCCCGTCAATGATGTGCGCTGGGTTCGAGCATTTGGCTGATGAAACAAAAAAACTAGATGAAGCGGGCGCAGATATTTTCCACATTGACATCATGGATGGCTCATTTGTCCCTAACTTCGGGATGGGACTTCAAGATTTTAGTGCCATCCGAGCAAGCACGGCTAAACTTGTGGATGTCCATTTGATGATTCAAAATCCTGGAAATTACGTAGCGAAGTTTGCGGAACTTGGCGCAGACATTCTCTACATCCATCCAGAAGCGGATCAAAATCCGTCTGGAACCCTTGCCTTGATTCGCTCGCTCGGGAAAAAAGCAGGACTTGCCGTGAATCCAGGAACATCAATAGCAAGCATTGAAGGGCTGCTGCCACTCGTAGATTACTTGCTTATAATGACTGTGAATCCAGGCTTTTCAGGCCAGCCATATTTGGAGTTTGTGGAAGACAAAATTGAACAATTGGCGCCTTATCAAGATAAGTTTGCATTTCAAATTGTTGTCGATGGCGCGATTTCGGCAGAAAAAGTAACCAAGTTAGCTAGAATGGGCGTTTCGGGTTTTGTTCTTGGGACATCTGCTTTATTTGGAAAAGAACAAAGTTATCAAGCTATTTTAAGTAAACTTAGACAATCCTAAGGAGGTGCTAGTCAATTGAAAATCGCAATAGGAAGTGACCATGTTGGTTTCGAATTAAAGCAAACCATCAAAGCGTATCTGGAAGAACTGGGGCACGAAGTTACTGATTTTGGTCCCTTTGAAGCAAGCCGGACAGACTATCCCATTTATGGTGAAAAAGTAGCCAAAGAAGTTGCAAGCGGAGCTTATCCTGCGGGGATTTTAATTTGTGGAACAGGAGTGGGCATTTCCATTTCAGCTAACAAAGTAGCGGGCATCCGCGCCGTAGTTTGCAGCGAACCTTATTCGGCTAAATTATCCAAAGAACACAATAACACCAATATTTTAGCATTTGGTTCCCGCGTAGTTGGAGAAGACTTAGCGAAAATGATCGTTTCGGCGTGGCTAGATGCAGAATTTGAAGGCGGACGACATGCCAAACGAGTTGAAATGATTCGAAGCATCGAAAACGAATAGTTTAACAAATTTTATGCAACTAAATTCCAGAATCTTCTTGAAATTAGAACTATAAATAAGACTAACTAAAAAAGGAGTGTATCAAAGATGGAAAAGGATTTGGGGAAAAAGATTTTACAGCTTGTTGGCGGCGAAGCCAATATTTCTGCCATCACGCACTGCGCAACACGGCTTCGGATGTCTTTTCAAGATAAGAAAAAAGTAAACGAAGCAGGCATCAAACAACTTGATGGCGTTTTGGGAACAATGGAAAAAGGCGGTCAGTATCAAGTCATTATTGGGCCGGCTGTGGATCAGGTTTATCAAGACTTGATTCATGCAACTCGTTTTGAAAGCGGTATCAAAGAAGAAGGAACGAAAGGTAAGAAGAATATCATTACGCTTTTTTTAGATACCGTAGCTGGAATTTTCACGCCACTTTTGCCACTTCTTGCCGGATCAGGGGTTTTAAGAGGAATTGTTCTTCTTTTAACGCAAGTGGGATGGCTTAGCGAGGAAAGTAGTACTTACGTCATCTTAACAGCAGCTTCGACAGCCGTTTTCTACTTCCTGCCGATTCTACTAGCATTTACGGCCGCTAAGAAATTTGGTGCTAATCCATTTGTTGCCGTTGCAGTGATGGGTGCGCTCATCATGCCTGATTTTACGGCGCTTATGGGAAGCAAGGGAAATGGTGCGATCACACATTTTATCGGCATCCCGATTGTGCTTATGAACTACACTTCGACAGTTATCCCAGCCATTCTTGCCATTTGGTGCCAATCGAAATTGGAAAAAGGGCTTAAGAAAATAATCCCAACGAGTATGCAATTATTATTTGTTTCACTGATCACGCTACTCATCATGGTTCCCCTAACAGCAGCCATTTTTGGACCATTCGGCGTGTATGTCGGCGAAGCCCTAGCGAAATTTATTAATGCACTCATGAGTACAAATGGTTGGATCGCCGGAGCTTTCATTGGCGGCGTTTGGAATATCATGGTTATTTTCGGCTTACAATGGGCGGTTAACCCAATTATGATTCAAAATATCAGCGTGCTAGGCTATGACAAAATCGTTCCACTAAGCGCTGCAGCAAACTTTGGTATGGCTGGTGCTGCACTTGGAACACTCATCAAAACGAAAGACAAAAAAATGAAATCCTTCTCCGTTTCGGCATTACTTTCGATTTTCTTTGCAGGAATCACGGAACCAGCGATTTATGGAATTGCAGTTCGTTATAAAAAACCACTTATCGCAGCTGTGCTTGGCGGCGCGATCGGCGGTGCATTTATTGGCGGAATGAGCGTAAATGCTTATGCGTTTGTATTCGGCGGACTTACTACTCTACCAGCATTTGTAGGGAAAACATTTGTCTATTACGTGATTGGATTGCTCATTTGTTTTGTAGTTGGAACCGTAGCGACACTTATTCTTGGACTTGGTGAAGATGAACAAAAACCAGAAGCAACAGAAAACAAAACGAGCCCACAAAATCGTGAAGAAAATATCGAGCCGCCGCTTGTCGGCGAAGTGATTCAACTTGCAGAAGTGAAAGACCCCGTTTTCTCGCAAGAAACGTTAGGAAAAGGGTTTGCGATCGTTCCAACAAAAGGGGAAGTGCGAGCACCATTTGACGGCGTGGTTTCTATGGTTTTTAAAACGAAACATGCGATCGGCTTAAAATCAGACAATGGAACAGAGCTATTGATTCATGTTGGGCTAGATACCGTGCAATTAAACGGTGAATATTTTGAAACCACAGTAAAAGAAGGCGACCGGGTGAAAACGGGAGATATGCTTCTCACATTTAATCTAGCGAAACTGCAAGAAAAAGGCTATGACGTCACGACTCCAGTTGTTGTCACGAATTCAGCGCAAAAAGAAATTCACTTGAAAGCTGAAACAGACTTGCCTGTAGAATTTGCTTGAGAGGAAAAAACTCGCGATCTATGATGAACATGAGCAAACCGAATTGGAAGTAACACAATTGGATAAATATAAAACAGACCACCTCCGCACAGTTTTAGTGTGGAAAGGTTGGTCTGTTTTTTGTTGGCTGGCTTTCTTATTACAAAAATATAAAGCGCTTACTTTTTAGGAAGAGGAGAGAAGAAAATGAGTCAGATTAACGATGTAACACGTGAAAATTGGATTTTATCAACCTTCCCAGAATGGGGAACTTGGTTAAACGAAGAAATTGAAGCGACACAAGTTGAAAAGGATAGCTTTGCCATGTGGTGGCTGGGCTGCACAGGGATTTGGCTAAAGACGCATGAAGATACGAACATTTTGTGTGATTTATGGTGTGGAACGGGGAAGCGCACGCATGGGAACGGCAAGATGAAAAAAGGACATCAAATGCAGCGGATGAGTGGCGTTCAGAATTTACAGCCGAATTTGCGGACGCAGCCGTTTGTGATTGATCCATTTGCTATGCAAGGAGTTGATGCGCTTGTTGTGACCCACATCCATTCGGACCACTTGGATATTAATACAGCAGCCGCGGTTCTTCAAAATAGTTCGGAAAGTGTTCCCTTCATCGGGCCGAAAGAAGTCGTGGAAACTTGGATTGGCTGGGGAGTTCCGAAAGAAAGATGCGTTGTTGTGAAACCTGGGGATGTGGTGCAGGTGAAATCTGTAAAGATTACGGCGCTTGAAGCCTTTGACCGGACGGCGCTTGTCACGGCTTCGGAAGGCGAAACATTGGCAGGCAAGCTGCCGCAGGATATGGATCGAATTGCGGTTAACTATTTGTTTGAAACATCTGGAGGATCGCTTTACCACGCCGGGGATTCGCATTACGCCAACCAGTTTGCTCGCCACGGAAATGAACACAAAATCGACGTTTGCCTGGGGGCATTCGGAGAGAATCCGCGTGGCATTACAGATAAAGTGACCTCAATTGACATGTTGCGCATGGCGGAATCCCTTAATGCGAAAGTGGTTATCCCCGTTCACTATGATATCTGGTCCAATTTTGCAGCGGATCCAAAGGAAATTTTGACGCTTTGGAAAATGAAAAAAGACCGCTTGCAATATCAATTTAAGCCTTTTATCTGGCAAGTTGGCGGCAAATTTACCTATCCAAATGACCAAGACCGGTTGGAATTCAATTTTGATCGCGGCTTTCACGATGTGTTTACCACGAATCCAGATCTTCCTTTTCCTTCGTTTTTATAAAATCAGCAAGTAAAAAGGAGCAGAGACTAGAATGAATATTTTATTAAGCTGTTTTGAATGGTTTGCTAATAATATTTTGCAGAAACCCGAGTTTTTCATCGGAATTATCGTTTTTATCGGCTACTTACTACTTAAAAAGCCCATCTATGAATGCTTTGCTGGATTTGTAAAAGCAACCGTTGGCTACATGATTTTAAATGTTGGGGCGGCCGGGCTTGTATCCACTTTTAGGCCCATCCTTGCAGGACTAAATGACAGGTTTCACTTGGATGCCGCAGTTATCGATCCATATTTTGGCTTGAACGCAGTCAATGCGGCGATGAAATCCATCGGTCTAACCACTTCATGGACGATGATTGCGCTACTTGTCGGATTTATCCTTAACATTTTGCTTGTGCTATTCCGCAAATTTACCAAGGTAAGGACGCTATTTATCACAGGGCATATCATGGTTCAACAAGCGGCTACAGTTACATGGATTGTGTTCTTTATTTTCCCAGAATTCCGCAATGTGACGGGAGCCATCATGGTGGGCATCCTAACAGGGCTTTACTGGGGCGTAACATCCAATTTGACGGTTGGCCCTACCCAGCGCTTAACGGGAAATGCAGGGTTTGCCATTGGACACCAACAAATGATCGCTGTCTGGTTAACCGATAAGGTAGCGGGAAAACTCGGCGACAAAGATAAAAATCTCGATAATATCAAATTGCCGAAATGGCTCTCGATTTTTCACGACAATATTGTGGCAACCGGGACGCTAATGTTGCTGTTCTTCGGTACGATCATGGTCATTCTTGGCGAAGATTATATGCGCAGTATCAATCCTGAATTCACGGCAACCACTTCGTTCCCGATGTACATTTTGCAGCAATCGCTGATGTTCGCTGTTTACCTTGCGATCCTGATGCAAGGGGTTCGGATGTTCGTTGCGGAACTCACAAACAGTTTCCAAGGGATTTCTAATCGAATCTTACCAGGAGCGCTTCCGGCGGTGGATTGCGCGGCGACTTACAATTTTGCCCCGCCAAATGCGATTTTATTTGGTTTTATCGCTGGTGCTATCGGACAATTTATCACGATTCTTGGTTTGATTGTTTTCAAATCACCGGTGCTCATTATTACTGGTTTCGTGCCCGTGTTTTTCGATAATGCGACGATTGCCATTTACGCCAATAAGCGTGGCGGAACTCGTGCGGCGCTGATTTGTTCATTTGTTTCGGGCGTTCTCCAAGTAGCGATTAGCGCCTTTGCCGTCATGTTCGTTGGGCTTTATAAGTTCGGTGGCTGGCACGGCAATATCGACTTTGAACTTTACTGGCCTTGGGCAGCGGTAATCATGGATAAACTAGGTGTCATCGGTTATGCGATTCTGGTCATTTTGTTTTTACTGGTACCGATTTTGCAATACAAACGTGCAAAAAGCAAAGAAGCTTACGAACAAGGACTTGAATAAAATTAGAGGAGGAATTCAAGATGTTAAAAGTATTAGCGGCATGCGGGAATGGAATGGGATCGAGCATGGTCATTAAAATGAAAATTGAAAAGGCACTTCGAGAAATGAATGTGGCAGATTTTACGGTTGATTATTGCAGTGTTGGCGAAGCAAAATCACAAGCGGCAAGTTATGACATCGTTGTCGCATCCAAACATTTGATTCATGAACTGGATGGTCGCACAAACGGAAAATTGCTTGGGCTTGAAAACTTGATGGACGACGCGGAAATTAAATCGAAATTAGCAGAAAGTCTTGCATAGGAGGGGTTCAGATGAGTTCGGTTTCCTTAAAACAATCGCTTGTCGATAACCATTCGATCCGACTTAACGAAACAGCCGCGACTTGGCAGGAAGCCGTTTTGAAGGCTGTGGCGCCGCTTGTCGAAAGCGGTGCCGTTGAACCGAGATACGGCGAGGCGATCATTCGTTCAACAGAAAAATTTGGCCCTTATTACGTTTTAATGGAAGGAATGGCGATGCCGCATGCGCGACCTGAAGATGGCGTTTGCCATGATGCTTTTAGCTTGATTACCCTCGAAAAACCCGTGTCATTCTCGGACGGGAAACGCGTGGAAGTTCTTTTGGCGCTCGCCGCGACTTCAAGCGATATTCATACAGGCATTGCAATCCCGCAGATCGTAGCGTTGTTCGAAATAGAGGGGATTATTGAAAAATTACAAGCGGCAAGAAACGCGGAGGATGTCTTACACCTAATTGATGGGGCGGATATTTCCAAGTATTTAAGTAAGGAGTGAAGAAGATGGCAATTCCAAATTTACAAGTGGCACTCGATCAATCGAGTTTAAGTGAAGCGCTCAAAACGGTAAGAAAAGTGGGCGAGGAAGTTGATATCATTGAAGCCGGAACAATTCTGTGTTTGGCGGAAGGGATGCAAGCGGTGAAATGCTTGCGGGCACTTTATCCAGATAAGATTGTTGTTGCGGATACAAAATGTGCCGATGCAGGTGGAACGGTTGCAGGCAACGCCAGTGATGCGGGGGCGGATTGGATGACCGTGATTTGTTCGGCGACGATCCCCACGATGAAAAAAGCGGCCGAGCAAGTATCCGAACTGCAAGTGGAACTTTATGGGAATTGGACTTACGAAGATGCGGAAAAGTGGCTTGAAGCTGGGATTTCGCAGGCTGTGTACCATCAAAGTCGGGATGCGCTTTTGGCTGGGGAAACTTGGGGCGAGAAAGATTTGACGCGCGTTAAAAAGCTAGTCGAAATGGGCTTCCGGGTTTCTGTTACAGGTGGTCTTGAGAAGGAAACGCTGCAATTATTTGCTGGTGTAGATGTATTTACATTCATTGCTGGGCGTTCGATCACGGAAAGCGCGGATCCGAAAGCGGCTGCTCGTGAAATGAAAGAGGAAATGCGGCGGATTTTTGGTGACGCAAAATGAAACAGCCAATTTTGGGGATTTATGAAAAGGCCTTGCCGAAGTATTTTTCATGGCAAGATAAATTTGCTTTAGCGAAAGAACTCGGATTCGAATTTATGGAGCTTTCGATTGATGAATCCGATGAGCGGCTTGCGCGGTTAGATTGGTCGCGGAAGGAACGTGAAGAATTTCGGCGATTTAGTGTTGAATCAGGCATTCGAGTCTCTTCAATTTGTTTAAGCGGACACAGACGTTTTCCGCTAGGTTCAAACAAGCAGGAAACTCGTGAAGCGGGACTTGTCATGATGAAAAAAGCTATTGATCTCGCGGCGGATCTCGGCGTGCGTGTGATTCAACTGGCGGGATACGATGTGTACTATGAGGAAAAAAGTGTCTTAACGCGTGCGTATTTCATTGAAAATTTGCGTTTGGCGCTCGACTGGGCTGCCGAGAAACAAGTGGTGCTCGCGATTGAAATCATGGATGATCCGTTCATCAATTCGATTACCAAATATTTGCGGATAAAAGCTGAATTGGGATCTTCTCCGTGGCTCAAAGTCTATCCAGATATTGGGAATTTATCGGCTTGGCCGGAAAATGATGTTGGCTTTGAACTGGCGGAAGGAATGGCCGAAACCGTAGCGATTCATTTGAAAGATACGCTTCAAGTGGATGGATTATTTCCCGGGAAATTTAAGGAGGTTCCGTTTGGTACGGGCTGTGTGGATTTTGCTGGGGCGTTTAAGTCGCTACAGATGCTGCATTATGCGGGGCCGTTCTTGATTGAAATGTGGAGTGAATCAAGTCCTGATTATTATGAGGAATTGGTGGCGGCAAAGCGTTTCATTGAAGGAAAGTGGAAGGAGGCAACGGCAACATGGATGAAAAGCGAATCGCTGAACTGAAACAAGCGGTCTATGAGGCTAATATGGCGCTTCCTGAAGCAGGGCTTGTTAAATTGACTTGGGGAAATGTTAGCACGATCGACCGCGATGAAGGTGTGATTGTGATTAAGCCGAGTGGGGTTCCTTATGCGGAGATGGCGCCTAGTCAAATGGTGGTGACAGATCTTGAAGGGAAGCCGTTTTCTGGGCAGCTCAAGCCGTCATCTGATTTAGCCACGCATGTGATTTTGTATCAGAACTTTGAAGGGGTTGGCGCGGTGGTGCACACGCATTCGAAATGGGCGGCAAGTTTTGCTCAGGCGGGAAGGCCAGTTCCGGCTTATGGGACGACGCATGCGGATGCTTTTTATGGCGAGGTGCCGTGCACGCGGCAGCTGACGGAAGCGGAAATTACGCGTGACTATGAAGGCGAAACGGGGAACGTTATCGTGGAGACTTTCCGAGGGAATCAAGTGGATGCGGCCGCCGTTCCTGGCGTTGTGGTTCGCGGACATGGCCCGTTTTCTTGGGGAGAAGATCTTAAACAAGCGGTTGAAAATAGTATTATTTTGGATGAGGTTGCGCATATGGCGCTTTTGACGGAGCTGCTCGGCGGGAAGGAAACGATTCCAGACTATTTGCTCGATAAGCACTATTACCGCAAGCACGGCGCTAACGCTTATTACGGGCAGTGAGGCGGTTTTCAAATGAAAGAAATTCTGATAAGCTCGAAATAAAAGAGGTGCGGAACAAGATGCGGATGTTAGATACTCGGTTTTATTTGTTTTTAAAGCAGTTGGTGGAACAAAAAGAATTTCAAAGTATTTCTTCGCTTGCACGGATGTTGGGCTTTTCACGGCGAACGATTTATCATTATTTAGAGAAAGGCAATTATTTGTTGAAGAAAGAAGGGATCGAGCCGCTTGAAAGTGTTTCGGGGAAGCTTAGTTTATCCGCCAAGCAAGCGGCGGCAATTGAAAACTGGCTGAAACAAGCAAGTGAAACGAAGTATCTACTAAAAGCAGAGGAAAGAAGGCAGCTTATACTCGCGTTGTTTTTAGTGGAAAACCACAAGTGGCAATTAAGCTCATTACAGGCTGTGCTTGATGTTTCACGCAATACGATTTTAAAGGATATTCAAATTTTGAAATCACAGTTAGTAAAGCAAGGATTAGAAGTGAAATCAACGAAAGCTCGGGGTTACTTTATTTCGACGTTAGAAATAAAGCGCCGCGAGCTGCTTTACGATTTTGTTTATCGCATTGAAATGGAACGAAATGATCCGCTTTACGCGACTTTGCTTGAGTTGCTGCTCGGGGATGCGACTAAAAATGAGCAGGAATTTCTTGCGAAAGCTCGATGTGCGGTTGAGACAGCGGAAGAAATTTTAAGCAAGAAACTGTCGGAGCAAGATTTGCGGATTTTAATCAAAGCCATGCAGCTTTATCAGATTCGCGTGAATTCAAATCAGCCGTTTTACTGGGAAGCGATTGACCGAGCTTTGATTCATGAACGGCTAGAGTTTACAGCAGCAAAGGCATTGCTTGATGGGATTCCGGAACTGTCACGACCGGAAGAATATCAAGTGGAACAGGAATACTACGGAGCGCTTTTGCTTTGCTTAGATAAAAATGAAGATGCGCACTTTCAAAGCGTGCCTTTCGGGGAGTTGCTTCAAATTTCTGAGCGGATCATTCGACTGTTTGAAAAGATGATTGGCCTTTATATCAAACAAAAAGAAGAATTGACGGAGCATATCCAGACTTATATTAAAGTCTTATTTTATCGTCACCAGTTTCAAATGGAGTTGCCGGCGTACTCGCTTAATACTGTAAGTGAGCAATTTCAAAAAGTTTTTGGGCTGACGAAAAAAGTCATGCAACTCATGGAACAAGATCTTCTTTATAAACGTTATTTTAGTGTAGCGTTCAAAAATGAAGAATTAGCGCATCTGGCTGTTTTTTTCGAGGAAGCGATTGTCAAAGAACAAACTGATGTGAGCATTCCCAAGGTTTTGATCGTATCGGATTATTCAGATGTTCTTAACTCGCTTTTAAAAACACAAGTGAAGCAGTTACTTCCTGAAGTGATGCTCGTTGGTGCTTTTTCAAGTGAGGATGCTCGTTATTTTCCAGAAAAAGTGAATTTTTGCATTGCCACAGATCCGAGTTATTTTCATTTTACGGGGCAAACGATACATGTTCCGGTGATTTTGACGGAAAGCGCGAAAAAGAAAATTTTGCAGGGTTATAAAAATGGAGAAGCGAAGCCAAGAAAACGAGTTCAGCTTAAACAAATTTTAAAGCGGCAAGCGGGGCTTGAAGAAGTTTCTGAGCGTTTATTAAATCAAATTGAAAGTCTTTATGGGGAAATTTCCGAAGAAACGGTTGTAAAGCATTCTGAAACAACAAAATTAGAGACTTTTCTAACCGATTCGGAATTTGCACAAATTGAAACGAAGGCGAGCTCCATCACAGAGGTAATTCGAACGCTTAAGGAGCCATTGCTCGAGCGCAAGTTCGCGCAGGAAAGCTACTTTGAACGCTTGCTCATGGAAATGGAAGCGCACCGGACTGCTTTGATTTATCCGAAAGTCATGTTGATTTTAACAGACTACCGCTTTGGATCGTTTCGGGCTGGCGTAAGTTTATTGTATTTAAAGGAACCAGTTGTGTTTACGGAAAACGAGGAAGTGACGCTATTTGTTCTCATTACAACGGAAGAGAAAATGACGCACGTCCCTCTTTTATTTGAACTCGATCATTTGCTCCAAAATGGCTTTTTGGATGCTCTTAAATCTGGCTATACGATGTTCGAAAGTTTCTTGCTGGGAGAAAAAGGGGTTGCGAAGTCTGAAAATATCGAGTAAACTGGAGTTAATATAAAAACAAGAAAACGTTGACAAGAGCTAGTAGCAATTTTTGAGCTTGAAAGAGAGCAGGTGGCTGGTGAAAACCTGTAGCTGAAATTTGTGAATCCGTCTTGGAGTGAATGGTGGAACGCCCGCTTTGGCAAGTAAATCATTCCGGTTTCGGAGCCGTTAATCCTTAAGTGAGCTGGGGGTCTAATGATCTCAATCAGGGTGGCAACGCGGATACAACTTCCGTCCCTTTTCTGCATAGTTAGTGCAGGGAAGAGATGGGAGTTTTTTGTTTTTTTAGCTTAATAAAGGAGGAAAAACGAATGTTAGATGTAAAATTGTTGAGAAATCATTTTGATGAAGTAAAAGCGAAACTCGCACACCGTGGGGAAGATCTTGGTGAATTTGAGAAGTTTGGGGAACTTGATGCGCGCCGTCGTTCTTTAATTCTTGAAACGGAAACGCTCAAAGGGGAGCGAAATCGGGTTTCAGAAGAAATTGCCGTCCTCAAGCGGAATAAAGAAAATGCAGATGAAAAAATTGAAGAAATGCGCGTAGTTGGGGATAAAATCAAAGCACTTGACCTCGAATTAAAAGAAATTGATGATAAGTTAAACGATATTTTGATGTCGATTCCGAACATTCCGCATGAATCAACACCAATCGGGGATTCGGAAGATGATAATGTCGAAATCCGCAAATGGGGCGAGCTGCCGAACTTTGACTTCGAAGCAAAGCCGCACTGGGACCTTGGTACAGACCTCGATATTTTGGATTTTGAAAATGCCGCGAAAGTCACAGGAAGCCGTTTTGTTTTTTACAAGAAACTAGGAGCGAGACTTGAACGCGCTTTGTTAAACTTTATGATGGACCTACATTCAGAGGAACATGGCTACGATGAAATGCTTCCTCCTTACCTTGTGAACCGGACGAGCATGACGGGTACCGGACAACTGCCGAAATTTGAAGAAGATGCCTTCTTGGTAGAAAAAGAAGATTACTTCTTGATTCCAACCGCAGAAGTGCCCGTAACGAATTACCATCGTGATGAGATTCTCAATTCAGAAGACTTACCAAGAAAATACACGGCTTATAGTGCATGCTTCCGTTCAGAAGCTGGCTCAGCTGGCCGTGACACACGTGGGCTTATCAGACAACACCAATTCAATAAAGTGGAACTTGTTCAATTTGTTAAGCCAGAAGATTCTTATGAGGCGCTTGAGAAATTGACGAACAATGCAGAAGAAGTGTTGCGCCGCTTGGAACTTCCATATCGTGTGCTTAGCATGTGTACAGCGGATTTAGGCTTCACCGCTGCCAAAAAATACGATTTAGAAGTTTGGATCCCAAGTTACGGGACATACCGTGAAATTTCGTCTTGCAGTAACTTTGAAGCATTCCAAGCTCGCCGCGCTAACATCCGTTTCCGCCGTGAGAAAAACGCAAAACCTGAGTTTGTGCATACATTAAACGGATCGGGCTTAGCCATTGGACGAACAGTAGCTGCTATTTTAGAAAATTATCAAGAAGCAGATGGTTCTGTGCGAATTCCGAAAGTGCTACAAGGATATATGGGTGGCATCACAAAAATTGAGGCACCAAAAGCTTAAATGAATTAAATAAAAACCAGGTCAGGTGTGCTGAAAATAGCAACTTGACCTGGTTTATTTTGTGTTCAGTGTTTGTTTCTCTACTGTTATTTCATGCAAGTTTCTACCTAATAAGAGCATGTTTCGCGTTGTTAAACTACGATTGATAAAGATAATACGGTCACTTACATGGCGCTTAACATGTTGTTCAAGTGGAATGTTTGTAAGTAAAATGTCACTTTTTTCAGGTGCAGTTTCATCAATAAATTGAATGTTAAAGCTGTTGCCATATAGATTACAAATTCGTTCACGGATACGCAAATAAGCAAGATAGGGCAAGTCTGTTGATATTTTAATCGTTACTTTTGGTTCGTAAAAAAGATGGGCTCCAATGTAGCCGAATAGTAGTGCATACTTCGAAACTAAATAATCACTCTTTAAAAAGATTTCGTTTTTAGTTTTCTTATATAGATTATCGATTAGTTTGCGAATATTGGTCTGTAAACTCTTTACAATGGGCGAGGGTAAGCTTGGATCAAAAGCAACTTCAGAGTCGTAGCCATTGATATCGGTTGAAAAATGATGGAAAGTTTTTGCGAATAAATGGAATGAAAAAGCATTTAACAAAAACAATTCTTGCTTATCTTCTGGAATTTCCACGATAGTTTGATTGATTGTTTCAAAAAGTATTTCGGTCGCTTGGTAGACGGAACTATGATTTTTTTTGTTTTCAAGAAAGTTCATTTTAAGAAGCGGCAAAGTTTGCAGATTTTCATTTTGAATTATGAGTAGAAGATAAAGAAAAGCAATTTCACCGGGAGCAGAGTTGCTGAAGGTTGTAGAAAAAGGAGAAGTTTTCTGCTTAAAAAGTGAAAAAGCTCTGTTATTCTCTAGAACTTCTGCCCAAGCTGGTTCATATTCAACAAAATGCTGATTCCGTCGCCTAATCATTGCAATAGCAATTTGATACATTAACTGGCGTTTCTGTAGAGCCGTTAAATGAAGCTTTCCCTCTTTGATGAGTTCGTCCGTAAGAAAGTCAACATATTGTTCGTTGACACCATCAAATGGCCAGCCTTTCCCAGCATAAATTTTCCACAACACGATGTTTAGAAAGAGTCTGATTTGGGTTTCCTTTCCGTCTATAACAGCATTATTTCGCAAAATTTCTATTTCATAGGGCTTGATAGCATCACGAAACTTGTTTAGCGTGCGTCTGACAGTTGCATCGCTAACAAAATGATCATAGGCAAACTTTTGCGTAGAGCCAAAGTCTTCGTTTAACAGTGCCTTAAATAAGGCAAATCCAAGTGTTTCTTCAGTCAAAAAAATAAGCAAATCACGTGGATTGGCATCTGAATGGTTAGTTTTAAATCGTATACCTCGTCCTTTCGAGACAAGTACTTCTAATTGATTATCACCAAACTCATCAATATCTGAAACGAGCTTGTTAATTAATTTGAGCAAGTATGCAGGTGTAACGTCTAACTTTTCTCGTAACTCCTCAGTCGAAAACCAGCGATCTACTCCACGAAGGATCGCAAGCAAGTCCCATTCTTTCTTTAATGTGGAATCGAATATTTCTAGTCCAATCCTCATCTATCTTTCCCCCTTAATATAGCCCTATACTATTATTTTAGCCGTTTTCTCATTTGACTAAACAAAAATGCTCAGAAAACAAAAATGGCATTTTGAAAAGACGAAACCTGATTACTATTTTTAAAAATTTCGAGTAAGATGAGGTCATGAAAAGAGAAAGGACTGGGAAGATGTTTAAAAATTATCGATTACTTGCGCAACCTGTGTATGACATTAGACAAAAAAAAATCGTTATGTATGAGCTTGTAGTGGGGAAAGTGGGAGAAAAAGCTAGTTCTTTTATAGAGGAAAAAAATCAAATGAACACTTTTTTTGAAGAAAATTATTCAGGCTTTATCAACTGGTTGCAAAAAGAATTGATGAAAATTTTGGCGAAGAAAACATATCCCAAAATTTCAATTAATATCAGATCAAGTCAATTTTTTCATTTAGAAACTATGAAAATGTTTGAAAGGCTACGCACTCATAATGACAAAATTATTGTTGAAATTACTGAGGATTTAGTGCGTTTACCTGAAAATAAAAACCACCTCACACCGATGGAACTAGATGCCTTTTTATACGGTAAAATACGGTCATTACAAGCGTTTGGCTATGAAGTCATACTAGACGATGTCGGTTGTGGGATAAATAGTTTAGAACGAGTTACTTACTATTTACCTCTGATCTCAGGGTTTAAAATTTCGTTAGAAAAATTTGAACTTAATAGAATCGAACCATTTATCGCTGCTTGGAAAAAATTCGCCGACGAAAATGGGAAACAAGTAGTGTTAGAACATGTAAAAAATGAAACAGACTCCTCCGTTCTGTTAGGAATGAATCTCGCTTTACAACAAGGTAATTGGCTGGATAAGGTTGTAAAAAAAAGAGTGTCTTAACTTAGGAATAATGATTATAAAAAAAGAATACCCTCAGGGCATTCTTTTTTTATTTATTGATGTTGTTTAAAGGCTTTAAATTTTCTTTCGTTTCGCTCAAGGGCTTCATTTAAAAACTCAACATCCTTTACCACTGTTTGTGGAAAAACAGCTAACCAGTTTTCAATAACTTTATCTTTATCTAATAGCTGTTTTTCAATAACACTTCGTGTAAGGACTTTTTTAGGTTGCTCAGGTAGGATGAACTTAATTGTATAAATAAACCGCTCATCCCAAGGGTTAATAAATGTCATTTTCTTACTCCTTTATAGTTGATCTATCTTCCATCTTTATTATAAGCGATAAGAAGTAAACATGGACACCTAAAAAAGTGTTATGCTAACTAAATTTATGAAGTTTTTGATGCGCTTCTTTTCCTTCAGTAATATGATCAAGAGCTTGCCGAATAAGTGTAAAGTCTCGCGGAGCTAAAATGCGATGAATTGAAACAATTTCGGGAGCATTTGTTTTTCCAGACGACTCTTGCGTCGGAATATTTGTCAAAATCAAATCAGCTGGATCGTTATTATTATCATTGCCGATAAAGGTAATGTTGTAGACGTTTGTAAAGTATTCTTTTACTTGTGCAATTATTGATTTATTTGCAATGTAAGATAAATCCGTTTCTAGCCGAATTTTAATTCGTTGTTCGAAAATATGAAGTGGTGCGATTAGGCTAAGAAGTAAGGCATAACGAGGTGCCAAGAACTGCTTTTGCAAGAAAATGGGGTGGGCTGTTTCCTGATAAAGTTCATCAATTAATTGATTTAATTTGAACTTCAAATTTGCTAGCTTGTGATGTGAATAAGGAGCAAATTCATTGCCGCTGATACTTGTTGAGAAATTATGAAAAAGATGTGCGAATAAATGTTCAGAAAATGCAGCTAATAAAAATTGTCTTTTCTGACTGTGTGGGACTGGAATAATCTCCGTCTCGAACTTTTCCATAAATTGTTCAGTTGCCTGGTATAGAGGCGTGTTTTTAGAACGATTAAAGCGAAAATTACCGATTAAAAGAGGTACTGTTTGTGGTGACTCACTTTGGATAATTGTTAAAAAGAATAGAAAAGCCATTTCTCCGGGATAATTCTGCGTAGTGGGTGTAAAAGGACGGATTTTTTCCTTGAAACTAATAAAGCTCTCGTTGCCATCAATCAAATCATGCCAAGATTCTTCTATGGAAACATAGTGATTATTTCTTCTTCTGATAGTGCTAATAGCCAAAAGGTACATGACTTGTCTTTCCTGTACCTCACTCAGTTCAATGTTTGCTTCAGAAGCAATTCGTTTTGTTACAAAATAAAGATGATGTTCATCTATATTAGAAAATGGCCAAATTTTTCCAGCAAAAAGTCGCCAAAAAACCATGTTTAAGAAAAGACGAACTTGTACTTCTCTACCTGATAAAACAGCGGTACTACGATTTAAGGTCAGTTGGTATGGTTCAATGGCTTCTTTAACTTTTTTTATGTGCCTCCGCACAGTTGTCTCACTGAGAAAGTTTTCAAATGCGAACTTTTTGGCAGAAACAAAATTCTCCGTTACAATGCTGTAAAACAATTTGTAAGTGCTGGTACTTGTGATTAAAAAAATTAAAAACAAACCAATATCAATATTGCTGCTTTTGATTTCAAGATAGACACCTTTTCCTTTGGAAACGTGTAGTATCATTTGCTCACTATTAAATTCTTGTAAATTATCTCTTAGTGAAGCAATAGCTTTTAGAATTAGTGAAGAGGTCTTGTTTAAGCGTTTTGCAAGTTCCTCAGTTGAAAACCAACGATCTTCTTTTCGGAGTAAGTTCAAAATCGCCCATTCAAGTTCTATATTTGTATCAAGTATATCTAGATCTAATCTCATTAGGTTTCCCCCTCCCAATATTTCCATCAAATCTTATTTATTAAACCACATAATGAAATTTTAAAAGAGCATAAAAAGCGATATAAAAATGATAATTTTGATTATTAAGGTTTGGAATATATGATAATGTGAATACAGTTTTTGATAAGGTAATGCTTTTAAATAAATCTATAAGCGAAAATGCAATATTCATATGTATCATTTCGGTTTTTATGAAATAAATTTTTTGCTTTACTAAAGGTCAGTGGAGTAAATAATAAATATGAATTTTATGAGAGAAAAATTTGGGGGTGGAATAAGAATAGCATTTTTAGAATATCAAATTTTAATTTGAATTGAAGAATGAGATCGAACTTGTTAGTGAATGTTGATGAGGAGTGTAAAATGAAAACAAATATCACAAGAGAACGTCAATTAGAATTACTAGATCAATATTTTGTTTCGACTGTTGAAGCGCTAGATATATTACAGATATCAAAACAGAGTTTTTATTCATTAGTTAACCGAGAAAAAATCAATCGTGTCAAAAAAGGAGGAGCAGTTCTTTACTTTCGAGATGAAATTTTAGAACGCGCTCGAGAACAAGAATTTTTACGTAAAAAATACCGTCCATTTGATTATTTAAAATAAGTAGTATGAAAACATTCAATTGATGAAAGTGCTAATTTTTTCATCAATTGAATGTTTTTTGTTATAAAGTAAGGATTCTAATTATTCTTTGACACAAAAAATACATAAATAAAAAAATAGAATGGAACAAAGTGTCAAGAAAGATATGGCAGTTTTGGTAATCTAAGTATAGTAGCCTAAGTTTCGAAAGTAGTCATTTTAACTGAGAACTTAGATGGCATAAGAAGGGGGGCTTTCAAGTAATCAACTAAGTGAATAAAAAACCTATTTGTTCACTAGAATTTAACGTGGCAATTAAAAGATAAATTTTTTGTCATGCGAAAAGCATCAAGGAGGGAAAAAGAATGAAATTACGTAATTGGATAAGCTTAGGAGCTGCAGCAAGTGTTGTTCTTGCTGTACCAGTTTCCGTCTCAGCTGCAGATGGGGGCACTTATCAATCAAATGGAGTAGTCGAATTTGTTCCAAGTACTGGGTCAACAAAACCGATGAATCCAGATGCACCACAAGAAAATATTAACCCAGTCGATCCGACTACACCAAACGGTGAACCTCAACCAGGAACGCCAGGTCCATTAAGTATTGACTATGCATCAAGCATTGATTTTGGTGTGAACGAAATTAGTAGCCGCGATGAAACTTATTATGCAAAAGCTCAACAATTCAATCAAGAGGGTAAAGATGGTGGTTGGACATCGAATTTTGTACAGGTTACTGATAATCGCGGAACCAACGCTGGTTGGACATTAGTGGTAAGCCAAGGTGGACAATTCAGCAACCCGGATACACAAAATAAAGAATTGGTTGGCGCGCAAATCAAATTTGCAAATAGCCAAGCTGTTAGTAATGCAGAAGGCATGGAGCCACCTGCTGTGACAGATATTGTTCTTGATCCAGCAGGAGCAGAATCACCTGTAATGTCAGCAGCTGCTGGAAAAGGTGCTGGAAGCTGGATTGATAAATGGGGAAGCGTATCTGATGCGCCAGCTAAGGAAGGTAGCGAAGCAGATCCGACTAAAGTAAATAAGGCTGTTTCACTATTTATTCCAGGTAAATCAGCTAAAGATGCTGTTCAATATAAAACAACACTTACTTGGAAACTAACTGACACTCCAGGGAATAATTAATAATTATATAAAGAGAGGGAAAAGTTATGAAACATAAAACTATCAAGGTTGTAGCGGCCTCTGCTTTAACAGCGGGAGTGGCTTTAACAAGTTTTGGAATGAGTACTACTGCATCGGCAGTGGATTATAATACTAATGTTGTTGTGGAATTTGATATTAATGATCAAATTACAAAACCAGTAGATCCAACTGATCCTGCAAAGACGCCTGAAGATGGTAAAGGACCTCTTGACCCAACTAAACCAGGCGGACCAACAGAAGGAACTCCAGGGCCACTTAGTATTGACTACGCTTCAAGCTTTGACTTTGGGAAGCAAAAAATTTCATCGACTGATGAAGTTTACTGGGCAGCACCTCAAAAGTTTGGAGATGAAAGCCGCGGCGACGGCCCTAACTATGTTCAAGTAACGGATAATCGCGGTACAGAAGCAGGATGGACTTTGAAAGTGAAACAACAAGGGCAGTTTCTTTCAGAGCAAGATAAAAAGGAATTGACAGGAGCTCAGCTTGTTTTTGACAATGCCACTGTTGATACAGCCTCCGTTTCTGCTCGACCAAGTGCTCCGAAGACATTTACATTAACTCCTGATCAAGATGGAGTAGCGGAACCAATCATGGCTGCACAAGCTGGACAAGGTTCAGGTACTTATGTACTTAGATTTGGTGATGATGCGAATGCAGGAGACAGTGTTTCACTGAAAGTTCCTGGTAGCACAACCAAATATAAGGATAAATATTCAACAACTTTATTATGGACACTTGAAGATACACCAGGTAGTTTGTAAAATAACCGAGGACAAAAGGCATGTTTGGGATAGACAAATAGCGCCTTTTGTCTTGTTTTAAGGAGAATATAAAATCAATGAAAAAGGCTGTTGGATTCTTTTTAAGTTTTGTTTTAATTTGTTTAATAGGTGTCACAACAAAGGTGCATGCGGTAGAATTGAATTTTGCTGCCGAAACTCAAATTCCGAGCAACCAAATTGATAAGAAGCAATCTTATTTTAATTTGAAAATGAAGCCGGGGCAAAAGCAAACGTTAACTATTAAATTGCACAATGATACGGATGAAGCGGTAGTCATCAATCCGTTAATTCATTCTGCAACGACTAATATGCATGGCGTTGTTGAATACGGGGAAACGGCTACTAAAGCAGACAAGACTTTACCCTATTCGCTAGATGATTTAATTAAAGTAACCAAGGAAGTCACTGTTCCTGCTAAAAAAAGTGTGGATTTAAAATTAAATGTTACCATGCCGGATAAGCCTTATGAAGGATTGCTTGCTGGTGGGGTTACCCTAGAAGAAAAAAAGAAAAAAACGGGACAAAAAGAGAATAAAGGCTTAAGCATTGAAAATAAATATGCCTATGTTATTGGAATTACGTTACAAGAGTCAGACAAAGAAGTTAAGCAGGATTTAAAGCTTCATGAAGTAAAAGCAGGACAAACAAATGCGCGAAATGCGATTTTGTTTACTCTGCAAAATCCTACGTCCACTTATTTGAATCGTTTTGAGATAGATGCAAAAATTACACGGGAAGGAAAATCGGAGACGCTATATAAAACTTCGCAAAAGAATATGCAAGTTGCGCCCAATTCTCATTTTACGTACCCGGTTCCATTGAATGGTGAGGCACTTAAACCTGGGGATTATACTCTACATTTGAAAGCGAAATCCTCCAAGGAAAGTTGGCAGTTCACAAAGAATTTTCAAATCAAGCGTGATGAAGCAAACAAATTGAACGAAAAAGATGTAACGCTTGAAAGTCCTAATTACTGGTGGTTAATTGCTCTCATTGCGGCGGCTGTTGTTGTAATTGGTCTTGTTATTTTCTTCATTTGGAGACATAAAAAAAAGAAAAAGAAAAGAAGAGCTAGATGATGACTAAACGAAAAAAGGTGAAAACCCAAAACTTGGTTTTCACCTTTTTTCGTTTAGTAATTTTGCCATGTAGAATTCGTCGTAGTAGCGATTGTTCATATAGATAGCGTCTTTTTTTAAGCCTTCTTTTTGAAAGCCAAGCTTTTCATATAGTCTAATGGCTGGAAGATTCGCTGTGATTACCGTTAGTTCAAGTCGGTGTATTCCCTTGTTTCTCGCCCAAGTAAACAGTTTTTCAAAAAGTTTTGTGGCAATGCCGCTTTTTTGGAATTTCTTTTGTACACCAATTACGAGGTAGCCAGTGTGCTTGACCTTGGCGAGTTTGGAGGTTTGCGCAGAAATGAAACCGATAATCTGGTTTTGATATTTAACTCCTAACAAAATTCCGTTTTCTTGTGTCGTTTGAATGAAATGTTTTAGCTTTTTTTCTTGATAAACTCGCTCTCCAGGTAAATAAAGCATGAAATCAGTCTCTTTATCTAGCTGTTGCATGCAGTGAAATAGTTGTTTTGTTTCTTCAGGAAAGATTTTTTCATAAAAGATGCTCATGTAGTCTGACCTCCGTCCGTGTTTTTGTCTATTATAGCCGAATTAGTGGGAAATTAAAATGTTGTATTTGTAACAGAAATAAAGAATTTCGGAGCAAGAAATGTGCAAGATGTGCTACGGAAATTTAGGAGCATTGCCCGAGCTGTGAAAATTTGGGATGAGATGGTTTCATTGAACGTAAAATGGATAAACAGAATAAGAAGAACAAACAATTTAATATGTGGATATGATACTTTCCATTTGTTATACTCGAAAATGAGATTGAATCGTTAGCATGTTTAAAACACTGAAGCAGGATGGCATATAGTGAAAACGGCTTTATTAAGTGGAGAGGGTGAATTTGGATGATTACGATTGAACCTTGTAGTTTGGGACAACTTGATTTACTTCGATCGGTTAGCATTGATACGTTTATTGATACTTTTCGGGAAGAAAATACAGAAGAAAATTTGCAGGCCTATGTGGATCGTGCTTTTGGCGAGGAACAGTTAGAAAAAGAACTTGCTGAGCCGGAGTCGGCTTTTTATTTGATTTATCTGGATGGGCAACTAGCTGGGTATTTGAAGCTAAATTGGGGAAGTAGTCAAACGGAACAGATGGGGAATGATCATCTGGAAGTGGAACGGATTTATATTCGAACGATTTTTAAGAGAAAAGGACTTGGCCGAATGCTTCTTAATTATGCTTTTGATGAAGCCAAAAGTAAAGGGAAGCATGTAATTTGGCTTGGTGTTTGGGAAAAAAATCAAGATGCTTTGTATTTTTACAAGAAACTTGGTTTTTTTGAAGCAGGGGAGCATGTTTTTCAGTTTGGGAGCGAGCAACAAACGGATTTAATCTTAAAACAAGCTATTAGATAGAGTAACTTTGTAGATTAGTCAACTTAAATAAAAGAACAGAAATTTGAAGAGTAAAGCTCCCCAATATTTCTGTTCTTTTATTATTTATCTTGGTTGTAGCCAGTAAGTTGTAGTGTAATACCATTTCTTTTCGTTTGGATAATACAAGCTGTACATACCGTCGCTACGCTTATAATAGCTTAATTGGTGATCTGGGTAATATGTTTTTAATTTGCCCCCAGACATAGCTTGATTATCCCAAAGGATGGCGAATGCTTGAATTGTTGCGGTATATTTAGTGGTACCTGCGATTGGTTTAACGTCTTTTAAGAATCCGTGGTAAATATAACCGAGTGTCCATTTTCCGTTGTTTTCTACATAAGTTTTATACCAGTAATTGTTATGTTTATAGACTTGTATTTTTGTACCTGTTTTCCATTTGCGAATAGGAACTTGATTTTTAAATAGTGGGCTAGGCAGAAGTGGAGCAACATTTGTTACTTTACCATCTACTCGATTTGGATTAGATGGAGAGAAATTATAGTATCTACCATATCCTACAAGATATTTTGACCAATAAGAGCTTGTTAAACTATCATATTTAACACCATTATTTTGTGCATCAATCATTTGGTTACCACCGACGTAAATGCCTACGTGCGCAATTCCACTCCCATAATTGAAGAACACTAAATCTCCAGGTTTACGTTGAGCACTGCTGATTTTAGTAGCGCTATTATATTGTTGGGCTGCAGTTCGTGGTAAATTAACTCCCGTTGTTTTACTAAAAACATATTTTGTAAACCCTGAACAATCAAAAGAATTCGGTCCATTTCCGCCAAGCACATATGGCTTCCCAAGATGTTTTACTGCTTCATTTTTAAGTGTGTCAAATGATATAGCGGCGCTTGTGTGTGTCGGTGTAGGGAAAACAATCATTGACAAAACCATGGCTAGTGTAACGATAATTGTGAAAATCTTCTTTTTCATTTTGGCATTTCTCCCCTTTTCTAGTATGTAGTTGGAACTAAATCATTTTGATGATCAAATGATTCGCAAAAAATATTTCGATATGAGCTATACAATGAAAAGTATTGTTATGCTAAAATAAAAGTATACTTAAAATAATTAATATTATTCTGAATTGGTGACTATTTTAAGTAATGACTTTTAATCAAATAGAAATATTTCCCACAACGTCAATATAGCATGCAATTTTGAGTATATGTATAAATTGTATCTATTGTTACAACAACTTAGTAAAGGGATGAGAGGATGGAAAACAAAAGAACTGGAGAAGTTTTAAGAGAATTGAGAGAAAATTCCAATCAAAGTGTCAAAGATTTTTATGGCGGAATTATTTCTGAACATTATGGCTACAGGGTGGAAACTTGTAGACAGCAATTAAGCCAAGTAATTTTCCAACAAATTTTGGATAAACATTCAGTTACGTTATCTGAATTCGAGTTTATCAAAAATTCATATCAACTGAAAGAAAGCGATTATGTGGTTCGCGATTTTGTTTCTGTTATGCTTACGTCGAATGTGAAGGAGCTTCGATTGTTTGCGAAAAATTTGGCGAAAGAAAGTCATCCGGAACAAAGTTACTACAAATATTTTATAGAGATAGCTCTAACTCGCTCGAGGTATTTGCATCAAAATCAATTAGAAAAAATGCGAAAATCAATGGAGACGATTTGGAATGATTTATTAAAAAAAGAGCAGTGGACGTACATAGAACTTGTCGTTGTAAGCAATCTTATCTGTGTTTTTGATTCTGACTATAGAGATAGTATAGTGAATCGGATTTTTAAGTCATTGAATAAATATGCGAGCTATCAAGAGAGTGCCAAGGTAAGAATTTTAGCATTTAGAAATTATTGTGAGGTTCTTTTCCTTGATCACTCTTATCAAAAAGTGCGAAATTTTTCTAAAAAAATCTTGTGCGAAGCTTTAAAGCGACAAGATGGCTTGCTGAAATGTGAATGTGAGTTTCAACTTTGCAAATTAGAATGGATGCAGACTTGGGGACAGAAGAAGCAAATTTCTGAAAAAGTAAGCGAAATTTTATGGGTTCTGAAATTTATGCAGCAATCTAGTTTAGAGAGATGGATGAGAAATGAATGGATGCAGTGGGTGGAACAAGAAATCCAACATTGTTAGATTATGTTGTCTCAAATGAAAGTATAAACTTAACTAAAAATTGAAATGCTATGTATTTTTACAAGAAATGTTATTTTTTTATAGAATGTGGGGAATTAACTTGCTATTCCTTATAGAAATTATTTTAATAATTTCAAGTGGAATTGTTTTTATGAATATGGCTATTGAATGAAAAACGGCTCAACTATTGTGGTTGAGCCGTTTTGGGTTTCAGTTTTTGAGGATACAATTTATTTTTGTGTTATTTACTATGATAAATAAAAGACAAAATTGGTTATTTTCAAGAAAATCGAGAATAAAGTTCACAAAATGTCCACATATTTTTATCCCAAAGTATGGTAAAATTTTATCGAAATAATTACAAAAAGAGGAGATGAATTTTCATGTCTGGACAAATCAGAATGACCCCAGCTGAATTACGGGATCGTGCAAAAACTTATGGAACAAGTGCTCGTGACATCGAACAAATGCTACAACGCTTGTCTCAACTACAAGAGCAACTTCGCAGTGAGTGGGAAGGTCAAGCTTTCCAACGTTTTGATGATCAGTTTAATCAATTGAAACCAAAAGTGACTGAATTCGCGAACTTGATGGATCAAATTGAACAACAACTTCAAAAAACTGCAACTGCGGTGGAAGAGCAAGACCAACAGCTTTCTCAAAACTTTGGTTTCTAATTTTCTGCCTGGAAACATACATAATTGTGTGTCTTGAAAAGCCATGTAGCCCTTCGTTACATGGCTTTTTCTGAAAGATACACAAGTGTCTGGGAATAGAGCAAGTTGAAAAAAGCGGGAGTGACTAAACAGGATAATGCGGAAAATAAAATGGAAAATACTGCTGTTTTTGATTCTAGCAATCGGGTTAACGGCTTCTGTCTCTATTTTGGGGTTGAATCAGTCCATTAGCAAAAATCAAAATCAGAGCCAGAATGAAAAACGAGATAGTGCGACTAAAAGTGAGCAAGTACAAAAAATGAATGTGGCGCTAGTCAATGAAGACCAAGGAGCGAAACTTTCGGGAAAAGACTATTTGTTTGGAAATGATATCCAGACGAGTGTGTTGAAAGATAAAAAGCACGACTGGGCAACGGTAAGTCGTGGTGTTGCTGAAAGTGGACTAAAACGGGATATTTATAATTTGATGATCGTGATCCCAAGTGACTTTTCGAAAAAAGCCTTGTCACTGACATCGAATTCACCAGAGAAGATACAAATCTATTACAAGATTAATGATACGGGAAATAATGATTTAAAATCGGAAGCGGAAAAAACAGCTTCTGACCTACTTTCGGACATGAATCAGCGTGTGATTGATGTTTATTTTGCAAGCATTTTAACGAACTTGCAAGAGTCACAAGACAATATCAAGGATTTAGTTAATAAGGAAAAGAAACATAATGATCGTTATAACGTGGCGGTCCATGATCCGTTAGCAAGTTATACGGATCAATTTAAAGCAGTGCAAGACTACACAGGTAGCTCGAAAGAAAGTTTCACGGGATTTCAAGATTTGCTAAAGGGACATGAAAAATCTCTTTTAGAGGCGGATCAGGGAAATAAAGTTTACGGGACGGACCTTGCTAGTCTACTTAAGATGCAACAGGATCATACACCTTTTGGAGCGGCATTTGAAGACAATTTGCAGAAGTACACGGCGAGTTTATCTGCGGACAATGTGCAAAGTCAGCTGGGAGCTTTACAGCAAGCGAATGCACTTTTATATCGGGAACTAACAACGGCAGAAAATACGGCGTCGCTAATGACGCAAACGCAACAACTGCAAAATTATATAGCGGACGTTAATTCGCGAATTATGGCGGTTGACCAATCGCTTAATGATACGATCAATGCGGAAATTCAAGATGCGGTTAGACAAGATTTGATTCGGATTCTTTCCGGGGATGCTGGGGGATCGGATGAAAAATTCACGATGGCTACGCTTGATCCGGATATCAATAAGCGTTTTACGAAGACGATTGAGGATTCTATTCACAAATTGCAATATTTCACGGAAGATGACGCGGCGATGCTTGGTATTGATACGGAAGCGTACAAGAAGATTAAGAAACTGGCCAAGCAATACATGAATGAGCACCCTGAAAAATTCAACGATGCGGAGAAAGCGCAAAATCCATCTGAAAATCTCATTGATAGCCAGATTGTTAAGGCGCAAAACGAGAAAGTGCAGGAATTGAAGGAAACGGGGATGGCGATTGAATCGAAACCGCTCAATCTCCCTGAAACGGATCCTGGCACGGAAACGGAAATTCGTTTAAATTTGGATAGCAAGTTTGACTTGGAGAATTTAGTTTTGTCTAAAGATGGGCAAAATATAGGATTCCAATTTGTGGAGCAAAATGGTGGCCAAACTATTATTAAGTTTTCACAAGCGAATGGCGAAGCGGGAACTTATACGATTTCGGCGACGGCCAAATTGAAAGATGGCATAACAGCAGGTGAAGTTCCCATTTTTGGTTCGCTGAAAATTAATGCAGCGGCTATGCAGAAAGTTGAGAAAGAAGTGGTTGAAGATACAAGTGTAACGCCTGATCCAGGAACCGGAGGCGGGACGACTGGGTCGGATGGCTCTTCGGATGGAACGACAGGCGACGGGTCAACAGGTAGCGGCGAAGAAGGTGCAGGTGAAGGTGGCACTGGATCAGGATCTGAAGGAGGTCAGCCAACTGTTGAAACGAAGAAAGAAACGTTTATTCAGGAAGTTTATTCGTTTGAATTTGAAGACTTGCCGTTTTATAGCAAGGATGATTTTAATTTGACGAATATGTTTAAAGAGCTTCGTTCGATTGTGCGAAATTACGAGCGGACAGGGCTTTTATTCCAACTTTATTACGGACTTAATCCTTGGAATAGTGAATATACGCCAAGTGGTTCGCTGGATAGCCAAGCGACGGCTAATTCATACTATGCGATTTTTAACCGAGATGATTTGCTAGAAGCATTTGCGGCGAAAGCTTCGGGGAATTTGACAAAGGCTTATAAAGAAAAATTGGCTGCGTTTGAGTCGCGGATTGCTGATTATAAACAAGTGATGGGTGACGCGGATTCGCGTTCCCAAGATGTGGCAGCGCGGCTGATTGCAGCGAATCAAGAGGCGATTAGTCAAAATGAAAATCTAGCGAGAATGTTACAAGATATTGATACTTGGCGCGAGAAGAGTTC
This sequence comes from Listeria kieliensis, assembly GCF_003369925.1. Taxonomy (GTDB): domain Bacteria; phylum Bacillota; class Bacilli; order Lactobacillales; family Listeriaceae; genus Listeria; species Listeria kieliensis_A. Next base: position 790,494 of record NZ_LARY01000002.1, on the reverse strand, counting down.
GGGGCTTGTTTCGGAAAATCAAGTTGTGCTTGGGAATAGTTCGGATGAAATGGCGGCTGCTATGGCGCTAGATAGTTCATTTGGAAGCTTGCTTGCTATGAGTCAGAGTTTGGCAGACTCGACAGGGCATAACTTGGATTCAGCAAAAGGCGTGTATGACACGTTTGATGCGATCGACCAGGAAGCGAAAAATATTCAAAAAAGTGGCGAAGATTTGATTTCAGAAGCGGGTGGCTTATCAGGCTCGCTTGCGAAAAAATTGCGAGCAGATCAAACTTTCTCGAAGAACTTTTCGAAGGTGATGAAGAACAGTCGAATTGGGGATCGTCAAAATGAAAACTTATATAACTTCTTGAGTAGTCCGGTTGAAAAAGTAAATGGTAAGGCGATTGTAGCGGCTGATAAAACGACACCTTACTATATGGTGCTGATTTGTACGATCATCGCTTTATTCTCAGGGTATGTGATTTCTGCCTTTGAGAAACGCCGCATTCAAAATGACCAATTCCGAGAAGAGCTTTCGCTTGCTTCGCGTAACTTGCCGATTACAAGTGTAACGGTTGGTGTCGCGGTCATTGAAGGATTACTGATCGGACTGATTTCTGGAAAGATTTTTGATGTGAGTGAAATTGGTTACTTCTTCTGGATGGGCATTTGTTTGCTCTTGATGCTACTTCTGGTATCGGGTTGTACGTATTTACTACGTCAATTGCAAATGGGTGGAATGTTTATCATCTTACTTGTATTAAGCATGTATTTATTCTTAACGGATGCGATCGGGCTAAATGTTGATAAGTCTTCTATGTTTGGAACGGTGCAGAAGTTTTCACCACTACAATATTTAGAAACGCTACTTAGCCGAATTTTGAATGGCGAAAGCAATATTTTGATTTTGACTTATGTTTGTATCGGTATTGCGATACTTCTGATTGTTTGTAACTTGTTCGTTGTGAAAAAAGGAATGGCTGAAGCGAAAGGAGAGGGAGCACATGAAAGTTAAGCTGTTAAGTTTAAGCTTGCTTGTGATACTGGCTTGTTTTTCTGCTGCTCCCCTCGCGCTTGCAGCAGGAACGGGTTATTTGGAAAGTGATGGCAGCATGGATTTAAAAACGGATCGCCTGCAAAAGACTGATGAGGAAAAGCAAGAGGAGCTTAAGAAGGCGGAGCCGACAATGCTCGATCAATTGGAATTGCCACTTTTCACCAAAGATCTTGAAAAAAAGATTAAAGCACAACAGAAAAAGGATAAAAAGAATTTTAAAGATATGCAGGATCAGCTGTTTACGGGAAAACCGGTGAAGGATGAGACGGCGAAAACCGCGCAGAAGGAGCTTTTTAAGAAAACGAACGTGGCTCAAGCTTCTGAGGCGGAGCTTGACGATCAAGCTAAGGAAGAAAAAAATACGGAATCTAAGTCGCTATTTGTGATTATTGGAGCCGTTGTTGTGGCCCTTGTTGGCGGGATTTATTTTGCAAGTCGAAACATCATGGAATAAGGGAGGATTAAGAAATGGCGAAAGAGACGCATTTGAACGTGACGGTGGATTTTTCGAAGTGGGGCGCTGAAGTATATGATTTGCGCATTCCTGTCGGGCAGCCGGTGCGGGCTTTGATTGATAATTTGAAAGAAACGCTTAAGATCGATATGCCAGATGCTTCGAAATGTTCTATTAAAGCTGTGAATAAAGGCATTTTATTAAGTGATGATGACAAAATGGTGGATTATCCGATTACAAACGGGGACATCTTAGAAATTTTATAAAAGGGAGCCGAGATGATGAAAAGTACAATTGAAATTGATGGTGTTACATATGATTTTACCTGCGAACAAAATGAATGGCGTGTGAGCTTTGTTGAATCGCGTACGCGGATTAAAGATGCGGCTCAACTAGAGATTTTAACGAAACCGTCGCCATACTTTGTTCCTGTGAAGATTGAACATGAAAAGGAAACGTATACGTTTTGCTATGAAATTGCAGATACGATGTACCGCTTTGAAGAGGTAAGTCAAATGGAGCGGAAAGATAAATTACGGGCACTTAAAAATGTGGCAGAACTAAAGGCGCTTATTGGGACGCGTTTTACGTTTTTCCTTCACCCGGGAAATCTTGTTTTTGATGAAAATTTGATGCCGAAAATCGTTCACCGCGGGTTAAAAGGGATTATTCATCCATATGATCTTACGGATGAGTTGTTCTTTAAGCAATATCAATCGCTTTGTGTGGCGATGTTTTCAAAGAAATACCAATTTGACAATTTATATGCCGGGTCTCTTAAAAACGCTCGGGGAACCAATTTTGAGCGGCAGTTAGCAGACGCAAAGACGACAGAGGAAATCGAAAGTTTCTTGCAAGAATCGTTTGAAAAAGAATTAGCGGATTCGAAACGGAAGATGATGTTGATTCCGAAGAAGCAGTTCCGGACGTTTAGAGGGCTTGCGGTTGGCTTTATCATTGCGACGTTGCTACTTGCTGGGCCGGTGGTTTATTTTGCGTTTTTCAAGGTGCCTTATCAAAACGACTTGCTTTTGGCGAACGAGGATTTCCTCAAAACGGACTATACGAAAGTGATTTCGGACTTGGAAAATGACAATCCGGAAAAATTACCGCAAGCTTCGAAATATGAGCTGGCTTATTCTTATTTGCAAGGCGAGAAGCTTGATGACAAGCGTAAAGACAACATCATGAAGAATGTTAGCTTGAAATCGGATGAGCAGTATTTGCTTTACTGGATTTATAATGGGCGTGGTGAATTTGGCGAGTCGCTCGATTCTGGAAAACGGCTTCAAGATAACGAACTCGTGGTTTATGCGCTTACGAAACAGCTGGAAGAAGTCCAAAATGATAAGACGCTTTCTGGTGATGAGTCTGTGAAGAAACAATCGGAAATTGAAGCAGAACTGAAGAAATACATGGAAAAAATCAACGGGAAAAACGATTCCGAATCCAAATAGGGGAGAATGAAGATGGGACAGAATACTTTACTTATTGTTAGTAACGGGAAAGCTTGTCATAAGCAGCACGTGTCTCCTGATAAGGTGACGGAGATCAGCGGCAACAAGGAAGCGGCGGTATTTTATCCAGAGTTTCCTGAAGCGGTTAACGTGCGTTTTGAAGACGATATGTGGATGGCAGGAAATACGGCACTTGAGCTTGATCAAAAGCAAGAGCTTGAAGTAGGCGAGAACGAACGGTTGTCGCTTTACCTGACAGAAAATGTGGATGTGCAGTCATTTGATACGGCTGGCAAACTTGTGCTCACTTTTGGTGCGGGAAAAGAAAATGATGTGGTGCTTGCGGGTACAAATGCGGATTTTGTCTTTGTACGCGATGACAAAACGCAAACTTTCTCCGTGCAAGTTTTCGCTGGAGAAGTTTATCACAATTTTGAACGCTTAACGGGGCGTGAAGAGCTCCAAGTTGGCGATCAACTGTATGTGGATGGGATTACGCTTACGATCGGTCAAGATGATTTGACGATTGCGGCGGTCAAATCTCGGATTTCGACGCATCTTGCGCCATTATTTGCGGCGGATAATGCTTTTGGACCGGATTATCCAGATTATCACCGTTCACCACGGATTATTTACCGTGCGCCAGAGGATAAGTTTACGTTAGCAAAACCTTCTGCAGTGCCTGCAAAGCCATCGGAAGGACTATTAAAATTGATTTTACCTCCGCTTGTGATGATTGCAATCACAGTGTTGATCTCGATTTTCCAACCACGTGGCATTTATATTTTGATGACACTTGCGATGACAGGGATGACGGTTATCATGTCACTTGTTACGTATATTAAAAATCGCAAGGAATATAAAGTGAAGACGAAAGAACGCGAAGAAAGCTACGATTTGTATTTGAAACGCCGCACGAAGGATTTCCATCAAGCGAGCGAGAAACAACGTCAAGCTTTGCTTTATCATTATCCATCTGTGGAAGAAATTGCGGAGATGGCAACGCGTGTGGATTCACGAATTTATGAAAAAACAAGATTGCATCATGACTTCCTGACTTTCCGAGTTGGGACGGGAACAGAGCCGATCAGTTTTTCTGTAGATTATAAGGAAGAGGAGTTTTCGCAAGATAAAGATCCACTTGCAGAAGCGGCAAGTCGGCTTAAAGGGCAATATATCGATGTGAACAATGTTCCAGTTGCGACAGATTTGATGAATGGCCCGGTTGGGTATATCGGTCCACGTGGTCTCGTGCTAGAACAACTGCAAATGCTTGTGATGCAAACGGCGCTATTTCATAGTTATTATGATTTGCAATTTGTGACGATTTTCCCGGAAGAAGAAAAGGAAAATTGGGAATGGATGCGCTGGCTGCCACATGCAAACTTGCGCGATGTCAATGTCCGCGGCTTTGTTTATCATGAGCGCTCGCGGGATCAAGTGTTAAATTCACTCTACCAAATTTTGAAAGAGCGGAAACAGGCACTTGCTGAAAGACCGAACAAAAATGAAAAACTGTTTTTTGCGCCACATTATGTGGTGTTGATTACCGATGAAAAATTGATTTTAGACCACACGGTGATGGAATTCTTTAATGAAGATCCATCGGAACTTGGAGTTTCGCTTGTATTTGTTCAAGATGTGATGCAAAGCTTGCCTGAACATGTGCGGACGGTTGTCGATATTCGTGACCATAGAAGCGGAAATATTATTCTTGAGCAAGGCGACCTTGTGAACCGGGCATTTGCACCCGATCACTTGCCGGAAAACTTTGATAAGGAAATGATTTCGCGTGCGCTTGCGCCGCTTAATCACCTTCAAAATTTGAAAAACTCGATTCCGGAAGCGGTGACGTTCCTCGAAATGTATAATGTGGAACGCGTGGAAGAATTAAATATTGGAAACCGCTGGACACAAAATGAAACATATAAGAGTTTGGCTGTGCCTCTTGGGCTGCGCGGAAAAGATGACATTGTCAACTTGAATCTGCATGAAAAAGCGCACGGGCCACATGGTCTTGTTGCCGGTACGACGGGTTCAGGGAAATCCGAAATTATCCAATCGTATATTATTTCACTTGCTGTGAATTTCCATCCGTATGAAGTGGCGTTTCTTTTGATTGACTATAAAGGTGGCGGAATGGCGAACTTGTTCAAGAACATGCCGCATTTACTGGGAACGATCACGAACTTGGATGGGGCGCAGTCGATGCGTGCGCTTGCTTCGATTAAAGCGGAGTTGCAAAAGCGGCAGCGTTTATTTGGTGAGCACGATGTGAACCATATCAATCAGTATCAAAAACTCTACAAACAAGGCAAAGCGAGCGAACCAATGCCGCATTTATTCCTAATTTCAGATGAGTTTGCGGAACTTAAATCGGAACAACCAGAATTCATGAAGGAACTTGTTTCAACAGCACGGATCGGGCGTTCGCTTGGGATTCACTTGATTCTTGCGACGCAAAAACCAAGTGGGGTTGTTGATGACCAAATCTGGTCGAACTCGAAATTTAAGTTGGCGCTTAAGGTACAAAATGCGAGTGATTCGAATGAAATCTTGAAAACGCCAGATGCGGCGGATATTACGCTTCCTGGGCGAGCTTACTTACAAGTCGGAAACAATGAAATTTATGAGTTGTTCCAAAGTGCTTGGAGTGGCGCGGATTATGTGCCTGATAAGGAAGATGAGGATTATCTCGATACAACGATTTATGCAATCAATGAATTAGGGCAATACGACATTTTAACGGAAGATTTGAGCGGGCTCGATAAGAAGGAAGACTTGACGAAACTGCCATCTGAACTGGATGCCGTGATTGACTACATTCATGAATATACGGAAGCGGAAGGGATTGAACCGCTACCGCGTCCTTGGCTGCCGCCGCTTGAAGAGCAAATCTTCTTGCCGGAGCTCCATCCAGTGGATTATATGACAGAATGGGCAGGCGAAAAAGCGCCGCTTCTTGCGACAATTGGTTTCTTAGATATTCCAGAAATGCAAGCGCAGGAACCACTTACGCTTGACCTTGCGAAAGATGGGCATTTAGCAGTCTTTTCAAGTCCAGGATACGGGAAATCAACTTTCCTTCAAACGGTTGCGATGGACCTTGCTCGAGAGCATAGCCCAGAACGGTTGCATATCTACTTGCTAGATTTAGGAACGAATGGCCTTTTACCGCTTAAGGATCTGCCGCAAGTTGCGGATACGATCATGGTGGATGAAGAAATCAAGATGCAAAAGCTGATTCGCCGGATTACGCGTGAACTTAAAGTTCGGAAGCAAAAACTGAGCGAATATGGGGTTGCGAACATTGGCATGTATGAAAAAGCTAGCGGGACAGAGGTTCCTTCGATTCTGCTTGTGATTGATGCGTTTGACTCGGTTGCGGAATCGCCATACAAAGATGACTTTGAAAGACTTGTTGCGCAAGTGGCTCGTGAAGGTGCGGGCGTTGGGATTCATCTTGCGATCAGTGCGGTACGTTCGAATGCGATTCGGATACAAGTGCTTGCGAATATTAAGACGCAGATTGCGCTTTACATGATTGACCCGACGGAACCACGCAATATTGTAGGGAAAACCGACTTGACGATTGAGGAAATCGCGGGGCGTGGACTTGTGAAACTTGAGAACCCAACTTCGTTCCAAACGGCACTTCCAGTTGCGGGTGCGGATACGCTTGAGATCATCGAGAATCTGCAGGCGGAAAGTAAGCGAATGAGCGAAGCATGGACTGGCAGCGTGCCGGATGCGATTCCGATGGTACCGGATGTTCTGCCGATTGCGGAATACTTGGAGAAGAAAGAAGTAACCGAGATGCTCGAAAACGGGGGAATCCCATTTGCGGTCGATTTCGAAGACGTTCAGCCGTTTGATTTATCATTAAATCAGCGTGGTCACACTCTCGTTCTTGCAGACTCACCAGATGTTGTGGAACGGTCGATGCAATCGATCTTGGAAATGGCTGTGAAGAGCGCGGGCATTCAAGTGGCGTTGTTTGATAATGGTTCATCTCGCTTTGGCACATACCAAAATCAAGTCGATTTATATGCGAGCGATGAGGCGAGCTTTACTTCTACGATTGTTGAGCTTTCAGGTGCGTTTGAAAATCGTGAACATGCTTGGCGAGACGTTCAGGCTACTGGCGTTACCTTACAAGAGTTTTCTAAGCAATTTGAACCAATCGTCGTGCTTGTGGCGGATACGGCATTCTTAGCGGAAACTGCTGCGCTTGATGCACAGAAACCACTCCAAAAACTTGTGGAGCAAGGCGAGAAGGTGGGCATCTACTTTGTTGCTGGTGCTGTAAGTGGACAAATTTACCGCGCTTACGACGAGATTTCGGGCGTATTCAAGAAACAAAAAGTTGGCATCTTAGTGGGCAGAATCATCGATCAAAATGTGCTTGAAGTCATGAACAAGCCATATAAAGAACAACCGCTACCGCCGTATGAAGCTTACTATATCAGACAAGGGCAAGCTGAGCGGATTAAACTGGTTGCACCACTATAAGAAGGAGGGGATAAAATGGGTATATTTGGATTTTTTAATACTCCGACAGAACAAAAGCGAGATGACTATGATAAATTGCACGATTTGCTAAAGGATGCAATTCGTGAGCACGATGATAAAATGGCTGAAGCTAAAGACACTTTTAGTAGCTATAAACACGGCGTACCCAATATGTCGAACAGTAAAATCCCCTCTAATGATTTTGATCAGAAACGGGAGAAATTAACGGCGAAGCTTGCGAAATACATCAGCAGTGAAGCAGATAAGCGTTCGAAGCTCGTCAGTGCGAAAAACAAAGCATATGACAAGTACGCAGAATACAAAGCACAAGCGATCCACGAAGCAGCTGTTAAGGAAGCGAAGAAAGAAAAAGAGCGGAAAGAACGGGAGGAGCGGCTAAAGAATGGGTAATGTGAAGATCAAAGCGAGCAAAGTTGCAGAAGCAAAAGCGCAAGCCAAAATTGTCGAAGACTCACTTCGCGAAACGCATAAAAAATGTTCAGACTTGACCTCCTATGTAGCCAGTGCAAAGTGGGACGGGAAAGCGCGGGATAGTTTTTTGACCTATATTGAGCTGATCGAAAAATACCACAAGGAAGTTAAATCACGCTACAAGAAGCAAAGAAAGGCTTTGCAGAAATTGTCTGAATTTGAAGCTGACTTTGAAGAATCAAGTCAAGTACGTGAGGTGAAACGACTATGACAGCACAGGATACTTTTCGTGTTGAAGAACTATTTTTGATCGCTTCTGCCTTTGGCGGGGAATCCGTTTTCGGTCTACCGGACCGAGCGGTTTTCCAGCTGCAAGGCGAAGATGGTTTTCGTGAAGGATATGAGGCGCTTCAAGAGAAAGGGATTCTAAATGAAACTGGCGAACTGACAGACGGGGGAGCACTCGTTGTAGAATCACTTGAAAATTATCAAAGCTGTCAGTCGTATGTTCGGCTCAATCAATTTCTATTCGGGTTTCGGGATGATGATTCTGAGAACGCGTATTTGCTGATTGAAGTGGAAGAGGATTCCGCTTACCGGTTCGAAGTCATGGATAAAGTATTCATTTTGCAACTTCTAAACCAGCAGTTCCCGCTACTTGGGAGAACGATGCCAGAAGAAGAGAAATCGTTTTTGATGCGCGAGCTTAGTGCGGAAGACGCTGAATTGGCGGCATTAAGTGAGCCTGACGAACGTTTTTTGAGCATGGAATATTTTCACGTAAACGAGGAGCCACGCGTGGAAGAAAACCGTGACTTTTATCAGCAGTATTTCTTATTTGTTTGGAAAGAGCGGCTGATTGCGGTTGACGTGGTACGTGAGGCGTATTATCAGGTGAGCGGTTATTGGCTGTGGAATGAGCTTTACCGTGAATTGAAGTTTCCAGTGAAGGAGGCGCTAGAAAATGGCACAACAGGCATTTAGTGGAGCGGGCGGTTCAGGAACGATCTCGATCAATCCGGATGAACTGACACATATTGCAAATGAACTAATGGCGATTGCCAATGAATTCGAATCGGTGATTGCGCCGGCGATTAAGAATATCAATCACCAAAACTATGTAACGGCCGGAAAAGCAAAAAAAGCGATGAAGAAAGTATCCGATGCAAATGATCGCGTTTTGGAATTGCAGGATCACTATGCACGTGCATCTTCACTTGTCTTTGAAACGCTAAATGCGATGATCCAAGCTGACCAAGAAGTGGGCGAAAAAATTATCGCATCGCTGAACATTGGAGGCGATAAAGGATGAAGGATGTTCACTACATCGAAGCGGATTTTGAGAAAGCCGAGAAAAGCATCGGGAGCTTAATCGGGAAAGGCGTTTGGGGAAAAGGCGCGATTGATAGCTTGAAGGCTGTTTCGAAAAACTTGGAAGAGGCTGAAAGTGATATTGCGAGGCTAGATGCAGATGGAGCCATTTCTTTTTCGCATACGGACAATAAAAGCAAATATCAAAGTTTATTCGAGGACTTTGAAGTTTTATATGATTTTGCGGGAGAAGCTGGAAGTCTTGTAGAGGACAAAATTGATCAGCCTTTTTATGAAGCGCTAGATGAATTTGTGGAAGGTATGCGCGATTTGGATGCTTCGAAGTTTACGACGAAAAACCGGATCGGTGCCACAACGACGATGACGACGTACGCAAATAGCTACACGCGGGAAGAAATTGAAGTTCCGAAAAAAGAAGTCAGTTTGGATGATTTACTGAGCGGCGATAATTATTATGCCGATCAAATGAAAATCCAGTATGAGGAATGGAAAAGGCAAAATAAGGATCAAGATGTGAGTCAAAAAGATTTCCGCGCAGCGATGATTAATTCACGGGCTTTTGAGTACACGTCGATCAAAGATGAACAACAGAAAAAAGAGTTTTGGGTGAATGTCGTGGCGACGGTGGCGATTGTTGGTGTGAGTATTTTCTGTCCGCCGGCAGGTCTAGCACTTGGTGTGGCTTATGGAACGCTCGAAATGAGTGCGGCTGTGCGCGGGAAGGACTGGCTGACGGGTCGCGAACTGGATACGTCGGAGCGCGTGATGCGTGGGGCGTTTTCGCTTCTAGATATTGTGCCTGGAATGAAAGCTTTTTCGGGCGGCACGCAGGCGATACGGTCGGGGTCGAAGCTGGCTAGTTTAAGTGATAATGTGCTGAAAGGGATGAAAAATATCCCGTCGAAAGCGGATGATTTGATTAAACTGGGCAAGAGTAAAGCCTTGACGCGGATTAACAGTTTGAAAACGACAGCGAAAGAAGCGGTACATAGAGGGATCGAGAAAGGAATCAAAGGGCTTGATGAAGTTGGGAAAGTGGCGGATAACTTTAAGGGCAATTTGAATTTGAACTCAAGGCGGAAACTCGCGGTGGATGGACTCGGTGCGCTTCCAGCAGGTGGAACTTCGAAAGTCGCGAATGCGACGGAGAAGATGAAAGATGCCTTGAGGAAGTATGATCTGAATTTGAGTAGCGGAAGACGCGGAGCGGATGATATAATTGGTGAAAGTAGCAAGATTGTAGGGAAAGAAGCTAGTGGGGTTAATGACTTTGTTAAAGGCACTGCAACATTTGATGATGTTGTAGAAGACTATGCAAAATTATATGCTGAAAAAGTTAAGTCTAATAAAACATGGAGTTGGCAAGATATTGTAGGGGGAGACAAGCTAACTGCAAAGCAAAGAAAAGAAATAAAAGAATTAGCAATAAATTCTGGTGACGTTCCTAAAATTAATATGAAGGCAGAAACTAAGTATCCAGATTTTGCAGAGGCAGGTGTCATTTATAAAATTGATGGAGAACATGTAATTAAAGATTTACCTGAATCGTTGTGGTTGAAAACTGATAAAGAACAATTCCAATGGTTAGATAGTCAATTACCAAATGGTGTTAGACCAGAAGGCTATACATGGCATCATAGTGAAATATCAGGGAAAATGGAACTTGTAGAATTTGGTATCCATAATTCAACCTGGCATAAAGGCGGGAGAGCACCAGGAAATTGGTCTCATGCACCTAGGTAAATATATTTTTAGAAAGGGCTGGTCATGATGTTTGAAGTACAAAAAGGTAGTATTTTAGTTCCTCCTTCTGACGAAACTGTGAAAAAATTTAATGATTTTTATAAGGTGCAGTTACCAACAGAATATGTAAAGTTTTTGAAAAAATATAATGGTGCTATTCCAGTTACAAATGTTTTTAGTTCAAGTAAGAAAGATTATTTAATAGAGAGATTCTTGTGCTTGTTAAGCAAAGAGGATAGGGATAGGCTGACAGACGTCAGTTGGAGTGAGATAGGTGTAGTTTTAACTGAGCTAGATGAAAGACTAGTTGATGACGAAGACTTAATAGGCATGAATATTATACCTATAGCTATACTTTTTGCGGGTGATTTTATATGTTTAGATTTTAGAGAAGATCGGGAATTACCAAGTGTTTGTGTTTGGCTACACGAGGAATCAGACGAGTTCATGCCTGTAGTAGAAAAAATTTCATCTGATTTTGTGGATTTTTTAAATGATTTACATGTTTAATATAATTAAAAAAACAAAAAGCATTTTGTCGCAAGATTAGTAATCGAGTGACAAAGTTTTAGCTATAGCTAGAGTAGTATGATTAACTAATCAAGTTGCAAATAGTTGTTGCATTTATTTGTGGTGTGGAAGAATAGAAAAACGATATTGGTACCACTTTTTAGAAGAAATGGCTCTTTACATTAGAATTTAAAAGGAACCTTTTGATGGTAAAGGTTCCTTTTCATATCCCCTTAGCTTCTAAATTTATATCTTGTGCCAGCCCAATTGTATGGTGAAGGAAGGATTTTAGTCTAGCGAGATATGTTGGAAGCATGAAGAAAAATTCAAAGCTAGCAAATGTCTTTAATCATCACAAGTTATGAGGTGAATAATAAGAAATGGACAAAGTAGAGTATTTGTCTCAATTTAGAAAAGAAGGGGAATTGCAAACAATAAAAGATATACAATTTCCTCAATTATTGGGGGATTGGTACGAAGTATTTCTTGAAGAAGATAGAAAAACACGTGTGATTAAATCAATATAAATTTGGAAAAGAGAAAATCAAGATGAATTACGAAATACTATTGCGTATCTATCTGAAAACTTGGTAGATGTTGATATTATCAAATCAAATGGGAGTTATTCGGTACTGTACTCATTAAAAATGATGGATGGGGAATAGATTACTATGAAGGGCTTATACCTTCTGAAAAGACATCAGATAGCTTGCGAGAATTTTGGATGAAAACCCCAGATTCTATTAAAAGGTTTTATGAAAAGGTGCATAATGGCTTTTATTATTTTCCTAGTCAGGCAATGGGCTTATTACCTACCAGTAAAATATATAAAATGAGTGAAGATGATTGGGGAATTCTAGATTTTTTGGAATCGCCAATTAAAATTCATTTAGAAACTTCTTTTCCTTTTTTTAGCACTGGCATGGGAGGATATGTTGTTTTAGACTATCAAAATCCAGTTGAAGAAAATGCCGCAATTTGGTTTGTTGATGATCAACCTGAACATTCTAATAATTTTTGAGGTATTGTAGATGAATGGATAGTATTAGGATTTGAATAAAATGAAGGACTGGTATATTTCGGTACTAGTTTCAGACTATCGAAAAACGCCAATCCCTCCACGAGAAATAGGAGGTATTGGTGTTTTCTATAAAAATGGGATGAAACTGTAGCTAATCAAATTGATAGTGTCAATAAAAGAAGGTGAGAGAAGCATGGAAAAAGAGATAAAAATTGATTCTGATTTTTTAAGAGAAGATGATCAACCCAAGGTTACCTCAAAAAACAGAGGGAGAATCCTAATATTCGAATGGAGTCCATTTAAAAGCTGGCGTCTGAATGAGACGTCAGCTTTTTTGATTTGTCACCGCCAATACGTTTAAATGATTTTGTCGCTCAGGAAACGCGGAAGGAGTCTTCGAAAAAAGTGGCGGATAACTTTAAGGGCAATTTGAATGTGAACTCGCAGCGAAAACTCGCGGTGGATGGACTCGGCGCGCTTCCGGCAGGTGGAACTTCGAAAGTCGCGAATGCGACGGAGAAGATGAAAGATGCCTTGAGGAAGTATGATTTGAATTTGAGTAGCGGAAGACGTGGAGCGGATGATATAATTACTGATGGGTCACATTTAGTTGATGGAAAGTTGAAGCCAAATGAGCAATATATCACTGGTGAATTCGGTTATCACTATAAAACGGACTCTTTGGGACGAATTGACAATTTTAAAACTGATGATCTTCAATTGACAAGTAGGACAGATAGACTGAAACATAACCCCAATACCCCTGGTAAGATACAGGGAGATCATGCAGGACATTTGGCAGGAGATAGATTTGGCGGTTCACCAGATATTGACAATTTGATTTCTCAAAGTAGTAAAGTTAATCAGGGAATGTATAAAAATATTGAAAATACATGGGCTAAAGCTATTGAAGAAGGGAAAAAAGTTAGTGTGGATGTTAAAGTCAACTATGATAATATTAGTTTGAGACCTTCAAGCTTTGATATTGACTACACAATTGAGGGTAAGTGGTATAGTAAACATATAGATAATTAGAGGGGTGAGGTCATGGTTAAAGTATTTGAAGATTATTTTAGTGAATTGCAAGCAGACATGGTGTCTATTTGTTTGGAATATGTAGAGAACACAGGGGATAACATATATATATATTGTTCTTATGAAAATAATGTTTATTCAGTGGGCTATTTTTATAGGATAAATGGAAAAGTAAAAGAAAGACACAAGATAAATGAAGAATTACCTAATTGTGATGTATCAATAGGTAGACAGAAAATAGTTATGCAAATATTGATGGATGATTTAAAGCAGATTAACAAAGTTTGTCAGCAATTTGGGAGGCCCATGCCTACTGAGATGAAGCTGGTTTACGATATTAAAAAAAATAGTTTAGAAGCAAAATATCAATATGACTTAGTTTATTCAAATGATGCTAAAAAAACAGCAGACGATGTTGAACAAAGTTGGCTTGAGGAAGTAGAAAATAATTAATGTAGCAGCGTCCCGCAAGTTTCGAACCAGTAAAGCTGGATCAGACGATTAAGATATAATATTAGTTGTGATAAAAAGGAGGACTTTTGATGATGAATCGGAAAGTTCTCCTTTTATATTTTGAACTAGATTTTCTAATCTCATAAGAAGAATAAATATACTAAAAGTTTAATAAGAGAAGGAATAGTATAGTTGGATTGAAGAAGTGAAGCTATGCCTGAAAACTTGGATTTGAATTCGAGGCGGCAACTCGCGGTGGATGGACTCGGTGCGCTTCCAGCAGGTGGAACTTCGAAAGTCGCGAATGCGACGGAGAAGATGAAGGATGCCTTGAGGAAGTATGATTTGAATTTGAGTAGCGGAAGACGCGGGGCTGGATAGATGTCAATAAAGTAGACACAAAAAGAGTAAATACTTAAAGACTTTCAAAATAAAGAGCCTCCTTTTCATTTGGAGTAAGCATCTCTTAATGTACCATGGAGGACGCTTTGTGTTGTAGAATCCTTCAGTATAGGTAAAACAAGATAATCGAACTTCTTCGATGGAATGGAATTGCCGACGATTTAATTCTTCTTTTTTCATATCATTATGGTCATTAGTAATAAATATTTAACAAAATTCGGTTATAAAGTGAAACACAAAAAACCAAAACTTCAATTCTACGTTGCTTTGAAGTTCTGGTTTTTTTAATAACATTCATTTATTAAAATGAAATATTTTCACCATCATTAGGAACAAAAACATTATCGCAGATTTCTTTTTCCTCAAGAAAAGCTTTTAAATTATTTCTAGATAATCCCCAGTGATTGACTGCTTCCATATGGACAGCAATAATTTTTGCTTGAGGAGCAGCTTTATAGACTTCATAGACATCTTTTTCGTTCATTACCAGTGAGCCGCCTTCTAAAAATTGATTGTCTCCAGCGTTAACGACAATAATTTCTGGTTTGTGTGTGTCAATTACTTCCTGCACAGCATCATACCATACAGTGTCTCCAGCAACATACAATGTTTTCTCAGAAGAATGCTTAAAAACTACACCGCACACATGACCCGCTAGTTCTAAAATTGGGCCTCTTCCATGCTCACCTTTTGTTTTGAATAATTGAATATCTCCAAAAACCGTATTTTCTCCTAAAACCTCAACATTTTGAAATCCAGCCTTTTGAATTTCTTCAGCATCTTCTTGATTTTGGGAAAATATTTTTATTTCCTTTGGTAACGCTTCTTTAGCGGCACCATCCCAATGGTCTTCATGAAGGTGTGTTACAATAACAGCGTCTACATCTTGAATAATAGAATCAATGGAGATAGGTAATTCAACTAAAGGATTTTTTTGGTCTTCTCGTGGAGCATTCTGAAATGCTGCCCATGTCCCTTTCTTGGATAGCATTGGATCTATTAAAAATTTCTTTCCTGCATATTCAACCACGAGGGTTGCATTACGAATTAATTGTATATTCATATTAAAAAACTCCTTTTTCTTTTGAAATATGTTTTGCATAATGTATAGCTTATACTAGAATCTAGACGGAATACATAAGGTAAATATAGTTTTTTTATGATTTTACTTTATTAATGAAAGGAGCTGTTACGAGTGCTGGATCATACGGATATGAAAATTTTGAAGGTTTTAATAACGAATAGCCGGATTACAATGAAAGAGTTAGGAGAGATTGTTCATTTGACTGGGCCGGCAACAGCAGCCAGAGTAGCAAAATTAGAAGATAACGGGATTATCGAAGGTTATACAATAGAAATAAATCAATCAAAATTGGGATATCCTATCCACGCCTTTCTCACAATCATCACCCAAAGTGTTAATCATCAGCCTTATTTAAATTTTATTAAAACGCAAGGTGAATTTTTGATAAATAACTATAAAATAAGTGGAGAGGGCTGTTACCTGTTGGAATGTAAGTTTCCTTCCAATAAACGAATGGACCAATTCTTAGAAGAGTTGAATCAGTTTGCAAATTATAAATTATCTATTGCTATTAGCCTTACTTAAAAAGGAATAATATCTTTTTAAGTTCAATTCTTCTTTTTAGTGTTCTACACTACTATCATCAATTTTATAGCTCTCAATAATCCCTTGATCGGTTAAAGCTTTGGATAGATGTCAATAAAGTAGACACAAAAAGAGTAAATACTTAAAGACTTTCAAAATAAAGAGCCTCCTTTTCATTTGGAGTAAGCATCTCTAATGTACCATGAGGACGCTTTGTGTTGTAGAAGCCTTCAATGTAGGTAAAACAAGCTAATCGAACTTCTTCAATGGAACAGAATTGCCGGCGGTTTAATTCTTCTTTTTTCATATATTTAAAAAAAGCTTCGGTTACGGCGTTGTCCCAAGGATAACCAGGTTTAGAAAGGGAATGAACAACCGGATGATTGTCTAAGAACTTTCTAAATTCAAAAGAGGTATACTGAGATCCCTGATCTGTATGGAAAAGAACAGAGTCCGTTAAAATTCGGGCACGAAGTGCCTTGTTTAATGTTGTAATGGCTAGGTTTGTATCAATGGATGCCCCTACGGTCCAAGTAATGACTTTTCTAGAAAACAAATCTAAAATAACGCATAAATAAGCAAATGTTCTCTGCCCGATAGGAATATAAGAAAAATCGCTTGTCCAAACTTGATTCGGTGCAGGTGGATTGAAGGCTTGATTGAGATGATTGGGACGTATCAAAGGAACCTTGTTTTTACTTTTTTTGAAAACAGGCTTTGCTGTAGACATTTTGGGTAGGTTCATTGATTTCATCAAGCGATAAACCCGGCCGATACTAATAGAAATGCCATAATCACGCAAAAAGATCCGCCGGATCTTTGCAGCCCCTATACGTTTTTGAGAAGAAGTATAAATGTCTAAAATCATTTTTCTTAAGCGCTGATTTTCTTTTGTTCTTGGAGCTACTTTTCCAGAAAAACGTTTGTAATAAGTAGAACGATTTACTTTAAGGGTGCGACAGAGGGTTACAATACTGTGCTCATACCGAAGAATGTGTATCGCTTTTAATCGTTCGTCGAGCGAGGCGTGAATATGGCAATCGCTTTTTTTAGGATGAGGTTTTCCTCCTCAAGTTGGGCGTTTCGCTTTTGAAGCTGTTTGATTTGACGAGCCGTAAGGATCGTATCGTCATCCATTTTCACTTCTGAATATTGTTTCACCCAACGGGCGATCGAAGAGAGAGCAATACCGTATTCATTCGCTAAAGCATTTTGAGTTTTACCACTTTCGTAAAGTTTAACAATAGATTTTTTAAATTCCTCATCAAACTTACGCGGTGATTTTCGGTTGTCTACCATAATAAAAAGTCCTTTCGACATTTGTGTCTATTTATTTACTAGTATATCAAAAAATGTGTCTACTTTATTAGGATACATGCAGGAAAAAGTTTCCAAATATAGAACTTAATATATTTACGAAGTAGGTGGAAAAATGAGCGAAATCAGTTATTTAGAAGCAAAAGAATTAACTTTAGAAGATTATGAAGATTTTATTGAAGATGAAGGGTTTAGTCCGAGTCAAGCAATAGCCGCAACTTTTGAAGATTCTGTATTAATGATGAAAAAAAGTCATAAAGTTTACGTATCAGTTATGATAAATCTTTCAATTTTAAGTTTAAAAGAAAATTTCATACCAGATTATCTATTAGAGAGACAAGAAAATCTATCTAAACTTGAAGACCTAAACGAAGAGGAACAATCAGCCTATAATTGGGATATTAATGCTTTGAACCAATTATTAAGTAATCAAAATTTTGAGATTGTTGAAGATGAGGAATACAGATTAAGAGTAAACATGCTGCTAGGGTAATACTCTAAATGAAAAAATTGGATTTTTAATATGCTATTTTGCTAGATTCTGAGGGTGAAAATGAGTAGCAGCTGTATTTTCTATAGACAGCAATTTTGTAGAAAGCATAAAGCAATTGAACGATATTGGTATGATGAGAAAGGTCTGCACATTGACCTAGTTCCTCGCTAGGAATTTTTCTCAGATCGTGTATCGGCTTGATCCACACCTAAGAAGAGAAAAAACGTAGAAACTCAAACTAATATTGATTGAGAAAAGGAGAAGTTATGAGTCAAGATTCTAAAAAACATTACGACGAAATGGAAGGAAAGTATGAGCCTTATTATGTTGAACCGAAAATGGAGAAAATTGGACGGAAGAGAACGCGTAAAACTCTCTTCATTCTAGCTATTATTTCAACGCTATTTTTATATCCTTACGGAGAAGGTGCTGCCACTTTTGTTATGGACGGTTATTTTGCTCCGATTTTGTTTCTGCTACCACTTGTTTTAACTTTTGCATTGCGAGGAAAAAGTCGTTGGCTTTATTTCATTCGTTTTCTTGTTATGGCTTATGTGTTTTATAGTTATTTCAAAGTTTATAGTCGAGTCGACAGGATATATCATATTCAAGCTATTCTTGACTATCGGCTTTGTTTTGCAATCTTGGTTTTATCCATGATTATTTATTGTATATTACAGGGACAGATGATAAAACCAAGGTTACCTCAAAAAACAGAGGGAGAATCCTAATATTCGAATGGAATCCATTTAAAAGCTGGCGTCTGAATGAGATGTCAGCTTTTTTGATTTGTCACCGTTAATACGTTTAAATGATTTTGTCGCTCAGGAAACGCGGAGGGGACTCTTCAAAAATTTAGTCTTGCTCCTGTTTCTTGCAAAAGTGGTTTTTATAACCTTTATAGTCACTTATCAAAATTCTTCATAACGAAAATCTTTATTAAAGCGCTTACATTTGGTATGATAGCGGTGAAAGCGAACAATACAAAAGGAGGCATCATTATGAGTAACATGTTTGATTTAACAGGGAAAGTTGCAGTTGTGACAGGGGCTTCAAGTGGTCTAGGACGGGACGCGGCGCTTTCTTACGCGGATTACGGGGCCGATGTGGCGCTTCTTGCACGTCGGAAAGAAAAATTGGATGAGGTCGCTCGGGAAATCGAAGCAAAGGGAAGAAAAGCGATTCCGATCGCTTGTGATGTTTCAGATGAAGCGAGTGTGAAGGCAGCGGTCGCAGAGGTTATTGAGCACTTCTCGAAAGTTGATATTTTGCTCAACAACGCGGGGATTGCGGTTGCTGGAACGGTGGAAGAACTTTCAGAAGCGGACTGGGATAAATCAATGGATATCAATGTAAAAGGGCTTTATTTGATGTCTAAATATGTTGTCCCCCACATGAAAAAACAAAAGTACGGTAAAATCGTCAATATCGCATCAATTAACGCCATTATTGCGGATAAGGGATATGATTTAGCAAGGCATGCTTACAATACCTCAAAAGCGGCTGTGCGCGGTCTGACGATGGGGATGGCGGCAACTTTCATGGAAGAGAATATTACGGTGAATTCGATCGGACCTGGTTTGTTTGAATCGGAAATGACGGCAGATTCGCTATTTAAACATGAAGGATTTATGAAACTCTACAATGGCCTTTCACCGGCGTCAAGACCAGGCAGGAAAGGTGAGCTAAACGGCACGATTATTTACTTGTCTTCCGATGCGTCAAGCTACGTGACGAGTCAACATATCATTGTGGATGGTGGTTTTTCAATCGTTTAAGCAAGAAAGGAAGCCTCCTAAAGAGGCTTCCTTTTTTTGGTCTTCCTATTCATTTTGGATGGCGACATGTGCGAGAATCTCGCTTGGCTGCCGAAAGACATGTTCGGCTTTTTCAAAGCCTTTTTCTGATTTTGCTCCCCACAGCGCCAAACCAAAATCGGCTCCGGCTGAATGGGCGCAAGCCATGTCGTAAGGCGAGTCGCCGATGTAAAGCACTTCCTGCGGGTTTCTTGCGAGTATCTCCATCGCTTTAAGTAGTGGATCGGGGTGTGGCTTGTGATTCATGGTGTCACTCGCACAAACGATCGCATTAAAATGCCCGCCAATGCCGAACGGGTAAAAGCCTTTTTCCATCTCATAGTTGTTTTTGGAAGTGACGACGCCACTTTCCGGGATTTGCGCTAGCACAGCCTCGATTCCATCAAAAAGCCGAACTTCGCTAGCCATTTGAACTTCCCGTTCCATCCATTTTGCGAGGATTTCCTCCTCGTTTTGGATATTTAAATGCTGAATCGCTTTTTCACCCGGAATGCCAAGCGCGAATCGCAGTTCTTCTTGTGTATAAGAATGACCTTCTTCGGCTAAAACCGATTGCAAGGAATGCAAAACCGCTTTTTCAGTATCTAAAATGGTGCCATCTACATCGAAAACAATCGCTTGATACATCTTGATCCTCCTCACTTCGAAAAAAAGTATTGGTGATGTGTCGTGTAGCGGCTTCTTTTCGGCTGCGGTGTGCCCTCTATTTTTTGCAAACCTTGTCCTGTGCGAAGTGCTTCATAAAAGGTATATAATTTTTCTTCCGTTCCTGCAATTTCAAAACAGATTTTTTCACAGCTAAAGGTTAAATAAACTTGGTTGTTTTCTGGTATCAGCGCAATGTTCTCTAAACCTTGTAAAGGATAAGTGTGGCGCTTCCCCATTTTGTAACCATAATTTTGTTCAAATACCAGATAATCTCGATCGATATAAAATTCTCCGTATTGATACTCCATACCAATTCCAGAATGGACTTTACAGATTCCTTCAAGTTGCACTGTTTTCACCCTCTTTATATGTTATACCTTAGTTGTAAATGATGAAACGGGTTTCATGTCAAGCAATTTCTTCTGGGAAACTTTATAAAGATTTTCGTTCCACGAGTTCATGATGGATTTTTTGCTTCTGCACCTCGCCGGAATGGAAAATCGAAAAAGCAGTGGTTCCAAGCCGTTTTAAATGATGATTCAGTGTTGAAATCTCCAATACCTCACTGATCGGTAAATTTTCTTGCCCCAAAATCGCGATATCTTCCGGCACTCGCAAGCCATTTTTTCGTGCGTAAGCGAAGATTCCTGCGGCGACTTCATCTCCCGTCGCATAGATCGCGTCAGGCTTTACAGGCGCTTTTTCCAAGAAATACTCGGCTGCGGCTTCCCCGTCCGAAACGTCATAGCAGTCGTTCAGCATGTTGGCGCGATTCGCTTTGGTCGCAAAAACTTCCTCAAATGCGGCAATTTTGTTTTGCGTGCTCGGACTGATTCGATCTGTTCGCCCGGTTGTAAAGGCCACGTTTCGATAGCCTTTGTTTTGAATGAAGCGGAAGCCATCTTGGAACGCTTGGAAACGGTTGATATATGCGCAGGAAAGCTCGGGATTCTTCGTTTCTTCGCAGAAAACTAGCTGCTCGGGATCGGCTGCTTCAAGCAAGGCTTCAAATGGATTGGCTCGAGACGTGATGATGATGCCATCCAGTTGTTTCGTCTTTAGCATTTCAAGGTGGTGCAATTCGCGTTTGGCATCGTAGCCCGTCGGTAGAAGCGTGACGGAATATTTTTCGCGGAAAGCAGCTTCGAGGATGCCACTTGCGATTTTGTCGAACCAAGGATGATCGGTATAAGGTAAAAGCACGCCAACTGTGTTCGTTTTCCCACGTGCTAAGTTCATGGCGCTGCGGTTGGGTATGTAATCCAGTTCTTGGATGATCGCTTCGACGCGTGCGCGTTTGTCGCTTGCCACGTAAGGATGGTGATTCAAAACGCGTGAGACGGTCGTGACGGAAACCCCAGCACGTTTGGCAATTTCTTTGATATTGGGCATTTGGATACCTCCTTTAGAAAAAAGACAGAGCGGCACCGCCGCTCTGTCTTTACGTTAAGCAAGTTCTAGCTTTATAGGTTCAGCTTCGAGCTTTTTTGCTCGCTCAACCCGAATGGAAACTAACCTTGCTTCTTTTATTTCGAGCGCCGTGAATGTAAAATCTTCATATTCTGCTACGACTTGTTCGCCGTCCTCAGGAATATTCCCGATGAGCGTAAGCACAAAACCTGCAATCGTATCAACACCACGAGACGGGAGTTCAACATCAAACATGCGATTAAAGTCATCAAGCGCAAGCATACCATCTAAATCATAGGTATTTTCATCTATTTTTGTAAATTCATTTGTCAAATCATCATATTCATCATCAATATCGCCGACGATTTCTTCGAGCATGTCTTCAATCGTGATCAGACCAGCCACGCCGCCATATTCATCCATCAGCACCGTCATTTGATTTCGCGTCTTCTGCATATTTTTCAGCAGGTCATCAATAAAAATCGATTCTGGCGCAAAGTAAGCATCTTTAATGAGCGAGTGGATATCAACATGGTCAAATCCGACTTGTCGTGCTGCGGCAAAATAATCTTTCAAGTGCAGAATACCTACAATCGAATCCGGATCATTTTTGTAGACCGGAATCCGCGAGTAATTCTCATTTAACAGCAGGTCGCAAATTTCACCCGGCGCCATGTCAATGTCGATCATGAACGCATCAGTCCGCGGCACCATCGCTTCTCTCGCATACTTATCATCGAGTTCAAAAACGCCACGAAGCATGCTGAGCTCTTCTTGCTCGATCACGCCTTCTTTCCCGCTGTTCTCGACAAGCAGCTGCATTTCTTCACGCGTCATCTTCTCCTCTTCACCATATTTGTCCATGCGCGTTAATTTCACGAGCGTGTTGGTGGAAAACGAGAGGAATTTGACGAACGGACGAAGTAGAAAACCGACGATCCGAATGGGTGTAACCGACAGCCGCGAAATCATTTCAGACTTCTGTAAAGCGACTCGTTTTGGATAAAGTTCACCAAAAACCAAGGTAATATACGACAAAATAACTGTGACAACGATGATCGCGAGTTCCTTCGCAAAAGTCCCTTCACCAAAAACCGGTTCAATCCGCGTTGCAATACTCGTTGCTGCCGAAGCACTTGAGAAAAAACCTGCAAGCGTGATACAGACTTGGATAGTTGCGAGGAAATTGCTTGGGTCTTCAAGCAGTTTCATCAATTTGATGGCTTTTTTATCGCCTTGATCGGCTTGGCTTTTTACGCGTCCCTTGTTGAGGGAAACCAGTGCCATTTCAGCTGATGCAAAAAAGGCATTCAGTAGCGTAAGAACTAAAATGAGAATTAATTGAAAGATAATCTGCTGACTCTCGGGGTCAGGTGACATAAAATCTACCACTCCTTAAAAGAAAATTTGGATAGCTAGAATTAGATCCAACTATCCAAATTTTACCACGTCACTAACCATTCGGTCAAAAATGCACGCTTTATTTTCAGATTTTTTTGAAGACCGTCATGGCGTCCGCTTCGATCATGGTATATCGGAAGGGAAGGAAAATCGGTTCTTTATTGACTGCAAAAACGCTTGCTTCTGGATTCCTATAATCAATCAAATTGCAAAATGGGCTGACTTTGAAACTCGTTCCGGCGATGACGACAAGATCGGCATTTTGCAAGGCTTGGATGGCTTGCTCGATGGCATCCGGATCAATGCCTTCCCCGTAAAGCACGACATCCGGCCGGATTCGGCCGCCGCAATTTTGATGGGTATCGGATTCCAAATAAGTTTCTGCTGGGACGGTTTGGCCGCATTTCATGCAGTAACAGTGATACAAGCTGCCATGGAAATCGACGACCGACTTAGAACCAGCCGCTTCGTGCAAGCCGTCGATATTTTGCGTAATAACTGTAACTGGCTTTGTTTCGCCGATTTCAGCCATTTTGAGATGGATCGGGTTGGGTTTCGCATCTGGATAGTACATATTTTGGGTGACAAATTGATAAAAAACATCTGGTTCATTTGCAAGGCAAGCCTCGCTTAATAAGTATTCGGGATTGTGCTTCCCTGCATAAAGCCCATTTTTTGAGCGGTAATCCGGGATCCCGGAAGGCACGGAAACGCCCGCGCCCGTCAAAAAGACAATCTGATTTGCGGCGCGCACGGCAGTGCGAAGTTGTTCGATTTGTTCCATCTTAATCATTCCTCCTGTTTCTTGTGATGAGTCGTTCGGTTAAAAATAGCTACAAGGCAGACGTTTAGCAAAATGAAGGCGGCGACAGCTAGGAAAACGTCGCTATAGCCGAAATGAGCCGCGATGCTTGAGCCAATCAGTGGCCCGATGACATTCCCAATGTAAAGAAAGGACTGGTTGTATCCGAAAATTCGCCCAGTAAGGTCGCGCGGTGCATTTTTTGAAAGTAGAGACTGAACGGCTGGGAGAAGCGCACAGTCTGCGATGCCAAGCAAGAAACGCAAAACGCCAAATTGGAATGGTGTCTCGGCAAAAGCCATCGGGATTTGTAGTAACATGGAGCCGATCAAAGCGCCGAGCAAGATTCGTTCGGTGCCGATTTTGTCGCCCCATTTTCCGAGGCGCGGGGCCGCGAGCAAGGAAGCGACGCCGGGAACGGCGGCGATCATCCCGCTGATGAAAGCAAGATTCGCGATGTTTCCAGCGAGGTCACGAACATAGAGCGTTAAAATTGGGCTAATCGCGTTATTTGAGACTTGGATAATCATCGAAGTGAAAAATAAAATGATAATGAGTTTCGGATTTTGAAGGGCGCCAAAGACTTCTCTGAAGGAGCGGACCTCCCGTTTCTCGACTGGAGTAAAATTCTCTTTTACAAAAAGAAGCGTCAGGAGGAAGCTGCAAGCGATTAGTGTTCCGGTGATGAAAAAGACGGGGCGAACGCCAAAGGTATCGGACAAGAACCCCCCAATTAGTGGTCCGATCAAAACGCCTGAAACGGCTGCGGTTGAAAGTGTCCCTAAAGCATAGCCGCTCTTATGACGAGGCACTTGTGTGGCGATCAGCGCATTCGCTGTTGAAATGTAGCCCGAGAAGATCCCCATGAGGAGTCTTAGTCCGATGAACTGGAAGACGTTTGTGACAAGTCCCATCAAAATCATCGCGATACTCATCCCAAGTGCGGCGCGAAGCAGCATTAAACGGCGCCCTTTACGATCGGCGAGCATTCCCCAAATTGGTGCCATAATGGCAGAAACAAAAAAAGTCGAGCTAAGCGCGACACCTGAATAAAGACTGACTTGGTCGGGATCATGGATGCCAAGTTCTTCTACATATAAAGGCAGGAAAGGCATAATCAAGTTGAGTCCGGTACCCGTTAAAAAACAGCCGATCCAAACGATATAAAGATTTTTCTTCCAATCTTTCAAAATTTCCACCCGATTTCCTGCAATTTTCTCTTCTATTATTTCATAATTTGAAAGGGTTTGAAAATGATTTGCTGAAAGACAGGGTTGCCATTCACGATGTTATCACCTATAATTTGTATCAAAACTAAAAGGAAGCATCCAAGAGGAGAAAGAAGATGAAAAAGGCTACTATAAGTTTGGGACAAATCATAGTATTTTTAATTTTGTCCGTTGTGATTCCAGTGATTGGAATGATATTTTCGATTTTGCTGATTAAAGATTTGAAAGAGACTGAAGAATTTGGCTGGGCAAGAGCACTAGCGATTGTGATACTTGTTCTCCAATTGCTTAGTTTAATTTTGATGTTAATAGGATGGCTGACTTTTTATTTGGCCACTCCAGAACTCGCGTAGCGTAGGCAAGCACAAAAAAGGCTGCTGAAATTGGATTATCCAATTTCAGCAGCCTTTTTTTACACCAAGCTTTATTCTTCTTTCAAATTCTTAAGTGGAACCCAACCACCAGTTCCATCTTCATCGATACACCAAGCCCAGCCGTTTAATTCACGGTTACTTTCAAGCTTATCGCCTTCTTCAACGTCAAGTTCGCGTGCGGAATAATCTTCCAAAACAGTTCCCGATTTGCTATCCGGAACGCGTGCGATAATTTGTTCCGGGATATAGCCTTCGACGCCACTTGATTTGATTTTACAAAGCATCCAACCAGGATAGGCTTTATCTTCATCAAACACCCAGATTTCTTCGTTTTTGTTTGCGAATAGAGGTTTGCTGATTTCTGGATGATGGGCTTTTTTTACAGTAAAATGTTTGTTCATTTTTTAGTCCCTTCATAATCAGCTAAGAATTTATCAATTCCAATATCAGTCAGTGGGTGTTTTAGCATTTGTTCGAATACTTTAAACGGCACAGTTGCAATATCTGCCCCCAGTTTGGCGGATTCGATCACGTGAATTGGATGACGAATGCTTGCTGCAATGATTTCTGTTTTGATGTCATGAACAGCGAAAATTTCTGCAATGTCGCTGATGAGTTCTAAGCCATCTTGACCAATATCATCTAGCCGACCAAGGAAAGGAGACACATAAGAAGCGCCAGCACGTGCAGCAAGTAGCGCTTGTGCGGCTGAGAAAACGAGCGTCACATTCGTTTTAATTCCTTCTTCATGTAACGTTTTGACGGCAGCCATGCCTTCACCTGTCATCGGGATTTTAACAACCATATTTGGATGAATAGCAGCCACAAGCCGACCTTCTTCCACCATTTTATCGGCTTCTAAACTGACAACTTCCCCGCTGATTGGCCCATTAACAATCGAAGTGATTTCTGTCACTACTTCTTTAAAATCGCGACCTTCTTTGGCGATCAAAGAAGGGTTAGTGGTCACGCCAGCGATAAATCCCATGCGGCTTGCTTTCTTTATTTCGTCTACATTTGCTGTATCAATGAAAAATTTCATACGTCATCCTCCTTATTTAAAACGCTTTCATTTATTATAACGCACTTGCTTGGTTTATGCCCTCATTATGCCTTTAAAAAAACAGTTGCAACGTCAACTAATTTTTAGTAAACTAGATTAGTTGACTGCGCAACTTTATTGCGAAAATAGTGAGATTTGAGGCGACTTAATTGGCAGAAAGACATGAAGCAATTGTAAAATCGATGGCGATGATTCATCGCTCTGAACATATTTTTAAAGACAGCAGGCTGAAAGAAACAGGTCTTTGTGTCGGACAGTTACGCTACTTGTTTACGCTTTACCGGGAAGACGGACTCGCTCAAGAAGCCTTTGTGAAGCGCTTTTCAGTTGATAAGGCGAACGTGACGAGGCACATCAAACGGCTATTGAAATTTGGGTTCGTGCGACGTGAGCAAGATCAAAAAGACAAGCGTATCCAGCGTATTTTTTTAACAGAAAAAGGGTTGGCACACAGAAGTTTGATCGAGGAGCTGACAGAGCAGTGGAACGACTGTTTAACGGCGGGATTTACGGAGCAAGAACGGGCGGATTTTTTTCGCTTGATCGCCCAAATGGCAGAAAACGCAACTTGTGCGGCTAAAAAGGAGGAACACATATGAAAGAACAAAGCAGAAGACTTGGCGAGGACAGTATCGGTTCCTTGATGGCGCGGCTTTCGATTCCAGCATTCATCGGGATGTTCGTCATGGGAATGTATAACATTGTCGATACGATTTTCGTCTCGTATGGTGTTGGGCCAAACGGGGTCGCGGCACTTTCGATCGCTTTTCCTGTTCAAATGATTTTGATGGCAATGGCCGCGATGTTTGGCATCGGTGGCGCTTCGATCATTTCGAGGTCGCTTGGTGCCGGTGAACAAAAAACGGCGAATACAGTATTCCATCAAGTGATTTGGCTCGTTATTTTTTCAAGTTTATTGATTGCAATTTTAACTTTTATTTTTATTGATCCACTGATTACCATGTTTGGTGCACCTGCTGAAATTCATCAAATGACGAAAGAATTTCTAGAAATCATCTTGCTTGGCGCTGTTTTCCAATCGTTCGGGATGGGGATGAACAATATCGTCCGTTCGGAAGGAAACGCTAAAACAGCGATGCTCACGATGATTATCTCAGCGGTCATCAACATGATTTTGAATCCGATTTTCATCATGGGACTGGATATGGGCGTTCGAGGTTCGGCGCTTGCCACATTGATTGCCCAAGCGATTGGTGCAGCGTGGCTGTTATTTTACTTCCTATCCGGGAAAAGCACGCTTTCGCTTAAAGGCTTTGGCTTGCGGATTGATGTGAAGCTTGGCTTGCGCATTATCGCGATCGGCTTCCCGTCGTTTATCATGATGGCTTCAGGTAGCGTGGTGACGATTGCGGTGAACTGGATGCTACAGATTTATGGAGGGACGATGGCGATTGCGGCGTTCGGGGTAGCTAACCGAATTGCATCGTTCGCGATCATGCCGATCAATGGGGTGACGCAGGGAATGCAGCCGATCGTTGGCTTTAACTACGGCTCGAAACAGTTTGGGCGAGTCAGTCATTCGGTGAAACTGGGGATGCTCGTTGCGACAATTTTGTCACTCATCGCGTTTGCGGTTGCAGAGATATTCCCAGCAGAACTAGCGAGAATTTTCTCATCTGACCCAGTTTTGATTGCAGAAAGTGAAGAAGCGCTCCGAATCATGTTACTTGCGGCGCCGACGATTGGTTTCCAAATTGTTTGTGGCGGCTTGTACCAAGCACTTGGGAAAGCGCGAATTTCCTTCATCATTTCGCTGATGCGGCAAATTATTTGTCTCGTTCCGCTGCTTCTCATTTTGCCAAACTTCTTTGGCTTATCAGGCGTGTGGTACGCATTCCCGATCGCAGACTTTTTGGCATTCTCGGTCTGTGTAGTGATTTTGTCGACTACTTGGCGGAAAGTTTTCAGGGAAACAGAGATGGTTCGTTAAAAAGCGAAGGAGCACGAGGCTCCTTCGCTTTTTATTTAAATTCCAATATAATGCCCAACGACATATGTAATCACCATGGTTAGCATGCCGACTAAACAATTTCGGATGACGGCGGGACGAGTTGGAGCGTTTCCGAGGTAGGCGCTCGTATAGCCAGTAATGGCCAGCGCGATCAGCACAGCGACGAACGTAAACCAGATTCGAATAGAAGCAGGGAGAAGGACGATTGTTAATAACGGCAAAATCGCACCGACTGAAAAAGAAAACAGCGAAGAGAGCGCAGCACTAAATGGATTGGCATAGTCATTTAGTTTGAAGCCTAAGACTTCCTGAGCTTGAACACCAAGAGCATCCTTTTTCATCAATTCAGTAGCAACTTGGCGAGCCGATTCATCTGACAACCCCTTTGCTTGATAAATTTCAATTAACTTTTGCAATTCCCCATCGTAATCCGTTTTTAGGGATTCTCGTTCTTGCTTAACGAGTGATTTTTCAGTATCTTTTTGGGTGCTTACAGAGACGTATTCACCGCCAGCCATCGAAAGTGCGCCTGCAAGAAGACCTGCAATACCAGAAATCAAAATGGTAAACGTAGAAGTTCTAGCTCCAGCGACCCCGATGACGATCCCGGCCACGGAAACAATCCCGTCATTGGCTCCGAGAACACCCGCGCGCAAGATGTTAAGCCGTTCACTTAATGTCATTTTCTTCATGATTCTACTCCTTTCTTTTGTTTCTCTATACCCGTTTTGAAGCTGCTTCAACGATAAATATTGCTAAAAAAACACAACTCACTTCTTTTTAAAAAGCGAGTTGTGCCAAATAATTTATGATTTTTTAAGCCTGTAAATCGCTAGGCTCGTAAGGAAGATTCCTGCAAGCGAAGCAAGTCCCGCCGAGTCGCCTGTTGCAGGGAGCACGCCTTTGTTTCCTGCAGGAGTGGTTGAAGAAGGTTTTTCTTGAGGTTTCGTTTCCGTGCTCGTGACAAGTTCGCCGTCAGATTCTGGGGCTTCCGGCCTTTCTGGCTGCACTTCGGTCTCAGCCGCCTCGACCCGAACCGTGAATGCCGTGCTATTTCCAGTTTTGTCCGTCACGTGCACCGTAAGTTCATCGTCCGCCGCAAGCTTGAGCGATGAAACTGCTAATTTGAACGCGCCTGATGAGTCAGCTGTGCTAGAAACAGCAGGTGCAGCTTGGACACTTCGTTTTGCTAACGCTTGACCCGCTTTTTGAACAGTGAGCGTTGCCCCGCCAAGCGTGCTCCCAGTCAAAAATTCATCCTGATCTGTCAACTTGTCAAAATGAGTCGCATCCCGAATCGCTTTTATCGCTTCCTGAGCAAGCTGATCCGCTGATTTATACGTTTTCCGGCCTTCCTCTTTCGCCGTAATCAGCTTCCCTTGTGCAGTTTGATCCTTGATATATTGAATAAACGTTTCCGTGTCTGGATCAATGGCAGATACAAGTTTCCCTTTGGTAAACGCCGAGAAACCATCCCCGCCACCATAAAGGAAATCATTGATCACCACTTTATAAGACTTGTTTAAGTCAAGCGGCTCGCCATTTTGAGTCGTAACATTCGCGACCTTGTAAGCATGCTCGAGATCATCCGTATCCGTAAACGTATATTTCAATCCCGAAATCTGCAAGAAATAGCGCTCATCACTTAAGTATTGCTGATTCAGCGCTTCAAGAATCGTGGCCCCATCCAGTTCAACCACCTGTAAAATATTCCCAAAAGGCTGTACCGCTTGAGCTGCGCCCCAAGTGATTTGATTATTCGCATCCGTCACAAGATCTGCGCGGATACCGCCATTATTGGTCATCGCAAAATCCGCTTTTACGCCAGCTTTTTCAGCCATTTCCAGTTGCGCATCCGTAATCAAGTTACCAAGCGCAGATTCCTTCGCATCAATTGCTGCACCACTTTGATTGGTTTCTCGCGTGATCGTTCCATTATCCGTTTTTCCGATCGGTTCATTGATCGTATCCGCAATCCGGTCGGCCGCATCTTTCGTAATTGCCGTGATGGCGCCATCCGGTGTGACAGAACGCGAATTATATGTAATTTTCGCATCCGGTGTCTTCACAAAATCGCCCGTTGCCGGATCAATTTCCCCTGTAACATTTGAAAAAGCCTTGCCATTGTTATAACTTTGCACAATCCGCGTCGTTCCAACAACCCCGTTCGTGTATTGGTGGTTATGTCCCGCAAGAACAAGATCGACCGAGTTTTCCGGATCGAGCTGATTGACTTTCATTATCATATTAGCTGCCTCGCCGTTCACATCTTTCCCAGTGCCCGTGTTCGGATTCCCATCAGAAAGCGCGGGAACATGCGACAGAACAACAATCGCGTTTACCCCTTGATCACGCAATATTTTCGCATACTTCGCAACCGTTTCCGCTTCATCAAGAAAATCATAATCCTTGATATGATTAGCAAGCACCAAATTAGGAATCTCCGTTGTCACAATCCCAATAAAACCAACCTTTTCGCCGCCGACCGTTTGAATCGTATAAGGCTTAAAGCCCTCCGCTACATTTGTTGTTCCTTTATCGACCACATTTGCCGCGACAATTTCCATATTGCTTTTCACACGAGGATAACTTTCGACGATCGGTCCAAACTTGTCCGTCGAAACCCCATCCAAGATTCGCTTATATTCAGGAAGCCCCTCATCAAATTCGTGATTTCCGAGCGTCCCCACCTTGAACTGCATCGTATCGAGTGCCTTCATCGTCGGCTCATCTTGAAGCAGCCCCGAAACAGCTGGACTTGCCCCAACCATGTCACCCGCTTGCACACGAATCGAGTTGTCTGCCGTAGCACTCGGATTTTGCGCCAAAAAGTCCGCTGCCGCAAGATCCAAATTAGCAGAAAGATAATCCGCACCGCCGATTGCATTTCCGGCCGCATCTTTAGAAGCCGTGTCGAGCGCCCCATGAAAATCATTGATCCCTAAAAATTGAACAGGAACAAGCGGTTCAGCTGCCGCCACTTTGTTTCCATTAAACGGTAAAGCAATCCCCAAAACCAAACTTGTTGCGAGTAATAAATGTGCCATACTTTTCTTCCAGTTTTTCACAAGCATACTCTCCTTTTATCCCTTTTTTGTAAACGCTTAACAGCTACATTTTAGCAAAGAGAGCAGCCAATAACAATTAATAAAGAGTAAAAAAACTGTGAATTTTTTAAATATATAGCCAAGAAACTAGGGAAAAGCCTACAGCGAATAAATGTGAAAACTGGCCGTGAATTTAGACTTGTCCACTTGAATCCCAGCTTCCGCATTATCATAGCGATCCATGATTTTAAATAAAATCCCAAGACCACGCCCTTTATGCCCGGCCTTTGTCGTAAAACTTTTCTTCGTAACTCTATCCGTATCAATCGCGACAGCAGGATCAATCTGATTTTCGACGACAACATCCAAATGCCCATCCAAATGCGTAAGCTTCACTTGAATGAAAGGCTCCGGCACATTTAAAGAAGCTTCAAAGGCATTATCCAGTAAAATCGTAAAACTACGAATGAAGTCAATCAAATCAATGCCAACATAATTGATCGTATCCGGAACGACTAACGCATACGGAATGTTATATTGGTCCAGCTTTTCCATGTAGAGTTTCAATAACCCTTGAACAGGAGGGACACCAAGCTTCAACAATGCCGTTTCATTTTGATGAAAAACATTGTCATTGAAGTAACGCGTTTGTTGTTTAATCAAATCGAGCGCATCATCATTTTCTTGTTTCTTGATGTGAATAGCGAGAGAGAGCAAAATATTATGATAATCGTGCTTAAAATCATGTAAATTTTCAGCTTGTATATGGTAATAATCAGCTTGGCTAGCCAAATGATTTAGTTGTTCCTGGCTTAACTCGCTGCGAATAAAAAAAGCTGTGAAAATGATGCTGTTCGTTGAGTAAAGGAAAATAATGAGAGAACTGTAAAAACTGCCGAATGTGGTTGGCCACGGATAGAAAAAGTGAATCGCATTGACGATGAAAAGGCCTGTGACGAGGATAAATGAAAATAGATAATATTTTTTTACAAGATGGTCGAACATCTCATAAAAATTAAAGCGGTTCAGTAGGTGGCGAATCAAGAAAGAAAAAAGCACAGTCAAAAGAATATTGATCAAGGCAAGGACAAGCGGTGGCTCGGTCCAAAATAATTGTGAAAAATCAAATGTTATAAACCAAATGAAACCGTTCATCGTGTATACAGTAATTAATAAAATCGCAGATAGAAGCCACTTTTTGGTAAAAAGATAGAAATTTGTGAAGACAAGTAGAAAAACAAGCGCGAGAGCCAAGCTTATCGAGAAGAAAGCGCGAAAAAGATAAAGTATAGCAAAAAGTGCTGTAATCGATAAGAGCATCATAGCAGTTTGCCGCTTATTTAAAAGAAGGTTGTAACTTAGAAGAAAAATAATGAAGAGTAGATTTAACATGTAATTGATTTCACTAATTAACAAGCAATCTCCTCCTTTAACTTAATAGTATTCTTCAAAAGCATCAGTTATTTTTTTGATGATACGCTTGCTGACAACAATCTCATAACCGGAACGAAAGAGTACATAACCCGACTTTTTTTCAATCGATTGAATGTGATTGAGATTCAGAATATATGATTTTAAATTAGTCATCATAAAAGGCGCCGTTAGTTGTGGCGCAATTTTACTGATAGAATTCCGAAAAATAATGTTTTCGCGTAACGTATGCAAGCTAAGATAGCCGCGCTGATGTGGAATGCTTTCGATCAAGATAATGTCGTTTATATCAATAAAGTGAGAGAGATTCCCTTGTTTGATTTCAAAAACACTTGAATGCGATTGCGCTTCTGAAATCAGCTTTTGCGCAACTTCGATAACTTGTTCTTCAACATTTTCAATTCTTTCGGGATCTTTCAGAATATAACCGGCAGGAAGAATACCACGATTGATGATTTCTTCTGCTTTTTGCGCATCTCCAGTGATGAAATAAATAGAGCAATGCGCATTTTGTTTGCGAATCGCTTCCGCTAAATCGACGCCATTCATTCGTGTCTTAAAATCAATATCAAGCAAAAAAGCATCCGTTCGTTTAAGACGATCTATTTTGTGGACATTCAGAAACTCATCTGCATTTAAAAAAGATTCGATTTCGACCGTTATTGGGCGATGTTCTAAAAATTTAGTGAGCGTCTTTTCTAAATAATCTTTCTGCAAAAAGTTGTCTTCGATAATAAACAATCTCAATTTAATCACCTCGAAAAATGACGATAAGTGCCAAATCATGGTTGCAATGTTCTCCAATGAGATAGAAAACATACTATCATTAAAATAGAAAATGTAAAATATTTTATATTAAAACAGTCATAAAATCGTCAAAAATCGCTAGGGTTATGCACAAAATTTTACTTTGTTTTGCATCAACAATAAGAAAGATAACGATTATACTTTAATATAGCAAAGAAATTCTACGAAAACAATACTATCCAGCTGCTTAACCCACAATAAGATTGATAAAAGCATTGGGGTGTGATTATGGAGTATTTAGATTACTACCAGATATTAAAAAAAGACAGTTTTATCGAAAATATAATTCGTGAACAACTAACAGGACAAAAAAAGCAAATCAAGCCAGGAGAACGAATTTTTCTTGAGAAAGATCGCATTTTACTGATTGATCGAGGGGCCCTTGTTTTGTGTAGTGGAAATACTTTTCTTCGTAGCTTTAAAACAAATGATTACCTTCATGCGATTGACCCACAAAAAGATCAAGGAGATAGGAAGATACTACTAGAAGCGATGGAACACACTATTTTACGTGAATATTGCGCTCAAGAGTTCTTGCAATTTTTAGAGCAAAAACAACTCCTTAGCAACTTCTTTTTACAGGAATTAGAAAAAGCCCAAAAATGGTCATATATGCAAGCAAATCGAATTATCATTTCAACAGAAGAACGAGTAATTTCTGTTTTACAAGAATTAGTAGAACGGTTTGGAAAAGAGGTTGCACATGGGAAAGTGATTTTGCCTAAATGGATCAAAATCGTCACTCTGGCAAAATTAAGTGGCTGTTCACGAAATATGGCCTCACGAAGTATCCAGTATTTAAAAAAACAAGGAATCCTTACGCAAGAAAAAAGCTTGTGGGAAATTAATGAGAAAGCATTAGCCAATTTATACTATTAGTAAGTAAAATAACAACTGAATTTTCAGATTTTTAAATAACGCATGCAAAGAATCTTTAAGATAAAGGGGGATTTAAATGAAAAAAGTATGCTACCTTATCGTTTGTTTAGTAGTAATTTGCCTTATATATCCCAAGGAATCATTAGCCGAAAATAAACCTTCCGAGATGGCTTATTATGTGGAAGCAATTATTCCGAGTAACCAAATAGACCAGACCAAAACTTATTTCGACCTTCTAGTAAAGCCTGGCGAGCGGCAAACTCTCCAACTACGCGTGCATAATGCGAGAAGCGAAGAATTAACCCTCGAAATTAAACCACATACAGCTCGTACAGGAACTGGGGGAGATATTGACTACAGTGGAGACAAAGAAAGTCCTCTTGCTGCAAGTTTATCCTATTCAATTGAAGAGCTGCTTGATGGAGAAGAACAAGTAACCCTTGAGCCGAATGAAACGAGAACTCTTTCATTCGTGTTAAAAGTTCCAGATAAAACATTCCATGGCGTTTTGCTCGGTGGATTTTATATCCATGAAAAAAAGCAAAGCGAGCAAGTGGAACCTAAAAAAGAAGGCGTTTCAATCAAAAATCAATATGCTTATGTGATTGGCTGCCAAGTGCGGATGGATAGCGAAGAGGAGCAGCAACAATTCACTTTGGAAACGCCCAAATTAACAAAATGGAATGACTTGCCAGCGATTCATGCGGGGCTTACGAATGAAGCTTCTCGGATTCTTTCGAAGTATCAGCTGCAAGGAGAGATTCGAAACCGTTCGGGCAAGAAAATACAAAAAATCAAGAAGCAGACATTTTCAATGGCGCCAGACTCGGTTTATCGATTGATGAGCAAAGTGAGTCTAGCTGATTTTCCAAGCGGGAAGTACAGCTATTTCCTGACCATTAAAGGAGAAAATGAAGTTTGGCATCTAAAAAAGGATTTTATGATTTCAAGCGATCAAATTAAGCAAGTTCAAACGGCTAAGGAAACAAATGGCCATCGTTTTCTAAGTATCCTGATTATTAGTCTCATCGCGCTTTTGTTTCTTGCCATCGTTGTTTTTATCTTAATAAAAAGGAGAAGGAAAAATGAATCGAGCAGCTAAATGGTTGGTTTGTGTAGGCTTTGTCTTTGGCTGTATCACTGCATCTGAGATAAAAGTAAACGCGGCGGCGGAACCACCTGCTCATATTAAAAAAATGGATGGCATCTTTGAAGTGAAAGAAGGTTCTGCTTCTTCGGTGGATGAAAATGGCGTCGTCACGATTACACCGAACACTAGTAATTCAGTTGGCACAATTTGGAGCACGGAAAATAATTTACTCGACTTTACGAAAAGTTTTCATTTGTCTACGTACCTTTATTTTGGTGAAAATGTGGCGAATGTAGGCGATGGTATGGCGCTAGTATTTCAAGCGGCAACGGATTCACCAACATGGTTTACGCATAATTCACTATCTATTGGTTATCTGGGTGATCAGCGTAATGATACATCTATTGGTATACCGAATAGTTTGGCGATCGAATTTGACTTATATAATAACCAAACGGATTCAGATGGCTGGTTTGATCAAAATGTACCGACAACCAATAAAGGGCAGCATATCGCTTATACCTGGCCAGGGGATTTGACTGAATACACGAGTTGGTGGGCTTGGTTTAATACACAACGGTCCATTCTTCACCATGATCCGCTTAGTTATCTTTTGACAGATGATAAGTGGATTCGACTGGATGTGGACTGGAATGTGGAAAGTCAGGTATTTCAATATGTCATCGATAACTCGACTATAGTTAACGTTCCTTATGAAGATTTATATAATCGCGTGTTATCAACTAATACGAAGGCTTACTGGGGCTTTACGGGGGCAACGGGAAACTATGCTGCTCCACAAAAGGTCGTTTTTCAAGAAGTCCCCAATTTGGTTGAAGTCGATCCAAAGATTGAAGTCTATAATGAAACGCGCGATCAAGCAGTTGTAGACGAAGGTGATGTGTATACGGATGAAACTTTGCGATTCGATTATTCAGTGGAATATCTTGACGGGAAACAAACTTGGAATAGTGTAAAAGCAGCTTTGACAGGAGATCCCAATTTTGTATTGGAGCCAGGGAGTATTACCGTAACAGCAGTGATTGGCGGACAAAATCAAAGTTACCTGATGGATGACTCAGCGCTCGTGGATGGCATTTTGAATTTTCCTGTTGGTACAGCAAATGGACCGACTTTTGGACTTGAAGGGAATTTTCCTTCCAAAATGATTATTTCTTATCAAGGTCATTTTAAAGCAGATACTCCTGCGGAACCCGTTGTATTATCAGCTCAGTATAACGGTGATAATGCGTTTGTTTCTTCGCCTAATTTTACGCTACACCCCAAATCAAGTGCCGCGCCGCAAATTAGGTTTTCTGAAAATCAGAATTGGCAAGTGCTGGATACGGATGAAAGGAAAAGCATCTCGGGAAGTTTTACCGATCCGAATAAAGGAAGCTTGAATTTGGATTATTACTTGGACGGAGAGAAGATTCATCAAGAGCAGGTAGATAGCACATCAGGAAGCGGCGAGTGGAGTTTGGAGCTTTCAGCGGAACAAGTGAGAGAGCTCGCAAACGGCGAACATGAAATCAAAGTGACTGCGACAAATTTGGTCAGCCAAAGTGCTACGATTCAAGCGGCTATAACTAAATATAGCGTTCCAGCCATTGAAGAGTTTGGGCTTGAAAATGAAGCGGAAACAATTATTAAGGGAGGTGATGTGAGCTTTCACGTAGCTTTTCGAGATGGAGACAGCAGTCGCGTGCAGTTTTTTTATCAGTTAGACGGGGCGGCACCAGTTGAAATTGGTACGCAAGAAAATTTAACACCTGGTGAGTTGCAAAGCTTTAATTGGAAATTGAGCACAAATGAACTCGCGATTGGCGAGCATACAGTGACGCTTTACGCGATTGATAGCGAAGGAATAGCCTCTAAAGAGGTTCAGCTTGTTTTTGCAGTGGATGGTAAAGTTTCGTTTTATGAGGCTCCACAAGATTTTACTTTGGAGACAGCACTTCCTAAGAAAAAGAAACGGGTAAAGGTAGAACTTAGTCCGATTCAAATTGAAGATAATCGAATTCAAAAGTCCAATGTTAAGCTTCATGTGAGGCTTACTCAGTCAGAAGATGGAGCGGAAGCTGGATTTCATAGCGCTTCAGGTTATCAGTTGCCAAGCGATGTGTTTCGTTATCGCGATGGAATAGGTGAAGAGCATGTGATTAATGAAGCAGGTGCAGATTTGTCACAAACTAATTCGCAGGAAATGATGGAAGTGGATCAAAAGGGCGAAGCTGGTTTTTATTTGGAACTAGCACCCTGGCTACATGCTGAAACCTATCAAGCGATCATTGAGTGGCAATTGATTGAAGCGCCTTAAGGTGAATAAAAAGGAGAGAGAAATATTGAAAAAAGAGTTATTGATTGCAAGTCTAGCAAGTTGTGTAGTTCTAACAAGTGGGGGTATTCAAGTATTGGCAGAAGATGTAAAAGGAGCTACGACTTCTGGAACAGTCAAGCTAATCAGCCCAACTGGGGAAGTAACACCACTAGATCCAGAAGAAACAGTGACTCCAGAAGATGGGAAGGAAACCGGAAATGAAGGTCCGTTAAGTATCGATTACGTTCCGAATTTTCTTTTTGGAGAGGTAGAGATTTCTGGTTCTACATTGACTTTACCAGATTTAAACTCTAATCCACTTGTTCAAGTGACAGACAACCGCGGAAGTGGAGCAGGGTGGACCTTAAAGCTTAGTGCAACGCCTTTCATCAACAACGAAGATGAAACGAAGCAATTAACAGGCACAACACTTAGTATTGGTGGAATCACACCAGAAGCTGTAGATGAAACCAATACATCTACTGCACCAACACCGTCTGCTCAAACTTATGGAGTGAGTGATACATCCGCTAAAACATTACTACGAGCTGGAGCAGATGCAGGAATGGGAAGCTGGAAGGGGAAATTTAAAACGAGCGACGGAGCGAACTCGGTTTCGCTAACGATTCCTGCAGGAAATAAAGTTGGTTCTTATACAAGTACACTCACTTGGTCGCTTGCAAACGCACCAGAATAAAAAAGAAGGCGGATCGATTGATTCGCCTTCTTTTGTGTTTAGTTCATGGTTTGGTTTGAAGCATCTTTTACAACAACATCGTGCGCGCCGCCTTCAACAATGGAAGTCGCCGAAACGAGTGTGATTTTCGCTTTTTGTTGTAATTCAGGAATCGTGAGCGCGCCGCAGTTACACATTGTGGAACGAACTTTGTTTAAGCTGATCGCCACATTGTCTTTTAACGAACCAGCATAAGGAACGTAAGAATCTACGCCTTCTTCAAATGAAAGCTTCTTATCGCCGCCCATGTCATAACGTTGCCAGTTGCGCGCGCGGTTAGCGCCTTCGCCCCAATATTCTTTCATGTACGTGCCGTTTAAGTTGACTTTGTTTGTTGGGCTTTCATCAAATCTTGAGAAGTAACGTCCAAGCATGATGAAATCTGCGCCCATTGCAAGTGCAAGCGTCATGTGGTAATCATAAACAATCCCGCCATCGGAACAAATCGGAATGTAGATACCTGTTTCTTCAAAGTACTCATCGCGTGCTTTAGCCACATCAATGACAGCAGTTGCTTGCCCGCGCCCAATTCCTTTTTGCTCACGCGTGATACAGATAGAACCGCCGCCAACACCGACTTTCACGAAATCGGCACCAGCTTCAGCAAGGAAGCGGAAACCATCGCGATCCACAACATTTCCTGCGCCAACTTTTACTGTATCGCCGTATTTGCCGCGAATCCAGTCTAGCGTGCGCTTTTGCCACTCAGTGAATCCTTCTGACGAGTCGATACAAAGAATGTCAGCCCCAGCTTCAACGAGTGCGGGCACACGTTCCTCGTAGTCACGTGTGTTGATTCCTGCACCAACAACATAACTTTTGTTTTTATCGAGCAATTCAAGTTGGTTTTCTTTATTGGAATCATAGTCTTTGCGGAAAACGAAATAAGCTAAATGATTTTTTTCATCGACTAATGGGAGAGCGTTCAGTTTATTGTCCCAGATGATGTTGTTTGCTTCTTTTAGCGTTGTTGTTGCTTGAGCAGTGATTAGTTTTTCGAACGGGGTCATGAAGTCACGAACAACTTCGTCTGGGCTCATGCGCGTTACGCGGTAATCACGGCTTGTGACAACGCCGAGTAATTTTCCGTTAGGGCTGCCGTCTTCTGTTACAGCCATTGTGGAGTGTCCTGTCTTTTCTTTCAAGTCAAGAACATCTTGCAGTGTTTGATCAGGACGGATATTGGAGTCGCTCACAACAAAACCAGCTTTATGATTTTTCACACGTGCAACCATTTTTGCTTCGCTTTCAATGGATTGTGATCCATAAATGAACGAAACGCCGCCTTCTTTAGCAAGTGCAATCCCCATCTCATCGCCCGAAACAGCTTGCATGATCGCAGAAACTAACGGGATGTTCATCGTAAGCTCAGGTTCTTCACCTCTTTTAAACTTTACAATTGGTGTCTTCAGATCCACCTTTGTTGGAATACATTCGGAAGAGGAATACCCAGGAACGAGTAAAAATTCACTAAACGTACGAGACGGTTCACTAAAATAAAATGCCAAAGCAAAACACTCCTTTTTAAGTTTTAAATACTTTCATTATTCCAGTAACCGGGCATAATGTCAATGCCTTCGCTTGATTTTCAGAAAAGAAAGCGAAAAAGCATTTAAATCCACAAAATCGTTATGTTACAATGGAAACACTAACCAAGAAAGTGGGACTGCAAATGATCAATTATTATGGTTTTTTGTTTTTAGTTATCATGCTCATTTTGGTTCCTGGACCAGATTATGTCATCATTACGAAAAACACCTTAGCTTCGGGCGCGAAAAGCGGGTTTCAAACGGTTCTTGGGACGGTTTCGGCACTTCTTTGCCACACCATATTTGCGGTTGTCGGGTTGTCTGCTTTGATTGTCAAATCTGCTTTTTTATTTAATGGACTTAAATATATAGGGGCTATTTATTTGATTTATTTAGGCGTTAAAAGCTTGTTCGCAAAAGATAGTCTTGTGTTAGCGAATGATAAAGCGAGCGAGACGAGAAATGCTTATAAACAAGGACTTGTTACGAACTTATTCAACCCAAAAGTGGCCGTTTTCTTTTTAACTTTTTTACCACAATTTATTGCGAAAGGAAACACGAGCTTTCTCCCATTTGCGGAACTTGGATTGACTTATGTTGTCTTGACGCTTGTGATTTACTGCGTCTATGTTCAATTTTTAGCGAAGGTTCGCCGATTTATGGAAAGCCCGCGTGTGCAAAAAGCGATCAATAAAATTTCAGGCGTCATTTTAATAGCTTTTGGAATAAAGTTGCTCACGGAAAAAGCCTAAAAAAAGCAGAAACCGCTGGACTCGCCTAATTGAAAAGGCAAGCCCACTTGGTTTCTGCTTTTTAGTTTTATTCGGCGGAATCTTTTTCTGGGAACATAAATACAATCAACATTCCCAGTGCGACTTGCGTGATGCCCATCGCAGTTTCTTTACCATTCCACGCTTCGGATTGCCACATGGCGAACCATTCGGAGCCGATTACGACGAAGCCCACATACCAAATTAGGAAAATGAGGATGAACATCAGATAGCCGGACCACTTGCGTGATTTAAACTCGGCTGCTGGTTTCTTGTAAGCCCGCAATAGGTTGATCGCCGTAAACCAGCCAAGGAAAGCGACGATGCCTTCTGCGATGATAATTCCCCAGTAGGCGATAAGCCAGATTGTGTGATTGTCGATCGAACGCCACATCAAATCGTTCCCCTTGAACGTTGTGTCCATCGAAAGGACGTGACGAACAAATTCATAATTGGAATTGAAATCCATCAAATTCCCCAAAAAGACAAATGTTGCAAAGAAGCCAAATAAAAATACAACAATGATTTGCATGATTCTTTGCCAGTTTAATGATTGCATAATAATTCCTCCTTTATTCATTACCTAATTGAGATTAGAACAAATTTAGACGGTAAAAGCGGAACTAAGTACCGATTATTAAAGAAAATAATGTCTAATATGTGAATACCCGTTTTTATTTGGCGTAAGCATTTTGATTCGCTATACTAGAATGGATGAGGAGGCAAAAGCGATGAACTGGCAAGAATTAATCAATGAAGAAAAACAAAAACCTTATTTTCAGGAACTGACAACCTTTGTAGACCAGGCTTACCAAACAGAAACCGTTTATCCTGCAAAAGAAGAGATTTACCGGGCTCTCGAGCTCACCCCTTATGAAGATGTCAAAGTGGTTTTGCTTGGTCAAGACCCGTATCACGGCGAAGCGCAGGCACATGGTTTGAGCTTTTCAGTAGCCTCGGGCGAAGCCAAATTCCCGCCATCTCTCCGAAATATATTCAAAGAATTGGAAAGCGACCTCGGCATTAAGCGCACGAAACGCGATTTAACGGATTGGGCAGAGCAAGGCATTTTGTTACTTAATACCGTTTTGACCGTTGATGCCGTCAAAAAAGCTGGATCGCACCGCAAGAAAGGGTGGGAAACCTTTACCGACCAAATCATTCGGAGCTTGAACGACCGAGAAAAGCCTGTCATTTTTGTACTTTGGGGAAATGACGCGAAAAAGAAGGCTGCGCTTATAACAAACCCGCAGCATAAAATCCTGACGGGCGTTCATCCGAGCCCGCTTTCGGCGAATCGCGGCTTTTTTGGCAGCAAACCGTTTAGTCAGATCAACGACTTATTGGAAGAACTAGGGGAAAAGAAAATAAATTGGTGAAGCAAGAAACGAGGCGTTTGGTTAAGCTGCTTGAGGTGGTTTAGTCGAACGCCTCGTTTCTAGTTTACGAACGAATGTTCTTGTGGTAAGCTTGTAGAAAACGGAACGAGTGGTTGATGTGGCAGAAGTGCGAATTTCGGTGCGGCATTTGGTGGAGTTTGTGAAGAAATCGGGTAGCATTGACAGCCGGATGAGCGAGCCAGACCGGGCGGTTTTAGGAACGAAAATCCATAAAAAACTTCAAAAAGAAGCGGGAGAAGGCTACGAAAGCGAGGTCCCGCTTGCCTTTGAATGCGAAGAAAAGGGAATCCAATTTTGCATCCACGGCCGCGCTGACGGGATCGTGGACGGGGAACTGATCGATGAAATTAAAACGACTCATGTGGCGACGGTGGATTTTGAAGGCGAGGGAGCCGAGGTTCACTGGGCGCAGGCGATTTTGTATGGCTATTTTTATGCGGTGCAAGAAGGAAAAGAAAGCATTCGCATACAGCTCACCTATTTTCATCTCGAAGAAGAGGCGATTTCACGATTCGAACGTACGATGACGCTTGCTGAAATGGCGCAATTCTTCAAGGAAATCATCGAGGAGTTTGCTGAGTTTGCCAAGTTGATGCACGACTTTCGAGCGGTGCGAAAAGAAACGATCCAACATATCGAGTTTCCATATCCAGCCTACCGCAAAGGACAGCGCGAACTTTCGATTGCGGTTTACAGAACGATCACAGCGGAAGAAAAGCTGTTTTGCGAAGCTCCAACTGGGATTGGCAAGACGATTTCAACGCTTTTTCCGGCCATCAAAGCCATCGGAGAAGATAAAACGGAGAAGATTTTTTATTTAACGGCTAAAACGGCGACGCGCCAAGTGGCTGAAGATGCAGTTCAAGAATTGCGGCGCCAAAAATTGCGACTCAAAAGCACGACGATCACAGCGAAAGACAAGATTTGCTTTTTGACCGAGCGGCGCTGCAATCCAGAGGACTGTGAGTTTGCCCGCGGCTATTTTGACCGGATTAACTTAGCGCTGTTTGACTTATTGAAACATGAAGATTTACTTTCAAGAGAAGTCATTGAAGCTTACGCGCGAAAGCACACCGTTTGCCCGTTTGAATTGTCGCTTGATGCCGCGCTTTTTTCAGATTTGATCATTTGTGATTACAATTATGTCTTTGATCCAACCGTTTATTTGCGGCGCTTTTTTGCAGATGCGAAAGGGCGTTACACATTTTTGATCGATGAAGCGCATAACCTCGTGGATCGGGCGAAAGAAATGTACTCAGCGGCGCTATCTAAGCGGCAAGTTTTGGATGTGTTGCGGCAAGTCCCCAAAGAAGACCGCAAACTTCATCGCGCGCTTGACCAGTTGAATAAACAAATGCTACAAATCGGCAAAGAAGTCGAACCAGAGACAGGGGAATTGGTACAAAAAGAAGCGTTAAAAACGTTCAATGAAAAAGTGTATGCGTTTAATGAAATCGCGCAAGAATGGCTCGGGAAGCATACCCCAACTAATACGCATCAAGCCGTATTGGAATTGTTTTTTGAAGCGCGGTCTTACGGAAAGATCGCAGAATTTTACGATGAACATTATCAAACCTTGGTGGAGGCAAAAAAAGATACCCAAATCAAACAGCTTTGCTTGGATCCATCGAAGCTGCTCGCGGAACGGATGGCGCTTGGAACTGGAAGCATTTTGTTTTCGGCTACTTTTTCCCCGCTCGCCTACTATACGAAGTTGCTTGGCGGCGAAGCGGATACAAGTCGATTGAGCTTCCCTTCGCCATTTCGGATGGAACACTTGCAAGTTTTAACACTATCCTATATTGATACCCGCTTTAAAGGGCGCGCGTCTAGCTATGCTTCCATTGCAGAAGCGCTTTTTGAGATGGTCGAAGCAAAGCGTGGCAATTATTTATTTTTCTTCCCATCTTATGCCTATATGGAAGAAGTTTATCGCCGCTTTTCGGATGCCC
The DNA here is from genome assembly GCF_003369925.1 of Listeria kieliensis. GTDB lineage: Bacteria > Bacillota > Bacilli > Lactobacillales > Listeriaceae > Listeria > Listeria kieliensis_A. The sequence goes on along the minus strand of NZ_LARY01000002.1, from coordinate 746,005 downwards.
ATCCAGATCTTGAAACGCGAATTCAAGAAGCCAACATGCCAGAAGAAGCGCGAACGGAATTTGTGGATGCGTTTCAGGAAGGGCGCGAAGTAGTGGGATTTGCCATTTTAGGCGGCGTTTTTTCAGAAGGTGTGGATTTAAAAGGCGCGCGGCTGATCGGAACCGCGATTGTGAGTGTCGGTTTGGCGCAGCCAAACCGAGCGCTTGATCTTGTGAAGGATTATTTTGATGAACGCGAGGCGGCATCAGGGTTTCGCTATGCTTACCAGATTCCTGGCATGAACAAGGTGCTTCAAGCGGCGGGACGAGTGATCCGCGGCGAACAAGACCGCGGCATCGTGCTTTTAATTGATCAGCGTTTTAATGAGCCGCGCTACGTAAGCGAATTCCCGAGGCACTGGCAAAACTGGAAATCCGTTTCTAGCCCAAAGGTTTTGAAACAGGAACTTGCGCGCTTTTGGAACTTCGCGTACACTTTAGAGGACGATTTTTTTGGGAGAGGAGCAGGCGGAAAGCGATGATTAAACTGGTAGCAATTGATATTGACGGCACGCTTTTAAACGATCAGCATGAAATTACGGAGGACGTGAAGCGAGCGATCGTGGAAGCGAAAAACCGGGGCATAAAGCCGGTGCTTTGCACGGGACGACCGCTTGATGGGATCCATCAAAGTCTTGCGACGCCTGATTTATTCGAGGGTGGCGACGTGGCGATCACGATGAATGGAGCGATGACGCTTGAAACGAAAACAAGGCGAGTTGTGGCGGATCAGGCACTTAATAAAGCCGATTTAGAAGTGATTTTCGATTTTTGTGATGCACATTCGGCTCATGTGACGTACTTTGATGCAGAAAAAATGTACGTGCCGCATCGCGAAATTTCAATATTGACGGCGCGCGATTCACTGCTTTTGAATATGCCGCTTTACTCGCAGCTCGTAAGTGAAGCAAGTGATGCGATCCGAATTCCGAAAGTGATGCTGCTTGATGAATCAGAGAAAATTGAAGAAGTGATGGCGGCGCTAACGGATGAACTCAAAGAACGCTACTACATTGTCCGGAGTGTGCCTTATAATTTAGAGTTTTTGCATAAACACGTAAGTAAAGGAGCCGCATTACAAGCTCTTAGTGAAAAACTAGGGATTTTGCCTAGCGAAGTGATGTGCCTAGGCGATGCCGAAAACGATGTGTCGATGTTCGAATTTGCGGGCCTACCGGTTGCGATGGGAAATGCGACAGAAAAAATAAAAAGCTTGTCGCGCCACATCACGAAAACGAATAACGAAGACGGTGTCGCCTACGCGCTTCGAACTTGGGGAGTTTGATGTTTTTTTCTAAGAAAGATGTTTTGTTTTCTGAGGATAAGGGAAGATTAAAATAACAAGAATGATTAATCAAAATAAAAGAACAGAAACTGCTAAATGAATCCACCTATAAAATGGAGTCCAAGCAATTCTGTTCTTTTTTGTATTTAGCAGCTTACTTTCTAAGTATTGCAGTGGTGTGAGTGTACGAATCAGTCTACAGATAAATTATTTCCGAGTGTCTTCGTATAGACGTCCGATCAGCCTAATCAGCTCATTCATTTCTTCTGAAGTTAGACTCGAGTGATTTAAAAGGATATTAGGAAGATCATAAGATTCTTCTCGTTTGGCCTTACCTAAGTCTGTGATAGTGATTCTAACAACACGCTCATCTTCCGTGCTCCGCAAGCGTTCTACTAAACCATGTTGTTCCATTCTTTTTAAAAGAGGAGTCAATGTATTGCTGGATAAGTCTAATTTTTCTCCTAATTCTTTCAGCGGAAGGGTTTCTAAATCATACAAAGTTACAAGAATTAAATACTGAGGATAAGTTAACCCATTTTTCTCTAAAGCTGGATGATAAAGGCGCTGAATAGCACGTGATGTGGCATAAAGTGAAAAACAAAGGTGGTCGCTTAAAGGTGGTAATTTCTTTTTAGAACGCATAGTACATTACTCCGTTTCTAGCATTTTTTTATAGTGTAGAACAAAAAAATCAATCACACAAGTTTTAATCCTTGACGATTTAATCGTGTGCGATTAAAATAAGATTATAAAATTAAAGGAGTGGTTAATTATGACAAAAAGAATTTCATTAGAAAAAGAAGCAATTGAATTTAGTGAGGCGAATGCACCTCATCCGCGTATTTATGAGTTAGATCCAAAAGATGGTAGAGCATTGCTTGAACAGGTGCAAGAGTCGCCAGTAAACAAGTACAACGTGGATATTGAAGATCAGTTGATGGATACTGGGGAATATGGAACCATTAATGTTCGCTTCATCCGTCCTGCTGGAAATTATGCGGTACTACCAGTGATATTTTACATACACGGTGCGGGCTGGGTATTTGGTAGTGCTAAAACACATGATAAACTTGTTCGAGAACTGGCAGTAAGAACAAATTCCGTTGTTGTTTTCCCAGAATATAGCTTATCTCCAGAAGCAAAATATCCAACAGCGATTGAACAAAATTATGCGATTCTACAACAATTAGCTTCGATTGCAGAATCCAAGAAAATGGATATCGAACGATTAACAGTTTCGGGCGATTCTGTAGGGGGAAATATGGCCACAGTCATGACCATTATGACCAAACAACGTAAAGGGTTACCTATTAAACAACAAGTACTTTACTATCCGGTTACAGATGCCAACTTTGATACAGAATCGTATAATGAATTTGCCGAAAACTATTTCTTAACTAAGGAAGGTATGCAGTGGTTCTGGAATCAATATACAACAGATGAAAATGAGCGTGCAGAAATCACAGCTTCTCCGCTAAGAGCGTCCATCGATGAACTAAAAGACTTACCAGCTGCAATGATTTTAAATGGAGAAGCAGATGTTTTACGTGATGAAGGAGAAGCTTATGCACGAAAATTACGAGATGCAGGTGTAGAAGTGACTCAAACTAGATTCCAAGGAATGATTCACGATTTTGTGATGGTCAATTCACTAGACCAAACAAAAGCTGCACGGGCGGCAATGACTTTATCGACTGAATGGGTAAATAGAAGAAATAACTTGTAATTAACGGCTGACTTAAGAAAAAATATTCTTGTGGCAAAAACGCTTATCTCTAGAAAGTAGAGATAAGCGTTTTTTGGTATCTTAAAACTTATGAGAACAAGGCATTTAGTACGGAAAAGAAAAGAAGATTGTGATCCAGAAATTCATGATTTAATCCTAAAATATAGGGAAGAATAGATAATGATTCATGATCATAATAGAAATAAACTGGGAGGAGAATAGGAATGAAAATCACACAACTGTCTATTGAAACTTTAGAACGGGCGCAAGAACGCTTTTTGGATACGCTTCAGCAAATGAATGTAGAGGAAGCGAATACGATGCCTAAACCACTTATTAAATCGGTCACTTGGCTGATTTGGCACACTGCGCGGGAGCTTGATTATCAAGTTTCTGATCTTGCGAATAAGGAACCGTTATGGCTAAGTGCGGGATGGTCGGCTAAATTTGCGCTGGATTTACCTGATGATACGGAAGACTGGCGGCACACTCCAGAAGAGGCTGCCAAAGTGGTGGTATCGGATAAAAACTTGCTGATTGATTATTTAGCGGCAAGCGTACAATTTGTTAAAGAATACTTGGAAAATGTAGAGGAAGCTTCGCTTGAAGAAGTTATTGATCGCAATTGGACGCCTGTTGTGACACGCCAAGTTCGGTTAGTCTCGGCGATTGATGATGCGGTCATGCACTCTGGTCAAGCGGTTTATACGAGAAGATTAGTAATTGGGAAATAAGAAATATCAATAGAAAAAGCTCAACCGCCACGCGCGGTTGAGCTTTTTAAAGTTGGTTTTTCAAAAATCCCTTCAATGAATGGTAAGCAGGGATATCAACATCCATGTTTACTCGAATCATTTCTTGCGCCATTTTCGGCTTAATACCGGATAGAACTAGTTCGATTCCAGACAACTTAGTGATGCTACTTAGATGGAAGAGCATTTCGGCAAGTGCAGTATCAAAAGTAGTGCTTGCTGAAAGATCTAAACAGAGATTGTCAATCGAAAGGTCATTACAACGCTTGATGGCACTTTCCATCAAATGTTGCGCTCGTTCGCGGTCGACTCGGCCTACAACAGGCAAAATAGCGATGCTATCGGTGATGGCGATAACAGGTGCGCTGATTTCATCAATAAATGAACGCTGACTTTCAATGTATTCCACAATTTGCGTATAATACATCGTCGTGAAGTCGCCAATGATTTTATCGAAAGCACGGTTAGCCAAGCGAATGGTTTCCGCAAAATCTTCTTTCGTAATTTCAGCATGTTGAATGGCAAGGTCAGCAATGGCATTTAAAACTTGCTGCCTCAATTTGTCAAGCGTCATGATGACTTCCGGTAACGGGACATCGTTTTTTATACGTCGCTGATACATGTGTTCTAGCCAGTCGTGCAGAGAGGTTTTGACTTTTTCTTGGTCATCTGCGAAAAAATCGGTGACAAGACCCACCGTTTGCTTGCTATCAGCTTTTAATTCTGCTTTATAAAGCGGCTCATAGACTGGGCTAGTGTATGGAGTTTTCATCGAATAGATGGAATCTAGCCATTTTTCAATAATATCGTCCATGTGCTCCACTAGATGTTGACTAATATGTTTTTGTATTTCTTTCATTTTACGCCCCCGCCTTTCTTGTTCCATTCTCAGATTTCCACTGCGCTCCCCACTATTTTATGCTGAAATGAAGCAACTGTCTATGTTTTAATTGTAAAAAAGACAAGAAAACAACAATTTTGTTTTTTTGCTAAAAATACCGACGAGATTTATAAGACGTGTTATAATAGGAAAGAATGAATCGGAAAGGAAGTTTTTTGTGGAACTACAAGCTGAATTAGAGGAACTGCAACCTGTTGTTATGAACCTGTTCAAACGCAGTAAGCGCGAAAATCGCTTATCACATGGTTATCTTTTTCATGGCCCAAATGGCGTTGGGAAAAAACGTTTGGCACTTTGGCTTGCGCAAAGTTTATTTTGTTTAGAGCAGACGGATGAAGTTCAAGTTTGTTCACATTGTGTAAACTGTACGCGAATCGCAAATGACAACCATCCCGACGTTCACTGGCTTGAGCCGGATGGTGCGAGCATTAAGATTGATCAAGTTCGTGAAATCCGCTCGGAACTCATGAAGCAGGGTATGGAATCCAATCAAAAAGTTTTGATTATAGATGAAGCAGACAAAATGACCGTTCAATCGGCTAATAGTCTGCTCAAATTCATAGAGGAGCCGGAAGCTGGGACGCTCTTACTTTTTCTAACCACGAACCCAGCGAAGATTTTGCCAACGATTGCTTCAAGACTTCAACCAGTTGCTTTTCGAGAGCTCCCTTTCGAACAACTCGTGAAGAAGCTCGAACAAGTTGGGATAAGCCAGCAAAAAGCTCGGATTTTTGCAAGTTTGACGGGAAGTGTTCAGGAAGCTGAACGATTAAATGAAGATGAATTTTTTCAAGAAGCGCGAAATGCGTCTGTGAAGTTATATGAAGGTTTGCACCATGATGGGCCAGAGCCACTGATTTTTATACAAGAAACGTGGATGCCGCTTTTTAAAGATAAGGCAGCTCTCGCCGTAGGCCTTGATTTGTTGTTATTGCTATATCGGGATGTCTTTCATTTAATGCTCGGAGAAAATTATGAGCCGATTTCAGCAGGGCAAGCCGAACTTTTAAAACGTGATGCACTTCGGTTTTCGCTTCAAGCGATTACGCAAGACATGGAAACGGTTTTAGAAGCTAAGAGAAAACTGGATTCCAATATGAATCAACAGCTTTTGATGGAAGAGCTGGTATTAAAGCTTAAAGGGGGTCATTTATTTGCTTAAAGTCGTAGGCGTCCGTTTTAAGGATGCTGGTAAAATATATTATTTTTCACCTGGTGATTTAGATATTGAACAAGATCAAGGAGTGATCGTTGAAAACGCGCAAGGAATCGAGTTTGGAAGAGCAGTTATCGAACCGCGTATGGTAGACGAGGAAGATGTCGTTTTGCCACTAAAAAATGTCATTCGAATCGCGACGAAGGAGGATTATCAATCGGTCAAGGAAAACCAATCCTCTTGCGAAAAAGCATTTTTGCTTTGCGATGAAAAGATTCGTGAACACGAAATTGAAATGAATTTGGTGGATGTCGATTACACGTTTGATCGCAATAAAATCATTTTTTATTTCACAGCAGAAGGCCGTGTTGATTTTCGTGAGCTTGTTAAAGATCTTGCTTCTGTTTTTCGGACGCGGATCGAACTCAGACAAATCGGGGTACGTGACGAAGCGAAGTTGCTTGGTGGGATCGGACCTTGTGGACGAATGCTTTGTTGTTCAACGTTTCTTGGCGATTTTGAACCCGTTTCGATTAAGATGGCAAAAGATCAAAATTTGTCGCTTAATCCAACGAAAATCTCTGGACTTTGTGGGCGACTTATGTGCTGCTTGAAATATGAAAATGATGAATATGAAGCGGCAAAACGTGAAATGCCAGATGTTGGCACGAAAGTGATGACACCAGATGGAGAAGAAGGAAAAGTAATAGGAATCAATTTGCTGAAACGTGTTTTACAAGTGCGACTTCCTGAAGAAGAACTTGCGCTTGAATACGAATTAGATGAATTGCGTCCATATAATGAATTTCTAGCTGAAAAGGTGAAGTCTTGAGGTGAAGAAAGTGGATAAAAAAGCACTATTTGATTCAGTAAGCAATATGGAAGAACAAATCGGAGAACTTTACCAACAGCTTGGCGAACTGAAAACCAATTTAGGCAGCATGCTTGAAGAAAACAGTCGCTTACAAATTGAAAATGATTATTTGAGACGTCGCTTAGGTGAGGAAAGTGTTGCGGGAACGGAAAGCGAAGGAGTTATGGCGGAAGAACGCAAAGAAGCCATGCAGCAAATGATTGAGCGGGGCGAAGGACACGATAATTTAGTCAAGCTCTACCAAGAAGGTTTTCACGTCTGCAATATTCACTTTGGTAGTCCGCGGACAAATGATGAAGATTGTTTGTTTTGCTTATCGTTGTTAAATAAAAAATAAACAGAACGCCTCTCTCAAGTTTTGCTCAAGGAGAGAGGCGCTTTTTTAAAGGTGAGAGAAAGATGTTAAAGGGTGACGAAAGACTGGATTATCTACTGGCAGAAAACATGCGGATCATTCAAAGTCCGACGGTGTTTTCGTTTTCGCTAGATGCTGTTTTGCTAGCGCATTTTACTTATTTACCAGTGCACAAAGGAAGTATCGTGGATCTTTGTAGCGGAAATGGCATTATCCCGCTTCTTTTAAGCAAACATACAGAAGCTCCGATTACAGCGGTTGAGATCCAACCGCGACTTGCAGATATGGCGCGGCGGAGTGTGGCTTACAATAAATTAGAAGACCAAATCACGGTGCTTGAAGCCGATATTCGAAATACGGCACCGGCGCTTCAAAAGGAGAAGCATTCGCTAGTGACTTGTAATCCACCTTATTTTGCGAGCCTTGAGACGAATAAATTTAATGAGAATGAGCATTTTCGGATTGCGCGTCATGAAGTGATGTGTACACTTGAAGATGCTGTTCGGGTCAGTTCAGAACTTTTGAAGCAAGGCGGGAAGGCAAGTTTTGTTCATAGACCGGAGCGCTTGCTTGAGCTAACGCAGTTGATGCAGCAGTACCGACTAGAACCCAAGCGAATTCAATTTGTTCACCCGCTAAAAGCGCGCGATGCTAATATGGTGCTCGTTGAAGGGACGAAAGATGCGAAGCCTGGCGTTCGCTACTTGCCGCCGATTATGGTCCATCAAGAAAATGGCGAGTATACGGCAGAAGTGAAGGAGATTTTATATGGCAAAGTCGAATGAGCATTTTTTCTACGTGTTAAAATGCGCGGATGGGACTTTTTATGGCGGCTATACGACAGATGTAACGCGGCGTGAAGAGGAACACAATGCTGGCATTCGTTGCAAATATACGAAGACGCGCCGCCCGGTTCATGTGATTCACTTTGAGAAGTTTGAAACGCGGAGTGAAGCGATGAAGGCGGAAGCGGCTTTTAAAAGTTTATCACGCAAAGCGAAAGAAAGTTATCTGGAAGGAAAGGCGGAGTGAAGATGCAAAGTCAAAAGAGTTTCCAAAATCAAGATGCAGGGACGCTTTATTTGGTGCCGACTCCGATTGGCAACCTGGAAGATATGACGTTTCGCGCTGTCAGAATGCTCAAGGAAGTGGATTTGATTGCGGCGGAAGATACGCGAAATACGATCAAGTTACTCAATTACTTTGAAATTCACACGAAGATGGTAAGCTACCACCAGTATAGCGAGCGTGAACGCGAAAACGAACTCGTCGAACAACTGCAAAACGGAGAAACGATTGCGCTTGTGAGCGATGCCGGCATGCCAGCTATTTCGGACCCCGGTTACGAACTCGTCGCAAAAGCCTTGCAAGAAGGGGTACCCGTTGTGGCGTTACCAGGGGCAAATGCGGCTCTTACAGCCCTAATCGCATCAGGACAGCTTCCCCAACCGTTTTATTTCCATGGGTTTTTACCTCGCAGTTCTAAGGAACGTGACGCGGCTCTTGCAAAGCTTGGGAAGCGTAAGGAAACTTGGGTTTTGTATGAATCGCCGCATCGCCTGAAGGAAACGCTCAAGGCGATTTTGAAGGCAGTAGGTCCAGAACGCGGGATTACGCTTTGCCGCGAGCTTACGAAGGTTTATGAAGAGTATTTGCGCGGGACGGTGGAAGAAGCGCTGGCGTGGAGCAAGGAAGAGAATGTTCGCGGCGAGTTTTGCCTTGTTGTTGCGGGAAGCGATGTGGAAGAAGTCGATGAAGAAGCGGCTTGGTGGCAAGAACTTTCTGCCCGGGAACATGTGGAGCAGTTGATGACGCGTGATGGCATCAGTTCGAAGGATGCGATCAAGCAAGTGGCCAAGGATCGCAATCTGCCAAAACGTGAAGTGTACGCGGTTTATCATGAAATTGAATAAAAACCAAAGCTGATCAAATAAGGATCAGCTTTTTTTGTGGGAATTGGTACAAGGTAACGAAAAAATACATACAAAAACTATTAAAATAGAAAAGGAGGGATCAGATGAACAAGAAGATGTATATTGAAAAATATTTAACAAGATTAGATCAGTATGATGAAGGAACAACAATTAGCTGGAACAAACTGAGCGAGGAAGAGTTGGATGCTTATTCGAAGGCGCTTGGAAAAGAGATTCCAAACAGCTATCGTTGGTTTCTAGAGACTTTCGGTGAAAGTAGTTTGTTTGGATTCGGATTTGAGGGGAAAATAGAATATTCTGGTTATACAATTGTGGATTTAAATAAAGAAAAAGTGGCTGAACTCGAACCGTTTTTAGGAGCTGGTCTAGAAAAGCGTTATTTGTTTTTCATTGATGAATCTTCTGATGGCTACGCGTTTGATTACGATCATATATTGATCGACAATGAACCAGAAATTGTTTGTTGGGACTGGATGGGATTTTATCCTAAGAGAAAGAACTTCTATAGCTTTCTCTGGGATGAAATCAAAAATTACTTTGGTGACGAAGAGGAACTTGCCTTTTTAATTGATGAAGCGGATAAGGAATATTTTGAATGGAAGTGAATTTTTACTGGGTGAAGTACTTTTTTAGAACCAGATAAATTTTTTGAAGTCTCTCCCGTAATCTTCCAAAAAATGCTATAATAGGTGGTAATTGTTAAGTTGATTGAAGGAGGGAACAGGAGTGCCAAAAGAGAAAAATACATTTTACATTACTACACCCATCTACTACCCAAGCGGAAAAGCGCATATCGGACATGCCTATACAACCGTTGCTGGAGACGCAATGGCTCGTTATAAACGTTTGAAAGGGTTTGACGTTTTTTATCTCACAGGAACTGATGAACACGGTCAAAAAATCCAAACAAAAGCGAAAGAACGCGGAATTTCCGAACAGGAATACGTTGATGAGTTCGCCGAAAACTTTAAGGGCCTTTGGGAGAAACTGGAGATTAGCAATACGGATTTTATTCGCACTACTGAGCCGCGTCACAAACGCGGCGTCGAGAAAATCTTTAAACGACTACTTGACCAAGGGGACATTTATCTGGGTGAGTATGAAGGCTGGTATTCCGTTTCCGATGAAGAATATTTCACCGAAACGCAGCTTGCTGAAGTGTATCGCGATGAAAATGGAAAAGTGGTCGGCGGAAAAGCGCCAAGCGGAAATGAAGTGGAACTTGTAAAAGAAGAATCCTATTTCTTCCGAATGAGCAAATACGCAGATCGCCTCGTTGAATATTACGATTCGCATCCTGATTTCATTTTGCCGGAATCACGCAAAAATGAAATGCTGAAAAACTTCATCGAACCAGGACTTGAAGACCTTGCCGTTTCGCGTACCACATTTGATTGGGGAATCAAAGTTCCCGGCAATCCGAAACACGTCGTTTACGTCTGGATTGATGCCCTTTCCAATTATATTACAGCACTCGGTTACGATTCAGATGATGATTCATTGTTCCAAAAATACTGGCCGGCAGATGTACAAATTGTTGGGAAGGAAATTATCCGCTTCCATACCATTTACTGGCCGATCATTTTGATGGCACTTGATTTGCCGCTTCCGAAAAAGATTTTCGGACACGGCTGGATTCTCATGAAAGATGGCAAAATGTCGAAATCAAAAGGCAATGTAGTGGATCCTTACATGCTTATTGATCGCTACGGTCTCGATGCGGTTCGCTATTATTTGCTTCGCGAAGTCCCATTCGGTTCTGATGGTTTATTCACGCCAGAAGACTTCATCGACCGGATTAACTATGATCTTGCGAATGACCTTGGCAACTTATTAAATCGGACCATCGCAATGATTAACAAGTATTTTGATGGCGAAATCCCAGCTTATAAAGGGCATGTAACCGATTTTGATGAAGCACTTGAAAATTTCAAAGACGAAGTTTTGAAGGAATATGAGGCAGGAATGGAAAATATGCAATTCTCCGTCGTCCTTGCCAAAATCTGGTCCTTCATTTCCCGTACAAACAAATATATTGATGAAACAACACCGTGGGTTCTTGCAAAAGAAGAAAAAAAGGCTGAACTTGCGAGCGTCATGACGCATTTAGCGGAATCTCTGCGCATTACGGCCGTGCTTTTAAAACCGTTCTTGACGAAAGCTCCGCAAGAAATCCTTAGCCAACTAAATCTCTCTTCCGAACAGAATTTTGATAGCTTGGTAGGCTTTGGTAAAATCCCAACTGGCACAAAAGTTGTGGCAAAAGGAACCCCAATTTTCCCACGTCTTGATGCCAAAGAAGAAGTGGCTTACATTCAAGAGCAAATGAAGGCGCAAAAAACTGTGCAAGCTGAGGAAGCCGAACAAGTGGAGGCGCAAGCTTTTGAAACGCCGCAAATCGGCATCGAAGACTTCGATAAACTCGATCTTCGGGTAGCGGAAGTCAAACAAGTGGAGAAAGTGAAGAAAGCTGACAAATTGCTTTGCTTCCAGCTTGATCTCGGTGAAGGTAAACTGCGCCAAGTCTTGTCTGGAATTGCTGAATTCTACGCGCCAGAAGATTTACTTGGCAAAAAAGTGATTGTAGTAGCCAATTTGAAGCCCGTTAAATTGCGCGGCTTGATGAGCGAAGGAATGATCCTTTCTGGCGAGTCAAATGGTAAATTGCAAGTCATTGAAGCAGGAAGCTCCCTTCCAAATGGGGCAAAAGTTAAATAAGTTGAGTGATCCTCATTGCGCGTTTTCGCGCAATGAGGATTTTTTCATGAAAGCAGAAAGTTTTCGAAGTGAATTTTAAATAGTATAATAGAAGGAAATGAAATTTTGGAGGGAAGAAAATGCTTTTTGATACGCATGTCCACTTAAATGATGAAGCTTTCCGTGACGATTTGGAAGATGTCATTCTTCGTGCCAAAGAAAATGATGTTTCTAAAATGGCGGTGGTTGGTTTTAATAAAGAAACAATTGAACGGGCGCTTGAGCTAGCAGAAAAATACGATTTTATTTATTTGATCCTCGGCTGGCATCCAACAGATGCCATTGATTTTACAGATCAAGATCTCGACTGGCTTCGTGAACTTACAAAGCATCCTAAGATGGTTGCGCTTGGGGAAATGGGCTTAGATTATCACTGGGATACGTCGCCTAAAGAAGTCCAATTCGAGGTATTTCGTAAGCAAATTCGCCTAGCAAAAGAAGTAGATTTACCCATCGTCATTCATAATCGTGAAGCAACAGAAGACGTGGTACGCATTTTGCGAGAAGAACACGCTGAAGAAGTGGGTGGCATCATGCACTGCTTTGGTGAAACGGTCGAAGTAATGGAAGAATGTCTGGCGCTGAACTTTTATATTTCATTCGGCGGAACTGTTACATTTAAAAATGCTAAATTACCTAAATTAGCAGCCGAAAAAGTGCCGCTCGATAAGTTTTTGATTGAAACAGATGCCCCGTATCTTGCGCCGCATCCTAATCGCGGGAAACGAAATGAACCAGCTTTTGTCAAGTTGGTTGCCGAAAAAATAGCGGAATTAAAAGAGCTTGAATATGAGGAAATCGCCCGCCTATCAATGAATAACGCAAATAAACTGTTTCGCTTATAATTTGCATTGTCATGGAACTGTAATAAAAGGAGTACTCTGTAACCTATTCTTAAGCTTTTTGGATACAAAAAGTAGAGTTTGGTCTAAACCACACGATTTTATGCCTAAGTCTCGAGTCGTAGTTGTTTGAAATATTTCTGTTACATTTAAAAAATGTTAGAAAAAATACCTTTTATATGCTTGATATTACAAGGTTTTCAGGCGTTATCAATAAAAATATGCAAAAAACTTCACAAAAATTGACAGTTCTTTAGTCCCCCGTATATAATCACTAGCGAGTAGAAAGGGGAGAAATATATGACCATGGAAAACAGCAGTAACTCTGTTCGATCATCAAAATGGAAATTACCGCTTATGATCGCAGGATTTGTTATTGTAGTATCATTGGTTTTTTATTTCGTTTTCGAAGGAACTAAAAACGATATCATTATTAATAACGCTGGTGAAAAAATCGAAGCAAAAACACATGCCAAAACAGTGGGAGAAGCATTAGATGAGTCAGGAATTAAACTTTCCGCACATGACGCAGTGTCTCCTGCGAAAAACACGAAAATCAAAGATGGCATGAAAATCGATTACACGAAAGCAAACCAGCTTACTATCATAGATAACGGCAACAAAGAAAAAGTGTGGAGTACGAAAAAAACGGTTGGTGACGTTTTAAAGGACGAAAACATTACAACGCGTCCACAAGATGCTGTTAACGTTGCGCTTGATGCAAAAGTTAAAGATGGCATGAACGTAAACATTAACCGAGCGATTGCACTATCGCTTCAAAATGGGGAGAAAAAAGAAAACGTCTGGTCAACAAAAAGCAGTGTTCAAGATCTACTTGATGAAAAAAATATCAAGCTAGGAAAAGATGATCGCGTATCACCTGAAAAAGACGCTGACTTAAAAGAAAACATGACAGTTTGTGTTACATATGTTGATAAAAAGACGGAAGAAAAAAATGAAAAGATTGCTTTTGACACTGTGTATAAAGAGGATTCCAGCTTGGAAAAAGGAGAAACAAAACTTCTTTCGGATGGAAAACACGGTACGAAGAAAGTCAAATATGAAGTTGTTTTTGAAAATGGCAAAGAGAAATCCCGCAAACGCGTAGGCGAATCTCTTCTAACAGATAGTAAAAATAAAGTGGTAGCGCGTGGTACGAAACAAATTCAAGTAGCGGCAGTTAGCCACAAAAATTCGGGTAAGAAAGCTGTAGCAGCACCACCTGAGCAAGCAAGTTCAGCATCAAGTAGCAGTAGCACACCAAGTGGCGGTAGAACGTTCACGATGCAGTCCACGGCTTATACAGGTGGTGGCGTGACGGCAACAGGCATTAACTTGTCTGCGAATCCAGGGATGAAAGTAGTTGCTGTAGATCCAAGTGTTATTCCACTCGGTTCACGCGTTTACGTTTCTGGATACGGTGAAGCAATCGCTGGGGATACTGGCGGTGCGATTAAAGGGAATATCGTGGATGTTTACTTCCCGAGTAACGCAGCTTGCATAAGCTGGGGACGCCGGACGGTGACCGTTACGGTTCTCTAATTAAAAACATGGATAAAGAGCGAGGCTGACTAATCGGGCTTCGCTTTTTCTTTTGGCTTATGATATGATAAGCTTACTGATTTTAGAAAAGGACGTTTTGAGATGGAAAAACCGGTCATAAAAGAAGTGATTGTCGTTGAGGGGCGCGATGATACCACAGCGATCAATCGGGCTGTAGAAGCGGATACGATTGAAACGAACGGTTCGGCGATCAATGAAGAAACGATTGAGCAGATTCGTCACGCGAATGAAAAACGTGGCGTCATCATTTTGACGGACCCTGACTTTCCGGGAGAGAAAATCCGCAAGACGATTGAAGCGCAAGTGCCTGGATGCAAACATGCCTTCATTAAGAAAAAAGATGCCTTACCAAAATTTGGAAGAGGGATTGGCGTTGAGCATGCTTCCCCTGAGGCGATTCGTGCTGCTTTGGAACGTTTCCATACAAGTCGCATAAAAAGAGCGGAGACCCCGCTTGTAACGCGCGAGAGGCTGATTGAAGCCGGCCTGCTATTTGGCGACGGGGCTAAAAGACGGCGTGAATTGCTTGGCGAAGAGCTGAGGATTGGCTATGCAAACGGAAAGCAGCTTGAAGCTCGATTAAATTTGTTCGAAATTACGGCTCAGGAATTTGAAGACGCGCTTGGCGTAGTTTTTCAGGAGGAGAGAAATGAGTAAAGATATTGCAACGCCCGGACGTACGGCGGAGATATTAAAGAAATACGGTTTTTTGTTTAAGAAGAGTTTGGGGCAAAATTTTTTGATCGATCCGAATATTTTACGGCGAATTACGGAAACGGCGGGTCTTACGAAAGAGACGAATGTTATTGAAATTGGTCCGGGAATCGGGGCGCTGACTGAACATTTGGCGAGGGAAGCGAAAGAAGTGGTGGCGTTTGAAATCGATCAGCGCTTACTGCCTATTCTTGCGGATACGCTTTCCCCTTATTCAAACGTGCATATTGAGCACGCGGACATTTTAAAAGCGAATGTGGAAGAAGTGATTGCGCAACAATTTGCGGATCCAGAAGCTCCGCTTAAAATCGTGGCTAATTTGCCTTATTACGTTACAACACCCATTATTTTAAATTTACTTCATTCGGAAATCCCTGTTAACTCGATGACGTTTATGCTGCAAAAAGAAGTAGCAGAACGGATTAGCGCGGTGCCGGGAACGAAGAGTTATGGCAGCTTGACGATTGCGATTCAATATTACATGGAAGCGAGTCTAGCTTTTATCGTCCCGAAAAACGTCTTTATGCCAAAGCCGAATGTGGATTCTGCCATCATTCACCTTGTGCGTAGAGAAGAGCCGCTTGTTCACGTGGAAGATGAAACTTTCTTTTTCGAAGTGGTGCGAGCATCGTTTGTGAACCGGCGGAAGACGTTGTGGAATAATTTAGCGCAAAAATATCCTGAATTAAAAGCGAAGCGGCAAGAAACGGAAGACCGGCTTGCGAAAATTGGGATCGATTTAAAACGACGTGGTGAAACCCTTTCGATTCCAGAATTTGCAGCAGTTGCTGCCGAATTGGCGGAAATTCTAAAAAAATAGCTCAAAATGGGATTTCTTTGTTGACATGGCTTGCTATCCCTGATAAAATATTATCTTATTGATTTTCACTGCTGTTTATGTTATACTAGTAAATAGTGAGGTGGAGATAATGCCAAAAACCATTGCAAGTATTAAGCAAGGTCTAGATGCTAGACTAGGAAAAGCACTAACTTTGAAAGCACACGGTGGACGCAAAAAAACGATTGAACGCTGCGGCGTTTTAGCGGAAACTTATCCATCCGTATTCATCGTTGAACTTGATCAAGATGAAAACAATTTTGAAAGAGTATCTTATAGTTATACGGATATTCTAACTGATGCTGTGGAACTGGTATTTACTGACGATAAAAAAGAACTAGCTTTATAAGAAATAAGCGAGCTGATCCTTTCGAAAAAAGGATCAGCTTTTTTTTGTGGAAGAAAATCAAATCAAGCTACATATTTCTTTCGGCTTATGATAGAATATACAAAGAGATTTTAGAGGACTGACGGAGGCAGATAGAATGAAAATAGATTTAAAGGCGCCGGCTAAAATTAATTTATCTTTGGACGCTCTATATAAGCGTGAAGATGGCTATCATGAAGTGGAAATGGTAATGACAACAATTGACCTTGCCGACCGCTTGGAGCTCGAACTCATTTCGAGTGATGAAATCATTCTTGACGTGCGGGCACATTTTATTCCGAATGACCACCGTAACCTTGTTTATCAAGCTGCCCTTCTTTTAAAAGAAAAATATAACGTGAGGATGGGAGCGCGAATAACGCTTGATAAGCAAATCCCGGTTTCGGCGGGACTGGCCGGAGGAAGCACGGATGCCGCTGCAGCGCTTAAAGGGTTGAATGAACTTTGGAAACTTGGACTTTCGCTTGAAGAACTGGCAGAACTTAGCGCAAGAATCGGATCGGATATTGCTTTCTGTCTTTACGGGGGCACCGCGTTTGCGACTGGTCGTGGTGAAGTTATTCAAAAGCTACCGATGATGCCTAGCTGCTGGATCATCCTAGCCAAGCCGAGTATCAGCATCTCAACGCCGTCTGTTTATAAAGAACTTAAATTGGACGAAGTCGAGCATCCAGATACCAAACGAATGCTTGCAGGTATTGAAGCGGGAGATTTAGATGCAATCTGTGATTCAATGGGAAACGTGCTTGAGAGTGTCACGCTTGAAAAGAATCCAAAAGTTAAACAGCTGAAGCAAAAAATGCTTGAATTTGGTGCAGACGCAGCGATGATGAGCGGAAGCGGACCAACAGTGTTTGCTATCGTAAAGCAATATTCACGTGCTAAGCGAGTATATAATGGCTTACGTGGTTTTTGCTCAGAAGTTTATATGGTGAGACCCTGGAATGATGAAGGGATAAACAAATAGCGCGACGCCATTTGGGGTGGCGCTTTTTTTATGTAGTAAATCAATAAAAAACTATGAAAATCCCTGAAAATACTTCTTGGTAGTTGTCAATTCTACGAAGTCGTTTTATAATGAAGAAAATACGGACAAAACATATAATTTTTTTAAAATTATGCGGATTTTGAAGAGGGAGAGAGACAATGAAAGTTCGGCGCAGTGAACGGTTAATTGATATGACGCAGTTTTTGCTGGCACATCCACGAAAACTGATCCCGCTTACGATGTTTGCAGGACGCTACGGTTCCGCTAAATCATCTATTAGTGAGGATTTAGTCATCATCAAGAAAACATTCGAAGATCGTGGCATTGGCACGCTTGAGACGGTTCCAGGAGCAGCTGGTGGCGTGCGTTATATTTCAAAAGCTGATAATGCAGATGTGCTTGATTTTATCCAGACGCTTTGCAACCGAATTGCAGAGCCGGATCGTTTGCTTCCTGGCGGCTATTTATACTTATCTGATTTGCTTGGAGAGCCAGTTACACTGAAAGCGATCGGCAAAATTTTAGCGACGAAATTTAACGATAAACCGATTGATGCGATTATGACCGTTGCCACAAAAGGGATTCCGATCGCGCAAGCAGTGGCAGAACATTTAAGCGTGCCGTTTGTGATCGTGAGACGTGACAGCAAAGTAACAGAAGGTTCGACAGTAAGCATTAATTACGTTTCCGGTTCTAGCAAGCGCATTGAAAAAATGGAGCTTTCGAAACGGAGTTTACCAGAAGGATCGCGCGTTGTGATTGTGGATGATTTCATGAAAGCGGGCGGAACCATTAATGGAATGAAAAATCTTTTGGATGAATTTAAGGCGACGCTTGTCGGAATTGGTGTCTTAGTCGAGTCGGAATATGCGGAGGAACGCCTCGTTGATGACTACGTTTCGCTCGTTAAGATCAAAAATGTAAATGTGAAAGAACGACAAATTGAAGTGGTTGAAGGTAACTACTTTTCAGCCGAATAAAGAAAGCTGCCACAGCAGCTTTCTTTTTTTATGAAATTCAGTCTAGCGCCGCACGTTCAAATGCTTCTAATTATGGTAAAATATGGGTTATGTAATTCTAGATTCGAGTAGGAGGAAACAGTATGAAAAAGTGGGTCAAATGGTTGATCGCAATCGTGGTTATCATTGTTATTGCAGGAGTCGTCATTACCTTTTTAAATAAGGATAATAAAGATGCTGCAACAAATAGTTCGAAAAGTGATGGAGTCGAAACAAAAGTGAAACAAGGCGAGATGAAAATTGACGCAACTGCAACGGGGGTTATCGTAGCGGCGAATAAAGCAGTCCCTAATTATGATGAGCTAGAACTTCAAGTACAAATGGACGAGCTTGATATTCCGAATGTTAAAGTAGACCAAGAAGTAACCGTTAATGTGACGGCGCTTCCTGATAAAACCTTTAAAGGAAAAGTGAAGCAAATTGCGGAGCAAGGACAAGTGCAAAATGGCGTATCTTCATTCCCAGTGATTATTTCGCTTGACCAAACAGACGGACTGAAAGCAGGGATGACAGCAGACGCATCAATTCTCGTGCAAGAAAAAGCAAATGCAGTTTACTTGCCAATTGAAGCCGTTCAAAAAGATGATGATAACCGTTACTATGTAATGTTACCGAAAAAAGATAAAAACGGAAAAGTGAAAAAAGAAAAGAAAATTGTTACAACTGGCTTGCATAACGAAGATAATATTGAAATCACAAAAGGTCTTTCTAAAGGGGATAAAGTTATCCTGCCTTCCAACAAGTCAAACACACAAGAGTCTGGATTTTAATGACTGAAAAAAGGAAGGAGGGATCACGTATGAATCCGCTGATTGAAATGAAAAATATCACGAAAACCTATACTTTAGGCGACGAAACCTTTAAAGCGCTTGATGATGTTTCCCTTTCAGTAAATGAAGGTGATTTTCTCTCCATTGTCGGACCATCCGGATCGGGAAAATCCACTTTGATGAATATGATCGGCTGTTTAGATGTTCCAGATGAAGGCAGTTATCATCTTGATGGCGTGGACGTTTACGAACTAAATGATAATAAACTTTCCGAGATCCGTAATAAAAAAATCGGCTTTATTTTTCAGCAATTTAACTTGCTTACGAAACTATCGGCACTTGAAAATGTGGAATTGCCGCTTATTTATGGAGGTTACAGCTTATCGAAGCGAGAAAAAATCGCACTTGATTCCCTTGGGAAAGTTGGCCTTTCAGACAAGAAAAATAACTTGCCAACACAACTATCAGGAGGGCAGCAGCAGCGTGTGGCGATAGCGCGCGCGTTATCCGCGAACCCGTCCATTTTATTAGCCGACGAACCAACTGGCGCGCTTGACTCCAAAACCGGCAAAGAAGTGATGAGCATCCTGAAAGACTTAAACAAAGCCGGAAACACTATTGTAATGATTACGCATGATCTTGAGTTAGCAAAATATGGCACGCGTAGCATCCGCATCCAAGACGGACGGCTTTATCATGAGGAGGTGGCAAATTGAGCGCACTTCAAAGCATGAAAATGGCATTTAAACAACTTCGCTCAAGCAAATTGCGTTCCTTCTTGACTATGCTTGGGATTATCATTGGAGTGGCTTCCGTCATTCTCCTTGTTTCTTTAGGAAATGGCGTAACTCAAAAAGTGAACGAACAAATGGGAAGCTTAGGTTCCAATCTTGTGACCGTCATGAATAATTCAACCAATCCAAACGATAAATTCAGCTATGATGAAGCGATGAAATATCAGTCGATTGACGGCGTGAAAAGCGTGTCACCCGAACTTTCTGGCCAAGCAACAGCGACCAATGATTACCAGTCGAAAAACTTAAAAGTCATCGGAACAAACGACCAGTACAAAGGAGCGAGAAGCCTTGAGCTAGAAAACGGGCGCTTCCTTTTACCGATTGATATTGAATACGGTCAAAAAGTGGCGGTGATTGGCCCGACAGTTGCTAAAGACCTTTTTGGTTTTGCTAACCCGGTTGGGAAAACGATCCGCTTAAACGGGCTGCCATATAAAGTGGTTGGTGTTCTTAAAGAAAAAGGCGCATCCATGATGGGCTCAAGCGACGACCAAGTCTTCATCCCGATCATGGCGGCACAGCGCTTGCTTAAGGATGCAAATGTCCGCACCATCTATGTAGAAGCTAAGACAGCCGAAGACGTCGATTTTGTGGTGAGCACCTTAGAATCGCGCTTATCCATTAAATTCAATCAAGATACCGACGACAAATCCAAGCCGGCATCCGATACCGGGCTTGAACAGCCGTATCAAGTCATCAACCAACAAGAAATCCTAAGTGCCTTTAATACGATCAGCGGCACCCTTACGACGGCTTTAGGGGCAATCGCGGCCATTTCCCTTATCGTCGGCGGAATTGGCATCATGAACATCATGCTTGTCTCTGTGAGCGAGCGAACCCGCGAGATAGGTATCCGTAAAGCGCTTGGTGCAAAAAAACGTGATATCCTTACACAATTTTTAATTGAATCTGTTGTTATCAGCGTTGTTGGAGGCATTATCGGCATCATCATTGGAGTAAGTGGTGCGCTTATCTTTGGGAATGTAGCAGATATTCCATCTGGTGTGACCGCAGGCACCATTATTTTCTCCTTTGTCTTTTCACTATGTATCGGCATCATCTTTGGGCTTGCACCTGCGAATAAAGCATCTAAACTTCGTCCGATTGACGCACTTCGATCCGAATAAGAATCAATGAACATGCTTTAAATAAACGTATGACTCTTTATTTAAAGCATGTTTTTATGTGAATGTAGAAGAAAGGGGATCACATAAGAATATAAAAACTTGGTTTTTGTTCGAAAAACGTAATATATATTATATACAAGTGTCTTGTCATTCAATTTTAACAATTTTGTTACATAAGAACTAAAAATCTACACTTTAATTCTTACCTTCAAAGTGTGAATTAAAAGAAAATGGCTTTTTGACAACGTTTTCGAAAGATTCTTTTGTGATATTGTGAAAAAATACGCAAAAATTTTGAATGCTATTTTGTAAAGTTTTTCTTTTCAGCACTGCAAAAAAATAAATTTTTATTGTGCACAGTTTTTATCAAATTTATCTTTTGAAAGCTAATGGTAAGAAATGAATTTTATAAAAACTCAGTCATTGAAATAACTGATCCAAAAGGATTACAAGAAAATTCAATATCTAGTTGAACAATTTAAAACAATTAAAAAACAATCACTTTTTGTCAATGGTTTAAGGATATGAAAGTGATGAAAAAACTTAGAGTTCACAAAGTTGTCAAATTCATCTTTTTTTATTATCATATGAATATAGAAAACGAGGTGCCTGGTGAGAAAGTATGAATCTCTGTTTTCTGTAAATCAAGACTAATTTTGTTGCACAGACAGCTAGGTTGAAAAGCTGAGCAACTAGACTTAAGGTGGTGAAGAAAATGGAAATTACAGATGTGAGATTACGTAAAGTATTGACAGATGGAAGAATGAAAGCTATTTCTTCAATCACAATTGACGGAGAATTCGTTGTACATGATATTCGTGTCATCGATGGAAATGATGGGCTTTTTGTAGCGATGCCAAGCAAGCGGACTCCTGATGGGGAATTCCGTGACATTGCGCATCCAATTAACTCGGATACGCGTGCGAAAATTCAGGAAGCAGTTATTGCTGCTTATGACGTAGCAGAAGAACCAGTTGCAGTTGATGGAAGCTCTGAAAGTGAAGAAGCTGCGGCAGAATAAAGAAATCCCCTTATTTAAAGGAAATGCGGCGAGATATGGAACAGAGAGGGGATTAAATCTGTTACCGAAAGAAAAATCGCAAACCGCATCTTTGGCTAAGGGCATTAGGGATAAGGAGTGACGAGAGAATGCAAGTAACAGATGTTAGACTTCGTCGAGTGGAAACTGACGGAAGAATGAGAGCAATTGCTTCAATCACATTAGATGAGGAGTTTGTCGTACACGATATTCGTGTGATTGACGGAAACAACGGTCTTTTTGTAGCAATGCCAAGCAAACGCGGTGTTGATGGGGAATTCCGTGATATTGCACATCCAATTAATTCGGATACACGTGGTAAAATTCAAGATGTAGTTCTTGCAGAATACGAACGTGTTGGTGAAGAAGAAGCAAATGCTGCGTCAGAGGAATCTGATCCAGAATCTGCTGAATAATATGATGATCAAATGCTAGGACTATCGCCTTTTTGGCGATAGTCCTTTTTGGTTTCGCTCTTTTTTTAGCTGGGTGGCTATGTTATAATGGAGGAAATTGTTGAAATGAGGTTCTGATGTTGCAAATGCTCCAGAAAAAGAAATTGAAGGATACAAAAACTTCTTTAGAGAAAACCAAAACGAAATTTCAATTTTTTACAAAGCAGCGAACAAGGACAAAAACAAATTGACTGTGCTTTCCGTGAATAGGAAGGCTTTTTTGCGTGAATAAGAACCATTCTGGGGTTTCTTGAAAAAAACGTGATTTTACGGTATGATTCATAGTGGTAGATTAGTGATAATTGGGGGTTCTGAAAGATGACAAAACAGTATGCTGTTGTTTTGGCGGCAGGTCAAGGAACGCGAATGAAATCGAAACTTTATAAAGTTTTGCACCCAGTATGTGGTAAGCCAATGGTTGAACATGTAGTGGATCAAATTAGACGTTTAAATGTTGATAAAATCGTAACAATTGTAGGCCATGGTGCAGAAGACGTTCGTACGCATCTAGAAGGAAAAAGTGAATTCGTCAAACAAGAAGAACAACTAGGTACAGCTCATGCTGTTTTACAAGCTGAGGAACTGCTTGCAAATTTAGATGGCACGACGATTGTGGTTTGTGGGGATACGCCATTAATTGAAAGTGATACGATTGGTGCGCTAGTTAAGTACCACAGTGAAAAACGTGCTAAAGCAACAATTTTAACAACGACGCTTGATAATCCAACTGGTTATGGTCGGATTATTCGTGATGATCTTGGTATTGTTGAAAAGATCGTCGAGCAAAAAGATGCAACGGAAAAAGAGCAACGCGTGCAGGAGATCAATACAGGAACTTATTGCTTTGATAACCGCGCGTTATTTAATGCGCTCTCGAAGGTGTCGAATGATAATGCGCAAGGTGAATACTATTTGCCGGATGTTATTAAGATTCTAAAAGATGAAGATGAAGTCGTTGCCGCTTATCGGATGGCTAATTTTGAAGAATCGCTTGGCGTGAATGATCGTGTGGCACTTGCTGAAGCTGCGCGCTTGATGCGTCACAGAATCAATGAACGGCACATGCGAAATGGCGTAACGCTCATTGATCCAGCAAGCACATATATTGATGTAGACGTTGAAATTGGGCAGGATACGGTGATTGAAGCTAATGTCACGCTACGTGGGAAGACGAAAGTCGGATGTGACTGTGTGATTTCGAATGGCTCTGTTTTTGATAATGCTGAAATTGGCGACCGTGTACACGTGCGTAGTTCTGAAATTGAGGATAGCAAAGTGGAAGATGATGTTACAATTGGGCCGTTTGCTCACCTTCGTCCAGGTTCGGAAATTAAAACGGGCGTGAAAATTGGGAACTATGTAGAGACGAAAAAAGCGGTGATCGGAGAAGGTACGAAATTGCCTCATTTCATTTATATGGGCGATGCCGAGGTTGGCAAGAATGTCAATGTTGGCTGTGGAACGATCTCGGTGAACTATGATGGGTTTAATAAGTTTAAGACAAAAATTGGCGACAATGTATTTGTGGGATGCAATTCGAATCTCGTTGCGCCAGTTGAGATAGCGGATAATACGTATATTGCGGCAGGATCTACAATTACAGATGACGTGCCAGAAGATGCACTTGCGATAGGAAGAGCGCGCCAAGTGAATAAAGCAGGCTATGTGAAAAAAATTCGCGCAAAGCACGATAAGTAAGGAAAAGGGAGTCCCGGTTTCTAGCCGAGAGAATAAATTCATTTATCATTTTATAAATTAGTGGAGGCTGATTATGTCAAACGATTATTTTGATCCAAAGTTGAAAATTTTTGCACTAAACTCGAATCGTGCGTTAGCGGAAGAAATTGCGAAAGAAGTTGGGATCGAACTAGGGAAATCAAGTGTTACGCATTTCAGCGATGGTGAAATTCAAATCAATATCGAGGAAAGTATCCGTGGCTGTCACGTTTATGTAGTTCAATCAACGAGTTATCCTGTCAACCAAAATCTGATGGAGCTACTCATCATGATTGACGCATTAAAACGAGCTTCGGCAGCAACGATCAATATTGTTATGCCTTATTATGGTTATGCACGTCAAGACCGTAAAGCGAGAAGTCGTGAACCCATTACAGCTAAACTCGTAGCCAATTTAATTGAAACGGCTGGGGCGACAAGAATGATCACGCTTGATATGCATGCTCCGCAAATCCAAGGATTCTTCGATATTCCGATTGACCATTTGAATGCTGTTCGCTTATTAAGTGATTATTTCAGCAATCTTGGGCTATCAAGTGAAGATATCGTGGTCGTTTCACCAGACCATGGTGGCGTAACACGTGCACGCAAAATGGCAGACCGTTTGAAAGCGCCGATTGCGATTATTGATAAACGTCGTCCACGTCCAAATGTGGCGGAAGTGATGAATATTGTTGGGAATGTAGAAGGCAAAGTTTGTATCTTAATTGATGATATCATCGATACAGCAGGAACGATTACACTTGCGGCTAATGCGCTTCGAGAAAGTGGCGCAACACGTGTTTTCGCTTCTTGTACGCATCCCGTACTTTCAGGCCCAGCAATGGAACGAATCAGTAATTCTCCAATCGAGAAATTGGTTGTAACAAATTCAATTGCAATGCCAGAAGATAAATGGATTGATAAAATGGAACAACTTTCAGTTGCGCCACTGTTAGGTGAAGCAATTGTTCGCGTTCATGAAAATGAATCGGTAAGTTCTTTGTTTGAATAAAAAGCAGTTTTTAGGGCTGTGAACCAAGTTTTAAACTTGGTTCACAGCCTTTTTTGTTAGGGAAGGGCTCATTGTTTTATGAAAAAACAGTTTTTATGTGATTGTAAAAAGAGAGTTTGAGTTGGGATAAACTACAACTTTCAGGTTGAAAAATTATTATTTCACATAAAAGTCAAAATGTTAGGGTGTGAATGAAACAAAGTTCCAGTAATATCTTAGTTATTTTGAGTTAAAATGGTAAATATACGACAATATGTGATTTTTATTGTGATTGTGGATAGCATTAGAAAGTAGGGGGAGACGAAGTTCATGAAGAAATGGTTAGATGTATTAATTGGTTGTATAGGTTTGTTTGCGATTGGTGTGTTCATATTGAGTTTTTCTCATGTTTTTGCTGAGAAGGATCAATCTGATTCATTGCTAATTTCTTCAAATGTCGGGAAAGTGGCAGTGAATTCGCCATTTGAAATTACTATACAAGATAAAACGAATAGTTTAGAGAAAGTATATGTCCCGATCACTGAAGGTCTGGCTTATCAAGAGTTAAAACAAGGTAATGCAACGATAACAAATGATTCTGTAAATCACCAGCTAATCATAGAATGGAAGAAGAATCAAGAACATAAAGTTGTTCTAGGTTTCACTTCTTCAAAACCTAAAACGGTCTCTCTGCAAGCGGTTGATGATGCTAATAATACTTCCAATAGCGTTTCTATTGTCGTTCAAAAAGAAGAAAAACATGCTGAGAATCCCCCTTTTTCTAATCGCGCAGCTTATTCCATGCTAGAGGGGCTCACTCCTCCTGATAAATCACCTTATGGTACAATTATGGATGCCAAAGGGCAATATGTATCGGGGAAAGAAGTTCAAAAATCAAGAGAAATCATACCACTTATTCACTATGGAAGTATTTCTGCAGCAAAAGATATAACTGTAAATGGAGGTCCTCCACCATTTCCGCAGACATTTAATAGATTTCCTGTCGGTACGGTTTTAAAAGTTAATAATGTAGGGTTTCATAACGGAGAACCATGTGTATTAGCGATTAAGACCCTCCTTCCTAATATGTCTCTAGATACTTTCTCGAATTTTCCGATGACTATGTCAGCGATATTGGATCCAGTAGAATTTTCTGTTGAAATTTGGCTGGAGGATGGGAATGGAAATGAAATTAAAGATCCTGGGATTACTATTTTACTTCCAATGCAACTTAGAATTTCAACTTTAAGTGATGGAGCGAATCGAAACGTTATAACGCAGATCTCAGACAAATCGGCTGTTAATAATATTCTCGCTAGGGATGCTACCATAACAGGAGCTGGTGAATCCTTTTTAGATCCTATGGGTAACAGTTATCAATTTGTGAGCCGAGAAAGGTCGAAAATGGATTATAATATCCTTTATAACGCATCTCAACATTTACGTGTTTCTGGTAGCTTGAGAGATAACGACGGGAAGCTAGTACCATTTAAGGACCATGAAGACTTTTTATACTATCAAAGACTATTTTCGTCCAATAGTAATGATTTAGTTCTTATGTTGCCCTATACAGCGCCTACTATTGAACCAATGAAAAATGAAAAAACTGTTAAAGCTGAATTTAATATTGGGCAATCATTGATCACTCAAAATGCTGCGATGTATCCTGATTCGTTTTCGGTTGATTTTAATATGGGAGATTTGGTGAAGAATAATCAATTATACGCTATTCGGGTAGTAGATAGTAGCAAAAAAGCGGTAACATCAAGTAAAACATTTGATGCTGAGACTAATACATTCCATGCGGAATTCACAAAGTCCACCATGTCTCAACTTAAAAATAATGAGCTATCTATAACAGGGAGCTTTGATTTAAATACAGATGCACCTGATTTGATTGATACATTTCAACCTGATGGCTTTTTCCATATTCCGATTGAAGCGGTAAACAGTGATCAACCAGATTTGAAAGTGAAAGGTGAAACGCTGGTCAAAATGCCGGCTCCAACAGCTACGCCTGTTCCTCAAGTGGTTTCTCTACACTCGAGTCCAGAAGAGTTAGACCCATCCGATTTAGTGACTGATTTAAAAAGTATCTTACCACAAGACAAGATTAAAGTTATCGGGATTAAACAAAAAGAAAAATTTGAAACACTTGGAAGTACAACTGTTGACGTAGTTATTGAAAGCGAACTTACTCATGTACAGGGCGTTATTACAGTACCAGTTGAAGTTGAAACGGGGAGTTTGAGCTTTGAAAGTGCACCGAAGAGCATTGATTTTGGAACTGTGCAAATTGGGCCAGCTCTAGTAGATGTGCCAGTAAAAGAAACAGTAAATGATTTAGCTGTTCAGGATACACGATTTTTGGGGAAATGGGAACTAGGGGTTAGAGTTAGCAAGCCTTTAACAGGTTTGGTTCACAAAAAGCCGCTAGGCCAACTTTTTTACCTAACAGATGATGCAAAGATACCTCTCTCAAATCAGTACCAGCCTGTGGTAGGTGGTGGCTATACAGGGAGAAAAGAACCGTTCAATGTTTCTGGGGATTGGAATGAAAAACACGGTTTGATTTTAGAAATTAAACAAGGAGAAGCTTTGCGCGAAAAATATCAAGGGGTAGTAATTTGGAGTTTGCGTGATGTGCCTGCATAATTCTTAAGAACACATGAATTTATAAATATAAAAGCACAGTAATTGTGACAAAAATAATTTATTCCTGATAAAACGGATGCTAATAAAATTAGTATCTGTTTTGTCAGGATTTTTTTATGTTAAAGATAAGTTCTTGTTAAAGTAAAAACAGCGGTGCCTCAGTTGATTCTAACTAAAGTATAAAGCAAGAGTTAGTAAAAGAGATTTTGGTAAAAGATTAGCTTCTTAGTAGCTATATTAAAAAAATGGATATGGGATACAAATTATGGCGCAGTAAAATAATAATGGTGCTAGGTATTTATTTTAGATTTGCTTGGAGTATTTAGTAGCCATTTCGATCTTACAAGAAAAGTAATCAAGTATTGCTGCTAACTGTAAAGGTGGTGTACTTTTAATCTTCTTCATAATCATATTTTTTTGCATGGAATAATCCCATACATAATAAATAAAAAACTCCTCAACTTTCCTAAGCGACTGGAAAGGAGGAGCTTTTAAGATTAATCAACCACAACGGCTGTGCCAGAAGCTGTGACCATTAGCATACCATTATCAGAACCAAGGACTTCGTAATCAATGTCAACGCCGATAATGGCGTTTGCACCAAGATCTGCAGCTCGTGCTTCCATTTCTGCGATCGCTTCTTCTCGTGCATTGATCAGTTCTTGTTCATAGCCTTCAGAACGGCCGCCGAAGAAGTTTCTTAACCCAGCTCCGATGTCCTTCATAAAATTAACGCCCGTAATTACTTCGCCGAATACAATTTTTTTATACTCGATGACTTGTTTGCCTTCTACATTTGGGGATGTTGTTGTAATCATTAGAAAACCTCCTTTTCTTCAAGTGTACTTGGGTTTTGACTGTTCGTCAAAAGTGGATCTCATTTTGATCGTTTGATTGAAGTAGCTTCTGGTTCGTGTTTTCCATATGTTGGTATAAAATCAGCTCCATGATTGCAATTGTGGAAATTCGTGAAGTCATATCGAGGTTGTTGATTTCGATTTCATCAGTGAAAATATATAAGTTAATGTCGCTCATGTTCTGGATAATATTGTTGTCGGCGCAAGTAATTGAAATAAGCAGGGGAGAATCTTTACGTGCTTTCAGTCGCTGCGCTGTTTGAACAAGCTCAACGTCGTGTCCAGCATAAGTTAAGATAAAAACCATGTCTTCAGTGCCGATGTGCGGTAAAATGGCTTGGCGATACTGATAATCCTCAGGGAATTCGACCAGAAAGCCATTCATCGTATAGAGATATTTGACATATTCAGCGGCGTGTTTGCTTAAACCTTTGGCAAAAAAATAAATCCGAGGTTTTTGTTCAAGCTTAGTTGTGATTTGTTCTAATTTGGAAGGCTCTAGGACTCGAACCGATTCAATAATATTTTTCAAATATTCTTCGCGGTAATCCTTCTGCTTAACGACAAAAGGAGGAGATTGAATGTCGGGTTTTCTGGATTCTGTGAATTTTAAAACAGTTGTAAATTCACTGTAGCCTGTGAATCCGAGTTTGCGTACGAAACGCAGGAAAGTAGTGGTAGAAACAAAACATTCCGCAGATACTTCTCGAATGCTTTGGTTTTTGATGCGTTTCATGTTCTTAACAACATAGTCGAATAAGATCCGTTCATTTCTTGTTAAGTTAGTGATGGACCTGCTAGCGATTTCAAAAAAGTCCATAAATTCCATCCTTTCCATGTGACGTATTGAACGATTTCCCGTAAATTGTATCATATATTTGCGGTTCGATAAACTCCCAAAAAACAACAAAAAAAGCGAAACTTAAGCTTGGAAAGCCAAAGTTTCGCTTTTGCTTTTATCAATCAGCAGTAATTACAGTTCCCGATCCATTTGTAAGGAAGTTCTCGATATTTTCTAGTGATGTAATAACAGCGCGACTTCCGGGACGGCTTTTGACAAATTCAATTGCTGCTTCGATTTTAGGAAGCATGCTCCCTTCAGCAAACTGCTTTTCTGCTTTCCATTTTTCGAGTTCAGAAACAGTAACCTGCTCCAATTTTTCTTGGCTCGGTTGATTGAAATTCACAAAAACATGATCAACCCCTGTTAGAATGACAAATAAGTCGGCTTCTACCATTTCGGCAAGACGCAGGGAGGCAAAATCTTTATCAATGACCGCTTCAACGCCGGTGAATTCACCGTCTTTTTCGACAACAGAAATGCCTCCGCCACCAGCCGAGACCGTAACGACACCGCTTTCAACCAACTTTTTGATCGCTTCATGTTCTTTGATATAAAGAGGTTTTGGCGATGGAACGACCTTGCGATAGCCGCGCCCAGCATCTTCAACGAACACCGCACCCGTTTTTTTCGCCTCGAGATCGGCCTCTTCTTTGGAAAGAAACGGACCAATAGGTTTTGTTGGGCGAGAAAACGCAGGATCATCTTTATCAACGATGACTTGCGTAACAAGCGACACAGTTTCCTTTATCATTTTACGCTTAGCAAAGGCGTTATCAAGTGAATTTTGTAACCAGTAACCAATGCTACCTTGAGTCATTGCAACACAAGAATCAAGTGGCATAGCTGGGTTTTTCACGGAATCACTTTCCTGCTGCTGGATGAGCAAGTTGCCAACTTGAGGCCCGTTGCCATGGGAAACAATTAATTCATCTCCATTTGCTACAAATTGAACAAGATGCTCTGCCGTTTGATCTAACGCTTTTTGTTGCGCATGGGCACTAGCATCATCCGAAAGAATGGCATTTCCGCCAAGCGCAACAACAACTTTTCTATTTTTCATAAAAACTCCCTCGCAATCATCCTTTAGGAACTTGTTGAGTAATGCAGTGGATATTTCCGCCGCCGAGTAAGATTTCACGTGCTGGAACGCCCACTACTTCGCGATCTGGATATAGTTTTGCAAGCGTTTCGCGCGCCAAGTCATCATGCGGGTCACCAAACAGTGGGAAAACAATCCCGCCATTCGCTGCATAATAATTGATATAACTTGCCGCAAGACGGTCGCCTGCTTCACGTGGAAGAGTTCCATCCACAGCATCAACGCCGCGACTTTCTTCTTCCGTAATCAAGATAGGCTTCGGAACAAGAAGTTTATGCACTTTCAATTTGCGACCCCTTGCATCCGTTTCGCTTTCCAAAATATCAAGACATTCCTTCGAAATTTCATATTGCGGATCCGTCGTGTCATCCGTCCAAGCAAGCGCCACTTCGCCAGGTGCAACATAGTTCAAAATGTTATCCACGTGGCCATTTGTTTCATCCAAATAAATCCCGCGTTTCAACCAAATGATCTTTTCGAGATTCAAATATTCCTTTAAAATTTGTTCAATTTGTGCTTTTGAAAGCTCAGGGTTGCGGCCTTCTGAAAGCAAGCATTCTTCCGTTGTAATCAGCGTGCCTTCACCATCTACATGGATGGAGCCGCCTTCAAGGACGAAGTTTTCCAAGCGGTAGCGGTCGGCAGATTCGAGTTCGGCCACTTTTTGCGCCACTTGATCGTCTTTATCCCAAGGGAAATAAAGTCCGTCAACAAGTCCGCCCCAAGCGTTGAAAGTCCAATCCACGGCGCGGATTTCTTCCTTGTCGTTTTTCACAAAAGTAGGCCCACAGTCACGGATCCATGAATCGTTATTATCAATTTCAACAGTACGCACATAATCAGGTAGCATATGACGAGCGTTGCTATATTGTGTGGAAGAAACACCTACGGTTACAGGTTCGAATTTGGCAATTGCCGTTGCGACCGCTGTAAATGCTTCTTGTGCAGGTTTAGCACCGTTGCGCCAGTTGTCTGGACGTTCGGGCCAAAGTAAGTAACAACCGCGATGTGCTTCAAATTCGCCGGGCATTCTGAATCCATCTTTTCTAGGAGAACTATCTAAAGTTTTCAATCTTTTTCATCCTTTCTATTTCCCTTCCGTTTACCTGCCATGTGAATACAAATTTCACCCACAATAAAGGCGGCGACAGCCCCGATTAAAATAGGGATTTTTTCGTTTAGTTCAGCCGCGGAACCGTTTAGCGGTACAGCTGAAAAGACCAGTGTAATCACAAGAAGTACAACAGGAACGTACGTAAATAAATGCAAGAGCACTTTTCCGCCAAATACTTTGAATGGACGAGGTCTGTCTGGATCGATTTTCCGAAGTTTTAAGAAAGCTGGGAACATCATAATGTAGGAAGCAAGAAGCGCGACCACATTTAGCGCAAAGAATGCCCAGAAAATATTTTCATTTGGAATGAGTGGTGCAATAATGATGAGCACTGATGCGACAACACCATTTAAGATACTTGCGCCGACCGGCATTTCGTTTTTCTTATTTTGGATGCCAAATACGCGAGGCAAGTCGTGGTTTTTAGCAGCATACATTGCGACATAGTTGACGCCAAGTGCCCACGAAATCAAGTTAGCAATCAAAGTGTACATAAACATGATCCCAATCACAATAACAAACGGATTGAGTTTACCGACAAGCATAATGAAGCTGTCGATCATGCCGCCTGATGTAGATAGTTGTGACGTTGGGATTGCAGCGCCCATTCCGAATGCTGCAAATAAGTAAAAGAATGCAATTAAGATACCACCGATGATAATGGCTTGCGGAATTTGTTTCTTTGGATTTTCCATGTCGCCAGCAAGCGTTGTGACAACTTCGAATCCAAGGAAGTTAAATAAGATAATCGAGATGAAAGACAAACTATTCAAGTCGAAACTTGGTAAGAGCGCCTTTCCAGAGAAGTCATTGGCAAGTCCTTTTGTGACAGCGAAGTAAACGCCCAGAATGCCAAGGCTTAACATGATGAATACTTTACAAAAAGCTGCTAAGTTTAAAATCCATTTGCTATCGCTGACTGGGTAACAACTGATGAGCACAACGACCCAAACGAATAATAACTGAATCAAGATGGAAACTGGTGTGCTAAGGTGTAACTTGAAAATTTGTGTAGCTACTTCCATGAATAGTACAGCAAGGCTTGCCATCCAGATTGGATAGTTGATCCAGTAGAGCCATGCAACGCGGCCGCCCCATCTATTTCCAAATGCCCGTTTCACCCAGTCGTAGATGCCGCCTTCGTCATCGTAAGTGGTTCCTAGCTCAGCGGAGATGAGTCCGTAAGGGAGGAAGAACAAAATGAGCAAAGCGATCCACCAGAAAAATTGGGAGGAGCCAATTGCGGCAGCTGGAGCAGCAGATTCGACGACTAAGATCACGCAGACAGCCATGAGAACAGCATCAAACAAACGAAACTTTTTCTTTTTCAAAAAACCCACTTCCTCTTTTAATGGGAAGAAGAAAAATTCTTCTTCCCGGATGGTTTGTTAGTTGTGCTTAGTCAACGTAATTTCTAAGGAGTTTTTGGATATCAGCATCGAATTTTGTGCAAGTTGCTTCTTCAGCGTAGTTCAAATAAGGTTTAAGGAAGTAAACAAGAAGTGAACGCATAGCTGTTAAGCGGTTTTCTGCTTCGTCAAGGACGATTGAAAATGGTGCATCAAGCACTTCGTCAGTCACTTCTTCACCACGTGTTGCTGGTAAGCAGTGCATGAATTTAACATGAGGAGCTGCTTTTTTCACTAGATCCATATTGACTTGGTATTTTGGATAGAAGACTTTCATTCTTTCTTCTTCAGAAAGTTCAGCTTCATAAAGGCCGTACCACACATCGGTATAAATGAAGTCAGCATCTTTAAGCGCTTCATCAGCGTCTTCTGTGACTAATACACTACCGCCGGAAAGTTCGCAGTTTTTGCGTCCAATTTCAAGATGGTGTTCTTTAAGTTGGAAACCTTTTGGCCCAAATTGGACGAAATCCATACCAAGTTTGGTAGCCATAAACATGGTTGAAGCACAAACCTGTGTAGCATCGCCAACAAAGACGATTTTGCAGTCTTCAATTCGTTTACCTTCAGGCAAATGTTCAATCATTGTAATCGCATCCCCAAGTTCTTGCGTTGGGTGGTTATAATCACTCATTCCATTAATAACAGGAATTGTGGCATCTTTAGCGAGAGCGACAACGGTGTCGTGACGTTCAACGCGTGCCATTAGGATATCAACAAGACGAGATAAAACGCGAGCTGTATCGCCGACGCTTTCGTGTCCGCCGAGTTGGATTTGACCTGGAGCGAGATATTGAGCATGTCCGCCAAGTTGGGTCATCGCCGTTTCAAAGGAAACACGAGTCCGAGTGGAAGATTGTTCAAAAATCATGCCAAGCGATTTATTGCGTAAAATAGGTGGATAATAGCCATTTTTAATCGCTTCTTTTAGTTTTAATGCTAAATCAATTAAGTACACAACTTCTTCTTTTGTAAAATCATTTGTATCAATGTAGTCTCTTTTTTTAATCATTCGTTTTCACCTCAAAAATAAGTTTGGGAATCGCACGGGCATACTCGAGTATTTCTTTGCCACAGCAACATCATAGTATATGCCTGTTTGTTTGGAAATGCTTTTTAAAGCTTTAAAAACGAAGAAAAAAAGATTGTAACCTGTTACATTTTGAGTAACAAAGAAACAAATTGGCTCTCTTGAAAGTGGGAAGTTCTATTTGGGCAGGAAAATGGTGAGGGGCTATGCTAATTTGTAAAATAATACACTGTATTTTATGAAGTAGAAACGTATTGGTTTATGATACACTAGCAGTTTCTTGTTAAAAAAGCATTTGAAAAGGGCTATAGAACAAGATTCTATTTTCAATACACTAAGTTGGCACGGAACTTGCGATATATTATTTAGGCGAAGTTGCGGTGAAAATGGAAGCGGTAAAACTTTTTATTGCGCAGCTTTAGTAGAAGGATTTGAAAACTTGAAAGGGGGCGGTGAAAAAAGGGAGAGCCGTCTTCTGAGCAGGAAGCTATCTGAAACTAACTAGCTCGCCTGTTTAGGAAAATAAATTGAACTTTTTAGGAGGTAAAAAAATGGTAGGAATTATCCTCGCGACCCATGGGGAATTTGCTGCAGGGATCTTACAATCTGGTTCTATGATTTTCGGAGAACAAGAAAATGTTAAAGCCATTACTTTGATGCCGAATGAAGGCCCAGATGATGTTAGAGCGAAAATGGAAGAAGCCATTTCTAGCTTTGACAATCAAGATGAAGTACTATTCTTAGTTGATCTTTGGGGAGGTACTCCATTTAACCAAGCAAATAACCTATTTGAAGACCACAAAGATAAATGGGCAATCGTGGCAGGGCTTAACCTTCCGATGCTGATCGAAGCTTATGCTTCTCGCTTTACGATGGAATCAGCGCAAGAAATTGCTGCACATATTATCGAAACAGGTAAAGAAGGTATCCGTATCAAACCGGAAGAACTTGAACCGAAACAAGAAACGGCAGGAGAAGCTTCGGCTGATGCACAACCAAAAGAAGCGCTTGCGCCTGGAACAGTTGTTGGCGACGGAAAAATCAAATTCGTTTTAGCGCGGATTGACTCTCGTTTGCTTCATGGTCAAGTTGCAACGGCTTGGACAAAATCAACACTTCCAAACCGAATCATCGTTGTATCAGATGCAGTTTCAAAAGATGATCTTCGTAAAAAACTAATTGAACAAGCTGCGCCTCCGGGTGTTAAAGCAAATGTTATTCCAATTAGTAAAATGATCGAAATCGCGAAAGACCCACGTTTTGGAAACACAAAAGCGCTCTTGTTGTTTGAAAATCCAGAAGATGTGTTGCGTGTTGTCGAAGGTGGCGTTGACATTGAAGAAGTGAACGTTGGCTCGCTTGCACACTCCGTAGGGAAAGTCGTTGTAAGTAAAGTTCTTTCAATGGGACAAGAAGACGTCGAAGCTTTCAAGAAACTGAAAGAAAAAGGTGTGAAATTCGATGTGCGTAAAGTTCCGAATGATTCACGTGGAAATATTGATGAGCTTTTGCAAAAAGCAGAAACAGAATTGAAAAAACAATAGAAGTAACGCAAATAAAAAAGTAGGAGGTCAATTATGACTATAATATCAATGATTTTAGTAATAGTTGTTGCCTTTCTTGCGGGGATCGAAGGGATTTTGGATGAATTTCAATTCCATCAACCGCTTGTGGCATGTACGTTAATCGGTTTAGTAACTGGTAACTTAACAGCGGGAATCATTCTTGGGGGAACTCTTCAAATGATCGCGCTTGGTTGGGCAAACATTGGAGCGGCTGTGGCTCCCGATGCGGCACTTGCGTCCGTTGCGTCAGCAATTATTTTAGTATTAGGCGGACAAGGTGTTAGCGGGATCCCTTCTGCGATCGCTATTGCGATTCCACTTGCAGTAGCAGGTCTTTTCTTAACAATGATCGTTCGTACGTTAGCTGTTCCGATTGTTCACTTGATGGACGGTGCAGCGGAGAAAGGGAATATTCGTAGAATTGAATGGCTTCACGTTGGAGCTGTGTGTATGCAAGGTTTGCGTATCGCGATTCCTGCTGCAGCACTTCTTTTCATTCCAGCACATACTGTACAATCGTTCCTAGAATCTATGCCAGCTTGGTTAACAGATGGTATGGCAATTGGTGGGGGCATGGTCGTAGCCGTTGGTTATGCACTTGTTATTAACATGATGGCAACAAAAGAAGTTTGGCCATTCTTCATCCTTGGTTTCGTACTTGCAGCAATTTCTGAACTTACACTTATCGCGCTAGGAGCAATCGGTGTCGCACTTGCACTCATTTATCTACAACTTTCCAAAATGGGTGGCAGCTCAAATGGCGGCGGAGGCGGCGGAAGCAGTTCCAATGATCCGCTCGGCGACATACTAAACGATTATTAATCTGGAAAAAAGGAGGAAAAGAAAATGGCAGAAGAAAAAATTGAATTAACGAAACGAGATCGCCTGAAAGTCGCTTGGCGTTCAACGTTTATCCAAGGATCTTGGAACTATGAACGTATGCAAAATGGCGGCTGGGCATTCTCGATGATTCCAGCAATCAAAAAATTATATAAATCAAAAGAAGATCGTTCTGCGGCGTTAAAACGTCACCTTGAGTTCTTTAATACTCACCCATACATTGCTTCTCCTATTCTTGGGGTAACGCTAGCACTGGAAGAAGATCGTGCAAAAGGTGCTCCAGTTGATGATGTAGCAATCCAAGGGGTTAAAGTTGGTATGATGGGGCCACTTGCTGGTGTTGGTGACCCTGTATTCTGGTTTACGGTTCGTCCGATGCTTGGTGCGCTAGGAGCTTCGCTTGCTATGAGTGGAAACATCCTCGGACCAATCATTTTCTTCGTTGCATGGAACATTATCCGTTGGGGCTTCATGTGGTATACGCAAGAATTTGCTTATAAAGCTGGTTCTAAAATTACGGAAGACCTTTCTGGTGGTTTGCTGCAAAATATCACAAAAGGTGCATCGATACTCGGTATGTTCGTGCTCGCCGGACTTGTTGAGAGGTGGGTTTCAATCAAATTTATGCCAGTTGTCTCTAAAGTTAAATTAGATGATGGTGCGTATATTGATTGGGACAAACTTCCAAAAGGTGCTGCGGGAATTCAAAAAGCCCTCGAACAGCAAGATGCTGGTTTATCGCTTACGAAAGTCAAGGTTACGACTTTACAAGATAACTTGGATAATTTGATTCCTGGACTTGTTCCGCTACTTCTTACATTCTTATGTATGTGGTTGCTTAGAAAGAAAGTCAGCCCGATCATCATTATCCTCGGTCTATTCGTTGTCGGTATCCTAGGACACGTAATCGGACTTCTATAAGAAACTTTTTGGCAGGTTTGTTCTGCTTGAGAAATATAGAAGCTCGCTTTGAGCGGTTGGTGATTCGTTGCATCAGCCGCTTTTTTATTGGCTTCTTGAAAAAAGAAACGTATAATGAAATGAAATAAGTAATGAGAAATGGAGCGAGGCTAATTGGTTCAATCGATCAATACGAAAGTCGACCTAACGGAGGATGCCACTGCATTTACCGGACTGACAGATTACGGGAAAATCATGATTGGTGACAAAGGATTTGAATTTTTCAATTCGCGAGATGTACGTAAATTCATTCAAATTCCTTGGGAAGAAGTGGACCAAGTTATCGTTTCAGTGATGCTGAAAGGGAGATGGATTCCACGCTTTGCGATTAAAACAAAGCGTAATGGAACATATACGTTTTCAGCTAAGAAACCAAAACTAGTACTTCGTGCGATTCGAGTATATGTTGATCCGGCTAATATGGTCCCTTCGCAAAGCTTTTTTGATGTCATTAAACGAGCTTTTCGGTCTAAATTTAAGAAGAAAAAATAAAAAAGCACAAAAAAAACAGACCAAAATTTTTGGCCTGTTTTTTTGTGGGTAAAACTCAAACTTCTTTCATTGCGTCATCAAGCACTTTTTTCAGTGTATCTGCAGAAGCTTTCATTTTCGCTTGTTCTTCTTCGGTTAATTTCATTTCCACAATGTGGCGCACGCCGCGACGGTTAACAACTGCTGGAGCACCGATGTAGATATCGTTTAAGTTATAATGACCATCTAGGTAAACAGAAAGAGGCAAGATCGCATTTTCGTTGTTTAAAATAGCTTGTGTGATACGTGCAAGTGCAGCAGCGATTCCGTAGAATGTAGCGCCTTTCTTATTAATGATTTCATAGGCGGCATCACGAACACTTTCGAAAATCGTATCCATAGCGCCTTGTTCGTCTTCTTTAATCCATTCGGAGATTGGAAGTCCACCAACGGTTGTATGGCTCCAAGCTGGGAATTCAGTGTCCCCATGTTCACCAAGAATGTATCCGTGCACGTTTCTTGCATCGACTTTAACATAATCAGCAATCGAAGAACGGAAACGAGCTGTATCTAAACTTGTTCCAGAACCAATAACGCGTTCTTTTGGAAGTCCAGAGAATTTCCAAGTTGCGTAAGTTAAAATATCAACTGGGTTTGAAGCGATTAAGAAGATGCCATCAAAGCCGCTTGCCATGACTTCATCAATAATTCCCTTCATGATTTTGATATTGCGGTTTACTAGGTCAAGACGAGTTTCACCAGGTTTTTGCGCAGTACCAGCTGTGATAACAATTAGATCGGCATCGCCGCAATCGCTATAATTAGCGGAATAGATTTTCTTCGGTGTAGAGAATGGGACAGCGTGGCTAAGGTCGATAGCGTCTCCTATCGTTCTATCTTTATCGATGTCGATGATACCAAATTCTTGTCCGATTCCAAGGTTAACGCATGCAAATGCATAACTAGAACCTACAGCGCCATCACCAATCAAAATAATTTTTTGGTGGTCTTTAATCATACAACTTCCTCCTTAGAAAACTTTTTACTAACACAGTATAACACTTTATTACAGTTTGTGAAACTATGAACGTCCTTAATTTGGAAATTTGTACTAATGAATTTTTGTAAGCGCTATAATACAGTTTGTAATCCTTTTCATTCCAAATAATGATGCGAAAAATTTTGAGAGCTCGAAAAATTGCGATACAATAGAAGCGTAATAACAAAGTTTCACACTAGTTTTTGTTTACCATTAATTATGGGAAGATAAACATTTTGTTTAAAAACAAACAAGTGGGGTAAACTTTAGTTGTTAAAGAATACAAATTGAATGAGTGGAGTGGATTTTTTATGGCAACGACATTAGAAGTTCAAAAAAGAGATACGAAACCGCATTCACAAGTGACAGAAGTACGTGAATCTGGACGTATCCCAGCGATTATTTATGGTTATAAAACTGAAAACGTTCCTGTTTCGGTTGATGGACTTGAATTAATCAAAGCGGTACGTGAGCACGGAAAGAACGCAGTATTCGCTGTAAATGTTGGCGGCTCAAAATTTAATGTGCTGCTACATGAATATCAAAAAGATCCTATTAAAGATGAAGTTATTCACGTTGATTTCCTTGCTGTTAATATGAGCGAAGAAGTAGAAGCTGAGGTTCGAGTTGACCTCGTTGGTGAATCTGTTGGCGTAAAAGCTGGCGGCGTATTGCAGCAAATTCTATATGAAGTAAATGTGAAAGCGACTCCAGATAAACTTCCAGAATCGATTGAAGTCGACATTTCAAAACTTGAAATTGGTGATTCACTTGCCGTTAGTGATCTTCAAGCTAATCCTAACTATGAAGTGATGACAGATGGTGAAGAAGCTATTCTGACGATTGCAGCACCACGTGTTGAAGAAGAAGCAGAGGCAGACACTGCTGCTCCTGAACCAGAGGCTGCTCATGGAACCGCTGAAGAACCAGTTGAATAATATTACCAAAAAACAAACGTGAAAGCGTGATGCCATAAGGCATCACGCTTTTTTTGCGAAATGGCGGAAACTTTAAAAACGACTAGAATCATGTTATAATCAAACAAATAATCATTACAGAGTGAAAACCAGTTCGCGAAATGAAGTGGTTTTATTGAGCGGGGAGAATAATAATGAAGATGGTTGTAGGGCTCGGTAATCCCGGGAAGAAATATGAACGAACAAGGCATAATGCGGGCTTTATGGTGGTAGATGAACTGAGCTTTCGCTTTCAAACACCGTGGAAAAGCACAAAGTTTAACGGAATGATCAGCACTCCGATTATTAATGGAGAGAAAGTTATGCTTGTGAAACCGTTAACTTTTATGAACGCATCTGGAGAATGCGTACGCCCACTTATGGATTATTATAATATCGCAGTAGAAGATTTGATTGTTGTTTATGATGATCTAGATTTACCAATTGGTAAAATCAGATTGCGGCAAAAAGGAAGTGCAGGTGGGCACAACGGCATGCGTTCGCTGATTGCTCATTTGAAGTCGCAAACGTTTGACCGTATACGCGTGGGGATTGATCGCCCAGAGCACGGTGAAATCATTCACTATGTATTAGGAGACTTTAGCAAAGCTGAACAGCCAGAAATTATTGCTGCGATTAAAAAAAGTGCGGATGCGATTGAAGATGCTGTGAAATTGCCATTTATTGATGTTATGAATCGTTATAATTAAGCATGCTTAGCCGGGTTTCTGAACGCCCAATTAGCATGCTGCCTTACTCGTTTCACAAAGAAGGAATTTTCAGAAAAAGAAGCCAGATTGGATTGAAGGAGAGGATCGTTTTGAAGGGCTTGAAACAGCTAATCTACGACCAAAAAGAAATCCGCGACATTGTGAGCGCGGTTGCAAATAAAAAAGAATCTCAGCTTGTTACGGGACTTTCAGGGTCAGCACGTGCGCTTTTTGCAAGTGTCATCGAGAATGCGACGAAACGACCGGTACTTTTGATTACACATAATTTATACCATGCACAAAAGTTATATGACGATCTTTTATCGTTGATGGATAGCGATCGTTTATTTTTATATCCAGCCGATGAACTCATTTCTTCGGAGCTAAGCGTTTCTAGTCCAGAGCTCCGCGGGCAACGTGTTGAAGCACTTAATTTCTTGCTTTCGAAGCGACCTGGAATTGTGGTTGTGCCCGTTTCTGGACTGAGAAAGTTACTTCCGCCCGTTTCGCTTTGGGAAAAATATAACCTTCGTTTAGTTCAAGGAGAAGAAATTGAGCCAGAGCAGCTGAAAGAAAGCCTTGTGACAATGGGATATTCTATGAGTGGCATGGTCAATACACCTGGAGAGTTTAGCGTCCGTGGTGGAATCATTGATGTTTACCCGATTACAGAGGAATACCCGATTCGAATTGAATTGTTTGATACAGAAATCGATTCATTGCGTTATTTTGATGTGGAAACGCAACGTTCGCAAAATAAAATTGAAGAGTTCCAAATTTTACCTGCAACGGAAATTTTGCTTGAAGCCGCTTATTTCCCAGATATTGTAAAACGATTGGAAAAAGGGCTTTCGGATACACTGGTCAACATGAAAAATCCTGAAGACAAAGAATCGCTTGTAAATAATATTGAAACGGATCTTGAATTGTTACGTTCTGGCATCAAGCCAGATTTGTTTTTTAAATATATTGGTTTAGCTTATCCAGATCCGGCGTCGCTATTTGATTATGCTGCAGAAAACGCGGTGCTCGTTTTAGATGAATTTGCGCGTATCCAAGAAACAGACGAGGGTTTAGAGCGAGAAGAAGCGGAGTGGCAGACGGAAACACTTAGTCGGTTAGAAACTGTTCGTGACGTGAAGCTCGGGCACCACTTTCATGACTTAATGGAAGAAAATCGTTCGCCGAAAATTTATTTAACTTTGTTCCAGAAAACTCAAGGGAGTCTCCGAGTTTCCAAGACGACCAACTTTGTTTATAAACAAATGCAGCAGTTTCACGGGCAAATGTCGGTGCTGCAAACCGAAGTGGCGAGCTGGCACAAAAATAATTATGCAGTTGTGATTCTTGCGCCAACGCTCGAGCGTGCGGAAAAAATGCAACAGACGCTTGCGGATTATGATATGGAAAGCGTTGTGTTAAAACGCGAGGAAGATGTCCCGAAATATGGGGTCATCCAATTTGTGATTGGTAGTTTCCAAAATGGCTTTGAATTGCCACTTTCAAAAGTTGCGATCATTAGCGAAACAGAATTGTTTAATAAGCAAGTGAAAAAGGCGAAAAAACGCCAAAAACTTTCGAATGCAGAACGAATCCAAAGTTATTCAGAACTTAAAGTGGGCGACTATGTCGTTCACGTTAACCACGGGATTGCGCGTTACGTTGGGATGGAAACGCTTGAAATCAGCGGCGTACACAAAGATTATCTGCTACTTGTTTATCAAGGGGAAGATAAACTGTTTATTCCAGTCGAACAACTTGACCTTGTGCAAAAGTATGTTGGGGCAGAAGGAAAAGCGCCGAAACTCAATAAACTCGGCGGAAGCGAATGGAAACGCGTGAAGACGAAAGTAAAAGCATCCGTGCAGGACATTGCGGATGATTTGATCAAGTTATATGCGGAGCGTGAAGCTGAACAAGGATTTGCCTTTAGCCCGGATAGTGATATGCAACGGGAGTTTGAAGATTCCTTCCCGTATCAAGAAACGGATGACCAACTTCGGTCGATCAAAGAAATCAAAAAGGATATGGAACGAATTCGCCCAATGGACCGATTGCTTGTTGGGGACGTAGGTTATGGGAAAACGGAAGTAGCGCTTCGGGCTGCTTTTAAAGCAATGATGGACGGGAAACAAGTTGCTTTCCTAGTCCCGACGACGATTCTTGCCCAGCAACATTATGAAACGATGAAAGAACGTTTTCAAGGTTTCCCGATCAACGTTGGTTTGCTTAGCCGTTTCAGAACGCGAAAAGAACAAAATGAAACCATAAAAGGCCTTGCAAGTGGGACAATTGATATTGTTGTTGGGACGCACCGCTTGCTTTCAAAAGATGTTAAGTACCGGGATTTAGGCTTTCTTGTTGTCGATGAGGAGCAACGTTTTGGTGTAACCCATAAAGAAAAAATCAAGCAAATTAGATCTAAGATTGATGTGCTTACTTTGACAGCAACGCCAATTCCACGAACACTTCATATGTCGATGATTGGCGTGCGCGATTTATCGGTGATCGAAACACCACCTGCCAATCGTTTCCCCGTTCAAACTTATGTGACTGAGCAAAATAA
Source organism: Listeria kieliensis (assembly GCF_003369925.1). GTDB lineage: Bacteria > Bacillota > Bacilli > Lactobacillales > Listeriaceae > Listeria > Listeria kieliensis_A. Next base: position 702,858 of record NZ_LARY01000002.1, on the reverse strand, counting down.
CGTTTTAGTACGCGAAGCGATTGAACGTGAACTGGCGCGTGACGGGCAAGTTTATTATCTTTATAATCGCGTCGAAACGATTTTGAAAAAAGCAGATGAAATCAGTGCGCTTGTTCCAGATGCACGTGTTGGCGTTGCTCATGGGCAAATGACAGAATCCGAACTAGAATCCGTTATTTTAAGTTTCCTTGAAGGCGAATATGACGTGCTCGTTACAACGACGATCATCGAAACCGGCGTGGATATTCCAAACGTGAATACCCTTTTTGTACAGGATGCTGACCGAATGGGGTTATCGCAGCTGTATCAATTGCGCGGCCGTGTTGGGCGTTGGAACCGAATTGCTTATGCTTATTTCATGTATAAAAAAGATAAAGTTTTGCGAGAAGAGGCAGAAAAACGACTTCAAGCAATTAAAGAATTTACAGAGCTTGGTTCTGGATTTAAAATTGCAATGCGTGACTTGTCTATTCGCGGGGCGGGGAATATCCTTGGGGCTCAGCAACATGGCTTTATTGATTCTGTCGGCTTCGATCTTTATTCGCAAATGCTGAAAGATGCTATTGAAGAAAGAATGCCATCAGAAGAAAAAGAAGAAGTGGCTCCCGTTGAAATTGACATCCAAGTTGATGCTTACATTCCTGAATACTACATCACGGATAGTCGCCAAAAAATTGAAATGTATAAACGATTCCGCAATGTGACAAGTGAAGAAGAACTCGAGACGCTTCGGAGTGATATGATTGACCGCTTCGGTGAGTATCCAGAAGAAGTGGAGTATTTGTTTGGTGTGACGGAACTTCGGATTCTTGCACTGCTAGATGGAATCGAAGTTATAAAAGAAGAAGGCAAGAAAATCATCTTGATGTACTCAGATGAAGGAACGAAGCGAGTTCGCGGAGACGTTGTGATGGAAGTAGTAGGTGAGTTTGGACGCGCTATTGGTGTTGGAATGGACGGTGCGGCGCTAAAACTCACGATGAACATCCAAAATAAAGCCTTACAAGAATGGCTTTTCACTACTAAAGAACTGCTTAAAAAACTTGGAAATGCTGTAAAAGAAGAAGAATCCGCTGACAAAGCCTAGAACTAGGTAAGGAAAAAGCGAGAAAGGCGGCGAATCATGGCAGAACGCTCAATTAAAAATTTAATGCATGGCGCTTTACTGTTAACGCTCGCCTCGCTTGTTTCTAAAATTTTAAGTGCCATTTACCGCGTGCCCTTTCAAAATTTAGTTGGAGACGTTGGTTTTTATATTTTTCAACAAGTCTATCCAATTTATGGAATAGCGATGACGCTTGCTTTAGGTGGGTTCCCAGTTGTGGTATCGAAAATGATGGCCGAAGCAGAACACGACCTTCGTAAGCAGCGAATTATCTTGCAATCCATATATCGAACACTTAAAGTGCTCTGCTATAGCTTATTTGGGATCCTTTTCCTTGGAGCTGGTTTATTTGCGAGTTTAATGGGAGACGGCGAACTTTCTAGCCCAATTCGAGTCATCAGCCTAGTTTTCTTGCTTACCCCACAACTTGCCTTTTTACGAGGTTATTTTCAAGGACAAGAAGACATGCGCCCGACAGCCGTTTCACAGACCGTCGAACAAATCATTCGCGTGTCGATCATTTTACTTGGCTCGTGGCTTGCGCTTCGCTTTGGTAAAAGCCTGTCAGAAACCGCCAGTTTTGCGATGAGCGGAGCCGTATTTGGCGGACTTGCTGCCGTATTTTTATTGCGCTATTTTTACAAGAAACGACTATTAGAGGGCGGACTCAAAATTTGGGGAGCTTTCCCGAACAAAACAGAAAAGAAGGGGATCGGCCGAGAATTCTTACGACAAAGCCTTGCCATTTGTACCGTTAGCGCGATGCTCATTTTGTTCCAGCTTGCAGATTCCTTCCAAGTTTACCGCTTGATGGCAGAAAGCGGCATCCCGGAACTCACTGCAAAATCGCTTAAAGGGATTTACGATCGGGGCCAGCCAATCCTGCAACTTGGGCTTGTCCTCTCATCTGGCTTAGCGCTTGCGCTTGTTCCGATGATTACCGCGGCTCGAGTGAAAAATGAGCGGAGGCAATTGGAACGCTCTGTGAAGCTTGCCGTAAAACTCACTTTGATTCTCTCGGGTGCCGAAACAGTCGGTTTGATCATCATTATGCGGCCGCTCAACCAGATGCTGTTTGAAACAAGCGACGGGACTTTCGTCTTGCAAATGTTCATCCCGGCTGTGCTACTCAGCTCGCTTATCATTATGACGAGCAGTATCCTTCAAGGCTTTGGCAAGATTGCAGTTCCCGCTGTTGCCGTTGTCGTGGGGCTTGCGATCAAGATCCTTTTCAACTCATGGCTTGTTCCCGAATGGTCAACACTGGGTGCCGCAATTTCCACATCAATCGGACTTCTTGCAATTTTGCTTATTTGCGGCTATGCTTTAAAGCAAAATCTACGGGTCGGCTTCATAGCGCCGCATGTTTTGCTAAAACTTGGATTGGCACTGCTATTCATGTGTGTCATCCCAGTTTGCTGGGAGCTTTTCATCCCATTTGGATCCCGTTTAGGTAGCGCGGTTCAGGCGATTGGGGGAAGCCTTTTAGGCGGACTAGTTTTTCTATTGTTTACATTACGATATCGATTGTTAGAAGCTCAAGATTTTGTCTATCTGCCATTTGGATCGAAACTTTATGGACTGAGTCGCAGAGTGATTAAAAAATAATAAAGGTGGAATGAAGATGGCTCAAGTTATGCGCTTGGATAAATTTTTGAAGGTTTCAAGACTGATTAAACGGCGAACTGTCGCGAAGGAAGTGGCAGAAAAAGGTCGGATCATGATCAATGGAACTGTCGCAAAACCAGGAACCAATGTAAAGCCTGGCGATGAACTTGTCATTCGTTTTGGACCTAAGACGGTGACGGCTGTTGTAGAGCGCTTAGAGGAAAATGCGCGTAAAGAAGCTGCAACAGAAATGTATAAAATTGTAAGCGAAGTACGAAATGATCAAGAAAATGGAGAAAGCGGTCGCTAATGTGGCCGTTTTTTCTTGTGAAAAAAATCAAAAAAAGGTGTTGAATTTGATTAGATGACGATGGACAAATTGTGAATTTATTGATATTATCTTTATAAGAATCCTTTCAATCTGATTAGGTTTCAGCTGAAGGCTTATGGAGGTGTAGGGCATGAACGAGAAGAAGACGGTTACGCGTATGCAAAATCGTTATATTAAAGATAAAGAAACGCTTAATAAAGCTAGAAATAGACGCCGTGTTGCCCTAGCCAGAAGACTAGCTGTACTTCTTGCTGCCATTGCCGTTGTTTTTTCTGCTCTCTTCGTGCTTTATACGAAGCAAACAATGCTTTTACAGGACAAAAAAGCTGAAAAAGTGAAAGTGGAGAAAAAACTTGCAGACGCTAAGCTGGAGGAAAAACAGTTGAAAGGTGAAATTAGCAAGCTGCATGATGATGATTACATCGCAAAACTTGCTCGCAGTGAGTATTATTTATCGAAAGAAGGGGAAATCATCTTTAATACTCCGACTGAAAAGAAAAAGGAAAAATCTGAGTAAGCGCCTGTTCGATCCAAGTCAGGTGTTTGACACGTTTTTTTAAATCGTTATAATTAGGCTGTATAGAGTGAAAATTTAAGGAGGAAGCTTTTTTTTATGTCGATCGAAGTAGGCAACAAAGTACAAGGGAAAGTTACAGGGATTACCAATTTTGGAGCGTTTGTTGAGCTGGAAGGTGGAAAAACCGGTTTAGTTCATATTAGTGAAGTCGCAGATAATTATGTAAAAGATATTAATGACATTTTATCGGTTGGGGATGAAGTAACGGTAAAAGTTATGAACGTCGGAGATGACGGTAAGATTGGTCTTTCAATCCGCAAGGCAGTTGATCGTCCACGTCCAGAACGTAACTATGATCGGAAACCGAAGTATAACAAAAAACCAGCTGCTCAGTCCAAACAGCCTGAAGATTTTGAAGACATAATGGCTAAATTCTTGAAAGATAGTGACGAAAGATTGTCGACTATCAAGCGCCAAACGGAATCAAAACGTGGTGGCCGTGGAGCAAGACGAGGCTAAGCGTATATTCATAAACGAAACGGTAAGGATGGGCATTTTACCCATCCTTATTTTGGAAGAAAGGTTTTTAGAATGGATGAATTTTCAAGGCGTGTCGAAAACTTTATTCTAAAGCATGATTTAATCCGGCCAGATGAGAAATTGCTTGTGGCAGTTTCCGGAGGACCGGATTCTTTCGCGTTGTTGCACTTTTTGCTTGAGCGCTATAATGGGAACGTGAGTATTGCGCACCTTGATCACGCGCTTCGAGTGGAAAGTGTTGATGAAAAAGAATATCTAGAACAGTTTGCGAGGGAACGCAATGTGCCATTTTATAGTAAGCGAGTTGATATCAAGAAACTTCAAGTGGAGATGAAGATGAGTTTTGAAGAAGCAGCGCGCTATGCGCGCTATGCGTTTTTTGAAACGGTGGTTGCGGAACAAGGCTTTGATAAATTAGTTCTTGCACATCACGCAGACGATCAAGTGGAAACGATTTTGATGAGGCTTGTTCGTGGGAGCTTCGGGAGCGGGTATGCAGGTATGAGAGCGATTCGTCCGTTTAGTTCAGGGAAGCTCATTCGTCCGTTTCTAGAAGAGACGAAAGAAACGATTTTGACTTACGCACAGGCGGCGGGGCTACACTATTTTGTGGACGAAACCAATGACAGTCCGCTTTATACGAGGAATCGTTACCGACGTGAACTTGTTCCTTTCTTAAAAAGAGAAAATCCACGTGTATCAGAACATTTTGCGCGTTTTTCGGTTGAATTGCAGGAAGATATGGATTTTTTGGATGAACTTGCTCAGCAAAAGTTTGCGGAATTTGGCGAAGTGAAATCAAGTGGAGTTGAACTTCAAATTTCCGGGATAAAAAGTGCGGCCTTTCCTTTACAACGCCGCTTAATTCATTTACTATTAAATTATCTGTATAAAAACGGTGAAATGAAGGAGATTTCTGCAAGACATGTCGAAGAAATTTTAAAGCTTGTCGAAAGGGATAATCCTTCTGCAAAATTAAACTTGCCGAACGGAAGAGAAATCCGTCGAGTTTATGAGCGGATTGAGGGACTCTTTCCCGTGGGACAGAAAAATCAAGAGTTTTATCATCAGATGGAAATCGGAGACCGAATTGTTTTGCGCGATGGTTCGGAACTCAAGATGCGTCAAAAAAGCGCAGGTGTGGAAACATCTGGATTAGATGGCATCATTGTAGATGCAGAGGAAGTGACGCTTCCGCTCATCATTCGAACACGCCTTCCTGGCGATAAAATGAAGCTAAAGGGAAGCGGCGGCACCAAAAAGATAAAAGAAATTTTGATTACGGAAAAAGTTCCCCGTCATTTGCGGGATAGCATTCCGATTGTGACAGATTTTACGGGACGAATTTTATGGATTCCCGGCATCAAGAAATCAAATCAAGATACAAAACCGAGTCGCGAAAAAAAACAGTATATTATTAGATACCGCAAAAATTTAGGAGGAAAAATGAGTATGCATGACGATATTCAGAAAGTGCTGATCAGTGAAGAGAAAATTCAAGAGAAAATTCGTGAACTTGGTGTGGAGCTAACAACGGAATATGAAGGACGAAATCCGCTTGTGATCGGCATTTTAAAGGGAGCAACTCCTTTTATGACAGATTTACTGAAACGAATAGATACATATCTAGAAATGGATTTTATGGATGTTTCTAGCTATGGAAATGGGATGGTTTCTTCTGGAGAAGTGAAAATCATCAAGGATTTGAATACTTCTGTTGAAGGAAGAGATGTTCTGGTTGTAGAAGATATTGTGGATAGTGGCAGAACACTTAGCTATCTAGTAGAGATGCTTAAATATCGTAAAGCGAAGTCAGTTAAACTTGTGACATTGCTTGATAAACCAGAAGGACGAAATGTTGATATTCATGCTGATTACGTCGGTTTTGTTGTTCCCAATGAATTTGTTGTTGGCTATGGTTTAGATTTTGCGGAAAAATACCGTAATCTTCCTTATATTGGAGTTTTAAAACCAGAAATTTACGCAGAATGATTTCTATTTCACTTTCTATTCTTTTTTCGGTAAAATGTAGAAAAGAAGGTTGATTTTAACGTGAAAGAAATTGCCTACAAAACCGTGCAAAATAGTAGGCAAGGCGAATTCGTTGTGCTATGATTAGTCATAGTTTTTCAGTTAACATACTTATTTGTAAGTTTAAAAAATATTAATTCATGAATCTTCGTAAGAGGTTACAAACTCGGATGTGTTTTTCGGAAAAATCTAGGGAAAGGTACTAGTGGACCGCTCCTTTGAAAAACTTTTGAAACGATTAGTCCAGGCTCTTGCGTGGGAGGAGGTAAGGAATGAACAGATTTTTTAGAAATGCGATATTTTATGTCATAATTTTTCTCGTGATTATCGGGATTGTTGCTTCCTTTAATACCAATAAAGAGGCTGCGAAAGATATCAGCTATAACGAATTTATGACGAAGCTACAAGATGGGGATGTCAAATCATTTACGATTCAACCCGATCGAAGCGTTTATACTATTGAGGGAGATTTTAAGTCTTCTGATAGTTCAAAAGAAAAATCTTCAGGTTTAGGACAAAATAAAAGTGATACAGCTTTTACAACGTATGCCATCAACAGTGATTCACTGTTAAAAGAAGTTCAAACGGCTGCGGATGACAATAAAACTAAAATGGAAGTAGTTCCAGCTAAGCAAAATAGTGGCTGGGTAACATTCTTCTCTTCCATTATTCCATTCTTGATTATCATCATTCTGTTCTTCTTCTTAATGAGCCAATCGCAAGGCGGTGGCGGTGGTAAAGTGATGAGCTTTGGGAAAAGCAAAGCGAAACTTTACAATGATGATAAGAAGAAAGTCCGTTTTACAGATGTAGCGGGTGCAGATGAAGAAAAACAAGAACTTGTTGAAGTAGTTGAATTTTTGAAAGATCCACGTAAGTTTTCTGATCTTGGAGCACGTATTCCAAAAGGGGTGCTTCTTGTTGGACCTCCAGGAACTGGTAAAACGCTCTTAGCTCGTGCTGTTGCAGGCGAAGCTGGCGTACCATTCTTCTCGATCAGTGGTTCTGATTTTGTTGAAATGTTTGTCGGTGTCGGTGCAAGCCGTGTCCGTGATTTATTTGAAAATGCGAAGAAAAACGCGCCATGTATCATTTTCATCGATGAAATTGATGCAGTTGGTCGTCAGCGTGGAGCTGGTATGGGCGGCGGTCACGATGAACGTGAACAAACCTTAAACCAACTTCTTGTTGAAATGGATGGTTTTGGTGGAAACGAAGGAATTATCATTATCGCGGCAACAAACCGTGCAGATGTTCTTGACCCAGCTCTTCTTCGTCCAGGACGTTTTGACCGTCAAATTATGGTTGATCGCCCAGATGTTAAAGGACGTGAAGCGGTACTTCGTGTTCACGCAAGAAACAAACCACTTGCGAAAAGTGTTGATTTGAAAGCTATCGCACAGCGAACTCCAGGGTTCTCGGGTGCCGATCTTGAAAACTTACTGAACGAAGCCGCGCTTGTGGCTGCTCGGGCAGATAAGAAGCAAGTTGATATGAGTGACATTGATGAAGCAACTGACCGGGTAATTGCCGGACCAGCGAAGAAAAACCGCGTGATCTCACCAAAAGAACGACGCGTTGTGGCTTATCACGAAAGTGGGCATACAATCGTTGGGATGGTGCTAGATGAAGCGGAAACGGTTCATAAGGTTACGATTGTCCCACGTGGACAGGCTGGCGGTTATGCTGTTATGCTTCCAAAAGAAGATCGCTTCTTGATGAGCAAACCAGAATTGCTTGATCGGATTACTGGGTTACTTGGTGGTCGTGTTGCCGAAGAGATTACATTTGGCGAAGTAACGACTGGTGCAAGTAATGACTTTGAACGGGCAACTGAGATTGCTCGTCGGATGGTTACTGAATGGGGTATGAGTGATAAGATTGGCCCGCTTCAGTTCACTTCTGGAAACGGACAAGTCTTTATGGGACGCGATTTTGGAAACGGACAAGATTTCTCAGATAAAATTGCTTATGAGATTGACACGGAAGTTCAAAGCATTATTCGTTACTGCTATGACCGTGCTAAAAATATTATTCTAGAACATCAAGCGCAACATAAACTGATTGCGGAAACATTGCTTGAAGTTGAAACACTTGATGCGCGTCAAATTCGTTCCTTGTTCGATGATGGGGTTATGCCTCCAGATCTTGATAAGGAAGCTCAAGATGAGTATCCTTCTGAGAAGGAAGAAAAAACTGAAACTGAAGATGCGAAATCGTTTGTGGAAGAGAAAGAGGATGCGAGCGCGGAAGACAAAGTTGACCGCGAAGAAGCAACTGAAAAATTCGAAGCAGAGGATAAGGAAATTCAGGAAGAAACGAATTCGGATGCTGATCAAACTCCAACTGTGGATGATAGCAAAGATAGCAAGAAAGATAACGAATAAATGTGAAGGGCTAGGTCGAGAAATCGGCTTAGTCCTTTTTAAACCAAACAGATTAATCGACAGTTGGATTCGCTTAATGATATGATACGAGAGATCTCTAGAGAAAGTAGGACGATTCATGATTTTAGTGATTGATGTTGGAAACACAAATTGTACGCTTGGCATTTACCGGGAAGACAAGCTGGTGCAGACATTTCGGATGGCGACGGATAAGGCGAGAACGGCAGATGAGCTTGGGATGCTAGTTTTAGGCTTCTTTCAGCAAGCCAGGCTTAAACCGGCTGATGTGCACGCCATCACCATTTGTTCGGTTGTGCCGCCCGTCATGCATGCAATCACGACAATGTGTCGCCGCTATTTCGAGATTGAACCGCTTGTTGTTGGACCGGGAATCAAGACGGGACTCAATTTGAAAGTGGATAATCCGCGCGAAGTGGGAGCAGACCGAATCGTGAATGCTGTTGCAGCGATTCATGAATACGGGAAGCCGGCGATTGTTGTGGATTTTGGAACGGCAACCACTTTTTGCTATATTGATGACAAAGGCATGTATCGTGGCGGAGTGATTGCACCGGGGATTATGATTTCGACGGAGGCGCTTTATACGAAAACGGCAAAGTTGCCACGGGTCGACATCACGGAACCGGAACATGTGATTGGTAAGTCAACGGTCAGCGCGATGGAAGCTGGGATTTTTTATGGCTTCATCGGGCAGTGTGAGGGCATCATTCGAGAAATGATGCGTGAAACGGATTCGAAGCCAACGGTAGTTGCAACTGGAGGGCTTGCGCGGTTCATTACCGAGAAGTCTGAACTAGTTGATGTAGTAGATCCCTTCCTTACACTAAAAGGGTTGAACTTGCTTTATCAGCGAAATAAATCTTAAGGAGATAAGAAATATATGAGTGATTATTTAGTAAAAGCTTTGGCTTATAATGGATATGTTCGAATTTATGCGGCAGTGACAACGGAAACGATTCGTGAAGCACAAGAGCGACACGATACTTGGCCGGTGGCTTCAGCTGCGCTTGGTCGGACGATGACTTCGACTTTATTTTTGGGTGCGATGCAAAAGGAAAACCAAAAGATCACGACGAAAGTAGAAGGAAATGGCCCGATTGGGACGATTATTGCGGATGGTGACACGGAAGGAACGATTCGCGGTTATGTGATGAACCCGCATGTTAACTTTGAGGAATTGAATAGTGATGGCAAGCTTGATGTTAGGCGCGGTGTTGGAACTGAAGGGATGCTTTCTGTTGTGAAAGACCTTGGTTTTGGTGAAAACTTTACTGGGCAAGTTCCGATCGTTTCTGGTGAAATCGGTGAGGATTTCACTTATTATCTAGCAAATTCGGAGCAAGTGAATTCTTCGGTTGGGGTTGGCGTGCTTGTGAACCCGGATACGAGTATTCGCGCAGCTGGTGGGTTTTTGGTGCAGCTGCTTCCAGGTGCTGATGAAGCAATTATTGAAGAAATTGAACGGAATTTGGCAAGTTGTCCAACTGTTTCCCGTATGATTGATAGTGGCGAAACTCCGGAAGATATCATCGCACATCTAGCAGGTGGGAAGGAAAACGCGCAGATTCTTGAAAAATTGCCAGTGAAATTTGAGTGTAACTGCTCGAAAGATCGCTTTAAAACAGCAATTCAGTCGCTTGGTAAAGATGAAATTCGCGCGATGATCGCAGAAGATCATGGTGCAGATACGGAATGCCATTTCTGCAGACGTCACTATGAATTTTCGGAAAGTGATCTTGAAGAAATTTATCAAGAAGCTAAATAATGAATTTGAAAAGTTGTTCAGATTATCTGGACAGCTTTTTTGTAGGAAAACTTTAAATTTGACAAAAATACTCGGAATTAGATAAAGTAAGAATAGAAACGAATGTGAGGAGCGAGGTAAATGAAAAAAATTGTAAATTCGATTACGGAATTAATTGGACAAACACCAATTGTGAAACTAAATCGCTTGCCTGAGGCGGGCAGCGCTGATGTTTATGTCAAACTAGAATTCCAAAATCCTGGTGGTAGCGTGAAAGACCGGATTGCCAATGCAATGCTTGAAGAAGCAGAAAAAGAAGGTGTGATTAAGCCCGGCGATACGATCATTGAACCGACAAGTGGGAATACTGGGATTGGCCTAGCGATGGTTGCGGCTGCAAAAGGCTATAAGGCGATTTTTGTGATGCCAGACACGATGAGTTTAGAACGTCGCAAATTGCTTCAAGCTTATGGTGCTGAGCTTGTGTTAACACCTGGAGCTGAAGGGATGAAAGGTGCGATTGCCAAAGCTGATGAATTAGCGCAAGAAAATGGTTACTTTATTCCACAACAATTCCATAATCCAGCTAATCCTAAAGTTCATGAAGAAACGACGGGACCTGAAATTGTGGAAGCGTTTGGTAAAGACGGACTGGATGCCTTTATCGCAGGCGTTGGAACTGGTGGAACGGTTACTGGCGTGGGTCATGTGCTTAAGGAAAACTATCCTGATGTGAAAATTTATGCGCTTGAACCGGAAGAATCTCCCGTTTTAAGTGGTGGCGAACCTTCTCCGCACAAAATTCAAGGAATCGGTGCAGGTTTTGTTCCAGATACGCTAGACACGAAAGTATATGACGAGATACTAAAAGTTTCAAGTGAAGATGCGATTGAAACAGCTCGCGAAGTAGCTAAACAAGAAGGGATTCTTGCGGGAATTTCCTCAGGAGCCACGATTAAAGCGGCGCTTGATTTGGCGAAGGGACTTGGCGAAGGGAAAAAAGTTCTAGCTATTGTCGCAAGTAATGGCGAACGCTATTTAAGTACACCCCTTTATAACTTTGAATGACTAAATAAGAGAAAGTAAATAATTTTCTTAGTGAATTTTAATGATTTCCACAGCAAGAACACTTTTTTGTTAGGTAAGATGTATGTATAAGCTAACAACAAGCAATTTTCATTCTTTCCCTTTTTTGAATGAAAATCCCAAAACTCCCTTTTGACCAATGTGGTTTACTCCCTTTTTCCACATTGGTTTTTTATGTGCAAAAGGTTGAAAGGTTGAATGAGGAAATATTTTTCTTTTTCTTAGTGAATTTTCATGAAACACAAAGCAAATTTTATTCTTCGAACGATAGAATATATGTATAAGCTAACAACAAACAACTTTTTCATTCTTTCCCTTTTTTGAATGAAAATCCCAAAACTCCCTTTTTGACCGATGTGGTTTACTCCCTTTTTCCACATCGGTTTTTATATGCCCAAAAATCTAAGAGAATTCTTTTATTTTCTTAGCGGTTTATTATAGAATTCCAAGTTCATTTTATTCTAAGCAGGTTAAGATGTATTTGTAAGTTAACAACAAACAAAACTTTTTCATTCTCCTTTTAAGAAGAATGACTATCCAAACTTCTCTTTTGGTTGATGTGGTTTTCCTTCCTTTTTCCACATCGACTTTTTTCTGTTCAAAATGAAAAAAAGTTTTTTTGATTCTTAGTAAACTTTCATAGAACTCCAAGCAGACTTTTTTCTTAGGTGGTTAAAATGTATTTATAAGCTAACAAACAAGCAAAACTTTTTCGTTTTCTTTCTCCCAAGAAATGAAATCCCAAAACTCCCTTTTTGACCGATGTGGTTTTTCCTCCCTTTTTCCACATCGGTTTTTTTGTACAAAAATGAAGGAAAGTTTTTTTATTTCTTAGCAAATTATCATAAAATTCCCAGCTAGTTTTATTCTAAGCTGGTTAGAATATATGTATAAGCTAACAACAAGCAAAACTTTTTCATTTTCTTTCTCCCAAAAGAATGAAAATCCCAAAACTCCCTTTTTGATCGATGCGGTTTACTCTCTTTTCCGCATCGGTTTTTTTGTGTCTGGAATTTGAGAGTGAAAATGAGGAATAGGTGTATCAGATTTGCTATAAATGGCTTGGGAAGGATTGCTCAGTAAAACGCTTTCTTTTTTTGTAAAAACTAGCGTAAAGTTGCTTAGTTTTTGCTATAATAACGATGAGGTGAGCGGAATGAAAAAAATGTGGACCAAAGATCACCCAAGTATGGTGATGGGAATTTTAAACATGACTCCAGATTCGTTTTCTGATGGAGGAAAATACATAGAGCTTGAAAAAGCTGTGGAACATGCCATTCAAATGGCGGCTGATGGCGCAGAAATTATTGATATTGGTGCTATTTCAACACGGCCAGGTCATGGACCCGTTTCTGTGGACGATGAGAGAAAGCGTCTTTTGCCTGCAGTTCGAGCAGTTCGAGCAGCGCTTCCGGATATTTGGATCTCCGTGGATACTTGGCGAAGTGAAGTGGCTGAAGAAGCGGTTCTTGCTGGTGCTGACTTTTTGAACGATCAGTGGGGCGCGAAGTTTGATCCGCGGATGGCAGATGTGGCAGCCAAATATCAAATTCCAATTTGCTTGATGCATAATCGTAAGGACCAAGCGTATACAAACTTTATGGAAAATGTGAAGGAAGACTTGCTGGAAAGTATTCAGATTTGTAAGGATGCAGGTGTTCCGGATGAGCTTATTATTCTTGATCCTGGTTTTGGTTTTGTGAAAACTAAAAATCAAAATCTCGAAGTTTTGCGTCGTGTGGATGAGCTCGTGGATTTGGGTTACGAAGTGCTTCTTGGAACAAGCAGGAAAGGGACGATCGGATGGGTGCTGGATCTTCCATCAGACGAGCGTGTGGAAGGTACGGGAGCTACGGTGGTTTATGGAGTTACGAAAGGTTGCTCGATTGTGCGTGTGCATGATGTGTTACCGGTTGCTCGGATGGTTAAAATGACGGATGCGATCACTGGGAAAGTGGTTTTGGATGAGGAGAAGGGATGAAAACATTGGATAAAATTTATATGAATGAACTGAGTTTTTATGGGTATCATGGTGTTTTGCCGGAGGAAAACAAGCTGGGACAAACATTTCAAATTTCACTTGTTTTGCATCTGTCAACGAAGAAGGCAGGGGAAACGGATAGTGTGGAAGATACGGTGAGCTACGCGGATGTGTATGAGACGGTGAAGGCGGTTGTGGAAGGGAAGCGGTTTAAGTTGATCGAAGCAGTCGCGGAGACTATTGCGTCGGAGGTTTTGACAGGTTATCCACTTCTTTCGCGGGTAACTGTCAAAGTGGTGAAGCCGAACCCGCCGATTCCTGGCCATTATCATTCGGTTGCAGTGGAAATTGAACGGGAGCGTGCTTTGTGATGAAGACAGCTTATCTTTCGCTTGGAACAAATATGGGGGATCGCTTGCAAAATTTGACGGATGCTGTGCAAATGCTAGCGGCGTCAAGCGGAATTTCTGTTATAAAGGTTTCAAGTGTTTATCAGACGGATCCGGTTGGTTATGAAGATCAAGATATCTTTTTTAATATTGCGGTTGAAGTTGCGACAAGTCTTTCACCAGATGAATTGCTTGAGCGTTGTCTTGCAATTGAGCTTGAACTTGGACGTGTTCGTTTGTTCAAGTGGGGACCGCGTTTGATTGATATTGATGTTTTGTTGTATGAAGATGTTGTGATGGATACAGAAAAGCTTAAAATCCCACATCCTTATATGAAAGAGCGTGCTTTTGTCATGATTCCTTTGCGAGAAATTGCTGAATCTGTGGCTATTGACTATTGGTGCGAAGATTTGATTGCTGGGCAAACGGTTTTAAAAACAGATTTTCAAGTAAAACTGTAAAAAATGGCTTGCGAATCTTTGAATCTGTGTTAACATATCACTAGCGCATGAATAAGGAACTTTTTGGAAAAAGGAAGGGGTTTTTAAATGTTTCAAATTGGTGATGTGGAGATTAAGAATCGCGTGGTTGTTGCACCGATGGCCGGCATTTCAAACTCTGCGTTTAGGCTTACGGTAAAAGAATTTGGTGCAGGCCTTGTTTGCTGTGAAATGATCAGCGACAAAGGGATTGCTTACCGCAACAAGAAAACAATTGATATGCTTTATATAGATGAGCGTGAAAAGCCGCTTAGTTTGCAAATTTTTGGCGGCGAAAAAGAAACGCTTGTTGAAGCAGCGAAATTCGTTGCTGAGAATACGACAGCAGATATTATAGACATCAACATGGGTTGCCCAGTGAATAAAATTATTAAGTGTGAAGCTGGGGCGAAGTGGTTGCTTGATCCGAATAAAGTGCATGATATGGTCAAAGCCGTTGTGGAAGCCGTGGATAAACCTGTGACGGTTAAAATGCGAATCGGCTGGGATGACGAACATGTCTTTGCAGTTGAAAACGCACTAGCTGCGGAAAGTGCAGGGGCATCTGCTGTTGCGATGCATGGTAGAACGCGTGTGCAAATGTATGAAGGAAAAGCGAACTGGGATATTCTTCGTGATGTGAAGCAGGCTGTTAAGATTCCGTTTATCGGAAATGGTGATGTGAAAACGCCTGAAGATGCGAAGCGGATGCTTGAAGAAACAGGTGTTGATGGTGTTATGATCGGACGCGCGGCACTTGGTAATCCGTGGATGATTTACCGAACGGTGAAATATCTGGAAACAGGCGAGCTTCTTCCTGAGCCGGAACCACGTGAAAAAATCGAAACGGCTTTGCTTCATCTTGACCGTCTCGTAGCTTTAAAAGGTGAAAATATCGCGGTTCGAGAATTTAGACAACATGCGGCTTACTATTTGAAAGGCGCTCGTGGAAGTACACGTGCAAAAGTCGCGGTTAATCAAGCGAGTGAAAAAGAAGAAATGGAAAAAATTCTGCGTGATTTCGTTGCGCAATATGAGCAAAAAACGTTATCTAAGCAGTCTTAATACATGGAAAAGTTGTCTGAATTTAAATTTAGACAACTTTTTTTCGTTTTAGGCTAGAAAAAAGAGGGGGTTTAAGCGTATAATGGAAGCATCTGTAGATATTGAAAAGAATAGGAGTGTCATGACATGAGTCACGAAAATCACGAAGAATTAAACGACCAGCTGATTGTTCGCCGTGAAAAAGTGGATACACTGCGTGCTGAAGGCGTCGATCCTTTCGGCGGAAAATTTGACCGTACGGCAAGTCCGGAAGAACTGGAAGAAAAATATAAAGATAAATCGAAGGAAGAATTGGAAGAAGCAGACATTGAAGTATCCGTTGCGGGACGAATCATGACCAAACGTGTCAAAGGAAAGGTCGGCTTTACGCACATCCAAGATCGCTTCCATCAAATTCAAATTTATATTCGTAAGGATAATATTGGTGAAGAGGAATATGCAATTTTTAAACAAGCCGATTTAGGAGATATCATTGGAATCAAGGGGACGGTATTTCGAACAAATACGGGCGAGCTTTCAGTAAAAGCAACGGACTTTATGATGCTTACAAAAGCGCTTCGTCCGCTACCGGATAAATATCATGGCTTGAAAGATGTAGAACAACGTTATAGACAACGTTATTTGGATTTAATTACTAACGAGGAAAGCCAAAAACGTTTTGTGATGCGTAGCCAAATTTTAAAATATACGCGTGACTACATGGATGACCATGGCTACTTAGAAGTGGAAACACCAGTACTTCACACTGTTGCAGGTGGTGCAGCAGCTAAACCGTTTATTACGCATCATAATGCACTTGATATGGATTTGTATTTGCGTATCGCACTTGAACTTCACTTGAAACGTTTGATTGTGGGCGGCATGGATAAAGTGTATGAAATCGGACGGGTATTTCGGAATGAAGGGATTTCAACACGTCACAACCCTGAATTTACGATGCTTGAGTCTTATGCGGCATATGAAGACTTTGAGGACATCATGAACTTAGTGGAAGGTCTTGTTTCTTATGTGGCTGAAAAAGTAACTGGGGGAACGACGATTACTTATGGGGAATATGAAGTGAATCTGGCGCCAAAATGGAGAAGAGTTCACATGGTTGATGCCGTTAAGGAATATACGGGCATTGACTTTTGGAACGTTACAACGGAAAAAGCGCGTGCGCTTGCGAAAGAACATCGTGTGGAAATTACGGAACATATGACTTATGGACACATTTTAAATGAGTTCTTTGAAACGTTTGTTGAAGAAAAATTGATTCAGCCAACTTTTGTTTACGGGCATCCGATCGAAATTTCACCACTTGCTAAACAAAATAAAGAAGATGGCAGATTTACGGATCGATTTGAACTCTTTATTGTAGGTCGCGAACATGCGAATGCATTCTCGGAATTGAATGATCCGATCGATCAAAGAAAACGTTTTGAAGCTCAAATCGTTGAGCGGGAACAAGGAAACGATGAGGCACATGAAATGGATGAAGACTTCCTGACTGCTCTAGAACAAGGGCTACCACCAACTGGTGGACTTGGAATCGGAATGGATCGCTTGATTATGCTTTTAACGAACGCTCCTTCAATTCGTGATGTACTGCTATTCCCAACGATGAAACATCGGGACTAATACGATTTAGGCGGCTCTTGCGGGATTAAAGTTTGTGTGCTTGCGCTTCTAAATTTTGCTGTTATAATAAAGGTATTCAAATGAACGAAAACGTAGATGGGAAGAAGTACAAAGCGGGAAACTTAAAGAGAGAGTCCGGTGAGCTGGGAAGGACTTAGTGAAACGACTTTGGAAATGCATCCTGGAGTTCTTGCGGGAAATAAAGTATCGCAAGACGGCGCAGGCCGTTAGAACTAGTAATGAGGTGGGGCTTTTTTTGAGAAAAGCTCAATCAGAGTGGAACCGCGCAAGGCGTCTCTGTTTTTATGGAGGCGTCTTTTTGTTTTGAATAAATGTTCGTTTGATAGGAGTCAGCAAAAGAGGGATCTAGGAGGAAACGACATGGTATGGAAAGTTAAGGAGGATTTGCGTGCGATTATGAAAAATGACCCAGCGACACGAAGTTATGTGGATGCGTTTTTCACAAATGCTGGTGTTCATGCCATTTGGGCATATCGGTTGGCTCATTTTTTCTACAAGCGCAAGTTGATACTTTTTTCAAAAATCATTTCGCAAGCAGCGCGATTTTTAACGAATATTGAAATCCACCCGGGAGCAGAACTTGGTAGACGTTTATTTATTGATCACGGGGCTGGTGTTGTCATTGGGGAAACTGTGGAGCTTGGAACGGATGTAGTGCTATTTCATGGTGTAACGCTTGGCGGAACGGGGAAACATACGGGTAAGCGGCATCCAACGGTGAAAAATGGTGCAATGATTTCAGCTGGCGTGAAAGTGCTTGGTCCGGTGACAATTGGTGAAGAATCGAAAATTGGCGCGGGAGCGGTAGTGTTAAAAGATGTACCACCATATGCGACGGTAGTTGGGATCCCAGCTAAAGTGGTCAGAATTAATGGGAAATCTGTTGGACATGCTGAGCCCAATCTGGAAAATTTATATGAACGAATTGAAGTGTTAGAACGAAAATTAGCTCAATATGAGGAGAAAAAGGAGTCGATGGATAAATGACTTTGCAGATTTATAACACGTTGACGCGGGAGAAGGAAGCTTTTAAGCCAATTGAAGATGGGAAAGTGAAAATGTATGTATGTGGGCCAACGGTGTATAACTACATTCATATTGGTAATGCTCGTCCAATCATTGTGTTTGATACCGTACGCCGCTATCTCACTTATCGCGGATACAATGTGAACTTCGTTTCGAACTTCACGGATGTGGATGATAAACTGATTCGGGCTGCGGAAGAATTGAAACTTACCGTCCCAGAAGTAGCAGACAAGTTTATTGGTGCATACTTTGATGATGTTGACCGATTAAATGTTGCCAAGGCTACTGTGAACCCACGTGTTACGGAAAACATGGATGAAATCATCGCGTTTATTTCTGCTCTGATTGAAAAAGGGTTTGCTTATGAATCTGGTGGGGATGTTTATTACCGGACGCGGAAATTTGCTGATTATGGCAAGCTCTCTCATCAACCAATTGAAGAGTTACGTCATGGTGCACGTGTTGAGACAAATGAATTAAAAGAAGAGCAATTGGATTTTACGCTTTGGAAAAAAGCTAAACCGGGTGAAATTTATTGGGAAAGTCCTTTTGGAAACGGACGTCCTGGCTGGCACATCGAGTGCTCAACGCTAGCGAAGAAATATCTTGGAGATACGATCGATATTCATGCTGGTGGTCAGGATTTGATTTTTCCGCACCATGAAGATGAAATTGCGCAGTCGGAAGCTTTAACGGGACATACGTTTGCTAATTACTGGATGCATAATGGCTTTTTAAATATTGATGGTGAGAAAATGTCGAAATCACTTGGCAATTTTATTACGCTACATGATCTTCTTCAGGAGATTGACCCAAATGTAATTCGCTTTTTCATGCTTTCTGTTCATTATCGTCGGCCTATTTCGCTTAGTGATGCCACGCTTAGTGATGCAGCAAATGGCTTAGAGCGTTTGCAAACGGCCTACCAAAATCTGAAATATCGCCTTGAAACGGTGGAAGAAGATCATTTTGAATTAGAGCATCAAGATGAGTGGCTTGAACAATTAACGGAATTAAAACAGCAGTTTGAAGCGGAAATGGATGACGATTTTAATACGGCGAATGCAATTACGGCTTTTTATGAACTCGCAAAGCGCTCTAATATTTATTTAGCGCGTGATAAAGTCTCGGTAACGGTACTCCGTGAGTTTTTGAGTATGCTACAACTTTTTGCTAATGTATTGGGAATTAAACTAGAGCAGACGGCCGTTTCTGGGCTGGAAGATGCTGAAATTGATGAGTTGATCGAAGAACGGCTCCAAGCAAGAAATGAGCGAAATTTTGCGCGTGCAGATGAAATTCGTGATTTATTGAAGGAAAAGAATATTATTTTGGAAGATACGGCGCACGGGACGCGCTGGAAACGAGGTTAAGCGATGTCTCGAGTAAAAGATTATAAACAGTTAAATGGCTTGACGCTTGCCTATATGGGAGATGCAGTTTATGAAAAATATATTCGTGAACATTTGCTTATTTCAGGTAAAACAAAGCCGAATCAACTTCATAAGACAGCGACAAAGTATGTTTCCGCAAAAGGACAAGCGAAGGTTTTAAACAGACTTATAGAACAAGGCTTTTTAACGGAAGAAGAGGAAGCGATTTGTCGGCGTGGTCGAAATGCAAAATCGCATTCGGCTCCTAAAAATACGGATCTTGCGACTTATAACTTATCGACAGCTTTCGAAGCTGTGATTGGCTATTTATATTTAGGTGAAGAGGAAAGTCGACTTGAGGAATGGCTGCTTTTGGCAGTGCAAATGATTGAGGAGGAGAATCTGGATGGCAAAAAATGAAGATTGGATTGGTGGGCGAAATCCAGTTCTCGAAGCGTTGCGCTCAGGACGGGAAATTCAACAGATTTTAGTTGCAGAGGGTTCGAACAAGGGTGTGATGCAACAAGTGATTCGTCTTGCAAAGGAAAGGAAAATTGATGTACGCTTTGTTCCAAAAGTGAAAATTGATAAGGTTGCAGAAGGGGCTCACCAAGGTGTGGCGGCGCAAGTGGCGGCCTATCATTATTATGAACTGGATGATTTGTTTAAGCGGGCAGAAGAAAAAGGCGAACAACCATTTTTTATTATTTTGGATGAGCTTGAAGATCCACACAACTTAGGTTCGATTATGAGAACTGCAGATGCGGTTGGTGCACACGGAATTATTATTCCTAAAAGGCGCTCTGTTAGTTTGACGCAAACGGTTGCCAAAGCATCTACCGGAGCAATTGAATATATCCCAGTTGTGAGAGTGACGAATATTTCGCAGACGATGGAAGAGTTGCAGAAACGTGGCTTGTGGATTTTTGGGACAGATGCATCTGGCAGTAGCGACTATCGTACGATGGATGCGGAGCTTGCTCTTGCGCTCGTGATCGGGAGTGAAGGGAAAGGGATGAGCCGCTTGGTTCGTGAGAAGTGTGATTTTTTAATTCATTTACCGATGATAGGAAAAGTAACGTCGCTTAATGCCTCAGTCGCTGCAAGTCTTTTGATGTACGAAGTCTATCGCAAACGGAATCCGTTGGAGAATTGAATGATGAGGCGGATACTACTTGTCGATGGCTACAATGTCATTGGTGCTTGGCCTAACTTGAGTCGCTTGAAAGATTATGATCTTGAATCGGCTAGGAATATGCTAATTGAACTTATGGCTGAGTACCAAAGTTATTCGGGCTATCAAGTTGTTGTTGTGTTTGATGCACAGTATGTTCGGGGTATTAAAAGAAAGCTTCGTCAAAATAATATTGATGTGATTTTTACGAAGGAAGATGAGACTGCGGATGAGTATATTGAACGCAAGGCGGTAGAATGGAAAAATGCCAAAACGCAAATTATGGTTGCAACGAGTGATTATGCAGAGCAGTGGGCCATTTTTGGGCAAGGTGCACTTCGGATTTCGTCACGCGAACTCTTGTTTGAAATTCAAGAAATGGGGCGGGATATTGATAAGAAAATCAAAAGCATCCAGGAAGAAAAGCCGAAATCGAAACTAAACTTGGATTCTGAAGTGATTAAGCAGCTAGAAAACTGGCGAAGAGGCGAAAAATAGTCGTTGACGGTAGAAGTTCTGCTTCGTTATAATAAGGCAATCTAAAAATCTTCTCACAAAGGAGCTTAGCCGACATTGAAGCAAGAAAATAATGAAGAACGTAATGAACTGGATTTGCTTGAACTCGCTCGGGATGGAGATGCGGATGCGCTTGAATATTTCTTTTCAAAGTATCAGCCGGTAGTTTACTGGAAGGCTACGCAATATTTTTTGCAAGGAGCGGAACGAGATGATTTGATTCAAGAAGCTATGATCGGCCTTTTTAAGGCGATTCGCGATTTTGACCCAGAAAAGGAAGCTTCTTTTAAATCATTTGCCGAAATGTGCATTAATCGGCAATTGCTTTCGGCTGTGAAGCGCTCACTGCGAAAGAAGAACATGCCTCTTAATCAGTCGGTTTCGTTAGATACGCCGCTTACGTCGGATGAAGATGTGGTCGACTGGACGTTAATAGATGTGATTTCAGAAAAACAAGCGGAAACTCCAGAAGATTTCTTGATAAAAAACGAAGATTTGGCTCATGCAGTTAAAAAATTAGAACAAGTTACGAGTCCGTTTGAGAAAAAGGTTTTGCAGCAATATTTGGAAGGAAGAAGCTACCAAGAAATGGCTGAGAACTTCGATGTGAAGGAAAAATCAATTGATAATGCCTTGCAGCGCATCAAAAGAAAAATGGGGCAGGAACTTTCTTGAGCAAAAACTGTAACAAAATCTTCACAGAATTGGGTTTGACGTTTGGGGGCAACTAGTGATATATTTATAAAGGTGAATAGTCTTCTTTGAAACACCACGTAGTGAAATAGTATCGGAGTTGAAAGAAGTCAATGAAAAAGAAAACTTCACTTGCATGTAGCGAGTGTGGCTCAAGAAATTACACAGTAAGTGCCAGTGGATCAAATAAGCAGGTTCGATTAGAAGTGAAGAAGTTTTGCCGGCACTGTAATAAACACACTTTACATCGAGAAACGAAATAGAGGTATTGGAGGTTTATAAGCATGTCCGCAATTACGAGATTCTTTAAAAATGTAGCGTCTGAAATGAGCAAAGTAACATGGCCGACGCGTCAAGAAATGGTGAAATATACAGTAACTGTAGTAATCACAGTTATTCTTTTTGCTGTCTTCTTCATGGTCTTAGATTTTGGAATTGAACAATTGATTCAACTTCTTATGTAAAAGCTAGGATTTTTTTAAAAAGAATGATATAATACTACTTGAGCTAAAACCCGATTGATGCGGGTTTTTTGTTTTGAGAAAAATGAGTCTGAAGATAAATGATTAATTTGAAGGAGGAAGGCAGCACAGGCTGTCAAAAAATGCGATGGAAAAAAATTGGTATGTGGTTCACACTTATTCTGGCTATGAAAACAAAGTGAAAGCGAATCTTGAAAAACGTGTAGAATCAATGGGCATGTCGGATAAAATTTTCCGTGTAATCGTCCCTGAAGAAGAAGAAACAGAAGTTAAAAACGGCAAAACGAAAACAATCAAACGAAAAACTTTCCCAGGTTATGTGCTAGTTGAAATTGTGATGACGGATGATTCTTGGTATGTCGTGCGGAATACGCCAGGCGTAACTGGTTTTGTTGGTTCGGCAGGATCAGGATCAAAACCAACACCGCTTCTTCCAGATGAAGCTGACCGGATCTTGAAAAGTATGGGAATGGTCGACAAAGCTGCAGAAGCTGATTTCGAAATTGGCGAGACGGTTATGGTTAAAGAAGGACCATTTGCAGATTACTCTGGTAAAGTGGATGAAATGGACTTCGATAAAGGCAAAGCCAAAGTTATGGTTAACATGTTCGGGCGGGAAACGCCAGTTGAAGTTGACTTTGACCAAGTTGAAAAAATTTAACTTAGAAAACAGTTCGCGTAAGCGGGCTGTTTTTTTATGTAGTTTTTAAATGCAACGAATTTGTGAACAATGAGTGGGACTACTTAACTTTTTTGGACATAGGTATTCTAAAGGTCCTGTTGCCTATGCTACACTGAAAAGTGACTAAAATGACATCAAGGAGGAGTTTCAACATGTTGAAAAGAATACTAGCAGTTAGTTTTGGGATGGTTTTGATAGCGGGAAGTTTTGGAATAGTGAATGTTAATGCAGTTGGGAATACCGGAGATACTACATTTAATTTGAGATTAGCACCATCGAAAAATGATCCAGATTACGATCATACTAAATTTCGTAAAAAAAATAATACTTCGGCTGTTTATATGAAAGTTAATTACGTAAAAAACAATAAAAACAAAGTACCAGCATGGGTTCTTGGTGGTAATGGGTGGACAAGTAAGAAGTGTTCAGGTGGAAACTATTATAGTGCACATGTTCGTGGAATAAAGAAGATGACGAACTATGTGAGAGAAGAAGGAAGAACAAGCGCTTCGATCAAAGCTGGAGCTGATCCAAAACATCCCAATAATGTTGAAGGAGCCTGGAGTCCTGACTCGAGAAGATAGTTAATCAGAAAGATTCACGGTCAGCTGACTATGGATCTTTTTATAAAAAGGAGTGGTAGGGTGCACCATTATTTTATTCGACGTATTTTTAAACGAAAACCATTTCAGATTGCATTAGCTACTGGAATGTTGTTATCTCTTTTTTATTTAATTGCAGACATTTATCCTAATCGTTTTTATGGAGGTTCTCCTTATACGAGATGGATCGAGAGTTTTACAGGATCGGAAGTTCCTCATCTATTATTTAAGTTTATGCCAATTATTGCAGCAATGGCAGCTGCGAATATTTATGCGTCTGATAAAAAGGCCGGATTTTTTGACCATATCTATCTGAAAAGGAAAAAAATAAGTTACTTTGCTAATTTATATGGCTATAATTTCATTCTTGGAGGTGTGATTTTTATAGCCCCACTTTTACTAAATATCTATGGCTGTTTTATGCTGCTACCCAATCATCAGCCTGATTTAGTAGTCACGACGAATGAAGCCGTTCCATTATTAAATTCTACGACACTGTTTCCAGAGTTATATTATGCACATCCTTTTTTACATATGTTGATGTATATTGGTATTGCTTTTTTCTCTGCTGGAATGTTCGCAACGATCGCATTAGCGGCTGGAATGTTTTTGAAACAAAGTTTTGTGATATTTCTTACCGCTTACATCATAGACTATCTTTGGAACTATGTTATTCCAGACGATGTTGAGAATGTCTTGTCATATTATCCAACTCTTTTTTCTAAGCAAATTACGTCCCCTGTTTTATCTTGGCAAATTATGGTAGGTGTCTTGTGTGTTGGAACGGCGCTAGCGACAATCGGTTATATCTTTGGAGTTAGAAAAAATGTTATTAAATAAGTATGCGTTTAAGCAAATGGCACTGGATATCCAAGCAAAAAAATGGCTTTTTATAGGCATTTGGATAGCCGTTTTTGCAGCGGTTATGAACGCGGCGTTTTCATCAGAAATTACTGATGGAATCGATTTGCTCACCTTTTTTGGTGGCGGTTTGTTAGAAAAAATCATTTTGCCAGCTTTCTCCATTTTATTATATATTATGGTTGTAAATTGCTTGCTGACTAACCATGTTTTCGCATTAGGCAGCAGATCCAAATTAGTCTCTGTCTTAATCGGAAGATCCGTACTTACTGCGACGGTCTATATCTTCGCTTATACTGTTTTCGTTTTTTTGGCAAGTTTTTTTGCGAACGGTAGTATCTCTTGCTCGCTGAGTATGTTAGTTAAACTCGTTTTGCTATATTGGAGCTTCTTGGTTTTTATTGCAGCTATCTTTATTCTCGCCACTGTCTTGATTCGTTACTTTATTGCGGCGATTATAATCGTGCTATTTATCTTGCCGATCGATCAAAGTATTGATGTGTATTTCAATAAATCCATCATTAATAAACGAATTCTTTGGAGTGCGCCAGAAGATTTGTTTTTCTCGGAAGCGCTGATACGGATTTCCTTTTTCATCGGCATCAGTTTATTGCTTTTTGTTGTGATAGACAGCATAATCAGGCAGAAAAATTTCTATTGATGAGGAGGCAAGAAGATGCAACAACTTCGCTTATTAATGAGGCGTGACTGCCTGCTACTCGCTGCGAAAAGCTACAAACGAATGATTGCGGTTTTATTTATACTAATCGGAATAACCTTTAAGGAGGCCAAGACTACCGCTTTCGAACAAAACTCAGTCGCCGACTTACTTATCAATATGATGGGTGGCATCCCGATCGAAGTTTTGAAAGATAACCCTCTGCAATTTCCGGCAACATGGTTTCTCCTGCTCTTAATTCCCATCCTAATCTCGCATGATTTTTTGCGTGTGGATTTATTCGGCGAAGCGAGTCACGTGCTTGTTAAACTTTCAAACCGGTCGCTTAACTGGCTAAGTAAGTGCAGTGTCATCTTGATGTTAAATATTGTACTGCTTCTTAGCTACATCTCTATTATCATGGCTGTCAGTTTGTTATTCAGGTTTGACTTTTCTGGTTTTTTACCGTACGCTGGCTATTTGTTTTTAGGGATGAATCTCAGTTGTCTATTTTTCATGCTCCTGACACTCTTCATGAAGGAAATTGCAGCTGTTCTTTTGGTGATGTTTTTTTTGTGTAGTGGACTGAGAAGTACGAATTTATTTTTCCCAACAGGGCATTTGATGTGGGTGAGGCACACAGATGTGACGCAGTTCGTGCTCTCGGCAAAGAGCACGCTCATATATGGAGGTGTGCTGGGAGCGATGTTGATGGGAATTGGACTTTTGGGGATTACTCGGATTGATATTTTGACGACTAAAAATGAGGGGTGAATATATGGGAAGTTTGGTTCAACTTGAGAATGTGACGAAGGTTATTAAGGGGAGGACTGTTCTTAGTCAAGTGACAGGGACTTTT
The DNA here is from genome assembly GCF_003369925.1 of Listeria kieliensis. Taxonomy (GTDB): domain Bacteria; phylum Bacillota; class Bacilli; order Lactobacillales; family Listeriaceae; genus Listeria; species Listeria kieliensis_A. The sequence continues at coordinate 677,007 of NZ_LARY01000002.1, read as the reverse complement.
GGTAGGAATCAAATTACAGGCATACGTGGTGAGAATGGATCAGGAAAGACGATGTTGCTTCGGGGGATTTCAGGACTAATTAAGACGGATGGTCGGATTTTGTTTGATGGAAAGGAGCAACTTGCAAACGGCAAATTTGCGCAAAATATGGGCATTTTAATTGAGCGCCCGGGATTTTTGAATGAATTTACTGGTTATAAAAATTTGGAACTTTTAGCGCTTTTGGATCGAAAAAAGCGAGAAATTGGTGATGAAATAAAAAAAACGTTGGAGCTTGTCGGGCTTGATCCAAATGATAAAAGGAAATTTGGCAAATATTCGCTTGGAATGAAACAGCGACTCGGGATTGCGCAAGCGATTATTTTTAAACCAGATGTGATTTTGCTGGATGAGCCGACGAATGCGATTGACGAAGGTGGGGTTGAAGAGTTGATAAATTTGCTACTCAAACTTAGGCAGCAAGAGACAACACTTATCGTGGCAAGTCATGACTCCTCTTTTTTACAAAAAATTGCTGACGTGACGTTCGTTATGAAAAATGGCGTTTTAAGTGAAGGTGAAGCGTGATGGTGAAAAAGATTTTGTGGGCAATTTGTATTACACTTTTGGCCGTTCTCTTTATTGGTGGTAGTATTTGGCGATATATGGTGCTTAATGAGGCAGGATATTTTATTGAGGAAACAACACATCATTTCGGTGAGGAGGTTGCGATGGGGAAACTGACCTATAAAATTGGAAAACCGCGGATAAAAAAGGTATATGCAAAGGAATATGACGATTATGTAAATCAATATTTTATTCCATTCGAAGCGGAAAATAAAACAACAAACAGTTCGGTGACGCAAAAAGTGACGATTGATGATCTTGTGATTGTGAGTGCTGGGTCGAAGTGGCAGGTTGATCCGTTTGCATCCGCTGATTTAGGGGTGAACCGGAAACTTAAGAAAAAACTTCAACCTGGCGAAAAAACAAGCGGCGAGATGTTGATTGAAATTCCAATTGATAAAAAGGGCGAGGGCTACTACACGGCAGATGTCTTAAAGAATTATCAACTGTATTTTGTGGAGCATCATAAACGAGGAGCCGATAAATATAAATTTCAAAACTAGTCTTGCTATCATGCTTGAATAATGGTATCATGTAAAAGTACGTTTTTGCGTACTTTTTGTCGTGGGAGGGGAAATCTCAATCCCCATCATAACCACAGCACGGACTTAAGGAGGTATGTCTCGTGGCTAAGAAAGTTATCAAAGAAGTGAAGCTTCAAATTCCAGCAGGTAAAGCAAATCCTGCACCTCCAGTCGGACCTGCACTAGGTCAAGCTGGTGTAAACATCATGGGCTTCTGTAAAGAGTTTAACGCTCGTACAGCCGATCAAGCTGGTCTTATCATTCCTGTTGTTATCAGTGTATTTGAAGACCGTTCGTTTACGTTCATCACTAAAACTCCACCAGCTGCTGTTTTGCTAAAAAAAGCTGCTAAAGTGGAAAAAGGATCTGGTGAACCTAACCGTAACAAAGTTGCTAAAGTGACTCGTGCTCAAGTACAAGAAATTGCTGAACTTAAAATGCCTGACCTAAATGCTGCAAACGTTGAGTCTGCAATGCGTATGGTTGAAGGTACTGCTCGTTCTATGGGATTCACTGTAGAAGACTAAGTTTTAAGTAATTCTGAACAATAAGGAGGAAAAGAAATGGCTAAGAAAGGTAAAAAGTATCAAGAAGCTTTGAAAAAAGTAGATACAGCAAAAGCGTATTCTGTTGAAGAAGCAGTAGCGCTTGCTAAAGAAATTGATTTCGCCGGTTTCGATGCGACTGTTGAAGTAGCATTCCGTCTTGGCGTAGATCCTAAAAAAGCAGATCAACAAATTCGTGGTGCCGTAGTACTTCCAAACGGTACTGGTAAAACTCAACGTGTTTTAGTATTCGCTAAAGGAGAAAAAGCAAAAGAAGCTGAAGCTGCTGGCGCTGACTTCGTTGGAGATGCTGAATATGTTGAAAAAATCAACCAAGGTTGGTTTGATTTTGATGTAATCGTAGCTACACCTGACATGATGGGTGAAGTTGGTAAACTAGGCCGTGTGCTTGGACCAAAAGGCTTAATGCCAAACCCTAAAACTGGTACGGTTACTATGGACGTAACAAAAGCAGTAAACGAAATCAAAGCTGGTAAAGTGGAATACCGTGTTGATAAAGCCGGAAATATTCACGCTGCAATCGGAAAAGTTTCGTTTGATACTGATAAATTAGTTGAAAACTTCCGCACTGTAAATGATGTGCTTCAAAAAGCTAAACCAGCGGCAGCTAAAGGAACTTACGTGAAACATTTGAGCGTAACAACAACTTTTGGCCCTGGAATTCAAGTAGACCCAGCGTCATTTTAATACTAGCTTGACGCAATAGTTGTTTTTTGTTAAAATAACTAAGGCTTATTAAGTGAATATCCTTACCGTAGACAGCAGGTACACATTTGTGTTTAAATTTGCCCGCCGAGGAGATTAACGATAAAAACAGTTTAGGCTGTTTTCTCGACCCTTGCTGATACGGTGGCAAGGGTCATTTTTATGTAGCTGATATCGTTTTGGACGGAGGTGTAAAAATGAGTGCAATCTTAGATGCTAAGAAAAACAATGTTGAAGAAATTACAACAAAACTTACGGACAGTGTCTCTACAATCATTGTAGACTATCGTGGACTTAATGTAGCAGAAGTTACTGAATTACGTAAACAATTACGTGAAGCAGGTGTTGACTTTAAAGTTTACAAAAACACGATGGTACGCCGTGCTGTTGAAGCGAAAGGTTTTGAAGGACTTGAAGAAGTCCTAACTGGACCAAACGCTATTGCGTTCAGTAATGACGATGCTGTTCTTCCTGCTAAAATCTTGAATGACTTCGCGAAAGATCACGAAGCACTTGAAATTAAAGCGGGTATCATTGAAGGTAAAGTATCTTCTGTGAGCGATGTCAAAGCTCTTGCGACACTTCCATCGCGCGAAGGTTTGCTATCCATGCTTTGCAACGTGTTACAAGCGCCAGTCCGCAACTTCGCACTTGCTGCGAAAGCTGTAGCTGATCAAAAAGAAGGACAAGAAGCTTAAGTTTGTCTAAAGGGAAATAAGTCCCTAATAAAACATTAAATGGAGGAATTTTAAAATGGCTTTAAACATTGAAGAAATCATTGCTTCCGTTAAAGAAGCATCTGTATTAGAACTTAACGATTTAGTAAAAGCAATCGAAGAAGAATTTGGTGTAACTGCAGCAGCTCCTGTAGCTGTAGCAGCTGCTGGCGGTGCTGGTGGTGGCGCTGAAGAACAAACTGAATTCACTGTAGAACTTACTTCTGCTGGGGATTCCAAAATCAAAGTTATCAAAGTGGTACGTGAAATCACTGGTCTTGGCTTGAAAGAAGCTAAAGAATTAGTAGACAACGCTCCAAAACCACTTAAAGAAGGCGCTTCTAAAGAAGAATTTGAAGAAATCAAAGCTAAACTTGAAGAAGTTGGCGCTAGCGTAGAAGCTAAATAAATTTTGCTTTAAGCAAACAAAAAGCCTGTTAGGATTCGTTTCCTAACAGGCTTTTTTTATATTCGCTAGGTGTCATTCCGACTTCCTCGAGAAAAGCTCGGTTGAATGAACGAACAGAGTTAAACCCGGTGAGATCTGAAATTTGGCTAAAGCTAGATGGAGTTGTTTGAATGAAACTTTTGGCGTAACTTATTTTGATGAATATGGCGAGTTCTCGAGCGCTCATTTGGAAGGTTGCTTGCAGTGCTTGTTCGATATTTTTCTTGGAAGTGAAAAATATTTTCTCAAGCTTTGCAAGCGAAAGATTAAGTTTGAAGTTTTCGGTCATGAAAATATAAACTTGAAAAGCTAAAGTCGGCTCCGCCTTTTTCGATGCTTGTTTATGATAATCTTTGGGTGTTTGGGTATAGAGTAGTTTAAATTGCCGGTTGAAACTAGGGAATGAACGAAATCCAACGCTAGAAGCAATGGTTTTGATGGGTAAGTCAGTGACCTGCATAAGCGCTCTAGCATGGTTAAACCGAATTTGAGTCAGATTTTGTAATAAATTTTTCCCAGTGAGTTCTTTTAGTTCTTGGTTGAGTTTTTCGGGTGTGATCTTGAAATGCTTGGCAACTTTTGCGGTATTTAATGGTTGACTGAAATAATAGTGTAGGTATCTTAGAGCTTTCCAGCCAGTAGTGGTACTGAATTTTGGTTTTTCTTTATAAATTTGTCGTAAATAAAGCAAAATGATTTTTGTAACATTGGCAAGAACGATGGTTTCGAATAAGGGATCTTTAACTTCTGATTCATGTAGAGCTTCGCGGAATAGCTGCTCTAGTTGTTCGGCGTCTGGATAAGTGATAACGGGTGAGAAATAATTTTGAAACATCATTTTATGCAATTGAGCTTGGTCGGGACCATCAAGAATCTGCAATAAAACGCGGAGTGGAAAAGCAATTTCGATCACTTCAAGATTTTCTGCGTCAGCTAGGCTTGTTGAATGATAAGGGAAAATCCATGAAAGTGAGCCTCGTGAAATGGGATAGCGTACGCCGTTGATTTTAATGATGCCGTGTCCTGAGATTGTGGCAAATAAACGAAGTCGCTCGGTTTCATGATCTTTACGAGCTCCGGTGGTTAAGTGTCTAAAAATGTTGAAAATAGGTGTTTCCCATAAGTTGTTAGAATAGGGATTCGTTTGCGATTGTTCCAATGTCTATCACCTCATTTTTATTATAGCTGGAATCAGGATAATAAAAAAGCTTATTTTGTCTCATTTAACATGGGAAATCGTGTTAAAGTAATATTGTGATTAATTTCACTAAGTTTTATTAGACAACTGAAAGCGAGGGAAAAACATGGAAAAAATATTTGTTTTAGGCGGCACTGGGTTTTTAGGCTACTATACGGTGAAGGAACTTTTGAAACGTGGCTATCAAGTGGAAACGGTTGCGCTACCACCAATGCCAGAAGAGGACTTGCTGCCAAAAGAAGTTAAATGTACCCTTGGCGATATTGGAGCCATGTCGGATGATGATATAAAAGCAATGCTTAAAGGTGTTTCGGGTTTTATTTATGCAGCTGGTGCAGATGAACGGATAATACCAAAAGCGCCAGCAGAAAAATTCTTTTATGAAGCGAATGTTCTCCCAACACAGCGTCTGGCTCGACTAGCTAAAGAAGCTGGAGTCAAAAACTTTGTTGTGTTCGGATCGTATTTTGCAGAGTTTGCAGAACGCCTTCCAGAAATGGGTTTGAAAGATCAACCTTATCCGAATACGCGTTTACTGCAAGAGCAACTAGCGTTTGCTGAAGGTGAGGGTTCGATGAATGTTTCGAGTTTGCGCTTGCCTTACATTTTTGGAACAATGCCTGGCAGAATGCCGCTTTGGAAAATGTTTACCGATCAAATTAAAGGACAAACTGTTTTCCCTGCGCTTAAAGGCGGAACTGCGATGGTGACGGTGGAACAAGTTGCGGAAGCGGCAGTTGGTGCGCTTGAAGCTGAAAAACACCGCGCTACTTATGCGATTTGCGGAGAAAATATGAAATATCAAACTTTTTATAAATACATGGTCGATGCTTTAGGGCAAGAAACGGAAGTGCCCGTTGTATCACTTGATGCGGTTCGTGATGTCTATGAAGGGATGGATCAAGCGTCAGCAGCTGATGGAACTGAGCATGGCATTCATTCGATAGTAACAGCAGAACTTCAAGAGTTAGATTTATATTTAAATCCCGAAGATACGAAAACAGTTCTTGGGATTCGAGATCATGATGTCGAGCGCTCGATTCATGAAACGCTTGCGAAATGTGTAGCTGAATAAAAAGTGAGCCCGCGGTAAAAAAATATGTGCCACGGGCTTTTTGTATGGTAGAATACACAAGTGAAGGAGGTAGTTGAATGACAAATAATCATTATTTTACAAACGATCAAAATTTATCATCAAACCGACAAACTTTTAACTACCAGTTGCGAGGCTTTAATTTGCAGTTTATTAGTGACGAAGGCGTGTTTTCTAAAAAAACTGTGGATTTCGGTTCACGACTTTTAATAGAAACATTCGAATTCCCCGAGCTTGCAGGAAAGGTGCTTGATGTTGGCTGCGGATACGGACCCATTGGACTCGGACTTGCGAAAGATTTTCCAGATCGGGAAATAGAAATGGTAGATGTGAATCTGCGAGCGCTAGCGCTCGCAAAGGAAAATGCGGCGCTGAATGACGTTCAAAATGTGCAGATTTATGAAAGCTCTGTTTATGATCGTGTAGAGGCAAAAAACTTTACAGCGATTGTGAGCAATCCGCCGATTCGAGCAGGGAAAGTCGTAGTTCATGCTATTTTAGAAGGGGCATATGAGCGCTTAGCTCCGTCTGGTGAGCTTTGGATTGTGATTCAAAAGAAACAAGGCGGACCATCTGCAGCTCACAAAATGGAGCAGACTTTTGGAAATGTAGAGGTTGTTAAAAAAGATAAGGGCTATTATATTTATCGAAGTGTAAAAGCATAAAAGAAGTCTTGATTTTAAGGCTTCTTTTTTGTAAACTAATGGGTTGACTTTTTTTCTAGGGTGTTGTATCATAGTAAGATGCCAAAAGAATCTAGACTGTTATTTCGCATGCCCATTTTTCTGAAATGAGTTAGAGAAATGAAGTGTTTGCAAGGGTTTTGGCAAAATAAGACATGGATGTGGTTTTCAGAGCTGACAAAGCAAATTTTAAATTTAGCTGTTGTCGTGAAACTTTTTTAGGAAAGGATCAAAGCAAGTTGAATTCCGCTTTCTTTTTGTCTAAAAACAGGCTAGATTAATTGCTCAAGTCCCACTTTCTTTCTTGTAGAATAAAGGCAAGTAGCAGGAAACTTTTGATGAACGTTTGTTTAAGCGAGTATTTTTTACACGTGTAGAAAGCTCTTTGCTTAAATGACGGGTGCGGGGGGTTCCACTGTTTCGCGATTCTATTGAAAGCAGAAAGTGTGCTTATAAATTTTAAAAATTTGAGGGGTGAAGAGTTTGTCAGGACATGTAGTACAATACGGCAGACACCGTAAGCGTAGAAGTTTCGCTCGGATTAGTGAAGTGCTTGAATTACCGAATTTGATCGAAATTCAAACAGCTTCTTATCAGTGGTTCTTAGATGAAGGTCTTCGGGAAATGTTCCGCGATATTTCTCCAATTGAAGACTTTGCAGGAAATCTTTCACTTGAATTTATTGATTATGACCTTGGAGAACCGAAATATTCGGTTGAAGAGTCTAAAAACCGCGATGCAAACTACGCAGCTCCGCTTCGTGTGAAATTGCGCCTGATCAATAAAGAAACTGGTGAAGTAAAAGACCAGGAAGTTTTCATGGGTGATTTCCCGCTTATGACTGAAATGGGAACATTCATTATCAACGGTGCTGAACGTGTTATTGTTTCACAATTAGTTCGTTCACCAGGAGTTTATTTTAATGACAAAGTGGACAAAAATGGTAAAAAAGGTTTCGGATCAACCGTTATTCCAAACCGTGGTGCTTGGTTAGAGTATGAAACAGATGCAAAAGATGTTGTGCATGTTCGTATTGACCGCACGCGTAAATTACCAGTTACAGTCCTTCTTCGCGCTCTAGGATTTGGTTCCGACCAAGAAATCATTGACCTAATCGGAGACAATGATTATCTGCGCAATACGCTTGAAAAAGATAATACAGACAATGCAGAAAAAGCGTTGCTTGAAATTTATGAACGACTTCGTCCAGGTGAACCACCAACTGTGGAAAACGCTAGAAGTTTGCTGATCTCTCGTTTCTTTGATCCAAAAAGATATGATCTTGCAAGCGTTGGACGTTATAAAATCAACAAAAAACTTCATCTTAAAAATCGTTTGTTCGGTCAAGTATTGGCTGAAACACTCGTTGACCCAGAAACAGGGGAAATCATTGCATCTAAAGGAGATATCTTAGATCGTCGCAAACTCGATGCAATCATTCCAAACCTTGAAAATGGAGTTGGATTCCGTACACTTCACCCACGTGATGGCGTTATGGAAGATGAAGTACTTGTTCAGTCGATTAAAATTTATGCGCCAGAAGATGAAGAAAAAGAAATCAACATTATTGGTAATGCGTACATTGATGAAAATGTAAAACACATTACGCCTTCTGATATTGTTTCGTCAATCAGTTATTTCTTTAACTTACTTCATGGTGTAGGTGGAACAGATGATATTGACCACTTGGGAAATCGTCGTCTTCGTTCTGTCGGAGAACTTCTTCAAAACCAATTCCGAATTGGCTTGTCACGGATGGAACGTGTTGTCCGTGAACGGATGTCTATTCAAGATATGAGTACAATTACACCGCAACAATTAATCAATATTCGTCCAGTTGTTGCGTCGATTAAAGAATTCTTCGGAAGCTCGCAGCTTTCACAATTCATGGACCAATCGAACCCACTCAGTGAGCTTACGCATAAACGTCGTCTCTCTGCGCTCGGACCAGGTGGTTTGACGCGTGAACGTGCAGGTTATGAAGTTCGTGACGTTCACTATTCACATTATGGTCGTATGTGTCCAATTGAAACACCGGAAGGTCCGAACATCGGACTAATCAACTCGCTTTCTTCTTATGCGAAAGTGAATCGTTTCGGTTTTATTGAAACACCATATCGTCGCGTTGATCCAGAAACGCATCAAGTTACAGATACAATTGATTATCTAACAGCTGATGAGGAAGATAATTATGTTGTAGCGCAAGCAAACTCGAAACTTGATGATAACGGCGTCTTCACGGAAGAAGAAATCATGGCTCGTTTCCGTTCTGAAAACTTAGCGGTTGAAAAAGAACGGGTTGACTACATGGACGTGTCGCCAAAACAAGTTGTGTCTGTAGCGACTGCATGTATTCCGTTCCTTGAAAACGACGATAGTAACCGTGCCTTAATGGGTGCGAACATGCAACGTCAAGCTGTGCCACTTATGCACCCTGAAGCTCCATTTGTTGGAACAGGGATGGAACACGTTTCTGCAAAAGACTCCGGTGCTGCTGTTGTTGCAAAACACGACGGAATCGTTGAACACGTTGAAGCGAGAGAAATCTGGGTTCGTCGCGTTTCGATGGTTGACGGAAAAGAAGTTACGGGAGGAATCGACAAGTATACGCTACGTAAATTTGTTCGTTCTAACCAAGGAACTTGTTATAACCAACGTCCGAATGTTTCAGAAGGAGATCGTGTTGTAAAAGGCGAAATTCTTGGGAATGGTCCTTCAATGGATTCTGGGGAACTAGCACTTGGAAGAAACGTTCTCGTTGCCTTCATGACTTGGGATGGTTATAACTACGAGGATGCGATCATCATGAGTGAACGCCTCGTAAAAGATGATGTGTATACATCTATCCACATTGAAGAATTTGAATCTGAAGCTCGTGATACAAAACTCGGACCTGAGGAAATGACGCGTGACATCCCGAATGTCGGTGAAGATGCGCTTCGTGACCTTGATGACCGTGGGATTATTCGTGTCGGAGCAGAAGTTAAAGATAATGATTTGCTTGTAGGGAAAGTAACGCCAAAAGGTGTAACAGAACTTACGGCTGAAGAACGTTTGCTTCATGCCATTTTTGGCGAGAAAGCACGTGAAGTTCGTGATACTTCACTTCGTGTACCTCACGGCGGTGGCGGAATTGTCTTGGATGTGAAAATCTTTACGCGTGAGGCGGGAGATGAATTACCACCAGGCGTGAACCAACTTGTTCGTGTGTATATCGTACAAAAACGTAAAATTCATGAAGGAGATAAAATGGCTGGTCGTCATGGTAACAAAGGGGTTATTTCCCGGATCTTACCTGAAGAAGATATGCCGTTCCTTCCTGATGGAACACCTGTTGACATCATGCTTAACCCACTAGGGGTACCGTCTCGGATGAATATCGGGCAAGTGCTCGAATTGCACCTTGGAATGGCTGCTCGTAAGCTTGGTATTCATGTTGCAACGCCTGTATTTGATGGTGCAAATGAGGAAGACGTTTGGAGCACTGTTGAAGAAGCTGGAATGGCACGTGATGCGAAGACGGTTCTTTACGACGGACGTACTGGGGAACCATTTGATAACCGTGTATCTGTTGGGGTCATGTATATGATTAAACTGGCTCACATGGTTGATGATAAACTTCATGCTCGTTCAACTGGACCATACTCGCTAGTTACGCAACAACCACTCGGAGGTAAAGCACAATTTGGTGGACAACGTTTCGGGGAAATGGAAGTTTGGGCACTAGAAGCTTATGGTGCCGCTTATACACTCCAAGAAATCCTCACAATTAAGTCAGATGACGTTGTTGGACGTGTTAAAACGTATGAAGCAATCGTGAAGGGAGAAAGCGTGCCTAAACCAGGTGTGCCTGAATCCTTCCGCGTCTTGATTAAAGAATTGCAAAGTCTTGGAATGGACGTTAAAATCTTGTCTGCTGACGAAGAAGAAATTGAAATGCAAGATTCGGATGAAGACGATTTTAATGGTCAAAACGATGCTTTCAATATTGTAAAACCAGAGGAAACTACCGAGCAGGTTGATTAACCCGCCCGATTATAAAACTCCAAAATAAATGAAAAACGAATGTTTTTGCCGATAAACTAGGTGTGTTTCTAGAAGTAGCGACTGATGAGTGGGAAAAACTTGTGAGGCTACTTCTAGTGAACTGCCAACAAAATTAGGAGGTAGGGCACTTGATAGATGTTAATAATTTTGAGTATATGAAAATAGGGCTAGCATCTCCAGATAAAATTCGTTCTTGGTCGCATGGCGAAGTGAAAAAGCCAGAAACGATCAACTACCGTACACTTAAGCCTGAACGTGACGGTCTTTTCTGTGAACGGATTTTTGGCCCAACAAAAGACTGGGAATGTTCTTGTGGGAAATATAAACGCGTGCGCTATAAAGGGGTTGTCTGTGACCGCTGTGGCGTAGAAGTTACAAAATCTAAAGTTCGTCGTGAACGTATGGGACACATCGAACTTGCTGCTCCTGTATCGCATATTTGGTATTTCAAAGGAATTCCAAGCCGTATGGGTCTTGTTATGGACATGAGCCCACGTGCCTTAGAAGAAGTCATTTATTTTGCTTCTTATGTCGTTACAGAACCAGGCGATACACCGCTTGAGAAGAAACAACTTCTTTCTGAAAAAGAATATCGTGCTTATCGCGACAAATATGGCCAAACATTCCAAGCTGGTATGGGTGCTGAAGCGATCAAGAAAATTCTTTCGGATATCAATCTTGAGAAAGAAACGAACGAATTAAAAGAAGAACTTGAATCTGCACAAGGACAACGTCGTACGCGCGCGATTCGTCGCTTGGAAGTCATGGAAGCCTTCCGTAACTCTGGAAACGATCCAAGTTGGATGATTCTTGACGTTCTTCCAGTAATTCCGCCTGAACTTCGTCCAATGGTTCAACTTGAAGGTGGACGTTTTGCAACAAGTGATTTGAACGATTTGTATCGCCGTGTTATCAACCGGAATAATCGTTTGAAACGTTTGCTTGATCTTGGAGCACCTACTATCATCGTTCAAAACGAAAAACGGATGCTACAAGAAGCAGTTGACGCACTAATTGACAATGGTCGTCGTGGCCGTCCAGTAACTGGACCAGGAAATCGTCCATTAAAATCACTTTCACATATGTTGAAAGGGAAACAAGGTCGTTTCCGTCAAAACTTGCTCGGAAAACGGGTTGACTATTCTGGTCGTTCTGTTATCGTCGTTGGACCAAACCTTAAGATGTATCAATGTGGTCTTCCAAAAGAAATGGCGCTTGAGCTCTTTAAGCCATTTGTGATGAAAGAACTCGTAGAACGCGGTTTGGCACACAACATTAAGAGCGCAAAACGTAAAATTGAACGCATGGCTCCGGAAATTTGGGATGTACTTGAAGAAGTTATTCGTGAACACCCAGTTCTCCTAAACCGTGCCCCTACACTTCATAGACTCGGTATCCAAGCTTTCGAACCAACGCTTGTTGAAGGACGTGCAATTCGCCTTCACCCGCTTGTATGTACTGCTTATAATGCCGACTTTGATGGTGACCAAATGGCGGTTCACGTTCCGCTTTCTGCTGAAGCACAAGCGGAAGCTCGTATTTTGATGCTAGCTGCTCAAAATATCTTGAACCCGAAAGATGGTAAACCAGTTGTTACACCTTCACAAGATATGGTACTAGGAAACTATTACTTGACGCTTGAACGTGAAAATGCTGTTGGTGAAGGAATGATCTTCAAAGACTTGAATGAAGCAAACCTAGCTTATCAAAATGGCTATGTGCATCTTCACTCTCGTATCGCTGTTTATGCCGGTTCAATTCCAAATGAACGCTTTACAGACGAACAACGCAAGCAACTATTGATTACGACAGTTGGTAAATTGATCTTTAATACAATTCTTCCAACATCGTTCCCTTATATTAATGAACCAACGAAATATAACTTGGAAATAGAAACGCCTGAGAAGTATTTTGTTGATACGACAACGGATGTAAAAGCGCATATTGCTAAACAACCGCTTGTTGAACCATTCAAGAAGAAAATTCTTGGAAACATCATCGCAGAAGTCTTCAAACGATTCCATATCACGGAAACGTCGAAGATGCTTGACCGCATGAAAGATCTTGGCTTTAAGATTTCAACAAAAGCTGGGATTACGGTTGGGATTGCGGATATCTTAACGCTTAGCGAAAAAGGAGAAATCCTTGAAGAAGCGCATGATATGGTGGAAAAAATCACGAAGCAATTCCGTCGTGGTTTGATTACAGACGAAGAAAGATACGAACGCGTTATCGGTGTTTGGAACGCGGCTAAAGATGAAATTCAAGAAAAACTAATTGATAGTTTGGAACGTCTCAACCCAATCTTCATGATGCAAGACTCTGGAGCTCGTGGTAACATCTCGAACTTTACACAGCTTGCTGGGATGCGTGGACTCATGGCTGACCCATCTGGACGTATCGTTGAACTTCCAATCACATCGAACTTCCGTGAAGGTCTAACAGTCCTTGAATACTTCATCTCGACCCATGGTGCTCGTAAAGGTCTTACCGATACAGCCCTTAAGACAGCCGATTCTGGTTATCTTACTCGTCGTCTTGTTGATGTCGCTCAAGATGTTATCATTCGTGAAGATGACTGTGGAACTGATCGTGGCTTAACAATTAAAGCCATTCGTGAAGGTACTGAAATCATCGAATCGCTTGAAGAACGACTTGAAGGTCGTTATGCTCGTAAAACTGTTCGTCATCCTGAAACAGGAGAAATCCTTGTTAAGGAAAACGAACTAATCACAGAACCTGTTGCACAAGCTATCGTGGATGCAGGAATCGAAGAAGTTTCAATTCGTTCTGCCTTCACATGTAACACGAAACATGGTGTATGTAAGAAATGTTACGGTAAAAACTTGGCAACTGGAACTGAAGTTGAAGTTGGAGAAGCAGTGGGAATCATTGCCGCTCAATCTATCGGGGAACCAGGAACACAGCTTACAATGCGTACGTTCCATACCGGTGGGGTTGCCGGAGACGATATCACACAAGGTCTTCCACGTATCCAAGAAATTTTTGAAGCACGGAATCCGAAAGGTCAAGCAACGATCACAGAAGTAGCTGGTGAAGTTGTTTCGATTGAAGAAGGACGTGACCGTGGTCAAGAAATTACAATCCAAGGAACGGATGACCGCCGCAGCTATACGGTACCTTATACAGCTCGCTTACGTGTGCAAGAAGGTTCAGTAGTTGACCGCGGGGAAGCTCTTACAGAAGGTTCGATTGATCCGAAAGCATTGATCCGTGTACGTGACGTCTTGTCTGTTCAAGAATACTTGCTTGCAGAAGTACAAAAAGTTTACCGGATGCAAGGGGTAGAAATTGGCGACAAACACGTTGAAGTTATGGTTCGCCAAATGCTTCGTAAGATCCGTGTCATGGATACTGGGGATACAGATATTCTTCCTGGTACACTCATGGATATTCAGTCGTTTACAGAGGCAAACCGTGATGCAATCATGAATGGTAACCAACCTGCTACAGGTCGTCCAGTCTTGCTTGGAATCACAAAAGCATCTCTTGAAACTGATTCGTTCTTGTCAGCTGCATCGTTCCAAGAAACAACACGTGTTCTTACGGACGCAGCGATTAAAGGCAAACGCGATGAACTTCTAGGACTGAAAGAAAATGTTATTCTTGGAAAACTTGTTCCAGCGGGGACAGGAATTGGTCGTTACCGCAAGCTGAAATCAGAAGTTGTGGGAGCGAAACAAGAAGATAGCGAAGAAACAACAAATGCGTAAAAATAAATAGGCAAGAAAAAAGTTCTCCAAGTTTTGGCTTGGAGAACTTTTTTTAGTATTAACCGAATTTATTCAACTTAAATCTTCACCATTTGTAGCGATGACTTTTTTATACCAATCAAAAGAGTCTTTTTTGGATCGATTCAATGTTCCATTACCGTCATCGTCTTTGTCTACATAAATAAATCCATAGCGCTTGGACATTTCGCTTGTAGAAGCACTGATTAAATCAATTGGTCCCCAACTTGTATAGCCGATCAAGTCGACGCCGTCTTTGATGGCTTCTTTCATTTGTTCAATGTGTTTACGCAAATAATCAATTCGGTAGTCATCATGAATTTTTCCATCCGCTGTAACGGTATCATAGGCACCAAGACCATTTTCCACAATGAATAGTGGCAATTCATAGCGACTATAAAAGTCATTTAATGTATAGCGCAACCCTTTCGGATCGATTTGCCAGCCCCAATCGGACGTTTCTAAGTATTCATTTTTGACACCGCCCATGAAGTTGCCACCTGTTTGTTTCCCATCAGGATTTGCTGAAGCTGAAAGCGACATGTAATAGCTAAAAGAAATGAAATCGACCGTGTGCGCTTTCAAGATTTCATCATCCCCAACTTCTTTTTGGATCGAGATGTTATTTTCTGCAAAGTAGCGCTCCATGTAGCTTGGATATTCCCCGCGAGCCTGAACGTCTGTGAAGAAGAGGTTCATTTGATTCAAATGTTGTGCTTTCAAAACGTCATCTGGATTATTAGTCGCTGGATAAGTAGCCATCCGAGCAAGCATACAGCCCACTTTGGCATCTGGGATGATTTCGTGAGCAAGTTTTGTGGCAAGCGCGCTTGCCACAAATTGATGATGCGCCGCTTGATAGCAAACTTCTAAGCGATTTTTGGCATCTTCAACTAAGACCCCGCCGCCTGTATAAGGGCTGATTGCAATAATATTAATTTCATTGAAAGTGAGCCAGTATTTGACTTTGTCTTTATAGCGCCTAAAGACTGTTTCAGCATAAGTCGTGAAGAAATCAATCACACGACGGTCACTCCAGCCATTATAGTTAAGTGTTAAATTTAATGGCGTTTCATAATGGGAAAGTGTCACAAGCGGTTCAATCCCGTATTTTAAACATTCATCGAAAACGCGGTCGTAGAAGGCAAGTCCCGCTTCATTTGGGGTTTTATCGTCTCCATTTGGAAAAATTCGCGACCAAGCGATCGAAAGTCGGAACGTTTTAAATCCCATTTCGGCAAATAAAGCAATATCTTCTTTGTAGTGATGATAAAAATCGATGCCTTCTCGCTTCGGAAAGCGCGCATCCTGAGTGTTTCCCGCTAGAATTTCTTCTATTTGTTTTTTCGTCACATCAAGCGCGTGTTCTCCCGTTTTACGTTCGGATTTCGGAATAAACCGCACCATATCCGCAGTTGTGAGGCCTTTGTCATCTTCGTTATAAGCGCCTTCAATTTGGTTTGCCGCTGTTGCGCCGCCCCATAAAAAACCTTCAGGAAAGCCTGTTTTCATCTTCGCCATCATTGTCACTCCTTCAGAATATTTATTTCTTTTTTATCGTACGCTATGTAATGCATTACATGTCAAGCCGGAATTTTTCGCGTGTGAGCATTGCTAAAAAGTGGTTTTTTCGGTAAACTTTAAAAAAAGAGCAATGGAGGCAGCGATGACTACAAAAGAAAAAATTATTGAATCCGCAATTTCTGTCATTCAAAGTGAAGGGACAACGAACTATAGCTTAGCAAAAGTGGCCGAGAAAACGGGGATGACCAAAGCCGCGATTTTTTATTATTTTAAAAACAAAGCGGAACTAACGCGCTCCTTAATTAGCTACACGATTGATGCGTATGAAAAAATTCTTCAAGAAGAATATCAACTTGCAAAGCCACACTCAGCATTTCCATTCACAGAAGCCTATATTAATGGGAACTTGAGTCAGCTTGATGATGAAAAATTAGTCGGGCTTCACGCTGCACTCATTGGAACAGTCGTATCGGGCGAAGCAACCGGATATGACTGGAATGAAGCTTATTTGAAAGATTTTGAGCGGCTTGTTCCAGAAATTGGAGAAGAACGTGCGGAATTTGTTCGCTATACGATTGATGGCATGTGGCACGCGCGTATTCTTAAAATTCCTGAATTTGCTATGGAAGGAAGAAAAAGCGTGGCTGCAAGTCTGTTATCCATGATTAAGCAAAAGTGAGAAACATTTTGCTTGCATTTTATATAGTTTAGTTCTAAACTATGATCGAAGGAGGCCGATAAAAATGGTAAAATCGGAGGAAAGATTAGGTATTTTATTATGGTTCAGATTGAGCCGTTTCTATAATCAAAATATCAAGAAAACCAATCAAAACTTAAAAGAAGCTGGGATTTCGACGGCAATGTTTGACTGCATCGCACAGATCGGCCCTGGAAATAAATTAACGCAACAGGATCTTGGTGAAAAACTGGTCGTGACAAAAGGGAATATTACGCAGTTGCTCGTCAAGTTAGAAAAATTAGAACTTGTAAAACGTGAAAAAGTCGGGCGAGAAAAATTTATTGTTCTAACAGAAAAAGGAATCGCTTGTTACAAGGAATTTGTTCCCAAACAAGAAACTTTTCAGCAAGAACAATTTAGTCGGTTAACAAGGCCAGAACAAAAAGAACTTTTAAGGTTACTCAAAAAATTGGATTAAGATGGAGGGATTTTAAATGGAATTAAAAGGACTACATCATGTTTCGATTTTTACTGAAAATGCAAGGCGAAACTTTGATTTTTATACAAAAGTATTGGGACTTCGCTTGGTGAAAAAAACGGTGAACCAAGATGATCCATATACGTATCATTTATATTATGCAGATGAAATTGGCAATCCAGGAACGACAGTCACTTTTTTTGAAGTACCCAACATGGCAAGGAATCGCTTAGGTCGCAATCAAATTTCCGCACTGGGCCTCCGTGTTCCAAATGATGAGGCGCTTCAATTTTGGAAAAAGCGCTTGGATGAATTCCAAATTTTCCATAGTCCGATTGAAATGCGTTTCAATCGGAAGACCATGCGGTTGAAGGATCCAGATGGCTTATTGATTTGGCTTGTTTCGGATGAATTAAATGAAGGGGTTCAAGGCGGGAATCCTTGGAAGGAAAGCCCCGTTCCAACTGAGTATGCCATCACTGGACTTGGGCCTGTTAGGATTTCTGTTTTTAAGAAGGAAAGAACAGCACAAATGCTTACGAAAATACTAGGTTTCAAGAAAGTAGGCGAATATCAAGATGCTGGAAATTCGGTAACGGTATTCCAAACAGGTGAAGGTGGAACTGGCGCAGAAGTACATCTAGAGGAACGTGCGGATCTTCCAGAAAATAATTTAGGCGCCGGAGGGATTCATCATGTTGCTTTTCGAGTTGCAAATGATGATGAGATGATGGAGTGGATTGAGCGAATTTCGGATGCAAATTACCCGAATTCGGGTTATGTAGATCGCTACTATTTCCATTCACTTTATTTCCGTGAATCGAATGGGATTTTGATTGAACTTGCCACTGATGGGCCTGGTTTTAGAACAGATTTTGAGGTGGAACACGGCACTTATGTGGAATTGCCGCCAAAACTAGAAGCTCGTCGGGAAGAGATTTTGGAGCACCTTTCGCCACTTGATACCGATCAGTGATTTGTAGATGATTGACGAAAGAGTGTGATGGTGGTAGAATAATGACAAAGAAATGGACATTTTGAAAAATGAAAACCCCTCGCTGTTGCAGCAGCGAGGGGTTTTTATTTAGCTGGACATTGTCGCCTAGCTTTCATTTGTTGTTTTGCTTGTCCAGCATGTATTTGAACCAAGCGATTCCGCATCCGACAAGAAGTGGAGCAATAAACTCTGAAAAGAAAGTGGACATTTTGACTAGAGCCTCCTTTCTTTAAAAAATTCGTCAAGAAAGGTAGACGACGGATGTATTATAGCATCTGCTTTTTTGCCGTCAAATTGGGAAAAGGGGATTTTGACACTTCAGAAAAAGAGATAAATGGACGCAAAGGCCCATCCCCACTTTTAAATCAAAGAAAAGCGTGCTAAAATGAAGCGAAATGTTTTTTTCTAGGAGGATTTTTAGTTGGCATCTCAAAGTTTAAGGTTTTATTTTGTGAGACATGGTAAGACGGAGTGGAATTTATCTGGGCAGATGCAAGGCTGGGGCGATTCGCCGCTCGTTACAGAGGGGAAAAATGGTGCGATCGCTGTTGGCGAAGCGTTGCAAGATGTCAAGTTTAGAAATGCTTATGTGAGTCCGAGTAAGCGGACGCAAGAAACAGCAAAATATATTATTGGTTCGCGGAAGATTCCTGTTCAGTTGATGGACGATTTTCGAGAAATGGGTTTTGGTTCTTGGGAAGGGGAATATATTAGTAATCTTGATGTGCGTTTTAAAGAAGCGCGCACGGAAATGCTCACTAGCCCAGCGACTTTTGATGCCAAGGAAAATGGCGGAGAAACGTTTTATGAATTAGAGGAACGTGTTTTACGTGGCGTCGAAACGATTATTCAGCAGGAGAAAAAAGGTGGAAATGTCTTGGTCGTTTCACATGGCATGGCACTGACGCTTCTTTTATACGTGCTTTCTGGTGGCGAAATGAGTGACCATAGAACGAAAGGGACACGAATTCTTAATACGAGTATTAGTGTTGTCGAATATCAAGATGGTAAGTTCCATATTTTAGATTTGAATAATACGGATCATTTGGATTCAATTCGGGTTTAAGAAGGTATCGAAAGGTACCTTTCTTTTTTTTTGTTGACATTTTAGTCAGGTACCTTTATAATGTTTTTTGTAAGGTACCTTTCTATTAAATTCATTGGAGGAATCATAATGGAAAATCAAGATTTAATGAAACAATTTTTGAAGCTCGACAAAATGATGCACCGCTATCAAGGAATGCGCATGCAGCAATTTGGCCCGATAGGAAACCCTTATCGTGGTCAAGGTCGTGTTCTGACACTTCTTAAGATGCAGCCTGAAATTACGCAAAAAAAATTAGGCTTTTTACTCGATATGAGAACACAGTCGCTTGGGGAACTGCTTGCTAAACTCGAAAAACAAGGACTTATTACACGTGAACCATCTGAAGCGGATCGTCGTGTGATGAATGTTAAACTAACGGAAAGTGGTAAAGCACGTGCGGAAGAAATTGGACAAAACGATCAACAATCGGGTGAGTTGTTTGATTGCCTCTCAGACGAGGAAAAAGAACAGCTCGCGGAATTATTAAACAAAGTCTCTAATCATCTTGAAAACTTGCATCAAGAGCAAATGCAAAATTTTGGAGGATTTGATGGATCAGATAGAGAAATGCCGTTTGGATTTGGTGGGGGAATGGATCCGTCCAAAGCAGGTTTGCGTGATTGGAAACACATGCACCGTAGACATCATCATTTCGGATTTGGTGGATTTCCTGGGGATTTTGAATGATCTTAATAAAGAACTAAGTTAAAAAAGCAGCGGAGCAAGAGGATTTCTCATTGTTTCGCTGCTTTTTGTTTGGAAATAGCTTATAATGAGGATATGGATAAGGTGTAAGTAGATTTTGATTGCGCTTTATCTGTTTTTTTATAGCAAACTAACTATTATAATCGACCAAATAAGGAGAAAATCATGCAAATAAAGGAAATTGTTTTAAAGCAAGTGAAAGAACCAACAACTTTTCAAAATGTCGCACCAACGTTTTTAACAGATGACACGATGAATAAAAGGAAGCGTCAATTGTTAAATCGGATGAAAGAAGAGGCTTTTGATACGCTCGTGATTTATGCAGATAAAGAACACGGCAGTAATTTTGAATATTTAACAGGTTTTATCCCGCGATTTGAAGAAGGTTTATTAGTCGTGGAAAGCTCAGGAAGTTGCACGGCAATTTTAGGAAATGAAAACTTGAAATTAGCTCCTTTTTCACGCACGCCAGTCGAACTCATTCATAGTCCACTTTTCTCGCTTCCAAATCAGCCAATGGATAATGATGAAACGCTAGAAGCAATTTTTAAAAAGCTGGGTTTCGCTAAGAAAAATAAAATCGGGATTATCGGTTGGAAGATGTTCACAACGAAAGCAAGTGATTCGAGTAAGTTGTTTGATGTGCCACATTTTATCGTTCAAGCGCTCATGAATGCAAAGTCAGCCCAAGCTGAAATGTATAATGCGGCTTATCTTATGATTGGTGAAGACGGGGTACGTACGGTAAACAATGCTAACGAAATTGCTCACTACGAATATGGCGCTAATTTAGCTTCTCGCTGTATGTTAAATGCAATGAATCAAGTTGAAATTGGGGCAAAAGAATCGGAACTTGGAGCGGCTTTATCGGCTGAGGGACAATATCATTCGGTTGTGACAATTGCGGCTACTGGGAAACGTTTCGAAATGGCGAATATTTATCCGACGCATAAACAAGTACAATTAGCTGACCCGCTTTCTTTGACGGTAGGCTATAAAGGCGGTTTATCCAGTCGAACTGGTTTTGCCATCAAAGAAGAAAAACAATTGCCGGAAACCCAAAAAGATTACTTGGATAGAGTTGCGAAGCCTTATTTTCGTGCGGTAGTGAGTTGGTTAGAGGGAATCCAGATTGGGACGAAAGGAAAAGAATTATATCAGCTTGTTGAAGAAACTTTTCCCAAAAAAGAGTATCACTGGCATTTAAATCCTGGACATCTGGTTTCGGATGACGAATGGATGTCATCACCGGTTTACATTGACTCGAGTCAAGTTTTGAAAAGCGGCATGATTTTTCAACTTGATATTATCCCATCTGTTGAAGGCTATACGGGCGTTAGCGCCGAAGAATGTGTGGCTCTGGCAGATGAAAGTTTGCAAGAAGCGATCAAGATGGAATATCCGGCACTTTGGGAGAGAATCTCTCTTAGAAAGAACTATTTGAAAAACGAATTGAATATTGAGCTCAGTCAAGATGTTATTCCGCTTTCGAATACAGTAGCTTATATGCGGCCATTCTTCCTTGCTAAAGACTTGGCTTTTCAAGTGAAAAAATGACGTGAAACAAACCGGATAAGTTAACTTGTCCGGTTTGTTTAATAGGGAAATAAGTTTATGTAAAATAATATGTGAAAAAAGTAACAATCATGTTATACTGAAAAAGGGTAAAATTGAAAAACGGAGGGAAAGGCATGAAAAAGAAATGGTTAGCTGCGCTTAGTTTGATTTTGGCGGTAATTCTAGTAGTTGCTGGTTGTGGGTCAAATGCTGACAAAGCGAAAGAAAAAAAGGCGAAGAAGTCTGAGAAAACGGAAGCAAATTCAGGTGCATCAGAAGCAAGCTACACAGAACTTAGTAAGTTAAAGGAAAAATATGATATTATCATCATCGGAGCTGGCGGTGCCGGAATGACTGCAGCGCTTGAAGCTAAAGAAAAGGGCATGAAACCGGTAATTTTTGAAAAAATGCCTGTTGCAGGTGGAAATACGTCCAAAGCTTCTTCCGGAATGAATGCGTCTGAAACGAAATTTCAAAAGGAACAAGGAATTAAAGACAGCAACGATCTTTTTTATGAAGAAACACTTGTAGGTGGACACGGAACGAATGATAAAGCGATGCTACGCTACTTTGTCGATCATTCTGCAAGCGCCATTGATTGGTTAGATGGGAAAGGAATTCGTTTAAATAATATCACGATTACAGGCGGAATGAATGAAAAACGGACACACCGGCCAGAAGACGGATCGGCTGTCGGACAGTATCTCGTGGATGGGCTACTGAAAAATGTGAAGGAAGAACAAATTCCAATTTTTGTAAATGCCAATGTAGTTGATATCTTAGAAAAAGATGGCAAGGCAGATGGTGTGAAAGTACGCTTCAATGATACAAAGGAAAAAACGGTTCACAGTTCAGCGGTTGTTGTGACAACTGGCGGATTTGGCGCGAGCAAGGAAATGATCGAAAAAGCGCGACCAGATCTTAAAAATTATGTCACTACAAATCAAGAAGGAAGTACTGGCGATGGCATCAAGATGATCGAGAAACTTGGTGGGACAACGGTCGATATGGATCAAATTCAAGTGCATCCAACGGTACAACAGGATAAATCTTATTTGATTGGCGAAGCTGTCCGCGGGGAAGGAGCGATCCTTGTTGATAAGGATGGCAAGCGATTTGTAAACGAAATGGATACACGCGACAATGTAACAGATGCTATCAATAAATTGCAAGACAAGTCGGCTTATTTGATTTTTGATGCTGGCGTGAAAGACCGCGTGAAGGCAATCAAACAATATGAAGAAATGGGCGTTGTGAAAAAAGCGGATTCAGTCGATGCGTTAGCAAAAGAAATGGATATGTCAGCTGATACGCTATCGGCTACTGTGGATACTTGGAATAAGTCGGTGAAAGATAAAAAAGATGCAGCATTTAAGCGGGCAACTGGGATGGATCATGATTTGTCGAAAGCGCCGTTTTATGCAATCAAAATCGGACCAGGGATTCACTATACGATGGGCGGCGTCAAAATCAATACGAATACCGAAGTTCTTAATAAGGATGGGAAGCCGATTCCGGGCTTGTTCGCAGCTGGAGAAGTAACGGGCGGCTTACACGGCGAAAACCGAATTGGTGGTAACTCGGTTGCGGAAATTATTATTTTTGGCCGTCAAGCGGGTGTGAAATCTGCTGAGTTTGTAGAGAAAAATTAAGTGAAGTAAGGAAGACCTCTTTTTCTTGCGAGAAGAAGGGGTTTTTGTTTTAGGCATATTAGTTGAAAGGTTTGGTCATTTATTCGTATACTTAAAACAATTTTGAAAGAAAGAAGTGTGTGTGATGCGTGAAAATAATAATTTTGAAGAAATTTTAACGGGAAGACGCTCTGTGCGTGTTTATGATGAGAAAGTGAAGATTTCTAAGCAAGAAATGAAGCAAATCCTTGAAGAAACGGTGCTTGCCCCATCTTCAGTTAACATGCAGCCTTGGCGCTTTGTAGTTGTGGAAAGCGATGAAGCGAAGGAAAAGCTTCGGCCATTAGTTCGCTTTAATACACGCCAAAATGATACTTCCGCGGCGATGATTTTGATTTTTGGCGATTTAGAATGCTACGTTTATGGAGAAGAAATTTACAATCAGGCTTTTCAAGCGGGAAAAATCCCTGAGCAAATTAAGAATGAGCAGCTAGAAACAATCATTCCACTTTATGAGAGCCTTAGTAAAGAAGAAATGAGTCGCATTGTAGCGATCGATGGAAGTCTTGCTGCGATGCAACTTATGCTTGTTGCGCGCTCTTACGGTTACGATACAAATCCAATTGGTGGTTTCGAGCACGACAAGCTAGCTGAAACTTTTGAGATGGATAAGAAGCGCTATCTCCCTGTGATGATCTTGTCCATTGGCAAAATGAAAGAGCCAGGTTTTGAATCGGTTCGTTTGCCGATTGATAAAGTGGCTGAGTGGAAATAAACAAGAAAAGAGGAGAACAAATGTCGCTTATTTCGAGCATACTTTGCGTAATTGTCGCATTGGAACACTTTTATATTTTTTACCTAGAAACGGTGGTGCCAGCTTCTACAAAAACAGCGAAGACTTTTCAACTGCCACTTAGCTTTACGAAAGACAAGATGGTTCAAACGCTCTTTAAAAATCAAGGAGTTTACAATGGGCTGTTTGGAATCGGCTTACTGTACGCCACTTTTGTATCAGAAAATGGTTTTGAAATGGCCACATTGTTCATTTGCTTTGTGATTATCGCTGCGCTTTATGGCAGTATCACAAGTTCGGCTTCCATTTTGGTTAAACAAGGCGGACCGGCAATTTTAGCGCTACTCAGTTTAATTATTTTCCATTAAAGTCAAAGCCGCAAGCTGCTTAATCAGCAACTTGCGGCTTTTTTATAGTTTTAAAGCTCAGCTCCGTTTGTTTCAATCACATCTTTATACCAGTAGTAACTCTTCTTAGGAATCCGAGTCATTGGATCCTCATCGGAAATGTCGCGATCAATATAAACAAAGCCATAGCGTTTTTGATAGCCATTTAGCCAGCTAAGAAGATCCGTGAAGCTCCACGTGCAGTATCCGATCACCTCAGTGCCATCACTGATGGCATCTCGGATAGCACTCACGTGACTTGCCAGATAATCAATGCGATAATCATCATTTACCTCGCCGTTTTCAAGCTTATCAAATTCGCCTAGCCCATTTTCCGTGATCAAAACAGGCAAATCGTAGCGACTCGTGATGCGGCGAAGCGCAATTTGAAGGCCTTTCGGATCGATTGTCCAATCCCAGTTTGTCGTTGAAACAAATGGATTGACGACCTTTTTATAAACCCCTTCGACGCCTGTTTCCTTGGCGGTTCCTTTTTTACCAGTATTGTTAATTTCATTGCTCACCCCAACCCCATCAAGCGGATTGTAGGCAACCGTTGCCGATTGATAATAATTCACGCCCATAAAATCAGGTTTGGCACGTTTTAAAAGTTCCATATCCCCAGGTTTGATCTCAGGAGAGAGACCGTTTTCTTTCAAGTAGTGCATCACAGCGCGCGGATAGCGGCCATATGCGTAGACGTCCATCCAGAAGTAACTGTTTAATTCCTCGGCGTCATCAGCAGCTTGGACGTTTTTCGGGTCGGTATCAATTGGGTAATGCGGTGTGTAGGCGAAACTTGGCCCAATTTTCCCATCTGGAACAAGCTCGTGAAAGGCTTCAATCACGCTTGCGTTTGCCAAATTGGCGATATGATTGACAGCATACATCCGCTTCATGTCAGCAACCTTCGGCGGGTGCAAAGCTTGGCCGTAACCCATCCCAACGAAAATATTTTGCTCATTCAAGGATACCCAGTATTTCACACGGTCACCGTAACGCTTGAACAAGGTTTTCGCATAATGCGTAAAGTCGGCAATCACTTCGCGTGACTCCCACCCCCCATATTCATCAAAAAGAGCTTGTGGAATATCCCAGTGATAAATCGTTACGAGCGGTTCGATGTTATATTTTAGCAGTTCGTTGATCAAATTATCGTAAAACGCGAGTCCCGCTTCGTTTACTTCTCCTTTTCCTTGTGGGAAAATCCGCGACCAAGCAATCGAAAAGCGATAGGCTTTCAGTCCCATGTCGGCCATGAGTTTGACGTCTTCTTTGTAGCGATGATAATGGTCAACCGCCACATTTCCAGTCGTTCCTTTATAAGTAGCCCCGGGAATCCGAACGTATTCGTCCCAGACGGAAGCTCCCTTGCCATCTTCGTCCCATGCGCCCTCGATTTGATAAGCCGCTGATGCGGAACCCCATAAGAAATTAGCCGGGAACCGCTGGCGAGTCTTGTGTTCCATAATTATCCCTCCTACATCCACATTTTTCCTAAAAAATTGAACATCTTTCTTTTAAAGTATAGCCTTTTTTATGCTGGATGAAAAGTAATAATTCACAAATTCGTCACACATAGCTCATGACTTTTGGTGTATAATCAGGAGAATCGTGTACGAAGGGAGACTGTTATTTTGGGTTTTTTAGAAGCTTATAAATCTTTTTGGCGGAATTACGCTAATTTTTCGGGGCGTGCATCACGGTCTGAATACTGGTTCAATATTTTGTGGACTGGGATTATTGCGATAGCTTATTACATAATAGCGCTAGTTTTTGGGCTTTCTGCAGCTCTTACTTTTGCATCAACAGGAGGATCTGGGCTTTCAAACGTGATTGCGCTTGGCCCAATCTTATTTATTGGTCTTGTTTTCTGGCTTTATGCACTGGCTATAATTGTTCCATCTGTGAGCTTGATAGTTCGCCGAATTCGAGACACAGGAAGAAGTCCATGGATGATTTTTCTTGGCTTTATTCCAGTTGTGGGTCCAATTATTCTTTTTGTATTCACACTTTTACCAAGTGCGTATGCGGATTTTGATATTGATCCATATGGCTACTAAGAAAAAACGAACGTGCCCAGCGGCACGTTCGTTTTTTTTCATGATTATTTCTCAAAAATAAATTTATCAAATGCGACAGCCACGCCATCTTGATTGTTGCTTGCCGTGACAAAATCCGCAATTTCTTTTAATTTCGGAATGGCATTTCCCATCGCAACCGCTGTTCCGGCATATTCAAGCATCGTTGTATCGTTTTCGTGGTCGCCAATACACATGACTTCATTTTGCTTAATATGAAGAAGTTCAGCGAGTTGGTGGACAGCATTTCCCTTGCTGGCATCGCGATTCAACACTTCAAGGTAATAAGGAGCGCTTCTCACCAGATGATATTTATCATAAAAATCAGCAGGGAGTTTTTCGATGCCCGCTTCAAGGATTTCCGCTTCATCAATTATCATAGCTTTCGAAACTTTGAAGTCATCTGGAACATTTTCGATTTCTTCATAGATCAATTGGCTGTTTGTCAAGTAAGCTTCGACAACCGTATATTTGCCGATATGGCGATTTGGCGTATAAAGCGCGGATTCATCGAAAAAGTGCATGTGCAGACCCGCTTTTTCTGCTGCATCTGCAACTTCAACCAAGTCTCCTTTTGTCAAAGTGAGATGTGAAACCACTTCTTTACTGAAAGTATCCTGAACGAGAGCGCCGTTAAAACTGATAACATAATCGCCTTCCTCGCGAAGTTTCAGTTCGGATAAATACTGTTCCACGCCGACGAGCGGACGTCCGGTACAAAGAACCACTTTCACGCCGCGCGCTTTTGCTTTTTGGATCGCTTCATTCACTTTTGGTGAAACCTCGTGATGGTCATTTAAGAGCGTGCCGTCGATATCAATTGCTACTAATTTAATCATTTCATGCGTCCTCCATCTAAATTTCATACATGTTCAGTATAGCACAGTTGGGATGAGGATTGAAACTTGGATGAAAATATGGCAAACTGGTCTGGAGAGAATCTTTTAGAAGAGAGTGAAACGATGAAGAAAAGTTATCACGTGAAATTTTTAACGAACAAACCAGAAGATATTGATCTTGCAGAAGCGGTATGCAAGAAATGCGAGGATTACTACAAACTTGAGAAGGGACGGACGGCAACGCGTGAAGATGCGGCAGCTGTCATTTTGGGACTCCCTGAAGGTAAGACACGCTATGATAAATTTGCGATGGCCATTTTAGATGAAGCGAATACGCCAATTGGGCTGATTGACATCGTTGCAGACTATCCCAAAACCGGGGAATGGATCATTGGACTCTTGCTTCTTGTGCCAGAAGCGCGAAATGGCGGAATGGGACGTGTTCTCCACGAAGTCATCCGCGAATGGGCGCAAGATAGTGGAGCGGATTCACTCCGGGTGGGTGTACTCAAATCGAATAGATCTGCGGCTGGCTTTTGGCGCCATCTTGGCTACGAGCATCAAGGGGACAAAACCATCCAAGTTGGTGGACGTGAAAACGAGGTAGAGGTTCTAACACGCAAAATTGACAAGGCTTAATGAAAGTTTCTTGCCAGGAGGCGGTTTTATGAAAGCACGTGTGACGGTTTTGACGCTCGGGGTAGCTGATCTTGATCGGGCAGTGGCATTTTATCGCGACGGATTAAAGTGGCAGACGGAAGGGATCATCGGGCAAGAGTACGAGTATGGGGCGGTAGCTTTTTTCGATTTGGAATCGGGAATGAAGCTTGCGCTCTGGAAACGAGAGGATATTGCACATGATACGGGTCTTTCGGCTAGGCAGCCAAACCAAACGGAACTCACGCTTGGACACAATGTTTCTAGTAAGCTTGAAGTGGATCAAGTGATGCAAGAAGCGGAAAAGGCTGGGGCTACGATTGTTAAGGCGGCTCACGATACGTTTTGGGGCGGCTACTCGGGCTATTTTCAAGATCTGGATGGGCATTTGTGGGAAGTCGTTTGGAATCCAGAATGGTCGATTGAAAATTAAATTTTACTTGCGGATAAAAAAACCAGCGCGTCATCCTAATTAAAGGATGACGCGCTGGTTTTTCTTGATTAGTTAGCAAAAAATTGTTCGATATCATAAGTAACTTGTGGCTTTAGCTCATCGTTTTGGATTTTCTGATACAAGCTTGTGAGCCACTCTAAATCAATGGTAAGGTGTTGGATAGCATTTTGCGTAATGTAGGCGGTGATGCTGCCTTCTGGATGTTTATTTTCTTCAAAACTTTGATGTAGTTCTTTTTCAATTCTTTGGCGGCGCTCATCTAACAACTGGAGTAGCCGTTCTTTTTCAGCATAATTGAAAAAGAGTAACGCTGGGTAAATCAGTTTGAACGAATGAACATCTTTTTTGAGAACTTTTTCTAATTCTTTTTCGATTTGTGCCCGTCCAGCTTCCGTAATTTGATAAATCGTTTTGGTTGGTGTTTTTTCGTTTTCAACCACTTCGGAAACTTCCACAAATCCGCCTTTTTCAAGCGATTCGAAAGCGTAATAGATCTTTGCATCGCTGATTTGGAAGAGATAATCCCATTTGTAACGTTTTAAAAAGCGTTTGATGTCGTATGGATGCACATTGTGACGGTCTAAAACGCCTAAAATGACAAGTTTTAATGACATACTTGAACCCCCATCTTCAGTTTTTACCTTTACTATAGCATTGTTTGGAAGCGAATTCGAATGATAAGAAAAGTATATACTTTTTGACATCAGTTTCAGGAAAACATATAATAAATACCATAGAAGGCAAGAGGAAAGGGTGTCACTTATGAGTAATTTGAATTGGGCTATTGTCGGACCGGGCGGAATCGCTCACCAATTTGCGGATGCAATGACAAAAGAAGGTCGCACGGTTCATGCTGTTGGGGCTAGAAATAAAGAAAAAGGCGAGGCGTTCGCCAAGGAATATGGGATTGGGCTTGTGTATGATGATTTTGATGCACTTTTTGCGGATGAGAATATTGATGCGGTTTATATCTCAACGCCGCATTCGAATCATTATGAATATATGATGAAGGCTGTACAAAATGGAAAGCATATCTTGGTCGAGAAGGCGATTACGGTGAGTTCCCGTGAACTCGAGGCGGTTCTCCAAGTTTCTCGCGAGAAAAAGGTTGTGGTTATGGAAGCGATGACGATTTTCCACATGCCGCTTTATGCGAAACTTAAGGAAATAGCGGTCGAAAAGAAGCTGGGTGCTTTAAAAATGATTCAAGTTTCCTTTGGCAGTGCGAAACCGAATGATCCAAGTAATCGCTTTTTCAGCATGGATCTTGCGGGCGGTGCGCTGCTTGACATTGGGACTTATGCGCTCTCGTTTGCGCGCTATTTCTTGAGTGAGAAGCCTACTGAAGTGCTTTCGACGGCGAAGAAATATGAAACGGGCGTGGATGAACAATCCGGTATTTTACTGCGAAATGCGCAGGATGAAATGGCGACTATCAGCTTGACTTTCCGGGCGAAAATGCCAAAACGTGGGATTGTGGCTTATGAAAATGGTTTTTTGACGGTAGACGATTTTCCTCGTGCGGACCGGGCGATGCTCACTTATACAAATGGGGAGTCGGAAGAAATTACAGCGGGAGATACCGCTTCGGCACTGCAATACGAAATTCGGGATATGGAAAAAAATATTGCAAACGGTGAAAATCCGCTTAGTGAATTGACGGAAGATGTTGTTGAAATCATGACAAAAGTGCGGTCCGACTGGGGTATTGAATTTCCATTTGAAAAGTAAAGACGCGAGAAAAGCTGATTTTTCCATTTTTTAATGGGAGGTCAGCTTTTTTATTTTGTACTTGCTTTTTTGATGCAAGGGACAAAAGAAGCTTTTTTTAAATTTGTTTTTAGGAACGAAAGACCTAATTTTGTGAATGTGCACACTATCACTTTTCATTTAACGATATATTGTGCTATATTAATTAAGCAGATACCATATATAGAAAATGGGGGAGTAATCATGTATAGCGAACAAATAACGGATCAACAGGTTGTGAAGCGAGACGGTCGGAAAGTAACCTTTGATTTGATTAAAATCCGCAACGCTGTTGAAGCATCGATGAAAAGCATTCAAGTAGAGGACGATATCTTTTTGGAGAATGTGATCGTTTCGATTGTGAATAGTTTACCAAATGAAGCGGAACTGACGATTGATACGATTCAAGAAACGGTAGAAAATGTTTTGATGAAATCAAGCTATCCAAGTGTTGCGAGAAGCTACATAGAATACCGTCATGATCGTGACGCGAAACGTGCGAATTTGACGGATATGACGAAAAGTGTGCAAAAGCTGCTTGAAAAAGACGAAGCAGTCGTAAACGAAAATGCTAATAAAGACGCAACGGTGTTCAATACGCAGCGAGATCTCACTGCAGGTGCCGTAGCGAAAAGTTATGCGTTAAAATATATGCTCCCAAAACACGTTGCGAATGCTCACTTAAAAGGGGATATTCACTTTCACGATCTTGATTATAGCCCGTATCACGCGATGACAAATTGTTGTTTGATTGATATCCGTGGCATGCTTCAAAATGGCTTTACAATTGGGAATGCCAATGTGGAAAGTCCGAAATCGATTCAAACGGCAACGGCTCAAATCGCTCAAATTATTGCAAATGTGGCAAGTTCGCAATATGGCGGCTGCTCGGTCGACCGGATTGATGAAATTCTTTCGGATTATGCCAAATTGAACTATGCGAAGCATGAAAAGGAAGCGGCGGATTGGGTTGTTCCAGAGAAACAACAGGAATACGCGGAAAGCCGAACGAAAAAAGATATTTATGATGCGATGCAAAGTTTGGAATATGAAATCAACACGCTTTATACGAGCAACGGCCAAACGCCTTTCGTGACGCTTGGATTCGGACTGGGCGAGGATTGGTTTGCGCGCGAAATTCAAAAAGCAATCTTGAATGTGCGAATTGGCGGGGTTGGAAAGGATAAACATACGGCGATTTTTCCAAAACTAGTATTCTCACTAAAACGGGGCACGAATTTAGAAAAACAGGATCCGAACTACGATATTAAACAATTAGCGCTCGCTTGTTCGGCGAAACGGATGTATCCGGATGTGCTGAGCTACGATACGCTCACTCGGTTAACGGGTGATTTTAAAGTGCCGATGGGATGCCGCTCGTTTTTACCTGCGTGGAAAGACGAGGAAACAGGCGAGAATGTAAATGCTGGCAGGAACAATTTAGGTGTCGTAACGTTAAACGTACCGCGGATTGCTTTACAAAGCCGAGGAGATCAAGCTAAGTTCTGGGAAATTTTCCACGAAAGAATGAAGACCGTGAAAGATGCGCTATTATTCCGTTTAAATCGCGTTCGTGAAGCGCAACCGGAAAATGCGCCGATCCTTTACAAATATGGAGCATTTGGCAAGCGTCTTGAAGACGGGGAAAGTGTCGACCAACTATTTAACCATAACCGCTCTACGATTTCAATTGGATACATTGGACTTTATGAAGCGGCAACGGTTTTCTATGGCGGCGAATGGGAACAAAATGCTGAAGCCAAAACCTTCACTCTTGACATTGTTAAAGCTCTTAAAAAATACGCAGATAGCTGGAAAGAGGAGTATGGCTACTGGTTTAGTGTGTATTCGACCCCGAGCGAAAGTTTGACTGACCGATTTAATCGGCTGGATAAAGAGAAATTTGGTATCGTGAAGGATATTACGGACAAGGAATACTATCAAAATTCTTTCCATTATGACGTCCGCAAGAAAATTACGCCATTTGAAAAAATCGACTTTGAAAAAGACTATCCTGAATACTGTTCGGGCGGTTTCATCCATTATTGTGAGTATCCGAAACTTGTGCACAACACGAAGGCGCTTGAAGCTGTGTGGGATTACGCGTACGACCGGGTTGCGTATCTCGGCACGAATACCCCGATTGACAAGTGTTACGAGTGTGGATTTGAAGGAGAATTTGCCCCAACGGAAGAAGGATTCAAATGCCCACATTGCGGCAATACCGATCCAGAAAAGGCGGATGTCGTAAAACGAACTTGTGGCTATCTTGGGAACCCAATGAAACGCCCAATGGTGCACGGTCGTCATGTTGAAATTTCGAAACGCGTGAAGCACATGGAGCTTCGAGATGAATAACCCCGCTCCAAAAGAATGGCAATCGAGTCGCTTAAGCCGCGGTTATATTGCCGATTACAAGCCATTTAATTTTGTCGACGGGGAAGGCGTGCGTTGCAGTTTGTATGTGTCTGGCTGCCCGTTCCACTGCGAAGGTTGTTACAATAAAGCAGCACAGTCCTTCAAGTACGGCGAACCATTCACAGAGGAATTACTTGACCAAATTGTTGCAGACGTTGGCCACGAAAGCGTGCAAGGACTCACACTTCTAGGCGGCGAACCATTTTTAAACACGGAAACCTGTCTTACAGTCGTCAAGAAACTCCGGGAAGTCTACGGAAATTCGAAAGATATTTGGTCCTGGACGGGCTATACATTCGAAGAAATGCTACAAGAAACAGAAGACAAGTTAGAATTGCTGTCGCTGATTGATGTACTAGTTGATGGCAGGTTCGAGCAGTCGCTATTTGATCCAAACTTGGCATTTCGAGGCTCCAGCAACCAGCGAATTATTGATGTGAAGCAGACACTTAAAGCTGGAGAAGTTGTCTTGTATATAGAATAGAGAGATGAAAGGCAGACGTGCTTAAGCACGCCTGCCTTTTTATGTAGACTATAGATAACAGTGGAACTTTGTATCTTAAAATTACTTACAAAAATCTAAATTGTCACATAATTTACACAGACTTGATATATTCTGACATGTTAGAATAAACAAAAAAAGGAAAGTGAGATGTATTGAAGAAGAAAAAAATGTCGATAATACTATTGATTATGATTGTGGGCGCATTGCTCGTCAGTGGAATGGGAATGAAAAAAGCAGAAGCACGACAAACAGCAAATGTTTTGTATTACTATGAAAAAGGGTGGTTTCGTTCTGTGTGGAGTATCAAATATTATACTCAAAATAAGCGTTACAAAACAATCTACTTCAATCGAGGAGCTACGTACACAGAGAAGAAGAGAATGGTATTCGCTTACTCAAGCTCTGCTTGTTATTCCTACACAAGGACGTGGAGAACGTACTGAATTTTATAATAAAGTCGCAAAAGTATAGTGGTTGCGGCTTTATTTTTAGAAAGGAAAAAGCTAAATGTTAATGGCTAAACAATTAAAAAAGAAAATCCATTCTAAAGAGGTTATTAAACAGTTTTCATATCAATTTACTCAAAAACAAATTACTGCCATTATAGGACCAAATGGGAGTGGAAAAACAACTTTAATGAGAATATTGTCTGGCATATACACACCAGATCAAGGTGAAGTCAGTTGCTCAGGTGAAACTCAAAGTTTATTTTTTTTACAAGATGGTGAAGTTCTATATCCGTATTTAACAGGGGGAGATCATTTAACTTACATACAATCTATTTATAAAAGCAAGATAACTATTAAAGAGGTTGCGGACAATTTAGGGATACTTGAGCTATTAAATAAAAAAATAAAATCTTATTCCTTAGGTATGAAGCAACAGTTGCTGTTTGCTGAAATTGTCATTTCTGATGCTGATATTTTAATTTTGGACGAGCCTTTTAATGGCTTGGATCCGTCATATAATATTCGATTTAAGGAGATTCTAAAGAAGCTAAAAAACGCAGGAAAGACGATTCTTATTTCTTCTCATATTTTAGCGGATATTGAAGAATTAGCAGACAAACAAATATTTATAAAAAATGGAGAAATTGTGGAAATAGTAAATCGGGATGCAGAAAGTGAATCTGAAAATGATCAATTCTATAAAATTATTATTCCAAATTTAGAAAAAGAAATGGTAAAGCGAATCGAGAAGATTTCAGCTGTTTTAGCAGTTGAAGTGGCTAATAATGATCAATTACTTGTTCAGATAAAGCCAGGCCATTTTAAGATGATGGTGGAAGCATTTAAAGAGGCAGACATAGAATACAAAGACGTCATAAAATTAGATCAAGACCTCACTCAGTTATATAAGAAAATTTACAATAAGGATTGACGAATATGCTATTTCATTTTGAAATAAAAAAAGCAGTAAAAAAGAAAATAATTTTTATTCTACTCATTATCATGTTATTGTCCGTTTGCGTGTTGTTTTATTTTTACCAAGTGCAAAATAGAAATCAAGTAGATTTTCAATTGGAAATGCAGCAAGAAAATATAAGAAGTATAAAATCTGCGATTACGGAAGTTAAAGCGGATCCAGTGGCATCTTCTAAAAAAGGTGAGGTGTTGCAAGAATATAAAAGAGATTTAAAATTAGCAGAAGGGACTTTAGAAGCTATAAAAAAGAAGGAAACAAAAAAGAAGCTCTTCTATCAAATAAAAGAAAAGGAAAACTTGTTAGAGGATTTGGAAAAAGGAAATACATATACATCTGATCCAGTTTGGAAAATTAAACAAGACCTAGCTCTGCAAAGGGTGGTTTACCAAAAGGGATACGATTATAATGAAATGGGGTATGCTACAGATAGTTATTCTTTTTCTAGAGATATATTAAAATTACTTTTTCCATATGTATTTATATTTTTTGTGTTGCTCGTAACTGCAAATATTGTTGGAGGAGACATTGAAAGCCGAAAATTACGTTTTTATTGGGCTTTACCACTGAAAAGGAATAACTTAATGACTAGTAAAATTTTAGCGACATTTTTAATTTCGTTCGTTTCGTTAATGTTGCTCGTGACGGGTGCTTTTTTGTTAGGAGCGCTCGGGGGATCAAAAGGCCATTTTGATTATCCTGTAGTGGTTCAAACTGCACAAAATAACTTTAAATTAGTAGATATTGGTCTGTTTATTATTCAATTTTTTATCTTAGCTATTTTTACTGTGTTTTTTTTGGTAGTTCTTTTTGAGTGTTTGATGCTTTTATGCAGAAATAGCATTATAGTTATATCAATTATTTTAGGACTTATCTTTTTAACTAACTTTCTAATAGGATTTGCAAAAAACTTAACGGGGTTGTTAGTAGTAATCAATCCTTTTAGCTATACAAATATAACTGCAATAATAGATGGAAGCTTGGCAGTACAAACAGGACAAGCAATAAACTGGGCAGTTGGGAGTATTATATTATTCCTCTATACTGTTACGCTATTCTTTTTGAGCAAACTGTTACTAAAAAAAGAAGAACTAGTATACTGATAACAAATCCAAAATAAAAAGGAACGCTTGTTAGTGGTGTAGCCATCAATAGTACAGTCCCGATGATTAGTCGTTCAAAATAGGGATAGTAATGCGAGCTTTTCTCATCGGAGTTAATTAATATATAGAAAGTGACTGTAGATGTGCTCGCTCATAAATAAAGAAGCGCTATAAAATTAAGCCAGCACTTCTTTCTTATTTTATCTAATACCCCTGAATTCCACCTAAATATTATTGTCCATGTAGGTATCTTTTTTGGTTACGCATATTCTGTATTTAATAAAGTTCCGGACGTCTATCCTCGAAAACGGGGATGCGGCCGCGAACTTTTTTTATTTCACTGAGGTCAATCGTTGTGTAGAAATTGCCTTCGGACCCATCTGCTTGAAGCAAAATTTCACCACGCGGGCTTACAACGAGCGAGCGCCCGCCAAATTCATTTTTCGGATCCTTTCCGACGCGGTTTACTGCTACTACAAATGCTTGATTTTCAATGGCACGCGCCACAGCTAGCTTTTCCCAGTCATGGATGCGTTTGCTTGGCCACTCAGCCGCAATGAAGAGAACTTCGGCGCCGCGCGCGGTATGTGCGCGGAACCATTCCGGGAAGCGCAAGTCGTAGCAAATGAAACCAGCTGCTTTTTTGTCGTCTAGCAAAAACAAATTCGTGTCGTTTCCTGCCTCAAGAAAAAGATGTTCGTCCATTAGCTGGAACAAATGCGCTTTTTTGTAGCTCGAAAGAAAATCACCGTGCGCATCGAACGCGTACATCACGTTTGCGAATTTGCCGTCGTCTTTTACGGAAACAGAACCGCCGATGATGTTTAGCGAATACTCGGCCGCAATTTCAGACAAAAACCGCTTCGTGCGCTCGCCGTGACTGTCAGCAAGACTGCCAAGCTCGGTTAAGGCGTACCCAGTATTCCACATTTCAGGTAAGACGGCAACGGTTGCTCCCTTATCGGCTGCCTCAGCAAGCGCTCGCCGAACCCGTTTGAAGTTCGTCTCAGGCTCCCCGAACGCAATATCAATTTGGCAAAGTGCAATTTTCCACATGTAATAAATTCCCCCAGTTTGTAAGCTAATCTTTTTTTAAGCGTCGTGCTAACACATTGCCAAGTGATTGCAGGAGTTGCACCATAATAATCAAAATCACAATCGTTGCGTACATCACGGTTGGTTCGAAACGCTGGAACCCGTATTGATAGGCAATCGTTCCAAGTCCGCCAGCTCCAACAAGTCCTGCCATCGCGGTCGCGCCAATTAAACCGATCGTCGCAATCGTTAAACCAAGGATAATTCCTGATCGAGCTTCACGAATGATGACGTTCCAAATGATTTTTGTGGTTGAAATCCCCATCGCCTGGTAAGCTTCGATGACGCCGCGATCCACTTCAAGCAAAGCGGACTCCATTAATCGCGCGATATAAGGCGCCGTGAAAAATACCAGTGGCAAAATAACACCCTTAACGCCAATTGTAGTGCCAACGACGAGTTTTGTAAATGGCAGAATCAAAAAAAGCAGAATAATAAACGGCAGGGAACGCAAGATGTTAATGACCCAATTGAGTAGCGTATAAACGACTTTGTTTTCCGCTTGTCCGCCTGAGCGCGTCAGGATGAGCAGAATGGCAAGTGGAAGTCCAATCACAATCGCTATCACAAGCGTAATCGCAGTCATTTCAAGCGTTTCAAGAAAGCCAGTCCAAAGGGTCTCGCCCCATTCAGAAAAAAAGTTGCTCATTAGGATGCCACCTCCCGGACAGTAATGCCTTTTTCAATTAAAAATTGAATGGCGCTATTATATGCTTCTTCTTCTCCTTTTAAATGAACAAGCAGTTTTCCAAGGGTATCGTTTTTTAAGTTTTCGATGCCGCCTGCAAGAATGCTTGGTAATACATCAAAATGACGAGATACAAGAGCAAGAGCAGGTTCATCTGTACTTTGCCCGACAAAATATAGAGAAACTAACTTGCCCGTTTGTTTATAATGTTCAAGCAACTCGGGTGGAATCTCGAAGCTTGCTTCTGAGCCGACAAATCGTTTCGTTGTTTCTTCTCTAGGATTTGTGAAAATGTCGAGTACGGAACCTGCTTCAACAATTTTTCCTTGCTCCATCACCGCAAC
The DNA here is from genome assembly GCF_003369925.1 of Listeria kieliensis. Classification (GTDB taxonomy): domain Bacteria; phylum Bacillota; class Bacilli; order Lactobacillales; family Listeriaceae; genus Listeria; species Listeria kieliensis_A. The sequence goes on along the minus strand of NZ_LARY01000002.1, from coordinate 639,477 downwards.
TCGGTCACAAATCCGCTCGATTACTTCAAGTTCATGAGTGATTAGAAAAATGGTGATTCCTAGCGTTTGGTTAATCTCGAGTAACAGTTTTAAAATCGAGTCTGTCGTTTCAGGATCGAGTGCGCTGGTTGCTTCATCGCTTAAAAGAATCTCAGGTTCGTGTGCGAGCGCTCGAGCGATCGCGACACGCTGTTTTTGTCCACCGGAAAGCTGAGCAGGATAATGTTCCTTTTTGTCCGTTAACCCAACGATACTTAAGTATTTTTCGACACGTTCCTGAATCAATTGCTTTTCTAAACCTTCAAGTTTGAGCGGCAAGGCGACATTTTCATGAACTGTCGCCGTTTTTAAAAGATTGTAGCCTTGAAAAATCATCCCAATCTTGCGTCTTGCTTCTCGAAGTTCTTTGGCATTTAAACTTGCCAAGTCTTGCCCAGCAATTTTTACGGTTCCCGATGTCGGTTTCTCAAGGAAGTTGATACAGCGGACAAGCGTACTTTTTCCCGCACCGCTGTACCCAACAACGCCATAAATTTCTCCTTTTTCGACGCGGAGAGAAACCTCTTTAACCGCTTCGACCGTCGTTTCTCCGAGCTTGAAATTCTTCGATACATTCGTTAGTTCAATCATTCAAACCCCTCCTAAAACGCTGGTACAACAGAACCGCTGAATTCTTTTTCAATAAATTGCTTCATGTCCTCAGATTGGTAGATCTTTTTCAGTTTCTTCACGATTTCATCTTCTTTATTGCTTGATCTAACAACGAAAACATTCGGATAAGGATTGTTTTTCGTTGGTTCATGGTAAATCGAGTCGTCGTTGATTGTGAGGCCTGCGCCCATCGCGAAGTTCGTGTTGATCGCTGCCGCTTTTACTTCTTTTAACTGGGCAGGAATCTGCGAAGCTTCGAGTTCAACAATTTCAAGATCAAGCGGATTTTCTGCTAAATCATTTTTCGTTGCTTTTTCTTCCACACCTTTTTTGAGCTTCAAGACACCAGCATCTTCAAATAACTTGAGCGCCCGATATTCGTTTGAAGGATCATTCGGAACAGCAATTTTATCGCCTTTTTTGAGTTCTTTTACCGATTTTAGCCCCTCGGAATAAATCCCCATCGGAAATGCAACCGTTTTAAAGGCAATGGAGAGTTTGTAGCCTTTGTCTTTTTTCTGCGTTTCTAAAAACGGAATGGTTTGATAATTATTGGCATCTAAGTCGCCATCATTTAGTGCTGTGTTCGGCGTATTGTAATCATCAAACGTTTTAATTGTGATATGTAAATTATCTTTTTTGGCTAACTTTTTAGCTTCTTCAGCAATTTGCTGATGCGGCCCGCCTGTCACGCCAATTGTAATTTCATCTGTTGCTAGCGCCTCGTCTTTTTTGTCACCTCCACAAGCTGCGAGTGAGAATAAGGCAACTCCTGTTAAAATTCCTGCTAAACTTCTTTTTTTCCACTTTTTCATTGTCATTTTCCTCCTAAATGGGTATTTTAGGCCATAAAAAAGACTTCTCTAAAAGATTAGAGAAGTGAATACAAAAGTGGATTCGCTTCTCTTATCTCTCAAACTAACGTCATGTCAGTTTGCTGGAATTAGCACCTTCACTTTAAAAAAGTTAGGTTGCCGGGCGTCGCAGGGCCAGTCCCTCAGCCGCTCTTGATAAGAGAATTCAGTTTTAATGAAACCTGTTGCTGAACAATATACCAAGATTAAAATACTTTGTCAATGGTTTTTAAAATTTTTTATAACCAGACTAGACAAAATTAGTAGAAAACTTTATCATGTTTATCAAACTGAAAGTGGGGATGAACATGAAACAAGCAAAACGACTTCAAAATTTACCAGAACAATTTTTTTCCAAACTCGTACAAGATGTGAATCAAAAAATTCGGGAGGGTGTTGATGTTATCAATTTGGGGCAAGGGAATCCTGATCAACCTACGCCAGACCACATTGTAAAGGCACTTGCTCGTGCTGCGGAAGACCCGCAAAATCACAAGTATTCGCTGTTTCGCGGTAAGCCAGAATTCAAGCGAGCGGCTGCGAATTTTTACCAAAGAGAATATGGGGTGAGGCTTGATCCAGAAATGGAAATTGCGATTTTATTTGGCTCGAAGGCGGGTCTTGTTGAACTGCCGCTTTGCTTTTTGGATGAAGGCGATTTGATGCTTCTGCCAGATCCGGGCTACCCAGATTATTTATCGGGCATTTCGCTTGCAGATGCACGGTTTGAGACGATGCCGCTTCGCGAAGCAAACCAGTTTTTACCGGATTATCATGAAATTACGGCGGAAACGCGGGAACAAGCGAAGTTAATGTTTTTAAATTATCCCAACAACCCAACAGGGAGCACGGCAACGAAGGAATTTTTTGCGGAAACGATTCAGTTTGCAAGGGAAAATGAAATCGGTATCGTGCACGATTTTGCATATGGAGCGATTGGATTCGAAGAGGAGAAGCCGATCAGTTTTCTAGCGAATGAAGGAGCAAAAGACGTCGGAATTGAACTTTATACACTTTCGAAAACGTATAATATGGCCGGATGGCGCGTCGGTTTTGCGGCGGGAAACCGAGAAATGATTGAAGCAATTAATTTGCTTCAAGACCGCCTTTACGTGAGTTTGTTCCCAGCCATTCAAGAGGCAGCTTGCGCGGCACTTTTAGATTCCCAAGAAGCGGTGCAAGACCAAAATGAGCGCTACCGGAAACGCCGAGATGCCTTTCTCAGTGCAGCTGCGAAAATTGGATGGCAAGGCTCAGCGCCAGCGGGTTCCTTTTTCGCTTGGATGAAAGTTCCAGCAGGTTATACGAGCAGCAGTTTTGCTCAATACTTGCTTGATGCGGCTGGGGTTGCAGTGGCGGATGGAAGTGGCTTCGGGACATTTGGCGAAGGTTATGTGCGAATCGGTTTACTTGTAAGTGAAGCTCGGCTTGAAGAAGCGGTGGATCGAATTGGGCAACTAGCAGTTTTTCAAAAAGCAGAAGAAAATTTCATAAAAAGTTATTGACGCGATTTCGGAAATGTGGTTTAATTAGTAGGTGCCTGTTTTAAGGTGCTGAAAGGTTCCGTGGTGTAGGGGTTAACATGCCTGCCTGTCACGCAGGAGATCGCGGGTTCAAATCCCGTCGGAACCGTAAAAAAGAGGACGTCAATCCACTGGATTGACGTCCTCTTTTTGTAGCATTTCATTTCATTTGCACTGTAATAATTCAGAAAATTTGTGGCTTGTGTTATAATGATTACAGGTGATTCTAAAAAAGTTTTAGAGCCTTGACTGAAATGAAGATAAGTTGAGGAACACTGTTTGATAAGACACACTATATGAAATCCATTTTGGGAGGACTGTGTAACATGTCAGAGAAAAAAGTATTAGTTGTAGATGATGAGAAACCAATTGCAGATATTGTTAAATTTAATTTAAATAAAGAAGGATTCGATGTTTACTGTGCTTACGATGGTGATGAAGCGCTCGAGCTTGTCGAAGAGGTACAGCCGGATTTGATTTTATTAGATATTATGTTACCTGGTAGAGATGGTATTGAAGTTTGCCGTGAGGTGCGTAAAAAGTATGATATGCCAATCATCATGGTAACAGCAAAGGATTCCGAGATTGACAAGGTGCTCGGACTTGAACTAGGTGCTGATGATTATGTGACGAAACCATTTAGTAATCGGGAACTGATTGCACGAGTCAAAGCGAACTTACGTCGCCATAGCCAGACTAGTTCACAAGCGGCAGAGGAAAATGAAAATAGCGAGCTTGAAATTGGCTCACTTGTGATCCATCCGGATGCATATGTGGCATCGAAACGTGGTGAAACAATTGAGTTGACGCATCGTGAATTCGAATTGTTACATTATTTGGCAAAACATATGGGGCAAGTTATGACGCGTGAACATTTACTACAAACTGTATGGGGTTATGATTATTTTGGAGACGTGCGGACAGTTGATGTCACTGTGCGGCGTTTGCGTGAGAAAATTGAGGATAACCCGAGCCACCCAGCTTGGCTTGTGACAAGACGTGGCGTAGGCTACTATTTGCGCAATCCAGAACAGGAATAATGGACGCTTCAAATGTAGGAAATCGAAGGGAGGACTGATTAAAGCAGTCTTCCTTTTTGTGCGTTTTAGAGACGTGTGGAACAGGCTTTCTTGCCCGTTTTTTTGCTGGTTTCTTTCGTTTGAAAAAGTATGCTATACTTAGTTAGAAAAATAATGATTTAGCGGGTTTTAGGTGCTTGAAAATACATGTGAAATTTTGATTTCATCCCGAACAGGAGTAGAAGCTTTTATGCAAAAAATAAAAAAGTTTTTCCAGTCGGTTCAGTTCCGTCTGGTGATGATTTATCTCTTGCTTATCCTTGTAGCCATGCAGGTTATCGGTGCATACTTCGTTCGCGAACTTGAAGGGCAGCTCGAAAAAAACTTCCAAGATTCGATCAAAAGCAGTACAAAACTGCTAGATTATAATGTTCGCGAAGAGATTTTGAAGAATAGCGATAATAGTGCACAACTGCAAACGGATATTCGTGAATTGCTGGTAGATTTTGCGCGAAATAATGGTAGTTTAGACGAAGTTCGAATCGTTGATGACAAGGGGAAAATTCTTGGAACTTCGGACATGGATAATCAAGGGATCGTTGGTCAAAAATCAACGACGCCACTGATTAAGCGATCTCTTTCGCTCAGTTCTGCGGAAGATAAAATTTATATGGATGAGTCAGACGGAAATAAACGCGTTTGGGTCAATGTCTTGCCGATTAAAAATAAAGACAATGTGATCGGGGTTATTTACCTTGTCGCAGATATTGAGTCTGTTTATACGCAAGTCAACTCGATTACAAGCATTTTTGTAACTGGGACGTTGATTGCGATGGCAATTACGGCGGTGCTTGGCATTTTACTATCGCGAACGATCACTAAGCCATTAATTGATATGAAACGTCAAGCTTATGCGATGGCGCGTGGGAACTATAGTCGTAAAGTAAAGGTTTATGGGCTAGATGAAATTGGTCAGCTTGCGGAAAGCTTTAACTCGCTTACGAGAAAAGTTCAGGAAGCACAAGCGATGACAGAAGGGGAGCGAAGAAAACTATCTTCTGTGCTTTCTTATATGACGGATGGTGTTATTGCGACGGATCGTCGCGGGAAAGTTATTCTGATCAATTCGCCGGCAGAAAAAATGTTACGTATGCCTCACGAAAGTGCCAATGGTGAAGCGATCATTGATGTTCTCGATATTGGAGATAGCTATCAATTTGAAGATTTGATGGGACAAGAAGCGACGATCACACTGGACCGGAGCACGGTTGAGGAGCGGTATATTTTACGTGTGAATTTTTCTGTCATTCAGCGGGAAACGGGCTTTGTGAACGGAGTTATTGCGGTTTTACACGATATTACCGAGCAAGAAAAAGTCGATCAGGAACGCCGTGATTTTGTATCGAATGTCTCGCACGAGTTAAGAACGCCGCTTACGAGCATGCACAGTTACTTAGAAGCTTTAAGTGATGGTGCTTGGCAAGATCCTGAACTTGCACCGAAATTTTTGGAAGTGACACAAAATGAGACGGAGCGAATGATTCGGCTCGTTAATGATTTATTGAAACTTTCAAGAATGGACGGTGAGCGGGAACATATGGATAAAAGCTTCGTAAACTTCACAGATTTCTTCAACCATATTATTGACCGTTTTGAAATGATGAAAAAAGACTCGATTAGATTTAAACGATTTATTTCGAAAGAACCTGTTATTATTGAACTTGATGAAGATAAAATTATGCAAGTGCTCGATAATATTATTTCAAATGCCAACAAGTATTCACCAGATGGTGGACAAATTTCCTTTTTCTTGAAAAAATTTACTGATCATATTGAAGTCGCGATTAGTGATGAAGGACTTGGAATTCCAAAAGAAGACTTGGATAAAGTATTTGACCGCTTTTTCCGTGTAGATAAAGCGCGCTCAAGAGAAATGGGAGGAACAGGGCTTGGTCTTGCGATTGCACGAGAAGTGATTCGGGCACATGGTGGCGAAATTTGGGCAGAAAGCAATCGCGGCAAAGGGACCACTGTGAAATTTACCCTGCCATATAGCGAGCTTCCGGAGGATGATTGGGAATGAGAAAATTTTCTTATGTAAGAGGCTTGCTTTTAACGATTTTAGTTGTTTTAAGTGTCGTCTTAAGCTATTTAATTTGGAAAGCACAGCCTAATTATGAGTCGATTGATGTGAAGGAAGTAAAAAACACGGCTATTGATAAGCAAAAAACAGCTTCTCAGGTCTTTAAACCGATTCTTGCTCAAATTAACCAAGGCGGTTTGCATTATCAAACGAATACGGCGGAATTTGTAAATCACTTGGCCACTCAAGGTCGAGCATTTACATTTTCTGAAATTGTTTCTTCTGGTAAAAAAAGCAGTCAGGAATATGACCGGTTAATCCATCAAAATGGGACAGTTGAACTGGTTTATCCAAATAACATTCCTTTTTCGATTTTCTCGCAGATTTATGATCTTACTGGAAAGGATTTAGAAACTGCTTCGTTTAATCGTATTGTTTTTGATACGAATACAACAGAAGCTGGACTTTATACGGTGTACTTTACAAATGACCGTGAAGATACGATTTATCAAAGTTCACTCCCTCAGAAAGATATTACGATCGTGCGAAATTTGGTGGACGGTGCTAATGAACAAGATGATCTCGCCAAAGTGGAAGAAGTTAGCACAAGTAATCATGCCTTGTTTCTTTCAAAAAAAGCAACAACGCTAAAGAGCAAGAAGTATATCATTGATACGATGGATATTAGTTTGTTTACAAAAGCGTTATTCCCAGATGCGAGCTCTGTTAAGAATGAGGATAACTCGTATACAGATGGTTCTAGCAAGATTGTGCTAGATACAAATAACAAGGTGCTTGAATACATTAATCCAGCGCAAGAAAATGCAAATCCGGCTACGCAAAGTGAAGCGCGGCGGGCAAACATGATTCAAGATAGTTTTAATTTTGTAAATGAGCATTCGGGCTGGACAGATGAATATTATTTTACTGGTTATAACTTGGCAAACGGCAGTACGAAATTCAGCATGTTTGTTGATAATCTTCAAGTGCTAAGTGATAACGGGATGTCAGAGATAGCAGTAACGGAAGGCCAAGAAGCGGTGTATAAATATAGTCGTCCGTTGTTCAAGCTTGACTATATGATTCCGCGTGAAAGTACAAATGTGTCACTCCCATCTTCTTATGATGTTTTTAAAAAATTGCGGGATGAGAATATCGATATGGATGGATTACAAATGATAACGCTTGGCTACAAAATAAACTGGTCTGAGGATAAGGGCTTGAAGCGAATTGTCGAGCTGAAACCAACATGGATTTATAAATATCACGGGAAATGGCTTGAGGCTGACATGAAGGAGAGTGACTAAAAATGGATTGGAGAAAAACAGAAATCATTTTTATCGTTGCTTTCCTGTTGCTTGATATTTTTCTTGGCGTGATGTTTTTGAATAAGCAAGCAACAAATGATCCAGATAAACTCGGAAACGATACGCTACAAGATCACTTGAAAACAGATAATATTAGCTATCCAGAGCTTTCTTCAAAGGAAGTTTATGGTGAGGTTTTCACAGCTGATAAAGTGACAATCAATGAAAAAGACGTTTCAGATTTAAAAAATCAAACAATTACGCTTGCGAATAATTCTACAGAAATTATTTCGACGCTACAAAATCCTGTAAAAACGGATGGTAAAAAGGAAAGTGAAGAGTTTAAGAAGTTTCTGAAGGAAGATGTTTATAAAGGCAGTTCCTATCAGTTCTGGAAATACGATGAAGAGAAGCAAGAATTGATTTATAACCAAGTGATCAAAAGTGACATGGTATTGTTCGATACAGCCGGACAACTCGTTTTCAAGTTAAATAATGATAATGAAGTCGTCGCTTACCGACAAACCGTTCTTGGGAAACAAGATGATTTGCAAGAAAAGAAAAATTTGCTTTCGTCAATGGATGCACTGGAAGCTGTTTACCAGCATGGTGATTTAAAAACAGATAGCGAAATCACGCAAGTCGTATTTGGCTATTACACGACTGTTCAACTTTCAAGTGGGGACGTATACTTCCCTGTTTGGTGTTTTGAAGTAGAGCACAAGGGCGTGACGAGTTATTTTCTTGTCAACGCGAAAGACGAGCAGGTCATTAATCTAGATGAAACTAGACAACAACAGTAAAAATAGAACAAGACTTTTCGAAAAACCGCTTTTCTAGGCTTAGAAGGCGGTTTTTCTTAGAAGTACAATTAATTTTGGTTTTCTTTTTGCTTTATTAAGGTTAAAATAGGAAACAGATAGGAAATGTGCTCGGGGGGTAAAAGAAACATGATGAAAAGCCAAATTTTAACAGAAAAAGAAACCGAGCAAATTCGGTTTAGTATACTTGCGAGCGGCAGTACAGGGAATGCAACTCTGGTTGAAACTGCAGATCAGAAGATTCTGATTGACTGTGGTTTAAGCGGGAAAAAAATGGAAGGCTTGTTTAGTCAGATTGGGCGATCGATTGAGGATCTGGATGCGATTTTGATTACGCATGAACATTCGGATCATATTAAAGGTCTTGGCGTTTTGGCGCGGAAATATAAATTGCCGATTTATGCGAATCAGAAAACTTGGAATGCGATGAACGGTATGATTGGCGAAGTGGCATTAGAGCAAAAATTTGAATTTGGAATGGAAACAGTCAAAGATTTTGGCAGCTTACAAGTGGAATCATTCGGCGTTTCTCATGATGCTGTCGAGCCGATGTTTTACATATTCCATAATGGGAATAAGAAGTTTGTCATGATTACGGATACGGGTTATGTGAGTGACCGAATGAAAGGTCACATTGCGAATGCTGATGCGTACTTATTTGAAAGTAATCACGATGTGGAAATGCTCCGGATGGGGCGCTATCCTTGGAACGTCAAGCGCCGAATTCTCGGAGACGAAGGTCACGTTTCGAATGAAGATGCTGGGATTGCAATGAGTGAAGTGATTGGTGACCGGACGAAACGAATTTATTTGGGCCATTTAAGTAAAGATAATAACATGAAAGACCTTGCGCGGATGAGTGTTTCCCAAACGCTGAAGCAAGAAGGTATTATTGTTGGCGAATCTCTGGATTTATTTGATACAGATCCGGAACAACCAACAGATCTTTTCACAATTTAAAAAAGTGGCGACTTCTGGTCGCCTCTTTTTTAAATAAAAGGATTTTCATGTTATTTTTTAAAATTAATTTCATGAATTTTTCATATTTGTCATGTAGGATAGAATTATCAAGAGTTGAATCTGTGCAGGAAGGAATGAATTGCTTTGGAAGAAGAGAAAAGAGAATTTGAAAATACGAACCACCCGCAAGAACCTGTAAATGGAAATTCGCCGAAAGAGGAAGCGACACCTAACCAGGAAAGTCGGTCTGAATTTGTCTTTCCTGAAGCGGAGCGCTCCGCGGAGGCTGAACAAAATCGTCAAGCGGCACCTGAAACAGCGAGCGCCTCTTATCAAAATGCTGAGCGAAGCAGCGCAAACGAGGCTCATTCAAGCGGTGAAAGTGGAACTCCTCCTATTCCCCCAATCCCACCGACACGTTCGGGCGGAGGAAGCGGCGACGGTAACGAGCCACCTAAAAAGCCACGCGGTAAAGTACTTTTAGGCTATTTTTTAACTGGGCTTTTAGGTGTTATTGTTGGCGCGGTCATTATTTTCTTCGCGGTATCGGGCTTGAATCATGATGACTCCAACTCTTCGTCGGGTTCATTGGGAAATACGAGCTCAACGAAAAGTAACACGGTTGAAAAAGTTTCTTATAAAAATTCAACGGACATTACAAAAGCTGTTAGCAAGGTTCAAGATGCGGTGGTTAGTGTCTTGAATTATCAAGCTTCGTCTAACTCGCTTGAAAGTGGTCTTGGCGGCTTTGGAAGCGGCGGTAGCAATGGAAAGTCAAATGGTTCGGATTCCTCTTCTGAGAAAGAGGCTTCGTCTGGTTCCGGTGTGATTTACAAGAAAGCTAATGGTAAAGCATATGTCGTGACAAACAATCACGTGGTTGACGGCGCGGACAAACTGGAAGTAACTTTTTCAAATGGTAAAAAATCAACGGCTAAATTGATTGGAACAGATGAATGGAATGACCTTGCTGTTCTTGAAATTTCGGATAAAAATGTGACAAGTGTTGCGAAGTTTGGCGATTCTGATGCCTTAACGGTTGGCGAAACAGTCATTGCGATTGGTAGCCCGCTTGGAACAGAGTTTTCTGGTTCTGTTACGCAAGGAATCGTTTCGGGATTAAACCGAGCAGTGCCTGTTGATATCAATGGTGATGGACAAGAAGATTGGGAAGCTGAAGTTATTCAAACCGATGCAGCAATTAACCCAGGAAACAGTGGGGGAGCGCTCATCAATCTCGAAGGACAAGTCATTGGCATTAACTCGATGAAGATTTCAACGGAAAATGTGGAAGGGATTGGTTTTGCACTTCCAAGTAATTCTGTGGAACCGATCATTACGCAACTGGAAGAAAAAGGAGAAGTACAGAGACCAGCACTTGGCGTTACGCTTCGTGATGTGGATACGATTCCGGAACAACAACAATCCAGTGTGCTTAAATTGCCAAGCAACATCAATTACGGGGCAATGGTACAACAAGTCACTTCTAATTCTGCTGCATCGAAAGCAGGACTTAAACAATATGATGTAATTGTGGATATTAACGGTCAAAAGATTACGAATACGGTTGAATTGCGGAAAGTCCTTTACAATTCGAATCTGAAAATCGGCGATACGGTGAAAATCAAGTATTACCGGGATGGAAAAGCGAAATCGACTTCGTTAACGCTTGAAGAAGCGAAAACTGTTCAACAATAAAAATGGGAAAGCAGCCCCTCGAAAAGAGAGGCTGCTTTTTTGTGTGGAAAAAGGGAATCGACTTGTGGATAAATTGTGGATAGTGAAAATGGATGGGCGCTTATCTTGCTGGGAACACATATTCGGGCACAAAATATAGATCGTGGTTGTGGATATGTGGATGGAATTTGTGGATAAGATGTGCGTAAGCTGTGAGAAAGTGAAAATACTGAAAAATATAGTGAATAATACGAGGGATCATGGACTTTTAAGGCAGAATCACAGGATTTAATAGGTCCTTCATCCCTATTGTGAATGGTCTAGTTGAAAAGTAGCTTTTATCCACAATTTTATTAGGATTGGACTTTGAGAAAAAAATAAAAGTAAGTCAAAAATGGCTTTATGAAGGGATTTAAAGAAGCTGTGGAAGTGCTGGATTTACTTGTGGATAAGTTGTGGATAAAGAATTTGGATGGAAATAGATATGGGGGAGAACAAATTTTCTTGCACTAAATATGGATGGGGTTGTGGATATGTGTATAATTTTTGTGGATAACTACTGTGGGTAAGTAGCAAATGGATGTGGAAAACGAAAGTGTACTCATTTATTTGGCAATTTAGGTATTTTTACCCTGAAAAGCTATTTTTGATACGAATTTATGGGTTATGGTATCCATTTTTATGGCAAATTAGTGTATGATAAGGGAAACAGGAATTTTGGGAGTGTAAAGATGCGAATTCAAATCATTTGTGTAGGAAAATTAAAGGAAAAGTATTTAGTCCAAGGGACCGCAGAATACCTAAAGCGCCTTGGCTCGTACGCGAAGGTTATCGTGGAAGAAGTTCCTGATGAAAAGGCTCCTGAGGTTTTGAGCGAGGCGGAGATGGTGCAGGTGAAGGAGCGCGAGGGCGAGCGGATTCTCGGGAAAATTTCGGCGGACACGCACGTGGTGGCGCTTGCGATTGACGGAAAAGAAAAGTCGAGCGAGCAATTTGCGGCAGGAATCGACGGGCTGATGACTTACGGAAAAAGCAAAATCGCTTTCGTGATCGGAGGCTCTCTTGGCCTAAGCGATGCAGTTTTAGCGCGCGCAGACGAAAAAATCTCGTTCGGACGGATGACGCTGCCCCATCAGTTGATGCGCCTCGTGCTGCTCGAGCAAGTGTACCGCGCGTTTCGGATTATGCGCGGGGAGCCTTATCATAAGTGAATGAAGGTATAAAAAAGTTGAAAATTAATCTAGTTTGCAATTGGTTCATTTGACTAGTGTACTATAGGATATAAAAGTCGTGCACGGTGAATGGATCTCCTTAATAAGCTCATTCTAGATAAGTAATATTTAAACTGCTTTTAATAAAATTAACCTATTATTAAATTATAGGTGAGTTTTTTATGACATGCTATCTTTGAGTAACTTTGCAAAATACTTATAATCATGAGGACCTTGAAAATGATTATATATCCGCTCTCTTAGAAAAACTGCTTGTGGATTATATTATAAGCATTACTAACTCCATAAGGGACAGTCTTAAGAGAATTAAGTATGTTTACATGGACAAAAATTGATGTCATTTTTAATATAATAAAATAGTGTTATCTTTTTTTCTTATGAATATCTTCTTCTCTAATTTGCCTTATATGCTAAGCGACAAGCTTCCGCCGTATAATCACAGGCTTGAGCAATAAATTGAACTGTGGAAAATTAGGTGTGTGGGCGTCGTATCATTACTTGGATAAGAGTATTAATCAAAAAATATTTTCTCTTTTCCTTTTATCAGTAGATTGAGTAAAATGTGAGGAAGTCTAAGTTTTTTATAGAAACTTTGTTAGACTTACAAAAGCTATTCATTAATTGATTTCCCACCTTGATATCCGGTAGTGAACGAAGGAAATAAAAGCAAAGACCTGGGTATTTATCAGATTTAACTGACTATTTTCAGGTCTATATTTTTGCATATTTTCCACATATAATTAAAATTATTTTATACTAGCGTAATCCATCTGAAAACTATAGCAAAAAGTTGATAAATGCGATTAGAATTTGTCTAATATCAGCAACTGCTAGACCAACCTAAGCGATAAAGCCTTGTAGAAACCCCATTTTTTCATCCCCTCAAAAAGTGTATAAAATTTGTTTTATTCCGCGTTTAGATCAGCAAGATATGTTAAAATATTTTGTATCATTTGTAACCGAAGTATCAACGCTCACCTCCCTACAAATCCCAGTTTGCAGTGTAGCTGGAAAGGATACTGCAGAATAAAATTGAACAATTTGCTATTTAGCTTCTCGTTCATAAAATTTTTTCTACAAAAAGAAACTAAAGTCCAGAATTAATAGGCTTTGATTTCTTTTTTGGACTAGAAAGAGAGCACGTTCTACAGGATTACTAGTGATTGGATAATAATAGCGGGAAAATTTTGAAAACAATTACACAGGCTCAGATTTGGAACAATGGTACTCCTCAAACTATGGTAGGCGTTAAGAATGGTACGTTAGATGGGCCTATTATTAACTAAAAGCAGGAGATCTTGTCAAGCTTGATTGTAAAGATGCCATTGGACAAAGGGATCCGTAGAAACAAACTGTAATTACTTAAAATGAATAAGTTATAAAAATGATGAAAATATTTCATTGATGCCGTCTCTTCTAATATTAGATGATAAGTCTAATGTTAGGAAAGGCAGCTTTTTTATTGGATATGATGTAAATACTATACAAAGAGTTAAAAAGAGAGATTCACATAAAGTTGTGACAATAGGAAGGGATATCAAACGAGTTTCGTACAACTTCAAAATTTTCCTTGGAAAAGATAGGCTTTGCGTCAATTGTTTTTATAATAGTGCTTTAAATAGAAGTGACAGAAAAGAGTTTATAATCTTTTAGTTGTAAAGAAATCCTAGAATCTCTTTTGATATTGTGCAGCTCCCCAATCTCCAGATTGCTTGTTACAACCATCAGAAAACTAATATTTTTTACAGTTTTTATCCAAGACTAATCACCCTATGTTTTTCTCTTCTCGTTTTATATGTAATACTGGGGACACTGCTGTAGCTACATTATAACTTTTGTAAGTTGAAAATCCATTTTATCCAAGATAACACTGATTGTGATCGTCGATATACTAGATTTGGACTACATACATTATAATTTTGAGCTAGTTCCTTAATAAATTCAATATCTGGAAATTCTCCATGTTGGAGAACAAATTCAAATGAATCTCTAAATATTTTATGAGAAAGTATTAGTTCTACCAACTTTAATTGCCTATCTTTATAATTAAGTTTATATATTTTTTTACCTAGATCTGTCAATCTATAATAACGAAGCTCATCTTCTTTATATTTTTCAAACAACCCTAAGTATCGTCCAGCATTAAAATAATAATCTCTTTGTCTACTTGTAAACTGCATTAAATTTTCTATTTCATCGGCAGTCATATTATTCATATACATATTTTCAAGAAGAGAAACTATTCTATCAAAATTGTCAGCTTGTATAAAAGGCACATCGGAAATATTTTGATTATCATCAATAATATTAGTTACGCTATCAAATGCTCTCTTTAGCTCATCAATGCTAATATCTGTATTTTCTAATGAATAGTTTCTAGTCTTAATTAATTTAATAGATGAATAATTATCAGTTTGAACAAAGACATATTCCATAAGTCTAAATATTTTATTTGAATACACCGAGAAAATTAATTTGACAGGCTTTTTAACTTTATTTTCCCATAGTCTGAACGGATAATATAATTGTCGAATATGAAAATCTTCATGAATAACATTTTTGGCTTCTAAAATAGTTACATAATGTTCTGATTCAAAGCCGCCATCAATTTCAACTTGAGCGTTATTCACATGAATCGTTTGCGTATCACCTTGGAATGTATCAACATGGAAGCTAAATTCTCCAGATTTCATTCTACCATTAAAAGTAGCATACAAATCTTCTCCTACTTCTAAACCTAAAAAATCTTCTAAAATGCCTGATATTTGTAATACATTTATTGCATTTGCCTCAGAACTAATGTTATCAATATCTACAGTTTCCAACTGAGGAAGAACGACCTTGGGCATAGTTTGGACATGTTCTTCTAAACTAGGTAAAGGTTCATATAATTGAAATTCTCCTAGAATGTAAGATTTTCTGCTGTTAGGTAAGATATTAATTTTATTCTTTTTAAAAATTTTAGGTAGCTGTTCACTACTATCCCATTTAGCCATCAATCTTGGTTCGCGAAATTCTTTAATTTCATTTGCTGTTATATGATAAATTCCATCATTTTTAATTTTTTCAAGTATGTCATATTTATCAAATAATTGTTGCCACGCACTATCAGTTAAGTTTTCTGTTTTCTTGTTTAAGTTTTTATCCCTATTCATAATTATATATTAAAACTTCATTAATCTCGCCACGCTTATTTGCTTTGCTATTAATATTTCTGTTTGCTCTTACAACTTTTATGGTGAAAATGGAAGTATCTGAATAGAGGTCTAATATCTCTGGTGAATAGGAATTCGAAAGCAAAAACTTAATTCCTTTACTGTGAAGTTTTAAACATTCATTTCTCAATTCTGTCTGCTTTTCAAGCCCAAAACCTAATTCAGTGTATCCGGTGAAAGATGAAGACGATGAAATTGGCATATAAGGTGGATCGAAATATACAAAAGCTCCCTTTCTTAAATTTTTAAGTGCTTCCTTATAATCTCCGCTTGTAATTTTGATATTGCAATTATTGAAATAATCAGAGACAGCACGAATTGCGACTTCATTAACGATATTTGGATCTTTATATTTTCCATACGGAGAATTAAATTGTCCAGCTCTGTTTACTCTAAATAAACCATTATAGCACGTTTTATTAAGATATAACATTCTTGCAGCTTTATCTATGTTTCCAATAGTTTTGTATGAATCTGTTCTATCTAGAGCTCTAACTTCATAAAAAAATTCTTCGGAATTTTTTTCTTTATAATGTTTTAGCATGTCAATCAGCTCTTCAGGTTTATTCTTTATTACATTATAAACATTGATCAACTCTTCGTTGTAGTCATTTACTATAGCTTTATTGGGTTGTAAATCAAATAAGACTGCTCCGCCTCCTACAAAAGGCTCAACATAAGTACTAATATTTTTAGGAATTAGATTACTAATTTCATCTAACAGTTGTCTTTTTCCGCCCACCCACTTTACAACAGGGGTTATAAGAGTATTTTTTTTCAATTTTAAGCACTCCTCCATGTTGGCTATTGTAACATGTTTTTGTGCTAGACATCAATTAACACAACCGTGTTGTAATGCTAGCTTTTTAATCTCCTTCAACCAAATCCCGGCGTTTATACCCGATATATCCGAGTACAAGTAGCACAATCCCGATTGCCATAACGGTTAGGAAAGTAGGTAAATCAAAGGATTCACCCGGAAGTTGCGGGAACCAAAATTGGACAGCGGTTTTTGAGAACCAGTTTGGAAGGTCGAGGATGCCGCCGAAGTAATTCAACATAAACGAATAGCCTAAATAAATGTAAACGAGTTTTCCAAGTTTAGGTAGCCAGCCTAGGAATAAGCCGGCGAGGCCAATGAAAAATAAAATGGCAGGGAAAAAGTTGAAGCCGGCGCCAAGGAAATCGCCGAAGTTCATTTTTGTACCGCTTCCCATCGAAGACAGTGCAGCCCCACCTAAGCTTCCTGCGCTAAGAAATAGAGCTAGTACACCTGCTAAAGTCGCTAAAATGGCGCTTGTCCAGTAAAGCTTTGCGCGTGTGACTTTTGTCGAAAAAATTTGGCTGAAACGTCCACGCGTTTCTTCTGCGAAAAGTCGGTTCATGATCGCAATCGGTAAAATCGCCGATAGGGAAACGAGAACGATCATGATCGTCCCTGTGAACGATTCCTCAAGCGAGATGTGCGAACTGCTAAACATCTGCTTCATTAATGCGTTTCCTTCTAAAAAGGATTGCATGTCGCCATAAATCGAGCCGTATGCCGCTCCCATCACGATAAACGCGATCAGCCAGCCAATCGTAATACCTTTGTTTAGTTTGGTGAGTAAGCCGCGAACGGATAGCAAGCTACGTCGCGCTTCTCCTCGTCCTTCGCGCTGCGGAATGTAGCCGTCTCCCATGTCGCGCCCGCTTTCCAAAACGAACGAAAGGAGAGTGACTACGACTACGAAAACTAAAAGGTAAAGGACCGGTAACCAGTTATTTTCTGTGAAAGGGTAGGTGAGATACGTCCAACCCATGGGATTAAATGCGGATAAATCCACATTAGCCGTGTCGGTCGCTGCACGCAAGATGTAAAGTAAACCTAAGAATCCAAGCGAGGCCCCTGTCGTGCCTGATGATGCGGGCATAATTTGTGCGAAAAAGAGCGCAATCGCGGCGCCAAGAAGTCCCGCGCCGGCTACAGAGAAGCCGAATAAGAAGGAGCCTTCTGCTGTAATCGTATCTGCGCCAAAGCTTGTCATGATGATGCCGATGACTGTGCCGAGAAGTAAGTTGATTAAAAAGGTTTCTTTCATAACGGCGAGCGAATTCGCTTGGCGCCCAACGCTAAATGAGCGGACGAGTTCTGTTAAGCCAAGGTCTTCTTCTTTACGTGTGTGGCTTACGACGTGCAAAATGGAGATGACTGCTGCAAACAAACCGCAGAAAAGTAGCATTTCATTGGCATACATTGCCCCTAAGGTATAATCCCCAGCTCTTGTGATAGGGGTTGGTCCGACCATCGAAATCATCGCCGGGTTTTGCATCGTTTCGTACATGCCGATTAGTCCCGTCCCTTTGCTGATTTCTTCAAAAGCGGGAACGTAAGCGCCAGAAAAGAGTCCAAGTCCTCCGACCCAAAAAATGATTTTCTTCCAATCTCGTTTTAAATATTGGATGAACAGAAGCATCCAACGTGAAAATTTCTCATTCATTCTAATTTCCCTCCTCCGTGTCGCCTAAGCTTCGTAATGCCGCATGAACAAGTCTTCAAGCGTTGGCGGAACGGATTCGAATTTCATTACGCCGAGTTTAGCCGCGGTTGCTAGGATTTCATTCATTGCGGCATGATCTGCTGAAAATGTCGCTTCATCGTCTTTTTGAACGAAATCATGAACGCCATCCAAGTTTTTAAATGTCGCTACGTCTTCTTTAGTTTGAACGGTAATCGTGGAGCGAGTTAAGTGGCGAAGTTCAGCCAGTGTTCCAGTTTCTACGACTTTTCCTTGGCGGATAATGGCAATTTTATCCGCGAGGCGTTCCACTTCACTTAAAATGTGTGAAGATAAAATGATCGCTTTTCCTGCCTGCTTGATTTTTTCGACTTCATCTTGGAAAATAGCTTCCATGAGTGGATCAAGTCCAGATGTTGGTTCGTCAAAAATATAAAGGTCAGAGTCAACGGAAAGCGCCGCGATTAAACCGACTTTTTGCCGATTTCCTTTTGAATAGTTTTTAGCTTTTTTCTTCGGGTCGAGTTCGAATTTTTGAATAAGAGCATCGCGCTTGGCTTTATTGCCGTTTCCATGCAGTTTCATGAATAAGTCAATGATTTCTCCGCCAGTTAAGCTGCCCCAAAGAGCGACGTCTCCCGGAACATAGGAGATACGTTTGTGGATTTCAAGGCTGTCTTTCCAAACGTCTTTGCCGAAAATCTCAGCTTGGCCTCCGTCGCTGTGAATAATGCCAAGTAAGGTGCGAATCGTAGTGGATTTTCCGGCGCCATTTGGACCGATAAAACCGAGGACTTCTCCTTGGTTTACGGTGAATGAAACATCGGATAATGCGTGGAATTTGCCGAATTTCTTTTGCAGATGTTCGACTTTTACAATTTCTGCCATGATTTTTTGATACTCCTTTTTTAAAGTTTGATGATAAAATAGAACGAGATGGCTTTCTTAGGTTTAAAATTACCCGTATTTTCTATTTTATAAACTGGAATTCTGATTTCAGGACAATAATATTCCATTTTGTATCACTTGTCAATCAAAATTTTTATAAATTTTAGGACTGTTTTCTGCTTGATAGTTTATTAAATGAACTATATAATAGGAAGAGAAAATAATATGAACTTAAAACTCTATAATAGTTTATTATATAAATGAGAGGTTGAAGAGCAATGAACGGATTTGAAAAACGCAGCGAAGAAAAAAGAAAGCAAATTTTAACCGCTACTTTTGATTTAATGAATTCTCCTGATGGGGTTGAGGGGCTTACGGTAGATGAGATCGTCAAACAATCGGGAATTAGCAAAGCTACGATTTTTAAGTATTTTGGGAGCAAGGATAATTTGATTCACCAAGTGTTCATCCAGTTTATGACGGATATGGCGGACTCGGCGAAGGAAATTATGGCGGAGGAGCGACCGTTTGAAGAGACTTTGATTGCTATGAGTCAAAACAAGATTCGCTATTTGGAGCGGATTGAACATCAGTTTTACATGGATTTGATGGGCTACTATACGCAAAAAGAAAATCGTGATTTGTCGCTATTAATGGAAGCTTATACAAAAGAAAGTTTCAGCATTATGCTCGATTTATTTCACCGCGGGCGCAAAGAAGGAAAAGTCGATTTAAGATATTCCGATGAGTTTTTGATGCTGTTTTTCGAGGCGCTCGTAGAAGGGATTTCAAATCCCAAAATCTATGATAAAATCTTGCCGTACACGGAAGAATGGACAGAAATTATTGTTAAGGGAATTGCCCCAAGCAAGAAATAGGAGGTTTTGCGTGGATGAATGAAAAAGTATATGAATTTGATTCGGAAATTTATGAAGCGGAAGTTGGAAAAGGCGGTGCTTATACGGTATTTCCATATGATGTACGAGAGGAATTCGGGAAAGGCCGTGTGAAAGTTGCGGCAACATTTGATGGTGTACCTTATGAAGGAAGCATCGTCAATATGGGCGTTAAAAATCCAGATGGCTCGGTGTGTTATATTTTGGGTATTCGAAAGGATATTCGCACGAAAATCGGCAAAACAATTGGCGATACGGTTCATCTTACGGTGCGAGAGCGAATTTAAGAAAGGAAGTCTTTAGGATGGAATATAAAACTTTAAATAATGGATTAAAGGTGCCAGTACTTGGATTTGGTGTGTTTCAAATTACGGATCAAGATGAAGCGGAACAAGCGGTTTTACATGCGCTTCAAACAGGGTACCGTTTGATTGATACGGCTGCGGTTTATTTGAATGAAGAAGCGGTTGGCCGGGCGATTCAAAAAAGTGGCATCTCAAGAAGTGAAATCACTTTAACTACGAAGCTCTGGATCACGGATGCAAGTTATGATGGTGCGATGCGTGCTTTTGAGCGCTCGACGAAAAAGCTCGGGACGGATTACTTGGATATCTTTTTAATTCACCAACCTTATAGTGATTATTATGGGGCATGGCGGGCTTTAACGGAACTTTATCGGGCAGGAAAAGTGAAAGCGATTGGCGTTTCTAATTTTTCAACGGGAAGGCTAACGGATTTAATTTTAAATCAAGAAGTCAAACCAGTACTTGACCAAATTGAACTCCATCCATATCGCGGGCAAGCATGGCAACGTGATACGGCGGCTCATTTTGATGTGGCGATTGAAGCTTGGAGCCCGTTTAATCAAGGGAAGGATGGCATTTTTGAAGATCCTGTTTTAATGGCTATTGCGCGGAAACATGGGAAGACGGTTCCGCAAGTGATTTTGAGATGGCAAATTCAGCTCGGGAATATGGCCATTCCAAAATCAACGCACGCAAATCGGATCGAAGAAAACTTTGCAATTTTTGACTTTAAGTTAACGGAGGAAGAAATGCAGCAAATAGCAAGCTTGGATCGCGCACCTGATAGCACAGGTCCTCGTGAAAATTATCAGCTTGTGGAGCGATTGAATGGAATTACTTTAGATTGATTGAAGAAAGCTACCAATGGAAGAGAATTGGTAGCTTTTTTATGTCTATGTGTTTATGAGAGACTAAGGGGGTTATTAATAGGGGGATTATTGATTATAATTATAAATGTAAAATAATATAAATTTAGGTGTGTGTAAGCGAGGCTATAACCACTTCTGAGGGATTGTCCGTCTCTATGGACATAGATTGACGTGTAAACGCATACAAAGGTCTTATAATAATAACTGTGAGGTGGTTGAAATGATTTTTAGTACAAACGAGAGCAACGTATTAAATGTATTAAATTATGAAACGTTCACTTCTGCAGGTGAGTTAGCCAGTCAACTTTTTGTTTCAAACAAAACCATTTACCGATTAGTGAAGAAAATCAATGATATTGCACAAAGTGATTATCAAAAACCTCTCATTTTATCCGAAACGGGGAAAGGCTATATTTTGAACCCGGCATTTATTAATATCAATATTCAGCAGTCGATTGACTATAAGGAAGAAAATCAGTTGAATGACTTATTACTATCGTTAATGTATAAGCATCCTAACAAAAAAAGTCGTGAAGCCTTTAAGTTTGAATATGTGAGTGAAAGTACGGCGGAACGGCTGATGAAAAAATTGGAAGAGCGACTGCTCGCTTATCGCATTAAGCTTCGAATGAATCTGGATTATGTTTGGATTGAGGGGAAGGAACAAGATATTCGTAAGGCGATTCATGAAATTATTTTGGAAACACATAACTTGAATGCGCTTGGGGAAATTGGGATTGAATTGAACGAATTTGATAAGCATTTCCTAGATAAGCAATTGGCGCTTCTCGAGGAGTCGATCGGAGAAACTATTAATTACCCATATGATATTACGCTTTATACGCATCTTTATATGCTTCTGAAACGGTATCGCGAAGGAGATGTTAGTTATCTTCAAAGGCAGGAACCACTGGAAGTAGACGAGTTGCAGTTGCTTCATGCTAACAGGCGACTTGCTGAAGTGGCTAGGCAAATTAAAGGCAATATTGAACGCTATTTGAATCTTGAATTAAGTGAAATGGAAGAATTCTTTATTTTCCAAAATCTATATTCGATTAATATCCAAGAAAGAGAAAGCAGTAATGTAGACAAAAGCTTAGCCGAATTAATTTCCAATCGGTTGATCACTAGTTTTTTCAATATCTCGGACAAGTCACTCTTGCCAAGTTGCCGCTCTTTGTATGAGGATATTTACCAGCACACGCTCCCGATGCTTAGTCGGTTGAGAAGCGGCATCACGGTAGAAAATAATTTGCTAGAAGAAGAGAAAGTGGAATATCGAGATACTTTTTATAAGCTCAAGGCGATTATTACGGAAATCAATAAGGAGCTGACTTTTGAAACGAAAATCAATGAGGAAGAAATTGGTTATCTTACGCTGTACTTTGAAAAGTATAAGTTAAGCAAAAGCCAAGCCAAAAATGTGCTGCTCGTTTGTTCAACGGGGATTGGCACTTCGGAATTGTTGAAGATTCGTTTGGAAAAGAATGTTCAAAATATCAATATCGTAGCTGCGATGAGCCAAAGACAGATGAAAAATAACAAGGCGTTTTTAAATGAGAACATTGATTTGATTCTTTCAACTTTGCGAGTTCCACTGAATTCAGTAAATCTTCCAGTTTTAACAATCAGTCCGTTATTAACGAGCCAAGATATACAGAAAATCAATTACATGCTAAAGGAGACTTAATTATGGAAAAGGTGTTATTAGAAGAAGTCATTCATAAAGAGTTGATTTTAATTAACTCAAAGGCGGGAAATAAGGACGAGATTTTGAGGGAGCTGATTCATTTGCTTCATGAAAATCACTATATTGCAGATGAAGCGGCTTTTTTAGAGGATGTATATCTGCGGGAAACGGAAGGTGAAACGGGAATTGGTCAAGGAATCGCTATTCCGCACGGGAAGTCTGCTTCGGTTGAGACGACTACGATTGCGGTGGCTACGCTAGAAAAACCGATCCAGTGGGAAACGCTCGACGGTGAAGATGTTGAAGTAGTCATTTTGTTTGCAGTGAAAGACTCGGATATCAATACTACACATGTTTTGCTACTACAGCAAGTGGCGACACTACTCGCAGATGAAGACTTTTTAGATGATTTAAAGGGAGTTACGTCAGTCGATGAAATGTATCAACTGATTACCAATAAATAAAATACAAAAGGAAAGTAGGAGAGGAAATTATGTTAGTATCTGGAAAAGAAATTATGGCGGTAGCAAAAGAAAAAAAGTTCGCGGTTCCTGCGTTTAACGCTGGATCTGGACAACTTTTAAATGCGGTAATGGAAGCGTGTGAAGAAGCAAAATCACCAGTTATGATTGCGATTCACCCGGATGAATTAAGCTTTTTAACGGATAGTTTTGTGGATCAAGTGAAATATTTGGCGAATCATTCTAAAGTGCCAGTTTGTATCCACTTGGACCACGGAGCAAGTTATGAACAAGTGATTCATGCGATTCAACTTGGTTTTACGTCAGTCATGATTGATGCTTCTCACTTACCTTATGAAGAAAATATTGAGATTTCGAAAAAAGTAGTCGCGGCAGCTCATCCAGTGGGGGTTTCTGTTGAGGCGGAACTTGGAACGATTGGCGACACAGGGAACACTGTTGAAGGCGGCGTTAGTGAAGTGATTTATACGGATCCGAAAGTGGCCCAAGACTTCATTGATAAAACAGGTGTTGACAGTTTAGCGGTTGCGATCGGAACTGCACACGGCATTTATCCAAAAGACGTTGATCCGAAATTGCGCCTCGATATTCTAGAAGAAATTGAAAAAGCAACGGACATTCCGCTTGTTTTACACGGCGGGTCTAGTAATCCGGATGAAGAAATCGCCAAAGCAGTCACGATGGGGGTAAACAAAATCAATATTTCAAGTGATATCAAGATTGTTTTTGCGAATAAGCTTCGGGAAATCTTGAATAGCGGTAACTCCGAAATTCGCGAACCAAACGTACTTTTTCCTGACTGCATGAAAGAAACGAAAAAAGTCGCACTTGAAAAAATCAAACTGTTTAATTCGATCGATCAAGCCAAACATTATTTTAACTAGAAGGGGAGGTTGGACTGATGAAAATTGTTGGTATTGCAGCCTGCACAGCGGGTATTGCCCATACTTATATTGCGAAGGAAAAACTTTCTAAAGCGGCGGAAAGCAGAGGGCACGAAATTCATATCGAAACGCAAGGCCTTGCCGGAACACAAGATGCGCTTACGCAACAAGATATTGATGCGGCGGATATTGTAATCATCGCAGCGGACATTAAAGTGAACGGTCGCGAACGGTTCAAGGATAAAAAAATTGTAGAAGTTCCAACAAGTTTAGTCGTTAAATCACCAACTAAACTCATTGAAAAAGTAGAACAGGTTTAAAACAAAAAAATAAGCAAGGTGCGTTACGGAAACCAATGTGCCTTGCTTTTAGGAGGTAAAACAATGAAAGCGCTTAAAAATATCGGTTTTAAAAAGCATCTCATGACAGCCATTTCGTTCTTTCTACCGATCATAGTGGCTTCTGGTTTCTTGCTTGCCATTGGAAACATGACAGGTGGAGTAAATATTGAAAGCTTCAAGGACGGCTTTTCCTTCTCTGATGCCTTAACAACGATGGGAGGATACGGACTCGGCTTACTGCCAATGATCGTTTCGACGGCTATTGCGTATTCGATTGCGGATAAACCAGGGATTGCGCCCGGATTAATTGTCGGGATGGTCGCAAATGGAATTGGTACGGGCTTCCTTGGCGGCTTAGTGGGCGGTTATATTTCAGGTATTATTGTAGTTTTATTAGTCACTTATATTAAAGTTCCAAGCTGGATGGAAGGCCTGATGCCGACGCTTGTGATTCCATTTATCAGTACGCTTCTGGCTGGAATCGTGATGTATTATGTCGTTGGAACGCCAATTACTTGGTTTACAGAAATGCTGACTAATTACTTAGGAAACTTGAATACGTCGTCACTCTTTGTTTATGGGGCGATCATTGGCGTGCTCGCTTCGATTGACTATGGTGGAGCCATCAATAAAGTGGTGTTTGCCTTTGTATTCGCACTGTTCTCTGAAGGAATCTATGAACCGATCACGGTACTCATTCTAGCTTCTATGGTCACACCATTCGGACTTACGATTGCATTTTTCTTAGGCAAAGTGGTTCGCAAAAATATCTTTAACAAACAAGAAGTGGAAACTTTGAAAACGGCCTTTCCGATGGGGATCTGTCAAATTACGGAAGGTTGCTTCCCGATCGTTTTAAATGACTTATTGCGCTGTGTACTCGCAACGGGAATTGGTGGCGCTGTCGGTGGCGGACTAAGCATGTTATGGGGAGCAGATAGCCATATCCCAGCTTCTGGCATGTTCGCTGTTCCAACGATGACACATCCATGGGCATTCCTTGCGGCACTCTTGATTGGTTCACTTGTAACAGCCGTTTCCATCTTGATTCTTAAAAAACGAGTGGATCCAAATGCGGAAATCGTTGTGGAAGAAAAAGAAGAAGATGAAATTTCTTGGGATGATCTTAAAATTAATTAATATTTAGGAGTGGAAGGAAATGGATTATCAAGCGCGAATAAAGCAAGCTTTTCTAGATTCGGGGATTGCTTTTACGGAAGAAGAGCTAAAAAATATTGATTATGCAGACTTTGGCTTAAATCGCTTGGAGACGGAAGGCTTAAATTTGATCGTTTACGTCAATAACGACACATATTGCGCCAAGGAGATGGTTTTGCTTCCTGGACAAACGTGCCCAGAACACCGTCACCCGCGCCGAGGAGCGCATCAGGAAATCGAAGGAAAGCGTGAAACGTTCCGCTGTCGCAAAGGGAAAGTCTATCTTTATGTGGAAGGCGAGGAAAATACGGCAGCCATCAAAAGTACGATTCCGGCGGGGCAAGAAGCTTATTATACGGTTAGGCACGAAATTGAGCTGAATCCTGGTGAGCAGTATACGATCGAACCGGACACACTTCACTGGTTTCAAGCCGGCGAAGAAGGAGCTATTATTTCTGAATTTTCGACGCCAAGTGATGATCCAAGCGATATTTTTACCAATCCAAATATTGAACGCGTGACGAAATAATGATTTGGCAGACTTGGGCTTATTTTAAGTTCAAGTCTGTTTTTCGGAGGGAAGCATGAAAACTTATCAAATTGAAAATGAAGCAGTGCGGATCGAGTTTATCGACCAAGGTGGCTGCTTGACGAAGATGGTCAACAAGAAAACGAATACCAATTATTTAATTCATTATGCGGACTTAAATGAGTATCGAACGAATCCTTACTTTTTAGGGGCTACGATCGGACGAAATGCCGGCCGAACTTTTCCGCCTTTTTATACCAATTTCGCTGGGGAAAAAGTGGCACTTGATTGTAATGAAGGGGATCTTCATTTGCATGGTGGCCAAAACGGTTTGCAATTTCAAGAGTGGCAGGTACGAAAATTGAATGATTCTGCCTATGAGCTTTGTTTAGTGGATGACGCGAAGTCGCTTTATGAAAAGATGGCATTTCGGCTCGTTTACCGGCTTGAGAACAACCGATTCCGCATCGAGATGTATGGCACAGCAGAGGTGCCGACGATTTGCAATTTAACCAATCATGCTTTTTTTAATTTGAATCAAGATAAAGCAACCATTGAGTCGCATCAATTGAAAACTGCAGATGCGAGGTTGCAGCTGATTGATGAAGCGTTTGTGCCAACGGAAGAATACATAGACTTCCGTGTTGGGGATCCAGAATATGCGCCGTTTAATTTTAATTCGCGCGCTCAGGTCGGGAAAGCTTTCGAACTTGGGACACAGTTATCGGAAATTTGCGCGGGTGGAATTGACCTAGCATATTGCTTTGAAGAACCGAATAATCCCGAAGTGGCAAAAATTGAGCTCACAGGTGAAGCGGAAACGAATAAGCTAGTGATTCGTTCTAATCAAGAAGCTTGCGTGATTTATACCGCCAATAAAGTCGCAGCCCGAGTACCCATTAACGATGGCAAGCGCATGACGAAATATCAAGGAATCACCTTTGAAATGCAGCGCATGCCTAACTATGTTCACGAAGCGACGGATTATTTGACGGATGATTACTATGCTTTCACAGAATATGAAATTCTTTAAAAAGGAGTGAGTGATTTGGCGTGTTACGTCGGAGTCGATTTAGGAACCAGTTCCATTAAAATGATAGCGGCACGAAGCGACGGGACGATTTTAGCTACGACAACGAGCCCGTTTAGCATTATTTCCGAACAGTCGCATTATAGCGAAGAAAACCCGCAGGACTGGCTTCAAGCATTTGATGAGGCTTTCAGCCAGTTGTTGTTAGAAGCGCCGGAACTTGCGTGCGATCTTGAAGCAATCTCATTTTCCGGACAGATGCACAGCTTGGTCTTGCTAGATGAAACGGGATACCCACTTCGAAATGCTATCCTGTGGAATGATACGCGAACGGTGGCGGAAGTGGAATTTTTGAAGGCACAATATGCGGAACATTTGCTGCAAGTTGAAAAAAATATCGCTTTGGAAGGCTTTACGCTACCTAAAATTTTGTGGGTCAAGCGCAATGAGCCAGCGTTATTTGAACGAACGTGGAAATTCATGATGCCAAAAGACTATCTCGTTTACTATTTGACGGAGCAGGTTTTCACGGATCGTTCAGATGCGTCTGGAACTATTTTGTATGATGTGAAGCGCCATGCTTGGGATGAAGAGTTGCTTCGAGAGTTAGAAATCAAGCCTGAACAGTGCCCGGAAGTCGTGGAATCAGTGGCGGTTGTTGGAAAACTTAAACCAGCGCTTCAAGAAAAATTTGGCATGGAAAGGGAGGTGCGGATTGTGATTGGCGGGGCTGATAATGCCTGCGGAGCGCTTGGCAATATCAGTCATCCAGAAACGCAAGGATTGATTTCTGTTGGGACATCGGGCGTGGTGTTAGCCTATTCACGGCCGGCGGGTGAAGTGACGGGAAAGTACCATTATTTTAATTCCGCCATCTCAGGATGGGATTACAAAATGGGGGTAACCTTATCTGCGGGTTATTCACTCGAGTGGTTTCGAAAGGTTTTCGCGCCCAATGAAGATTTTGAAGAATTGACGGGTGAGCTTGCGCAAGTTCCGATTGGGGCGAATGGGGTTCGTTTTAATCCGTATTTGTTCGGTGAACGCAGTCCTTATTTTAATCCCTATTTGAGTGCATCGATCACTGGAATCAGGGCGAATCACAGGCGTCAGGATATTGTTCGCGCACTTCTTGAAGGTGTAACGTTTTCACTTAAAAATGTCTACGACCAAATGGAACTTGGTGAGGCGATCCAAACGTTTCGTATTACGGGCGGCGTAGTCAAAAATCCGCTTTGGCTGCAAATGTTTGCAGATGTTTTTGAAATGAGGATGGAGGTGCTCGCACTGGATGAGGGGCCAGCGTTTGGAGCACTCATTTGTGCGATTCAAGGAATAGAAGGCGGTGAATCAGCAGAAATCTTGAGGAAATTTAATCCACTTCGGAAAACATTTAATCCGATTGCAGGGAATGTGGAGCGCTACAGAGAGGCTTATCAAGGCTTTTTGGAACAAAGTGAGATGCAAAACCGAATAAGCAAGAAAATGGAATAAGAAAGCAGTTGAGCGCACCCGTGCGTTCAACTTTTTTATAATATTTATTTTTTGTGTGAAAAAAAGTGTCGAAAAATTGTCACATTAAAACGTCAGTAGATATGGTAAACTAATGACGTGAATAATGAATAAGAAAGGAGAAGGTAGATGAAAAGAAAAGCTTATCGAAATTCACCAGCATTTGTACTGCTAGCATGGGGAGCCTTTTTAGCTTTCCTCGCATTGATGATTATTGGATTAATCACGTTAAAAGAGCCGCTGATGGTAAAAGGTTATTACTTTATGGCTTCCATTGGTCTCGTTTCTTCGGCGTTTACTGTGGCAAAAGTGGTACGTGATAATCAAGAAGACGAAGAACGTTATAATCAAATGTTTCGTGCAGTCGACATAGACCACGATCAGAAAACAAGCCAAGAATAATCAAATTCAACTAAGAGGGAGAGAAGAAAGGCGTCATGTTAATTCTATTATTTGTTTTAGCCGTTGTTTATACAATTTGTACAGTACTAATACATAACCTGATTAAGAAAAAGAATCTCAGCAGCATGAGTTATGGTATTTTTTCCGTTATTCAGGGAGCTTGCATGAGCGCAAGTGTCATTATTTTATTTATTTTGTTGTTAAAAGGAAGAACATTAGTTTAATAACATCATTTCAAAACAATCTGTGAGTTTTTAAAACTAACAGGTTGTTTTTATTTTGAGTAAAGTAAGTTTTTTTATAAATAAAACGTGGCAAATAGTGTATAACTTGAAAATAAAGTAAAATTTTTCTATTATAATGAAAAAGGAGACAGCCCATGTTTGAACTAAGTGAAAACTTAACGAGGTTTCTTTTGCCGGTGATGGAGTGGATTGTTTTAATTCTTAACTTGATCTCGATTCTTATTTTAGTGATCGGCGTTTGGCAGGTTGTGTGGTTTTTACTAACAAAACTCATTTGGCCAGGAAAGAAACAAAATATCGTAAGAGCAAATAATTCAGTAAAAAATAAGCTCGGAAGTTATGTGCTACTCAGTTTAGAAGTGCTTATTGCCGCTGATATCATTGAAACCATCGTGAAGCCGACATTTAAAGATATCATGATGCTGGGCTTAATCGTTGTTATTCGAACGATTATTTCCTATTTTTTAACAAAAGAAATCAAAGAATTTGAGGACAACTAAGGAGAGAAACAAATGACAGAAAAACGTAAAGTTTTAGTAGCGGTAGACGGATCAGAGAAATCTTATCACGCTTTTTTAGAGGCGCTAGAATACGGAGAGAAAGCAGAGCTTACTTTGCTTGCAGTGGTGGATCAATCGCTACCAAATGATCAAGAATTTTATTTATCACCAGAGTACCAGATTTTACCGGAAACAGATGAATTCGAAACAATAGCTGAAACGTATTTAAATCAGCTTGTAGCAAGTGCAGAAACTAAAAGGCCAATTCAAAAAGTAACGGTCGAAGGTGATGCGAGTAAACAAATCGTTGAATATGCGAAAAAAAATGCAATGGATTTAATTATTTTAGGAAGAACAGGGAAGAATGCAGTGGAGCGAATGCTACTTGGTTCCACTTCGGCTTATGTCACGAAACATGCTCCTTGCAGTGTGTTGATTGTGAATTAATACAGATTTTTTGAAAAGAACTGCTATCACTATAGCGGTTCTTTTTTATGTTTTGCTTTTGATGAAATTTCCCTATATATGGTGAAAAACATTGCGTTGAAAACGTTTACTATTGGAAATAAAATAAATATGTACTAGAAAAAAGCATAGTTAGTGAAATGCGAGAAGGGAGAAAGTGAAATGGAAAGTCCAATTGCTCTTTTAGTCATGAGTCATGGCGACTTTGCAAAAGCAGCTATAGATAGCGCTGAGCTAATTGTAGGCAAGCAAAGCAATTATGCGACGATGGGGGTTGTTATGACAGATGAACTTGATTCGCTCAAACAAGAAATGCGAGAAAAAGTACAACAGCTTGATCGAAAGAAAGGTTTGTTGATTTTAACAGATATTGTGGGAGGAACGCCGACGAATCTGGCAAGTGAATTTTTGATGGAAGAAGAAACGTTACTTGTTTCTGGAATAAATCTACCAGTTTTGCTTGAAATTTTAATGAATCGAGCAAACTCATTAGATACGCTTAAATCACTTGTTAAGACGGCATATAAACAAGGTCTCTCTATTCGAACAAAAAGAGATTTGGAAGGGGAAGTGGACGATGATGATTTGCTTTAGTCGAATTGATGACCGTTTGATTCATGGCCAAGTAGTTACAACTTGGTCCAACTTGTACAACATTGAACAAATTATTGTATTAAACGATAAAATCGCAGGAGATATAACTCAGAAAAATATATTATCAATGGCTGCACCACAAGGAATTAAAGTGAAAGCTTTTCCCATTAAGAAATTTAGTGAAATCATTCAAACGACAACGATTACGCGCCGAACGATGCTACTTTTTTCGACAAGTGAAGATGTTTTGGAAGCTGTTCAAAATGGGGTTCCGATTGAAGCGTTAAACGTTGGTGGGATGCGTTATCAGGAAGGTAGAGAACGATTGACTAAAGCTGTTGCTGTCACTCCGTCTGAAAAAAAAGCTTTCCAAACACTTTTAGAGCATGGGCTTGAGATAACGGTGCAGATGGTTCCTAATGATGAAAAAGTCAATTTAAAGGAGGTTCTCTAAATGCTGACTGCTCTTTTAGTTTCAATTTGGGCCGGTATTTGTGCACTAGATGATATTGGTACACAAATGATTCGTCGCCCGTTACTGATTGCGACTGTTGTTGGTTTAATCATGGGAGACTTGAAAACTGGACTTTTGATTGGGGGAACACTTGAAGTAATGTGGATGGGAATCGGAAATGTAGGAGCTTACTCTGCTCCAGATATCATTTCTGGAACAGCGATTGGAACGGCTCTCGGGATTTCTTCAGGCGGAACGGCTACGGCTGTCGCGCTTGCAGTTCCGGCGTCACTTCTCGCACAGCAATTGCTTATTTTATACCGATCGGGAATTGTTTATTTAAACCCCATTGCAGATCGTATTGCAGATACGGGTGATTTTAAACGTGTTTTTCGGATTAACTATATTCCTATCTGTATTGCGTTTTTGATTCGAGCAGTGCCTACTTTTTTAGCCATTTATTTTGGTGCTGGGGTAATTGATAAAGTTGTTGAGGCGCTTCCAGATTCGATCATGGATGGGTTAAGTATTGCTGGCGCGATTATACCGGCTGTTGGGATTGGGCTTTTAATGTTAATGATGCTTAAGAAAGGTGCACTTTGGACATTTTTGATTGCTGGATTTACACTTGCTGTTTATTTGGATTTATCAGTGCTTCCGATTACATTAATTGCATTGCCACTTGCGGTCATTTATGATTTGGCCCAGCAAAATAAAGCTGCACCAGTGCAAAAAGAAGCAGCCATAGCTGATGAGGAGGATTATGACTTATGACAGCGGAAATTGGTACTCACAAAATTACAAAGCAAGATTTAAATAAAGTTTTTTGGCGGATGCAACTTTAGAATGTTACGAATAATTTTCAATCGATGCAGGCGATCGGATTTTTGTCTAGTTTTGTTCCCGTGCTTGAAAGACTTTATGAGGGGAAACCAAAAGAAATGCGCGTAGATGCGATGAAACGGCATTTAGAATTCTTTAATAGTCATGTCAATGCAGATGCGCTTATTATGGGCGTTGCTGCTGCAGTTGAAGAGACAACACCAGAGCAAGAAAAGGAAACAGTAACAGCGATTAAAACGGGACTGATGGGTCCGCTTGCTGGAATTGGAGATAGTATTCTAAAGTTTACTTGGTTGCCGATTTGTGGAAGTATCGGGGCATCGCTTGCATTAAATGGCAGTGTGATTGGACCGATTTTGATGTTTTTACTATACAATGTCGTTAATGTAGCAACGAAATATTATGGAATTCATTTGGGATATGCAAAAGGCATGGAGATGATAAATGGCGGCGGGAGCAATCTTTTACAACGACTATCAACGATGGCCAATGTAGTTGGACTAATGGTAATTGGGGCATTGATTGCTTCAGTTGTGAAGGTGCATGTTGTTGCAAAAATTTCTGCAGGAGAAAATGTAATCAAATTCCAAGAGATGTTTGATAAGGTCATGCCAGGACTTTTTAGTTTGCTCGTGACAATCGCAGTTTATTTTATTTTGAAAAAAACGAAAGGGAAACACGCTCCGCTTTTGATTTTGGGGATCATGGTGATTTCAATTCTTTTCACAATGTTTGGGGTGTTAGGTAAATAAAATGACAGAGAAATATTCGGTCACACAAGTGGAAACGGGTAAGTTTATCTTTAAAGCCGCATTCGCAGATTCTAGCCCGATAAAAGTTTATCATTTAAAAGGTCTAAATGACTTGCATCCACAATTTTTGCTTGAAACAGATGATGTGGAGTTTTTGGTATCACTTAACTGTGGGAATCAGCGTCCTTATTTTTTGCTTGAATCTGTGAATGGTAGGTTACAAATGGTTGCAGAGCGGACGCTTCCGGTTGACGGTATGAATAATTTTCGCGATATGGGTGGCTATTTAGCAGAAGACGGAAAAATGGTGAAATGGGGAAAGCTGTATCGTTCGGATCATTTATATAATGCAACGGATCAGGGTGTTGATTATTTGCAGCGACTAGGAATCCAAACAATAATTGATTACCGCAGCGATGATGAAATTGAAAAGTATCCAAATCGACTGCTTGATGAAGCTGTTAACACTTATAAATTAGATCCGGCAGCACATACTGCAGAGCTTTCAGCGCAATTCACATCTTCTAAGCAGGATGAAGATAAAAATTTGATTCATGAGATTTTTGTGCAAAAACAAAACGGAACACTTGTAAATCGGTATGATATTGTAATGCAACAGTATCGGAATTTTGTCTTTCAAAAAAAATCACAAGCTGCTTTCGGAGCGATGCTTAAGATTGCGGCGAAAAAGGAAACCCCAGCAATGGTTCAACACTGTCGTGGCGGAAAAGACCGCACTGGTTTTGGGGCTATGCTGTTGCTTGGTGTATTGGGAGTGAAAAAGGAAGACCTGATTGAAGATTATATGTTGACAGCAGCAAACAGAGAGGAACGCAATCGTGTGAAAATGACGGCTTACCGAAAGTTAACGGATGATGAGGAAATTTTACATTATTTATATTCGTTGATTGAAACACGTCCAGAATTTATTGAAGCTTCTATCGAACAAATCGAAAAGGAGTTTGGTTCAATTACAAATTATGCACGTGATGCACTTGGAGTTTCTGAATTTGAACTGGATTGTTTGAAGAAAAACTATTTAGTATAATGAAAATGAATTTTTTGAGAGGAGGAGAAGAAGGTGGTACTGGATTTAGCAAAAAAACTAGAATTTTTGAATAGTAAACCTAGATTTAAAGCACTTTTTCTCCTTCTATTGCGAGCTGAAGATTACGTGAAAAGTGAGGAATTAGCTCATGAGCTTAACGTTACGTCCAGAACAGTTAAAAATGACATCCAAAATTTGAAAGCTGAGCTTGAGAAAACAGGAATTCCCCTAATTTCTAAGCGTTCTAAGGGATATAAATTGGCAATTACAGATTTAAAATTGGAAAATGAGTTAAAAGGCTATTTTCAAATTTATCAATCGGAAACTATTGATAGCGAGTATGATTTACGTGTGCAGTATATTGTGCGAAGATTGCTTTCCACGAATGCTTTTGTCAAACTTGAAACGATTCAAAATGAGCTGGCGAGTACCAATCCCTTAACAAAAGAAATTTATCGAGTAAAGAAAATAGTCTCAGATTATGGCCTTTATTTTCGTGTGCGCCCTCATTATGGCGTTAAAATCGAAGGTGCAGAATTTCGAAAAATTATGCTCATCATTCGCTTATATAAATATTTTAATAAGACAGCTAATCCAGATTTCGGCATTTTGACATATAATGCACTTTTTTTCTGTGATCCAGAAGAAAAGAAACGTTTACGTAAGGTTTTCTATAAGACTATGACTCACTCTCGAGTTGTCTTTTCTGATATTAATGCGGAACGATTTTTCGTGTACCTACTCTACTTTAGAAATCAAGTATTGGGAAAAAATAGTGTTTTTCTTGACTTACCAAACATTGAATTTGATTTTCGGCATACAGAAGAATTTGTCCTTGTTTTGGAACTATTACAAAAGTTAAAGAATCAATTTAAGGGGTTTGATTTTTCAGATGAGATCATAGAATTTTTGACAAACATTGCAGTGATTAGCTCAGACTTATATCGTTTTCGTGACTGTACAAAAGAAAACTATGATACCCTGCTTGAGTTTGGAGAGGAGACGCGAAATTTTTTGTTTCGTAGGCTATCCGAAAAATTGCAAATTGATGTGTTTGACGATTATACTTGCATGAAAGATCTGCTTAAAATTATGATTCCAATTGGGCTCAAGATCAAATGGAATGTTTCAGACAGTGTAGATCTTGGTTATGAAAAAATTCGGATGAATGATGGAGAACCGCTGCTACAATTTTTTATGGCACAGATTTATCAAGAATTCACGGAGAAGTATGGTTATCATTTCTCTAGGCGGGAGCAACACATGATTTTTAGTACGTTTCTGGGGATGCTTAATCGGATTGTATTAACACATCGTAAATTAAAGCTTGCGATAATTGCTATTGATGGTAGACTAAGTACACAGCAACTAAAATTTAATTTGAAACGATATTTTTCTGAATACATCGAACATATTGAAACGCGTGTTTTATACGAATTAGATTTTTCGAGTGACCGTGACTATGATTATTATCTTTGCGCTAATTACGGTAAGAATATGAATATTCAATATCGGCCAATTTATTTTGCTGAAGAAAATATGACAGAATTTGAATATGTAGATTCTCTTAGACACATTTTTTTGGAAGCCTATGATTATGATGAAATACTTCCGCCAATCCATTTTGAAGTGATTCCGCCTAATTATAAATTTCAATCTTTTCCGGTCATGAACTTTTTTCAGGAAGGCATGATTTATGAGAGGATGGAGTTAAGTGGGAAGATGTCGATCCATATATACTTAAATCTTTGTTCGAAGCAAGAAGAATTTCAGATTTTTTCGTACGAAGCACAGGAGGCAAACACTGAATTTTATCTTAAAATCAATTTAATGATTGCGGAGAATAAGCAAAAGTTGCGTATGCTACTAAATATTCTCAATCGTTTAGCTGAAAATCCGGAGAAACTAGCTGAGCTTTATAGTGAGAAAAATACTTCTTATGGCAAGCTATTTCTATAAAAAACATCGAGGTGATAAGAGAATGAGAGTAGAAAAGGAATTGGAATTTGGTTGGAAGGCTTATTCAAATCAGGAAGTGCGTGTGTTTCGGGAGGGAGAAGGTAGCGTTGCTCTTTTTTTAAAGGAGAATTCGTTTAGTTTTGGAAATGCTCCTTCCGTGTGTTTACTTGCATTGACAGAGGATAGTTGTGAGCTAATGAGTGATCCGCAACTAGTGAAATCCATTAAAATAACACTTGAAAAGGAAATTTGGATTGACTGGCTAGAAGACTTCATGGATATGAGTTCGGCAGAGGAAGGAATTTATGTAAGCTAGCAAGAACTTGAATAACGTAAAAAGGAGCAGATCACTACATACTCAGAAAAGTGGTCTGCTCTTTTATTTTGGCAATTATTTGTTAGCTAAATTATCTAAGGAATAGTCTAGAAGAACGTCTTGTTTAATATATGCAATAAGCTTATCAGAATCAATTGTTTTATTTTCGCGTTGAACAATTATGCCTATTTGGTAGAACTCCTTGATCACTTCATTGGTTCGAGCTTTCCCTGTGTTTGAGATCTGGGATAAAAAGGCCTGAGTTACGAATCTAGGAAGACTAATCAAATTTGTGTCTTTTTGATTTGTTTGCCCAACTTTTACAGCAATGCGATACAAAGCCCAAGCGATTTTAGTTTGTGATTTTTTATTAGAAATCACATTTGAAAAAGAGATATTGACAAGCTGAACAATAATTTTTTCAAATAAGCGATGATATTTTCGCGGATCAACGTATAAATGTGACAATAAAAATTCTTTTTCAATTTCATAAACTTCAACAGAGCCAAGTGCGGTGACTTGGTATTGGATAAAATCTGGTATTTCCCAAGTGGGGGGAGATTCTAATAAAGCTTCAACATTGATGATATCCCCTTTCACAAGGATCTCTGTACTGATTTTTTCGCCTTGTTGATTTGAGATTTGAACTAAAAGAGTGCCCTGATTAACAAGTAAAATCTTGTTATCTTCTGGCTCTATGCTGCTATAACAGACTTGGTTATTGTCATATGACTTGGGTTTCCAAAAGATCGATTGCCATTCTTTAAATTCAATCGTTTCATGAAGCATGTTATACCATCCTTTCAATAGTAGTAATGGCGTGACGAGAATTGTGCTCGCCTCTGAGAAGTGAGGTTGACTAAAAAACGAGCATTTTTTGAACAGCCGATATATCCCTGTTTGAGTGAAAATGAAAATTCGTTTAGCCGTTGCGGCGAGCGAGTTTTCTTTTTTTTGTTTTATTAAAGTAAAAATGTTCAAAAAATGCTCATTAAAACAACAAAATGTATTAAACGCCTAGTATTAGTTTTGGATTTTTCTGTTTATATTTTTATTAATAGCAGAATATTAATGTGTCAAGAATTAGGTATAGACCAATGTGCTAAAAAAAATTTATAATCATCGCAAAATACTTCATGATTTGATAGTCAAATAAATTAAATTTTAAAAACCAGACATATTATACATAGTTCTGAATTAATTGAATATAAAAGTATAAAACAATATTAATCATATCATTGATCTTGTGTGAGAAATGATTGCAGAAAACACTAATATAATACTAATTATAAGTGCATATAAGTTTTGTTATGTTTCTTCAAGAAACATAAGCGCTTTTTTGTGTGACTATTCTATGAAGAATTGACACTTTTATTGTCGGCTGAAAAGAATATTAAGAATTTTGTTTTTAAGCGAGATTTGTTATAAAAGTTATTCATATACCGTCTTTATAGAAAGACGAAAGATAAAAAGTAGAATCCATATGATTAGTGTATCTTTGTTTACTTTATATTCCATTTAAAGCGTTAAAGTCTAAAAAAATTATCTTTTAGATCGTCAGAATAAAGAAAGTGTCATAAAAAATCAGCCATATATTTGTGGGCTTAAAGCACTTCTTTTTTATTGATTATCATTTTAAAAATACAACGATCAGATCATAAATTGAAAAAGAATTCTTTCTTGAAGAGCATTGCAATTAGGCTTTAAATAGGCCTTTTTTCCATTTCGTGTTAGAGGATAACAAATTCATACTATATTAGTCTTGAAACGATGATGGTACTGGTATGCTGATTTAAGCTTGGTTTTTGAATTTTATATCTGATAGTTATAGAAAATCAACAATAAGCAAAAAGAACAAATGACTTTAACACGTTAAATGATCATTTGCTCTTTTTGACCTATAATCTTTTGATTATATAGGCACTTAGAATCAAGTATATATTTTTGTTGTAAAAGTATTTACTTATTGAACTTATTCAGGTAAATTGGTAGTAAGGTGTGAAAGTAAACTTTTTCACATAATAATGACACCAAGGATAAAACTTCCGAATTAATCAATTGAGTAACCAATTAATCGCTGAGAATAAAAGTGTTACTAAAAATGATGAAAGGAATGAAATGATGATTATTGATAAAGATCTAGCTAAAGAATGGTATCCGACTTTTTGGAAATCAACTTATTTTAAGCCACAACAAATTTGTTATAGTACGAAAGAAGAAAAAGATGATCGGATTTTGATTATTGAAAAGGGAACCTTAATTGTTCAAGTCGCAACGGAAGATGGTAAGAAAATCCATACTGAAATTCTTACTAAGGGCAATGTAATCAATGCCGAAGCGCTTATTGAAAATCACTCGGAATGGGTAATCAAAGACTTCATACATTATCAAGTTATTGCACTCGATAATGTTGAAATTTACGAAATTGAAAAGGAATTCTTCCTATCTCACCTCTACTTGGATCCTCGCAAATACCACCAATTGATTGAAGAAATCATCAAACAGTTTATCACCGTATCTTTTTCTCACATTCTTGCCAATAAAAAAACGGCTGTTAAAATCTCATGGGCATTAGTAAGAATTGCTAAGCAAGTTGGCGAAAAGCTAACGGATGATTTATACCGACTGCCGAGCTTTGCTAACCGTACATTTATCGCACAAATTGCTAACGCAGGGAAAGCTAGAACAAGTGAAGCAATTCGTGAACTGGATGACTATGGTATTTTTGAAAAATGTGATAAAGAATTGATTATTAGTCGAAGTAGATTACAGGAATATCTAAAAGCTGAAAGTTTTTCTGAATACAGCGTGTTTTAAATTATTCTTCTCCTAAACTGGCCACAATAACTGCCTATTTTCTCCAACTTGATAATTCTGCACTTCCTCACTCTTGAATTTGTCTAACATGTTCGTGAACTTGAAGTTTTATATCGCTATATGAAAGCCCCTGAACACGTCTAGATTCGATGTTTTCCATGTAGTATTTTTTTAAGTTACGATAATAAGTGATATCTGTTTGATGAATAAACCTGGTTTCGAAGGTCTGCTGCTCATCGGTTGTTAAAGGTTTTCCTAAAAATAAAGAACAATTCATTGTCTGCTTACTCTTCCTTTCTTGCCTTATAAGTGTATTTCTTCACTTTTGATAATTTTTAGTAGCTCGGGAAATACTTTGTTTTGAATGCCAGTCTTACGCTCGTCAATTTGTGGACCGTGCCCATTTAACCAGCGAGAAACAGCTGACTTTGTTGAGGCTTCGTAATATACCTTTCTGGTTTCAACTCCGATAATTTTATACATTTTT
The DNA here is from genome assembly GCF_003369925.1 of Listeria kieliensis. Classification (GTDB taxonomy): domain Bacteria; phylum Bacillota; class Bacilli; order Lactobacillales; family Listeriaceae; genus Listeria; species Listeria kieliensis_A. The sequence goes on along the minus strand of NZ_LARY01000002.1, from coordinate 600,171 downwards.
TCCTCCTCAAACAGAAAAAAGGATATCCAGCTGTTGGATATCCTTTTTTTCGTAAAGTAGCCAAAAGCTTTTTAGTAAAATTGATTGCAAAATTGTAGCTGTCTATAAAAGTATACTGGAAACTGAAGGAATAATTTTTTCTTAAAGAAGGGAAAATAAGAAGTTTGTGAAGTTTATGTGTAAATTTTTAGCCGAATTTTGTTTCTTGTAATGAAGAAGTTGTATTCTGGATGGGAAAATATTTCCATAAAGAAAAGAAGTAAAGCAGAAAAAACTATGCTTAATTAAAGAGAGGGGATTTAGATTTATAGAAAGTTATTATAGATGAAAGAATAAACAGTAATTTTCAATTTTTCCAAGTGATAAACGTGTTATCTAGCGGATGTAACACATTTGTTGCTTTGCTTTTTTGGTGAAATCCGAGATAATAGAAGCATAAGGGAGGAAACAAAATGACGTTAGGGGAATCGCTAAAACAAGCACGAACAGAAAAAAATTTGACACAAGAAGAAGTGGCGCAAAAACTTTATGTCACGCGGCAAACCGTTTCGAGATGGGAGCAAAATAAAACGATGCCCAATATTTTTGTCTTGCAAGAACTCGGGAATTTATACGGGCTTTCCACGGATGAATTACTTTCCGAAACTAAAAAAGAAGCGAATGAGATCGGGGGAGAAAAAAAGATGAAAAAAGTGAATTGGCTAGCTTTGATTGGCGTGTTGTTTTTTAATTTGCTTTTATTTTCAAGTGTGGCGGTTACAGCAATTGCCCTTGTTTTAACTTTTTGGGCAGTAACTTTTATTTTCATTCTAGCACCAATCCTGTATATTAGTGTAACAGCAGTCGGTTGGCAAGACTTTGAAGCATTACAACTACTACTTAGCTTTGTTTTGATGCTGATTGGCTGGCTCTGGTACCCGCTAGCAAAAAAATTCACACAAATTTTGCTAGAGTTTTTTATCAAATATATCAAATTCAATCAAAAAACAATCTATAATTAAGCTAAAAAGGCAACAAATTTGGGATAAAATGAGACCAACTAGCTAAAAATAAAAGAACAGAAATCGTTCAATAAAGTCATTTGCAAAAATGACGCATTGACGATTCTGTTCTTTTTTATTTTATGTCTTTTTTAAACACATTCGTGGATAAAATATTCTAACAGCCGTAAATCGTCTGTTAGTTCTGGGTGGAAAGCTGTGACGAGCACTTTTTCTTGCCGCGCTGCCACCACTTTTTCTTCTACTTTTGCAAGAACCTCGATATTGCTTCCAAGCTGTTCGAGATAGGGTGCTCGGATAAATACAGCTTGGAATGGTCCACCTGAAATTCCTTGGATCGTGAGCGAGGCTTCAAAGCTTTCTTTCTGGCGGCCAAAGCCATTTCGAACCACCTTTGCGTCGATCAAGCCGAGACTTTTTTCCCCGCTATCCGTTTCCCGCGCCGCAAGCACCATCCCCGCACAAGTCCCGAAGATTCCTTTACCTGCTTGATGGAAACTACGCAGCGGCTCAGCAAAATCATAATGATTGATGAAGCGGAGCATCGTCGTACTTTCTCCGCCGGGTAAAATCAATCCATCAAGGGCTCCAAGTTGGTCGGAATGCTTCACGGGAATGGCTTCGGCGCCTGTTTTTTGGATGGCTGCTAAATGTTCGCTTACGGCACCTTGCAAGGCTAACACGCCGATCGTCTTTTTCAATTTAAATCCCCCGTTCTTGCATGCGCTCTTCAGGCGTTAAATGGGTGATTTCGATGCCTTTCATGGCGGTGCCGAGTTCTTTGGATAGCTCACCGATTAATTTGTAGTCTTCGTAATAAGTAGTTGCTTGCACGATTGCACTGGCGAATTTGGATGGGGTTTCGGATTTGAAGATGCCAGAGCCGACAAAGACGCCATCTGCGCCAAGCGACATCATCAAGGCTGCATCAGCCGGTGTCGCTACACCGCCTGCTGCAAAATTGACAACGGGTAATTTGCCGCGCGTTTTCACTTCTTTGATTAGTTCGTAGGGAGCCCCTAAGTTTCTTGCCGCAACCATCAGTTCATCATCGCTCATACCTGAGATTTGGCTGATTTGACTGTTTACTTTCCGCATGTGTCGCACGGCTTCAACGATATTTCCGGTTCCTGGTTCGCCTTTTGTCCGGAGCATCGCCGCCCCTTCCCCAATTCGGCGCAAGGCTTCGCCAAGATCGCGGCAGCCGCAAACAAAAGGCACGGTGAATTCGCTTTTTAGCAAATGATATTCGTCATCAGCGGGGGTTAAGACTTCGCTTTCGTCGATATAATCTACGCCCATTGCTTCGAGTACGCGCGCTTCTGTGATGTGCCCAATCCGAGCTTTGGCCATGACGGGAATTGAAACGGCGTTCATGACTTCTTCAACGATTCGTGGATCGGCCATTCGAGCTACACCGCCAGCTGCACGAATATCAGATGGCACACGTTCTAGCGCCATCACGGCTACAGCTCCAGCTTCTTCCGCGATTTTGGCTTGCTCGGCATTTACGACGTCCATGATGACGCCACCTTTTTGCATTTGCGCCATGCCGCGTTTTACTTTTTCAGTTCCTGTTGCTTTTTCCATTTAGATACCCTCCATTTCAAAATTGCGCTCTTACGCTTCCTATGATAAGCTAATGGCAATTAAGCGAAAACGGCCAATTGGATGTGAATTTATCCATCCAATTTTGAGTAGGAGGGAAGCCGCATGATTTGGCGACTTGAGAAGCAAATGGATTTACCCCTTTATCAGCAGATTATCCGCTTGGTTGAGAAGCACATTGAAAAAGGGGAGCTGCTCCCGGGCGAGAAGCTTCCGCCAGAGCGGAAGCTTGCGGAGTATTTGGATGTGAATCGTTCGACCGTTGTGCGGGCGCTAGATGAGCTTGCGGCAAGCGGGAAAGTGATTCGAACGCAAGGAAGCGGGACACGGATTAATGAAGCGAAATGGGGGCTGTTTGATTCAGCCAAAACGAACTGGCGCCATTATGTGGATAGCGGGGCGTTTAATACGGCAAATCCTTATTTGGATGCGATTCAGGTGCTGAAAATGGCGCACCCGGAGAAGGTAATTGATCTTGCAACGGGGGAGCTGCCGATCGAGTTGACACCGCAGATTGAGACCCCGAGTCTTTCGTGGCAGTCTTTTCTTGCGGAAGAGTTAAATAATCAAAGTCTGGGCTACTTGCCGCTTCGTGAGGCCATTGGGCGGCGAATGTTTCGGACGACTGGTTTGAGGCGGGAAACAAACCAACTCCTTGTCACTTCCGGCGCTCAACAGGCGATTTTTCTGATCACGCAATGCTTGCTGAAGCCGGGAGACGCGGTCGCAATTGAAGCGCCTTCTTACTTTTATTCGCTGCCTTTGTTTCAGTCTGCGGGGCTTCGGATTTTTGCCTTGCCAATGGATGAGGCGGGAGCAAAGCCCGATGAACTCGAACAGCTTTACCGCAAGCACCGGATTAAGATGGTCTTCACGAACCCGACTTTCCAAAATCCGACGGGGAATTTGATGACGGAATCAAGGCGGCGAGCGCTCGTTTCGCTTTGCGCGAAACTCCAAATTCCCATCGTTGAAGATGATCCGTTTGGCGAGCTTCATTTCCAACCCAATCAAAGGATTACGCCGCTGAAAAAATTGGATGAGGAAAATGTGCTTTACATCGGCTCATTTTCTAAGATTCTCGGCTCGACGACGCGAATTGGTTGGCTGGACGGACCGGCAGCTGTTGTGAATCGGCTGGCGGAAGCGCGGCAGGAAATGGACTTCGGATTGAGTATCTTTCCACAAGTTCTTGCGCGATTTGTACTCGAATCGAGTTCTTTTGAGCGACACTTGGCTTTTTTACGCGCGGAACTGAAAAAACGGCGCGATTTGCTAGTTGAGGCGCTTGAAGCGTATCTTCCTGGCGAATTGCAGTACAAGCTTCCACATGGCGGCTTTCATTTATGGATAGAGCTTCCTCGATTTAATCAAACAACGGCTCGCGATTTCAATCGTTTTCTCGATCAAAAGCTGCTCGTGATGCCAGGGTTTGTGTTCGGGCAAAAAGGAAGCGTCATGCGGCTTACCTTTGCGCGTGTGACGGAAACAAATGCAAAAGAAGCCGCGAAGCGGTTTGCAGAGATTCTTGAAGCGAAAAGCTAGAAACGGCGAGTGGGTATTATTCGATTTGTGTCCCGAAAACGCATTTCGAGTGAGCACTTTTCAATGTTATTTAACCTTTGTATGTTATTATAAATAAGTAGCTAACTTTTTAAAAGCGAATAAAATAGGAGAAGAAGGGACGACAAGATGGCGAACAAAGTCGTAAAAAAGCAAATCCATACCATTCCAGTGTTAGAGGTTGTGCGTGACGAACTGGCGGGGGAAAGGCTACCGCTTGTTATTTTCTATCACGGCTGGCAAATCAATAAAGAGCTTGTCTTAACGCAGGGAAGAAAGCTTGCGGCAAAAGGGTTTCGGGTTTGCCTGCCAGATGCGCCTAATCACGGCGAACGCAAGCAAACGCTATCGCCGATCCCATCCGTTACCTTTTGGAATAGCATCCAAGGAAATCTATTTGAATTTGAAACGCTTTGTGAGTATTACGAAAAAGAAGGTCTTTCAAACGGCGAGATCTATGTTGGCGGGCTTTCGATGGGTGGTATCACGACGTGCGCTTTGCTGACGCATTATCCTGAAATCAAGGCCGCAGTTTGCTTAATGGGCGAACCGGCAATCGTTGACTACCGCAATCGCGGCATTGAACGAGCGCGAGCTTTTAACGTTGATTTCCCGCAAAGCTACGTCGATTTAATGAGTTGGCAGGAAAAATTCGATTTAAGCTTACGTCCAGAACTTTTAGCAGGGCGCCCGATTTATTTCTGGCACGGGACAGAAGACCCCAAAATCCCGATTGACTCAGTGAAGCGTTTCGTTGCAGTGAATCAGGGTAAAGAATACGGCAAGAATATCGTGTTTGAAATCGGGGAAGGCAAAAAACATCTTGTGCATACCGACACAATGGATGCAGCAGCAAGCTTTTTGGCAGCACAAAAGTAAGGCAAGAACCCGCAGGTCAAGCTTTGAACCATTTTTGTGGCATGGAAAAAGATATAAAACAACAGGAGGCTAGAATAATGAAGAAAATTGGATTTTTTGTAGGAAGTTTAAGAAAAGATTCGTATAGTAAAAAAGTGGCGGAATCCTTTGCGAGATTGCTCCCAGATGGCTATCAAGCTGTCTTTATCGAATTAGGTGAGCTTCCGCTTTATAATCAAGATTACGATGATTTTGGACCGGTTCCAGAAAGCTATCAAAAGTTTCGTGGGGAAGTGAAGCAACTAGATGGCGTTGTTTTTGTAACGCCAGAATATAATCGCTCAGTTCCAGCAGTCTTGAAAAATGCGCTAGATGTTGGTTCAAGACCATTTGGTAAGAGCGTTTGGGATAAATTGCCGGGGCTTATCGTAACTGTTTCTCCGGGAGCTATTGGCGGATTTGGAGCAAACCATCATCTGCGTCAATCGCTTGTATTTTTAAACGTTCCTACGTTACAACAACCAGAAGCCTATGTGGGTCACATTGCGGATTCCATTGCTGAAGATGGCACGATTATCCCGGGAACAGAACAATTTTTCCAAACAATCTTGGATAGCTATCTCGCCTTCCTTGAGAAATTAACTAAATAATGAATGTGTACAAACTGCGAGCAAAGGGCTCGCAGTTTTTTTATCCAAGCGAGAAATCTGCTATAATAAACACTATGAAGAATGCCAACCAGATAAAACTAAAAGGCAGAAAGAAGTGAACCAAGTTGAATGAACTTGAAAATTTAACAGCAAAAATCAATCAATTTAGAGAAGAGCGCAACTGGCGACAATTTCATAAAGCAAAGGATCTGGCGATTTCTGTTAGCATTGAAGCGGCGGAACTGCTTGAAGATTTTCAGTGGAAAACAAGCGATGAGGCCATCCAGAAAAACAGTGAAAATATCAAAGAAGAAATTGCTGATGTGCTGATTTATAGCATCATGCTAGCAGATGATCTTGGGCTTGATATTCAGCAAATCATCGAAGAAAAACTTGAAAAAAATGCGATCAAATATCCAGTTGGGAAAAGCCGTAATACGAAAGCGAAATATACGGAACTTTGAGAGGAGAATCCAAATGACGAATGCGGAGGACTTGAAGGAAAGCTACCAAGCAACCACGTTTAAGCTTGCAGGAAGCGGCGCGCGGAATGTTGGCGTGCTAAAAGAAGCGCTTCAAAATGTGGATGCCGAGCTCGCAAGCGACATGTATGGTAGCGGTGAAGTGATTGAGAAGTTTGAACGAAAAATGGCGCGGATGTTAGGGAAAGAAGCGGCAGTCTTTTTCCCAAGTGGTACAATGGCGCAGCAAATTGCCCTACGTATTTGGTCAGATCAACGTGACAACTTGCCAGCCGCGTATCATCCGCTTGCGCACCTTGAGATTCACGAACAAGATGGCTTAAAGAAAATCCACAGAATGGAGCCAGTTCTTCTAGGTGGGGCTGATCGGTTGATGCGTTTTTCGGATGTTGAAAAACTGGGGGATTCGGTTTCTTCTATTTTGATTGAGCTACCGCAGCGAGAATTAGGCGGGGAATTGCCAGATTTTGCTGAATTAGAGGCAATTTCGGATTACGCTAAGCAAAACGGCATTTTTCTGCATCTGGATGGTGCTCGGCTGTTCGAAGTCTTACCTTACTACGGAAAAACTGCCGATCAAGTATGTGCGCTTTTCGATAGCGTTTATGTTTCCTTCTACAAAGGAATTGGCGGCGTCGCAGGAGCCATCCTCGCCGGGAAAACGCCATTTGTCGCGGAAGCGAAAATTTGGAAGCGACGTTATGGCGGAGACTTGATCAGTTTGTATCCGTATATTCTTGCGGCTGATTATTATTTGGAAAAGCGATTGCCTAAAATGGCTGAATATTTCGAAGCAAGTAAAGCGCTTGCCAAGTCATTTAATGCGCTCCAAGATGTGAAAACTCGGCCAGAAGTTCCTGTTTCGAATATGTTTCATGTGCACGTCAGCCGGGAAACGGAAGAGATGCAAGCGATTTTTACCGCGGTGCAGGGAAAAACGGATGTTGGAATTGTCGCAAATTTGCGGGATGGGATTTCTGCAGGTTCTTGCCAGTTTGAGTTGTCACTTGGGGATTCGATTCAAGATGTTTCGCGCGAGAAATTAGAGGAAGTGTTTCAAGAGCTCGCGCAGGCTTTGCGAAAATGAGGTTTTCTTTGATATAATGCGGAAGAAATAGGGGGTGCTGAATGATGGCTGAACAGCGTGTGTTTTCCATGAGTTTTGCGAGCATTTACAAGCTTTATATTCAAAAAGCGGAGCGAAAAGGTCGCGAAAAAGCAGAGGTGGATGAAATTATTCGCTGGTTGACGGGATATCATCAGGAAGAGCTGGAAAAACAAGTCGCGAGCGAAATTGATTTTCGAACGTTTTTTGCAGAAGCGCCACAACTGAACCCGAATGCGGAACTCATTACGGGAGTCGTTTGTGGGGTGCGCGTTGAAGAAATTGAAGATCCATTGATGCAGAAAATTCGCTATTTGGATAAGCTGATTGATGAGCTGGCGAAAGGAAAGCAAATGGATAAAATATTACGAAAAGCATTATAAAAAAGAAGCTCGTTGTCTGTCACAACGAGCTTCTTTTTTTCTTGCGGATAGCAAGCATCAGGAAGGCAATCAAAACGAGTAGGCCCCCTAAAGCCACTTTTAAGGCCATTCCCTGGTCGCCTGTGCTCGGTAAAGTACTCACTCGGATGTGCTTCGAACTGCGGGTTCCTGGAGAAGTGAATGTCTTAGAATGAGGTTGAATTTCCTGTTTAAATGGAGCCGGAGCAAGTTTACGGTCGCTTTTAAGTTTCGCTTTCGTTTCGCTGTTTGCTATCGCCGTTACTTCGACAGGAACGCGGATGAGCGTGTGATTGCCAGCTCTATCCTCTAGTTTGATCGTAATGTCTTGCTTGCCTAACAGGTTTAAATCTGGTTCTGTTTGATAGGTGATTTCTAGATTTTCGGGCTCTATTCCGGCGTTATCATAAATATCCGTCAACATTTCGCGCGGGTCTTCTGGATAAACGGTTCCGCGTTCAAAGGTTTGCTTGACAGGCTTGGCTTCTGGTGGTGTTGTATCTTGAACGGTTTGACTTTCAGAAGCAGGGCTTTCGTTTCCTGCTGCATCTGTAGCCATGGCTGTATATTCTTGGTAAGGGACGAGAGGTTTGTTTTGAGTTGGAATCGAAACTGAAAAGTTCCCAGCTTTATCTGTCTTCGCACTAGCTACTTTTTCGTGATCTGCATCCAAAATGGCCACCGTAGAATCTGGTTCAGCTTGTCCGGTGAAGGCTTGGTCTTGGTCCTTTATCGAGCCAAGGACTGGCGCGTCCGGTGCGACCACATCTTGTACTGTTACGCGGGCTGTCGCGGTTTTGCCATGAATCCTGCTCGTTCCTTGAAGCACTTCTCCTGCACTGAAAAATGTATCTTCTGGCAGTTCGAGTTGAAAATCTCCGTTTTCATCTGCACGAACATGGTGAGATGCTGGTACTCGCGGATCATCGCTAGGTAATGCTGCTTCTGGCAAAGTGGTTCTGCTCTCAAAATGAACTAAAGCTTCTGGATAGGTACGCCCGGTGATAGTATGGCTGCGCTTATCTGATGGATCATCGACCAGTTGGTCAAGTTGAATGGCTGGATTCACTAAATCTAGCAAGCTTTGCGCTTTATTCAACTCTTTTTGATATTCGGCGCTCACATCAAGATTTACGATTAAATCTAAATCAATTTGATCTTGAACAGCATCTATATCCTGTTGATTAACGGAGGGACGAAGCTTTGTGTGTGTATCATCAGTGAATAACTGGCTGATGCCCAATTCAACTTCTGCGATTCCCTGATCTAAGTCGAGAACGGAGAAGTGGGTGAGTGACATACTAACGGTACCGTATGAATCTGTCATTAGTTTGACTGAAATGGTAATCTTGTCACCGGTTCCTATGAAAGTCGCGGTTTTTAACTGATCAAAGCGCGGATCTATTTTGCTAAATTCTGGCACCAGAGAATCACTTGAATTAATATCTTCAGTGTTTAAAACTTCTATATCTCCACGAGGACCAAATGGATAAGAACCCATTTGACCATTTTGCACATCTTGAGGAGAGTCTAGTAAAGGGCTGTAACTTCCTTGATAAGCAATTTGATAGCGATGCCCTTTAATCGTAGGAAGTGATTGGGCAATAGCTTTATTGCCACCAATGGCTCCTCCAAATAAGCTTCGAGAAGAAATGGTTGTCTTTTTAAAGGCATCTTCTTGCAGGAAAGAAACGGTTCCTACCATTAGTCCATTATGAGTGAAATTTCCGTTAGCATCTAAAACAGTTGGTGTCCAATTAATGGGGGTAGTAAAAGTTCCTGTATAAGCTTTCCAGTGGTCATAACCGAATTGAAGTTGATTGTGTCGTTCTATTCGTTTGGGGTCTGTCACTTGACTCGAAGTCCCATTCATTAACGGGTTTTGCTTGGTTAGGTGTTGGTTTGCTTCCGCAGCTGTTCCACTGGCTGCAGGAGCGATTATGCTGAGCAACAAAATAAAAATTGTTGGAAAAACGATAAAGTGTCTTTTGTTCAATATTAATTAATCCTCCTATTACAGATCTATCGTTACCTAATTAAAGTATACTGAGGATTTCATGTTTTTCATGTTCTTTAAGAAACAAAAGTAAATTAATTGTGTCTAAATTATGAACGAGTAAGAATTAGTGTGAAAAACATTGGTAATGGGGGCTTTGAATCTTGGTTATTAGGAAAATTCAAATTATTTTCAGCTGTGCTGGGATATGTTTTATATTTGCTTTAACGCTTTAAATTGAATTTTTTTACTTACTCCCGAGAGTAACTTTCCATATTACTGTTATTTTGTGAGAGTGATAGAAAAGCTCTATAAAAGTAAAAATTCTTAATATTCTCTTCGGTCGGCAAAAAAATGTCAATTATTCATAGAATGGTCACATAAAAAAGACGATACGTTTCCTGAGGAACTATTTAGCGTTTTTGTTTGTACTATAATTAATTCTGTTAGTCATTTTGGCAAACTATTTTATCATTCAATCAAGAGATGCCCTTGTTTATCCAATTGTTCAAGTTTTTATTCATATTTTGTTTGTATTCTGCGAGTGTAAAGCTTGAAAGTTAGCTGACAAACCATAAGAAAAATAGTTTGCGGCTTTTTCTATGCCTTTAGCGTGTTCTTTTATCAATATAATATCCAACTGAAAAGATGTTTGGGAAAGTGTTTACGCAAACAAGTTGGCGACATAAAAATATTGATTATTCCGTTAAAAACACAACTTATTAATGAAGAAAGTCGTTTTGGTGAGACTTGGAAACTTCAAATTAGTGAGAGAATCAGCTGTTTTAGCAACACTTAAGGAGGTGAAACACATGAAAAAAAGGGGAAAGAGGCTATGGCTAGCTGCTCTAGTTCTTGCGGGAATGTTTAGTTTAGCCCCGGAGGTTTCGGCTGAAAGTAGCGAAGCCTATCAAAGAAATTATGAAAGCAATGGAGAAATTGGTTTTTACGGGACCTACATCTATCCTGAAAAGGATGAACCAACTATTGATGTACCATCTAATTCTCAAGAGGTCGCACCCCAAGCTCATATGAGTAAGGGGAATTCTGAAAAGAATCATGACGTTACTGGGAGCCCCGCTGTTGGTGTAACAAAAATCCCACAAACTGGGGATAAAAGCCCGTTTGAATCATGGGTCTATAGCTTGTTATTTATGACAGGAGCTTTTATGTTCTGGTCTAAATATAAAACCAAACAATCAAAGGAGGAATTAGTGTGAAACTAGTCAAATGGACAATCGCACCTGTTGCTGCAATGAGCGTATTTGCCGCAACATCATTAACAGCATTTGCTGAAGAAAGTAGTATCAAAGAATATCAATCAAATGGGGTTGTCGAATTTATTCCAAACCCAGACCCAACAGATCCTGTTGATCCAAATAACCCAGATCCAAATAATCCGGTTATTCCGATTGATCCAACAGATCCAGATGGACCAAATCCAGGAACAGAAGGACCATTAAGTATTGATTATGCATCAAGTCTTGACTTCGGAGTAAACAAAATCACGAATAGTGATGAAACTTACTACGCAAAAGCGCAAGAACTTGATCGTGCTACAGATAGCTGGGTACCTAACTACGTACAAATTTCCGATCACCGTGGTACCAATGCTGGATGGACTTTAACAGTTAGTCAAGAAGGTCAATTTAAAAATGATGCAACACAAAATAAAGTATTAACGGGTTCAAAAATTGCTTTTACAGAACCACAAGCAGCAAGTAATGTCGAAGGCGTTACAGCTCCTGATGTAGTAGACATCGCATTAGATCCAGATGGAGCAGAATCTTTAGTTATGTCAGCAAAAGCAACTGCTGGTGCTGGAACTTGGGTAGATCGTTTTGGTCATGTTGAAGAAATGACTGACGACCAAGGAAACGCCGTTCAAAAAACAAAAGCAATTTCTTTGACTGTACCAGGTAAAACACCAAAAGATGCTGTGAAATACACGACGAAATTAACTTGGAAACTATCTGACGTACCAGGAAATAACTAATTTAAAACAAATAAAGGGGAGTTTATGAATATGAAAAAGAAATTAAACGTATTTGCAAATGCAGCAGTTGCATCCGCAGTTTTAGTAGGCGGAGTAGCAGTAGGTGGAGTAAATGTTTTCGCTGAAGAAGGCGCAGCAGATGAAGGAAATAAAGAATATCAATCAAACGCGATCGTAGAATTTGAACCATCCACAGATAAAACCGATCCAACCGATCCAAACGATCCAGATGGCAAACCAGTTGGACCAATTGACCCAACAGATCCAGATGGTCCTAAACCAGGCACAGATGGTCCGCTAAGTATTGACTATGCTTCTAGTCTAGATTTTGGTAAACAAAAAATCACTTCGGCAGATGAAGTTTATACAGCAAAAGCACAAAAATTTACTGAACTTGCAGATGGACCTAACTACGTTCAAGTAACAGACAACCGTGGAACAGAATCTGGTTGGACACTAAAAGTAAAACAAGAAGCTCAATTTAAAACGGCAGATGGTAAAGAATTAACTGGTGCAGCAATTACATTTACAAATGGAGTAGTAAATACAGTTTCTGAATCACCAAAACCATCCATCTTTGCAAATAAAGTAACTCTAGTACCAGGAACAGAAGCATCAATGCTGGCAGCAAAAGACGGTGAAGGTGCGGGTACACACGTGCTTGCATTTGGTAACAATGATACTGCTGCTGAAAGTATTAAATTAGCAGTTCCAGGTAAATCAACTAAATATGCTAAAAAATACAGTACACAACTAACTTGGACATTATCTGATACTCCAGGTGCAGACGCTGCAGAAGGTAACGAGTAAAAATAAAATGAAGAGGCTGTTTTGCTTATCAAGCAGCCTCCTTTCTATATATGTTGGAGAAAGAAAGGAAAGAAGAGGCAATGAAAAAATTTGGAATGTGGCTAGCTGTACTTCTGTTTGCTATGTTGATCCTTCCACAAAATGGACAGGCATCTAAATTTAATTTTGCAGTAGATACAGTGCTTCCAGATAATCAAATTGACAAGCAAAAGACCTACTTTAATTTAAAAATGAAGCCAAATCAGGAGCAAACGTTAACGATTAAGCTTCGTAATGATACCGATTCACCTGTAGTTATTAACCCTGAAATTCATTCTGCAACGACAAACCGAAATGGTGTTGTTGAATATGGGAAAAGTTCGGCAAAACGAGATTCAAGTTTATCTCATGAGATGAACGAATTAATCAAAGTTAAAAAAGAAATCACAGTTCCAGCTAAAGGAAGTTATAACTTGCTACTGGAAGTGAAGATGCCAGAAAAAGCTTATGACGGAATTCTTGCTGGTGGAATTACTCTGGAAGAAAAACAAACAAAGAAAAGCAAACAAGATAAGTCTGAAGGCCTTCAAATTGAAAATAAATACGCTTATGTGGTGGGCATTACTTTACAAGAAAACGACAGTAAAGTAAAGCAAGATCTTAAGCTTAAAAAAGTAGCACCAAATCAAGTAAATGCACGAAACGTGATTGAAGCAACTCTTCAAAACCCAACAGCTACGTATTTGAACCGTTTTGAAGTGGATGCTGTGATCACGAAAAAAGGAAAAGACGAAGCCTTATATAAATCTAAAAAAGAGGGTATGCAAGTAGCGCCTAACTCGCACTTTGCTTATCCAGTGCCACTAAACGGCGAGAAAATGAAACCTGGGAAATATACGCTTCATTTAAAGGCGAAGTCATCCAAAGAAAGCTGGAACTTTACGAAAGACTTTACAATTAAGCCTGAAGAAGCTGATAAATTCAATGCTAAAGATGTTTCCATCAAAGAACCGAATTATTTCTGGTGGTACGTAGCGGGCATCGCCTTCTTATTATTAGCTATTCTGTTAGGATTTATCTTGTGGCGTCGAAAGAAAAAACGTGAACAAGAGCAGGAAACGAACGATTGAGAAATAAGGGCTTATTTTGGCTATTTATTAGTTGTTTAGTCTTAGCACTTTACTTTTTATTAGCTCCATTCGCCAAAGATTATATCTGGCTTATAAAAAGCAATCCGACCTCCTCTGTTCAGCCATTGAAGCCATCAGCTTGGTCACCTTCACAAGAGGTCTATGAAAATATTCACCCTCCCAGTTTGGCGGCTGTTTTAAAGGCTAATCCACCCAAAGAAGGAGCATGGGGTCGAGTGATTGCACCTCAAGTAAAGATGGATGTGTCCATTTATCAGATGCCGACCCAGGCGAATTTATTAGTGGGAGCTGCGACTTTTTATCCAGATCAGGTTCTTGGAGAGGGGAATACAGTTTTACTTGGTCACCATGTACAAAATCCAACGAGCTTATTTTCGCCACTTACACGAATCAAGGAAAGGGCATCTATTTATCTGGAGACGGATTCGAAGCTGCAACGTTATCAAGTTATTACTAAAAAAGTTATTCCAGAAACAGACTTGACGATGATTCAGAAAAAGAAAGAACCATATCTGACATTAATCACTTGTGATACCTATAGAGCGACGACAAAACGCTTAATTATTCAGGCAAAGCTCGTGAAGGAAGTAGCTAAAGTAAATAAGAATAAGAATACTATGCAATGTGACTATGAAAAACAGATAAGAAACTTGGAGGCTCAGCATCAACAATTAGTGATGAAAAAAACAATGAGTTTCATTTTGTTTGGAATTTTACTTCTAGGTTCAGGGAGTGGTGTTTTTTTATACTGGAAAAAGATAGAGGAGCAAGAAGATAATTAAAATGGAGTTAATTTGGTAAGATAAAGAATTTTTTCTTTATCAAAAAACAATAGAGTTTTCTTGTTCTCAGGATTAAAGGAGTAGAAAAGTAATGAAAGTTGGTGAATAGTAATTGAAACAAAAGAAGAAAATTTTGAGCATGATTGTCTTACTTCTACTTGTTTTAAGTATGGGCATGCAAATAGTAAGAGCTAGCACACAAGTAGAAACTTCACAAGAATCGGTGACAAAGAATTCAAAGCAGCAACAAGAAAATCATCAGAAAGATGACTCGTTAACGGAAAAACAAACACATCAAGATCTTTTGAATAAGGATGCGCAAGCCAAATTGTTAGAGCAGTCGCCTAGAAAAAAAGATCAAACCAAACAACAGTCTAGTCTTCAACCTAAACTTGCTTTAGATGATAAGTATGAGTGGACTGAGAGTGTCAAAAATCCAAAAGGTGAGATCGAACAGCCTGATGGTAGTCAACTTGTTTTTGGATTTGATGGAGCAGGTATGGTAGACAAAGATACTTCGGCTATCGCATTTGGCAGACCCAATATATATGTGAAGACTACTGAGGGAGAAATGATTTCGCTGATACGTGGCAGCACAGCAAATAGTATATCGGGTTCATATTCATCGGGTTTAATATTTATTGAAAATGGGAAACTGTTCGACGACGCTTTACAATCAACTTCTTATAGAAAAAATTTGAAAGTAATGACTGCGGTAGACGAGAATGAACATCCAATCATTCGAGCAGATATGACGAGTACTTATGCAAAACATGATTGGGGAATTACTACAGTATTAAAAGCATCTGCGGATGGGCAAACTATTCAGCAAGAATTTTATTTAACTAATTTGGGTACAGAATTACAAATTGGTTTTGGTAAAAAAATCAATACTAATTTTTCTGATAAGCCAGTAGTATCTTTAGGAAATGGCGAAGGAATGTCTGTTTTGGATGGTAGAGGTCATAAATTTAATCAAGTTGTGAATGTAAAGGATGGTCCAGATAATTGGACTGTTAATAGTAACAATATTGCTTTTTTAAATAGTTTTACACCTAATGACTGGACAGGGACAGGTAATGAAACTGAGAATCTATCCAAGGATGAAGTAATTGCCGAAAAGATTAATGCTGACATAAAACTTAAATGGCAGCCTAGAACTGTCGGGGCGAATGAAACGACACATATTCGTTATGACATTAAATATGTAGCTCCAGAAAAAAGTATTGTGGATAAGATGTATGACTGGAAAGAAGTACAACAAAATCCTAAGGGAGAGGTATTACAGCCCAATGGTAACACTTTAGTTTTTGAATTTTCGACGACACAATATGAAGGTTCAATGATTAAAAATATTAATGCTTTTGGTAAACCAAATGTGTATTTAAGAACACCAGATGGAAAGAAAATTCAACATTTATATGATGCGACAGGAACGCTGAGAACTTCAAAAGGATTGCTGTTTTTAGATGGTACTGAAGTTATAAATGATAACTTGATGAATAATAGTTCAAGCACAAAAGATGTTAAAGTCATGACTGCTATAGATGAAAATGGCCATACAGTTATCCGAGCACATATGGCCAGTAGTGCTACTGGTCATGACTGGGGAATAGATGAAGTATTGAAGCCTTCTAGAGATGGTCAAAGTATTCAACATGAATATTACCTGACTAATCTAGGCGAGGCAGGAAAGATTGGTTTAGCTAGAGCTGTTGATACTCAGTTGAATAACAATGACAGAGTACCAATTCATGCTATTGGTGAAAACCGGGGAATGTATATTGAATCGGATGGCTACCGCCTCTATTATCGAACGAATATGAAAGATGGACCGGAAAACTGGAATGGTGATCAGTTTAATAATGATTTTTTGAGTAATTTTACACCTGCAGATTGGACTGGAGCAGGGAAAGAAGCGGAGAACCTTTCTAAAGGTGCTATTATTGCAGACCAAATTGATACTGGGCTTAAGCTGAAATGGTTACCTAGAGATCTTAAATTAGATGAAACAGCTCATTACCGCTATGATGTGGGTATAGTTTCTGCAGGTCAACCTGTACCTAGTTTAGAAAAAAATGTGGAAAATATTTCATCTGAAGATCAAACTGAAGCCAGACTCGGAGATAAATTACGATATACAATCAAGCTTTCAAATACAGGTGACGATGATTGGAATAATATTGAAGTGAAAGATGAACTACCGGACGCAGTTAGTACGCCTGAAAATATTGTGCTCATCCATGCAAATGGAGATGCTGAAAGTCTATTACTTCAAGATGTTTATAATGACAAAACACATACCCTAGATCTTACCAATCAGACATTAAAGTCAGAAAAAGAAATTTTACTAACTTTTGAAGGTAAGATAATTAATAATGATAAAAGAGAAATTATTAATGTTGCAAGTGGAGAAGGACAAGGGGCAGATGGGAAAAATTATACGGTATCAGACGTGGCACGTATGAAAGTTAAAGAAAGTTCTATTCCTCATGTGGAAAAGACTGTGAAAAATGTGAATGGTAGCGATGACTACTTGCCTGGGGATACGGTTGAGTATTCGCTTAAGGTAGGAAATGCGAATAAAAATACGGCGATTAGCTGGGATAATATTTCGCTGAAGGATGTTGTTCCAGAAGATGTAACAGTTGATCCAACTTCTTTCCACAAAACGTATACCAAAGCAGATGGAACAACAGAAGAAAGTGATTTAGCACAAGACACGGTTTGGCAAGAAAGTAGTCGACAATTGTTAGTTAAACAAGATGCGCTTAAAGGAACAGAAGATGTGGTTGTGACATTTAAAGCAAAAATCAAAAATAGCGTAGCCAATAAATTGGTTCAAAATACACTCGAAGTGATTTCGGATGAGTTTGATCCAATTACAGCAGATGCAAGCTTTAATGTTGCGGGTCAATTAGAATTCATTTCTGCGCCGAAAAACATTTCGTTTGGTAAGTTGCCGATCAAGAGTTTTAAACAGACTTATAAGCCAGAATTATGGGATGAAGCTTTACAAGTTAAGGATAATCGTTCACTAACGATTTCACCTAGATGGTCAATGCTTGTGAAACTTGAAAAACCTTTGACGGGTGCTAAAAGTACTGAGACGCTGACAAGTTTATATTATAAAGCTGATGGACAGGAACAAATGATTACAGACGAGGATGGAGCTCAAATTTATGAGCATACAACAACCGATTCGAATGCAGTCACGATTTCTGACCTTTGGGATGATGATACAGGCTTGCGTCTTGACGTACCAGCTGGTAAAGCGAAAAAAGATGTTTATTCGGGAACCTTAGTTTGGACTTTACAAGATGTACCAGGCACTGAGTAAACGTAATGTTAAACACAAACAAGAAAATAAAGTAAGAAAAAGGCAATTCATTGATGGAAAATCAATGGATTGCCTTTTTTGTTTGATCAAGCGTTCAATTCTTTCTCCATTTTTAAGCGCTGAACTTTCATGGTTGCAGTACGCGGAATGTCTTCGTAGGCCATGACAAGTGGCTCATTTAGTTGCGGCAAGTCGCTTAAGGCTTCAAACCAAGCTTCCCAGTCCATTTCTTCACCGCTAGCAACCGAGATGACCGGCTGTGGCGTACCATTTTTGCCACGAATGATAACCACTTCGTCCAAGAAACGGAGGGTGTCGAGAAGCTTGTCCTCGATGGCTAAGGTGCTTTCGATGTTTTCGACTAAATCGACTTGTCGGTCAAGCAAAAGCAAAGCGCCAGCTTCATTTTTCATGCCGTAGTCTCCGCTATCCCAGAAAGGACCATAAACGTTTTCATTAAAGCGTGCATCTTCTTTGTAATAGGTAAGGGCGCGCCCTTTTGAAAGCATTTGAATATTTCCTGGCGTGCCATTTGAGACGACTTCGCCTTCCTCTGAAACGATCCGAACGTCCGTCAAATCTTTCATGCCATAGCCCATGTTTCTTGCATCCAGTTTTTGTATGCTTTGTTTGGTGTGGAAGCGAAGAATCATTGGGCCGCACTCGCTTTGTCCGTAAACTTGCATGAAAACGGGGCGGCGTTCTTTCGAGCAGTTCAGGAAAACGGCCATGGTTTCTTTGTTGATCGCATCAAAAGTGGAATGGTAATAACGAACGCTTGCGAACACTTCTGGCTTTTTGCGCGCGAGGCTCACCCACTGAACGAAGTTATTTGGATGTGTTTCAACGATAGTCGGCTTATATGTCGTCATGATGTGTTCAATGTTTGCGTGATCGGGCTGAGCGATCGGGAACATCGGGAAGCCTTGTGACATCAAAGAGGAGATGCCGATGTTGAATCGGGAATGGACGGGTGAAATGTGGAATGCAGCTAATTGTTTTTCAGGAATCAGGCTTAACACATTACGCTGCCACTGCGTCCGGAAGCCCATCGAATGTGCGCTATGAGCAATGAGTTTTGGAATTCCCGTTGTCCCGGAAGTATGGGTCATATAAGAAATTTCATCAAGCGATAGGGTTTCCTGGGAAGCAAGATTCTCGGGTTTTGAAAGGGCAAGTTCTTCAGCTCGAATTAATTTTTCTGCGGGGATATTTTCAATATGATGCGCTTTTTCTGCTGTTTCTTGATCGAATAAAATATAAGGAAAGTCGAGCCGCTCAGCAAGCACATTCATTGTTTCGACAGGAAGGTGATAGGAAATCATCGCTGGAACTGCTCCGAGATAGGAAGCGGCAACGGCTAACAAATAAGTGTCAAACTTGGGAGATTTATAGATGATGATTTTATCACGTTTCTTGATGCCGCATTCTTGAAGCAGGCTTGCTTTCTGGATGATCGCTTGTTCGCAAGCTTTGTAAGTGGTTTCAAGTTTGAGTTCTGGAAAAATAGCAAGCGGTTCGTCGAAGTAAATCGGAACTTCAGGGAAACGCTCGGCGGATGCTTGGAAATTGGAATACAAATTTAACGGTTCATATGGATTTCGCATAAAAAATCTCCTTTTTTATTGATTCATTGTTATTATAACATGTTCAACATTTCACTTGTATGAAAATTTGGCTTTTCTCGAGGAAAATTGATAAAGTAAAGCTATTCAATGGAAAAGAGGTGGCTAAAATGCGAACAAAGGTAAGCTTATTAATTCGTAAACCGGTGAACAAGGTATTTGAAGCCTTCATTAATCCGGAAATCACCACTAGGTTTTGGTTCTCGAAAAGTTCTGGTAAGCTCGTTCAAGGTCAAAAAGTGACTTGGGAGTGGGAAATATACGGGGTTACAGATGAAGTTTATGTTCAGGAAATTGTCCCGAATGAGCGAATTCACATTCAAGCGAAAAATCTGCAAGAAACAATTTTTCGATTTACGCCATTTTCTGAAACGGAGACGGTTGTTGAGATTGATAACGGTGAGTTTGAAACACTAGAAGAAATTATCGACACAACGGAAGGCTACACGCTTGTGCTGAGCGGCTTGAAGGCGGTTTTAGAGCACGATTTGAACCTGCATTTGATAGAAGATAAGCACCCGGATGCTCGAGTTTAGCGGCAAAAAATAAAAATTCAGGCAAATCCGCTTAGGAAAGGAAGCGCCTGAATTTTTTATACGGACTACGTTGGGCTATTTCATTTTGGTTCTATACGCTTTAAGAGAAAGCAGGTAGAACAAAATCGCAATGCCAGTTAACCAAATTAGCGAGGTGAGGATGGCGTGAGAGTCTGGCATTCCTGCAAAAAGCGAACGAATCGCATTCGCAATTTGAGTCATCGGCTGATGGTCTGCAAAGCTTTGAAGAACTTTCCCCATGCCGTCTGTTGGAACGAAAGCCGAGCTCACAAACATCAAGCCAATCAAGATGTAGCTGAAAACGCTAGCGCCTTCATAGGACTTCGAAACGAGCCCCGCGAGAACGGCAATCCAAGTAAAGGCGAATACGGCAAGGATAAGAAGCAAAGCGGCAAGTAGCCATTCTGCAAGATTTGCATCGGGACGAAAGCCCATCAAAAGAGAAATGAGCATTACGGCCACAACGGAAAACAAATTCAAGAGAAGCGTTGCGATGACGTGACCGCTTAAGATGGAAGATTTGGCGATGGGCATCGAATGAAAGCGTTCAAAGATGCCTTTTGTAATGTCTGTATTCACACGAACAGCAGTATAAGAAATCCCCATCCCGATGGTCATGAGAAGAACGCCAGGGACAATAAAGTTTACGTAATCGGCTTTTGGCATCGTCATCGCGCTTCCAAAGATATAGACAAAAGCAAGCATCATCATGATGGGCATCAAAATGGTCGTAATGATCGTGTCGATACTGCGTAGTGAGTGTTTGATTACACGTCCGCTCATGGTCCAAGTATCACTTAAAAAATGTTGGCGCATGACTATTCTCCTTTCTTTCCAGTCACAGCAAGAAAGATTTCTTCCAGTGATGGTTGTTTTTCGACATATTCGATTTGCTTCGCGGGTAAAATGGCCTTTAATTCATCTAGTGTGCCTTGAACAATGATTTGACCTTCATGAAGAATGGCAATTTGATCCGCTAAGGCTTCGGCTTCTTCCAAATATTGAGTCGTAAGAAAAATCGTGATGCCTGAAGCAGCCATTTTTTTGATGGTATCCCAGAGCGCTAAACGAGCTTCTGGATCGAGTCCGACGGAAGGCTCATCTAAAAAGACAAGTTCTGGGGAGCCTAACATCGTCATCGCAAGGTCCAAACGGCGTTTCATTCCGCCAGAATAAGTGGCGAGAGGCTTATCTCCAGCTTCTTCTAAATCAAATTGTTTTAAGCTTGCTGCTGTGATCGCTTTTCGGTCAGGTAAGTGGCGAAGTTTGGCAACGAGGTCTAAATTTTCGCGTCCTGTTAAAATTTCATCCACTGCGATATTTTGTCCAGTCAAACTGATTTTTTCACGAACTTGTTCAGGCGAATGCGCCACATCTATTCCACAAACTTCTGCTTTTCCTTCATTCGCTTGAATGAGCGTAGTCAGGATTTTAATTATAGTTGTTTTCCCTGCTCCATTTGAACCAAGCAAGGCAAAGACACTACCACGCTTAACTTCAAAGTTTACACCATTTAAAACTGTATGCTGCTTATAGGCTTTTTTGAGACCATGAACAGAAACGGCAAGTGCAGTCATTTTATTTTCCTCCTAACTTTTTCAAAATACTTTCGTTTAACGTTTTGCGTAAATCATCCGTGTAAGTTCGGCAATTTGCTAAAAGTTCATCACAAAATGCAGCCACATTTGTTCCGGCGAATTCCAAAACAGGTTTTCCTTCTAGCACGCCAGCTTCAAACAAATCAATCAGCTCATATTGAACTTTTAACCTGTCGTACCCGTTTCCTTTTGCGAAATTCCACATGTAATGTTGAATTTTGTCATAAACGAACTGATAGTCTTCTGGAAGCTGCTTTACGCGATCCATCATTTCTCGATATTCTTTTTTATTATCAACCATTCTTTTTAGTAAGTTCCACATGAATAGTCCTCCTCGATCATTTTTATTTCACATATGTAGTAATACTTAGTAGTGAAGGGAAGAAAAAAGTTTAAAGCTGTATTTAAACTTTCTTTTTCTGCTATTCAGTAATGCTTATTACCGGTACATCGTAACACTTAATAGTGAGGTTGTCAATAAAAAAGGAAAATAATTTTAGTATTATTTTCCTTTTAAGCTTCATTTTTTTTAGGTAGCTTGAAAACAAGTAACAAGCAGATAAGGAGTAAAAATAAATTAATGTAGATACTCATTTGTAAACTAAATGAATACTTTTCTGCTACATTGTGTAGCGAAGTTTCACTTAACGACCGAAAATAAATTGAACCGACGATGGCAATTCCAAATGAAGAGCCAACACGCTGTGCAGTATTGAAGATACCACTTGCTCCGCCTCGATCGCTTCCCGACACAGTTGCAAGCGTGAAGCTATTTAGTGGTGAAATAATGAGCCCACTGCCAAGCCCGGCAAGGAAAAGTGGAAAAACGGTAAGCCAAGGCGAAAATGCCCCGCCTTTCAAATGGAAAATGAAAGATGTGGTGGCAAGTCCGGTCATCACGAAAACGAGGCCAATAATCAGTAGTTTCCTGCCCAGCTTTTGCATGAAACGATTACTGTTTGCAGCTGCAAGCATACTTCCAAGTGCAAATGGACTAACGGCAAGGCCAGAGACGATAGCTGAACGACCAAAACCGGATTGCCAGGTGAGCGAGAAGATAAAAAAGATGCTCGTGAAAGCAGCGAAATAAACGAGTGAAAGAATTATGCCAGAAGTAAAGGCTTTGTTTTTTAATAAAGTTGGTGAGATAAGCGGTTGTTTGCCTTTTTTTGTCACATGGATACTATAAGAATATAAGCTAATTAAAATCGGAATTGAAATCAGCATGAAAAGAATATCTTGCCACTTAAATCCTTCTGAGCCATTAGAAATGACAGGATAAAGTAAAAAAAGTAAGCCTACGGTAAGCAAAAATACACTCAAAAAATCAAACGATACTTTTTTACTAGCTTTATCACGTTTTGGCAAGAAAAGAGCTGCAAGAATTAAAGTCACGATGACAAAGGGAACATTGACGAAAAAGACGAAACGCCAACCGTTTTCTGTCCCAAATAATTGGATTAATAAACCACCAGTAAAAGGGCCAATCGCAGTAGCAACACCGATAACAGAGCCAAGAACTCCGAAAGCTTGTCCGAGCTTATCTCCTTTAAAAATATCCATCATCATAGCATTAATTTGTGGGAAAAATAAACCAGCAGAAAGTCCTTGGATAATACGAGAAAGAATTAAGCTTGTTTCTGACTGAGCAAATCCAGCCGTGATACTCATCAATAAAAAAAGTGAAATTCCAAGTATATACAGGTTTTTACGGCCAAACTTGTCACCAAGCCGTCCGGCGAGTATTAAAATCAGCCCGAAGGCGAGTGCATAACCAGAAACGACCCATTCAATAGAAGCACTTGATGCATGAAGCGCTTTCGTAATGTCAGGCAAAGCCACGTTAACGACCGTCGTGTCAAGTAGTGAAATAAAAGCGCCAAGCATAATTGAAATAAGTGCAAGCCGCTCAGTATGAAATTTTTTTGTCATGAAAATCACCTCTAATGCCTAAATAGTAAGCTTAAAAAAAGAGTAGGTCAAGCAGGAACTAGGGGTTTTGCTTCATCACTTGTTTGGGTTTTTAAAATATATCTTACTTTTGTAAAATAATATTTTAAAACAGATACAAGAGGTGACCTTGATGAAAAGAGGTTTTGGTACTTCAAAGCATAACAAGGCTTATGGATTTCGCGTTTTAGCGAGACTATCGCAACAAGAATTGACGGGCAAGGTGGGTATATCCAAACAAACGATTTTTGTTATGGAAAAAAGGAATTATGTGTCTACTTTGCTGCTTGCAGATTCAGTACAAAAAAGAGGCTCCTGAAATCATACGATTTCAGGAGCCTCTTTAGCTAGTTTGAAATATTAACCTACTAATTTTTCGTGGAACATTCTTTGGCAAAGTTCCATTTTTTGTTCTTCATTTAAATCTTTTGTATTCAAGCAGTAACCGCTGATACGAAGGATAACGGGGATACCCGCTTTGATTTTTTCAACGACTTCTTCATGGTTTAACACGTTTAAGTTGATGTGTTGTCCACCTTTTTCGAAGTAGCCATCTAAGATTCCGACAAGGTTTGCATGTTGTTCTTCAAATGTTTTACCAAACATTTTCGGTGCCCCTTGGATTGTTAGCGAGATGCCGTCATTTGCATAATGGAACGGAATCTTTGTAAGGCTTGCAAGGTTATCAAGGAAGCCGCCTTTCGCTTTATTTGACGGATTTGCACCTGGGCTAAAGAATTCAGGTTCTTTGATCATTTTGTCGTTTTCATCAAAGACTGGACCACGGTGAACTGGAGAGTTCCCACATTGTTTCGAGTAAGCCACGTTAGAAGTGATTGTAAGAATCGAAACAGTTGCTTCACTGTCTTTATAAAGTTTGTGTGAATCCAATTTTTCTTTAAACATTTTAAGCACCATGACAGCAATTTCATCAGCACGGTCATCATTTTCACCATAACGAGGGAAGTCGCCTTCTACTTCATAGTCATAAACAAAGCCGTCTTCATCACGAATCGTTTTTACTTTCGCGTATTTAATCGCACTTAAGCTATCTACAACGTTAGCGAATCCACAAATTCCGAATCCCATGTTTGCTGTAACTTTTGTTGGTAAGAAAGCCATTTGCATGCTTTCATAGTTGTATCTATCAGTCATATAGTGAATGATGTTCATAGCATCTACATAAGTGTCTGTGAGCCAGTCCATAGAAACATCAAATTTCGAAAGCACTTCATCGTATTCAAGATATTCAGAAGTAATCGGTTCAACAACATCAAAGACGCGGTCTTCTTTGTGAAGATCATCTCTTCCGCCATTGATTGCCCCAAGCAAGCATTTAAGCACGTTGACACGAGCGCCGAAATATTGAAGGTTATGTGTTTCGCCTTTATCTTTGTCTGCTTCAGGGTTTAGTGGGCTTACGCAACAAGAAATACATTGCATATCGCCGTAGCCTTCTTCTTGCATTAGTTTATCATTTTCATATTGAATGGATGAATGTTTAACACTCATCTTCATGCAGTAATTTTTGAATGTTTCAGGAAGACGAGCATCCCAAAGTACAGTCAGGTTTGGCTCTGCCGAGTTCCCAAGATTATCTAGACAATGTAAGAAACGGAAATCTGTTTTAGTCACACGGTGACGACCATCTGCCCCCATACCAGCCATCGAAGTTGTAACGAATGTTGGGTTAGAAGCATAAAGCTCGTTGTATCCGTTTGTACGTGCAAAGCGTACCATACGAAGTTTAAGTGTAAGTTGTTCGATTAACTCTTGTGCATCAAGCTCAGTAATGATGCCACGTTCTAAATCACGTTGGATGTAAATATCTAAGAAGATAGGAATACGACCGAATGAGCTTGCAGCCCCATTTGCTTGTTTGATTGAAGCAAGGTACCCCATGTAAGTCCACTGAACAGCTTCATGTGCATTTTCAGCAGGACGACCAAGTTCAAGTCCGTATTCATTTCCAAGTGTAATTAAGTCTTTTAATGCTTTGATTTGCATATAAACTTCTTCACGCAAACGGATGTTTTCATCAGAAGTGACTGGAATTTGTTTTAAATCATTTTGTTTTTCAGCGATTAAACGATCAACACCGTAAAGTGCTGGTTTTTGATAAAGTCCGATAATTCTTCCACGAGAATAAGCATCTGGCAAACCGCTTACAATATGAGAGTGACGAGCACGTTTAATGTCGTTTGTATATGCGCGGAAAATACCATCATTAGCAGTTGGACGATTATTTACGAAAAAGTCATGTGTCGCTTTGTCCACTTCATAACCATTTTCAATGAGACATTGCTCAGCTGTACGAAGGCCACCATTTGGCATGAAAGCAAGTTTGAAGGGTTTGTCTGTTTGTAAACCTACAACGACTTCCAAATCTTTGTCTACATAACCAGAAGTGTGAGAAGCAACGTTTGATACGATTTTGTTATCCATATCAAGTACGCCACCTTTGGCATCCATTTCAGCAACTAAATCATTGATTTTGTCGTTTAAAGCAGTAGTACGAGGTGTGCTATCTTCTAAAAAGCTTTCATCCCCATCATAAGGCGTGTAGTTGTCTTGAACAAATTGGCCAACATTGACAGTTTCTTGCCAAGCTGTACCATTAAATCCTTCCCATGCTTTAGTCATAGTGTTTTTCCTCCTAAGTTTCCTATTTTTATTTGTTAAATTTTTAACGTGATAGAATGAACAATATTACTTTTCACTAAGATCATAACCTATTGTGAAAGCGAAAACAATATGAAAAAACAAAAAAAAGATAAAATCTTTTATATAACGAAAGTAACAGATTTTAGGGTGTAATAACACAGTTTTAATTTATTAAAAGGATTAAAAATATCTCATAGGCTTTACTTGCCTAACAAATGTTCATTTATCAAAACTAATCAGCTAGTTTCGTTTTGCACCCATTTTGGACTTATTGACTATAATTCTATATGAAAGTATTTTGTTGTGCTCGAAAAATGCCATTGTAATTCGAAATATGTTTTTTATTTCACAAGGAGGTTTTTTTTTGTTAAAATCAATTTAGAAAGAAAAAATTGAGAAATTGTCAAAAAATGGACACATTTTAGGCTCAAATTTCGTAGTATTGTCAATTTTTTATGACACACTTTATGATAAAATAAAGTTAATGTTACATGACACGCTGTTAATTGTGGTTCGTATTTGCTTCACCAGGCATCTGTACGACTTGCAAATTAACAGAAGTCACTCTATCCCATTAAGACCAGATGCTCCCATCAAAGCTTCTGGTCTTTTTTTAGATACAAACAGATCCACTTGTATCTAAAAATTCGAAAGAAGTATTGACTTGAAAAATAGGTTCGTAGGAAATAAAAGCCTTGAGGTAAATAGGTACTTTTAGAAAAGGTGTTTGTTATTGTACACAATGTTAGATACTTGACTAATATTTATAATAAGTTTAAAAAGGCTTGGTTTAAGCTTCATTTATTGCATATATACAAAAAAACCATACGAAAATCTCTGTTTTGGAGGAAATTGTAAAATTTTTGTCACATATTACGCGATATTTTATCTTTTAGGATAAAGAGCAAGTAAAAAAACTCGATATAATAGATATAGGTTGAAAAAGTTATCGTTAACAATTGTGGGTATCTATTATGAAGTCCTAAAGGAGGAAAAATGATGTATGTATCAAAGAAAAACGTTTTATCTTTTTCTGGAAACAAGGAAATTAATGAAGCGGGATTATTTTTAGTGGTAGATGGACATATTATGCAGGAATCAAATGGGACGCTTATTAAAGTTTTGAAGCAAGGTAGCGTCTTTCACATTGATCCTGTAAAGGAATCTTTTTTTCAATACTTTTCTCGAGGCAAGTGTTTTTTGCTTGAAATAGAAGATGAAAAATATTTAGAGGAAATCACAGAAAAAAATATTCATCGCTTGGCCGGTGCGCTTGAAAGGTATCGTCTTCCAGCAAGGCAGCGTGTCGAAGCTTTGATTTATCAAATTGCTTTAGATGTTGGTGTGGAAAGTGAAGATGAGATTTATATTCCAGTATCTTGTAATCAATCAGAACTTGCGCGTTACAGTAACGTGAGCCGTGAATATTTTGTTAAAATTAAGAACGATTTATTAATGGAAAACATGATTTCCATTCGTAGCCGCAACTGGGTTTTACTTGAAAAAAGTAACTGGGCAAAGCGGCCGAATTGCACGCCACTTGAAGAATCTGCAGGAGTGGAAGTTTAATTTCAAAAATCAGCTTTTAAACATTTAAAAGCTGATTTTTTTTGCTATTTTTTTCTTGATTTTATATTGACAGTTAAATAGCAAAATGAGATTATAGAAAGACTTCGCGTAAAAGAAAGTGGGGAATAAAGTGCAAATCAAAAGTTACGAAGAGAAATATCGTGATCAGCTGATAAAACTGGTTTTAGGGGTTCAACAAGATGAGTTTGGTGTAGCCATTACGTTAGATGATCAGCCAGATTTGAAGGACATTTCAAATCATTATATGAACGGATTAGGTCATTTCTGGGTGGCTGTTCAGGATGATAAAGTGGTCGGAACAATAGGCGTTTTATTTTTGGAGAATGGCAATGTTGCAATCCGCAAGCTCTTTACAGATGCCGAATATCGAGGAAAGGAATACCAGACTGGTCAAAAATTATTGGATACGCTTGAAGCGTTTTGTATAGAAAATGGAAAGAAGTCGATTTATCTTGGAACAACAGATAAATTTAAAGCAGCTCATCGATTTTACGAGAAGAATGCTTATGATGAGATTAATAAAACTGATTTACCAGTAGATTTCCATGTTCTTGCGGTAGATTCAAAGTTTTATCAAAAAAATATAGTTTGAATCATGAAGATTGTAAATCAAGAAATATCTTATTTACAATCTTTTTCTGATAGGAATTATTATTTGTGATTTTTTTTACAAAGTTATCACTTTAAGCTATACTGGTTTTTGCAAGGAGGAAATAGAAGGAAAGGGAGAGACCATTGTACGAACGAAAAGAATTATATGATTTTTTTATGGAACGGACAAGTGAGCTTACGGAAGATTGGTATAACAAGATGGATCACAACAATTTGCATGGGGTTTACGCATCAAATGATGAGGAAGTTATCGGCCGGCTTAAACAGCAAAATTATCAGTTTCATCTATTGTTTTGTCGCTTGTTTCTTGAAAAAGATGAAGACTTTGGGGCGCTTTTTGAAAATTGGTTGGGGGAACTTGGGAGCGACATCGAACATCTTTTGACGCCAATATATGAAATCATTGAACAATTTTTTCGCGTGGAAGATCAGTATCTAGAGTTGATCGAAAAATTTTATGCAGAGAGCGAGGGCGACACGGCAAACGAAGAAGTCAACTACTGGAGTCGAGAAATTACGAAGCGGCTTGGGGAAATTGTTATTCGTTTTGTTCGGGAGAACGCTTTACAGACGGAACTTAAGTTAAATGCACACAAGGAAAC
This sequence comes from Listeria kieliensis, assembly GCF_003369925.1. Classification (GTDB taxonomy): domain Bacteria; phylum Bacillota; class Bacilli; order Lactobacillales; family Listeriaceae; genus Listeria; species Listeria kieliensis_A. The sequence continues at coordinate 571,251 of NZ_LARY01000002.1, read as the reverse complement.
GATTTTAAAACTGAGCTGTCCTGTCATTCCGCTGATGAGGCACTCAGCTTTGCTTCCGGTGATTGGAGATATTGATGAGACGCGTGCTAAGGTGATTTTGCAGCACACGCTTGATGAATGTACAAAGAAAAAATTTGATCACTTATTTATTGATTTATCCGGGGTTGCCACCTTAGACAAAATAGCTGTAGATGAATTGAAAGAATTAATAGGTGCTTTGAAATTAATAGGAGTCGTTTGCACGCTTTCTGGCGTTAGGCCAAAAGTGGCGCAAGCTGTTGTTGAACATGGATTTGAGTTTGATACAGTTCATGTGGAACGTGTACTGAGCACGGCAATTGAAACGAAATTTACGACTGTATAATTCGAGTAGAAAATAGGAATTGAGCGGTGGGATTCTTGGAAAGTCAGTTTTTGAAGAGTACTAAGCTTTTTCCTGTTTTTCTGCTCTTTTTTGTTTGGAAACTTTGTGATATGCTTGTTCAGGTGAACTTAACGAGGTGGAAGGAAGGAAAAAATGTGACAAAACTTTTACCACGCGATTTATGGATTGTGATTGTGGGCATGGTTCTTTTATATACCGGCTTATCGTTTATTTGGCCGTTTAATATGGTTTATATGACTGGCGAGCTTGGCATGTCAGGAACGGATGCCTCACTGGTCCTTTTAGTGAATTCTTTTGTGGGTATTATTTCAAGCATTATTGGAGGATTGATTTTTGATCGCTTTTCAGGCTACATCTCACTTTGGATTGGAACGGTGATTCTCGTTATTGGGACACTTAGTTTAAGCTTGTTCCACGGATATCCAACTTTTATTTGGAATTTATGGCTTGTTGGTTTTGCGATGGGGATGGTTTTTTCAGGCTTATATGCTGCGGCAGGTCTCACGCACCCAGCAGGGGGAAGAACGGGGTTTAATGCGATTTATGTGGCGCAAAATATTGGCGTTGCGGTTGGTCCGTTTTTGGCGGGCTTACTTAGTGGATTTGGAATGGGGAAAGTCTACTTAGGAGCGTTTTTGTTTGCGATATTTTATGCGGTTTTCTTTTTTGTTTTCTTTCGTAAAATTGATTGGAAATCGGAACATATCGGAAGCGAAACGAAGCATCGTAAACGCGGCATGAAGCGTTCGCGTCCCACTTTGGTTGGTCTTTTTTCGATGATTCTTTTGCTCGCTACTTATTTATTTTGTCAGTTGCCGCACGTTCAGTGGCAATCCAATTTATCTACTTATATGACAAGTGATGTGGGGATTTCAACGGCGGAATACGGCAAGCTTTGGAGCTTAAATGGCGCGCTTATTGTTCTAGGACAGTTTGTTTTAATTCCAATTGTGGCGCGCTTTAAACGACATTTACATGCCCAAATTTATATCGGTATTTTACTGTTCGCGTTATCGTTTATTGTGGCGATGCACGCGAACGCTTATAGCGGCTTTGTGCTCGGGATGATTTTTCTGACGCTCGGCGAAATGTTTGCATGGCCGGCGGTTCCGACGATCGCTTATCAGCTTGCCCCGAAAGGAAGCGCGGGTCTTTATCAAGGCCTCGTGAATGGGATGGCGACGGCAGCGCGGATGCTAGCACCGTTTTTAGGAGCGGTTGTTGTGGAAAACTTTGGCGGGATTACAGCCCTTTTTGTGGGCATCTTTATTTTGCTCGGGATGGCTGTTTTATCCACCATTTTACAAAGGAGTTTGCAAATTCGAGACAAACGAAACAAAGCTTTGAAAGGGGAAGAGCTTAGTGAAAATCTATGAGAATGCCAAATTTTATACGATGCAACGAGAAGGCGATTTTGTTCGGAATGTTTTCGTTCAGGATGGTGTGATTCAGACGCTCGATGTGGATCCAGAGGCGTATCCAGATGCGGAACGGGTAGATTTGGATGGGAAGACGGTTTTCCCTGGTTTCGTGGATTCACATATTCATTTATTGTGGTACGGGCAGGCGCTTGACCGGCTGAATTTAAGTGAAACAACATCCAAGCGGGAAGCGTTAGAACTCATTCGGCGTCGGGTTGCTGATCTTGAAGCCGAAGCTTGGCTGTTTGTGGAAGGCTATGATGAAAATAAGTGGAGCGATGATGCGACACTCCTAACTCGGTGGGATTTAGATGGAGTAAGCGAAACCCATCCGATTCTTGTACGACGCATTGACTATCACAGTGTAAGCGTAAATTCGGCGCTGATTGATGCGGCTAAACTGGTGCGGCAGGAAGTGAGTGGTGGCGAGATGGTTCTGGATGAATCTGGCGTGTTTACGGGGATTTTGAGAGACAATGCGACTTATCTTGCAACGGATCGCTTTCCGGTTCCGACAAATGAAGCGATTAGTGCTTGGCTGAAACTTGCGGTGCGGGATTTATGGGAAAAAGGCGTGACTGGTGCGCACTCGGAAGATTTGCATTATTTTAATGGCTTCGAAGGGACGCTTCAGGCTTTTCGTGATACGCTTTCGGAGGATTTTCCTTTTAGAGCGCAACTTTTGATTCACAATGCGGAGTTCGATGTATTTGAAGATTCAGATGAGCGATTCATGGATGGTGATTCTTTTGTTGAACTCGATAGCATGAAAATTTTTTATGATGGAACGGTGGGTTCTAGAACGGCATACATGTCGGCGGGCTATCATGATAATCCAGAGGAACATGGTTTAAAGATTCAAACGGATGAAGAATTCGAGAAATTGGTTAAGCGTGCGCGTAAAGCTGGGCTGCCAGTTGCGATTCATATTTTAGGCGATGCTGCTTTTCGAGATGTGATTCGGATGCTAAAAAAGTATCCACCAAAAGCCGGGCAGCATGATCGCATGATTCATACGCCTTGGCTGACAGATGAGCTGATCGAGGAAGCAAAAGGCATGCCGCTTTTGTTTGATATTCAACCGCAGTTTCTTTCGAGTGATCTGCCCTGGGCGCTTGATGTGCTTGGCGAAAATCATCCACCTCGTGCGTTTGCATGGAAAACCCTGCTTGAAAATGGCTTTGAATTAGCTGGGGGAAGTGATGCACCGATTGAAATTCCGAACCCGCTTTATGGTATTCATGCCGCGGTGCTGCGGACTGCTAATAGTGATTTAACCGGAAAACGCTACTTTGAAACTGAAGCACTAAGTGTTTACGAAGCGATCGAGCTCTATACGACAGGAAGCGCAAAGGCTAGCTATAAACCGGATTCGCGTGGTAAATTAGCACCAGGTTTTGCGGCGGATTTTACAGTGCTTGAAGCAGATCCATTTGAAATCGCAAGAGAAAATTTGCGTTCTATTAAAGTCGCAAAGACCATCGTCAACGACCGCGAAGTTTATCCAAACGAAGGGTAACTTAGAGAGTTGACGAGGAGAGAAGAAGCTGTTAATATTTGAGTGGAAAGAGAGCTGTGGGGGACACAGCTCTCTTGCGAAGCACCATTTAAGATGGCGGCTAAACTTAGTTGGATAACCTACCAAGCTTGCTCGGCTTATGGTAGGTTATTTTTTATGGGCATTTCTGTCACGAATAAGTAGCACAAGTGTCGCAAATGCGATCATGAGTGCTAGCGCTTCATAAACAGACATTGAGATGCCCTTTCTAGGGAGCATGCAAAGAAAAACCATAAGGCATCCCCCTCTTGTAATAAAGTTATGTTTTTATCAAGAAAAAAATTTGTAAGGCTAGAAAATAAAAAAGAAAGCCAGAAAGCAGATAAAATGGCTTGAAAAAAGTTTGTATTTATCTGCCGCGGCTAAAAATTAATTATTTCGATGCAAGTAAAAGTCAATCGTTTTTTCTAATCCTGCTTCTAATGAAAATTGAGGACGCCAGTTGGCACATCGCAAAAATTTTGCAGGATTAAGGGCGTATCTTAAATCATGCCCTTTGCGATCTTCAACATGCTTGATTAATTGGAAATAGTGTTCGCCTGTTTCTTTAGAGAGCTGTATAAGAACTTTTTGGGTGATTTCAAGGTTGGTATATCTGTTTTGAGCGCTAATATTGAAGGTTTCAAAACAAAAAGTAGGCGTCGTAATAATCTCCCAAATCGCACGGCAATGGTCTTCCACATAGATCCAGTCACGGACATTTAAGCCGCTACCATAAATAGGAATTGGTTTTTTAGCTAGGGCATTTTCGATCAACGTTGGAATGAATTTTTCGCAGTTTTGGAAAGGGCCAAAGTTATTGCTACAGATTGAAATTGAGATGGGCATTTGATAGGTATTTTGGAAAGCTAAGACGAGCTGATGGGCAGATGCTTTGCTAGCCGAATAGACATTTTGCGGCTGAATCGGCGAATTTTCATCAAAACTCCCTGTTTCGATTGAACCAAAGATTTCATCTGTGCTGATAAAGTGAAACCGCTTGTTGGCGAGATCGTCTTTCCAAAAGTCACGTGCGGCGACAAGCAAGTTATAAGTGCCTTCGATGTTGCTATGCAAAAAGGGACGCCCGTCATTAATGCTGCGGTCAACGTGTGTTTCAGCGGCAAAGTGAACGATGGTATCGGGAGCGAAATTTTGGATGGCTTCTGCTGTCGAAGCGGCATCGTAAAGGTCGATTTCACCAAATTGGTAATTGGGATAGTGTTGCAGTTCTTCGTTTATAGGCGTACTGGCATAGGTCAGCTTGTCTAGGTTGAAAAACGTATGATTTGGATTTGACTGGACATATTGGCGCAAGAAATGACTTCCGATGAAGCCTGAACCGCCAGTAACTAAAATTTTCAAGTTGTTCACCCTTTCAACTAAGGAATTCAATTAATATGGCTTTTAAGCTATTGTAACTGAATGTATAATGAAGGGCAATCTAAGTGTTAATAAACAAAAATCGAGTGAAGGGCTACTTAAAATGTAGGCTTCACTCGATTTTTGTTTATTGTTAGGGGCATTAATTCGCAGAAGGGAAACTTGCGGGTTCTAGAAAAGATCTTTGCCGTTTGTTGCAATCACTTTTTTGTACCAATCGAAGGAATCTTTTTTGTAGCGCTTCATGGAGCCATTTCCTTCGTTATCACGGTCCACGTAAATCATGCCGTAACGTTTTTTCATTTCGCCGGTCGTGAAGGAAACGAGGTCGATGATACCCCAAGGTGTATAGCCCATCAGTTCAACGCCATCATAGTCAACGGCTTTTTCGAGCGCTTCGATATGCTTTCGCAAGTATTCAATCCGTGCTTCATCGTGAATTTGACCGTTTTCTTCGAGTACATCAACAGCGCCAAACCCGTTTTCAACGATGAAAAGAGGAAGTTCGTAGCGATCATATAAGCGGTTCAGGGTGTAGCGCAAGCCTTCTGGATCAATGGCCCAGCCCCAATCGCTTGTTTCGATATAAGGATTGTCAATACCGTTTGGTAAGCCGCCGTTAACGACGTCGCCAGTATTATCTTGTTTCACATCAGCTTTTACGGTGGTTGACATGTAGTAGCTGAAGCCGATGTAATCAACCGTTCCTTTTTTTAGGACTTCAAGATCTTCATCGCGGATATCAATTTGATAGCCTTCACGTTCAAATTCTTTTAGCGCGTAACGTGGATAGTGACCGCGCACGTGAACATCGGCGAAGAAGAAACGTTGGTGCATCGCTTCTTCGGCTGCCATAATATCTGCTGGATTGCAAGAATAAGGGTAGATTGGAACGTGTGAAACCATGCAGCCAATTTGAAATTCAGGATTGATAGCTTTTCCGATTGTGACGGCTCTTGCACTTGCAATGAGTTCGTTATGCGCTACTTGATACATCACTTCTTTGGCATTTTCTCCGGGTGCTACTTTTACACCAGAATTTGTCCATAAGAAAATTGGATTGTTCGTATCCATTTGATTATTGATTTCGTTAAAGGTCATCCAGTATTTCACTTTATGCTGATAACGCTTGAAGCAAGTTTCGGCGAAGCGAACAAAGAAGTCGATCACTTGACGATTCCGGAAACCACCGTATTCACGAGCCAAGTGAAGTGGCATCTCAAAATGAGAAAGTGTGATAACAGGCTCAATGCCATTTGCCAACAGTTCGTCAAAAACAGCATCATAAAATTTCAAGCCTTCTTCATTCGGCTTCGTTTCGTCACCATTTGGAAAAATTCTTGTCCAAGCAATGGAAGTTCGTAGGCATTTTAAGCCCATTTCGGCAAAAAGTGCAATATCTTCTTTATAGTGATGATAAAAATCAATCGCTTCATGATTGGGGTAAAATTCACCCGTTTCGATTTCCTCGGTGATTTTACGTGGAACCCCGTGTGCACCGGCTGTCATCACGTCGATAACGCTCGGTCCTTTTCCTCCCTGGTTCCATCCGCCTTCAAATTGGTGAGCAGCTAGTGCGCCGCCCCATAAAAAATCTTTTTGCATGATTCGTTTCCCTCCGATTAAATCGTATTTGTAATCGCTAAAATAGCAGTTGGATCTGTTGACATTTCATCTGTTTCTTGTGGCGTTACAGACGCAAATTCTTCTGCATTGGTAATTAATACTGGCGTGATAAGTGAACAACCAGCTTGTTCAATTTGCTTGCGATCAAACGTTAATAGTAAATCGCCTTTTTTGACGTGTTGTTTTTCCTTCACCAAATATGTGAAAGGTTCTCCGTTTAGTTTAACAGAATCAATACCGACATGGATAAGCATTTCCACGCCTTCATTTGACCGAAGCCCGATTGCGTGTTTTGTATCAGTCAGCATCACGACTTCTCCGTCAAATGGCGCCCGCACCTCGTCTTCTTCTGGCAAGATCGCAATCCCAGGTCCCATGGCGCCGCTCCTGAAAACTTCATCTGGTACGTCTGCAAGTGGCAAACGTTTTCCTTTTATTGGGGCAGGAATCGACAAGTTTTTCACTTGTAGGCTTGAAGAGACTCCAGCTTCCACTTTTGGCGTGTCATTTAAATCCACTTCTTTTTTAAGTTCTTCATCTTCTTCTTTTGTTTCGCCGAAGCCAAGGAATTGCACAAGCAACATCGCGCCGAAGAATGCAATCGCGCACCCGATGACAATCCCGATAAAAGATAACGGGAATTCACTGTTAATCCCATTCACAATTGTGATTAAGCTTGGTAGCCCCGCGTAAGCGAAGTAATACGGATTGAAGAAGCTTGCGACAATGGCACCAACCGCCCCAGCAATACAGCCATAGATGAACGGTTTTTTAAAGCGAAGCGTAACACCGTAAATGGCAGGTTCTGTTATCCCGAAGATTCCTGTAATAAAAGCGGACATCGAGACGTTTTTAAGTTCTTTACTGCGCGCTTTCAGCAAGACGCCAAACACGGCACCGACTTGAGCCACTACGGCAATGGTTTGAAATGCTTGGAACGAGTCGCGCCCGTACATATCGAAATTGGCGAGCACAACAGGTGTGATGCCCCAGTGAACACCGAAAATGACGATCACTTGCCAAAATCCGCCGATGATCGCGCCTGCAAGTGGCGGTGCAACTTGAACTAGATAGTTGTAACCGTTTGCGATTCCGTTCGCTAAAAGAGCCGAAGCAGGACCGAGAACTAAAATGGTAACAGGAACCATGATGACGAGGCAAATAAACGGCGTAAGTAAAGGCTTGATAACGCCAGGAAGACGTTTTTCAACAAATTTTTCTAAGTAGCTTAACAGCCAAACGAGAATAAGTGGCGGTAAAACAGAAGAAGTATAAGTAGTTGGTGAAAGCGGAATGCCTAGAAAATTATGCGCATCCCCGTTTGCGATAGATTCCGCAATTTTGGCTAAGTCCGGCGAGACGAGCGCCGCGCAACAAGCTACCGCGATATAAGTATTCACTTTGAAGTGTTTGGATGCCGTAATGGCAATGAAAATGGGCAAGAATGTGAATGGTGCCCATGAAATTAAACTAAAAACTTGATAGGTATCTGTATTAGCAAAACTCGGAAAAGCAAGATTGATTAAAATCAGACAGCCCTGTAAGATACCGGCTGCGGCAAGTATGTAAATAAAAGGCGCGAAAACAGCAGACATCGTTGCAATAATTCGATTGAGAACGCTTCCTTTTTGTTCCTCATTTGAGTCCGTTTGTACATTTACCAAATTCATGAAGGCGTCATAGACTTCGCCCACATGTGGACCAATGACAATTTGAAACTGACCATTATTCAAAACGACGGTGATAACGCCAGGAAGGGAAGCAATTTTTTCTTTTGCGCCTTCAGGTGTTTCCTTGAGGACAATTCTGAGCCGGGTCGCGCAACGCGTTACATTGGTGATATTTTCTTCGTGCAAGATGGCTAAAATGTCTTCAGCTAATTTTTGATAATCTCTAACTTTACTCATCTTTACTGAAACCCCTTTCAAAAATATTGTGCATGTACATTTTAATTCAACGCGCACAATTTGTCAATCCCGCTTCTTTTTTATATAATTGGGGAGGATAAATAATATGAGCGGGAAAACAGCGGGGAGAGAATTGAGATGTCGAAGTATCAAAAAGTAGTGGAACAAATTGAACAGAATATTATTGATAACCACTTGCAACAAGGCGATAAGTTGCCGACTTTTCAAGATTTAATGAAACAATACGATGTTAGTAAAAGTACGATTGTCAAGGCACTCAATATTTTAGAAAAACGTGGCGTAATCTATCAAATTCAAGGTAGCGGTGTTTTCGTTCGGCGTAGGAAAAGGACAGGCTACATCAATTTTTTAGAGAGCCAAGGTTTTACAGCAGATCTAAAAGAGTTTCAAATGAAATCGAAGGTTCTTGCAGTGGAGTTGATTCAGCCAAGTGAAGAAGTGCGCGCAAACTTGAAATGTGAGGCAGAGGAGCAGGTTTATTTCGTGAAGCGATTGCGTTTTATCAACGACCAAATTTTGTGTATCGAAGAATCGTATTATCGCCAGAAATTTGTCCCTTATTTAAGCAGAAGTATTGCGGAGGAATCGCTGTTTCACTATGTGGAAAAGGCGCTAGGACTGACGATCAGTTTTTCTGACAAATATTTACATGTGAAGAAACTTGACGAAAAAGAAAGTGAACTTTTAGAGCTAGAAACAGGAGATCCAGCGCTATTTGTCGAAGAATTATTTTATTTGAGCACCGGAGAACCATTTGACTTTTCGCGGATGGTCTATCATTATGAACATTCCCAGTTTTTCGTACAAAGTAATGGGCTTTAAAGAACTTTTGCAAGAAACGGAGAGCGGGGCTTTTAAATGCAAAAAAAGACTCCTCAATAAGAAGAGTCTTGTCTTTGTAAAAAGCCTTCGAAAAGATGCCTTCCAGAGTTGATCTCAAGTTTCCGGAAAAACAAAATGAATTTGCTATATTCTTCAAGAGAAAAGTCTACCTTCCCGGCTTGAATTTGAACGTCTAAGAATTCAATCGCTGCCGTATAAACCACATGATAATTTGAATAGACATCTTTAAAACTCGTATTCATATCCCGACGATCTTCACCAATTTCTTCAAAGAATGGAACGGCGCAAACCCCTTTACGAATGTTCTCGAATGCCGTAAGAAATAGTGAGATGGTCTCTTTGCGCTGGGCGTCTAAAAAGCCATCCACGTTTTTGCGCAATTCATATTCATCAGACTTTACATAATAAGTAGATAGCCAGTAATCAATGAGTGGTTCAATGTGTCCTTCGAGATAGTTGATTATTTTTTTCAAATGATGACCCCCTTAGCCTTCCAATCTAGCATCAGTATAACATGGAATGCGACTTGATTAGAACCAGAAATTTGGGGTAAAAGGATTAAAAGTGATGGAAGAAAAAATGCGGATGTTTCTAAAAGCAACTACAAACCGCAAAAAATAAGAAGCTAGCAGAGGAATAACTCGACAATGCTAGCTTCTTGTTTTTTATTTATCTTTTTTTAAGACGATGCTTTGATAAAGCCAAACGGTAATGAAATAGTAAATACCATAAATCGCTAAGAACAATAAGACTGGAATAAAGAAGCGATAATAAGGATTTACGAGCAAGAAGCTAAACATTTTCATTCCGATTGCTACATGGATAAAGCCGATGATACCAGGGAAAAGGAAAATCAAGAACATTTCTTTTCGGATAGACTGAACAAGCAGTTTCCGTTTGACACCAATTTTTTCAAGCATTTGGTAACGTCTAATATCCTGTGTCGCTCCCGTTAAGATCTTGAACATGAGCGAGCTTGCCATCATCGTTAGGAAAGCAAACCCAAGGAAGAATCCCATGAAGACTGTTCCATTTGCAAAGATTTTATACTGCGAATAAGACGCATATTTACTAAGAATTTCTTCTTTTCCATTGTAGCGCTCTTTTTCAAGTTGATCGAGTTTCTTTAAAGTTGATAGACTGCTTTCAAAATCAGGGACTTTTCCGATGAAAAGTGTATTTTCTTTTAAGCTTTTTGTATCGAATTCACGACCATCAACAAACTTGATTTCACGAGTACCAAGTGTTGATGATGGCAAGGAAAAGTTAATGAACTGAATCCAAGCCTCATTTTTGTCATTTGGTGTTTCTTTAAGGCGATACACCTTAGTTCCTTCACTTGCTGAAAATCTTGATACAAGCGGTGGTTCACTCTTTAGTTCTTTGACATTGAAATAAACAGCCTTGTCATCTGTTTTGAAATGATAGTCGAAGTCTTCCTTAAAGTCCATTGAGCAAATCACTTTTTGCTCCGCTTTCGTTGGATTAGAAAGAACAACATCGTATGGTGATACTTGTTCGGCGATAAGCACTCCGTTATTTTGGAAAGCGAATCCAACTGCAATTGCGCCCATTCCAAGTGCGATGAGCATGGCCACGGTGGCAAGCACACGCGACAGCTGGCTAATACGGAAGCTTAACTGGGCGTAGGTAAAAGAATTGAGCCGTTTGCTTTTTTTGATTTGCTTGTCACGCAATTTTTGGATAATCAGCGGCAAGAAAGTCGCGAAAAATAAGTAAGTTCCGAATGTGATGGTAAAGAGCGCCACGATGATGCCTATAAATTGAGTCGTTTTAATGTCAATCATGGCGTAGTATCCGATCGCAAGTAAGATAATGGAAAGAATCGCTTTAAATACAATTGCTTTCTTGCGGATAATGATACGTTCTGCTTTTGAGTCAGCGTGGATCAAATCTAAGATGGATACATTGGATAGGCGGAACAAGTTGAATAGTGCTGCAAGCAGGAACAAAATCGCAAAGAAAATGATGGTGACAATCATAGATGGTACGTAAAATGGTGCATAAGTTGTTGAAGTGAAGTCAAGCTGTTTCATGAGAAGGTTGCCAACAACAGCTGCTAACGCGGTTCCAAGAATCAGTCCGATGACAAGGGAACAAAGTCCGATGAACATCGTTTCAATGAACATGATGAGCGAGATTTTACGTTTTTTAGCGCCAAGGGTCATGTACATGCCAAATTCTTGTTGACGCAAGGAAAATAGGAAGGAAGTGGCGTACATCGTGTAAGCGACCGTGATGATAGCTAGTAAGACGGATCCCGCATGGAAGACAAAGCCAACAGCTGAGATCATCGAGTTTTCTTTAATAAAGGAAGAATTTAATGCGAGTGTTTCGAACATATAAAAAATCGAAATCGCCATCACTAGACCAATAAGAAGTACGATATAGTCTTTGAGACGTGTCTTAATACTTGAGAGTGCAAGTTTCAGTAACATATGATCACTCCCCGTCCTGATCGGCACCAAGTGTTGCCAGTACATCCAAAATTTCTTGGTAAAAAGCTTTGCGTTCGCCTGTTCGTTTTAGTTCTTTGTAAAGGACGCCGTCTTGGATGAAAAGGATGCGCTCACAGTAACTTGCGCTTTGCGGGTCATGCGTTACCATCAAAATTGAAACGGCTTGTTCGCGGTTAAGCTCTGTCATCGCTTCAAGCAAGCCTTGTGCGTTTTTTGAATCGAGCGCTCCAGTTGGTTCATCGCCAAGGATGATGGCTGGTTCGTGGACGAGCGCACGTGCTGCCGCTGTCCGTTGCTTTTGTCCGCCAGAAACTTCTGCGGGAAACTTCATTAAGATGTCTTGAATGCCGAGTTGTTTAGCCACAGTTTCCACACGTTCTTTGATTTTTTTCGCTTTCACATCTTGTAAAGAAAGCGGTAAAGCAATGTTTTCATAAAGTGTTAAATTTTCAAGTAGGTTAAAGTCTTGGAAGATGAAGCCTAGTGAATTTGCGCGAAAGTCAGCAAGCTCATCGTTTTTCATGTGTGTAATATCTCGACCGGCGATGCTGATTTCACCACTTGTTGGGCGATCGAGTGTGGAAAGAACATTTAATAGTGTAGTTTTCCCAGAACCAGATGGGCCCATGATCCCGATAAATTCTCCTTCTTGCATAGAAAAAGAGATGTCTTTTAATGCGACCGATTGATTCTCATTTTTCTTACCATAAATTTTTTCTACATGTTCAACTTTTACAACTTGATTTGCCAAAGTTAAAACCTCCTTGTTTATCTCTCGTATTCTATCTTAAAGGTATTTTCAAAGCTAATCCCGCGAATCAAGTGACAAAATAAGGGGATGAATCTTACATTTTTGTCATTCGATAAAATATTTTATGTTTAATGAGAAATGGAAAAGCCTGTTCCTATGCGATTGTATCGACTAGTTTATGAAAGTTAATCAGCCTCTAGACTGATTTTTAAACTTTATCGGATTAAAGCTTGAAAATCATTTTAAATTCAAGTAGAATAAACGTTCGTATGATTTTTTTGAAATGGGAGGGAAATAATGAAAATATTACTACAGCACTTGAAAAAGTATCGTGTTGAGACCATTTTTTCAACAATCTTTGTTGCGATCATGGTTATTTCACAATTGTGGCAGCCGAAATTACTGCAGCAAGTTTTGGATGCGATTGTGAAGGACAAGATGGATGAAATTTCATCCATTGGAATTCTGCTGATTGTAATCGCGGTGATTGGCTTAGTAGCTGGAATTTTAAATACGATTTTATCAGCCAAAATTGCGCAGGGGGTAGGCGCAGACATTCGCGAAAGCAGTTTCCGCAAAGTTCAAACCTTTTCATTTAGCAACATTGAGCGGTTCTCAACGGGGAACCTGGTTGTACGACAAACGAATGACATTACGCAGGTGCAGAATCTCGTGATGTTGTCACTTCAATCGTTGACGCGTATTCCGATCATGTTTATCGGAAGTTTTGTGCTTGCGATGGTGACTTTGCCTGCACTTTGGTGGGTAATCATTCTCCTTGTTGTACTCGTCGTTTTGATTGTGATGTTGACCTTTGGCGCCATGGGTAAGCACTTCGCAAAAATTCAAACTTTCCTTGATAAAGTCAATGCGATTGCGAAAGAAAATCTTGCAGGAATGCGAGTCGTCAAAAGCTTCGTTCAAGAAGATAATGAAATTAATCGTTTTACGGAAACGAGTGACAAATTAACTGCACATACGATTCGAGTTGGGGTTTTGTTCTCTGTGATGATTCCAGCTTTCATGTTCGTTTCAAACCTTGCGATTGTCGTTTCTATTTATTTTGTAGGCGATATGGTAAAGGATGATCCAACTGTGATCGGTGCGATCGCTTCCTTTATGAACTATCTGATGCAGATCATGATGGCGATCATTATTGGTGGGATGCTTACGATGATGGCTTCCCGCGCGTTTGTTTCGCTTGGTCGGATCAGTGAAGTTTTGAATACGGATGCGGATATTACTTACGATCCGAATGCGAAAGAAGAAGATTTAGATGGAAGTGTTGAATTTAAAGATGTAAGTTTCCGCTATGAAGGGGATGATGAAGACGCCTTGTCGCACATTTCCTTTAAAGCAGAGCCAGGCGAGACAGTCGGCATTGTCGGTGCAACAGGATCTGGGAAGTCAACGCTTGCTCAACTGATTCCGCGACTTTATGACCCACAAGAAGGGGAAGTTTTGATCGGCGGAGAGAATCTGAAGAAGGTTAGCAAAAAAACGCTTCGTCAAACGGTTTCTCTTGTTTTACAACGAGCTGTCCTTTTCTCCGGAACGATTTCGGATAATTTGCGGCACGGGAAGCAAAATGCTTCTGAAACGGATATGGAAAATGCCACGACGATTGCGCAGGCGAAGGAATTTATTGAACGCCAAGATAAACGCTACGAAGCGATTGTTGAAGAGCGCGGCAATAACTATTCTGGCGGTCAGAAGCAACGACTTTCGATTTCGCGTGGTGTCATTGGAACGCCGAAAATTTTAATTCTCGATGATTCTACGAGTGAGCTCGATGCCAAATCTGAAAAGCTAGTCAAAGAGGCGCTTGCAAATGAATTAAATGACACGACCACCTTTATTATTGCGCAAAAGATTTCTTCTGTTATTCAAGCAGACAAAATCCTTGTTCTTGATAAAGGAAAGCTCGTTTCAGTTGGAAGCCACCAAGAGCTGCTTCAAACAAGCTCGGTTTACCAAGAAATCTATGAAACACAAAAAGGGAAGGATGTGTTCGAAAATGAGTGAGTTTAGACAAATCACGAAGTTCTTCTGGCACTACCTTCGCGCCTATAAACTTCAACTATTTGTAATTCTTCTGGCAGTTGTCGGCGCTACTTTCTTGCAAGTTAAAGCCCCACAATATGTCGGGAAAGCGGTGCAAGAATTAGCGGATTATGCAGTGAAGCTTGTCACAACGGGTGTGGATGATAAATCCGATTTTCACCATATTCTGCTTATGTTGCTTTTATTCTATATATTAACGTCTGTTGCGATGTTTATTCAAAATATCATCATGGCAGGGGTTTCGGGGAAAGCAACGAACCGGATGCGGATTGGGCTTTTCAAGAAAATGGAAAAACTATCGATTCGCTTCTTTGATAGTCACAATGATGGGGAAATGTTGAGTCGCTTTACGAGTGACATGGATAACATTTCGAATACGCTCAACCAAGCGCTTGTTCAAGTGCTTTCGAATTTGGCGCTCATGATAGGGGTTATCATCATGATGTTCACGCAAAATGTAGAGCTTGCTTTTGTTACGCTAATTGCGGCACCGTTTGCTGTGATTATCGCAGGGGTTATCATCCGGAAAGCGCGCCGCTATGTGGACTTGCAGCAAGATAGCTTGGGCCGCTTGAATGCCTACATTGATGAAAAAATCTCTGGTCAAAAAGTGGTCATCACGAATGGCCTTGAAGAAGAAACGATCAAAGGTTTCTTAAAACACAATGAAATTGTTAAAAACGCAACGTATAAAGGTCAAGTTTATTCTGGCTTGTTGTTCCCGGTGATGCAAGGGATTTCGCTTGTGAATACGGCGATCGTGATTTTCTTCGGGGGTTATCTTGCTTTAAATGGGAGTCTTGACCGGACGGTAGCGCTTGGCCTCATCGTGATGTTCGTTCAGTATTCGCAGCAATTTTATATGCCACTTACGCAGATTTCTTCGCAGTACAGCATGCTACAACTAGCGATTACTGGGGCGCGGCGTGTGAGTGAAGTCTTTAAAGAGCAAGATGAAGTGGAACGTCCAAATGTCCAAACGATTGATGGCGTCCACAAAAAAGTAGAGCTGAACCATGTGAAATTTGGCTACACGCCAGATAAGCCAGTTCTAAAGGATGTGACGATTGGTCTTGAAAAAGGGCAGATGGTTGCTGTTGTAGGGCCGACCGGTTCAGGGAAAACAACGATCATGAACTTGTTGAATCGTTTCTATAACGTCGATAGTGGCGAAATTCTCTTTGATGGGAAAGATATTAGAGACATTGAACTGCATTCGCTCAGGAAACAAGTGGGGATCGTCTTGCAGGATTCTGTGCTCTTCTCCGGAACCATCCATGATAATATTGCGTTTGGGAAACCGGATGCGACGCGTGAAGAGGTTATCGCTGCCGCGGAACAAGCCCATATTCATGAGTTTATCGTTTCGCTTGATAAAGGCTATGATACAGAAATTAGCGATGAAAATAGTATTTTCAGTGTCGGACAAAAACAATTGATCAGTATCGCTAGGACGATTTTAACCAATCCAAGCTTGCTTATCCTAGATGAAGCGACAAGTAATGTGGATACAGTTACGGAAAGTAAGATCCAAACGGCGATGGATAATGTGATTTCTGGACGAACAAGTTTCGTTATCGCGCACCGTTTGAAGACGATTCTAGGGGCTGACCATATTGTCGTTCTTAGGAATGGGGAAGTGATCGAGGAAGGTACGCATGAGTCGCTTCTCAAGCAGAAAGGCTTCTACGCGGAACTCTATCACAATCAATTTGTTCTAGAATAAACCCGAAACACAGCTTTTTCTTTGAAGAAGCTGTGTTTTTTTCATATGATAAAAGAAAGAATTTGCTTTGAAGGAGAAAAACATGAAAAAAAGTTTACTTGCTATTGTCGGCGTTTGTCTTTTGCTTTTAGCGGCTTGTGGGCAAACGGAGGAAACGAAAGATCCTTACGTGATTTATACGGGAAATGTCAGTGAAAACGGAACGAGCGAGGCGAAAGGTGTATTTGTGGACCAGCTTGAATCGGAAGAGGGGAAAGTGATCAAGGGGCCAATTGAACTTGCTTCGATCAGCAAAATTAGCAATCTGAAAGATGAACGTGCCATCAATGTATCCGATCTAGTGGTGGGCGATGAAGTGGAAGTCCATTTGAAAAGCGATTTTTCTGTTCGAGGTTCTGCGCCGAAAAAAATTCGCTATCAAGATATCCTGAAAATTCTTAAAGAATAATTTTGGCTATTTTTATTGCCGGAGTTTGTCGAAAAAAGAAAATAAAATCGCTTTTTTTCTCGTAAATTTGTACAATCTGTGAATTTTTCAAGAAATGGGTTTAAAAATTTCATTTTAGCGTAAAATAAAGAATAAGAAAGGGGTTACATTTTAGGAGGGTATAAAAAATGCGAAACGAAAGGGAAGCTCTTGAGGCGACAAAAGAAGATTTCGAGCAGCTCGATCGGCTATTTTTCGAGTTGCAGAATTTACTTGCGGAAGCAGATGAATTTGGTAAATTTGAAGCGCTTGTACAAATTGAAAGAAAGTTAGATGAATATCGTTTACAACAATCACTTTCGGGACAGTTTTCTGAAACACGCTGTGCAGCTGAACTTGAAAGTTTGTAGGGGAGCTCCTTGCGAGTTCTCTTTTTATTGTTTGCGACTTGAAAAGCTGATAGAATCAAAGGAGACTGAAGCGAAGGAGCTTTTATAAATGCGGCTAGATAAATTGTTGGCGCACGCGGGATTTGGGACGCGTAAGGAAGTAAAGGACTTACTTAAAAAAGGCCATGTACAAGTGAATGAAAAGCGGTTTAAAGATGGCGGACTAAAAGTGAAGCCTGAAACGGATGAAATTGTTGTGAACGGGGAACGGGTTCAGTTTGCCGAGTTTTCTTATTGGATGCTCAATAAGCCGCAAGGGGTGATTAGTGCGACTGAGGATAAAATTGACCGGACGGTATTAGATTTATTTAAGCCAGAAGACAAGCGACAAGGGCTTTTTCCTGTGGGAAGGCTTGACAAGGATACGGAAGGCTTGCTTTTGATTACAAATGATGGCGAGCTTGCTCATGAGTTACTTTCACCAAAGAAACACGTCGATAAGGTTTATTTTGCAAAAGTGACAGGCGAACTTACGCAGGAAGACCAAACTGCTTTTGAAACGGGAGTCGTTTTTCTGGATGGGTACGAAGCGTTACCAGCTAAACTGGAGATTCTTGCTGCGGGAGAGGCGCGCGTGACGATTCGTGAGGGGAAATTTCACCAAATCAAAAAGATGTTTGAGGCGCGCGGGAAAAAGGTGACTTACTTGAAGCGCGAGAAAATGGCGAGTTTGGAACTTGATGAATCCTTGCCACTTGGTGCATACCGAGCGCTGACGGAGCGGGAACTGGCGTCGTTACTTAAGCGTTAAATTAAAAGAAAACGCTGTAAACAAAGAAGTAGCCGCTCGAATGAGCAGCTACTTCTTTGCTTATTTCTTCAAATCCTCAATTGAATTGATATTTTTCATATAAGTTGGAACGGCTAGTCCTACTTTGGCGCCTTTTAAGTTCACGCCAAGGTTTTCGACATCTTTTTTGTAGTCTTTATAATAAATGCCAGATGTGTTTGGTAACCAAGCGGCAACCATGCCATCCGCTGCGCCAGTCGCAATGGATGCCCACATTGGTTGGATTTCCATTGCTTGGATCGTTGGTTTGTAACCAAGGTCGCGCAGTACTTCTGCTACAACATTGGTGGAAGCAATTTCGGAATCCCAAGCGACATAAGTCAACTTAATCTTATCGCCATGTACTTTTTCAACACCATCAGTCCATTTTTTGACTTTGTCTGGATTGTCTTTGATCCATTTACGAGCAGCCTTTTCAGGATCTTCTCCGTTGTTAACTTGGAGCATCACATCAGACATTTCTTCTGCTGTCCAGTTGAAACGATCTAAAACGGTATAGGCAGAAGGCATATCTTTTTTAAGTCCTTTACGAACCATTGTATTGATGTTTTCTGCATCCCCATAAACGTTCTTCGGATCTTTCAAGAATTTCAAGTCGAACTTCGTGAACATCCAGTGTGGCGTCCAGCCGGTTACGACGATTGGGCGCTTGTCTTTGATGGCTTTTTCAAGTGTCGACGTCATTGCTGCTGTGGAACTTGTTTGTAGTTGCCAGTTATAATCGTCAAGCTTGTAGTCCTTAATGGCGTTTTGAGTGGACAGCATAATACCAGCGCCGGCGTCAATTCCCGTAATCGTGTAATTGATTTGTTCGCCAAGTGGTTTATCTGGGTCGTACTCAGCAAGCTCTGTTCCACAAGCGGATAAGATGAGGAAAAGAGCACTAAGCAAGGCCAAGATTGAAAGCTTTTTGCGCATCTTACTTCCTCCTTAATTTTCCGTTGTATTCTTTTTGTTAAAGCTTTGCGTCAAGCGGTCGAGGATGATCGCTACGATAACAATCGCGATTCCGGCTACGAAACCGCCACCGGCATCGTTCCGTCCAACTGCGAAGTAAACACGCGTTCCTAGACCCATTGCACCGATCATCGAAGCGATAACGACCATCGATAGGGCAAGCATGATACTTTGGTTAATTCCGGCCATCATGGTTGATTTAGCCATCGGAAGTTCAACTTTGATGAGCTTTTGCCAACCTGTTGAACCGAATGAATCGGCTGCTTCGACAAGCTCTGTTGAAACTTGACGAATACCGAGGTTCGTCATCCGCACAGTTGGCGGCATTGCGAAAATAACAGAAGCAACAACCCCTGGAACCATTCCAATTCCAAAGAAGGCAACCGCCGGAATCAAGTAAACGAAAGCCGGCATGGTTTGCATGAAGTCAAGAACCGGCTTAAAGATGGCTTCGACAATGTTGCTTTTCGACATCCAGATCCCAAGCGGTACTCCGATAACAAGAGCAATTAAACTACTTGTTAAAACGAGAGTGAGCGTTTGGGTCATGTCGCGCCAAAAGTCGAGGTTCCAAATGAGGAGTAGCCCAATTAATTCGAAAAGAAGCAAACCCCATTTTTGTTTCTTGCGATTAATCCAAAAAGTAAGCGCTAGAATCAAGATGATGAAAAGCCATGGTGGCAAGAGGTCAAACACCCACTGAAAGGCATTTACGACGCCACCGATAATATTTGTAATTACATTAAAGAAACCTTCAAATTTTGTTAAGCTATCAACGAGCTTATCAATCCAATCCGCAAGCGGAAGACTTGGAATATTAGGCATCTTGGTTCACCTCATTTCCCGAAAGTGCCGCGAGAACAGAACCACGGACGATAATTCCGCGAAGTTTGCCATCCTCAGTAACGGCTATTGGAATCGAAGTCGTTGAAACTTGATCCATCAGCTCAACAAGCGGCGTATCTGGACTTGTTGTCGGCACATCCGTTTTAATAACAGAATCAAGCGATTTAACTTGTTCTTTCACGAGTTTAGACACATCTGATGCGTGGGCAATCCCAACTAGTTCCCGTCCTTTTTTCACGACGAAAATACTGGAAGTCCCAGCTTCACGCATCCGCTGCAAGGCAACACGCGGGCCATCTTTTTCAAAGTTGATGATTTCTGGGCGAATCATTACGTTGCTTGCTGTGTAAACTTTCGAGCGATCCACGTCTTCAATGAATTTTTCCACGTATTCATTAGCCGGGTGCGCTAGAATGTCTTCCGGTGTCCCAGTTTGAACGACAGAGCCATCGCGCATGATCATGATGTGATCGCCGATTCGAAGCGCTTCATCCAAATCATGGGTGATGAAAATAATCGTTTTTTGCATTTTATCCTGTAAATCAAGAAGTTGATCTTGCATGTCTTTTCGGTTTAATGGGTCAAGCGCAGAAAAAGCTTCATCCATTAATAGAATGTCTGGATTATTCGCAAGTGCGCGAGCGAGTCCGACACGTTGTTGCATCCCACCAGAAAGCTGAGAAGGATATTGTTCTCCGTATCCAGAAAGGCCAACTAAATCAAGCGCATCTGAAGCTTTCTTTTCTCGTTCAGCTTTTGGAATTTTTTGCACCTCAAGTCCATATTCTACGTTGTTCAAAATTGAGCGATTTGGGAACAAACCGAAGCTTTGGAAAACCATGCTCATGCTTTTACGACGAACTTCCCGCAACTCTTTTTTATCCAGTTTCGAAAGTTCGCGACCGTCTAACCAAATTTCGCCACTCGTTGGTTCAATCAGCCGGTTTAAAAGCCGTACAAGTGTGGATTTCCCGCTTCCTGAAAGTCCCATGATTACGAAAATCTCGCCTTCTTCGACAGAAAAAGAAGCTTGGTTGACCCCAATGGTCGCACCTGTTTCTTTTAAAATCTCTGTTTTGGATTTTCCTTGAGACAATAGTGAAGAAGCTTTGGAAATTTTCTTGCCGAAAATTTTTGTCAAATTCTTAACTTCTATTTTACTCAAAATGATTCTCCTTTCTCACGTCCCATCGTCTTATCTTAGAATTTAAAAATAAAACGAACATCTTCCATTGTATCGAAGTTTTGGGGATAATTCACCCGATACACTCAAAAATGTAGAATTTATAACTTTTTATTATTGCGCTGAGCCGCATCAGCTTAGGGGTTAACAGAATTTAAAAAAATTTTTAGTTTTTTCTTGTGTAATGGCCAATTTATGCTACAATAAACATAAGTTTAAAAAATAAACTTATGTTTAGGAGGAGGGAGGAGCAGTGAAACAAGATCGACAAAAGATGAACGAAAATGAAGAGCTGATTTATCGCTCGATTCAAAATGATCCCTATATTTCACAACAAGAACTGGCTGAAATCGTTGGTTTATCGCGTCCGGCAGTTGCAAATTTAATTTCTGGCTTGATGCGAAAAGGTTGGATTTTAGGTAAAGGTTACATTTTAAATGAAGAAAATCGAATTATTTGTATAGGCGGAGCCAACGTGGATCGCAAGTTTTACTTGAAGGAAGCTGTTCAACTGGGAACTTCGAATCCGGTTCATTCCACACAAGGCGCTGGGGGCGTTGCACGAAATGTTGCGGAAAATCTCGGACGACTCGGAAGAAAAACCGTTCTTATGACAGTTGCCGGGATGGATGCGGACTGGGAAGCGATTAAGCGAGCTAGCGAGCGGCACATGGATTTGGATTATGTTGCTACTTTTTCTGGGATGGCGACAGGGTCATATACGGCTGTTTTGGAAGAGAATGGTAATTTGCATGTCGCACTCGCAGATATGGATGCTTATGATGAATTAACGCCAGAGGTGCTTGCGAAAAATGAAGCGCTACTCGTGAATGCAGGGGCAATGGTTGCGGATTTAAATTGTCCTCAGGAAACAATTCGTTATTTGAAAGCGGTGTCAAATGAGGCAGGGGTTCCTTTGGTTCTTGTCCCGGTTTCATCACCGAAGATGCAGCGCTTGCCGGAGGATTTGGATGGTGTTTCTTGGCTGATCTGTAACCGCGACGAGTCGGAAACCTACCTGAAAATGAAGATCGAGACAGAGGCAGATTGGAAGCTAGCTGTCCAGAGATGGCTTGATCTTGGGATTCAAAATGTGGTTGTAACAAATGGGAAAGACGGGGCGATAGCAGGAAACGCAGAAGAAGGAATCTTGTATGAGCCCGCAATTGTAGTGGGGAATATTCAAGACGTCACAGGAGCTGGGGACGCGTTTTGTTCGGCTGTGATTCATGCTTGGCTGTCGGGACGTAACCTTCGCGATATTGTGCGCGCTGGAAGCATTAATGCGGCTAAAACGTTGATGTCCAAATCGACGGTACGCCAAGATCTGTCAGCGGCAAAATTAAAACAAGAATTGGAGGAATTAAAATGAAACAATATCTTTCGTATTCAGAAGAAGTTAAGGAAGCTAAACTTGCAGGGAAACCTATTGTAGCACTAGAATCCACAATTATTTCGCACGGGATGCCTTATCCGCAAAATGTAGAGACGGCACGTGTGGTTGAAGATATCATTCGCGAAAATGGCGCGGTTCCCGCAACGATTGCGATTATCGATGGACAGATCAAGATTGGTCTTTCGGATGATGAGCTAGAACTTTTTGGGAAGAGTTCAGGTGTTGCCAAAGTTTCAAGACGAGATATCGGGTATTTGATTGCAACGAAGCAACTTGGAGCAACGACTGTTGCGGCTACGATGATTTGTGCGGAGCTAGCTGAGATTCCGATTTTTGTTACAGGTGGAATTGGTGGCGTTCACCGCGGGGCAGAAACGACGATGGATATTTCGGCGGACCTTGAGGAACTGGCGAAAACAAATGTGGCTGTAGTTTGCGCGGGTGCCAAATCCATTTTAGATCTTGGCCTTACGATGGAATATTTGGAAACTAAAGGCGTGCCAGTGATTGGTTACAAAACGGATGTGCTTCCAGCATTTTATACGCGGACAAGTGATGTCGAGCTGACGATTCGTGCGGATGAGCCAGGCGTTGTTGCAGAGAGCTTGAAAGCGAAATGGGACCTTAAGATTGATGGCGGTGCTGTGATTGCCAATCCGATTCCAGAGGAGCATGCGATGCCGGCAAGTGAGATCAATGCTGTGATTGCGAAAGCGCTCCAGGAAGCAGATGAAAAAGGTATTCACGGGAAAGATGTCACGCCATTCTTGCTTGGCAAAGTGAAAGAATTGACCGCGGGTAAGAGCTTAGAGGCGAATATTGAGCTAGTCAAACATAATGCGCGCGTAGGTACAGCGATTGCGAAAGCCTACCAAAATCTATAAAAAGGACGCTGTGGCTTCGAAATTGAAGTCATGGCGTTTTTTTGATAGAGTAAAAAAGAAGAAGAGAAGGGGGAGCGTCTTGTGAAAATGGTGAGCGCGTGTCTAGCGGGAATTCCTTGCAGATATGACGGAAATCACAAAGAAAATCTCGTTTTGAAGGAAATGGTGATTAAAGGCGAGGCGCTGGCGCTTTGTCCGGAAGTGATCGGTGGACTTGCGACGCCGCGAAATCCCGCTGAAATTGTGGGTGGCGATGGTTTTGATGTTTGGAACGGGACGGCAAAAGTGATGGACGATGAGGGACAGGACGTGACGGAAGCCTATAAAACAGGCGCAAAACGAACTTTTGACAGGCTAGAAACTTTGGGAATTACGACGGTCATTTTGAAGGAGAAGAGCCCTTCATGTGGGGCTTGCCAAATTTATGATGGCTCATTCGGCGGAAAAACAAAAGCCGGGATGGGCGTTGCGGCAGCTTACATGAAACTGAAAGGGTTAGAAGTTTTATCCGATCAGCAAATTTGAATAGGAACTCAAAACAAGGTCTTGCGCCCGGCGCAAGACCTTGTTTTGTAAAGTGGTTATTTAGTTTTTGGAAGTGCTAGGTTCGCGAGTAAAGCAAGCATGCTAATGGCAATAAGTGCAATGAAAAGAAGCGTACTACTTTTCGCAAGCAAGAAGTTTCCGACTGTTGGACCAATAAAATAAGCCAGATTTCCTCCTAATGTAGTGAATGAGAAATAAGTCGTTTTGAGATGAGGTGGCGCAATTTTAGCGGTAATTCCTTGCAATTTAGGTGCAATGAAAATTTCTCCGAGTGCAAAAAAGATAGCCGCCCCAAGGATAAGCCAAATGGATTTAGTCGAAAAGAACAAAATGATCGCTAGGGTATAAAAGAAAAAGCTAACGAATGCCAAAAATAGGCTACTTTTTTTGGTTGTGAAAAACATGGATAGCGGCTGGGCAACGATGATTGTGATGGTAATAATTGTGAGCATTGTGGCGACAATACTTAAGCCACTATTTCCAAAAGTTTGGTTTAAATAAATGGAGAAGCTCGTTTCATACTGAACTTCGATAAAGAAAATACAAAAAAAGGAAGCGAAGAGAAGTAAAGCGTTTCGATCCTTGAGTAGTGTCATAAAATCATGAAGCAAGTTGGTTTTTGTCGTTGCTTGGCTTTGAGTTGAATGGATTTTGTCTGGAACTATCCAAATAGCTAAAAGGGAAAGTATAAATAAAATGAGCCCGAAAAGTAAAAACGGGAAGGCAGATTTCCCACCGCCAATTAAAACGCCGATGATCGGTCCGGCGGCACCTCCAAGATTAATGATCCAATAATTTAAATTCATGATCGAATCGACTTCACTTTCAGCGGTAGTATTGCTGAGAGCGGTCAAAATCAAAGGATTGTAAATTGACCAACCGATACCACTAATAATGGAAGAAAGAATAAGTAAGGAATAATTGGTGAAAAAAATGTAGCCTAAAAGACCAGCTAATGGCAGGATCAACGAAAAAACGGTTCCCCACTTAAACGAAATTTTATCAACGATCCGCGCAGCAAACAAACCAATAATGAGCTGCACTAAAGCGGGAACGCCGATAATGAAACCAATTGAAGCAAGTGAAACGGATAGTTTGCTGGTTAAATAAACGGTTAGGAAAGGAATGGACATAAAACGCAAAAAGTTAATAGCAAAACTAACAAAAAGGAAAAAGTAAGTAAGTTTTGTATAACGCTTGAACAATTTTATGGTCATAGGATAGCCTCCTCTGGTTGTTTATTTGTATTTTAACATAAGAAAGATTTAAAAAACGAATTTTTCTAATTTTTCTATCTAGTTCATTAATAAAGAAGGAGCTTTGATTTTTCAAAGCTCCTTCTTTAGGATATTCAAGCCTTCACCGCTTTAGTCCCTGTTGCGACCGACAGGCGGTTCCAGCAATTAATTTGGTTGATTGCGTAAAGTAAATCGACATAGTCTTTCTCGTCAAAGGATTTCCGGACGCGTTCGTAAAGTGCATCTGGGACTCCTTTAGTCGGGATTAAAGTGATGTGTTCGCAAAGTTCAAGCGCGGCTCTTTCGGCCTCTGTATAAAAGGTGCATTCGCGCCAAGCGCTCACGCAATAAAGTCGTTGTTCGCTTTCCCCCGCGTTTCTTGCTTCTTGTGTG
This sequence comes from Listeria kieliensis, assembly GCF_003369925.1. Classification (GTDB taxonomy): domain Bacteria; phylum Bacillota; class Bacilli; order Lactobacillales; family Listeriaceae; genus Listeria; species Listeria kieliensis_A. Next base: position 545,998 of record NZ_LARY01000002.1, on the reverse strand, counting down.
TGCATGTTTAAGCAATAGCCGCAGCCGTTGATTTCTGATGCGCGGATTTTGACGAGCTGTAGGAGTTTGGGGTCTAAATGTGTGGTTTTGAGGTATTTCTCCATCTCCATCATGACGCTGTAAGCTCCCTTGGCTGTGTTTGCATAGTCAATTTGTTGTTTCATTTGAAAGACCTCCTCTAGTTTTAGTGTAGCCCAATCGTCTCTTCGCTCAAGTTCTTTGCTTGGCTAATCAGCCTTCTGAAATTATTTTCAAGGTGCGCTAAAATACTGAAAGCACTTCAAATATAGCGCTTTCATATTCCAATTTCACTTGCGCGTTGCTATACTTATTTTGTACGAAAAAAGGAGGGAGAAAGGTTATGAAAAATATTGTTGCTGTTACAGCGTGTGCAGCAGGGATAGCGCATACATATATGGCCGCGGAATCGCTTGAAAAAACGGCCAAGGAACTTGGATATAACATAAAGGTAGAAACAAATGGCGCGATTGGCGCGGAAAATGAATTGACGTCTGAAGAAATTGAACAAGCGGATCTCGTGATTATTGCTGCGGATATTCGCGTGGACATGGTTCGCTTTACGGGGAAGAAGCTTTATCAAACGAATTCGATTGCTGCGATTGAAGATGCGGCAGGGCTTATTGACACGGCTGTTCAAAAAGGCGAAATATTCGGGGAAAAAGGGACTAAAGTTGGTAAAGTCCAAATCGGGAATGACAAGGGGAAAACGAATTTCTTTACGCATATTATGAGCGGGATTTCGTACATGGTTCCGATGGTCATTGCTGCTGGTTTAATTTTGACGATCGCTAATTTGTACGCTTTTCAACGAGATGATATGGGGCGGATTGTCGAATGGGGCTTTGATACGAAAACGACGATGGGGTTACTCATGTCACACTTGTTCCAAGTTGGGCAGGTAGGATTCAAACTAATGATTCCACTTTTTTCGGGCTTCGTTGCCAAATCCATTGCGGATAAACCTGCTATCGCGCCTGCAATGATTGGAGCTTATATCGCGAATGACCCAGAACTGCTTGGAACGAAAGCGGGCGGTGGTTTTATTGCTGCAATTATTGTCGCTTTTATTGTAGGCTACATGGTGAAGTTGCTTAAGAAAATTAAATGGCCGAAAATTGTACAACCGATTGTGCCGATTATGATTATTCCGTTTATCGCCACGTTGATTATTTCATTGATCGTCTTCTATGTGATTGGGGAACCGATTGCTTTTGGAATGGACAAGATGTACGCAGGCCTTACTTGGCTAAACGATAATTATAGCAGCGCACCGCTTTTAATTGGCATGATTTGTGGTGCGATGATTGGCTTCGATCTTGGTGGACCGGTAAACAAAACTGCACTTGTATTTGCAACGGCGATTTTCACGGATACACTTGCGAAATATGGGGTCAATGATGCGAACTTTGTGCCACAAACGGCTGTTCAAGCGGCTATTTCAGTTGCTCCACTTGGTGTTTGGGTGGCGACGCGCTTCTTTAAAAACAAATTTTCGAAAGATGAAAAAGTGGCTGCAAGTGCGGCGCTTGGGATGGGACTTGTTGGTGTTACGGAAGGCGCGATTCCTTTTGTGGCAGCGGATCCAATTCGGATGATTATCGCGAATGTTGCAGGTTCAGCGGTTGCTGGTGGGCTTGCGGCGGCCTCAGGAGCACGTTTCTTTGGTGGAATTGGATCGCCGCTTGGAACGTTTATTGGTTACATTGATCATCAGCCGATCCCGTTTTTATCGTGGATTCTTTGTATAACGGCTGGGATTGCGGTTACGGCGCTGATTATCGGTTTTTCAAGGAAGCCGGTTCCAGTTACGCCGCCAAATGATGAAGAAGTAGGAAGTGAAGGAAATGAACAACCAAATTTTTAATGAGGCAAATATTATTTTTGATGAAACGGCAACTACACAGGAAGAGGCATTCCAAATTATTGCGGATGTCGCTTATCAAAATGGCTACGTGAAGTCAGCAGCGGATTTTGTTGAGGCTTTGAAATTAAGAGAACAAGAGTCAACAACGGGGTTTAAGGATGGGATTGCGATTCCACATGGGAAAAGTGAAACGGTTCTAAGGCCGGGTCTCTTACTTGTGAAATATAAAACGCCGATCGAATGGCAGGCACTGGATCAAAAGTCAGTTCAAGTAGCGCTCGCCCTGACGATTCCTGTAGAAGGTGCAAGTGAGCACTTGAAGATTTTGAGTTTGATAGCGCGGAAGCTGATTGATGACGGTTTTCGCGAGACGTTGATTACGGCGAATGATCCCGCAGAGCTTGTACAGTTGATGGATGAAATTGAAGTTTAAGAGGTGAAGGACATGGTGAAAAAGGTGCACGTGATTTCCCACACGCATTGGGATTTTGAATGGTATTTTACGGTGAATGAGTCTTCGGTTCAGTTTGTTTACCATATGGATGAGGTATTTCGCGCGCTTGAAGAGGGCAAGCTTCGTTATTATTTGTTAGACGGGCAGATGAGTATTGTCGATGATTATTTGCGTTTTTGTCCGGAAAATAAGGAACGACTTGAAGCGCTTGTTCAGGCGGGAAAACTATTTATTGGACCTTGGTATACGCAAACAGATGAACTGGTGATCAGCGGAGAATCAATTGTACGCAATTTGCAGATCGGGTTGGAACGCGCGGCGCAGCTAGGTGGTGCAATGAAGATTGGCTATCTGCCGGATTCGTTCGGGCAAGGAAAAGATATGCCGAAGATTTATCGCGGGATGGGCATTCACGATGCAGTTTTCTGGCGCGGGGTCCCAAATGAAAAAGTGCAGTCGCGCGATTTTATTTGGGCAAGCGAAGACGGTTCGGATGTGACAGTTGCTAATATCAAAGATGGCTATTTTGTTGGCGTTGGTTTAATTGAAAAAGAGGAGCCGGAAACGCTTGTTACACAAATCTCTAAAGGTGCAGGTACGGATCAGTTACTTCTTCCAGTCGGTGGTGATCAGCGCTTTGTTGACTTCAACTTGAAAGACCGGATCGCTTCTTACAATGAAAAACTCACGGATACTGAATTAAGCGAAAGTCACTATGAAGCGTATTTTAAAGCGATTCACAGGAAGGATTTGCCGAAAGTGTCTGGTGAATTTATTTCAAGCTCCGTTTCGAAGATCCATCGTTCGATTTATTCCTCGCGTTACGATCAAAAATATATGAATGACAAGTTGGAGCGACGACTGATTTACCAATTAGAACCACTTATGGTCATGGCGGAGTCGCTCGGTATTCCATATAAAAAAGAATTGCTAGAAGAAATTTGGAAGCTTGTTCTCCGCAACCATGCGCACGATAGTGCTGGGGGATGTAATAGTGACGCAACCAACCAAATCATCAATGAACGTTTTAAAGAAGCAGATGAACTTTCCTACTCCGCTGTCGATTATTTAACAAGGAAAATCGCCGAATCCCGTAAAACGACGCAGCCCAATGATCTTGTTTTTTACAACACCTTGCCTTATCCTATCCGAAAAATCGCGCGTTTTGAGGTTTCAGTCACGACGCCATCCATTCGACTGTGGCAAGAAGGGGAGGAGTGGGCTTGTCAAATTTTGAACACGGAGAAGCGCTACCGCGGCGAAATTAAACGCGATGAGTCACTGTATGATCCTGAAAAATATTATTATGTGCATACGGTATCCGCTGAAATTGAAATCCCGGGACTTAGTTTCGTAACGTGCCAAGTGGAAGAAGTAGCGGAGCAAGCCGAATTTGGGCGAACTACTAGGCATGCCATCGAAAACGAGCGGTATCGCTTTACGCTTCAAAACGGGAAAGCAATGCTTGTCGATAAAGCATCTGGAGCTGAATATGCCGATTTTCTTTGGCTAGAAGATGGCGGGGATGAAGGCGACACCTATGATTATTCTCCTGCTTATCACGATGACATTTATCGTCTTGATTTTGCAGACGCTGAAGTGAGCAGCCAAACAGGCGAACTAGAAAGCTGCTTATTCGTATCTGGAACCTTTGCGGTTGCGCGTGATTTGGAAGATCGCAAGGCCGGAAAGCGGAGCGCTGAGATTCCTTACCGGATGAAAGTGAGGCTCGCGAAGGATACGGAGCGAATTGAATTTAATTTGAAAATGGATAATCGTGCGCAAGATCACAGAATGCGGCTGATCGTTCAAACGGATATCCAAGCGAAGCATTCCTATACCGATACACCATTTGGAACGATTAACCGCCCTGTGATTGATCCGTATTTGCATGATTGGAAGAAACTGAACTGGCGCGAGGAGCCGACAGCAATTTTCCCGATGCTGCATTATTTGAATTTGCATAATCTGAAAAGTAGCTGGACGTTTCTTGCTAAAGGCATGAAAGAGTATCAAATTGTCGGCGAGAAGTTTGATCAAATGGCTGTAACTTTGTTCCGAAGTGTGGGATATCTAGGACGACCCGACTTGATCCGTCGCCCTGGAGACGCATCTGGAAACCAGTATCGCTATGTGGAAACACCAGATAGCCAGTTAGAAAAGGAATTGCACTTTAAATTTGCACTTGTGCTTGATAAAACCTATAATCCAGCCCAAATTATGCGCGATTACCAACATTATGCCGTCAGCCAGCCATATTACCAAATTCAAAACTTGAATGCCTTCACGACGGCGCTAAAATACTTTGTTTCGAATCCGCTTCCTGAAAAAGTCGAAAAGCCGCTAGAATGGCAGCTTTCACCTAGAAAGTTAGTTTTTAGTTCCTTTAGCAAAACGGGTAAAGATGGTATCGCGATCCGCTTCTTCAACCCAAACATGACAGAAGAAGTGCCAGAAGAAAAAATTCATTTGCCAAGAAAAATGAAGGTGGCGTTCACAAATTTAAACGGCGAAGCCCTCACCGAGAAAATTTTCACAAAAGATGTTTTGCTTGGGCACTTTAAACCTGGAGAAATTAAGACAATCGTAGTTTATCCTAACTAAGAAAGTGAGGAAAAAGCTTTGCAAGAGAATTTGTTTTTGTTGATTGAGTCGCACCGAATGGACTTTACCGCTGTAGAGCAGGTGATTGCAGACTATTTTGTTTCGAAAAAGCCGATTTTACGAATTGAAGAACTGGCGAAAACCGTTGCTGTTTCGCCTTCTTCGATTACACGTTTTTGCAAGAAACTCAACTTGAATAACTATAAGGAACTGATTTTCCTTTACAATTTATCGCTTGAAGACAATGAAGAAAGTGTGCCTGTCTCATCAAGTGTGACAGCAAGCTACCACGCGCTGGCTACACAAAGTGATACCAATTTTGCAGAAGATGTGATCGAGCATTTCTGCAAGGCGATTTATAGCAAAAAAACGATCAATTTTTGGGGAATGGGCTTCAATTCATTTGCTGGCGGGGATTTTCAATTTAAGTTTTCCCGCCTTGGCAAATTTGTCCGCGTCGCAAGTGACCAGCACACGATTTTGATGACCGCGCATTTTGCCGATCCGAGTGATTTAATCATTATTTCTACATTGCGTGGGGAAGATGAAACGCTTTATGAAGCAGCTAAAATTGCTCAGCAAAAAGGTGTTGAGATGCTGCTCATTACGGCGAATAAAGAAGCGGAAATCATTCCTTTTGCGACGGAAACGCTTTTTGCAGCTTCTCTTTTAGCGGAAGACACACTTGGCAATATTTCACCGCAAATTCCGATTTTAATTGAACTTGATATGATTTATCGGCAATATCAAAATATGTATCAGTCGACCATTCGGCAATGGGTTATGTCGGAACAAATTTTAACGGATAAATTCAAAGGTGGGTTTTCAGAGTGAAACGTGAGAATTCGGCTCGATTTTAACGTACGCAAACTAGGCGTTATTTTTCTTGCTTAAAAAGATTTTAAGTTATAAGTGGTGAAAATCTCCATTTAATCCATAAAAAAGGGTAGAAAGGTGAGTAAGTGATGAAACTCGATAAACTACAAAATAATATGATCAAAATCGCCAGCAAAATCGAAGCAAACATAATTTTACAAGTAATTAAAAACGCCTTTGTTGCTGCTATTCCATTTACGGTCGTCGGCTCCTTTTCCAACTTGATTAAAATGCAGTTAGAAGCTCTTGCCAAGCATTTAAATGTCACATCTGGCTTCCTGCCAAAATTAATTGATTTATTTGGTTCGATTGGACAGGCTACATTAGGCATGGTCGCAATCGTCATTGTCCTTGCGGTATCTTATAACTATGCGAAGGAACTTAAAAAGATAAATGACAAAATAAATGTCATTTTGGTTGTTTTGTTAGCGTTTGCATCTTACATGGTGATGGTTCCAAATCTTGTTTCTTCGCCGGATATTAAACAAGATATTACTGGTTACGCGAATAACTTTTTTAGCTTTGAAGGCATGTTTACGGGTCTCATTACAAGTTTTTTATCTGTATATCTTTATTCCAAATTAGCTAAAAGTAAGTTTACCATCAAAATGCCTCCTGGGGTTCCACCAAATGTATTCAATTCCTTTTTTTCACTGATTCCAATTTCCATTGTACTCCTATTATTTGGTATTGTGCGGATCCTGATTGAGACACTTGGATACACTTCACTACTCGAATTAATCAACCAAGTGATTATCACGCCGCTAACCGATGTTGGGACAGGGCTTCCAGCAATTATCATTGTCATTATCTTGATGCAAGTTTTATGGTTTTTTGGCTTACATGGCTTCAATATCGTTTGGGGTGTGGTTTCGGCATTTTGGTTACCTCTATTTCTTAAAAATGTTTCCGAATTTGCGGAGCATCATGACTTTTCGCAAATCAGTATTGCACCGAATACCATGACAAATGTCTATGCCATGATTGGCGGCTCCGGAGCCACATTTGGCTTAATTCTTGCCATCTTACTGTTTACCCCTAAAAATTACAGTGGCCGTTCGGTCGCGAAACTTGGCTTTATCCCAGGGCTGTTTGGCATCAATGAACCGATTATCTTTGGTTTGCCGATCGTGTTAAATCCCATTTTTTTCATCCCATGGGTGTTCGTACCGGTGATCAATGCGGTCATTGCTTATGTGGTGACCAAAATTGGGTGGGTTGTGCCGCTCGTTGTACTTAATTCAGGGAATGAGCCCATCTTTGTCAGTACCTGGATTTTAGGAGCCTTCCATTTGAGTCCTGTTGTGCTCACACTAGCGTTAGTCATTCTGGATATTTTCCTTTATTTACCGTTTATCAAGATGAATCAAAAGTTGGATATGGCCACAGCAGGTGCGAGCGATGCCAAAACAGAAAAATAGTCGTGAAGAGCTTAGGGATTCCTAGGCTCTTTGTCTGTCACCGTATAGAATGATAAAAAGTGTCAGACATGAATATGCTAATCTATTTTTAAATTGGAGAAATATTGTTTTTGTCAATGTTAAAAAGTAATATAATACGTTTTTAAATGTGACATTGTGTATCTCTTGAGAATTTAATAGTAAAATTTTATAATGTAATAGGATGGCGGGCTCATCCAGAGTGTAAATAAAAATAGAGAAAAGGATGGGATTAAAAAGATGAAAACAAATTTTTGGAAAATGCTAATGTCTGCGGTTATTTTGTTGTTTGCTTTTGCTGGATTTGCAAGCGCTGCCAATGCGCACGGTTATGTAACAAAACCGGGAAGTCGTGCTTATCTTGGTAGTACTTCATTTACAAATGATACTGGACTTGCCCCATTAAATAAAAACGTTGGTGCAGTGCAGTATGAACCACAAAGTGTCGAAGCACTTAAAAACACCTTTATTACAGGAAAGCTTGCCAGTGCAGGCATTGATCGTTTTAGTGAACTTGATGAACAAACAGCAACCAGATGGCATAAAACAGACATCACAACGGGAACATTAACAGTCAACTGGTATTTAACAGCGCAACACCGGACAACGACATGGGATTATTACATGACTAAATCCAATTGGGATCCGAATGCACCGCTTAACATTCAAAACTTCGAAAAAATTGCAACGATTGACGATGGCGGAAGTCTCCCAGCTAAGGAAGTAGAACAAAAAATCAACATTCCAAGTGATCGAAAAGGTTACAATGTAATTTTAGCAGTTTGGAATATTGCTGATACAAACAATGCGTTCTATCAAGCGATTGACGTTAATGTAAAATAAGCAAGAAATAAAAAATCAAATCTATTTTTATTTGCACGCAAACGCAAGTTGATTTGAGAGCCTAGACTGGTGATAATTTATTATCACCAGTTTTTTATGTGATTCGTTTACGCCAGTTAATTTAGTATCTAGAGCATCTTTTTCTTTCTTAAAGAATAATATGATTGCATAAAATAAGCTAAGTGAATTAAAAGTTGAACTAAACTTCATGAATTTCGATAATCAGCTAAAGTACAGTTGCAAAATCCAGTCTGAGGTGATATATTTATAACTAGTTATAAATATATCACTAGAAAAGAGGGAACAACATGAAAAAAGAAATCAATTTGACAGGCAAAATTTATACAGTGGTGTTTTTAAGTGGCATGTTTTTTTATGTGATTGGGATTTGGCTGATTACACCAGCTACGAATCCAAGTTACATCAAATACATTGGAATTGGAGCGATGCTTGTCATCTTGTTTAGTATTGTTCTAGCTACAATCTTTCGGAAGTCTGAAAAACTAGATGAGCGGGCGCGACATAATTTTTACAAGGCCAGCAATTTGGCGTTACTTTTTACCTTGTTTTTATTGTTTCTTGGGGGAATAATTCTACTTGCCTTTCCAATTCGGCTAACACTTTTACCAGGCGTTATTTCGCTTGCATTAGCTACTATTTTTGCGGTTCATAGCCTGACATTCCGTACGCTTGAGCTATCGGGGAAGTGATTAAATGAGTAAAATAGAAACCGTTTTAAAAACCTACCGTGAAACCAAAGGAATGACCCAAAAAGAGCTGGCAGAGCAGGTTGGCGTTCGCCGCGAAACGATCGTTCACCTTGAAAACAACAAATATAATCCTTCATTAGAATTAGCGCTTGAGATCGCACGCTTGTTTGAGGTGAACGTGGAGCAATTATTCTGGCTGAAATCTTAACAAGATGGTGCGCCCGTCCTTTGCAAATTCTAATCGAACATTGAACCGCAAAAACGTTCATGATAGAATCGAAGAGAATAACACCCAAAGAAACGGAGAAAAGCGAATGACACAGAAAATTATGGTTGTGGAAGACGAAGAAGATATTGCTGAACTGATCGCGGAAACCCTTACCGAGCAGGGCTATGAGGTCGTAATTGCAAAGGACGGCGCCAAAGCGCTTCAGTTATTTAGCACGCTAGAAACGGTGGATTTGGTCTTGCTCGATTTGATGCTGCCTAAAATAAATGGCATGGACTTGTTGCAACGAATTCGCAAAGAACACCGCATGCCCGTTTTGATTATCTCAGCCAAAGATGGCGAATATGAAAAAATATTAGGCTTGGAATTTGGTGCTGATGATTATCTCGTGAAGCCTTTTTCTATCTTGGAACTGCAAGCAAGAGTGAAAGCGCTCTTAAGAAGAAATAATGACTATCAAAACGAAAAAGTCGCAAAAGCGCTTAAGCCCATTAAAATCGGTGAATTAACAATTGACCAAGAAAATTTAGCCGTCATGAAAGAAGGAGAATCCTTAAATTTAACGGCCAAAGAGTTTCAAATTCTGAATTTGTTTGCCTCGAATCCTAAAAAAGTGTATACGAAGGTTCAGCTTTATAAGGAAATTTGGGATGATGAATTTATTCATGATGAGAACGTTTTAAATGTACATATTCGGCGACTAAGAAAGAAAATTGAAGTCGATCCTTCTAACCCAGAATATATCCAAACGGTTTGGGGAATTGGCTATAAATTAGGGGTAGCAGAAATATGATGATGTTATTCCTTAGTTTATTTGTTCTTGCAGGTGGCGTAGTCGGTTTGCTTGTCTTTAAAAATATCCGTTTAAAGCGCGAAATGAAAAAAATCACACAAGAGCTAAACCGGCAGATTCTTGCAGGCGAAAGAGAGACGATTCAGCTCTTTTCGGGTGAAAAAAGTATCCAGCAATTGCTTGTTCAGCTGAACCGAATCCTCGAAGAATATCAGGCGGTCCAGTTGCGGGAACTGCGGTCAAACGAAAATAGCAAGAAGATGTTAGCGAATATTTCGCATGATTTAAAGACGCCGCTCACCGTTATTTCTGGCTACTCGGAAATTTTGCTCGCAGATCAGCGGATTAATGAAGAGGAAGAATTGAAATTGCGAATCGAGCGGATTCAAAAGCAAACGGGCAATGTTTTAAACACGATTTCGGAGTTTTTCGATTTGGCAAAACTTGAAGCGGAGGAACTTGCGCTGCGTCAAGATCCAGTGAATCTCGGGGAATTGTGTAAAGAAGTGCTGCTGACGTATTTTGAATGGATAGAAGCAGAAAAAATGGAGATGGAAGTTGAGATTCCAGACGCTGAAATCTTGATAGCGGGTGACGCGGAAGCACTGAAACGGGTGCTTTCTAATTTGCTCAGCAATGCTGTGAAGTACGGCGGAGCGGGAAAATACTTGGCTGTAAAGGCGGATTAATGAAGAGGAAGAATTGAAATTGCGAATCGAGCGGATTCAAAAGCAAACGGGCAATGTTTTAAACACGATTTCGGAGTTTTTCGATTTGGCAAAACTTGAAGCGGAGGAACTTGCGCTGCGTCAAGATCCAGTGAATCTCGGGGAATTGTGTAAAGAAGTGCTGCTGACGTATTTTGAATGGATAGAAGCAGAAAAAATGGAGATGGAAGTTGAGATTCCAGACGCTGAAATCTTGATAGCGGGTGACGCGGAAGCACTGAAACGGGTGCTTTCTAATTTGCTCAGCAATGCTGTGAAGTACGGCGGAGCGGGAAAATACTTGGCTGTAAAGATGGAGCTAGAAGAAAAGTGTGCCATGATTACCGTGACTGACCATGGTCCGGGAATTTTGGAAGAAAACTATGAGAAAATTTTTGAACGACTTTATACGCAAAACGATTCCAGAAATAGGCGTTATCAAGGTAGCGGGCTCGGCCTCACGATTACTAAACATTTAACGGAAGCAATGAACGGCAAAGTGAGCGTTTATAGTAAACCTTATGAACGAACCACGTTTACTTTGCAGTTTCCGATCTACAAATGAAAAAAGAGAATAGTCGAAGTTCGGCTACTCTCTTTTTTATAGCGCACGTAAAGTAAGAAATAGTTATGCAAAAAGTAAGAAATAAGTCATAAATAGCTGTGAAAAAGAAGATAGAATAAAAGTATCAAGAAAACGAAAGAAGGTATAACATGACAGAAGCAATCAAATTAAGAGGCATCAACAAGTCATTTAAAAAGCAAGCTGTTTTACAAGACATTTCGATGACGATCAAAAAAGGAAGCATCTACGGTTTTCTTGGACCAAATGGTTCGGGCAAAACAACTGTAATGAAAATCATTTTAAATCTAGTAAAAGCGGATTCCGGCGAAGTGAGCGTTTTAGGCGAAGCAGTAGAAACAAATTCCTATCAGTATTTGCAGTCGATCGGAAGCATCATTGAATACCCCGTTTTTTACGACACACTAACTGCTGAACAAAACTTGGAACTTCATTGTAACTACATGGGAGTCTATGACAAGGCAAAAATCCAAAAAGTTCTTGAGCTAGTGGATTTAAAAGGAATCACAAACAAGAAAGTGAAAGAGTTTTCGCTAGGGATGAAGCAGCGTCTTGGCATTGCTCGCGCGCTTATCACCGAGCCGAAAATTTTAGTTTTAGATGAACCGATCAACGGGCTAGATCCTTTTGGAATCCGCGAGGTGCGTGAATTGCTCGTTAAAATCAATCGAGAAATGGGAACGACGATTTTGATTTCGAGCCATATTATTTCTGAAATTGAGTCAATTGCCGATACGATTGGTTTTATCAAGAATGGTAAAATCGTGCGCGAAGTCGAATTGAAAGAAATTGAAAAGGAAACGCTTAGTTACAGTGAAATAACTGTGAATGATGTTAAGAAAGCCTCGTCTGTTCTTGATGAACATTTGAAAATCCGCAATTTCAAGATTATTTCTGAAAATGCCATTCGAATTTATGAAGCGGGGACAAGCCAGCAAGAAATTAGTCGGCATTTGATTCTTGAAGGCGTTGAAATTTATGAAATGCAACAACACACGGATTCTTTGGAAGAATATTTTGTAGAATTAATGAATGATGGGGAGAAAAAATGATTAAATTAATGAAATTAGAATATCAAAAATTAAAATTTACGAACTTTATTTTTAGCTTTATGGGAATTACAGTAGGGATTTTATTGCTTGTTTTGCTGACAGGCATGATGGATGGTGGAGAAGAAGTAATCTCGACGGGGAGCGAGTTATGGCTTTCTGGAGATTTGATGTTGCGAATTGCTTTCACGATTTATTCAGGGGTACTTATTTCGCAATTAATCGTTAAAGAATTTTCAGATAGAACGATTCAAGTTTTATTCACTTATCCGATTTCGCGTAAAAAAATCTTAGCGAGCAAATTATTGCTTATTATGATCACTATTTTCTTGTCCGTTCTAGCTGCAGAAGCGATCTTTATCAGCGTAAGCAGCGTGTTCAACAATTCCTTACATTTAACAAATGACGTTTTAACGATGAATGACGCAGTCCAATACTTCTTGCACAATAGTTTCTTGAGTGCATTAACGACAGTTGGCATCGGACTAATTCCGCTCTACTTTGGCTTGCTAAAAAATTCCACAGTAATGACGATTTTGTCAGCAGTGATCATTAGTATGCTTTTAAATGGAAATGTTGGCAGCGGTGGAATTGAAGATAATGCGTTTTCAACCTTGCTAATTCCAGTAGCTCTTTGCCTAATCGGCTTAGCCATTGCCTACTTGTCTTATCATAAAATTAATCGTAAAGATATTTAGCAAGAAGAAGAGCTTTGGCTTCAACAAATGAATAAACCTACACAAAAAGTCATGCGGATTTTTCCGCATGACTTTTCTATAAAATAGATTGGACGACTTAAAAAGTAAACTTAAGATTGTTTTGCTGGTAAGATGGTAATTTCATTGACGCCAACATCTTTGGGTTGAGATATTGCATAAAGAACGGATTCAGCAACCGATTCTGGTGAAATGGCGATTTGATAAAAATGATCCCAGTTTGCGCGATCTTCTTTCGACGAAATCGTTTCAAGTAGTTCGGTTTGAATCGCACCTGGATATAAAAGCGTGGTTTTTATATTAGTTTGTTCCGCAATGGATTCTTGTCTTAAGCCTTCAACAATTGCTTTAACTGCAAATTTTGTTCCGCAGTAAACCGAGTTTCCTGGGAAAACCTTTTTGCCTGCGATAGAGCTTGTCACAACCACATGGCCACTTTTTTGTGCGATGAACTTTGGTAGAACGCTAGCGATGCTGTTTAATACACCTTTTATATTGATGTCAATCATTGCATTCCATTCATCATGTTTTTGCTCACTGATGCTAGAAGCTGGCATAATTCCAGCGTTAGCGAAAAGAACATCAATTTTCCCAAATCGATTCATTGTTTCTTGGACTAATTGTTCAACTTGAGCAGGTAAGCGAACATCTCCAAGAACGTAAGCACAGTTTTCTTCTCCTAGTTCTTTCGTCAGTTGTTTTAATTGTTCCTCCCGCCTTGCGAAGAGCATCACCTTAGCCCCGTTCGCTACAAGTAGTCGTGCGCTTTCCATCCCAATTCCAGAAGAGGCACCAGTAATAATGATTACTTTGTCTTGAATACTTTCCATTTTGTCTGACACTCCTTATTGTTTTATTTATCTGCATTTTTGAGTTGTGACGGTGCTTCCCGTTTTACTTATTAAAGCTAGCCATCGCTTATCCTACAGACAATTTGTGAAACAACGAATTGTTTCACAGGTGTATATAGCACGAATTTGTGAATATAAACACTTTATACCTGAAAAGTCTATTTTGAGTCGTGAATGATCAATGAAAACCCTTTCCATGTTGATTTTTAGATACTATTTATATTTTTCAGATTAAAGTATCTTCGAAAGAATAATTCGAATCAATGAACGATATCGATCAAAAAATAATCAAAAAACGTAAAAAAATGAGCTTTATGAATATTTGATTCATAGCATTGAATAATTCTGGTCACCATGCTATTCTTAAGACAAATAAGGGAAAGCGCTTACTTTATTAGGAGGTTCTTAGCATGAGTATTATGGAATTATTAAATGAAAATCGTATTATTTTTGATGAAACAATAACTACAAAAGATGAGCTGTTTACAAAAGTAGCGGAACGTCTTGAAGCAGAAGGATCCATCTTGAATGGTAAAAAATTTGTAAAAGATCTTTATAAGCGGGAAGCAGAAACTTCAACAGGCATTGAATCCGGATTTGGCATTCCTCATGCCAAAAGTAAACAAGTAACAGAACCTTTGATTACTTTTGTTCATTCCGGAAAAATGACGGATTATTTTGGTCTCGATGAATCACCCGTTGAATGGTCTTTTATCATTGCCGTTCCGAAAAAAGCCGCGGATACACATTTGGAGATTTTAAGCGAGCTTTCTCGGAAACTAATGGATCCAGTATTTCAAGAAGAGTTGAAAAATACGAAAGATTATAAAAACGTTAGTGAAATATTAACTTAAAAGGAGGCGTCTCACATGAAAATTGTCGGTGTAACAGCTTGTCCGACTGGAATTGCACATACTTATATGGCAGCAGAAAAGCTGACGAATACAGCAGAAGATTTGGGTTATCAAATCAAGATGGAAACACAAGGTGCAAAAGTTGAAAATGTTTTAACAGCCGAAGAAATTGAACAGGCAGATTATGTGATTCTAGCTATTGATAAAGACATTGATTTAAGCCGATTTTCCGGCAAAAAAATCAAGCGTGTGTCCACTTCAAGAGCGATTAAAGAAGCAGATCGTGTACTTGAAGAAACACTAGCAGAAAAAGGATTAACGAAAGCAGAGTCAAGCAAAACAGATGGAAATACAAGTGATGGCAAGAAAGCAGGTATTTATAATCATTTTATGAATGGTGTTAACTATATGTTGCCATTTGTCATTGCAGGCGGAATTTTGATTGCTATTAGTTTCGCGTTTGGAATTGACGCATCCAATCCAGATTCAAGCAGTTATAATGCGATTGCTGGAGCCTTTTCGAAAATTGGGGGAGATACAGCCTTTGCGCTAATGGTACCCGCGCTTGCAGCAGGAATCGCAAGTTCCATTGCCGGGCGCGCTGGTTTTGCACCTGGACTTGTTGCAGGGACTCTTGCGACAGCGGGCGGATCCGGTTTCCTTGGCGGAATGATCGGCGGGATTTTAGCAGGTTACTTGGCGCACTTTTTCGCAAATAAAATTAAAGTAGCCAAATCCATTGCTTCCATTTACCAGTTGATTGTCGTTCCACTTGCAAGTATTGCGATTGTCGGCTTTGCGATGGTGTTTATCATTGATACCCCAATTTCATGGTTGCTTAAGGCGCTGACGGGTTGGCTAAATGGACTGGGTGAAACATCTGGCGTGCTATTCGGCTTACTGATTGGCGTGATGATGGCGGCGGATATGGGCGGACCAATTAATAAATCGATTTCAACTTTTTCGATTGGCTTAATGACAGCTGGCGTCAATGCCCCGATTGCGGCGTGTATGGCAGCAGGAATGGTGCCACCACTTGGACTTGCGCTTGCTACCTTATTATTTAAAAACAAATTTACTACGGAGGAAAAAACGGCAGGAAAGTCTTGCTGGGTTTTAGGAGCATCCTATATTACAGAAGGCGCGATTCCGTTTGCCGTAGCCGATCCGCTGAGAGTAATTCCGAGTCTAATGGCAGGATCTGCAACCGCTGCAGCTATTTCGATGGGAGCGGGCGTAACTTCACTTGCTCCACATGGTGGTATTTGGGTGATGTTTATCCCAGGCGTCATCAATCATGTTTTTATCTACCTGCTTGCGATTATTTTAGGAAGCATCGTGACAGCAGTGATGATTGGGCTGCTCAAGCGTCCAGTTAAACAAGAAAAACCAATAAAACAAGAGGTGAATGTGTAATGTTAATGACCATGAAAGAACTATTAAAAGTAGCGAATGAAAATGAATTCGCCGTTCCTGCCTTCAATATTTGCAGTTACGACATGTTAAAGGCTATCATGGAAGAAGTAGAAGCAAACAATGCCCCTGTCATCTTAGAAATCCATCCAGATGAAATTGCCTATCTAGGAGACGAATTTATTGCAACCGTAAAAGAATATGCACTAAGAAGCCGTGTCCCGGTTGTGATCCACATGGACCATGGCGGAACGATTCAAGACGTGATGCGGGCCATCCGAAACGGTTATACCTCCGTTATGATTGACGCTTCAAGAGCGCCTTACGAAGAAAATGTGGCGCTAACTAAAGAAGTTGTGAAGCTTGCGCATAAAGTAGGGGTTTCTGTCGAAGCAGAACTTGGTACAATTGGCAATAACGGTTCAGCAGAAGGTGGAGCGGATTCCATTATTTATACAGACCCCAATCAAGCTGAAGATTTCGTGAAAGAGACGGGGATTGATACACTTGCAGTTGCTATTGGAACAGCTCATGGCCTGTACCCGAAAGATAAAAAACCAGAGCTTAACATCGAACTTTTAAAAACATTGCATGAGCGCTTAGATATCCCATTTGTTTTACACGGAGGATCTGGGAATCCCGATGCAGAAGTGAGTGAATCTGTTCGTTATGGCGTCGGGAAAGTTAATTTAAGCTCAGATTTAAAGAGCGTCTTTTTTGCAGAAGTTCATCGGATGCTGAATGAAAATCCGGGAATGTACGAACCAAACCAAGTTTACCCAGCTGCAAACGAAAAAGTAAAAGAAGTCGTGCGCCATAAACTTAAAATTTTAAACACGGTCGGGCAAAGCAAGCACTATTAACTTTAGGCAAGAAAATGAGTAAGAGGTGAAGGCGATGTTAAGTGTTGCAGAAGAAAGGCAGCAGCAGATTGTCAATTATTTAAAAGTGGAACAATTTGCTCGGATTCAAGATTTGATCAAGCTTGTTAATTATAGCGAAGCGACCGTGAAGCGTGATTTAGTTCATTTGGAAAATAAAGGACTGGTGAGGCGAACAAGAGGCGGCGCTATGATTATCGACAATCAAAAAATTGACATCCCATATTTGATGAAGATGAACGAACTTAACAATGAGGAAAATAAAAAGTATATCGCGGAAGTGGCAAAAACGCTCATTCGTGACGATATGGTCATTTTTCTTGATTCAAGTTCCACCTCACTTTATCTAGTGGGCGTACTCAGTCGATTTGAGGGGCTTCAAATCATTACAAATGGTGTGATGACAGCCTCGATGCTATCCGAATTCACGAGCGCACGCGTGAGCATTTTAGGCGGCTCAATTTTGCCAAAGCGTTATACAGTTAACGGAGCCAAAGCCTATAATGACGCATTAACTTATAACGCAGACATCGCCTTTGTTTCTTGCCGCGGGATTGATTATGACAAAGGGGCGACAGAAACGCATGAAGGCGAGGCGCTTATCAAACAGGCGTATCGCAGACAATCCAACTTGCTCGTCTTACTTGCAACACAAGAAAAAATGAATCATAAGTTCATGCACCAAAGCCTCGCTTGCCATGACATTGATTATTTGATTACCGATTTTAAACTAGATGAAGAAACCGAAGCGCGATTTAATGCGCATCATATTACTTGTATGTATTAGAAGAGACGTGTAGCAAAGGCTACACGTCTTTAATATTGAAAATAGTTTTATTTTTTGAATAGTAATGGGGAAATACATGCTATAATAAATGAAATATCTTTCAATAATGGTTTAAAGCAAAAATTATAGACATAAGGATAAAAAGAAAGGGAGAAGTTATGACAATCATCGGTATAGACTTGGGAACATCAAATAGTCTCGTTTCGTGTTGGACAGAAGAAGGAGTAAAATTAATTCCTAATGTATTAGGTGACTATCTAACACCTTCCGTTGTGAGTTTAGACGAAAATAACCAGATATTAGTCGGGAAAATCGCAAAGGAAAGACTTGTTTCACATCCAGAAAAAACGGCGGCTGCCTTTAAGCGATTTATGGGCACGGAGAAAAAATATAAATTGGGAAATACTTATTTCTCTCCAGTTGAATTATCAAGTTTTATTCTAAGTAGCTTAAAAAAAGACGCGGAAACTTTCTTTAATGAGACAATTACAGAAGCAGTTATAACTGTTCCAGCTTATTTCAACAACTTGCAACGAGAGGCCACCATCCAAGCGGCTCAATTGAGTAGATTAAATGTAGTAGGACTTATAAGTGAGCCAACCGCAGCAGCACTCGCCTATGGGATTCACGATCTTAATCAAGATATTTCGTTTGCAATGATCGACCTTGGAGGAGGCACTTTTGATGTTTCTATAATGGAAATGTTTGAAGGAGTCATGCAAGTCAATGCGATCAGTGGTGATAATTTTCTTGGCGGCGAGAATTTCACACAGGAAATCATCGAATTTGTACTGAAAGAGAAAGATTTAAATATAGAAGATCTGTCAGCAGATGAAAAGGGGATTTTAACTAAGGCGGTTGAAACCTATAAAAAAGAATTGAATCCGCAAATTGACGGAGAAATTTCTTTCAGATGTGGCGAAACAAGATACAGTGTGAGTATTGATAGTAAGCAATTGACGGGAATTTGTGAGCCGCTATTTCTAAGGATGCGAAATATCATTTTAAAAGCTTTGAAAGACTCAAATCTTTCAGTCCACGATCTAGATAAAGTCATTTTAATTGGAGGAGCAACCAAACTTTCTATCGTACAAGATTATTTGCGGCATTTATTATTAAAATTTCCTTACACTGAGATCAATCCTGATGAAGCTGTTGGTATCGGAGCAAGCATTCAAGCTGCTTTGATTAGCCGGAATGAAGATGTATCGGAAATGATGATGACAGATGTTTGCGGTTTTTCTTTAGGAGTCGAAGTAGTGGCCAAATTTCAAAATAGCTACCGAGAGGGCTTATTCTCTCCGATGGTTGAGCGAAATAGTACCATTCCAATAAGTATAGAACGTCTTTTTACTCCTGTTAGCGAAGAACAAGATGAAATTCATTTTCAAATTTATCAAGGAGAAAATCGTTTTGTGAAGGACAACTTGAAGATAGGTGACTTGAAAATACTTCTTCCAAGAAAAGGCAAGGATCAGGCTATTTTAGTTCGGTTTACTTATGATACAAATGGAGTGCTCGAAGTCATTGCGAAAATAAGTGAGACTGGGGAGGAAAAGCAGCTTTATATTCAGCAAGGAAGCCAGTTATCCACTGAAGAGTTGAAAAAAAGCTTTGCTAGACTTTCCAAGCTGAAAATACATCCTCGCGAAAGAGAAGAAAATAAATATTTGATAGCAAAAGCAAACAGGATCTATGCGGAGTCCCTTGGAGAAAAAAGAGACTTCATTCAAAAAGTCACAAATGAATTTGAAATAGTTCTTGAAAAACAAAACGATCATGACATTAAGCATGCAGCGAAAAATTTTGCAGACCTTCTTAATGATTTGGAGAAGGAGGTTTTTTAGATGAATGAATGGGAAATTCTTGGAATCGAACCAACTAATGATTTGAAGATGGTGAAGCGAGCTTATGCTGCCAAACTAAAAACAACACATCCTCAAGATAAGCCAGCAGAATTTCAGGAGCTAAAAGAAGCCTTCGATAACATTTCTAAGAGGTTGAAAAATCAAAAAGAAGAATCATTTGATTTACGAGAAGTGGACTTTATTGTTAAAAATGAAGAAAATAATTTTGAAAATAGATATGTCAACCTTGCAACAGCAACGGAATGGCAAAATTCTTCAATAATCTATTTTCAGTCTGAGCTTACAAAATTATATGATTCTCTAGATTCAAGGTATGCATCCCAGAAGTGGCAAGCCTTTTTTCAAGAAATTGAGACATGGAATATGGAACAAATTCTTATGGCGCATCAAAGTGCAGAAGTTTTTGTTGCTCAATATTTTATGGTATTACCAAAGGCTGTCAGTATGTTCTTGATAGAAACTTTTCAAATAAGTTTTCATCTGAATGATGACACGGATGCGGGTGCAGATATTTTCGACCTGCCAGATTTTAATTTTTATGCTTACGAAGGATTGACATCTGAACAATTAGAGGCTTTCTACCAGTTGCGATACAATGCGTATCTTTATCTTGTACATGAAGATGTCAATAATGCTGAATATTTTTTGAATCAAGCTGAGGAGATATATGAAAAAGATTCAGATCTACTAACGCTCCGTGCGCTGATTTCTATTCGGAGAGACTTAGGTTTGCTTACAGTGAACTATCAGTCATTTTTAGTAAGCAGTGAAATTTTAAAGAAAGCCTTAGCGCTTGATCCTAAAAACGATACAGCACGATTTTATTACATTTTATTGTCTGCAAGAGCAACTAAAAAAATAACATCAGCGGCAGAGAATTTTGTGGCTCAAACAGATGGGGGTTACGGAGTACATATTACGTTACTCAAAGGATATATCTACTTTTTTGCAAATAAATATAAAGAAGCGATTTCTGAATGGGAACAATTATCTGATGGGTGGAAAAAAACAGTTCATGATGAACGAAAGAAAGCTTACTCGCATTTGTTTTATGCTAGCAATGATGAAAAAGAAAAAGAGATCCTAAGGAAAAATTTGAAAGAAGTTAAAAGAGAAAATAAGATATATCGAAATGTAACTTGGATTGGTTGGACGATCACGATTATCTTTATTTTGAAGTTACTAATAGAATATGGGGAAAATCTTAATTAAGATTCTCCCCATATTTTATTATTCAAACACGGCAAGCGACCCCATTGGATCCCAAGGTTTTAACTGAATAGGTTCCTCTGCAAAAGCTTGCGCGAGTTCATCCGACAAGAATTTTTTGTTTATGACCACTTGGAAAGTGAATTCGTCCATCCACGCATCGCTAGCAACAAAATAGCCGTTTTTGCCCACTTTTTCGCCCCAGCTGTTTTCAATTTTCCAGCGATCAACTTTTCCGTCTTTTTCATTAAAACCCGTTAGTACCATCGCGTGTGTCAACATGCTTTCCTTGTAGTCCAGCCGCTCCGCTTTCGACATGCCAGAATGTAGCGAAAAGGCCGTTTCAAAATCGAAAATGGCTGGATCCAAAATCCCGTTTTTTCGTTCGAAGCTTTGACCAACATCGCAGCCGAACCAAACCGTTTCGCCGGCTGAAATTTGCTTTTTCGCTAGACCTTTAAGCGTTTCACTATCCACGTTCAAATATTTGATGGGGCGACCGTCTGTCACATTTCCCAAAAATTTAACCGTAAACGTCCGATTAAAAGGCTTATCTTTAGTTGGCGCATTAATGATCGGAACATAGTCGGTTAGCGGAATGCCAACGTATTTTTGATAAAAAGCTTGCGGCGTTAGCCCTAAATCTTGATGGAAAACGTCTTCCTTATCGCGGTATTCAAAATCAAATGTTTTAGGCGGTTCACCAAGCGAGAACGCGAGGATGCGGTAAATCTCGCCAAGTACTTCTTCCTTGAGCGACGAAATGTCCTCTGGCGCAATTTTGCGAAGCTTCACAGCTGCTGCACGAAGACGTGCGTTTAAGAGTTCATTCAAGTCGCGAGAAGAGGAACTTTGAAACGTTTCCTGCATAGCGCTCTTTGGTACAACGCCGTATTTTTCAATGAGGGAGGCGATCATATCCCATTGCCCGCCATCTTGTTGCGGTGTTTCAAGCAAAAACGCCACCGTGCGACTATCCACCGCTTCATCTCGTGTTGCAATGATATTTTCCAGAAAATAGTTCGCTTTCTCAAATTTATCCCAAAAGTTTGTGTAGTTCTGCGAAAGCTCGAAATCTTGGATTCCAAGCGCTCCGTTCATATGATGACGAAACGTATTTAAAGCTGCAAACATCCAGCAGAGACCACTTTGCTTTTGATTCGTGACCTTATCCGTTTTGACTTCGTTCGAAAAAACAGGCTGCAATTTCCAAGCAACCTCCGCGTTTTCAGTTGCCGCTTTGATCCCATTTTTCATGATGGCATCTTGTACAATTTGATTTGTGGGATTTTCCTTCAAACGCTTAGAAAAATCTGCAATCAGCTTTTCATCGATGTTTTTATCCATAAATAATCCCTCCAAAAAGATTCCATTTGAAGTATACGCCTAAAATACAAAAACATCATGAAAAAAGACTTTTCATGATGTTTTAAAATAAGTTATATTCACGTTTTAAGCGTTCCTCGTGCTTTTTAAATTGATAAATTCGCCATGGTTTGGGCGACAGAGCAAGGATTCCTTCTTCTTCAAGCTTCCGTAAATTCGTCGCCACATACGCACGAGCTAAATTCAAGTAATTCCCGAGAATTTTCTGCGTGAAAAAATAGGGAATCAGGCAGGAACCGTCTTCTTCAAGACGCCCGAATTTCTTCCCAATGATGATCAGCCCCGCTAAAATTTTTTCGTCTGACGGAAGGTGAACCTTGGCTTCGCGCTCGAACGCAGGAAAAGCAGCCAGATTTGCAAGCTGTAAAAAAAGATCCGGTTTTTCCTCTGCCACTCTTTCACGAACATAACTGCTTTCAAAACGGTAGGCACTAACTTCGCTAACAGCCTCATAAGAGACGGGCGAAGGGCTGTTTTCGACCAGATGAAAAAACCCTAATTGTTCTTCCTTCCCAAGAAAGGATAAAATAATATCTTCTCTGCAAGTGCCTTTGTTCATTGAAACGGCTCCATCTAAAATGATGTAAAAATACTGATTTTGCTCTCCCTCTGAAATAATGGTTTCTCCCCGCTTGAAATGGACTCTTGAATACGGCAGAACAGATTCCCGTTTTGACTGCAACAGCGTAAGCAAATCAAAGTCTGTTTCTTCCAGTTCTTTTTCAAGTGACATATAAATTCGTACCCCTTTTTCCGATATTTACTTTTTTATTATAAGCAAGAAAAAGCAATTTGGGTACTATTTGAATTGTGTAATAATGCACGTTTAGGGCGATTATTCGCGAATTAAATGACTTTTGATTAAGCGGTTTCGTATCATAATTCCTAAAACACCAGCAAGAACGGCCTTGATAATACCAGGAATGAGGAAAGGCACAAACCCAGTATAGAAGGATTGTGAAAGCGACATACCTGCGCTAATTTTGAGCCACAACATCCCGAAAAGTAAGGTAAACATGGCCCCGATGATATTCGCGATGATGGCCATGTTGGTTGTGTAACGCGTTTTATCCAAAATGAGCCCCGTTAAATAAGTATTGGCTAGGAATCCAATAATATAACCGCCCGTGATGCCGACAATAATTCCAAGCCCAGCCGTCATACCTTGAAAGACAGGAATACCAATTGCGCCAAGTAATATGTAAACAAAAACAGAAATCGTTGCGTGGCGAGCCCCTAAAATGGTAGCAGCAAGTCCGACGGCAAAGGTTTGTCCTGTGAAGGGAATTGGGCCAACCGGAATAGCAACTTGGGCTAAAATCGCTATGATAACCGCAAATAGCGCGTCTAAGATTAAAAATTTTAATTTTTCATTTCGCAAATGGAAACACTCCTTAATGTAAACTTATAATAAAAAAAGGTTAACATTGATTGTGTTTTTTTTCAAGTGAAAAAGGGTAAAGAGCTGAATAAAATAGAATTTTGAATCAGGGGGGTTCATGATGGCCATAAATATTAGAAAAGCCGAAATAAAAGATGCAGAAAAAATTCGCGAAGTAGCAACTTCATCCTTTCATGATACGTACGAAACGATTATTCCAAGAGAAACGCAAGACGGTTTTTTGGAAAAATTTTACAATCTGGCGACACTTGAAAACAGAATTAGCGCAACCCCATTTGTTGTTCTAGAAAAAGAGGGTGAGCTTATTGGATTTGCTAATTTTATCGAACTTGATAAAGGGAAAAGTGAACTATCCGCTTTCTATATTCTTCCGAGTGAAAAAGAAAAAGGCTACGGAACGCAAGTTTTAGAAGAAGGAATTCATCTGTTTAACTTACCGCTCCCGATGTTTGTGAATGTAGAAAAAGGAAACGATTATGCGCACCAGTTTTACTTACAAAGAGGATTTGTTGAAACAGAGCGCTTTGTCGATGATTTTTATGGATATAAATTAGATACAATTCGGATGCATTTAACGCATAATGTTGAAGAGGAATCATGATAGATTGAAAGTGCCAAGTGGAGCCGTACGGGAAAAAGCAACCTTGGTAAAGAGTTGACTTGTATTTTGAGTAGTAACATATTATGATGGTAGTGAGACTAAGTGGAGTCAGGCAAGAAAAAGGAACCATCAGAATTGAAGTCCTTGCTAGGGACGAATAGCGCGATTACGAAATGTCGGAAAAACTTTCCGAGGTTTTAGAGGTATGTTATTCTGAATGGTTCCAAAACGGGGTTGAATGGTGTCATGAATGTAGCAATGTTTTAGAGGTATGTTATTCTGAATGGTTCCAAAACAGTCCTTTATGGAAATCGAGCTTAACGCCGGTTTTAGAGGTATGTTATTCTGAATGGTTCCAAAACTCCGCGTCGTTATTGAGGCACGTGAAAAACGTTTTAGAGCTATGTTATTCTGAATGGTGTTTTGATATTGGAAGTACAAATCCACTACAACTATATTTTGAGACTGTACTCTAGAAAGCTTTTAAAATGCAACTAAAGTTCTGTTAAACCTTGTCCTTAGACGAGGTTTTTTGTGTTTGGCTGAAAAGTTCACAAAATATTCACAATGAATAGATTGGATTCATGCTATACTTTTTATGAGGTGAAAAAGATGGGACAACAAATTAAACTTCCAAGTAATAGACTTTCTGAACATGCCGCATCCATAGCACGACATGCCGCCGATTTAAAAGTGAAAACGCCTTCTTATTTAGGCTATTCAACCGGATCTGCACAAAGTTTGCAATATGGACTTTCTGAGATTGCTGAAGGACTAAACGGGTTTGATTCGGCGGTGCGAAAAGAAAGTGAAAATTTACGAAATATAGAGAAAGCAATGGTTGAGGAGGAGAAAAAATTAGCTCACTTCATTGCACAAGCCATAAAAGGATAGGGAACAGACATGAAAACAAAAAACGATGATGAAAAGTTGCATCACAATTACTTAAAACGAGCTCGAATAGAATGGGTGTTAGAAGATATCACTCGTTTGGGGCAGGAACAAAGAGAACTGTTAGATTTGGCACGCGAAGGTTGGCAAGGGCAACAAGCTAACTCATTCCATCTTGAGCTAGAAGAAAGTGCTGAACAAGAATTCAATGCTTTAAAAAATGCCAGTCAAAAAATCAAAGAAGAGTTGGAAGAGGAAAAACAAAAATTAACTCGCGCTCAACAGGAGGGACTTAAACTAGATGGCGAGAATTGATATTGCAGAAGTCAAACAGATGTGTGATGCGTTTCAGCGAGAAGCGGACCAAATGGAGGAAGCACTTAATAGTTTAAAACATGATGTCAATAAGTTAATTGATGATCACGATTTACAAGGAAAAATGGCGGAGAATGCTAAAACTTACTATGAAAAAGTTATTTTAATGTTAGTTAAAAAAGGAAAATCCTTATTAAAAGAAGCGAAGAAAAAAGCGCATCAATATGTGAGTGATTTTCATAACCAAGTAGATCCCTCAGGAGATGCTCGTTTAGATACAGAAAGGCTATATGAGATGGAAGCCCAAATAGCCAATTATCAGTACATGATGGAAACGGTTCTTGTCGAAATGAAAGCGGTTGGAGGAATTGATGCGTTGCCTCAACAATTCAAGCAGCTTGATCAATATGCGAGTGCCATGAGCACCATACATAATAAAATGGACATTTTGCATAAGTTTGAAGACTTTGAGGCTAGAAATCAAGATGTCCTAGAGGAAGCATTAAAAGATATGTATTACGTGAAACAAGGTCTTGAGGATATTCGGAATGGGCGTTTTTTCAAAGGAAAAAGTCATTCCTATCAGTATAATTCAAAAATCACTTGGCTGTCTCATTTGAAAGAAAAAGACAAGCAAGTAAAAGCAGATTATGACTGGGATTCATTTGAAAAATATCAAGATAATCACGGTTTCTGGGTGCTTTCCAAAGAAGGAATGTCTTATGAAGAAAGTATGCGTGTTTCGGCTATTTATAATGGACTGATCGCAAATGGAAAACTTAAAGATCCCTCACAAATTGAAAAAGAGCGAGGCGAGGAATTAACAAAAGTTATGACAGATACGATTTGGGCGGCTTGGGCTAATCAATTGCGCGATGGTAGTGGTAAAGATTTAGATGAAGTCCAAAAAATGTCTATTACAGTTGGAAGTGCAATTGGCTTGGGGACACTGCTTTGGACTGGGAGAATAGGTGGAAAAGGTGTTAAAATAAAGGCAGGAGAGCTTGCCAATTTAAAATCAGTACAGAAGAAATTGTCAGGCAAGACTTATTCAATCAACAAACCGAAAAGTGTTGTCGAAAGCCAGTTAATTCGTGACTATATACGGGATGTAGAAGCTCGAACTGGTAGAAGTATCCCAAAAAATCAAGTTGATTTGTTGAAGGAAGCACTTAGAACAAAGGAGTATACGAAGTTAACTCCTCGAGAATCTAGAGCCAATAGATATGAATTTAATAAAGTAAAAGTTGAACTAAAAAAGGAATGGGAACTAAAAACTGGACAAAAATGGCCTGTCTACAAAAATGATATCTACTCTGCTAATACAGGAAAAGTTTTAAAAAAAGCTGGAGAGCCGTATGATGCTCACCACGTAATCGAAAACAGTTTTGGTGGAGATAGCGCTTGGTGGAATATCCATCCAGCAAGATATCCGAATGAACATCAGGCTGGTATACATGCGGCTGGGTCACCTGCTAGAAAATTATTTAAAGGAGATTAGTGATATGTTTGAATTCGTGTTGAAAAATAAGCAAAATTCATTTTATCCAGTTTCAACAAAAGAGATTGAAGAGCTAGAAAAATTATTAAATATCCAACTGCCTGAGCAATTGGGGAAATTTTATAAAGAAATAGGGTATGGTTTTTTTAAAAGCAATACAGATAATACAAATAGGTTGATGGATCCTGTGTCAGTAAGAGATTTTCGAACTCGTCAAGGGGATTATATAGGATTTGTAGATGATGAGATGTATCAAGATATTGAAGAGGAAGGGCTGGTGTTTTTTGAAGCTGATAGTAATTTGTATTTATTGATGGGGATTTCAAAAGAAACGCTGGGCAAGATTTATTATGGGGACTTCAAAATCGCAGATTCTCTCAAAGAATTTCTAGAAAAAATAATGGAAGATGATAACTACTATCTTGACATCCCAAGTTAGTCACTTGATGAAAGAAAATACTCATAAGGCAAATAACAGAAGCGCTGGGCAACTTGCCCAGCGCTTCTTGTTTGGCGTCAAAAGTGGACTTTGCGGAACTTGCCTGGCGTTGTGCCGGCATTTGCGCTAGCGAAGGCCTTGATAAAATGCGTGCTTGAAGAAAAACCGCATTGTGTGCTTATTTGTTCGACCGTCAAGTTGGTTTCAAGGAGCATTCGCTTGGCTTGTTTGAGCCTATGCGTAAGCAAGTATTGATGCGGACTTTCCCCGGTGTGCTTTTTGAAAAGTCTAGAAAAATGATACGAACTGAGGCTCGCTTCATGACTTAACCTTTGGATGGTTATTTTTTCGTAATAGTGACTGTGAATGAAAGTAAGGGCCGCTTGGATTTCTGGCGGATATTTATCCGATGGTGCGCTGCGCATCTCAAGTGGCAAGCGAGTTCGCTCAAACAAGCGCCCCAATAGCTCATTAAAGCAAGTCGCGATTTCAAAGTCGTGCAGAGCGCCAGATTCCATCAAATCAAGAATGCGCGGAATTGGATTTTGCTCTGGCGGAAGGGAAAAAAGCGAGCCGTGTTGAGCGTACAGCGCATCGCAGAAACTTTGAGCCGTGGGGCCGTTAAAATGGACAAACTGGAACCGGGCGTTTTGCGAAGCAAAGTAATGATTTTTTTCTTTGCAGTCAAGCAACACGAGCGTTCCTGCAGGAGCCGTAAAGGTTTGTTCGCGGTAGTCAAAATGCAGTTCGCCGGATTTGACGAAGAACACCAAAAATGAGCTCATGTAATCGCGGGTTAGGCTGTACTGGACATCCACGAGATATTCGCCGCTCCAGTACGCGTGGAGGTAAAGCTTTCGAGTGAGCTCCGTCGTTTCGTAAAAGAAAGGACCTCGTTTGGCTAGAATCCCCGGTTCGATTTTTGGGATGTAAGGATTGATTGTGATCACCTCTTTGTCAGACTTGATTATCAAATGTTGGATTTCTTGGTTCCAATATAACCAAGAATTGATAAAAAAGCAAAATTTTACGATTTTATAGCACTTTTTTGCCGTGGCAGGGAATCGAAATTTCATTACAATGAAAGCGGATACAAAATAAATCAAGTTAATCAAAAGGAGATGGCAAGCATGACACTTAAAATGGGTGTAGTAGGAACTGGGGCAATTGGACGAGAACATATCGAGCGAATTACGAAACGGATTTCAGGGGCGGAAATTGTAGCGCTATCAGATATCCATCAAGAAAATGCGGAGCAAATCATTCGCGATTTTAAACTAGATGCGCAATTTTTTGCGACGGATGCTGAACTTATCGCAGCTGATGTGGATGCGGTCATCGTTTCAAGTTGGGGGCCGGCTCATGAGGAAACGGTTTTGAAGGCAATCGAAGCTGGGAAGTACGTCTTTTGTGAAAAGCCACTTGCGACAACGGCTGAAGGGTGCAAGCGAATCATCGATGCCGAAATGAAGCAAGGAAAGCGGCTGCTTCAAGTGGGCTTTATGCGCCGTTATGATGCGGGCTATCAGATGCTGAAGCAAGCGCTTGATGCGAAAGAAATTGGCGAACCGCTGATGCTTTCTTGCCAGCATTTCAATCCTCAAGTGGATGAAAACTATACAACCGATATGGCAGTTGTCGACACGTTGATTCATGAAATTGATGTCTTGCACTGGCTCGTGGATGATGATTATGAAAGCATTCAAGTTTTCTATCCGAAACAAACGAAAAATAAATTATCGCATTTGAAAGACCCGCAAATTGTTCATTTGGTGACGAAAAGCGGCATTTCAATTCATGCGGAAATCTTCGTAAATTGTGGCTACGCCTATGATATTCAGTGCCGCGTGGTTGGTGAAGATGGCATCCTGTCCTTGCCAGAAGTGAGCAGTCTTGGAATTCGAAAAGACGCCAAACGCAGTGAAAACTTGTTGATGGACTGGAAAAAACGTTTTATGGATGCGTATGATAATGAATTTAATGCTTTTATCAATGCTATTGAAAAAACGGGCTCGCCTTCTTATCCAACCGCTTGGGATGGTTACGTTGCAGCGGTTACGGCGGATGCAGGCGTGAAGGCGCAGCAAAGTGGCGAAGTAGAAAAAATTGATCTTCCAGAAACACCTGACTTTTATCGTATCTAAAAAGGAGGAATAGGGCATGAAAATTGGATTTAACGAAGGAACGACATTTGAAAGCGCAACGCTTGAAGAAAACCTAGAATACTGCGAGAAATACGGGTATGACTACATTGAAATTCGTTCGATCGATCAGCTGAAGGATTACTTGACACGCCACAGCTTGGCGGATTTAAAACAGTACTTTGATAGCCATCAAATTAAGCCGCTTTCGCTAAATGCGCTTTGCTTTTTCAATAATCGCACGAAAGAAGACGAAAAGGCTGTCATTACAGAGTTTAAGGAATACTTGGAAATTTGTCGCGCGATCGAATGCGAATATATTTGTGCAGTCCCATCCAATTTGGACGACACTGAAAAAGGAAAAACCCTTGTTCCAGAAGTGAATGAAAGTTGTGTGCGAGTGCTAACCGAGCTATCCGATCTCGCCAAGCCGTATGGCGTAAAAATTGCTGTCGAATTTATCGGCATCCCAGAAAACACGGTGAATACTTTCGAACAAGCTTATGAAATCGTGCGGACGATTGACCGAGACAATGTGGGTCTCGTTTATGATACTTTCCAATTTACAGGAATGAATTCAAACCTTGCGAATGTGACGAAAGAAGCTGCCGATAAAATCTTCATTTTCCATATTAATGATGTTGATGATTATCCAGTTGGGCAAATGCGTGATACTGATCGCTGCTACCCGGGAGAAGGGATCATTGACCTGCAGGTGCATCTTGCGAAAATGAAAGAATTGAATTATGATTTCGTCGCTTCTGTTGAGCTATTCCGACCTGAATACTACCAAATGAATCCAGAGGAAGTCATCAAAAAGGCAAAAGAAACAACCGATGCGGTTATCGCAAAATATTATTGAGCAAATGAAAAGGGCAACCCGGAAACCGGGTTGCCCTTTTCATGCTTAGTTGAATCTTCGAAGTGAATCCATGAAGTTTTTTCCTAAGCGTGCATATTCAAGCGGGTTAGCTGTTTTCGGATCTTGCTCGGCTTCGATCACAATCCAACCTTCATAATGGTTTTGAATGAGATAATCATAAATTTCTTGGTAGGAAATGTCGCCATCTCCTGGGACCGTGAACATCCCGTGAAGAAAAGAGCCTAAGAAAGACTTATTCGTCTGTTTGCATTCTTCCAGTTTCTTGCCCCGAACGTCTTTAAAGTGAACGTGTGCGATCCGGTCAAAGTGGCTATGCAGGATTTCTAGCGCGTTGCCATCCGAAACAAAAATATGTCCTGTATCGTAGAGTAAATGTACTTTATTAGGATCAGTTGCTGCCATTAAACGATCTACTTCAGCTTTTGTTTGGACGCCTGTTCCCATATGATGGTGGAAAGCGAGTTTCAAGCCGTAACGATTTGCGATTTCGCCGAGTTCATTGAGTCCAGAAGTGAGTGTCTCCCATTCAGCATCACTAAAATCTGGTTTCTCTGTATAAACGCATTTATCTGTTCCTTGGATGCTATAAGTTTGCTCGGAATAAACGGCAATATCTGCGTTAACCGCTTTCAAAAAAGCACAATGTTTTTCAAAATCTTGTTTTGCTTGGTTGATTCCGTCACGAATCAGATAGCCGCTAAACCATTGCCCGATAATACGCGTATCACGGAGGCTAAGTTCTTTATTCAGTTCGTCAGGATCAGTCGGATAACAACCACCTACTTCAGTTCCTTCAAAGCCAGCTAGAACTGCATCGCTTAGAATCTGTTTATATGTATTTTCTTTTCCGATCTCTGGGATGTCATCGTTTCTCCAACCAATTGGAGCAATCCCTACGTGGATTTTTGCTACTTCAACTGCCATTTTGCTTCACTCCTGTTCTTTTATTGGTTATATTATGGTTATATTGACCCGTGAATCTTATTTCTTCTTTATTTTAGCTAATTTGATAAGTTAAATCAAGCAGTTTTTGGATATATTTATCAAAAATTAACAAAAGTTGTTGAAAAAATGACCAACATTTATTATAATTGATTTTATCAAGAATGCGCTTACATAAAAAGGAGGAAAAAAGATGGAACCGATAAAGGCAGGAATTGTTGGATTAGGCCGTCTTGGGAAAGTCCACGCTTCAAATGTACAAAATTATATTAAAGATTTAGAACTTGTAGCTGCTTGTAGTGTTGTACCCGAGGAGCTTAAGTTTGCTAAAGAGTCACTTGGTATTCAAAAAGGATATGAAAGCTTTGAGAAAATGGTCGATGAGGCAGAAATTGATGCCGTCATTATTGTATCACCCTCAAGCTTGCATACCAAACAAATTGAATACGCTTTCGCTGCAGGGAAACATGTTTTTTGCGAGAAACCACTAGGGGTGTCGCTACCGGAAATTGAACAGGTGAAAAAGGTGATTGAAGCTCGGCCAGAACAAGTCTTTATGTTAGGCTTTATGCGCCGCTTTGATGAGTCTTACCGCTACGCCAAAGAAATAGTAGAAAGCGGAGAAATTGGGAAAGTGACGCTCGTTCGTTGCTACGGAATTGATCCAAGTTCTGGGCTGGAAAGTTTCGTTAAATTTGCTAAAAACAGTTCAAGTGGAGGTCTTTTCATCGATATGGCTATCCACGATATTGATCTTGTACGCTGGTTCACTGGTGAAGAAGTAAAGCAGGTTTGGGCAATTGGTAACAACTTCGCTTATCCAGAACTAGCGGAATATGGGGATACAGAAACTGGCGCTGCGCTTATGAAATTAAAAAATGATGCGATCGCCATTCTTGTTTCAGGCAGAAATGCAAATCACGGTTATCACGTTGAAACAGAAATTATGGGAACAAAAGGAATGCTTCGTGTGGCCCAGGAGCCAGAAAAGAATCTCGTGACGATTTTTGACGACAAAGGAGTGAGACGTCCTTGCTCGGAACACTTCCCAGAACGATTTAAACAAGCTTTCATCAATGAATTAACAGAATTTGCTCGCTGCATTCGCGAAGGGGATAAACCGGATGTAACTGCAAAAGACGGATTAGAATCAACAAAAATTGCCCTTGCCTGTACGAAGTCCTTTGAAACAGGCGAACTTGTGGCATTGGAGGATGAATAAGCATGAATTTAGACCAGCGATCAAAGAGAAATTTAGCAGTTTTTGCACTTATTTCAACTTTTGGGGGATTATTATTCGGTTATAACACAGGCGTTATGAACGGTGCGCTTGACTTTATGCGTCTTCCAAGAGAACTCGGATTAACCCCTGTGACAGAAGGCCTTGTAACAGGAGCCGTCACATTTGGCGCCGCATTTGGTGCTTTAATTGGTGGTAAACTTTCCGATAGCTTCGGCAGGAAACGAGTGATTTTTTACTTAGCCATTATATTTGTACTAGGTTCTGTATTTTGTGCGGTTGCACCAAATATTCCTTTAATGATTGCGGCTCGGCTGTTCCTAGGCCTTGCAGTTGGTGGGGCTTCCGTTATCGTTCCAACTTTTCTGGCAGAGATTTCACCTGCAGAAATGCGCGGCCGGATTGTTACTCAAAATGAATTAATGATAGTTTCCGGACAATTTATTGCTTTCTTGATCAATGCTGTTCTTGGAACGGTCTTTGTCGATAGCACGCACATCTGGCGTTACATGCTAGCCGTGGCGATTGTTCCAGCACTTGTTCTTTTCTTTGGCATCATGCGTGTCCCAGAGTCACCACGCTGGTTGTATCTCAACAAAACAAAGGAAAGAGCACTCGACTCTCTTGGTAAAATACGTTCGAAAGAAGGCGCGAAAGAAGAATTAAATGTTATTGATATCTCGCTAAAACGCGAAAAAGAAGCACCAAAAGCTACTTTTTCCGACTTAAAGAAACCTTGGATCAGACGCCTGATCTTTATCGGAATCGGTCTTGGGGTGACGCAACAACTTATCGGAATCAACATTATGATGTACTACGGCACAACGATTTTACAACGTTCTGGTTTCGCATCCAGTGCGGCGCTTATTGCAAACGTTGCGAATGGACTTGTATCCGTGCTTGCAGTTATCATTGGTATTAGTTTGATGCACCGCGTTGACCGCCGCAAACTCATCTTGACTGGGATTACTTGTACGACACTCTGCATGGCATTAATCACCATCGCGCTATTCGCTTTTCCAAATGCCGCTTTCTTGCCGTACATGGTTATCACTCTAACAGTACTATTTATTGGGTTTTTCCAAGGATGTATCGGGCCAATCACATGGCTTTTACTTTCTGAAATTTTCCCGCAAAAAGTTCGCGGACTCGGGATGGGAATCTCGACTTTCTTCCTTTGGATGGCAAACTTTGCCGTAGCACTCATTTTCCCGATTTTACTTGCAGGCGTGGGGCTACCAAATACATTCTTAATCTTTACCGTCTTTAATATTCTTTCTTATCTGTTCACTTTCAAATATGCACCAGAAACAAGAGGGAAGACGCTTGAAGAAATTGAGCTGGACTTCAAATTTGAAGATCAGTTTGAATCTAATATGAAAGCAGAAGAAGGCATTCTTGAAAAAGAAATGGAAGAAGAAATTAGAGAAGAAGCAAGAACTGAAAAATAAAGGAGCGAGCAAATTGAAAAGTTTAAATGTTGGCATGATCGGTGCCGGACGTGTTGCACAAGTCCACTTAGGCAATTTAAAACAAATGAAAGATATAAAAGTAAAAACAATCTGTGATATTTTTGCAGAGGATTCCTGGAAAGAACGTTTCAGTGTAGAAAATGTCACCAAAGAAGCAGCCGATATTTTCAATGATCCAGAAATTGATGCCGTTTTCATTTGTACACCAACTGATACGCATACAGATTTAACAATCCAAGCTGCAAATGCTGGGAAACATATTTTCTGTGAAAAACCAGTAGGAACAGAAGAAGCTTCCATTTTAGATGCTTATCACGCTGTTTTAGCAAACAACGTAAAATTCCAAACAGGTTTCAATCGTCGGTTTGATAAAAGTCATGAAAAAGTGAAGCTTGAAGCAGCGAGTCAGGCCATTGGCGAGCGACACATTTTGAAGATCACATCAAGAGACCCTGAACCACCGAATATTGATTACGTGAAGCGTTCAGGCGGTATCTTTATGGATATGATGATCCATGATTTTGATATGGCACGTTTTATGATGGACGATGAAGTCGAAGAAGTCTTCACATATGGAAACAGCTTAGTTGATCCAGAAATTGGCGCCGCTGGAGATGTTGACACGGCGATTGTTTCGCTGAAATTTAAAAATGGGGCGATGGGTGTCATTGATAATAGTCGTAAAGCCGTTTATGGTTATGATCAGCGGATTGAAGTTTTTGGAGAGAAGGGAATGCTCCAATCCTTAAACCAACCCGACTACCATGTCAATCGTTATACGGCGCAATCTGTTGAAGCAGGAACGCCAAAATATTTCTTCTTAGAGAGATATCAAGATGCCTTTTTCAATGAAGAAGTCGCCTTTTTCGATAGTATCCGACAAGATCAGCCAACAAAATGCAGTTTTAAAGATGGCA
Source organism: Listeria kieliensis (assembly GCF_003369925.1). Classification (GTDB taxonomy): domain Bacteria; phylum Bacillota; class Bacilli; order Lactobacillales; family Listeriaceae; genus Listeria; species Listeria kieliensis_A. The sequence continues at coordinate 511,117 of NZ_LARY01000002.1, read as the reverse complement.
TCATGGCGATTCGAATTGCAGAAGCGGCTAAAAAATCACTCGAAACGGGTGAAAAAGTAGCGGTTAATCTGGAAATCAAATAACAAAAGAAACAAGCACATTGGAAACTTTTCCAATGTGCTTGTTTCTTTAATGATCTAGGGAATGAAAAAGGTGCAAATAAAAAACTTTGGCTTAGTAGGAGCTGTACTCTTAAGCCAAAGTTTTTATTTTACCTTAAAATGGTTTGATTTAAAGTTTTCCGTTCAAAAATTGAGCTTCACCGTATCCAAATGACCAATCTGCGTTGCCGTTTTCAACAATGGAAATCATCACATCGCGAGGCTCGATTTGGCATTCATCCAAAAGACGCTCTGTGACTCGTTTGTAGAAAAGTTGTTTTTGCTTTTCTGTACGCTTTTTACTTGTCACTCGAATGACCAGTTGGTTTTCCGTCCGGTCAAAACCAAGGCCCGTATCTAGCAAAATCATCTCTGCTTGGTCATGCAAATTTAAAATTTGATAGCGGTCACGTTCGGGAACTTCAAAAGCTTCCACGACTGCCGCATGAATCGCATCCAAAACTTTCTTGTTTTCCGTGGGCGTTTTCCCACGGAACATATCAATGTTTAATAAAGGCATATAAGTTTCCTCCTTATTTCGCTGACGTCATGATTTCGACATCATGCTTCTCACAGTAGTCTTGATAGGCATCCGGAAGCGTGCTAGAAGTCACTAGATAGTCAAAATCGGCAAGTGCTCCGTAAGTTAGTAAAGCGGATTTTCCGGCCTTGTTATGGTCAACCATCAAGATCTTCTTGCTGGCTTTATTCATCATTCGTTTTTTGATTTCATATTCGAGATTATCTGAGTTCATAACGCCGCGTTCATAGGAAAACGCTGTCGCCGCCATAAAGGCTTTTGTGACGTTGTATTTATCAAAAAAGGACCAGTTTTCAACACCGACAAATGATTTAGTTCGGTGCTTCAGCGTTGTTCCAATGACGATAATTTTGATGTTGTCCATTTTGCTTGCCAGGTTGATGACATCTAGGTTGTTCGTGATGATGGTCACATTTTTTGTAGCTGGAATGTGCTGGACAAGATAACGCGTGGTCGTTCCTGAATCAATGAAAATTAAATCATCGTTTTCAATCAATTGAGAGGCAAGCGAGCCGATTTCTTCTTTTTCAAGGTGATTTGTGATATCTCGATTTTCAAATGGAAGGAGCTCGTTTTCGCTTGATAATACGGACACAACGCCGCCATAAACTTTTTTTATTCGGTTCGTTTCTACAATTTTATTGATATCCCGACGAATCGTGTTTTTTGAAACATTAAAATGTTCACACAGGTCATCAAGGCTCACGGTTCCCTGAGCGTGGATGTAATCTTCGATAGCTTGTATTCGTTTAACTTTCATGGGTAAACCACCTTTATCTATATTTGGTAATATTACATGTTCTATTTATATCATATTATCAAAAAATAATCAACACTTACTCTTTTTTGGTGAAAAATGAAGGTATTTTTGGATGTTTTTCTTGACGAAAACAATGTTATCAACTATTATATATAATATAATCAAAATATAACAAATATGTTCAAAAGGTAAGCATGTTTGTGAATGTAGAGGAGAATGATCATGACGGAAATTCGGAAGCTTAAAAACTACATAGGTGGCGAGTGGCGCGAAAGTAAGACGGAAAAATTTGAAGACGTTTACAACCCAGCAACTGGAGAAGTCATCTGTCAAGTTCCGATCTCGACAAGAAGCGAATTAGATGAAGCGGCAGAAATTGCTGAAAAAGCATTTGAATCATGGAGTAAAATGGCCGTTCCAAGACGTGCACGGATTTTGTTCGCGTTCCAACAATTACTGATTGAACATAAAAAGGAACTAGCCGAACTTATTACGATTGAAAATGGGAAAAGCCTTTCGGAAGCACTTGGTGAAGTAGGACGTGGGATTGAAAATGTGGAATTTGCTGCTGGTTCCCCGTCACTTATGATGGGAGATTCACTTTCTTCGATTGCAACAGATGTTGAAGCCACAAATTATCGCTATCCAATCGGAGTAGTTGGCGGGATTGCGCCATTTAACTTCCCGATGATGGTTCCTTGCTGGATGTTCCCGATGGCGATTTCTGTAGGGAATACTTTTATTTTGAAGCCATCAGAAAAAACGCCACTATTGATGGAAAAACTCGTTGAACTCTTTGAAAAAGCAGGTCTTCCTGGTGGCGTCTTAAACCTTGTCTACGGCGCGCACGATGTCGTGAATGGGATTTTAGAGAACCCGATTATAAAAGCGGTTTCTTTCGTTGGTTCTAAACCTGTGGGTGAATACGTGTATAAAACGGGTAGTGCGAACTTGAAACGTGTTCAAGCGTTAACGGGCGCGAAAAATCACACGATTGTTTTAAATGATGCAGATTTAGAAGAAACGGTAACGAATGTGATTGCGGCAGCCTTCGGATCAGCTGGTGAAAGGTGTATGGCTTGTGCGGTTGTGACGGTAGAAGATGGGATTTACGATCGCTTTGTTGCGGCGCTCAAAGAAGCAGCGGAAAACGTGAAAATGGGGAACGGCTTGGATGATGGTGTTTTCCTTGGTCCGGTGATTCGTGAAGAAAATAAAGCACGGACGCTTTCCTATATTGAAAAAGGAATTGAAGAAGGTGCGAAGCTTACGCTCGATGGGCGGAAAGAACTTCCAAATGATGGCTATTTTGTAGGTCCAACGATTTTTGAAGAAGTCACAACTGACATGACGATCTGGAAAGACGAAATTTTTGCTCCTGTGCTTTCTGTGATGCGCGCGAAAAACTTGCAAGAAGCGGTGGAAACGGCTAATCAATCTGAATTTGCTAACGGCGCTTGCCTCTTCACGAATAGCGCAGATGCCATTCGTTATTTCCGTGAAAACATTGACGCTGGAATGCTAGGTATCAACTTAGGCGTGCCCGCTCCGATGGCTTTCTTCCCATTCTCTGGATGGAAATCTTCGTTTTATGGTACGCTACATGCAAATGGAAAAGATAGCGTTGATTTCTATACACGCAAAAAAGTGGTAACGGCTCGTTATTCACAAAAAGCTTTTCGTGACTAGAAAGAGGAGGAGTAAAGATGAGTAAATTACAAAGAAAACCACAAAATGCGAAAATCGCTGAAGGCGTTACGCTCGTTCAAGATATCAATGAAGCGAATTCTGGATTAGAGTATGTGGGCTTTAAAATGATTGACTTAACACAGGGCGCGATTTACGAAGAAAGTTTGAGCGGGCTAGAATGCTGCGCCGTTGCTTTAGCCGGAAAAATCTCGGTAACTGCTGGTGCGAAAACCTTCGAAAACATCGGGACGCGTGCGAGTGTCTTTGAACAAATTCCGACGGACAGTGTTTATATTGGAACCGGTGAAAGTTTCACGATTAAGGGGGAAACGGGGATTTCGCGTGTTGCACTTTGTTATGCGAAATCGGACAAGCCGCTTGATGTTGCGCTGATAAAAGCCGAAGACAACTCCATCGAGGACCGCGGCAAGTATCAAAATAAGCGGCATGTACACAATATCTTGCCTGATGACAGCAACCTTGCGGAAAGTCTACTTGTTGTTGAAGTGTATACAGAAGGAGGCAACTTCTCAAGTTATCCACCACATAAGCATGATGTGGACAATTTGCCGAATGAATCCTTCCTTGAAGAAAGCTATTATCACGAAATCAATCCAGGACAAGGCTTCTTGTTCCAACGTGTCTATACAGATGACCGCTCGCTTGATGAAACGATGGCGGTTGAAAATCGCGATGTGGTCCTTGTACCGAAAGGTTACCATCCAGTTGGCGTTCCAGATGGCTACACGTCATATTATCTAAATGTGATGGCGGGCCCAACGAAAATTTGGAAATTCCATAACGATCCAGATCATGAATGGATATTAGAGAGGGAGTAGTGGACGGAAATGATAAATTTAAATAAAAATAAAGAAGCTAAATTTGATCTCATCGCACTTGGGCGAGCTTGCATTGATTTGAATGCAGTCGAATATAACCGGCCGATGGAAGAAACGATGACCTTTTCGAAATATGTTGGCGGCTCGCCCGCCAACATTGCGATCGGAACTTCGAAGCTGGGCTTAAAGGCTGGCTTCATTGGTAAGATCCCGGACGATCAGCATGGCAACTTCATTAAGAGCTACATGGAAAACTTGGGAATTAATACGAGTGGCATGGTGAAAGATACGGAAGACCGCAAAGTCGGGCTTGCCTTTACGGAAATCAAAAGTCCTGAGGAATGCAGCATTTTGATGTATCGTGAAAATGTGGCAGATCTTTACTTAGAACCAAGTGAAGTATCCGAAGCTTACATCAAACAAGCTAAACTGTTGCTCATTTCGGGAACAGCACTTGCCCAAAGCCCATCCCGAGAAGCGGCGATCAAAGCCGTTCAACTAGCTCGTGAAAATGGCGTATTTGTGGCATTTGAACTGGATTATAGACCTTATACGTGGAAATCAGAAGAAGAAACGGCCGTTTATTATTCACTCATCGCAGCCCAATCGGATATTGTTATTGGGACGCGCGATGAATATGATATGATGGAAGGGAAAAAGGGCACCAATCAAGAAACGGTGGACAATCTCTTCAAACATCATGCTGAACTTGTCGTCATTAAGCGCGGCTCGGAAGGGTCAAACGCTTATACAAAAGACGGACAAATTTACCAAGCTGGTATTTACAAAACGAACGTGCTCAAGACATTCGGGGCGGGCGACTCCTATGCCTCCGCTTTCTTGTACGCGCTCTTCCAAGAAAAAGATATTGAAACCGCTCTCAAATATGGGAGTGCATCTGCATCCATTGTTGTGAGCAAACACAGTTCTTCAGATGCAATGCCGACGGTGGCAGAAATTGAAGCCTTGATTGGCGCTTAAGTAACGAGAGAGATGGAGGGAACGGAAGTGGCATACGAAACAATTCGACTTACAACGGCACAAGCGTTAGTAAAATTCTTAAATGCACAATATATTGAATTTGACGGTGAGGAAACTCCTTTTGTGGAAGGGATCTTCACGGTTTTTGGACACGGGAATGTTCTTGGGATTGGTCAAGCGTTATCAGAAGATAGCGGGCACCTAAAAGTCTACCAAGGGAAAAATGAACAAGGGATGGCACATGCGGCGATTGGCTTTGCGAAACAAAAAAACCGTCGAAAGATTTTTGCTTGCTCGGCTTCAGCAGGTCCGGGTTCAGCCAACTTCACAGCGGCGGCGGGAACAGCCCTTGCGAACAATATTCCAGTTCTCTTTCTTCCAGCCGATACTTTTGCGACGCGTCAGCCAGATCCCGTTTTACAACAACTCGAGCAAGAATCGAGCATTTCGATTACTACGAATGATGCCCTGCGAGCGGTTTCCCGCTACTGGGACCGAGTTGAACGTCCTGAACAGCTGATGAGTGCGTTGCTTCGCGCTTTTGAAGTGATGACGAACCCGGCAACAGCAGGACCCGCTACGGTTTGTATCGCCCAAGATACAGAAGGGGAAGCATATGATTATCCAGCTGAATTTTTCGAGAAAAGAGTGCATTACATCAATCGAATGATTCCGACTGAACGTGAAGTGCTTGGTGCGGCAGATTTGATTAAAGAAAGTAAACGTCCAGTTATCATTGTCGGCGGAGGCGCACGTTATTCTGGTGCACGCCGTGAGTTGATCGAGCTTTCGGAAACTTGCAATATTCCGCTTGTAGAGACGCATGCTGGGAAATCGACTGTTGAATATACCTTTGCGAATAATCTTGGCGGAACAGGGATTCTCGGAACGTTAGCCGCAAATAAAGCGATTCGTGATGCTGATCTTGTGATTGGGATTGGAACACGCTATACCGATTTTACGACAAGCTCGAAAACGGCATTCAATTATGACAAAACGAAATTTTTGAATATCAATGTGAACCGCCCACAAACGTATAAATTTGATGCGTTTCAAGTGGTGGCAGATGCGAAGACGACGCTTCTTAAATTGAAGCCGCTACTTCTTGATTACCAAACGAGTTACGGGGATGAAATTGGGAAACTTAAAGCAGAATGGGAAACGGAACGCGCGCGGCTTGCGAACGTCAAATTCGATCGAGCAAGTTTTGATCCAGAAATTAAAGATCAATTTACGCAAGAAACATTCAATGAATATGCAGACGCGCTTGGAACTGAATTTACTCAAACGGAAGCACTCATTACGATTAATGATGTGATTGCAGAAGATAGCATTGCTTTAACATCGGCGGGATCGCTCCCGGGAGACATGCAGCGCCTCTGGAACCCGACTGTTCCAGAAACGTATCATTTGGAATATGGTTTTTCTTGCATGGGTTATGAAATAAATGGTGCACTCGGCGCCAAAATGGCTTGTCCAGACCAAGAGGTTTATGCGATGGTTGGCGATGGCAGTTTTGTAATGCTTCATTCGGAGTTACTAACCTCGCTTCAAACGGGCTATAAATTGAATATTATGCTCTTTGATAACTCTGGATTCGGTTGCATCAATAATTTGCAAATGGAAAATGGCAGCGATAGTTTTTACTGCGAATTCCGTGATCAAGACCAAAAGGTTATGAATGTGGATTATGCGAAAATTGCGGAAGGCTACGGGGCTGTGGTTTACCGTGCCAACACGAAAGAAGAACTTGAAGCGGCGCTTTTAGATGCGAAAAAACAAGACCGGACGACGCTAATTGAAATGAAAGTGTTACCGAAAACGATGTCGGATGGCTATTTAGGATTCTGGAACGTTGGGGTATCCGAAGTTTCATCGAAAGAGCAAGTCTTGGAAGCATCCGCAGAACGAGCAGAAAAATTGAAAAAAGCGAAACGCTATTAAGGAAAAGGGGGAACCCGAATGGCTTTTGTTTCATTGAATCATTGTTTGAAGGATGCAAGAGAAAATGGCTACGCGGTGGGGCAATTCAATATTAATGGCCTCATCTGGATTCAAGCGATTCTGCGGACAGCAGAGCGCTTGGATTCCCCGGTGATTGTGGCTGCTTCTGACCGGCTGGTTGACTATCTTGGCGGGTTTAAGACCATTGCGGGGATGGTCGACCATTTGATGGAAGAAATGAAGATCACGGTTCCGGTTGTGCTACATCTGGATCACGGGCAAAGTGTCGAACGCTGCTTTGCGGCTGTTGATGCGGGTTTCAGTTCCGTCATGTATGACGGTTCGCATCTTCCGATAAAGGAAAACATCCAAAATACGAAAAAGGTAGCTGATTATGCGCATTCAAAATGGGTATCCGTGGAAGCGGAAGTCGGCTCTGTCGGTGGAATGGAAGATGGGCTCGTTGGTGGAATCAAATATGCTGATTTGAATGAGTGCGTGGAGCTTGTTTCTTGCACAAAGGTGGATGCACTAGCCGCAGCACTTGGCTCTGTCCACGGAAAATATCAAGGCGAGCCGAAATTAGGCTTTGCTGAAATGGAAGCGATCAGTAAGGAAGCGGGCGTTCCGCTTGTTTTGCACGGGGCATCGGGTATTCCGTCACAGCAAATCCAAAAAGCGATCGCACTGGGGCACGCTAAAATTAATATCAATACGGAATGTAATCTCGCTTGGCGAAAGAAAATGGCGGAAACGCTTACGGAAAATCCAGAGGTTTTTGAACCACGTGCGCTTACATTGCCAAGCCTTGTTACGATCGAAGAAGTCGTGGAAGAAAAAATGCGCGAATTTGGCTCGGTAAATCGAGTAAGTGAAATGGCGGCAAAAAGAAGCTAATATAAAAATGCAGAATGGGTATCTTAGCGTCAAAACGAGCAATCAAGTTTTAGCTGAATTAAAAGCAATGTCTGTGATGAAGATTTTTAAATGATTGTAAATAGGGAGGAATTACATATGAAACTTGCTTATGATCCGTCCCATTACCGGGACAATACAAATTTGCGAGACACGGTTGAACATGTAGCAAGACTTGGCTATGAGTACTTGGAGCTTTCACCGCGAAAAGATTTCATCTGGTTTTATGAGTATCCCAAAGTGGATAAACAATTGATTGCAGATTTGAAGCGCTACACAAAAGATGCTGGTGTTAAGATTTCATCTGTACTTCCAGTTCAGCAATGGTCCTCGCCGAACGAGGAAGAACGAAAAGCGGCTGTTCGTAACTGGAAGCGCTCCATCGAAATCACTTCCGAGCTAGGTGTTGATTTAATGAACACTGAATTTAGTGGCAATAAACGGATGCCTGTAGAAAGTGAAGCGGCTTTTCTTCGCTCCATGGACGAGTTGATCCCGCTATTTGAGAGAGAAGGCATCAAGCTGAACTTGCAAGCTCATCCCAATGACTTCATCGAAACGAATACAGAAGCGATCCGGATGATTCGAGCGCTGGATAAAGATTGGATCAAATATGTTTATTCAACGGCACATGCTTTTTATTATGATGATGGGATTGGCGATGTAGCGAAGCACTTTGAAGAAGCTGGAGATTTGCTTGCGCATGTACTTTTTGCGGATACGCTCAATCATAAAGCGGCTTTTGGATTGCGTTATATCATTAATCCGCCAGATGCCGATGTGACGATTCACCAGCATCTCAATATCGGCGAAGGTGAAGTGGATTTTGATACGCTATTTGCGGAACTTCGCAAGATGAATTTTGATGGCATTGCGACAAATGCCGTGTTTGCCTATCCAGACCGACCGGATTGGTCAAATGAAGTAACACTTGCGAAAATGAAAGCGGGACTTGGGATTAAATAGGTGGATAATAAGAGGGGGCTTTGATTCGTGTTCCTTTGTATTTGAAAATGCCGTGTCTCTTAGCCCTATCATTAATCAATTGCTATAGAAAGGAGCTGTCATCAAATCCACAGCTCCTTTCTACATTAGAAAATACATCTTTATGCTAGATTTTAGATTATTTTAGTATAGAATCAGAAATTTGTTTAAATCCTCGCCATCCCCAGTAGATTCTATGATTCCAAATTTTACCTTCTTTAAGCTCCATGAGTTCAAGTATATCTATTTGTTCGCCATTAGGCATTTGTCTTGGATATTCCCAAACTAACATATTTTCCTTCGTTAAGAAAAAGTTCTTTTTTCGGTACCATTTTACGAGCTCATTTGGTCTTCTTTTCGCCCCCTCTGTTAAAAATTGATAGATTGCTTCCTTTCCATATAAAATACCTGTTTGGTTATCAGTAATCGCAAGTACTAAAGGACTCTCGAAAACGGCTTGTTCATGATATAAATCAATCAATTTTTCAGTTTTACTTTTTTGAGCGTACCTGTGCCAAAGTTCATAAATATCTTTTGCTGAATAATGCATAACAATCACCTCCTTTATTTCTATCTTTAGTTTAGCAAAGAAATATTTCGGCTCTCGCCGAAATTTATTCATGCTATACTTTATTTAAAGGAGTGGTTGCATGTCTATTTACAAAAATCTTTACTCAACAAGTTCATTACTGACCCATCCAACAAGAATGGCAGTACTGATTGCTCTAAGTGATGGGAACTCATTACCTGCTGGAGAATTAGCCCAAATAGCTCATGTATCACCTCAAACAATGAGTGAACATCTAACTAAATTAGTAAAAGCAGAAATGTTGATTAAACATAAGTCGGGGAAACACCGATATTATCGCATAGCAAATTCAAGAGTTGTAGAGGTTGTTGAAGCAATTGCTAACCTTACACCAGCAATTGAAACATCCTCATTAAAAGACTCCATTGATAAACAAGCGTTAAGTTTGGCTCGTACTTGTTATGGTCATGTAGCTGGAAAGTTAGGGATACAGTTAACTGAAGCGTTAATAACTTTAGAATACATTCAAGATCTTGGGAATAGTGGAAAATTAACTAATAAAGGTTTTCAATGGTGCCAAAATTTTGGTTTAGTTCTTTCTAAAAAAAGTGTGCAAGAATCTATTCCTTACCATGTGGATTGGACGGAGCGTAAATTTCATATTGCTGGACCATTTGCCTTAAAACTGACAAAGAGGCTATTTGAACTAGGTTGGATAAAAAATGGTACTACTCGCAGGTCAATTGTTGTTACTCAAATTGGAAAAGAAAAATTGGAACAAGAGTTTAATATCAGTTTATAAATTCTTTCTACATTCAAGAGGCTGGGATAAAATGGTAAAATAAAGCAGATTAGCCAAAACTAAAAGAACAGAATCGGTCAATGAAGCCATTTACAAAATGGGAATTTGACGATTCTGTTCTTTTTTGTTTTTTTCCTAGACTCTTTTCAGGACCTCGTAGCTTTACCACTGCTTTTTTTGCCGCCTCGGAAAGTAAAGAAAATTAGTGCAAGTAAGGCTGTGAGGATGCCGCTTAGGATCGAAACGAGGATCACGATAAACATTGATGCGACTTGCATCACGCCAGTAATGATGATGACGGCAAAAAGGCCATAAAGGAAGCCAAAGAAGGCAAAGCGCTGCCAGTTGGCATTCTTGCTGAAGCCATAGTAGATTTCTGCGATGGTGGCGCCGACGAGGACAAGCGGTGCCGCAATCAGGATCGCCGCGAAGACGAGCTCCGCGTCTAGCTTTCCAAAAAGGATCGCTTCTACGCCAAGGCAAGAAAAAATGCCTAGGATAAATACGGTTAAATAAGCGAAGATAAAGCGCATGTATGTCACACTCCCTGTTCTTGTTCCAGTTTTTAGTATATCAAAAAAGAGCCGAATTTGCTGTTTCGACTCTTTTTAGGGGTTATTCGGTTATATAATGACTTTCTGCTTCATCATGTACGAGCATTTTAACGCCACGAATGATGTTGAAAAAGAAAAGTAAAATCGAAAAAATGACGAAGGAAACGACGCCCGTAAATGCAATGAATCCCGCTGTGTTTGCGCTATCTGTACTGATTTGCACGAGTGAAAAAATCGCAAAAGATAAAAACAAGCTGATGGCAGGAAGCACGTGTGTGGTGAGCGCTGTTTTGGCGTGATGCTGAACTTCCTTGTCGTCTGCGAATACCCAGATGAAAAGTGGGACTACAATCGGCGCAAAAAGTATGCTGAAATAACTGAGCGACTTCATAACTTTATGGCTGTTCATAAAAATCATCCTTTCCTTTATCGTAATTTCATTATAAAGGAAGAACGATTGCGGTTCATTCGAATCAAGTGACAATTTGTCAGATTCGGATGACAGTTTTGTAAGATTAGAGAACAGATTTGAGCGTCCAAACTTTGCTGCGCCATCTCTTGTACATTAAAGCGGAACGAATGCCTTCATCAATCAAGTAAGCTAGCCAAACACCGACAAGGCCAAGCCCAGCTGTGATTCCAAGCAAGTAAGAAAACGGCAAGCTGACAATCCACATGACGATGAGGCCTACGATGAACGGGAAGCGAACATCTCCGGTTGCATTCAAACTGCTGATCAAAATGATATTGGTCGCGCGGAACAATTCCAGTCCGATCGAGAGTAAGAAGAGCTGTTTGACCATTTGAATGACAATCGCATTACTTGTAAAGAGGCTCATCACAGGTTCTGCGAAGAGATAAAGCAAGATGCTCACGACAAGCGCGATGCCAAGTCCAATTTTCCAACTTCGCAAGCCTTGTTCGTATGCCCGGTCCAGTTCTTTAGCCCCAACGGCTCGGCCGATAATGATCTGGGAAGCTTGCCCAATCGCGATGGCAAACAAGGCCACAAACTGGCTAACACTCGATGCGTAAACTTTCGTCGTGAGGGCTTCAGTTCCAAGCAGGGCAATGATCGCCGTGACGACAAGTTGTGAACCCGCATAGGACATGTTTTCTCCAGCAGATGGCAATCCCAGTTTCAAAATAGCAAACAATAATTTTTTAGAATAAAGTTTTAGCTTTTTGAACGTGAATATATAGCCGATATGCTTTTTGAGCATCCAAATGGCTAGTAGCATGCCGACAAAGTTGGCAACCATGGTTGCGATCCCCACTCCAGCAACGCCTAAATCAAGGAAGCTAAGTGAACCATAAAGGAAGAGGTAGTTCCCGACTACGTTGATAATGCTAATTGTGATGGGAACAAGCATCGCTTGACGAACGTAACCGTGAACCCGCAAAATGGGTAAAATGGAAGAATGGATCGCAATGATGATGGAGCTACCGCCGATGATTTCAAGAAACGGCGAGCCAACTTGAACGAGTTCTTCGCTTAAGCCAAGCAGCCTCAAGAAGGTATCGCTTAGAAAAATAAAAACGATGCTCATCGCGATACCAATGAAAAAAGCAACGATAAGGCCATTCGTGATGATTTTTTCAATCATATCATGCTTCCTTGCTCCGATCATTTGCGCCACTAAAATTTGAACGCCAACGCTGATAAAGCCATACATAATGACAGAAATCACGAGGATTTGATTAGCGACACCGGTTGCGGCAACGGCCTCATCCGAATAGTGACCAAGCATGAACACATCCACGTAGTTAATCATAATTCGTAAAAATTGCTCTAAAAAAATAGGCCACGCAAGTGCATAAAGCCCCATGTGTTTATGAATTCCTTCCCCCATGTTTTTCCTCCCTTGATTAGAAATTTTCGGTAATAAAGGATCATTATAAGGGAAATAGATTTGAAAGTATAGAGCGATTTGAAAAAAGTTTTTTAAAAACAAGTTTTCCCTTGACTTTTTTTTCAAATTCCATATAATTAGTTAGGCAAACTAATTAAAAAGGAGGGAAGGTCGAATGCAATCAGAAGAGCGTGAATTAGGATATTCGGTTATTCGGGCGTTTATGAATTTTAAGCGAGCGGAAATGATGAACTTTCATATTGATGGCTTTACGAAGGCAGAAATTCGCTTCATGTTTACATTGTTTCGGGGGATACGAATTAGTAACTCAGAACTTGGCGTGAGCGTAAGCGAAATTGGTAAACGGCTGGGCATTTCTAGACCGAGTGTGACGCAACAGATTAATGCCCTCGAGAAAAAGGGATTAATTACGCGCATTCAAAATCCGGAAGATAAGCGCGCGGCGTACCTCAATTTTACGGAAAAAGGGGAAAAATTAACGGATCAGATCATTCATTACTTTCATGAGAGTTTTATCGACATGAAGAATTATCTGGGCGAGGACGATATGAGGACTTTGATTCGACTACTAAGCAAGCTGACAGATTATCTGAACAGCAAAGCAGATCATGAAGAAGGAGGCGGAATTCCCAAGTGATGCGTTTAATGAAACGGCTAAAATCCTACTGGCTTGGGATTGCAGTCGTACTATTACTTACTTTTATTCAGGTTTTAGGTCAGCTTTATTTGCCTACTTTAATGTCCAACATTGTAGATAAAGGTATTGTACAAGGCGATAAAAGCTATATTTGGAAAACGGGTTCGTTCATGCTGCTTATTTCAGCGGGAGCGGTACTGCTTTCTGTCATCATTGTTTATGTTGCCTCAAGAATTTCGATGGGCTTTGGGCGAGAATTACGAGATAAAATTTTTAATCAAGTCGAAAACTTTTCTTTGCAAGAATTTAATAAAGTTGGAACGGCTTCGCTTATCACAAGAACAACCAATGATGTGGTGCAAATTCAAAATGTGATCTATATGATGTTACGGATGATGGTAATGGCGCCGATCATGTTGATTGGTGGGATTATTATGGCCGTCAGTCATGATGCTAAATTATCATTGATTTTCGTTGTCGTATTGCCAATCTTACTTTTACTTGTAATTGGACTCGGCGGAAAAGCCATGCCGATGTTTAAAAACTTACAAAAGAAAATGGATAAATTAAACCGAGTGATTCGAGAAGGTCTTACTGGGATTCGAGTGATTCGTGCGTTTAACCGCAACAAGGATGAACTTGCAAAATTTGAAGAAGCCAACAATGACTATGCGGTTACAGCCATTGGAGTCAACCGTTTGCTTGCTCTCATGAGTCCAATCATGATGCTGATCATGAACTTGACTAGTATTGCTGTCATTTGGATTGGTTCGCATTTTATTAGTAACGGCAGTATGATGGTCGGCGATTTAATGGCGTTCATTCAATATGCGATGCAAATTATGATGAGCTTCATGATGCTTTCAGCTGTTTTTATTTTCATTCCACGTGCAGGGGCTTCAGCTGAAAGAATCAACGAGGTGCTCGAAATGCAAGCTGAGATCATTGATCCTGCCACACCGAAAAATGGTGAAAAGCCAACACGTCTCGAGTTCGATCAAGTATCGTTCCGCTATGAGGGTGCTGAAAAACCGGTTATCGAAAACATTTCCTTTAAGGCGCAAGCAGGGGAAACGGTGGCAATTATTGGAAGCACGGGTTCAGGGAAATCTACGCTCATTAATATGATTCCGCGTTTTTATGATGTCGAAACGGGTTGTGTCAAAGTGGATGGCATCGATGTGCGTGAAATGAGTCAAGCGGCTTTACGTGAAAAAATCGGTTTAGTTCCACAAAAAGCTGTTTTATTCACGGGTGATATTGAATCAAATATGCGGTACGGGAAAGAAAATGCTACAGAAGAAGAAATTTGGGAAGCTCTTGAAATTGCTCAAGCGAAAAACTTTGTCGAGCGCGGTTCTAAAGGTCTTCAAGCGCGCGTTGAGCAAGGCGGGAATAACTTTTCTGGTGGACAAAAACAACGACTTGCGATTGCGCGAGCGCTCATTCGTAAACCAGATATTTACATTTTTGATGACAGCTTTTCAGCACTCGATTTTAAAACGGATGCTGAGCTTAGAAAACGGTTAAAACCAGAAACAGAAGATGCAGTCACATTGATTGTGGCACAACGGATTACTTCGGTGGTGGATGCGGATCAAATTATCGTGCTAAATGAAGGCAAAATAGCGGGTATCGGCACACACGAAGAACTTAAAGAATCGAACGAAATTTATCAAGAAATTATGCGTTCGCAACTTTCAGAGGAGGAGATAGCATGAGTCCAGGACACGGTCATGGTGGAGGCATGGGAGTGACCTCAAAACCGAAAAACTTTGGTAAAACTTTATCGCGTCTACTTGGCTACATGAAGCCGAGAACGATTGCTATTTCAGTAGTTTTCCTATTTGCGATTCTTTCAACGATTTTTAATATCTTTAGTCCGCGAGAACTTGGGAAAGCAACGACAGAGATTTTTAAAGGGGTTATGAGTCCAGCTGGAATAAATGACGACGCGATTTTTGATATTTTATTTGTAGTTCTCTTGCTTTACCTTGGAAGCTCGATTTTTAACTTCATTCAACAATTCGTGATGTCAAGCGTTGCCCAACGAACAGTTTATGATATGCGAAAAGATTTAAAAGAAAAAATGGCGCGTTTGCCGCTTCGCTACTATGATACTCGTTCAAATGGGGATATTTTGAGCCGAGCTGTTAATGATATGGATAACATCGCGAATACTTTGCAACAGTCGCTTACACAAGCGATCACAGCAGTTGTCCAACTTGTCGGCGTTCTGATTATGATGCTTACGATCAGCTGGCAAATGACATTGATTGTTGTCGCGACGGTGCCACTTAGCATCATCATTGTGGCGATTATTGCCGGGAAGTCGCAAGCTTTCTTTGCAGCCCAACAACGCAATCTCGGGATTTTAAATGATACCGTGGAAGAAACTTACGGCGGGCAAACGATCGTCAAAGCATTTGGGCAAGAAAAAAACACGCTGGATACGTTTGAAACGGTCAATGATGATTACTACAAAGCTGCTAAAAAAGCACAATTTATTTCAGGAATCATGATGCCGATGATGCAATTTGTTGGGAATCTGGGCTATGTGGCAGTCTGCGTTGGTGGCGGGATTTTCGTAACGAACGGAACACTCCAAGTTGGGGATATCCAAGCCTTTACGCAATACGTTCAACTCTTCTCGCAACCGATTTCGAGCGTTGCGAATATCGCGAACGTCATTCAATCAACCATTGCTTCTGCAGAACGGGTATTTGAAATCATGGATGAACCAGAAGAAACGGATGTCATTCCAGAACAAATCCCAGTCGTAGAATCGGAAAAAACAAGCATTGTGTTTGATCACGTAGAATTTGGCTATACGCCTGACAAACCGCTGATGACTGATTTGAACATTAAAGTAAACGAAGGTCAGATGGTTGCGATTGTGGGTCCGACAGGTGCTGGGAAGACTACGATCATCAATTTGCTAATGCGCTTTTATGATGTGAATGGTGGCGCGATTCGAATCGAAGGTGTGGATACACGCGATATGACAAAAGATGATGTTCGTTCGAAATTTGGCATGGTCTTGCAAGACACTTGGCTCTTCAATGGAACGATCGCTGAGAATATTGCTTATGGTCGCGACGGGGCAACGAAAGAAGAAGTCATTCAAGCTGCAAAAGCTGCTTATGCCGATGAATTCATTCGTCGCTTGCCGGATGGCTATGATACGATGCTCAATGAAGAAGGATCAAATATTTCGCAAGGACAAAAGCAACTCTTAACGATTGCAAGAGCGATTTTATCGGATCCGTCGATTCTCATTTTGGATGAGGCCACATCAAGCGTGGATACGCGGACAGAGCTCAACATCCAGCTTGCGATGGGGAACTTGATGGAAGGGCGCACGAGTTTCGTGATTGCCCACCGCTTGTCGACGATTCGCGATGCCGACTTGATTCTTGTCATGAACCACGGAAATGTGATCGAACAAGGCACGCACCAAGAATTATTAGCCGAAAATGGCTTCTATGCCGATCTTTATAATAGTCAATTTACAGGCGCTCAAGCCGTCTAAGTGAAACCCCGAAAGATTTTCTTTCGGGGTTTTTTATTTTGGATGAGCATCTTGTTTGTTCTTTTATACCCCATAGGGTATTATAAGCGTTGAAGGAGTGAATTTGATGTTTCAAAAAATACCGTCCATCCAAGTAGCAGAGCTTATAGAGCTAAAAAATCCAGTGATTATTGATGTCAGGAAAAGTTATGAGTTTCAAGCAGGGCACATTCCGAAAGCAAAAAATGTCCCGCTTTCAAAGATTGCAAGTTACGAGCCGCAAGGAACTACTTATCTCATTTGTGCATCTGGCATGAGAAGTAAGCGCGCCGCCAAAATGCTTCTCAAAAAAGGCTATGATGTAATCAATGTTCGTGGTGGAATGAGCCAGTGGCAAGGCCCGACTAAAGGAGGAGCAAAATGAAAATTGTGATTGTTGGAGGCGTCGCAGGCGGAATGTCCGCAGCAACGCGATTAAGAAGATTAAATGAAGAAGCAGAAATTGTCGTGCTAGAAAAAGGACCTTATGTTTCTTTCGCCAATTGTGGATTGCCTTATTACATTTCAGGGGAAATTAGCGAACGCGAAGATTTGCTTGTTCAAACCCCAGAAAGTTTGCGGGCCCGGTTTCGGATTGACGTGAAGCCGTTTCATGAAGTTCTTGAAATCAAGCCTGATGAAAAACAAGTGGTTGTTCAAAATCAAGCTGAAACATTTGAAATGAGTTATGATAAGCTGATCCTATCTCCGGGAGCAAAGCCTATCACCCCACCAATTCCGGGATTAAATGACACGAAAAACTTGTTTACGGTGAGGTCAGTTCCGGACGTCGATGCGATCGAGCGTTTCATCCAAGAAAAAATCCCTCAAAAAGCCGTTGTGATTGGCGCGGGATTTATTGGCATGGAGATGGCGGAAAGCCTTGCGAGGCGGGGGATGCAAGTAACGATTGTTGAGAAAGCGCCCCACGTGCTTCCGCCGCTAGATGTGGAAATGGCTGTTCGAGTTGAGCAAGAGCTTACAAAAAATAACATCAATTTACGGCTTGGAAAAGGTGCCACAGCTTTTCGGGATAAAGGACGCCAGATTGAACTTGAAGACGGCGAGGTGCTTATCAGTGAATTAACGATTTTTTCGATTGGCGTTGCGCCGGAAACGAGTCTTGCGCAGGCAGCTCAGATTAAGACGGGGCTTCGCGGGGGCATTATCGTAGATGAAAATTATGAAACGAGTGCAAAAGATGTCTACGCGATCGGGGATGCAATCGTGGTCAAGCAAGAAGTAAGTCAGCAAGATGCGCTCATTTCGCTTGCTTCTCCTGCGAACCGTCAAGGTCGAATGCTTGCAGATATCATTTTTGGAAAAGCTCGACCGAATAAAGGCTTTCTTGGAACGGCGATTGTTCGGGTGTTTGATCTTGCAGCGGCAGCGACAGGACTAAATGAAAAGGCGCTTCAGGAGGCGGAAATTCCTTACACGGCCGTGCATATTCAGGGGAAAAGCCATGCGAGTTATTTTCCAGGGAACACGCCGCTTCTTTTGAAAGTGCTGTTCGAAAAAGAGAGCGGCCGGATTCTTGGGGCACAAGCGGTCGGTGAAAACGGCGTTGATAAACGGATTGATATTTTGGCGACGGCGATCAAAGCGGGCATGACGATTTGTGACCTCCCGGAACTTGAATTCACTTATGCACCCCCGTTTGGCTCTGCGAAAGACCCGGTCAATATGGCGGGCTATGCGGGATTGAATTTGCTTGAAGGGCTATCTGAAAATATCCAGTGGCACGAACTCGAAGCCGAAAGAGCAAAAGGAGCAGTCTTGCTAGATGTCCGCAGTCAAGCTGAAATCGAAAAGGGGAAAATCAAAGGTTCAATCCACATTCCACTTGACGAGCTTCGTACGCGGGTTTCCGAACTTGAAAAAGACGTCCCGATTGTTGTAACCTGTCAAGTAGGGCTACGTGGCTATTTAGCGGAACGGATTTTAAAAAATACTGGCTATCAAGCTAAAAATTTAGATGGCGGATTTAGTTTATATCAAACAATCTTGCCGGAAGAGGTGGAATAAATGTATTTATCGACAACAACAGCTGAGCTTCGTCAAAGCTTAGCGAACTATCAAATTTTAGATGTACGTGATGCAGAAGATTTTCAAAAAGGACACATCCCAAAAGCGCAAAATATCCCGGTTCATGAGTTAGGAGAGCGGTTCAATGAACTTGATCCGAAAGTAGATTATGCGATCATTTGTTACGCTGGCGGACGCTCGGAACAAGCTTCGATTTTTCTAAGTGCTAAAGGCTATCAAGTCACAAATGTAATGGGAGGAATGGGCGCATGGCAGGGCGATCTGGAGAATTAATCTATGATGCTAAAATGAAAAATCGCTTGAAGCGGGCAGAAGGGCAAATTCGCGGTATTTTAAAAATGATGGAAGAAGAAAAAGAATGTCGTGAAATTGTGACGCAATTAAGTGCAGTTAGAACAAGTGTAGATCGAGTGATTGGACTGGTTGTAGCTCAAAACTTAGCAGCTTGTATAGAAAATGCTGAACAGGATGGAACGGATCAAACGGATGCTTATATCGAAGAAGCCATTCAATTACTTGTGAAAAGTAGGTAAGTTAATAAAAAAGGGCCAAGAAAGCAAGTTTTAACTTTCTTGGCTTCTTTTTTGTAGCAAAATCAAGAAGAGATTATTCATTTGTTCACAAAAAAGACACAAAAAAACTTTTTTTGTTTCTTTGGGGGATTTGGAAAAGCTCGTCAGCATATTAAAATTCGGATAGGTGCTGTTCATAAGCGTGGCAAATTCACCAAGTTGGGGTGAATTCATGATTGCTTGAAAGAACTCATGTAGTGTTTATTAAAGTATTTGAATTGCATGCGATTGTTTACTTTGTAAAGAAAAGGAGTTCATGATGTTAGAGAAAGAAACTGATTTTTGTTGTTTAAATGAGCATTTTTTGAACGACAGCATTTTTTTGTTTTTTTCTCTAAAAAAGTCTGCCAACCCATTGCGGAAGGCGAACTTTTTTATTTATTACTTTTGCTGAGTAAGGCTGTTCAAAAAATGCTCATTTTTTAGACGTTTAATTTTGTATACTGAGATTATTTTCTTGTCACTTAATTTGTATGTTTAAGTGGAGTCCATACAACGAAAGCTAGATAAAAAAGGAGGAAAATGAATGGTCATTTTTCAAGAAATGAATGATTTTCAAAAATGGTATTCGATTTTTTGGAAGACGAAATACTATAAAAATAATCAAATTTGTTATAACAGTGCGAAACCCAAAGACAATAAGATTCTATTAATTAAACAAGGTATTCTTTCAGTCCAAACGACTAATCGCCAAGGAGAAAAAACGAATTCAGAAATTCTTGTTGCAGGAGACATTGTAAATATTGAAGCCTTAAAGGAAGCTCGAGGCGAGTGGGATATACCTGGACTCATTCAATATCAAGTTGTCGCACTTGGTTTAGTAGAAATTTATGAGATTGAAAAGGAATTTTTGCTTTCTCACTTATATGTGGATCCTAGGCAATATCATCAATTTTTTGAAAGAACGATTATTCAACTAATTAATGTTTCGTTTTCTTATGCGATATCGAATAAACGACCACAAGATAAAATTGCGTGGACCCTGTTTCGAATTGCTGAAAAGGTTGGCGAGCAACATAAGAAAGATCGCAATTTAATTATATTACCTTCATTTGTCACACAAACATTTGTATCAGAAATGAGTAATACGGGAAAGTCTCGAGCAACAGAAGCTTACCGAGCACTTCTTAAAAATGGCGTTCTTATTCAGCGTCATGGACATAAAATGATTGATTTTAAGCGGTTACTAAATTATCTCAAGCAAGAAGTTTTAAGTGATTATTCTATTAGCAAAGCTACGAATCAAGCGGATGAATCTTTCTTCAAGAAAGGCTGATAACAAGAGACGTAAATTATTTTCGATCTTTTGAGAGAAAAAAAGGTTTCGTAAATTAATTAACGGAGTTCACAAATGGCTTCTCAATGCGAAATGACGGAAATATAAGCTTTAAATTTACTGCATTGAAGTTTCTGTTTGTTACGGAAAAGTGACAAAAAAAGCTCGTTCAATCGTAAAATACGTTTATTTTTCTCTATAATTCACACTTGAATTTACAGATAATGTTAAGTGAAAGTTAAATGACTAAAAAAGAAGGTATAAAAATTGCAGAGAAGGAAGGTATAAAATGAGATATTTGGAATTCCATGAGTATTTGAAAAAAGATTCGATTATGTACTCTTATCTTGCGAGAAAGTTTCATAAGCAAAATAAAAAAGTTCTTGCCGGAGAAGTGGTTGTTGTGAGTAAAGAGCATATTGCGATCGTGAGAAAAGGAGTTTTAGTAAAAGAAAGCGTTGAGCAGCGAAAATTTTTCACAAGATCTTTCTTTCAAGAAACAATCATTGTTCCTACTACTCATACGATTATGCTTAAGGCACTTGAGGAATCAGAAATATCGTTTATTAAAGCAGATGAAGTATTTGAGAAGTTAGAAGAAGAAAAGTTGCTTTCTAACTTATTCTTACAGGTTGCTGAAAAACTAGAAGCTGATTTAGAACGCCAAGAAATGCTAGCAGTAGAATTTCCAGAAAATAAGATTCTTGAAACACTTTATTTTATTTCTATTTCCTACTCCTCTAAAAGCCTTAAGTTAAAACTTCCACACTGGCTTCAAATAAAGGTTTTAGCTAGATTTGCAAATTGCTCTGTTTCCACAACTTCTTCTGTCATACATAGCTTGCATAAAAAAGGGATTGTCGATATTATGGCTTCTCCTTGGCAATTAAACATGGAAGCATTAGAATTCAAACCCGCCTGATTTTAAATAAATGATAATTATTTTTATTTAAAATTTTATATAAATTACACTAAAAGAGGAGGAAGTTCTCTTGAAAAAGAATGTTTTAGTCGTATTGACGGTCTTGCTCCTTGTAGTAGGCGCACTTCTGACATCGTTTTTCCTATCTAAAAATACGATGTATGCAATTAAAGCGGCTGGATATACGTATAGTGGCGCAGGGAAAGTAGTCACGTTCTCAAAAGAAGCCAAATACGATAGTGGCAAGATTAATGATAAAAAAACAATTATTGATGGTAGCAAAGTAAAAGAAATGGATATATCTCGGACTTTATTTTTAAGTAATAAAGATATTCAATTTTTAGGAAAAAGTGTGGCTATTAAAAGTGCAAAAGATTTGTTAGAGCTGCCCTCGAAATCTTTCGTGAAAGGAAGTGCGGGAGCTTATAAAGCAATGAATGAGGCGAATAAAGTGGTTGCGCAATTACCTAAAGGAACAGTAGTGAAGCTTGCTGAAGGGCGCTATATGATCCTAGATAATGCCTATTTAAAAAATAAAGAAGGACTCAATAAAAAACTTCCCAAGAATTTACTCGTTTCGTTCAAGAAAAACGGCAAAGTAGAGCTACTTGGAGAAAAGAAGAATGATGAATTATCAAGTAGTGATGCCTACATTGAAATGGAAAACAGCGTCTACAACTTTGATTTGGCAAAGGAAATGCTTATCAGTCGAAGTAGCCCAGAAAAAAAGATTGATATTCGGTCCATCAAGATAGAGTTGGATGATGATGCTGAAGCGAGAATTGGCAAAAAAACAGCAGACAAATTGAGTCCATCCGAGCAAGATAAAAATGAAGAAAAGAAACAAAAAGAAAACGATGCAGCTGGTGCAGGAGATAAGGGAGCTCAAGATGCTGGCGCGGAAAGTGATGCTTCCGAAAATTCCGCACAGGGAGCAGATGGAGCGGGATCAGGAAAAGGGAATTCTGGAACAAATTCGAGCAAAGCGAAAGGTTCGCAAAATGTGAACGAGTCTGGAAAGAAAAATGAAACGGGTGCTCAAAAAGAATCCGCTGATCCAAAATCTGACACGAATAAAAACGCTCAGAAGAAGCAAGACAGTAAAAATGTTGAGGAAGCCAATAAAATTATCGACAAAATCAACAAAGCGGAAAATGTGGATTCTTTTCAAGTGCCGATCGTTGATGTGGATTTGAAAGTGAAGGGTCAACAAGTCGATGCAAAAGTTGGCATTACAGATAAAGCAAAGCGACTGAAGTCTTTAGAAGCGCTCGTCTATGATGATAAAAATAAAATTGTCAAACGAATCGCGCTTGATCCGAAAGCCAAAAAGCAAAACTTCAACGTGTCGAAATTGAAATTCAATGTGGATTATCAAGTGATCGTGCAAGGCAGCTACGAGTCATCTGGCGGGAAAGCGCAAGAAACGATTTTCTTCCGTCAATTGTTTAAAACGAAGCCGATTACATTGAATGCCAAAGTTGTGGAGCGCGGCGAAAATTATTTAAAAGTCGAGCTAAACGCGACAGAACTCTACGGGAAAGTGGATAATCTTGTGCTTAAAGTAAAAGAAAATAATAGTGCGTCAAGTTCTTATAAAACAGTGAATGCCAACGCTCTTCGTTTAACCGAGAAAAAACAAACGGAAGTTAAGTTAGATGGAATTGATAGTAACAAAGAATACTTAGTGGAAATGAACCAACTAATTATTGACCAAACGGACGTCACTGATGATAGCTGGTACTTCATTGCTTCTACTTTAAAAGCAAAACCAACGATTCAAGGGCTTGATTTAGAATACAGCACGAAAGGGGAATTTACGGTTTCCCCAGTAAAACTAGTTGATAAAGACCAATCGATCAAAAGTATTCGCTATGTGGCTTATTTGAAAGATGATTACAAGAAAAATGGAAGCAAAGCGACAGAATATGCCTATTCAGTGGTTGATGCTGAACGGAAAAATGCAGCGGTCAAAGTCGGGCGTACTGTAAATATGAGTGATGGAGACTATGTTTTCGTCGCTTACATTTCTGGAAACAATGGTCAAGCAGATTATACGATCGCATCTCCAGTATCAAATAGTGTAGTCGTTGGGAAAAAAGCGAAGCCTACCGTCCATTTTTCACTTAAAGAAGCGGATCAAGACCAGCTAGCCATCAACTACGAAATTGACGATGCTGATGAAACGATTCTTTATAATAACCTCACGCATCCAGTTTTACGTCTCTACAAAACAGATGAATCCGGTGTAATAAGCGGTTCTTATGTGGCCTCTAAAGAGCTGAAAAAGAAAGAGGACATCACGAATTTAGTGGAGTTTGATGGACTGGAAAGTGAGACGAATTACATTGTGATGCTAGAAGGGTCTTATAACTTAGATGACGGAGCGGGCATCCAAGTGAATCAAATCATTGGAAGGTCGCCAGTCTTTAAAACATTAAATGTTGCTAAAGTAACGGCTACTTTTGAAATTCATTCTATGGGTAGTTCGGAAGGAACGATCAATGTTCGACTATCGGATTCTGCTGCTAAGTTAACAGAGGCAAAGCTGAATTTATATGATAGCGAAACGAATGAGCTTGTTAAAACAGTTTCTTTAAAAGGAGACTTCACGGATTTAATGAGCACAAATGGGAAAAATTATTTATTTGAGGATTTAGATGCGAATAAAAAATACCTCATTAAAATTGAAGACGGCAAAGACAGTGGGAGTAACGAAGTGCCAATCGAAGGCGACTTTATCTTCAAAACCAAAAAAGAAGCCCCGACTGCTGAAACGGTATTAGTGGATTATCGCAGCGAGAAAATGAGCATCGGCGGGCTAGTAGGTTTTAATGAAAATAAGGCGTCATTTAAAGATGAGCATCATGCAACAACTTCCATTAAGTATTCGATCTACAAGAGCGATGATTTAGGAAATGCTTTAGTAGAGCAAGAAGTCACCAATACGTCTGATTTTAAAAAATATGTGTATTTTGATTTGAATAATAAGCGGCTGGGTCGTGGCTATACTTATGTAATCAAAGCTGTTGTGACTTGGAATGATAATTACGAGACACATCAACTGCAATTTGAATCCGAGCCGGTTCAAATTAAAAAAGAGAAGCCAACAGCTGAATATGAGATTCTTAGCCGGACGAAAACGGCAGTAAAAATGAATGTTTATGTCAATGACGGCGAAAGTACGATTGTCCCGGGTACGCTAAAAATGACCGATTCGGATGGAAACGAACAGCCGCTTGAAAACGGCAAGAATAGCGTGACGCTTGGAATTCCGAGTGACAAAGAAGTTACTTTATCCACGAGTGGAAAATATACCACTGTAGATGGTGAGTCAGTCAAAGATCTAACGCTTGTCACGAAGAAACTTCCACGATTGGTGCTTGAAACGCCGCAAGTGGCTACACAAATCGTCCTGAATGACAAAAAAATAGATTTAGTTGCGCATCCGGATAGTGTGGCGCAAGCGGCAACGATACAAGCCACTTATGAATTAGCGGATGAAAATAGTTCGAAGCCAGATTATTTGGCTACTAAGTCGGGTGACAACCGATTTGCTAAGCAAGAACTTGGTCTGCCTTTTGGCAATATTTGGTTTGATAATTTGTATAAGCTGACATTAAACACCAAGCTCGATCATATAGAAAACAAAATGGACAATCAAAAATTAGAAGGTAAGTTTTACATGGCGGTAGATGACGGACATTCATTTGTAAGTGCATTGGATGAAGGCCTTGCTACCGTTTCTAGCCATACGTCAGCTGCAGTTTTCACTTTGCAAAAAGGAAGCACGGATGCGAAAGGAAATATTTCGAACGTTATTTTTAAGCTGAGCGGCGAAAAGAAATACCTCGCTTATCGTAGCGGCGTGTTAACGAGCGATAGTGAAGAGGGTGATCCTTTCAAGCTAATTCGGCAAGAAAATGGAAGTTATGTGGCACAAATTAACGGGCGTTACGCGGATTTTGCCACGGGGAGCTTGGTGGATGAAGCGGTAAATGCTTCGAAATTTGATTTCTATTCGGTGAAGCAAAAAGAGGAACAAACGACAGAAAGTATCCAAACAAAAGCCCTGAAAGTTCCAGAAATTTCAGCTGAAAACCTCCATGTTTATGACAAGCGTGTGAGTCTTGATGTGATTGGAAAAGACGAAGATGAGACGACTGTTCAAACCAATGATGAAAACGAACTTTACTTGAAGGTGTATAAAGAAGACGGAATGACTTTGGTGGATTCGAAACGCGTTGAGAGCTTGCCGACTAGAGGGCTATCAATCAGTGGATTATCCCCGAATACGACTTATGTCTTAAAGGTAGAGGGCAAGTATGACTTACTGGATGGCGAAGGTGAAAAGGCGAAAGTTTATTATTCAGAGGAAATCAAAACAGAAAAAAGCTTGCCTAAAATGAATGCTAGTACCTACAAATGGAGCCCTGTATTTGAACGCCGAGATATTCAAGGACAGGTTCAATATACGGATGAAAGCAATGTTTTAACGGGCATCGAGTATCGCTTGTATGATGCGTCAAAAGTAAGCTCATCGCTTGATGATTTAGGGGCACTTGAACAAGAACTTTCAACATTGTCTCCAGATGCTGTCTTTGAAGATATGAGCAAAAAACCTACCATGTCGATTTATGATAATGATGGAACGCAAAATTACGTTTCCCTAAAAACTTATGTGATTGCCGCTTATATGAAAACCGATTTGGCTAAGCTGCCGGTATTTCTAAGCGATGCTAAGAAAATTTATATTACACCTCCTGCGAATGTCGTAGCTCCGATCACGCTAGAGAGTGTTTCAACGCGAAAAGCCACTGTGAAATTCTCTTATAATGATCCGCAAAGCTACTTTGTCGGTGGTCCTTCGAAACAATTTAGCTATTCACTTCGTAAAACTCAAACTGGAGAAGAAGTGAAAAATGGGCAATTCACAGGTGGCAACACGGTCAGCTGGGTGAATGATTTTACGAAACTTGAGCCGGGGACTGGATACACGCTTATGATCAGTACGAATTACGATAACTTAAACGGGCAAGGAAAGCGGCCTTGGAGCACAACGTTTAACTTTACAACGGACGATGAATATGTGACGTCAAACTCGCTTACTTTGACGCTAGATGCTGAAAATCAAAAAGTGAAGCTTCAAGCCAAAGAAGTTAGACCGGGTTCAGCAAAAATAAAAAACATCAAGATGGAATTTTACGAGCTGATTGATTTTGGTGGAAATAATGAACGGACCAAACTTTTAGCGAGTAAAAATGTGCCGCTACCGGGAAGCTATCCTTTTGTTGCAGCGGAACACTTTAGCGTAGCTGGTGCCATGGAAGGTCAAAGTTTCTTAGGGAAGATGATTATCACGTATGAAACGCCGACAAACGAAACACGTGTGTATGAAAAAACATCCAACTTTATTCTTTTACAACAAAATATTAGTGCTTTCGGTCTGCCGTTTTTTCTAGGTTAATATAGATCGTTTCATTGAAACCGGAAAATTTGGCGAGAAAATCGCAACGATGCTGATTAATTATTTGCAAAGTACTAAAAAAGAATGAAGTGGAGGAGGAGGGCGTATGAAACCTATCTGGAAAATAGGCTTGATTTTAGCGGCGATACCGATTATTGTCGTGGCTGTCATCGTCTGGGGGCGAGCGAAAGAAGTGCAACATGATTTGATTTCTATCCCTGATGATGGTCGGGTTTTAAATAGCGAACAGGAAACGCTGCAATTTCGAAAAGGCAACTTGCTTTATAAGAGCTGGGACGATAAACAAATGATTGCAGAAGATGATAATAAAGATACGCGCAATGAAATCATGCCGAGTTCCATGCTTTATTTGAAGCAACAAGGCTTGCTCTTTACAGGGGCGGTTCCTGTTATTGACGTAAACGGTGTCAGTCGCAAGTTGAAGGCACGGAAAGTTTACCAACCTGAAAAGGATTCTTACAGATATAAAGATTCGGAAATCCCGGATAAGAGCATTGTCAAACTAGCTAATCGGCAATATTATCTAAACGCTGATGCGACGCTTTATTTGGGCGATGAGAAGATTGGAAAAGTTTCTAAGCCGCTTCTTCTAATCGACAAATCAGGAAGTGTGACGGTTTATGAAAAAAATAAAAAAAGCCGCTATCTTGGCTACATGACGCTAAAGGTTAACGACCGAACGGTTCTTGATGCGAGTGATGAGACTTACACGATTGGCAAAAGAAAAATTGATTTAGCTAGCTTTGGTGGAAGTGACAATAAAAAAGTTGTGCTGCAAGATACAGAAACTGAACAAGACACGTCAAAAAAAGAACAAAAAGATTTAAACGCTAAGCAAGAAAAAGGGAAAATGGCGCTAGCTAAATCAGCGAAAGCTACGGAAGCCAGTAAAGGTGTGAAAGCCAAGAGAAAATACGGCGAGAGCTTGAATTCTAAAGGTAGCAAAGCGGCTGGAGGCGCGG
Source organism: Listeria kieliensis (assembly GCF_003369925.1). Taxonomy (GTDB): domain Bacteria; phylum Bacillota; class Bacilli; order Lactobacillales; family Listeriaceae; genus Listeria; species Listeria kieliensis_A. The sequence goes on along the minus strand of NZ_LARY01000002.1, from coordinate 483,148 downwards.
GAAATGGTGAGGCATCAGAATCAGGATCTAAGTCTGGTGCTTCAGATGGCCGCGGCGGCGGTGCGGATCTAGGTGCGTCTGCGAGTACTAATAACCAAGGAAAGCAGGGAAGTAGCGAAGAGCCGCCAAATCCGCAAAAAGAATTGAACAAAATTGATAACTATGCGGATATTGTGAAAAAAATAGAAGAAATCAATCAAAAATTGGAAAGAAGCATTCCTGTCTTGAAAATTGGCTATATTGCGCCTGGAGTAACAAGCGTGAAAGTGAATTATCAATTTGCGGATCCAAGCAACACCCTTATTGGTACAACGAAAGTAAGTGTGATCGACGAAAACACGAAAAAGGCGGTAGATACGCAGTACGTTTCAGCTGTAAATCAGGAAGTGATGCTAAGTCACTTATCGCCGAATAAAAACTATCACTTGGAATTTGTCTATCATTACGATTTAGGGAAAGAAGCTGGGATTCAGGAAATGAAAGTGCAAAGTGCTTCCTTTCAAACGCAAACTGTTTCCGCGATTTATCAAATGGAGCACATCACGAGTACGACCATGAAACTAAATGTAGCTCTTGATACGCGTGTCGATGGGATCAAAAAAGTGCGGCTCAAAGTCATCAAACCAAACGGCGATCATTTTTATACGAATAGCAATGCGAACCTGCTGAATGGGAAAGGAGATGTTGTAAATTTAACAGGGCTAGCGCCGGATTCTGCCTATGAATTTCAACTTCAAATTGAACTCAAAAATGGTCAAACGATCGAGCTGGATAAATCGGAAAAATACTACACGATGCAAGCCACTGTTTTGAAAAATTTGAAGGCAACTATTTCTAAGGAAAATCGGATTTTGATTGATTATGATTGGGCCTCGAGTGACTATGAAATCAAGGATTCAAAAGTTGAACTGGTGGATCAAGCAAGTAATGAACAAGTGGATTATCAACTCATCAGTCAGGAAAAAGGAACACTTGTGTTGGTTCCAGATCTAGTGGATAAAGAAGCACTATTAGAAGGAAAGCTCACACTGAGCGCAGTGCATAAAAAAACGCGTGCCAGTAAAACGTTTGAATATCCGATCAAAAAAGCGCTGCTATATAGTAAAAACGCTGATTTACAACTCGAATTAACTCCTTTTCAGCAAAAAAATGCTGAATCAAAAGAAACACAGCGTGGCAAGTCGGTTGAAAATATGGAAGCTCAAACGGAAAAGGCAAACACGATGATGAAAACGGAAGATTTACTGGCTTCAGAAGATGCCACTTATGATTTGGTCTTTCAAATGAACGGCGCATTAAATGCAGTGTATCAACTTGTTACGGAACGGCAAAGTAATGCAAAACCAGGAGATTGGACGATTTACGATAAGCAAGAAGTAAAAGCTAGTGAGGAAGGGAAAGTACACCTAATTCAAACCATTTCCAAACTTTCAAAAGACAACTTTCATTATCGAATCTCAGTTTTTGACGAGAAAGGTCAACTTTTACTTTATAGCTATCCTCGGTAGCAAGCTTTAGAAAGGAAGGAATAAAAATGGATTTAGTAGTGGCATGTAGCATATTAGGTGCTGCAATTGCAGTGGGATTAGCCACATTAGGTGCGGCCATTGGACAAGGAATTTCAGTGAGTCGAGCAACAGAAATAATAGGAAAGAACCCCAATGCCAAAAAGGAAGTTATGAGCGGTTTACTCTTAGGCCTTTTGATGATCGTAGCATTGATGCTATTTTCTTTAGCGATTGCGATCGTTTTGCTTTGGATGAATCCTTTTGTGTGACGAATGGAGAATTTTATGGAAAATGTGATTCAAACTATCACGATATATACCATTTTTGTAATCGGGTTCTTGCATATTTTGCGTTTTTCGTTGCAAAAAATAGAGATGGTTTTTACAAAAGCTTTCTCCGCTTTAAGCCAAGATGATTCCGTTGAAAAAGAGCATCTCTTAGCTAAGGTTGAGCAACAAGGTTCTACGATTTCGAGTGAAAAACGAAAAAATCAAGAGATAAAGCGAAAAAGTGTGCAGAAAGAAAAGCTATTTCTAACCCAAATCGAAGAACTTTTAGCTAAAAACAGAAAATACACCCGAGAGCTAGAAAGGCGGCCAAATGTAAGTTTTGATCGTCCGAATGAAGCGGCGCCCAATTCAGAAATCGCACCACAAGTAAAGAAACGCTTGCTAAGGGACTATAAAGAACGCTTTATGCAAGAAGTGGTTACCGCATCAAGGCAAAAAGAAAGTGCTCTTTTTATAGATGCCATGACGGCCTTTGACAAACTTGTTTATGCTGAAAAAATCCGTTCTGCTCTTCCTTATCGAATTATCTTGCGGTTGTTTGAAATTTACGGAGAGTCTGAGCTTCATCAATTTGCGAAGTCTTTCCAAAAATTTCACAAAAGAATTTTGCAAACTGATATCCGGCAAATCTATCAAAGCAGTTACTTATCGCCGGAACAAAAAATTCGAGTGATGAATGATAATGGTTTGTTAAAAGGCTTAGACGAGGAATTTATTCAGTTTCTGTTTTACATGGTGTTGAACTTTTCTTATAAAGAAATGAAACATATTTATCAAAATTACATGCAAGTCTACAAAGTTCATTTTTATAGTGAGGAAATCCGAGTTATTGTGACGGATCAAGAAGCGATAGAAAAATTTCATGCTATTTGGCAGGAAAGGTATCCCAACTACTCGGTCAATTATGAAGTGAAAAAAGAATTGATTAGTGGAGTGATAATTTACTACGGCACGAGGGTTATTGATAGAAGTTATCAAGAATTAATCAGACATTCTGCTGAAAAAATTGAAATGGAGGTGATGCTTTGAAATCCATACTTTTCGACATTGAGAAATATGAAAAACCAGTTGATTTGGAGTATCTAAAGGAAAATGGCCGAGTGGAAAAAGTATCAGATGGCATCATCTACTCTTCTGGACTTGATGATGCGGCGCTTTATCAGTCGGTGATCGTGGATAAAACGTATCGAGGTATTATTCTCGAATTAAATGAAGCGAGCGTTGGAATCGGGTTGATCGACGACACAAATGCCATCCTTGAAGGAATGGAAGTGGAGTTGCTAGCTTATTCTATGGGTGTTGCTGTACACGAAGATATGTCGAATCGAATCATTGATGTGACGGGCGAATCGCTAGACGGCGAAGAGGCACATCCGGCCGAAAAACGCCGACCGCTTTTTAGTCCAACTCCGCATATTATGGAAATTGACAACATCAATCGACCGATGAATACGGGGATAGCGGTTATTGATTCGATAACGCCGATTGGTAAAGGGCAACGACAACTTATTTTAGGGAATCGCCAAACGGGAAAAACGCAAATTGCGATAGACACGATCATTAACCAACGAAATCAAGATGTACACTGTGTTTATGTTGCCATCGGATTAAAAGGCGCTTATATCGCTGAGGTAATTAAAACCTTGAAAGAGCAAGGTGCTATGGCTTATTCGACCATTATTGCAACCACGGCGAGCGATTCTTTAACGGCACAGTATTTGACCCCCTATGCAGGAATGGCTGTCGCAGAGCATTTAAGGGATCAAGGGAAAGATGTACTCGTCATTTTTGATGATTTGACGAAACATGCGAATGCTTACCGGGCGATTAGTTTGCTTTTCAATCGTCCGCCTGGAAGGGAAGCTTACTCGGGAGACACTTTTTATATTCATTCCAGCCTTCTAGAAAGAGCCGTTCAAATGAATCAAGAAAATGGCGGGGGCTCAATTACGGCACTGCCGATCATTGAAACTTTATCGGATGATGTTACGGCGTATATCCCAACAAATGTGATCTCGATTACGGATGGACAGCTGTTTTTGAAATCAGATTTATTCAATCGCGGACAGAAGCCTGCTATCAATGTAGGGGTTTCGGTCTCTCGAATCGGAGGAGACGCGCAGCATCCGATTGTCCGCAGCTTAAGCAAGAATTTGACGCTAATTTTATCTCAATTTGAAGAACTAAAAGAATTGCTGGATTTTGGAAATACGTTAGACGAAGGAAACATGAAAATTGTGACAGATGGTCAAATACTACTAGAACTTTTCAAGCAAAGTCCACTACAAACTTTATCGGTAGCAGAACTGACCATCATGCTCTATGCTTTCCAACATGATTTTTTGTCTCAAGTTCCAGCAGACCAAATTCAAGCCTTTAAAGCTTTATTATTTGAAAATGCAAGTCAAGTCAGTGAGTTTGAAAACTACGAGAATCAACTGGGTCAAATTGATGAGCTGAGCGAGGCGCATGAAGTCTTATTTGAGGAAATTATTAAAAAAACAAGGAGCTTTTTTGAATGAGTGGTGCTAGTGAACTAAAGAAGAAGCTAAAGGTTCTCAATTCGACTTATAAAATTGTTCGGGTGACAGAACTTGCCACTCTTGGGAAACTATCTTATTTGCGAGAAAAAGCTGAAGCGGCTGTGAGCTACTACGAAACGATTCTTAAGAGCCTGAACTGGATGAAAAAAACGATGTATCTCATGCCAGATGAAGCGAAAGTAAAGCGAGTGACAGCGATTGTTATCACTTCGGAGCGTGGACTTTGTGGAGCCTACAATAATGAGGTGTTTTCACAAATTGATCAGTTGATACAGGATTTAGGGAACGAGGTCATAATTGATTGGGTGGTCATCGGCGAGCAGGGAAATCGCTACTTGCAAAGCTTAGATCAAGAGGTCAAGGCAAACTTGCAACTTAAATTAGAAGAAATCACCGTAGAAACCACGATTGCAATCACAGAAGACTTGATCAAGCAAATTGTAAATCAAGAAACAGACGCTGTTTATGTTATTTTCACCAAATATCTCAATGCCGTAAATTCTGAAGCGATGTACGAAAAAATTTACCCCAGTCTTTCTGCTGAACAAGAAAATGACGCAAAAGAGTTCGACTATATCTTGGATTATGAGGAAGAGGACGAAGAAATCGAAAAGCTATTACTTGAGAATTATTTATGCGGCTTACTTTACAGCATGTTTTGCTATTCAGTCGCGAGTGAATACTGCATGCGGCGAATCGCAATGAAACAAGCAAAAGATAACATTTCCGATCAAATTAGCGATGTGATTTTCAAAACCAAGAAAAAAGAATTGAATCAAAAAACAAGTGAATTGTTAGACATTATTAGTGGTGCCCAGTCAATTAGGAAGGACGAGTAAGATGAAGAAAAAAAGTACAGGAAATATCATAAGCATCGTCGGTTTTGTATTGAAAATCGAGTTTAAAGAATTCGAACTTCCAGAAATTGGCTATGCACTTGAATACAAAATCGGGGAAACGACTTATATTGCGGAAGTCGTTCAGCACATTGGGATCAATACCATTTCTGCGATTGCAATAGGAGAAGTAAACGGCTTAAAACGTGGCGCTGAAGTGGTGAATTTAAATCACCCCATTCGAGTACCTGTCGGAAAAGAAGTTTTAGGACGAATGCTTAACGTTTATGGTCGTGCCATTGATCATGGACCAGAAGTTGAAGCCTCAGAACGACGCTCCATTTTCCAGAAGCAGCCGCGACTGACGGAATTAAACCCGGACAAAGAAATTCTCTACACGGGAATAAAAGTGATCGATTTGATGTGTCCCGTTTTAAAAGGCGGTAAAACCGGACTTTTTGGTGGAGCAGGAGTTGGGAAATCCGTTTTGATGCAAGAAATGATCAACAATACCAGCTTGATGGGCGGCTATGCAGTTTTCACCGGAGTAGGCGAGCGCGTTCGAGAAGGGCGCGGACTTTACCACGAACTGTCTGAAAGCGGTGTGCTAGAAACAACGGCGATTGTCCTTGGACAAATGAATGAGTCTCCGGGAGTACGAATGCGCGTAGCTTTAACCGGTCTAACCATCGCAGAATACTTACGCGACGTCGAAGAAAAAGATGTGCTGTTCTTTATTGATAATGTTTTCCGATTTATTCAAGCTGGGACAGAAGTTTCCTCGTTACAAGGAAAAATCCCAATCACGGGCGGCTATCAGTCCACACTCGCTAAAGAAGTTGGCGATTTCCAAGACCGAATCGCTTCGACCCATAAAGCGGCCATCACATCCATCCAGTGCGTCTTTTTGCCAGCCGATGATATTGATGATCCATCAGCAGTTGTCACTTTTAGCCATTTAGATTCAACGATTGTCTTAGACCGATCAATTTCTTCACTCGGGATATTCCCAGCCGTCGATCCGCTACAATCGGTCTCAAGATCGCTCCATCCAGATTTTGTTGGGGAACGCCACTATAAACTCGCGACGCAGGTTAAATTTATTTTGCAGCGTTACGAAGAATTGCAGGAAATCATTAACGTATTAGGAATGGCAGAGCTAAGTGATGCGGATCGTAACTTGGTGGGACGTGCTAGAAAAATCCGCAACTTCCTTTCCCAACCATTTCATGTATCCGAACGATTTACAGGCAAAAAAGGAACTTTTGTCGAAATTGAAGATCTACTTGAAAGCGTTGAGCGGATACTAGACGGATACTATGATGACCGATCTGAGCGAGATTTCTTGTTTATTGGCTCGCACAAAGATTTATAAGCAGAAAGGAGAGACTTACAATGAAGTTGAAAATTGTTTCTCCAGACGGAACGCTTTTTGATGAAGCTGTAGATGGATTTGTGATTAATACAAATAGGGGGCAGCAAACCGTTTTAGACGATCATATTGATTTTTTAAGCTTTTTCGATCATAGCGAAATCGTGATTCTTAGCAACTCGGTACCCGATCCAATTTTTCTTTCACATGGCTATTTACATCTGTTCCAAAATGAAGCCAATGTGATTGCCCACCTAGTCACAACAAACGAAGAGAAGGCGCAAGAATTTACAGCAAGACTAGAACAATCTAGGGAGCATAGACATGGCTAATTCATTTATCATAGCGTTCTTTACAGTTTGCACGTTGTTATTAGCTATTTTCACGGTAATCTATCTTAGTTTCATTTTTTCACTCTGGTACTTGTTTAAAAATAAAAAGAGTCTCGAACGAGTGAAAAGATATCAAAAATGGCATATCAATCAGCAGCTTGACGCGAAAACCGTCGCCTATCTGATCACATTTTTGGCGATTCAATTGATCGGGCTTGTGATGATTCAAATTCCAGGTATTCCCATTCAATATGTATTCCTAATACTTTTGATTTACTGGTGGCAATGTCTTTTTTGGCTGATAGAAGAAGGACATTCGAAATACGGAACAAATTTATCTTCAAGAAAGACTCTCGCTTTAATTTCATGTATCAGCTTGGGTGGCGTGAATTACCTATGCTTGAGTGCTAGCCATTTCCTGCTTACAAATATCGAAGCGGCAACTTGGGGCAAGCAACTTATTTTTCGAATTGGGATTGGTATCGTAAGCATATTAGCCTCGGGGGCACTACTTTACGTGTGGCAATATTTGTACATCAAACTTTTCAGCCCGGCACGAGTAGCAAATAAAAACGATTTCTTGATGATAAAAAAATCAACTAAAAATAATTGAAAATATGGGGGGATAACAATGAAGATAAAAAAACGACTGATAATAGTCACGGTAATGGCACTGGTACTGCAATTTATTGTCCCAACTGTAGGGAGAGCAGAACAAGAGCCAGCAACTGCTCCGAGTTCAGCACAAGTTACTGATGCAGGGGAAAAAGAGTCTCTTTCTAAGGAACCTACCGAAACAGATTCAACTGGAAAAGAAGTGGAAAATCTGTCTCCAAAAAAAGAAACTATACCAGAGGAAAATCAACCTTTAAGTGAAGAAACTGCAAAACCTAAGTTAGAAAAGACAGAAGGAGAAGCTCCAGAGGCTAGTTTCAATGGTCAATCACTTGCCGGAGATAACGTGCATTCCTACAAATGGGAGAACTTTATTGGGGCAGAGAGATTTGATAATAATTTATCTCTAGAAGCTCATTTCAATCCAAGTCCTGTAGCTGGGAAAAAAATAACGATCAAGCTTTCTAAGGAATTTGAATATAGCTCTTTACCAGGATTCAAAAGAAGCGGAGGAAAACTTGTTTTTGACCGGTCAGCGCTTTCAAGCCAATTAGCTTCTGTTGTGACAGGTGCAACGATAGAATATCCGAAAATATATGGAAAAGATATGGTGAGCTCTGGAACGGTCACATATGAGCTAGCCAATACTGTTTCCACAGTGAATATGACAATCACACTAGGCGTAAATAATCGTTTCTTGATTAATGAAGGCGGCGGAAGAAACTACATCGATCCAATTGAAGTGAGCTATTCAGAATCAGGAAATGAAAATTTCTATCATGAATCTTTCGAAAAAATCACTTTATTGTCAGGTGCAAAGATTGTTCCACGATTTTTTGCGAAAGCTTCGCAAAAATATAAGCAAGTTTTCCGCGGGGAAACAGGGACATTTTCTACGGGAACCTTTTATTTCATGACAACTGGTGGACAAGCCATTGAAGGTGTGGGAGCTTACCTAGATTCCTATTCATATGAAGTGAAATATGATAAACGCTTGGATTTAAAAGCGGCTGTCTTCCCACAAGCTGCTTCAGTTTCGATTCAGGAACTACCCGAAAAAGAAGATGACGAATATAAGTACGCCATTGTTTCTGCAAAACAAGTGTTAGCCATGGGAAGTATTTATTATAAAGTGGCTTTTGCAGAAGGAGTTGATCCTGAAGATATTGAAGCTGGAACAGCGCTACATGTAGCAACTACTGGTAAGCAAAATTATCAAGCCAACAATCGCGAAGAGGTTGTTGGTGCTCCACTCATTTCGAAAGCTGAAGTAGGTGTCGAGGTTGCAAAAGAATTTGAAAACAAATTAACTTCATCAGACAGTTCTCGTCAGTTTCCGAAAAATGAGGGATCAAATTACTCTTATTTAGGAAAATTCAATATACAAAATAAACAAATCCAACCCGTAACCAATCAAAAATTTGAAGCCAGTTTCGATACAGATCAATTGAAAGTACAGGCAATGCGTGTCGCTACTGTAGGCGGAAAAACGAAGAACATTAAATTAACAACGACAACAGGGCGAGTGGTGAATGTTCCAGATAACAGTTCTACGGAAAATGTGGACCAAATCGTTGACTTAGCCAAATATGAACAAGCCGAAGGTGAATATATTGCCTCTGTTGAATGGACAGATGACGTTCCAGCCGATTATTCCGGCTCAAGCAGTGAATATTTCGGAACAGGTGGACTCCAGTTTTATGGGAATGTGAAAGCTTCTGTTCAAATTGGCGATACCATTAATAATGAACTGAGATACGGAGATGCTGATGCGCCGCTCGGTGAATTAGAAACGACGAAAGCTTCCGTTACGGTGACTAAAAATGCTGATTTTGCTGGACTTGTGCGGAGCTCAGGTGCGAATTTATTCGGCGGAGAGCAAGCCAACGTTTTTTCTTCGGTTATTGTAAAAGGAGATGGAAATGATGGTATGGTTTCGGCTTTTAAGGGAATCAATCTATATGCTCGTGAAGAGGGAGATATTACAATCACACCAGATAACTTTGTCGCGGTGGATAGCGTAGGGAATCAATTTACTGTCGCATCTGGTAGCGTGACGGTTACTGAAATGACGGATAATACAGGCGCAAAAGTTTATCAATTCTCTATCCCAGACTATGAAGTAAACGCAGCAATTACTCCTAAAAGAAGAACTGAAAATATTAAAATAGGTATTTCTGTTTCTAAGACGAGTCCAACAAAAACGCATTCCCTAGCAAATTTAATTTACATGGAGCCGATGGATTCTAAAGTAGCCATTCGAAACACAAACAAATTAATGGGCGTGGATAAAAATAAATATGAGCTAGGTGAACGAAAAGTAACGGAGAACATCTTTACAGCGTTACCGGCAGCAAACCTTATTATCCAAGCCAATATTGATTTTAATGTGACGACAGCAGCGAATTTAGATGGTGGAGCGTTTATCAATTATGATGGAACGCCAAATACGATCATCGATTTAAATCCAGAAGGTCATTCGCAGTATGGTCTTAAAATTTTAAATTCATCTGGAAAAACAGTGGATGGCTATCAAACGATCATTCCGATCCCGAAACGAAACGAGACAACGGATCCATCTTACCAGTTACAAAAAGAAAAATTTGGTTGGACAGTGAATTTAACAGAACCATTGGATCTATCTTTAAACAAGTATAACTACACCGTGTTATATGCAACGGAATATGAATTACAGTTTAATTCTCCAAAGTGGAAAACCTGGGATGAAATAGAAGATAAAACTGAAATTCGTGCTGTTTACATCCAAACGAAAGATAAAATCAATACGATTGAAAAAGCAACGACAGACAATCCCGGTGAAGACTTCATAACTTTCGATATTGACATGGATAAAGAAACAGCAGATAGAGATGCAGGAAATGTAAATATTTATAAAGCACTTGTTCGCAGATCGCTTGATGGCGTCGTTACTAGTGTTCCAAGTGAAGCTGTAGCGATTCGCCTGCAAACAGGGGTAGTTAAAGGACAAGTTTTCCAAGATAAAAATAGAGACGGACTTGTAACCCCAGATGAAGCAGGCTTAAACGGAATAAATGTCACAGCTTACGAAACTGGAACGAAGAATATCGTTGCTTCAACCACAACGAAAACCATCAATGGCAAAGCTGGAAGTTATGAATTTGTCGGCTTAGAAAAAACAAAGTTGATTGATGTGGTGATAACGAGTCCTGTCACAGACGATAGCAAACGCTTTGTTGCGAGTGACCGAGTCGAGGTATCTGCAGATCAAAAAGAAGCTCAGATTAGCAGCATAGAACCAAGTTCAAAAGAAGCAATCGGTATCAATGTAGGAATAATGACACCGACAAAAATCAGTTATGATGCTCAAGGCGGAACAGGACTCAGCACAACTGAAGTGTTTAAGTATCCTGGCGGTGAAATTGCTACAGGACCAGTCGTAAGCAAAGCAGGTTACACATTTTCTGGCTGGTATACAGCCAAAACAGAGGGAGAAAAAGTAGAATTCCCTTATGAAGTTGGTAACCTAGATACAGTTTTGTATGCACATTACATCGGGATTCCTGAAACGATTACATTTGATGTAATGGGCGGAGATACGACAAGTGAACCAGCAGATATCACTCTTCCAACTGGTGATCAAGTTGATCTAAGTAAAATTGCAGAACCAACTCGGTCCGGCTACGCATTTACAGGCTGGTATAATGGAACAACCAAAATGCCGAATGTCTTCACCATGCCGATTGGCGGATTAAACTTGAAAGCTCATTGGAAAGCGCTCGATCAAACGATTACATTTGATGTCAACGGCGGAAAAGAATGGAGTAAGCCAAGCGATATTGTCGCTTCAACGGATAGTTCCGTTTATTTAAATGCCATAGCAGATCCAGTTCGATCCGGCTACGAATTTTTAGGTTGGTATCAAGGCGATTATAAGGTATCAGGAACTATTACGATGCCAGCAGGAGGACTAGCCTTAAAAGCGAAGTGGAAAGCCCTTGACCAAACAATCACTTTCGATGTGAATGGTGGCGATTTAACAACACAACCGGCTAACATCACCCTGCCAACCGATAGTGACATTGATATCAGTGAAATTCCGATACCCGTTTATTCAGGTTATACATTTGTTGGCTGGAAGAATAAAGTGGATGGGGAATTTGTAACAGGAACGATCAAAATGCCGGCAGGCGGGCTAGATTTGCAAGCTGAATGGTCGGCCTCAGATCAAATCATTACATTCCACGCAAACGGTGGATCGACTGTTTCACCGATCGCAGCTCCAACAAATTCACAAGTCGATCTTGATAAAGCAACGACATCACGAAAGGGTTACGAATTTTTAGGGTGGTTCGATGAAAAAGATAATCAACGAAGCGGAAAGATCACGATGCCAGTTGGTGGATTAAACTTAAAGGCGAAGTGGAAAGCCCTTGACCAAACGATCAAATTTGACGTGAACGGCGGAGATAATGCAAGCAAACCAGCTGATATTATCGCTCCGACAGATACAAACGTTGATTTAAGTACAGTTGCTGATCCTTCCCGAGCTGGATACGCATTTTTAGGCTGGTATATCGGCGAAAAACCAGTTTCTAGTGAGATCAAAATGCCAGCAGATGGCGCGAAGCTAGTAGCGAAGTGGAAAGCCCTCGATCAAACCATCACTTTTGATGTAAACGGGGGAGACCCTTCAACACAACCAGCGGATTTTCTTGCAGCAACGGATAGCAAAGTCAACTTGGATACCCTTGCTAAACCAATACGCCTAGGATACACATTTGAAGGCTGGTATAGCGAAGCAGGAAAAGTAAGCTCTTCTTTCAAAATGCCAGTTGGCGGTTTGAATCTGATCGCAAAATGGTCAAGAGATCCTTGGGGAATTAAGGGAACGAATATCCAGTTGAAAGTAAGCGAAGTCAAAGAAGCTGAATCAGCCGGTATCCTAGAGAATCTCATTCGCCAAAAAGCAAGTCCAAGTGTAATCAGCGAAAAAAGCGGACAAGTCATCGATGACCAAGCAAGCATCCTGATGGACGCAAGCGCTGTGAAAGCGGAAGCTGGAAAATATCAAGTTCTACTGAGCTACGAAAAAGAGTTGCTTGAAGAAGAGGGACCATCCTCTCGTTTATCGTTAGGTAAAGCAGAATCATCAGTGGTTCCATTAAAATTAAATGGTGCCATTCAAGTCACAGTCATAAATGATGAAAAGCAAACCTCTGTCAAACCTGGAAAACCTAGCAAGCCTGGAAAACCTAGCAAGCCTGGAAAACCTGGAAAAGATACAAATAAAGATGTTGCGAATAAAACCCCACAGAATTCTAAAAGCAAGATAACAAGTTCAAAAGAAAAAGCGATCCGCTCCAAACAAAACGTTACTGAGAAACCGCAACGATTCATTATTATGAGTCTTCCTAAAACAGGAGATATTCGAACTTGGCTTCCAACAGGAATAGGACTTCTTGTGCTCCTTACAACGATTTTCATCATAAGACAAACTCGAAGAAAAAAACAACAAGATAATCGCTACTAAAAAGTTACACAAATAAAAAAGCAGAGTTACTTGGTGTCCATTTTAAACAATGGCTAGTACCAAGCTCTCTGCTTTTTTTATTTAAAATTCATTTCACAACTAAACGATCAAAAAGTTTCGGCAAGACAGCAAGCTTTATCGCAACCTGTTTTAATAATCGCTTGTGCTTTATCCGGAGTAGCATTGTGTCCTTCCACAACAAGCGTTTCGATATCAGTTACACCGAAATGGTTCAAGATGTTTTTAACATAGCTTAAAGACATTTCATGACTTTCAAGTGGACCATCCGAGTAAATGCCGCCACGCGCATTGAGCAATGCCACTTTCTTATCGCCTACAAGCCCAACTGGACCTTCTGGTGTGTATTTGAAAGTTTTTCCCGCTTGATTTAAGTAAAATAGATAAGTTAAGAATTGCGCTGGAATACTGAAATTCCAAAGAGGGAAAGCCATAACTACCTTATCCGCTTCTAGAAATTGATTTAAGTAACCATTCGCAATATCAGCAAGACGTTTTTCTTCCGGTGAAAGAGGCTCGCCAGCCACTTCTTTATGTAGTCCGCTCATCATTGTGCCATCGTAATAAGGCAGATCAACTTCAAATAAGTTTACTTCCGTCACTTGATCGTTTGGATGGCTTGTTTTGTAGCTTTCTAAGAAATTTTCATACAAGGCTACACTAACAGAACTGTCAGCTGGACGTCCGTTAGCTTTGATAAATAGTACATTTGACATATTTGTTTTTTCCTCCTAAAAATAAACTCCATTTACTAGTGTAGCTGAATGCGCTAACATTGGCAAGTTAAATGCTTACAAAAAGTTAGTAGCAAGAAACAAAGGAAACAGCATTTCTCACTTAAAAATGCTAAAATAAAACAGATAGGAGTTGATCGACTTGGAAATCAGAGAAATACAAAAAGAAGAAATTCATCAAATGAAGAAATTACGAGATTACGCATTCAGAAATTCATCAGGAGGAGGAGAAGAAGACTTTTTCTACTGGATGGACCATGGAAATCGCCTAGGCGCCTTCAAAGATAACGAATTGGCCGCGCAAGTTGTGACTTACCCGCTTGAAGTCATGCTATTTGGAGAACGTTATCAAATGGGCGGGATTGCCTACGTGGCGACCTATCCAGAACACCGCCGCGGTGGCTTGATCAGACAACTGATGACAAAATCCATCGAAGCGATGAAAGAAAAAGGACAAATCGTTTCCTATCTTCAACCATTTGACGTCAGATTTTATCGCAAATTTGGCTACGAATTAGGGTTTCATATGGCGCATCTTCGTTTAAAACTGGATCAATTTGTTCGCAAGTCAAGCGGAATCGGTCAAATCAAGCGAATCAACCATTCTAGCCCAGAGTTTGCTTTTATAAAAGAAGTTTATCATCAATATTCGAGCGTGCATCAAGGCATGCTAGTCCGCGATGAGGCTTGGTGGGCTCGGTTAACTCGTCGTGGCTTCACTAAGGAAATGGCGCTATACTTCGACGAAAACGGCGAAGCAAAAGGTTACCTATCCTTTGGATTTGAAGGAACCAAAATGATCATCCGCGAATTGATCGCACTGACAAGTGAAGCTGAAAACGAGTTGTGGGCATTTATTTCAAGCCATGATTCCATGTTTGATATCGTCGAATTAGAGAACACAGGAGATATCCAAGAACTGGCATTAGGGTTGACCAATCCAACAGCTCTCAAAGTGGAAGAAGAGCTCTCTTATATGTTGCGAATTGTGGACGTCAAGGAATTTTTAAGACGCTATCCATTTGAAAAACACGAAAAATCACTATATATCCGAGTAACTGACGAAGTAGCTCCATTTAATAGTGGCCTTTATAAAATTGCAGATGGAGTCTCACAAGAAAACGACAATGGAGAAACTTATGAAAACTTGCTGGAAATAGAGATCGGGACTTTGAGCCAAATGCTTTTAGGGGCTGTTCATCCGCGGATGTTAAAGGCGTATCACAAAATCAAAGCAAGCGAAGAAACGATCAATTTACTGGAAGCAATTATCCCACAAACTTCCCCACGATTTTATGACCATTTTTAATGCAAAAAGAGGACGCCGCAAAAGGCGTCCTCTTTATTAATGTGGTAAGAAGTTAGGCTTCAAAATTTGTAAAGGCGTATGGGTAGAAGAAAGAATCCCTTCTTTAACGAGTTTTTTCAAGCGTATCGAAATCGCACTCTGTGACAAACCACACAAAGAAGCAAGTACAGACTGATTAATAGCAGAAGGAAGCAAGACGCTTTCGCTAGCTTGTTCCCCGGAAGCACTAGCAATGACTTGAAGCATACGATCAATTCGTTCTTCGGTTGGAAACTTATGAATATGAAAGATAAGCTGAGCAGAGCTAAGTTCACGTAGAGCCGTTAAAAAAAGAAAGTTCAAATGCTTAGGCTGTGCGTAAAGGTGATCCATCATGAAATCACAATCAATTTTATAAGCAGACAAATCGGAAGCTGCCCGAAGTTGCCTTGGAAATAAATTTAAGTAACCCTTAAAATCATCGTATAAGCTTTCCGGTGAATAAAGCTGGTTTGAAGTTAAAAAATAAAGCACTTCACGTTCATTACTTTCAGTCCAAGCTTCGACGAATGCAACACCTGATTGAACCAAATAAAAGAAATTAGAAGAATCATTAGGCTCAACAATAATATCGTTTTTTTGAAAGGAAACTTCTTGGATGTAACGAGTTGCAAGATCAGAGGAAGTGTAGAGATAGTTGAGTAATTCTTGCATTTTTAGTGTAGCGCTTTGATCATCAACAAAATTCATAGCATCCCTCTTTTTGTGAAATATAATACATTAAAATAATAAGGGATAGCTTTTTGAAAGTCAATTTACTTGTATGTATTTAAACATTTAAAGTTATAATTATGAAATAAAGGAAGATAACAAAAACAGATAACGATAGCATTTAGGATTATTACTTTAATAAGTAGCGTATTTTTATACAGTTTCCCCCTCTTTATAGTAAGAAGCAGTCCCTTCATCACTTAGGATGAAGGGACTGCTTCGAGATTCATTCTTTATTTTTTAGCAGACTGACTATACGCCACAAAATAATCTAGTTTTTCCGTATTTGTCAAATGAGCATTGCAACTTTCTGCATCTTGGCAGATATAATTGCTAAGGGCTTTATAAGTATTTGCCTTCGAATTTAAAGTTACATCCACTGTGAATAAGCCAACATCTGTTACTTGATTACAAAAGTGGCAAATATCTTTCTTTTGACTAGGCAAAAAGCTTCCTTTTAAAGCAGCCAATTTGCCTTCGTACTCATAAACCATAAATTTTTTCATCGAACCAGCATCGAGCCAGCTTAAATAAGTAAGCTGTTTCCGTTTTTTATCTGTAAGTTCTGGTGGATGTAGTTTTTTTGTTTTTTTAAACATCTTTTTGAGTTGTGCTTCACTAATTGAAGGAAATGGGTAAATATAAGAAGTAAGCGATTCTTTAAAGTTTTCCAGCTCTTGCTCGTTTTTAATTTCAGTAAGTGGCTTTAAAAGAGCAGCTTGTTCTTGAGTTAATTCTTCAAAAAGGCTTTCTGCTTTACTTAGCGAGTAAAACGCAAATTCTTTTTTTATTTGAATATCATTTACACTTCGTTCCGCATCCAAGACTTGCTTGGCATGACGCATAATGGCATTAAAAAGATGATTGGGAATAAAAGCTTCCACAGTTCAACACCTCCATAACTCATTTTAAAGGAAGAAAAGCATCGTTGTATAGTACCGAAAACATTTCTTAACTGTTTTAAAGAAGACCTGCTAATAGTCAGCAGGTCTTCTGATAGATGATATTTTTAATAGTATTTTCCGATAGAAAGTAAGTTTTAGCTAGCTCTTGCATAGAGGTGCCCTCTTCAAAAGCTAATTTAATTGCTTCATTTCGTTTCTTTAATTTTGATTTGATTCCTGAATTTTCCCCCCACGCGCGTTTTTTTCTAGCGGGAATATAAAGCGTTGTCCCGGCGGCGTATTTTTGAATTTCCTCAATAAGGGATTCTGGAAGCACATCTTCGACAGATTGATATTTCATTTGGCTCGCTCCTTTATTATTTGGTCAAATAATAAATCGGCAAAACCATTCTACTTGGCGATTTTGCAATTGAACCATTCCAAACAAAGTATCGCCATTAAAAAGGCTTTGCCTGGAACGTTTGAGTAAGAGCTGTCATAAAGCTCGTCACCTCCCGTTTAATAAAGTTAATATAAGCCTTTTTATTAAATTTGTAAAGTAAATTTTAATGAATTGAAAACATGGAGTCGAAATCTGAGTAAAGGATTGCTATAATGGAAGGGAGGAGAGGTGAGCGTTTTGAATTTCGGTGAAAAATTGATAAATTTACGTAAGAAAAATCGGTTAACACAAAAAGAATTGGCGAAAAAAATTGGCGTCACACCGTCTACGATTAGCAAGTATGAAAACGGGACGCACAAACCACCCATTTTTATGTTGGCTCTTTTAGCGGAAACGCTTGGAACCACAACAGATTTTTTACTTGACGACGTAGCAGCGCTTCGAGAAAAAAACTCGGTCAATGCCTTTCCACTTATTGGCAATCCGGAACTTGAAAAGTGGTATCTCGAATTACCTTATTCCTTTTCAGAAAAAGATTTAAAATTAATAAAAGAAATTTCAGATGTGATTTTAAAACAAAGTAAATGAGTTTTCCTAAGAATTAGGAAAACTCATTTTTTTATTTTCTGGGGGGATCATCAGGAGGTTGATTATTATTTGAAGGCGTTCTCCTGTAGCCAAGGAAACTTTCTGCGACATAGTTGGAAGGCGGGAAAAACATAGAAGTTTGCGGGATTTGACTTTCGATTTTTCTCATCTTTTGAGAAAATTTCATGTGCAGCATCGAAGTTCGAGCAATTTGATTATTAAATGAGGAAATCGAAATATCTAAGACCACAGTTTCTAAGTTGGCGAAGCGAATGAATGTTTGATTGTTATCGGCGGACTGGTAATCTTTAATATGTTGTGGAAATATCCATACACAATGAGGATTTTGTGGAGAAGTAGTAGGAAAAGCATAAGTGAATGAAATCGGATCGATAATAATTGGTGGCTTGTGAGTAATTCCGATCAGGTGCTTAGTTCCTTCTTTGCGGCCGTCGTAATTGGCGCCGAAATATTTGCAACTAGTTTTAATTAATTCAAAGGGGGTAAACTTTGATATAGAGTGAGAACCAAGTTCCATCACCTCTGAGTAGAGCGACCCACCTGCTTTATAGGGCAAAATAATCATCGTATGAGGATTCACCTCATAAATTTGCTGATCTTGCATTTTCTTCATTTCAAGCATCTCCTTCTAAGATTGTCTTTAATATTTATGAAAAGAAGTTTGGAATAAGAAACTTCTAGCCATCTGTTTATGT
Source organism: Listeria kieliensis (assembly GCF_003369925.1). Taxonomy (GTDB): domain Bacteria; phylum Bacillota; class Bacilli; order Lactobacillales; family Listeriaceae; genus Listeria; species Listeria kieliensis_A. The sequence goes on along the minus strand of NZ_LARY01000002.1, from coordinate 464,738 downwards.
CAGCTAGTTATTTGTTGGCTATTATAGCACACAAGTTTTCTTGCGTCAGTAGAATTTAGAAAAGTTGAATTTTTGAAGCTTTTGATGATTTTTAAAGCCGATTTAAGCATTTTTCAAGCGAACTTGGCCATGAAAATCCCGAAAAGGAGTGATTAGTCGTGGAAATGCGTGATTTTTCAAATTCATTAATGAATCAAGTCGGTCTGTTAAAGGGCGAGAAAGAACTGACCAATGTTTTTATTGAATGCTACATGACAATGCTCCTAGAAAAACGGAAAGAAGAACAGCTAAAACTTGAAATTGATCAGGCGCTTGATGACGGAGATGCAGAACGTTTTGGAGAGCTTACGAATAAATTGCTAAAATTAAAGAAGGAAATGCTGGAATTTAAATGAGATTTGTGAAAAACTAAGATAGTGCAAGCTATCTTAGTTTTTTTGCGTCATGAAAATTCGATTTTAGCAACTTTACGGAAGGAAGAAAATCCGTTACAATAAGAAATAAAAACATATGTTCGGTGGTGATGAGATGACGCTTCAATTTATACTTGGGAAAGCAGGATCGGGAAAGACAACAAAGCTCATTCAAGAAATGAAAAAAAACGAGGCACAGTATCCAAATGAACAACAGATTTTGATTGTTCCAGACCAAATGACTTACCAAATGGAACGCTTTCTTTTTAATGAAACAAAAGCCAAGGGTTTAATGAATATCCAAGTGTACAGTTTTAACCGAGTTGCTTGGCGAGTCTTGTCTGAAACGGGTGGACTCGGAAGAACCTTTTTAACAAGAACAGGTACGGAAATGCTGTTACGCGAAGTCGTAAAAGAAGAGGCAGATCGGCTGCATGTCTTCCATAAATCTGCTAAGAAGCGCGGCTTTTATAAAGAATTAACGGAGTTGTTTAAGGAATTTAAACAATACGAAGTGGAGCAAGAAGCTTTTAAAACAGAAATCGAAAATCCAGCAACGAAAGAAAAAATGTTGGATGTTTCTTTGCTATTCGAAAAATATCAAGAAAAATTGTATGGGAAATTTTTAGAAAGCGAAGACTATCTCAAACTTTTAATTGATAAAATGCCAAGCAGTTCTTACATTCAAAATGCTTCTGTCTATTTAGATGGTTTTGATAGTTTCTCGAAACAAGAACTTTCAGTCGTCGAAGCGCTACTTAAACAAGCCAATCAAGTGAAGATTGCTTTGTCACTCGATCAGGCTTCGCTTGGAGGCAGAAATAACTTATTTAGCATGTTTGACTTTAATTTAGAATCCTATCAAGCTATCACGCAAATTGCTGAGACAGCTAGCATCGGGATGGAACCGGCTGTTTACTTAACAGATTTCAAACGATCTACGAAGGAAGGCTTAACGCGTCTAGAAAAAGCTTGGAGTGGAAATACATTTGAAGCGTTTGAAGCCTCTCCTGAAGGTGTGAACTTACACCAAGCGAATAATCGTCGTTCTGAAATAGAAGGCGTTGCTCGTGAAGCGGCAAAACTTGTGCGAACGGATGGATATCGCTATTCTGATATGGCCATTTTGATTCGTAATATGGCAGATTATGAAGAAATTGTGCACTCGGTTATGACGCGCGATGCGATTCCTTACTTTTGGGATAAAAAACGCGGGATGGCAAGGCATCCTTTGATTGAGTTTATTCGTTCAAGTTTGGAAGCTATTTCGCAAAATTGGCAATACGAACCGCTTTTTCAGGCCGTTCGAACGGAAATGCTATTTCCGCTCGAAGAAAGCCAAGAAGCTCTTCGTTTTAAGGTGGATCAATTTGAAAATTATCTCTTGGAAAACGGAATCTACAACAGGAATCGTTTTCTTGCCAGTGAAAAGTGGCACTACCGCAAAATACGTGGGCTGGCCACTAATGTCGGTGTTCAAACAGATGCTGAACTTGAGATGGAAGAACGGATCAATGAAGTACGCAGTATGATCACGGAGCCGCTCTTGTTTTTAGAAGAGCAGGTGGCGCGTAAAGATACAGGAAAGTCGCTTGCGGCAGGGTTATTTGCTTACTTGGAACACGTAAAAGCTGCTGAGCGGATGGAACTTTGGCGTGCCCGAGCGGAGCGAGAAGGGTTTATTGAACTTGCGCGTGAGCACGATCAAGCTTGGAAAGCCGTCATTTCGCTTTTAGATGAATTTGTGGAAGTACTTGGTGAAGAAGAAATGACACGCGAGGATTTTCTAGAGGTGATTCAAACAGGACTGGAAGCTTTGGAATTTTCGCTTCTTCCGCCTGCACTCGATCAGTTGATTGTGACTGATATGGAACACGCACGTTTGCTTGAAGCGAAGGTTGTATTTGCGGTTGGCTTAAATGACGGTGTCTTACCGCGACGAGTGAGCGATAAAGGGATTTTATCGGAAGAAGACCGAGCGATTTTGCAAGAACGAGGAATTTCGCTTAAACCATCTAATCACCGTGCGCTGCTCCACGAAGAATTCATTGCATATCGCGTGTTTACTTCGGCAAAGAACGCGCTTTATTTAAGCTACCCGGCAGCAGATGAAGAAGGAAAACTGCTTGCTCCTTCCAATTATATCCGCAAAATAAAAGCGATTTTTACTGGGCTTCAAGAAGAAGTTTATTTGGCGGATCCGAGTTTGCTCACGGAAGAAGAACAGAAAGATTATATCGAAGCGCGGGAAGAAACACTTGGACTTCTGACATCAATTCTTGGGATGCACAAACGTGGCTATCCAATTATGCCCATTTGGTGGAAGGTCTATAATTATTTTGCCACTCAAAATGATAAGGGGGCTGAGCGGATTTTAAGCAGCTTAAATTATCAAAACAACACCGGCGTTCTTGCAGAAGAAACGGCTTCTGGCTTATTTGGCAAGGAAATTCATGCCAGCGTTTCGCGAATGGAGAAATTTTTCAGTTGCGAGTTCCAGCACTTTGCGCGTTACGGGCTAAGGCTTGAAGAACGGGCGACTTATCAACTGGAAGCGGTGGATATGGGCGAGATTTTTCACGGGGCGATGGAATGGATCTCAGCTGAACTTAAAAAACGTGGCACGGAATGGGGCAACTTGACGGAGGAAGAATGCCTTGCTTTTTCTGAACAGGCAATGGATTATTTGGCACCTAAATTGCAGCACGAAATCCTATTAAGTACAAAGCGGATGGCTTATATCAAATATAAACTTTTCCATATTATTGCGCGGGCTGCTATTGTGCTGAATGAACAGGCAAAAGTGAGCGCTTTTCGCCCGGTTGGTTTAGAGGTGGATTTTGGTCGGAGCAGTCAAATTCCTGCGATGAAAATTCCGCTTAAAGGAGGGCACGAGTTGCTTCTTCAAGGCCGAATTGACCGCGTGGATGAAGCGGAAAAAGATGGACGAAGTTTTCTTCGGATTATCGATTATAAATCAAGTGCACATGACTTGAAATTACCTGAAATTTATTACGGGATTGCGCTCCAGATGCTGACGTATTTGGATGTGGTTGTTAGTAATGCGGCTGAATTTATTGGCAAGCAAGCTGAACCAGCAGGCGTTCTTTATTTCCATATGCACAACAAATTGATTTCTGCAGATACGCCACTTGATGAGGCTGAGCTGCTAAAAGAAGTGAAGAAAAGTTATAAAATGAAAGGACTTGTTTTACGAGATCCGGTTACGATTACATTAATGGATGAAGAATTGGAAAATGGCGGTTCTTCGCTTATTATTCCAGCAGAAATTAAGAAAGACGGCTCTTTAAGCGCGCGTTCAAAAACTGCAAGTAAAGCGGAATTTGATGAGATGCGCCGCTTTGTTCGGCACAAGTATCAAGAAGCTGGGAACAAAATTTTAGATGGTGAGGTGGCAATTAATCCTTATAATATGCAAGACCGGACGCCTTGTCAGTTTTGCCCTTTCCGTTCGGTTTGTCAATTTGATCCTGGCGCGGAAAGCGAAAAGTATCGCTATTTGAAAAATGAAGACCCTAAAACGATTCTAGAAAAAATGAAAGAAGAGGGAGGTGAAACGGATGAGACCAATTCCTGAAAAACCTGAAAACGCAACTTGGACAGATGAGCAGTGGCAAGCTATCCATGCAGGTGGAGAAAATATTTTGGTTGCAGCGGCAGCGGGATCGGGGAAAACAGCCGTGCTTGTTAACCGCATTATTAGCCGCTTGTTAGATGAAGCGAATCCTTGTAATGTGGATGAACTTTTAGTAGTTACATTTACGAATGCAGCAGCAGCTGAAATGAAGCACCGGATTGGGCAAGCTCTTGAAAAGGAACTGGAGAAAAATCCGGATTCACTTCATTTGAAAAAGCAAATTGCGCTACTAAATACGGCCACGATTTCAACTTTGCATGCATTTTGTCTAGACTTGATTCGGAAATATTATTACCGCACAGAAGTGGATCCCGATTTTCGCTTGATGGACCAAGTGGAAAGCATGCTTTTGCGGGATGAGGTTTTGGATGCTTTTTTGGAACGCGAGTTTGCTGAAGAAGGGAATGAAGCTTTCTTTCACTTGGCGGACACGGTGACAGATGACCGTTCGGATCAAAATTTAGCGGATCTTATTTCCAAGCTCTATGATTTTTCGGCAGCAAATCCAGATCCTGCGAAATGGCTCGATGAAATGGTCTCCTTTTATGAGAAAACTGATGGTAAACAAATTAGCGATTTACCTTATTATTCACTGATTGTTGAAACCATTCGAGCAGAGATTGAAAAAGCAAAAGATCAATTGGAACTAGCAAGACATATTAGCGAGTCACAAGGAGGCCCAGAAGGGTATTTAGAGACCTTCCAAGACGATCTGAGACAAGTAGAGGAGTTACAAGTTATAATGCAGCAAGCGTCGTTTGATGAGCTAGGAGAAGCTTTTCAAGCTGTATCTTTTAAGCGAATTGCTACCCTTAAAAATAAAGATGAACTTGATCCAGTCTTGATCGAACGTGCTAAGAAAGCTCGAGATGCGGCTAAAAAGGCGATTCAAGGAGCCTCTGAAAGCTGGTTCAAGCGAAAAGATAAGGAATACTTAGCTGACCTTGCGAGTATGCAAAAAGACGTGGCTACACTAGCCAAACTTGTAAAACGATTTTCAACTGAATTTTTTGCGGTGAAAGAGCAAAAAGGCGTATTGGATTTTAATGATTTGGAACACCTTGCTTTAGCTATCTTGCAAGAACAAGACGGTTCGAAATCCATCGTTGCACGTGAAATGACCGAGCGATTTAAAGAAGTGCTCGTTGATGAATATCAAGATACAAACCTTGTGCAAGAAATGATTCTTTCACTGGTGACGATTCCAGATGAAGCATCTGGCGATTTGTTTATGGTGGGTGATGTGAAGCAATCGATTTACCGTTTCCGACTAGCTGAACCCACTTTATTTATGGAAAAGTACCGGCGCTATTCGAAAGGAAATGCTTCTCAAAGTGGTGGCTTGAAGATTGATTTGTCGAAAAACTTTCGTAGCCGGGCAGAAGTTTTAGATGCTACTAATTTTATTTTTAGACAAATTATGGATCGAAACGTAGGTGAAATCGACTACGATGCCGACGCGGAGCTTTATCTTGGGGCGAATTATGAAGAAGCAGAACAAATGGAAACAGAACTCTTGATTGTAGATCGCAATCAAGAAGAAAAAGCTGATGTGGCAAGTTCTGCTGATGAAATGAAAAAAGATCAATTAGAGGCGCGCGCGATTGCTCGGCGAATTGAAGAACTTGTTCAAACGCGTTTTCAAGTCTTTGATAAAAGTTCTAGACAGTTTCGTCCAGTTGAATATCGAGATATTGTCATTTTGTCGCGTTCAATGACAAGTGCAACCGACATGGAAGAAGCAATGCGCGAACGGGATATTCCCTTTTATGTAAGCAGCCAAACAGGTTATTTTGAAGCAATTGAAGTGGCTGTAATGATCTCGCTTCTTAAACTAATTGATAACCCGTACCAAGATATCCCGCTCGCTTCCGTTTTACGTTCGCCGATTTTTAGCCTTACCGAAGAAGAGCTCGCACAAATTCGCTTACAGAAAAAGCAAGGCTACTTCTTTGCTGGATTACAAGAATATGCGCAAGAAAACGGGGATGCGCTTTCGGACAAACTAAACGAATTTTTGACTAAGCTGAAAAAATGGCGGGACCTGTCAATTCGTGAAAGCTTGACTGCACTGATCAGCCAAATTTATGAAGATACGCAGTTTTACGAATTTGTTGGCGGCTTATCTGGCGGTAAAACCCGCCAAGCCAATTTGCGGGCACTTTATGAACGTGCTGGGCAATATGAAAAAACAGCTTTCCGCGGTTTGTTCCGCTTCATTCGATTCATTGAGCGGTTAGAACTTCGCGGGGAAGACTTGGGAACTGCGAAAACTCTCGGCGAAAAAGAAGACGTGGTTCGAATGATGACAATTCATGCAAGCAAAGGCTTGGAATTCCCAGTTGTTATTTTAGCAGGACTGAATCGCAAATTTAATCGCCGCGATATTACGGCTAAAACTTTGCTAGACAAAGATTTTGGCTTTGCAGCAAGCTACACGAATACAGAAAAACGAATTACCTATCCAACGATCATGCAGCGCGCCGTGAAGGCAAAAAAAACGCGCGAGATGCTCGCCGAAGAAATGCGAGTTCTTTATGTTGCTTTGACGCGCGCGGAAGAAAAACTCATTTTAGTAGGGACTGTTCCGAAGTGGGAGGATACCTTGGCGCACTTTCTTGCGGTGAAAGATACGGAAACTACCCTTCTTCCAGCAAGTGTGCGTTTGAGCGCATCGACTTATCTAGACTGGGTTGGTCGTGCTTTTGTTCGCCATCCTGATTTTTTGCGGCAAACAGAGGCAAGCGGTTCAGAGACCATTTCACCACTTCAGACGGCCATGAAACTCAAAGTGACGATCTTGACGCAAGATATGGTTACACCTGCCACTGGAAAAGCGGAGTCCACCAACTTTATGAAGGAAGTTCAAGCATTTCAAGAGGTTCCAATTGGTCAGGATACCGCGGAAATTGCGCAAATTCTTGAGTTTAAGTATCCGCATAGCGCAGAAACTGGCATTTATTCGAAACAATCGGTAACCGAGCTGAAACGACAATTCCAAATTCAAGATAGTTTTAGTGATGATCGATTTGTTCAAACGTTGAAGGGAGCGTCTCTTGAGCGTCCGAAGTTTTTACAGACCGAAAAAAAACTGACGGGTGCAGAAATTGGGACCGCGATGCACACAGTTATGCAAGCCGTTCCGCTTGATGCGCCGCCGACAAAAGAAAGCTTGACGCAGTTGCTTACGCGGATGGTCGAAGAGGAAAAACTAACAGAAGTCGAGAAACAAGCCATTAACATTGAACAAATTTGTGCGTTTTTTGATACAGAATTGGGGGAAGCCTTGTTTGACCCAGCGAGTGAAATTAAACGAGAAGTGCCGTTTGTCTATCAAATTCCTGCTCACGAAATTCATTCGGAAGCAAAAACGGACAGCCCAGTTCTGGTTCAAGGAGTTGTAGATTTAATTCTCGTTTACGCGGACCATGTTGTGCTAGTGGATTATAAAACGGACCGAATTCGAGATAAGTATTCAAGTAAAGAAAATGCAATGGCGGAAATGAAAAGGCGTTATGAAGTTCAATTAAAATTGTATCGCCAAGCGGTAGAAGCCATCCTCGAGAAGCCCGTTAATGGAACGTATCTTTATTTCTTCGATAGTCAAGATTTGCTTGAACTTTGAGTTCCATTTGGCGACGTGGTATGATAGTGCTATTGAATTTAAAGTGAATAGAAAGAGGGACAAATTTATGTGGGGATATCTTCATTTGATTTCTTGGGCTGCCATCATTATTTTGACGCTAGCTGCTTGGATCAGCTATCCGAAATCAGAAAAGGGTTTTACCATCTTTGCGATGATTGACCGTGTTTTCTATTTGGTACTGATTTTGAGCGGGATCATGATGATTCAGTACAGCATTGAAACAAATTGGCTTGTTGCGATCTTCAAGATTTTGATGGGCATCGTGACGATTGGCGTTATCGAAATGCTACTTAGCTTTCGCAAGAAAAAACGACCAACTGGCTTGTTCTTAGTTTTATTTGTGGTCGCTGTAGTTATCACTATCGCACTTGGTTTTTATTTATCAGGTGGAGCACCACTATTTTAAAAAACGGTTGGAGTGCGTGCACTCCAACCGTTTTTTTATAGTAAGTTTTCTTCAAGATAAATCGCAATGCCATCTTCTTCGTTAGATTTTGTGACCGTGTTTGCAGCGCTCTTAGCTGCATCAATGGCATTTCCCATCGCTACGCCAACACCAGCATAATCAAGCATTTCAAGATCATTAGCTTCATCGCCAAATGCAATTACATTTTTGGTTTCAAAACCAAGTGTTTTAGCAGCTTTATCAACGCCGATTGCTTTATGAATACCGTGTTTCACGACTTCAACTGCAGGCCAGCTTGCTCCCCACGTGTGGTAGGAAATCACATGAGACAAAGCATCATCAAGATGGCGGCTGATGGTGTTGAGCTGTTCAGTTTGTCCAAAGAAAAGCACGGAAGTAGGGTTCGCCGTAATTTTATTTCTTAGATTACCAATGTAAACCTCCCCGGTTCCTGTCTTAAAGTTTGCGGGTACGCTGTCGTCTCCACGTGCGAGAAAAACGCTGTCTTCTACTTCTGCGGCAATGTTCGAAAGCGGAAATTGCTTCGTGTAATCAAGTAGTTCGTGAACGATGGCAAGATCAATCGCTTGATGGTAACTTCCAGTATATGAAGCATCAAGCGGGTGATGTAAAACAGCGCCATTAAAATTGACGATCGGGGACTTTAGTTCTAATTCGCGATAATACTGACTGCTTAGCCGAAATGGCCGTCCAGTTGCGATCATTACCTCGTGTCCTTTTTCGCGTGCTCGATTTAAAGCGCTTTTTGTTCGCGCTGAAATGGTTTGATCTTCTTTTAAAGTTGTTCCATCAAGGTCCAATACGATTAGTTTTTTATCCATAACTGACTCCTTTATCTATAAATTCATTTATTAGCGACTCTTTGTTTCTTCGTGCTAAAATGAAGGTATCTCTATGATAGACTGTAAAGCGAGCTTTGTAAATGGGCTTTACCTTGCAGTAAATCAGCAAAAATGAATAGAAATGAGGCTGTAAGAGTGATTCAAGTAACGAATGAACAAATCAAAAATATTCCATTACTTCATGTTGTTAGACACGATTTACAAGGAGAGAAATTGCCAACGGTCTTTTTTTATCATGGTTTTCAGTCGGAAAAGGAGCTTTATCTCCACTACGGGTATTTCTTGGCGGAACGGGGATTTCGTGTCATTTTGCCGGAAGCAAAATTTCACGGGGAGCGCCAAGGTCAGATTTCCGGTACTGAGCAAGCCGCATATTTTTGGGATACTGTTACAGCGAATATTGAAGAGTTTAATGAGCTGTATTTGGAACTGGTTGCTAAGGGGCTCGTGGATGAAGACCGGATCGGTGTGGCTGGCGTTTCGATGGGCGCTATTACGACGCTTGGTATTTTAGCACGTTTTGAAATGGTAAAAGTTGCTGTAAGCTTAATGGGAAGTGCTTATTATGAAGAGTTTGCAAGAGAACTAGTTGCAGCAGCCGAAGCGGAAGGAATGGAATTTCCTTATGATGTCGAAACAAGGATTTCAGAACTTGAACCTTATGATTTAAGTAAACATCTGGAACGTTTGGGAGATCGGCCGTTACTTCTTTGGCATGGTAAGAAGGATGATGTTGTGCCCTTTAAATATAGTGAAAAACTAGTTGATACGCTTACTTTGGAAAACCGAGCGAAAAATGTTGAATTCGTCATTGACGAACACGCTAAACATAAGGTGTCGATTGATGGCATCAATCGGACAACCGTGTTTTTCCAAAAAAATTTATAGGTGATGAAAATCATGATAAGTTGTGTTACAATGTCTCTACAAACAGCCAAAAGGAGGTTCGCTCTTCATGGATGAGGAACTAAAAGAAAATATTATGGGCGCACTTGAACAAGTGATTGACCCAGAACTTGGAATAGATATTGTGAATATTGGGCTTGTTTACGACGTTGATTTGGATGCAGATGGGCTGTGTACGGTTACGATGACTCTTACAACAATGGGATGCCCACTTGCCGGCATTTTAACAGATCAAGTTCACGCGGCACTTGCTGATATTCCAGAAGTGAAAGATACACATGTTGATATCGTTTGGAATCCACCTTGGACAAAGGAACGAATGTCACGTTACGCGAAGATCGCACTTGGAATTCGTTAAATAAATCTAAAGCGGCATGTCTCTTTTGCGGGAGACATGCCGCTTTTGCTTGGAAAATCAGCCTTAAGAAGGATTCTATCGAGGAGTTGCTTAGCTATAATGAAAATAGATAGAAAAGGGAGGTTACCAAAAATGGAAGAACGTCTTTATGAATTAGAAGATAAAGTGCAAGACTTAGAGCTAGAGGTTCTTGATTTAAAACAGCAAGTCTATAAACTTAAACAACAACCAGAACATACAAGTTCTTTTTTAGGCGGACAGTTTTGGGTGCTGATTCCAGTTGTTGCGATTTTAAGCTGGATGTTAATCGAGATCTTTGATTGATAATATTTTGTTGTGAACAAGTCTTTTTACTGGATTTTTATTAGACAATTAGGTAGAATGTTTTGTTGTACGATTAATCTTTTATTTTTGAAGTGCTTTTTTGGGATTGTCACAAAAAGTCCACAATTAAGCACTTGATTTTTTTTAGAAGAATAGTACAATAAACATATAGAGTTTTATCCCGATGAAAGCTAAAAATCTTTTTTGGTTTTCATGGGGATAAGACCCTATCATGGTTATAGTGGCTTTCGGTGTATCCATCTTCCAATAGATTAACATTTTGTTAATCATCTGTTTTAACACCGAACCATTATTTGTTTTCATTCATCTCATTTGCCATGTAGTCTCCGTCTATGCCTCATCCCGTTATGCATAGACAATCGAGCATGATGGCGACGCTGGACGTTTTGTCCAGCGTATTTTTTTGTATAAAAAACAGATGATTTCTGTTCAAGGCAAGCTCTTGTTATACTAAAAGTATCGGAAAGGGGTTGAGAGAATGACTTTAACAGGTAAAAAAATTATTGCCTTGGTAAGTGATGACTTTGAAGATTTAGAGTTGTGGTATCCAGTTCTGCGACTTAGAGAAGCTGGTGCAACAGTAGATCTTGTGGGGGAAGAAAAAGGACGCGTGTTCCGCGGAAAATACGGTGTGCCTGCCACATCGGATTTTGCCTTTCAAGATATTAATAAAGAAGATTATGATGCGATCATCGTTCCTGGAGGCTGGTCTCCAGATAGACTGCGTCGCTTTGATGAAGTCTTAGATTTTATTCGCTATTTTGATGAGCAGAAAAAACCAATCGGACAAATTTGCCATGCAGGATGGGTTCTTGCATCTGCAGGCATTTTAAAAGGCGTAAATGTAACAAGTACGCCTGGTATCAAAGATGATTTAACTAATGCAGGTGCGATTTGGCATGACAAACCCGCTGTAACGGATGGGCATATTATTTCAAGCCGCTGTCCGCCAGATTTACCGGAGTATTTAAAAGCTTTGATTGACGCTTTTGATTAAAAAGAAAAAGCCATTCTACTAAATTCCAACTAGGAATAGAAGTAGAATGGCTCTTTTGTTTTAGAAATAGTAGCTGATAATGAAGCCAATGAAATTTGGAACAGCCGCTAAGAACAGCATGATGCTCCAACGAAGCTGTTTGCTTCGTGCTTCACGATTGTTGCGTCCACCCAGTGAAACAAAGGCAGAACAAGCAATGGAAATGAAAATTAATAGCATCGCTACAAAGGAAAACATCGTGGCGAGCGTATAATTTGGAAGTAAGAAGCTTGCGAGGAAAGTAAGCACAGCTATGCCGATTCCTGCAAGAAATGATTTTAAGTACAAAGCGATGACATCCTTTTCTAGTGTTTACTTTCTTTATAGCAAATGCGCCCGGCTTTGTCTAGTTAAAAGCGCCTGCAAAAGCTACAGGCGCTCCACGATTAATGAGGTAAGAAGGCAACGAGAATAAAGAATAAAATAGCGATCAGAATAAGGAACCAGTTTAGTTCGCGCCATTTACCAGTGAAGACTTTAAGAATCGGATATGAGATAAAGCCAAAAGCAAGGCCGATCGCGATACTTGAAGTGAGTGGCATCGCTAGGATAACAAGGAAAGCTGGGAAAGCTTCATCTAATGTATCCCAATCGATTTCTTTTACAGCACCGATCATCATGCTTCCGACAATGATAAGCGCTGGTGCAGTGATAGCTGAAATTCCTGAAACAGCGCCGACAAGTGGAGCAAAGAAAGCAGAAACTACAAACAATGCAGAAACTGTAAGTGTTGTAAGCCCGGTACGTCCACCAGTCGCAACACCTGCTGAGGATTCTACATATGCACTTGTTGGTGTAGTACCAAACATTGAACCAACTGTTGTTGCAATAGCATCACCTAGCAAAGCTTGTTTAGCATTTGGCAGTGATTCGCCTTTCATCAAACCAGCTTTTTTAGCAACTCCGATCATTGTTCCTGTCGTATCAAAAATAGTGATCAGAAGGAACGAAAGGATAACAGCATAAAGGCTGTGTGAAATAACATCTGAAAACGCATGAATCGGGTTTGTAAAAACAAATTCAGGCATTGGCGGTAATTTAACAAAGCCATCAGTAAATTTAAGTTCTCCTGTGAAGAAAGAAATGATTCCAGTTGCGATCATTCCGATAAATAAAGCACCTTTTACATTTAGTGCAAGAAAAATAAGCGTGATTAAAAGTCCCACAATGGCAAGTAAAGCTTCAGGCGAATGCAGGTTGCCAAGCCCGACTAAGTTAGAATCATTTTTAACAATGATCCCAGTCATTCGGAAACCTAAAAACGCGATAAAAAGACCAATTCCGGCTGTGATCCCAGCTTTTAAGTTATGCGGAATCGCCGTAATAATTTTTTCCCGGAAAGGTGTTAACGATAAAATAAGAAAAATGATTCCAGCTACAAAGACTGCAGCGAAAGCAACGGAATAATCCATTTTTTGAGTCGTTACAACTGTCACGAAATAAGCATTCATACCAAGACCTGGAGCGATGGCGATTGGATAATTAGCGAAAAGCGCCATCCAAAGTGTACCAACGACAGCAGAAATAATGGTTGCCATGAAAACCGTGTTGAATGGAACACCTGCGGCAGAAAGGATTGCTGGGTTTACGACGATAATATAGACCATCGTCAAGAACGTAGTAAAGCCGGAAATTATTTCCGTTTTTGCATCTGTTCCGTTTTCTTTTAATCGAAACATAAGATTTGGACACTCCCTTTAATATCATTTACGAACAATTAATGATTACTATATTATAATATTCGTTTTTTGAGGAAAATGCAACCCTGTTTTTTGTGTTTTTGGGGTAAAGGAAAAGTAAATAGGTCTATGTTATAATGAAGATGATTTCACCTGGAAAAGGAGGAAGTGCGATTTGAAGGCGATTATTTTTGATTTTGACGGAACGATGATCGACACAGAAAATTTATGGCATGATGCGACAATGAACTATGTGAAAGAAACGTATGGAATTGAAGTTCCAGCAGAGGTATACGAGCAAATTATTGGAACGACAGAAGAGCCACTGCATCATTACTTGACAGAAGCTACAAATGGCCAGTTCGATGTGGAAGCTTTTACGACACACATTTCGAACGAACTTTTAGAAGGAATTGCTCATTTAAACCTTCGCCCAGGATTCAAGCGCGTTTTTGATTACGCAGTTTCAGATGGCTTCAAGATTGGCCTTGCAACGAGCTCTGGCCGTGAATGGGTGGAACCCATACTTAAGAAATTTGATTTATTTCCGCATTTTTCAAGCATTCAAACCGCGGATGATGTGATGCGGATCAAGCCCGATCCAGCGCTTTATCTCCAAGCAGCTGCTGAACTCGGGAGCAAGCACGTTTATGCAGTAGAAGATTCACTAAATGGTGTTATTGCAGCACAGGAGGCCGGTTTAAAAGTTTTAGCTGTGCCAAATGCAGCGACGGCAAATATTAAATTCCCGGAAGGAGTAGCTGTTTTTCCGGATTTTGATTCAATCCCGCTCGAAAAAGTTTTTGCAAACTAAATAAAAAAATTTGCTCTAAAAATTAAACCTTAATTTTTAGAGCTTTTTTTATAGAAACAGAATAAAAAAGGACTTAAAAAGATAAAAAAAATTAATTTTATGAGCTTTTAAACGTTGCTATATAGCTGCTTTTTGACAGACGAGGGTATTGCTTTCCGAAGAGCAGGCATGTATAATTCAAAACAATTATGTTATTTGTTCATATCTAACTGATTACACACCAAGAAACGAGGAAAACAATACCAATGAACAACTTTTTGAAGCTAAGATTACAAACAAATCAGCGGCTTTTCGCCCTTTTAATCGGTTTAGCCATGGTTGGTGCCCACCTTTTAAAAGTTTACGGCTTGTCTGTTAAGCAACATGTCGCTTTTACTCCATATACGGCCTGGCTTTCAATGGATTTTTCAGGTACGAGCGCTTTAATGCTTCTTTTTTATCTACTTTTGCCAATTATCGCTTCGCTTTCTGCCTCAACTGTTTTTTTAGAAGATAAAAGAAATCATTTAATTTGTTATGGATTATTGAACTTTTCCCGAAAAAAATACTTTTCGATGTTATTCTTAAAAACTTTTTTAACGGGTGCAGTTGTTGTTGCACTTCCGCTGATTATCGATTTGATTGGTTGCTTTTTATTACTTCCAAACTTAAAACCAGATCCACTTATTAATGTAAATCTTGGAATTTATGAAGGAAGCGGTGATTTATTTCCCCACTTGTTTTATGCGCATCCACTTATATATGCCCTCGTTAACATTGCCATCAGCTTTGTATTTGCAGGACTTTTTGTGACTTTTGCGCTTGCTTCTTCCTTTTATATTAAAAATAAAATGGTGATTTTGCTTCTTCCTTTTTGCTTGCAACTGTTGAGCATTGCAATAAATTCATTTGTCTTGAAAAACGTTGCCTTCTCACCTTTTGGTTTTTTGCCAGAAGCGATAACAACGTATGATAAAAGCTTTTTAGCGATGCTGCTTTATGGACTAATCCTTTTTTTGATTACACTATTTCTATACGTTCGTGGAGTTAAAAAGAATGAAGCGTTTTAAGAGTATAAAATTTGCAAGAATCCGCTTGTCTCGCTTTTACGGAATTTATTTGCTTTTTGGTGGTCTCACCACTCTTTATTTTGCTTTGACCTTTTTGCAGGCAGAGTCTAATGATGCTTTTACGGATAGTCAAGTTTTAATGGCTTTAAGTCCCTTAGCTAGCATCCTATTTGTTTTTATTCCGTGTCTGCTCATTTTTATGGCCATTTTGCCAGAAGTGAGTGTTTTAGAAATGGCTATTTACCGGAAAAGGCAACTTTATTTAACTTTTCATCTTATCAAATTTGTCATAGTCTTCTTAGTCGTTTTGCTACCGTGCATCTTGCAATATGTCTTTTATCTATATAGACTTCTTCACTTGCAAGGGCTTGATTTACTGGCAGTAGGCGGTTCATATGCTTTAATTTGGCTCGAAGCCTTTTTACTGCTAGGACTTCTTTATTTATTTTTCCTTATTCTTATTAAAAACAAGGGAATAGCCTTGATGCTCACTTATTCAATATTTGTTTGTGATGCTCTTTTTATATCAGGAAAGCTTGGTTGGAGCTTTTTTTGGAAAACAACATTTGCGAAAATCACGAATTTTGATCTCACTATTCAATTAACGGAACAACTTGAAATCATTGGTAAAGTGTGTCTTCTTCTTGCTTGTATTTTGCTTATTTTTTATAAGAAAGATGTGAAAAGATGATTTTTAAACTTTATAAGCAAGAATTAAGTGTCTATTTTTTTCGAGAAAAATGGAAGATTTTATGCTTATTCATCTTATTATTTTTGCTTATTTTCTTGCAGACTAGTCAGATAAGTGAGAATGAGAACTTATTAAATAAATTGTTAAGTGGCCCTTCAAAAGTAGATTTAGATAATAACTTCTATCAATTTCCCATCCTCTGGTTTGCTTTTTATTTTATCCAGTTGTTCCATCTTTATAATTATCTTGGACGACAAGAGCAGCAAGATAAAGCCGTGTTTATTGCAAACGGGATGAATCGCCGAATGATTATCAGCAGTAGGTTGCTTATTGTTATGAGTTTTGCAGGGCTATATTGGCTTGTATTTGTTGGCTTAAATGTCGTGTTCTCCCTTTTTAAAACTAGTCAATATAGCTTAAATCAATTGGAAGAACTTGCTTTCTTTTTGCTTGCGCTTTTGCTACTTAATGTTCTAGGAGTTATGATTCAGCTCGTTTTTAACACGATTTCGGCACTTTTACTGACATGTACCTTCTTGATTTTGTCCACAAGGTTTTATCTATTTTATTCTATTGTTAACACAACGTTTAGTAGTCGCTGGATGGATTATCCGGAACTAACACGTATTAAAATGCTATTTATGGCACTTTTTATACTTTTATTGCTTATATATCTTGCTATTTTTATCTACAGACAAAAAGACATCTTGAGAAAGTAGGGGAAACATGGATTATATTAAATTGTTTAATGTGACCAAAAAAATAAAGGGGCAAACGGTACTCGAAGGGATCACATTAACCTTGCAAAAAGGGTCGATATACGGATTAAGAGGGGCAAATGGTTCGGGGAAAACGATGCTTTTGCGGGCTATTCTTGGATTGATTCGATTAAATGACGGGAAAGTAGAAGTTTGTGGTGAGCCGATTTTGGCTGAAAAGCGGTTTCCTGTTTCTACAGGATTGTTACTAGAAAACCCCTCGCTTGTTTTTGAATTCAGCGCCTATAAAAACCTTCAATTGATTGCGGCGTTGAAAGAAGAAAAAGTAACAGATGAAGAGCTTGGTGCCTTGCTTATAAAAGTCGGGCTTGATCCAAAAGATAAGAGGCGTGTGAAGCGTTTTTCACTTGGGATGAAGCAAAAAGTGGGAATTGCTCAAGCTTTGATAGGAAATCCAGAATTACTTATTCTAGATGAGCCTTCAAATGGTTTAGATGAGGATAGTGTTGAAAACCTGAAACGCTTATTACTGGGAGCAAGGGAAAATGGGGCAACGTTAATTTTGACAAGTCACGATCGGTCTTTTTTGGAAGGCGTTTGTGATGAAGTGATTGAAATAAAAAGTGGAAAACTGATAGACAAGCAGTATGAGGTATGAAGATGAGTAAAATTAAATTATTGGTAGCGGTACCTGCAGTTCTAGTGCTAGGGGTTTTACTTGTTTTAGGATATCTTCATGCGAATCAACCATTTCGCGATTTTGCGGTGAGTGAGAAGAAGATCGTGAAAGATAAGTGGGTAGAAACGGCTGATTATAAGCTGAAAGTGCTAGACGTGAAAGAGGAGAAGCAAAAGGAAGCTGGGGAACTGGCTTGGTCGAATTTGATTGTTTCTGTTTTGATCGAAAACAAAAAGCATCAAAATATAAGAAGTCAGCTGCTGGGAGAGACTTTTCTTTCATCAGAAAAAGCGAGTTCTGGGCAGGCGTTAGATATTTTGGATGAAGATGGACATTCTGCAGTTCTAAAATTTGGAAAAGCGATTCCTTGCCAAATTGTTTTTGAGACGCCATCACGAGATATTGCGGATCTTACGAAGGTATGGATGACAGTGATGCAAGAAAAAGGGCATCAATATACGAAATATGTTTATCATTTTTAAAAAACGGCTGGTAGTTTCCAGCCGTTTTTTAATTTAATTAAAGTTAAGGCTTTCCAGCCGGTCAAAGGCTTCTTTTAGAACTGTTAGATCTTGGGTGACGGCGAGACGAACATATTCGTCACCACTATCTCCAAAAGCGCGTCCAGGAATGACTAGGACTTGTGTTTCTTGCAAAAGATATTCACTAAAAGTGACGGAATCCATCCCGGTTCGGCTGATGTTTAAAAAGGCATAAATCGAACCTTTTACTGGATGAAGCGACAGATAAGGGATTTTTGCTACGCGTTTTTGAACGTATTCGAGTCGCTCTTTAAATGTGTTAGCCACTTTTGGAATAAGCTCTTCTGCGTGATTAAGAGCGTAAATGGCAGCCCGTTGTGATGGCGTTGGCGCAGAATAAGTGATGCCTTCATTCAGCAGCTTAGCGGCTTCGTTGATATATGGTGGAGAAATCATGTATCCGAGACGCCAACCGGTCATGGCAAAGTTTTTCGACATGCTGCCGAAAGTAATAGTATGCTCCGGCGCAAGGGAAGCCATCGGTGTGAAATCTTCATAAAAGCAAAAGCCGTCATACACTTCATCAGAAAGTATGTAGAAATCGTGTTTTTTCGCAAGTTCTGCAATTTTTTCAAGTGTTTCTTTTGAGAAGATGGCTCCAGTTGGATTGTTGGGCGAATTCAAAATAAGCGCTTTCGTTCGTTCAGTAATAGCAGCTTCTAAAATGTCCGCATTAATCATAAAATCATCTTTTTCATAGGTTGGGATAAAAATGGGAGTGCCACCTGAATTTAAAACTTGGTCCTTGTAAGGCGAAAAATAAGGCTCGTGAATAATGACTTCATCGCCTGGATCAAGAAGAACTTGAAGTGCTAAATACATGCCGTGAAGCGCGCCAACTGTGGCCCGGATTTGATTTTCGGCAAAATCGAGCTTGTATGTTCTTTTGAAAAACGCTTGGATGGCTTGGATCAATTCAATGTCACCGCCGGACTCTGTGTACTTTGTCGCGCCACGTGAAACGTCCGCAAACGCTGCATTAATGATGGACTCATCCGTGATTAAATCGGGGTCGCCGATTGATAAATCCAGAATGTTAGATGTTCTTTTAGCTAAAGTACCAATGTCCGCTAAGATGTTCACGGGCGTTTCTTGAAATTTCTTTGCGATGTTGCTTTTATCCATCCTAATTCCTCCTCATAAAGAAAAAAGAACGCAAAGCTGCATTCCTTTTTCTTTTTATTTTAACATAAATTAAGCGAGTACTTTTCCTAAAAAGTCTTTCGTACGATCATTTTTCGGATTGCCAAAAACTTCATCTGGCGTTCCTTCCTCTTGGATAACACCAGCATCCATGAAAACAACACGATCAGCCACTTCACGGGCAAATCCCATTTCATGAGTGACGACAACCATCGTCATACCTTCTTTTGCAAGTTCTTTCATAACGTTTAACACTTCACCGACCATTTCCGGATCAAGGGCCGACGTTGGTTCATCAAACAACATAACATCTGGATTCATCGCGAGCGCTCGCGCAATAGCTACGCGTTGTTGTTGACCGCCCGACAAATTGGCAGGGTAGCTTGAGGCCTTTTCAGCGAGACCAACTTTTTCAAGCAACTCCATTGCTTTCTTGCCTGCTTCTTTTTCGCTTTCGCCTTTTACTTTTGTTGGCGCCAAGGTTAAGTTTTCAAGAACGGTTTTGTGCGGGAAAAGGTTAAAAGCTTGGAAAACCATACCCATGCGCTGGCGGAGCCGGTTGATATTCGTGCCTTTAGCAAGCAAGTCATTCTCTTCGAAAATAACATGGCCAGAAGAAGGTTGTTCGAGTAAATTGAGGCAGCGAAGCAAAGTGCTTTTCCCGCTACCAGAAGGGCCGATCACAACGACAACTTCACCAGCATCGATTTCTAAATCAATTCCTTTTAAAACCTCATTTTTTCCATAGTGTTTGTGTAGGTTCAGAACATTAATCACTAGTTTTGAATCTCCTTTCCGCAATGCCCAAAAGTCTGGAGAGACTGAATGTAAGGACAAAGTAAATGAGTGAAGTGATGATTAGCGGAACAAATGGCTTGAAGCTTGCGCCTTGAACGACGCCAGTCATAAACATAAGTTCGCCAACACCAATAACCGAAACGATGGAAGATTCTTTGATGACTGTGACAAATTCGTTTCCTAAAGCAGGTAAAATGTTTTTGATGGCTTGCGGCAAAATGATAAAGCGCATTGCTTGGTTTTGCGTCATGCCAAGTGAACGTGCGGCTTCCATTTGGCCTTTATTCACCGCGGTGATGCCCGCACGGATAATTTCAGCGACGTAAGCAGCACTGTTCAGTGAAAGCGCGATACAGCCGGAAATGAAAGCTGAAAGGTTCAGCCCGAAAACTTGTGTTCCGAAAAAGACGATAAAAATTTGGACAAGAAGCGGCGTGCCGCGAACGAATTCTACATACCACGTCGCAGGCCAGCGGAGCCATCTTGTTTTGGAAAGCTTCATTAGTGCCAGAAGAGCCCCGAAAATCGCGCCACAAAAGACGCCGATGGCTGCTAAAACGATCGTATAAAGAGTTCCTTTTAAAAAGTAACTGCCATATTGGCTGAAGAAATTACTTTTTTGGAACATCAATTCATTTGCTTCTTTTTGATATTCTTTTAGCAACTTTTGCTCTTTAATTTCTTTGACTGAATGGTTAATTTGATTTTTTAAAGCTGTTGCGCCTTTTTCCATAGCAACGGATGTTTCTTTTCCACCATTCACAAATCTTGCATCGGAAATCGTGAGAGTATCATCTTGACTTGCATAAGCTTCAGCAACAGGTCCTTCGAGAACAACAGCATCAATCTTGTTGTTTTTTAAGTTCAAAATTAAATCAGGAACTTTTTGAAGAGAAGTGACTGTTGAACCGGTCAATTCTTTTTGAGCTAACTCTTCTTGAGTGGTTTGCTTCTGTGCGCCTACTTTTGTTCCACTGAAATCACTTGTGGATTTTAGTTTATCTTTGTCTGCTTTACGAATGACGATCTCTTGCTCGACATTCATGTAAGGCTCGGAAAAATCAACTTCTTTGAGTCGTTCTGGTGTGGGGGACATTCCTGAGATGATTAAATCAATTTTGCCAGTCTTTAAAGCGCCAAGTAGGCTATCAAAGCCCATTTCTTTAATGCTCAGTTTTACACCCATATCATCTGCAATTTTTTGAGCGATACTGATATCAAAGCCGACAATTTCATCTTTTCCCTTAATGGTTTGATGAAATTCGTAAGGCGGGTAATCTGCCGACAAGCCAACTACCAATTCTTTTTTATCTTTGATTTGTTGCAGCGAATCATCGCTAGCCGCTTTGGCAGAAAGAAACGGCATGCAAAGTGAAAGCATAAAAATGACGATAAAACTGATGATGGCTAGTTTTTTAGGGTGTTTAACATTAAGCATATCTGCAACTCCTTATCGTTTTACTAAATTTACTATATAATAATAATACATTAATTTGATTAAATATTCAATAGTAGATTTAAAAAACTTTTGTTTTGGGGAGAGAAGTGTTGGTTTAAATGCATAAACAATGTATTTTACAAGCCGATTTTGCTTAAAATAGCGATGAAATAACCCAGAAAGAAAAAGCTATCGGGGACATTCGTATTCTCATCAATCAGCTGCAAGAGGATTTGCTGATCTTGGATGATGATAAAAGCACTTTCTTGTCCATGGAAAAGTATAGTTATACGGTCCATTGTATCTTTTTGGATAATTTCAATGGGGAATTCGGATTCGGTTGTGAATAGATGAAGGAAGTCTTTTGAGGTTTCGTCTTCATAAAAAGCAAGCTGTTTATCGTTTTCCAGATCATGAAAGACAACTGCAGCATTGTCGCCTTTGCGCCAAGCAATTTCAAATGTTAAAGCTGCGAGTTCTTGTTTTTCACGACGTTCGTTTGAAAAAAGTTTAGCATCACGAAAAAATGAGATTTTGGCTGGCGATTTGATAATTGTGCCGGCGAGATCTCCGTTTTCTTTATTCACTTTAACTGGTTGTTTATTTACAAGAGCTGCTGGTTTTTCAAAATAATAACGCATGGATTTCGCTCCTTTCTTGGGTTTTATTCCCGCTTTTTAAGGGGTGAAACGATATCAAGCTAACAAAAAAAGTCACAACCGCGTGTGGGTCATGACTCGAAAGTAATGATTTATTTTATAAGAACAGATTTAAGATGAAGAACATGAGTGCAGCTACCGCAGCCGAAATTGGCAACGTGATGATCCAAGTTATAATCATTCGTTGTGCTGTATCCCATTTTACACCCTTCACACGGTGAGCAGTTCCTACTCCAAGAATAGAAGAGCTGATAACGTGAGTGGTACTTACGGGTAGATGAATGAAAGTAGCTCCAAAGATCACGATAACAGAACCAAGGTCTGCTGCAACCCCGTTAACAGGTTTGATTTTCATGATCTTGCCGCCAACTGTTTTAATGATTTTCCAACCACCGATACTTGTTCCGATTGCCATTGCGAGCGCACAGGAAACTTGTACCCAGAGTTGAACATCATCTTGCGTTTGGAAGCCGTTTGCAATTAAGGCCATGGTGATAATCCCCATCGATTTTTGCGCATCATTTGTACCATGTGTATAAGACTGAAGCGCCGCTGTTGCCACTTGAAGGAAACGAAAATTACGGTTTGTTGTTGACAAGTTCAAGTTCTTCAAGAAAATTTTAAACAGCGTATAGATGGTATAACCCACTGCAAATGCAAGAAACGGTGATGCAATCAATCCAATAATAATGGTTACGAAGCCTCCATATTCGATTGATGCAAAACCAGCAGAAGCAATAGCTGCTCCGGCAATAGAACCGATTAGTGCATGCGAAGAGCTACTTGGAATTCCGAAATACCAAGTAAGCAGATTCCAGAATATTGCAGCAAGAAGGGCAGCTAAAATGACAATTTCACCATGCGGGATTTTGAACGGGTCAACAATATCTTTTGTGATGGTTTTTGCTACACCAGTAAAAGAAATCGCACCAATAAAGTTCATCACAGCCGCTAGTAAAATAGCATGCCTAGGCTTAAGGGCTTTTGTGGAAACACTTGTAGCAATTGCATTTGCTGTATCATGAAATCCGTTGATTAAATCAAACGTAAGTGCAGCAAGCACAATAACCACTGTAATCAGAAATAATCCTTCCATTGTTCGGCTCCTTATGCGTTTTTCATGACAATTGATTCAAGTGTATTAGCGACACTTTGACAGTTGTCTGCAACTTCTTCGAGATCTTCATAAACTTGTTTTTTACGAATAATTTTAATTGCATCTGTTTCTTCTTGGAATAATTTAATAAGTGATTCGCGGTAAACTTCATCACATTGTGATTCATAATCTTTGATTTTTATGGCTAACTTACGCACTTCTTTCAATTTCTTATTGAAAACAAGATCGACTGCTTTTTCGATCTCAACAGTGCTTTCTTGGATCGCTTTAATAAATTTCAACATGTACTCGTCATAATGTGTAATCTGACAGATTTCAAGTGAAAAAGCAGTTTGTTCAAGACCATCCATTACGTCATCCAAACGGTTTGTAAGTTCAAGCATGTCTTCACGCTCGATAGGTGTAATGAAGGCATCGTTTAGCTCCATGATCATTTTGTGAACCATTGTGTCACCAGAAGTTTCATATTCTTTCATTTTGTCTGAAAAAGTATGTAAGTCTCCAAGTGAATCAATGTTGTAGGTAGCGAAAAAGTCTGCTCCTTCATGAAGATTCACGGCAATGTCATGCAGTAAAGATGCAAAGCGGTCTTTCTTATTTTTAAAAGCCATTTTCTTAAATTCCTCCGATCTTTTAAGTAAGTAATTTTTGCAAATGAATTCCCTACATTTAAAAGGTTTTTCTTAACAATTTGCTTACAAAAAAATAAAACGTATCAACTTGAAATTTACCACATGATAATACTAACATATCGAGCACCGAAATAGGAAACTTTTTTTGGGTTAAAATAAGGCGGGAAAAGACTGCAATCGCTTACAATGGGTTGAATAGAGCAACATCTATTTTTTTTGTTATGAAAAAATAACTTATTATTAGGAAGAAAAGCGGAAATTCGGTATACTGGGAATAGAACTTTCTGAACAGGAAAGCGGTTTAAAGGAGGCTTTCAGATGGTAAAAACCGTACATGATAAGTACCGGCTCCAAAATGGAAGTGAGATTCCTTATATTGGGCTTGGAATTTTTCAAATGAGTGAAGAAAAGTATATTACTCAAGCTGTTGTGGAAGCGATTAATGCAGGCTATCGCTTGTTTGATACAGCAGCTGTTTATAATAATGAACATGAAGTTGGTGAAGCGATTCGCGCGGGCGGCGTTTCGCGAGATGAACTTTTTATCAGCTCGAAAATTTGGAATGGGGATCAAGGCTACGATGAAACCCTATTTGCCTTCGAGCGGACGCTCAAAAATTTAAACTTGAGCGAACTTGATTTGTACTTAATTCACTGGCCACTTGCAGGAAAGTATCGAGATACTTGGCGTGCGATGGAGCGACTTTATGCCGAGGGAGCGGTGAAAGCAATTGGTGTAGCGAACTTTAAAGAACATCACCTAGAAGACCTTTTGGCTGTTGCGAATGAACTGCCAGTCCTGAACCAAGTAGAAACGCATCCGCTTCTCCCGCAAAATGAACTGCGCGCATTCCTGAAAAAATACGGGATTGCACATGCTGCTTGGTCGCCACTTGCGAAGGGAACGCTCATGCAAAATCCAGTGATCCAAGATATTGCGAAAAAGCACGGGGCACAAGTTGATCAAGTTATTCTGCAATGGCATTTGCTTCGAGATACCATCATCATTCCAAAGTCGATTGCTTCCTCACGAATCAAGGAGAATTCGAAGTTGGCATACTTTGAACTCGACAGCGAGGATTTGTATAAGATCAGCAAATTGGAGACTGGGAAATATGTAGGACCTGATCCAGATGATTTAGCTTACTTTCTTGAAAGTATGGAGCGCGAAGAAGAGCAACTTCGAACTGCTCGTGAAAATGGTTGATAAAAAGAACTGCCAAACGGTGTCAGGCTTCGTTTGGCGGTTCTTTTTTGATTGTAAAATCACTTGGCGGCTCTTTTTTTACGACTAACGTTTGATTTAAAAACGGATGGAAAAATTCGAGCTCTTCGGCATGTAGCAAAGTACGCTTCGCAAGTTTCGCGCCACCGTATAAATGATCGCCAATGATTGGGTGACCGATGCTTTTTAAATGAACACGAATTTGGTGAGTCCGCCCAGTTTCAAGCTTCAATCGAACAAGGCTGGTGTCATTCGGATAGGTTTCGAGCCGTTCAAGATGTGTTATCGCGTTTTTTCCACTGGCACTAATGCGCATTTTGTTCGGATGATGGCGGTCGGTGCCAATCGGCTCTTGGATGGTAAGGGTTTCCGGGGTTTTGCCACTAACAAGTGCGAGATAGGTCCGGTGGATGTTGCGGGCTTCAAGTTGCCAAGAAAAAGCAGCGAGGCTCAAGGGATTCTTGGCAAATAAAACGAGCCCCGACGTTTCTTGGTCAAGCCTGTGCACTGCAAACGGGGAAGACGTGGGATCATGCTTTAAATAGGCTGCCGCAAAATTTGCGAGCGTCCCGGTTTCGTTCGGGCTGTTTGGGTGCGTTTTGACGCCAGCGGGTTTATTTAAAACGAGAATAAAATCGTCTTCGTATGAAACCTCAAGTGGGCCTGACTCAATTTTTGCGGCATTCTCTTTCTGGAGCGGGACTGTTAAAATTTGTCCGGCGGAAAGCTTCCCTTCCCAGTTAGGCTTATCTGAGCCATCCAGTGTGAACTCAGGGGACATCCGAAGTTCATGACGCGCTTTTTTTCCTAAATGAAAAGTATCTCGAAACAGCTCGGTTAGCGTTTGATTTCTCCATTCAGGGAGAACAGTGATTTTCAGCATTTTTCTTAGCCTCCTTGGCAGCAAAAAGCTGGAACTTTCTGCAAAGCTCCAGCTTTAACCTTTTTAATCGTCATCTTGATCATCATCTTGATCTGGTTCAGGTTTGTCCATTTTGATGATCTCAAGGTATTCAATGTGATGTGGTTCGGCTTCTTTAACGCGGAAGATATAGCCGCCGTATTCGATTTCATCGCCGACTTCCACTTCGTAATTTTGCGTTAGGAACCAACCGCCGATCGTATCAACTTCCTCTTCTTCAATGTCCGTTCCGAGAATGTTGTTCACTTCATCAATTAAAAGCTTGGCATCGACAATATAATGCCCATCTTTAATGCGGCGGATTTCAGGGATTTCATCTGCATCGAATTCGTCTCGAATGTCGCCAACGATTTCTTCAATGATGTCTTCAACAGTTACGAGTCCAGAGGTGCCACCGTATTCATCAAGCAAGATCGCGATGTGCGAACGTTCTTTTTGCATCCGGAATAAAAGCTCTTTGATCGGAATGGTTTCAATCACGCGAATAATCGGTTTGACATAAGGATCGATATTGAATTTTTTATCGGAACCATGTTCTACGTAAGCCGATAAGATTTCTTTTAAGTTTAAAACACCGATAATGTGATCTTTATCCCCATCAATCACGGGATAACGCGTATAACGCTCGGTTTTCATAATATCGGATAGATCAGAAATATTCGACCCGGCATCAATCGTGACGATTTCTGTTCGCGGGATCATGACTTCTTTTGCCATTCGTTCGTCAAAATCAAATATTTTATTTACGTAGCGGAATTCAGATTGGTTGATTTCGCCGCTTTTGTAGCTTTCTCCAACGATAATACGCAATTCTTCTTCTGTGTGTGCAACTTCATGCTCATTCGCGGGTTCTAGTCCAAATGCCTTTGAAATAAGAACGGAAGATTCGTTTAATAACCAGATAAATGGGAACATGATTTTATAGAAATAATGAAGTGGTCTCGCAACCGTAAGTGCGACAGCTTCTGTTTTATCAATCGCAAGCGTTTTTGGAACAAGTTCCCCGACAACAACGTGCAAGAATGTGATAATGATGAAAGCAATCACAAAAGAAAGCAATGTAACAACCGAACTCGGCACATGTAAGAGATCAAAAAGTGGATGTAAAGCAGCTTCAACAGTGGATTCCCCAAGCCAACCTAATCCAAGTGAACTGATCGTAATTCCAAGCTGACAGGCTGATAAGTAAGCATTTAGATGGTTATAGATATAGCGAGCTAAGTTTGCTCGTTTACTTCCTTCCGCTATCAACTGATCAAGTCGGCTTGGTCGCATTTTAACAATCGCGAATTCAGTCGCTACAAAAAAAGCCGAAACGCCGATCAAAAGTGCGATGATTAAAAATTTAATGGTAAGTATCAATCGTAGGTCATTTATAGAAAAATTCTATAAATGACTGCCACCTCCTAGGTAATGTTAATTTTTAGAAAGGAGTAGGCTATCTGGCTGAGAGGAGAAAATTCTCAAAGCGAAGCGCCTACTGGATAAATAATGAATTAAATTTAAAATTAGTTGCACTGCCCCATTCGAAAATCCCCTCCTTCTCCGAAATGGTAAAGTTATCTAAATTATAATGGAGAATGAAAAAGAACACAATAATCTTCTACTTTTCAAAAAAGGGTTCAATGTGAACAAGCGTATAAGCTGTTGGAAACTTAGAGCGAATGGCTTGTTCAATTTGTTCCGTTATTTCGTGGCTGCGAACAACATTTAAATCAGGATCAACAGCGACGGTTAAATCAATCCAAATGCGGTTTCCGTTGAAGCGAGCTTTGATATCTTTAATTTCTTTCACATCTGCTACGTCGCGAACAAGATCATGGATGGTTTCAAGTTTCGAGACATCAAAACCGTCTGTTAAACTGTGAGCGGCGTCGAAGAAAATTTTAACTGCGGTATAACCGATCAAGATACCAACGAGGAGTGCTGTTACCGCATCAACCCAAGGCAGACCAAATAGTGCAAAAATAATACCGATAAAAGCGCCAAAGCTTACCAAAGCATCGGAGCGGTTATCCAGTGCGGCAGCTTTTACTGCTTGGCTCTCGATTTTTTTCGCAAGACGAATGTTATAAAGGTAAATGCCAAACATGAAAATGCCGGAGAAAAAAGCAACAATGGCTGTTAAAGTATTGGGTGCAGCAAAATTTCCTTTAAATAAGTTAGATATGGAATTAAAAATAACTTCGAGACCGACGAGTAGCATAATGAAAGAAGCGACAAGTGAACTGATCGTTTCGGTTCTGCGATGCCCGTAAGCATGATCAGCATCAGGCGGGATGCGTGATATTCGTAGTCCAATCAGTAAGGCAACAGAAGCGATAACATCCGTAGTATTATTTAGTCCGTCGGCGAAAAGAGCATCAGAGTGTCCGATTAGTCCAACGATAACTTTGATCGCAGCTAAGAAAAGGTAGGCTAAAATACTCAATAAAGCTGCTTTTTCTCCTTTTTTAATATCTTGATAGCCTTCCAATTTAAACGCCCTCCATTACAAAAATCTCCCCGAAATGTTTCGGAGAGACAAATTTAAACTTCAATAAACTGTTTCTTTAAACTCTTAACAAGAACGGCAATTTGTTCGCAAATTTCCTGATATATCGCCCATTTTGAATGAGTGCTCTTAGCATGCTCTGGATCTTTGATATCCCAGTAGACAACTTTTTTCTGGAGTGCTTCTGGATAGTGCGGCGCGATTTCATAAGTGGAGTCATAAATTGTGATGATTAAATCGGCTTTTGCCAGAAGTTTTTGACTAGGTACATAAGACAAACTACTCGGAGTATCGATTGCAAACTCTTGAAGCGCTTCAGACACAAAATGTGTTTTGCGAGCCTTAAGCCAAGAACCGCTGATGAAGGTCACATCAGGAAGTTTGAGTTTCTTCGCCCACGCTTCCGCGATCAAGCTGCGAATATGCGATTGTGACAAGAAATAAATCAATTTTTTTGGCATTTTTAATTCCTTTCCGTGTTGTCTTTGTGCAGGTCTTTCTAAAAAGTCCCTCTGTCCATACTTGTTGTCTACCCAGTTTCGTTTTTGGGGAAACATCTTTTTTATTTTCAGCTATTTTGGCATAGGCAAATGGGAAGAGAAAAAAATAAGGCTTAGGGCGGTAGAAAAAATTCTTCGTTTAGCGTAAAATAGTCGTAGTTCAATGTGCGATTTATGACAAGAACTAAATTCAAAGGAAAGTTAGGAGATAAGTTTGGAAAATTTTAAACAGCTGATTTTAAAATCAATCAAACAATTTTTCAGCTTTATCTGGAAATGGCTTAAGATTTTTTGGAATAAATTACGCCGCTTTATGAAAAATAAACACGTGATTAAATGGATTATTTTATTTGTACTACTTGCGATTCTAGGATTTATTATTTATTTAACGGTTGTAGCCAAATCTGCAGATATTGATGCGCTTAAAAAAGGTCTTGAAACAGCGACTGTCGTCTATGACAAAGATGGCGACAAGGCAGGGGAGCTTTCGTCAACGGATGCAACTTTTGTCAAAATTGATAAGATATCCAAAAACGTGCAAAATGCAGTGGTATCTGTCGAGGACCGAAAGTTTTATGAGCATAATGGCTTTGACTTAAAAGGAATTTTCCGGTCGGCGTTTGGTATAGTTAAAACTGGTGGTATCACTGGTGGTGGTAGTACGATCACACAGCAACTTGCGAAAAATGCGCTCCTCAGTCAAGAACAAACGTTTACGCGGAAAGCGAAAGAATTATTTATGGCGCGTGAAATTGAGCGGACGTATTCCAAGGATGAAATCTTGGAGATGTACTTAAACCGTTCTTATTTTGGTAACGGTGAATGGGGCGTTGAAAATGCTTCGAAAAAATATTTTGGAAAAAAAGCTTCCGAGCTTACAGTTCCTGAAGCGGCAATGATTGCTGGGTTACTTCAGGCGCCTAGTGCTTATGATCCGTACAAACATTTAGAACGAGCAACTGAGAGACGGAATGTTGTTTTAAAAACCATGCTTGAAAATAAAAAAATTAGTAAAAGTGAATATAATACGTATCGGAATACTAAAGTGGCGCTAAACAATAAAGCGTCCGATCCGCTTGCTAACAAATATCCGTGGTATGTGGATGCTGTCATTAACGAGGCCGTGAATAAAGCGGATGTTTCACAAGATGAGATTATGCGTAAAGGTTATAAAATTTATACAGAGCTCGATCAAAACTACCAAACTTCACTAGAAAGCATCTATGACAATAATTACAATTTCCCACAAAGTGCGAGTGACGGAACACTGGTTCAGTCTGGAGCAGTATTAATGGATCCAGCAACAGGAGGCATTCGAGCTTTGATCGGCGGTCGCGGGGAGCATACTTTCCGTGGCTTCAACCGAGCAACACAAATGCGCGCTCAACCTGGTTCGACAATGAAACCTCTTGCAGCTTATGTGCCAGCTCTTGAAAAAGGCTGGGATGTCGATACCATGCTGAAAGATGAAAAGAAAACCTATAAAGGAAACTATACGCCGACAAATGTGAGCGGCACGTATCAAGGTGAAGTTCCGATGTACAAGGCGGTGGCGCAGTCGATTAATGCACCAGCCGTTTGGACTTTGAATGAAATTGGCATTAAGCGTGGCATGAAGTCTGTGGAACGATTTGGAATTCCACTTGAAGAAAGCGATGATACGCTTGGACTTGCACTTGGTGGACTTAGCAAAGGGGCAACACCAGTTGAAATGGCCGCAGCTTATGCGACGTTTGCCAATAAAGGTGTAAAACCGAAGGAAGGCTATGTCATCAGCAAAATTGTCGATCCATCTGGAAATACGATTTATGAACATGAGCCTGAAACAAAGCGAATTATTTCAGAAGATGTATCCGATGAAATGACTTCAATGCTACTTGACGTTGTAAACAATGGAACTGGACAAAATGCGGCTGTAGCTGGCTATGAAATGGCTGGTAAAACAGGGTCGACACAGGTACCATTCAATGATAAGAGTGGAACGAAAGATCAGTGGTTTGTAGGTTATACGCCTAATCTTGTTGGAGCTGTTTGGATGGGCTATGATAAAACGGATGAAAATCATTATTTGAAAACGAATAGTTCAAGCGGTGTGGCAAACTTGGCACACTATGTCATGAAGAGTGGACTGAGATATTTGAAACCAGAAGACTTTGCTACGAAGAGTGCTGCCCAGATAACTCAGAAGAAAAAAGCAGATGAAGCGAAAAAAGAAGAAGAAAGCGATAATTTCTGGGATTCGGTGAAAGATAAGGCTAGCGAAGCTGGAGAAACGATCAAAAAAGGTGCTGGTAAAGTGAAGGAATTTGGTGGTAAAGTGACAGATGAAATCAGCGGCTGGCTTGGTGGAAATTAGTTTTAAGAGAAGCATATGACGAACAGTCATATGCTTTTTTCTAGCAGTAGTTGACAATCAGAAGTTTACTGTTATACAATGTGTATAACAGTAAATAAGGGAGGAACTGTGGATGGAAATTTTTGGAATTGATTTAATGTTATTGCTACCGATTTTTATTTTATATTTAATTTTGCTCGTTACTGCACTTGTTGACCTTATTCGCCACTGGCAGGTGAGGAAAGCACCGATTGTTTGGCTTGTTGTGATTCTTGCTGTCAGCTCGTTTGGCCCGATTGTTTACTTTATTTTTGGAAGGAAAGAACTATGACATCTCTTAAAATTTATCAATTATCAAAACAATTTGAAAACAAAAAAGCGGTTTCGGATGTATCATTTTCTGTTCAAGATGGGGAGTGCTTAGCATTAATTGGCCCGAATGGCGCTGGGAAAACAACGCTAATCAATATGCTCGTGCAAATTTTAAAACCGGATCAAGGATCGATTTTACTGGATGGGGAAAAAATGAGCGGAGCGCGTGAGAAAATAGGATTCCTGCCGCAGTATCCGGCTTTTTATGGCTATATGACGGCGGTTGAGACGCTTCGGTTTATGGGAAGGCTTTCTAAAATGAGCGGAAAAGAGCTTGAGATGCGTATTGATGAGGTGCTCCAGCAAGTGGGGCTGAGCGAGGAAGGTAAGAAAAGGGTAAGTGGCTTTTCAGGGGGAATGCGGCAACGGTTAGGGATCGCCCAAGCCATTTTGCATAAGCCTAAACTGCTGGTTCTTGATGAGCCGGTTTCTGCTCTTGATCCTATTGGTAGGCGAGAAGTGATCACGCTCATTGAAGAATTGAAAAAGGAGACGACTATTCTTTTTTCGACGCATATTTTGCAAGATGCTGAGGAAATTTGTGACCATATTACGATGATGAGTCGTGGTGAAATCGTGCTCGACAAGCCGCTTTCTGAAATCAAAAAGGAAGCGAGTACGTCTGTTTTTGAAGTGGAGTTTGCTTGTTTCCCGGAACAGTGGTTTGAAGAAATAAGAAAAAGTGATCGCTGGATTCGGACAGAGCGGATTGGGACGATTTGCCGCTTTGAAGCGAAGAACCGCCATATTGACGGAGAATGGCTGTTTAATGAGGCAGGAAACGCGGGATTGGAAATTCAGCGATTTGAGAATATCCACGAAAGTCTGGAACAAATTTTCATGAAGAAGGTGAGCGAATGAAAGCACTACTAGCGAAGGAATGGCTTGAGAAAAAGCGGAATTTGAAATGGATTTGGTTGCCGGTTATTTTTGCTATTCTTGGTTTGACACAGCCGCTCATGGTGAAATTTTTGCCAGAAATTTTGAAAGCCGTTAGTGGAATTGAAAATTCAGATGCGCTGTTACAAATGATGGGGACACAAACTTCGGTAAGCATTCTCGGACAAACTTTAGCTTCACAGTTTGACCAAATGGGCATCATTATTTTTGCAGTTGCTACGATGGGATGTATTTCAGCAGACCGGTCGAGTGGCATGCTTGCTTTCATGATGACAAAGCCTCTGCGGGTTTCAAGTTATTTGAGCGCGAAGTGGATCAGTGAAGGGCTAACGGCTTTCTGCGCGCTTTTGATTGGCTATTTGTTTTCCGTTTATTATACGGTCGCATTGTTTGGAAAAGTGGAATGGGAACGCATTAGGCCCCCCCTGATAAGAATGTTTCCGTATGTTCTTTGAAAAGGGTGTGAATTGGCAATCATCACGCGGATTTCGCGGTGGTGGTTGCCTTTTCATTTTGCTTTGTGGCCCTCTGTGTCTTAGGTATTTCCAGTTGGCCGATAATGCCGATAAAGTTATAATGAATGTCGATTTGCTGTGTAGTCTTTTTCTTCGCGTATTTCTTGTCCCGCTTGTGAACATCAATGCGGTCAATTAGCTCATTCATGATTTCCGGGGTGAGCTTTTTGATTTTGGTGTACTTTTTAACCGTAGCCAGAAATTTATCCACATTGATGGTCTTGCGCTCCTGTTCCTCAATTATCTGAGTCAGCTCGTCGCAATCTGCCTGCAATAGCCGCTGTTCACTTTCAAAGTCAGCGCAAAGAGCAATAAACCGGTCTTGGTTAAGCTGGCCGAGAACAGTGTCCTCATACAGCTTTTTGATGATCTGGTCTAGCTCTGCCACGCGCTTGGACTTCTGTTCCAACAGTTTCTTACACAGGGCCAGTTCTTGTGTGTTCTGGACTTCGGCACGTTTTCTTACTATCTCCACAAAAGCGTCCTCATAGTCCTTTATGTAGGCCATGACACGCTTCATGTCGGCCAAAACGATTTCTTCCAGAACAACCAGCCTAATAAAATGCAGGTCGTCACAGTCATTCGCCTTGTGCTTGGTGGACTTGTTTCGCGCACTGGAACAAACATAGTTCTCTTGCTCCGGCTTCAGGCTCTTGGCGGCACAGAAGTACATTTTACTGCCACAGTCTGCACAGTGGGCAATGCCTGAAAATAAACCAATTTTGCCCGTAGCCGTGGGGCGACGCTTGCCAGCCCGGATTTGTTGTACCTTATCGAATGTTTCTTGTTCAATAATGGCAGGATGGGTATTATAAAACCATTTCCATTTTTCAGGTGGGTTTTTCAGGGTCTTTTTGCTCTTGTAGGATTTCTTGTAGGTTTTGAAGTTTACGGTATGCCCCAAATACTCATGGCGTTCCAGCATATCAGCAATCGTGGAGCTGTCCCAGCCATAGGGGTCTTTTGGGGGCCTAGACGGTGTTTTCACACCGTTCAAACTCCAATGAACAGAAGGCACATTTACCTTTTCTGCCAGCAACCTCTTAGCAATCTGTGTCGGCCCCATACCAGCAATACAATAACGGAAAATGGTCTTAACTACCTCTGCGGCTACCGGATCAATAATCCACTCTTTTGGGTTCTCCGGGTTTTTCATGTAGCCATACGGTGCATTGGTACACAGCTTTTCGCCAGCATTTCCTTTAATGCGGTTTACGGCAAGGATTTTTCGGGACGTGTCTCTGGCATACCACTCATTAAACAGGTTTTTGAGGTCAATCATATCGCTTGCGCCGCCCTCGGCTCTGGTACTGTCGTAGCCTTCTGTAATAGCCAGTAGGCGCACATCCAGCTCGTCGAACAGCACATGGGTGTAATACCCGATTTGCAGGTGATCCCTGCCGAAGCGCGACATATCTTTGACAACTACCGTCTTAACCTTACCTGCTTCAACCTCGGCAATCATTTTCTTAAAGCCGGGGCGGTCAAAAGTGGTGCCGGATATTCCGTCGTCCATGTAGAAAATACAGTTGGTTAAACCATGCTCAACGGCGTACTTACCTAATATCTTCTTCTGGTTCAGTATGCTGTTGCTTTCGCCCTCCAGCATATCTTCTTGTGATAACCGGCCATACAGGGCGGTGATTTCGGTCATCTTATCTGTGTTTACTTCCGTATACTCTGGAATAGTGATTTCGTTCTTAACATTCTTCTTGCTCACTGTACGTCGCCCCCTTCCTGTTTTGCAACAAGGGCGGCGAGAGTGTCATGCAAAGGTAGAAATGTATTCACATACTCCGCAGAATTTATACCGTCTCTTACAAAGATGAAGTCAACACCATCATTCTGGTACAGTTCTTCAATAACCTTGCCGGTGGTATAATAGTCTCTGCCTATACGGTCTATGCTTGTGGTGATAACCGTTTTCACCGGGCCGTTGGCTGTATCAGCAAGTAGCTTTTTCCAGCCGGGCCGGTTGAAGTTCAGGCCACTAAAACCATCATCCACATAAATTTCTGTGGTGGTTAGGCCATGCTTTTCACAATAGCTGTCCAGTAAAAGTTTCTGGTTGAATATTGCCGTTTCGTCCTGCCTTGCCGTGCGGTAATAGCGGACTACCTCATTGTTCGACTGCTTAAACATAAATCCTCCTTCCGGCAGTCAAACAATATCATGTTGTGATACCTATATTATACTTCATAATAGGCCATAACACAACATAAAAACCAGCATTTTATGCAGGTGCATAGACGAAAAACACCTGCAATGCTGGCCGGAAGATTGTATATGCTGACTGCGGCAAATGGTTCAATAGGAAGCCTGTTTGTCGGCGTTCCTGTTATCGTTTTCAAGTAGCCGCACCACCTTGTCAACCAGCCCGTCTTTGGCGTCTGCCTTGAAGCTGGAAGATACTATATATGTGGTGCCGCCGATTTTATGTTCAGCAACACAAGGTTGCGTCAAAGGATTTTCTTTCTCCATAAAAATCCTCCTTCTTTGTTTATGCGTTCGCTCACAATCGGAAGGCCCTTTGTCATTGGCTCCACGGGAATTTCACCCCGGTGGGTTCTCCACCACCGCCCCGGATGCTTGCGACGGCTCACCGTCATAAAATATGGCTGACTGTCTATGACGGCTTCAACGCTCGAACTACCGCTGGGCAGGTGTCTCATTATGGGGTAGTCTAGTCACAGCCCACAGGCCGACAATGCCTGTGTTGCGTCTGGGTGGTGTTCGCTCGATCCTGCGGACGTCGTGGCGCACCCGGACGCTGTAGCTCATAGACTACCTTTCGTTTCCGAATTGTGTGTATGAGGACGGAAGCGTCCTTTTTTTCAAGATGCAATCGTCTATCAGCCCGCAAAAGCGCATTGCAGTTTTTGGCCGCAATGCGCTTTTGCGGAATGATAGCAAGTGGGAAGCGGAAAAGGGTAAATATGCTTCCCAGCAAACCTAGCGTTTACCGAAACTCAAAATCAAGTATCATTTCGATAAGAGCCATTTCCATGCTGTGCCGAATATCAGGGTCAACCATTCTGGTGACGCTTCCATCAGGCCGGTAGACACTGACCTCGGCCCGGCTAACAATAAAGCCTTCAAAGTAGTTTATAATGTGGGCGATTGCGAGGGCGTCGCCTTGTTTCACGGCCACAAGTATAGGAAATGGTATGTGGCGTTTATCATTCATAGGCTTCGTCCTCCTTTATCAACCGTTCCAGCATTTTCAGTGCGGCAAGCCGCTGGTGGCGAATTGTGTCGCCCTTAATTTTGAAAGTTTCACCGATTTGCCTGTCAGTCCAGCAGAGAAAATATTTCAAGAGGATGATGTTGCGCTGGTGTTCGGAAAGCTGGGCGAGGGCCTCGGCCAAAAGGCGGTCTTGCACAACAACCTCAAGGCCCATAACGTCAAACAAAACATCCGGGTTGAAGTACCGGTCAGTAGCTGAGAGTTGATTATTCTCGGCGTGTGATAACGCGCTAAAAGTCACTTCGCGGTCAGCTCTACGGCGTCGTTCCCGTCTGCCTGCTTTGGCGGTCAGCTCCAGCGTCTTTAATGCCTTCCTAACGAACTGGCGCATGTTACGATCTATGTATTCAGGGGATAGCTCCATCTTGTTCACCCCCCTTCGCTTTGAGCTTGTCCCTTTTCCGGCCATTCCTGACTTTGAAGGGGCATTTTCGGATAGCTGGGATGAACTTTTTTCTAAAAGATTTCTCCTTCCCCAAAAAGAAAAAGGGTGTTTTATATCCAGAAATGGACATAGAACACCCTTTGAAATTATTTCAATATGGTTTGCGTGAAGTGAAGTATAGCATTGCATGACGGCACCCTCCCCGAAGCCGCCAAAACAATGTAAAGGCGGCAATACAAACTGCCGCCTTTTGGACATAATTAATCGCCGCCCAGCTTGCAGTTTTTTTTTGAAACTGAAGCTCGGTGGTGCTGTACCGATTCAATTCAGAGATATTTGTAGCTTCCCCCTCCTAGCTGTTTTGTTTGGGTCGTCAACAAAAACTATATAAAGGTAAAAAGGCACTGGTAGCAGTCACTTTGCACCAGTGCCTTATGTATGCCCGTCCGTTATTTACTGTACTGGCACATAGAGCAAATTGTTATGTTTTCCTATCTTATTAAAACAAGCTCACCTAAATTGTTTTTGACATAGTTATCCGATTTTGTCCTTGATAGTTCAGTAATTAGTGGAGTAACAAGCATAGGAAGTGGCTATCCACGCGCCACCTTCCGAGATTGCCGCCCGGCCTGCTCCGCAGGCTGGGCTTCTGCAATCTTGCTTGATGGGGACACCCCATACCCCGTTGAAAGGAGTTGAAATATGCAAAGCAACACGCCCCCCAAAAAGCCGCCAAACCGCAAGCGGCCAATACAAAAAATCGTCCGATTTTCCCCCGACGAATGGAACTTCATTCAGGAGAAAGTAGAGCTGGCCGGGATGGACAACTACAGCGAGTACATAAGGGAAATGGCAATCAAGGGCTATGTGATTGAAATAGACCACACCGCCGTGAAAGAGCTGACACGCGAGGTTGGCTACATCAGCCGCAGTATCAACCAGATTGCCAAACGCATAAACACCACCCACACGGTTTACAAAGAGGACTTGGACGAAATAAAGGAGCTGATGGAAAAGGTATGGCGTGGACAGAGATCCATCCTATTAAGTCAACTCTAAGGAAAGCACTGGACTATATTTGCAATCCTGAAAAAACGGACGGCAAACTTCTCATTTCCTCCTTTGGCTGTGATCCCGAAACCGCAGACATAGAATTTCAGTTTACGCTAGACCAGAGCGTCGGCAAGAAAGGCAACAACCTTGCTCACCACCTGATACAATCCTTCGATTATGGCGAGACGACTCCAGAGGAAGCGCACCGCATTGGGCAGGAGCTATGCGACAGGCTTCTTGGCGGCAAGTATGAATATGTGCTGACAACGCACATAGACAAGGGCCACGTCCATAATCACATCATGTTTTGTGCCGCCAATTTTGTTGACCGCCACAAGTATGTGAGCAACAACAAAACCCGGTTTGGTATTCGCAAACTAAGCGATCAGCTTTGCCGTGAACATGGCCTTTCAGTTATCAAGGCCCAGCACTGGAAAACCCCAAACTTGGGCCAGAAGTATGGCGGCAAAGAGGGTCAGAGCAAGAAAGCAAAGCTGGCAAAGGCAATAGACCACTACATCACCATATCCAGAGATTTTGAGGATATGTTACAGCGCATGGAGCGCGACGGCTACGAGATAAAACGGGCAAAGTATATATCCTACAAGCCGCCCGGCGAGGGCCGGTTTATGGGCGGCGTGACGCTGGGCGCAGAGTACACCGACGAGCGTGTAAGTGAACGCATTGCCGGGCTTGCCAAAGCCCCACAGAAGAAAAGGCCGGTACAGCTCCATGACGACAATCGTATCAATCTAATCACCGACATAGAGAACAATGTAAAAGCGCAGGCCAGCCGTGGCTACAAACAGGCTGTGCAAATTGAAAACCTGAAACGGATGGCCCGGACAGTTAATTTCCTTACCGAAAACAACCTGTTACAGTACGAACAGCTACAGGCAAAAATCAGCGAAATTCAAACCCTGTTTGACGACACTACAGCCGAGCTAAAAGCTGTGGAAGGTCGGCTATCGGATATGGCCCTGCTTATTAAAAACGTCGAAAACTTCCGGCGCACCTATCCGGCCTACAAGAATTATAAGCAGGCCAGAAACAAACAAAAGGCATACGAGGAAAACGAAAGCGCAATCCTTATCCACACCGCCGCTAAAAAAGCATTGGCCGACATGGGCATTACCGGCAAGCTCCCCAGTGTGGCCGAGCTGAAAGAGCAGTATGCCGAAATGGAAAAGGAAAAGGCCGCGCTGTATAAGCAATACAATGGGCATA
The DNA here is from genome assembly GCF_003369925.1 of Listeria kieliensis. Classification (GTDB taxonomy): domain Bacteria; phylum Bacillota; class Bacilli; order Lactobacillales; family Listeriaceae; genus Listeria; species Listeria kieliensis_A. The sequence continues at coordinate 425,973 of NZ_LARY01000002.1, read as the reverse complement.
AAGTTCAGGTGAAAGAGTACGGCACCGTCAAAGCCAACATTGACGAAATATTAGGCCGCAGGCCAGAACAGGAAAAAGAGCAGGAAAAATCCAAAAAGCAAATATAGGGGGACAATATGAAACACGGAAAATCAATCATGTGGGGACTGGTGGCCCTGCTGTGCATGTGTGTGGTGCTGTACGCACTGTGCAGTATCTTCATGCAGTATCAGGAGTACAAGGCCGCTGGGGATGAATATGACGAGCTGGCCGAGCTTGCTCATAAAAATGGCGACGACGCGGCACCAGCCGCTAGTGAGCTGGAAGCCGACGCCGCCGCAGAGGGGGGCGACGCACCACCATACGAAAGCCCCATTGATTTTGACGCCCTGCACGAAATCAATCCTGCTATAGTGGGATGGATAGTTATTGAGGGAACCAACATAGACTATCCGATTGTGCAGGGCGAGGATAATAGTCATTATTTGAATTTTACTTACACCGGTGCGGCCAATTCATCTGGTGCCATCTTTATGGACTACAGAAATGCGGCTAACTTCACCGATCAGAACACCATCATTTACGGCCACAAAATGAACAACGCCACAATGTTCCATGACCTATCAGAGTATAAAAGCCAGAATTTCTTTGAAGCACACCCGGCCTTTATCATCTACACACCAGACAGTGAATATCGTTGTGAGGTTTTCGCGGCCTATGTGACGTCGCCGGTTAGCGAGACGTATGTGCTGGACTTCGACGGCGCGGCCAGCTTTGTGCAATACATGAACATAGCCATTGGCCGTTCCCTTATCCAAACTGGTACAATCCTCTACAGTACGGACAGGATTGTCACCCTCTCTACCTGCGACTACAGCTACGACAATGCCCGGATGGTGGTACATGCTGTGTTGCATTAAGGATAGGGAATTGCATATCCTTTTACTGTGCTATTTTAACTGCCGAATATCCACCAGTTTGTTTTCAAACCCATCAACGAAGTAACGAATATTCTTCTTCCCCTTTGAGATAATGATATGGCCCTCGGCTTCTAGTAACTCTTTTTGCTTTTCCTGTCCACCGGGGTACTTGGGATTGAGTTCACCACCTTTTTTCAATGTGCGCCAATATGGGGTTTTATCAGACGCCCGCTGTTCACTTGCCCATGCAACTATTGATACGAATATGCCAGCAGTTAGGGGATCGGTGAAATCAGCCCCATGTTGCTCGGCAAGATAATTGCGGATTAAATTAACAGTAATCAGTTTTCCATTTGAAATCTGACGCATAACTTTATCATATGCGATTGGTGGCGCAAGAAGCATTTTTGTGCCACCATATTTCACTATGGTTTTTTCATCTGTTATAATCTTGATTTTTGGCATATCCTTGCTATCGTGAAGCATAGCGTTAAAATCTTTTGTTTGCTCATTAGACATAATAATCCTCCTGTATTTTTGTGTGTACACTATCAAAAGTCCCTCGACGGTTTATAGATACAGTTTACGACACACCAGAACGGCATGGTTGCTTGTGCCAGTACAAGAGCCGCTGGCAAACATGCAGTCCATAATTTCAGTCCAAGCCGCATATTGTTCATCAGTCATTTTGTTTATATCAGTAGGACTAAATGTATAGTCCACTCCTGCGTTACGAACAACAGTCAGCCCCTCTTGCTTCACATCATACTCGATTTCTTCCGGCATGGTGAAGTAAAAAACGTCCGGTAATTTATCGTCAACTCCATGAATAAGCACAGACTCATTCGTCTTTGAATTTGGGTAGCCTGCTTTCATATTTTCATCAATACATGCTCGTAAGTAGGCCCCTATTTTATTGATGTAGGCAAACATAATCACGCCGCCATCTTTACATATCCGCTTACTTTCCACTAAAACTTTTTGACGCTCTCCGTGTGGCAAGTGGTACATAGGCCCTAAAACCAAAACTACGTCATAGGTATCATCCTTTATTTCTGGCAAATTCGTTGCATTTCCCAATGATGCACTAACGTCGCGTAAGCCTTGTTCGTTGATTTTAGACTGAAACTGTTCTATGTGTTTGGGAACAATGTCAATGCCATGATAGGACTTACATCTACCGGATAAATAAAGGCCATAGTATCCGGTTCCACATCCCAACTCAATAACTGTTTTATCTGATGAAATGTACTGGTTAAGAAGCCGTTTTGTGTATATAAACTCTATCTGGTCAGCTCTGCTTCCGAAAGCTCTTTGATCTTCGTCAAAGCCAGAATAGTTAGAAATAATTTTATTACTATTCATTTTTTTCTCCTTCAAGTGGCATTGTATGACTTTTCCATTGACATGGGGTAACTGTCATTTCTGTGAACTCAGCTTCACATGAAGATGCTTCAGGGCTACAGGCATATACGCCAAAGCAAATACTTCTTTCTGCCCTGTGTAGATGGCAAATACGCATCTGCTGGTATTCGATACCATCTACAGAACATTCAACTAGAAAGTCGTCCTTCCTGCGGCTCAACCTGTAATACATAATCTTGATTTCAGCCGAAATATCCGTTGTTGCCCAATCGGAATAACCGTTATTTGTAACGACACTCCCTAGCCGTTGATAATTGTCATTTTCATATTCAACAGAAGCCTTTATCCAGTTTTCGCTATCTTGATAAACAATAACACCACATTGGTCAAACCTATTCTGGCTGTCAAAGGCGGTTTTAACGGAAAAGGAAAAAAAGGGTTCTGCCGTTTTCATACAAAGAATCGGCGCATTATCATTTTGAAAGCCATAGTAAGTGCGTTGCCACAAATCTGTATGTGGCTCTGTAGTGATGGCTATTTTTTCTGGTTGAACAACCTTTGCTTTAGGCTCTCTAATCCAGAACAGCTTATTTGTATCAAACGTGAACAAAATACTCACCTTCCTTTTTTGGCAATTCTAATATTAATATCTTTAGGATATATGGTAAAAAGTGTACAACATACATCTGAATTTTTAACATCATAGGGATAGAACTCACAGCAAACATGCCCCTGAACAAACCCATGACTTTCAACCTCTTTGGCAAACCGGCCAATGTTATGAGCTGGCGGCGGGAAATCACTGGTTGTTCCGTGGCCCAATAGCATTGAGGGAACATCTCTGTATTCAAACCCTGACGGAACTGGTGTTCCCGCAGGGCAAATAGAGCAAACCATATAAGTGTAAGCCTTTGTAATGGAATCATAATCACTAAACCACGCAACAGTAGTAGGGACTACCTGCGGCAAACCCTCGACTGTCTTGTGATATTTCTTGAAGTATTCTTCCCAAAATAGGGGGATGGGTGTAACCGAGGTTTCATTAGTATGCCGTAACGTTTTTCCAATCAACCGCACATCCGGCAAAGAAAAGAAACGCAGGCGATTCTGGAAAGGAAAAATATTTGTAATTGACTGAATATCCATAAGTTTCCTCCAATAATAAATTTTCACTGTTATATGGCGAATAATATAAAGGAAACTATCATGCTCCCATTACCAACATTAATATCGGTAAACACCATATTGTTAAGGCCGGAATATTAACCTTTCTTACCTTTAAGTATTGACACACTAATCTTTGCGAGTAGTATTTTTTTCACATCTATAAGATGCTCTTGCGATAAAACCCTATATGTTAGCCATCCACCTTCGCCACACGGATATTTTTCATCACATATTTTCTTAGAATAATCCGAAAGGCCGTCATAAACTGTATTCAGACAGTCATTGTTTACCCGAAAATGCAAAGCAAAGGCACCATTCTCCGCAAATACGTCACAAATGTGTCTATTTTTCAAGCTGTACTTTGTACTCCACCCATATTTGTTCCCATAGGGAAAACGTATTTGCTGTTCTGCGGAATACTCACTCTGTAAGTAATCATCCAGCTCCACCCATAAATCACTACATGATCCACTATATTTGAGTAAATCTGTAAATGATGGAGATAGTGTTTTGTCTAATAATCTTTCATACATACCTGTGTTCTCCTTGAACAATTATTCTTTAGCAGGCGAAAAACATTATCACAGAAGTGCATCGGTTATACAATCAGCCGTTATTCCGTCTAATGTTCGACACCTATTAAGTGTTTCAACTATTTTTTTACGCACCACCCAATCACGTAAAGCGGTGTTTCCATTTTCTGCTTCGTTGACGATTGAGTGAATTTGCCACATTAAACTGTGAATTTCATTGCCTGCATGAACTGCTTGCATAAGTTTATCAGTACAAAGTAAATCCCCAGCTCTTTGCAGAAATTCAGCACCATAAATACGGCGTTCAGCCAAGTCAAATATTTCCGGATATATATAAGGAAACCCTGTAATATTTGCCGCCCAAAAGCTCTCATCCCTAAGTCCATTAATCCAGTTATCATAGTAATTAATATCTACTCCGTAAGGTGCGCTACGTTGATTTCGCAAAAATCTTTCGTTACGAATAAGCGCCCGGCGATAAATATCAATTAGGACTTCTGCTTTGGGGCGATTAGCTCTCTCGCTAACAAGCGAGACTGCACCTATGTCTTGATACCATTTTGAAATATACTGGCAATCTTGTGGTGAAAAGCATTTGTTGGGAATATCGTTACCAGATGAAAATGTCCATGCGATAAGAGTGTCCCCATAATTCTCATAGCCGATAGCCAGAATTACCCGTTCTATTTTCTTGTGGCCCATCAGCAACACAGGAAACCCGTCACATAAGCTCTTCAAAACAAGATGCTTCAATTCGTCCTCGTCTGTAAATACACCGTCAATCCCATCAACAGTCTTAATGGCATATAATTCACACTGCAAACCAATAGCTGAAAAGCAATCCCGCACTGGAGCCACACCGACTGACATAGGGAATTGGAAATATTCTGCCGTGTCAAACATAAAGCGAAATGCTTCGCCAGAAATACCAATATGCAAGTTATGGTCATGATCCATTCGCCAAGTTCTCCTATGTCTTTCAATAAGACTAGTATCATGACTAAGGCCCATAAGTACACCCAGAGACATCATTGCTGATGGAAAAGCATTTCTATGGGGAACCAAAGGTTCTTGATTACGCTCTACCGAACCATCAAAAGAAATTAGTTTGCTCACAGGATATTTCTTCATAGCTTCCCCTTTCTAATAATTCATACCATTGACACCCTGAATATGATATAATATTAACATGATACAAAATGAAAAAATGAACCCAAATTGCGGAGAGTTCCTATGTCGATTGTTACCCAAATAAATGACACCTTTGAATATATTGAAGATAACTTAAAAAATTCTATTTCTCTTGAACAGTTATCACAGACTGCAAATCTAAGTATTTTTCAGTTGATCCGCCTGTTTGACCGTTTTATAGGTATGACACCGATGGCTTATATCCGCGCACGAAGATTAGCCAAGAGCCTGCCACAGTTACTGGCAGGAGATTCGATACTATCCGTAGCACTAGATTGTGGTTTTCAGTATGAACAGTCTTATATTCGTGCTTTTAAGGATTGCTATGGTGTCACCCCAGCACGCTTCCGAAATCGTGGTGTCAGTGTGCAAATAGTGGATGTACCAACTTTAGAGCGTTTTACAGTTTCGGCAAACGGGATGATTGGCGAAGCCAAGTTGCTGGTTCGTCCAGCGTTTACTATATCAGGTGAGCTAAAACGTTACCATAACCTAGATAATTTGCTATGGGGCAAAAGTTTACTAGAGGGTGTAGAGCGTTGTACCTCAAGGATATACACAGCCGCATGTAGAAATCTATCGCCGGGCGTATTTGAACACCATTATCTTGTGCAAAACGACGTATGTAATCCGGTTGAATGGCAATTTGCAAGCGGCCAGTGGGCCAGCTTTGAATATTTTGGCTTACATCCGTTGGATAATGCCGGTGTAACTCGTATAAGAATATTAATGTCACAGGTTATCGGTAACTGGTTTGCAGATAATGGTATTTATTGGGATGGAAATTTTACCGAGTCGGTAAATTTAGATAAATGCTCTGACAATTATTGCGAAGTTACATTTGCTTGCCATACCCAAAAATTTTCATAGCTTAGATTATCCTGACAACTTTAATTATAGCGCGTAATTGCATAAAAGGCAATCAAAAGCATTGATAAACTTCATAATATGATGTATAATAAATTTAGAACTTACTACTGTGATACAATGGTTTTATAGAAAGGAGTGGAGAGCATGATGTGTGAACGCTGTGGCAAGGAACTTACTGCCGGTTCTGTTTTCAATAAGCCCATGTGTAGAAAGTGCGCCATTTCCATAACTGTAAAAGAGCTTTTTTCCAGACTGATTCTTCCTCTTGTGGGTGCATATATTTTATATTGGTTTGCAAGCGGCTGGTTTGCTAACAGTAGCGACAAGCTGATCCTGTGTGCATTGGTTGTTGGCGTCCCCTTTGGCTTCGGCAGACTACGGGTATTGTTGTTCCCCGGTGGTGGCTCCAGCGTGGCCGGTTCAATCGGTGTACTGCTACTAAACGTCCTCGGCGGTGCCTTGATTGGCTGGGCGGTGCTGGCCTATCGGATTGTAACTACATTTTTCCTGACGATTTACCGGCTTATTCGGATTGTGGCTTTCCGGCCTTCGTCTGGCACTTACGTTACATAAAAAATCCCAGCCACACGGCTGGGATTTTCTTATCAAGTAGATGCGGCTTCCCCTCTGCGGAAGCCGCATTTATGCTTTATTCTTATTCAAGTGTTTGCACATATCAATAATCAGTTTCATTTCTTCTGGAGTCAGTTTTTTGGATAGCTCTATCAGCTCCACCAACTCACTCGGCATTTCAACATCCTTGTCAAAGAACACGCTAACGGGTGTATTGAGGTAATCCAAAATATAGTAAAGCCCATCAATGGAAGGTTTTGACCGTTTGTTCTCAATTTTGTTTATATATGCCTTATTCTGCCCTAATTCTTCACTCATAGTTTGAGCAGTAACTTTGCCCTCTCGTATCTGGTTGACACGGGTGGCAATAAAGTCTAAGAAAATTTCAAGTGTCTCAAAATCTGCTACCATACCATCACCTACCTTTGATTTCATTATAAGCTATAGCATTGTCCAAACCGCTTCATTTTATGAAGGCTTTTGCTTGTTTAATGGCCTGAAATGAAGTATAATAGCACAGAGCCAGCATACAATGAAATTTGGGCTATAATAATAACGAACAGGCGGTGAAAATCGATGTCAGATTTTATGGATGTTACTTGTGGTGTGACCGGCATGGCCGAGCTGAAGGACGAACAGGTACAACCTGTAATAGCAAAGGTCAAAGAGCAAACAGAAACGGCAATACAGAAGGGCTACAAAATCTTTTGGCTGGCTGTTGTGGGTAGTGCCAGCCTGCACTATGCCACCGGCATATTGGACGCTATTGCCGGGCGAGAAGGAATTACCTTTGAGGTTATGATACCTTATCCGGGCTGGGACAACGCACAGGAAGAACGAACAAAGTATTATGAGCTGGTTGCAAAATCAAATGGCCGGGAATATGCTCACGGATCTCCAGAGGATGAACCGGCCATGTTTACAAATAACCGGGTGCTGGACTTAGCAACCCGGATGATAATTGTCACGGATGGCAAAGAAAAAGAAGCAAAATCTATTCAGAAAATTGCTGAAAGTGTTGAATGTCCGGTGGTGCTTGTCAATCCATAAGATAGAAAAAACGCGGCGACTGTCCACTGAGGACAGCCGCCGCACCTTATAATACATCTATATTTTCTTTTAACTATGTTGATTACATTGACAGAGCGAAAGCACTATGATATATTTGGTACAAAGAAAGTGAGGGGTGCTTGGTGTCGGTTGTTCTGTAAGGAATTAGATTAATGACATGAAATGAGCAGTAATACTGCTTTGTTTTGTGTTATACAAAACTGCCTTACAGATTGAGCAAGTGCCATTTATTAATGTGGTGTTATTTGTAGCGCAGTAGGAATACTGCGCTTTTTTTGTCGTTTTCTGTAAGGTAAAATGAATTAGACATAATATGAAAATACAAAAGGAGTATTTGAAATGGCAAATAAAGAACTATCTATGATTGATTTAGTTATTGAAGCTCATACGGGGTTGGAACGGCAAGGGCCTGGTAGCCCTGAAATGACTTTGAAGGCATTAAGTTTCTTGGACAATCTTGATAAAAATATGCTGGTAGCTGATTTAGGTTGTGGAAGCGGTGGGCAAACAATTCTTCTTGCACAAAATCTAACCGGCAAAATTATTGGCGTAGACCTTTTTCCTGATTTCATTAACATGTTGAACCACAATGCAAAAAAACAAAACTTGGATGATAGAGTTAATGGTGTTGTTGGATCGATGGAAAACCTCTCTTTCCAAAAGGAAGAATTTGACCTCATTTGGTCGGAAGGGGCTATTGATAATATTGGTTTTGAAAAGGGATTAACATATTGGAATGGTTTTCTAAAAAAGAATGGTTATGTTGTAGTAACTTGCCCCTCATGGTTTACCCGTGAACGCCCTGCGGAAGCAGAGAAATTTTGGGCAGATTCTGGAAGCGGGATAGATACAATAGAGCATAATGTCAAGGCCATGCAAACCGCCGGATTTCAGTTTGTTGCTTCATTCACATTGCCTGATGTTTGCTGGATGAATTATTTTATTCCGCGAGATAAAGCGTTAAAAGCTATTTCAAAGAAATATGCTGGAAATAAGACTGTAGAGACTTTTATAATGGAAAACCAGTACGAGGTAGAGCTATATGCTAAATACAAACAGCATTATGGATATGCTTTTTATATCGGTAAAAAAATATAAATAGTAAGCATATCGCACACCACATTCACTTTAAGAGATATGCTGATAAACTGGAACTAAATAATAAGGAGTGTTTACAATGAAACTAGGAGCAATTGTATTAGACAGTGATAACATTGAAGAATTGTCTGATTTTTACGCAAATATGCTAGGATGGACTAAAAGTAGCCAGATACATGAGGGAGAAAAATGGATTACGGTAATAAAGGACGATTATTCGGAAACACCTTTGGTATTTCAGGAAAATCCTGATTATAGATGTCCCACATGGCCCTCCGAAAAAGCAGAACAGCAACAAATGATTCACATGGATTTTTACGTTAGGGCAGATGAATTTGAAGAAAAAGTCGAACATGCTATAAAGTGTGGCGCGAAAAAGGCAGAAAGCCAATTATCAAATGATTGGAAAGTATTGATTGATTGTTCGGGACATCCATTTTGTATTATTCCAATACCCAAAGAAATATATGAACAGCGGTATGGTTTATAAACTTCATTGCACATCCCAATTTTGGGAATGTGTCTACTAAGTGCTTTTTTACAGAAAGGCCCCGGCCATCCCAAAAGGGACAGCCGGGGCCTTTGCTCGTATGTGTACCAAAACCATACATTTTTCCGGTTTCCGGGGTGGTAATAGAAAACCATTACCGCCTATAGGTGGACGCCATACAGGGCAAAAAAACCGGCATTTTCGCCCCTAATCTCTACAGAAAATGGCCCCTACACACCTACAACAGCATTGGAAGTATGTAACGGGTAAACGGCCACGGCCCGTTTGCTTTCGTACTTCGGACACTCCAGCACAATGGCCCGGAAGCTCTGTTTGCAATCGTGGCGGCAATGGCGGCACAGCTCGTTGTACTGCCGCCTGCCGTTGGCACCTATGAAAAATGCCCATTCCTGTTTCATTTTCTTACTCATGCGGGGCATGGTTGTATATTCTCCTTCCTAAATAGATATGTCTGTCGCCGCCTTTGCCCTGCCGGGTGGGGGGCTGGCAGGCGGCGGGGATTTCAGTTGCGCTAAAATGGACGGCATAGTGCTGGCAACGTGCTTTTTACCGGGCTTGTCGTCTACAGCATCCCGCCCGGCCACTTTCAGGTCAGGGGGGTCGCCCTCGTCCGGCTCGTCGTCGTCCATCAGCTCCGGGTCGTCGTCTTTGTCTAGGTCAAGCTCGGTGTCCACTTCGGCCAGCCGCGCCACTTTCTGTTCCAGCTCGGCTTCGTAGGCAAAGGGCCGGGCCAGCTCTGCTTTGGCGGCGGCAACCTGTTTTTGTAGGTCGTCCAGCTCGGCTTGGTGGTTCTCGATCCGGGCCGGTATGTCGGCCAGTTCATTGTTGATACGGGTAAGGTTGCCGAACACGTCGCCGCCCAGCTTCACCCTGTACGTCATTGCGCCTTTCAGGGCCAATTCATACTCGGTGGCATTGTTCAAAAAGGACTTGTAGGCCGTTAGCTCCAACTCCAGCCCACGGTACTGGCCTATGCTTTCCGGGCCTGCACCGTTCTGGCCTTTGGGTATCTTCAACCGCTTACAGGCCATTAACAGGGCTTTGCCAGCGTCCTCCTTCTCGGTGTACAGCTTGCCGCCCACCTGCATAGGAGAAAAGCCCTTGTCATTGGGCTTGGTGTTCTCCTGCACCAGCTTGGCGTCGGATTCCAGCCGGGCCTTACTGCTTTCATAGCTCTTTATGCTCCGGGGGTAATGCTTCAACAAGTTATCCTCCAGCTTGTAGTGCTGGCTTTTGTAATCGGATTGAAGGACACGCAGTTTGCGTATATCCAGCTCTAAGTCGGTTTTTTCCTTTACCAGTGGATTCCCGGCGCACAGGGCCTTGATTTCAGCAAAGGACAGGGCCGTTTCGTCCAAATCTTCACAGCTCCGCAGGGGCGTCCGCGACGTCATAATCTGCGCTATGAATTTCTGCTTGTTTTCTACGGTTTGCCACAGGTAGGCGTCAAAGGTTTTCTCCGTCACATAACGGTAAATATGGACTTCCTTGTTTTCGTTGCCCTGCCGGACAATGCGCCCGGCGCGTTGGGCGAGGTCAGCGGCGCGTTGTAAAGGGTCGTGAGCAGGTAGCTCCTGATGTTACGGATTTTGGTGGTGTTCTTTTCCAAACAGTCAAATACATATTCAATGTGGAATTGGCCCAGCTTCATAAGCCGCGATTTCACTACCTCGGCGGGTTTATCCTCGCCCCCAATGCGTATGCGCTTTCTCTCGCTACATACTGTTTCCACAATCAGCTCGGCAATCTCCGTCAGGCGATCCCGGTCATACTTGTGGCACAGGTGTTCAAATTCAATGTTCTCATACACAATTTGGCGGTAAATCTCTATCGCGTCCATCTTTCTATCAATCTCGGTGTCCTCCGGGTCTGGTGGCCCAACCGGGCTTTCAGGATGGATTGATGGATGGGTACTTGATAAATCAGTATTTGTTAAATCCGTAATCACTTCATCAGTAATTATTTCCGTTGGATTTTCCGACGCCGGGGAAGCCGACGCCGGGTTATCCGGTATTGGCTTATCCGATATTGGATTTTCCAATGACGGCGGTTTTTGGGGCTGTTCATAAATGGTATACTCAATGCCTGCCATTTTCCCGGTTACAGGGTCGCGGCCCTGCCGCCGTGTGATGTACCCGGCTTTTTCAAGCTCAAGCACAGCAGTTCGGATGGCGTCTATGCTCTCCTTGTTGATAAAGGACAGCCCGGCCAGCGTGTAGTCCCACGATTCCGGCAGGGACAGCATTTGAGATAACAGCCCTTTAGCCTTTAGGGTCAAATCCTTGTTGCGTAGGTGGTGGTTGGACATGACCGTGTAGCCCTTGTTTTTCTCGACGCGAAAAACAGCCATTTCATCAGCTCCTTTCCGAATCGGCATAAGGAAAGGGCGTCCTGTGTATCGGACGCCCTTGTGTGGGGTTATTTCTTGGGTTTGCCCTTGCCGACTGTTTTCCTGCGCTTAACCAACGCCACAGTCAGCCCAGCGGCACCACCCAGCAGTAAAATGATGGGCAGAAGCAGGTTGCTGGTGTCGCCGGTTTTGGGGCTGTCGCCCTTGCCCGTCTGCGTGGTGGTGGAAGTGGACGGGTTGGACGTGGAAGGCTTGGAAGTGCTGGGGGTGTCGGTTTTGGCCTTGTTGGTGGCCGTCAGCTCCACCAGCACCGTGCCGTCCTTTGTGGTGGTGGCGTCCACGGTAAACTTGATCTCGGTGGTGTCCAGTTCAAAGCCGTCCGGGGCGGTTTTCTCTACAAACCGGTAATCCCCGTAGGCAAGGCCGGTCACTTCAATGACGCCCTTGTCGTTGGTGGTGTAAGTTCCCACCAGCGTGGTGCCGCTGTACAGCTCAAACACAGCACCTTTCAGGGTGGTGTCCTTGTTGGCCGCGTCCACCTTAACCAGCCGCACACCGCCCGTAACTTCCGGGGTGGCCTTGTTGGTGGCTGTCAGCTCCACCAGCACAGTGCCGTCCTTCGTGGTTTTGGCGTCAATGGTGAATTTTATGGGGCTGGAGTCCAATTCAAAGCCCTGCGGGGCCGTTTTCTCCACAAACCGGTAATCGCCATAGGGCAGGCCGGACAATTCAATCACGCCTTTGGCGTCGCTGGTGTAGGTGCCTACCAGCTCATTGCCCCGGTACAGTTCAAATACAGCACCTTTCAGGCCCGTGGTTTTGGTGTCCTCGTCCACCTTCAAAAGCCGGACGCCGCCTGTAGGCTCCGGCGTGGCCTTGTTGGTGGCCGTCAGCTCCACAACCACCTTGCCGCCTTTGGTGGTCTTGGCGTCAATGGTAAATTTGATGGGGCTGGAGTCCAGTTCAAAGCCTTCCGGCGCGGATTTTTCCACAAAGTAGTAATCGCCGTACAGCAGGCCGGACACATTGATGATGCCACGGCGGTTGCTGGTGTAGGTGCCTATCAGCTCGTCGCCCTCGGCGGCAAACAGGTCAAAAACGGCACCCTGTAGGCGTTCGCCGCCCTCGTCGGCCTTAATCAGCCGGACGCCGCCCCGTGCATATTCATTGGTGGCTTTCAGCTCCACAAGGACGGTGCCGCCCTCGGTGGTGGTGCCGTCAATGGTAAACGGGATGGGGTCGGTATTCAGCACAAAGCCGTCCGGGGCCGATTTTTCCACAAAGTAGTAATCGCCATATTTCAGGTCGTTTACAGTGATTATGCCTTTGCGGTTGCTGGTGTAGGTGCCTACCAGCTCGTCGCCCTCCGCGGCGTAAAGCTCGAACACGGCCCCGCGCAGGCGTTTCCCGTCCTCGTCGGTTTTCACCAGCCGGACGCCGCCTGTGCTTCGCTCATTTTCGGCCACGATTTCAATAACCTCGCCATGCTCGTTGATGGTAAACATGAACGGGTGGTCTGCCAGCTCGTAGCCCTCCGGGGCTTCATGCTCCAGCAGGTAATAGGCCCCATACAGCAGGCCGTCCCGCTGGTACTCGCCGCCCTCGACGGTAAACTCGTCCAGCAGGTCGCCGTCCACGGTGTACAGGCCAAACACGGCCCCGTCCAGCCGCTTGTCGTGGTCGTCGGCATCCACTTTCAGCAGGTGGAAGCCGCCACGGATAAGCAGGTTTTCAAACGCAAGCTCGGCGGGGTCGCCCAGCTCCACGGTTACGGTTTGCCTGTCGGGCAGAATATAGCCCACGGTGCGCTCATTGGCAAGCTCCGTTACCTCATACTCGCCCAGCGGCATGTCGGGGATATGGATTTCGCCGTTGGCGTCCGTCTCGGCCACGATTTCCACGGGGGTGCCGTTGATGGTGGTGCCAGCGATACGGAAGGCAAAGCCCTCCAAACTGCCGTCGCCTTCCACGGCTTTGGTAATACGGATGGCCCCGCGCATAAGCTCGTTGGGTATGCCGTCCTCGCCGCCCACAATGATTTCCACCACGGGGGTGGTTACGTCCTCATGGGTCAGGGTAAATTCGTAGCTCTCGCCGTTCAGGTAGTAGCCGTTGCCTGCGGCCAGCTCCTTGACGTAGTACACGGCAAAAGGCAGGTCGGTTGTGATGGTGCCGGTGCCGTCCTCGTCCAGCGTGATAATTTCAAGCAGGCTGTCAGCGGCCAGCACCACGTCGCCCTTGCTGTTCAAAAACTCCACGCCGCTGTACAGGCCAAAGACAATATCCGGGTACGGGTTGTAGCTTTGGTTTTCCAGTGTTTCGGCGGTTTTGTTCAGCTTTACAAGGGCTTTCTGGCGTTCATTCTGGTGCCAATCCATTTCAGGCACCAGCGCGGTGTGCTGATCCTCGTAGGTCAGCTCAAAGGGGATGGGGTTTTCGTCCAGCACAAAGCCAGCAGGCACAGAACGCTCTACAAGCTGGTACTGGCCCAAATACAGCTCCCCGGACGTGGCCCGGCCATCTGCGCCGGTGGTAAGGGTTTGCACCACGCTCCCAGCTTCGGCCCGGACAGTGCCGTCCGGCGTCACAATATCGGTGACGGCCACAATGTCATAGACAGTGCCGGGGACGCCCTTCACCTTGTAAACCGGGCTGAAAATGTCGCCGTGGGCTTCATTTTCGGCTTTGCTAAAGCCGGTTAGGTATTCGCCCAGCTTTTCAATGGTGACGGTGCCTTTTACCGGCATATTCTCGGCCACCACTTCCAGCAGGACGGATTGATTGTCGCTGGAAACGGTAAATGGGATAGGCTCGTCGGCCACCGTGTAGCCATAGGGGGCCTTTACTTCATACAGCCAGTAGTCCCCGGCAGGCAAAGGCAGGGGCAGGACAAGGGTGCCGTCTGCCGCCGTCTCGTACTCGGTTAGCACGGTGGGCGTCGGGTAGTTGATTTTTTGCGCCACCCATTCGCCGGTGCTGTCCATGATTTTGAAGGTCGTACCGGCCAGCGGGATGGTGTTGCCCGTCTCGGCGTCCTTCTTAATGATTTTGATTTCACTTTCAAACACGGTATTCTCCAAAATGTACTTGTAGATTTTGGCCTGCGTGTCTATGGTGACTTCAAACGGCTCAATCAGCCTGTAGCCGTCGTTTGCGCTGGATTTCACTTCCTCTACCCGGTAGGTGCCGTAGGGAAGCAAGGGGGTGATGGCGTAGCCGTCGCTGTCCGTGGTGATGGTGCAGGCCACTTCACCCGTGGACACCAGCGTAAAGGTAAAGTCCACGCCGCCCAGCGGGGTTTTTAAGCCGCCGTCGTTGGGGTCGCCGGTTAGGGGCTTATCCACAAACTTGGCAAGTACCACCTGCCCCTTGATAACCATGTCCTGTATGCCGGTGTCGGCGCGGCCAATCTCTACCGTCTGGCCGTCAAAATCGCCTGTTACAGTGACGGGCTTCTCGTTCAGGTTGTAGCCCTTCGGTGGGATTTTTTCATACACATGGTACGTCCCCAAAACCAGCAAAGAGCTTCGGGCCACGTTGCCCTCGGCGGTGATGGTTTCCACCAAATTGCCGCTGGCGTCGTATATCTCATACACGGCCCCGTCCAGTGTGGCGTCGCCCTGCGCCGCCGCGCCCGTCTCGGTGTCCGTCTTGGTAATGTAGATATAGAACTTTTTGAGGACGTTTTCAAAGGTCACGGTGGTGGTACGGCCCGGCAGTACCGTGACAACCTGCGTCTTTGGCACTACATACCGGTTGGGGGTGTCCACCTCGGAAATGGAATAGTCCCCGGCCACAAGGTTTTCAATCAGAAACGTGCCGTCGCTGGCCGTGGTGACGGTTTTGTCAACGCCATTGCCGGTGATCCTGAATTTCAAGCCGCCAACAACTCCGTCCTCGGATTTCTTCACCAAATTGATATGGCCGATTTTCTCCGTGGACAGCTTCAGCACGGCGGGAATTTGCAGGGGGCTTCCCTCCACGTTGATGGACGTAAGGTTTTGCCATGTGGGGTGCGTCCAGTATTCCGGGCTTCCGTTTATCAGCGTCGGATATTCCCCACGGGGCAGGGTCTTGTAGGCTGTAACCAGCGCATTTTCCAGTACGTTTGTGGTGGATATGGTAAGCTGGTTGCCGTTGCGGGTGAATGAAATGCCATTGGCCGCAAAATCAAACTGGCTTAAAACGCCGTTGGTATCGGTCAGGGTCAATTCATACCGGCCATTCACCATGTTGTATTTCAGCTCATGGCTGGGGGCCGTCCATTGGCCTGCCCCGGCAAAGCTGGGAATGGTGGAAAAATTCTGCACGTTGTTCCGCATGGTGTTGTAGATACTCCGTGCATTGGGGCTGTTGGCAAGCAGGGCATCTACAAGCCGGGTTTCCCAGCTTGTACCATACTGGCCGGTAGATACCATCCACACCATAGCTTGCGTGGCAATGGTTTCCTCTGCCCAAGTGCCGCCGTACTTAGTGCCGGTTTGCTCATTGTATCCCATAATCAGGACTTTGTTCAAAAGCTCCTTTTGGTCGGCGTTCATTTCGTTATAGTCGTCCTGCCGGGAAAGCTGGCTTCCCGTAGAAACTTCCACGCCGTACTGTATACAATACGCCTGTTTCAAATTGCCGCTGTTGTTCTGGTTGACATAGTAAACAAAAAATTCGCGTAGATTTGGGTTATTGCCAAAAGGCGCGGGATAACTGCTATCAAACTGATAAGGTACTCCTACCCTTTGGAAACTGAATGTGCCATAGCTTGCCGCCGCTGATGCCTGCAAAGGCAGGGCGGTAAACAGCATGGCTACCATAAGGAAAAGGGCCGAAGCCCTTTTCCATAGTTTCGCTTTGTGCATAGAAACGCATTACTCCTTTCAGGTGAAAAATGCCTGCGGGGGCGCAGGCTTAAAGCTCGGTATCGTCGTATACCTCGGCCATGTCAATGCCGTGTACCTCGCACAGCTCGGTGAGGTCAAACATTGCCAGCCCTTCATCCAGCAGGATGGGGAGCTGTTCGTTCTCCAAAACCTCCGTCAGCAAGGGGTGAAGGAAGTCCACAAGGTTGTGGTGCGGCACCCACACCAAAAACCTCTCGCCGTAGCAGACGGCCACAGCGTTTTCCTCAATGGCGTCGATCAGGTCGCCTTCGGTGAACGGCCTGTCGTCCTCCAGCACTTCCGCAAGGATTTCCAGCACCCGGAGAGCTTCGGCAAAGAAGTCGTCCGGGCCTGTGGGCAGGTTGCCGTGAAGCCCCAACCGCATACAGCAATCACAGCAGACGTCGCCACCGCCATAGTCGCGGCAGTCATAGCCTTCGGGCAGGGTGGTATTATCGTGACGGGTTTTCACTTTGGGATATTTCATGTTACATACCTCTTTCTATTTGAATTTGGGCATAAAAAATAGGCGTCCATTTTTCAATGAACGCCCTGTGGCAGTAAACAATATTTATCGTGGTACAAGAGAAGGACACCGACTAAAAATCGGTGTCCTTTACCCCTCGCTAGGGAGTTATCACAAACATAATATTGTTTGACCGCCTGTAAACGCTTGATTTTACAGGGTTTTACGATAACCTTCCTATGCGGGTGCGCCTTTGTGATAGCCTTTTTTGTTTATTTCATTTGGTTTGTATTTTTAGTAGGACTTCTTATTTTATGCAGTGCAAGTTTTAGAAGTGGAGCCGCTTCAGCAAGTATTACTGTGGTTGTTGCGATTTTACTTACAAGTATCACGGCGGTGGGAACCAAATGGCAAATGTTAAATCCGGCTTATTTAAGTCAAAACGCGGTCGCTTTTCTTGTAGATGGAAAAGGTCTCGATCACTTTGTTGTTTGTCTTTTTTGGACACTTGGGTTGATTGTGCTGCTTTATTTTGCGGCTTTTTGGGTGATGAAGAAAAAACCGCTTCAAACTGAAAATCACTAAAAAAACATGCTATACTGAATGAAAAGGAGTGTGGCGTGTGGAAAGAATCGAAAAAGATACGTTTGGTGAAATTTCTGTTGACGCTTCAAAGTTTTGGGGCGCGCAAACGGAACGAAGCTTACGAAATTTTAAAATTGGTGCGGATAAAATGCCGCTTGAGATTATTGATGCGTTTGCGTTTTTAAAGAAGGCTTGTGCTGTTGTAAATGTTTCGGCGGGAAAGCTTTCTGAGGCAAAAGGTAAGGCAATCAAACGAGCATGTGATGAAATTTTAAGTGGGAAGCTTGACGAACATTTTCCATTAGTGGTTTATCAAACGGGAAGCGGTACACAAACGAATATGAATGTGAATGAAGTCGTGGCGCATGTTGCGAGTGAAAAAAGTGGACAAAAGATCCATCCCAATGATGATGTGAACATGTCGCAAAGTTCGAATGACACGTTTCCGACTGCGATGCACATTGCGGCTTATCAAAGAATCCAGCAAGAGCTTCTTCCGGAACTCGACAAATTTGAACGCGTTTTGAAAGAGAAAAAGGAAGCTTTTATGGATGTTGTGAAAATTGGTCGGACTCACCTTCAAGATGCAACGCCACTTACGCTTGGCCAAGAAATCAGCGGCTATGAAGCGATGATCCGTCGAGCGAAGCGTTTTATTGAAGAGAGCAGCAAGGAGCTACTTCCGCTTGCAATTGGCGGAACGGCAGTCGGAACGGGTATTAACGCACCAACTGGTTTTGGTGATGAGGTGGCGCACGAACTTGCGAAGCTTACAGGGGCACCATTTATTTCGGATGAAAATAAATTTTTTGCGCTTTCGAGCCACAGCCCGCTTAATTTCGTTCATGGGGCACTGCGAAGTTTAGCGGCGGATTTGATGAAAATTGCGAATGACATTCGTTTTCTTGCTAGTGGACCACGAAGTGGGATTGGCGAAATTTCGATTCCTGCTAATGAACCGGGTAGTTCGATTATGCCGGGAAAAGTTAATCCAACGCAATGTGAAGCGCTAACGATGGTCGCGGCGCAAGTGATGGGGAACGACACGACGATTGAAGTGGCAAGTAGCCAAGGAAATCTTGAATTGAATGTGTATAAGCCTGTGATTATTTTTAATTTCTTGCAGTCGGTGAAATTGCTCAGTGATGGGATGCGTTCGTTCCGGATGCACACTTTGGATGGGCTTCAAGCGAATGAGCAGGCGATCAAAGAGAAACTTGAAAACTCGTTGATGCTTGTTACAGCGCTAAATCCGCATATTGGTTATGAGAAGGCGGCGCAAATTGCTAAGGCTGCTCATGAAAATGGAACAACATTACGAGCGGAAGCCGTGAAATCGGGCTTTTTAACGGCGGAAGAATTTGATGAATGGGTTGACCCGCTTAAAATGACGAATCTATGAACCAAGAATTTTTTCTTGGTTTTTTTGTGTCATACTTTAGAATGAATTTTGGGCGTGAAAGTTGTCGTTTACCTGCTTGGTAGCTTATAATGATAACACTTGAAAAAGGTGGTGCAGGCGTGAATATTTGGATTTCAATACTGATCATGATGGTGATTGGTGGTTTTATTGGGATGATGACGAATTTTATTGCGATTCGGATGCTTTTTAGACCGTACAAAGCGATTTTTTTAGGGAAGTGGCGGTTGCCTTTCACACCAGGACTTATTCCTAAGCGGCGCGATGAGTTAGCGCAGAAAATTGGACAGGTCGTAACAGAACATTTGCTAACGGGCGACATGATTCAAAAGAAGCTGCAGGATGAGAGGCTACGTGATGGCCTAACTGAGACGGCGCAGGAATTTTTTAAGGAGAAGATGGCGCTAGAAACAACCCCTACTGAGCTCGCGGAATTTGCTGGGTTTCAAAATGGCAAGGAGCGCTTGGTAGACTGGGTTTCAAATAAAGCTGTAAGTGAAACGGAACGATTTTTAAATGAAAAGGAAACAACCAAGCTTGAAAAACTAATTCCAGATGCGGCAAATGTCTTTTTGTTGAAAAATCTGGCTGGCTTGTCTGAGATGGGGATTGCACGTGCGACGGATTATTTGCAAAGCGACGCGGGAAAAAAGCAAATCCATTTGATGCTTGAAACTTTTTTTGAAGAGCATGGTAAAATGGGAAGCTTCGCCAAGATGTTTTTAAATGTGGATGCATTAACGGAAAAAGCACAGCGAGAACTGGAAAAGCTATTAAAGCGCCCTGAAATGAAAGAAACACTTGAAAATTTGTTGATCACGGAGTATCAAGCGTTACTTGAGAGCGATTTAGGCGAACTGGTTTCACCTAAGAAGAAAGAAGATTTTTTGCGGCAAGTTGGGTATGAAGCGCGGTGTTTTCTAGAAAATGAAAAATGGTTGAATCGACCGATTCAAGAGAATTTAGCGAAATATGAAGAGCAAATTACAGGGCACCTTATTCCGTATATTGTGGAGCGCTTGCTTGCGTTTGCCTCAAGTCACAGCACCGACTTGTTCAACCGATTAGAAATTGCTGTGCTAATCGAATCCCAAATTGCTACTTTTTCACTTCATGAAATGGAACAGATTGTCATCAGTATTTCCGGAAAAGAACTCAAAATGATTACTTATTTGGGTGGAATTCTTGGTGGTGTGATTGGAATTGTGCAAGGCGTTCTGACGTTATGGATCTAAAGGTAGCATCTAAGCCATAGTTTTGTTATAGTTAGAGAAGAATAAATTTTAACTTGTGGAGGATTTTATTAATGAGCGAAAATATTTATGATTTAGCGCACGGCTTAGAACGTGGAATTCGTGAAACAGACGAATTTAAAAGCCTAGAAGAAGCTTATAAAAAAGTGACAGAAGATGCGGAAGCAAAGGAAAAGTTTGATCGTTTTCGTGAGATTCAAATCACAATTCAAGAAAAACAAATGACGGGTCAAGATATTGATGATGAAACGATTGATCGCGCACAAAAAGTTGCTGATGAAGTTCAACAAAATGAACTGATTCTTGGCTTGATGGAAAAAGAACAAGGGATGAGCACAATTATTAATGATTTGAACCGCATTATCATGATGCCACTTCAATCATTGTACGAAGTGAAAGAATAGAAGATGAAGATACTCGCTTACGGGCGGGTATCTTTTTTCGTTAAAGAATTGCAAGCTTGTGTGATCCTAAAGCTAATAAATTCACAAATTCGACACAGACAAATATTTTAGTTTGTGCTATTGTATACATGTTATGCATACATATTAGATGAAGGTTTAAAAAAGATGGCATTCACTGCTTTAGGAGGACACGAGAACATAAATGGAAATGATTAATCGGATACTACGAATTGCACAGATTGTTTTGATGTTTTTTATCATTTTTATGACGCTAGGAGGAATTTATTTTTTATTGAATTTTATTCCTGTAACTTTAATGGGGATTTTATACTGGGGCGTTATAGCTTTATTTTATTTGAGTTTAGTCATTGGACGATTAACTGGGATAGGTAATGGAATCGGTGGGATATTAATTATCTGCGGGGCACTCTGGAACGCGATGGCGAGCCTAAATGGATATGAAGTCATGTTCATGCCAGCATGGTTTTTTAAAATTCCGCTAGTACTCGCATTCAGCGGTTTGTTTGTTCTAAGCATCGATCTATATTTGAAACGAAAAGTTGTCATTTCTCATAAAGTACGTACTAAAAGCAATTTTTGGATAGTAGTAATGAACCTTCTCGTTATGCTTGGTTTTTATTTTCTTATCCATGCGCCGCGTGTCACGTTAGCCAATGTCGACCAAGCTGTTTCTATTACATATTTTACGGGGATTTACCTCTATCTTTCAGTGGCTGCTATTCTACTAACCGCGATCGCATTAGGCCTAGTCATTATGAATATTAAGCGGTCTTATAAAATCGGAACAAGTATCGTTAGTTTTTTGGTTATTTTAACTTTCGATGGGATCTATTTTGCAACGCCGGCAAGCTTTTGGTTCGGTTTTAATCCAGTTTTGTTAAGTTTGTATTTGCTGACTTTTGTAGCAGCTTTACCAGTAATAAAAAATTCAAGTAAACGGTCTTTAGTTGTTGAAAATCAAAAAGAAAGCATGGAATGAGCTTGGAATATTTGAATGAAATTAAAAGCCTTCGTTATGAGAGTAAATTACGGAGGCTTTTTCATTGGAAATCGGAATTAAATAGTAAAAGAAGCTTGGGGCAAAACACTAGATCAAGCTTGCGAAATGCAAGGCAGCTCGTTATAATAGGAACATATATTCGTTTTAAGGGGATGCTCTAACATGGCAAAGGTACGGTTTTTACATATCGCAGATTTACACTTGGATAGTCCCTTTACTGGACTTAGTGCGCTTTCAGATGTGGTTTACAAGGAACTGAAGGATGCGGCTCATGAGTCGTTAGTGCGGATTGTCACACGAGCAATAACGGAACAAGTGGATTTTGTTTTGATTGCTGGTGACATTTATGACAAAGAAGATCGGAGTATTAAAGCGCAAGTTCAATTTTATAAAGAAATGAAACGGCTGCAAGAAGCTGAAATTGATGTTTTTTTAATTCACGGGAATCACGATTTTCTTGAAAAAGACCGAGATGTTTTAGAGCTTCCAGAAAATGTTTTTACTTTCGGAGAGACTGTCCAGTGTGTGCCTTGGAAGGGAAAAAGCGGCCAAACGGTCAAGCTTTATGGGTTTAGCTACACGGAACGCCATGTGCGTGAAAAGCGCTTAAATGAGTTCCAAAAACAAGGTGAAGCGGATTTTCATATTGCACTGTTACATGGATCTGAAGAAACAAAGTCGAGTGAACATGATGTGTATGCCCCGTTTAGTTTGAGTGAATTGAAACAAAAGGGATTCGATTACTGGGCACTTGGTCATATTCATAAAAGAGAAATTCTCTCGGAACAACCTGGCGTTTATTACCCGGGAAATATTCAAGGCCGAAACCGCAAAGAAACAGGCGCGAAGGGCGGAACGATTGTTGAACTTTCTCCAAGAGGCGCTTCATTTGAATTTTTTGAAACGGCACCAGTGATTTTTGGGAAACTGCAAATAGAACTTGATGGGAAAGTGGATCAAACTAAGCTTTTCCGGAAATTAGAGCAAGCTTTACAAGATTACCGTAAGGGGAGCCAGTCTTATATTTTAGATCTAGAAGTTTTAGTAGAAAACCCAGATGGAGTCAATTCTACGGACTGGTTGCAAATGTTTGAAGATGAAGTGTCTGCGGCGCCATTTGTATGGATAAATACGTTGAAATTTCGTCCGAAACAGTCCGAGCAAAATGAGAACTGGCAACAAGATCTTTTGTTAGCAGATGAATTAAAACAGTCGATTCAAGAATTGCAGGAAGAAGAAAACTTTTTTGAGACGATTGAATCACTTTATTTACATGCAGGCGTGCGCCAGTATCTGACTGAACTGGATGAAGACAAGCAAAAACAACTTCTTTCAGCTGCGCTTGTCAAGTTAAATGAAACCTATAGAGAAATAGAGGATGATAAAAAATGAAGATCATCTCAGTAGAAATAGTTGGGTTTGGAAAATGGGAGAATACGACATTTGACGATTTTGGCGATTTCCAGATGATTTATGGCGAAAATGAAGCGGGCAAATCGACTATTATGGCATTTATCCATAGTATTTTATTTGGGTTTCCAGCTAAGCAAAGCTCTTATTTGCGGATGGAGCCGAAAAATAAAGGGGCTTATGGCGGAAAGCTGACGTTAAGCGAGACGAGATTTGGGACGGTTGTGATTGAGCGCTTGCGCGGGAAATCAGCTGGTGATGTAACCGTTCATATGGAAGACGGGTCGCGACACGGTGAAGAGAAGCTGAATGAGATCTTAAATGG
Organism: Listeria kieliensis; assembly: GCF_003369925.1. Taxonomy (GTDB): domain Bacteria; phylum Bacillota; class Bacilli; order Lactobacillales; family Listeriaceae; genus Listeria; species Listeria kieliensis_A. Next base: position 402,587 of record NZ_LARY01000002.1, on the reverse strand, counting down.
AATGGATCGTCGTACGTACGAAGCGATTTTTTCTTTTAATATTCATGGTTTGCAACAAATTGGCCAAATGAAACAAGAGGAATTTGAAAAATATTTACTTGCAACGGGGACGGCTGGATCTGATCGTTTACTTTTGATGAATGAGTCGCTAAAAAAACAACTGGATGATTTATTTAAACCTGGCGGGAAAAAACCTGTGATTAATCAAGCTGTAGAGGTAGCGAAGAAGAGTCGGGATGCTTATCTAGATTCGAAGGAACAAAATGAAAAGTATGCTGGGCTTGTTTCGAAAATGGAACGCTTGGAACAGCAAGAAGCTGAACGAGCAGGGAATAAGCGCGCGCTTCAAATTGAATTAGCGAATTTGGAGCGGTTAAAAGAAAAATGGCCGATTTATTCAGAAAAAAAAGTTTTGGCGAAACAAATTTCACAGCAAATGGAGTTTCCACCGGATGGCTTGGCTCGTTTTGATCAATTGGAAACGCGTTTTAATGAGCGGAATCACGAGCAGATGCAACTTGAGGAACGCAAAAAAGCGCTAGCTGAACGGAATTTGGTGGAGAATGAACTGGATGCTGGTTTGGCCGGGAGCATTCAAGAGCTTTTGGAGAGCTTTCGGGTCTATCAAGATCGTGCACAGCAGTTAAAGGAACAAGAAACAGAAAGTGAACTTCTGGCAAGGCAAGTGGGGATGGATTTTTCGCGGAAGCCTTTGGATGCAAACTTCGATGAGGAAATTGCGCAAATTAGTTTAGCGGATCGTGATTTGGAACGAGGCGAGCAGGAAAATAGGTTTGCGCTTGAAGCGGAACAGAAAGAGGAAAAACGTATTCAGCAAGAAGTAGATGAACTGGAAGGTCTTTTGTGGACAAGTGAAAAGACACATGAAAAGGAAGTTGAACTGAAAAAAGAGAAGAAGCAATCGCCTTATTTACTTGGCGGAGCCGTCATTTTATTGATTCTTGGCATTTCTTTGGCTCTTTTTATTCCCGGCTTTTTAGGATACATTTTACTTGTGATGGCACTTGTGCTGTTTTTGGCCGGCTTTTTTAAGAAAACTGAAAACACGGATGAAGTGGCTCGGATTGAACTCGAAGAGCAAAGACGTTACCGAGCGAAATGGAAAGAGCTACTTGGAAAGCTGGATGAAGTTTTGATGCGGATTGCTTCGCTTGAGGAAACGAAAGCGAAGTTAGATCAGGAAAGAGAGCGCATTGAGCTGGAAAAAGCCAAGCTTTATGAGCCACTGGGTTTGAAGCAAGGTATTTCATTTGATGCGGATATGGCGTTTGTAAAGGAAAGCTACACGAAGTGGTTGCGGCTTCAAGATTTGAAGGAAAGAAGGAATGTCGGGCGCGCTTTCTTGAAAGAGTGGGAAGAGCAGTTGCAGCGGTTTCCGGCAGAAGGGGATTCGACTGAGGAGAAAGTCGCAAGTTTGCGGCATAAGCTTCGGGTTTATCGCGAAAATGCGGCAAGTGCGGCGAAAAATGAAGAAAAAATGGAACAACTGGACGGACAGCTGGATCTTGCCAAGCGTGATTTAAGAAAAATGCGTGAGGAGATGGATGCTTTACTGGCTGCGGCGCAAGCGAATTCTGAGCTCGAGTTTCGGGAACTTGGGTTGCGCGATAAGGAGCTTAGGGCGGCAAGGGAGCGCTTTACTTTACTTTCGGCACAACTGCCAGAAACGCTTGATTTCTCGGCTTATCCGGACTTTGAGGCGCTTAAAGAAGCGGAACTTAAATGCAAGGAAGAGCTTACAGCTATGGACGCGGCGCAAGCTGAATTTGAACGCGTGCGAGCTGAGACGCGGCATGAAATCGCGATCCTTGAAGAAGGCGGAACTTTTTCATATCTGACGCAGGAATATTATCTGAAGCGTGACCGAGTTCGGGAGCTTGCGGATGAATGGATGACTTTAAAGCTTGCAGAGGAGCTCACAAACCGAACCGTCGCTCATTTGCAAGAAACGAAATTCCCGAAAGCGCTTGAACTCGCAACGTTTTATTTTGGAAAATTAACGGGCGGTCGCTATACAAGGGTTTCGTTCAATGATGCGAAACGAATTGAAGTGAAACGATCTGACTTTGTTGTTTTTAAGCCGGAAGAATTGAGTCAGGCGACAAAAGAACAACTTTATTTGGCGATTCGGTTAGCCTTGATTGAAATCATCGCAGAAGATTTTCCATTCCCAATTTTGATTGATGATGGTTTTGTAAATTTTGATGCCGAGCGGCTCGATTTATTGATGCAGCTTTTAAAATATCGTAAAGATGAAAATCAAGTTATTTTCTTTTCGTGTCATAAGGAAACTAGCAAATATTTTTCCGATAATCGGGTACTCGTGCTATACTAGGGTTAAAGTATTTTCAAGCAGAGAAGGCAGGCGATAAAATGGATAAAAAATTGTTGCTCCACGATGTTGGTGAGAGTGTAGATTTATTCTTGTTGATTAAATCAAGTACAAAGGGAATTGCTAGTAACGGGAAGCCTTTCTTGACGCTCATGCTGCAAGATAAGTCTGGGGAAATTGAAGCAAAGTTGTGGGATGTCTCTGAAGAGGATGAGTCAGCTTATGCGGCAGAACAAATTGTGCATATTGCTGGCGAAATTCAAAATTATCGTGGGAGAAAGCAACTTAAAATTCGGCAGATTCGCCTTGCAACACCACTTGATAATGTGAGTGCCGCAGATTTGATGGAAACGGCTCCGCTCGACAAGGAAAAAATTGCGGATGAAATTACGCAATACATTTTTGAAATGAAAAATGCGAACTTACAACGGATTACGCGTTCGCTGATTAAAAAATATCAAGATGCTTTTTATGAATACCCGGCAGCAATGCGGCATCATCACGAATTTGTCTCTGGATTAAGTTTCCATGTGGTTTCGATGCTGCGTCTGGCGAAAGCTATTTCGGATCAGTATCCAAGTGTCAATCGAGATTTGCTGTATGCGGGAGTAATTTTGCATGATCTAGGCAAGGTGATCGAACTTTCTGGTCCGGTTTCAACTTCTTATACGCTTGAAGGGAATTTGATTGGGCATATTTCGATTGTTGTCGAAGAAGTTAGCAAGATGGCGGAAGAACTGAAAATCGAAGGAGAAGAAGTTGTCGTATTGAAGCATGTCCTTCTTGCTCATCATGGTAAAGGAGAATGGGGAAGTCCGAAGCCACCACTCGTTCGCGAAGCCGAGATTTTGCACCAAATTGATTTGATGGATGCAACGATGAACATGATGGATAAGGCACTTCGCCATACGAAACCAGGTGAGTTTTCGGAACGGATTTTTGGTCTTGAAAATCGGTCGTTCTACCGTCCAAATTTTGATGCTGAATAATGAAATGGAAATGCGCGGATAATTTGATATCTGCGTATTTTTTTGTATTAGTGTGGAAGCGCTTTACAAAACAAATGGAAACGTGTATGATAATAAAGTGAATAAGTTAGTTTGTTAAACCAACAAACTAAAAAGAATTGATTTTAAAGGAGGATGTGGGCATATGAGTTATTTTCCACAAATAGAAAAAATCCAATTTGAAGGGAAAGAAACACGGAATCCATTTGCATTTCGTCATTATAATGCATCCGAAGTTGTTTTAGGGAAAACTATGAAGGAACATCTTCGGTTTGCGGTGGCTTACTGGCATACAATGACTCAAGATGGAAGCGACCCATTTGGAACGGCTATAAATGAACGTTCTTGGTTTGGCAAGTCGGAAATGGAGACCGCAAAAAATCGCGTTGAAGCTTTCTTTGAGATTCTTGAAAAATTAGGGGTTGAGTACTTTTGCTTTCACGATGTCGATATTGCGCCAGCGGGCGATTCGCTTGAAGAGTTTATGGCGAATCTTGACGAAATCACGGATTTAATTAAAGTGAAAATGGACGAAACGGGCATCAAGTTATTGTGGAACACGGCTAATATGTTTTCACATCCTCGTTTTAATAATGGTGCGGGATCGACTAATGATCCAGAGGTTTATGCGTATGCGGCGGCTCAAGTAAAAAAAGGACTGGATATTTCGAAAAAATTAAATGGGCAAAATTATGTGTTTTGGGGCGGTCGTGAAGGTTATGAAACGCTTTTAAATACGGATATGAAATTTGAACAAGACAATATCGCACGTCTTTTCAAGATGGTCATCGCGTATGCTGAAAAGATCGGTCACAAGCCGCAATTTTTAATTGAACCAAAACCGAAAGAGCCTTCGAAGCACCAATATGACTTTGATGCGGCGACAACGATGGCGTTTATCAAAACTTACGGGCTTGAAGGCGACTTTAAATTGAATTTAGAAGCTAATCACGCGACGCTTGCGGGACATACATTTGAGCATGAATTGCGTGTTGCGCGGGAATACGGGGCTCTTGGTTCGATCGATGCCAATCAAGGCGATTTGTTACTTGGATGGGATACGGATGAATTTCCAACGAATGTCCTTGATGTGACGCTTGCAATGTATGAAATTTTGGAAAATGGTGGGATCACACCTGGCGGCATTAATTTTGATGCGAAAGTGAGACGTTCTTCATTTGAAATGGAGGATTTGTTACTCGCTCATATCGCGGGAATGGATACTTTTGCTCGTGGACTCAAGGCAGCGGCAAAATTGCAAACGGATGGTTTTCTTAAAGAGGTCACCGCGGATCGTTATGAGAAGTGGAGAGAGTCGGAAATCGGGAAGGCAATTCTTTCGGATAAGGAAGATTTGGAATCTTTAACGCGTTATGCGTATGAACATGGGGATGGGATTCAGTTGAAGTCAAGCCATATCGAGTACGTGAAATCGCGTTTGAATGATTACTTGGTTTAGGAAAGGAAGTTGACGGATGGGATATGTGCTGGGGATTGATCTTGGGACGAGTTCGCTGAAAGGGATTGTCATGAATAAGCTTGGGGATGTTGTTGCGGAAGCGTCTAGCGCGTATGAGATAGATTCGCGGGCGCCGGGTTTTTCGGAGCAGCACCCGGAAGACTGGAAGAAAGCTTGTGAGGAAGTGCTCGCACAGCTTAGTGTAGAAGTGCCAAACTTTGGAACGGAACTTGAGGCGATCAGCTTTTCTGGTCAGATGCATTCACTTGTCGTGCTAGATGAGGCATTTAACCCCGTTTATCCGGCGATTTTATGGAATGACGTACGAACCACAAAGCAGTGCCAAGAGATTACGGAGCGCTTCGGTGAACAAATTCTCGAAATTACCAAAAACAGGGTTCTTGAAGGATTTACACTTCCTAAGATCTTATGGTTACAAGAAAATGAGGCGGAGACTTGGAACAAAGTTCGCCATATTATGCTACCGAAGGATTATTTGGCTTTTGTTTTGACGGGCGAACTGCACACGGAATATTCGGATGCGGCGGGGACGCTCCTGTTTGATGTCGAGAAAGCGGAATGGTCCGAGGCAATTTTGAACGAATTTGGAATTGATCAGAACTTTTTGCCACCAGTTGGTTCGTCGCTTGAGCAAGTCGGTATCGTGAAGAAAAGCTATAGAGCGCGCTTTGGCTTAAAGCAAGCCGTCAAGGTTTATGCTGGTGGGGCAGACAATGCTTGTGCGGCTTTCGGAGCGGGACTGGTGAATGATGAAGAAGCGCTCGTTTCACTTGGAACCAGTGGCGTTTTTAGCTCGTTTGAGCAAGGGCTATCAAATTATCAAGGGAAACTCCACTTTTTCAACCATGTGCTTCCAGGCGCCAATTATTCCATGGGCGTGACGCTTGCGGCCGGAAGTTCGCTAAACTGGTTTAAAAAGGCATTTGGAAAAGGGAAGTCATTCGAGGAATTGCTTCGTGATGTTCAATTCGTGGCACCGGGTAGTGAGGGCTTACTTTTCACGCCTTATATTGTAGGGGAGCGCACGCCTCATTTTGACTCGCGAATTCGAGGGAGTTTTATTGGAATCGATGCGAGGCATGAACTGAAGCATTTTGCCCGAGCTGTGCTTGAAGGGATTACTTTCAGTTTGAAAGATTCGCAAGTTTTGATGGAACAAGCTAAAAGTGAGCGGTTTCAACGGATTATTAGTGTTGGCGGCGGAGCAAAAAATTCAGACTGGATGCAGATTCAAGCGGATGTGTTTCATGCAGAAATGGTGCGACTTGAAGTGGAACAAGGCCCCGGGGTTGGCGCGTGTATGATTGCTGCACTTGGTTGTGGCTGGTTTGATTCGCCGGAAGCGTGTCGGGAAGTTTTCGTCCATTATAAGGAAGAAAGGTTTATACCAAATCCAGAAAATGTGGCTCGTTATGCCCAATTCTATTCGATTTATCGTGAGATTTATCCGGCAACAAAAGGAGTATCTCAGGAGCTTTTGAAGATGTTATAAATTTTTGAAGCAATCAGTGGTTGTATCACTGCTTGCTTTTTTGATGAGTGGGTATAGTAAAAGACATTTATACAATGCTAGGAATCCAATAATTGAGGAAATGAGGGATTTAGATGGCGAAATTATACTCATATTTAAGTTACACAAATGCGAAGGAAGCCTTAGCTTATTATGAAAAGGTTTTTGGTGCTACGAAGATTGTGCGTGTACCTGTTGGAGAAGAGCAGGCAGAAGCTTTCGGTATGGAGAAGGAACATCTCGAAGATACGACGATTCATGCAAGTTTTACTATCCTTGGAGCAGAGTTATTTTGCTCGGATAATTTTAAAGGGGATTTAATTAATGGCAACCAAATTTGGTTGATGCTAGATGTGAATAGTGAAGATGAGGAAGCTGCTCGAAAGGCCGACATGTTTTTTGAACGTGTTCAAGATTCTGGAACTGTAGATGTAACAATGCCTTATGTTGAACAATTCTGGGGTGGAAAAATGGGACAATTTGTCGATCAGTATGGTATTGGTTGGATGCTTCACTCGCAACCCTATTCGAAATTAGAGAACTGAACTTACAGAAATAAGTAGTAGAGAAGATAAAAAGTGATGATGGAAATCATCACTTTTTTATTTTTATCTTTAAAAATGCTTTCTTTTTGTTTTTTTGACAACAATTCTACACATTTTGTTCACAAATTATTCACAAAGATTGGTCGAATTTTGTATGCGTATAGAATTGAATGCAAAAAATGGTGCTATGATTAACAAAGAAGGGAGAGCTTTGGAGATGAATGAAATATATGATTTTTTGGGCGTGTATTTTGATTTTAGAAAAAAACATATGTCAGAAAAGCGTTTTAGGGCCAAAGAAATTTTTTATAATGATGTAGAAGATAATCGAAGCCAAAAAATTGTTTTGATTGAAAAAGGGATAGTTGTTGTTGAGGCTTTTACAGATGAAAGATGGGAAGTAAAAACGTTTCTTTCACACGATGATTTTGCAGGGATTGATGCTTTCTTAGGAGAAGATAAATTTGTAGAGTCGGAAAAATATCGAATTAAAGCACTTACGGATGGGGTTTGTCACTTCATAGACAAAGAGTACTTCATTAATCATATGTACGCGAATGCTCGAATTTTTCATACAGTTATTGAAAAACTGACGATGCATTATATGTTTAGCTCACATAATAATCGTAAAAAGCGAGCACCACTTGATGAAAGACTGGCAGATTTCTTTGTGGAGTTTATCAATATGACGTCAGTGCCGCGTGCTTATCGGTATGCAGAAGTACCAATTACTGTAAATAAATATTTGATCGCTAGTTTTTTACGAGTGCATCATTCAAGAGTACAAAAAGTAATCAATAATTGGATCACAGAAGGAATAATGAGTCGTGATAGCGAACATTATTTGATTGATTATGAGGAATTAATAGAAATATCTTCGCTTTTTTTGTACAAACCACAAAAAATAATGTAATCAGATTTTTATAAAGTGGTATATTAAATATTCAGTATTGTATAGAATCGATGTAAAACATAGCTTTGAAAAAAGTAGATGTTTTATATAAATATAAAATGGCAGAAGGAGGATAGCTTGCTAGATTTTTTATTTAAAAACGGAGAGGGGACATTGAATTGTCAAAAAAAGGAATTAAAAAAGGATTAGCTGTCGCGATGACAGTTGCAGTTGTAGGAGGACAAATTCTTTCTGCAGTACCGGCGAATGTGCTTGCAGAGGAGAGCAATCAAGGAAAAGAGGAGGCAAAATCGGTCCAGCCAAGAGCGGTTGGACTTAACTACAAGAATACATTTGATGTTTTACAATTTTCACCTGCTTCACCCAACTCATTGAAAATCAAAGCATCAAGTAATGCGCTTATCTCGCTTGGAATAGCCAATCAAGGAGTACAACGAATTCAAATTGATCCAGAATTTAAAGAATTCTTCCAAGACCCTAACTGGAAATCTTATCTTTCCGGAACGATGTATATTCGTGCAGGAGCGGCAGGACTTTACACAAACACACAACAAATTTCGACTGTAGCAGCTAACCAAGGTGCAAATCGTTCGAGAATTGAATTTGATGCAAACAACAATACGCTTAACCTATACGGCGAACAAGTTTTAGCTTCTACAACGATGAATATGACAAATGACATTTTCATTGATCTAGCGAAATGGAACAAAGACCGTAAAATGAGCGGTTATACAAGTGTTATCGAAAGAAAACCAAGCTACACATTTAAAGTAGATGCGGTTGATCCAGATTATATCTCACTTAATTTTGGAACTAACAACTTAGCAGATAAATCGATTACGGATAATTCGATGACTTGGTTCGAAAATTCATGGATGGAAAATAGTATTGAACCAACAACTTTACAAAGTACGGATAATAAGACCTTTAAAGGGAAGACTGTACAAGATCGAATCAATGAACATGCGAAAGACTACACAGTAGAACTTTATACAAATAATAGTTTAATTGCAAAAGGAATCGCAGTAGATACAGCTGGAAACTGGACGTATAAAGGAGCAACTAGCTATCCAGTAGGAACTATCATTACTGCAAAAGTTGTGGGAACTGAACGTGAACCAAATGCAAATGGCACCATGGATGTTAGTTATTCAAAAGTGACGAACTTAACGCTAGGTGCTCCAGATGCACCACCGGTTATCAACGCAACAGACAAAACAATCGAAGCTGGAACACCATTTTCACCGCTAAATGGAGTAACAGCAATCGATGCTGAAGATGGTAACATCACAGGAGACATTCAAGTTGTGTATAACAATGTAAATGTGAATATACCGGATACGTATACGGTTATTTATAAGGTAAAAGACTCAGCTGGAAATGAAGTAGTGAAAAAAATCACAGTGACTGTTGTTAAGGCGAACGAAGCGCCTGTTATCAGTGCAAGTGATCGGACAATTGAAGTTGGCTCTTATTTTGATCCAATGGTTGGCGTTAACGCAGTTGATCCAGAAGACGGTAACATTACTCATAAAGTAACTTACGATAGCCAAGTAAATGTGAATGCACCTGGCACTTATCGAGTGACTTATACAGTAAGAGACTCAGCTGGAAAAGTTGGTACGAAAACAATCACAGTAACAGTTGTGAAACCAAATGAAGTACCTGTTATCCACGCAAATGATCGTACAATCGAAGCTGGCTCGTATTTTGATCCAATGAATGGTGTAACAGCAATTGATCCAGAAGACGGTAACATTACTCATAAAGTAACTTACAATAGTGAGGTCAATACGAATGTACCCGGTACTTATCGAGTTACGTATACTGTAAGTGATTCTGCTGGAAAACAAGCAGTTAAAGTGATTTACGTCACTGTTAAAAAAACGACAGCTGGAACCGTAAGTCCATATGCTTATACAATTGGAACTGGTTATGTTTCTGGTGGTTATTCTGGAGATATTAAACAAGTTGCGTTAGAAGTTAATGGTGTTGTATATAGCAAAGTTAATGCATCTAGTGCTTCAGAGTTCAAATATTATGCAAAAGACAAAATTTCTTCTATGACTGATCGTGTTTATGTAATTGGTTATGACGGCACTGGAAGACAACTAGATCGCAAACAAGTTTCCATTAATCCTCCAGCTACAGTTGGAAGTGTTTCGCCGCAAACTTTTGCTGTAGGTGACGGTTTTGTTAAAGGAACTTACACTGGGAGCGTGAAAAAAGTTGCACTGGAAGTAAATGGAATGGTTTACGGTAAGGTTAATGTACTAGATGGTGCAAACTTCCAATATTATGCGAAAGATAAAATAACATCAACGAGCGATAATGTTTATGTCATTGGTTATGATGCGAATGGTAAACAATTAGATCGTAAACAAGTTGCACTTTCAGGCGTATCCACTGCGGGGGCAATTTCTCCTGAGATCTACAAAATGGGCGATGGTTTTGTTAAAGGAACTTACACTGGAAATGTTAAACAAGTGGCACTAGAAGTAAATGGAAAAGTTTATACGGCAGTTGGTGTGGTTGATCAAACTAACTTCCAATATTACGCAAAAGATAAGATTCAATCAGCAGCAGATAATGTTTATGTGATTGCTTATGATTCAAATGGTAAACAACTAGATCGTAAACAAGTTTTATTTAGCTCTGGATCAGGAGCAGTTAACCCAGGAGCTTATAATGTAGGCGATAGCTTTATAACGGGAACCTATGTTGGTGATGTTAAGCAAATTGGCTTAATTGTTAATGGAGTTACTTATAGTCCAGTTAATGTGCTTGATAACACACAATTCCGTTACTATGCAAAAGACAAAGTGAAATCAGCGGCGGATGTTATTTATGTTGTTGGTTATGATGCAAATGGTAAAGAATTAAACCGAAAACAAGTAAATATTGGCCCGTCAGCTACTGGCGTTATTTCTCCGAGTTCTTATAAAATCGGAGAGGGATTTGTATCGGGCATTTTTGCAGGAAGTATTTCGGATATAGCAATTGAAGTTAATGGACAAGCATATAGTCCTGTTACTGTACTTGATGGAGCTAATTTCCGTTACTATGCGAAAGATAAAATAAAATCTGTTAACGATATCGTTTTTGTAATTGGTTACGACAAGAATGGAAAACAGCTTGATAAAAAGCAAGTAACTATTGTAGCTAAGTAATTATAGGAATAGGCCTGTCAAGAGAAACTTCGGAGCAGGCCTATTATATAGAAATGGGGGAGAAAAATGAAGAAACTAATGGTTATGGGACTCACGATTTTTGGACTTTTGCTTGCTGCCGGTTGTTCAAACGCAGAGGAAACAGGAACTAAAGAAAAAGATGAAACCAAGGCAAAAACAACACATGTTGCTAAAAAAGATGGTCCTGTAAAAACAGTGAATAGTATTGAAATGAAGTTTGTTGATGCTTCGATTACAGAAAATGGCAAGGGAAATAAGAGGATCGCGAAGTTAAATATGAGTTTTAAAAATGATTCGGATAGTTCGTTCGGTATTGGCGGTGGCGACTTTGTACTAAAAAATGAAAAGAAAACTTATCAAGTTGATCCAGCTTCGAATAATATCGGAACAGAAATACAAAAGGGGAAAACGGCAAGTGGAGCTTTGTACTTTGAAATTCCTAAGGTAACACAAAAGGAATGGACGCTTGAATATAAACCTGTTGATCCAAATAAAAAACAAAAAGAAGTACTAGCTAGTTGGAAAATCAGTTTAGCGGAGTGATTTTAGAAAGCGGGGCTTGAAATTGAAAATTGAAGTGATGGGGCTTGGTTATATCGGCCTTCCAACTGCAATTATGTTTGCAAAGCATGGGCATGAAGTTACTGGAGTAGATGTGGTGCAAGAAGTTGTTACGACACTAAATAACGGGAAAATTCACATTGAAGAACCTGGATTAGAAGCTGAGCTGGGACGGGTACTTGAAACAGGGCGCTTTAAGGTGCAAATGCAAGTGGAGCAAGCAGATGTGTTTATTGTGGCTGTTCCGACGCCAAACTTGGATGATGCTTTTAAAAGTTGTGATTTAACTTATGTGGAGCAAGCGATGGGAATGATTATTCCACACCTTGAAAGAGGAAATACGATCATTATTGAATCAACAATTGCTCCTCGGACAACAGATACGATTCTTGCATCCAAGATTAAGCAGGCGGGTTTTGAGGTTGGAAAGGATATTTTTCTTGTGCATTGTCCGGAACGAGTGCTTCCAGGGAATATTTTGCATGAACTTAAATGGAATAATCGAATTATCGGTGGGGTTACTAAAGCTTGTACACTCAAAGGGGTAGAAATTTACGGGAGTTTTGTTGAAGGGAAATTATTAGAGACAAGTGCTGCTGTTGCGGAGCTATCAAAACTTATCGAAAACACATATCGTGATGTGAATATTGCGCTCGCTAATGAAATAGTGCGAATTGGGGATGTGCTTGGGATTGATTCACTTGAAGTTATTCGTTTGGCTAATTATCATCCACGTGTAAATATTCATCAACCGGGTCCGGGCGTTGGAGGGCACTGTCTTGCGGTAGATCCGTACTTTATTATTTCTGAAGCTAGCGAAGAAACAGCACTTATTCAGATGGCGCGTCAAATTAATGAAAGGACACCTGTTTTTCTTGCTCAAAAAGTTCGGGCATTAATGAAAAAATTGGGTGGTAAGAAAATAACGATTTGCGGGATCGCCTATAAGGGAAACGTAGACGATGTGCGCGAAAGTCCGGCACTTAAAGTGCTTGATGAACTCAAGAAGGATTTTGAGATTTGCGTTCACGACCCACATGTCAAACGGTTTGACTGGATTGAACGGGACTTAACTCGTGCTGCTCAAGATAGTGATTTGCTTTTGGTCTTAACAGATCATGACGATTATCAGGTTATTTTGGAAGACGTTTTTCAAGTGATGCAACAAAGGGTTGTTTTTGATACAAAGGGAGTTGTTTCTCAAACGAACGACAGGGTTGACTATTTAACACTTGGCGATTTATCCAAGATAAAGTCCCATGAAGAGAAGGCGAAAATTTAAACACGGGGGATAGTTATGGAAAAGAATGTAACATTTGTTCATTTGTTAAAGGCCTTAAGTCGCAATAAATGGCTGATATTTTTAAGTACTGGAATAACGATTTTGTTGATGATTGTTTACCTGACTTTTGTTGTAAAACCTGTGTATAGTACAACCACGCAAATGTTAATTAATCAGTCTAAGCAGACAGTAGCTGTTTCGGATCCACAAAATGTGCAAGCGAATTTGCAGCTAGTGAACACATATAGCACGATCATTAAGAGTCCAAGAATTCTGTCACAAGTTAAAGAGAACTTAGGAGATAAATACAGTTTAGAGGAATTAATTGATGCAGTTGAAGTGAAAAGTGATGCAGATTCTCAAGTGATTTCTATCGTTGTTGAAAATGGCAACTTAGAGGAAGCTGTTCGGATTGCAAATCAAGTTGCGCTTGTGAGTAAGAAACAAATACCGAAAATTATGAATATTGATAATATAACAGTTCTTTCTTCAGCTAGTTCGTCGGATCATTTAGAGCCCATCAAGCCAAAGAAAACATGGATGTTGATCTTTGCTTCTTTTCTCGGAATTTTTATTGGCTTATTTGTTACGTTTGTCCGTACAATACTTGATCGGACGATTAAAAATGTTGAGGATATTCACGAAACGATGGATGTTTATTTATTGGGTAGTATTTCTGAAATGAAAAAATAGAAAGGGAGAGCGTATTGGAAGGCAAGTTAGATAAAAGAAAACGAATAGTTCATACGGAACCCGCATCTCCAATTGCAGAACAATTTCGAACGATTCGTGCCAATATCGACTTCTTGACAGTGGGAATGCCTTGCAAAGTGATTTTAGTGACCTCACCTGAGGCTGGAACTGGGAAGTCTACGGTGTCATCAAATTTGGCAATTTCTTATGCACAACAAGGGAAGAAGACGTTATTGATAGATATTGATATGCGAAAACCTACCATTCATAAAACTTTTAATAAGCCACTTTTCCGTGGTGGATTATCGGGTGTTTTGCGAAAACAATTGGATATTCTAGATGCTTGCCAAGACACGGAAGTTGAAAATTTGACAGTGTTAACGAGTGGTACGCTTCCGCCTAATCCAAATGAATTGCTTGGCTCAAAACGGATGGCTGAGATTATTGCGGAACTTCGAGAAGAGTTCGAACAGATTATTGTTGATGCACCACCGGTGACGATTGTTTCAGATGCTCTTGTAGTGGCACCAGAAACAGATGGGATTATTTTAGTTTTTCGCACTGGGAAGACATTAAAAGACGGTGCAAAAGCAGCTTATGAACAGTTAGCCTTATCTCGCACGCAGGTTCTTGGAGTGGTTTTAAACGGGGTTGATGAGGCGCATCATTATTATTCAGCGTATTAAAGTAATATTTGAAAAAAGGGGGAAGCAATGTGGAAGAGCGGTATGAAAGTCAAGGCATATATCTAGTGAATGAAAGTTTTTACGTCAAAGTAAAGCGTTTTTTAGGGATTTTCTTGGCAACAGTTGGACTTCTGATATTGCTACCGTTATTTGGTATCGTCGCACTGTTAATCAAAGTTTCAGAACCAAAAGGGAGCATTTTTTTTAAGCAAATTCGTGTTGGAAAAGCGGGGAAAACTTTTGAAATCTATAAATTTAGAACGATGAAAATGGATGCAGAAAAAGAACTTCAAAAATATTTAGAGTTAAATGAAGTAAGTGGACCAATGTTTAAAATAAAAAAAGATCCTCGAATAACACGAATCGGAAAAATTTTACGGAAAACAAGTATTGATGAATTACCTCAGCTATTAAACGTTCTAAAAGGCGATATGGCATTGATCGGTCCGAGGCCACCGCTTCCAAGGGAAGTCGAAGTTTATACAGCTTATGACAAACAGCGACTACAAATTACACCTGGATGCACGGGGATGTGGCAGGTCAGTGGGAGAAACACTTTGAGTTTTCACGAAATGGTCGAATTAGATTTGTTTTATATTCGAAACGTTTCGCCGTCTTTGGATGCCAAAATCTTGTGTCGTACGGTACTTGTTTTATTTCATCCAAAAGGAGCGTATTAAATTGCAGACAAAAGGCAGGAAACGAGTGTTTTTACTAGGGAGTTTTTTGGATACTTTAACGCTCCAAGAAACACTAGAACGTATTTCAAAAGCAGTCGAAAATCGTGAAGTGATGCAACATGTTGTGATTAATGCTTCAAAAATCAATTTAATGGCGCAAGACGCTAAATTAGCTGGAATCATTAATGAAAGTCCACTTATAAATGCAGATGGAAAATCCATTGTTTGGGCTGCACGTTTTCTTGGATATAAGATCCCAGATCGCATCACGGGAATTGACTTGTTTGAGTATTTAGTAGCACTAGCTGCTCAAAAAGAGTGGCGAGTTTATTATTTTGGAGCAACAGAGGAAGTGGTTCGTGAAGTGGTTCGGAGGCATCAAATGATGTATCCAAAACTTAAGTTAGCAGGTTTTCGAAATGGGTATTTCACGGATGAAGAGTCGGTTCAAATTGCGAGAGAAATTCATGCAAGTCAAGCAGATTTACTTTTTGTGGGTTTTTCTAGCCCTAAAAAAGAGTATTGGATTAGCGATTATCAGACCATTATGCAGGTGCCCTTTGCAATGGGGGTTGGAGGAAGCTTTGATATTATTGCAGGAAAAACGAAACGAGCACCAATTTGGGTACAGCGTGCGGGATTTGAATGGTTATATCGTCTCTTGCAGGAACCAAGGCGCTTGATGAAACGCTATATCATTGGGAACACGCAATTTATTGGAAAAGTTTTGAAAGAAAGGATGCAGCGATAATAATGACAAAATGGCTATTCGCACTACTTAACCTTCTGCCAATGCCAAGTAAACATCCAATGGGTTTAATCCTTAGAAAATTGAAAAATCGTTTAGCAAAGCGTTTTTTTGGTGGCTGTGCAGAAACAAGTAATTTGCGACCTTTCCTGAAATTGAGACATCCGCAGCATATTTTTATTGGCAAGGAGTCTTCTATTGGCGATAAAACTAAGATTGTAGCTAGTGCAAGAGTTTCAATTGGTGATTATGTTTTGATGGCTCCAGAAGTTATTATTTTGACAGAAAATCATCGAATTGATGGAAAAAAACAAATCTTGTTTAGTGGCACAGAAAAAAAAGAAGTAAGAATTGGTAATGATGTGTGGATTGGGACGCGTGCGATAATCTTACCTGGAGCTTCTATTCCAGAAGGCTGTGTTGTAGCAGCAGGAGCTGTTGTTCCAGCAAAAGAGTATCCGGCGTACGCAGTGATTGGCGGTATTCCAGCACAAGTAATCAAAATGAGGCAATAAAATGAAATATCGGCGGATCTTTATAGGGTTATTTGTGATTTTTCCATGGATTGATTTTTTGAATGGGTTTTTCCTATCAATGAATCATAACGTACCAATTGGTGTTTTTTATCGCATTACCTGCCTTATTTTTCTTTTGGTGGCGATTTTTCGAAAAGGTATTGCGAGAAGTAATTTTTCAATCCTCACGATCAGTATTATAGGTCTTTTGATAATAGAACTATTTTTGCAAACGATTTTCTTGCAAATGTCTATAAATGAAGTGTTTGAAAATATGATTATGCTAATAAAATGCATGATTTGGTTGTTAATGCCGTATTTTGTCTATCAATATCGAACTTTCTTCACTGTCCAAGATTTTGAGAAAATCAGTTTTTATATCAGTCTTTTTTTTGCACTTTGTTTACTTGTTCCTTATTTTTGCGGATTCGGAAATACTACTTACTCAGATGGGGCAGGTTATAAAGGTTTTTTCTATGCCACAAATGATACAACATTTGCCTTTATTTTTGCTCTTACTTTTATAGGTTGGTATCTCCTCGCTTATTTTAAAGAATGGCACATTGTGAAGCGTCTTTTTTTATTAGTTCTCTATACTGCTTTATTCGCTTGCTTATTTTTACTTGGGACGAAATCTGGAATCATCTGGGGGATTCTTTTAACGACTTACAACCTTTTCTCATTTTTATTCAAGAAAACAACAGAAGTTGCTTCGTTTACGAAATTATTAACGGGATTTACATTTATCCCAGCGCTTTTTTATCTTTTTTACGAAGGAATTGACAAGATAATTCAAGGATTAAGCGATGTCATTACAAGACTTACTTACTTCTTTCGATTGTTTGATGGAAATCTGCTCACCTTTATCACCAGTTCACGAAGTACCTTTCTAGCAGCCAGTTGGGAGCAATTTACCCAAGAAAATTCGCCAATTTTTTATTTTATTGGTTATGGTTTTAGTTATCGAATGAAAAACTGGGGGATAGGGGATAATGTCGAAATGGATCTTTTTGATACGTTGTTTTCACTTGGTCTAATCGGCTTAGGCTTAGTTTTATTACTTTTTAGTTATTACATATGCTTAATGATTCAGAACCGAATTAAAAATATCTTTAGCTTTCTCTTTTTTATAGCGATTATTTATGCTTTTTTTGCAGGGCATATTTTCTACTCTGCCCTTTGCTCAACTATTTTAGGAATTATTTGTTCGGCATTATTACTAATGAAGAAAGAGTGAGGACGATTGAAAAAGACAATCCTTCAATTTGGTCAATATGCATTTGGATCAATGGGATCAGCAATCATTAGCTTTATCACAATGCCTATAATCACATATTTTATTTCGCCAAGTGAGTATGGTAAAACTAGTATGTTTATGCTAATGCAGACTTTGCTGATCAGTTTTATTTATCTTGGCTTTGACCAAGCCTTTGGACGAGAATTCTATGAGTATTCGGATAAAAAACGTCTTTTTATAAGTGCCATTTTCTTTCCCATTATATTTGCTGTCGTATTGATTCTCTGCATGATTTTGTTTGCTGGACAGCTTTCAGAGCTCCTTTTCCATTCGGATACTTACAAAGGTGCGATTTATTTTTTGGCAATCTCTATTCCATTTTTAATTTTTGAACGATTTATTTTCATGTATATTCGGATGGAGAAAAAAGCACTCGAGTTTTCTTTATTTAACATTTTAATCAAGCTATTCATCTTGATCTATACTTTTACTTTCTTAATTTTATTTGCGCATTCTTTCATAACCGTTGTGTACGCTGCCATTTTTGGCCAATTATTGGGGGATATCTTGATGATCGTAAAAAATCATAAACTCCTATCTTTCCGAAATTTCAAACTAGATTTCATCGTGCTAAAGCGATTAACTCAATTTGCGATTCCTGTCGTATTTGCTACCCTTCTTTACTGTTTATTTGTAATCATGGATAAACTGTTCCTAAGACAATTTAGCACTTTTGAGCAATTAGGCTTATACACTTCAGCATTTAAAATTGCGAGTGCCTTACTCATCATCCAAAATGTGTTTGCGAATCTCTGGGTTCCAACGGCGACAAAATGGTATATCGATAAGCGGCCCCTTGCAGATTTTCAGCGGGTTAGTGAGATCATCTTATTCTTGCTAGCCATTTTGTTTATTTTGCTTCTCTTTAGCAAACACTTGCTAATAGGATTTTTATCCGCCGATTACGCACAGGCAGCCTATATTTTTCCATTTCTATGTTTTTATCCAATTATGATGACCGTGAGTGAAACAACGAATGTTGGCATTGGCTTTTCGAGAAAAAGTCATTTAAATATCTATGTTTCCCTCATTACGCTTGTTGTCTCTCTTTTATTGAATTTTTTACTTGTTCCAAATCTTGGAGCTATTGGAGCCGCGATTGCTATGGGAACTAGTTATGTAGTTTTCTTTCTAGTTCGGTCTATTTTTTCAAGACTAGTCTGGGAAACTTTTTCTTTAAAAAAACACTTTATTTGTATCCCTATTCTTTATCTGGCAGCGCTTGTGAATACTTTTATCCATCAAATAAAACTTGTAAATGAAATGAATCTAATCATTTTATTGTTCTTAGTTATTTTGAATCGAAAATGGCTAGGAAGGCTATTTCAAATATGTCGTCAATTTCTAAAAAAGCCAATCGAATGAAGGAGGAGGAATTTTTGAAAATATTCATGATTGCCAATATGTACCCATCAAAGCGCTATCCCTCTTATGGGGTTTTTGTGAAAAACCATTTAGAAATGCTTGAAGTATTGGGGTTTCATGTGGATAAACTTGTAATGAAAAAACGAATGAGCAAGTTTTTTAAAAGCTTGGCGTATTTGAGTTTTTATCTTCGGATCATTTGCAAGTTGCTTTTTCAAAAGCAAGCCGTACTCTATATTCACTACGCCTCGCATGTGGCTTGGCTTATTTGCCTTATCAAGAAGTGGAAACCAGAGTTACGCATTATCGTGAACTTGCATGGAAGTGATGTATTTCCAGAAACTAAGCTTCAACAAAATTTACAGAACCAAGTGAAAAAGCTTGTACAGCAGGCCGAAAAGGTAGTTGTTCCTTCAGCCTATTTCGAAACAGTTGTTATGCAAAAGTACACGATTTCGCAAGAAAAAATTTTCATTTCGCCATCAGGGGGAATTAATTTAGCGATTTTTAAACCAAAAAAACTAGGGAACGATAAGCGAGAAACAAGACAGGAGATCCTTCTTGGCTATGTGGGGCGAATCGACGTTGGAAAAGGTTGGGAGGATGTTTTGCGAGCATTTACAGCGCTTAAAAAAGCAGGAACAGCACGCTGGAAGTTAATCATGATTGGAAGCGGGAAAGAAGACGAGAAAAAGCAGTCTTTAGCAGAGGAACTGCATATACAGTCGGATGTCGAATTTCGACCGCTTATTCCGCAACATGACCTGCCAAACTATTACCGTAAGTTTGATTGCTTTCTTTTTCCAACTAGGCGAAAAGGCGAGAGTTTGGGACTGGTTGGCTTGGAGGCGATGGCATGTGGAACGCCAGTGATTGGAAGTCAAATTGCGGGGTTAGAGAGTTATTTAGAAAACGGGAAAAATGGGTTTTTCTATCCACCAGGAGATGTGGGTGCGCTCATTAGTGTGCTTAATCAATTTGCTCAGCTTAGCGAGGAACAAGTTTCGATGCTTTCAAAAGAAGCGATTTTGACAGCTGAAAAGTATGATAGAAGACTTGTCAAACGAAATTTTGAGTCCTTTATGATTGGATTTATGGGAGAAAATAAAAAAGCACCAGCTCGCTTGAGCTGATGCTTTTTTCAGTTATGCTTATTTACTTTTAGAACTGTTACTTGAAGAATATTGACTGAAAGCATCTTTCAAGTCTTTATCTTCAACTTTAATGCCAGCATCTTTGTAAACTTTCTTCAATGCTTTTTGCATGTTTTCTTGTGTAACTTGTGAAGCGATATAAGCTTTTTTCACAGCTTTTTTATCTTGTTCAAATGTTGTTTTCTTAGCAGGTTTTACCATTTCAATGATGTGGTAACCGTATTGAGATTTAACTGGAGCACTGATGTCGCCTTTTTTCTTAAGTGCATAAGCCGCTTTTTCGAAAGCTTCATCCATTTTTCCAGGGCCAAAAGCAGGAAGTAAACCACCATCAGCTTTTGTGCTTGTATCAGTTGAATATTCCTTAGCTAGATCTTCAAATTTCGCACCATCTTTAAGTTTCTTTTCAACTTCTTTAGCTGTATCTTCTTTTTCAACTAAGATGTGGCGAACTGTGATATCTGGTTGCCAAGTTTTGTAATAAGCTTTTAGTTTTTTGTCAGTTACTTTGACATTATCTTCAGTAGCTTTTTCAACAAGCATGTTGTACTTGATGTTTTCTTTAAAGCTATCTTCAGTTAAACCACTTTGAGCAAGAACGCTAGCGAATTGATCGCCATATTGATCTTTATACGTCTTAACCTTCGCGTTCACTTCTTTATCGGTAACCTTGTATTTTTTGTCAAGGACCTTTTCAAAAGTAAGTTGTTGAACAGTTTGGCTGCCGTACTTATCTTTCATTGCATCATATAATTCGTCTTTTGTAACATTACCGTCGTCTGTTTTAACAACAGCTCCGCCACTACCACATGCTGTAAGTCCAACAACCGCAAGCGCAGAAACGATTCCAAGCGCTGCTTTCTTTTTAATATTCATTTAAAAAATACACACTCCTTAAGTTGATCGAATAAATTCTCTGTATCCAAGTAATATCATACCACAAATTATTAAAAAAATGGCCAGAAAACAAAAATCTAATAGTTTTTTAATTTTATTCCCATTTAGTTAATCTGAAATTAAAACCGAATAACCGCGTTTCGCTTCCTCGATATAACAGCTTTTTGGCAAGTTTCGCAAATTGTTTGCAAGGATAAAAGCTGGATAGCTCATTCCAAAATGAACAGCCAGTAAAATTAGGAAGACAGGTGAATTCCAAATAGGAACCATCGTCATCCAAAAAATCAGTAGCAATAAAATAGCAAAAAAAGGAAAAAGCAAGGAAAATAGATAATCTTTTTTTGGCATGATATTTAGCACTTTGATTTGAATACAGGGCAGTACATAAAATCGGCGAACGAATTGAATGCGAATGCTCGATCGGTATTTAAATGAAGCTAAGATATAAAGCACTTTATGAAGTGGATAAATAAAAAGTAGTGCTATAAATGAGATTTCGTTATATTCCGGAGAAAAATCGCCTGGAACAAAAAAATTGTGAACAAGAAATAAAAGGCAAAGCATGAAAAACCAACTTAATCCCCCTTTTAGAATCATGCGATGATAGGTATCACGGCGCACTGTGTTCACAGATTTCAAACAACGCATTACTTCGTTCCTCCAATAATGTTCAAGATTGTATAAGTATTGTAGTCCCTATAGCTAGTGATTTCAACCCTTTTTGGGAATTTTTTTCTATTAAATAAAAATAGTTTACAGATAGAGATTAAAAACATAAAAAAACCTAGTTTCTATGGAGCTAAGAAACTAGGCCATGGTTCTACTTATTATCTTTTTTTAACGTCTTTTCAAGATCAGCAATGGTCCGCTGCATATCTTTGATTTCATCTTTCAAACGTTTTTTCTCAGGTTCCATTTCTTCATTCCACTTGGAAACAGAATCCATAATATCGCTTGAAACATCTTTGATTAAAGTAGACCCTTCAGTTCCGAGAACTTGAATGGACTGCAATAATTCGTTAGCGTTATACGCCAATTCTTTTAAGACAACAGAAGCCTCACCTGATTTTTCAACAATGTCAGATCGAAGTTCTCGACCAGATTTTGGTGCAAACAAGATGGAAGTCACAGCTCCTGCAGCGGCACCGATAACTGCGCCTAAAAATAGCGATTTTTTATTCATCATGACCAGCTCCTTCAATTAATAACCAACTTTTATTTAAGTAAGGAAAACGAACGACAGCTTAAAAATTAGCTAAGCTGTTCACGTATTGCCTCTGCACGCTCTTTAAATTCCTCATCATTATAAGTGCTTGAGTTATCTTTCCAAATCAATCCAAAATCGTCTTTTTTCGAATAGCGTGGAATAAGATGAACATGACAATGAAAAACCGTTTGAGAAGCGATTTCTTCATTATTATTCAAAATATTCATCCCCTCAAGTGGAAAAGCTGCTTTTAAAGCATTAGCAATTTTGGGAATACGACGGAAAAGTTCCGCAGCAGTTTCAGGCGGCAAGTCAAAAATATTACGCACATGTTTTTTTGGAATAACAAGTGTGTGTCCTTTAGTCACTTGACTTAAATCAAGAAAAGCCAACACTTGGTCATCTTCATAAACTTTCTCAGAAGGAATTTCTCCTCGAACAATCTTACAGAAAATACAATCATCCACAAGGAACGCCACCTTTCTTTTCATTCAGAATCCTCTATTCTTAATTTACCATAAAAAAAAAGGAAAAGCATGTAATAGAGATAAATAATTATGAGAAGTTTATGCTTAAATATGCTATTATTAAACTAGTCCAATCACAAATAAAAAAGGAGGCTGTAATAGAATGCCTTTACTAGAAGTAGAACATCTGACAGGCGGCTACACCAAGCGACCAGTCTTAAAAGATATTTCTTTTGAAATTGATGAAAAACAAATTATTGGCCTTATTGGCTTGAATGGTGCAGGAAAAAGTACAACGATTAAACATATTACGGGACTTATGCAGCCCAAGGAAGGACACATCCGAATTAACGGGCATGAACTAACCGATGATGTTGAAGCGTACCGGTCGCAATTTTCCTATATTCCGGAAACGCCCATTCTTTATGAAGAATTAACACTTTATGAGCATCTCGAACTGACTGCGATGGCTTATGGTCTTTCTAAAGAAGAGTTTGAGTCAAGAATGATGCCACTTCTAAAAGAATTTCGTCTTGAGAAAAAACTAAACTGGTTCCCAGCTCATTTTTCAAAAGGAATGAAACAAAAAGTGATGATCATGTCTGCCTTTTTAGTGGAGCCCAAACTTTATATTATTGATGAACCTTTTGTTGGACTTGATCCACTAGGGATTCAATCACTTCTCGGCTGGATTCGAGAAATGCGTGATAAAGGCTCAAGCATTTTGATGTCGACTCATATTCTCGCGACAGCAGAAAAGTATTGCGATGCGTTTATTATTTTGCATCAAGGAGAAATCAGAGCGCGTGGAACACTCGAAGAACTTCAAGCTCAATTCGGGATGGACGGAGCATCTCTTGATGAGATTTATATCCAGTTGACGAAAGAAGAAGCTGAAGATGAAGAAATTTGATAGTGTTGAACTTTTCAAAAAGCGATTCAGTTCTTATACCGACGAATTAAATAAATATCTCCGTTATATGTTCAATGATCATTTGCTCTTTGTACTGATCATCGGTATAGGCGCCGGTATATTTTATTATGCCGATTGGGTAAAACATATCAATCCGAGCTTCCCAGCCATTCCGCTAATGGTAGTTTTATTAACAGCTTCACTTTGCTTTGCTTCTATGGTAACGCTTTTGAAGCGTCCAGATACAGTTTATCTAACCGTTAAAGAAACCGAGATGCTTCGCTATTTTGAGCGGGCAAAGCGAGTAACCATCGCTTTGCAAAGTTATTTATTTGCGATTATCTTACTTGTTGCAATGCCAATGTACACGGCTGTTACGGGGTATCACTATAGCCGATTTATCGGGCTTGTTATACTGCTAGTTGTCCTTAAAGCATGGAATGTCTATGTTGGGTTTGAAACCGCGAAATTAGACAATAATGACAGCACTTGGCTATTTTTCCGAGTTTTTGTTACCGCATTAATGGTTTACTTGTTGCTTGCCTTTTCATTTTGGTGGACAATTCCAGTTGTCCTCATTGCGCTACTTGTTTCATATTATTTAATCCGCGGGCAAGCTAAAGGAAAAGTGCTGCGGTTTGAATATCTTGTTGATAAAGAAGAAGCAAGAATGAATCGATTTTACCGCCTAGTGAACTTGTTTACAGATGTTCCGCATTTAAAAGGAACTGTGCGAAGAAGAAGCTATCTCGACTTTCTTTACAAACCGATTCCTTATGCAAAAAGAAAAACCTTTGCTTACTTGTTTAGCCGTACCTTCGTGCGAACAAATGAGTACATTGGTTTATATGCCCGACTAACAGTGATCGCGCTCATTTTGTTGATTTTTGTTCAAGGCTTTTATTTAAACATTATTTTCTCATTACTGTTTATTTATTTGACGGGTTTTCAGTTCATCCCAATGCTACGACATTTTGATGGACAAATGATGCTAAGACTTTATCCGATTCAAGATGCCATCAGAAATCGAAGTTTCATCCATTTTATCCGAATCCTACTTGTTTTTCAGGCATTGCTGTTTGGCATTGTTGGAATTGCACAAAACGGTTCGATTGGTGGACTAGTGATTCTTGGAATTAACCTTATCTTTGTTATCGCATTTTCATTTTTGTATATTCCATTTCGAGTCAAAAAGATTTATCAATAAAAAAGAACAGAAACGTCAAGAGTTCCATTTCATGAATGGCTTTGTTTGACGATTTCTGTTCTTTTATTTTTGGCTAATCAGTCAATTTATTCATTGACTTTTTATCTCGCATCATGATCGAACTCGGGGAAATGATACGTATCAATGTGTGAAAAGCCAATTTGTGTATTATTCTTTTCCATCATGGCAACAATCCGTGCGTGATAAGGAGTAGCTTTAAAAGCTTGGTAATACATCTCTGAATCCCAGAAAGCTAAAACTAAGAATTTGTTTTGCGTAAGCGATTGCCCGAGTTGAACACACTGTAAACCGGGAGTTTCATGGAGTTGGCGCACCATTTGTTCATAGTTTTGCAAGAAAATTGGAACCTCTTCATCACGTTGCATCATTATATATTCAAGTGTAACAAAACCGTATCCTTTCATTTTGCCAGAAGATTGTAACTTACGATATGTATTTTCTTCTTTAAAGACGCTCGCTCCAGACGTTTCATGAAGTAAAATCGAATGCTCATAATTTTGTAAAAGCATGATGCCTTCGCCAGGATGCTCCGCTAAGATTTGACGTAAATAATGTTCCGTTCCAGAAGTAATGTAAATATATTCCATGATTTTGACCTGCTTTCTGTGAAATTATTAACCTTTACAGCCCCTCATTTTCCCAATAATACCAACTTTTAAACGTAATAGGAAGCATTCTGTTTGGTTTTAAAAGACATTTTTAGTATCCTTAAGAGTGTGAAAAAATTAGCATTCAAGAAGGAGAGGCGCTCGATGAGTAAAATAACGAACGACTTATTTTTAAAAGCCGCAAGAAGTGAGCCAGTTTCGCGAATTCCCGTCTGGTATATGCGCCAGGCAGGACGATCCCAGCCCGAATACCGCAAACTGAAAGAAAAATATTCACTTTTTGAGATTACACATAATCCTGAACTATGTGCTTATGTGACGCGTTTGCCCGTGGAAAACTATGGTGTAGACGCTGCAATTTTATACAAAGATATTATGACGCCGCTTGTTGGACTTGGCGTTGATGTTGAAATTAAAAGCAACATTGGTCCAGTCATTCAAAACCCAATCAAAACTATTGCAGACGTTGAAAACCTCTCAGAACTTCATCCAAAACAAGATATTCCTTATATTCTAGATACCATCAAACTTCTGACCGAAGAACAACTCACCGTTCCTTTAATTGGTTTTGCGGGCGCACCGTTTACCCTCGCAAGTTACATGCTAGAAGGCGGCCCCTCAAAAAACTACTATAAAACAAAAGCGATGATGTACCGGGACCCAGCCACTTGGTATCTCTTAATGGAAAAACTTGGCAAAATGACAGCTGACTATTTGAATGCGCAAATTGAGGCAGGCGCTAGCGCCGTCCAATTGTTCGATTCATGGGTGGGCGCACTAAGCCGCGAAGACTATGCCAAATACATCAAGCCAATTATGCGAAAAATCATCAATGGTATCAAAGTAAGCCATCCAGAAACCCCCATCATCATGCAAGCAGTTGCATCAAGCCACCTACTACAAGAATTTGCCGACTTAAAAGTGGACGTTGTTGGAATCGACTGGCGCATCCAAATTGGTCAAGCCAGAACTTTACTTCCAGGGAAAGCCTTACAAGGCAATCTTGATCCGAGTTTGCTTCTTGCTCCCGAAAAGTGTCTTGAAAAAGCACAAGCCATTTTAAAAGAAGGAAGTAAGCATCCAGGCTTCATTTTTAACCTTGGTCACGGTGTTTTTCCAGAAGTAAAACCGGAAATGTTAAAGCAATTAACTGACTTTGTTCATGAAAACAGTGAAAAATTACTAAAAGAAGGAGATTGAAACAATGAAAACTGTAGGATTACTTGTTATGGCATATGGGACGCCATATAAAGATGAAGATATTGAACGTTACTATACCGACATCAGACATGGTAAAAAGCCAACTGAAGAAATGATAGCGGACTTGCGGGATCGTTATCATGCAATCGGAGGGCTTTCACCACTTGCAAAAATTACAGAAGAACAAGCTTATGGACTTGAACGCGTATTAAATGAAGCTCAAGACGATGTGAAATTTAAAGCTTACATAGGTCTAAAACACATCGAGCCGTTCATTGAAGACGCGGTCAAGGAAATGTATCAAGACGGAATTGAAGAAGCCATATCGATCGTTCTTGCCCCGCATTATTCAAGCTTTAGTGTTGCTTCTTATAACAAGCGAGCGCAACAAGAAAGCGAAGCGATCGGCGGACCGAAAATCACTTCCATCAATGACTGGTATAAAAATCCACTATTTATCAAAATGTGGGCGGACCGAATTAACGAAACAGCAAATGAAATTCCAGAAAACGAGCTCGAGGATACCGCCCTTATTGTATCGGCGCACAGTCTTCCTGAGAAAATCAAACAATTTGGCGATCCGTATCCTGACCAGTTAAAAGAAACAGCCGAATTGATTTTTAAAGAAGTGAAAGTGCCACATTACGCGCTTGGGTGGCAAAGTGAAGGGAAAACAGGAGAACCTTGGCTTGGTCCAGATGTTCAAGATTTAACTCGCGAGCTTTATGAAAAACATCACTATAAACACTTTATCTATACGCCAGTTGGTTTTGTCGCGGAGCATTTGGAAGTACTTTACGATAATGACTATGAATGTAAAGTAGTAACAGATGAAGTGGGAGCAAGCTATCATCGACCAAAAATGCCAAATGCAGATCCAGAATTTTTGAATGTATTGAAATCTGTTGTTTTGGATGCTTACCACGAAAATCATTAAAAAAGAGCCAACTGGCTCTTTTTTAATGGAATGATATGAAAACGATTTCTTAATTTTTAGTAGAATACTATGTTGCTTTAATCAGATTCTCATTTTTGTCGGGCATAATAAATGAGTACAATAAATCAGCGAGGAGGATATACAAATGGAAACGCTGAATGAACTCAAACAAATAATGGAAAATATGACAATTTACATGTCGATAAATGGATATACGAAAAGAAGCTTTGCGAAAGCAACGGGAATCTCTCAAAATACATTTACAGCAATGACGGCTGGGAAAATAAAAAATGAGAAGAAAGCTGTGCGCTACATAGAGCAAGCAACTGAAAGGTTAAATCTGGAACAAGATTACTTCAAAAAATCACGTGAAGAAATTATGCGAGCTCCGATTAATTATCAAGATGAAGAAAAACTGCATACTGGCAATGAGAAATTCAATGCCCTCAGTTTACTTCTTAAAATTGGCGAAATTCATTATAAATGGGAATAAAAGAACGGGCGTGAAACGAAACATTTCGCGTCTGTTTTTTTGTTATTGACTAATCAAGTAATTTCAACTAAAATAGAACCAATTTTGAGGCTAGTTATTTTGGATTGGGAGTGAAGTACTTGATTAAAAAGCTGATGGCGTCAGATGACCAAAAGCTAAAAGCGTTACTTAAACCGGAAGCTCTATTGAATATTTTTATTCTTGGAGATATCGAAAATTTTGGTTATGATCATGAGTTTATTGACATCTGGGGGGATTATGACGCGGAAGGAGAACTTCGAGCTTGCCTACTTCGGTTTGAACGAAATTTTCTACCTTACTCGAAGACAGATGATTTTGACGCAGCAGGATTTGCAGAAATTATTCAAGCACATGAAAATACAATGATAAGTGGTATGCCGCGAGCAACGGAGCCGCTTGAAAAACTTATTCCAGAGTTAAGTGAAAAGAGTCACAAATCGCACTTCTGCAAATGTGAGAATGCAAGTATGATGGATGCGAACGGAGAAGTCATTATCCGCTCAGCCGTAGAGGAAGAAGTCGGTGAAATCATCAAACTGAGAAAACAAATCAAGGAATTCGGCGAGCGAAATGAAAATGAAGAATTAATCGCAGCGCAACTTGAACAAGGCTCAAAACGAATTTATTACATTGAACAAGATGGCAAGATAGTGTCTGTTGCAGAGTCCACTGCTGAAAATTCCTTTTCGGCAATGATCGTTGGAGTAGCGACACTTGCGGAATATCGCGGACGAGGATTTGCCAGCACGATCATGAAACGACTTTGCTGCGATTTGTTAGCAGAAGGGAAAACGCCATGTCTGTTTTACGATAACCCAGTAGCTGGGAAAATGTACCGCAAAATTGGATTTACGGACGTTGGCGATTATACCTTATATCGTTAAAGCAAGAAACAAAAGAGGTAGCCTTTTCAATGGAAGAGGCTATTTTTCATAAAACTGGACTGCAGTTGTATAGAAATTTAAATGAAATTTGCTATACTAAAAGAAGAAACAATGAACAGGAGAGATGGAAATGAATGATGTAAAAGCACATCAAGTTGAAGCAAGTAGAACCGCATCCAAACAGGTGATTATGCAAAAAGTGTTAAACTGGTTTGTCATCTCGCTGTTAGTGGCGACGATAGGAGCAGCAGTAGGCAACTCACTCGATCCAAGTTGGTTTATTCCACTTGTTATCTTAGAATTTGTTTTCCTTATAGCAGCCATTATAGTGCGCCGGAGCAAAACAGCTAACCGGACATGGGGGTTTCCACTTTTACTAGGTTTTGCTTTCGTTACGGGGCTCATGACTGGTCCAACACTCACTTATTTTTTCACTGCTGGAGCTGGAATGGCCGTTTTGATGGCCTTTGTAACAGCTTCTGTCACTTTCACAGTGTTAGGGTTTGTTGGAGCAAAAATGAAAAAGGATTTACAATTTCTTAGTTCGGCTTTATTTGCCGCACTAATCATTTTAGTGCTATTTTCCTTATTTGGTTTATTCGTTCCGATCGGCGGCATGACAACAATCATCGCAGGATTTGGAACCTTACTCTTTTCTGTGTATATTTTGTTTGATTTTAACCAAATTATGAAACGAGATGTGACGCTTGATGATGTACCTATGCTGTCGTTAAGTTTGTATCTTGATTTCCTCAATCTGTTTTTATATCTGCTTCAACTTTTCGCGGGTTCACGTGATTAAATAGGATCACTAGGGGTTTTTCCTCTAGTGATTTTTTTTCAAATAAGTGGGTATACTATTAGACAAAGCGAATAAAATCTTTTATAATTGTTTTAAAGGTCAAATAAGGTCAAACTTATTTCTTTCCAAAGGAGGCCAAAAAATGGAAATGCAAAAATTTACCCAGCAAGTACAAGAGACCATTGCAGAAGCACAAAAACTTGCTGTAGAAAGAGAACATCAAGCGATCGATGTTTCACATGTTTTTAAAATCCTATTACAAGAAAGCGACTTTGCCAAGCGAGTTTATGAAGTGGCAGAAGTCGATGTTGAAAAATTAAAACAAATCGTAGATAGCGAACTGGACAAAATCCCTGCAGTAATGGGGACGAGCGTTAGATACGGTGAGTCAATGAGTAACGAATTGTACCAGTTAATTGTCCGTGCTGAAACAGAAGAAAAAGAATTGCAAGATGAATTTATATCCACAGAGCATTTGCTTCTTGCAATCATGGAACAAAAAGAAAACCCAATAACAAAGGAAATCGAGTCACAAGGTAAGACAAAGAAAACAATTTTGGATGCTGTTCAAATGATCAGAGGAGGAAAAAGAGTGACTAGCCAGAATGCAGAAGAAAATTATGAAGCATTATCTAAATATGGCCGTGATCTTGTCGCCGAAGTGCGAAGCGGCAAGCTTGATCCAGTCATTGGCCGTGATACTGAAATTCGGAATGTGATCCGGATTTTATCACGTAAAACGAAAAATAATCCAGTATTAATCGGAGAACCAGGCGTTGGGAAAACCGCTATCGTAGAAGGTCTTGCTCAACGGATTGTGCGTAAAGACGTTCCAGAAGGCTTGAAAGATAAGACGATTATCTCGCTTGACCTAGGATCGCTAATTGCAGGTGCGAAATATCGCGGTGAATTTGAAGAACGCCTAAAAGCAGTCTTACAAGAAGTGAAAGAATCAGATGGTCAAATTCTCCTCTTCATTGATGAGATCCATACTATTGTCGGTGCTGGGAAAACCGAGGGCGCTATGGATGCCGGCAATATGTTGAAACCAATGCTCGCTCGCGGCGAGCTTCATTGTATTGGCGCGACAACACTTGATGAGTATCGCCAGTACATTGAAAAAGATGCAGCTTTAGAACGCCGCTTCCAAAAAGTGCTAGTTCCAGAACCAACCGTAGAAGATACCGTTTCGATTTTGCGTGGCTTAAAAGAACGTTTTGAAATTCATCATGGTGTTAATATCCATGACAATGCACTTGTGGCGGCAGCAACACTTTCAAATCGCTACATTACCGATCGCTTTTTACCGGATAAAGCAATTGACTTGATCGATGAAGCTTGTGCAACGATTCGTGTTGAAATCGACTCTATGCCAAGCGAACTGGATGAAGTAACTCGTAAAGTGATGCAGCTTGAAATTGAAGAAGCAGCACTCAAAGAAGAAAAAGATCCAGCGAGTGAGCGCCGACTTGAAATGTTGCAACGCGAACTAGCGGACTACAAAGAAGAAGCCAATAAAATGAAATCGAAGTGGGAAAGCGAAAAAGGCGAAATCGGCAAAATTCGTGAAGTGCGTGAACAAATTGATGCCATGCGCCATGAGTTAGAAGAAGCTGAGAACAACTATGACTTAACACGTGCAGCAGAACTGCGACATGGCAAGATTCCTGCAGCAGAAAAAGAACTCGCTGAACTTGAAAAACAAAACCGTGAAAAAACACAAAATGAAGATCGGTTGTTGCAAGAAGCGGTGACAGAAAACGAAATCGCCGAAATTATCGGACGCTGGACCGGGATTCCCGTTACGAAATTAGTGGAAGGTGAACGCGAAAAACTGCTCAAGTTAAGTGATGCGCTCCATGAAAAAGTAATTGGCCAAGATCAAGCAGTGGATCTTGTAAGTGATGCAGTGCTTCGGGCACGTGCAGGAATCAAAGATCCAAAACGCCCAATCGGTTCCTTTATTTTCCTTGGACCAACTGGGGTTGGGAAAACGGAGCTAGCCAAAGCACTTGCCTATAATATGTTCGATTCAGAAGATCATATGATTCGAATCGATATGTCCGAGTATATGGAAAAACATTCAGTTTCCCGGCTTGTCGGGGCGCCTCCAGGCTATGTTGGCTATGAAGAAGGCGGCCAGCTAACCGAAGCAGTGCGACGCAATCCGTATTCCATCATTTTGCTCGATGAAATTGAAAAAGCCCATCCAGATGTGTTTAACATTCTTTTACAAGTTTTGGATGACGGTCGCATTACAGACTCGCAAGGTCGAATGGTCGACTTTAAGAATACTGTCATCATCATGACAAGTAACATTGGTTCGACAATGCTTCTTGAACGAGCTGAAAATGGCGAAATATCGGATGAACTTGAACAAGATGTCTTGGCGACGCTTCAAGCTTCCTTTAAACCAGAATTTTTAAACCGGGTAGACGATATCATCTTATTCAAGCCACTCACACTTGAAAATATTAAGGGCATCGTCGAAAAACTTGTGGATGAGCTTCAAGAACGACTTGAGGCACAAGAAATTCACATTGCGATTTCTGATGAAGCGAAGAGCTTTATTGCGGAGGAAGCCTATGATCCGGTTTACGGGGCACGTCCTTTGAAACGTTACTTGGTTCGCCATGTTGAGACACCACTTGCGCGTGCGATTGTTTCAGGCGAAGTTATGCCTCATTCGTCCGTTGAGATTGGTCTCGAAAATGGAGCGTTTACCTTTAATACGAAATAAATGATGTGAAAGCAGGGTCTCTTGCTTCTTGCAAGGGGCTCTTTGTATGTTTGAAATTTGGAAACGAGGGAATTTTATGGAAGAAAAGGTTAAGTTCGAAAGGATGAGGAAAAATGAAACTGGTTTTAATTCGCCACGGACAAAGTGAATGGAATAAACTGAACTTGTTCACCGGCTGGCATGATGTTGATTTGTCGGAACAAGGTGTAGAAGAAGCTAAAACTGCGGGAAAACGGATTAAAGAAGCTGGGCTTGAATTTGACGTTGCTTTCACTTCCGTTTTGACGCGTGCTATTAAAACGCTGGATTATGCGCTTGAAGAATCAGGCCAACTCTGGGTGCCTGTACATAAGTCTTGGCGGCTTAATGAACGGCATTATGGTGCGCTACAAGGCTTGAATAAAAAAGAAACGGCAGAGAAATATGGTGCCGATCAAGTGCAACTTTGGCGCCGGAGCTATGATACGCTTCCTCCATTACTAGATGAAAATGACGAACGCCAAGCTAAAAATGATCGTCGTTATCAGTTGCTAGATACACATGCGATTCCTTCGGGTGAAAATCTAAAAGTGACACTTGAACGGGTGATTCCTTACTGGATGGACACGATCGCACCGGAAATTAAGTCAGGTAAGCGCGTTATCATTGCAGCGCATGGGAATAGTTTGCGGGCACTCGTGAAGTTCTTAGAAGGTATCAGTGACGATGCTATCATGGAACTTGAAATCCCAACAGGCGTTCCACTTGTTTATGAATTAGATGAAGATTTAAAACCAACGAATAAATATTATCTAGACAAATAAAAAAAGCGCTCCGTTTTTGCGGAGTGCTTTTTTTATTTGATGTCGTAAATTTCACTGTCCTTAGGCATGAGGGCAGGAATAATCAAAACGAACACAGAAATTCCAACTGTTAAAATTAAACCAGTTGTTAAACTAAACGGTACAGAAAGCATTGATGAAAGAACGAATTCAGCCATCATTGATAGGAAAAAGACCCAAATTACTGTAACGATATAGCGCATTCGAAACACCTCATTTCACATCATTCAACAGTTTCATTCTAGCACAAAGCAAGGGAGCTTGACAACTTGTGAGATAGTTGGTAATATCCTTGGAGGCTAGGAAGAAACAAGCTATTTACCTTTGGTTTGTATTTGTTTTGACATCAAACTGTTATTAGAAACACACTAAACTAACATAAAGATTTGGTACAATGTAACAAGACTTGTTAGTCAATAAAGAAAATAAACACTCGAAGAACAGGATGTGCTCGAAGTAGAATGAAAAAATGGAAATTAGCGCTTGCGGCTTTTATTACAGCAGTAGGAATAAGCGCACCACTTGCAGCAACACAAGCGGAGGCAACGGATGAAATAGCCGTTCAAGCATCTCTGCAGAAAATGACTTTAAACCAACAACAATTTATTCAAGATATCGCGCCAAAAGCGCAGGAATTACAAAAGAAATATCAAGTATTAAGCAGCGTTTCGCTTGCCCAAGCAATTGTTGAATCAAACTGGGGAAACAGCGGCTTGTCCACTGAAGCGAACAACTTATTTGGCATCAAAGGTTCTTATAATGGATCTTCTGTCACAATGTCAACCAAAGAATATAGCGGTGACGAAGTAAAACAAATTGATGCAGCATTTCGGGCTTATCCAGACCGAGAAGCTTCTCTTGAAGATCACACGCTACTATTTGTAAATGGGACAAGCGGAAACCCGTCTTTATATCAAGCGGTTTTAGGGGAGACAGATTATAAAAAAGCAGCACTAGCAATTGAAGAAGCTGGTTACGCAACAGATCCGAATTATGCAGAAGTTTTGATACAAACTGTTGAAATGTTTGGTTTAACTGCTTATGACGATATTTACGATCACATGAAAAAAGAAGAAAGTATGCTAGCGTATGGTGCAGTCGAAGAGCCGAAAGATTATGCAGTTTGGAACTTGCCGAGCGGGATGGAAGACGCCGAAAAAACAGTTCCTGCGGAATCTTTAAAAGGAAAACAGCTGCGCGTAGGTAAAAAAGCAGAAATGCAAAATGGCAGCCACTGGTTTGAAATTTACGACGAACAAGATAAACGAATCGGTTGGCTAGAAGAAAACGCGATGAATGTTTTCTACACAACTAAAAATGAAACTGATTTTGAATTGAAGAAATATATTATTGATTCCGATCAAAAAATTTATCGCTATCCAGTAGAAGACCAAAAACGTGTGGCTGGCGAAATGAAGACATATAAAGGTCAAAAGTTAGAGATTGACCGCAGAGCAGATGTGAAAAACGAATACTGGTATCGTTTCAAAGATAAAGACGGTCAAGTCATCGGCTGGTCGAAGGCACCAGGATTCTCAGATAACAATCCAAATAAAAAGAAATAAACTTATTAGCCCTTTAGAGTTACACTTTTATGTAAAGTGAGTGACTAAAGGGTTTTTTGATGCTAGAAGAAAGAATGGTTGCCAAAAAAACAGCGTTCTGTTAAAATTAGTACCAGGTCATAAAAACAGCTTTTTAAATTCGTTCAAATATGGAGGAATCGTAATGAATGCAGGAATTCTAGGAGTAGGGAAATACACACCTGAAAGAATTTTAACAAATTTTGATTTAGAAAAAATGATGGATACATCAGATGAATGGATTAAAACAAGAACTGGAATTGAAGAAAGACGCATTGCGCGTGATGATGAATATACACATGATATGGCATATGAAGCAGCTAAGAATGCAATTGAAAATGCGGGCTTAACTCCAGAAGATATTGATTTAATTATTGTCGCAACAGTTACACAGGAAGCTAACTTCCCGTCTGTTGGGAATATCATTCAAGATCGCTTAGGTGCGAGACACGCAGCTGCGATGGATCTTGAAGCTGCTTGTTCTGGTTTTACTTACGGGATTGTAACAGGCGCACAGTTCATTCAAACAGGCGCTTACAAGCATGTCGTAGTAGTTGGGGCTGATAAGCTTTCAAAAATTACAGACTGGGATGACAGAAGCACAGCTGTCTTGTTTGGAGACGGAGCAGGGGCTGTTGTAATGGGCCCTGTTTCAGAAGACAAGGGACTGCTTTCCTTTGTGCTTGGATCAGATGGTTCTGGTGGTAAGTACCTTAACTTGAAAGAAGAAAATGACAAACTTTACATGAACGGACGTGAGGTGTTCCGATTTGCTGTTCGAAAAATGGGCGATGCTTCCCTTGAAGTTCTTGAAAAAGCGGGGCTTCAAAAAGAAGATCTAGACTTGTTAATTCCGCACCAAGCAAACATTCGGATTATGGAAGCTTCACGAGAACGGCTTGACTTGCCAGAAGAAAAAATGATCAAGACAGTTCAAAAATATGGCAATACATCGGCTTCTTCGATTGCACTTGCACTTGTTGATGCCGTTCAAGAAGGACGCGTAAAAGACGGTGACAATTTGTTACTAGTTGGTTTTGGCGGCGGTTTAACTTGGGGTGCACTTGTGCTTCGTTGGGGTAAATAATTGAAAATAAGGGTGCGCAGATGGATTACGAATTTATGTCGAAGTAGGCGCATCCTTTCTTTTTTTGTGATATAATAATAGCGGCTTTATGGTCGCTTCAATAGAAATTGAAATTTTATTTTGTTCTTTTATTTTGTTTTTTTCTATGATTGAGGCAACCATTTTAAAAAATGACTCCTGATTAACAGAAGTTGTTTTTTCATGAGCTCAAAAACAAGGAGATGAGAAAATGGAGAAAAGAAGAGTCGTTGTTACTGGAGTTGGAGCTGTTACGCCAATTGGGAATGACGCGGAAACAGCATGGGATAATGCCAAGAAAGGTGTAAACGGTGTGGCTCCACTTACTCGTTTAAACCCAGATGATTTTCCAGTCAAAATCGCAGCTGAACTAAAAGACTTTGATGTCGAAAAATATATTGACAAAAAAGAAGCGCGTAAAATGGATCGCTTTACGCATTATGCAATTGCAGGTGCAGAGATGGCGCTTCAAGATGCAAACTTTACGGTAGATGAGACAAATGCTGAGCGTGTAGGTGTTTGGATTGGTTCTGGAATTGGTGGCATGGAAACCTTTGAGAACCAATATGAAACTTACAGCACACGCGGTCTTCGCCGCGTTAGCCCGTTCTTCGTTCCAATGATGATTCCAGATATGGCATCTGGACAAGTTTCAATTCGCTTTGGAACAAAAGGCATCAATACGGCAACGGTAACGGCTTGTGCGACAGGAACGAATTCCATTGGAGATGCATTCAAAGTTATCGAACGTGGTGATGCGGATGTAATGATTAGCGGTGGAACTGAAGCGCCGATCACAAAAATGTCGCTCGCAGGATTTTGCGCAAACAAAGCTTTGTCGCTTAACCCAGATCCAGAAACAGCATGTCGCCCGTTCGATAAAGACCGGGATGGATTTATTATCGGTGAAGGTGCGGGAATTGTTATCCTTGAAGAATATGAACATGCAAAAGCACGTGGAGCTAAAATTTATGCCGAAGTTATCGGCTATGGGGCAACGAGTGATGCTTATCATATTACAGCGCCAGCCCCAAATGGTGAGGGTGCCGCCCGTGCCATGAAAATGGCGCTTCAAGATGCTGATGTAGCACCAGAAGAAGTTGATTATATCAATGCACACGGG
The DNA here is from genome assembly GCF_003369925.1 of Listeria kieliensis. Classification (GTDB taxonomy): domain Bacteria; phylum Bacillota; class Bacilli; order Lactobacillales; family Listeriaceae; genus Listeria; species Listeria kieliensis_A. The sequence continues at coordinate 365,578 of NZ_LARY01000002.1, read as the reverse complement.
ACAAGTACAGGTTACAATGACAAGTATGAAACAGCGGCAGTAAAAACCGTTTTCAAAGATTACGCGCATGACTTGCTCATTAGTTCTACAAAATCGATGACAGGCCATACACTAGGAGCATCTGGCGGAATTGAAGCGATCTTCTCGGTTCTTGCTATCCGTGACGGTATTGTGCCGCCAACGATCCATTTGAAGCATCCAGACCCTGAGTGTGATCTAGATTATGTAGCAAATGAAGCCCGTGAAAAAGATGTGACAATTGCAATGTCGAACTCATTCGGCTTCGGCGGTCATAACGCAACACTTGTGTTTAAAAAAATAACAGACTGATCTTATAAAAGAAGCCTGCAAGATTTTTGATATCTTGCAGGCTTCTTTTTCATGTTTTTGTTAACGACGCTTGCGGCCAAGTCCCATTGCATTTTCCATTTTACGCAGTGTTTTGCCCGCTTTTATTCTAGCTTTTTCTGCGCCTTCATCCAAGATGTGATCCAGTTCTTCAGAACCAAGATAATATTCATATCGTTCCTGAATGGGCGTTAATTCAGCTACGACGACTTCAGCCAAATCGTTTTTGAAGTCACCATAACCCTTATCTGAGTATTCATTTTCCAGCTCTTTGAAAGTTTTACCAGTAAGAGCAGAATAAATGGTTAGTAAATTCGAAATCCCAGGTTTATTTTCTTTATCATAAGCAATAATACCAGATGAATCCGTTACAGCACTTTTTATTTTTTTCGTTATTGTACTTGGTGGATCAAGTAAGTAAATGGAGCCTTTTGTATTTTCATCCGATTTGCTCATTTTTTTGGAAGGCTCTTGGAGTGACATGACTCGAGCTCCTTGTTTAGGAACATACATTTCTGGAACTGTGAAAACTTCATTGTGCTTGTTATTAAAACGAATAGCAAGGTCTCGTGTAAGTTCGATATGTTGTTTTTGATCTTCGCCAACAGGTACAAGATTAGTTTGATAAAGCAAGATGTCTGCGGCCATAAGCGGCGGATAAGTTAGTAAACCAGCACTTACCCCAGCCTTTCCAGCTGATTTATCTTTAAACTGTGTCATGCGTTCCAATTCACCTATATAAACGTTACATTGTAAAATCCAAGCTGCTTGTGCATGGGCAGAAACCTCGGACTGAACGAAAAGAGTAGATTTTTTTGGGTCCAGTCCAACTGCCAAATAAAGCGCTGCTAGACTACGAATATGCTTGCGTAACTGTAACCGATCTTGTGGAACGGTAATGGCATGTTCGTCGACGATACAATAATAACAATCAAATTCATCTTGAAACTGTCCAAATTGTTTTAACGCGCCGATGTAATTTCCAAGTGTCAAGTCTCCACTTGGTTGAATGCCTGAAAAGATGATTTTTTTCATTGTTTTTCCTCCTTGACGATACCTAACATCTCATGAAATAAAAAAAACGCCTCTAGCTAGAATTTTTTGGTTCTAGCTAGGGACGAATTTATTTTCCGCGGTGCCACCCTGTTACTTCTTGCCAAATGCAAAAAGCGCTTAAAAAAGATAACGGCTTTATGCCGCTGACGGCTACTTTTTGTGTTCACAGTCAGTCCTCAGGAAGCCCATTCGATTCAGCCGATTTATCTGTTTGCACCAACCACAGACTCTCTGGGAAAAGGAACTGAATGTACTTTTCTTCCTTGTTAACGCATCGTATATAATGTTTTCAGTTTATCAATTTAATAATCAGTTGTCAAACTAAAGATAGTATAGGATAAGCGATAGCATGCTGCTTAAAAACACAAGAACACTACTTAAAATCATGTCTGCATAAGGTAAACCAACGAGCTCAGAAAGCATCATATCGGAGAATTCATTTTCTTCATCACCACGAATTTTCCGTGCTACTTTTCGGAAACCATAGTGTACCCGATCCAAAAAGCCACTGCGCATAACATAAACGAGTAAACCGATTAGAAAAGCAATCAAACTAACATAAAAAGAGATGTTGATGTAATGGATGAGAGCAAGTCCTGTCCCCCAAAAAAGAATGGCAAAAATGATTAATTCTTGAATTAGTAAATAAATAAACGTACGTTTTAGCAATCTCTTCACCTCGAAATAGGAATCGTTCTAACTTTAGCATAAAACAGATTAAAAAACGAATAGTTACTGGACTTTTTATTTGTATGGAACGAGCCAAATTAGTTCAAACAAAAAGTGTTCTTGAAAAAAATTCAAAAAAATAATAGTGCTAATTTTGTTCTGTACCAAGGGTTTTCTTGTTTTTTAACAAAAAAAGTGAAATTTTTATATGGACAACCGATTAAAAAAAGTATATAAATAAAGATAATCCTATTTTCATTTGGGGTTAATCAGATTTTCACTTTGCTCTAAAAATAGAGATTGTAAATTCAAATGTTGGAAAGGGAATAAAGTTGTTCGATTAAACTAACCTTATTTTCTGAAAACTTAATCAATGTAAAATTATTAACGGAAAGTCAGACGTGGACTGTTCTTCTAAATTGATCAAATTGTCTAATTTTTTCGTTTTGATAATTTTTTAACAAATTGAAACTTTCATCCTGTTTCGTTTAATTGGTTTAAAATAATTTACAAATCTTTAATTATTAGAGTATAATTATAAGTGAAACAATTTTTCAGAAAAATAAAAAAGGGAGGTATTTTAGTGAAGAAATCTAAATTATTTTTAGCACTTGGATTTACACTAACGCTGAGCTTAGGTCTTGCAGCTTGTGGAGGAGGAAATTCTTCAAGTTCAGATAGTAAGAGCTCTAACTCTGGTAAGGCTTCTGGAGAGCAAGTACTTAATTTAACAGAGAGCGCACTAATTCCATCAGCAGATAGTTCAAAAGCAGATGATCAGGTAGGGCTAAACGTACTTAACCAAACAAATGAAGGTCTGTATGCACTTGACAAAGATGGCAAACCAGCTATCTCTGGTGCTGCTGAAGAGCCAAAAATTAGTGACGACAAGACAGTCTATACCTTCAAATTACGCAGTGACGCGAAATGGTCTAACGGCGACCCTGTAACAGCAAATGACTATGTGTTCTCTTGGAGACGAGCTGTTAACCCAGACACTGCCGCAACATATTCTTATCTATTTGATGCTATCAAAAATGGTAGCGACATTGTAGCAGGTAAGAAAAAACCTGAAGAATTAGGAGTTAAAGCAGTTGATGATACAACGCTTGAAGTAACACTTTCGAAACCGACAGCGTACATCAATTCACTTTTTGCATTCCCAACATTCTTCCCACTTAATGAAAAATTTGTAACTGAAAAGGGCGAAAAATACGCTCAAAACAGTGATAACATTCTATACAACGGTCCTTTCCAACTTAAAGACTGGACAGGAACAAATAAAAAATGGACTTACATGAAAAATGATAAGTACTGGGATAAGAAAAATGTGAAATTGAAACAAATCAACGTTCAAGTAGTTCAAGATGCTGGTACGGGCGTTAACCTTTATAACACAGGTAAAACAGATCGTACGGTATTAAGTGCTGAATACGCAGCGCAAAATAAGAGCAACAAAGACTATGTAGTAGTAAATGATTCATCTACTTTCTACATCAAATTTAACCAAGAACGTAAAGGTGAAAAAACACCACTTGCAAACAAAAATATCCGTAAAGCAATTGCACTTTCCATTGATAAAAAATCTTATGTAGATACGGTGTTGCAAAACGGATCGAAACCTGCTAATAACTTAGTGCCACCTGAATTCACATTTGATCCGAAAGATGATAAGGATTACGTGAAAGAATCTGGCGCACATTTGAAATATGACAAAGCTGAAGCTAAAAAAGCTTGGAAACAAGGTCTGAAAGAACTTGGAACAGATAAAGTAACACTTGAGTTCACAAGTGACGATACTGAAAATGCGAAAAAATCTTCTGAGTTTATCCAAAACCAACTTGAAAAAAATCTGGATGGTTTAACAGTTAAACTTAAAAACGTTCCATTTAAAGTTCGTTTACAAAATGATCAAAACCAAGATTATGACTTCTCAATGAGTGGCTGGGGCCCTGACTATCAAGATCCATCGACATTCTTAGATCTATTTAAAACTGGTGGTTCACAAAACAGAATGAGTTATTCGAACCCAGACTATGATAAGATTCTTAAAGATGCATCTGATACGTATGCAGCTGAAACGCAAAAACGTTGGGATGAAATGGTGAAGGCTGAAAACATCTTGCTTACAGATGATGTAGCGATCCAACCACTTTATCACCGTGCTAATGCATACTTGCAAAAAGATTACATCAAAAACTTACAAAAGAATCCATTTGGTCCAGATTATACGTACAAACACACGTATCTGACTAAATAAAGTATATCTGTAAGAAATACTTGATTGAAACGAGAGAGTATATTTCGGTATACTCTCTCCTTTTTGATGATGCTTGTAGTCTTATGGCGAGAAGTTTTTACTTAGAAAAAACAGGCGAAGTGAATTGTGTCTTATCCTTTAAGGTGGGCTTGATTTAAACTAGCTTATCCAATATAAAATGAAAAATTTGGGAGGTGTAGAGAAAGGATGGCAAAATATACATTAAAGCGCATTTTCTACATGTTAATTACGCTTTTCATCATTGCTTCGGTTACATTCTTCCTAATGAAGCTTTTACCTGGTACACCTTACCGGAATCAGGAGAAACTTTCTGATGAACAGATTCACATCATGAATGAAAAGTATGGGTTGAATGATCCGGTTCCTGTTCAGTATTTTAATTACATGACAGGACTTGTAAAAGGGGATTTAGGAGTATCTTTCCAACTTGATAACCGTCCAGTGTCTGAAATTTTAGGAGCACTTATCGGACCATCAGTGACTCTAGCACTAGAAGCAATGGTTTTTGGACTATTATTTGGGGTTATACTCGGGGTGATTGCCGCGATGTATCAAAATAGGTGGCCGGATTATACCAGCACCTTCATCGCGATACTCGGGAAATCCATTCCTTCTTTCGTTTTCGCGACGGTCTTGCAATATTGGATCGGAGCAAAATTACAATGGCTTCCAGTGGCTGGCTGGGGAACTTTTGCTGATTCTATCTTACCGGCATTTGCGCTGGCGATGTTCCCACTTGCAACAGCAGCCAGGTTTATGAGAACTGAACTGATTGACGTTTTTGCTTCGGATTATATTCTACTTGCTAAAGCAAAAGGGAACAGTCGCACAGAAATTGCAGTGAAGCATGCGATTCGAAATGCTTTAATTCCACTGATTACGGTGCTTGGACCACTTTCTGTATCACTTATGACTGGTTCACTTGTTATTGAGAATATTTATGGGATTCCAGGGATTGGTAGTCAATTTGTTTCATCAATTCAAACGAATGACTATCCAGTTATCATGGGAACAACCATTTTATTTGCTGTGATGTTGATCTTTATTATTCTTGTAGTTGATATTTTATACGGATTGATTGATCCTCGAATTCGTGTGTCGGGAGGTAAGAAATAATGGCAGAAAAAATTGCAAAAGAAATGTTTCAGCCAGCGCAAGTTCAAGATGCAGAAGCAGATAAAATTTCGCGCCCTAGTCTCACCTTCCTACAAGATTCATGGATTCGGGTAAGAAAAAATAAAGCTGCACTTGTATCACTGATTGTGCTTGGTGTAATTATCATTATGGCTATTTTTGGACAGTATTTCTCTCCAAACTTAGGACCAAACCGTAGTGTTAACTATCAAGATACACCGTATGCGAGTTTGCCGCCAAAAGTTCCAGGGTTTGAAAATATGCCGTTTTGGAATGGACACCAAAATATCGGCGGGCAAGATGTAGATGTGTATAAACAAAAAAATGTTAAAGAAGGTACTTATTACTGGCTAGGAAGCGACACGCTTGGACGTGACCAATTTGCACGTATTTGGGCAGGAACACGAGTTTCACTTATTATTGCTGTAGTAGCAGCATTGTGTGACCTTGTCATCGGTGTTGCTTATGGAATGATCTCCGGCTTTGTTGGAGGTCGTACAGATAATATTATGCAACGTATACTTGAAGTTATTTCTGCAATTCCAAACCTTGTTGTTGTTATTTTGATGCTTCTTGTATTAGATCCAGGGATTATGTCTATTATCATTGCTATTGCGATGACCAGTTGGATAACCATGGCTCGGGTCGTCAGGGGACAAGTTTTAAAACTAAAAGATCAGGAATTTGTGCTTGCGTCGTTAACACTCGGTGAGTCTGTTCCTAAGATTCTTATGAAACATTTACTTCCTAATGTTTCTGGCGTCATTATCATCAATGTTATGTTCAGTATTCCGAGTGCCATTTTCTTCGAAGCTTTCTTAAGCTTTATCGGACTCGGTCTTCCGGCTCCGACAGCTTCGCTCGGAACATTGATTAATGATGGTTATAAGACTTTGCAAGTACTTCCTTACATGGTTCTTTATCCATCCGTTGTACTTTGTATAATCATGATAGCATTTAACTTAATCGCAGACGGGCTTCGCGATGCGTTTGATCCGAAAATGCGCGACTAAAGGAAAGGTGAGGAACGATGGAAAAATTGTTAGAAGTAAAAGATTTGCACATTTCCTTCCACACTTATGCCGGTGAAGTTCAAGCGATTCGCGGAGTGAGCTTCGATCTTCATAAAGGAGAAACACTTGCTATCGTGGGAGAATCTGGTTCAGGAAAGTCGGTTACGACGAAAGCCGTTATGCGACTTCTTCCTGAAAGCAATTCGAAAATAAAATCTGGTCAAATCCTTTTCGATGGGAAAGATTTGGCTACTGCTAGTGAAAAGCAAATGCAAAAAATTCGTGGGAAAGATATCGCGATGATTTTCCAAGATCCGATGACTTCTTTAAATCCAACGATGACAATTGGCAAACAAATTTCTGAACCGCTAATCAAGCACCAAAAAATTGGCAAGTCAGAAGCGCATAAAACGGCGTTACGCTTATTGCAACTTGTTGGGATTCCAAATGCGGAAGAACGAATTAAACAGTATCCGCACCAATTTTCTGGAGGAATGAGGCAACGTGTCGTTATTGCGATTTCACTTGCTTGTAACCCGCAAATTCTGATCGCAGATGAACCAACTACGGCGCTCGATGTAACCATTCAGGCGCAGATTCTTGATTTAATGAAAGATCTTCAAAAGAAAATTGACACGTCTATTATTTTTATCACGCATGACCTCGGCGTTGTAGCGAATGTTGCTGATCGCGTTGCGGTTATGTACGCTGGGAAAATTGTGGAAATTGGAACGGTAGATGAAATTTTCTATAATCCGCAACACCCGTATACTTGGGGATTAATTAGTTCCATGCCGACGCTTGATACGGATGATGAAGAACTTTACGTGATTCCTGGGACACCACCGGATCTTTTGAAACCACCAAAAGGCGATGCTTTTGCGGCGCGGAATCAGTATGCGATGCAAATTGATCTGGAGGAACAGCCACCAATGTTTAAAGTTTCGGATACGCATTATGCAGCAACTTGGTTGCTACATCCGGATGCTCCTGAGGTGACGCCTCCTGATGCTGTTCTTAGACGACAAGAGCAATTTGCAAAAGAACACCCGAGGATGCAAGCTGTTCACGCGAAGGGAGTTGAGCAAGGTGAGTGAGAAAGAAAAATTACTCGAGATTCATAATCTGAAACAGTATTTTAACCAAGGTAAAGCTAATGAAGTGCGCGCTGTGGACGATATTTCCTTCGATATTTATAAAGGCGAAACGCTTGGTCTTGTTGGGGAATCAGGTTGCGGTAAATCGACAACGGGTAGAACGATTATTCGTTTGTATGATGCAACGGGTGGTGAAGTGCTGTACAAAGGAAAAAATGTACATGCTAAGAAGAGCCGCAAGGAAATGCATGAATTCCGTAGAAAAATGCAAATGATTTTCCAAGATCCATATGCGTCGCTTAATCCACGTATGAAAGTACGCGATATTATTGCGGAAGGGATTAAGATTCATGGGCTTGCGAAAACGCCTGAGGAAGCAACACAACAAGTTTATCACTTACTGGAAACAGTAGGATTGAGTAAAGAACATGCTGGACGTTATCCTCATGAATTTTCTGGCGGTCAACGTCAAAGAATCGGTATTGCACGTGCTTTAGCTGTTCAACCTGAATTTATTATCGCTGATGAGCCTATTTCTGCTTTGGATGTTTCTATTCAAGCACAAGTAGTTAACCTTTTGCGCGATCTGCAAAAAGAAAAAGGGCTTACGTATTTATTTATTGCGCATGACCTTTCAATGGTTAAATATATCAGTGATCGTATTGGTGTTATGTATTTTGGGAAGCTAGTGGAGCTTGCTCCTGCTGACGATTTATATCGTGCACCGCTTCATCCATATACTGAGTCTTTATTATCTGCAATTCCACTTCCGGATCCGAATTACGAGCGTTCTCGAGTTCGTAAACTTTATGATCCGAGTTCACATGAGTATAAAGATGGAGAAGAAATTAAAATGCGTGAAATTGCGCCTGGACATTATGTATATTGTTCGGAAGCAGAAGAAGAGATGTATAAAGAAAAACATGCAAAGCTGACAAGTGCAGCGATGAAATAAAAAAGGGCCTCGCGCAAGTGAGGCTCTTTTTGTGTTTGTGAAAAGAAATTAATAAAATTCTCATTAAATTTTAATTTTCTTATCTTTTTTTTCATGCTGGTTTAGTTTAAGGAATGTATAGTAAGGGTAAGATACATTTGACGACTCACTAAATCCTTTTTCTAGTCGAATAAAAAATTTAAAATAGCTCTATAGAATTTCACAATTTTAGTGTATAATGAGAATGTAGGTTCTTGATTGCTATTTTCAAAAAGAGAATGGATTAGCAATTCGTTTTTTGAATGAAACAAAAAAATTAACCGATTAAGGAGTGTGAATGTCTAATGGTAACGTTATACACTTCACCTAGTTGCACATCTTGTCGCAAAGCACGAGCTTGGTTGGAAAACCATGAAATTCCATACAAAGAAAGAAATATTTTTTCTGAACCGTTAAGTTTAGATGAAATAAAAGAAATCCTTCGTATGACGGAAGATGGAACCGATGAAATTATTTCAACTCGTTCAAAAACATTTCAGAAGCTAAATGTTGATTTAGACAGTTTGCCTCTGCAAGAGCTTTTTGAATTGATTCAGAAAAACCCAGGGCTTTTAAGACGTCCAATTATTATCGATGAAAAACGTTTACAAGTTGGATATAACGAAGACGAAATTCGTCGTTTCTTGCCAAGAAAGGTGAGAACTTATCAATTGCGTGAAGCTCAAAAAATGGTTAACTAATTGAAAGCTGTTGGAAATCTAGCTAAGGTTTCCGACAGTTTTTTTGTTCAGTTCGGAAACTTGCGCAAAATGTAATTTTGAGGTAAGATAAGAGCCCAAAAGAATAAAAGGTGGTATAATCATCTATTATAAGATAAAATATAGGTATGAAGTTTACCCTTCGTTGTCAGTGACTAAATTGGAAGGGAGAGTGTGACGATGGAAATTGAACGAATTAATGAGGATACAATTAAATTTTACATTTCTTATCTGGATCTCGAAGAGCGCGGCTTCAATCAGGAAGATGTCTGGTATGATCGCGAAAAGAGTGAAGAGCTTTTTTGGGAAATGATGGATGAGCTGAAGTATGAAGAAGAGTTCGCTCCTGAAGGTCCGCTCTGGATACAAGTCCAAGCTTTAAAACATGGTCTAGAAGTATTTGTAACGAAGGCGAATTTGTCGAAACAAGGCGAAGGAAACTTTGAACTTAGTTCGGCTAGTCAAGATGAACTGGCTGCTGAGGAACGAATTGAGAAAATGTTAGAAGAAAACTTTAATCCAGTTAAAAAGGATTCGGAGGACGATGAAGGCACATTAGAGTTTGTCTTGTCATTTAATGACTTTGAAGATTTAATTCAAATGAGTCACGCATCTGGACTTCAAAATGTAGACACAAAGCTCTACGTTTATCAAGATAGATATTTCCTTTATGTGGAATTTCCTGAAACTCAATATAATGAATCAAACATTGACAATACGGTCAGCATATTGCTTGAGTATGGCATTGAGTCAAACTTAACAGGCTACATGTTGGACGAATATGGTAAACTGATTTTTGATAATCCGGCATTAGAACAAGTAAAACAATATTTTGTTGATTAAGAAATAAACAGGGCTCGTTTCTAAAATATAGAAACGAGTCTTTTTTTGTGATTTTAAAATAAATGAAGGGTTTGGGTGTAGTCTTGTCGAAATGAATAAATAAAACGAGTAAAGGATGTTGGAAATGTTTACAGCAAAGAACAAACAAGGTGACTATTTTACAGCTACGCAGGCGAACATTTCACATTTAAAAGCGAAGCAAGATTCCTTTTTATGTCCAGCGTGTGGAGAAGAGCTAATTCTTAAATGTGGTGATATTAAACTACCTCATTTTGCGCATAAGCAGGGAGCAAGATGCCGCTTTTCTTCAGAAGGAGAGACGAGAAAACATTTACTGGGGAAAAAGGAGTTATGTCGTTGGTTACTTTATCAGGGATTTGAAGTAAAACTAGAAAGTTTTCTCCAAGCTATTCATAGACAAGCAGATCTTCTGGTTGATGGGCAGTATGCGGTTGAGTTTCAGTGCTCGACGATTCCAACTTCTCAATTGCTGGAGCGAACAAATGACTATCTATCAGAAAGGTTTATTCCGGTTTGGTTACTAGGCCAAGACATTATAAAAAACAAATTTAGCTATGCTTTTTCAAATTTTCAACAATGTTTCATTAGAAAAAGTGAAGAGCTGGGCTATTATTTGCTTTTCTTTCAACCAGAAAAGCGTAGAATCGAGTGTATTCACCATCTTGTCCATGCAGGGAGTAAATACTTTTTTGGGGAGCGTTTGCTTCTCCCGTTAACCCTCCCACTTAGTGAAATGAAGCAGAAAATGAGAGCGGCCAAAGGAGGAAAACAGAAAAAATATCAACCTCACCACCGCGAAATTGAACGGGAACGGCTTTGCTACTACTATGCGAAATATAAGTCACGGAGTCATTTTATGCAAGAACTCTATCATTCAGGTTTCTCGCTTTATCATTTACCCCTTCAAGTCGGAGTGCAATTGAGTAAACAATTTCTTGTTCATACGGCTCCCGTAGAATGGCAGTTTTCGCTTTGGATCCATTTCTTTGACCGACTCGAAGCGGGGGAGAGTTTTGCGTACAAAGCGATTGCTGAACGTTTTCGAGCTTGTGTAGTACCGTTAAAAGTACTGGGCTTTCATGAAGAAGAAGCGGAGGAATTATTAAAAGAATATCTTCTATATCTGGAAGAAAAAGAGATACTTGTTGAGATTTCGAGTGGGAACTACCGATTGCTTAGAAAAATGAAATGGCGACAAACCCCACAAATTTTTTCTTAATTTATGATTTTTGCATTTTTATGATTTTTAGATCATAATAAAAAGGAAGATTGATTTGGGGAGGTTTTAAGATGGCAGAGAACAAAATAGGAGCATTGCCTGCAAGAAATGAAGTGCCAGAAGAACTGACTTGGGATCTTACAACTATTTTCCCGTCAGATGAGGCTTTTGAAAAAGAGTTTAAAGAAATTCAAGAACTAAGCAAGCAAAGTGAACAATTCAAAGGAACGCTTGGAGATAGTGCGGAGGCGCTTCTAAGAGCCTTAAAGTTTCGCGATGCACTTTTCGATCGACTTGAGAAATTATATGTATACGCGCATTTGAAGCTTGATCAAGATACAGCAGATGCAACGTATCAAGGAATGAATAGTCGAGCAGGAAGTCTAATCACGCAAGTAATTACAGGTTTAAGTTATTTTGATCCTGAGATTTTATCCATTGAAGAGACGCGCCTTAAAGCGTTCTTAAATGAAAATAAAGAACTTGAATTATATAAGCATGTTCTTGAAGAATTAAATTTAAGTCGCCCTTATATTTTATCTGAAAAAGAAGAAGCGATTTTAGCAAATGCGGGCGAAGTGCTTGGCAGTTCCTCGAATACATTCAGCACACTAAACAATGCTGATTTGAAGTTTCCAGTCATTCGCGATGAGAATGGGAATGAAGTTGAAATTACGCATGGCCGCTATGGGAAGCTACTTGAAAGTAGTGACCGTCGTGTTCGCGAGGAAGCGTTCAAAGGACTTTATTCCGTTTATGAAGGCTTAAAAAATACTCTTGCTCAAACATTAAATGGTCAGGTGAAAAAATCTAATTTTTATGCATCCGTGCGAGGCTATCAATCAGCTCGTGAGGCAGCCCTTTCTGGAAACCATATTCCTGAAACGGTATATGATTCGTTAGTACAGACAGTTAACCAACATTTACCACTATTACATCGTTATGTTGCTATGCGCAAGAAAATTTTGGGCTTAAAAGATTTGCGAATGTATGATATGTATACACCACTTTCGAGTGAAGTGAAGTTAGAATTCTCTTATGAAGAAGCGAAAGAGCTCGTTTTAGAAGCTTTGAAACCATTAGGTGAAGAGTATCAAGAAATTCTCAAAAAAGCTTTCGCAAATAGATGGATTGATGTGGTTGAAAATAAAGGTAAACGAAGTGGTGCTTATTCGTCAGGAGCGTATAGTACTAATCCTTATATCTTGCTAAACTGGCAAAATAATATTGATAATGTGTTTACACTAGCTCATGAATTAGGGCATAGCGTCCATAGTTACTATACACGAACGAATCAACCTTATATTTATGGAGACTATTCGATATTTCTTGCGGAAGTAGCATCAACAACGAATGAAAACCTTTTGACGGATTATTTGCTTAAGAAATATGAAGATCCCAAAGTTCGAGCTTATCTACTTAACCATTATTTAGATGGGTTTAAAGGAACTGTTTTCCGTCAAACTCAATTTGCTGAATTCGAACATTTAATCCATCAAGCAGATCAAAATGGTGAAGCCTTAACTGCAGAGTTCTTGACTGAACAATATTTCAAGATCAATAAAAATTATTACGGTGATTCGGTCCAATATGATCCTGAAATTGGCTACGAGTGGTCCCGTATTCCGCATTTTTACATGAATTACTATGTATATCAATATGCGACGGGCTTTTCCGCTGCATCTGCGTTAAGTGCTAAAATTTTACATGAAGGAACTCCGGCTGTCGAAGCTTATTTAGATTATTTAAAAGCGGGGAGTTCAGATTTCCCAATTGAAGTTTTAAAACGTGCAGGTGTAGATATGACAAGTAGCCAAGTCATTGAAGATGCGTTGGAAGTTTTTGAAGCGCGTCTAATCGAACTTGAAAAATTGGAAAATTAACTTTGTGAAATTATAAATTTACAAAAAAAGTTTTAAGAGGAAGCCTTGCTAATTGAGAAAGCTTCCTCTTTTTTTAAATGTGTGAGATACTGTATTATTCGTTTAGCTGGAAAGAGAATATCCTAATAAAGCCAATTTGTTAGACTGTTCTTTTAATTGCTTGTGAATAATAATACAGTGAAGAGAAAGCTAATTTTTCATCATTATAAATAAAAGAAAAAGATAAAAAAAACTTCCAAAAAAAGTTTGTGAAGTATTGAATTATGTATTTAGATATGATATATTAATACCGTGAAATAAATCACAAACAAATACCCCCTTTATTTGATTGTGTGAATTTCTCCTTTTGATTGCGCTGAAAGAAGCTGTACCCATTGCGGTACAGCTTTTTTCGTTATGTTGAATTTTTTTCTTCTACCTAATTTTCTCCCTAAAAATGCATATATGAGACAAATTTATTTATTCTGTCTGATGAAAAATAAATAGGTGGGTGAATGTGATTGGTGAAAGATGTTCATTATCAGGAAGATGATTTTGGAAAAGCAGAAAAAAGCATCGGAAGCCTCATTGGAAAAGGCGTTTGGGGGAAAGGTGCCATAGACAGCCTAAAAGATGTTTCCAAGAACTTAGAAGAAATGGAAAAGGATATTGCGAGATTGGATGCAGATGGTGCTATTTCTTTTTCTCACACGGATAACAGAAAGAAGCTCCAAGAACTCTATGAAGATTTTGAGGTCTTACATGACTTTGCGGGAGAAGCAGGGGAACTTGTGAATGATAAGATTGACCAGCCTTTTTATGAGGCATTAGATGAATTTGTGGAAGGCATGCGGGACTTAGACGCTTCGAAGTTTACAACGAAAAATCGGATTGGTGCGACTAAAACCATTACAACGTATGCAAATAGCTACACACGGGAAGAAATCGAAGTGCCTAAAAAAGAAGTCAGTTTGGATGATTTGTTCAGCGGAGATAATTATTATGCCGATCAAATGAAACTCCAGTACGAGGAGTGGAAAAGGCAGAACAAAGATCAAGAAGTGAGCCGAAAAGAGTTTAGAAGTGCCATGTTGAACTCACGAGCCTTTGAATATACTTCTATCAAAGATGAGCAACAGAAAAAAGAGTTTTGGGTGAATGTGGTGGCAACGGTAGCCATTGTGGGCGTGAGTATTTTCTGCCCGCCTGCCGGACTCGCATTAGGTTTGGCTTATGGCGGCTTAGAAATGAGTGCGGCACTTAGCGGAAAGGACTGGCTAACAGGTCGCGAACTGGATACATCAGAAAGAGCGATGCGTGGAGCCTTTTCGCTGTTGGATATTGTGCCAGGAATGAAGGCTTTTTCAGGAGGCACGCAAGCCATTCGATCAGGTACTAAGCTTGCCAGTCTAAGCGATAATCTTCTGCACGGTGTGAAGAGCATTCCATCTAAAGCGGATGACTTGATTAAGTTGGGACAGAAAAGCGCCTTAACACGAATAAATAGTTTAAAAACGACTGTGAAAGAAGGCATACATACAGGGATTGGAAAGGTTACGAGAGGACTGGATGAAGTCGGGAGAGTAGCGGATAACTTTAAAGGTAACTTGAATCTAAATTCAAGGCGTCAGCTCGCTCCAGAAAGTGTGGGAGCTATTCCACCAAGTGGAACATCTCAAGTAAGCAATGCGACGGAGAAAATGAAAGAGGTTTTACAAAAGTATGACCTGAATTTGAATGGCGGAGGACGTCAAACAGATGATATAATCAAAGAAACAAGCAAAGCGTTTGAGCCTGAAAAAGTAACATTGAAAAATGGTGAGACAGCTTATAAATCTGCGCGCGGCGAACTTGTTCGCTCTCCCGATTATTTAGATGAAGCTGGGGAAATAAAATGGCCACCGAAAGGAACAGATGGCTTTGTTTGTGATAGTGGTGGAAAGCCAATAAAGACTGATGCTAATTTGAAGGCAGGTCAGGTAATTGATAGATATGGAGATCCATTTGGTAAATTCACAAGTCCAGTTGAAGAAGGAAAAATATTAGAATATGATACTAGAGGGCTTCCTTATCCTGAAAGTGTGAAGCCGTACCATCAATGCGAAGTCACTAAAGACATAAATTTAGAAAATGTTAAAGAAGCTTTTAACTCCTTAAATGGTTCGGCTAAAGATGAATTAATGGATGATATGAGAGACTTTAACTTTACTTTTGAAGACATCGCAAATCCACAAAAAGGAAAAATAGCAGAAGTATTTGGGGCTGGTGGAGGAACTCAAATACAACTAGGAACTGTAGTTGATTGGTATGAAAGATTAGGTTTGATGAAGGAGTTGAAATAAGTTGAACGAAGAGATTAAAGAATATAAAGAAAGAATGGAAGACACAATAGAGTTGTTAGATTATAAGGCATTGAGGTATTCACTTTTTGCAGGAGAAAATAAGCATCGAGAAGAATATCAGATAAGAATTGAATATATAGATGGCTTTTTTGAGGTGTATGTTACCGGTGAAAGAGCTTCTGTTTCTGGAGTAAATAAATTTGATGAATTTTCTGACGCACGAATGGAATTTTTAATTAAAGCACAGCTCATGATTTTGCGGAATCGTCGCAGAGTTAGAGATGAAAAACCTACTGATTATTCTTGTCCGTTATGGGATGGCTGGGAAAGATAGTGATTGAAGAATATAAAGAAATGATTCAGCGCGATATTGACTTATTAGGATATTCAGCATTAAGATATTCACTTTTCGCTGGTCGAAATAATAATCGTGCTGAATATCAGGCGAGAATTGAATTTATAGATGGACACTTTGAGGTTTATATGACAGGTGAAAGAGCTTCTGTTTCTGGATCAAAAAAATACGATGATTTTTTTCAAGCATATAAAGATTTTATGTATAGAATACAAAGTAGAGTGATAACAAATAGAAAAAGTGTTAGGAACAATGAACTCCCTGAATACCCATGCCCTTTGTGGGATAACGAAAAAGCAGAATGAACTAAAGCCCTGATAAACGTCGGGGCTTTTTATGTCTAGACAATTAAAATAATTACAATTGAAATTAGAATATTCTTTCTAAAATCCTAAAAAATGAAAAAACTATAGGTTTTTGGTCATTCGCGACAAGAATCAGACTTTTCATTACATTTTTGGTTTTACAAAAACATTTCATGCTATACTCAAGGTGTAATAAAACAAAAACAACGGAAAGAGGGATTTAGCATGAAAAAATATTTTGCTGCAGTATTAGCCGTTTTTTTGATTTTGGGAAGTATTGTTCCAGCTACATCATTTGCAACAAGTGAAAAAACTGTATTGATTTCAGCAGATGAAAGTCAAGAAACATGTGAGGACTTAAATCTTATACAACCAGCAGGAGAAATTGCACTGTTTTCAAATCAGACAACAGCTGGAGGGTCTAAGTATAGTCTTGTGTCTAGGAAAGTTGTTAATTTAAATCATACTGGAACTAACTTAGCATATAAAGCACTTATGGCTGGTGGTCTTGCATCGGTTCCGATGGGGAGTGCTGTTGCTAGAGCTATGACAACTACATTTTTTAGCGGTTTAGTTAAGTCGTATAAGTATATGAGGCAATCAATTTATAAGAGATCAGATAAAAAATACCATTATTATAAAGTCATTGACGAGTTTACAAACAATAAGAAGACTTGGAAGGGACCTGTTCAAGTTAGTTATCAAAAAGTCAGAAGGTAAAGATTGATTAGGAGTTGATGGTATGAATTATAAAAAGTGGATAGGATATGTACTTTTCTTTATAGTCGTTTTCACGATAGGAACAAAGTTACTTAAAAATTTTGAAGTTAGCAACCTGATTATTTCTACAATAGTATATTCTATTGCAATTATTCCGAATGTTAGAAAAAAGAAAAACGAATCAAAACCCTGACAAAAGTCGAGGTTTTTACCTCCCTAAAAATCTCCCTAATTCATTTAGTTAGTTATTAATAATTATTGCGTTCAAAATAAACAAAATGGCTATAAAACAGTAATTATCCCCTTCATCAGACTAGTTATTTTAGTTTTTGAATCAATAATTGAATATTATATATAAAATCCTAAAAATATAAAAAACTATAGATTTTTGGTCGTTCGCGACAAGAATCAGACATTTCATTACATTTTTGATTTTACAAAAACATTTCATGCTATACTCATGGTGTAATAAAACAAAAACAACGAAAAGAGGGATTTAGCATGAAAAAAGATAAAGCATTGAAGATTGTAACACCAATAATAGCGGGGATTTTAGTATTGGCACCAACTTTCACCGCAAATGCTGATGAAGCAGTGAACAATCATCCTAAATCTTCACTGGGAAAAGCAGTTGATAAAGTCGAAATTCCGAGTAATTCAAATGAACCTGTACCATTTGCTGTTGAACCAGAGCTTCAATCGAGGGCTGTATCAGCACCTATCATTGCAATGGGAACTTATAACGTATCAAAAGTTGGTATGAGAGCCACAATGAGGGCTACTGGCACTGGAAAGAATTGCAGGATTACTAAAGTTGACTATAAGATATATATAAACTATGATAATAATCGACGACAATTTGTTACTGATACCTTAAGACAGAATAGCCCTAAATTAAACATTTCAAAATCATGGTACTATAAATTACCGGGTATATATAAAGTTAAATTCACAGGACAAGCTTATACAACAAAAGGTCCTGGGATGATTGTTTCAGGAGTGAAAACAATATGGATCCCAGTGAGGTAAGTCGCGATTTAATTCAATTAAATAAAATAAAACCTTTTATCTTTTTTTCATTGTTTATAATGGTGATTGAGCAAAGGGACTTGACGCCTATAGATATCGAGCATGAAGCAACAGTTACTTTTCAATATCCACTTCCTGAGAATTATGCTTCACAGTCTTTCTTGTATTGGCAGACTTTTTTTAAAGAAGTGGAAATTGTTGAAGACATAGAATTGTTGAGTGTGAGAGATGTTAAGCAGGATATTATAGAGCAATTGAATGATTTGTATAAAACACAAAGACTCCCGAAAGGGTATGCTGCGTTTTATAAATGGTTAGTATTGAAAGAAGAGGTTTTATTATCTGATCTAGAAAAGAGTATTCCTTTTTTTATAGATCAAATTTTATATGAGTATGATATGTCTGCGAATGAACATCCTCACTTAGAGGAAGAAGACATGGCAACAATATTTCCAATTTGTCGAAAGATGACAAAAGAAATAAATGAATTCGTTCAAGAAATATTTGCGCCATATTTTAAAAGAATTAAAGTAGTGGTTGTTCCAAAAGAAGGAGAAATGAAAGCTTTATTCGTAGAATTAGGTGAGCCTTATTTGAGGAAGCACTGTCCGCTTAATGAGTTATTGTAAGACTTCAAAATATGATTAAGGATTTGATCTAAGTTAAAACCCCTGACAAAAGTCGGGGTTTTTATCTCCCTAAAAATCTCCCTAATTCATTTATTTAGTTATTAATAATTATTGCATTCAAAATAAACAAAATGGCTATAAATCAGTAATTATCCCCTTCATCAGACTAGTTATTTTAGCTTTTGAATCAATATTTGATTGTGTGAATTTCTCCTTTTGATTGCGCTGAAAGAAGTTGTACCCATTGCGGTACAGCTTCTTTCGTTATGTCAGATCAAAAACAATTTAAAAGGTTTAAAACACCTTCCTAAGAGGTAAAAAAATATAGGGAGGTGAATGTGATGTTTCATTTAATTTGGGTACTTATTATTGGTGCTGTCATTGGTATCATTGCAGGTGCTTTGACAAGTAGAAAAATGCCGTTAGGATGGATTGGGAATATTTTAGCTGGCTTAATTGGTTCTTGGCTTGGCGAAAAACTTTTAGGAAGTTGGGGTCCGCATGTCGCTGGAATGGCAATCTTCCCGTCTATCATTGGTGCTGTTATTTTAGTAGCTATCGTATCATTCTTTATCGGAACGCAAAAAAGGGAGTAGCACGTAATCATGAATTTATTTAAAGCTGTGCCGAATTGGGTACAGCTTTTTCTATGCTAAGAATCAAATAGAGTTCTGTTTTGTGCTAAAATAGAGACAAATACTATTTTGAGGGAAGGGCCTTCAAAAGAAGCAGAGAGGATTACATATGATTAAACTAGTAGCGGTAGATATGGATGGAACATTTTTAGACGACCAAAAAAATTATGATGAGGATAGATTTGCCAAAGTGTTTGATAAGATGCAAAAACAGAAAGCTGAATTTGTTGTTGCAAGTGGAAACCAGTACGTTCAGCTTGTACAATTTTTTGAGCCTATCAAAGAAAAAATTACCTTTATTTCAGATAATGGCGCTATGGTCACAAAACATGGGGAAGAAATCTTTTCGAGTTCATTTGAAAAAGCCGATGTGGAAAAGGTTTTGGAAGTATTGAGTCTGAAAACGGATTTTCGAGTAATTGTATGTGGCAAAAAAGGGGCTTATATTTTGGATAGTGTTCCAGATGATTTTATCAAGACAATTGAATTTTACTGTCCCGTGATGTTTAAAGTTTCGGATTATAATCAAATTGATGATGATGTATTAAAGATAGCTCTCTCTTGTCCAGAAGAAGAGACAGAACGCCTTTTAGCAGAGCTGCATGGCGAAATAAGCCATATTACGATTCCGGTAAGCAGTGGACATGGGAGTATCGATTTAATTCAGCCAAACATGCATAAAGGAAATGCCATTCAATTTGTGTTGAAGCATTTCAATTTTTCTAGCAAAGAAGCTGCTGCGTTTGGCGATGGCGGAAATGATCTTGAAATGTTAGACCTTGTTGGAACGAGTTTTGCAATGGAAAATGCGCCCGAAGCCGTGAAAAAAGTGGCTAAACATGTTGCGCCAACGAATAATGAATCAGGTGTTCTTGTGGAAATGGAAAAGCTCTTTTTTTAATGGGAGCCTTGCCAAAAACACTTTTTTAAGTCGGCGCAGCCGTTTTCTTTAAAGGGAACTCGTTCTTTTTTGAGTAACTGAATTTGCTCAATCCAGCCAGGAACCGTTCGCCCTGCTGAATTAACAACACGATGACAAGGCATATCAAGAGAGCGATCCGTATGTTTTAAAACATTACCGACTAGGCGGGCGTTTTTAGGATGCCCAATCATATAAGCAATTTGCCCATACGTGGTTACTTTTCCCTCGGGAATTTGCAAGATGACATTATAAACAGCTTGAATAAATTCTGGTTTTGCCAAATCAATCGACTCCTTTTGATTTTAAGTATAGCAAAACCTTGTTATTTTTGGAAAAATGGAGGAAAGACTTTTGGATTTTACTTATGCTAAAATAAAAAAATTAGCGATTCATTTCGTTGGAAACCAAGCGCAAGAAGAGGGCTATGAAGTAGCACAAAATATGCTAACTGAATTTCCCGAAGACCTAAATGGGACACTTCTTAATATCTTCCTTGAAAATTTCAAAGCGGATGATTATTTTCATTTTACTCATGAAACTAGTTTGGATTTTAATGAAGTTTATACTTACAGCCAAAATATATTCGCAGATTCCAGTCATTTTTTGGAAGATACGCTTAACATTTTAAAGCATCTTTATAGTGTTTCTACACACCCTAATATTAAAAGTGGAGATCTTTGGGTTTTTGAAATGGAAGGTTTAGTTATTGATGGAGAAATGTGCAGTGGGCTAGGCATTTTTAAAGTAGAAAATAAAGAAGTCTACCTAAAAAACAATTTTAATGGCAAAGAATTTGCAATTAGTTATGATAAAGGGATTACAGGTGCGGATCTCGATAAAGGCTGTTTGATTTTAAACGCTGAAGCTGAAAAAGGCGGGAAAGTCCTTGTTTTAAGCAAGCTTACCAAAAATGATTCGATTTATTGGAAGGACCGGTTTTTAAGTGTTGAGCGGACAGTAGACAACAAGTTTTTAACAGAGAATTTTGTTGAGCTTTGCACAGACTACATCAAACAAAAAGAAGAATCACTACTTGAAAAATCAGAATTTGTGAAAGCGGCTAACGAGTATCTGCAAGAAGAAGAGAATATTCAAATTGATACCTTTACAGAAAAAGCGCTTCAAGATCCCATTAAACAAGCAGAATTCAAAACGGCAGTCGAGAATTTCGAGCAAGAAAATAATTTACATTTCCCAGTAGAGTTCGAAGTAGATGAAGAACGAGCTGAAAAACTAAACAAGAAAGTTCGAAAAACATTGAAACTGGGGAAAAACATTACATTAACGATCAAAGACTTAGAAAACCTAGATGAAGCTGATTTTGTTCAAGGTTACGATAACGATCGCGGTCGGAATTACATGATTGTATATTACGATGAATAAAAGCTGCGCCATTTCGGCGCAGCTTTTATTATAGCGTATTATTTTGAATAACTTCCGTTTTGTACCCATCTGGATCGGTAATAAAGTAATAGTTTGGTTCGCTTCCAGGAAGGCCTTTAAGGTCAGTCACTGTGTAACCTTTTTCAAGATGAAGCGCATGAGAAGCTTTTAAATCATCAACGCCAACAGCTAAGTGGCCATAACCATCACCTAGTTCATAAGGTTCCTTTTTATCATAATTGTAAGTTAGCTCTAGTTCAAAGCCGCCTTCTGAAAAAGCAAGATAGACAAGTGTAAACTCATACTCTGGAAAATCTTTCCGACGGACTTCCTTTAATCCAAAAGCCGTTTCGTAAAATTCAATCGATTTTTCTAAGTTTTGAACACGAATACATGTATGTAACATTTTAGTCATTTTATTTCCTCCTTTAAAACAACAGGTTTCTCTCATTATTTTAGTATACTGTTGATAGAAAAACAAATTTCGAGAATGATTATTTCCTTTTCCAGCCTGTGATTGTTATAATTTGTATAGAAATTTGCAGAAGTGAGGTAATTTTATGTTGAATGTTGAACATATTGTAACAGGGATTGCAGAAGAAAATACCTATGTTGTTCACGACGGGAAATCTCTTCTAGTTATTGATCCTGGGAGTGAGCCTGAACGAATTGAAGCTATGATCGAAAGGACAGGTGCAACGCCAGTCGCTATTTTACTTACCCATACGCACTACGACCATATTGGGGCTCTTGATGCGATTCGCGAGAAATACCAAATTCCTGTTTATGTCAGTTCCAAAGAAGCAGAATGGCTTGGGAATCCTGAACATAACTTATCCATTTCGTTACCAAGCCGTGGTTTGTCAGTGATTGAAGCAAAACCAGCTGACTTTACTTTTGAACTAAAAACGTACGATTTTAATGGAATTCGCTTTAAAGTGGTCGAAACACCAGGACATTCGATTGGGAGTGTTAGCTTTATTTTTGACGATTTTGCTATTGTCGGAGATGCACTATTCAATGGAAGCATCGGACGTACAGATCTTTACACTGGGAATCAAGACATGCTACTTGAAGCTATTCAGCGTGAATTATTTACTTTGCCAGATGAAATGGTGATTTACCCAGGGCATCGCGGAAAAAGTACAATCGGACATGAAAAAGCAACAAATCCATTTTTTAATTAAGAAACGGGGGATGGCTTGAATGACTGAAGCAGAATTGCTTGAAAAAGGGTACCGTAAATACTTGGGAAAAGATATAGACGTTTACTTTAACACACAAATTTGTGAGCATTCGGGGAATTGTGTGCAAGGGAATGGAGAAATCTTTAATTTAGATAGAAAACCATGGATACTCCCAGATAATGCTTCAAAAGAAGAAGTAATGCGAGTCATTGATACATGTCCAAGCGGGGCACTTCAATATATTCAGAAAGAAGGCCAAAAAAATGATTGAATATAAAAATGGTGAGAACCGAATTTATGCTGTCAATGAAACAGGAAAAGAAGTCGGTGAAATTACGTTTTCAAATGCTGGCGAAACAATGCTTATCATCGACCATACAGGTGTAATTGATGAAGCGAGAGGGCAAGGCATCGCACAAGAACTTGTAAAGCGTGCTGTCCAAAAAGCAAAAAATGAGAATAAAAAAGTGATTCCACTTTGTCCATTTGCCAAATCTGAATTTCAGAAAAAAGTGGAATATCAAGAAGTGGAAGCGAACCGCTAATGATGAAAAAACAAATTTTTGAAGAGCGAAAAGTCTCCTGGCTTGAGCTCTTTTTTGATTTAATTTTTGTTACCGCCGTCTCGTCGACCACTCATCTTTTCGTTACGATCGATCATCATCCTGAGCATACGCTGCTGTACTTTGGCGAATACTTGCTAATGGTGACGCCGATGTTTTGGGCTTGGGTTGGACAAACCATGTTTTACAACCGTTTTGGCAAGAAAATAAGCCACCCAGAACTCTTTATGCTCAGCCAAATGTTCTTTCTCATTTTGATGACCGCAAGCTTTGATCTTGAATTTGCAGACACGTTCTACACCTTTATCATCGGCTATGCAGGCATTCGCTTGTTTACCGTTATCCAATATTTTACAGCCGCCAAAAAGTATAGTGCGGAACAAAAACAAGTAGCCAACTTGCTTGGTAGATTATTCCTAGTAGGCATCCTCATCTCCCTCAGCGCGATTTTCTTTGAAGGAAATAGCCGATTTTTCATCATGTATGCCGGAATTTTCCTAGACATTTTGTTGCCGCTTCTAAACGGAAAAAAACTACAAAAAGTCCCTGTCCATTTTCCGCATTTAGCAGAGCGCTTCGGCCTTTTCGTCATCATTACCTTCGGAGAAACCATTGTCGCAATAACAAGCATCCTTGCCGAAAAAGTAACAGATCCGTATACGCTACTTTATGTATTTCTAAGCTTCGTGATCATCGCGATTTTGTGGGCATCCTATTTCCACAGTTTCGAACATGTTGTCGATCAAAACAGGGCGACAAATGGCCAAGTTTTCTTATACGGGCATTATTTTATTATCATTGCTATCATGATGCTTGCAGCGAATATTCATTTACTTTTCTTAGGTCATCTAAACAAGAGCTTGTTGTTGCTCTTTTTATATGGATCAGTAGCGCTGTTCTTTTTGTCCAAGCAAGTTGTTTTTGGCCTTCATAAAAAAGCAGAGATTGAGTTTTCTATTTGGAAAGAGATGGGCCTTGTTGGGCTTTTAGCTTGTTTTTATTTACTGAATCAATTGACAAGCCTTCCGCTTATTACGAGTTTACTCTCTATTTTAATTTGCGCCTTGCTCGATTTGATGATTCGTTTTCAGTCAAGCAAACTCGTTAGAAAAAGAAGTTGAAATCGGTTGATTTCAACTTCTTTTATTTGATGAGTAAAAGATAGCCAAGGCTTTTTTACTTTCCTCTTGACAAAAAAGTTTCCCTGGTGCAAAATGAAGGTAGTTGAAAAGAGAAAGAAGGATTGGCTATGGAGCAAGAAGAACTTACACTGAATAAAAAATCAAAAAAAGAAGCGTGGGTTTCGAAAACGCATAATGTGAGCTTGGAAGAAGTAAATAGCTCCATTGCAATTCCAAAAAATGCAGGCTTCTTTAGAAAATTATTGGCTTTCATGGGACCTGGTTCCCTTGTAGCGGTTGGATACGTCGATCCTGGTAACTGGGCAACTTCGATTGCTGGGGGAGCGCGTTTTGGATATACACTTTTGAGTGTTATTTTACTTTCAAACTTAATTGCGATGTTTTTACAGTCGCTTTCTGCCAAACTTGGGATTGCAACTGGTAAAGATTTAGCTCAAGCTACTCGAGCTTCGGTTGGGAAGAAAGCTTCTTTTGTGCTATGGATACTGACTGAGCTGGCCATTATTGCAACTGATATTGCAGAAGTTATTGGTTCAGCGATTGCTTTAAATTTATTATTTGGTATTCCGCTTTTAGGTGGGGTAGCTATTACAACGCTAGATGTGCTACTTTTATTGATGCTTCAAAGAAAAGGGTTCCGAATCATCGAATCCATTGTTATCGTCTTGATGGCAACAATCTTTGTGATCTTCGCTTTTGAAATGGTGGCTTCTCATCCGAAAATGGGTGCTTTGCTTGAAGGCTATTTGCCACATGCTGAAGTCGTAACAAATCCTGCAATGCTATTTATTGCTTTAGGGATTTTGGGTGCAACAGTAATGCCTCACAATTTATATTTGCACTCATCACTCGTTCAAACAAGAAAATATGATCGGACTGTGGAAGGAAAACGTGAAGCTGTTCGATTTGCTAAGATTGACTCCACGTTTTCACTAACAATCGCTTTTGTTATTAATTCAATGATTTTGATCTTAGGGGCAGCAGCTTTTCACGGAACTGGACTGGCTGTTTCCGAAATTGAAGGAGCTTATAAGCTTTTGGGACCTACCCTTGGCGTTGGGCTTGCTAGTACACTTTTTGCCGTGGCGCTCCTTGCTTCTGGACAAAACTCCACGATTACTGGAACGCTCAGTGGGCAAATTGTTATGGAAGGGTTCATTCATTTACGAATTAAGCCTTGGCTTAGAAGGGTAATCACACGTTTACTTGCAGTCATTCCAGTTTTTATCGTAACGTTGATTTCTGGTGCTAAAGGAACAGGATCGCTTCTTTTATGGAGTCAAGTTATCCTTAGTTTGCAACTGCCGTTCGCTGTTGTCCCACTCGTTCTTTTCACAAGTAGCAAGAAAAAAATGGGAGAATTTGCGAATTCTATTCCCGTCCAAATTATTGCATGGATTGTCACAGCGGTTATTGTCGCACTTAATATATTCCTTTTAGGCTATATCTTTATCACAGGACAAGACTTGGGCTGATTTAGTAGAAGACACATAGACGGATTGAAGAATATTCTTGAAGTTTATGTGTTTTTTGCTTGTTCATTTTTATTTATTCAAAAAAATTTCATTTGAAAAACAGCGCTTCCAATAGGATGGAAAAGCGAAGTAAATCGTTTTCAAATCAATAAATTATGACTTGATAAATTATAGAAGAGGGGTATAATGAACTTAATCGTGCGCTTTTTAACAGTTTGCAACTTGATTTGCTTTTAAATTTCACAGCATAGAAAGTTTTGCGTGGTTCAAAAAAGCGTTCGTATATTTTTGTGAAATTTGTAGCAAATGGAGGAGTTTGGATGGATTACACGCTTATGACGCGGCTGCTCGCTGAATTTTTTGGTACAGCACTTTTAATTATTTTAGGGAATGGCGCAGTAGCAAACGTTGATCTTAAAGGAACGAAAGGATTTGGAAGTGACTGGATGTTAATCGCAGTTGGTTACGGCTGTGGGGTTATGATTCCTGCCATGATGTTTGGCGGAATTAGCGGGAACCACATCAATCCAGCATTTACAATCGGACTTGCTGTAGCGGGTCTTTTCCCTTGGGGAGAAGTTGTTCCTTATATCATTGCCCAATTCGCAGGCGCAATGGTTGGACAATTAATCGTAGTAGCTTGTTACAAGCCTTACTATGACAGGACCACAACGCCCGACCACATTCTTGGGACTTTTTCAACAATCAATGCTGTTCGAAGCAAAACAAACGGTTTTGTGAATGAATTTGTTGGTTCTTTCGTGTTGTTCTTTGGTGCGCTAGGAATTACCAAAGCACCGTTTTTTGCAGATAATCTAGGAACAGCACATCTAGCTTTAGGTTTCCTTGTTTGGACTCTAGTGGCTTCACTTGGTGGACCAACTGGACCAGGTCTTAACCCAGCGCGGGATCTTGGACCACGTATTTTGCACGCTCTTCTTCCACTAAAACATAAGGGGAGTTCAGAGTGGAATTATGCTTGGATACCTGTTGTTGCCCCAATTCTTGCAGCAATATTGGCAATCTTGCTTTATAAAGTGGTTTTCTTTTAATTAATTGATCGAAAGTTAAAAGCTGATGAAATTTTAATTTCATCAGCTTTTTTGTTATTTTTAAGTGAAACAATTGCTTGTGAAGCATTCTGCAAGCATATGTTTTGTAAACGGTTACTAAAGTTTTGTATACTCAAATTGTAGTACATATAATGGAAAAGGGGGAAATCTAAATGGGACGTTTAGATGGTAAAGTAGCATTGATTACAGGAGCTGCACGTGGACAAGGAGCGGCAGAAGCAGAATTGTTTGCGAAAGAAGGAGCAAAAGTTATTATCACAGATTTGCAGCAAGAAGGAGTAGATGAGCTTGCAAACAAAATAAAAGAAAATGGCGGCACAGCGTTAGCAATGAAACAAGATGTTTCGAATGAAGAAGATTGGCAAAAAGTCGTGGATGAAGGAATTAAGGAGTTTGGAAAAATTGATATTCTAGTTAATAATGCTGGAATCTTGAGTTTTAAAACAGTAACAGAAATCAGTAAGGCGGAATTTGAAAAGATCTTATCTATCAATGCAACAGGAACATTCCTTGGAATGAAATACGTGATTCCAAATATGCAAAAAAATGGTGGGGGATCGATTGTTAATATCTCCTCTTTAGCTGGCATCTATGGAGTTGGTGGAGCTGGTTACAATGCAAGTAAAGGAGCTGTTCGCACGCTAACTAAGAATGCTGCACTAACGTACGGAAAAGAATCGATTCGAGTTAATTCTGTGCATCCTGGTACGATTGACACGCCAATGCTTAAAGATGTGTTACAAACAGATGAAAGCAGAGAACATGCAGCATCAACTGGTGCGCTTCCTTATATTGGAGAACCAATTGATGTAGCCTATTGTGTTTTATTCTTGGCATCTGACGAGGCACGTTTTATTACTGGTGGAGAATACTTAATAGACGGCGGCGCACTTACTATGTAAGAGCGCGTTACAAAAAAACTTCTTGGAGAAATCCAAGAAGTTTTTTTGTGCCTTAAAATCATGATAAAAAATGGAAGATTTGTGCAGAAAAATAAAGAAATGATGAGAATTTATACATAAAAAAACTTAGTAACAAATTTTTAACAAAAATCACGATATAAATGTTTATTTACAACATAATAAACACTTATAAATGATATTTTAGTAAGGAGGTGGAAATATGTATAGAAAAGAAATAAAAAAAGAAGCAACTATTGAAGATATTATTCAAGAATTGGAACAGAATGCACTTAATCGGGAACAGATACAGCGCAGAGTATACAACAAGAATGAACAAATCAAAGAAGATTATGGACGGGTCATTATTTTGAAACAGGGTTATGTTGTGAAATTTATGCTTGTAAAAAATCAAGCAAGAGCTGTTAGTTTCTATGTAGGAGAAGCGCTAGTCGACTTTGACCGAGTTTTTGTATCAAAGGAAGAAAATCAATTTACACTTAAAGCACTAAGCAAATGTGAACTGATTTCAATAGAAAAGCAATATTTTTTGGATTACCTTTCTATTCGCCCTATTTTTACAGAGTTTATTTTAAAAAAACTAACAGGTCAGTTACATCAGTTTGTTGTAAAAATGGGGATAAATGGAAAATATCAAAGGGATCGTGTTTTGATAGGCTTAATTAACGCAGCTTATGCGCTTGGAGCGGATCAGAATGAAGATTTTTATGAGTTTCCAACGGTCATTAATCACTATTTTCTAGCGGATTATTGTGATCTTGATGCTACAGCATTTTCAAAAATTTGTAAAATGCTTGTGGACGAACGATTAATTTTCTTGAAAAAACGGCAAATTGTCATTCATCTTAGGAAGCTACGACAAGCTGTAAAGGAGAGTCAGGGGATTTACATGTAGTAGCTAATATTTTGAGGGGGTGATAAAAGATCAAGAAAAAGGTGGTTTAGAAAGTAAAATAAGAATAATTATTTATATGAAAGAAAAGGAGACGAAAATGGATTACTTGAAAAGATTTTTATATCAAATTTCTAAGCATAAATTGATAGTAATTATTCTGTCAGTTGGCTTAGTATTGATTCCTGCAGGAACTACACTAGCAACAGAAACTCCTGATTCAAAATCAATTTCCCAAACTGAAAGTTCACAAACTATACAAGAGGCTACATCTGCATTCGATATTGCTACTGGCTGGAATGTGCTGGAGTATTCTAGTAGCCTAGGTGTCCCCGAAGAGAATACTTTCGTGCAAAATCGAAAAATACAAGCACCAAATGGCAACAGTTATAATTCAGCGTATATTAATTTTGCTAACATCGGGGACTCTGTTTTCAAAGCCACACGTACATTTCATTTAAAAGCTGGTAATACATATCATTTCAATTGGTATTATCAACTTCGTATAGTAAAAGATGCAACGGCAAGTATTAGTTTTAATGGTAACGTAAAAACGGCAGATGCTTCCAACGATCGATTGCTACCTACACCTTATACAGAAACTGTAGTCGCAGATAAAGATGAAGATTATGTTGTCACTATTCAATATAATGCTCGCGATTATAGCAATGTCTTATTATCAGTAGGATATGAGTTTGGATCTCCTAATGTAGGAGTAGAGATTACAAAAACCCAAAAAGAGCAAGGAAAAGTAGCCGTTCAGTATTTAGACCAAGATGGTAAATCCATTCAAGCATCAACTGAACTATCAGGTAATATTGGAGATCGCTATACAGTTGAAGTACCGCGAATTCCTGGTTATATATTACAAGAAACAAGCGATAATGTTATGGGAACTTTCCAAAGTTCCGATCAAACAGTTACGCTCACGTATAAAAAAATTCAAGCTGTAGAAAATGGAAAAGTTGTTGTGAACTTTGTGGATGAAAATGGCAAATCTTTGACAGATTCACCGGAAATTTTAACTGGAGAAGTTGGAAGTTCATACGCTGTGAAACCGAAGAGTTTTTCAGGATATCGGCTGACAAAATTACCTGATAATCAAGCTGGGAAGTTTTCTAATCAAACGAAGGAAATTACTTTTGTTTATCATAAATTAGAAACAGATGAACAAGGGTCTGGTAATAAACCAGTTGAGCCTCCTACGGGATCTAATGATGGCAAGGGAGAAAATGTAAATAGTGGAAATGGGCAAGCTCCAAATTCAAAAAAGCCATCTACTCCATCCGATAATGGTGCTGTTAGTGGCCACGAAAATAGTTCAAAAGGGGGACAAACGGGTTCTTCTACAGCAAATGCTGGACTAGTAGCACCACCAACTCCTGCTAAAAAAGAAGAAGTTCCACAAGCAAGCTTGAATCAATCAAAAGCTTCGCTGGTTTCTAATGTCAGTATGAATAATAGTGGAACAGAAAAATCATTTAATGGCAAAACTTTAAACCAAGAAAATCCTCCAGCAATGTCAACACTTCATAAAGCAAGAATGAATGCTGAACTACCTGCGACAGGAGACAAGTCCCCGATTGCTGGTGGTCTGCTAGGGCTGATGCTTGTTCTTGGAAGTATGTATCGCTTTAAAAAGTAATGTAGAGAAGACGGAGGTTTAGTAGATGAAAAAAACAAAATTAAGTAAGTTTGCAAAGCTTGTTGCAGCGGGAGCGATAGCGTCTACCGTGCTTACAAGTATTCCTTTTGAAAAAGATGTTAAAGCGCAAAATAATCCTAAAGCCACTCAACTAAACACAGTGAAAGCAAGAGCAGCTACGAATTCTTTGGATATTTCAACTGGATGGAATGTACTAAACTATTCTAGTGACTTAGATGTCCCAGTTCAAAATACATTTTTGCAAGGACGAAAAATACAAACACTAAATGGTGACAGTTTTAATTCAGCCTATATTAATTTTGCTAATATCGGTAATTCAGTTTTTAAAGCACAAAGAGTTTTTCACTTAGAAAAAGGAAAAACCTATAATTTTTCTTGGTATTATCAACTTCGCGTGCTTGGCGGAGCTTCTGCTTCAATCAGCTTTAATGGAGATATCAAGACTGCTGATGGAGATCTAGGATTTTTGCAGCCTCAACAGTATCAAAAAACAATTGTAGCAAAGGAAGATCAAGACTATACGGTTACGTTAGAATATGACGCACCTAAATATAGTAATGTGCTTATGTCTGTTGGCTATAAAATCGGGGATGAGGGTAATGGTGTTGTGACAGAAGAAGTTCCAGCACCTAAGTTAAGTACACTTGAAGCTGGCCAAAAACAAGCTCAAGGTACTGGTGTTTCAGGAAACCGAGTAGTTATCAAAGATGCCTCAGGTCAGGAAATTGGCTCTGGAGTTGTTGGACAAAACGGTCAATTTTTAATTGGCTTAAAACGGTCGCTTATATACGATGAAACCATTACGGCTGTTCAAATTGATTCAAATGGAATGGCTAGTGAACCAGTTTCAGCTAAAGTCGAAGATAATGTGGCTCCTGATAAGCCGATTGTAAAAGATATTGAAGTGAGCGAGCAAATTGTAAATGGCTCAGCCGAAACAGGCAGCAAGGTTATAGTTACAAATGCGCAAGGAGATGTAGTAGGTGAAGGTGTTGCAAACGGTGCAGCTGCAGGAAATGGGCAAAGCAAATTTTCTATTCACCTCACTCAGCCTGTTAAGATTGGAGACAAAATCGCAGTTAAAGCAGTGGATGAAGCAGGAAACGAAAGTACTGCCACCACAGTTTCAGTTGTAGATACAGTTAAGCCGGGTGTCCCAGTAGTGAATCCAATTGATGATACAATGAAACAAATTTCAGGGACAGGAAGTAAAGTCGGAAGTCAAATAGTTGCCTCTATTAATGACCAAGTTCTATATGGGAAAGTAGGGGAGGATAAACACTTTTCGATCAATTTGGATAAACCGATTCCTGGTGGAACTAAGATTAAAGTGGTAGAGATAGATACGCAAAATAATCAAAGTGATCCAGCAGTAGTGACAGTGAAGGGCACAAAGAAAACAGCCGTTCCTGTAGTCAACGTGGTTGGGGATTCTAGCAAGTCCGTAACAGGAAAAGCCGAACCTAATTCACAAATTAAAGTCATCATTGGTCGAGATTTTTATACAGCAAAAGCGGATAGTAATGGCGCTTTCGTTGCACGTTTAAATGATATTTATCCAAAAGATACAAAAGGGACTGTAACGGCAACAGGCCAATCTGGCATTGAAAGTGATCCAGTTGAATTTACTGTAGAGGATACAACAGCACCTGAATCGCCAACTCTTGATACAGTTTTAAACACGAGTACACAAATTAGTGGGACAACGGAACCTTTAGCTACGGTTCGAGTTTCTTTAGGCTTACCAAATGGAAGTATCGCTTCGTATATTAAACAAGCAGACCAAAGTGGGAAGTTTACCATTAATTTAGCACGAACTTTCCCAGCGGAAACAACCATTTCTGCAACAGCCGAAGACCCATCAGGAAATGTAAGTTCGGAATTCGAATCCATGGTTATGGATGCGACAGAATTAGCGATGACTTTGACTCCAATCACTAGTCAGGACAAACATGCGAGAGGTAACGTTTCGCGCCCTAATTCAAATGTTACGCTCCAAATTGGAGATCGTCTATTCACAACAAAATCTGATGAAAATGGTAATTTTGTTGTGGACATTGAAAGAAGATATCCGATAGGAACCCCAGTTTCTGGATATGTAACTTCAATGAAAGAAAAAGTTGACATGAAGGATCAAGTTGTTGAACCACGTATACCTACTTTTGAAACTGGTAATCTTCCAGCACCTGGAGATCTAATGCTTGTTATTAATGCTGACCCAGGTAGCCTAGTAACACTCAGTATCACACCTTGGCATGAAAGTCCAGATGTATTACAACAAGTGACAAATTCGAATGGTCAAGCAATCTTTAGACTTACAAAACCAATTGCTTCTATGGATTCTTTAGATTGTTATTCAGAAGTTGACGGCGTGAAAAGTCATATAAGTTCAATCGTAGTGTTTTAATGATATTGGGGCGGATTCGCCCCAATATTTATAAATAGAAAGAAAAAAGAAGGGATGTAGCAGAATGATAAAAAAGAAAAAAGTATTCAAATGGCTTATGGCAAGTTTAATCTTTGCTAGTGTTCTTGTAGGAAGTCAAGTTTCTCAAACAGCATCTGCACAAGGTTATGATAATGCTAGTCCAGATTGTTTATTTCCGAGTTGGAGACCAGTACATAAACCTTTGCGAATTAATCAGTTGTCAGATCAGCAAAATGTGATAACGGGATCTGCAACACCTTATTGGACAGTTACGGCTGTTATTAATGGAAATATTTTTTCTTCAAAAGTAGATCAGCGAGGTAATGTTTATATTAATTTGGGCAGGTCTTTTCCAGCAGGCACAGCCGTTACGGTCTATCAATTAGATAAGAACGGAAATATAACAGATACAATACAAACTACTATTTCTGGAATCGTTAGACCAACGATAAATCCTCCTCTCGTTAGTCCGTTATATACAAATGAAAGTAGTGTGCGAGGATCGGTAAATGCTCCTAATGTGCGAATTGTCATTAATGGTCAAAGTTTTTATGGAGCTGTTGATCCTTATACCAACCTTTTTAATGTACAGTTAGGCAGAACTTTCCCAGCAGGAACTAGAGTAGATGTCTATGGTGAAAAAGATGGACAACTGGGCCCTGTATCCACAATATTCGTTGAAGCACGAAACATTTATGTTGAGACGCCAAAATTAAATCGAGTGAAGTCTACTGATACTGTTGTGACAGGTACATCAAATGAGCCGCTCGTAGAGATTCAAATTGACAATGCCACGTATAAGATTCAGCCAGATGCTAACACGAGACAGTTTAGACTGAATTTAGGTCATACGTTACCTGTTGGGAAGAAGATTAGTGCCCACGCTTTAAAAGATGGGCAACAAAGTGAAACAACAACTATTTATGTTGAGCAGGGGGCAGTGCTAGCTCCGCCAAAACTAAATAAACTGACTTCTACAGAAAAAGTTTTAACTGGTGAATCCAGTGCAGAAACAGTATTTGTACTTTTCGAGGGAGATGGGCATTATACAGCAACTCCCGATCCAGTTACACATAAATTTTCTATTCAACTCGATAAAACTTATCCAGCTGGTACACTAGTGTCTGCATATGGAGTAGGCAGTGGAGTAGTCAGTGGAACAACAACAATGCGTGTCACAGAAGGAAAGGTTAGTTTAAAAGCACCACTCATGAATACAGTGACTACAGAAGATACAATGATAAGCGGAACGGCAGATCCAAATACAACTATAAAACTGAATATTTCTGTGGATAGTTATGAAACCAAAGTAGATTCACAAGGGAATTTTAAAATTTTGCTTGATCATCCATATCCAGTAGATTCGCTTATTTCAGCTTATTCAACAAATGGAAAAGAAAAAAGTCCAGTTACTAATGCTAAAGTTATCCAGGGAAGTTTTAAACTAGGAGTCAATATGATTACAGATACTGATAGAATTTTAACAGGAATGGCTCTCCCTAATAGTAAAATTAAGGTTCAAATCGGCAATCGCGTTTATGAAGGACAGGCCTCTGCTCTTGGGACGTTTGTTATTCAAATGAGTCAATCATATAAAGCGGGGCAAAACATTGAAATTACTGCTACAGATCCTGTTTCTGGACGAACTGAAAGTAAAGTAATAATTGTTTATCCAGGAAGTCCAAGCGTCAATACAATTCTCCCAGGAGCTTCTGCAGTGTCTGGTCAAGTTAGCCCAAACGCGTTTGTAGTTGTTCAAGTTGGTGGACAAAATTACTCAGGGATAGCAAATGCCGCAGGATATTTTCTCATTGCCATTAATCCAAATGATGTTGTCGTTGGTGCAGAATTAACTGTTACACAAATTAGTAATAACATCGAAAGTTTTCCAACACGCATTACAATTGGAAGATAATTTTTCAAAAAGCTGTGGAATATCGGTTTCTGACAGCTTTTATTATTTATTTGCAAGTTGAATCCTGCATTGACTTGTTGATTTTGCTAGATGCGGCTGTCTATTTTATTCATTACATATTTCCCGCGATTCGTTAAACTATATTTTTCTAATCCTCGTTTACCATAAATTTTAAACAATAAATGATAGTGGAATAGTGTCTCTAAAATCTCATTAACTTGCTTATGAGAGTAAATCTTAAGTTCATTTGGTAGTGAGATATTTAAAACAAATGAACCATGATTTTTTAAATACCGCATTAAATCTAATGCACATATCTTCCCGTCTTCCCTCAATTTCCATCATGCTCCTTTAGTCGAATGCAGGATCCAATCTTAAAAATAATTGAGTTTTAAATTGAAAATTTAGAAATGTGATTTTTTTTGTGAGTTTATATTTATCTATAGAAGTTATTTTACCATAAAAGGATCAATTTTTTTCTCTTTTACATAAAAAAGTCAAAAAGTATGATGATAAATGTAACAAAGTAACAGGAGGTGGTAGATACAGATCTATATAATAAGGCATAATGATTAAAGCAGATAATAGAAAGGAGTTCAGACTATGAATAAATCACACCAAGTTTTTCCAGATGAAGAGTTGATTGAGCTGGAAAAAGAAGTAAAATCCTTACTATCTGATTTTGAAGAGGAAAAAAAGAAAAGCAAGAAACTACAGGATGAAAATTATCAATTAAAAGATCAACTAGGTTCTATGAAAAAGCTAGAGCAAGATTATCAAGAAATGAAAGAAAAATATCAGTCAGCAATGAAAGAAAGGGAAAGTCCCGATCAATCGAAGCCACAATTGAGAGCTGTAAAAAGTGATGAAACGATTGTTGATAGCGGTGCTGCAAATTTATCGAAGGATTCACTGGCAGAAATTTTGGTTGAAGCTCAAACTACTGCAGATCGAATTATTCGTAAAGCAGAAAAAAAGGCTGAAGACATTTTAATGAATAAACAAGAAGAGTTTAAGGTGATTGGTCAGCAGGCGGAACAATACCAGAAAAAAATGATTCAAATGAAGCAGATTACTGATCATTTATTGGGAAGTTGGATTGATCAATTGGATGATATTATTGAAGAGCTGAAGTAAGAAGAAGAGGGTTGTCATTATGAATATTTCAATAGAACCAGAAAAGAGTGAATTTCAGGGGCATGTGTTGTATGAAGCGTCTCATCAGGATCTGATAGATTATCAACAAAAATTAAATTTATCACAAGAAAAATTCCGTGCACTTCTTGACGGACAAAAATACGCAATGCGAATTCAATTTTCTGAAGCAAAAGCAATTAATGCAAGAGATTGTATAGAAAAATTAAAAACAGAATTCCCTGAGTTTATTTGGATGCGAATGATTGTTGCAAGTGGATTTGAGAGTGATTATAAATTTGAGTTTTTTGCTTCAAGTTCTTCATTTAGCTTTCAAGAGATTGATCATTTTTTAAGAACTTTTCGTTCTAAAATACGAGAAATTGTTTTGAGTGCTCTAATCATTCCAATTATAGAAACAAAACATTTTGAAGAAGACGAATTTGAGCAAGAAATTGATCAAAAAATAATGAGATTGACTTCAATCTTAGATCGAATAGATGAAAAGCGGATGCAACGAGTTGAAACTAGTGATAAGCCAAATGATGAGCAATTGGAGAAAGAAATATCTGAGCAAAGAAGCAAGACAGAAGAGAATGAAACAGAATGTTATGTAGACCCTAGTAAAAGTGATGGGGACATTATGCAAACTTTAGATCAAGCAAAAAAAAAGCTTATATCGGAAAGAGGAAAATCAACAGAAAAAAAGGAACTATAAAAAGTTATGCTTACAAACCCTTGTAGCGCTAGGCATCCTAGTTATTATTTGTGTGACTTTTTTCTTTAATTTTTCACTTGTCAAAATTGAAGGGGTTTCCATGAAGCCAACACTTAAAAGTAA
Organism: Listeria kieliensis; assembly: GCF_003369925.1. Classification (GTDB taxonomy): domain Bacteria; phylum Bacillota; class Bacilli; order Lactobacillales; family Listeriaceae; genus Listeria; species Listeria kieliensis_A. Next base: position 328,787 of record NZ_LARY01000002.1, on the reverse strand, counting down.
TGAATATGGCTTGATTTATAAGCGAAACGTTACGTATAAACGAGGAGATATCATTTCATTTTCTTCACCGGATACACCTAATGCAGAATATATTAAGCGAATTATTGGTCTTCCTGGAGACAGAATTGAAATTATTGATGGAAAGTTATATTTAAACGGAAAAGTGCAGAAGGAAGAGTATATTCGGACAAACAAAGGCCTAGAAAAATTAAATTATTCGTTAGAAAATTCCTCGGGGGTTAAGACTGTACCGAAAGGGAAGATTTTTGTTCTTGGAGACAATCGATTGCATTCCAGAGATAGTCGAGAATTCGGTTTTATCGATCTTTCAAAAATTACTGGGAAGTGGATTCTTCATTTTTGATAGACTTAAATAAGTGTTTATAAAAAAGGGAGGGAATAGGGTTGACGTTGTTTTATCAAACTTGGAAAAAGGTTTTTTCCTTCTTTTTTTCTGTGGAGATTATAGTTGGGCTATATATCATTGCATACTTGCTGTTATTTTCTTACGATCCAAATAACGGCATTTCGCTTAGTGAACAACTTTTTCGTTGGAATAACCATTATTTCCTTCCCGGTATTATCGGATTACTCCTTTTGTTTATATCAGACTTTTTATGTAAATTAGCTATTCAAAAATTTAAATTACGAAAACGCATTGTTTGTCTCTGCAACGTAGTCCTCAATATGGGACTTGGCTATTTTCTTGGGGCGTATTCTGTTTTGAAATTTTTTGTTGAATAAAAGCGTGAGATCAAAATGATCTCACGCTTTTATTCATATTGACGTGCAAGACAAACTTGTTTCACTTTTTGCAAATCAACAATAAGTGGTTTGCGAGAAATAACCACTTCTTGATTTTCAAGTTTAACGATTTCTTCTAAAATTCGGTTACGGCTAGAACGAAGATATCCAGCTAAGAAGGTAATGGTAATATATTTTGGAAAAGTTACAATGTTTTCATGAGTTGGTAGGCTAAGATCAGTCATAAGGCGAGAAATTTCAAATAGAAGTTTATAAGCAAGTGAAGATTGACTATAGCGATGAATGTAAGTAATATCAACAAGGGCATTTGTAGTTTTGTCTAAAATAAATTGCAGAATTTCTGGTTGGGTAGACATGTGTATGAGTAAATATTCACGGTTGAATAGTAATAGATCCCCATCATCTAATCCAGTAATACGATAATCAGCTAGTCGATTTTTTTTAATATCGGTTGCAAAATTTTCAATACCAAATACATCTTCGGACTTGATGATTTTATTTGGTACCCAAGCTCCCTTAGAATTTCGAATCTCCATAACGGCATCTCCTGAAAGAAGAATGCCAATATCTTCGTTTTTTTTCAGAGACGAATATTCAAATAATACATCTTTGTGTGTAAAATGATTGTGTCTGACGTCGGAAGTATATAGAGCCTCATCCTTGAAAAAAGTTATAAAGTCCACTGTTTCAACTCCTTTACATGAGAATGTATTTTAGCACAGTTTGCAGAAAAAAAGAATAGAAATAGGAAATTTCATAAAAATAATGAAAAAAAGCTTCGATTTCGGTACTAAGTAACAAGTTTATGAGAAGAAAAAGTGTTAAAATTAAATTATGTATTACTAAAATTTGAGGGGGAGTTCATATGAGTAGAACGGCTGTAATTACTGGGGCTTCAACGGGAATTGGTCGTGGAAGTGCTTTGCAACTTGCAAAAGATGGATTTAATTTGTTACTTGCTGACTGGGATGCTGAGGAAGGTGAAAAAACAGCAGAAATGTGTCGTAACGAAGGTGTTGATGTGTCATTTGTCTATGCAGATATGGGCGTTGAAGAGGAAGCAAAGAAAGTTATGCAGCTTGCAAAGGAAAAATTTTCAAAGGTTGATTTTTATTTGAATAATCAAGGCGTGACACATGATCCGAAACTATTACATGAGATTACTGAAAGTGAAGCAGAGTATACCATTCATAGCAATATTATGGGTACTTTTTTTGGGTTAAAGCACATGATACAAGTTATGCTTGAGCAAGAAGAAGGGCACATTGTCTTAGTCAGTTCTTCATCAGGAATTCGATCTGAGACGGGGTTTGGTATGTACTCTGCAACGAAGCATGCTGTTGTGGGATTAGCACAAGATGCCGCAATGGAATATGCTAATAAAAATATTCGAGTGAATACAATTTGTCCGGGTGGAATTTTGACAGGAATGACTCAGAAGATCGGTCAATACATGATGGAACATCAATTTGTTCAGCCAAAATCATCTGCGGGCCTTTTGCGTGAAGGTGGTCTTGGGCAAGTTGATGAAGTAACAGGGCTCGTTTCATTTCTTGCTTCCGAAAAATCAGCTTTCATGACGGGAGCGATTTTAAGTGTGGATGGAGGGAATACTTTGTGAATTTGAAATAAAGAAGCGCAAGCTGTAAAAACAGCTTGCGCTTCTTTTATGTGAAATGGAGAAACGTTCATAAATTTGTAAACAAAACAGTTTTCTTGCGATACAAAGTAACATAGAGGGAGAGGGATTTCCTTTTATACTAGTAGAGTAACAACAATGATGATAGTTTGTGCACTAAAACAGAATTGTAAAGAGGAAAGGAAGTGGAGTAAAAGCGGACACTTTACTTGTTTCATTAACAATATGTCCGAGAAACTACCTGCAAAAGGGGGCTGAAAATTGAAACATATTTATAGAGTTGTCTGCGTTGTATTAGTGATTATATTCTTAAGCGTCCCAATTGGTGCAATTGCGGCTAGCATGGATAGTGAAGCGAGTATAAAGTTTGATAAAACTTATATTCCTCCAGTGGGAGGACTTACTCCGAATGGGCCCAAGCCTGAGTCACATTTTGTTATCCCAAGTGCAGAACGCCCAACTTTTGAACCAGAAGTGTCTAAGCTTCCAACGACAGGAGATTCACTGTCTACAGGAAACCTTTTGTACGGTGGAATTCTTTTAATATATGGAATTTTGCTGTTAAATGTTTCGAAGCAAAGAAGGAATGGATGATGTGATGGGTTTACAGAAAATAGGCTTAACTTATTCTATTGTGTTCAGTACAAGTAGTTAGTTTCAGTAGCTGCTGATATTAGCAGGAATACAATCGGGGAAAGTTGCTTTTTCTGAAGACGACTCCCCCGTAGCTCCTTTTGACTTGAATGATCTAAATGCTGATAAACCATTAACGCTAATAGATCAAGAGGTTAGCTTTAGGGCTGTGGGTTCATGAAGTATGCTTATATCCGAATTTTTATTGGGAAATTAATTGATCGGAGCAGTGTGAAAGAATTCCTTTATTATAAACGATTCAAAAGCATTAAAGGAATTTACTTTGGCTTAACAAACCTAGTCGTAAAAACGACGAAAGATAATCAAGTAGTATCATATCATACAGTAAAATAATCTCCAAAACTATCTTAACGTTTGAAAAGTCAGAACTTCAGGAGATTCACAAAGTGTTCTTTCAGTGAAATAAGATACTGTTATGGTAAATTGGATTGCAAGCTTTGATAATAATCAATCAGGATACAAGTAGAATACAACTTTTTGTCCCGGGAACATCAAAGAAGAATCAAAGATGCAACGTATTCATCAACGTTAACTTGGATATTCATTGATTCACCAGTTAAGTTTTTAAAGAAGAAAAATTATTGTAAGTAAGAATTTAGGGAGGAACAGCAATGAAAACAACGAAAATCGTTACAATTTCTGGTTTAGCCAGCTTATTAGTAGTAACAGGAACACCATTTTTAACTGTACATGCAGCTGAGGAAGGGGAACACGGAGGTCAAATGAACTCGGTCGGAACTATTCAGTTTACGGTGAATCATAATACTGAATTGCCGCAAAATCCTCTTAATCCAGATCCAACCAAACCGATTGTACCAAAGGATGAAGATGAGCATGAAAAAGGTACTGCTGGTCCATTAAGTATTGATTATGTATCGAATTTTAGATTTTTATCTCAGGAAACATCTGGAACAACGGAAGTTTACTATGCTGATCTAGACCATGTGGTAGATCAAAGTTCTGGAAGTGATATTGATTTACCAAACTTTGTTCAAGTTACAGATAAACGTGGTAGTAATACAGGATGGCGTTTATCTGTTACACAAAATGAACAATTTCAAAATGAAAACGGAAAAGATTATCTTGATGGCGCAGAGCTTACTTTAAAAAATGGTTCTTCAAACTCGAATGATGGTGGTACGGCCCCTACTGTACATCAAGATATAAAATTAACTCCTGGTTTAACAAGTGGTTCAGAGGTAGTGAGTGCGCTTGCTAACGAGGGTACTGGTACTTGGTTTGCTTACTTTGGTAAAGATAACGACGAAGCAAAGAAAAGTATTGAGTTAGTTGTACCAGGTAAAGCAAAAAAAGTAAAAGGATTATACACGACAAAATTAACTTGGACGTTAACGGATTCACCAGCTTGATAAATGTAAACGAGGGATAGTATGAAATTAAAGATTAAAAAAATCATTGCTTTAGTTGTAGTTGGTTTGGCAAGTGTGCTTCTTTTAGCTAAACCAGCTGCGGCTGCAGAAATGAATTTTGCTGTGCAAGCTATTATTCCGGAGAATCAGGTTGATAAGTCACAAACTTATTTTGATTTAAGAATGAAACCGGGACAAAAGCAAGATATTGAGGTAGAGCTTCGAAATGATACTAAAAAAGATGTTACGGTTGAGATTCAAGCTAATACAGCGATTACAAATGATAATGGTGTTGTAGAGTACAGTGGCCCTAGAAAAAAGAAAGATTCAAGTTTGAAAGTTGATTTTAAAAAGATTGCTGAAGTTCAGAAAGAAGCTAAGCTCAAATCTGGAACTAGTCAAAAAGTGAAAGTGCATTTGAAGATGCCGAATCAGTTATTTGACGGAGTTGTTTTGGGTGGCCTTTACTTTACAGAAAAAGAAGATGACAGCAATAAGACCAAAGACAAGAAAAATGAAAATCAAATTATCAATCGGTATGCATATACTATTGGTGTGCAGTTGACTGAAACGGATAAACAAGTGAAGCCTAACTTAGTGTTAAATTCGGTAAAGCCCACACAAATCAATTTTAGAAATGCTATTAGTGCAAACATCCAAAATGACCAAGCGGCGATTATCAAAGATATGACGATTGAAGCAAAAATTTATAAAAAAGGTAAATCGGATGCCCTCTATCATACTGTACAGAAAAACTTGCGTATGGCACCAAATTCTAATTTTAATTTTGGCGTGGGATTGGATAATAAGCCTTTTAAACCAGGTAAATATGTGTTTAAGGGAGTTGCTAAGATAGGTGACAAAAAGTGGATCTTGAATAAGGAATTTACGATTCAAGATAAAGAAGCAAAGGATTTTAATAATAAAGCAGTTCAACTAGAGAAAGATTATACGTGGATCTATGTTTTAGTGGGTAGCATTGTTATTATTATTTTGTTAGCAATTATTTCTTATTTGATTTATCGGTTGAAGCGTAAATCGAAAGGTAAATAAACTGGATCCCATAGCTTTTGAAATGAGAGCTATGGGATTTCTATTAACTAATTTTTAAAAGAAAGTTTAGGGGGATGCATTTTGAAAAAGAAAATCTTTAGCTTTGCTGATCTTCCTTCTTTTCAAGAACATGTTCGCATCTGCTATTTGGCTCCTGGGGAATCGATTTCTGTTGATAAAAATTTTTACTTAGTTGACGATGGAGCACTGTGTACTTCTTCGGAACAGTATGGCCATGTTTTTTATATTGAAGATGATATTTTATGCCAAGAAATGATTAGCTATACGGCTGTGACCGATGCAACAGTGTGGGAAGTAGCGCAGGAATTTTTACAAGAGCTTGGTCCTGAAGGGGAAACTATTCGGACTTTACTTTTAGAAGGGCTTTGCAAGGAAGCAAGGTGGGCAGAACATTTACTCAAACCGCAGAATTCATCATGGAAGTTAAAAGCTGCTATCATTCAATTTTTAGCAGAAATGAAACTACCATGGTTGTATATGCTTAATGTTAAGCTTACAGAGTTAAACTTGGATTCGAGTGATCCAGCTATATTGGAAGAATGTTCTAAATTGAGTAGAAAAAGAGTGTTACGTTGTAACCATCATCAAACGAATTTGAGAATAAATCCTATTCATTTCATTCATTTTGTACGAACAGAAATTGAACATTTTTCTTATGCATAAACAGAAGCAGGGATGGCATTCATTAATACTCCCTGCTTTTATTTTATGAAAACTAGTTTTAAAATATTTTATTTTTAATCTATAAAAATTATTTAGACAATTCAGGTAAAATGTGATATGATATTTTTCATATACATAAAGAGGTGATACATATGGAACAAACACAAGAAGAAAAACTGACAATTAAAGAGTATGTTTATCGTGTAGCTGCAGGTGTTTCTAATGCTGTACTTGTCATGCTTGGAATTGGCTTACTATTCGAAACAATCGGTAACTTTATTCACTGGCCGGCTTTTCATAGCATTGGGACTGTAGCTAAGTTGCTCCTAGCACCGGCATTTGGTGCAGGGATTGCTTATCAGTTAAAAGGAAATACGCTCGTAATTTTTAGTTCTATGGTGGCTTCAACAATTGGAGCAAATGCAGTTTATTTTACAAGTGATGCTATGCAGGCGGTAACTGCAACAGGACATACGTTGCTTCAGCCAGCAAGTAGCGGGATTTTTGTAACAGGACAACCTATTAGTGCTGTCTTGGCTGGTCTCATTGCTGCGCTTGTTGGAAAATGGATTACAGGAAAAACTTTCCTTGATATGGTGTTTATTCCTTTTTCATCTATTTTAGTTGGGGGAGTTGCTGGTTTAGGACTTGCGGCAGTGACAACACCATTGTTGCTTCAAGTGAGTGCATTCATGGCAAAATCTGTTACTGTCAGTCCGATTCTCGGCTCTATCGTGGTCTCGCTTGTGTGGAGTGTACTATTGATGACACCTGCTTCATCTGCAGCGCTTGCCATTGCTTTGCAGTTGGATCCAGTTTCCTCAGCCGCCGCGCTTATTGGTTGTACGGCTCAGTTTGTTGGGTTTACAATCATGTCGTTCCGAGAAAATAATTTGGGTGGAAATATTTCACAAGGGTTGATTACTCCAAAAGTACAATTTCCTAATTTAACGCTTCATCCGCAACTTGCTATTCCACCATTCATTGCAGCAGCAATTTGTGCACCGATTGCCACTGTTGGTTTTGGTTTTCGCTCTACATACGAACTGGCAGGGCTAGGGCTTAATTCGCTGATTGCGCCTCTTAACATTCTTTCTACTAGTACTTCGGAATTTTTAGTCTATATTGGTGTTGGAGTTATGCTCTCTGGGGTCATTACTTTTGCTGTGCATTTGGTCTTTAAACGAATGAAGTGGACGGCGAAAGATGATTTGCGGATAGAAGTTCAATGATAGCTAAAAGACAGAGCCATTGGCTTTGTCTTTTTTCATGAAGTTGTCATATTTAAAATTGGTTGCTGAAACTAAGTGACATACAAAAAGTGGGGATTGACGGTAAGCTAAAGTAGTAAATTCACAATTTTGTTAAAGGCAAGGGAGACAAAGGATGAGAAAATATTGGAAAAATGGTGGATTGTTCTTCCTTTTTTTAGTCTATGGCTTTGCTCTTGCACTGATAATGGGCGGTAGAATAATTACTTGGAGACAATTGTTAAGCCAAAGTGTTACAGTTTTGTTAACGATTATTGGAGCAGTTCTTCTTTTTTTATTGAAAAAAGAAGATACTGGTCAACAAGGGAGTCAATTTAATCATCACTACCGAGAAGAAAGAAATGCTTTCTCATATCGATTTTTCACCATAGTCTTTTTTATTTTTGTTCCATTGCTAATACTTATTTTAAACCTTGGTGGAACTTTTATGATTCAAACAAAAACCATCGCTCGATTTCTTTTTGTTGCTTTTTTAGTCTTTTTATTTTTTATTTATTACTTGAAAAAGCAAAAAGGTGCTTGACAGCAAGTGACTTCTTCGTTTATATTGATAAGCGAATAGGAAGTGTAAAAAATGCAAAAGCAATATCCATTTATTGAAAGAATTTCCTCTGCACAAATGAAAGCGACGAGGCGTTGTGTAGAGGCTAATCAGTTATAAATTTTCCCCGTCGGTAAAGAGTGGAGCCCTGTTTAACCAATAAGGTTTATTAGGTGTGTCCGCTTTTACCGACATGGTTTGAAAATAATAACGGCTCTAGACGTGCTTTGTCTAGAGCCTTTTGTTTTGGAAAGCAGAAGGCCATCGATTTGATGTTGCCTTCTGTTTTTTTGTATTTTTTACTTTCATGATATGAAGAAAAGAGGAGAAATTATGAGTGTTGTATCAGTAGCAAATTTAAATTATAGTGTTCCAGAGAAAACTTTATATAGGGATGCTTCTTTTGATATTTTTCAAGGAGAGCATGTTGGGGTCGTTGGGCAAAATGGTGCTGGGAAAAGCACACTGATCAAAATTTTGCTTGGTGAAATTTTGCCGGATTCTGGTGAGATTAAGTGGCAGAAAAGAGCCGAAGTGGCGCACTTGGATCAGTATGCGGAAATTGATCCTAATTTAACGATTCAAGCTTATTTGGAACAAGCGTATACTGTATATTTTGAAATGGAAGCGCGCATGAATGAGCTTTATATGGCTGGCGATGACGAGTCTTTGCTTAAGGCAGCTGGGATTCAGGAGCGCTTGATTCAATCGGATTTTTATGCGGCGGATCGTCTGATTGAGCAAGCGACGCGCGGACTTGGGATTGATGCTCTCGGGATGGACCGGAAGATTTCGCAAGTGAGTGGTGGACAGCGAGCAAAAATCATTTTGGCGAAATTGCTGCTTGAAAAGCCGCAAGTTTTGGTTTTGGATGAGCCGACGAACTTTTTGGATAAGGAACACGTGGAGTGGTTGAGCGAACAATTGATTCAATTCCCTGGCACATTTATTGTTGTTTCTCATGATGTTGGTTTTCTTGAAAAGATTGCACAGCAGATTCTTGATGTGGAATTTGGTACAATTAGGAAATACAACGGATCTTACTCGCATTTTGTGAAGCAGAAGGAACATTTGAATGAGGAATATCGGCGCCAGTATGTTAAGCAACAACGCATGATTGAGGAAACGGAAAATTATATTCGAAAAAACAAGGCTGGCGTTAATTCGAAGATGGCGCGTGGTCGGGAGAAGCAGTTGAATCGCTTGGAACGCTTAGATGCACCTGAATCGGCTGTTCGGCCGGCGTTTACTTTTCCGGAAGCTAGTCAAGAAATTGTTGGGAAAAGCATTGTCGTGGATCATCTTGAAGTGGGGTACGATTACCCGCTGTTTTCCCCCGTTAGTTTTTCGATTCGTTCGGATGAAAAGGTGGTCATTACAGGATTTAACGGCATCGGGAAGTCCACATTACTCAAGACCATTCTTGGTGAACGAGAAAAAATTTCTGGGAAAATTCATGTTGCCAACCGAGCGGTAATTAGCTATTTTGAACAAGATTTGCACTTTGAGAAGGAGAATCGTACGGCGCTTGACTTGATTCAAGCAGAATTTCCTCTTTTATCGTCGAAGCAAATTCGGCAAGTGCTTGCAAGAAGTGGGATGAAGGCGGAGCATATTACGCGCTCTGTCAAGACTTTGAGCGGAGGCGAGCAGTCGAAAATTAAGCTGGCACGGCTACTTTTGACGAAAAGTAATATCTTGATTTTGGATGAACCGACCAATCACTTGGATACGGCGAGTAAGGAAGCTTTGAAGGAAGCGTTAAGAAACTATAAGGGATGCGTCATCTTGGTTTCACACGAAGAAAAATTTTATGAAGGTCTTACGGATCGAGAAATTAAATTGTAGGAAGGTGTGACAAAATGAGCGGTCACGAAGGTCATTTTCACAATAAGGCGGCGTTTTTAGATGACAAGGAGCGCATGAAAGGGTTTCGGGCACATGAGTTGATTCAAGCTCTTCCGAATTTTTCACCGAATGATTCGTTTTTGGATTTAGGCGCGGGGACGGGATTTTTTACGATTCCCTTGGCTGGAGAAACGAAAGGGAAGATTTTTGCGCTTGATTCGGATTCGAAAATGCTTGAACGAATTGGTGAGAAAATGATAGCTGCGGGGCTGTCGAATGTGGAACGAATTCAAGCGGATGTCGCTGATATTCCACTTGAAGATGGTTCTGTACGGCATGTAGTCGCTTCGCTGATTTTGCATGAGGTTGCTGATTTAGAGGCGGTGCTAGCCGAATTGTTCCGGGTAACGGAAGCAGGCGGGGACGTTGCTGTGATTGAATATGAAGAAAAAAAAACGCCTGATGGAGGTCCGCCACACCATATTCGACTTTCTGCGGAAAAGCTTACTAGTGCTTTGGAGAAAGCTGGCTTTGGGGATTGTCATACTCAGATGATCGATGAAAAGATTTATTTGCTTGTGGCTAGCAAGACGTCATAGAAAAAGGTTTCCGCAGTTTGCGGAAACCTTTTTTGACGGAGAAACGGGGATTCGAACCCCGGCGCGCCACAGGGACGCCTAACAGATTTCGAGTCTGTCCCCTTCAGCCGGACTTGGGTATTTCTCCATAATTTAGTCAACAGAGACTATTTTATAATAAAATGAGGAAAAATGCTAGCTTTTTTTGAAAGTTTTTCATGGGAATGGGTCTGGATTGGTTGGGACTTCTAAAAGTGGTAAAATGAAGGTATCTTGAATGAAGAGGTGAGCATGTGGAAACATTGAAACTTGGTGGCGAACTCGCTGCTCCTAGTATTGCGATTGGATGTATGCGTATGGCAGATCTCTCGAAAGAGCAAGCGGAACGGGTTGTGCAAACAGCGCTTGAAAATGGACTTAATTTTTTTGATCATGCAGATATTTATGGTGGCGGGAAATCAGAGGAAGTTTTTGCGGATGCTGTGGGTATGAATGCTCGGATTCGTGAAAAAATGATTTTGCAATCAAAATGCGGGATTCGGCAAGGGTATTTTGACTTTTCGAAGGAACATATTATTGCTGCTGTTGATGGGATTTTGAAACGATTAAAGACGGAGTATTTGGATTCACTTTTGCTTCACCGTCCGGATACGCTTGTTGAACCTGACGAAGTGGCGGAAGCTTTTGATGAACTTGAACGCGCTGGGAAGGTTCGGCATTTTGGTGTGAGTAATGAAAGCCCGCTTCAAATTGAATTGCTTAAGAAAAGTGTTAAACAAAAATTGCTTGTCAATCAGTTACAGTTTAGCGTGATGCACACAGGCATGATTGATGCTGGCTTCAATGTGAATATGAAAGTGGATGCGGGGATCGATCGTGATAATGGTATTTTGGAATATAGTCGGATTCATGATATGACGATTCAAGCTTGGTCACCGTTTCAATATGGTTATTTTGAAGGAGTATTTTTAGACAATCCGAAGTTCCCTGAACTCAACGTGAAAATAGATGAAGTGGCGGAACGTCATGGAGTGACAAATTCAGCAATTGCGATTGCATGGATTTTACGTCATCCAGCGAAGATTCAAGCGGTGCTTGGCACGATGAATCCTGAGCGGATCGAAGCTATTCGTAAGGGAGCAGATGTTGCTCTCACGCGTGAAGAATGGTATGAAATTTATCGTGCGGCTGGAAATGTACTTCCTTAAAAGAGGGGACCGGAAAAGAATTTCTTTTCCGGTTTTTTTATTTGTTTAGTCGGGAATGAAATTCATTATCAATTAAAAGAATATTTTATCAATTAACTTGTTTAGCCACTATAATCATGCTATAATAGTAGTGGAATAAGAAATCAGTAAATTATAATGAATCTAATCTGTTTTTGCGGGAGCAAAAGCAGATTTTCGTGTTTTTAAGGGCTTTGATAACAATTATCAGTTAGAAAAGAAAGGAGTGGTTCAAGATGCGATTAAAATGGTGGAAAGAGAACTGGCAGTTTCTTGCAGCGGGGATTAGTGGTTTACTTATTTTGCTTGGCTGGCAAACGGAAGGTGTGGTGCCTGCGGGTGCGACGGCGGGGATTTTTATTGCGGCATTTGTGATTGGCGGTTTCGATCAGGCGAAAGAAGGGATTCTCGACACGATCAAGACACGGAAATTGAACGTGGAGCTTTTAATGGTGCTTGCGGCAACAGGAGCTTCGATTATTGGTTACTGGCTCGAGGGTGCGGTACTAATCTTTATTTTCTCACTGAGTGGCGCGCTTGAAACGTACACGACGAACAAAAGCAAGCGAGAAATCACGAAACTGATGTCGTTTCAACCGGAAACTGCTTTTTTACTGCTGGAAACGGGGGAGACGGAAGAGGTCGATGTAACGTCGCTTAAATTGCAAGATTTGATTTTGGTACGCCCTGGTGAGCGAATTCCAATCGATGGAGTGATTGTTTCAGGGGAAACTTCGGTGGATCAATCGGCGATCAATGGGGAATCAATTCCAGCCCAAAAAGGCGCTCACGATGAAGTCTTTGGTGGGACGGTGAATCTTTCGGGCGTTATTCGGATGGAAGTTCGGAAAACAGCGGATCAAACGCTTTTTAGTCAGATCATTCGAATGGTGAAGGAAGCCCAAAGCGAGCCTTCGCATACAGCGCAGTTTATTGAGCAGTTTGAAGATAAGTATGTAAAGGCAGTCTTGGTACTTGTTTTCGTGATGCTCTTTTTACCACACTTTTTGCTTGATTGGAGCTGGAATGAGACTTTTTACCGGGCAATGGTGCTTTTAACAGTCGCTTCGCCTTGTGCGCTTGTGGCTTCTGTCACGCCGGCAACGCTTGCGGCGATTTCAAATGGAGCACGAAATGGGGTTTTATTTAAAGGTGGCGTCCATTTGGAAAACTTGCGGAATGTAAGAGCGGTCGCGTTTGATAAAACGGGAACGCTCACGCAAGGAAAGCCGGTAGTAACGGATTTCTTCGTGGCACCAGAGTTCGACCGGACGCAAGTCATTGACCGGATTTACGCGCTTGAACAAAATTCGGCTCATCCGCTTGCTGAGGCAATTGTACGCGATTTTTCCGAGAAACGGGCGGAAAGCTTCACGGATTTAGTGATGAAGGATGTGCCTGGTTTTGGTGTGGAAGCCGTGATTGACGGGGAAAGATGGCGTGTAGGGAAGGCTCGCTTTGTGGGGAGTGAGCAGGCTATGAAGTTTGCAGGTTCGCTTAGCGATACGCTTCCTCGTGAAGGGAAGACGCTCGTGTATGCTTCATGCGGCGAGCAAGTGGTCGCAATGATCGCGCTGAAGGACGTCAAACGAGAAGAAGCCGTACATGCGGTTTCTAGCCTAAAGAAACGTGGTATTAAAACGATTATGGTGACGGGAGATAATGAAGCGACGGGGCTTGCAATTGGCGAAGAAATTGGTATTGATTATGTGATTGCGGGTTGTCTTCCGGAGCAAAAGGTCGACGTGCTACGTGATTTGAAGGCGGTTTATGGGTCGGTTGCAATGGTTGGAGATGGTATTAATGATGCGCCGGCGCTTGCACACGCAACGGTTGGCGTCGCGATGGGGGAAGGAACGGATATTGCGATGGAAGCGGCTGATGTGGTGCTCATGAAAAATGATTTGGAGAAATTGAGCTATGCGAGTGTGCTATCGGTTCGACTTGGGCGAGTTGTGAAGCAAAATATCGCTTTTTCGATTCTGGTGATTATCAGCTTAGTGTTAGCCAATTTATTTCAATCCATTAACTTGCCGTTCGGTGTGATCGGGCATGAAGGAAGCACGATTCTTGTGATTTTAAATGGCTTACGATTACTTTTACCAAATCGAAAGTTGGCAAAAGAAAAAGACAAGCCAGAAAAAATGCAAAAACCAGAGATTTATCATTTGAAAACACCTGCTCTTTAAGTGAGGCAGGTGTTTTTTTGGTAGAATTGCTTACTGGTAAGTTGCCTGTTTGAAAACATCAGGAGGTTATAATTGTTGATTTCAGTGATTTATCCAAACAGATGAGTTGTAGATTTTGAGAGGCTACTATAAAGTAGAGTTTAGGAGTGAAGCGTATGGAAATTTATCATGTTGATTTGGCGCCGGTTCCAGATTCACGGCCAGCGGTTTTATCGATTGGAAAGTTTGACGGGGTTCATCGCGGACATCAGCGGATTTTGCAAACGGCGCTTGAAATAAAAAAACCGAATGAACTTTATTCGGTGATTAGCTTTAGTCCACATCCACTTTGGGCGCTAAAGGGGCTTCCTGCGTTTCGCGAGGCACTCACACCGGGAGCAGAAAAAGAGCGCTGGTTAGCTCATTATGGTGTGGATGTGTTATTTGAAACGAATTTTACGAAAGAATATGCGGAAACGACGCCGGAGCAATTCGTGTTTGAACATTTGAGTCAGCTTCAGTTATCGCATATTATTGTGGGAGAGGAATTTAACTTTGGCAAAGGTGCTGCTTCGGATGTGGAACTATTAAGAGAGCTTGTCAGGCCTCTTGGGATTCAAGTGACGGCGATTCCCGTTGAGACGGAAGAGGGAATTGCGGATAAAATTAGTTCGACGGAGATTCGCGCTTTGATTCGTGCTGGTGATATTGCGAGAGCTGAGGCGTTACTTGGACACCCGTGGTATGTGACGGGAGAGGTTCTGGATGGTGTGATGTACGGGATTGAGGATTACTCTCTTCCAAAGCCAGGGCGCTATGAAACCGAATCTGGGATCGTGTTCGTAACGGAGGCGCACAAAATTAAAAGCGGATTACCTGATGGAAGAAGCTCCATTCGGTTTATAAGGGAAATCTAAAGCTGGTCGCGGATGCGGGCAGCTTTTTCTTGTTAGCAAAAGGGCTTTTTCGGGTATGGCTTAGGAGAATGTTTTTTTGGAGGGAACGGGATGAAACGGGTAACGCAGGCTGATGTGACGGCGATTTTGCCACTTTTTCAAAATGAAACGGATAATTATTTGGCGACGGGAACGCGAAGGATTGAGCGAAGTGAGATTTTGACTTGGGTTGAGGCGGAAGAGAAAGATCTTTTTATTTTATATGAGCGGGAAAAGGTAGCGGCTTATGGTGAAATTTGGGTAGATGAGACGGAAGGAACGCTTGAATTTGCACATTTGCTAGTTGCGCCAGAGTTTCGTCTGGCAGGCTTTGGGAAAAGGCTTTTGGAAGGTTTACTCCTTGAAGCCAAAAAATATCCTTATGATGAGATTTTTTTGCGAGTCTTACCAGAAAATAAAGCGGTGCTTGATTTCTTTCGTCAATTTGGTTTTGCAGTACTTACCTCTCCTTTTGAGGGTTCGATTTGGATGAAACGGAAAAATTTGAAATGATAGCGCTTGCGACTGTGAAAAGTTGAAAAAAATGTATTTAGAATGGAAAAATGGGGTATAAATAAAAATGTAGTTTTTTTTACATCACTTTGATCATTCAGCTAGGATGTTGACGAATAGATTTTGATAGGAGGAGAAGTTTTATGACAGTAAAAGTTGGGATTAACGGATTTGGTCGGATTGGTCGTTTAGCTTTCCGCAGGATCAAGGAAGTTTCAGATGATATTGAGGTTGTGGCAATTAATGACTTAACGAATCCAGAAATGCTTGCACAACTCTTGCAATTTGATTCAACGCATGGCACCTATCCGGGTACGGTAAAAGCAACGGAAAATTCAATTGTTGTAGACGGGACAGAAACGCGTGTTTATGCAGAACCTGATGCAAGCAAGATTCCTTGGGTGAAAGAACAAGGTGTCGACATTGTCCTTGAATGTACAGGCTTTTATACATCTGAAGAAAAAGCGCAAGCTCACTTGGATGCAGGCGTGAAACGCGTCGTGATTTCAGCTCCAGCAGGTCAAATGAAGACGATTGTGTATAATGTGAATGATGATACGCTAACTAAAGATGATAAAATTATTTCTGCGGGTTCTTGCACGACGAACTGCTTGGCTCCTATGGCTTACTTCTTAAATAATGAGTTTGGAATTCAAGTGGGAACGATGACAACGGTTCATGCGTATACGTCTACTCAAATGTTACTTGATGGTCCTGTTCGTGGGGGGAACTTGCGTGCGGCTCGTTCAGCTGCTGATAATACGATTCCACATTCTACGGGAGCTGCAAAAGCGATTGGTCTCGTTATTCCAGAACTGAATGGTCGTCTTCAAGGTCATGCGCAACGGGTCCCAGTTGTAGATGGCTCGCTTACTGAGCTTGTGGCGATACTCGACAAAAAAGTAACGGCTGATGAAGTGAATGCGGCTATGAAGAAACATACGGAAAATAATCCTTCGTTTGGCTATGATGATCGGCAAATTGTTTCGGGTGATGTGATTGGAACCACATTTGGTTCGATTTATGACCCAACGCAAACGGAAGTGACAACTGCTGGGGATACGCAACTTGTTAAAACGGTAGCTTGGTATGATAATGAATATGGTTTCACTTGCCAAATGATTCGTTTGCTTGAAAAATTTGCAAACTTATAAGGCTTAAATTTTGAAGGCGGCTTTTTGGGTCGCCTTTTTTGCTAGGTGGTGAGAAATTTGCGGATTGAATTATCGGAGGAAGCAGCTGAGAAGATTTTGAATCAAAAACCGGATGGAGCAAAATTGATTTTGAATTTGAATGACGGAGCAGGGAAGTTTTCTGATCTTGCTGGGAGTTGTAGCTTGGATTTAGCATTCGATCTTGTATTCGCGGATTCGAATGAGGATTTGCATGAGTATACGGCGGAAATTGATTCGGATATCGGGACCTTTTATGCGAAACCGTATTCGCTTGATTATTTGGATCAGGATAATCATCTGAGGGTGAGCGGCATGGGGATGCTTGTCCTTAGCGGCACTTATAGCGGTACAATTTCGGGAAATGTTCCTGTGAAGGATAAAACGTCAATCGCCAAAAATTAAAAAGAAGCAACTTGTTCGCTGAAAGGGAACAGGTTGCTTCTTTTGCTAAAAAGGCGTTTTGGATAGGAACTTATTTTTTGTAAGCAAAGTGCTTTACTTTTTAAAAGTTTAGTTATAAACTATTGGTATCACGAATAGGAGGAGGGGAACATTATGATACAAGGAATCCACCATATTTCGGCATTTATTAAGGATTTTGAGACGACACATCATTTTTATCAAGATATTTTGGGCTACCGGTTAGTGAAAAATACGGTCAATCAAACGAATTTAAAGATGCGGCACTTGTTTTATGGGGATTATGCGGGAACGCCTGGAACGGTTTTGACGTTTTTTGAAATTCCGCGAATCGGGCATACCTACGAGGGCTCTCATTATTTTGGCAGGGTTTCGTTAGGCGTTCCGGATGGTAGTCTGGCTTTTTGGGAAAGGCGACTTGATCGTTATGGCTGTTTGTTTAAGCGTGATGAAACTGGGATTTTATTCGAAGATCCTGATGGGATGAAATTGCGTCTTATGGAAATTCCAGAAGTGATTGAGCAGAGTTTAGCGACTCGGCATAGCGAGATTAGCCGGGAAAAGCAAATTATTCGGATTGTCCAAGTGGAGATTTGTACGAATGTTCCCTTGGAGACGGAAAGCTGGCTTAAGGAGATCGGTTTTCAAGGGGAAGCAGGGCGCCTGTCGAATGATGTGGCGGGTAATTTTACCCAAGTGATACCGAATTTTCTTGCTGAAAAAACGCGGTTTGGTCGTGGTGCAATTGATCACCTTGCTTACGCACTTCGGTCGAAACAGGAGGTCGATGAGCTGCATGCTTGGGCTAAGGATCGTGGCTTCATTGTGGAAGAGCTAGCGGATCGTGGCTATTTTAAGAGTCTTTACTTGCGGGATCCTGGTGGTGGACGGATTGAATTTGCTAGTCTTGAGCCGGGTTTCACGCTTGATGAAAATTTGGAAGATTTAGGGTCTGGTCTTCGTTTGCCGCCGTTTTTAGAAGTGAAACGTGCAGAAATTGAATCTTATTTTGGAGGGGTTTAAATGTTGAAAGAATTACGAGGGATTCACCATGTGACTGCGATGACAAGCAGCGCTGAAAAAAATTATGATTTCTTTACGAATGTACTGGGGATGCGTCTTGTGAAAAAGACGGTTAACCAAGATGATATTGCGACGTATCATTTATTTTTTGCGGATGATGCGGGAAATGCGGGTACGGATATGACGTTTTTTGATTTTCCTAATTTACCAAAAGGTCGCGCTGGAACGGATAGTATTTCGCTTACTTCGTTTCGTGTTCCAAGTGATGCGGCACTTGAATACTGGAAGGAACGCTTTCATAAGTTAGAGGTTACGCACGGGGAAATTGAAACGGTTTTTGGAAGAAGAGTGTTGACCTTTGAAGATTTTGATGAGCAAAAAATGCAGCTGATTTCGGATCAAACGGATAACGGTGTGGCTCCTGGGGTAGCATGGCAAAAGGGACCTGTTCCACTTGAATATGCGATTTATGGTTTGGGTCCTGTAAAACTTACGGTGACATCTCTTGAAAATATGGATGCAGTTTTAAAGGCTGTGCTTGGATTTAGTTATGTGAAAGAAGAAAATGGCTTGCATCTTTATGAAGTAGGCGAAGGCGGAAATGGGGCTTCTGTATTTGTAGAAGAAAGAACAGATTTACCGCCTGCAATGCAAGGTTACGGCGGGGTTCACCATGTCGCTTTCCGTGTGGCAGATCACGAGGAATTGCTCAAATGGATTGAGCGCATCAATTCGTTTCAAGCCCCTAATAGTGGCTTTGTAGATCGCTACTATTTCGAGTCGCTTTATATGCCAGCAAGTCGTCAAATTTTGTTTGAATTTGCAACGGATGGTCCTGGCTTTATGGGCGATGAACCTTATGAAACGCTGGGCGAAAAACTGAGTTTGCCACCATTTTTGGAACCAAAACGCGATGAAATCGAGGCGTATGTGCGCCCGCTTGATACGAAAAGGAGCTGATTTTCGAGATGGAACATCTTTTTATTCCAGGAAAAACGAACGCACCGCCTGTTTTATTATTGCACGGGACAGGTGGCGATGAGCATTCGTTAGTTGATGTAGCACGGTTTGTCGCGCCAGATGCTCCTGTTCTTTCGCTCCGGGGAGACGTTTCGGAAAATGGCGCGAATCGATTTTTCAAGCGATTTGCGGATGGTTCTCTGGATTTAGTGGATTTGGCAGGAAAAACGAAGGATTTGCTTAGCGAAACGAAGCGACTTGCTAAAGAATATGGATTAGACTTTCACGATTTTGTGGCACTTGGTTATTCGAATGGCGCCAATATTGCAGCCAATGCGCTTTTGCAAGAAGAAGACGGCTTTCATTATGGCATTTTGTTCCATGCTATGCCTGCTGGGAATGATCCAGCAACTTTTAATCTTGCACATCGTCGTGTGCTCTTGACGGCGGGAATGAATGATCCACTTGTAACACAAGCCGCTTCTGAGGCACTTTTGAAAGAACTAAAACAGCGAGGGGCGCTCGTTGAAACGGTGTGGACGGTTTCGGGTCACCAGTTGACTATGCCGGAATTAGAAGGCGCACGTGACTGGTACAAAAAGCTAAGTGGTGAGCAGTATGCAATTTGATGCGGATAAAATTTCGCCCAAGCAAAACTACAAGTTCTTGAGTGGAGCTATTATTCCGCGACCGATTGCTTTTGTCACGACACTTTCAGAAGACGGAAAAACGGTCAATGCCGCTCCGTTCAGTTTTTTTAATGTGGTTTCGAGCGATCCGCCGCTTGTCTCGATTGCGGTGCAGCGGGCGGATGGTGCAGAAAAGGATACGGCGCGAAATGCCAAGCAAAAAGGAGAGCTCATGATTCATATCGTTAGTGAGTCTTTTGTGGCAGAAATGAATGAAACGGCGGCACGTTTAAAGCCGGATGAAAGCGAACTAGAGCGAACGTCGCTTCATCTTGAACGGGTGGAAGGATTTGCTACACCAGAAATCAAGGAAGCAAAGATTAAACTTCGTGCCACGCTTGAAAAGAGTATTGCGATTCAAAATGATGCTGGACTTGTGACGGCGGATTTACTGCTTGCGCGGATTGTGCAGTATGAATTTTCAAGCGATATATTTGACGAAGAGAAAGAATATATTTTGCCAGACTTTTTGGATGTGGTTTCACGTCTGAGTGGAAATGATTATGCGAGGCTTGGCGAGCGTTATACGATTAGGCGTCCAGATTGATTTCTGGGCGTCTTGTTTTTTTAGACTGCCCATGTTAGAATGATGCTATCTAAAAGGTTAGGAGGGTTTGCAAATTATGTGGCTGTACAAATTTCGTTCCGAAATGAGTTTTAACCGCTAATTGAATAGTGCGGAGTGCCAGGTTTATTTTGGCATGGAACGGGACCAGTCTTTCACATTTTGTGACCCTATTCGGAAATGAACTGAACAAGTGATTTTAGGGAGAGACGATTTCGACTCTTCTTTTTTTATGCCTTCTTTTAAGGAGATATAGGGGAACGTCCTGGCCGCACTGGAAAAATTTTTCAGGAGGTCATTTTTTATGAATAAAAAAGTTATTTTAGTTGGTGTAAGTGGATCAGATAAGGATTTTGAATATACGATGCTTGAGCTTTACAATTTGGCAGAGGCAAATCATTATCAGGTTGTAGATGAAGTAAGACAAAACTTGGATAGTGCGCATAAAGCGACGTATGTTGGAAAAGGAAAGCTTGAGGAGTTGAAGCAGCTAGGCGAGATGCAAGAAGCGAATGCGTTAGTGCTGAATGATGAGCTAACAGGTTCGCAAATTCGGAATTTGGAAGATGCAACGGGGCTTCAGATTATTGACCGAACGGCGCTCATTCTTTCGATTTTTGCGGAGCGTGCAAAAACGCGTGAAGCGCAACTACAAGTAGAAATTGCGATGCTGAAATATGAATTGCCGCGAATGATTGGCGAAGGGGAATCACTGGACCAACAAGGTGGCGGTTCGGGTCTTCATAACCGTGGTTCTGGGGAAAAGAAGCTGGAGCAAGATCGCCGGATTATTAAAGACCGCATCAGCAGGTTAACGAAGGAACTTGATGCAATTGTTGCGGAGCGGGAAACGAGACGTAGAAAGCGCAAGAAAAATGAAATTCCGGTCGTTTCATTAGTTGGTTATACGAATGCTGGGAAATCGACTACGATGAACGGCCTTGTGGCACGGTTCAGTAATAGTGAACACAAACAAGTTTTTGAAGAAGATATGTTGTTTGCGACGCTTGAAACGAGTGTCCGCGAAATTGTGTTACCCGATCATAAACGTTTCTTACTAACAGATACGGTTGGTTTTGTCAGCAAGTTGCCAACGCACTTAGTGAAGGCTTTCCGTTCAACGCTTGAAGAAGCGAGGGATGCGGATTTGTTGATTCATGTTGTTGATTATTCGGATCCGAATTATCAGGCGATGATTGAAACAACGGAGCGGACGCTTAAAGAAGTCGGCGTTGAGGGTGTTCCGGTGTTGTTTGCATACAACAAGGCGGATAAAATAGCGGAGGAGAGCTATCCGGTTCTTGTGGGAGATACGTTCATTTATTCGGCGCGTGATGAGGCGAGTCTTGCTGAGCTTGCGGAAACGGTGAAAAGGCGGATTTTTACAGGGTATAAAAAGATGACGCTGTTAATTCCTTTTGATGAGGGGCAAATTGTGGCTTATTTGAATGATGAAGCGAATGTTCTTTCGGAGGAATATTTGAGCGAAGGGACGAAGGTTGAGGTGGAACTCAGTCCGGTTGACCAAGAGCGTTTTAAAAAATTTAAATGGCGAGTTTCCTAACAAAGGGAGAAATTGCTGCTTTATTTAGGGCTGCAGGCTTAGATTTAAACGGGGCGCAAAACGGATGAAAAAATGGGCCTGGTTTTGTATACTGTTAATGTAAGTGACTCGAAACTTTTGGAGGGATACGATGAAGAAGTGGGGGATTTTAGCGGTTCCTGTAGTGGCTTTAGCCTTATTAGGAGCTTGCGGAAATGATGAGGATCACAGTAAACATGAGATGAGTTCGAACGGGACAAAATCAGAGCAAAAGAGTTCAACAAACAAGAAAGCTTCTTATGATTTAAATGGAAAGAAGTTGAGTCTATCGTTTCAAGATGTGATCAAGCAATTTGAAGATAAATACGGGAAAGCGGCTGCAATTACTTCTGTGGAACTTGAAGAGGATAGTGGTCGGATCCTTTATTCAGTGGAAGGTATGGATGACCAAAATGAGTATAAACTTAAACTGGATGCCGAATCGAAAGAAGTGTTAGAGGATCATAAAGAAGCTGTAGATAGCGAAGATAAACGAGAATTAGATCAAGAAAAACTGGACTTGAATGGCTTGATTTCGGAAAGTGACGCGATGAAAAAAGCGGTTGCTAAGGTAGAAGGACCGGTTTCTTCTATAGAGCTAGATCGTTCTTATCAGGATACGGTTTATGATGTATCGGTAGAAACTGGTTCGGATGATAGCGAAGTTCGAATCAATGCGAAAACTGGAAAAGTTCTTTCTGTAGACCCACATTGATGGGGATAGAAAAACACTCTGTGTGTTGTACATTTATGTACGTCATATGGAGTGTTTTTTTGTTTACTTCTTTTCTCACCTGCTGTTCCATGTTAAACTGAAGGTAGTTGAAATTAGAAAAGAGTGTAAGCGGTGGGATTAACAAAGTTATTAGCGTTTTATCATAAAAAACTTGGAAATTGGAATTTAGTGTATAGTTTTATGAAGGGCTTTTGGGCGAGTTACTTCGTTCTTTTAATGATGCTCTTTTTGGGAACAGTCGCCGTTTTTTATTTTTTGAGCTCAGGAGTTGCTTGGTCTGTAGTTTTGCTTGATGCCATTCTTGCAATCCTCTTTTTTTATTTGTTGATTCACTTGCGGGCAAAACGATTGATTCGTGTTAAATTTCAACTGAGAAGCTTTAAGGAATTGCAAAAAATGAAGGATTATCTATTTTATGGGTACCTGGCAAAAAATGGATTTAAAACGCGTGCTGAGCTTGCTGAACTTATTTCGTTTATTCGCTCGGAAGCTAAGACGGGAACTGCAAATAAGAAAAAAAGCATGGTCGGGCTTATTTTTAAGATTTTTATCGCGGTGTTTTTAGCGATCTACGGCGGCAGCTTTTTGCTTGGACTGGACAAGAGCTGGAATCGGCTGTTAGCTGTACTGGTTATTCTACTGGCAGCAGTTTTGCTTTTCTATCTGGTACTTTGGCTTGAAAAGGCGCTGCACTATCTTTTTGGAAGGGATATGCGGCAAGCAGAACAGATGATACAAACGATTGTTTACATTCAAACTGTACTTCGTGCTAGGGAGAACACGGATTACGATCCTTTTCGGATGGTCGAAAAGAAGGTAGAGGTAAACCCGTTTTTGCAGGAAATTATTGATTCAAAATCCTTTTTATAAATTTGTTTCAGTCAGGTAAAGAGAGAAAGAAGGAGCTTGGAGATGGAAAACAAACGAAGAGAAACAATGGAAACGATGTGTTATCGGGAGTTAAAGGAACGAATTCAAAATGGTTTTTATCAGCCGGGAGAGCGGTTGATTGAAACGAAGATTTCAAAGGAAATGAATATTAGTCGGACGCCAGTTCGAAAGGCGATTTCGATGCTTGCGGTGGATGGCTTTGTTAAAAACACGGAATATCGTGGGGCTATTGTTGCAGATAGTCAACTAACGAAAGATAATTATATTGAAATGCTCGATGTGCTAGGCTTATTTTTAAAGCACGCTATTCGTCGCATTGAAGTGAAAAAGTTGCCGATTAATTATAAGCGGTTTGAAGAAAAACGATTGGAACTGAACTGGGCACTCGAAAGTAAGAAGGAAAGAGCTTACTTTTATTATGGTAAAGCGGTTTTGCTTGAATTTGTTTTTTATTTAAAAAATGACTGCTACTTGGAAATTGTAGAGGACTTTTCTGCAAAAATTGAACAGTTCGGGACGGCGGAAGTTTTTTCGATTATTGAACAATCTGGGAAGGACTTTGTGAAAAGTGTCGAGCAAATTTTGTTTTCAATTAAGAAGGAAAACTACTTTACAGCGTTTGAAGCTGTCGATCAAATTACAGAACGGCAAATTTTGTCGGCTTATCGGTAAAAAACCGAGATCCTCTTTGGGATCTCGGTTTTTTGATGGAAGTTAAATGAGTCTGACGAGATAGCGGCCTAAAATGCCATCTTGGACGTTTTTTTTAAGTGCTTCTGGAAGGTCTTGAAGGGGGATTTCAGTTGTGATGGCATCCAGAGAATCTAGTTTGAAGTCTGTTGCGATGTGATGCCAGACTTCTTTTCGACGTGCGTAAGGGCAGTAAACGGAATCAATCCCGAGCAAGTGGATGCCACGTAAAATGAACGGATAGACGGTTGAATTTAATTTATACCCGGCTGACATGCCACACGTGGTCACGCTTCCGCCGTACTTAGTTGTGCTTAACAAGTAGCTAAGAGGCTTTCCGCCGACGCAATCAATTGCATGAGCAAACTGCTCTTTATCAAGTGGACGCAACTTTTCTGGCTGGAAGGCTTCTCGGGATACTATTTCATCTGCTCCGAGCTTTGCGAGATAGTCAACGCGCCCTTGTTTCCCGCTTGAAGCAACGACTGAAAAGCCTAATTTGGAGAGAATAGCGGTTGCGATGCTTCCTACGCCACCTGTTGCCCCGCTTACGGCCACTTTTCCATCTTGTGGGCTTGCACCGTGATCTTGAAGCGCTAAGACGCTCATGGCCGCTGTAAATCCGGCTGTTCCGTAAATCATGGCTTCGCGTAGCGTGAGCCCGTCTGGAAGTGGCACGACCCATTTGCTTGGTACGCGGATATACTCGCTGTAGCCACCGAAGTGACTGACGCCGAGTTCATAGCTTGTGACAATGACAGGGTCGCCTTCTTTAAAATTGGAGTCACTTGAGGCAATGACAACGCCTGCAGCATCAATTCCTGGAATGAAGGGATATTTTTTGACAATATTTCCGCTTGCGAGTGTGGCCAGTCCGTCTTTGTAATTAATGCCCGAATAGTGGACGCGAATCGTTACATCGCCTTCAGGTAAGTCATCGAGTTGAATGGATTTGATTTCAAGGCTTGTTTCTTCAGGATTTTTTTGATCTACAAATAAAGCACGAAATGCAGTCATGGTATTCCTCCTTCAAATTTATCTAATTTCAATGTAGCGCTCGGATGAAAAATATTCAAGTTAAAGCGTTTATCCAGAGTTGTTTTTCTGTGCTATTAGCATGTATAATAAAGACGAATTGCAACTAAAGGAAGTGAAAGAGATGACGAAAGCAATGCTTGTTGTAAATCCATCTTCTGGAAAAGAAAAAGCGGAAGGCTATGTGGATAAAGCAGAAAAGACCTTGTTAAAACGATTTGATGAAGTAGAAGTGAAACGAACGGAAAAAGGCGGCGATGCGACGGATTTTGCTTCACATGCAGCTGAACAAAATTTCGATGCGGTCATTGCGATGGGCGGAGACGGGACACTTAATGAAGTGATTAATGGACTTTCGATTCATGAAAGCCGTCCAGCTTTTGGTTTTATCCCGCTTGGAACGGTGAATGATTTAGCACGATCGACGGGAATCCCGCTTAAGCCGAAGAAGGCGATCAAGATGCTTGAAACAGCTGTTCTTAGACCGATGGATGTTGGGAAAATTGAAGAACATTTCTTTATGAATGTGCTTGCTGTTGGGATGATTGCACAAGCAGTCGATCAAGTGAGTGTGGAACAGAAAACAAAATTTGGTTCGATTGCCTATTTTGTTGAGGGACTTAAAGCATTTAATCGTCATGAATTATTACAGTTTAAGCTCGATTATGATGAGGGGAACTTTGACGGAGATGCAGCTCTTGTTGTGGCAGGTTTAACCAATTCCGTAGGAGGCATGGAAAATTGGGCGCCGGATGCTGAAATTGATGATGGTTTGTTACATGTTTTTGTGCTAACAAAATTAGGGTTATTTGATGCTGCTGGCATGCTTCCACAACTGGTTAAAGGTACTCTGAAAAATAGTGACGGTGTGGAATACGTTCAAACGAAGCATCTTAAAATTGATGCGTCTGGTGAGGATCTTTCGGTTAATGTTGATGGGGATCCTGGTCCTGCTTTGCCGGTTGAAATTAAAGTTTTTCCGAGTCATTTGAATCTTTTTGTTCCAGAAGGTGGCAAAAAGAAAAAAAGTTTTTTTAAAGCATTTTAATAGTGATTCTTTTGCTTCGATCTGGTAAAATAAAATCACGACGAGTGAAAGAAGGTGGATGAGTCGTGGCAGAGCGTGAGGTTCTTTATAAAGGTCTTGCTAATGTCAAAACGGAATCAAGAGCAGCACCGGGAAAGCTGTACTTGACTTCGGAGAGCATTATTCATCAACCTAATGAAGCATTCGACGACGAAATAGAGATAAAGCTAGAAGAAATAGCCCGAGTTTCTGGAAAAAAGACAAAGTTTTTTGGTCTAGAGGTCTTGGCTAATTTGATAGAAGTCGAACTGAACGATGGTACAGTTTATCAGTTTGTGGTTAATCGGCAAAAGAAATGGTTGGGCGCCATTTCGAAGCTACTTAAAGAGCGTTTGAAGTAGTAAAGTAACTTTAAATTATGGGGGGCAAGCTATGGACGGCATGGCTTTGCCCTTTTTTATATTTATTCAAGTGGGGGATTGATTTATTTATAGAAGGAGAGAAAATTCGTGGCGCAATCTCGCTTAAAAAAAACACAAGAAAAAAAACAAAAACATCGCTTTTATTGGAGCTTGGTTTTAATTTTATTAATAGGAATCGGTGTTGGCTCGGTAGCTTCACTATTTATTACTTCATATGAAGCCAAAAATGAGGAATCGTCGAAATCAGCTACGGCTCCAGATTCAACTAAACCAAATAAAAAAGTGCCACTTAAGCCAAATAATTCAGTAAAAGCGAATGAGCTTCCTGAAAAAGCCATAGATGAATATTTAAAAAATAGCGGGTTTGTTGGTTCAGTTTATATCGAAGATAAAGGAAAATTTGTTTTAGAAAAGGGATATGGCTATTCTGATTTGGCAAGTGGCCGTAAAAACACAACTTCGAGTGTTTATTACATTGGTTCAATGCAAAAAGCAATGGTAGCCACGGCTTTCATGCAACTAGTGGAAAGAGGTCTTGTTCGCTTGGATGACCCAATCGCGAAGTATATTCCAAGCTTTCCAAACGGACAAAAAATTAAGATTGTAAATTTCCTTGGACACACAACAGGAATGAAGCCGCGGCATGAGGGAAATAACCCTATCACGCCATACCGAATTATCCGTGAAATTGAACAAGCGGGAATCAAGACGCAACCAGGTAAGTGGCAATATGCGGATGATAATTATTCGGTTATCGCTTATTTGATTCAAACGATTTCTGGCGTGGAGTTCGAAAATTACATGGAGCAGCATATTTTTATTCCTGCAGGGATGAGTGGTGCAGGATTCTATACGACTTATAATACGAACTTTATGCACACAGAAAGTTATCTGCGCGAAAAGGGCAAAATCATTAATGCGCCGGTTCGTCAAGATTTATCACAACTTTTTGGTGCAGGGGATATTTATATGGCAACTCAAGATATCAAAAAATTTGACGATGCGCTTTTGGGCGGAAAGTTAGTCGGAAAAGAAAGTGTAGCAAGAATGCTTAAGAAGGGGCCAGGAAAATATGGATTTGGTTTCTATGATTTAGGCAATCACTATATAGCTCGCGGAGTCCTCGCGGGTTATGAGGCTGGAAATGCGTTCACGAAAGACCGGAAAAAATTTGTTATTTTACTTTCAAATGCCCGAACGAAAGCTAAAACAGATTATCAATATACGCAAGATATTCTTGCGATTATGAATAAAAATTAGCTTGATTTGTAGGAACCGTGTTATAATAGTTTCGAACTTGAGATACAGGAGGAAACGATAATTGGAGATAAAGGTTCAAGACAAGATTCAGGACTCTCGAATTGTTTTTACGAGTGATTTTGGGGAGTGTATTGCAACTTGGGATGACGACGAGGAGCCGGATCCCGGGCGAAAATATACGGTCGAAGTTAATATTCCGAAATTGATTACGTTTGATGATGTAGATGAAAGTGAAGAGAAGCACTGTCTTTTAGAAAGAGATCAAGATGACCATATTCATATTGTAGGTATACTTGAAGATTACGAAGAAGACGGATTTGCTGTTTTGCGGCTGGAAGAAAGTATCATTTGTTTCGACTCAAAGTTTGATGAACAAATTGATCAGCTGCACGGGAAATTCATTGACTTATTTGTTCCTGAAATTAAAATAACAAGTGTTGGTATATAAAAAAAGACGACAAGGCTGCCTAAAATGGCAAACTTTGTCGTCTTTTTATTTGTATTCGGCAATGGTTTTCATCATTTTATCTAAGTCAGCTTCTGATCGCGGACGAAGCATTAAGCGAGAACGCCCAGTTTCAATCACGAGGATGCCATCTTCAGATAAGTTGATTCGTTCAATTTGCGCATATGGAAAGAAAATAAAAGTGTAGAAGAATCCTTCTGCTTTAAAAATTGCATGCGGCTTGCGGAAAAGTGAAATATAGAAAAACAAAACACTAAGAATTCCGAGTAACACGGTTGTTGACATGGAGCCGTTACGTGAAATATTTAATGCAAAAAGCAAAACGAGCAAACCAAAGAATATGTATCCATCGAATCTTCCTCGTGAACGAAGTGCTACTTTTAATTTGGTCGCCCCTTTCCAAAAAGCTAATACGATTAAATCATAAAGAATAAAGAGAACCGTGCCAATTACAAAAATTAAAAGAAAGATATTGGTAGCCGTCCATTCCATCATTTTTCACTCACATTCTATTGCAATTTACTGAATTGATCAGTTGTACATTATTGTAGCATACTTGATCAAACTCATAAAAGCAAAGCTTACTTCTAGAATTACCAGTTATTTATCAAGAAGCGGCATCAGTTTAACTTTACTATCGGATGCGACTTTGCGGATTTCAAGTTCGATCCCGCGTTTATGGAGCTCGCGAAAAGCCATTTTATCCGTTTCATCGACCGACACAGCGTTTGTAATTTGATTTTTTCCAGCTCGAAAAGCCATTCCACCGATATTAACAGACAAGATGGCAACACCCGACTTAACAAGCGTCAACACATCCATTGGGTTGGTAAACAGCAGTAAGACAGGAGTTGTGGCATATTGCGGGTTTTGGTAAACACGAATCGCTTTAGCAACATCAATCACGTTTACTTTTACGGCAGGCGGAGCGGCTTGAATGAGCAAAGTTTTTCTAAATTCATCTCTTGAAACCGCATCATTTATTACGATAATTCGCTCAGCTTTTGTTTCTTTTGTCCAAACGGTGGCTACTTGACCATGAATTAAGCGGTCGTCGATTCTAGCTAGACGGATATCCATTGGTAGATCGTCCTCCTTATTTTTCGCTATAAGTCATCATTTTTTTAGCAGCGGGCAAGAAAAAGCAGTATCTCTTGAATTATAGGGATTTCTGCATGATAAATCAACTCTCTTCGGAAACTTTGTCATTTTATGACGCAAAAAATAGCCCTCAAAAAGGAGGGCTATTTACACAGAATGCGCAGGCATCGTTTGGATGATGTCATGAATGTAGTAAAGTTCATCCTCCGTTAAACATAAATTAAGTCGTTTGGATACAGCTTCATTGGCTTTACTTAGCGCATCTAGTACAGCTGGATCGAAATTTGAACGGTCTTCGCGGTAAACGAGACCATCATTTACAACCATGCGTTCAAGCGCGCAGCCAATGTGGATGAGCAAATTGATTTTGAAAGCATTGTTTAGGATAGGAGCGGTATTTTCTTCCAAGACTTTTAGGAATGTATTCAAGATGTCAATGGTCTTTTTGGGATTTAAATAGGTCAAGAATTCACTTAGGCTGTCTTCAACGACTTCCTTGGCGATTCTGCCTGTCTCGCTTTTCTTGACAAAAACGTTCCGCCCTTTAATGAGGTTCACGAGTTGCTCTTCCCCGTCGCTTGCGAACAGCTTTTCAAGCGGGATGAATGGAACGGGCACATTTGGCTTCTCAATTCCTACGGCCATCAACACGTCATACTCTTCCATCAAAATTTTCATCTTATTTTCGCTTTCGTGAACGCCGATTGGAACGACACGAATCGGTTCGGTTGTAATCGTCTCTAAAATGTTTTCAATGAAGCCTTGTAATTTTTCAGCCGTTCCTTCGCCGGTTGCACAAATCGTAGCGATCGCGTGTGGTTTCGTATCTGTATCGAGCAAGTCATTATCAGAAGAAGCGTAACCGCCATAACCGCGGAAGTCTTTCAGTGCGTCATAAATATCGCTTAGATCGGTATCTAAGATGTTGGATTTGCGTACCGCTTCAATGACAGTTGCTGTTGAAACCATATCAATTGACCGGACATCAATCCCGGTTCGTTCAGTAATGACTTGTGCAAAGCCGGTCAGTGAGCCCATATCGACAAGCAGTAACACGCCACAGCCCATATCCAGTTCTTTTGCTCGCTCCGTCAATTTATCAAGTGTGATTTTTGGACTTTCATCAAGCGGCATGTCAATTCCTTCAACAAGCCCATCCCCAAGCAGTTTCTTGGCTACATTTACCATGCTTGTAGCGGTATTGTTCCCATGAGCGGCTACCAAAACAGCAACGCGCGAGTTTTCTTGATCTTTAAGCAAGGAACTGATCAACAGCGTCAAATAGAGTACTTCCATGTTCGGGACGCGGATATGAAAAACGGCTTCGATCTCGTCTTTAATTTCACGGGAAATATGATAAGCTTCAGGTTTATCTTCAACAACGTTTTCAATATTCGTGTATTTTAGCGGTTTGTTACTTTCCACTCGTTTAATGAAGGAAGTTAAATGTAGCGAAAACGCTAGTGCAAAGCGGTCATTGAGTTTTTTACCAAGGTGACGCTCGACGCGATCTCGTACTTCTTCTGCAAAACTTAAAATATCTTCGTTGACGATTTTTAAGATGTTTTCACGCGTTTGAATGGTGTTTTTGAATTTGTTATAAAAGCTATTCAAATGGACGTCAATATCCATCGTGATAAATTTCTTAATATCTTCACTTTCTACGCCTTGATCCATCAAAATCGAAGCTTTATCTTCAATAATTTTGTAAAGGTTGAAATTTGGCTCGTATTCATCGCTTGTGATAAAAGTGCGACTTTGTTCAGGGAAAATAGTTGTGTAAGGTTCAAGGTGTTCAGATATTTCCTGAAGTTCCTTGCGCCGCCCACTAAAATGGAAGAAACCATCTTTAATGTTGATCGGTAAGGTTTTGAAGTCGATCACGATTTCATCATTTTGATTAAAGCTATTTAAAAAGCCTTGGGCACAGACAAGCTGCACATTTGATTTCAGTTGACCGATATTTCCGTACGCAGTATTGCCTATTAAAGCTTTCGCAGCTTCATCTTCAATCCGAATCGGTTTATTCACGCGGTGTGCTTCATTAGATAACAAATGCGTCAGTAGTTCAACGCGTTCACGGGCGGTTCTTTCTTCAAAAGAAGGAAGCGAAATTGTAATCGGAATGCGGCGCACAAATGTTTTTAATAAAGAAGATTCAGGATCCTCAGTTGTAGCCCCAATGATCAAGACATCCGACTTGCGTTTTCGTTCCGTTTCGCCTAATTTATTGAAGGTCCCAGTATCCATTAAATAAAAAATCATTTCTTGACCTTCAGGAGGAAGACGATGGATTTCATCGAGAAATAGAATTCCGCCATTGGCTTTTTCAACTAGACCTTCTTTTTCTGTCTCTGCTCCAGTGAAAGCGCCTTTGATGTGTCCAAAAATGTGAGACATGAGTAGTTGTGGATTGTTATAATAGTCAGCACAATTAAATACAATAAAAGGAGCTTCTTCGGTTAACCGCTTCGTTTGACATGAAAAACGATACATTAAATTGGCGAAGAGAGTCTTCCCAACACCAGTTTGACCGAGTATTAGTGCATGTAAGCCATTCGGCGGATAAAGCATGGCTGCTTTGGCTTGTTCTACTGGTGTTTTAAGACTTGCGTCAGCCCCGATTAAATCTTCGAAGGGACTTCTTTTGCTTTCTTCAGAAGAAAAAAGCATAAGCAACTCATCGGTAGAGTGAAAAACAAGTTCAGAATCAGTTAACTTACGTCCTAATGTATGTTCAAGTGCGTCACGATCGTAGTATAGAACGGGACGACTATTGATCTTAACAAGTGCCCCTCTGCGACACAACTCGTTTAATTCCATGCTGACGTTGTTACGCAAAATTTGAAGTTCGTCTGAGAGGCGGGAAGCTGTGAAGCCTTCTCCATTTTCCACGAGTTCAACGATATTGCTGTCAGAACCGTGCTCTTTCAGGTAATGAAAGATTTTATCAATACGCTTCATAAATGGTTCACCTCATCAATTCTCATTATTAAAGTAGTGTATTGTTTTTAAGTGATACACTATTTTTTCTGTATCTATTTTAGCATTCATACAAGAAAAGTCAATTTTAATACGCTTTGTTTTCACTTTACAAATAAATTAATTAATGTGAAAATGAATGTGTCTATATTTACTAGGATTTCGGGATGATTTTGAGTGAGTAATCACTCATTATTGAAAGTTTATTTGTGAAAAGAAATACATAATTAAGTTCACAACTACACATGGAAAGTAAAAGCGGAAGAGAGAGGATGAAAAAGATGACGATTCACGTGGGGCTAGATGTAGGATCGACAACAGCAAAAGCCGTCGCTTTAAATGAAAAAGGGGAGATATTGTTTCAAACTTACAGACGTCACTATTCAGATATAAAAAAAGTGACGCTAGAAATTATGCAAGATGTAAGAAAAAAAGTAAATGAAGAAGAAATGACGTTTCAAGTTACGGGCTCTTCTGGATTAGCGATTTCAGAATTTTTGGATGTGCCTTTTGTGCAAGAAGTGATTGCTTGTACAGAAGCCGTTGAGCAAGTGATCCCAGAAACAGATGTTGTCATTGAGCTTGGCGGAGAAGATGCCAAAATCATTTACTTTACGGGTGGCATTGAGCAGCGAATGAACAATGCTTGTGCGGGAGGAACGGGAGCTTTTATTGATCAAATTGCTACACTTTTACAAACGGATCCGACTGGACTTAATGAACTAGCAAAATCAGCGCAAACGATTTATCCGATTGCTTCACGCTGCGGCGTATTCGCAAAAACGGATGTACAGCCACTTCTAAATGAAGGAGCGAGGAAGGAAGATATTGCAGCTTCGATTCTTCAAAGTGTTGTTACGCAAACTATTAGTGGGCTTGCTTGTGGGAGGCCAATCCGCGGAAAAGTGGCTTTTCTTGGTGGTCCGTTAACCTTTCTAGATCAATTGCGGTTTCGCTTCACTGAAACTCTTAAAATGAAAGATGAAGATATTATTGCACCACTGCATGCGGAATATTTTATCGCGCTTGGCACTGCTTTTTCCAGTAAAAAAGAAAAGGCGATTCGTCTTGATGCGCTTATCGAAAAATTATCCGATATGGATTTATCTTCTGTCCAAAAAGACACCGTGACATTGCCACCGCTATTTTGTTCTGAAAAAGAATTGGCAGATTTTCGAGCGAAGCATAATCAAATGAAAGCCCCACGAGCAAATTTAGCTGACTATGAAGGAGAAGCATATTTAGGCATTGATGCGGGTTCAACGACAACAAAACTCATTTTAATGGGTCAACAAAATGAAATCTTGTATTCCTATTATGGAAGCAACAATGGCAGTCCGCTGCAATCTGTTATTGATGAAACAAGCAAATTATACGAAGTTTTACCTGAGCAGGTGCGAATTGTTCAATCAGGAATTACAGGTTACGGCGAATCTTTGATTAAAGCCGCACTTAAAATAGATGTTGGCGAAATTGAAACTGTGGCGCATTACCGAGCTGCTCGCGAGTTTCTCCCCGATGTAGATTTTATTTTAGACATCGGCGGACAAGATATGAAATGTATGAAAATCAAAAACGGCGCGTTGGATAGCTTGATGTTAAATGAAGCTTGCTCGGCGGGTTGCGGCTCCTTTCTAGAAACTTTTGCGAAGACGCTCCATGTGCCGATTGAAGAGTTTGCCAAGCGGGCGCTTTCTGCAACGGCACCAGTTGACTTAGGTTCCCGTTGCACGGTTTTCATGAATTCAAAAGTGAAACAAGTTCAAAAAGAAGGGGTGAGGCTTGAAGATCTTTCAGCTGGACTTGCTTATTCCGTGGTCAAAAATGCGCTTCAAAAAGTGATTAAATTACGTAGTCCGAAAGATATCGGCGAAAAAGTCATCGTGCAAGGTGGGACTTTTTATAATGAAGCAGTCTTGCGCGCGTTTGAACTTTTAACTGGAAGAGAAGTTGTACGACCAGATATTGCAGGAATGATGGGGGCTTATGGAGCTGCACTAATTGCTAAGGAACACTATGAAACTGGAACTGTCACAGAGATGTTAGTTCTTGAAAAATTGCGTGATTTTAGTGCAAAAACTTCACAGTCGCGTTGTAACCTTTGTAGCAACACCTGCCAGTTGACGGTTACGCGTTTTGGGGATGACCGAACGTTTGTGAGTGGCAATCGTTGCGAACGAGGCGAACGGGTGGAAACGGTGAAAAATCTTTTACCTAATTTATATGCCTACAAGTTAAAGCGGACCTTTGACTATCAAGCGTGCAAAAAAAGCGAAGCAACGCGAGGGACGATCGGAATTCCACGAGCGCTTAACATTTATGAGAATTATCCACTTTGGTTTACTATTTTTGATACGCTTGGTTACCGCGTAGTGCTTTCCTCGAAATCATCAAAGAACTTGTATGAAAAAGGCATTGAAACGATTGCATCCGAAGCAGTTTGTTATCCGGCTAAGTTGACACATGGGCATGTGATGGATCTTGTCCGCAAAAAAGTAGATGCCATTTTTTATCCATCTGTTGTTTACGAAAAACCGGAATTTGGCGAAGCAACAAACAATTTTAACTGTCCTGTTGTGGCAGGCTATCCGGAAGTGATTCGTGTCAATGTGGATGCGCTTGAAGAAAAAGGCATCCCGATGTACAGTCCGTTTGTTGCGCTCGATAATGAAAAAGCCTTTATGGAAACAATGAAGCAAACCTTCCCTGAAATTCCTGCTGAAGAAATGGAGCAAGCCATTCGAAAAGGGTTGAGCGAAGCGGAAAACTGCCGGCGTGATATCCAAAAGGAAGGCGAAGCAGCGCTACATTATATGGCGAAAAATAATGTGAAAGGCATCGTCCTCGCTGGGCATCCGTATCACATTGATCCAGAAGTTAATCATGGCATCCCTGAACTCATCACGATGAACGGCATGGCAGTGTTAACGGAAGATTCAATTTCGCATCTTGGCACGATTGAGCACAAGCTACGTGTGGAAAATCAGTGGAAATATCATGCACGACTTTACCGGGCTGCAAGTTTTGCGGCGAAACAGGAAAATTTGGAATTCGTTCAGTTGACTTCATTTGGATGTGGCTTGGATGCGATTACGACGGATATGTGCCAAGAAATTATTGAAGGGCATAATAAAGTCTATACGCTGCTTAAAATTGATGAAATTAATAACCTTGGGGCTGCTCGGATTCGAGTTCGTTCTTTGAAGGCGGCCATTGAAGAACGCGATCGTCATCATATTAAGCCAACTGAAATGGCTTTGCCTAAGGAACGGCCGCTCTTTACGAAGAAAATGCGGAAAGAAGGTTATACGATTCTCGCGCCTCAGCTTGCTCCGACTCATTTTGCGATGCTTGAAGCTGCTGGGCAAGCAGCAGGATTCAACCTTGAAGTTCTGCCTGCAGTGACGCCACGCGGGGTCGATGAAGGCTTGCGTTATGTGAATAATGATGCTTGCTATCCGGCGATTTTGACCATCGGCCAGATGATGGATGCCTTGAAACATGGGGATTATGATTTGGAGCGGATTGCAGTTTTAATGACGCAAACAGGTGGCGGTTGCCGGGCGACAAATTACATTGCGATGCTCAAAAAGGCGCTTAAGGAAGCGGGGATGGAACAAATTCCAGTGATTTCGCTGAATGCAAATGGGCTTGAGAAGCAACCGGGCTTTAAGATGACGCCAGGGCTAGCGATGCGTTTCATGGCTGGGCTTGCACTTGGGGATGCGCTTGATCGGATGCTGTACCGTGTTCGTCCTTATGAAGCAGAGCCAGGGAGCGCGAACCGGCTGTATGCCAATTATTTGGAACAAGGTCGCGAACTGATGAAAAAGTATTCCTTTCGGGGATACAAGCAGTTCGCAAAAGAAATGGTACAGGCTTTCGATGAGCTACCTATTACGGGCAAGAAAAAACCGCGCGTTGGGGTGGTTGGCGAAATCCTCGTGAAGTTCCATCCAGGTGCGAATAACCACATTGTGGATGTGATTGAAGCGGAAGGCGGCGAAGCCGTCGTGCCAGATTTGACGGATTTCTTGCTATATTGTTGCTACGATGATCATTTTGCGGCCAATACGTTTGGGCGTTCTAAAGTGAAATCATTTGCTAAGCAAAGTGTGGCGATTCCGTTTATCAATCAATATCGCAAGCCAGTTGTGGATGCACTTCGGGCGAGTACACGTTTTGATGCACCGGAAAGCATCGAAGTGATCGCAGAAAAAGCAAGCCAATTACTTTCGCTTGGAAATAAGATGGGGGAAGGCTGGTTTCTAACGGGTGAGATGTTTGAACTCTTGGATAATGATGTGCCGAATATCGCTTGCTTACAGCCATTTGCTTGTTTGCCCAATCATATTACAGGACGTGGCATGATTAAGGGGCTTAAGAAACGCTATCCACACGCCAATATCATGTCGATCGATTATGATGCGGGTTCAAGTGCAGTTAACCAGTTAAATCGAATGAAGCTGATGCTCTCGATTGCGAAGAAGCAAATTGAAGTGGATAAGCTAGACTCGGGTTTCTTGCCAGAAGAAAAAGTAAGTATAGGGGCAGAATTGATTCGAGCTAAAGCGCGCCGTGTCAAAGATAGCGTGCCAGAAGCGGTGCGAGCGGCGACTTTTGCAGCCAAAGAAGCCCACGCTGGAACATGTTGCCACGGCGGCGATGATTGTCATTGTGGGAAATGAAAAACGTCTCGGGTCATGATTTCTTACAGCAATATATAAGAGAAGGCATTGAAAACAGATTATACGGTTTTCAGTGCCTTTTTGAATAATGAAGT
The DNA here is from genome assembly GCF_003369925.1 of Listeria kieliensis. Taxonomy (GTDB): domain Bacteria; phylum Bacillota; class Bacilli; order Lactobacillales; family Listeriaceae; genus Listeria; species Listeria kieliensis_A. The sequence goes on along the minus strand of NZ_LARY01000002.1, from coordinate 291,735 downwards.
CTCAACATAATTTATAAAGCTCAACTTATAAATCATATCAATATTGACAATGTTAATATAATCGAGATATAATGTGCATATATTGAAAAAGTACTCGCTGCAGAGGAATGGACGGAAGGTGAATGTAGTTTAGCTATTTGTAATGAGAATGGCTTCGATAAAGGACGCTAATCAGAATTTGAGACAGTCAGATACATTGAAGGATAGGGGTAAGTAGGTTTAAACGTCATGAAAACCGAATGATAATCAACACAGTATGCAAGACAGTTTAAGTAGGATAGCTGATAAGAAAATGGTAGAGAAGATACTTCTCTTTTTCTTTTTATGTTTTATTAACAAAATTAATATTTACATCATGAATAGAAAGTTGTGTGTGTATGAAAACTAAATTTACAATCATAGCAATGTGCATAGGAATCTTTTTATGTATGCTTGATACAACTATAATGAATATCACTTTACCAGCTATTCAAAAAGGGATGAGTGTAGATTTAAATACTCTCTCATGGGCATTAAATATATATACAATTTCATTTGCAGTATTTACAATCCCACTTGGTAGAATAGCTGAAATATTAGGAAGGCATCGAGTATATATTATAGGCCTATTCATCTTTCTTTTAGGCTCAGTTGGATGCGGCTTTTCGAAAGATGTCTATCAATTAATTGCTTTTAGAGCGGCTCAAAGTATTGGAGCAGCTATTGTTTTTCCAACGAGTATGGTCATCGGAATATCGACAACAACTATTGAAAAAAGGCAAAACGTAATTGCGGCTTTAGGCGTAACTCAAGGTTTAGCGGCTGCACTCGGTCCTACCATTGGAGGAATAGTCACACAATATTTAGGCTGGAGATGGGTTTTTATTATTAATATTCCGTTGATAGCGATCGCGCTGTTTATTTGTCTTTTTTCACTGAAACTAAAAAATGAAGAGAGAACTTTTGCTAAGATTGATGTAGTTGGAGCAATCTTAAGTATGCTGTTTTTATTTAGCTTAACTTTAGGACTAGTAAAAGGAAGAGAATGGTCTTGGTTTTCTGCGCCAATCATTCTATTACTAGCTTCTAGTTTGATATTCTTATTGCTTTTTATAAAATACGAAAAGCAGTGCAAAGAGCCGATGATACCAATCAATTTGTTTAAAAATAGGCAATTTATCGGAGCATCACTCACAGTTGTTTTAAGCAATTTATTTTTAATTGGTGTCACTGTTCTTTTACCGACATTTCTAACGAAGATACAGGGTGAAAATGAATTACGTGCTGCTTTACTAGTCACTCCTATTTCAGCGATGATATTTATCTTTTCACCAATTGCAGCAATACTTATTAAAAAATTAGGTTCGAGAGTAGTTATCTTTTCAGGTTTTTTTGCTATGACATTGGCTTATGTATCCCTTGCTTATCTGGATGTTTCAAAAAGTTATACTCAAATGATGATATCCTGTCTACTATTGGGATTTGGCTATGGAATTATTGTTGGTCCAATTACGGTTTTAGCAGCATCAGATTTCACAGGCGAACTGTTAACAGCTTCTCAAAGTGTGATTGGTGTACTAAGGCAAATTGGCACGGTTTTGGCGGTCGCAATTTTCGTATCCTCACTAACGGCCAATATCAGTAGTGCGAAAGAACAAGCGCTGCGTTACTCTGAAATCGAAATTAACAAATTACAAATTCCAAATGAGAATAAGAAAATTATGCAGAAACAAACAGAAAAACAAATTTTGTCTGAGATACGAGACACAGCCTCCACACAACATATTAGCGCGGGTGAAAGAGACGCTATTATCGAAAAAAATTATCAAAAAACACTTGGTAATTTGGAAGGCTCAGAGTTGAATAAAGCAGCTCGTGAACAGATAAAAAGAAAGGTAGTGAAACAAGTTGATGCAAAGATCAAAAAAATAAATGAAGCAATAAATAAAACTATAATAAAAATCAAGAACTACACGCAGCAGAATATTAGTGATGCATTCTTGATACTTTATAAGTGGTCAATTCCTTTTATATTCATTTCTTGCTTTATATCCGCATACTTTTTCCGGGCGAGAACTAGGGAATAGCAGTCGGTTGGTGTAAACAATTTTTTTTGTGGTACTATAGTAATTAATGAGATTCTGCATTAATTAAAGCGAAAGACGAGGTGCGAGTTTTGAAAGGGAAAGATGTTATCTTAGGATTACTTTTAAAGAAAGAACGAACGGGCTATGATATTAATGATATATTCCAAACAATTTTTACTCATTTTTTTGATGGTTCTTTTGGAATGATATATCCGACATTACGGACATTAGAAAAAGAGGGGAAAATAGAAAAGAAAGTGATTGTACAAGAAGGACGTCCTAATAAAAATGAGTTTTCTATTACAGAGCTGGGGAAAGAAGAGTTCTTTTCTTATATGAAGTCGCCTGTAATGCCTGAGAGCAGGAGATCTGACTTTCTAATGAGAATGTATTACGGTGAATATCTTGAGCAGAGCAGGCTAGTAGAAATAATAAAGAAGGAAATTGAAGAAAAAAAGAGCTTGATACATCAGTTAGAGTCTGACTACCAAAAGTGGAAAGGAAACTTAACGGATACTCAACAAATATCCTTTGATATTGGGATCGCACAATACACAGCTGAAATTGAAGTTCTTCAAAAACAGTTAAAACGTTTAGAAAGAAAGAATGAAAAGTAAAAGCTGTCTTCGGAAGTTGTGACGATAAAGGTATCAGAAAACAAGCTTGATGTGGTAATATGTCGGGAAGTGATGTACTATAACATTGCTAAAATAATTAATTCTTGCTAAAAATAAAAAAACTGCCAAAATTTGATTCTGAAATTTTGGCAGTTTTTTATTTGAAACACGAGACATTTTTTTGTTAAACGAAAATATCAACAATTAGTACCATGATAAATACGCTGAATGATAACAGGGTTTCTAGCACGGTCCAAGTTTTGAAGGTTTCTTTGACAGTGAGTCCCATGTATTCTTTAACGAGCCAAAAGCCTGCATCGTTAACGTGTGATAGCATGAGAGAACCAGCGCCCGTTGCGATAACTAGTAAGGCAGTATTGACGCCTGTCATTTGTTCTACGATTGGAGCGACAATTCCTGCTGCTGTTGTGAGGGCAACAGTCGCTGAACCTGTTGCAACTCGGATGAGCCCGGCAACAAGGAAACTCATTACAATCGGAGATAGATTCATTTGGCCTGATAGATTTGCAATGGCTGTTGCGACACCTGTGTCAATTAGGATTTGTTTGAATGCTCCGCCTGCTCCAATGATTAAAATAATGGAAGCAAGGGGCTTCATGCTGTCGTCCGTTAAACCGCGGATGATTTCTGCATTTAAACCTAGGCGGAAACCAAGTAGTATGTAAGCCACAAACACGGAAATCAGTAAAGCAATCAGCGGGCTACCAATGAAATCAATGATGCTTGTGAGGCCGCTAGGTAGTTTGAATAGGGCTGCAATCATTGTTAGTAGCATTAAGATGATTGGTAAGAAAACAATGAAGAATGATACGCCAGCGGATGGCAATTTTTCGTTATCTTTGATGACATCGGGACGCATGAGGTCAGGTTCATTTTTTGGCGTGATTCGTTTGCTGATGAATTTTGCGAATAAAGGACCTGCGACGATGCCCGCTGGAAGTGCGAAACAAAGCGAATAAAGCAAGACTTCGCTGACATTGGCATTATAAATGCCGATTGCAGTCATGGCACCTGGATGTGGCGGGATGATTCCATGCGCGATGGAAAGCCCCGCAAGAACTGGAAGGCCAAGCAAGAGAATGTTCTTCTTGACTGTTTTTTGGATTGAAAGCACGATTGGTAGTAGGATGACAAGTCCAACTTCGAAGAAAACGGGGATCCCGATAATCAGTCCGGAGAAGAACATCGCCCAAGGCAAGCGCTTGGCTCCGAAGCGTTCTACGAAGAAATTAGCAATTTGCATACCCGCCCCAGAGGTGGACATCATTTTTCCAAGGATTGTTCCAAGTGCTAAGATGCCGACTAAATGGCCAAGAACACCGCCGACGCCCGTTTCGAAGGCGGTGGTGATTTTGCCAAATGGCATACCGGCAAATACTGCTAAAAAGATGGTGGCAACTGATAAGCTAAGATAGGCATGCCATTTCCACCAAGATACACCTAAAATGACGATGGCAATTGCAACGATGGTGATTGAAAACAGATAGATGTCGTGCATATTTTTCTCTCCTTTTTTTAACGAATTAGACTTTGTTGTCTGCCTTCCATAAGTGCCTCTACTTCTTCCAAGGTAGTATGTGGCACGTCTCCCGTAATGGTGTGTGCAAGGACAGCGTTACTTACTGCGAATTCCAATATTCTTTCTTCTGGCCAGTTATTTGCAAGGCCAAAAATGATTCCTGCCGCATAAGCATCTCCTGCTCCGATGCGATCAAGTAAGTCAACTGGCATTGTGCTGCTGACTTTAAAGCTTTCGCCGTCCATAAAGCCGGCTAGGGAGTGTTCGTGGTTTTCAAAGCCACGGTTAGTCCCCACATAGTTTTTAACGTGATATTTTTGCTTGAAAGTGGCAATTCCCATTTGCAATTGTTCTAAGTAGGGAAGCTCTTCGTTTACTTCGATATCAAGTAGTTCTGTGAGGTCACGAATTCCGCCAAAAACAGTGTGTGCAAGCGATAGGATTTTTTCATATTGCTCTTTGATGAACGCTTTGCTATGTTCTGTGTTTAAACTTGGACGGTAATTGAAATCAAAGTAAAGAGGTTTTCCAAACTCGTTTGCACATGCTGCTAATTTTAAAGCGGTTTCACGAGTGCGTTCATTTAATAATAAGGAAATGCCGCAAATGTGGATGATATCATTTTCTTTGACGGCTTCCTCGATTGGATAGCTAGCTGGGTTGGCTTGACAAAAGGCGCTTGCTAAACGATTTTGATAAGTGACAACCGTTGGGCGTACGCCGTAGCCAAGTTCAACGAAATAGCTGCCCATGTGATTGCCGTTAAATTGGATATGATGATCTTGGATGCCGTATTTACGAATGTTTGCTGCAGCCATTTTTCCTACGTTGTTATCTGGAAGAGTCGTGAGCAAAGTGGTTTCCATCCCAAAGTTACTGAGATTTGTTAATAAATTGACGCCAGTTCCTGTGATTTGATAAGTGAGCTGATTGGTCTGTGCGAGTAATTGATAATCAGGAGGAGTGAATCGTAAATTCACTTCTCCATAGGATAAAACTTTCATCTTGTCATCGCTCCTTTAGTCAGTCAATTTTTTCATGATTTGATAGAGAGTTTTAACATCTTCTGGTTTTGTGTCGCCACTTGCTTTATCAATAATTGAACTGTACACGTGAGGAATGACTTTTTTTACACCTGCATCCAGTGCGATTTTTACAATTTCTTCGAAGTTATCCAGCGTAATACCGCCAGTTGGTTCTAAGTAGAAGTCGTTTTCTGCACAAGCTTTTGCGACTGCACGATATTCTTCTTCGTGTGCCAGACCTTTCATTGGGAAATACTTGATCGAGCTTCCTCCCATATCTTTTAGAAGGGCAATGGCTGTTTCAATCGGAACTTCTCCTGCTGGCGCTTCACTGCTAAGCGGTCCTGTTGCGATATTCACATAACCGACTTTTCCAGTTGGAGAAACAAGACCATTGATGATGGTTTCATCTTGACCTAAAAGTGCACGGCTAGCACCAACTCCTGTGAAAACTTGGTTGATATGTTGGGGTTGAAGCTCTGCTGAAATACGTGTTACCATTTCGCTTTGTTTTGGATTTCCTGCGCCAAGTCCAACAGATAGGGCATTATCGGTTGCTTCAATGTATTTTTTCATATCTGTGATCGCTGCTTCATCAGAAGAATAATTGATGGAAAGGACGCCGAGCACGACATGTCCATCCGCAGCTTGATAACATTCTTTAGCATTTTCAACAGAATTTGCTAGTACGTTTAAGCAGATACGATCGTTTAAGTATTTTGGTGTTTTTTGCATGATTATTTCCCACTTTCCATAATTTCTTTTAAGCGATTTTCAATTAATTTCATTTCATCTGCATTTACAGCGCGAACATCGAATTCGATGATGCCATTATTAGCTTGATATTCTCTCGTGTAAATAGCAGGGCTCTCACTTTTTAGCTTGGCGATAACTTCTTTTGCTGACGGCTTGCTGACTTTGACAGAAGCACGGTAGATATCTCGTCCGGCAGCATCTTGAACAATTTTTGCTTCAAGGCCATCAATTTGGTTTAAAGCGTCGATAAATGGGTGAAGTCTTTCTTGCATGTTCTCGCCTGTTTCACCTGCTGTATTTAAGTAACGTTCAATCGCGCCTGTTAGCCCGATAATGTTTTCTTTTCCAATTTTCATCGCACGACCGATGCCTTTTGACTGCATCCGCACCCAACTAATTGCCTCTTTTTTGCCGACAACGAGTCCAGAAGTTGGTCCGTCAATGGCTTTTGCACCACTATAAATGACAAGATCCGCACCTTGTTTGGCGTAAGTGAATAAATCTTCTTCTGCCGCTGCATCCACAATCAGAGGAATTCCGTGTTTTTTGCTGACTTCTACCATATCTGCGACAGTTAACATGCTTTTTTGCACGGTGTGATGACTTTTGATATAAAGGAGTGCAGCTGTTTCATCTGATAGCATCATTTCAACATGTTCTTTCGAGCACATGTTGGCATAGCCTGCTTCACGCAATTTTCCGCCACCCAGTTCAATCATGACTTCAACAGCAGTCCCGTAATCGACGTTATGTCCTTTTGGAATTACGATTTCCCGTTTCTTAATTTTGTCTGTGTACGGGTGGTAAAGATGGTAGTCACTTCCTTGTCCGATTAAACCAGCGACAGATTGGGCAATGCCTGCAGAAGCGCTTGAAACGATGACAGCATCTTCTGTATGCAGTAAATCTGCGATGTAACGTCCCGTTTTTTCAACAAGATCAGCCATTTCAAAAAAATGTTGACCGCCAAATTTTTGCAAGGCGACGATTTCATCAGGGGTTTTCGATACGCCGAGGATAGTCATTTTTCCAGATGCGTTGACGACTTGTTTTAAATCATATTTTTGATAAAGATCCGTTGTCATAAACTTTTCCTCCTACAATGGTATAAACCGGTTCGATGACCGTGCGTGTGTACTTTGTATTTCCATTAGAATCTGTTAGTTCTTTGTGTCCATCTTTCACATCGAAAATAGTGATGTCTGCATCAAAATCTTCTTTTAAAGTTCCTTTGTGATGAAGTTTGAAATTATCAGCTGGATGTGTGGTCACCATTGGAATAATTTCAGTGAGGGAATAGCCGATCGAAAGTAATTTTTCCATTGTTGTAGCTAAATCATAAACGGGGCCTTTTTCGCGATTTTTATGGTAAATGTCTGTGCTGAGCGAATAAGGGGTAAGGCCTTCTGCTTTAGCTAGGCGTGCTGTGCGGAAATTAAAGCTATCTGTTCCGTGCCCGATATCAAAACGAACACCGCGGTCATAGGCTTCTTTTGCAACCGCTTTAATTTCATTGCTCGTTTGTTCTAAAATCCCATTTGGTTTTCCGTTAAAGCAGTGAGTTAGAACGTCCCGTGCATCTAGTCGCGTTAAAATTTCCTTTAAATCAGGAGGATTCGAACCAATGTGCACCATGAGTGGCAAATCATCTAACTCGTTTTGTAATTCTTTGGCTAAAATAAGGGGCTCATAATTATTTTCACCGACAACCGTTTTACTCATTCTCGCTTTAAGTCCCACAATAAAATTTGGTAGCTCGGCTATTTTTTGTTTAACGGCTTCTTTTTGAATGTTTTTCATGTCAGAAAGCTCATCTTGGGCAATGATGCCCGTCTTCGAAATATTAATGAGGGCATAAACATTTGTTTTGGCTTGCTTAACGTGTTCATAAAAAGATGCAATCGTATCCGCACCAGTAGAACCAGCATCGATAATTGTTGTCACGCCTTTTGTAATTCCAATTTCATCCGGTTGGTCATAATAAATTGGCATTTCCGTATCACAGTGAACATGATCATCAATCCATCCAGCAGAAATATAGTGCTTTCCAGCTAGATCTATTACTTTTTCAGCTTCGTCGTTAATTTGCGGGGCTACAGCTGAAATTTTCCCGTTTGTAATGGCAACAGAAAGTGGCTCTTCAGTGATTGTTTTTCCATTTTTGATTAGAAGATCGATCATGTTGTCACCTCCTTCGAAAACATTATAACATTATAATGTTTGAAAACGCAATCACTTTTTTAAACTTCATATTCAATTTTATAAGGGAAAATTTGTGTATTATAAAGTCCGATCGAAAGCTCGATCAAATGACCACTGCTATCATAAGATTTACGCATCCGTTTCAAGCCGTTTTCTTGTTCAGCTTGCAGTTGTTTTTTTTCATCCGCCGAAAAAATAACCGCTTCAAAAGTATCGTTAAACGAGGCAACTGTATAGCCGTTTTCTTTTAGCAGTTGGTAAAGAGAGATGTGGTCAAGGTTTAAATTAGGCTCATGAATTTGCTCGACTTCTTGAATGTAATGCTGATAATAAATGTAAGGCTTGTTATCAAGATAATAAAGGCGCTTGATGTGTGTGACTGGTTCATCAAAATAAATAGCTAAAGTAGGATGAGCTTCAGGTAACAATGTTTCAATCGCAAGAATTTCCTTTTTAATGGAAAAACCAGATTCTTCGATGATTTTCGAAAAAGATTTGGCTTTTGAAAGTTTGTTAAAAAGTTGGTTGCTAATCACTTGCGTCCCTCTGCCACGTTGCTTGTCCACGTATCCTTCTGCAGCAAGAAGTGCCACAGCTTGTCGAATTGTCATTTTGCTCACGCCAAAAAGCTTCTCGAGTTCAGGTTCACTCGGAATGTTTTCGCCGAGCGGATAACTGCCATCTAGAATTTTTTTCTTGATCTTTGTTGCGATTTCTTGATACAAAACAACATTTCTTTTCATTATTTTTCTCCTTAAACTAAGATTGTTCTTTCTTATGATAAACTAAAAAGAGGGCGGTTACAATACTGAATCGTGCTTAAATCAGGCATTTATGCTATGCTGAAAAGAAAAAGGAGGGGCCGCCTAGTGATCGAACTGAAAAAATTCACAGAAGTAACCCGTAAGCAAGTGATGCAAGCCTGGAATGCAAGTTTTGCCGATTATGTCGTACAAATGAAGTTAACAGAAGAGGCATTTTTTGCAAGAATGGACGAGTTTTTACTGGACCCTAATTTATCCTCCCTTGCGTTCTCAGATGAAGTGCCGATCGGCTTTAATTTGCTTGCGCGCGAAGGAGACTATTCATGGTGTGGAGGCTTAGGGGTCGCGCCTCCATTTCGTGGCAAAAGAGTTGCCGATTTATTAATGGAAGATATGCTTCAAAAAGCCGCAGGAACACAATTTAAATTAGAAGTCATAACAGATAATGACCGCGCTGTTCGTTTTTATCAAAAACATCATTTTGAAGTCATGAATGAACTTTACTTTTTAGATGGACCACTCGGAGAAGCCTCTGAAATTGCTACTGAGCATCCAGAATTAGAGACGGAAGACTCACTTTTAACCCCTTGGCAAAATTTGTTGCGATTTAAAAAAGAAGAAACGTCAAGTCGATTTAGTTTGGAAGAAGGAAAGGGAAGTTTTCACCTTCGCTATACGCTATCTGACAGGGGGATTGAAGTAAGTAAATTCGAGCTTGAACAAGGAACCTCACTTCAAGCGGCTCTTTCAGGACTGGGCTTTGTAATAGGTGCTGAAAAAAGACTCTTTCTTAATAATTGTGTGCTTGATAGGGAACTTGCCACCTCTTTTTTTGAAGCTGGTTTTCGGAAATGGATTTCTCAGTGGCAAATGGTTCGAGAAGTTAAATAAAAATAAAGGACTTGCGCTATCTGGGCGCAAGTCCTTTATTCGGTTCTTAGGTTAGCCCACTTGGCTCGGCAAAGCGGAAGAAGGGCATTTGGATCGAGTTCAATTTGTAAGCCTCGCTTCCCAGCAGAAATATAGATGGTCGTAAAATCACGAGCTTTTTCATCAATAAAAGTGGGGAATAGTTTTTTCATGCCAATGGGAGAACAGCCTCCGCGAATATAGCCAGTTATTTTTTCAAGATCTTTCACATGAATCATTTCTACTTTTTTATTCCCGCTTTGTTTAGCAAGCTTTTTTAAATCAAGCGTATCTTCTGCGGAAAGTAGGGCAACTAAATGCCCAGTTTTATCGCCGAAAGCAACAAGGGTTTTGAAGATTTGCGCCGGATTTTTCCCCGTCTCTTCTGCAACATGAGCTGCATCTAAGTGCTTCTCATCAAAATGATATTCGTGTAGTGTATAAGGAATCTTCTTTTGGTCGAGCATTCGGCAGGCGTTGGTTTTATGTGCCACAGTTTATCACCTCATTTTTATTATAACGTATTTTAGCTAACTGTCATAAAATGTATTTTCTGTGACATTTTTTCTGCTTTTAGTTTCTTTTATTCTTTGAAGTACAAAACATATTGATAGGTCTAAAGCAGAAGTGCTATGCTTAATTGTAGGATTTTTGGGCCTTAACGCATTTTGAGGAGGCAACGATGAAATTAGAAGGCAAGAAAATTATTGTAACAGGTGGAGCAAATGGAGTTGGAAGAGCGATTACCGAGGAGTATTTAAAGCAAGGAGCAAAAGTCTACTTTGTTGATGTGAATGAAGAACGGGGAGAAAAACAACTTGAAACTCTTAGAAAACGGGGGTTTCGGGAAGCTCATTTTGAAATGCTTGATATTTCTGACCGAGAATCAACCTTTGAAGTGTTCGCGGAAGCTACAAGACAAATGGGAGGACTGGATGTACTGGCAAATCTAGCAGATATCTATCGTCCTGATCCGGGGGCAACGACGCTTGAATCGGAAATTGATTTTAATCTGGACGTGAATGTCAAAGGAACCGTCTTTACTAATCAAGCAGCCTATTCACTTATGAAAATAGAAGGTGGCGGGAGCATCATTAATTTTGGTTCTTTATCAGCACTAAACCCGCATCCTGGTTCTGCAGCTTATTCACTTAGCAAAGGTGCTGTTCACTCCTGGTCAAGAACAGTCGCGCATGAATGGGGCGAGGATAACGTCCGAGTGAATTGTATTTTACCTGAGATGGCAACTGAAATGTACGAAACATGGGTAGCAGGAATGACAGAAAAAGAGCGAGAAGTACACCGATTGACTGTGACAGATAATATTCCGCTCGGTCACACTTACGGAGATCCAGAGCGTGACCTTGCGCCAGTTATGACTTTTTTTGCAAGTGATGATGCGCATTTTATTACGGGGCAGCTTATTCCAGTGGATGGAGGGCTCGCAAGTACACGATAGTTAAGTAAAAAGCGGAACTTTTAAAAGTTCCGCTTTTTTGAATGCCGTAAAATGGGGGTAGTTTCATCTTTTGTTTCTAGAAAAACTACTTCGCTTGTTCGGCTTCTGCTGATTTTTGTAGCTGTTTAAGCTTAGCGCCAATATAAATGTGTGAAACTGTGAAAATAATGATTCCTATCCAAATGGAGGCAAAAGCTGTAAATTGCATGGAATCGAAACTTTCTTTGAAAAGTAAAACGCCTAAAATAAGCATCAATGTTGGCCCAATATATTGTAAGAAGCCTACCATTGTGTAGCTGATTCGCTTGGCTGCTGTAGCAAAGAGAAGTAGTGGAATCGCGGTTACGATCCCTGCACCGATCATCACAAGGTCTGTTTGAGCTGGAAAACTCATGAAGAAGTGTTTGGCAAAAAATAACAGATAAATGAGAGCAAACGGTGCAATGATTAGTGTTTCAAGTGTAAGTCCAGTCCAAGTTGAAACGGGAACAAACTTTTTGATTAAGCCATATAAGCTGAATGTAACGGCCATCGCAATAGCTGCCCAAGGAACACCGCTTTCGTGATAAGTCAAAATTAAAACGCCTACAAAGGCGAAGACAACAGCGATAATTTCAGCTACGTTCAGACGCTCTTTTAAAAAGACGGTGGCGATTAAGACATTAACAAGTGGATTAATATAGTAGCCGAGGCTTGCTTCTGTCACATGGCCGCTGTTCACTGTGAAAATGAAAATAAACCAGTTAGCCGTAACTAAGATAGCAGCTAACGTAATGAGCAATGCTGTTTTTGGCTGCTTCAAGATAGCCTTCATTTCGGTCAAGACTTCTTTTGATTTTCGAATAGCCACAATCAGAAAAATCATGAAGACAAAGGACCAGATGATTCGATAAGCTAAAATTTCAATGGCAGGGACTTCTTTTCCAAGTTTCCAATAAATGGGCAAAATCCCCCACAAAACATAGGCGAAAGCTCCAGCTAAAATTCCCATTGTTTGTTCGTTTTTTCTCATGATTTTCCTCTTTTCTGTTGGTGAATAGTAACTAGACCATTCTAACGTATTTTATAGTGGAAAGCTAGCTGCTTGTTTAAAAAAATAAGTTTGATTGCTTGGCAAGTGTGGAAAGTAAAGAATGATACTAAAATAGAGGAGGATGAAGTAAAATGACTGAAGACAAAGGTAAACTCGATCAAGCAAAAGGTGAAGTGAAGGAAAAAGCTGGAAAAGTAACGGGAGATGACAAGAAAAAAGCAGAAGGATTCTTGGATAAGGCGAAAGGCAAAGCAAAAGAAGCAAGTGCTGATTTGAAAGGAAAAGCCGAAGACTTAAAGGAAAAAGCCGAAGATAAATTCAAGAAAGACAAATAACCGTCTTTTAAGCAAGAAAAAAAGCGAATGGCTTCGCAAAATTTGCAGGCCATTCGCTTTAGTTTTTGTTAGACGTTTCCTTATTTGGAAGCTTCGATTTGGACGTTAATTTTAACTTCATCCCCGATGAGCACGCCACCAGTTTCTAGTGCAGCGTTGTAATTTAAGCCAAAGTCTTTCCGGTTAAATTTACCGCGGCCTTCAAAACCTGCCACCATGTTCCCAGTGTTTGGATCTTTTCCTGTTCCTTCATAAGTCACGTGGAAAGTAATTGGTTTTGTTACTTCGCGAATTGTAAGATCGCCTGTGATTTCGTATTCATCATCACCATCCGGTGTAATGTCTGTTGAAACAAAAGTAATGCTAGGGTATTTTTCAATGTTGAAAAAGTCTTCGCTTTTAAGGTGACCATCACGTTGTGCTTGGCGTGTATCTACACTCCCTGCATCAACTGTGAATTTGATTTTGGCATCTTGCAAGTTTTCAGGATCCATTTCAACATCTGCTTCGAAAGTGTTAAATGTACCCTTCACCTTAGAAACCATCATGTGTTTAACTTGAAATTCAACTGAGCTATGTGCGGGATCAATGTTCCATTTTTCTACTGCCATTTTTTCATTCCTCCAATTTCTTTTACTTTTCATGTATTTGCTTGATATTTCCCCATTGTTCAATGGGGTCATCATTGTTTATAAATAAACTATAACATACTTACAAAATATAAGCAACTAATAAAATATAATTTGTAAATTTTTTTAACAAGAAATTATGAAAACAAGTTTAGAAAATTTAGTTTCTATTGTTAAATTTCTAGCCAATTACCCTAAAAGTATGATATGATTTACAAACAATAAAAGAAAGGAGCAAGATTAAAGAGGGATCGGCTGTCTTTTTGCAGAAATGCGTTTTAAACGGAAGCCGGCTGTTATAGCTTGGCTATTTCGGAAAAGAATATTCTGACAATGATGAGTTGACATTAAATTTTTCGGGTCGAACGGTATGGAAGAGCTGTTTAATTCTACAGATATTTTGTCAGAAAGTTTCGAATGTTAAAGAAAGGGGAAGATTTAAAATGGAAAAGAAAGTTTCTTTTTCAGCGTATTTTTTTATTGGACTTATGTTGTTTGCACTTTTCTTTGGAGCAGGAAATTTAATTTTTCCGGCTTATCTTGGTCAACTTTCCGGAACTAGCGTTTGGATTGCGGTACTTGGTTTTTTGGTAACTGGAGCAGGTCTTCCGTTACTCGGAGTTCTCGCGATTGGAATTTCTGGAAGCAGTGACTTACAAACGCTCGCAAGTCGGGTGCATCCAGTTTACGGAATTATTTTTACAGTTGCTTTATACTTAACGATTGGCCCTTTCTTCGCACTTCCGCGTACGGGAACGGTATCATTTGAAATCGGCATTGCGCCATTTCTTGGAGAAGGAAATCACCAATTTGCGCTTGTCATCTTTTCAGTGATTTTCTTTGGACTCACGCTTTGGCTCTCACTTTCACCTTCAAAAATTGTAGACCGGGTAGGGAAATATTTAACGCCAGCACTTCTACTTTTCCTTCTCATTTTAATTGTAACAGCCCTTGTGAAACCACTTGGTGAACAAACAGCGCCTGCGGGTAAATATATGACGAGCCCGTTTACAACCGGGTTCCTCGAAGGTTATAATACAATGGATGCACTGGCTTCACTGGTATTTGGAATCATTGTCATCAATGCGATTAAAGCTAGTGGTGCTAAGTCGAAGCGTTCGATTGCCATGACTTGTTTGAAAGCAGGAGTAATTGCAGTAGGTTGCTTAGCCATTGTTTACATATTTATTGCTTACATTGGCTCTATGAGTGTGACCAAGCTTGGCTTATTTGATAATGGCGGACCAGTTCTTTCAGGAGCGACAGATTATTACTTCGGTAGTTTTGGGCGGATTTTACTCGCGCTAATTATCGGACTTGCCTGCCTAACAACGAGTATCGGGCTTACAACTGCTTGCGCCAGTTATTTCCAAAAACTGTTTCCAAAAATTCGTTATGGCACTTATGTCGTCATCTTTTCGGCCTTTGCTTGCCTCGTTGCAAACGTTGGACTTGCAAACTTGATTTCATTCTCTGTGCCTGTTTTGATGATGATCTATCCGCTTACGATCGTGCTCATCTTGCTTACTTTCTTAAACCCACTATTTAAAGGAAGACGAGTTGTTTATGTCACGACAATTCTCTTCACAGCTGTCATTTCAATCATGGAAGGCGCAAAAGCCTTCAAGATCCCACTTGGTGGCTTAGAAAACTTCTTTTCAAATTATGTGCCATTTTATAATCAGTCGCTTGGCTGGATTACATTTGGCCTTTGTGGTTTAGTAGTAGGAATCATTATTGCGCTTTGCACGAAGCCGACTTCTGAAAGCGTCAAAAATGAAGTAAACATTTAAAGGGTGAATCAAACATGACGCTAACGGATATCGTTCAATTGATCATTTTCATTGGTATCCCAGTTTTTCTCATTTGGCTGGGCTTAAAAGCTTATTCCAAAAAGCAATCCAAATGAGTAAACCAAAAGGAAATGCCCGCGGGCATTTCCTTTTTTAAATGGTACGCTTAAGCTCATAAAAATGAATTGCATTCAGTTCGAGATACGCATAAAAGGACCAATCATTAGAAATAAATTCATCCGTCACCGTTAGAGTTGGCTTTGAGGCTGTCACGATGTAATCAAGAATTTCTTCATCTAAACCATGCCGACTATTGAGTTGCCAGTATTTAGAATAAAGCGCGCCATTATCTCGATCAAAAATCCATTTACGTAACTGATATTCGCCTTCCTTCAAGCCAAGAATCCGTAGATGGACTTCCTTGCGCTGTTCATTCCGAACCAGTTCACTTACAGATAACTTTGGATTCAAATTGACAGCATTAATCAAAATGAGTTGATACCCATCCACATTTTCCATCAAAATATAATCCTTATCCTGCGCAACCACCTTGCCGTAGAGTTTTTCTTTAAAATTAAGTGCATAATAAGCAGGCCGCTTTCCATTAAAGAAGTGGAAAAGTTCCAAGCCATCCATCCGAATGTTGCGCTTGTTGTTTTCCTCCTCGTGCAGTTCCGTATTGATCCAAAAACCAATTCCCGCAACTTCTGGACTCACATCAAACAAGGCTTCCAAAATTAAAGCTCCGCGGAAAAAAGTTCCATTCGTGTAACGCGTATTCCCAGTTAACGTATTCCAATTAATGAGCATCAATTTCTTTTGAATCCCGTGCTTTTTCAAGTATTGCTTCAGTTTTTTCGTCTTCGTAAGCGTATAACGTTCCGCATCATGAAAAGTCATGGAGGTTTCCTTAGAAAAATCAATGATTTCATTTGGATTGGCATTATAAGTGAGGAAATCCACTTGATCGCTCGTTTCTAGAAACCATTGATGCAATTTTGGCACCGTCGCTCGTTCCGAAAAAGGAATAAATGTGCCAAGTTGAATTTTGGGATTGATGCCCACCAAAAGCTGTTTGAGTCGCAAGAAAACCCGCTTTAACTCACCTGCTCTAACAAGCGTTTGCTCCGGCTCATAATACATAAACGCCCAAGAAGCGACAAATGAATGCCCGAAAACTTGGATTGAGTGACGCAAAAAGTGAGCAAGCTGTTCAAAATAAAAATTTTCATCGCGCGAAAGCTCTTGATATTCAATGCGAATAAATGGGCGCAAATCGCGGTTTTTCAAATAGCTAAGAGCCAAGTCAGCGTTTGCAAACGTAGAAGAAGTAGGGACGGTTTCATCCGTTTCAACCTCTGGCAAGAAAGTCCGGCCGCGCAGTAAATGCCGAATGCCGATAAAATCAAGCCCGATTTCGCGTTGTACCATTTCAATTTGCTTTTTAACATTATCCTTCAGAAGCTCCTTGAGCTCTCCGATGGTAAGCAAATATGCCGTTTCTGCCAAAGATTCGTTTCCGACCGGATTCACCGTGATTGTCTTCTGTTCAATCGGGATGGGATTCAGGCTGGTTTCCTGGGCCGTTTCCAAATGATACTTCGCAAGCAAATTGAGAATCTCAGGTGTCAGCTCCAAAATTTGCGTGGTCGCGGCTTTTTTCTCCTTAGAAGAAAAAAGCCGCTGATTATGTTCCTTTTCGCGATACCTTGTTGGCGTTTCTTTATAGTAAGCCTTAAAAGCATCCGTAAAATGCTTCGGACTTGAAAAGCCGTTGCGAATCGAAATCGTTGTAATTGATTCATCTGTGAGCATTAAATCATCCGTACTATGTTTCAATCGGATGTGAGTTAAATACTGCAAAAAGCCCATCCCCGTTTTTTGTTTAAAATAACGCGAGAAGTAAGATGGTGATAAATATTCCTGTTCAGCCACTTTGCTAAGACTAATTGATTCATCATAGTGATTCTCTAGATAGGCAATAATTCGTGACAAACGCTCATCTTCCAGTTTCTGCGTCAGCGGCTTCGTTTGTTCTTTTTTAAAAAACTTGGTGAGAAGCAACATGATCTGGAAAATGGTGTTATGCGAAATTAGTTGGCTATTTTCAGTCGAATTAAAAGCATTCATGACGAGTAGAGTTAAGTTGTGGCGAAGGGAGGAAACAATTTTTTCTCGCCCGCTATCAAGCTCTCTTGAAAAACATTCGAACGAATAGTGGTAATATCCCGGGAAAAAGTGAGCAAAAAAAGCGCTTTTGATTTGTAATCGGATCAAGGTGTTATGCGAGAGATCCGTGAGCATATAAGGCTCATTTTGGTTGAGAATATAAAGATCATCTGCCTGCAAAGTGACGGTTTTTTGACCAGTCGAAAGTTCAACCTCACCGTCGATCACAAATAACAGTGTGGTTGCAACATCGCGACATGTGAGTGGCTGTTCAATTTTTTCTAATTGAATTTGAAATTCTTCTTGATCTAGCATGGCTGCCACCTCCTCCTGCTTTATTATACCTGAAACGGTGTGAGATAAGCTAAATTTTTCGAAAAAATTTATAATTCCAGTTTTGTAGGTAAACGCTTACATTTTCGAATGAGCCATGTTATACTGAACCTGCAAGTCGTTTTGCAATTATTTCTAAGGGGGAAATAAGCTTGGCGAAAAATGTAGCAATTACAGGATTTGGACGAATTGGCAGAATGTGCTTTAGGAAACTCATGATGGATGGTTTGGTGAACGTAGTCGCAATCAATGCCAGCTATCCAGCAGAAACGATTCGGCACCTCATTAAGTATGATAGTGTGCACGGGAAATTTCAAGGTGAAATCAAGGTTCTTGCAGAAGACAAGCTAGAAGTTTGCGGGAAAGAAGTCTTGCTTGTGAACGAACGCGATCCGAGAAATTTGCCTTGGCGTGAACTGGGAGTCGATATTGTCATTGAGGCGACGGGCAAATTCCGTTCAAAAGAAAAAGCAGGGTATCACATTGAAGCGGGAGCGAAAAAAGTTGTTATCACGGCACCAGGGGAAAATGAAGATGTCACGATCGTAATGGGTGTGAATGAGGCGGATTATGACCACGAACGCCACCACGTGATTTCGAATGCGTCGTGTACAACGAATTGTTTAGCACCTGTTGCAAGAATCTTGGATGAAAACTTCGGAATTGAAAATGGGCTTGTGACAACTGTTCATGCTTATACAAATGATCAGCACAGTCTTGATAATCCGCATAAAGACTTGCGGCGTTCAAGAAGCTGTACCACATCGATTATTCCGACAACAACAGGAGCCGCTAAAGCGATTTCACTTGTTTTGCCGCACCTAAAAGGCAAATTGAATGGGACTTCACTTCGAGTGCCAACACCGGATGTCTCGCTTGTGGATTTAGTAGTCACCTTAAAAAATGAAGTAACAGAAGCTGAAATTAATGAAGCATTTAAATTAGCTGCTCAAACCGAGTACCAAGGGATTTTGGATTACACGGACGAGCCACTTGTATCCGTAGATTTTACAACGGATTCTCATTCTGCTATTGTGGATGGGCTTAGCACAATGGTGATCGAGAAGCGTCAAGTTAAAGTGCTTGCTTGGTACGACAACGAATGGGGTTATGCTTGCCGAGTGGTTGACCTTGTCAACTTGGTTGCAGCAAAAATGGAAGAGGCCGTTTTACAATAGGAAAACTGTTTTGTATCCTGAAAAAAAGCGGAGGATCGTGCATCCTCCGCTTTTTGGTGTTCAGTTTTCTAGCTCGTCATCGGCATATTCAAGAATATCACCTGGTTGGCATTCTAAAACCTTACAAATTTGGTTGAGTGTTGAAAAACGGATGGCGCTAATTTTGCCTGTCTTGATTTTGGATAGATTGACATTAGCAACTCCGACTTTTTCAGAGAGTTCTTTTAACGACATTTTTCGATCGGCCATGACGCGATCTAGTCTTAAAATGATAGCCATTTTTCACCTCATAACGTTTCATCGGATTCAGTTTGTAACTTCACGCCGTAGCGGAAGACTTCAGTTAGCAAATAAAAAACGGCAGCAAATAATATCGCTATATCTATTCCGAAATTAAATAAGTAACCGGGTAGAAATAATGTGCTAAGGAGCGAATAAAGCAGTTGCGGTGCGAGTGCATATAAAAAGAGTAAAATGGAAATTTGGCGCAACTTACGCACGTATTTTTCTTGGAATGGTGAAAATTGAACAGCTAGTCCTTGGAAGATTTGGCTCGCTAGCCAGAGAATAGCAATAATCAGTACTGCCGAAAAAAGTAAAACAAGCGTGAAAATCCACATTTGAGCAGTTGTGTGGTTAACACCGTTATCTAGTTGACTTTGGAAAGTGATTTGAAAAGAAGTACCATTAAATTGTTTTTCTTGTGTCGTTGTCGTGATATTTGTCGGTTGAAAAAGAATAATGAAGAAAGTTAACGTACCGCAAACGATGGCACTAATTTTGAGTAAAACACTTAAAATATTTGCGAGCTTTTGACTTTTTTGTTGTTGACGCATATCTCTTTCCCTCCCTTTTCTTTTAGTATAGCAGGGTATTAATAATAATCAATATATTTTTAATGTTTATCATTAATTTTTAAGTGAGCGAAAAATTGAATGGATCAAAGTTATGAAAAGCACGAGAAATGCCTAAAAGTTGTCACAAATGGGGAGGAAATCTATGCTACTATGAAGGTATAAAGTGATATTTTTATCAATTTTTGAAAGAAAGGGTCAAGCAGATGGCTGTTCAGTTACAAGGGGAACATATTAACAACCATTCAGATACATTAGTCGTTATTTTACAAGGTGTTTTCACAAAAACCAATGAAGCCTATGCGGATAAAGTGGTTCGAGGTGAAGTTTCAGATCAAGCGGTTAAAACTTTGCATGGTTACTATCATTTTAGGAAGGTATCGGAGCGAAATAAAGAAAGAGATTATTTTTATCTTCAAGATTATTACTCGAGCTTATATGGTTGGTATTTATTTGACCATGGCCGGTTTATTTATCAGGAATTAAGCCTTGCGCTTTCAAAATTTATCCAAAAGCATGATTATAAGCATGTATATGTAGTGGGAAGTTCAAAAGGAGGCGCAGGTGCAATCATACTTGCGCTTCACTGCCCGGAAGTGGAGAAAGTATTTACGATGGTTCCAGATTTAAAAATTTCTACGGATGCGTTTGGGGCAAGCGGTCGTGCACTCTTCTTTAATAATGATCCAATATTTGAGAAACAAGTCAAAACTATTTTTGAAAATCAGATGATTTTGAATGAGCTAGAAAGAAGAGATAAGAAACCCACTTTTTTCTATTTTACAGGTGTACGGGATTACGGATTTAAAGCCATTACGAATTTTCATCGTAAACTTCAAGAAAAATTTGAGATCGAAAGCCACTTGCTTGTGATGCCAACGCCAGAACCTCATAGTCCGCTCATTAAAAATCATCCAAACTTAATGAATCATTTGATTCAAAACTTAGATAAAAAGGTACCTTGGGAAGAAGACCAATTTACTTCTGTTTCGCCATTTGTACATATCGCTACTTATAAGTCGATTGGGATGAAATGATTAAAGGATCGTAGTTTAGGAGAAAAGTCATTTTGAATTGATAACTGGCATCCAAATTAATGGTCAGTAAAACCAGAAACAGCAGGAAACTTCCTGCTGTTTCTGGTTTATTGTTTCGCCAAATATTTTTCTGTTTGCAAAATGGAAAGTAAAACGAGCAGAATGACGATGAAAAAAAACAAGCTGCTGCGCATAAGAAAATCCATTGGAATGAAAATTAAAATGAGATAAAGGCATATCGAGAAAGCGCCGAACGCAATCCAAAGTAAGCCTATATAGCGATGTGCGGCTTTAAAATGTGCTGGGCTTTTTAAGCTTGCTTTTGTGCGGTAAGCGAGGGCAGTTGTTTGATTTTTAGGTGTGAAAAATCGGAAATAAATGCCAAAACCAATTAAAAGAAGCGGTAAAAGAAAGTCAAGCATTAGAGCCACTTCAATATGTTTTGGATACTTTTATCCCAAAATTTAAAATCATGTTCGCCAGGCGCTTCGGCATATGTTGATTGGATGTTTTCTGATTGTAGGAAGTCACGAAAGGCTAAGTTATCCTCGTAAAGAAAATCTTCGGTGCCGCAAGTTTGATAAAGTTCTGGAAGCTCGATTTGACTCTTTTTGTTTTTGCGAACGAGATGATAAAGGTCGCTTGGTGTTCCGTGTAGCGTTTTTTTGCCGCCGGTTATGGCTTCAACGGAGAAATTATCAAACGGGTGATGTAAAATGTAGTCGATATCCATTACACCGGACATGCTTGCTGCTTTGGAAAATCGGTCTGGGCAGGAAAGAGCCATTTTAAAGGCACCGTAGCCTCCCATCGAATGACCGGCAACAAAGGTTTTCTCTCGTTCTTGCGCAAGAGGGAAAAGTGTTGGTAATAAAGGGAGCAATTCTTTCGTGAAATAGTCAAAATAGCGGTGTCCGTAAGCCATGTTGCTATAAAAGCTGTGATCGAATGACGGAATGACAACAGCGATTCCTTTTTCGGCTGCATAGCGCTCGATGTTCGTGTTTCGAACGTAAGTCGTATGGTTGTTGGACAAACCATGAAGCAGGTAAAGTGTTGGATAAGTAGTTTTGTTGCCACCACTCCACCAGTCTTCTTGCTCGGGAAGTAGGATGGAAATCGAGGTGGTTGTTGCAAGCGTATTCGAAAGGAACTGAAAATCAATAATAGCCATGAAAAAATTCCTCCTCAAATGAAAATTATTCTCAATTATCTTTTTGAATAAATCGGGAATATCTAGTACAATAAATATAACAGAAAACCTGAGGGAGGACACTATGAAAAAGGCTTATTTAGGAGTAATTTTCATCGTCGTTTTGCTTCTTGCGGCGTGCGGGGCGAGTGGGGAAACTACAAAAAAAGCTTCGGATGAAAAACAAGCGAGCAAGAAAGCGGTTTTGACGATTAAAGATATGGCAGGAAGAACGGTTGCGTTTGAAAAAAAACCGAAGCGGATTGTTGCGCTCACAAATTCGGATATGAATATTTTATATGCACTAGGAACAACGGTCGTTGGGCGGCAAACCCAGGATGCAAGCGGGGTTGAAGCGGATGCGCTGAAAAAAGTCGCGGAAGTGGGGAACACACATGATCTTAATTTAGAGAAGATTGCTGCGACAGCTCCGGATGCGATCGTGGCAAGCTCGGAGCAGAATTTGAAGGATGTACCAGCGCTTGAATCGCTTGGCGCAAAGGTGATTTTGACGGGCGCTAATTCAGTAGCGGATATAAAGAAGCAAACGGAAATCCTTGGCGAATTAGTAGGGCAACCGAAGAAGGCGGAGAAATTGAACGCCGAAATTACGCAAAACGAAAAAAATGCGGAACAAAAAGCCCCACAAAATAAAGTGCGCGCACTCCTCGTTCTTGGTGCACCAGGTAGTAACTATGCGGCACTTCCAACTTCGCTGAGCGGTGATGTGCTTGAAAAAGCGGGCGGAATCAATGTCGCGAAAGATTTTAAGGGAGTCGAAAACTTCCCGCAATACGCGGCGCTAAATGTTGAAAAAATTGTTTCGGCTGATCCTGAAATTATCTTTCTCATGATTCATGGAGGCGACGAAAAAGAAACGGAAGAGGCTTTTAAAAAGGAAATGAAGCAAAATCAAGCTTGGAATTCCACATCAGCTGTAAAAAACGATCAAATTGTCGTGCTCCCAGCCGATCTTTTTGGGACAAATCCGGGGCTTCGGATTGATGAGGCACTTGCTCTAATGACGGATAAACTGAATCAGGTGAGAAAATGAGTAGCGGCAAGGATCCAAGGGCAAGACGACGTTTTTTGTCTTTTATCATCGTTTTAGTTCTCCTTGTTGTCGTGTTTTTTTACAGCTTAACGACCGGCTCTGTAAAGCTAAGCTACGCTGAGGTTTGGCAAAGTTTAGCAGGAAACGGGAGTGCGCTTTCGGACCAACTCGTATTTAACTTGCGGCTCCCGCGTATTTTGATTGCCTTTCTCGTCGGAGCGGCGCTTGCGATCGCTGGCTGCTTGCTTCAAGGTGTGATGCGGAATCCGCTAGCTGATCCAGGAGTCATTGGTGTTTCAGCTGGTGGTGGCCTGGTTGCGATTGTTATGACGATCGTTTTTCCCGCGCTTTCAGGATTTGTTCCACTTGGTGCATTTCTCGGGGCGTTTGGAACGGCGCTTCTCATCTACCTAGTCGCTTGGGATAAAGGCGTTTCACCGCTGCGAGTGATTCTATCGGGCGTTGCGATCAATGCGTTTATTTCCGCGATGACTTCTGGTGTGATGGTGCTTTATTCGAATCGCGTCCAAAGCGTGATTTCTTGGATGACAGGAACGCTATCTGGAAAAAGCTGGTATCATTTGGAACTGATTTGGCCGTATATGCTTGTCGGCTTTGTACTAAGCGTGTTTGCCGTTCGTTCTTCTAATGTGTTGATGCTTGGCGACGATGCGGCTAAATTACTTGGCTATGGCGTTGAAAAACATCGCTTTTTCATCATCATGTTAGCGGCTTTCTTGAGTGGTGTTGCGGTAAGTGTGGCGGGCTTAATTGGCTTCGTTGGACTCGTTGTGCCACATATTTTCCGTTTAATTATTGGAAATGATTACCGCTATCTCTTGCCACTTTCAGCAGTTGGCGGAGCCTTGCTCGTTGCGTTTGCGGATACGGCGGCGCGTAGCTGGTTTGGCTCGATCGAATTACCAGTTGGAATTTTACTAGCGATGCTCGGCGCACCATTCTTCTTAATTCTTTTACAACGCGGGAGGGTGGCTTCATGAAAATAGAAATGGATCAATTATCCTTCTCGAGAAAAAAAGAATTTGCGATTCACGATCTTTCTTTACAAATTGAGACGGGAAAAATCACCACGTTGATTGGACCGAATGGCTCGGGAAAATCGACATTGCTCCGGCTGATGATGCGGTTACTTTCGCCGAGTGACGGACGAGTTTTGCTTGACGGAACGAATCTTCCTGAATTTAGTTCGAAAAAATTGGCGCGGGAAATGACGATGCTTTCGCAAGCGCCAGATGGCTTGCTTGACGTTGTCGTGCATGACTTGATCGCTTACGGGCGCTTGCCACATAAAGCATGGCTCGAGCGACTGACGGCAGAAGATGAATCGGTGATTAACTGGGCGATTGAAGTGTGTAATTTAAAAGCACTTGCCTACAGACCGCTTCATACTCTTTCGGGTGGAGAGAAACAGCGCGCTTGGCTCGCGATGGCGCTTGCTCAAAAGACACCTGTTTTATTGTTGGATGAGCCGACCACTTATTTAGACATCTCGCACCAGCTTGAACTGCTTGATTTGCTCAGAAATTTGAACAAGGAATACGGACTTACGATTGTACTCGTGTTACATGATTTAAACCAAGCCGCGCTTTATAGCGACCAGATTATTGCTTGTTCGGATGGGAAAATCGTTTCGGCAGGAACACCGCGTGAAGTTTTGACTGAACCTTTTCTGGAAAAGGTATTCCAAATTCGCGCCGCGGTGACCGAACTTGAGGGGAAAGTTTCGATTCGTCCAATTTCATCAACTCGTTTCTTATAAAAAACTTTAAATTAGAATTTGATGAAAATACTTCCTATCTAGTGCGAACTTGATTATAATGTAGAAAGATGTTTTTACGCAGCATGAAGATTTATGATAAGATAGAAGTTGAGTTTTGAATTTGCTGTTTTTGGAAGCAAGGGGAATTTTGTTTTAGCTTGCAGCCTAATCAGTTAGGAGCGTAAGGAATGAACCAACAAAATAAGATGGCGGGGCGGATTGATTACGGGATTGTACTCACGCTAATGCTACTTTGTATCATCAGTTTAATTTCAATTTACAGTGCACAGCTCACGAATGAGCAATACAATGCAAACTTTGTTGTCAAACAAGGTGTGTGGTATGTTGTCAGTACCTTTGCCATTATTGTGATGATGCAACTCGATTATGAAAAATTAACCAAATGGGCTTACTATTTTTATGTTTTTGGCTTACTTACTTTAATCTTCGTTTTGATGTTTGGTAGGGAAGTAAAAGGCGCAAAAAGCTGGATTATCATTCCATTCCTAGGAAGCATTCAGCCATCAGAAATTGTAAAAGTCATTATGATTATCGTACTTGCGCGAGTGATTATGAGCCACAACAAGAAACACCAGATTCACACTGTCAAATATGATTTTCTTTTGCTGATCAAGATGGCACTTATCATGTTGCCACCGATGGCGCTCATCATGCTTCAGCCTGACCTTGGAACGGCGCTTGTCTTCATTGCGATTGCTTCAGGGATGATACTCGTATCCGGGATATCCTGGAAGATCATCGTGCCGATTTTCGGCTCGATTTTCACAGTTGGTGCAGCCGCAATTTGGATGGTTATCAATCACCAAAGCTGGTTAATCAAGCTAGGCTTCAAGCCGTATCAATTTGAGCGGATCACAACTTGGATCAATCCAGAAACGGATCCACAAGGCGGAGGATACCAAGTCTTGCGAGCGATGACGGCGATCGGTTCTGGGCAAATATCGGGAAATGGTGCTGGATACAATGCGATTTCCATCCCAGAAAACCACAATGACTTTATCTTCACCGTCATTGGCGGGGATTACGGCTTTATCGGAGCAAGCATCTTGCTAGCGTTATATTTCTTATTAATTTACCAAATCATCCGTGTGGCGCTAGATATCAATGTTCCATTTTATTCGTATATTTGTACAGGCGTTGTGATGATGCTTATGTTCCACGTTTTAGAAAATGTGGGCATGAACATTGGCTTACTTCCGATTACGGGGATTCCACTTCCATTTGTGAGTTACGGAGGAAGTGCCTTGCTTGGAAATATGATGGCACTCGGATTGATTCTTTCAATTCGATTTAATTACCAGAAATCGATGTTCACAGCACGTGAACGTAAAGCTGAATAAATGGAAAACCTCTTCTTGGTGGAAGAGGTTTTTATTTACACAAAAATGGCATTTTTTATCAGAATGAACAAATGCTTATTAGGTGAAGATTAAATATAAATGTCTAAAATTCTAACAGATAAGCGACTTTTCGTCCAGTGTTTTTTTGAAAAACACTCAAATTCTGTAGACTAAAATTCACAAATTTTTCACATCTTTTTTTCTTTTTGCATGCTATAATCGAATTCCAAAGAGATTCATAAAAAGCAGTATAGTGGGAGCTATACTGCTTTTTTTAGAGAGACTCTTTGGGTGTTTGAGATGATGAAGCGAGTTTAAGCTGGCTTCAAAAAATAAAGGACATAAAAAGGAGACGAGGATGAAGAAAAATTTTAAAAAAGGGTTGCTAAGTTTAATGGCAGCAAGTTTGGTTTTTTCATTGATTCCACCTTATGAAGGGAAAGCTGAATCAGATTCTGCGCCACAAAAAGAAAAAGCAGAACCGAAAAAGAGAGCTGAAAAGCCGACAGAAGTGGTGAGTGAAAGAACAGAGAATGAAAAGGTTTTTGACAATCACGATGGGAGTTTTACCAAGCAGATTTTTTCGGAACCCATTCATATGGAGGAAGATGGTAAGCTCAAAGAAATGGATCCGGTGTTAGAACAAGAAGATCAATCGGATGTCATTCAGCCTAAGCAAACGAAATTAGAGATAGAATTTTTAGAAAAAATGGATAACGGGGCTTATCAGAAATTAACGGAGCCTGGTGCGGAAGCTGTTTTTGCTTTAAAGGGAGCTAAACAAGGAGAAAAAGAAATTGACGTTCAAGATCAAACGGCAAATTTTAAAGAAAATGAAGTGACTTATCAAGAGGTTTTGCCGAAAACAGATTTACGTCATCTTACTTTTAATCGTTCGGTGAAAGAAGATTTAGTTTTGCAAGAACAAACAGAAGCCGATACGTATGTTTATCAAATTGAAACGAAACTTGCGGTTACGAAAGAAGAAAATGGCGATGTTGTTTTCCGTGATGCGGCAGGAAAAATAAAATATACACTACCAAAGCCTATTTTGGCTGATTCCAATGTGGACGAAAAAACTGGAGAAGCGGCAACGACTGATCAGTCGTATTTTGAATTGAAAAAATTGACCAAAACCGTTTATCAGCTTGAGTTAAAAGTGGATATGGACTGGCTTCGTGATGAGAAGCGTGTTTATCCGGTTTATGTGGATCCGTCGATTCGTTTGGATGAAATTTATAACGCTAATGTCAATTCAGCGAGACCAACGGAAAATAATATTGGAAGTAAATTATGGGATCCCGGCCAGAATGCATACACGTTAAAACTGGGGAAATGGGATAATAGTACGGGGAATAATGGGGCGTTCCTCAAGATGGATACGTCCACTTTGCAAAAGGCGACGATTTCGAAAGCTACACTTAAGATGTACAATATTTGGCACATGTCGCCGACGCTTAAGAATGATATCTGGGTATATGAAACGTCTGCCAACTGGTCACCGTGGCAAGTAAACTGGAATAATCAGCCAAAAGCGCTGCGAATTGGACAAGTTAGTGTTGGCCGTGGACAGTGGGCAGCTGCGGATGTGACGGGGACGGTTCAAGCTTGGGCAAGTGGAACGCGCCCAAACTATGGATTTAGACTTGGAACGAATATTGATCAGAATTACTGGAAAAAAATTGTGGCTTCGGAGAATAATACGAATTATCCGTATCTCGAAGTGACTTATTCGTATAATAAACCTGCAAAGCCGACTGTACAGGCTTTCTCGAATGGGGAAGGAACTGGAACGGGGTATTTCGATGTTTCTTGGCCAGCAGTGGCTGGAGCGACAGGTTATGAAGTGATTTTCAACAACGGAAAAGAGGACTTTTTCTTTTCGGCTGGAAAGAACACTAGCTGGACTTCAAAGGGAAAGAAAATTTTCCCAACGCAAGCGGAAATTAATGCGGGCGCTTTTGAATTCCATCAAGATGGCAAAGGGCAAGATTTTATGACGGATCCACGCTCTTTTTATGAAAATGGATTCGAATATTATGGGTCTTCTTGGTTCCGTAATCAAACGCGTTATACGATTCGCGTGCGGGCCATTTATCCAGGCGGCGAAAGCCCTTATTCGGATGTGACGAGTAATTATTTGCCGCTTGAAAAACAAAAGATTCCAAATGCAAAAGCTTATTCGAATTTAGCGAGTAAGAATTCGGGTTATGTGGAACTAAACTGGGATAAAGACCCGCTCGCAGATGGTTATCAAGTTTTGATGTTTAATGGAAAAGTCAATCAAACTTTTGATGTAGGGAATGTCACGAAATGGACAACGCAAGGGAAAGGAATTTGGCCAACAAAAGCTGAAATTGAAGCAGGTGAATGGACGCTTCATACAGACGGGAAGGGAACTGAACTTGCAAGAGATCCATCCCCCGTTTATAAAAATTCTGGCGGCGTGTATCAAGATCGGAAAAATTACTGGTTCCGGATTGTTTCCTATCAAAAAGCAGGAAACCACAAGGAAAGTATCAAATCGGAACCGGCTACTCCGCAAATTCCTGAAGTTTTAAATAAACAACTTGGAATGTCGGATTATTGGATGAGCATTCCGGTTCGTGGCGGGGAAGTCAACGCGACGAATGGAAACTTCTTGTTCCATGAAACGGATTTTAATATTGAAGGTCGTGGTCCAAGTATTAATATTGACCGGACGTTCAACAGTCAAGATGAGCAAATTGGCTTGTTTGGGTATGGCTGGACAAGTACGCTTGAGGAAAAACTGATTGAAGAGCCAAATGGGGATGTTCTTTGGGTGGAATCTGACAAGAAGTCGCACCGCTTTAAGAAGAAGGACAATAAATATGTGGCGCCGGCTGGGATTTATTCGGAGCTTTCAAAGACGGCGGAAGGCTATCTTAAGATTGAAGAGGATAAATCAGAAACGCGGTTCTTGGCAGATGGAAGGCTAGCTTCTGAAAAGGACACGAGCGGAAATGTGCTCAGCTATCTATATTCGAGCGGTTTGCTTACGGGGGTGAAGGATGCTTCTGGGCGGACGGTGAACTTTACGTATCAGGACGGTTTGATTTCGAAACTGACTGGGCCAGAAGGACGGACGATCACTTACACTTATAACGACAAGCAGGAGCTCATGAGTTCTTCGACGGCGCGTGGGAAGTTGTACCGTTATGGCTATACGGACGGTAATTTGACGGCGATTTATGATCCGAAGCACACGGAAGAAAAGCCGTATCAGACGACGTTTGACTATGAAGATAAAAAGCTTGTTGGGATTACTGATCCGGTTGGAAAGAAAACGGGGATTGTGTATGACGAGGAAGCGCAAACGGCAACTTTAACGAATGAGAAGAAGAAAAAGACGATTTATGAGTACAACGATGCTGGAAACCCGCGGAAGGAAATTGTCGATGCGGATGGTTTGAAGCTTACGACAAGTTATACGTATGAGTCGAACAATTTGATCAAGGAAGTGAGTCCGAAAGGGCAAGCGGAGACGTATAAGTATGATGCGGATGGGAACATCATTGAAACAACGGATCCTTATGGGACGGAGAAATTTACGTACAATAAGAACAATGATGTGACTTCTGAAACGGATACGGAAGGGCGAAAAACAACGGTTGCCTATGACGGGGCTGATGCAGTTTCGGAGACGCTACAAACGGAAGCCAATCGTTCGTCTGTGACGCAATATGATGCTTATGGAAATGCAGTTCGGGGCAGTGGTGAACTTGCTGCGGCTCATAATCTTGTGAAAAACAGTGGTTTTGAAGAAGGGATTACGAACTGGGCGAAAACGGAATTTAATGGCAAGGGAACGATCAGTCACGATGCGTCACAAAGTGCTCCTGGCGCGCTTGGCGGAAGCGGGGCGCTCAAGATTGTCAGTGAAGCATTAAATACGGATCGGGGTTATACGTCTGCGATTCAGTGGGTAGATGTAGAACCGGAAACGACGTATACGTTTAGTGCTTGGACGAAAGCAGAGAATATGACGAAATCAGATGGTATGCTGATTGCTCGTAAAAAAGATGCGAGCGGAAAAGATATTACCGATGCTGGCGTTTGGGCATCCAATAGACCAACTTCAATTAAAAGTAATAGCGGTTGGGTGAAACGTCAATTCACATTTAAAACGTCGAAGGCAACACGACAAGTGGTTCTTTATCTTCAAAATGAACAAACCGCTGCTGGAAAAGGTCGTGGAACGATTTGGTATGACAAAGTTCAATTTGAAAAGGGAAGTTCTTCTTCGAGTTTTAACCCAGCTTTAAACGGAAGTTTTGAAGATCACACAAATCAAACAGCGACTGGTTGGACGCGAACTGGAAATGCTTCACAAGTTGCGCTAAGCGTTGTTGATACGGAATCTTCAAGTGGCGATAGTTCGGTTCAAATGGAGCGAAAAGCGACAACGGATGCGCCGGCTTATCTTGGGCAGTTTGTAAAACTGAATCAAAAAGCAGCGAAACCAGTCACGATTACTGGGATGTCGAAATCAGAAAATGTGAAAGCAAATGGCTCCACAAGCAACATGGTGAAAGATTATTCGGTTTGGGGCGACGTGATGTACCAAGATGGTACGAAAGAATACGTGCAGGCGCCTCTTCCACTTGGAACGAATGATTGGAACCGTGGTGCGGTAGTTGTAAGGCCGACGAAGCCAATCAAGGAAATCAAGCTCAATGTCATGTTCCGCGGGGCTTTAACAGGGAAAGCTTGGTTTGATGATTTCCGGATCGTTGAAGGCGAGGTTCTAACGCGTGATGAGTATGACGCGGATGGAAATTATGTGACGGCGAGCTTCGATGAGGAAGGTCGGAAAATCAGCTTTACGTATGACGCTTATGGAAATAAACGAACGGAAGTGGATGAAAAAGGCCACACAAAACGGTTCGAGTATGATGCGGACAATGCGTTAACGAAAACAACGCTGGCGAATGGCACCGCGGTTTCCTATAAATATGACGACAACGGAAACACGACGGAGAAGTTTGTTACGGCAGACGGAGTGACACAGGAAAACAAGTTTGTGTACGATGTAGATAATAAGAACACGGAATTTGTTGACGCGCTTGGCCGGAAGATTGTTTATGAATATGATGCGGCTGGAAATGAAACAAAAGTAACGATGCCAAATGGCCGTGTGACAGAAAGTACGTATGACTCGGCGGACCGTGTGAATGGTGTGAAATGGAATGGGGAAAATGCGTTCCGCTTCCAGTATGATCCAAATGGCAATCAGACGAAGGTAACGGATGATGTCAATGGACTCGTGACGGACAAGATATATGATGATGCGGACCGGATCACGGATGTGAAGGAGCGCGGCGGTTCTGTCAGCTATGCGTATAAGGATAAACCAACAGCAAGCAACAAAGGCAAGACAGACAAAGTGGATTCAGTTTCGATCAGTCATGGCGCGTTCACGGCAAAAACAACGTATGCATACAATGATTTAGACCAAAATACGCGAGTGAATGATGGTAGCAGGAATGCTTATTTCGAGTTTGATGAATTTGGAAACATCGGCGTGTATACGGCTGGGAATGAGACGGCTGCGAATTATAGTTATGATAGCACACAGAAGGTGACCAATGTTTCGATCGGGACTAAGGAAGGCGAAGCAATTCTCGATGAAAGTTATACGTATGACGCGGCGAGCAATCGTACGAGTATTGATAACAAGAAGTCCGGGAAGACTCTTTATGAATATGATGCGGTGAATCAACTCACAAAGGAAACTTTGCCTGACGGAACGGTGAAAAGCTATGCGTATGATGGCTTTGGAAACCGTACGCAAGTTTCGGTCAGCGGAAGCGAGACAAAGACGATTGCAGCATCGTATAATAAAGGTAACCAGCTAGTTTCTTGGAATGGAGAAACACTGGCGTACGACGAAAATGGCAACCGTGTGAGTGACGGCAAATTTGCATATGCGTGGGATACGGGCGATCGCTTGGCATCTGTGACGAAAAAGGGCGAGAGTAAGCCATTTGCGACGTATACGTATGATGACGACAACAGACGTCTATCGAAAACGGTTGACGGAGTTGTCACGAACTATCATTATGATGGCGATAGTATTGATGTCTTATATGAGACGGATGCAAGCGGGAAAGTGACGCGACAGTATGTGTATTCGGATGATAACGTTCGTCTTGCGATGAAGATGAATGGGAAGACGCTGACGTATCATTATAATGCGCATGGAGACGTTGTGGCGCTTACGGATGAAGCTGGGAAAGTGGTAGCAGAGTATGCGTATGATGCTTGGGGAAATGTACTTTCAAGTAAGGCGGAAACGGCGGAAGCGAAGGCGAATCCTTATGGTTATGTGGGGTATACGTATGATAAGGAGCTTGGCCAGTATTACTTGATGGCACGGTATTATGAACCTGAGCAAGGTGTGTTTACGGCATATGACCCAGATCCAGGAGATGAAGATGACCCGCAGACAATGAATGGATATAATTACGCGGGAAATAATCCGGTGATGATGATAGATCCAGATGGTCACGCCTTCTGGGGACCATTATTTAAAGGGGCATCGTGGGCTTGGAAAGCTAGTAAACCAATACGAAGCAAGGCTTGGAAAGGTGTTAAAAAAGGTGCTAAGAAAGCTTGGGGCAGTGTAACAAAGGCTGGTAAAAAGCTTGGTAATAAAATAGGTAAAAGCGTAGCATCTCGATATAACCGTAATAAAAAGGAATTTACAATAAATAAGAACTGGAAGATTGGACTTCCGAATAAAAAACAAGGTGGTAGGATTTTTAATATAGTTAATCGTAAAAAAGGCCGATTATTTGCTTTAGATTATGGAAAAGTTGATGGTTCTGGTAAAAAGTATTTACATTATCATTGGAAATATTCAAAGAAGCATTATATTATCTATCCACGCAAAAAGAAAAGATAACAGTAATTCGTCAGTGAAATTCATCTATCTTTGCCTTGCTTACTCAAAAAGATAGATGAATTTTTATAAAAGACATTAGAACATTTAGCATCTAAGGTGTAGTTATAAATATTGATGAAGAGAAAATACCTATAATATTTTAATGTATATGTAAAGGAAGATGAAACCTGATGAATAAAAAACAACTTGAAAAGGTTAAAAAAGAAGATGTCTTTAACTATGCAAAGGATGATGGAATAATAGGGGCTGATAACATTTATATCTACTATTTTGATGATCCAGAAAAAGCTAGTGATCAGGAAATCGAAGATATTTGTAATACAGTTGGACCTTATATGCAAAGTGTGTATTTTGCAGAAGATCCGTACGGAGTTTACCATGAGCTTGCTGGTTCCAGATTTGGCGGTTACGTTAAATGTAATTTATGGAAGGAAACTATAGAAACTCAAAAGCAAATGCTCCAACTATTTTTATATGGAGATGCAAATCCAGAATTAAATCGAATATTTCTTTTTAAAGATAAAAAGAGGCTAAACGCAGGAGAGAATGTTTTTTTAGATGCAAATATGGTTGTTATGGCTCCAATATTGGATGTAAGAGCAGTTGGTTTTTTTTCAAAAGGAATTGATCTAGAACTTTTTTTCAAATGTCTTTAAACATTTGAAAAAAACTAGTTCTCTAAAAGGTGGAAGTAATGGAGACATTGTGGCGGTAGTAAATTATGCAGTGATGAAATACGCATATGATACTGAAAACGCACTTTTGAACAAAAAAGAAGAAAAAGTTAGAGTAGCGATTTAAGATTGTACCGCAACTTAAATTAAATAAAGAGAAAAAGATTAGAAAAATGGGAAAAAGAGCTTATCAATCTGCAAAATCTAGAAAAGTAAGAAAAATTGCGAAAAAGATGAAGTTTAATCGTGGGGCATCCAAATACATGCAAAATAAAAACTGTTATATGCCACGTCATATATTAGCAACAGCTGTCACATATGGTAAAAAACAACAGATAAAAAAAGGAACCTTTTTTTATAAGACTTATACGACAACAATGTGAAAAAATGGAAAGAAGTACAAAATGAGAGTGGTCTATAATAAATGGACAAGAAAGGTGCAACATTTCCACTATTATAAATAAAGGGGAGATAACTTTGGAATTAGTTATTGAGATTAGGAGCGTACTCATGCGATATGAAACATATTATCGAATTTTTATTAATGGAGAGTTAATGGATGCATCTAATACCAAAAAAGCACTAGAAGAAGCAGGTACTTCATATTTGCGTAGAAAATGTATATTACCTCTTAAGTTTATTGAAGACGATGAATTTTTTTCCAATTTGAAGATGCAGCGGAAGTTGAAGACCAAGATGACTTTGATATCATGTCAGAGCCTTTCTATTCTTTGAAAAAAGATGTGCTTATCAGAGCGATCAATAGAGGACAAGTCAAAATATTAGAATTAGACGATTCGGAAGGTATTGTATAGACATCAAACTAATAGAAGAAATATTAAGTGAAGTAAAAGAATTGCTTAGCAACTCTTTTACTTAAAGATAGTAGACAAGGGACAAAGCCTTACTTGGTGATACATTAGTATAACTCGGTTCCGAACATGGCGGCTGTGAGTCAATTCTCAATAAAACGAACTTAAGTTTTATTTATGAGAGGTGGAGAAATGGTTATTGTATTTAAAATAGTTGTTGTAGCTTTTTCATATTTGATCTGTAGTATATGTGCTAAAAATATTTTTGATCTACAAAGGAAACTAAATGGTCTAAATATAGCTTTGGTTATTGTACTGAGCTATATATTTATGGCAAATCTACCTTTAACTTTTGCTTATTTCATTATATGGGATACTGTTAATTATTATTTTTTGTTCCAAATAGCTATAATTCTTGTTTTGAATTTAGGCTTTCTTTTAATAAGACATAACAAAGGAATGATTTATTTTTCTTCATTACTGGGTATTGGTGCGGGATTGTATAACGTCCATTTATTCGTTAACGTTCTTATTTTAAATCCATAAACTGAGGTGAGATGGTGGAAACTTTTATAAATGGTTTGTATTTTATTTTAGCTGGATTAATAGGTCTTTTTTCATCTTACTTGATGTTAAAATACTACATTTTTTCTAATAAAGAAAAGCAAAATAAATTCAGGGATCTTTTTGCGTATATACACGTGGGAATTGCGTTATACACTCTTTCACTTTGTTTCATTATATTTCAGGTAAAGCTAACTCATTTGGAATTCTTTGGCATTGTAACTTTTATTTTATCATTTGTAGTGGTGTTAACATGGTGGTTAATAAGAAAGAAAAAATTAACAAAGAATATCTTTGCTTATTGTACAATTTTTCTTTTGGCGTTGTGTATTTACATCGGAATATTTATCATTCCAGCTTTTTACTAAACTAATTTAAAATTTAAAAAAGTCTGAAAATAGACGAAGGGAACCAACTACTGAATATAGGAGGACTACAAATAAAAAACATAGAACTGAGTTTAAATTAAGGAGATGGTGATTAATGTCATGGAAACATGAAGAAAAAATAATCTCTTCGGTTAAAAAAATAATTGATATGAATAAAAGTTTTCCAAATTTGATCGTGTTTGATAATAGTGAATTTCATTTTTTCTTTGAAGAGGTTGAAGCTGTGTATTTAGAAGAAAAAGTTTTTTGGCAGATGGTTAAGGACATTTGCCAAAAAACGAATGATTCTGTAGTATATCTTATTACTAGGCAGACAATAAAAAAAGGTTTATTGAGATGGGATGACAAGCTTAAAGTAATAAATAAAATTCATATGAATGTGACGACAGAAGAGTTGAGGTCTCTAGTCGATTTTGAACAGATGATGGATGACTTTCCACTTCTCTGGTTTTATATTTATTTTCCTTCTGAAAAAGCAATCATGGTTGTTGATGAGTATATTGAACTAGCGATGCTGGGTTTGGAAAGGAGCATCCAAATAGAAATACCTTGGTATGCGGCAGACAAGGTGTTTGAAGTGGAGGGATTGGATATGTCTGAAAAGTTTTCGAAAACTTTTCAGAGAAAAATAATATATAACTACGATAATTCAAAAGCTTAATAGAAGCTTATTGATAGCATTCATATTTTATGAAGTAAATATGAATATGGCAGTATGTGTATTTGGATGGTGGCGTTCGTCTGGCGATGAAGATGGTAACGTATCCTTACAATGCACATGGGACGTTGTGGCGCTTACGGATGAAGCTGGGAAAGTAGTGGCATCGTATGCGTATGGATGTGCTTGGGGAAATGTACTTTCGAGTAAGGCGGACACGAAAGCGAATCCTTATGGGTATGCCGGATATACGTATGATGCGGAGCTAGGAGAGCAGCTTTAAAAGGAGCAGGAAGAAGTTTGGCTGGACAGGAGTTGGAAGAGCACTAGGTTTTGTTTCAAAGGGAAAGGCATTTTTACGAGTTGTTAAAACAAAGCGATTCAAGAAAAATTTAAAACAATACGTTAGACATGCTAAAAGACTTCTGAAAAATCCTAAAAAGCATTTAAGAAGAACACCTGTCAGAAGATTAAAGGGAATGAAAAAGGCTAGGAAAAAATCTACAAAAACTAAACTGAAAAGAATGTCTAATGCAATAAAGAAGCATAGGTGAAATAAATGTAACTTCACGCAATTGGAGTATTGGAGGATAATTATGATTGAATTTGGTGTAGACCTATTAATAAATCTTATTACTTTTGGGATTTGTTTCTTACCACTATATTTTGCAGAGAAGAGTCGTCCTCTTTTTGAAAATATTGCCGCTACCATGGCTTTTATAGGATTAATGGGAGTTGGAACAGGTATTTTTATTAGTTCAAGCGAGGAAATAAGCACACATGCTTATATAGTTTTAATCATCCAGATTTGTGCTTTGAGTATTGACGGGATATTAATTTTATGGAAAAAAAGATTTGGAAATAACAAATTTTTGGTCATAATATCTATATTAATATCTATAGTTTCGATGATTTTATATATTTATTATGTCGTAGCTAGCTTTATTTATTAAAGTAAATGAAGCTGTGAGAATGCGAATACAAATAACAAGCGAGGAATGGATTATGACTAATAAAGTAACTTTTTTATTGATAGCTAGTCTTTCATTGTAAGACACATCATTTCTAATATATAAATTTATCTAGGGCTCTTAGGTTTAGGTAACAAATAAGTGATAAATGTAAGTTTCGAGATCTAATAAGAAACAATGTCTTAGATCCTATTCTAAGAAAAATAATAAGAGAGTACTTTGAAATAGTCTTTTTCTAAACAGAAATTAAACTTTTTAGTATTACGTAGTGTAGCGCCTATAGAAAAGAAAGACTTACATGTTGGAAATGAATCTTAGGTGGATGTTAATAAAAAGAGACTTGACTCTAGGAGTAGATATGCTAGAGTCAAGTTCTTCTAAAGTTTACAGAACATCAGAAAGTAGGAAGCAGCATGAAATTAAAAAAAGAAATTAACTTGATAAACGACAAAAAATTTATTAAAAGGCTAAATTGGATGGCGTTGGGGATTACGGTCGCCTTTATTGTGATATTTCAGCTTCTTTCAATGATAGCTTCTCCAAAGTTATCACGATTTTGGGATTTTCACTTTAGCGTTGTTTTTTTGATCACTGTGCTCTTTTTATTTTTATCGCTACTGATTCATGAAGGGATTCATGGCTTGTTTTTCAAACTGTTTAGTGAGACAGGCAGCAAGGTGATAGTCGGATATAAAAATGGATTGCTTTATGCTAGCAGTCCAAATTCTTTTTATTCAAGAAATCAATTTATCTGGATTTCCATCGCACCATTTTTCTTTATTACAAGTATTCTGACTATATTATTTTTTTTAGGCTGGCTTCCTCAAGAAGTTTACGTTATTTTGGCCACCGTTCACGGAAGCGGCTGTGTGGGTGACTTTTATTGGTGTTATTTGTTAATAAAAGAACCAAAAACTGTTAAGGTGGAAGACACCGAAGTGGGATTTCGAATATATGAAAGCTAACTAGTCATTTTTGTGAGCTTGAGATATATGAAACAATAAATATCTGTAGAAAAAATAATAGTTATAAAAAGGAGAAATAAAAATGAGTACAAAATTTATTTATAAAGCTTTAATGGAATGTCAAAACGAAAAACACTTAACAGCTCTATATTTAGGTGATGATTTTGAAAGCTATAATGCCGGTTATATTGAGGCGGTGACGGAAAATGATGTTCTTTTTCGTGCGCGACGGCAAGATGGGGTTTTAGAAGGATGGATTGCTGTTCCTATTGAAGCGATTAATAAAATTGAAATGGGGACGAATGACTTAAAGGCAGTTGAAGTTTATGGTCAGTCGTTGAATGAGATTTATGAGGAAACTTTTTTTAAGGGCGATACGCCAAAACGTAAACATTCGATTATGGAGATTGTTTCTGATTATTTGCTTCATTCTGGAGAAGTCACTACGATTGAATTGCTTTGCGGGGAAGAATACTTGAATGGAATCATTGTGGAAGATGATCTTTTTGGACTTAAATTAGAAGTTTATACGGATGAAGGTTCGTCTGATGGCTTAGCATGGATTAAAAAAGAGGATATCACAGGGATTCGCTTTGGCGGGAAATCTGAAAAGATCATTAAAAAATTCATGGCTTCGGAAGGAAAATGATAAATGTCCTATTTAAATCGTGAGAATAAGGAAAACTGTTTTGTTGGAGCCTAGAAATGACTTTTAAGGAAATTATTTTTTATATCGTCGGGCTCATTATTTTCTATTTTTTCTTTTGTGTTCTATTGGCCTTTATTTGGGCGACTTATCAAGCACTGGTGCATAAAGAACGTTTTTTTGAAAAATTTGGGGAGACTTTTTTGCATCTTTTTGTGGAGATTTTATGGCCGCCAAATTGGTTTTGACAATAGACGAGACTGGAAAAAACTAGTAAAAGAACAAAGAAAAGGAGATTACATCTAAAGGAGAAGAGTATGTTTGATAAAAATTATATTCATCTGGTTTTTCGGCGGGCTTTGAAGCAAGATGAGTATTTTCGTATTTATTTGTTTGAAGATGAATTGGTTTTTGTAAAATTAGCGGGTCAGTTTTATCATCAGGATTCGCTTTTTCAATCCGGTCTTTTAATTCCTTTGTTCGTCATTCCATATAAAATTGCTCAAGCTCGTTTAGAAAAGCGGATTGATGCCGTGGAACAATGCCTTCAAAAAGAAGGGGTAAAAGGTTTGCTCAAAGATAAGCGGAATTTTAGGCTAGAGAGGTCTGAAATTTGG
The DNA here is from genome assembly GCF_003369925.1 of Listeria kieliensis. Classification (GTDB taxonomy): domain Bacteria; phylum Bacillota; class Bacilli; order Lactobacillales; family Listeriaceae; genus Listeria; species Listeria kieliensis_A. The sequence goes on along the minus strand of NZ_LARY01000002.1, from coordinate 252,425 downwards.
CAAGTGCAAGCGACTGGGCAGAATGGAAGTTTTCGGAATGCGATCGTCTCGAACTATGAATTTCACGTTAATTTTCTTTTAAAAAATGGCGAGAAACATAAAATGGCGGTGGCTTTTGGCGAATCGAATTTGTTTGTGCGACGAAAATTACAGGAATTTGGCTATCTATGATGAAAGGAAGGTAACAACATGGAGAAATTCAGAGAATATGAACTCATCCAAAACGAAGAACATCTCACAGAAGTTGAAATTGACTTAGAAACGGGCGAAGAAGTGGCGGAAATGATCAAGCAAATTGTCGCGAGTGATGTGGCGACCATTTGCATGGAGCATACAAGTAAAATGGAACATTGTTTGCTTGATTTAGATATTCCCTATGAGCGGCAGCAGGAAAGTATTTACGTCAATCGACCGACACCAGCTCAAGCAGCAGAACTCATTACCGAACATTGTACGTATGATCTTTCAAGTTATATATTAATCTTTTTGTTTGCCGAATGTGAGCGCAAACTAGAACAAGTCGTTTTTCGGAAAAAGCCAGAGTGGCATGTTGGAAATTACTTACAAGAGGAAGGAATCGTGCTTACGATGTTTGAGGACGACGCAGTTTTTTTCATTGGAGCCACTAGTGAAGAGCGGGTCAATGCCTTTGTAAAAATAATGGACGAACGTATGGACAAGAAACAAGTGCCTGTCATTGAGCGATTAATTGATGCCCCTAAACAATTTGATCTTCCTGACGATTTTTTAGAAGAGCAGAAATTACCGTTAAATGTGCATTTCAAAAAAGTTTCAGGTGAATTGTTGGCAACACCGCCGTTATTTAAGAAATCACTTGAAGTAGAGCATCTTGATAAGATGGTTGCAGAGCCGATTGTTGCTGCGATCCTTCCAGGAGATTGCGAGGATATTTTGGAGAAGCTAGAAATTGAATATCGCACGGAGATGAAGATGCTTATTACGGCTTCAATCGAAGCGGAAAAGCGTTTCGAATTTCTCGATAAGCTCCATAAAGAGAGTATTCTTGGGAATATTTATTTGTTTTACGGAAAAGAGCCAAAAATTCAATTTGAAAGGCAAGAACGAACCTCACTTTTAAAGAAAATCTTTACGCCGCCTGCTATTGTAAATTTCTCACTCGAAGAAGAAGCAAAAGCACTAGTTTTGACTTTTGATGGCGAAATCGCTGCTGTGTTTGAAGGGTGAAATAGTTTTAAGAAAGTGGCTGAGAGAATTTAAATTGTTTTATGATGTGATGATATAATTTTATGCTATTCGAGCTTATAGCTATCGCTTTTTTGTAAAAGGAGAGAAAACGACTGTGGATATGAAAAAAATGAGGCAGCAAATAATAAAAGAGCTCGAAGAACAGCAAACTATAAATTCATTGTATGAATGTATACAAAATTTATATTCATCGGAGAAAGAAACTCCAGAACAAGTGTTTAAAAATCCAACAAGTTTAAAAGTTTTTAGCTTTGAGGACTTTGTAGAAGAGGGGTTAAATAGCTTTATTAAACTTTCAATAGCAGAAGGTGCCGATTCTCTTTTTTGGCTCCCAGCCAATGATTGGATCGACTTTAATCAATACGTAAAAATTGACTTGTCCTGTGTTTCTGAAACACTTTATGATGATATACGAACAAAATGGCATAAAGGAAATTTTGGTCTGTTCACAGAATATGGCTGTATTTTTAATGAAAAGAAAAAGTGGGTTGTGCAGATTTCTGAAGAGTTAGAGCTTGTTGTAATGGGAATTTTTCAAGATGCAGAGCTAGCAATCAATGGTTTTCAACTAGAAGCTTATACAAAAGAAAGATTTCTAGAAGAATATGAGAATTTTCCGGAAGACTATTTAAACTTGTCTTATAAAGCAGCAGAAAAGGATGCCCAGATAATAAACGAAGCCGTTGTTTATCCGATGATTAAAAATTATTTTGATTGATCAATATCTGTTGTGAAAAGAAAATTTGCATATTGAATGCAAGGCTTAGATAAATGTTAATAAATCAAAAATTGGATTTTGTCTGGATCAGTGGCTAGAGGTGATTATGGTTGCAAAGTGAATAGTTGTGATCTGATGTCAAAGGAAGAGGAGGTTAAATATGATATTTCTGAAAGGTTTAACAACTGTAGGAGCTTATGACCAAGAAGGGAAATATTTAGAAGATATACAAAGTGAGATAAAAGATTTGGTAAAACAACTTCATATGTTTTATGATATCTACCAATTTTATACCTCTCATCAAGTGGCAAATGATTCTGATTTTACTAGTCTTATCTATAAAGGGAAACTACAAAAAACTTTTGTGCACTTTTACAAAGTTAATTTGATTCATTTCGAAGAGGGGTCTAGTTTTGCTGAATATTTATTGGTTAATAAGGATGAGGATTTATGCGAGTTAATAGAAAAAACGAATATCAAAACATTGCCACATGTTGATAATTTAAATAAAGAGCTACTAAAGATTTTTCCTTTAATTATTAGATTATCTGATTCAAGTGAAGTCATTGCTTATTCAGAATGTATCTCAAAACTGGATTTTATTGATGAATTGACATTTGATAGTGGGAATTAGCATTAATTATATAATATTAAATTTTGGGGTGCAGGACGGAATGCGAAAGAATTAATTGCAGCGATAAAATAAGGTGAAAATATTGGTGAATGCAAAGACCCAAATCAGCATTCTACTAGAAGAAGTTGAAGATCACATCAACAAGTAAATAATTTCAATGGACAGAGAAGGGGGGAAACAAGTGGGAAAAATTGTGAAAGAACTAAGTCCCGAATTAGCCCAATTATTGTATGAATCGCTAGAAGATAAATATGATCCTTATAAGCTGGTACCGGAACAAGTATTTAAAAATCCAATTCAGATTAAAGTATTCAATATATACGACTTTTTTGACGATCAGTTAAAAAGTTTCATAGATTTATCGAAAGCCGAAAATGCGAGAAGTGTTTTTTGGTTACCTCCTACAGGGTGGAACCGTCTAGATTATTATGTTGAAATTGATCTGCTTGATTCTTGTAAAGATTTGAATTCAAGTATAAGTAATCAGTGGGAAGAACTTGACTACACTTTTTTATCCGAAGGTGGTTGCCTATATAACGATAAAATGAATTGGATTGTTCAAGTTTCAATGGAATTTGAAATTATAATCATGGGGGTATTTGAACATTTAAAAGATAGTTGGTCCCATTTTCATCTAAAGCCTTATACCAAACAAACTTTTTTAGATGAATTTGAATTTCGAGCTGAAGAATACGAAGGTGTTTCATATTCATATGCGAAAAAAGACTCGGAAAAAATGAATGCAACTGATGTATATCCCATTGTCAAAAATTATTTTGAATGATATCAAAAAAATGTGTAAAAAAAGGTGAGAAGTAAAGCGCTGAACTTTATATCATGCGAACTAGACTTGTAATATGATTCTTTATAGAGAGAATATTGGAGGAAAGAGAATGATAAAGGAGCTTACACCGAACGATTTAAAAACGATTTATTCGAATATAGATTCTGTCTTGTTATCTGAAAGAAGAATGCCACAGCAAGTTTTCAAAGATGTATTGTTCACATTAGTATTTGATTTGGAAGACTTTATGAAACATGGTCTAGAAGACATCATAGGCTTGTCTAAACTTGACCAGGCAAAAAAGCTCATATGGCTACCTAATATTGGAGTTCCAGCAAATATACAAATGGTGGAACTAAATCTAAATGAAAAAGTAACAGGTTTCAGTAGATATTTAAAAGAATTGTGGGAAGAGGGTACTTTATTTTTTTTACTTGATTACGGCTGCTTGTTCAATGACCAAAAAAAGTGGATCATTCATTTTTCTATTGAATTGGAGATCGTTGTTCTAGGAGTTTTTGAAGAAAATAAAAATGTGAATTCTATAATTAAGGCTACACCTTATACAAAAGAAAGATTTCTAGAAGAATATGGGAACTTCCCGGAAGACTATTTAAACTTGTCTTATAAAGCAGCAGAAAAGGAAGCCCGGATTATGAACGAAGCTGTTGTTTATCCAATGATTAAAAACTATTTTGACTAGTTTTAGACCTATGATAAAAGAAAGCTTTACACATTATAGAACTAAAAAGGCAGTTATTGTTGTTGATAAATATACTGAACTTGTAAAGGTGGATTTAGAAAAGAATATTCAAGCAGAAATATCTTGGCTACACCCGGAAAAGTCTTGAAAGGGAGGGTTGCAAAGCTAACACTCAAACTAGCAAAGAGAAAGGAAGCAAAAAATGTATCAATGTGAGGGAAATAAGGAATCCCTGGAATTGGCTTTGTATTATCGTGTATATGGATTTAAATCTCTTTGGACAATTGACTTAAAAGATGATGCTCAAATAGAAAACAAAATATACAAGCTTCGAGATAAGATTAAAAAAATATATTACTTTAATGATGATGAAACGGAATCTATCTTAACGCAAAAAGAAATAGACTATGAGGCTCAAGGAGATTATCTAAGTGTTAACTTTGAGCAAGCTGTTTCGCGCGACTTGATCGCTCTCTTATTTGACTATTCAGATCCAATGACGTTTGCCTCTTTTAACCGAATACTTTTAACTTCTGATGCGGAAGTCACTCAGGAAGAAAACAAAAAATTTTTAAGGAAAACAAAAGACGAAACTTTTTTAGACTTGTGCTTTAAAGGAGATTGCTTGATTATTGGGCATGATCAAGAAGAATTCTTGTTTTTTTCTCACAAAGATAAAGAGGATAGAAAATATGTTGAGCAAGTTTTTTATTTTTTGGGAAAAAGATAGGAGAACGAGGGATTTAGTTGCTGGAAGAGGTAAACAAAATTTTGAAAAAGGTGGTTGCTTTGAATGATTAGTCAAAAAGAATTTGATAGAATTATTCAAATGGATGCAAGACATTTACTGAGAGAGATAAAAAAGACAGACCAAGCTAATTTGAATAAACAAATTCTGATTATTAATATGCTGGCAAAATTTTCTAAAGGAAAAACCGTACAAAAAAATTTACTTAAATTCACGGATAGCCAAGAAACCATTTTAAGGGCCACTGCTTTTGACGCACTTTTAGTGAATGGTCATAAAGAAGTTATTAATGCTGCATTTAGACATTTGAATGATGAAATAGATGTTGTTATAAGATGTATTGAACTATTAGGTTATCACGAAAAAAAAAAAGTTATCCCTTACCTAATAAAATTTTTAGATGATGATGAACCTGTAATTCGATTTTATGCAGCAATAATTTAGGACTGTTTCCAGATGAAGCGGATCAAAAAATTTTAAGAAATAGGATGAAAATGGAAAATGATCTACTTGCCCTAGCAGGTATATATTTCGGAATCAATTACCAAATAGTAGATGAGCAAGAAAATAATTATTGGGTAACAAAAATGGGGAAACTATTAATGCAAGCCAAAGACGATGAAGATCAATGTGCAATAGCTGATTTATTGGCTGATTCTGCATACCCACATGTTAGAGAGACTGTTTTTAACTTTTATAGGCAACTGACTAATAGAGGAGTTAGTAAAGAGGTGTCTATAAATATTATAGAGAATACTAAGCTTATTAACTCAAGAGGCTAGAAAAATACAGTTATTATTCATAATACGAGGATCATTCTTAAAATGTAGTATGTGAGAAGAGGGGATTTTTAAGAGAAAGGAAGAAGATAGTGTGTTAAGAACGGAACGAGTTTTTTGTGAATGTACTCATTCATCGGGCTATTTGAGTTATCTAATGGTTTCAAATAATGCACTTACATTTCAAAAGGAGGGACCATTTTGATTAAAATGACATCTTCAAATAAGCTTAAGGAAATGTATAAAAATATAGAATTGCACTATATGAGTGAAGCAAAATTGCCTCAGAAGGTGTTTAAAGATGCAAAATCTATTTATATTATTGAAATTGAAAAATTTTTAGAGCGAGATTTGGAGGATATTATTTGCTTGTCTAAAGCTGAAAAAGCTTCACAATTGATGTGGCTACCAAATATTGAAACCATAAAAGAAATCCCAGTTATGGAATTAAATCTATCCGAAGAAGTATCCAATGTGTCTGAATTACTGAAAATTTGGTGGGAGGAAGAAAATATTCTTTTTTCCTTTTTGGAATATGGTTGTTTGTTTAATGACAAACAAAACTGGATCGCACATTTCTCTACAGAACTAGGATTGGTAGCAGTAGGTATTTTTGAGAAAAAAGCATCTATTTTCTCTTTTTTTGATTCTTCAGCAATGACAAAAGAAGATTTTCTGGAACAATTTGAGCAGTTTCCAGTGGATGACATTAATAAAGAGCAGCAAAAATATGCAGCGAGCATCAATAATTATGAAGTTTATCCTGTCATACAAAACTATTTTGAGTGAAAAATAGGGAAGAAAAGCAAAAATCAGATAACGAAGGTAATGATGCTACAAGTCGCTTTTGAATTACTTAAAACAATATTAGTATAACGAGGACGATTAAAAAAATATTGGGAGAAAAAGGAGAATAAAATTGAGCTTTTTTAAGAAAAAAATAACAAATAACATCTTGGCTAATAAAAAAATATTTGAATACCCAGAATTTCCATTGTATTCGCTGAGGCATGATGTTTGGAACGGTGAAATTGAAATGATTTTTGCTGAGGAAGAAAACCTTCAAAATAAACTTCAATTACGATTTGAAAAAGTTTCTGCATGTTATTTTCAAAATGGTTATGGTTCTGATCGATTTATGTTTGATAAACAAGATCACGGTTTTCAAATGATGGAATTAGATGTCATGGATTCACCACAAGAAATGGGGGCAGGCGGAGATTTTTCTTCAAAAGCAAATATTTCAATTGAATTAGGTGATTTATCATTAAGTATCGAGTGCCAAACCATTGTGATAGATGGGGAAGTTTTTGAATTATTGGAGTGAACAAGAACTCATAGGAGGAAAGAAAAATAGACCGCACAGATTCTGTGCGGACGTAATCAGAATAACATACCTCTAAAACTTCCGCTACATAGTCAGGACTTATCATGTCTGTTTTGGAACCATTCAGAATAACATACCTCTAAAACATACGGTTATGGAGTGAACAACATTGGACCGTTTTGGAACCATTCAGAATAACATACCTCTAAAACGAAACAGGCGGAAATGTGACAGAAACAACTGTTTTGGAACCATTCAGAATAACATACCTCTAAAACCTCGGAAGTTTTTCCGATATTTCGTAATCGCAGTACTCGTCCCTAGCAGAACTTCTATTCTGATGGTTCTTTTTTATTTTTTTGTCAAGAATCGTTCTATTAAGATATGTAAATAAAGTTATGATTCTAAAGGCTATATTTCTCTTCTATTATACCAAATTCTGATTACTAAAAAATAAACTTTTCTAAAATAGCCCGAAAATGTGAAAAATTAAATTGAAAGAAAGTAACTAGGCGGAGCTTACTATGAAAGATAAGCTTGCCTTAGTTTTCCATAAATTTGGGTATGAAAAAAGCGCCGAGAACAGCGCTACTTTAAAAGTTGGTTACGGACAAAGCCTTATTTTAACTCGCTATGTTATTCTGAATAATTCCAACATCTTTATTATATCAAATTAAATTTATTTTGCAATAGGGTTATTGATTAAATGTCTAAATGGTATATAATTAAATCAGAATTAACAAACTACTTTTAGTGAATAGGTGTGTGGGGAGTCAACTAGTCTCACGTTACCTAAGCACAAATTTATTTTAAAAGAAAAGAGGCATCGAGATGAAGGATTATTCAATTAGTCTAGACATTGGGACAAACAGTGTTGGTTGGGCGGTTCTAACAGACGATTACAACCTTGTACGGCGTAGAATGAAAGTGACTGGCATGGCGGGAAAGTCGAGTGTAAAGAAAAATTTTTGGGGTGTTCGTTTGTTTGACGCTGGACAAGTTGCGATGGATACACGGTTAAAACGGACAACTCGTCGTAGATTGCGTCGCCGCAAAAATCGTTTGAATTATTTGCAAGAAATTTTTGGTCCGGAAATGAACAAAGTAGATGAAAACTTTTTCGCACGACTTGATGAGAGTTATTTAGTTGCGGATGATAAAAAGAATGAAAGGCACCCTATTTTTGGAACAATTGAAGAAGAAGTAGAGTACCACAAAAGCTTTAAAACGATCTATCATCTTCGCAAGTCACTCGCAGATTCGACAGATAAAGCGGATTTACGATTGATTTATTTGGCTTTGGCTCATATTGTTAAATTTCGAGGGCATTTTTTGATTGAAGGAGATTTGAATCTCGAAAATAGTTCGATTAAAGAAACATTTCGTGCTTTTATGGAAGCTTATAATGAAACTGATTATGCTGGTGCAGCAATGTCGGATGATGTGAAAGTGGAAGAAATCTTGAAGGATAAATTATCAAGATCGCGAAAAGCTGACGAATTGCTGAAACTTTTTCCTGGTGAAAAATCGAATGGGCTATTGAATCAGTTTTTTAAATTGATGGTCGGCAATCAAGGGAATTTTAAATCGATTTTTAAATTAGACGAAGATGCTAAAATTCAATTTTCAAAGGACACCTATGATGAGGACTTGGAAGAGTTGCTTGGACGTATTGGGGATGATTATGCTGAACTTTTTGCTGCAGCTAAGAATGTCTATGATGCGATGGAACTTGCGAACATTTTGACGGTTAATGACCGCGCAACAAGAGCTAAGTTGTCAAGTGCAATGGTGAAACGTTTCAAGGATCACAAAACAGATTTAGCGACATTGAAACAGTTTATCAAAACGCATTTGCCTGATGAATATGAAGCGTTCTTTGTGGATGCAAAACAAGATGGTTATGCGGGATACATTGATGGTGGGACTACTCAGGCGGAATTTTACGCCTTTTTAAAGAAAAAACTAAGTGGACTTGCGGGTGCTCAGTTGTTTCTTGAAAAGATTGAGCAAGAAGACTTTTTGAGAAAACAACGGACTTTTGATAATGGGGTGATTCCGCATCAGATTCATTTGAAGGAGTTGCAGGCGATCATCAAACAGCAAGCGACTTATTATCCTTTCTTGGCGGAGAATCAGGAGAAGATCGAATCGCTTGTTACGTTTAGAATTCCTTACTATGTTGGTCCTTTGGCGAAAGATAACAGCAGGTTTGCTTGGCTAGAGCGTACGACGGATGAGGCGATTCGTCCGTGGAATTTACAAGAAAACATTGATGTAGCGAATTCAGCAGTGAAATTCATCGAGAAAATGACGAATTTTGATACATATTTGCCGGAAGAAAAAGTACTACCAAAACATAGTCTGATCTATGAAAAATACATGGTTTACAATGAATTAACGAAGGTTTCCTATACGGATGATCGAGGGATCGTACAAAATTTTAATGGGCAGGAAAAACTGGCTATTTTTAATCGCTTGTTTAAAGCTGAGCGCAAGGTAACTCGGAAAATGCTAGAAAATTATTTGAGCAATGTCTTTGGCCTAGAAAGTCCTGAAGTGAATGGGATTGAAAACTCCTTCAATGCTTCGCTTAAGTCATATCATGATTTTATCAAATTGGGGATTTCCGAAGGGCTTTTAAATGATCCGAAAAATGAGGAAATGTTTGAAGAGATTGTTAAAATTTTGACGGTTTTTGAAGACCGTAAGATGATTCACGCGCAACTAAGCAAATATTCGGATCTTCTTTCAAAAGAAATCTTGAAAAAATTGGAACGTCGTCATTACACAGGTTGGGGACGCTTTTCTAAAAAGCTACTGGTCGGTATTCGCGATAAACAGTCGCAAAAGACGATTTTGGATTATTTGATGAGTGATGATGGAGTGAAGAAAAATATCAACCGAAACTTGATGCAACTCATTTCGGATAAGGATTTAAGTTTTAAGGAAATTATTGAAAAAGCAAGTGTAGACATGTCTGCTGGGATTGATGAAATTGTTCGCGAATTACCAGGAAGCCCTGCTATTAAAAAAGGAATTTTGCAAAGTTTGAAAGTTGTGCAAGAGTTAGTAAGGATTATGGGGTATCCACCTAAGAAAATTGTGATCGAAATGGCTCGCGAAACTCAAACGACTGCAAGAGGAAGGAACAATTCCAAGCCTCGGTTGAAAAGACTCGAAGAAGCGATTCGTGAACTTAAAAGCGATATTTTAAAAGAACATCCGGCAACAAATGCTGATTTGCAGGATGATCGTTTGTATTTGTATTACTTACAAAATGGGAGAGATATGTATACGGATAAGCCACTGGATATACACAATCTCTCACAATACGACATCGACCATATTATTCCACAGAGCTTTATAACCGATAATTCACTAGACAATCGTGTGCTAGTAACTTCTGCCGGAAACCGTGGAAAATCAGATGATGTTCCTAGTATTGATGTAGTCAGGAAAATGAAATCAATTTGGAATTCACTTCATCATGCAAAATTAATCAGTGATAAGAAATTAAATAACTTAACAAAAGCAGAGCGTGGTGGATTAACGGAAAAAGATAAACTAGGATTTATCAAACGTCAACTTGTTGAAACAAGACAAATCACTAAAAATGTGGCGGGCATTCTTCATCAACAGTTTAATGCGGAAAAAGATTCAGAAGGGAAAACCATTTTTAAAACTCAAATTGTCACACTGAAATCAGCTTTAACTAGTCGCTTTAGGCGAATGACTAAGCTATATAAGGTCAGAGAAATCAATGATCATCATCACGCACACGATGCCTATCTAAATGGCGTTGTGGCAAACGCTTTATTAAAAGTCTATCCAAAGCTTGCCCCAGAGTTTGTCTATGGAGATTATCGTAAATTTGACTTTTTCAAAGATAACAAAGCAACAGAGAAAACGCAATTTTACTCGAATATTATGCGCTTTTTTGATACGGATAGAAGAGCCGATGAAAATGGTGAAATTGTTTGGCATAAAGAACGAGATATCAAGACGATCAAAAAAGTTTTAGGCTATCATCAAATGAATATTGTCAAAAAAGTTGAAGTGCAAACGGGCAGTTTTTCTAAAGAATCGATTTTGCCGAAAGGACCTTCGAAAAAATTGATTCCGCGTAAAAATGAGTGGGATACAACTAAATATGGTGGTTTTGACAGTCCGATTGTAGCTTATTCGATCTTGTTTTCTCATGAAAAGGGAAAGAGTCGTAAAGTCACGCAAGAAATTTTAGGAATTACAATTATGGAACGAACAGCATTTGAAAAAGACGCCGTGCGCTTTTTGGAAAGTAAAGGTTACATCAATCCAACTGTCCAACTGAAGTTACCTAAATATGCGCTTTATGAATTTGAAGATGGTCGCCGTCGTTTACTGGCTAGTGCGGGCGAAGCACAAAAAGGAAATCAAATGATTCTTCCTAATCATTTAGTCGAATTGCTATATCACGCAAAAATCAGTACGGGTAATTCGGCTGAAAAAGATAACAGTTTAAAATATGTTGAAGAGCATAGAGAAGGTTTTTCAGAGGTTATGGCAGAGGTCAGTGAATTTACCAAGAAATACACATTAGCGCATAAGCGATTAGAGCAGGTTGAAGCGTTATACGAAAAAAATCAAAATGCTCCTGCCCAAGAAATAGCGGTTTCGTTTATTAACTTGATGCAGCTTAATAAAATGGGTGCTCCAGCTAGCTTTGAGTTTTTTGGTGAAAAAATTGATCGTCACCGGTACACAAGCACAGCTGAACTACTAAAAGCAACCGTTGTTTATCAGTCGATAACAGGACTGTATGAAGCAAGAAAGCGAGTGGATGAATAAATGGGTTGGCGCACGATCATCGTGAATCAGCATTCGAAATTAGCCTATAAAAACAACCATTTTATTTACCGAACATCTAGTAGTCAAGAGTTAATTCATTTGTCGGAAATAGACGTGTTATTACTAGAAACGACTGATATTACAATAACAACAATGTTATTAAAAAGGTTGGTAGATGAAAATATTTTAGTTCTTTTTTGCGATGATAAGCGTTTGCCTATCGCTAAATTGCAACCTTTTTATGGTCGGCATGATAGTAGTCTACAATTGACAAAGCAAATGGTTTGGAAAGATGCTGATAAAGCAGAGGTTTGGACAAAAATTATTTCCCAAAAAATTTTAAATCAAAAGCAGCATCTTGAACAACTTGGAAAATATGAAAAAGCTGAGTCACTGGTGGAACTTCATAACTGTTTAGAACTGTTTGATCCCACGAATCGTGAGGGGCACGCGGCGCGAATTTATTTTAATAGTCTTTTCGGAAATGATTTTACTAGAGAAGAAGACTCACCTATTAACGCCGGTTTGGATTATGGCTATACGCTACTAATGAGCATGTTTGCTAGGGAAATCGTAAAATCTGGTTGCCTTACGCAGTTAGGATTAAAGCATGCCAATCAATTCAATGATTTTAATCTAGCAAGCGACATTATGGAACCTTTTCGCCCACTTGTTGATCAAATTGTCTATGAAAATAGGAAAGAGGAATTTTTGATTATAAAGCGAAGACTATTTGATTTGTTTACAAATAATTATCTTTATAATGGTCATAATATGTTCTTGACCAATATAGTGGGTGATTATACGAAGAAAATAATCAAAGCACTGAATGGAGAAGTAGGAACAGAAAGGATTCCTGAATTTGGGATATGAGTTATCGCTATATGAGGATGATTTTAATGTTTGACATGCCGACAGAAACTGCTGAAGAGCGAAAAACGTATAGAAGGTTCCGCAAATTTCTAATAAACGAAGGGTTTATTATGCACCAGTTTTCTGTTTACAGTAAAATTTTATTGAACAGTTCGGCTAATACTGCGATGGTGAGTCGATTAAAGCAAAATGCGCCTAAAAAAGGTTTGATTACGTTACTCACGGTCACAGAAAAACAATTTTCAAGAATGATTTATCTAAGTGGCGTACAAGACGTGAGTGTCGCAAATACAGATGCAAGAGTGGTTTTTTTAGGGGAGGATTATGATGAATCTTAATTTTCCGTTACTCGATCGACCGATTAAAATCTCTGATGGTACTTTATTTGTGGTAGAAGATGTAAGAGTATTTTCGAGTGTTGTACAAAATTTTTATCAGTATGAAGAAGCAACTGATTTGAAATTATTTGATGATAAATTTCAAGCCTTGAAATCTTCAGAGCTAATGCTAATCACTGATATTCTAGGTTTTGATGTGAATTCCCCTACTGTTTTAAAACTTATTTACGCAGACTTGGAAAATCAATTAAACGAAAAACCAGAAGTGAAGTCGATGATTGATAAGTTAACATCTACAATTAGTGAACTTATCGGCTATGAATTATTAGAGCATGAACTTGATTTAGAAGGTGATGAAATAACTATTTTAGAATTATTTAAAGCCCTTGGAATCAAGATTGAAACACAAAGTGACACGATTTTTGAAAAGCTTATGGAGATTCTTCAAGTCTATAAATATTTATCCAAGAAAAAACTTTTAGTTTTAATAAATATTTGCTCGTATTTAACAAAAACAGAAATCGTGGAGATCTTGGAATATATCTCATTAAATAATGTTGAGGTATTGATCGTTGAGCCGAGAAGAGTTGATGGATGTATTCAATATATTTTGGATGAAGATTACTTTTTAAGCACTGAGGATTTAGTCTAATGGAATAGGTGACTTGAATAACAGTTGATGTTTCTAAGAAGCCAAGAAAAAGCGTGTTCTTTGAAAGCAAAAATATGAAAAAGGAACCATCAGAATTGAAGTCCTTGCTAGGGACGAGTGGTGCGATTACGAGATGTCGGAAAAGCTTTCCGAGGTTTTAGAGCTATGTTATTCTGAATGGTTCCAAAACGCGGATTTTCTTGCTCCGTTTCGTTTTCATGTTTTAGAGCTATGTTATTCTGAATGGTTCCAAAACATCAACAATGCTAAATGCTTATTTACCTTAGTTTTAGAGCTATGTTATTCTGAATGGTTCCAAAACTCAGAAGCAAAATTCTAAATCTCATAGTACGTTTTAGAGCTATGTTATTCTGAATGGTTCCAAAACTCCGCCACTTTCGACAAGCTTATGGCTGAAGTTTTAGAGCTATGTTATTCTGAATGGTTCCAATGCAATATAATTTTTTAGAAGTAGCCATGTTTTTAGGGGGATTTATTTTCATTAGCAAAAGTGCTTGTGTGACAATGTATCATTGTGTAGACATATTGCGAGACGCAGATATAAAGTGGAAGCATTGATAAAGACGTGTTTTGCGCTGCTAAAGCTCGGTATCTGATGAACAGAAATATTCACAAAAATTTCACAGACATGGTGTTAAGGTTGTGCTATATTAAAAATTGAAAGAAAACAATACATAATTTAGGAGATGATTTTCATGTCTGGTCAAATCAGAATGACCCCGGCAGAACTACGGGATCGCGCCAAAACATATGGCACAAGCGCACGAGATATTGAACAAATGCTACAACGTTTATCTCAATTACAAGAACAACTTCGCAGTGAATGGGAAGGACAAGCATTCGCGCGCTTTGACGATCAGTTCAATCAACTAAAACCAAAAGTAACCGAGTTTGCGAATTTGATGGACCAAATTGAACAACAACTTCAAAAAACAGCGACAGCAGTGGAAGAGCAAGATCAGCAACTTTCTCAAAACTTTGGTTTTTAATTTCAAAAAAGTGTCTCTTATTGTATATTATAAGAGGCATTTTTGATAGAGAGAATAAAAGATGGAGGAATGAGATGAAAAAAGGTTGGATTATTTTTATTTCTATTGTTGTAGTCATTATTGCTGTTATCGCAATTGTGGGAGGGAAGATATACATGGATAATAAAAAGTTGAATGAAGATATGAAAGAAGTTGTAAAAAGTAATGAGAGTTTGATAGAAAAAGAATTGGCAGTATATGACACACATAATAAAATACGTAGTGTTTCAATCGATTATGATACTGTTGAAAAAAGTCCTATGGGTGGCATTTTGTTCCAAGGCTATGTAAATGATGACAAAACATTAACTTTTAATGCTGGTTTGAAAAAAAACAATTCTGAAATTAAGGCGACTAATACAGCTCCTAAAAAGAAACTAAATGTATTTTTAGAAGAGAAGGAGTAGAAATAAATGAATGATGAACAGCGAGTTGAATATGCAAATTGGGAGTATTCTAAATTACATCAAGGAGACCCTATCACTATTACAGGAAAGGGGGAAGTAGGCAAGGTTTCCCAAGTGAATAATAAAAAATCCACTGGCGAGCAATCTTACATTGTTACGGATAAAGGAACGCTTCCCACGGCATCAGCATCCGAGCGGGCCAATGTAAAAGAAGTCACGATTCTTTATCGTGGCTCTACGGGAATTGACAAAATAAAACAAGAACCTGGTGACGTTATCAAAGATTGGATTGGAAACGATTTAATTATGGGAACCGCCATTTTTAATGGAGGTGGAGCTCCTGCAAGTCCACAACTTGCTTCGTCTGCGGATACGCTAAAAGAGACCATACGTACATATCCAAATGCTAAAATTTATATTTATGGCCATTCCCTAGGTTCGATGAATGGGCAATATGCTTTAGCTGATTTAAGCCAGGAACAGCTTAGGCATATTGGAGGCGCCTATTTATACCAAGGTCCGAATGTGTATTCTACACTAAACAGTAAACAAAAGGAAACTGTGGCGGCACTAAATAAATTAGGGATTATTAATAACTATATTGATCCGAGAGATATTATTCCAATTGGTTACGGAGTTAACCAGGAAACGATTGGCCAACTTATTTTAGTAGATTCAAAGAAAGCGGATAGCGTGACCGATCAACATATGTGGGGCGGTTATCAATATGATAAAGATGGGAATGTACTGACTGATGCTAAGGGTTATGCTGCTTTGGCCAAAAGTACAACAAGGGAAAAACTGAACGGCCTTGAAGAACTGAAGAAAATATTTGCAAAAAGCGGTGGCCATTTATCTGGATCAGAAAAAATCTTTTTAGATGCAGCTGAAGCGTTAGCTTTAACACAAGGTATGAAGATGACCATTCAATATGAAATGAACGAACTACAAAAGGCTTTTAAAAAAGGAATGGATAATGCGGATGAATTATGGCGAGACACACTAAAAGATGCGCGGACAATTGGACTATCGCTTTCTGAATCTGAAATACTCGATGCTCTAGCAAGCGGTGGAGCAACGGAAGCAAGCATTCGAACAAACCCCAAAGACAAGTATCAAAGAAAGATCACAAAATTAAAAGCGATTGAAAAAGACTATAATGAATTAATTAACAACATCAAGCATGCGATCGCCGATCAGTTACAAAACGATCACGATTTAGCGCAACAGATTGGAGGTGCATAAGATGGAGCTTTCATTTCAAAGGCGACTCGAAGAACTGGAACAAGATTATACTAGAACACATAAAAAGCAAGAAGAAAACTTAGAAGAAATCTATTTTCAAAACAGAGGATTTGAAAAAGGCTTAGATGATTTGGCTGATCGATTAAGATATGTGACTTCTCGTTATGATTCGGAACAAATGCCACCAATGGGAAAAGGATACTCGATCATTTCACACGCTCATGAAGAAGGAAACTATTTGGTCAAGCAACTGACGAATGAACTGGAAGAGGAAATGGAACACACCACACAGGCCTATGATAAAGAAAGAACTCGTTATGAAGAGGAGTACTTGCTTGCTAAAAAGAAGGAAGGAGAACAATTATGATTGATGGCTTAGCAGAGGGGCTAAACGACATCCAGAAAAAGGCTGAAAAATCATTAATTCACTTTTTTACGGCTTCGCACAGCAAGTCTACTTCTGAAACGCGGAAACAGGTAATGAAGGAGATGGAGAAAGAATCGGTTCAAAAAGTGAAGTCTGCAAGTAAGGCCTATTTGGATTCTTTTTCTAGCTCGGCTCAAGGAAAATGGAGCAAAGCAGTAGATACTGCATTTAAGAACACAAACAAAGTGTTGAAAGATTTATAAACCTGTTTGGTTGTTTGCCTGTATTGTGGATGGGTATTTTGAGATTTACACGAAACGAAACCATCAGAATTGAAGTCCTTGCTAGGGACGAGTGGTGCGATTACGAAATGTCGGAAAAGCTTTCCGAGGTTTTAGAGCTATGTTATTCTGAATGGTTCCAAAACTCTGCCGCTATTGGTTTGATGTCAAATAATGTTTTAGAGCTATGTTATTCTGAATGGTTCCAAAACCATTCGGTATTAAAAAACATCTATTGAAAAGTTTTAGAGCTATGTTATTCTGAATGGTTCCAAAACAACCTCAGACTCTACAATATCAAGAGCGAAGTTTTAGAGCCATGATTCCAAACAAATTCAAGCCGCTTGCTGCATTTGCCTATTTGCACTTGAAGCAACCGGTTTTCCAATAAAATAAGAATTTTGTTCCACAAATGTGTCAATTTTTTAAACAAAGAGTCAGAAAAAATATTTTTTGTATGCGCTTACTGCATTGGTATTGCTTTCATATCGAAGTCGTGATAAGATGATTACTGTAATGTGAAGTTACTGTTTTTTTAGTTGTGCTTTCCTTTAAAATATTCTATGATAGAAAGTGAATAGAGTATGAAGGGAGCAACTGATGTGATTGATTTTTACTGGTATCCAAAATGTTCAACTTGCCGGAAAGCGAAGGCTTGGCTCGATGAAAATCAAGTGAAGTATAACCAAATTGACTTGGTTGAAACGCCGCCAACTGCGGAAACGCTCAAAGCGCTTTGGCAGAAAAGTGGGTTGCCGCTGCGCCGTTTCTTTAACACAAGTGGGATTAAATACCGTGAGCTTGGTCTTAAAGACAAACTTGAGGATATGCCGGAGGATGAAGCATTCAAGCTGCTTGCTTCTGATGGAAAACTCATTAAGCGCCCGCTTACAACGGACGGGAATAAGGTAACACTCGGCTTTAAAGAGCAAGAATTTGAAGCTGATTGGAAATAATAAAGCGTAACAGGAAAGAGATAAAAAGGAGGAATTTTTAAAATGGCTGTGAATATACCAGAAACTTTAAAGTATTCAAGTGACGATGAATGGGTGAAAAAAGACGGCGATACATATCTGATTGGAATCACGGATTTCGCACAAGATCAGTTAGGGGACATTGTATTCGTTGAACTTCCTGAAGTTGGCGATGAATTTGAAAAAGATGGTGGATATGGAAGTGTTGAATCGGTTAAAACGGTTTCTGATCTTCTAGCACCGATTGCTTGTAAAGTCGTTGAAATCAATCCGGCTCTTGAAGATGCTCCGGAAACGTTAAATAGCGATCCATACGGCGAAGGCTGGATTTTGAAAGTGGAAGCAACAAATGAAGCAGATTTGGATGAACTACTTTCAAGCGAAGATTACCAAAAACGCGTTGACGAAGCGTAAGAAATAGACAGCAAAAACCGGTTCCCTTGTGGAGCCGGTTTTTCTTCATGGAAAGGAGGGGATGCTTGTGCTCACTTTTGGAAAGCAAGAACTTGAGGCGGTGCTTAAGGAAAAACGGGATCAGCTCTTCTTTTTTTACACGCCGATGTGTGGCGGGTGTCAGGTTGCTCGTGAAATGATTGAACTCGTGTTGAAAGGGGAGGCGGGACTACAAATTGCCGAAATCGACCTTAACTATATTCCGGATTACGCTAGTCAATTTGAAATTGAATCCGTTCCTGCGCTTGTCGCGATTCAAAATGGCAAGCTCGTTGCTAAGCGCTACGAAATCAATAATGTCATGGATGTCTTTGAATTTACTTCCAAATTTGCCTAAAGGAAAAACTTTTTCCTTCTCGATATAGAGCTGAACACTACTAAAAAGATTGCTATAGACCCAAAACGGCAGGCTGTGATAAGATAACTACGGCAAAAAGTTCTGGGGGTTTAAAATGGAAGCTAGTCATGTAGAAAAACATAAAAATTTAACGATTCTTTCGGTGATCAGTAACTTTGTGATTGTCGTTTTGAAATTGATCATCGGATTTTTGACAGGATCGGTTGCTGTCATTTCAGAGGGGATTCATTCTTCAATGGATTTATTCGCCTCAGTCATCACTTTTTTTTCACTCCGGATTTCTGGACGTCCGGCCGATGAGGACCATCCTTATGGGCACGGTAAAGCGGAAAATATTGCAGGGACAATCGAAACGCTGTTGATTTTTGTAGCGGGAATTTGGATTATCACAGAGTCGATCGACAAGTTTTTCAATCCACATGAAATTAGACTGCCAATGCTTGGAATCGGAGTTATGGTACTTGGCGCACTCATCAATTTCATCGTTTCTCGCATCATTAAACGAGCGGCAGATAAAGCCAATTCGGTCGCGATGAAATCGAATGCGCTTCATTTGTACACGGATGTGTTCACTTCGCTTGGAATTGCGTTTAGTTTACTTTTGGTTCATTTGACGGGCTGGCTGTTTCTGGATCCGATCATCGCGATTTTGACGGCGATTTATATTATGTATGAGGCTTTTAAATTGTTGAAAGAATCTTTTCCGCCGCTTATGGATCAACGTTTGTCGCGCAAAGAAGAAGCGGAAATTAAGCGAATCATTATGGCACATCAAGCTGAGTTTATTGAATTCCATGATTTTCGCTCGCGTCGTGCTGGGGCAGAAGAATATATTGATTTTCACTTGGTCGTGCCTTCCGAGATGACAATCGAGACGGCGCATGCGCTCTGCAACGAAATTGAAAAAGAAATATATGATTTTTATTCGAAGGCGCAGGTCTTGATTCACCTTGAGCCAGAAGAAGAACGTATTTATAGCTAGATGAAAAGTTTAATTTTTACTAAAGAAATCTGATTCGGATTTCTTTTTTTCTTGTAGTGGTGATACAATGGGACTAACAAATTAGAGGAGCGATTTTAATATGACAGCCATCTTAATTGCTGATGATGATAAAGAAATTGTGGATTTGGTGCAGCTCTATCTTCAAAACGAAGGCTATGAGATTTATCAGGCTTATGACGGGGAAAGAGTTTTAGAACTTGTGAATGAGCGGGAATTCTCGCTTGTGATTTTAGATATTATGATGCCAAAACTGGATGGGCTTGAAGTTTGTCGCAGAATGCGTAGTGAAGGGATTTTAACGCCGATTTTGATGCTCAGTGCGAAAGCAGAAGATAACGACAAAATTATGGGACTACTTACGGGCGCAGATGATTACATGATCAAACCGTTTAATCCGCTAGAACTCTCGGTGCGGGTTAAGGCGATTTTGCGACGCATCAAGCAAATGCAACGAGGAGCGAGTTCGGAAAGTCATCATCTTGTGATTGGTCCGATTGAAATTAACCGCGATCAACACATTGTGACGGTTTCTGGAAACGAACTGCATTTGACGACTTCGGAATTTGATATTCTTTATTTGCTGGCTAGTGAACCAGGCCGAGTTTTCAGTTCAGAATATATTTTCGAGAAAATTTGGCAGGAGCAAGCTTTTGGAGCGAGTAAAACGGTGATGGTCCACATTAGCAACTTGCGAGACAAGATGCGAGTTGCGATGGGTGGCGAAAATGTTATCAAAACGATTTGGGGAGTAGGATATAAAATTGAAATTTAAACGTTGGTTGAAACATGTGATGCACGTGATGCGACCTTGGCAAATTATTTTATTTGCGATTTTATCTTGGTTTGTTGCTTCCTTTGCTCTGCAAACGATTTATTTATGGCTGCTTTCGATTCGCGATGATTCGGTGGTTTTGCGTGGTTTAAATGATTCGTTCATCGATTTATTTGGGCGCGGAAAGTATAATAACATCGTTGAATCTCCAATTATGATTCTTGCGAAATATGTGTTACTGGTTTTGATGGCATGGCTTGTGTTTTACTTCTTCTACCGGTTTATGCGTGGGCGGGCGCTGAAAAATCAACTTCGGACGATCAATTATGCGCTTGGTACGGACCGGGCTGTTGATACATCGAGTCTCGTTCCGGAAATTAGCGAGCTTGAGACGAACATTGAGAAAATGCGAGCGCGCCAGAAGAACTTGATGGAGCAGGAGCAAGAAGCGCAGCAAGCGAAAAATGATTTGATCACGAATGTTTCGCACGATTTGCGGACGCCGCTCACCTCGATTCTTGGCTATTTAAGTTATATTCACGATGACCGGTACCGCGACGAAGTGGAGCTCAAATATTATACGGATTTGGTATATGATAAGGCGCGACATTTGCATAAATTGATTGATGACTTGTTTTCGTATACTCGGCTTGAAAGTCCGGATTATTTGCTTGCGACAGACCGGATTGATATGGTGGAACTTTTGCGGCAACTTGTGGCGGAGTTTGATGGCTTGGCGCGCGAAAAAGGCACGGAAATTGTGGAACTTTATCAAGCGGAAAACTTGCTTGTGAACGGGGATGGCAATCAAATTATGCGGCTATTTGAAAACTTGTTTTCAAATGCGCTTCGCTATGGCAGTGATAGCGGGAAAATTGAAGTTGTAGCGTATCAGGAAGAAGAATGGGCCGTCGTTAATGTGACCAATTTTGGGGAAGAAATTCCGGCGCTTGATTTGCCACATTTATTTGAGCGTTTTTACAAAGTGGATAAAAACCGAACGACGACGGGAACGGGGCTTGGGCTTGCGATTTCGAAGTCGATCGTGGAACGACATGGTGGGCTCGTAACGGCGACAAGCAAGAACCGGAAGACTACTTTCACGGTAAAATTACCGCTACTCAATCTTTAAACTTTCTTATCTTTTTCTTTCTTTGCGATTTAGTTTGGCAAGGTAAACTAAGAAGCATGAGGGGGAAAAGTGATGACCATGAAAAACCTGACGATTCTTGTAGTGGCGATTTTGACGGTCTTGGCAGTTTTTTATTTTGTGAGTCAAACGATTGTTCAGCATATATACGGTGAAACGGCTGAACAGGCGCTTTTTATAGTTAATGTAACACGAGCCATTTGGCTTTAAGTGAAGAAAACCATATAATTTATTGTTGACAAATGGTTCTTCAAAATGTAAGATAAAAAAACAGAGGATATAATAATCCAAATAAAATAGTTCTAAATTCTTATCCAGAGTGGTGGAGGGAAATGCCCTGTGAAACCCAGCAACCTAAGTGTTTTTTACTTAAGGTGCTAATTCATGCAGAACGAAAGGTTCTGAAAGATGAGAAGA
Source organism: Listeria kieliensis (assembly GCF_003369925.1). Taxonomy (GTDB): domain Bacteria; phylum Bacillota; class Bacilli; order Lactobacillales; family Listeriaceae; genus Listeria; species Listeria kieliensis_A. Next base: position 230,336 of record NZ_LARY01000002.1, on the reverse strand, counting down.
AAGCGAAGTTGAATTTATTCATGCCTTTCTGCTCATGCAGGAAGGCATTTTTAGTTTATGAGGAAAAGGTGAGGCAAAATGATAACGCTCCAGAACGTAGTAAAAGATTATGTAGCGCGTAAAAATCGTGTGCGCGCAGTGGATGACGTCAGCCTAGAAATTGCTGATGGTGAAATTTTCGGCGTCGTGGGTTATTCCGGGGCTGGGAAAAGTAGTTTGATTCGTTTGTTTAATGGACTCGAACTACCAACTGCAGGCGATGTGACGGTGGATAATAAAAAAATCAGTCAAATCAAGGGACGCGAACTTAGAAAAGCGCGCCAAAAAATCGGGATGATTTTTCAGCATTTCAACTTGCTTTGGTCGCGGACGGTATTTGAAAATATTGCTTTCCCGCTTGAAATTGCTGGTGTGAAACGAGCTGAGCGAAAAGAGCGCGTGCAAGAACTGGTTCAACTTGTGGGGCTTTCCGGGAAGGAAAATGCTTATCCATCTGAACTAAGCGGCGGCCAAAAACAACGTGTTGGAATCGCACGAGCGCTTGCGAATGACCCAGATGTATTGCTTTGCGACGAAGCAACGAGCGCACTTGATCCACAAACGACGGATGAAGTTTTGGATCTTTTGCTTGATATCAACAAACGGCTGAACTTGACTATTATTGTGATTACCCATGAAATGCACGTTATCCGTAAGATTTGTAACCGAGTGGCTGTCATGGAAGCGGGAAAAGTGGTGGAGCTTGGAGATGTGCTTGAGGTCTTTAAACATCCCAAACAAAATGTGACGAAGCGCTTTATCGAACAAGTGACTGAATCGGATGAAACAGAAGAACTGATTCACCTACTGCTCACAAATTATTCCGAAGGCAAACTCGTGAAGTTGCTGTTTATGAGCGAGAATGCAACCCAGCCGGTTATCTCACAAGTGGCTCAAAAATACGAGGTGGATTTAAACGTGCTTCACGGCAGCCTCACACAAACGCAAAACGGGGCTTACGGCACGCTTTATGTGCAAATTCAAGGAACAGACGAAGAAATTGAAAAGACGATTGAGTCGTTACGCGCGGCGAAAGTAGAAACGGAAGTGATTGAAGGATGAACGCATTTTTGAGCGATATTGACTGGACAGCCATGTGGGGTTACACGAAAGACACCTTGTACATGACGATTATTTCGCTGATTGCCGTGTTTATCCTCGGCATCTTGCTTGGTCTCTTACTGTTTTTAACGAACCGCAAACAAAACATTTTTGCAAGAATATTATATTGGGTGACGGCCGTCCTCGTGAACGTTTTTCGGTCGATTCCCTTTATCATTTTAATCGTCCTACTTCTTCCGGTTACAAGCGCCGTGATTGGAACGATCATTGGTCCAAAGGCAGCCTTACCCGCGCTGATTATTTCGGCGGCTCCATTTTATGCGCGCATGGTTGAAATTGCTTTCCGCGAAGTGGATAAAGGGGTCCTTGAAGCTGCAAAAGCAATGGGAGGCGGCTTATCGACAACGATTTTCAAAGTCCTCATCCCAGAAGCGCTACCCGCACTGATTTCGGGAATTACCGTTACGGCGATTTCGCTTGTTGGATTTACCGCAATGGCAGGGATCATTGGTGCCGGTGGACTCGGAAACGCTGCGTACTTAGAAGGCTTCCAGCGTAACCAGCCAGAAATTACGATCGTTGCGACGATCATTATTTTAATCATTGTTTTCATTTTTCAATTCATCGGCGATTTACTTACGAAAATCGTGGATAAACGATAAAAAAGGAGCGTGTCAAAATGAAAAAGGTTTTAAGTGCATTATTTGTTTTTAGTTTAGTATTAGTTTTAGCTGCTTGCGGTGGAAACGCCGACAAGAAAAGTTCAGGAGACAGTAAAGAATTAGTTGTTGGAGCTTCAAACACACCTCATGCGGAAATTTTAGAGCAAGCTAAACCAATTTTGAAAAAAGAAGGCATTGACCTTAAAATTGTGACGTATCAAGATTATGTACTTCCAAACAAAGCGTTAGATGAAGGCGAGATTGATGCAAACTATTTCCAACACAAACCTTACCTTGAGCTAGAAGAAAAAGAAAAGGGCTACAAATTCGCGGATGTGGGAGCGATTCATATTGAGCCGATGGGGATTTATTCGAAGAAAGTGAAAAGCTTGAAGGACCTAAAAGATGGCGCACAAATTTTGCTATCAAACAGTAAATCAGACTGGCCGCGTGTGATCGGTATTTTTGTCGATGAAGGGTTGCTCACTCTAAAAGACGGTGTGAAACCTGAAGATGCAACTTTTGATGATATTAAAGACAATCCGAAGAACTTGAAATTCAAATATGACCTAGATCCAGCTTACTTGATGACGGCATATAACCATGAAGAAGGCGATGCGGTTGCGATCAACTCCAACTTTGTTGTGGATCAAAACTTGAATCCAACGAAAGATTCCATTGCGATTGAAAGCAAAGATTCTCCGTATGCGAACATTGTCGTAACAAAAGAATCAAACAAGAACAATAAAAACATCAAGAAACTTGTTGAAGTGTTGCATTCGAAAGAAATCCAAAGTTGGATTACAGATAAATGGAAAGGTGCAGTCGTACCTGTTGATAAATAAAATCAGTTTATTGGTTAAAGAAAAAGCGAAAAGCAGAGGAATCCTCTGCTTTTCGCTTTTTTGTAGTAAAAAACCGCCCACTACGGGCGGTTTTCATTAGCGCGTTTTCTCTAAATATTTCTTTAATCCATCAGAAATGGCTTTATCGAGTTCTTTTTTGTTTACAATCTTATTTTTCTCAGGCATCGCTTGCACTTCTTCAAAAGGAAGGGCTTCGATGCTTGTTAAAAGATCTAGTTGCGTCGCTTTTTCAGCAGATGTGTGCAGAACTCGGATTTTTAAATTCTTGAATTTACTTTCAGAATCTTGCTCAAGTGTTAACTGGACGGAAAGATTTTCACCTTTAGTTTCTATCAGTTTTTTCATTTCGGCTTTTGTATTTTTCTTTAAGTCGCTCCAGATGCGTTTTGCTTCGGTTTTAGAAATTTCCTTTCCAGTCGATAGTAAACGAATGGCGGCATCATCTTTATTCCATACTTGTAAGACTTCACTCATTAGTTCGCTCAAGTCCCGTTTGTCCAGTTGCAGTGAAATTTTGCGTCCTTTTTCTTGCTTAAAATCGTCTTCGTCCATCTGATTAAGGAAATCGTATAAAACTTGCAGCGTTTCTTTTTCGAGTCGGCGAATTTCATTTGCTTGTTTTTCAGCAGCAACTTGGTTGATCGTAAAGCCAAGCAGATTTTGCGCCGTATCATAGAAATCCAGGTATTTGGCTTTTAATGCCTTATTATTTTCTAAAACAAAATCGAGAATTTCTTGCCCGTTTTTGCCAAAAGCTTGCTTGCTTTCGTCACTAAGCTGATAAAGCGTATTAACAGGGACATAAACACGCCCCGTTTTATTGTTTTGTAAGGCTTCAAAGTGAAGCGGGATTTCGTTTTTACGGATATTGACATCAGCAAAAGTTGTTTTTTGTTTTTCGTCCATCGAAACTTTGGCGGATAGCGAATCGCCTTTTTCGAGGTTTTTGAAAAGAGCATTTTGCTCAAAGTTAGCTAGTTCATTGATTTCAGTTTGAATATTTAAAGTATATTGTTCGTTTAAACTAAATTGTCGTAATGTGGATGTAAAGTTCGATTTGGGCGAGCTACACCCGGATAGTGTTGTGAAAAGCAATAAAAGAGCAAGTCCTAAACTTATTGCTTTTTTCATATCAATCTCCTCCATAGCGGATTTGTTTCGTCAATAGTTCGATTGTTACAATACAATTAGACTATTTCAATTGTGTTACGCCACAATAAACAATAGCATAGCGAGCGTTAGATTACAATGCTTTTTGCGAAAAAGGTTCATTAAACGGTTGCAAAGGTTAATTTTATCGCAGAAAAAGTGAACCAAAAAAGAGGACTGCGTTACTGAGAAAAGTGGGGATAAGAAGGGCAGCTAGTGGCAAGGGTGTTTACATAAAAAACCCCTTCAAACCTAATTTAGCTTGAAGGGATTTCTTTTAGTTCAGTGGTTATTTTTGTGATACTGATAAATAAAGCGAACGTTTTGTTCTTTCTTAGTGAAGCTCCCTTTCACATTTTTGGGATGGCTAATCAATTTGTATCCTTTGATGTTTTTAGCTTTTACATGGTAGCGCTCGCCAACATTTCCAGTTAAAATTTCCGTTTTTGCGAGCGTCTTTCCATTTTTATCTTGATAAGTAACCGTGACATTTCCAGCACGTTCTGGATTTTTCGCGTATACATAAGTGATCGTTTGCGCTTTATGCTTAAATTTACCAGAAGCCTGTCCGATTACTTTCTTCAAACTATAACCGCTGATATCCTTTCGTTCCGTTTGATAGCGGTCGCCGATATTCCCTTTTAACTGAACGTCAGCAAGAAGTTTATGACCACGTGTGTCTTCGTAACGAACCGTGACCGTTGCTTGTTTAATGCCCGCATCCTTACCTAGATTTTCAAATAAACGAATCGCAGTGAAAATTTTCTTGTTGTTAGTCTTACGAGTTTGCTCCATTTTCGCCAAATAAGCTTTTAGTTCCGCGCGTGCTTTCGCTGTTCCTTGTTGTTCATTCGCATTTAAAACTTCATTAATCTTGTCTTTAATGAAGCGAACGTCATTATCCGTATATTGGATGCTTGCTTCGGCTTGATTTGCAAATGAAGTAATCACTCTTTCCAGTTCGCCGAAAGAAGGTTTGTTAGTTCTGTCGCGCCACTCCGTAGAACCCCACATGGAATTAGCGAATAAGTTGATCCGCGGATAAAGGGTTTTAGTTAAAATGTATTCTGGCGCAAAGCCATTTGCATCGTCCCAAATCGGGAAGAATTGCCCTTTACTTTGCAGTAACTCTTGGTCAGTCAAGTTTTCCGCTGGATTGAATCCACGCGAATAAGTGCTTGAGAACCATTCATTATAAAGTTTTTCTGGTAAAGGTCGATCTAATTTATCATTTTCGGGCCATAAATCATGATATAAGTCAGATGCAGATCCGACTACTTTATAACCTTGATTGACTTTTTCTTTAGCAGTCGTCGAGCCGTAAATAGTGCCCGCCCAAACATCAACTGTAATACGCTTATCAAGCGGAATAATCGCTTTGCTATCGCCAATTAAGTTGTCATTCCAAACGAAGACGGTTTTTCCTTCCGCTAAGAACGGTTCTGCCATTTCATTTAAGAAGAGCCGCAGTGCGTCATATTGATCGGCTTTAGGATTGCCCGATTCCGCTTGCGCCCATTTTGCAAGTTTACCTTCAGGGTCTTCAAAGTTTTTCGTTTGAAAGTATTCGTCCCCGCCGATATGCACGATGTTTGAATCGAATAAATCAAATGCTTCCTTATAAAGGCTCGCCATGTATGCTCTCACTTCTGGCTTCGAAAAATCTAGCGCGCGTGAATCTTCACCTGGATTAAGCAACCAATCGGAATCAAAATAAATCCCATCTTGCTCGGAATGCCCAGGAAGGTCAACTTCTGGAATGACTTCGATATTCCGCGCACGCGCGTAGCGAACAAGATCATGGATTTCTGATGCTGTCCAGTAACCACCATACGTATCAACAAATTGTGGAGCGACTTTCGATTCGTAACGAATGCCTTCATTATCTTTCAAGCGAAGCTGCAGTTTATTCATTTTTAGCTCAGCCATTTCGTCGACCGTTTTCTTGAGCCAGTCCATCGAATAGTAGCGTCGCCCGGAATCGACCTGCAAACCGCGGATTTCTTGGTCGGTGTAGTCCTCGACAGTTCCCGCAGGCAGCCAGTCCCGTTGCCGCAAAGCTTGGAGAAGGGTCATCGTGCCGTTTTGTACGCCCGTCAAGTGGCTCGAGTGAATTTCCACTTTTTCTTGCGAGATATTGATTTCGTATGCTTCTTTTCGAGAAACGGGGGTGTCGGTTTTAAGTGCGTAGTTGATTTTTGCTTCCGTTATGTAAATGCCCGGACGCTTTTTGTTTTTCCCTTTATCTAGCTTAACCGAGTAGGACTTGATCAGCCCTTCTTGTTTTAGCTTTTGAGCAAGTGTTTTCGCGTGTGAGATCGTATTCTTTGTGGCGTAGAAGTCTGTATGATTTTTGTTTAACTTAAAGTTTGGCGCTTCACTTTTTACAAAGTTCTTAATCAGCGGCATCGTTAAAGGGAATTCGTTTGCTGTTGCCGGATTATAGTCAATCGTTTGGGGGATCGTGGACGCTTCTTTAGCAACTTCTTCAATAGAAAAGTCATCCACATAAAAGACACTCGCAAAGTTGAAATCTGGACTCCAATTTGTTAAAGCAAACAAATAAAGTTCAGTTGTGCGTGGCCCCGTTGTAATTGTGAACGTATCTTGCTCCCAAGCGGTCGATTTCGTTTTGTGATTATGGTAAACCGAATTTAGCTGACCGCTTTTCCAATTTTTACTTCCTTCCGTGTCAAGCACGCCAAGTCGCATATCTGCGCCGCTTTCATTGAAGTAATACATCGAAATTTTGTACTGCGTATTCGGTTTCACGTTTTTCACAACTTGGTTTACAGATCCTTTGCTACCATTAAATTGCCATAATGGATATTTTGGATCGGTTTTATCCGGGGCTTCGTTTCCAATTTTTAAAGCAAAGTTCCCAGAATGGACTTTCCCACTTAGTGAAGTCACGCGCTCTGCTTTGTAAGTTTGAGTTGCGTTTTTTTCAAGCGGCTTTTCAAAACCTCCATTACTGATGCTAGCTTTTTCTTCTGCATGTGCGTGATTAGCTCCTAAAAATAAACAAGCGGCAAATAGTGTGACAATCAAAGCTCTCTTTTTCATGTTTTCCTTTTCCCTCCTCTTATTTAAAAGCTGTTTGCTAATTCTCGCTGTCAGTAAAACGCTTACAAAAGAAATATAGCAAAAGTTTAACTTTTATGCAATAAGTTTATACTTTTTCGTTTTGGTTGAATAAAATATCACAATAGATTTCAAAAAAGAACATAAAAGATTCTCAAATGAGATTTAACGATGATAATCATTTGTAGGGTAGCTATTTCCACTTTTTAATAGTAAAATGAAGGAGATAAAACGTGCGCCGCATTTTTATTGGTTGCGATTAGATTAGAATTATACTAAACTGAGATTATGCGAAAAAGCATGAACAAACGATAGGGAGGGTATTTTTTAATGTCGACACTAAAGATCCAAGATTTACATGTTCAAATAGAAGGAAAAGAAATCTTGAAGGGTGTGAACCTTGAAATTTCCACAGGAGAAATCCATGCGATCATGGGGCCAAACGGAACTGGGAAATCCACTTTGTCTGCGGCAATCATGGGGCATCCGAAATATGAAGTAACACAAGGAACGATTACACTGGACGGCGAAGATGTACTGGAGATGGAAGTAGATGAACGCGCTCGTGCAGGGCTTTTCCTTGCAATGCAATACCCAAGTGAAATCAGCGGCGTAACGAATGCTGAGTTTATTCGTGCTGCTATCAATAGCCGTCGTGAAGAAGGAAAAGAAATTCCACTTATGCAATTTATCCGCAAGCTAGATGACAAAATGGAATTGCTTGATATGGATGAAGAAATGGCAGAGCGCTATTTAAATGAAGGTTTTTCTGGTGGGGAGAAAAAACGTAACGAAATTTTGCAACTTCTTATGATCGAACCAGAAATTGCTATTTTGGATGAAATCGATTCAGGACTTGATATTGATGCGCTTAAAGTGGTATCAAAAGGGGTCAATGCGATGCGCGGCGAAGGTTTTGGCTGCTTGATTATCACCCACTATCAACGTTTGCTTAATTATATCGAACCTGATTTTGTACACGTAATGATGCAAGGAAAAGTCGTGAAAGAAGGCGGCCCTGAACTTGCGAAACGTCTTGAAGCAGAAGGTTATGACTGGATCAAGCAAGAGCTTGGCATTGAGTTTGAAGAGGAAGAAGAAACACTCGAACAAAACTAAGGAAAGTGAGGTTAAAATCATGACGGAAAATACAGTTTTAAAGGATGATTTTATCCGCACTTTTTCTGAAGGCGCTGGCGAACCCAAAGCTTTTACAGATCTTCGCTTAGCGAACTGGAAATCGTCGGGTGAGCTTAGCTTACCTTTTGTGGATAAAACAAAGATTGACCGCTGGAATTTTACGAAGTTTGATACGTACCAAGCTTTTGAAAGCGGCGTAACGGATGAGGTTCTCGCGGATAAAGTCGCGGATCTTGTGGATCTAGATAATAAAGAGGCTAACTTTTATGTGCAAGTGGATACGCATCCGGCAAAGCTTCAGCTTAATGCTGAATTAAGAGCGCAAGGCGTGATTTTTTCGGACATTTTTACTGCGCTAAAAGAACACGAGGAGCTTGTCATGAAGTATTTCATGACGCAAGCTGTTCAAACTGATGAACACAAGCTCACCGCTTTTCACGCAGCATTAGTCAATGGCGGAGCGTTTCTTTATGTGCCGAAAAATGTGGAAATCAAGGAGCCGATTCAAGCGGTATTCGTGCAAAAAGATGCTTCTCTTCCGCTTGTAAACCACGTGTTGCTTGTTGCAGACGATAACAGTTCTGTGACTTATGTGGAAAACTATGTGACGCTTGATGAAGATTCGAAGGGCGTTGTGAATGTGGTCGAAGAGGTGATCGCAAATCGTGGTGCAAAAATCACTTTTGGAGCGGTCGATAATTTATCGAATCACGTGACGACTTATATGAATCGCCGTGGTCATATTGGCGCGGATAGCCGGATTGAATGGGCGCTTGGGCTAATGAATGATGGCGATACGATCAATGAAAATGTGACGAACTTGATGGGAGACGGTTCTTCGGGTGATGTGAAGACGGTAACGGTTGGACGCGGGAAGCAAACGCAAAACGTGACAACGCGTGTAACGCATTACGGCAAAGCTTCAACGGGAACGATTCTCTCACATGGGGTTATGAAAGATAAAGCGACAACGATCTTTAACGGGATCGGACACATTAAGCACGGAGCATCGAAATCGGATGCACAACAAGAATCACGTGTGCTAATGCTTAGTCCGTCTGCTCGCGGGGATGCTAATCCGATTCTTTTGATTGATGAAAATGATGTTGTAGCTGGGCATGCGGCTTCTGTTGGACGTGTTGATCCGGTTCAATTGTTCTATTTGATGAGTCGCGGGATTTCTCGCAGCGAAGCAGAACGACTTGTGATTCACGGATTCCTTGATCCGGTTGTGAAACAATTGCCGATTGAAGGCGTGAAAGTGATGCTTAAAGAGGTTATCGAAGGGAAAGTGCGCTAAGATGAAAAATTTCGCTCAAATTCGTTCGGATTTTACAATTTTAAATCAAGAAGTGAATGAAAAGCCGCTTGTGTACTTGGATAATGCAGCAACTTCGCAAAAGCCTAAACAAGTGATTGAAGCGCTCAGTCGTTATTATACGGAAGATAATGCCAATGTTCACCGCGGCGTGCATACGCTTGCTGGGCGGGCAACGGACGCGTTTGAAGCGGCTCGTTCGAAAGTAGCGAAGTTCATTTCCGCCAAAAGTAGTTCGGAAGTGATTTTTACGCGTGGTACGACTACGGCACTGAATCTGGTTGCGGATAGTTACGGGGAAGCGAATGTTGCCGAAGGGGATGAAATCGTCATTTCTTATTTGGAGCATCATTCGAATCTGATTCCTTGGCAGCAGCTTGCAAAGCGTAAAGGGGCAACGCTTCGATACGTAGAGCTTGAAGCGGATGGTTCGATTACTCTAGAAGCGGTGCAAAGCGTTCTTTCTGAGAAAACGAAGATTGTTGCTTTGGCGCATGTTTCGAATGTGATGGGTGTGATTGCGCCGCTTAAGGAAATTGCGGAACTTGTGCATAGTGTTGGCGCGGTGCTTGTTGCAGATGGTGCTCAGGCGGTGCCGCATATGCCGGTTAGTGTGACGGATTTGGATGTTGATTTTTATGCGTTTTCGGGTCACAAAATGCTTGCGCCCACTGGGACAGGTGTTTTATATGGTAAACGTGAATGGCTGGAACGGATGGAACCGACGGAATTTGGCGGCGAAATGATTGATTTTGTGGAGCTTTTCGATTCGACTTGGAAAGAAATACCGTGGAAGTTTGAGGCAGGGACACCCACTATTGGTGGTGAAATTGCACTCGGCACGGCGGTCGATTATTTGTCGGAAATCGGGATGGAAAACATTCATGCGTATGAAGAAGAACTGACGGCTTATGCGCTTTCTGAGATGCAAAAAATCGAGGGACTAACGATTTACGGACCTCTTGATGCAAGAAAACGCTGTGGTCTCGTTACCTTTAATTTGGATGGCATTCACCCGCACGATGTGGCGACGGTGCTTGATGAGGAAGGGGTAGCTGTTCGGGCCGGACATCACTGCGCGCAACCGCTCATGAAGTGGCTTGGCGTTCAGTCAACCGCACGAGCAAGCTTTTATCTTTATAATACGAAGGAAGAAATTGATGTGTTCATCCGCGGACTTCAACTGACAAAGGAGTATTTTGGCTTATGAGTTCGAGAAAATTAGACCAATTATATAGACAAGTCATTATGGATCACTATAAGAATCCAAGAAATAAAGGCGAACTGCCGGATTCGAATGTGACGATTGATATGAATAACCCAACTTGTGGGGATGAAATTCATTTGCATCTTAAAATTGAAGGCGATAAAATTGTCGAAGCGAAATTTACCGGAAGCGGCTGTTCGATTTCGATGGCAAGTGCTTCGATGATGACGGAAAGCGTGATTGGGCATACGGAAAAGGAAGCCCTTTTGATGTCACAACGCTTTTCTGAGATGGTGCAAGGGCACGAACACGAACCTGTGGATGAAAACGGGGATGTAGAGGCGCTTTCAGGGGTGGCAAAATTCCCAGCACGAATTAAATGCGCGACGCTTTCTTGGAAGGCGATGGAAAAAGCGATTTACGAAAAAGAAGGTCGTTAAAGGAGGAAAAGGCATGACTGAAATTCCAGAAATTGGCGAATACCAATATGGTTTCCATGATAAAGATACTTCAGTTTTCCGTACGGAACGCGGACTAACGGAGAAAGTAGTAAGAGAAATTTCGAGTATTAAAGAAGAGCCAGAATGGATGCTTAACTTTCGCTTGAAGTCACTTGAGCAATTTTACAAAATGCCAATGCCGACTTGGGGCGGGGATTTATCTGAACTTGAGTTTGACGACATTACCTATTACGTCAAACCGTCCGAACAGACGGTTCGCTCTTGGGATGAGGTTCCAGAAGAGATCAAGCGTACTTTTGATAAACTTGGAATCCCAGAAGCCGAACAGAAGTATCTTGCAGGAGCATCGGCACAATATGAATCCGAAGTGGTTTATCACAACATGAAGCAAGATCTTGAAGATTTAGGCATTGTCTTTAAAGACACGGATACGGCGCTTAAGGAAAACGAAGATATCTTTAAGGAACACTTCTCGAAAGTAATCCCGCCGTCTGACAACAAATTTGCAGCGCTCAACTCGGCGGTTTGGTCGGGTGGCTCGTTCATTTATGTACCAAAAGGAGTTAAAGTAGACACACCGCTTCAAGCTTACTTCCGGATCAACTCAGAAAACATGGGGCAATTCGAGCGGACGCTGATTATTGTTGATGAAGGCGCAAGTGTCAACTACGTGGAAGGCTGTACGGCGCCGGTTTATACGACGAACTCGCTTCACTCGGCGGTGGTTGAAATTGTCGTGAAACCAAATGCGTATTGCCGGTATACGACGATCCAAAACTGGGCAAACAACGTATACAACCTCGTTACGAAACGTACTTTTGTGGAAGAGAATGGAACGATGGAATGGATTGATGGCAACATTGGTTCGAAATTGACGATGAAATACCCATCTTGTTATCTTCGCGGTGAAGGGGCTCGTGGAACGACGCTTTCGATTGCAATTGCAGGGAAAGGGCAACGTCAAGATGCCGGTGCAAAAATGATGCACATGGCGCCGAATACGTCGAGCACGATTGTTTCGAAATCGATTTCGAAACAAGGCGGAAATGTAACGTATCGCGGGATTGTTCATTTCGGACGGAATGCAGACGGGGCGCGCTCGAATATTGAGTGTGACACGCTGATTATGGATCAATCTTCGACATCGGATACGATTCCATATAACGAAATCTTAAACAACAATATTTCACTGGAACACGAAGCGAAAGTTTCGAAGGTTTCCGAAGAGCAGCTTTTCTATTTGATGAGCCGCGGTGTGACGGAAGAAGAAGCGACGGAAATGATCGTCATGGGCTTCATCGAACCGTTTACAAAGGAACTCCCAATGGAATATGCGGTTGAAATGAACCGGTTGATCAAGTTCGAAATGGAAGGTTCGATTGGTTAATGAATGAAAAAGGAGGGTTCCTCATTTTATTGAGGAACCCTCCTTTTTATAAATAAATAACAGAAAAGTTCATAAAATAGACACATCAATTTACTAAAAAACATGCTAAAATTTTAGAGACATTAAAAAGAAGGGAATGTATAGTATTGAAAATAGGGATAAAAAGGAATACGGGAGCTGTTGGAGGGATGGCAAAAATTTCTGTGAAAATGAATCAGGAAAAAGTAGCTAGTCTGAAAAATAATGAAGAAAGAGAATTTGAAGTAAGCGGACCAACGCAAATAAGCGCCAATCAGTGGTATATGGGCTCAAAAGTAGTGGAGGCAAAACCTGGTGATAAACTGGAGGTTAAAGTAAACCCATTAATGATTCCCTGTTTGATTTTGTTTGTTCTCTTTCTCATTTCGTTTTCACTTCGAATCGGAATAGTGACGGTTATTGCTTTTCTCGGCATTCTAGCTATCTTTGTATTTTGCATCAAAAATTATCTTATTGTAAAAAAGATAGCGCCTAAAGAATAAAAGGAAACAACTACATATTACTAAAGATGAGGGACACTTATTCAAAGTCGTCCCTCATTTTTTAGGTGAATCAAATTCGGGGAAAATTTAAATATGCAAAAAGAGAGTTACTGATTCTTTTCAGTAACTCTCTTTTTTAACTTAAGAATTTTGTTTTGTAAGAAGTTTGGCTAGTTTTTGCAGATATTCCGGTGAATCCATTTTCGTAAGCACAACTTCTATCCAGTACAACCGGTCTGAGTCTAAACGTGCTTCCTTCATGGCCGCAACAAGTTCTTTTTCAGTTTGGACTTTGTAAGCTTTAAACGCAGCCGAGTCTCCTCCAAAAGCATAAGGTAACTTTTCATAGTGCCACATCGGGATGTCGTTATAAGCTTGCTCTGCCCCGTGAATTTGGCGTTCAACCGTATAGCCATCATTATTCAGTACAAAAATAATAGGTTTTAGTTTTTGTCGTAGTGCGACTCCTAGTTCTTGAACCGTTAGTTGCAGAGAACCATCACCAATAGCTAAGATATGCCGACTATCTGGATTGGCAATTTGACTGCCAAGTGCGGCGGGGAAAGTGAAGCCAATCGATCCCCACAAAGGTTGCCCAATAAAGGAAGTATTTGTTTTAAGGAATAGTGGGGCGATTCCAAAGTAAGAAGTCCCTTGTTCTGCGATAAGCGTATCGCCAGGTTCAAAGAAAGCATTCATTGCTTGCCAGTATCTCTTTTGCGTCAAGGGAGCGGCTGCCGGAATGAATGAGGCTGAATCATCACTTTTTGCTGGATAATCTCCACTATATGGAGCGACTTCTAGAGTCTCAAGCGACTTCATCAGCGGTTCAAAATGGTGATTTTGACTTGTTTTTCCATAAAGACGGACTTCATCCACATTGACTGCGATCACATTTTGTTCGCTAAAACCTTGGCTGAAAGTGGCCGTTACAGAATCGGATAATTTAACGCCTAAAAGCAATAGAAAATCAGCTTGGTCGACAAAAGCTTGAACGCTCGGATCGGAAAGCGCTCCGCTATAAGTTCCGATAAAGGATGTCGTTGTTTCATCTATCACGCCTTTTCCAAGACTAAGTGTTGTAACAGGAAGGTTTGTCTTTTCAATGAACCTCTGAATAGATTTTTCAAGTCCAAAACTAGCAAGCTCGTGTCCTGTCATCACGACAGGTTGCTTTGCTTTCGAAAATGCACTTTCAATTTCTTGAAGCAGATTTTGATCTTCGCCCGTTAATTCCGTCAAACCAGATAATTTCCCGCTTGGTTTTGAAGCGGGGCTTTCCGCAACATCAATTGGTAAGTTAAGGTAAACCGGCTTTCTCGTTTCTAGCAATGTATTTAGTACGCGATCAATCTCAGCGGGCGCGTTTTCTTTGGTTAGGTGAGCAGTCGCAGCGGTCAAAGATTGATGCATTTTTTCAAAGTGCGAGAATTCGCCGTCGCCTAAAGTGTGATGAACGAGTTTTCGTGCGTCTTGAACGGCTGATTGCGGAGAGCCTACAATTTCAACAACGGGAACATTTTCTGCAAAACTTCCAGCCATACCATTCATAGCACTCAGTTCTCCAACCCCGAACGTTGTCACAAGAGCCGCTGCTTTTCGCGTGCGCGCATAGCCATCTGCCATATAGGCGGCATTTAATTCATTCGCATTTCCAACCCAGTTTAAGTTTTTATTTACCATGATTTTATCAAGGAATTGTAAATTATAATCACCTGGGACCCCGAAAATCTCCGTGATTCCGAGTTCGCTCAGTCGATCAAGTAAATAGTCTCCAATTGTATACATATCTATTCCTCCTTATTTGAAAGATTACAAGATGTATGCGATTCTACTTACTGCAGTTCCCAGTGTAACACTTTGAATATTAACGTCAAAGAATTCGTTTTTACGGGGAAACAGAAAAAGAAGCAAAAACAAAGGAGCATTCTCTTTTTTAAAAGAGTGCATTCCCTGTTATTGCTTCTTTCCCCCTATTAGGATTCAAAAAAACGAATCGCATAGGCATCAAGCACGATTCGTGCCATTACTTGGATAGGCAGTCTTGAACGTACTTCGTAATCTGGAAAGTACGATATAGCTGATTTATGACAAACAAAATCAATTTCTGTGAGGCGAGCAAGCGAACTTGAACGACTCGCGGTAAAACTGATCATGCCTACATTTTTGTCGCGACAAACTCGGGCAGCATCTACAAGTTCTGCCGTTTCTCCGCTGAGCGAGATGAAAATGACAACGTCTTTTGAAGTATAGCGCTTGCTGATAGTTGGGATAATATTTGGGTCGTTGTGCATTTCGGCATATTTACCAAGAAGTTGAAGTTTAACCATCATTTCTTGGGCGATCAGTTCTGAGAAGCCACGTGCGAAGATGACAACGCGTCTTGCAAAATGAATTTTTTGGATGGCATCTTCGATTGTGCCGCTATCAAGTTGATGAATGGTATTCGTCACTTCTTGCTCGTTTTTCAAGATCGCTTTTTTGATTTCGTTATCCACTTTTTCAATGACATCGAAATCCGGATCGGAGATTTCATCTTTTATGTGAATCTTAAATGCGGTAAATCCTGTATAGCCAATTTTTTGCATCGTGCGCGTGATCGTCGCTGTAGATACACTTGCTTCTTCACTTAAAGCAACGATTGATTTTTCGGGGATTTCGCTTAGATGACGTTCGAGATAATCAATGAGAAAACGTTCGGCTTCACTTAGCTGATGGTAATGCTGCTTTTTACGCATAAAAAAAGAACTTTCCAAGCTTTCCACATCCATTCGTAAATTTTTACAAGCCGTTTGACGCTTTCTGAAAACATTTACAAAGAAAAATGCGTCATACTTATCATATAGCAAAAACACAAGTTAAGGAAGAGGTGAAAACATGATTTATACCTGCACGATGAATCCGGCAATTGACTTATTCACCGAGTTTAAAAATTTTGAACCATTCATTGTGAATCGAAGTATTTTTGAAGATTATCAAGCGAATGGAAAAGCCATTAATATTTCTTTTATTTTAAAGCAAATGGGAATTGATTCTGTAGCACTTGGCTTTTTGGCAGGCTTTACTGGGGACTTTATCGAACAAGAACTGACGAAAAAGGGAATTCAAACAGATTTTGTTCATGTACCAGGGATTACGCGGATTAATACCTTTATCCGTGCGGGGAAGCTCGAATATAAAGCCGTGAATCAAGGTCCTGAAATTGCTGAAAAATACCAAACTGAACTACTTAAACAAATGGATCAATTGGAAAAAGACGATATTTTATTCGTATCTGGCAGTTTACCGCAAGGCGTGGATGACCAGATTTTCGTAGAAATTTCAAAGCGGGCAAAGAAAAACGAATTCCGTGTAATTTTTGACATTAGTTCGGAGGTTCTTGTCGAATGTTTGTCCGATAAACCTTATTTAATTAAGCCAAATGAAGAGGAACTTGCAGCGTTTGTCGGTGTAGAAAAACTTACGGAAATAAGCGAAATTGGCGCGGCTGCTCAAACGCTCTTGAAAAAAGGCGCTGAGGGCGTGCTTGTCTCAATCGGAGCACAGGGCGCACTATTCTTAAATGAACACGAAAGCTATTTCGCCAATGCACCAAAAGGGAAAGTGGTCAACACGGCTTGCGCGGGTGATACGTTACTCGCGGCGTTTGTCGGGAAAAGACTACAACAAGCCTCTTTGCAAGAAGCGCTGAAATATGCCGTAGCAGCTGGATCAGCGACGGCTTTCACAGCGGGACTTGGCGATCTTACGGACCTTGGCGCATTACTCGATCAAATTGAAGTTATTTCGTTAAGAAGGGAGTATTAAAAATGAAAACCTATCAAATTATTGCGGCGACTGGCTGCCCAACAGGCATTGCCCATACCTTTATGGCGCAAGAAGCGCTTGAAAAAGCGGCAGCAGAACGCGGCATTACCATCAAAGTAGAAACACACGGCCAAGAAGGGATCCAAAACGAGCTGACACAAGCCGAGATTGATGCCGCTGATGTCGTGATTATTGCAGCAGACAAAGACGTCCGTAAAGAACGTTTTTCCGGCAAGAAAGTAATTGATGTTTCTGTCGGACGCGGCATTAAAGATGCCCCTGAACTTATTCAAAGAGCATTATCGGGTACCGTTCTTGTTTACCATGCAGCGGGCGGAGAATCCGCGAAATCAGCAAATCAGCCGGGTGAAGAAAAGCCATCCTTCTGGCATCAAATTTATGTTTATTTAATGAATGGGGTTTCCCATATGCTACCCGTTGTCGTGGCAGGCGGTGTCATGGTTGCTATCAGTTTCATGTTCGGCATCAATTCAGCCGATCCAAAAAGCGCCGAATATAACGAATTTGCATTCTATCTAAAATCCATTGGCGGCATCGCAATGAACTTAATGGTTCCAATTCTGTCAGCTTATATCGCGGAAGCCATCGCCAAACGGCCGGGGCTCATCATCGGATTCATTACTGGGATGATTGCTTTCACAAATGGAACCGGTTTCTTAGGTGGTATTGTTGGTGGTTTCCTAGCAGGTTATGTGATGCTCGGACTTTCCCATCTCTTAAAAGGCTTGCCTAAGCAACTAGATGGCCTTAAATCCATTTTCCTTTTCCCAGTTCTCGGGATTTTCATCGCTGGCCTTTCAATGTGGCTACTTTCAGCTCCAATGGAAATGATCAATAAAGGCATGATGGACTTCCTCGCAGGTTTCCAAGATTCCAATCCCATTTTACTTGGCTTAATTGTTGGAGCGATGTGTGCATTCGATATGGGTGGACCTGTCAATAAAGCGGCTTATGTCACTGGGACGGCCCTTCTTGCCCAAGGGAATTACTTCTTCATGGCCGGTGTATCTGCAGCTTGTATCGCGCCACCACTTGCAACAGGATTTGCTGTGCTATTTGCGAGAAAAGTGTATTCAGCAGATGAAAGAAGTGCTGGCTATGTCAACTTCTTACTTGGATCAACGCATATTACAGAAGGTGCGATTCCATTTGCGGCGAAAAAACCGCTCGTTGTGATTCCGTTCTTGATGGTCGGATCCGCGATTGCAGCGATTTTAACGTATTTATTCCAAGTACAAGTTCCAGCGCCACATGGTGGTTTTATTGTACTTCCAATCGTCACTCACCCACTTCTTTGGGTACTTGCCATTTTACTGGGCTCGCTTGTTGCCGGTGCACTAATGGCTTGGAATCAAACTCGCAGTGTTCAAAAACAAGAACAAAAAACGCAAGGAGAAACTCAAGCGGTTGTAGCTGAAAAAGCTGCTGAACCGGTTTCCCTTTCAGATGTGATTCGCCAAGACCTTATTTTTACAGATGTAGAAGCCGTGTCGCAAAAAGATTGTTTCAAAAAACTAGCAGACATTGCCGTTAATAGCGGACTTGCGACGAATGCGAAAGCTGTCGTTTCTGGCTTTGAGGCACGCGAAAAAGAAAGCACAACCGGAATGGAGCATGGGATTGCTATTCCACATACGGAACTGGCAGAAATTTCTAAGCCGGCCCTTATTATTATGAAACTAGAAAATGGTGTGGAATGGAATTCACTAGACGGCTCTCAAACGAAGCTTGTTCTGGCGATGCTTATTCCAAAAGGAGGAGCTCGCGGACATCTAGCTATACTTTCAGAAATTTCCAAGTTGCTCGTTCATGAGTCCTTTATTAACGAATTGATGCAAGCAAAAACAAAAAATGAAATCGAACAATTATTTAAGGAAAAGGTGAAAAATCATGACTAAACAAGAAGCAATGGCTAAGTTAGCCGACGGAAACCATATTATTAGTGCGCTCGCGATTGATCAACGTGGTGCGCTTAAAAGAATGATGGGGGAAAAAGGGACGGATGAAAATATCCGCCAATTTAAAAAGCTTGTCTCCGAAGAATTAACGCCTTACGCCTCTTCCATTTTATTAGACCCGGAGTACGGGCTTCCAGCAGCGGAAAAACGTGCCAATTCAGCGGGACTTTTGATTGCTTATGAAAAAACGGGTTACGACGCAAGCGTTCCGGGACGGCTCCCAGATTTATTACCGATCTGGTCAGCCAAACGAATTAAAGAACTGGGCGCCGATGCCGTGAAATTTCTTCTTTATTATGATGTGGATGAAGCAGATGAGATTAACGAGCAAAAACATGCCTTTGTTGAACGCATTGGTTCCGAATGCGAGGCAGAAGAAATTCCTTTCTATTTAGAACTGTTATCTTATGACGCAGAAGTAAGCGATGAAAAAGAATTCGCTAAATTAAAACCGCGTAAGGTACTTGAAATGATGCGCGAATTCTCCAAACCACGTTACGGGGCAGATGTATTAAAAGTAGAAGTGCCCGTTAATATGAAATACGTGGAAGGATTTGGTTTTGATGCGGTTTATACAAAAGAAGAAGCGGCTCATTATTTTAAACTTCAAAGTGAAGTTTCTGCACTTCCATTCATCTTTTTAAGCGCAGGCGTTAGTGCAGAGTTGTTCCAAGAAACACTTCGGTTTGCCAAACAAGCAGGCTCAAGGTTTAATGGCGTTCTTTGCGGCCGGGCAACTTGGAAAGATGCCGTCGCTATTTTCATTCAAGATGGGGAAGCGAAAACACGCGAATGGCTACAAACAAAGGGACGAAAAAATATTGAAACTCTAAGCCAAGTTTTATCCGAAACAGCTACAGGCTACAAAGAGTAATTTACGAAAGGAGCATTTCCGGAAAGGGAATGCTCTTTTTTTGTCAAGAATTAATTCTGTGAATTTTTTGCCACAATTTCAGCCTGTTTTTTTAACAAAGTGTACTCGCCATTCCTATTTTGAAGAAACTTCGTATGATAAATTATAGTAGCTTACTGATAGAAATGACTTCTTTTGTACGCTAGACAGATTTGTAAGCAAGATTCTATAGCAAAGCGAGGTGAGATTTTGGGAAAAAAGAGAGGATATCGCTATTTTGTTATCGGATGCTTAGTTTTGATTTTCGGACTAGCTCTTCCAATAGGAATAAGTGGTTTATTAAATCAAGTGGATGCTTCTAAATCTTTTACTCTTGAAGTAGCGAAAGAGTATAGTTATGCGAACGAAGCATTCACAGTCACAGCAAGTGCTGATTTTTCTGATGCAACCGATACGGCTGTGCTTGATGTGCCGAAAGGAATGCGCTTTTTGTCAAAAGAAACACAAACTGAAAATGAAAGCTCAGCTATTCAATTTGATGAAAAGAAAAATCAAGTGGTGATTCCTGCAAAAGCTTTTAATTCTGGCAAAGCAAAACTCTTGTTTCTAGCCAAAAAAGCGGGCGACTATTCGCTAATAGCTAAAAAATATTCAAACGAAAAAGCTGAATATTCCAATAACTTGAAGGTTGCCGTGGTGGACAGGACGAAAGCTAAAGAAAAAGCAGGACCTGAAGATAATAAAGGACGATCGAACATGCAAGCAGCTGAACTTCCTCAGGGAAATGTTGCGAGAACTGGGACTGTTGCTTATGTTACAAATGCTACTGAAATGGATGCAGCGATGGCTAACACGAGCGTTGGCGAAATAGTTGTGATGAATGATTTTGCGTTTACACAGTTTTCGAGTCCATCAGCAGGTGAAGCCAATGTAGCTGCTCCTGTACGTGATTTGGTTATTCGTGGTGTACGCCCAGGAATTAAAGTAGATTTTAGACAGCGGAGTTACTGGCTAAATTTCAACATGACAAAAATTAATGTTCAAGTTTATGATCTTGATATGTATGGACAAAATTACTGGGGACCGTTTCGGCTTCAAGGCTACACGGCGGCTGCTTCCTCTTATTCTATCCAAGATGTAAACTACACAGGTTCACAATTTACAGCGTCATATCAGGCAGATTTTTCAGTTGCTGGTACTGTTGTCAATAAATCTGTTAATTCTTATGTGAGTCCGTTTGATGGTGTTCGCTACAATACGCAACCATATCAAACAAATCTTGAAGTAACCAATATTACGTTTAAGGAAAATTCGCATTATACAGGTACAACAGATAATGCAACTGTGTTGATGCTTGGAACGGGTGGAACAATTGGAACAGCTACTGTTGAAAAAGGTGCCGTTTTAAACTTGACCGGTGGCGGTGATGGCTTTTCAGGTGAAGGGGCTTGGACGACGATTCAGTTGAATGGAAATCTTCACATAGCCAATAATGCTGAGGTGAATATTAAGACTCCCACAGGCTCTAGTCGTGGTGGTATTTTGCTTGGAAACGGTTCAGAGGTCCTTGTGAGTGACGGTGCTACACTAAATTTAGAAATGAATGGTCCTTTTACGGATGCTTATTATAAAAATCCGATTAGCATTGGTGATTCTGCTAAATTTGATGTAGAAAGTGGTGCTCATCTTAGTGTTATCGCGAATAACCAAGGTGCTGGAAACGCTAGTCTTGTTAAGACAGGGAACAATAGTACTTTTAAGATTGGCAAGAAAGGCACGTTTGTCGTTTCATCAGATGGATCAGCAGCTAAAAATATGATTTTAATCGGAGCTGCTTCTACCTTTACTTTTGCAGATGCGGGAGGTGTTGACTTAGATGCAAGGCGAAATACAAATCCAAGTACGAGACTCATTTGGATGGCAAGTGGAACTTTTAACGCTTCGATTCAGCGAGTAAAAGCTTGGAGTTTTGCGGATGCATCGAAAGTAACGCCTACGTATGATTGGTATCCAATGTATGGAATGACAGTTTCCTATAGTGGAAGTAATGTCATAAGTGCAACTGGGAAGAGTATTTCAAATACCATTGCCGCAAGCTTCGTACAAAACTATCGAACACAGAACTTTAAACGCGTTCTCTATGACTACATTCCAGATGTGAAAGTCATGATTGATTCGCTGTCAGACAATCATAAAGAGGTAAATAGTCATGTCATTCACGGGGTATCAAACCCAGGTGCATGGGTCACGTTTACTGGAGATAGTGCCATTCCACCAGGCACAATTAAAGGTCAGGCGGAAGGAGATACGAAAAAATATCATGTGCGGGCAGATGCTAAAACGGGTGAATTTACCTTTGTTCTTCCAGAGGGCAATTATTTAACAGCTGGGAACAAAGTATGGGCTTATGCGTATTTGAACGGGAAAGAAAGCTTAACAAGTGTGGTTGTTGCTGATAAAACTCCTCCAGATAAACCAGTTCTAAATACGATCAAAGACAAAGATGCTAACCTTGTTGGAACGGCTGAGGCAAATAGTTTAGTCACAATTTACCGGGCTTCTGACAAAGCTATTTTAGGTTCAACAAAAGCAAATGCCAAGGGAAGCTTTACACTCGCGCTTACTGCTAATCAAAAACCACTTGTTCCGTATTTAGAGTATTATGCGGTTGCAAAGGATGCAGCAGGAAATGAAAGTGTAAAATCAGATATTAAAACAGTTCAAGATACTACACCACCGAATGCGGATGCTGTAACTCAATTTGTACAAGTTGGATCAAATTTTGATAGCGATGTAAAAGCGCTTGTTACAAATGTACAAGATAACGCAGGAAATGGCGATGACAATTTGAGCTATAAGTTAGTAAAAAGCCCTGATACAGAACTTGTCGGTAAATCAGAAGCGATTGTAGAAATTGCGGATAAAGCAGGGAACAAAGTTTCTATTTCAGTGCCTGTTTTTGTGAAAGATCAAGATAGTTCGATTTCAAATGAAGCGATGCTACGAGCAGAAGGATTTGTTGTGAAAGCGAGAGAGGTACCAGTGAATGATGCTGAACTGGATGCGTTTATTTTGAAACAAGCAAAAGCTAAAGCGTGGGAAGTTCCATCAGGAAGTGACATCTCGGATAGTATCGCTGTTGCAGATCGAGGCGGATTTTCGAAGGAAGCTCGGACTTACACGATTACATTACGTGTAAAAGATGTTGAAAAAACTATTCAAGTAGTTGTAACACCGGGGACATTGAGCATCAAAAAAATTCCTGCAGATATTCAGTTTGGCATACAAAAAATCCGATCTTTTGAACAACGGATCAAGCCGGAAGAAGAAACCAAAGTGACAGTAGAGGATGGTCGCTCTGAAAGAACCGGATGGCAACTAACCGCGATGCTTGAATCGCCATTTAAGACAGATGGAGAAGAAGAACTACCTGATAGCCTAGTTCTTGCAACGAAAAACACGGACGGAAACATCCGTTATACCCCAATAAATACTCAAGGAACAACTCCTGTTTTTCAAAAAGAAACGGCAAGCGAAGGCTTGACAGAAATTGATTTGAATCCAACTGGTGACACGGGGCTAATGCTTGATCTTATGCCTGGAAACATTCGAAGCGGAAAACTCTATCAAACGAAGGTTGTTTGGACGCTTGAAAATACACCATAAAAAGGAGTTTGACGATGAAAAAAGTTTGGTTATGTCTGCTCTTAGGATTTACATTTTTCTTGCTTATTCCGCTACATTTTGTTTCAGCAACAGGGTATGAGTCAACAGTTGGTCTTACGCTAACGGGAAAACAACCTGAAGAAAAACCAACTGTTCCAGGAGGTAAAGCAAAGCCAGAAAACCCGAAAAAACCTTTAGCTAACAACAAACAACGTGGAAAGGATCAAGGCGAAAAAGCTGGTTCTCAAAATGAATTTGGTAGCGGCACAAAAGTCCCTTTCTCACAATTACCACATACGGGTGATCAACAAGGCTTACAACTAGTTGGGTTAGGATTTCTTCTCATTGCAGGAATATGCTTGTTAGGGATGAAAAACAGGAAGTGGAATAAATACGCGCTTATTTTATTAGGAAGTGGTCTATTATTCTTTACTGTTTCTGATCAGGCCGTTGCTAGTGGAATAAAATCTATTTCTAGTTCTCGAGCAGATGCTTATTATAGGCCTAATTACGACAATACAAAACCGGTGAATCCGAATAGACCAAGTGAAAAAGTAGAACCAAAAAGTGCAAATCCTGGAACACCTGGACCACTCAGTATTGATTTTGCATCGAATATTCAGTTCGGTTCTCATGAAATCACCGGTCAAACGGAAATTTACTTTGCGGCTCTGACGCCAGTGACAATTGTCTCAACAGGTAGTTCTGAAGAAGTTCCGAATTATGTCCAAGTGACGGATAATCGAGGAACTTTGGGGGGATACCGGCTGACGGTGAAGCAAAATGGTCAATTAAGAAGTGACCAAACTGTTTTAGAAGGTGCCGAAATGGTTCTTTTAAACAGCGCGCTGAAAAGTGCGACAAGCAAAAAAGCACCGCAAAGCTTCCAAAAAATTGTGCTAGATGCAAGTGGCGAAAGCTCAAGCAACGTGATTGTCGCAAAAGCAGGCACGGGTGCAGGCACATGGGTTAACACCTTTGGAACTGATGCGGAACAAGCAAGGAAGAGCATACAAGTAATACTCCCTAAGGAAACGAAAAAACAAGCGGGCCATTACCGGACCACGTTGACTTGGGAAATAATTGATTCACCCTACTAAGGGGAAAAAGGAGAAGAAAACATGAATAAAACATTGAAAATTACGGCACTAGGACTTGTTACTATTTTAGGAGTATCCGGAACAGGATTCACAGCTTTTGCAGCGGATGGCGGTTCAACCACTTCAAAAGGAGATGTTACTTTTGAAAAGAACTTGGAACCAAGCACACCACAAGATCCGGATACAAACAATCCTGTTGAACCAACAGATCCAGAGGTTACACCGCCAACAAGTGGCCCGCTAAGCATTGATTACATTTCAACACTTCACTTCGGCACACAAAAAATCTCTGGTAATGATGAAGTTTACTATGCTCAAATGGATAAACTAAAAGATACTAAAACTGGCGAAACGGTTGAAAAACCAAACTATGTGCAAGTAACGGATAACCGTGGTTCGAATGCTGGATGGAAACTTACAGTCGTTCAAGATGGTCAATTTAAAAATGGCGAAAGCGAACTAAAAGGTGCGACACTTCAATTTAAAAACCCAACTATGAAATCAAGCAAAAAATCGGATGCGAATACACCGACAGCAAGCGAAATGACTTTAAATCCAGATGGGAAAACTTCTGTAGATGCCATTACTGCAAAAGCTAATCAAGGGATGGGTACTTGGTTTGACACATTTGGTATGGATGTAGAAGCGGCAGCTAAAAGTATTTCTCTATCGGTACCTGGTGATACTGCAAAAACTGAAGGTAAATACTCGACATCTCTAACTTGGACACTGACTGATACTCCAGCTTGATTGGGAGTTGATAAAGATGAAAGCAGGGAAAAGTTTACTCGTTACAGGAATAATTGTGGCAGGATTTTTCTCCGTGCAGCTACCGACTGCTCTTGCTACTGAGCCCAGTCTGAGTCAAAGTGATTCAAATGTTCAGTTCACAGCTGATGTGGATGGCACGTCGCCTCCCGTTAATCCGACCAACCCGGGGGAAGAAGTGACACCAACGGATCCGGTGACGCCAACAACTGGCGCGCTTCGGATTGATTTTGCTTCGCAGATTTCATTCGGGAAACAGAAGATTTTCGGGAAGGATATGGCGTATCATCCGCCGTTTTCAGAAGTGAAACGAACTTCAGATGGCACAACGCTTTACGTCCCGCAATTTGTGCAGGTAACGGACAACACAGGTCTTAATGCAGGCTGGAATCTGGAAGTGAGCGGAACGCCATTTAAAACTGCTTCGGGCGCGGAGCTTACAGGGGCAGATCTTACGCTTTCAGGGACTACTTTGCGTTCCAAGTTGGACTCAAAATACACGCCAAGCAAAGTGACATCAAGTCTTACCGTTGGTTCTAGCCCACAGCTTTTAGTTGCGGCTACGGCGGGGGAAGGCATGTCGGTTTGGACGGCGGTGTTTGGCGACGCGGCAGGTAGCGCGGGCGCTCGGAATACGAAGATTACGCTTCATGTGCCGGCTGAGACGGTGAAACTGGCGGATGAGACTTATACGTCTACGCTGACGTGGACGCTTAGCTCTGCACCTTAAAAGGAATGATGAACGGTGGTGGAGTGCGCATAGGCGCGCTCCATACTGTTTCATGTGTGGAAGGAGTTTTTTTAAAGATGAAAAAAAGATGGCGGATCTTACTCGCACTTCTGGCCAGTTGTTTGATTCTATTTGGTGGCGGAGTGATTGCGAACGCGGAAAGTTCAATGGGGTTTTCGGTGAATACGATTCTTCCGACGAATCAAGTGGATAAAACGAAAATTTATTTTGATTTAGAGATGAAGCCGGGGCAAGTGCAGGAACTAAGTGTGGTTTTGACAAATGCGAAAAACAAGGCTATCACGATTGAAAATCATGCGAATACAGCGATTACGAATGACAATGGGATTGTGGATTACAGTCAAGCGAGTCCCAAGCTCGATCGAACGTTGAAATATCCGTTTTCGAAGCTCGCGGAGGTGGAACAAACCACGACGATTCCCGCGCACGGGCAAAAAACGGTGAAGATCAAAGTAACGATGCCAAAGGAATCCTTTGATGGGATTGTACTTGGGGGCTTGCATTTTAAGGAACAAGAAAGCAAGAAACAAAAAACGAAGAATGATGAAAATGTACAAATTGAAAACCGCTATGCGTACGTGATTGGCGTGCGGCTAGTGGAAACGAAAAAAACGGTTCAACCCGATTTAAAACTGAATGCGATCAAGCCTTCTCAAATTAATTACCGCAATGTACTAAAGGCGAATTTACAAAATACAAAACCCGTGATTATCCAAGATTTTAAAGTGGACGCGAAGGTGACAAAGCGGGGTAAGGATCAGGTTTTATTCCAAGAAAAGAAAGAAAACATGCGGATTGCACCCAATTCCAATTTTAATTATGGGATCAACTGGAACAATCAGGAATTTAAACCCGACAAGTATACGCTTCATTTAACGGCATGGGGCAGCGGGAAGAAATGGACGTTTACAAAAAACTTCGAAATCAAACGGGATGAAGCAGCCAAGTGGAACAACAAAGCAGTCGAACTGGAACGTGACTACACGATGTGGTATGTGATTGGCGGCGTGATTCTTGTCCTTCTTCTTCTGATCGGCGTGTATGTATTAGGCAGAAAATCACGCAAGAAAAAGGAAGAGGAGTAATAGATGAAAAAACCGAGCTGGGACTTAGCTCGGTTTTTTGATGTGTGACAATTTTGTAAGGAAAAATTGTCAATATTGTCAATTTTTCACTTTGCTTTTCATGCTATAATCTGAACATGAGAAAAAAATCTCAAATAAACAACAAGAAGTTGCATGAATTGTGAAAAAAATTGCAGTTATTATTAGTCTGATAGTAGTAGTACTATCAATTGGAGGAATGAATACAGAAGCCTATAGAATTGGCTTCAAAAATGTTTTTTATCACAGCAGTCCATATGATTTTACACCAAAGACAAGAAAATATTCGAAATCATCATACGGGATCTATACGAGTTCTTTAAAATCTAAAGGTGATATTTATATGTGGTCACGAGCAAACAGGCAGGGAGTCAATGCTGGATATGACAAGAAGCAAAGACTTGGTGGGCAAACACTTCCTAACTATGCTGTTGAAAATTATGGCTATGGTTGTTCGGTAGATATTGAATTCAAGCTACGTACTTGGTTTTGGGATAGAAGCAGGTCTACAGCATCTGGATCATGGCAACCTGACATTTAAGTACATAAAAGCCGACCATCTAGATGCAAAATCTAGGTGGTCGGCTATAAGTAACCAAAAAGGTGGGACAGCATGAAAAACTATTTTTTTGCCTATATGAAAAACCCTTATTTTTATTTATCATTAATTTTAATGATCGTTTTTCCGTTTTTAAATATCCTTCATAATTTGCAAACCGCTTTACATACCTCGTTTGACATTCGTTCCTTTGATTTTTATTTGAGCCCTTATACGATGTGGATTGGAAATGAAAATGGTGATGGATATGGAACGTTTCTTTATATTTTACTCCCCATTTTAGTGGCAATTCCAACGGTTTCTGTTTATTTTGACTATCAAAAATCTGGATTTCATTATTTTTCACGATATAAACTTTCAAATCAAGGTTACGCCCTTTTGTTTTTTCGTGCCTCTTTATTGATCGGCTTTTTCATGCCTTTTGTGATTTTAATGATTGATTTTTTAAGTCTCTTCCTCATTTGGCCAGATTTCAAGCTACAAGACTATTTCGCCTTAGATAATGCTGGACGCGGGATTTATACCTTCATGTTTCCCTCTTTTTTTTATTACCATCCATTTTTAGCAACTTGCATCAATATTTTTCTAGTTAGTTTATATGCTAGCTTATTTGCAGCACTTGCTACGCTATTTTCTGCCTATATTTCGAATCGCTTTATTTGCTTATTGCTCCCATTTTTAATACAGACCATGGTTGGTTTTTTATCCGCAATTTTGGATCTTTCAGTAGCATGGACTCCAGCTCAATTTTTGAATATGTCGATTTCAACGAGCAGACCTTCTTCCTTGTTAATTTTTGGACTGCCATTTTTACTGCTCGCGATTTTTTATCTGCTTTATAGGAAGAGGGCTCTTAGAGATGGATAAGTTAAAAGCGGTGCTGCTTACTTCCTTCATGCTTGAGAAAAAGAAATGGCTTCTTATCACTTGTTTCTTGCTTTTTCTTTCTTTAAGCAATACTTTTTTACTGTGCGAGAAACCCGAGGACAGAGGTTTAGAACTTTTTTTCAGTAAAAGATATCTTGTCTTTTTTTATTTGCCGTTCCTTTATATTAGTTTTGGTTTTCTACGTCAAAGCATATCGGAACTTTTTCTTGCAAGATTTAGAACAAGTCGCTTTTTACTTATGATGCAGATCATACGCGCTGCTTTTCTAGCGTTTTTCTGTTGCTTTGTAGAGCTTTGTGTCGCCCTTCCTGCTGTTTTGAAAAATGATGGAATGACTATCAATCTTCTTTTCTTAGTTATAAATACTTTCTTTTTTACTTTTTTTCTATTAATTTGCTTCGAATTTTTGACACGAGTATTTCGACACTCGCTTATTTCCTTTTTCTTTTTGTTTGGCTATTTGTTCTTTGAAGATTTTTGGGTTAGTAGATTTAACGGGAGCACACTTTTTGCGGGTAAATGGTATTTTGATGAAAGACCTGATTTAACGGAAGTTTATTCCTGGCCTAATTTAGGATTAATTTGGGGCATATTGGCGCTACTTATTATTTGCTATAGTGAATCTATCAAATTTACAAAGCTCTTTTCAAGAAAAGGGGAAGGATAATGTTCATAAAGCTTATGAAACGCAACTTCGCTCAGCTGAGTAGGAGCCATTATCTGGGGTTAGCTCTTCCTATTCTGATTGCTGCATTTTTCTTTAAAAACTATAGTGAAATTTTTAAAGGAATTCGAATAGAAACGGACTTTTCCGTTTTTGAAATTCCTTTTGTATGGCTACTCTTTGAGTGGGTTCCTTATTTTCTTTTTTTAGAAGTATTTGCGGAAATCATCCACTCTTTAGATTGCTATTTACTTGGGCGTGTGAAAAATACAAGACTTCTTTTTTACGCCAATTTCATCAGTTTTTTCGGCTTGATTCTTTTTTATCATTTGATTTTGTATGTTGTTACTTTGTCTTTTTCTAGAGAAATCGTTGTGCATCTATTATTCAATTTAATCACTAATTTTTTAATCGCTCTTTTAGCCTTTTGCTTGTTATTTTTTCTATCTAGTATTTATGTATTTGTTTGTATTGTTGCTATTTATTTTTCCACGGTTTTCGAGCCTTCTTCTTTTTCCATTGTTAATTACACAATGGGAGCAAGAATGAATCGTGCTTGGGGAGGCACAGATACAATCTGTTGTGCCATTTGGATTATTCTTATTTTTTTCTTGGTTATGCTGCTAAAAAAATCCTATTTTAGAGTGAGGTTTTATGAGTGAAAAGAACAATTTCAATTAAGTCAATCAGTAAACAGCTAAAAAAACGAACGATTCTTTCCGACTTTTCGTGTGAAATGATAAGCGGGGAAGTTTACGGATTTCAAGGAGCAAATGGATCAGGGAAAACAGTCTTATTTAAAATGTTACTGGGCTTTTTAAAACCAGATCATGGAAGTATCGAAATAGACGGGCAAGAATTATATCAAGACATAGAATTTCCGCCAGATACTGGATTTATCATTGAATATCCTGGATTTGTTAAGTACTATACAGGAAAAGAAAACTTGCGATTGCTTGCTTCCGTTCAAAATAAAATCGGGGAAAGCGAAATCATTGCAGCAATGAAGCGAGTTGAATTAGAACCACAAAGTAAAATGAAAGTGAAAGATTATTCGCTCGGTATGAAGCAACGATTAGGAATAGCCCAAGCTTTCATGGAAGATCCCTCGCTTATCATTTTGGATGAACCCACTAATGCACTAGATAAAAAAGGAATAAAGCTACTTTCTGAACTGATTTTCGAGTGGAAAATGGCTGGTAAATGTGTACTGCTTACAAGTCATAATGAAAAATTTTTGCAGGAAGTTTGTACAAAGTTATTTTTCCTTGAATCGGGCAAGGTTTACTTGGAAGAGGAGGTCGAGGAGTGAAAAAAAGCTATATTTGGCTTGGTATAATCATTTTGATGCTTGCTAGCCTTGCAAGTTTTCGTTTCTACAAGCTTCATTCTGTTGCACAATCCGTTCATTTTCAGACTATAAAACTTGCGAAAAATGAACCTATCCAAACAAAAAATGGAATTACTATTCAAGCGAATCAAATAGGGACTTTTAAAAAAGAAGAGCTCACCTATCAGAAATTTAAGCTCGGTATAACTAATCATTCAGATGAAAAGTTAGAAATAAAACTAGATGAATTATACTTATCTAATCAAGCGTTTGCAACTAGCATCCCTATGTCCTATAAACCCTTACAAAAAGATGATCGCACCATCAAGTGGGGCACTCAAATTCATTTAAAGCCTGGTCAAGATGGCCAATATGAAATGGCCATTCCGATTTTGCCCAGTTTTTACGAAACGGCAACTGGGAAACTGAAGCTTTATTTGCATTACCGCTTCTTGGATGAAGCAGCGA
Source organism: Listeria kieliensis (assembly GCF_003369925.1). Taxonomy (GTDB): domain Bacteria; phylum Bacillota; class Bacilli; order Lactobacillales; family Listeriaceae; genus Listeria; species Listeria kieliensis_A. Next base: position 199,504 of record NZ_LARY01000002.1, on the reverse strand, counting down.
ATCAAATGATTGACTATGAACTAGCCTTACAGTAAAGTCACATAAAATTCATATACAAACTCCGTATTTCCCGTTACAATAAAAGTGAAAAGAAATTTGGAAACAAAGAGGGAGAAAAAGTGGAAAAACATTTGATTTGTTCGGATTTGGATGGGACGCTTCTTTCCAGTGACCAAATGATCTCGCAGAAAAACAAGCAAATTTTGCGGGATTTAATAGCGGATGGGCATTATTTTACTGTGGCTACAGGTCGGCTTTTTACAATGGCGCGTTTTTTTGCGGAGTCGGTGCATAAAGAAGCGGGAGTTATTGCTTCGAATGGTGCGATTGCGATATCAGGAAGCGGCAAGGTGCTTTATAAAGCCCAAATCAAGCCAGAAGTGCTACTTGAGATTTATAGAATCTGTCAAAGTGAGGATATGCTCGTCTCCTTTTTCTCGGAAAATACGGTTTATTCCTCGAAGGAACGGAAGCGATTACGGAAAACGAGCGATGCTGCTGCGCGAGTGGCTGCCCCGAGTTATAAACTTGTTGAGCGGGAAACGGATTTTCTGCAAGTTATCCCGGAAATTGTCAATGGGATTGTGATTGAAGACGATGGGCCGAAGCGAATTGGCGTTGTTCGGGAGCTTTTGGAGAAAGTAAACGGTTTGACTTGCTTATCTTCACACGCGAACAATATCGAGCTCCTTCCAGAGGGACATGATAAGCGCTTAGCTGTTCGCGAACTTGCGAGGGAACTTCATGTGAAACCGGAAAATGTGATCGCTTTTGGAGACGGCGAAAATGACCTTGGCATGCTCAGGGAAGCAGGCATTGGCGTGGCAATGAAAAATGGGGATCATTTTGTGAAAAAGCAAGCGGATGCCGTGACAAAATCCAATGATCGTGATGGAGTTCATCATTTTTTAAAAAGTTATTTTTACAAATAAAGAAGGTGAAACGATGTTTTACGGCACGATGCAAGAACAAGGGCTAGTGCTTGCTAAAACGAATGTGGGCATTTGTTTTATCGGAAACAACCTTGACCAATTAAAAAGCTGGCAAAAAAGATACCTGCCAAAAGAAGTCTTGCAGCAAGATGAAGCAAAGCTTGCGGCGGAAAAAAAGCAACTTCTTGATTATTATGAGGGAAAGCGAAAAACATTTGATTTTCCGCTTGATTTTGAAGTTACGCCTTTTTCAAAACGTGTTTATCAAGCGCTCCTTCAAATTCCTTACGGAGAAACAACGACGTATGGGGAGATTGCGGAAAAAATCGGACGAAAAACAGCTGTTCGCGCTGTCGGAAGAGCCATTGGAGCCAATCCAATTTGGATTGTTGTTCCCTGTCATCGTGTGATCGGGAAAGATGGTTCATTAACTGGCTATGCAGGCGGCCTAGATATGAAAACACAACTGCTTGCACTTGAAAAAGCACACAAATAAACCGGAAAGCTTAAGGGCTTTCCGGTTTATTTCTTTTAATAACCTGTTTCAACGGAGGCATTTACGATGTACATCATTTCGTTTTTGTCTTCCTTTTCAGCAAGGAAAATGCCGCTTGTTGTAATCATGCCGCCATCCATTAGTTCCACTTCAACCGTGCCATAAGGAATTAATCTCTTAACAGCTTCTTTGTCAAGTAAATCTTTATCCGTAGGAACGGCAAGCTTGATGCGCACTTTCATATTGTTTAAATCTTGATTCGGGAGCAGGTCTTCAATTCCCGGCATTGAGTTATGGTAAATGGCATGCTGGACGGCGCGTTCTGCCGCTTTTGTAACATTCTGGCCATGAACATCAACACCAAATCCTGTTTGGATAAAAAGTAATTTTTCCATCAAAAAACCTCCTAAAATTGATCGATAAATGACATACCTGGGCGATCCTTCGCAAATTCTTTTAAAACAGCAGTAAAAGCAGTCCCGCCTAGATCGCCTGCTTGTTTATAAGCCTCGGTAAATTGTTTTTGCTGTTGGCGGCTTAAGTCCCGCATAAGGTGAATCCCAGTTGAAGTAAGAAAAAGCGTTCGTTTCCGCTGATCTTCTTCACTGATTGCAATATAAATAAGTCCCTTTTCTTTGAGCTCGCGAAGTGGCTTTGCGAGCGCTTGCTTGCTAATTTCTAGAATCTGTGTCAGCTCACTCGTTGTCATTCCAGGAATTTGTTCTGCGAAAAAAAGAATCCGGTGATGGAAATGCGAAAGCCCGCGTGGTGAAATGATCGCATCTAAAGAATCCGTGAAACTTTTGTAGGCAAAATAAAACATGGCTATTTGCTGATTGAGTTGCTTTTCATTATTCATTTTTTAGCCCCTTTTTGTTGAATAAGTTAAGTATATCATAACCTGATTTTCTCGAAAAAAGATATTCCTTTTTTCTAAAAAAGGGTAGGGAAGGTAATTTTTGGGTAAAGGAAAGTGAAGAACTCGAATGGAGGAGGTAGGGGTTATGGAAAATTATCAACGAATTTTAGTCGCCGTCGATGGTTCAGATCAGGCGGATCGAGCTTTTCAAAAAGCACTTGAATTAGCTGGGAAATACGGGGCAGTGCTTGGAATTGCGAGTGTGGTCGATTTACGCTCCTTTTCACCCAATATTTCTTATGATGGCTCCCTTGAAGAGCGTGCGAAAGAAAAAGCGAGATCACGTGTGGCCGGTTACCGCGACCGAGCCGAAGCAGCTGGTGTAAAAGAAATCGTGACGTATGTTGAAAGTGGAAATCCAAAAACGATACTAGCTAAAGAAATTCCAGAAGAATTTGACGCAGATCTAATTGTTGCCGGTGCGACAGGATTGAACAAAGTTGAAAAAATTGTACTTGGTAGTATTTCTACTTATATTTTGGCACATTCAGGCGTAGATACACTAATTGCACGCTAGAAGAAAAGCCAGCAAGGCGCATGCGCCTTGCTGGCTTTTAATTTTGCTTCGGACTCTTAAGCTTCCTTGAAGAAGTTCGGAAGATATTCCTTGTGCGCTTCGAGTAGCTCATCAAGTAAAATGCGAGCTTCAGCGTCACCAGGTGTGAGCGGATTGATCGTCATCGCAAGTAGCGCTTTGTCATAATCCCCAGTCACTGCAGCTTCTGCTGTAAGTCGTTCAAACGTCTTGATTTCTTGAACAATCCCGTTAATAGCAATTGGAAGATGACCACTTGCAAGCGGAATTGGACCTTGACGTGTAATCACACAGTTTGTTTCAATGGCAGAATCTGGATCAATATCAAGAATTGCCCCATTATTACGTGTGTTGACAATTTGAATATCACGTTTGTCGTTATAAATTGAATTAATCAAGTTACAAGCCGCTTCACTGTAGTAAGCTCCGCCACGTTGTTCCAATTGTTTTGGCTTTTCAGCTAACTCTTCTTGTTTATAAAGCTCAAATAGTTCAGCTTCCACTTTTTTCACAACTTCCGCACGCGTTCCGTGTTCCGCGTAAGCTTTCGCTTGATCGTCCAGTTGTTCTTTGGTTTGCCAGTAATAGCGCAAGTAATCAATTGGAATCATGTTGAGCGTACGCAAGAATGTTTTATCCCAACCCGTTGCATTAATGTTTTTGAGCGTCGAACCAGCATCACCTTCCGTCATTTTATAAACGACATCGCGTGTAACATCTTTCCCTTGATAATAAACTGTTTTAGCAAAAACCATATGATTTAAGCCAACAAATTCCACGTAAATTTCAGTTGGATCAACACCAAGCGTTTCGGCAATATTGCGTTCAATCCCGATTGGCCCGTTACAAAGTCCAACTACTTTTTTCTGATTGCTGTAGCGAAGAACCGCTTCTGTTACCATTCCAGCTGGGTTCGCAAAATTAATCAGCCAAGCATCCGGACAAAGCCGTTCCATATCGCGGCAAATATCAAGGATAACTGGAATTGTCCGAAGTCCTTTAAACATGCCGCCGGGACCGTTCGTTTCTTGTCCAACTACGCCGTGAGAATTTGGAATTCGTTCATCTTTAATCCGTGCATCAAGCAATCCAACGCGAAGCTGTGTCGTGACAAAATCCGCATCTTTAAGCGCTTCTTCGCGGTCAAGCGTCAAATGAATTTCCATATCAACGCCAGCTTTTTTCACCATGCGTTTAGCTAAATTACCAACGATTTCAAGCTTTTCTTTCCCAGCTTCTACATCGACAAGCCAAAGTTCGCGAACAGGCAGTTCATTTTGGCGTTTGATAAAGCCTTCAATTAATTCGGGCGTATAACTTGATCCGCCACCGATCGTTGCAATTTTGATACCATCTTTTTTCATTATCGCTTCCTCCAATATTTAAAGAGCAATCCAATGATTGCGCTTTCTATTTTCATAACAGCTGTTCTTTACACATTTAGTATAGAAAGAATACGTTAGAAATACTAGCCTAATTTATCCTTTAGGTAGCCATTTTTTAAGTTGGAACTTGTTACATTTGAGTAACAGAGTGTTACATGGCAAAATGGACGAGTGGAGGCGATGACTTTGTTATTTTTAGAACAATCCGTAGAATTAAATGATACCGAACTTGAAATCTATAATTTTATTACCGCAAACCTGCAAAAGGTTGTTTATATGCGAATTCGCGATTTGGCCGATGAAACGCATGTGAGCACAACGACCATCTTGCGCTTTTGCCGCAAATTTAAATGCAGTGGATTTTCTGAATTTCGTGTCAAGCTGAAGCTCTATGCGGAAGAACGGCGACGCATTGCGATTGATATGTCGGACGAAACGACGTATATTGACTTTTTAAAGCGAACAGCAGGGGACGAATTTCAAGAACAATTGCAGAGTGCAGTGTCGATTTTGCGTCAATCCGAACTCGTTTTATTTGTTGGAATCGGCTCGTCTGGCGTGATTGCGGAATACGGAGCGCTTTATTTTTCATCCTTATTCACGCTTGCGCTTCACATTGAAGACCCGCTTAATCATCCGTTTTACCATCTTTCAGATAAACTCTCGGACAAAATTTGCCTAGTCGCCTTGTCGGTTGATGGCGAAAATGAAGATATCATCCGCTATATTCACGAACTCAAAACCCAAAAATGCCAAGTGATTTCGATTACCAATAGTTCAAAATCTAGCATTGCGCGCTTGTCTGATGCTAATATTGCTTATTATATCAATAAAGAAATGTATCAAGATGCGAACATTACGTCTCAACTTCCAGCTCTTTATACGATAGAATGTATCGCGCGCGAGATCCGCAGCCAAATTGATCAAACGTCGTTGTAAATAATACTTTGTGGATGATGCAAGGGAAGACAAATAGTAGATGCTCAATATAACGAAAGCAACCAACAATAGGTTGCTTTTTTTGTTTGATTTTTTCTAATAGGGAGCTATTTGCTACGGAATTTGGTATGAATTGTTAGAAAAAACTGGGCGTTTTTCTATTAAGTGGAAAATGAATTGGCATATGTCATCTCGTAAGAAGTAGCTTTTTATTTTCTGAAGATGCGAATTGTTAGTAATTATAGTGAAATATGTTACAATTATTAACGAATTATTGAAGAATTAATGGAGGAATAAGAAAATGATTAGAGCTCAAAAAGTTCTATGGAATGATTCGGACAATGAATGGCGAATTCTTATTTCAAAACAAACCTCCTTAGATGCTATTCTAATATTTTACAAAGAACGAAGAGAATTTCTTCGACCTGCAAGAAAGTTTGAGTTAGAAATTGAGGAAGTGGAAAATGGTTATGAAATCATTTTACCGCTCGAACTTGTGTTGCAACATTCGCTAGAAGATCGGGAAACGAAGTGGCATTTCTTTGGTAAACAAAAAAAGCAAGAGACTTTATTAAAAGTTACTGAGCCGCTTTCCTCTGAAATGGTTTCGGCGAGCGATGCCCTTCACAATTTTAAATTTGATTTTGCTGAAGGAATCCTTACATTTTTGAGCCAACCGAAGCCTTTTAAAACGACTTTACAACATTTTTCTTTTGATGAAAAAAAATTACAACTTGATATCGCAGTGTCATCTGAGTATTCCTTAGATGGCTTGGATGCTGTATTTTGGCTGAAACGTCGGTCTCGCCCTGAACTGTATAATTTTTTTGAACAACGTAAGGCATTTCCAAGCGGAAAGGTCGAAAATGGACATGTTCAAGTATCACTGCCAACAGACATTTTTTCTGAAGAATTTTTGGTTGATGAGACAAATTATATTGATCCATTTATTGAATTGCGATCAAAGTGGACAGGGTCAAAACTTGCACATATTGAAACAAATTCTGGTGCTATGGAAATAATCCCTCAAAAATTCTTGCTAGAGGAGCCTTTTAAAACTTCGCTAGAGTCCTATGTAACGGGTTCAAAGCGCCTATCTTTTTATTATCGGAAAGAGCTCCGCAAACTCGTGAAATTAACGAGTTTTAAAGAACGTCAGGATATTTTTTCTTTTGGCTTTGAAGTTCAAAAGAATTTTTCGCCGGTTGAATTTGTGCTCAAGCGACGTGACCCCAAATTTTCAACGTTTGAATACCTCGAAGAAACGATTCAGCCGATTACGAAAAAATTTCGGTCTTATACGGTTAAGCTTTCCAAAAAAACACTTTATCCGCTTCGTACATATCAACTGGACGAGAAATGGGATGGCTTCATTCGAACGAAGGAGGGGCTGGATTTGCCCATTTTTGTCTCGGATGAGATTGAATTTGATTCGAAATTTGATTTGGTGAATGAAGGAAAGTACCGTGCACAATTAATGAAAAATGGTATGGGAAATTTGACCGTTCGCTTTGCTTTAGCACCTACTGTGAAGCAAGAACCGAAGAAGCTTGTCGTGATGGGGACTTGCTTTAGCCGAAATGCTTTCAATACTTCACCGTATTTTAATCCAGATTATAAGTCATTTTTTAATGTTCAATTTACGCAAACACACACGTCTCTGATTAGTGCGACAACGCCTGCTTATTCGGGTGAAATTCCATTTGATAAATACGCAGATACGTTCACGGCAACGGAGTTTGGAAATGTTAAAGATGATTTTCGAAAGGATTTCTTTCAGCGGCTTGAAGCTGCACAGCCGGATTATTTTTTGATTGATCTGTATCCAGATGCAATCAGGCCGATCATTTGGCTCGATGATAAGTCTGCGATAACGGGTAGCTATATTTTGGAAGGCTCACCACTATTTGATGCCATTCCGTGTAAAGAAATACTGGATCACTCTGACGATGAGGCCTTTTATCAAATTTGGAAGAAACATGCTGATGAATTTTTGGCGAAATTGATGGAAATTATTCCTGAAGAACGCATCATTTTAAATAAAGGTGGCTTTACTTATAAGTATTATGATGAAAATCAAAAAGTAGCGACCTATCAAAATAAAATGGCGATTCAGAAAGCACAACTTCTTTGGGATCGTTTAAATAACTATTTTTTATCGGTCGCCCCAAACGTTCGGGTGATTGATCTGTCAAATAAGGGCTATATTGGTGATTTTTATTATCCATTTGGTCATTCCTTTTCACATTTTGAATCGGGCTATTATAAAGATTTTCTGAAAGAAATGATCTATATTGATCAGACCAATTCTTTTCGAGATTAACTGAAGAGAGGGAAACCTCTCTTTTTTTGTTTGAGTTTTGTTGAAGGGGAAACAAAACTTTATTATAATGGAAGCAGGAAAGAGAGAGGATGAAGCTTGATGAATAGCGAAGAACGGCTTTTGACAGGGTTTCGAGATGTGTATAATAAGCTAGTCTGGCTTAATAAAAGCAAGATGGAGCGAAGTTTAAGTGGCTATAAACCTGCTGAAGTTCACTGCTTGGAGTTTATTCAGAAAAATAGTGAGGTGAATGTGACCAAACTTGCGGAAGCTTTTTACATGACTAGAAGTGCCATGAGTAAAATGACCAAAAAGTTAATGGAAAAAGGTGTGATTGAGAGCTATCAAAAGCCAGAAAATAAAAAGGAAATTTATTTTCGCTTAACTGAAAAAGGCCGTCAAGTAGATCAAATTCATACTGAGCTCCATCAGGAATTTAGGGAGCGCGATCACTCAGTATTTGATACGATTACTGAGCAGGAACTAGAAGGCATGCTGAAATTTGTGGATCGTTATAGTGAACATTTGGATGAAGAAATCGATAAACAAAATAGAAAATCGAAAAATGAGTAAGGAAACGGTTGATAAGTAACTGTTTCTTTTTTTTGTTGACAAGGACACAAAAACGAGTTATGATTTTTGTTGACAAAGAAACAAAAAAGGAGATATTCTATTGTTACAAATTGAAAGAAAACCACCTTCCGTTCCAGAAAAAAAGGGCCTCATTTTTGGTTTGTTATCTATTTTTCTGTGCGGTTTAGGTTTAAGCATTATCACACCAATTATTCCATTTCTCGTTGCTCCTTATGTGGCAACGCCTGAGAGCCAAGCATTTATCGTCACAGCACTGACTTCGGTTTATGCAATCTGCGTATTCTTCGCTTCTCCGGTGCTAGGTACTTTAAGCGACCGCTTGGGAAGACGCCCTGTTTTATTAGTTTGTCTTTTCGGAGCAGCCACCGGTTACTTGATTTTTGGAATCGGCGGTGCGCTTTGGGTATTATTTCTTGGCAGAATTCTTGAAGGAATTACGGGTGGCAGCATTAGTACTTTGTTTGCTTACTTCGCTGATATTACCCCCGAATCAGAACGAACCAAATATTTTGGGTGGGTCAGTGCTTTGTTTGGCACTGGCGTTGCGATCGGACCGACAATAGGAGGCGTATTGGCTCATTTTGGTTATGCGACGCCTATGTTTTTCGGAGCAGCTGTCACTTTTTTAAACTTTCTTTTCGGAATCTTATACATACCAGAAAGTTTAACTCGAGGAAAGCGACTCAAACGAATTGAGCGAAGTCAGTTGAATCCCTTCACGCAACTGGTTCAACTTTTCTCGATGAAACATTTGGCACGGCTGTTCATCGCTGGGTTCTTGATTTGGATTCCCAATGGTTCTTTGCAAGCGATCTTTTCACAATTTACGAAAGATACTTTTCAGTGGCAGCCGGTATTAATCGGACTGACTTTCTCGATTATGGGAATTCAAGATATCGTCGCCCAAGGATTTGTTATGCCGCAACTACTCAAAAAGTTGAATGATACAGGAATTGCTAGGCTTGGTTTAGGACTAGACGTAGTTGGCTATCTGTTTATCGCAAGTTCAGCCATTTTCCAATTTGCTCCGTTATTTATACTCGGAATGTTTGTTTTTGGTTTTGGGGATTCCCTATTTGGACCTGCATTTAATGGAATTTTATCGAAGTCTGTTTCATCGAGCGAGCAAGGTCGTATTCAGGGGAGCAGCCAGTCTGTGCAGTCCCTTGCAAGAATTATAGGGCCGTTAATCGGAGGACAAATTTATGTGTCCCTTGGTCACGCAGCTCCGGCGGTAATGGGTGCCTTGCTTATTTCACTTGCTATTCCAATTTTAACTCATCAACAAAATGGGAATGTGACATCAAAAAATAAAGTCAAATAAATGTGATGGAGTGGCTAGTGCAAGATTGATGGAACTTATGTTTCAGTCAAAAAGCCGACGATTTTTAAAACAAGCGGGAGCAATTTTCTTTGAGGATTGCTTCTGTTTTTTGATACACTGAAAAAAAGGTGGTGCACAGCATGATTCATTTTATTCCCTTCACAAAATCTAGTGATAACAAGAAGATGAAGAAGCTATATCAACAAGAATTCCCAAAAGCCGAGCAAATTCCCTTTTGGCTTCTGATGAGAAAAGCCAAAAAAGAAAACGTAGAATTTTATCAATTGAAAGATGAAAACAAGTGGATTGGCCTGCTATATATCGTGCAGTACCAAGATGTCGTTTTTATTTTTTATTTTGCAATTTATCGGAGTTTGCAAGGACAAGGATTCGGCGGGAAAGTCATGCAGGAAATTACCAAAAGATTTCAAGGAAAGCGAATCGTTTTAAATATTGAAGAGGCGAGCAAAACCGCTAAAAACTATGAGCAACGCTTCAAACGAAAACAATTTTACGAACGTTACGGTTTTCATGAATCCGGCTTCATGGTGCGGGAAATAAACATCTGGTACGAAATATTAATTCACGGCGAAAAGAAACTAACCAGCGAAGACTACCAAAAATTGATCGCTTCATTTTTGGGAAAAGCCCTCTACCCATTCTTTAAACCAAAACTGGCAAGAAAGGAAGGATAGGCTAGTTTAAATTTGGGAGTGCGTTTTCACTTTGATTGCGTTATACTTTTTTGTAAGGGCTTACTTTTTCTTTTAAGTGATGATGAGTCTTAAAATTTGAAAGTGTGGCGTGAAAACAAAAGGGGGATTTGAAATGCGAGATTATGGCATTTGTTTATGGAGTTTTGGGGATATCCCAGTTGAAAAAAAGTGTCAATTGGCAAAGGAAATCGGCGTAACAGGTGTCGAAGTGGAGGGGAATTTGGCGCAGAATCCAGCAGAACTTGCGAGTTTACTGAAGCAGTATCAATTAAAGGTTCTTTCTGTGACACCAAATAATGTGGATATTTCTTCTGCTGACGAAGAAGTTCGCAAGCAAGCAGTGGCTTATTTTTTAGATTTACTTGATTGGGCTTCCGAACTGGGCGCTTTTCGAATTTGTTTGCACGGGGAAGTCGGAAAAATCGAAGGAAGCGATGATGCGACGTGCGACTGGGAAAGACTTGTGAAAAGTACGAAAGCGGTTATGGAAAAAGCAGAAAAATTGGGGATTGCAGTCGTTTTTGAAGTTTTGAATCGCTATGAAAACCATCAAGTGGTGACAGGAGCTGAAGCCTTGCAATTGATTCAAGATGTGGCGAGCCCTTCATTGTCGGTTTTACTAGATGCTTATCATATGAATATCGAAGAGCCGAATCCAGTCGCTACTTTGGAGAAAGTAAACACCCAATTAGGAATGTATCATGTAGCGGATTCGAACCGCCAAGCTATTGGAAATGGGCATGCAGATATCAAAGGACAAATCGAAGCCTTACATAAAGTAAATTATAAAGGTCCGATTATTATGGAGATGGTAGCAGAAGGTCCAAATCCATTCAAAGCGGAAAAAGAGGAGAACTATCTAGATGTTTTAAGTAAGTATTACCGAGATTCCTTAGAACAAATTAAAAGTTGGGATGGAATTTGAATCCAGCAAGATGCTAAAAAAGAGAAGCAGGACGTGTGCCCGCTTCTCTTTTTAAATTCGTTCTTCATTCGCTGGAACCTGTTCAAGTGAAGCCCCGGCGCGTTCCCATTTCTTGCTTTTCATTTTATGATTGATCCAGTAAAGAATAGTGCAAATAAGTGGAATAATACTTGCAATCAGATAAAGCCCTCTAAAAGAAGTGGCATTTTTGAGAATCCCCATAATATACGGCCCAACGCCAAGACCTAAATCTAAACCAATAAAATAAGTCGAAAGCGCAACGCCGATTCGGTGTGTGTTCACAAGTTTCAAACATACCGCTTGACCATTCGACATAAAAGTCCCGTAACCAAGCCCGACAAAGGCACCAGAGATAAGTAACGTCCAGTTGTTCGTTGTGACCCCTAGTAACAGCAAACCTGCCGCGAGGAAGATATAACTTGGATACATCACATATTGTTCCCCTTTGGCATCGAAAATTCTTCCTGTAACAGGACGAGTAAACGTGATTACAAGCGCATAAACCACGAAGAAAAATGAGCCTGCAGAAACAAGATCGATCACTTTAACATAAGAAGACAAAAACGACAGCACACTCGAGTAGGCAAGCCCCATCAAGAAGGCGATAAAAGTGATAAATAAGGCTTTCTTTTCAATAAAACTGCTAAAATTCCAAGATTTAATGGCTGCTTCATGTTCCGCAGATAGTTGGATATTTTTGACTGGAAACAAGAAACAAGCAATTGCAACCGCCAAAATCAAGCTAATGGATAGCCAGATGATAAATTCAAAATTTGTAGCGCTTAAAAGTAACATGCCGAGGAACGGACCTGCGGCAGCCGCAAGACTCGTACTTAAGCCGTAATAGTTAATTCCTTCACCGTTTTTCGCTTGCGGAATGTAAGCTGTCACAATCGTATTTGTCGCAGTTGAGATCGCACCATAGCCAAATCCATTCAAGAAACGGATGAGATATAAAATTCCTAGGCTAGGGATGAAAAGATAACAAACAGTCGTAGCAAGATAAAACAAAGCGCTTGCTCGAAGGACAAATTTTCTACCGAGGAGTTCGATTTGTTTTCCCATTAATAAACGTGCGAGAAGTGTTCCAATAATATAAATTCCAGAAGCAAAACCTGCCTCACTCATGCTTGCCCCAAGATCATCTTGCGCGATCACAGCGATGATGACCATAAGCAAATAATAAACGAGGTAGACGACAAAATTAAGGACCGTCACGCCGATAAAATATTTATTAAATAGCTTTTCTGGCATAAGAATCTCGTTCCCCAATCTTTTGCAGTGCTTTGATTTTTTCAATTCTTGCAGCAATTTCATTGTAGTTGGATGGATAGCGATCAACGAGCTGTTCCACAAATAAGTCTCTTGTCGTCATGAAGAGTCGCAGGAATTCTCTTGATTCCGGTGATTCTCGGATCGTAAGCTCCCGCATCAGTTCTATGGCATTTTGATACGCATCGTTTAAGAAAATCAGTGCTGCTTTTGAATCGAATCTGTTGCTATAAGCTGTGCCGAGACGTTCGACAATAGCGTTCATCCAAATATTCATCTTTATTCCTCTTTTCATTTGTAATATGTTTCTCAGTATAAGGCGAAAAAGACTTGTCGAAAAGCACACTTCATGTGTAGAATTATAAGTAACGAATCTTATTAACAAATGTTAATGTTTGTTGGGCGAATTTTTTATATGCTTTTTTTAGCGGATCAAAAAGGCGGGGAAGAAAAGTTGGATAATCGTGTGTTAAGAAATTATGTGGAAGAAAATGACTTTCCGATCATTCGAAAGGGGTATCACAAATATTTAACTTACGAAGGACTTGAAGATTGTTATACGTACATTTTAAAAGAGGGAATTGTGAAGGCAAGCGTGATCTCAAATGACGGGCGGGAATTTAACTTGCGCTATATTCAAGAATCCGAAATTGTTTCGATTTTAAAGGATGAATATTCGCAGTTTATTGATGCGCCTTATAATATTCGCGTCGAATCGGATTATGCTGAATTTTACCGAATTAATCGCGTGCAATTTTGGAAGGATATCAATGACAGTCCCGAGTTACAACACTACGTGAAAGAATTTTACCGGTACCGGTTGCTTTATATGATGAAAAAAATGCAACAAATGCTGATGAATGGGAAAATGGGGGCGGTTTGTTCACAAATTTATGAGCTCTATGATTTTTTCGGCGTGGAAACAGGTGATGAGATTGTGATTGATTTTCCAGTAACAAATGAAGAAATCGCGAAGTTTTGCGGGATCTCTTCTGCAAGTAGCGTCAGTCGAATTCTACGCCAACTTAAGCAAGAAAAAGTGATCAAGGTTACGAAAAATCAACTCGTCATTACTAATTTGAGTTTACTGGAAGATCACATTATTTTCTAAAAGTAGCATCAAAAAAGCTTCTTCTGTTTTTAAACAGAAGAAGCTTTTTTGCGTAACCGATCCAGCCATTCAAGTCGTTTTTCGTTCCACCAAGTAAAATTTTAGTGGGATGAGTTTTTGGTTTGCTTGCTGGAGCTCGTTGTGGATGATTGTAAAGGCGTTTAAAGCCTGCTTATCGACCGGGTAGTGAATGGTCGTCATATCAAATAAATGCGCTACTTCCAGGTCGTCAAAGCCGCATACGGCGAAATCTGCAGGAACCCGCAGTTCTTGCCTACGTGCCTCGGACACAATCCCCGCAGCCAGATAATCGTTTGGTGTAAAAAAAGCATCCGGTTTATTCGCTGTCTTTTTGAAAAAATGTACGAGCTCTTCTCCTTGGGCTCGCGTCCCCATCCCGTAAAAGTGTTTGACTTCGTGCGGATCAAGATTATGGCGCTTACAAAAGTCGGCATAAGCTTGCATCCGGCTTTGCGTATTTAGTCCGCTTGTAAAGCCGTAAATATTGCAAATTCGGCGGTAACCACGCTCGTAAAGATGCTCAAGCCCGAGCGTATAGCCTTCATATTGATCCATAAAAACCGAGGCGATTTTTTTGTGCTCAACGCGTTGCCAAGTGACGATCGGCCCGTATTTGGTATAAGGCTCAATCACATCCCATTCATTTTGACGGATGACGAGGACGAGCGCATCAATTTGTTTACGACGCAACATTTCAAGTGCTTCTAATTCCTTCTCGCGCTTTCCGTTTGTCATAAAAAGTGTCACATTATACCCATGTTCTTGTGCGGCGTTCGTGAAGTTTTGCATGAAAATCCCTGGAGAGTCCTGAAAAATGGGAGCTACCAGTCCAATCAATTTAGTCGCGCCTTTTTTTAACGAAACCGCATTAAGATTTGGAACATAGTCCAGTTCGTCAATCACCATTTGAACGCGCTTTCTTGTTTCCTCACTAACGTAATCGCGCTGATTAATCACTCGGGAAACCGTTGCCGAAGATACACCAGCTCGTTTTGCAATTTCTTGAATATTTGCCAATCCAGACACCTCGCTCTGTTATCCAATTTTAGTATAGCACAAAACCAGAAATAAAAAATTTTCAAAAAAGGGGGTTGACCTGTAATGCATTACATAAATTATCATCAAGTTGTAAGAAGAAAACGCTTAATTTTGGGAGGGTTCAATACTTATGAAAGACGGAGTAAAAATCGTAACAATTGGTGGAGGCTCAAGCTATACACCAGAACTGATTGAAGGATTTATCAAACGCTACAGTGAACTTCCAATAAAAGAATTATGGCTTGTGGATATCGAAGCAGGGCGCGAAAAACTTGAAATTGTCGGCAATATGGCGAAACGCATGGTTAAAGCAGCAGGAATTGACTGCGAAATTCATTTGACGCTTGATCGCCGCGAAGCATTACCAAATGCGGATTTTGTGACCACACAATTTCGAGTTGGACTTCTCGACGCGCGAATCAAAGATGAGCGAATCCCGCTTTCACACGGAATGATCGGGCAAGAAACAAACGGTGCCGGAGGAATGTTTAAAGCTTTCCGGACGATCCCTGTCATTTTGGATATCGTAAGCGATATGCGAGAACTTTGTCCAAATGCGTGGTTGATCAATTTCACAAATCCTGCCGGAATGGTAACAGAAGCCGTCTTGCGCTATGGCAACTGGGAAAAAGTGATCGGGCTTTGTAACGTTCCAATCGGCGCAGTGAAAAGTGCATCCGCTGTTTTAGGGAAACCAGAAAAAGACTTGTTCTTTAAATTTGCGGGTATCAACCACTTGCACTGGCATCGTGTCTTTGATAAAGACGGCACAGAACTGACTGAAAAAGTGATTGACGGGCTTTATGCGCCAGGAGCAAATCCAGAAATGGTCGTTGAAAATATCAAAGACATGCGTTTCCTTTACGAACAAGTGAAACATTTGAAGATGCTTCCTTGCCCGTATCACCGTTATTATTACATGACGGATAACATGCTAAAAGACGAAATGAAAGCCTTCCAAGAAGAAGGTACTCGCGGAGAAGTCGTAAAACGCCTTGAAGAAAGCTTGTTTGAACTCTATAAAGATCCAAACTTGGATTATAAACCAGAAGAGCTTTCAAAACGTGGCGGGGCGCATTACAGTGATGCCGCTTGCGAAATTATCAATTCAATTTACAACGATAAAGGCACGAAAATGGTAGTATCCACACGGAACAATGGTGCCATTGATGACGTACCTTATGAAAGTGCCGTTGAAATTACAAGCATTATCGGGGCACACGGGGCAGAACCCATCAACTTTGGGAAATTCGCTCCTGCAGAACGTGGCTTATTACAAGTGATGAAAGCGATGGAAGAATTAACGATCGAAGCAGCCGTAACAGGCGATTATGCAACAGCTCTCCAAGCCTTTACACTGAATCCGCTTGTGCCAAGTGGGGACATCGCGAAAGAAGTACTCGATGAATTGCTTGAAGCGCACAAAGACCATTTACCTCAATTTTTCGTGAAACAACAAGCCTAAAATTTCAAAGACTCGCTTCGGCGAGTCTTTTTTTGCTTTAAAGGGGTATGGAAAACGAGCGAAATCGTGTATGATAGAACTAATAAAAAGCATTTGGAGGAGACAGCGATGGAAAACGAACCAATTAAACTTCAAACAGAACCTCGACCAAAAGCCTGGCTTGGTATTATTTGGTTGGTTTTGTATTTTATTCTTGATATTATTGGCGAAATTCTCGCCACAATCCCGCCGATTATTGAAGGCTTAGACGCAGGAAAATCGTTTGACAGCATTATAGGTGGCTTGCAAATCACTTGGTACATGAATCTCACACAAGCATTCGCTCTCGTTATTCTACTTTTCTTGATGAAAGTCTCGCACATGAAACTTTTTTCTTTTCGAGCTTTTTCAAGAAAAACGTGGCTGAATTTTATTGTCATCAGCCTTGGCACCCTTATCATTTCAAATCTCCTTGAAATCCTGATTACATACTTAGATCCAAATTTCAATACCGCCAATCAAGCAGGGATTGAAGACATGGTAAGTTCGGCATCACCGCTTGTCGTGTTCGTCGCCGTTGTCATTCTAGCGCCGATCACAGAAGAAGTCGTTTTCAGGGGCTTAATCATGAAAATCATTTTCTGGAAGTATCCGAAAATCGGCTTTGCAGTAAGTACCTTGCTATTCACTCTCGCTCATTTGCCAACAGATATCCCAAGTTTCCTCGTTTACTTCGTGATGGCGTTTGGCTTGTGTCTAGTCTACTACAAAACAAAACGCATCGAAGCGAGCATCTTGCTTCACTTTATCAACAATTTAATCGGCTACTTCTTCATCGTCTAAAGAAAAAAGCCTTTCGAACATTGTGTTCGAAAGGCTTTTTCGCATCCAGATTATTTATCAACAACTTGGATATCTTCCTTGTTGCCGTATTTTGTCCACCAAGGAACAGCACCTTCATCAAGCAATTTGTTAAGCGAAGTGATATTTTCCTTCCCTTGCGTGCGAAGCCACTCACGAAGCGCATCGTCGCCTTCCTTACCGTAAACTTCGATACCATCTTTCCAAGTTGCACGGCCACAAAGCACGCCGCTATATTGCACATTGTGTTCATTCGCAAAAGCAATCGTCTTGTGGAACATTTCCGCCGTAACCCCAGCACTCAAATAAATGAAAGGAAGCGGACAAAGATCCGAACACTCTTCAAAATGGCGCGCAGCTTCCGCTTGAGAATAAGCCGATTCACCTTTTGCAAAACCTTCAACATAATTAAAGTTGACAGGAACCTCAAGTTTTAAAACATCAACGCCGTAACGAGGCTTCGAGAATTCCTTGATTGCCTTTTTCACTTTAGCAGGTTTTAGTTTAGCGTATTCAAGCGAACCTGAGTCAGTTACATTCGCATCATATGTAATTGGCTCAAGGAAAAATGGGATATCGACAGCGCGGCATTCCGCGCCGATCCGTTCTAAGAAAGCATATTTAATTTCATTAATGTCATCAGACTCATCCGGATCATAATAAACCAAAATTTTAACCGCATCTCCGCCATTTTCCTTGATACGAAGTACTGACAAGTCTTCAATTAAATCCGGCAACTTACCAGGAATCGTCGTATCATATCCAGTTTTTTCATAAGAAGTTAAAAGCCCACAGCCTTCATGGCGTGCTTTAATTGCTGGTGTACCGTATTCATCGTCCAACAAAATAGCAGAAGCATAAGGAGTAAGTTCTTCGGAAACTAATTTTTTGAAGTCTTCCACATCTTTTTTGTCTTCCGTACCTTTTGCAGCTTGAATCATTTTTTTGAGCGAACCACGTTGGTCAATCGCTAGCGCTGCAATTACACCTTTATCATTGGCAAGTCGATTTAAACTATCGAATTTACCTCTTGTCATTGTAACCATTATACATCGATCTCCTTTTTCTGCAGATTTCACACGTCATTCTTTACCCTGTAGGAGTTTCTTTAAACCCTCTAGTTAAAAATTGCTTTTTGCGAGATTTTCAACTACTATTCAAATAGGAGTTATCGAACTTTTGGAAAGCGCGGGGTACAATCTCTTTTTCTGATAGATTAGCGGCTAAGGGGTGTTCACTTTGGAACAAAATCGGAAAAATCAAAGACGGCAAGAAAAAAAGAAACGCAGAAGAAAAATTTTAGTGTTTATTTTGTCTCTTGTTGTTTTTCTAGCAGGGCTTTTTCTCGTCGTCCGGCTTTTAACACCGAAAAACACAGATACAGCAGCGCAAGAAGCGAAATCAAATCAAAAAGCGCAACCTTCTGTTTCTCGTAAAAAAGAAAAGAAAAAAGCAGCAACAGAAACGAAAGAGATCGTGCAAAATGAAGCCTTAGATCAATACCTTACGGAGCTTCATTTCAGTGGAACGGCAGTTGTAGTTCGTGATGGGAAGATGGTTTTAAATAAGGGATACGGCTATCGAAATCGCGAAAAGCAAGAAAAAAATACGCCAGACACGGAGTTTTACATTGGTTCTTCACAAAAAGCATTAACGGCAACGGCCATTTTGCAATTGGTGGAAGAAGGAAAACTTTCACTTACAGATCCGGTTTCAAGGTATTTGACAGGATTTCCGAGCGGGATCACGATCAAAAATTTGCTGAACCATACAAGTGGATTAAAAGGGCACCTTGAGACGAATTCAAAAATCACTCCTAGAGAGCTAGTTCAAGATATTGAAGAGCGAGGAATAAAACGAGTTCCAGGGAAATGGGATTATCGCGATTCCAATTATACCGTTCTTGCTTATTTAGTTGAAAAACTGAGTGGGGAGAAGCTAGAAGACTATTATAAAAAGCACATTTTTAAACCAGCTAAAATGACACAAGTGGGTTTTTATGAGGACTTTGCAAAACAAAAAAATGCCTCCACAGGTTATTATTTAAAACAAGATGGCAGTTATAGCATCCCGAGCATGCCAGACTTATCTCAACTTTTTGGAGTAGGGAATGTTTACATGTCAGCGGGAGATATGTACCGATTTGACCAAGCGTTAATGAGCGGGAAATTATTATCACCTGAAAGCCTAGCAGAAATGTTTACGAAAGGAAGTAGTTCGGGTTACGGAATGGGTTTTTACGTAGATCCTGGAAGTTATAACAATCACGGGGTATTAAATGGTTGGAACGTATCGAATAGCATTAGTAAATCCGGAAAAACTTTCGTCATTTTATTTTCAAACATCCAAAATAATATTTCTTCCTTTGGGAAAGTGAATAATGAAGTATATAAAATTTTGAATCGAACAAATTAAAAAAACCTGTATCCGCGTATTTAGCGGATACAGGTTTTTGACTGTCTTATTTTTCTTCTTGTAAGTTTTCGGCTTCAACGACACGGAAGCCTTTGCGATCTAAGTGCCGTACAATTTCGTCTTTCTTCTCTTCTGTAACAGAAAGTGGAAGAGAGACAAGAATACGACGGATAAAATCTGAACTTTGATCATCGAGCGTAATCACACTTGCAATTGTCGTGTGTTTATCAATGATTTTTGTGATTTTCGTAAGAGCTCCAGGAACTTCGCCTGTCGCAATCGTTAAGACATAACTCGTTGTTTTTACATTCCAAGCTTCTTCTAAAAGCCCAAGTAACTGTCCATGTGTTAGAATCCCGTAAAAGTCGCCATTCTCTTTTAATACTGCGATGTAAGGCAGTTCTTTAATCGTAAAGAACACTTTGAAGAATGAGGAGTTGACGCTGATGTGCTTGCTTGCATTCTTGAGCAAAGAAGTTACAGGTTGGTCTAAACTTCCTCCGTTTGCTGCGTGGCGATAGATGTGCATCTTGTATATATTTCCCAAAAATTTGTCGCCAGATTTATCAAGAATAGGAACACAGCGATAACCAGATTCTTCAAGTAGATCGATCGCTTCTTTTAACGTTGCTGTTTCTGGAACCGTTGTTAGTTTGGTTTTTGGTATGCAAAGATTTTTAATCAACATATCAGTCACTCCTTCTCAATTTAACCTACCTCTTTCATTTTATCTCAAATGGTACAGTTAGTACAGTAAATTTTTACTAGCATCTTATTGACAATGAGATTCATTATCAATTAGAATGGAAGAGGAAAATGAAAGTGAAGAAATACGAGCTTGAAAAGGAGAAGTGAAATGAAACGACTGGTACTTTTTATCATATTTTTACTCCTTGCTATCGTCTCTCTTTTTGTAGGCATAGAAAAGCTTCCAATACATATAAATACGTGGAGTAGTCACGAGCTCGATATTTTTCTTTTCAGTCGTTTTCCAAGACTAGTTAGCATTATCATTGCCGGTGCTGGAATTAGTATTTGCGGTATGATTATGCAAAGTTTGACACAAAACAAATTTGTTTCTCCAACGACTGCTGGAACCATGGATGCCGCAAGACTTGGAATACTTGTTTCTTTGTTGTTCTTTACCGGATCGTCACTTTTTGTCAAAATGAGTGTCGCCTTTTTGTTTGCACTGGCGGGAAGTCTTGTATTTATGAAGATTCTGGACTCGATTTCCATTCGCGATACCATCTTGATTCCACTTGTAGGGTTGATGTTCGGGAATATTCTCAGCTCCATCTCTACTTTCTTTGCCGTGAAATTTGATCTCGTACAAAATATTTCTTCGTGGCTTTCAGGGGATTTCTCAATGATCATGAAGGGACGCTACGAGATTCTTTATCTTTCTATCCCACTATTTATCCTTGCCTACTTGTATGCTAATAAATTCACAGTGAGTGGAATGGGAGAATCTTTTGCGAGCAATTTAGGCCTTTCTTATCGCGCAGTTATGCGGATTGGACTGATAATCGTTTCTTTTATCACAGCAACCGTCGTGTTAACAGTGGGGATGATTCCTTTTCTCGGCTTGATCGTTCCAAACATTATTTCGATTTTAAAAGGCGATCATTTACAGAAAAATTTGATGGATACAGCACTATTTGGCGCTTCCTTTTTGCTCGTTTGCGACATGATTGGGCGCATTATTTTATACCCGTACGAAGTGTCGATTAGCTTAGTTGTAGGCATTATCGGCAGCGTCATCTTCCTCATTTTACTGTTTAGGAGGAAGAGCTATGCGTAAAAAAATGACCCTTTTAGTCGTCCTCGTGCTGATTTTTTCAGCCTGTTATTTATTTTTATTTATTGGCGGGAACCTAGAGTTTGCCTTAAAGCTTCGCGTAACGAAGTGGCTTGCCATCCTCCTAACAGGACTTGGAATTGCGATTTCAACCGTTATCTTCCAGACCATCACGGGAAACCGAATTTTGACACCCAGCATCATGGGGCTTGATTCCTTGTACATGTTGTTCCAAACCGCGCTACTCTTTTTAATGGGACAAAGCAAACTGCTTCACCTCGGAAGCGAAATCAATTTTGTGCTTTCTTGCGGGCTAATGGTGGTGTTTTCAATTGTTTTTTACTATCTCTTATTTAAGCGCAAAGGTACGAGCATTTACTTGTTGCTTCTTGTCGGTATCATTTGTGGCACTTTTTTCAGCAGTTTTTCTTCCTTTATGGAAATGCTGATTGACCCAAATGAGTTCCAAATCGTGCAAGACAAGAGCTTTGCTGGCTTCGGTAATGTCCATCAAAGCGTGCTCTTTTTAAGCGCTATCCTCATGCTTCTAGTCTTCCTTTATCTAGGCAAAATCAGCAAGTATCTGGATGTGCTCACGCTTGGAAAAGAAGAAGCGATGAATCTTGGTGTTTCTTATGAAAAAGTGGTGAAGCGCTTATTAATTGTGGTGGCCATCTTAACGAGTATCGCCACCGCGCTCGTCGGGCCCATCACGTTTCTTGGCTTGATCGTCTCGAATATCGCTTACCAGCTTTTTCCAACGTATAAGCACCGAATTTTGATCCCAGCTGCCGCGCTCATTTCCGTGTTGACGCTAACTTTTGGCCAAGTCCTTGCCGAACGACTTTTCCATTTCAACACGCCAATCAGTGTGATTATCAATTTGGCAGGCGGGATTTATTTTCTGTATTTACTTTTGAAAGGAAGGAAACTTGTATGAAAATTGAACACATCACAAAAACCTATCACGATAAAACGGTTTTAAACGATGTTTCCTTTGAAGTGAAGCCTCAATCGATCACCTCACTGATTGGCGCAAACGGAGCAGGAAAGAGCACACTTCTTTCCATCATGAGTAGACTCATTAAGCCAGATTCCGGTGCGGTTACGCTTTCGGGGCGCAAGCTTTCCGATTGGGACAACCAAGAACTGGCAAAACGCGTTTCGATTTTGAAACAATCCAATCACTTGACGGCGCGGCTAACGGTGCGAGATTTAGTGAGCTTTGGACGTTTCCCTTATTCCTCGGGACGCCTCACGAAAACAGACATTCAAAAAGTGGACGAAGCGATTCAGTACATGGAAATGGAAACAAAGCAAGATCAGTTTCTTGATGAACTGAGTGGCGGGCAAAAACAGCGCGCTTTTATTGCAATGGTGATCGCGCAAGATACCGATTATATTTTGCTTGATGAACCACTCAATAATTTGGATATGAAACATGCCGTTTCGATGATGCAAATTTTCAGACGTCTCGTGGATGAACTGGGGAAAACCGTTGTTCTCGTCTTGCATGACATCAATTTTGCTTCCTGTTATTCAGATCGAATCGTCGCGTTAAAAGATGGGGTGAAACTAGCAGAAGGAAAGACCGCAGAAATGATGGATGAAGCCGTTTTGCGAGAAGTCTTTGAAATGGATATTCCGATTACAGAGGTCGATGGAAATAAATTTGGACTATATTTTAATGTGAAAGATAGGATTTATTAAATAGGAGGCTTAAAATGAAAAAATTCACAACACTTTTTTTTATTAGTTTACTAGCACTTGTACTTACAGCTTGTGGAGGGAATTCAAGTTCAAGCGGGGAGAAAGCGAAAGCAAACTCTAAAGAAATTACGATTAAACATGAACTAGGCACGACGAAGCTTGCACAAGATCCTTCGAAAGTCACGGTATTTGATTTTGGTTCACTGGACACGATGGAAAAACTAGGATTGAGTAGTAAAGTCGTAGCGGTACCAAAGAAAAATATACCTTCTTACTTAAAAGCGTTTGACACGGATAAAGTGAGAGATGCGGGCGGATTGAAAGAACCCGATTTTGAGGCAATCAATGAAGCGGGAAGCGACTTAAATATCATTTCTGGGCGGCAAAGTGATGCTTACGATAAATTTAGTGAAATTGCTCCTACCATTTATTTAGGCCTTGATACTTCTGATTATTTAGCTTCTTTCCATGCGAATGTTGAAAAAATTGGGAAGATCTTCGGTAAAGAAAAGCAAGCACAAAAAGAATTAGCCAAAATTGACGCACAAATTGATAAGGTGAAAGCGGCAGCTCCGAAGGGGAAAAAAGGGCTGATTATTCTTGCTAATGACGGGAAAATCAGTGCTTATGGACCGGGCTCGCGTTTTGGCTTGATTCACGATGTTTTAGGCGTGGAACCGGTTGATACCTCGATCAAAGCTTCTACACATGGTCAAAGTATTTCAATGGAATATATTTCCGAGAAAAATCCTGATTATTTGTACGTGATTGACCGCGGGGCAGCGATTGGCGGAGAATCTTCTGCTAAGAAAACGGTGGAAAATGATTTAGTAAAAACAACAAATGCCTATAAAAATGGCAAAATCATTTATTTAAATCCTGAGTATTGGTATCTATCGGGAGGCGGACTTGAATCTGTCAAAGAAATGGTCAAAGAAGTTGGCGATAGTTTTTAAACAAAAAGAAGCAGCTGGACACGTGTTCAGCTGCTTCTTTTTTGACATATAAAAGCCTTTCCCAAGTGGAAAGACATTGCGGATTTTATGATTCCATGCTATACTAAAAAATACTGTTAGTGAATTTTAACACAAAAATAGACTTAATACAATTAAATTATACACGAAAAACAATCGTTTGTCAATATTTTTTTAGGAGGCTTTTTTATGAGCGAGGAAAAACAAGAACAAAAACGAATTGACTATACTATCGAGCAAATTAAAGCACAAGAAAAGCAAATCAAAGACTCGCTAGTTTCCGTTAAAAAAGAAGCCAGTGATATCCGTTCGAATTTCTGGGAAGACGTTCGAGTCAACTTGCTCGAGCCTGATGATGTATCCGAAACGAATATCAGTATTCGCCAGCAGGAACACTTTTTGCGTGAACGAGAACGAAACTATGAACATGCTGAAAAACAATTAAAAGTCTTCGATAAAATGAAAAACTCACCTTATTTTGCTCGGATTGATATTGCAGATGAAGAAACGGCGCGTGAAGAAATCTATATTGGGATTGGTTCGGCACTAGATGAAAACGATCAATTTTTAGTTTATGACTGGCGTGCGCCGATTTCAAGCGTCTATTATGACGGGGAAATGGGAGAAGCAAGTTACGATACGCCGCAAGGCAAGCTCACGGTGGATGTGCTTTTAAAGCGACAATTTTCGATCAAAAAAGGTAAACTACAATCAATGTTCGATACGAGCGCAGCGATTGGCGATGAAATGCTTCAAGAAGTGCTTGGTGCAGAATCCAATTTACAAATGAAGAATATTGTTGCGACTATCCAGCGTGAACAAAATCGAATCATTCGAGATACGAAAAGTGACCTTTTATTTGTTCAAGGTGCAGCAGGAAGCGGCAAAACTTCGGCTGTCTTACAGCGAATCGCTTATTTATTATACCGCTTCCGTGAGGGTCTCGATGAAAAGCAAATGATTATTTTTTCCCCAAACCGCTTATTTAACTATTATATTGGTAATGTTCTCCCAGAACTTGGCGAAAAAAATATGCTACAAACCACCTTTCAAGATTTTACGGCAGCGCGTCTCGAAAAACTTGAAATGGAAAGCTTATTTGAACAGTTTGAGGACAAGGCGAACGAATTGCGCAAGAATATCCTTGGGCTAAAAGAAGATACACAGCTTTTTGCTGCCATTTCTCGCTACCAAAAGCTTTTGCAAAAAGACGGCTTGCGTTTTAAAGACATTCGCTTTCGCGGGAAGACCGTGATTTCCAAGAACAAAGTGAAGGAAATCTTTTATCAAACTCGTTCTGATTACTCGCTCCCGGCGCGCCTTGAACTAACGCGAAAAGCTTTGCGTGAGGAACTATTTGTGTTTGCCAACGAGGAAGCCAAAAAAGACTGGGTAAAAGACGAAATTGAGCTTTTAAGTGAAGAATCCTATCAAAATCTTGTTCCGCTTGAACTTGAATTTGACAGTTTTGATGCTGAACAAGATTATTTGGCGCGAAAACTTGTCCGCCTTAAAATGAAAAAAGTCCATCAAGCGGTCAAAAAAAATCGATTTTTCCATATTCGTCAGCAATTTGTTCATTTCATGCAAACCGTTCCGAGGCTTTTAAAACTGGAAAAGTTTGGCATCCAGGAAAGCGAATGGAAGACCGAAATCAAACGGCTGGTTGATAGTTTAAATGCCAATAAACTTGCGCAAGAAGATGTGGTATTTTATCTTGATTTGCGAGATCGCGTAGTCGGTAAAGAAGCCAATCGTGCGATGAAATTTTTATTTATTGATGAAATCCAAGATTATTCACCCGCGCAAATTTATTATCTCAAAACTTTATTTCCAAGTAGTCGCTTCACCTTGCTTGGGGATTTGAATCAAGCTATTTTTAAAACCCAAGAAAAAGAACGAACGCTGCTTGAAGAAATCAAAGACTTGTTTGATTCTAAAAAAACAGAAGTGATTCGACTCAATAAAAGTTACCGTTCTACAGAGCAAATTACCAATTTTACAAAAGGCATCATTCAAGCAAAAGAAGAAATTGTTCCGTTTGCACGCGAAGGAAGTCTACCGAAGTTGATTGAAACAGAAGATTATGTTGAAATGATGGAACAAGTCTACGAAGAAGCCAACCGACTAGTAGAAAAATCGAATATGGTAGCCATCATTGGGAAAAACCAAGAAATTTGTGAGGCTGCTTATCTTTCACTTTACAAAAAAATGAAAGTTCGGCTCGTCCATTTTGAGCACCAAAAATTGCAAGAAGGCGTGATGATTATTCCGTCTTATTTAGCGAAAGGGCTTGAATTTGATAGTGTAATCGTGCTCGATGCTTCTAACGAGGCTTATAGGCTTGAAGAAGAACGCACTTTGCTTTATACGATTTGTTCACGCGCCATGCACGATTTGGTTGTGACTTCGAATGGAACTAAGTCGCGGCTATTTTCAGATATCCCAGAAGAACTTTATCAATTCGAAAAGATAAGCACACATAATTCTTCCCGAATTTCTCGCTAAAAATACCCTTACAGCTTATTTTGGCTAAGCTGTGAGGGTATTTGTGTATAAATTGTCACATTTTCTATAAAAATAACCATTAAATTTATCATGAGTAATAGAAGAACGAATTCGAATACGGCTATAATAAACATATAGAGAAAAGGAAAGCGAGGTTAACAAGATGAGCGAACAAAGAAGTTTTAGTTTAATGAAAACAGAGCCAGAATATGAAACAGAAATAAAGTTGGGAGACCAAATATTGTTTGAACGGGAACATATTCAGTATGTTGGAAGAGTGCTTGGTTTTTATACAAACTCCGTCTTGGTTGAAGTCGACGAAGAACCAATCAAATTTGGTGAAAGTCGAAGAACCGTCGTTAACTTTGCTAAACTAACTCTATTCAAAAAGGCACAGACGGCATAAGCAAATGGCTATCTTTTGGTACCCCAAAACTAAAAGATTGCCAAACCCTCCTAAGGAAAAAGGACTCAGCCCACACTGAGTTTTTTTCTTTTGCTAAATTTTCAAAAGGTTGCGTTTACATAAGCCGATTGATATCATAAAAGAGAGAAGGGAGCGATTTTTTTGAGCGGAAGAATTTATTTATATTTAACACGCCACGGTGAAACCATGTTTAACAAAATGGAACGGATCCAAGGTTGGTCCGATACGCCTTTAACTGAGCCGGGTAGAGAAGTAGCTAAGAGTCTTGGACGAGGCCTCGATTTGAAATTTGATGCCGTCTATACAAGCGACTTAAGACGAACCATAGAAACGGCTCGCCTTGTTTTACAAGAAAGTAAGCAAACACATCTCAAAGAAACGATGTTAAAAGATTTACGCGAGCTATGTTTTGGCGAATATGAAGGCTTACCGAGCGCCGATATGTTTGACGCCGTTTTAACTCACTTAGGCTATGAATCAGGAGAAAGAGGTATGGCGCAGACTAGTTTTGCTGAAATTATAGCAGGCGTTTGCGAACTGGATACAACAAATACCGCAGAAACTTGGGAAGCGATGGAAGCACGTGTCAAAAATGCCCTAGAAACCATCATTCAACGTGAAGAAAGCGAAGAAGAAAAACATATTTTGGTTGTAGCCCATGGTCTTACGATCAATACCGCTATTTCACTAATTGCCCCAGAAAAAGTAAATCCTCTGCTGGAAAACGCAAGTATGACTACACTGCTTTATGAAGATAACTCACTGACCGTTCAAACAGTTGGAGATACGAGTTACATATTAGCTGGGCAAAAATAAAAAAAGGCGCACGGCTTCGAAGCCGTGCGCCTTTTTTATTCCCATTTTAAGCCTGCATAAATTTGACACAGACAGGTTCAGGAACCTTGATATCCTTCTGAAGCAGCGTTAACCGTCCCGACGTTTTATCCACTTTAAATACCGTTACGTTTTGCGTATTTTCATTTGCTGCGAGTAAAAGCTCCCCATCTGGACTTAAATCAAAGTCACGAGGTCCATTCCCTTCCACAGAAACCGTTTCAAGCAGTGTCAATTTGCCGCTAGTTTCATCGATTGTAAACGAAACAATGGCATCCTGACCACGATTAGAAACGTAAAGGAAACGACCATCATTAGAAATATGAATCGCACTTCCCTTGTTTTCATCCGAAAAGTCTGCTGGAAGTGATGGAATAGACTGAATAATGGAAAGTTCTCCCGTTTTTTCATCGTAGCTAGCAACGAAAACCTCTGAAGTGAGTTCCGTCATGATATAAACCCATTTCGCATTGGGATGGAAAACAAGATTACGTGGACCGCTTCCTGGTGTGACAACAAGATCAGCGACTTGTACTAAATGACCATCTTTCGCACTATAAGTTGTCACATGATCGGTTCCAAGGTCACAAGTAACGACAAATTTTTGATCCGGCGTAAATCCAGCAAAGTGTGCATGTGGTTTTTCTTGTCGCTCATGTACGCTTTTTCCAGTATGCTTAATTTCAGAAAGCGGGGCAAGCAATTTTCCCTTTTCAGTTGGATAACTAAGAATCGTTCCAAGGTGATAATTGGCAGAAACAATAACGGCATTATCTTTTGAGCCATCAACGTAGCAGGGTGGGTTTCCTACTTTTACTTGAGTGCCAAGCAAAGAAAGTGAACCATCTGGATTAATTTCAAAAGCCGCAAGTCCCCCTTTATCTCCATCTTTAGCAACGGAATAAAGATATTTTTCATCGTCCGAGATCTTCAAATAAGTTGGGTTGTCCATTTTTCCAGCCAATTTATTTTCCAAAATCGCTCCTGTTTTTGTATCCACGACTAATCGGTAAATCCCTTCCGATTCTGCCTTGGTGTAAGTTCCAATGTAAGCAGTTGCAGTTTGTTTTGCCATCGCTTTCATTCCTCCTAATTTAAAAAGTTCTCGCTTATTCATTATAGCATAATTGAGAAATAGGATAGACTAATTTGCTACGCTTTTACTAGGAATAAGAGAAGAAGCTAGTTGCAAAACAAATAAAAAAGCCAACATCTAAGGATGGATGTTGGCTTTTTTATTTAAATAAGTCCTTGTGAAAGCATTGTATCGGCTACTTTTAAGAAGCCAGCGATATTCGCTCCCACTACAAGATTTCCTTCGTGACCGTATTCGCTTGCAAGCAAGCTAGCATTTTTATAGATGTTTTTCATGATGTCTTGCAAATGCTCATCCACTTCTGCAAAGCTCCAATTCATTCTACTGCTGTTTTGTGCCATTTCAAGTGCAGATACGCCCACTCCACCAGCATTTGCTGCCTTTGCTGGACCAAATAAAACATGATTTTCTAAGAAAACATCAATCGCTGCAAGTTCAGAGGGCATATTAGCACCTTCAGAGATGGCAATCACGCCATTAGCAACTAGTTCCTTTGCTTGTGCTTCATTAATTTCATTTTGAGTCGCACAAGGAAGCGCAATCTCGCAAGGAATCGACCAAATATCTCCATCTGGATGGAAATCAGCAGTTGGATGAGTCGTTAAGTATTCATGGATTCGCTTACGTTCGACTTCTTTTAATTGTTTCACAGTTTGTAAATCGATTCCTTCAGGATCATAAATGTAGCCACTTGAATCGCTGCACGCTACCACTTTCGCTCCAAATTCCATTGCTTTTTCCATCGCGTAAATCGCAACATTGCCAGATCCAGAAATAACCACGCGTTTTCCTTTAAAACTTTCGCCTTTAGCGGCAAGCATTTCTTGCGTGAAGTAAACAACGCCATATCCAGTCGCTTCTGTACGAGCTAAGCTTCCGCCATAAGTCAAGCCCTTTCCGGTAAGAGTGCCTGCATCGAAAGTACCGCGCATTCGTTTATATTGTCCGAATAAATAACCAATTTCGCGAGCGCCCACCCCGATATCGCCAGCAGGAACATCGGTGTTTGGGCCAATGTGTTTAGAAAGCTCTGTCATAAAACTTTGACAGAAACGCATGATTTCTCCATCAGATTTTTCTTTTGGATCGAAATCTGATCCGCCTTTCCCGCCACCGATAGGCAATCCTGTTAGTGAGTTTTTAAAGATTTGTTCGAAACCAAGGAATTTAATAATGCTACTGTTTACAGAAGGGTGGAACCTTAATCCCCCCTTATATGGGCCGATTGCGCTATTAAACTGAACTCGAAAACCGCGATTTACTTGAACGAATCCTGAGTCATCCATCCAAGGAACGCGAAAAGTAATCAATCGTTCAGGCTCAATTAATCTTTCTAAAATTCCGTTTTCTTCATAAGCAGGTTCGTTTTGAAGGGCTGGAACGATTGAATCTAAAAATTCTTTGACAGCTTGATGAAATTCTTGCTCACCTGGGTTGCGTGCTTGGACTTTTTCATAAATCCGAGCAACATAATCTTTTGCTGAAGCTGTTTTGACACTTGAAGTAGAGAAACGAGGTTGATTCATAATGATCGGCTCCTTTAATTTGGACTTCTGAACTAAGTTAAGATTAGCTTAGTTATAAGACTTTTATAATTACTAGTTTACCGTTTGAAAAAAATTCGTGCAAGTTTTGGTAAGGTAAATAAGAAAAAATCCTACACGGGGGGACGTGTAGGATAAAGGGAGTTATTGGAGTTGTGTTTTCCCAAGACAAGACAAAGGGATAATTTGGGAAACTTAACGAGTTAATGATTAACTTAAGAGTTATCTCGTCTGAGAAGAGACACAAAACAGTTCTTTTGGGTAAAGTAACTTTCTCCGATAGATTCAGTATATCCCAGTTATAGTAGATAATCCTGTTTCCTTTCTTACAATTTAAATAGCTAATGTTACAATTTTGTCACCATTTCATAGAAAAGACATTTTTTTAAACACTTTTGACAATAAAAAGAAGCCAAAGCTGTTTTTAGCTTTGGCTTTTTCGGGTCTAAGCAGTATTCTTTCTGCTCATGGAAAATCGGGGTCTATATAGGTGCGGAAAGGCTAGTCTTTTGTTGAGGGATTGCAACACCTATATAGATTACATTTATCATAACACTTCGAGAGGAAAAAGAAATAGTTTATCATAATTGTTCAAAAAGATGTAAAAAAACCTCTAAAAAAAGGTACATTGTATCAATTTTTGACTTTAATAAAATAAGTTTAAAGAAACGTTTAAAAAAATGGAGAGCGGGAAGAAGACAGATGTAAAAAATAGTAAAGGAGTGTTTGTTATGCAAAATCAAAGAGACTTGTATCCAGTGGATCGTGATTTTGATGGCTTTTTTGACGACTTCAGAAGGAATTTTTTCAAAGATTTCTACCCAAATCGCCGTGAAGCTAAACAATTGTCTCGCATCATGGATACAGACATTCATTTAAACGATGACGGAAGTTACACGGTGTTTATTGATATGCCGGGCTTCAAAAAGGAAGATATTAAGTTGAATTACGGTAATGGCTTACTTTCTATTTTTGCGGAACGGCATAAAGAAGCAAAAAAGAAAAAAGACAATCAAGTCATTAGCGAAGAGCGGACAAGCGGCGAGTATCATCGTTCTTATCCAATCGGGAACATTGATCCTAAAAAGATTAAAGCATCCCTTGAAGATGGAATTTTGCGGATTGACTTGCCTATCGTTAATGGCGAAAATAATGCGGACATCAAAATTAACTAAATGTACTACTGAATTTAAAAGCTTGCAGGAATTTTTCCTGCAAGCTTTTTTATATAATCTTTTTAATGAATTAGTTTATACTTTTATAAAATTAATGTATAATAAAAGAAACGAAAAGAAAGATGGAGGGATTTCTATGAAATATCAATTTCCGGAAAATTTTTGGTGGGGTAGTGCAGCATCAGGCCCACAAACTGAAGGCGCAGCGGATGTAGATGGTCGTAAGCCAAGCATTTGGGATCACTGGTATAAAATCGAACCAGGAAGATTTTTTAATGGTGTTGGACCTCAAAATACATCGAATTTTTATTATCAATATAAAGAAGACATTGCCTTAATGAAAGAAACAGGCCATAATTCTTTCCGGACTTCCATTCAGTGGTCACGCCTCATTCCAGATGGTATTGGTGAAGTAAATCCGAAAGCCGTCGAATTTTATAATCATGTAATTGACGAAATGCTTAAGCAAGGCATAGAACCATTTATGAACCTGTATCACTTTGATATGCCACTTTCGATGCAAGAAAAAGGGGGATTTGAATCCCGCGAAGTGATTGAGGCTTACGTTACATTTGCAGAAACGTGCTTTAAATTGTTTGGCGACCGCGTAAAATACTGGTTTACCTTTAACGAACCGATTGTCCCTGTTGAGGCGGGCTACTTGTACGATATGCACTATCCGAACGTAGTTGACTTTAAACGTGCTGCCCAAGTTGCATTTGGAACAACACTCGCTCATGCAAAAGCTGTGAAAACCTATCATGACTTGAACTTAGATGGCCAAATTGGCATTATTTTAAACTTAACGCCATCTTATCCAAGAAGTCAGAATCCGGCGGACTTACGTGCGGCGCATATCGCCGACTTGTTTTTCAATCGAAGCTTCCTTGATCCAGTAACGCGAGGCGAGTTTCCAAACGATCTTGTCGACATTCTTCGCGAACGTGATTTCCTTCCAAATTACGAACCAGAAGACTTGGAAATCATCAAACATAACACGGTCGATATTCTTGGTGTCAATTACTATCAACCGCGTCGTGTGAAAGCAAAAGAAACAATGCCACATCCGGACGCGCCATTCATGCCTGAGCACTTGTTTGACAACTATGAAATGCCGTTCCGCAAAATGAATCCGTATCGCGGCTGGGAAATCTATGAACAAGCGATTTACGATATTGCAATTAACTTGCGCGACAACTATGGCAACATTCCGTTCTTTATTTCTGAAAATGGCATGGGAGTTGAAGGCGAGGAGCGCTACCGGAATAGTGAAGGATTTATCGAGGACACCTACCGGATCGAGTTTATCGAATCTCATTTGAAATGGCTTCATAAGGCTATCTCAGAAGGCGCCAATTGTCATGGTTATCATTTGTGGACGTTTATGGATTGCTGGAGCTGGGCAAATGCCTATAAGAATCGCTATGGTTTTGTCGAAGTGAATTTAGATGAAAATTACAAGCGAACGGTGAAAGCTTCTGGGAAATGGTTTAAAACAATGACTTCACAAAATGGCTTTTAAGGCAGTTTTTGTTAGAATATGGTAAAATAAAGAAAGAATTTAAACGAATGAGGTGGCTAGCGTGGCGAGAAACCAAACCAAATATAGCTATATTGCCGATGAAGTAAGGAAGCGAGTCAAGGAACATATGTATCCACTCGATCGACCTATTCCAGACGAAATGACGCTTTCAGAAGAATTTGGCTGCAGTCGAATGACGATGAAAAAAGCGCTTGAAGTTTTAGTTTTGGAAGGGCTTCTTTACAGGAAACGGGGACATGGCACTTTCATCATTAAGTCCGCGCTGGATGCAGATGAACTGCAAATTCATAATCAAGAAGTGAACGGTTTTACGAAGCTTTTGAAAGGGCAAAAAGTCGAAACGAAAGTCATTCACTTTGAAGTGGTCTTTCCGGATGCAGTCGTGGCTGAGCGACTCAATATTGAAAAGGAAGCTCCTGTTTATGACATTTTACGAGTACGTGGCATTGATTCAGAACCTTACGTTCTCGAACACACCTATATGCCTGTCAATGTGATTCCGGGCATTACGAAGCAAGTGCTTGATGATTCGATTTACTCATACATTGAAGAAGAACTTGGTCAAAAAATTGCCAGCTCTTATAAACAAATTCGTGCAGATAAACCGGGTGAGCTTGATCAAGAGTATTTGAATTGTGATACGGATGAACCCGTCATGGAAGTGGAACAAACGGTTTACTTAAATAATGGGGTTGCCTTTGAATATTCAAGATCGAGGCACCGCTACGACAAATTTGTATTCACGACAGTAAATATTGCCAAACGATAAAAAAAGAAGGAAATCTCCTCTGGGGGATTTCCTTCTTTTTAATTTATCATGTCGATTAAAACTTGGCTTTATGTTCTCGAAAGCGACGAATACTGTGATTAAAGATTTCTGAAAGCATGAGTCCAGCTGCAATAGCTCCGGCTACGATCGTAACTTGAACCGAAAAACCGATCGCTTCTGTATAATCACCGAGAACAAAGTTTCGTACCGCTTGATAGGCTAGACCACCAGGAACAAGTGGCACAATCCCTGGAACATTGAAAATCGTAATCGGCATGCGTTTATATTTAGCAAATAAATGGCTAGAAACAGCGACGATAAAAGCACCAGCCAGTGTAGCCATAGAAGTCCCGCCGCCAAGTTCCTTTATTGTCCAGAAGAAAATCCAACCAAACGTCCCAGTGAGACCGCAAGCATTTAAAGCTCGCTTAGGAACATTTGTGATGACTGCGAAGGTGACGGTGGCGATATAACTAAAAACAAGTTGAATGAAAACAGTCCAAATAAGTATCACACTAAAACCTCCTTATGCAAAAAAGCGAAATACAACGGCGATGCCAATTCCGATCGCCCCAGCGGTGAGCAAGGCTTCCATTCCGCGCGCCATTCCGCCGAGCAAGTGACCTGCAAGTAAGTCCCGGACCGCATTTGTGATTGGAACACCAGGAACAAGCGACATGACACTGCCGATGATAATTTTATCAAGATTGATACCGAGATGACTGTCAACCGCAATGACAGCTAATAATCCGATAACAAAAGAGGACAAGAATTCCGCTAAAAACTTAATTTTAAGCCATTCGGCAGTATAGTAATAAATCATAAAGCCAATCGTCCCAATTAGACACGTGCTGATGAAATCAAACCAAGATCCGCCGAAAATAATCATTAAAGCACCACTCACAAGACCAGCTGCAATAATTTGCCACCAGACAGGAAAAAAACGCGTGTCCTTTTCTAACTGAGCGAGACTAGAATGCAGTTCTTCAAGTGTAATATTACGTGATGAAAATTCACGAGAAAGGTCGTTAACAAGAGATACTTTTTCTAAATTGATGGTCCGTGTTGGAATGGTTTCTAGTTGCAAGTTACGCTCACCTTCAATAGACATGAAAATACCTGTTGGCGTGGCGAAGCTGATACCTTTTTTACTTGTTGCCGTGTCAGCAATCCGGTTCATCGTATCTTCAACACGATAGATTTCAGCGCCGCTTTCCATCATGATTTTACCGGCCATGAGACACGTTTCAAGTAAATAGTCTTTTTCTTTTTTCAAAAAAGAGACCTCCTTTGCTAAAATGATGCTGTACTTAATCCTACATCAGGATAGAAATAATTTCTAGTATCTAGAGAAGTTTGTTAAAATAAAGAAAATAATATAGAAAGAGGGTTTTTAAATCATGGCGTCGATTGATTATGAAATTGTTGAACGACTTGGCGTATTATCTACCAATGCACGTGGCTGGAGCAAGGAACTCAATCGGATTAGTTGGAATGGGAGAGACCCTAAGTTAGATATTCGCGATTGGTCAGAAGATCATGAGAAAATGGGTAAAGGCATTACACTGACTGACGAAGAAGCTGAACAACTGAAAAAACTGCTCTAATGGCATGAGTTTGAAGCATAAATGACCGCCAACAAGGCGGTCATTTTTATACATCAAGTTCTAAAAATAAAACTTTTAAATAATTTCCCTCTGGAAAGCTTTGAAGTGTCGCAAAATCTGTCGGTAACTGAAAAGTTTCACGAATTTTATAGCTACGTTTTGTTCCCTTAAAAGCTTCCTTCACTTGCTGAGCAAATTTCGTAAGGGAAAAGCCTGCATAATTAGTGGAAGCAACAATTACACCATTCAGTGCGGTGATTTCAATCAAATCACGCAACAATTCTGGATAATCTTTGGACGCTCGAAATGTTATTTTTTTAGTGCGAGCAAAACTAGGAGGATCAGAAATAACAAGGTCAAATTGCAACCCTTTTCGTTTTGCATATTTAAAATAATGGAAAACATCTTCTACGACAATCGCTTGCGAAGCGGGATCCATGCCATTCACTTCTAACTGCTCCGTTGTTTTTGCGAGACTACGCTTAGCAACATCTACACTAGTTGTGTGTGCGGCTCCTCCGTAAAGTGCTGCGACCGAAAAAGCGCCTGTATAAGAAAAAGTGTTTAAGACGCGTTTAGAGAGTGCATATTCATCCATGATTCGTTTTCGCACTTCTCGTTGGTCGAGAAAAATCCCTGTCATCCAGCCGTCATTCAGATATGTGGCATAAGTGATCCCATTTTCTTTAATAAGAAGTGGGGCAGGGGCTTCTTTTCCCCAAATAAAATCGCTCGTTTCTTCAGAGGTTTCAAAGCGTTTTTTTTCATAAATTCCTTTTACAAATGAAAGAGTAGATAGCACCTTTAAAAAAGCTTTTTTATAACGATAAATCCCGAGACTGTACCACTGAATGAGCAAAAAACCGTCATAATAATCAACAGTGATGCCCCCAAGACCGTCGCCTTCTCCGTTAAATAGACGAAAGGCCGTTGTTAACTCATCATCAAAAAGCGACTTCCGCAGCGTAAGTGCTTGATTCATCACACGCTGGAAAAAGGAACCGTCGAGTTTACCTTCGCGCTCCGCGCTAAAAATCCAGCCCAACCCTTTATTTTGTTTCCCGTAATATCCTTTTGCGATAAACTTCCCATCAGGGGAGGAGACATCGACCAAATCGCCTTCTTTCAGGCCTTCTGGTAGAGACTGAATCCACTCTGGTGCAAGAAGTGGATAACCATTTTGATATTTAGAAAGATATTGCTTTTTTATCTTGATCTTTGGCGCCTTCAAAAAATCACTCCGTAAAAAAATAGCTTCCTACATAGCAGGAAGCTATTTTCAAGTTCAATTTCTATAAATTAAAAGTTTGCAACACGTCCGAAACCAACTAAGAATTGACCCCAGCCGTTTCCGTGAATGTTATCATACTTCACACCGTTATCTTGTGCATTGATCATTTGACCGCCGCCAACATAGATACCAACGTGCGCGATTCCACTTCCGTAGTTAAAGAAGACAAGATCGCCTGGCTTAGCTTGAGCTTCTGTAATTTTCGTTGCCGCTGCATATTGTGATCCAGAAGTTCTTGGCAAGCTGATGCCTACTTTATCAAAGACATATTTCGTATAGCCTGAGCAGTCGAAAGAAGAAGGCCCATTTGCACCCCAGCCATAAGGTTTACCAAGGTGTTTTTGTGCTTCTGCAATCAATGCACTGTAGCTTGCAGACTGACTGCTTCCACTACTTACATTACTGCTTCCATTACCTGTTGAAGGTTTCGAAGGCGTCGAAACATTAGAGCTGCTGCTGCTTGAACCAGCGTTAGCATTGCCGATATTTGTAGCCCCACTGTTTGAAGTGTTAGTATTATTTGTTTGCGGAACAGAACCTTTTACTTTTAGAACTTGACCAACTTGTAAGCTATCGCTTGAAAGTCCGTTAAGTGCTTTTAGCTTGCTAACTGAAACGCCAAAGATACCAGCAATTTTGCTTAATGAATCACCACTTCTTACTGTGTAGCTTGAAGCATTTGTATCAATTTGTGGAGCTGCAGGAGCTTCTACTTTTTGTTCTGTTTGATTAGAAGTTTGCTTTTCAGTGTTAGCTTGAGGTGCTTTTTCTTGCTTCACTTCTTCTTTTACTTCAGGTGCCGGTGCTTGTTTCACTTCACCTTTTACTTTAAGTACATCTCCAGCTGTGATGGAGTCACTTGAGAGACCATTCAAAGCTTTAAGTTCGCTAACAGTCGTCTTGAATAGACCAGCAATTTTGCTTAGCGAATCACCACTTTGTACTGTATAACTTGAAGCATTGACATCTACTTGAGGAGCTTCTTGTTTCACTTCTTTAGTAGGAGCAGGGGCTTCTTCTTTTTGTACGGTTTGTTGACTTGCTTGAGGTGCTTGTTTTTCTGGAGCTGGTTTAGCAGCTTCAGCTTTAACTGCAAGCGTTTGACCAACATAAATAGAAGAAGACGACAAGTTATTCCAAGCCATTAAATCTTGAACCGAAGAGCCAAACTTAACGGAAAGAGCCCAAAGTGTATCTCCGTTTTTAACCGTATAGCTAGAAAGATTAGCCGGTTTTTCCGGTGTAGATACTTCTTTTACAGTTTCTGTTTTTTCGTTTTGATTTGAAGCTTTTACTTCTGTATTTTCAGTTTTTGCAGGAGCAGCAGTTTTAGCTTCTCCCAAATATTTTCCGTTCACATAACCCGTTTTACCGTCTGCATAAGAGATCTTATTCCAGCCGTTGTCTTCACTTGTTAGGACAGTTACTTTTGTTCCACCTTGGATGGAAGTGAGGATGCTGTTATCAACACTTGGACCTTGACGAACATTTAACCAAGTGGCAGAAACTTCTTTTTCAGCTTGTTCACTTTTCGCTTCGCTGATAACGAGTTTTTGACCAGGAAAAATTTTATCGCCATCAAGGTTGTTGAGTTTCTTTAAAGAATCAACCGTTGTATCGTTCGAATTTGCAATTCCCCATAACGTATCGCCAGATTCTACGACTACCGAGTTGGCAGAAGCCATCGTTGG
Source organism: Listeria kieliensis (assembly GCF_003369925.1). Taxonomy (GTDB): domain Bacteria; phylum Bacillota; class Bacilli; order Lactobacillales; family Listeriaceae; genus Listeria; species Listeria kieliensis_A. The sequence goes on along the minus strand of NZ_LARY01000002.1, from coordinate 161,263 downwards.
CGCCGCGAATGCAGTGACCGCAATCCCCGCGGTAGCTGTTGCAATGGTCGCTTTTTTCATATTGCTAAAACTCCTCTCTTTTCTCACAATCAGTTCACATCAAAATTTAATACTGACTAGCTTTATTTTACCCAGTTTGGTGCTAAAAAACAAACCAAACCCGGGACAGAGAAGTAAGTAGGAAAGGACTATACCAGCTGCTTGTAATATTGCTGTAACGAAATAGAAGCCGAACAAGTATTCTAAAACGTGATAAAGTAGAATATCACCGCTTTCAAGAATCGTTTCTAGCTTGCATCTTTATCCACAAGTTGCGCATTTGGCAACCTATTGTTTTTAATAAATAGAAAAATTTAATCAAATTGTAATATCTCTTTTTAGGTTGAAAAATATTGTTCTTGCAAATAAATAAGAAGATAGTAGGGAGTTCAAGTGAGAAATAAGTTCAAATTAAGGGGTGAAGTGTTGTATAATGGAAATCATGGAGGGGGAAGTATGAATCAAAATTTCGACGATCGTAAAATCGTAAAACAATACCGGGAAACAGCACGTCAAATTGTTAAAAAAGAAGACCTCTATACCAATATGGATCAAAGTGAATTGATGAAACAAACACAGATCTGGCGTGATAAATTCCAAACGCAAGAGATCACTATGCGTGATAAAATCAATATTTTTACACTTGTTCGTGAAGCAGCTAAGCGGGTACTTGGACTGGAAGCTGTAATAGTGCAGTTAATTGGTGCTCTAGTTCTTGGAGATGGAAAAATTGCGGAAATGAAAACAGGGGAAGGGAAAACGCTTGTTTCACTTTTCGTTATGTATATTGAGGTGATTCGGGGAAACCGGGTTCATCTTGTAACAGCAAATGAATATTTAGCGCATCGAGATCGCGAAGAAATCGGGCAAGTCCTAGAATACCTTGGGATTTCTGTGGCTCTCAATGCAGCTGGACTTGATAAAAGACAAAAAAAAGCTATTTATACAGCAGATGTCATTTATGGAACGACGTCTGAGTTTGGCTTTGACTATTTGCGAGACAACATGGTGCGTTCCTTCGAAGATAAGGTGCAAACAGGGCTTGATTTCGTTTTAATTGATGAAGCGGATTCCATTTTAATTGACGAAGCACGGACGCCGCTACTTATTTCTGATCGCAAAGAAGAAGACTTGAGTCTTTATTTAAAAGCAAATAAACTAGTAAAAACGATGTTACAGGACGACTATGAAATTGATGAACATAAAAGACTTATATGGCTAAATGATGCAGGAATCGAAAAAGCGGAGCGCTTTTGGCAAGTTCGTTCACTTTATACAGCTGAAAACCAGCCACTGCTTCGAATTACGATGTTACTCTTGCGGGCACATTTTTTGATGCAAAAAGATAAGGATTATGTTGTTTTAGAGGAAGAAGTCTTAATTGTGGATCCACATACGGGCCGAGCACTTCCTGGACGCCGATTTAATGATGGGTTGCATCAAGCAATTGAAGCGAAAGAAGAAGTGGAAGTACATGAGGAATCACGGACGCTTGCCACGATCACGATTCAGAATTATTTCCGAATGTATCAAAAAATTGCAGGCATGACAGGGACCGCTAAAACAGAGGAAGAAGAATTTCGTCAAATTTATGGCCTTGATGTCGTAGTAATCCCAACTAACTTGCGTGTTAACCGGGAAGACATGCCAGATGATGTGTTTTACACGGAAAAAGAAAAAGGACGCGCCATTGTGTATGAAGTTTCGTGGCGGCATGCGAAAGGCCAGCCGACTTTGATCGGAACTTCTTCTATCAAAAGCAACGAATGGATCAGCTCGCTCCTTACAAAAGCTGGAATTCCGCATCAAATTTTGAATGCGAAAAATCATGCGCAAGAAGCGGAAATTATTGCAAAAGCAGGACAGCCTGGGATGGTTACGCTCGCGACCAACATGGCTGGTCGGGGAACGGATATTAAACTGAGTTCAGAAGTTTATAAACTGGGAGGCCTAGCTGTGATCGGAACGGAGCGTCACGAAAGCAGACGAATTGATTTGCAGTTGATGGGACGCTCTGGAAGAAGGGGAGACCCAGGATTTAGTAAATTTATGGTTTCGATTGAAGATGAGTTGCTCGATCAATTTGATAACAAGCGCTGGGAAAAATTCCGCATCAAATTAAAGCGGAAGCATCCGCGCGATGGGAAACCAGTTAATTCGCCAAAGATTAGTCGGTTTATCGTTGATGCGCAAAAACGAATTGAAGGAGCCAACTATGATTTGCGGAAGGATTTATTGTCTTACGACGAAGTCATTGATTTGCAGCGCAAAATCGTCTATAAAGAACGAGATGAAGTACTCCGTCGTAATAAACTGGGTGTTTCTTCTGAGAAAATTTTGCGTGAAGTAGCAAGCAAGGTGTTTCGAGAAGCACAATCGGAGGAAGAACAAGAAGAACTCTTTGAAATGCAAAAAGAATTGCTTGGTGGAACGAAATTCCCTTATACTTTCGATCAAGTCACTTTGATGGAACCGCAAGAAGTGGGCGAAAAGATTGTGGCTTGGCATAATTCAGTTCGACGTAAATTCCCTGCGGATACGATTGCGATGATTGAAAAGGAAGTTTATTTGAATTTAATGGATCAAATGTGGGTAATTCATCTTGATGAAATGGTTCAACTGCGAGAAGGGATTCATTTGCGGGCTTACGGGCAACAAGATCCACTTGTGATGTATCAAAAAGAAGGAGCCGCTTTGTTTGAAAAATTTCAAGCCGACTACCATTTCTATTTCGCGCATGCATTGCTTGAGTTAGATCCAGATGGGCTTGTGGTTGGATAAAGTCCATCTTGAGACTGATTTTTTCTTCAATCTGCTTTTTAGCAAGTATTTTTTGAATCGGCACGCTATAATGGAAAGACAGGTAGGTGAGTGTAATTGAAAGAAAAACTTTCAAAGTTTAAACAGTTTTTTATTGAAAACAAATTTGTATTAGGGTTACTGATTTTCTTGCTTGTCGCACTGGATATTTATGTGCTAACCAAAATTTCGTTTGTATTTCATCCGTTTGTCGTCATCGTGGAAACAATCGCCGCTCCAATTATTTTAGCGGGCATTTTGTATTACTTATTTAATCCGATTATCGACTTTCTCGAACGCCACGGCTGGCATCGCGGCTGGTCGATCGGACTACTGTTCCTCGTGATTCTTGGCATTATCGTGCTTGTTTTCAGCTTTGTCATTCCAGCTGTGCGCGATCAAATCATGAGTTTAATCAAGACCTTTCCGACTTATTGGAATCAAGTGACGGATAAATTTAATGAACTCAGTCAGTCACCACTTTTCGATCAAATTAAAGATAAAGTTTCAACGAACATGAACGACATCATGAAAACGATCTCCGACAAAGGAACGGATGTTTTAAACAGTGCTATTTCAAGTATTGGGAGTGTCGTTGGAACAGTAACAGAAGTTGTGCTCGCGATTGTTACGACACCACTTGTACTCTTTTATTTGTTAAAAGATGGGAAAAAGCTTCCTGAATTTGTTTTAAAACTTCTTCCAGTCAATAGTCGTGCGCATACACGCCAAGTGTTGAAAGAATCAAACCATCAAATTAGTTCTTATATTCGCGGTCAAATTATTGTAAGCTTCTGCATTGGGATACTGCTTTTTATTGGTTATTTAATCATTGGCCTACCGTATGCCCTCACACTTGCAATCATTGCCGCATTTACAAGTATCGTTCCTTATCTAGGACCGGCTATTGCGATTACACCAGCTATCATCATTGCGATCGTTACTTCGCCGTGGTTACTAATTAAACTTATTGTTGTTTGGGTTGTCGTTCAACTATTAGAAGGGAAGTTTATTTCTCCGCAAGTCATGGGCAAATCTCTCAAAGTACATCCAATTACAATCTTGTTTGTTATCCTAGTAGCTGGTAAACTATTTGGTGTATTAGGCGTTATCTTTGCTGTTCCAGGTTATGCAGTTCTAAAGGTAATCTGTACGCATGTTTTCATTTGGTTTAAACGGATTTCTGGATTATACGGCGAACAGCCAGAAAGTATTTATGTACAGCCAGACGGAGATGAACAAACAGAGAGCAAGGATACAACTGATTCAAATTCTAACTGACCGGGACTTATCTTTACGTTCGAAACGAAATCGAACAATCCAATGAAGACGGTGATATTATTTGCGAATTTTTGCTGGAGTTTTCTCCATTCAAGCCTCCATTTTGGGCATTTTCTCTTGGCTCAAATTAAGTGGCACGAGACCCATCAATTTGTTTGGTTTACCGGAAGGGCTCGCGGCAAACGCGGGACTCCTACTGAGCATTCTCATGTTTTTAGCTGGTATTCTCATCATTCTTGCAAAAACCAATGATTTTTTGTTATTCTTAGCACTAGTACTTTGGGTGTTTGGTTTAATTTTAGGATTGCTGTTTTCCCCAAGCTTTTCAGGGCTTTATTTCCGCCCCATCACCTGCGTCCTTTGCTTAATTATTGGTTTGTACATTTTCACGGATTACAATAGGAAGAAGTGATTTTTTGCTAGAAAAAATAAAGAATGGGCTTGTTGTATCTTGTCAGGCATTAGCGGATGAACCGCTACATAGTCCGTTTGTGATGTCGAAAATGGCGCTTGCCGCTGAAATGGGCGGCGCAGCGGGTATCCGCTCAAACTCAGCAGAAGATATTGAAGCCATTAAAGCCGTGGTTGACTTGCCACTTATAGGACTTATCAAACGGGACTACCCAGATTCAAATGTTTATATCACGCCAACTGAACAGGAAGTTAGTGAACTGCTTGCGACAAAGGCAGAAATCATCGCGCTCGACGGTACGGAACGAACAAGACCAGGCGGCGCAGATTTAAAACAATTGGTCGAAAGAATTCATCAAGCAGGTAGACTTGCGATGGCAGATATCGCTACTTTTCAAGACGGCGTTCGCGCGGAAGAAATGGGTTTTGATCTAGTCGGAACAACGCTTGCGGGCTATACAGAAAACACAAAAGAACAAACTGGGCCAGCTTTTCAATTAGTAGAAAAGCTCAGTCAGCATCTTCGCATACCTGTTATTTGCGAAGGGCATATTGAAACACCCGAAGAAGTTGAAAAAGCCTATCAAAGTGGAGCTTACTCAGTTGTTGTCGGCAGTGCAATCACAAGACCACAACTGCTAACGAAAAAATTTGTACAAGCCTTACCAAAAAACCAGTGAACGCACGCGTTCACTGGTTTTTCTTAACTTCCTGTAAAAATCGAATTGCAGCATCATAAGCCATTCGACCTTCAGCTCCCGCCGTATGTGTATCAAAATCATGTGGCAAATCATGCACCGTAAAAAGCTCACTTACAAGCGTGCCGTTTTTAATTTTTTCCGATTCCTCAATGGGAACATCTTCATCTGCAAAACTATGTGCAAGAAAAACGGGGGGTAAAAAATGAAAATCACGTTCTGGATCAAGTTCGAATGGTTTGAGATATGCTTCTGAATAGTTTTCACCAAAAACGAGATCTAACCATTTCCCACTTTGACGCGAATAGACATAAAGCGGGTAGCGTGTATCAACGGAGCCCATTGTTAAAGGCGTTTGTCGAATCATCGCATTTTTTAAAGATTCGCTAATGAGTGGAAAAGTATTAAAATATTTGTTTCGTTCCTTTAACCACGGAGACGAAACGGAAGAATAGCCATAAAATGATAAAATAGCACACGGCCTTGGAAGGGTTGGATCTGAAGCGAGCATTAGTGCAAGAAAAGCGCCAGAAGATTGACCAAACAAAATAAATTCTTTATCTGGGAGTCCCAAACTTTCGGCATGGTGACGGAAATATAAAATTAAATCGCTAGCATCTTCATAAATTTCTGGGAGCTTGACCTCGGGAGCGAGTCGATAATCCGCTAAAAGAACATTGAAGCCATTTTCTAAAAACTGTCCTATGTAAGCATCATTTAAATCGTTTCGAGAGCCATAAAGTAATCCTCCACCATGAAAGTAAATGATTGTTTGACTGGCTTTTTCTTTTCCAGTAATTAAATCAGCCGAAAGTTTAATCCCGTCTTTTTCGGCAAAGGTGAATGTTTTCTGTTCCAAGCTCTAAACCTCCTCATGTTTAAACTATGTTTAGTGTAAGCTTTGATGGAAAAAAATACCAGTTTTTTTGCTAGTTTAAAAAATTTTTGACAAAGGTGTTGACAAAGTTCGTCTACGAATGTAAACTAAGAATATCGAAAGGCCAATTATTTTTTTGACCATATAGTTTACAAGTGTAAACAAAGGGGGTAGAAAACAATGGATGCTTCTGTTATTGAAAAAATTACGGACGCTGAATGGGAGATCATGCGAATTGTCTGGACGAAAAGAAAGACGACGAGCAGTGAAATCATTGAAGTGTTGGATCATAAAACAGAATGGAAACCTTCTACAGTCAAGACGCTTTTAGCGAGACTTGTAGAAAAAGGCTTTTTAAAAACGAGCAAAGAAGGAAACAAATATATTTATACGCCGCTTGTTGAAGAAAACATCAGTATCAAGCAAGCAGCAGAACATTTGCTTACCAAAGTTTGTAATAAAAAAACAGGGAGTTTGGTAGAGCTTATTATTGAAGAACGTGAGTTAAGCTTTGATGATATTGATGCGATTGAAGCTTTGCTTGAAGAAAAACGGAAAACGGCTGTTCAAAGTGTGCCTTGTAATTGTGTTCCCGGGCAATGCAAGTGCCACGAAAAATGACAAGGGAGATGGGGAGAATGGCAAGTAAAACATTTGATATCGAAGGAATGACTTGTGCTTCTTGCGCGCAAACGGTTGAAAAAGCAACTGGGAAACTAAGCGGTGTAAGCCAAGCTTCTGTAAACCTTGCGACTGAAAAGTTGAACATTCAATATGATGATGCACTTTTAAGCGTTTCGGATATTGAAAAAGCGGTTCAAGATGCCGGCTATAAAGCGGTTTCTAAGTCGCAAAAACGCATTTTTGACATCGAAGGAATGACTTGTGCGTCTTGTGCGCAAACGATTGAAAAAGCGGTAAACAAATTGGACGGCGTTAGCGCGGCCACGGTGAACTTGGCTAGTGAAAAAATGACGGTGGAGTTTAATCCGGATGTTTTAACGGTGCCAGCGATTCAAAAAGCGGTTCAAGATGCTGGCTACGGAGCCAAGGAAGAACAAGGGCAAGCGCTCGATGTGGATCATGACCGTGATAAAAAACAAAAACGTAGCAAGGAAATGTGGCGTAGATTCTGGATTTCTGGCGTGTTCACAGTTCCACTGCTTTATATCGCGATGGGACATATGATCGGGCTTCCGATTCCAGGTTTCCTAAACCCGGCTGAACATGCATCTACTTTTGCTACGGCACAGCTAATTTTGACGCTTCCTGTGATTTATTTGGGACAAAAATTCTTCACAGTTGGATACAGAGCTTTATTTAAAGGGCATCCGAATATGGATTCGCTCGTTGCGCTTGGAACTAGTGCGGCTTTCCTTTATAGTTTATATGGAACGATTCAAATTTGGACAGGTGACGCAAGTTTTGCGATGGGACTTTACTATGAATCGGCGGCGGTTATTTTAACGCTGATTACGCTTGGAAAATATTTTGAAGCTGTATCGAAAGGGAAAACGTCAGAAGCGATTAAAACCTTGATGGGCCTTGCGCCTAAAACGGCTCGCGTGATGCGTGACGGAAAAGAAATGGAAATTGCGATTGATGAAGTTTTGGAAGGCGATTTGATCCAAGTTCGTCCCGGCGAAAAAATTCCGGTGGATGGCGTTGTACTTTCAGGGAAAACGACGATCGATGAATCAATGCTAACGGGTGAAAGTATGCCTGTTGATAAAAAACCTGGCGACGAAGTGGTTGGGGCAAGTATAAATAAAAATGGGAATATCACGTTTGAAGCGACCAAGGTTGGGAAAGAAACGGCGCTTGCGCAAATTATCAAACTCGTTGAAGAAGCCCAAGGCAGTAAGGCACCCATTGCCAAGCTAGCTGACAAAGTTTCCGGGGTTTTCGTGCCAATCGTTATTGGGCTGGCTGTTCTTGCGGGGATTCTTTGGTTCTTCTTGGGTCAAGAATCTTGGGTATTTGCTTTAACGATTACGATTTCTGTTCTCGTCATTGCGTGTCCTTGTGCGCTCGGTCTTGCTACTCCTACGGCTATCATGGTTGGAACTGGAAAAGGAGCCGAAAATGGCGTACTCATTAAAAGTGGCGACGCGCTTGAAACAACGAAAAAACTCCAAACGATTGTATTTGATAAAACGGGTACGATTACAGAAGGTAAACCTGCTGTTACGGACGTGGTTGTGAGTGGGAGCGATATAAGCGAACAAGAACTTCTTCGTCTTGCGGCATCGGCTGAAAAAGGTTCGGAACATCCACTTGGCGAAGCGATTTTACTTCGCTCAGAGGAGCTGAGCTTGGATCTTGAGCCAATTTCAGATTTTAGTGCGATTCCAGGTCACGGAATTGAAGTGACGGTTGAAAGAGGAACGCTTTTACTAGGAAACCAAAAATTAATGACGGATCGTGGAATTGGCTTAGGCGAATTTGCGACTACTTCTGAGAGACTAGCCGAACAAGGGAAAACACCGATGTATGTAGCACTTAACGATCAATTTATTGGTATTGTTGCAGTGGCTGATACTATTAAGCCAAGCAGTAAAAAAGCCATTCAAATTTTGCAACAAATGGGCATCGAAGTAGCTATGATCACCGGGGATAATCGCAAAACAGCTGAAGCGATTGCGAAACAAGTTGGAATTACTCGCGTGCTCAGTGAAGTTTTACCTGAAGATAAGGCAAGCGAAGTAGCGAAACTTCAACAAGAAGGTAAAAAAGTTGCTATGGTTGGAGATGGCATTAATGATGCGCCAGCTCTTGTGCAAGCTGATGTAGGAATTGCAATCGGTTCTGGAACGGACGTTGCGATGGAATCGGCGGATATCGTTTTGATGCACAGCGATTTGCTTGATGTGGCAACGGCTGTTGAACTTAGCAAGGCAACAATTAAAAATATTCGAGAAAACTTATTCTGGGCTTTTGCTTATAATGTTCTTGGTATTCCAGTTGCGATGGGAATCTTGTATTTATTCGGTGGACCGCTACTCAACCCGATGATTGCAGGAGCTGCGATGAGTTTCAGCTCGGTGTCGGTTTTAATTAATGCACTGCGTTTAAAACGGTTTAAACCAGCAAAATAGGGAGTTTGAAGGAGGTGAAGATGGAAATGAAAAAAACTGTGAGCATTAGTGGCATGAAATGTGATGGCTGCAAAAATATCGTCAAATCTTCATTTGAAGAAATTCCAGGTGTAGCATCTGTTGATGTAGATCTAGAAAAGAAACAGGCGAAGGTGGCTGGAGATGATGTTTCTGTTGAACGCTTGAATCAAGCGCTTGAAGGAACAAAATTCTCTGTTGTAGCTGAAATTTAAAGTGAAAAGAAAAGGTGTCCGATTTACTCAAAAGGTAAGTAGGGCACTTTTTTTTATTATATAAAAAACGGAATTCTGGGTTTTAGAACACTTAAAATGAGGTATTATTCAAGAGTAATAAGAAGAGAGGGGAAAATGTATGAAGACTTTTACAAAAATTTTAATCGTTCTAGCGGGAATAGCGATGATCATCATGGGATTCTGGGTAATGTTCAATCCAGTGGCATCTTTGCTAGCCCTTAATGTTGTGATTGGTTTGCTGCTCCTTATATCGGGGATTTTCCATATTATTTCCTATTTTGTTGAGAGTGAACGCCACTTATCCGGTTGGGTACTAGCTGATGGGATTTTATCAACATTACTTGGGATTTTGCTATTAGCCAACCAATTTGCTGGCGCAGCATCGCTCATCCTTGTATTTGCAATGTGGGTGCTTTTCGCTGGAATCGTTCGGACAATTGGGGCTTTTTCGCTTAAAGACGCTGGATTGTCTAGTTGGGGCTACGTGCTCTTTATTGGGATTATTGGAATCATACTTGGTTTTATCGCGCTATTCAATCCAGTTGTAAGTGCACTTGGCATTGTCTTGTTAATGGGCTTTTTCTTCATTCTCGAAGGAATCGGTGCCATCGCGACTGCTTTTGCTACTGGTAAATCAAGATAAGGAATTGAAAAAAGAGGGTTAGCTGTTCAAGCTAACCCTCTTTTTTTATTTCTTTAAAAATAATTATTTAGGCAACTTGATTAATTTAATCAAGCTTCTCGCCAAAATTTTGCGTAATCCTGTTTATCAGTCACATTAAATTCAATGATTTCTTTCAGTAAATCGAAATTAGTCGGTTGTTTCCAAGTGATTCGAAATAAGTTTGAGGTTGCGCTGTAACCAGCATCTGCTATTTTTTCTTCAAATTCCTTCATCGTTTTTACTTCGGGTGCCACCGCGATGTGTTTTTTGGAAGTGCTGAAACCAATGATAAAAGTACCGTGATCCGTGAACATAGGTTGATTCCATTTGATAACTGGAACGAGACTCGGAAAAGTTTCTTTCATCCAGTCAAAAATCTCCACCATTCGTTCGCGCTGCTCGGGCATTTCAAGCGTGTCCAAATATTCCGTTAATGTTTCCATTTTTTATCCCCCTCATTTCGAAAAAATTACTTAATAGTAGTCTACCAAGCGCTTCAAAAAAACACCAGAAAAAACATAGTCAGCAGGAGGAAAAGAAAACATATCTCACTGAACTTAGCTTGAAGCACCATGCCTTGTGGCTGCCTTTATGTTAAAATAAGAAAGAAAATGAATAAAAAAGAATGGAATTGAAATAAAATGATTGTTTTTGAATGAATATGATGGTAAACTACAAATGGATGGAGGCAAAGGAAATGCTAAATGCAGAACGGAAGGAAAGAATTCTTGGCACTTTAGAGCAGTTTGGCGTTGTGAAACTAACGGATTTGGTAGAAAGATTGAATTGTTCAGAGTCGACGATTCGGCGGGATTTGATTGAACTTGAAGAGGATGGTTTACTTGCACGCGTTCATGGTGGGGCTAAACTTGTAAAACAACACAATTTAGAACCAAGTATGAATGAAAAATCCTTCAAAAACATTCAAAATAAACGTGAGATTGCTGCATATGCGGCTGAGCAAGTGGAAATGAATGATTTTATTTATTTGGATGCCGGTTCAACGACGATCGAGATGATTCCATTTTTGAAGGACAAGAAAGTAACCGTTGTCACGAATGGTTTGGTGCATATTGAGAAGCTCGTTCAGCTTCAAATTGATAGCTACTTGCTAGGTGGAAAAATGAAAGCTCATACAAAAGCAGTAATTGGGGCGGTTGCACTTGATAACATTCAAAATTACCACTTTGATAAAGTTTTCATGGGAACGAATGCCATTCACGAACGAAGCGGCTTTATGACGCCTGACCCAGAAGAGGCCTTTTTAAAGCGAGCTGCAGTTCAACTAGCAGAACAATCTTTTGTACTGGCGGATCATTCTAAGTTTAGCGAAGCCAATTTCGCGAAAATGTTTGAACTAGAACAAGCCGTGATTATAACGGACTTTTTACCGGAAAATCAGAACCGGGAAACCTTTATCCAAAAAACCAAGATAATCGAGGTAGAAAAATGATTTATACAGTAACCCTTAACCCTTCGATTGACTACATTGTCGAAGTAGATAACTTTTCAATTGGTGCATTAAACCGAATGAAGGAAGACCATAAGCTTCCTGGTGGAAAAGGCATTAATGTTTCACGTGTGCTCGGACAGCTTCGGATCGATTCAAAAGCAAGTGGCTTTCTCGGCGGCTTTACAGGCGGTTTTATTGCGGATTGGCTGAAAAAAGAAGGTGTGAAAACCAATTTTGCGCCGGTTGCTGACGATACGCGCATTAATATTAAGCTAAAATCTGGCGAAGAAACTGAAATTAATGGACTTGGCCCTATTGTGACAGAAAGTGAACAAAAACACTTTTTTGAAACGCTTGCTGAGATTGGTGCGGGTGATATCGTGATTTTGTCGGGAAGTGTGCCGCCTTCGCTTGGGAAAAACTTTTATGATAAGATTATTGAATTTTGTCAGGCGAAAAAAGCCGATTTCATGATTGATACGACCGGGGAAGAGCTTCTTGCTGCACTTCCGAAAAAACCGATTTTGATTAAACCAAATCATCATGAGCTGGCTGATTTGTTTCATGTGAAATTTGAGACAAAGGAAGATTTAATTCCTTATGGTAAGAAGTGCTTGGAATTGGGGGCAAAACATGTGATTGTCTCGATGGCTGGGGACGGCGCATTACTTTTTTCAGATGATGCTGTTTATTTTGCAAAGCCAATTAAAGGGAAAGTAAAAAATTCAGTTGGAGCTGGGGATTCAATGATTGCTGGGTTTGTTGGAAAATTCCATCAGACTGGTGATGCTGTTGAAGCTTTCCGCCTTGGTGTTGCAACGGGGACGGCAACGGCTTTTTCAACTGATCTCGCAGAAGCGAAACGAATTGAAGAAATTTTACCACAAGTGGAAATCGTAAAATTGGAGGATTCGAAATGAAAATTACGGACTTACTCAGTAAAGATGTTATGACCATGTCTTTAAAAGCGACAACAAAAGAAGGCGCAATCGATGAAATGATTGCCTCGCTTGAAGAGCATGGTAAGATAAATGATCCGGTTTTATTTAAAGAACAAATTATGAAACGTGAAGCGCAGAGCTCAACTGGGATAGGTGACGGAATTGCGATGCCGCATGCGAAAACAAAAGCGGTAAACACGCCGACTGTTGTATTTGCTAAAAGTGATGCGGGTCTTGACTATGAATCGCTTGACGGGGCACCTGCTCACTTGTTTTTCATGATTGCTGCAACGGATGGAGCGAATGAAACACACCTTGAAACGCTCGCTGCTTTATCTCGCTTACTCGTACATCCGGATTTTGTGAATAGCTTGAAAAATGCACAAACACCTGATGAAGTGATTCAACTTTTTGATGCGGAGCAAGCGAAATCGGAACAAGCCGAACAAGCGGAAGCTGAGTCAGAAAAGCCAGCAGAAGCAAAAGCGACAGATGAGCCTTTCGTTGTTGCGGTTACAGCTTGTCCAACTGGGATTGCACACACGTACATGGCAGAGGATGCTTTGAAAGCGAAAGCTAAGGAAATGGGCGTGCAAATTAAAGTGGAAACAAACGGCTCGGAAGGGATTAAACATCGTTTGACAAATGAAGATATCGAACGCGCTTCTGGGGTTATTGTGGCGGCGGATAAGAAAGTCGAGATGGCTCGTTTTGATGGGAAACATGTTTTAGAAACGCCCGTTAGTGATGGGATCCGTAAGCCGGAAGAATTGATCAATCGGGCACTGCAACAAGAAGCACCTGTTTACCATGCGGATCCAAATGCAGAGCAAAGTGACGAAGAAAGCGAAAAAATTTCTGTTGGAAGTAAAATTTATAAGGATTTGATGAACGGGATTTCGCACATGTTGCCATTTGTTGTTGGAGGCGGGATTCTTATGGCGATTTCGTTCTTGCTTGAGCAATTTTATCCAAAAAGTCCTGTTTTCAACATGCTTTCGACGATTTCTGGAGGAGAGACTGGGGCCTTCCTATTCTTGATCCCGATTCTTGCTGGTTTTATTGCAAGCAGTATTGCGGATCGTCCGGGACTTATGCCTGGTATGGTTGGCGGTTTGATGGCACTTAATTCAGGGGCAGGTTTCCTCGGCGGTCTTGCCGCCGGTTTTCTAGCCGGTTATGTAGTTGTTGGTTTGAAGCGTTTGTTCCGTTTCTTGCCACGTTCGCTTGACGGGCTGAAACCGATTCTGCTTTATCCTGTTTTTGGTCTCTTGATTTCTGGGGCTTTAATGTACTTTATCGTAAATCCGATTTTCAAAGTCATTAACACGTTCTTAACGACGCAACTAGAAGGTCTTGGAACTGCTAATGCGGCTATTCTTGGGCTTGTGCTTGGTGGAATGATGGCGATCGATATGGGTGGTCCGTTTAATAAAGCGGCTTATACGTTTGCGATCGGCGTATTTACTTCGACTGGGGATGGCGCGTTTATGGCAGCTGTTATGGCTGGTGGGATGGTTCCGCCGCTTGCGATTGCACTTGCGACGACGTTCTTCAAAAATAAATTTACTGAACAAGAAAGACAATCAGGGATTACAAACTATGTGCTTGGACTCGCGTTTATTACGGAAGGAGCCATTCCATTTGCTGCAGCTGACCCGCTCCGTGTGATCACTTCTTCGGTCATTGGTTCAGCGATTGCTGGGGCCTTGACTCAAATTTGGGCCGTGAATGTACCGGCACCTCATGGTGGGGTTTTTGTTTCATTTCTTGCAAATAAACCGCTGATGTTCTTAGCCGCTATTTTGATCGGTATGATTATTTCAGGCCTCATTTACGGGCTTTGGAAAAAGCCACGCGAAAATGCATCATGATGTTGTGAAAAGCCTATCCGCCTATGCGGATAGGCTTTTTTTGTCGGAAAACAGAAAAGTGTAACAAAAGTTATAGTTAGATTGAACTATTATAATTAATAGCAAAATACAGATAGAAAACAGTTTTAAATCCTAATTTATCAATTATTTTTGTTGAAAATGAATTAATAAAAAATTAAAACAAATAATGAAGTTGATCTATTTTTGTGATACAATCGAACTGTATAAATGAAAGGGGTTACATCATGGAAAATCTAATGAATAACAAAATTGGTTTAATTACAGCAGCAGGAAGTGGCATTGGGCGTGCGAGTGCGCTCACTTTTGCGAAATACGGAGCGAAAGTTGTCGTTTCTGATGTTTCAGAAGAAGCAGGACAAGAAACCGTTCGTTTAATCAAAGAAAAAGGCGGCGAAGCTTTGTTTGTTCCGTGCAATGTAGCAGATGAAGAACAAGTAAAAGCACTTGTTGACAAAACAGTTGAACTTTATGGACGTTTAGACTTTGCGCACAATAACGCTGGAATTAGTGGAGCGACAACGCCGATTACGGAAGTAGCTAAAGCAGATTGGGAAAAAACTTACGCAGTAAATGTTGAAGGGATGTTCTTCAGCTTAAAATATGAAATGCTCGCTATGGAAAAAACAGGCGGTGGGGCAATCGTAAATACAGCGTCTTCATCAGGCGCAATTGGCGTGCACGGTTTATCCGCATATTCGTCTTCAAAATGGGCTGTAAATGGCTTAACTAAAACCGCAGCACTAGAAGGCGGGAAAAAAGGGATTCGGGTTAACTCGATTTTACCGGGCATGACACGTACACCAGCGATTGACAAATGGATGGCAGAAGTTCCAGAACAAGCTGCCGCAGTGGAAGCATCAATCCCAATCGGTCGCATTGGTGAGCCAGAAGATCAAGCAAAAGCAGCCCTATTCTTATGTTCTGATTTAGCTAGCTACGTAACAGGTGTTAACTTACCTGTTGAAGGCGGACAACTATCCGAATAAAAACTTACAAAAACTCAGGTGGATATCCACCTGAGTTTTTTTGTGAGCAACAATCCAATATTCCTCTTTTAAAAAATTCGTTTTTGGGCTCTCCTTTTGCCAATTTAACGGTATCTTTAAATCTAATGTGTCTTATTATGTAAAAATTTTCCAGAGGATAAGGTTATAGATTGAATCTTAAGCGGAATTTACATACAATAGGAAACGAAACTTGGGAAAAGGGGAAAAAAAATGAAAAAAAGATTTCAGTTAGTGATACTGATTGGACTGATTCTGATTATTGGATTCGTCTTAAAGCAATGGTCATCAATCATTCTTTATGGTGCAGGGATTTTTGTTGAACTTTGCGGAATGATTATCGCAATTCGATTGCTTTTCTTTGATAGGCGTGTAACGTCATCAAAAATTGCTTGGATCGCGGCGATCTTTATTTTACCTGTGTTTGGCGTGATTATTTATTGGTTCTTTGGGAGAAATCCACAAAATCGTGTTTTTCAACATCATCAAATCGAGGAAATGAACCGAATTACAGATACGATTCATGGCTTAGAACCTTATACCAATGGTCAAAAGGCACCGCGGCTATCGAAAAGGATTGAGCATCTCACACAGATTCAGCCCGTTAATGGCAATGCGCTGACGTTGCTCACAAATGGGGATGAAACCTTTCCGGCTTTGCTTGAAGCGATGCGTGAAGCAAAAGATCATATCCATATCCAGTATTATATTTACCGGTCTGATGAAATCGGACATGAAATTCGTGATCTTTTAATTGAACGGGCACAAGCAGGCGTAGAAGTGAAATTCATGTATGATGCTTGGGGATCTGCCACACTTTCCGACCACTTTTTAGCGCCTATGCGAAAAGCTGGTATTAAAATTCATGCTTTTGATCCACTTGGCTCGATCTGGATTGCACGCACGGCTAATCTTAGAAATCACCGCAAAATGGTCGTGATCGATGGACAAATTGGCTTCACAGGTGGCTTGAATGTGGGAGAAGAATACCGAAGTAATACGAAAGAATTCGTGGTTTGGCGAGATACTCACATTAAAATTGAAGGGCCTGCCGTTATGGAACTTCAGGAATCATTTTTAGTGGACTGGGTGTACATGGAGAATAAGGCTGATTCTGCTAAACCATTTGTGGATGAAGCAGGGCTTGCAAGGTATTTTTCACCTGAACCAAAAGGCGATAACTGGG
Source organism: Listeria kieliensis (assembly GCF_003369925.1). Taxonomy (GTDB): domain Bacteria; phylum Bacillota; class Bacilli; order Lactobacillales; family Listeriaceae; genus Listeria; species Listeria kieliensis_A. The sequence goes on along the minus strand of NZ_LARY01000002.1, from coordinate 144,663 downwards.
CACAGGTCATTTATGGTGGACCTTATGACAAAGAAAAATGGGTTCGTGATGCGATGCTTGATTTGATGGATTCAGCAAAGGAATCGGTTTGGATCACTTCCCCTTATTTTGTACCCGATGAAGAAGCGCTAGCTGTCATTCGACGTGTTTCGATGAGTGGAATTGATGTTAGAATCATTTTACCGGGAAAAGGTGACCGTGGGATTTCTTTTTATGGCAGTAATGGTAACATTGAAACAATGATCGAAGCAGGAGCAAAAGTCTATGCGTACCGGGATGATTCTTTTATCCATGCCAAACAGTTACTGGTTGACGGGGAGCGTGGGGCAGTTGGCACGGCGAACTTTGATGTGAGAAGCTTTCGCTTGAATCATGAACTGATGGTCTTTTTATATGACCGCGATGATGCCATTGTCAAGATGCAGCAAGATTTTGAGCAGGATTTTGCAGAAAGTCATTTGTATACGATGGCTGATATGGATAAAAAATCTACGTTTACAAAAATGAAGGAAAACTTATCTAGTTTACTTTCACCAATTTTATGAGTCATAGACGGAAATTCTGAAGCATGTTATAATTAACCTAACGTTAATTAGTTTTGGGGGATTGTATAAAATGATTCGAAAAGCAACACCAGCAGATGCTGAACAAATTGCTCCATTATTGTTTACCATTTGGAAGGATATGGAGCTCCCCATTCTTGAGGCTGATTCAGAACAAGCGATTTTAGCTGCGCTTCAAGATGGGATTACGATTGAAGGTTACCGCTATGGTTATAATCGAATGCATGTTTTTGAAGAAAATGGTGAGATCGCAGGCGTTGTAGCAGGCTATCCTGGAGAAGTAGAGCCGATTATCGATGAGCCTTGGCAAGCAATCGCAAAACGGCACAAGTTGAACTATACGTTTCCTGTGTTCACTGAAAAAGAGACTTTTCCCGGTGAATGGTATCTGGACTCGATTGTGACGGATCCTCGTTTTCGTGGAAAGGGAATTGGGACACAATTACTTGAAGCATTGCCGGAAATTGCGCGAGCTGAAGGTGAAAGGCTGATCGGTCTTAGCTGTGATAAGGCAAATCCGAAAGCCAAAAAACTTTATCAGCGTCAAGGTTTTGCCGCTACTTCTGAAATAGTTTTAAGCGGGCATTTATACGACCATATGCAAAAAAGAATTTAAGAGCAGGAACCGCGGTTTAATCGCCTCGGTTCTTTTTTTTAATTTTCCTTTTGCAAAAAACTGAAAATTCCCCTTTTTTATTCATCATAAATATGCTAATATATAAAAAACACTGAAAATTAGGATTATAAAATCTATTAAGATTTTTTCGAACAGCCATTTCGCGTGTGACTAACCAAAAGAAAGGGAGTTTTGTATGAGAAAGAAGGGTATTTGGCTTATTTCGTGCATCATGATTATCAGCTTTGTTTTAGCCGCATGCGGAGGAAACAGTGAATCAGGTTCGAAAAATGGCTCAAGTGGAAATGGAAAGAAGGTCGTGAATTTGATGGAATCCGCTGAGATTCCTTCAATGGATTCTAAAAAAGGTACAGATGGTGTTAGTTTTACGGCTATTAACCAAGTTTTTGAAGGGCTTTATTATTTGGATCAAAAAGACCAAGTGACACCTGGTGTTGCGGCAGGAGAACCGGAAGTAAATAAAGATCAAACTGTCTACACGATGAAGCTTCGTGATGATGCGAAGTGGAGCGATGGTAGCCCCGTTACGGCCAATGATTTTGTCTATGCTTGGCAAACTATCGTTAATCCTGAAACGGCTGCAGAGTATGCAAGCATTTTTGATGGTGTAGTGAAAAATGCGAAAGACATTATTGAAGGAAAGAAAAAACCTGAAGATTTAGGTGTAAGAGCAAAGGATGACAAAACGCTTGAAGTCACTCTTGAGCAACCGACGCCTTATTTCCTTTCACTACTTACTTTCCCAACGTTTTACCCACAAAAACAAGAATATGTGGAAAAACAAGGGAAAGATTATGCGAAAGACAGTGAACATATGATTTATAACGGTGCATTTGTCATGAAAAATTGGACGAACACAAGCAAAGAGTGGACATTCGAAAAAAATGATAAATATTGGAACAAAAAACAAACGAAAGTTGATCAAATTGATGTGCAAGTGGTAAAAGAACCTGGGGCAGCAGTCAATCTTTATAATACTGGAAAACTAGATCGTGCGATGTTAACGGGCGATTATGCCAAGCAAAAGAAAAATGACAAGGATTATAAAACCGAATTAGAAGCTTTCGTTTATTATTTGAAATTTAATCAAAAGTTAGATGGAAAAGATACGCTATTTGCTAATCTAAATGCACGCCAAGCGTTTGCACTCACGCTAGATCGTGACCAGCTCGTGGATACGGTTCTTGGAAATGGCTCGAAATCTGCTGAAGGTTACGTGCCAGAGAAATTCACATTTAATCCAGAAACCAAAGAAGATTTCCGAAAAGAAAGTGGTAAACTAGTTAAAACGGATGCAGAGCAAGCTAAAAAATATTGGGAAACCGCGAAAAAGGAACTAGGAATCGACAAAATTACAGTTGAACTTCTTGTTGATGACCAAGATTTTAATAAGAAATCTGGTGAGTTTATCCAAAATGCTTTGCAATCGAATTTGGATGGCTTAACGGTGAAGATTAAAACGGTTCCGTATAAATCACGTCTAAAACTTGATGAAGATAAAGATTATACATTGGAGCTGACGCGCTGGGGACCAGACTATCAAGATCCGATCACATTCCTTGCTACACAAATTACAAATAACAACTATAACCGAGCCAATTATTCGAATGCAGAATATGATAAGCTTTTAAATGAAGCTTCAACGTCACTTGCAACGAAACCAGAAGAAAGATGGCAAACGATGATTGACGCAGAGAAACTTTTGATTGATGATGCTGGAATTGCTCCGCTTTATCAAAATGGGACAGCGGCACTTCAAAAATCAAATCTAACTGGGGTGGTTCACCACTTGTTTGGTGCTCCTTATAGTTATAAATGGATGGAATTGAAATAAGAAATGAACTTGCTAGTCAATCTGACTAGCAAGTTTTTTGGTTGAAATGGAAAATTTTTAATGGCGTAGGTAAGCGTTTTGTGATAGGATTTGTTGTGATAGAGTTTGAGAGGAGCCTTGGGAAATGGGATATAAGACGTTACTTTTTGATGTGGATGATACGTTGCTTGATTTTAAAGCAGCTGAGGATAGTGCTTTAAAGCGTTTGTTTCAAAGTGAAAAAGTTGAAGCAAACCAGGAGCTTTTAATGATGTATAAAGATGTAAATGCGGGATTATGGCGCCAATTTGAGCGTGGAGAAATTGCTCGTGAAGAAGTTTTGAATACGCGTTTTAAGCGTGTGTTTGCTGAATTTAATAAGCAAGTTGATGGGTTAGCGATGGAAAGCCGTTACCGCGAGTTTCTAGAGGATGGGCATCAGTTGATTGATGGTGCAAAGCCGTTAATTGAAAGCTTGTACCGAGAATTCGATTTGTATATTGTGACAAATGGAGTATCGAAGACGCAATACAGACGCTTGAAGGATTCAGGGATGGATCAGTATTTTCGTGGGATTTTTGTCTCGGAAGATACGGGTTTTCAAAAGCCGATGCCTGAGTTTTTTAAATACTGTTTTGAACGGATTCCAGCTTTTTCTTTGCAAGAAAGCTTGATTATTGGGGATTCGCTTAGCTCGGATATTCGCGGGGCAAACTTAGTGGGAATTGATAGTTGCTGGTTTAATCCACATAAGATTGTGAATAACTCCGAGAATAAACCGACGTTTGAAATTGAAACATTGGAACAGCTCCCAAAGATTGTTGTGGGCTAAATTATGAAAGGAAGACGAATTCTTGTTTTATGGCTCGTATTGGTTGTTTTTTTAGCTGGATGTGCCAGTGTAACGAATACGGTGAAGGTGAATCGTGATCGTTCGGCCGAGCTTACTTTTGATATAAAATTATCGAATTTTGCTGGCCTTTTTTCTGAACGTGTCAGCGAAGACATTCAAGCAAAATTGGAAAAACAAGGCTTTTCAATTCAAAAAAAGTCATATACACATTTTCTAGTTCGAAAAAAAGTGGAAAAAATGGATGAAAAAGCTATTTCGAAGAAGGAACTTGCAAAATATGGCATCAAAATTCAGGAAAAGCGCGGTTTCTTCATGAATCGTTACCAGGTGGAAGCAAATCTTGATGTGCCGAAACTGATCGGGGATTTTGGGGGCAGCGATCTGGCTATTCCAGAGAAATTGCTTGCGCAGATTGATTATACGTTTGTGCTCGATTTACCGATATCGCATGTTCGTGATAGCAATGCGGATCAAGCGGATGGTGGAAAGCTGACTTGGAAGGTACCGCTTGATCAGAAAAATAAATTGTTTGTGGAAGTCGGTATTCCAAATGTGCTACATATCGCGATTCTTGCGGGAATTCTCGTTTTATTACTTGTAGGGATTATTTTTATGGTTATTCGTAAGCAGCGAAAGAAACGGAAAAGTTTGTCCGAGTGAGGGCAAGCTTTTTTTGTGGATTTAAGAAATATTTAAGAATTCGTTTATTGGCAGTTTAGAACTCTCTCCTATAATAAAATTATCAAAGAAAGAGGAGCTGAAAACAATGAAGAAAAAATTAATGGTAGCAGTTTTAGGAGCAGGACTGATTATTTCAGGATGCGGAATGGGAGCAGCAAACGGGGAGCAAGTACAGGCGGAAGCTTCTAAGGAGAAAAGTCATGTTAATCAAACCACCGGGGATCGGAAAAATCAAATTCTAGCAAGTACTAACTGGCAAGGAACAAAAGTTTATGACAAGAATGGAAAAGATTTAACGAAAGAAAATCAGGAACTCATGAGTTTTGCAAAATATGATAAAAAGAATGGGCGTTATGAATTTTTTGATCAAAAAACGGGAGAAAGCCGCGGCGATTCAGGAACTTATTTCATAACGAATGATGGAACAAAACGAATTTTGATTTCAGAAACGAAAAACTATCAAGCGGTTGTGGATATTACGAAACTGACGAAACAAAAATTTACTTATAAACGAATGGGCAAAGATGAAGGGGGAAACCCAGTAGAAGTTTATGTGGATCATATTCCTTATCATGAGCAAAAATTGAGCTTTACAAAGCCACTTGAAAAGCTTTCTGCGCAAACCGGGAAAATTGTGAGAAATGAGTCGGGTGCTAAGCTGTTAGGAGAAACTTTATGGAACGGCACAAAAGTAGTTGACGCAGATGGGAAAGATGTGACAAAATATAATCAAAATTTTATTAGTTTAGCGAAGTTTGATGCGGAAACGAATAAATATGAATTCTTCGATTTAAATACAGGTGTAACGCGAGGCGATTTTGGTTACTTTGATGTGCTTCGCCATAATAAAATTCGTGCTCATGCTTCCATTGGAACGAATAAATACGGGGCTGTTCTTGAAATCACTGAACTCAATAATGAACGCTTTACGTATAAGCGAGAAGGAAAAAATGCAGCTGGAGAAATGGTTTCAGTATTTGTCGAACATGAGCCTTATCAAGGCGAGTTTAACCCAGCCTTTACATTTTGATGAAGATGAAAAGAAGAAAAGGTTCTGCCTTTTCTTCTTTTTCTAGGAGGAGTTTTGGATGCGAACGCGATTTTTAGTGACTTTTTTAGGTAGTTTATTTGTTTCGTTAGCGGCTATTTTTGCAGTTTTTATGCTGGTATTTTATGCGATCAATGGAGAAATTGCGACGCCAGCTAAATTTTATAAAATGATGACGCAGCAAAAAACGATTTCTAAAAATGAACAAGAAGCGTTGATTGCTTTCCGGGGCATCGCGCAGCGTGATCCGAATGCTCTTTTGTCTCCTGAAATTGAAACAGAAATTAAGAAATATGAACGGGAAAATCTCGATATTGTGATTCGGAAGGACGATGAAATTGTTTATTATTCGAAAGGGCTCGTTTTAAAATCGCTTAAAGTGCATGCGCCCACTTTTGATACAGATAATATTTTTACGCAAGGAACGATTGATAATAAAGGGAATTTGTTTCGCTATTTGAAATTCGACTTTCACTTTAAAGACCAAGAAAACGGCAGTGTTATGATTTTAAAACAAGAAAATAGTCTTTCCGAGTTCTTGCAAAAGTGGGGGTTTTTATTTAGTGCGATGATACTGATCGTAGCCTTTTTATTGATTCTTTGGCTCAATCGCTCGCTTAGACAGACGATCATTAATCCTTTACAAGAACTGAGTCGCAAAGTCCAGCAATTAAAAAGTGGCAAGCTCGATGAAAAACTCGAAATTTCAAACAAGGCAAAAGGTGAAGTAGCAGACCTCGCGAAGGAATTTGAAGAGTTGCGTAGTGCTTTAAATACGGCTAATCAAGAAAATCGCAAGTATGAGGAAAATCGGAAGGAGCTTTTATCGAACATTTCGCATGATTTAAAGACGCCGATTACTTCGATTATGGGCTACGTGGAAGGACTTAGAGATGGAGTCGCACGAACTCCGGAAAAGCAAGCGAGTTACTTGAATATGATTCACAGCCAAGCCCAACGTATGAATTACTTGATCGATGATTTATTTACGTTTTCAAAACTGGATTTGCACAAGCTGCCTTTTGACTTTGAAGTGGCTAATTTGCGTAAATTTCTAGTTCATTTTGCGGATGAATATCGGCTGGATTTGGAAGAGCGAGGGATAGAGCTCATCGCGGATGTGGATGCACTTGGGGCGGCGCTTGTCCGGTTTGATGAACAAAAAATTCGACGGGTGTTAGATAACTTGTTGCAAAATAGTAGTAAATATTTACAGCAAGATAAGCGCATCACTTTATCTGCTAAGATCGAAGGAAATGCTGCTTGGATTACTGTTCAAGATCACGGGAGTGGGATTCCGAAGGATAACCTTGCTTTGATTTTTGAACGGTTTTACCGCGTGGAAGGTTCTCGTAATCGGGATACAGGAGGAAGCGGACTTGGACTTGCGATCTCAAGACAAATCATTTTAGAACATGGCGGGGAAATTTGGGCGGAAAGTGAACCTGGAGAATTTACAAGCATTATTTTTACGTTGAAGCTGGAAGAGGGAGAATAGAGATGGAGCGAATTTTAATTGTTGAAGACGATCAACCGATTGCTGAACTAGAACGGGATTATTTGGAACTTAGTGGCTATGCTGTTGAGATGGCAACGGACGGAAAGGCAGGGCTTGAACTTGGCTTAACAGGGCAATACGATTTGATTTTATTAGATGTGATGCTGCCTGAATTATCAGGACTCGAGGTTTGTGAACAGTTACGCGCTAAAATGGATCAACCGATTTTGATGGTTTCCGCGAAAAAGGAAGATATTGATAAAATCCGTGCACTTGGGCTCGGAGCGGATGATTATATTAGTAAGCCTTTTAGTCCGAGTGAACTTGTGGCGCGCGTCAAGGCGCATCTTTCGCGCTTCAAGCGCTTAACTCACATTGAAGCGGGCGAAAAGAATCAAGCCCACTTTATTTCCGCGCATCATATTCGGCTCGATACGCTCGCACACAAAGTGTTCGTACTCGATCAAGAAGTTATTTTCACGACCAAAGAATTTGATCTTTTAAAGTTTTTTATCGAGCACCCGAATCAAGTTTTTAGTAAGGACGATTTATTTGAGTTGATTTGGGGAATGGAGGCACTGAGTGATACGTCGACGGTTGTGGTGCATGTACGGCGATTGCGCGAGAAAATTGAGTTTGACTCCAACAAACCACGACTAATCGAAACGGTTTGGGGAACGGGTTATCGTTTTAATGGTGAGTGATTTTTGTGAGCGGATGATTTGAAATCCATTTTGAGGGGTATAAAATAAAGTCGTAAAGAATAGGAAGGTGAAGAGAATGAGTATAACAGAAACAGTTGAACTCGCGAACGGCGTGAAAATGCCTCGCCTTGGTTTTGGTGTTTGGAAAGTGGATGATAAGGAAGTGGTTGATCCCGTCAAATGGGCGCTTCAAGCCGGATACCGGGCTATTGATACAGCGAAGGCTTACGGAAACGAGGCTGGCGTTGGTCAAGCAATCAAGGAGTCAGGATTGAAACGTGAAGATCTTTTCCTAACAAGTAAACTTTGGAATGCAGATCAAGGTTACGACGCAACAATCGAAGCCTTTGAAGCAAGCCTTAAACGCCTTGGAACCGACTACCTCGATCTTTATTTGATTCACTGGCCAGTTGCTGGTAAATTTAAAGATACTTGGCGCGCTTTTGAACAGCTTTATCAAGATGGAAAAATTCGCGCGATTGGGGTTTGTAATTTCCAAGAACACCATTTGAAGGAACTCATTGCGGATGCTGATATTGTGCCAATGGTGAACCAAATTGAACTTCATCCACATTTGACACAAGAGCCGCTAAGAAAATTCTGCCGTGATCATAAAATTGTGGTAGAAGCTTGGTCGCCGCTAGGAAATGGTCAAATGTTAAGCGACCCTGAACTGAAAAAAATTGCGGATAAATACGGAAAATCAGTTGCCCAAGTCATTATTAAATGGGATCTGCAAAATGGAATTGTGACGATTCCTAAATCGGTTCATAAGGAACGGATTGAAGAAAACGCGGATGTGTTTGACTTTAAACTTTCAGACGAAGATTTGCTCGCGATTTCAGCGATGAATAAAGATGAAAGAACGGGTCCCGATCCGGACAATTTTAATTTCTAATGAATTTGTAAATCCTGCACAGACACGTCTGTGCAGGATTTTTTATTGCAATCGTGAAAATTGCTTTTCAAAATGAGAATAGTTATCATTGAAGGGTAGTGATTTTACAATCCAAGAAGGAGGAAGCAACATGGATTTTGAACTTTCAAAGGAACTTACTGCGCTCAAAAAAGAAGTACGCGCTTTTGCGGAAGAAAAAATTCGTCCTATGGCGGATCAGCTAGATAAAGAAGCTCGTTTCCCGCGCGAATTGTTTGCAGAAATGGGAAAACGAGGCTATCTTGGGCTACCTTTTTCTGAAGAATACGGCGGTAAAGGCATGGGCACGCTTGCTTATATGACGGCTGCAGAAGAAATTGCCCGCGTAAGTTTAGGTGTGGCACTAAGCTATGTCGCAACAATTTCCATCGGGACGGAGCCTATTGCAAGATACGGCTCGCCTGAACAAAAAGAGAAATTTTTACGACCACTTGCAGAAGGCCGTGAACTGGCTGCGTTTGGACTGACGGAAAAAACGGCAGGTTCTGATGCGAAAGGAATCGAGATGACGGCTGAAAAAGTAGGCGATGATTATATTTTAAATGGAACGAAACAATGGATCACGAATGCGAATTATGCTTCTATCATTACAGTTGCAGCGATTACAGGCTATAAACCTTCTGGAGAAAAAATAATTTCAGCGATAATTGTCCCGATGGATACAGCAGGTATTACGGTGACAAGTCCCTATGATAAAATGGGTGCGCGATCGTCTGATACAGGTGAAATTACATTTAAAAACGTGCGCGTTCCAAAAGAAAATTTATTGGGACAAGAAACGGACGGATTGAAGCAGCTGCTTAATGTGCTGAATGGCGGCCGTATTTCGATTGCAGCGATTTCGGTTGGTCTTGCGCAAGACGCGTTCGATAAGGCACTTCGCCATTCCGGGGAACGCGTTCAGTTTGATGGGCCGATCAGGCAATTCGAGTCCGTTCAATTTAAACTTGCGGATATGCTAACAGAGACGGAAGCGGCGAGATTACTCGTTCAAAGGGCGAGCCTTTTAAAAGATTCTGGTGAGACTTACATCAAGGAAGCGGCAATGGCAAAAGTCTTTGCTTCAGAAACGGCTACGAAAAATGCCAATCGGGCGATGCAAATTCTGGGCGGAACAGGTTATATGCGACCTGCACAAGTAGAACGCTTGATCCGGGATGCGAAAATCCTTGAAATTGGGGAAGGCACTTCGGAAATTCAGCGCCTTGTAATTGCAAGACAACTATTTAAGGAAGAAGGAGAGAACAAATAATGGAAGAAATTCGTGCGGTCATTACAGGAACGCTTCATCAATTTAAAAAACATGCAGGAGATGAAGTTGAAAAAGGAGAAGTCTTGGCAGAAATTGAATCCATGAAGATGCTGATTCCTGTTGAAGCTCCAAATACGGGGAAAATTGTCGAATGGTCAGTGACAGAAGGCGAGTTTGTAAATGAAAATGATACGATCGGGATGCTTGATTAAATGGCGCTAGTCAACTTGGAATACTTAGAAAATGAAGTAGCCGTTTTAACGCTCAATCGTCCTGAAAAAGCCAATGCCTTTTCAAACGCCATGCTCACGGATTTTAAGGAAGCTATCCAAACCTTAAAACCAGTTCGCGCGCTCCTTATTGCTGGTAGCGGCGGCCGTGTCTTCTCGGCTGGGGCAGATTTATCGGAACGAGCTGGTTTAAGCGAAGATGAGGTTTGGCCTGCGGTAGAACGAATTCGCTCGGTATGCGCGCAAGTGGAGGCGTTAAAGTGTCCAACGATTGCCGTTTTAAATGGTGCTGCTTTTGGAGGCGGACTTGAACTCGCGCTCGCTTGTGATTTTAGAATCGCAGAACGAGGCGTGAAACTTGGACTTACGGAAACAAGTCTTGGCATTATTCCGGGTTCTTTTGGAACGGTGCGACTGACGAAGCTTGTAGGAAAAAGCAAGGCGATGGAACTGATTCTACTGGCGAAGCGAATCCAAGCGGAAGAAGCTCTAGAAATTGGGCTCGTGAATCAAATAGCAGAAGATGCGCTCCATGCGTCGCTAAATTGGGCGGAGCAGCTGGCAAAGAATGCGCCCATCGCAGTTCAAATCGCCAAGGAAGTAATCAGCGGAGCAAGCGAGTTGCCTGAGAAGGACGCTTTCTTGCTCGAAAAAGAAGGCTATTTAAAGACGATTCCGACGGCGGATAGACGTGAGGGGCTCGAGGCCTTTCGAGAGAAGCGGGAAGCCAAATTTCAAGGGAGGTAGGAGTAAGTGGATTTGAATGAACGAATAGACAAGATTAAAGCGGGCGGTAAAGCCAAGTATCATCAAGCGAATCGCGAAAAAGGCAAACTTTTTGTTCGTGAGCGGATTCAGCTGTTGCTCGATACGGATAGTGTTTTTCAAGAAGACGGCTTATTTGCAGAAAGTGAAGCGGAAGATCTTCCAGCAGACGGAGTCGTGACGGGGCTTGGCTTTGTGAATGGTCGAAAAGTGGCTGTAATTGCCAATGATTCTACGGTGAAAGCCGGTTCATGGGGAATAAAAACCGTAGAAAAAATAATTCGAATGCAAGAAACGGCAGGAAAGCTCGGACTTCCATTATTTTACTTGGTGGATTCCGCAGGGGCGCGTATAACTGATCAAGTCGCAATGTTCCCGGGACGGCGCGGAGCTGGCCGAATTTTTTACAATCAAGTGCAGCTTGCTGGAAAGGTACCTCAAATTTGTTTGCTTTTTGGTCCATCCGCAGCAGGTGGGGCTTACATACCAGCTTTCTGTGATATCGTCGTCATGGTGGAAGGAAACGCGTCAATGTACCTTGGCTCGCCTCGAATGGCGGAAAAAGTGATCGGTGAAAAGGTGACGCTTGAAGAAATGGGTGGCGCACGAATGCACTGCACGGTATCCGGATGCGGAGATGTGCTTGCGAAATCTGAGGATGAAGCCCTTCGATTTGCAAGGCGCTATTTGTCGGTTTTAGATGAGGCACAGGGTGAAGCTCCGGAACTTCCAAATGGCAAGGATCTAGGTTCGCTCATTCCTGAAAATCCGAATGCACCGCTCAATATGTATCAAGTGATTGAAACGCTTGTCGATGCGGATAGTTTTCTTGAAATTAAAGAGCTGTTTGCGAAGGAACTGATTACAGGTTTTGCTCGGCTAAACGGAAAATCAATTGGGATCGTGGCGAATCAGCCAATCATAAAAGGTGGCGTGCTTTTCCCTGATTCGGCGGATAAAGCAACGAAATTCATCCAGATTTGTAATGCTTACCGGATTCCACTTTTATTTTTAGCGGATGTACCTGGATTCATGATCGGTTCACAAGTTGAAAAAGCAGGAATTATCCGTCACGGAGCAAAAATGATTGCAGCGGTCAGTGAAGTAACAGTTCCGATGATTTCTGTAATTGTGCGCAAAGCTTATGGGGCTGGTCTTTATGCCATGGCAGGTCCAGCTTTCGAACCGGATGTGGTGCTTGCACTTCCTTCGGCTGAAGTGGCCGTTATGGGGCCAGATGCAGCTGTTAATGCGGTTTATGCACGTAAAATTGCCGAGCTAAGTGAAGCGGAGCGTGCCGCCTTTATTGCGGAAAAAACGGCGGAATATCAAGCGGAAATCAATATTTATCAAGAAGCTTCGGAACTCATCGTAGACGCGATTATCGCGCCAGAAAAATTGCGTCAGGAGCTTGAGACGCGTTTTACATTTTATGAGGATAAGCAAAAGACCGAAGAAACGCACAAAATTTATCCAATGTAGGTAGGTGGAACAAATGCTAGAGGGCTTTTATAAGAAAACGAAAGCGGAGAGACTAGATGCGATTCAAGAGCTGTGCGGGTTATCCCAAGAAGAGCGCGCTGTTTTTGAACAAGCTGGCTCGCTCTCGTTTAAAACGGCCGATCACATGGTGGAAAACTTGCTCGGCATCTACGGGGTGCCGCTTGGATTAGGGTTAAATATGCGAATGAACGGTCGGGATTATCTTGTTCCAATGGCGACGGAAGAGCCTTCTGTGATTGCGGCGCAAAGTGGAGCAGGGAAATTAATTCGGCAAGCTGGTGGAATAAAGGCCGAGTCAAGTTCACGTGAAATGACCGGGCAAATTGAATTATCGGGGATTCAAAATGTCGAGAAAAGTCGGGCTGCCATTTTGGCGCAGAAAACAGAGTTGCTCGTTCTTGCCAATAGCGCTTATCCTTCTCTACAAAAACGAGGTGGCGGTGCTACTGATTTGACTGTGCGAGTGGTAGAAACGGTGCGTGAGACGCTTCTCGTTGTGCATATAGCGGTTGTGACGCTTGAAGCAATGGGCGCGAATATGATTAACACGATGGCAGAAGCACTGGCACCAAAACTGGAAGAGCTCTCCGGTGGAACGGCAGAAATGCGGATTTTAACAAATTTGGTCGATCAAGCAACGGCGACGGCTCAATGTGTTATTCCAGCTGACTTGCTTGCAGGAAAAGGGTTTAACGGGGAAGAAGTTCGTGATCGGATCGTTCGCGCTTACGAATTTGCGGCGGCTGACATTTACCGGGCGACGACGCATAATAAGGGCATTATGAACGGTGTGGATGCGGTTGTTTTAGCTTTTGGAAATGATACGCGAGCCGTTGAAGCGGCGGCGCATGCTTATGCGGCGCGGACGGGAAGGTATCAACCGATGAGCAGCTGGTCGGTTTCTGAGGTGGGTGAACTAGTTGGTGAACTTACGCTTCCGATGCCTGTTGCAACGGTTGGCGGTTCAATTGGGATTGTTCCGCTAGCGTCTCTGTCGAAAAAAATTTCAGGCGTGAAATCGGCGAGCGAGTTAGCTCAGTTGATCGTTTCAGTTGGGCTTGCGCAAAATTTTGCTGCCCTAAGAGCACTTGTGACGGAAGGGATTCAGCGTGGGCATTTGTCACTTCAAGCAAAGTCAACGGCAATGGCAGCTGGCGCTGAAGGAGAAGAAGTGGGGCAAGTAGCGAAAGCTTTGCTCGAAAGGCAAAGTGTCAGTCTCTCAACGGCTACTGAAATTTTACAAGAGATTCGTGATTTATCTTCTCGATAAATGATTTTGATTGTAAGAACTAAAAAATGTCTAAAAAAGGCTATAAATTCATAAATTATTCACAAGTTTGTCACAGACTTCTTTTTGAAAATAGGATATGATTAAGTAAAGTATTGCAAGGTTCCCTAAGGTGTTTAGAACTCTCTTTTCTACAACCACATCCTTGCAGTACTTTTTTTGTTGTTTGAAGTAATAGGATGTGTTACTATGAAAAGAAAAGTCTGACTTTTAGCAATGTTTGAACGGCTAGGTTTTTAGGCTTTAGAGGGGGAACTGCAAATGGAGATGGCTTTTAAACTAAAAATTGATGAACAGCTGAGTTTGGTTCAACCAAGCTTTTCGATGGCAACGGAAGTTTTTAAAGTGCTTGATAAAGACCGTGAACATTTGCGGGAGTTTTTGGATTTTGTGGATAATACAAAAAGTCCAGAAGACGAAAAAGGCTATATTAAGTTGAAACTAGATGGCTACCTTAAAGAAACTGATCGGTTGTTCTTTATTGCATTTGATGATGAAATAATCGGTTCAATTGATTTGCATTTTATGAGTTTAAGTGATGAGACTGCAGAAATCGGTTACTGGATGAGTTCTGCTCATTGTGGAAAAAATATCGCAACCAAAGCTGTACGAGCTGTTTGTGAGCTAGCATTTGCTGAAATGGGTCTTAATCGTTTGACAATTGTAGCTGATGTAACTAATTTAGCGAGCAATCGAGTAGCAGAAAAAAGTGGCTTCCGAAAGGAAGGAACACTTAAACAAGCTAAGAAGCTTTATGATGAATTTACAGATTTAAATACCTATGCACTTTTAAAATCGGAATTTATACAAATCTAATGAAGCGATTATGCTAAGAAGTCCTTACATTGTAAGGACTTCTTTATTTTTGACAAATTTGTTAACTAATTAAATAAAATTAACTTTAGTTTGTAGATTATCTATCTAGATGAGGAAGGTGATGATATAATTGCTGTAGTAAAGAGAATCACTTTAGAGAGGAGATGAATGTAAGCGCAATCAACGAAAGGCATTCTAAATTTAGTCGTGAGTTTTTTTACCAAGAAGATATGGGAATAAATCAAAGAGAGGGGCATTATGCCATGACATCTGAAAAAGAGGGAAGAGCCAACCAATCATTTTTTCTACTACTTCTTTTATTTATTGGCTATACGTGTGTTTATGTGGACAAATATACGATTGGCATTTCATTAGTTACTGTATCTAAGGATCTTGGTTTTGATCCAAGTGAAAAAGGGATTATTTTAGGTGCCTTTTTCCTTGGTTACACGATCATGCAAATTCCAATGGGTTACTTAAGTAATAAATTTGGTTCCAAAGCTGTCCTTGTATTTTCACTCGTTGGTGTCGGTTTGTTTTTAATGATTTTTGGATTTGGCTTTTCATTGCTATTTTTAGTCATTATTCGCTTTTTGACCGGTGCGCTCGCTCACGCTGGATACCCACCTTCTGTGAGTGGCTTTATTGCGACGAATGTCCCAGCTGAGAAAAAAGGATTTGCCCAAACAATTATGATTTCATCATCGGGTTTTGCGATGTTTATCGGACCATTACTTGTAGCGCCACTTTTAACAGCGGTTGGTTGGCGCAATACTTATTATATAATGGGAGGAATCGTCATTTTAATTGGCCTTTCGCTTTTAATATTGCCTAAGCAAACTAAAAAAATGCCAAGTGAAACAGAGGCTGCTAAGCATAACCTTTCGTTTCTCGAAATTATTAAAGATCCAGTGATTTGGGTCTTGATTGTCGCGGCGTTTCTCATGAATGCCTCAGTTTACGGTTTAACAAGCTGGCTTGCATCTTATTTAAGTGAAGCGCGCGGGCTCCCGATTGATCAAGTCGGTTATGTAAGTTCTGTAACGGGCATTTTCATTTTACTTGCAGGCGTGTTAGGCGGTTACTTAATCGGGCGTTTTTTCAGGGGAGAAGAGAAACAAATCATTGTCTTGTCTGGTTTAATCGGAGCATTTTGTATTTATGGTGTATTTATGATGCAAAGCTTGCTTGCGTCAATCGTTATGCTTTGCATCGCGAACATGCTTTGTATTATTGCTTTTTCAACGCTTATGAGTTTACCGCATCAGTTGTTTCATCCTGATGAAGTATCGACTAAATATGCGACGATCAATGCAGGAGGTGTTTTTGGCGGTTTCTTTGCGCCAACGATTATCGGAGCACTTGTACAAAAAACAGCATCTTATCAAGCGGCTTTTCTATTTTTAGCAGGAACGTTTCTTTTTGGAGGACTTGCGGTTTTAATGATTAAGGGAAGAAAAAATAAACAAAAACAACTTTTGTAAAGGAGAATGTTAGTATGTGTACTGGAATTAGTGTGTTTTCAAAGCAAGGAAATCCATTTTGGGGAAGAACGCAAGAATTTGATATGGATTTAGATTATCAGGGATTGATCATGCCTGCTGAAGCTCGAGTTAAAGCTTCTCTCAGCGAATATGTAACTAAACATTCGTTTGTAGGTGTTTCGATTAAAGGAGCTGATATGGTTGTTGATGGCGTGAATGATGCAGGACTTGCAGGAGGTTCATTTTATTTTGGCAATGTGAATCGTTATGTGCCTAAAAGTGAAATCGAAGCCGCAGGGAAGCTCCCGCTTGCAGGCGAGGAATTTGTAACTTGGGCGCTTGCCAATTGTAAAGATGTGGAAGAAGTACGTGAAAAAGCCTTGAAAGAAGTGGCGATTTCCTCAGATGGGGGAATGCTTGGAACCTCGCTCCCGCAACACTATGTTTTTCAAGATCTATCTGGAAAGTCGCTTGTTGTCGAGCCGTCGATTCCTGGAAGCTTTGAAATTTATGAGAACCTCGTCGGAACCTTCACAAACAGCCCTAAATTTGATTGGCACGTTACAAATCTTGAAAACTACGTAGGAATGAGTCAGGAAATTGCTCCAGCGCGAAAAATTGGACAAGCAAACATCTTTTCTTCAGGAAAGGGGAATGGGCTTTATGGCATTCCAGGAGACTTCACGCCGCATTCTCGCTTTGTACGCGCGACTTTCTTAAACCAGTTTTCAGACCCTGTAGAAGACGAAAAAGCGATTGAATTAATTTTCCATGTTCTTGATAGCTTTGACATTCCAAAAGGTGTTGTCGTGACGGGTGACGACCATAAAGTCCAGTTTACACAATATACTTCCGCTTATGATTTAAAGGAAAAAGCTTTGTATGTCCATTTATATGATAATCGTCAAATACAAATGTTATCGCTTGAAAAAGTAACAGAACCAACCAGATTTCAAATCGTAGCTGAGCAACAGCTTTCTAAAATGAAGCCTCTTCAATAAAAGAAGCGAACCGACTAGAAGAATTTTTCTTCTGGTCGATTCGCTTTTTTAGTTAATTTTTCTTTTTCAATTCTTGCTTTAAATTTTTCTGCAAAGGTTGCTTCTTGAAATAGTATTTGGGATCTGTTTTTGGATAATGAACTGGAAGAGGTTCTTTCATAAAACTGTTTAAAGATTTATCAATTTGAACCCATCCACGCCAGCTTAAGTGAATTGGATCTTCTAGGAAGTAAGACGAATCGGAGTACTCTTCAAGTGAAAGGTATTTAAATCCATTTTTCTTCACTTGAGCTTCTGATTTTTCATAGTACTTGTGGAGCGCATCCGGATCCATTCCAATAAAATCAGTCCATTCACGATTGATAGGCGGATTCACAAATAATACATCAGCATGCACTTTTTTAAGAGCATCCATCACAAGTTGTAAGTCATCATATTCTGGAGATTCTACGTAGCTTAAATCCTTCCGACTATCTTTTAATTTCTCTTCAATCGGTTTGATTTTTTTGTTGTAATAGTGATTTTTTACGTGAAAATCATTGTTATCCGTTTGCTTTTCACCAAGTGATTTTGCAAACTCATCCAATTCTTCAAAATTAGGCTTATCCGGTAATTGCTTTACTTCTTTATCAATTTTCTCTTGCCTAGATCCAGTGACAAATTTAGATTGTAATTCATCTTTGCGTTTTAAAACGCGATATTGAATTTCCCCAGCACGCTTTGTAAGAAACGGACTGTGTGGTTTGTTTGGACCAATCGTTGCGATGTTTTCAAGAAGTTTTGATAGAGTAGTGTCGTTTTGAACTACTTTGAAACTTAGCAATCTGCGAGCGGCATAGCGGCGTTCAGGTGTTTCTTTTTCATCTTGTAGTGCAAAAGTATAGGCTTGAATCGGTGAAAAAGTAGCACCAAAGTGATTATCATCAACACCTTTTGGTTGGAACCATTGTGGCGATAAGATGAAAACCACTTTCTTATTTTTTAGTTCCTTTTCTAGCATGTTAATATCCAAGTAATGATAGAGCGACTGAGTGCCTGGTCGGCCGATTAAAAAGGGCGTGTAGCCAGTTTTATATTTCTTAGCAAAAACACTTGGATGAAGCGGATCTATTCGCGAAAGTTCCGAGGAGCCGAAAATTGGCAAATAGTTATCAGATTCAAAAGCGGTACGCTGAATCTTTTCTCCACCAACAACGGCGGGGCTCATAGAAGTAGCCCCGTCGCTAACAGCTTGCTCGGAGACGCCGCCAAAAATGGCGCTTGGTCCAAATAAAATGAATAGGAAGATAAAACCTGCCACTAAAATCGGCCCAAAAATCATCCAAAGCTTTTTTTTCATCCTTTTAATGCCTCAAGCTGTTTGATGATCATTTCAGGAGTTGCCCAATCGTCGCGATCAAATTCAGAAACAGGTACTGTAATGTCAAGGTTATTTTCAATTTCAACAAGCAGTTGTACAGTCGCCATGGAATCGAGCAACCCTTCTTCAAATAGTTGTACATTTGTATTTTCTTTTACTTCTTCAGATTCAGTAATTTCCTCTAAAATATCTAAAACTTCGTCACGAAAAGCCATAATTATTTCCCACCTTTAATTTAAATGATTAATTTGTCAAATATGCCTGAGAAGATCAAGAAGCCGAAACAAACGAAGTTGAAGGTAATGAACATCCCGACGACATAAGTGATTTTGTTTTTTGGATAAAACTTATATTTTTTATTGATACGTTCGAAAATATCAAAGCCAACAATCAGTAAGGCTTGATAAAGACCGTAAACAATATAATACCAATGTAAACCGTGCCAGATCCCCATTACGAAGAAATTTACGAAATAGGCAATGTAGGCAATGGTAAACTTACTTTTGAACCACTTTTTCTTCGTGAGCCAGAAAACAAGTCGCATAAAGATGAAATCTCGGAACCAGAAGGAAAGTGTCATGTGCCAGCGATTCCAGAAGTCTTTAATGTTGCGAGCAAGAAATGGCTTGTTGAAGTTCATTGGCGTATTGACGCCGAGTAAGTAAGAAACACCGACGGCAAATAGACTGTATCCGGCAAAGTCGAAAAAGAGATACATGCTATAACCGTACATGTAGCCGAACAAGCTAGAACCAAAGTCGATGTGGTGAAGCACATTGAACTCAAGCGGTCCTTTCCAGTAAGTTTCGATCAAATAAGCAATAATAAATTTGTACAAGAAACCGAGGAAGATGTGAAAAATACCTCGATTTAAAAGTCCCAAGTATTTTTCTTGGTCAACAGGTTTTGCGACATCTTTTTGGAAACGTCTGAACCGGTCAATAGGACCAGAAGAAATTGTTGGGAAAAATAGCAAGAAATTAACGAATTGAGTGGAATCATATTCTTTAATGAGTCCATCGCGAATTTCCATTACCATAGTGGTTGCTTTAAAGGTCAGATAGGAAATCCCAAGAAAACCAACTAATGTGGTTTGACTTTCAAGAAGCGGCTGAACCTTTACGACAATCAGTGGCAAAATGGATAAAATGACGGCTAAAACGAAAATTCCACCGTGATTTTTTCCTTGAACGCGCCGGTAATTAAAGTAAAACCGGACAACGATTAATTGCCAGAAAATGAAAATGATAAACGCAATGCCTTGCACCATGTTGCTTGAAAACATAAAGAAGATAAAGAGCAATGTCACAAATGCGTTATAAACGGGAAGTCTTTTCCCCATTAAGTTTGCAATCACGATTGGCGCGATAAAAAGTGCTAAGATTGCAAAGTAAAATATGGAACCGTATGGGGTTGTCATTCGTTCACCTCGTCATTTAAAACTTTGCGATCAATTTTTCCATTATTCGTTAGGGCAAGCTCATCTTTATAAATCCATTTGCGTGGAATCATGTAGCTTGGCATCTTCGCTTGAAGTTCTTCTTTGATCGCTTTAGTTAGCTTAAACGGCTTATCAAATGAATGTTCGTTCGGTACGACAAAAGCGACCAAACTATCCACTTTTCCACCCGTAATTTTAGGAATTACAACTGCTGAGCGAATATAGCTCACTTCTTTTAAGTTGTTTTCAATGTCTTCTAGCTCAATCCGGTAACCATGAAGCTTAATTTGGAAATCCAGTCGGCCGTAGAAGAATAGAAAATCATCTTGGATACTGCCACAATCGCCAGTAAAGTAAGCATTTGCTTCAGTCGTTTGTTTAAAGACCTTAGCCGTTTTTTCTGGTTCATTTAAGTAACCTTTTGACACGCTAGGTCCAACCAATACGATTTCTCCTTTTTCACCAGTTGGAACTTCTTGCTTTGTTTCTGGATCGACAATCAGGAGTTTGGTATCTGGTTTCACTTTGCCAAGTGGTAAACTTGGATAAGCATCAATAATTTCTTTCGTCACCTGAACCTCAGTCACGGCAACGGTTGCTTCCGTTGGACCATAAGTATTGAACACTTTAGAATCCGGGAAACGTTTGAGCAATTCACGTGCTGTTTCTTTTGTTAAGACTTCCCCGCAGAATATAAAGGAAGATAAAGTTTTACAAGTTTCAGCATTAAAATCTGGGCTGAGAAGTGCAATGTCCATAAAAGAAGGGGTTGAAACCCAAACATTTAAATCTAAAGTGCCGAGTGCCGCATATAGATCTTTCAAATTGGATGTAATTGTTTTGTCGACTGGAACGAGTGTCCCACCTGAAAGGAGACAAGGATATAGATCCATAACAGAAAGGTCGAATGAGAAAGGCGCTTGATTTAAGAAACGAAGTCCCTCAGAAAGCGAGAAATCTTGCAAGAGCCAATTGGAAAAGCTGACTAAGTTATTTTGGCTGATTTGAACCCCTTTAGGCATGCCCGTGCTGCCAGATGTATAGATGATATAATGGTTTGCATCGCCTTTTACAAAGTGATCGCGATCAACTTGACTACCTGCTTCGTTGTTGATCGCTTGCTCAATTTGAGCTTTTGAGACAACTTGAACGGTGCAGGAAACATCCTCAGGCAAATCTTCTACGGCAAGAACCATAGAAGGGTGAGAGGCGTGAATGATTTGCTCAATTCGTTCACTGGGCATTGAAACATCAACCGGAACATAAGCGTGTCCACTTTTTAATGAAGCCATAAAAGCGACTGGCATTAGTGAACTCATATGTCCATAAACAACGATAGGGCTATCCGTTTGTTTCAATTGTTTAAGCAAAAAAGCAGCTAGCGCATCTGACTTTTGTTTGAGTGCCAGATAGGAGAGGACCGTCCCCTGATAATCATAGCAAGGAAAGTCAGGTGTTCGTTCTGCCCATTCATCAATTCGTTCGACAATAGATGTCGCCATGGTTTGCACACTCATTTTATTCATCCTTTCTTTTTAAAATTCATTATAGATAAAGTTTGTACTGTTTGGATTTTTGAATCCATAAAACCAGAGCAGGCCAAGTAGAATAGCCAGATAGAAAATGGTTTTTAAAACAAAAATCGTTGCAGGAAGATAGAAAAAATGCTTGATTCTGTTCATGCATTCACCTCATTAATATTACTATTGTGTTACAAATATTAAGCTTTTACTCAATTAATAATGTAACTCAGGGATTTGCAAATGTCTAATTACATTTTTGTAAGGTTGAAGCGCTTACATATGGCGAAATATACATATTTAGTGATAGCAATGGATAAAGGAGTAACAAAACCCTGAAAATAAGGGGGATTATCGGTATAATAAAAGTAGAAAATCAATTTTAGCGGTCAGAAGATGTTAAAAATGTAAGGTTGGGTGAAGAAATGATAAATATGAAAAAACTTGCTGGTGAAAAAGCATGTGAAGAAATTAAAGAAGGTATGGTCGTGGGTCTTGGAACCGGATCAACAACTTTTTATGCGATTGAAGAATTAGGAAGACGAGTCAGAGCTGGACTCAAAATTCAAGCGGTTGCGACATCTAACAATACAGAAGCACTTGCAAAAGAACGAGGTATTCCACTTATTTCATTAAATGACGTTCAAGACATTGACCTCACAATTGATGGTGCAGATGAAGTAGATGAGGCACTGAATGGAATAAAAGGCGGTGGAGGGGCATTATTTCGTGAAAAAATGGTGGCACTTCATTCCAAGCGAAATTTGTGGGTGATTGATGAAACCAAGCTAGTTTCCAAACTAGGGTCTTTTCCGCTCCCTGTTGAAGTTTTGCCATTTGGCTATAAACAAGTTGAAAAGGAGCTTACGAAGCTAAACTTTCAACCTCGGCTACGAAAGGCATTAAAAAGTGAAGCTTCATTTGTAACCGATAATGGGAATTATATTTTTGATCTTTCCTTAAAAAAAATAAAAAATACCGAACAGCTGGCACAAAAACTCGACAGCATTTCCGGTATTTTGGAGCATGGGTTATTTTTGCAAGTGGCAAGTGAACTTTTGATCGGTAAAAAAGATGGGACAATCGAGAAACGTGGATTAGGGCCTTTTCGGGAAGAAGCGAAACATTAAATAAACAAGTAGCTGTAAAACAAATAAATAAAAGATAAATTCAAACTGGAAACTTGAAACATCAAGAATGCTTTTCAAAGCTTCTACGGGTTCTGTGATAAGATGAACAGTATGGAGTCGTTCGAAACGTCCGAGATAAATGCCATAGCTCGATAAAAGTAGAACGAGTGGAAGCAAAATGAACGTTCGATCTTTTTTCATGCGTTCTTTTGCAGCATTTAAGAAAAACTGAAGCGACAAGTTGCCCACAAAAAGTCCGAAGAAAATGGAAGTCGCCATGACGGAAAAGCTTTGCCAGAGAAAACTGTCTTTTTTGAGAATCCCATTGTAGTCATAAATCCGAAATTGTTTCAGATGAAAAAAGTCGGTGACGAGGTAAAAGGCATTTGGGAAAAATAATAGCCAAGCGACTGCCATGATCCAAAATACAAAGGGATTTCGTTTTTTATGATAAAGAAATACAGCGATTTCGAATGGAATATAAGCGAGTGTCACGTTTAAAAGTAGAAAATGGTAATAATCGAGAACGAAAAAAAGCAGTAGCATGAGGCACAAATAAAAAATTCGGCAGGCCCAGACGAGCTTTTTCATTTTAAGTAGCAACTCCTTTCAGGCTGTCTAATTTCTATTATACCTGTTTTTGATCGATCTTTAATAAAAATTTAAAATCTCATTTTTAGAAAGTAGTGGAGGAATAAAATGATAGCTAAAACAAAAGAAGATTTCGAAGCGTTAAAAGAAAGTGGGAGAATCGTAGCCAAGATTCGCGATGAATTAGTTCGAAAAACGCAACCCGGGATAACGACAAAAGAACTAGATGAATTAGCAGGTAAGCTTTTTGAAGAGGAAGGAGCGATTTCTGCCCCCAAAAGTGAATATGATTTTCCAGGATTCACGTGTATTAGCGTAGGACGCGAAGTTGCACATGGGATCCCTGGAAAACGAGAAATTAAAGAAGGCGATTTAGTCAATATTGATGTTTCTGGATCAAAAAATGGTTATTTCGCAGATACAGGAATTTCCTTTGTTGTAGGGGATGGAAACGAAGAACTGAAGCAACTTTGCGATGTGGCAAAAAAGGCGTTTGAAGCCGGACTTGCGAAAGCAAAGCCGGGTTCTAAAAAAAGTGGGATCGGGCGAGCTGTGTTTCAAACGGCTCGGGAACATGACTTGACGGTGATCAAAAATCTGACGGGACACGGGATTGGGCACACGATCCATGGAGCCCCGGATCACATTTTTAACTACAAGGCCGCTTGGGACGACGAATTGTTGAAAGAAGGAATGGTGATTGCGTTTGAACCTTTTATTTCAACGTTTGAAGAAGAAGTTTTTCAAGAAACGGACGGTTGGACTTATGCCACTGAAAAAAGCTACGTAGCACAAATTGAACATACCCTTATTTTGACAAAAGAAGGCCCCATTATTTTGACCAAGTAAGCCTAAAAACAAGCCACTCGAAGCTTCGAGCGGCTTGTTTGTGATTAAATGTGTTTTTGCATTTCTTTGTGTTCGATGCCTGCGTCCATGAAAATATCTGAACACACTTCATAACCAAGTTTTTCATAAAAAGGAATCGCCGTCACTTGAGCGCCTAACTTAAGCTTACTCACACCTTGTGCTTTAGCTTCTGCTTCGATGGCTTCCATGATTTTTCTGCCAGATCCTTTTCCGCGCGCGGCTTTTTGGGCACAAATTCGTTCGACTTTCCCGTAGCCATTTAGAGTACGAAAACGGCCAGTTGCGAGTGGAGTTTGGTCCAGATCATAATCGACAAACATAACGGTTTCTGGATCTGTATCAAATTCATCCCATTCAAGTTCTGGATCAACATGCTGCTCTTTCACAAAGACGTCATTACGAATTTGAAGCGCATCTTGGCGCATTTGTTCAGTCGTTACTTTTTGTACGGTCATCAGATTGTTTCCTCCTCTAATCAGCTTTCCATACTTTCTAAGTCGAATGTATGGGCTGGAAGCATATATTTTAAACTGGGTTTTAAAAAGGGTTGCCAGTAAGTCCAGCGGTGTCCACCTTCAAATAAATGAAATTCCGATTCGAAGCCTTTTTCTTGAATCAAATTATGTAAGGCTTCATTTGGAGCTAAAAAGTTATCAATTGTATGGTTTGTAGTCTCAACTTCCGTTTCTTGATCCCCAATGATGTGAAAGATTTTGAGCATCCCTGGATTTGCTTGTTTTACAAGTTCCATCAAGTCATCGTTTACAAACGGCGAGTGGAGAACGGCATTTCCAAAGGTGTAAGGGTATTTGAGACAAGCTTTCAGGGAAACGCTCGCGCCGAGGGAATCTCCCATTAAAAAGCGGCTTCCGGCCATTTGAAAAGATGGAATCAAGTTTTCGAGAAAAGGAACAAGTTCATGCGCCAAAAAACGGATATAAGCTTCGTTTTGTTCACCATCTGGATGATATTTTTTTCTTCTGTCTTCCACTGTTTTATAAGGAAGAAAGGCAAAAATCGATTTTTGAATTTGCGCACTACCTGTCAGTTCGTCCACGAGTTTTGGAAGTTTACCGAACCGAATATAGTCTTTCCCGTCTTGAATGATGAAAAGCGGATATTTGTAAAGAGGCGAGTATTGCTTTGGCAAATAAATGATGACTTCCATTTCCTCGTTCAAATGTTTACTAAATAATTTTTCTTCAAGCATTTTTCCTTCAGCCATAAATCCATCTCCCCCTTTAAGATTTAGAATGGTTTCATTTTATCATGGATTGAATAAAAAAGAAGGCTATTTTGCTTATTTGAAATAAAGGGTTAGAAAATACAATGAATTTTGATAGTTTGATGTATTTAAAAAATAGGTTAAAAAAACTACTGAAACTGAAAAGAGGTTGTGCTATACTAGAACTTAAAAGAAACACAAGCCAATTTTTTAGAGAGAAAGTAGGGGACAGAATGCCGAAAGACATTGATTGGAAAAATTTAGGATTTAGTTACATCAAAACAGATAAGCGTTACATTTCCTATTTTAAAGACGGAAAATGGGACGAAGGAACACTTACAGAAGATAACGTACTCCACATTAGCGAAGGATCGACGGCGCTTCATTATGGCCAACAGTGTTTCGAAGGACTTAAAGCTTATCGTGCCAAAGACGGCTCGATCAATTTGTTCCGTCCCGATCAAAACGCATTACGCATGCAAAAAAGCTGTGAGCGGTTATTAATGCCGCAAGTTCCAACTGAGAAATTTATTGAAGCTTGTAAACAAGTTGTCGCAGCCAATGAAGATTATCTACCTCCTTATGGAACTGGTGGCACACTTTATCTGCGTCCCTTTGTTATCGGTGTAGGAGACAACGTTGGCGTCCAAGCTGCGGACGAATACATCTTCTCCATTTTTTGTACGCCAGTAGGCGCTTATTTTAAAGGTGGCTTACAACCTGCAAACTTTATCGTATCTGAATTTGACCGTGCGGCACCTCGTGGCACAGGCGCAGCGAAAGTCGGCGGAAATTATGCTTCAAGTTTACTTCCAGGTAAAGAAGCGAAAAAACGTGAATTTGCGGATGCCATTTATTTAGATCCTGCATCACATACGAAAATTGAAGAAGTCGGAGCGGCGAATTTCTTTGCAATTACAAAAGATGATCGCTTCATTACACCATTTTCTCCTTCCATTTTGCCAAGTATTACGAAGTATTCACTGCTTTATTTAGCGGAACACAGACTAGGGCTTGAAGTCGAAGAAGGAGATGTATATATCGACCAATTGGATGATTTTAAAGAAGCCGGAGCTTGTGGGACTGCGGCAGTTATTACCCCTATTGGTGGTATTCAAAATGGAGAGGACTTCCACGTGTTTTATAGTGAAACGGAAGTAGGACCTGTGACAAAAGAACTTTATGATGAACTTTGTGGCATTCAATTTGGTGAAAAACAAGCGCCAGAAGATTGGATCGTGAAAGTTAAATAGTGACGCTAAAACCATCACTCGAACTTCTAGAGTGATGGTTTTTTGGAATGAAAAAATCCGGGCAATCACTTTTAAATGGTTGCCCGGATTTTTCTAAGTTAATTTCCCATTTTAAAATCGGAACTGGTCAGTTCGAATTTTCCTTTGAGACCAGAAGTGATATAAACTTTCTTTTCTTTGCTAACAAAGATCGCTTCGACCCCTTTATGTTTTTCAATGAAAGAAAGCCCTTCGTCAATTCCTTTTGAAAAGGCAGCTGAGGAGAGTCCGTCACCAGTGATGGATTTTTTACTGATGATGGTGACACCTGCAATGTCGTTATCAAATGGATAACCAGTTTTAGGATCAAATAGATGGTGATATTTCTTTCCATCAACTTCTAAATAACGTTCGTAAATACCAGAAGTAACAATGGATTTATCAGTTTCAGGTAGTTTTCCAAGGATAGTATTTCGTGGTGAAAAGGGATCTTGGATACCGACGTTCCAATCTTTTCCTTTAGGATTTTTCCCTTCAAGTAAAATGTTTCCACCAAGATCAATGATAGCAGTCGAGACGCCATTTTCTTTGAAAACTTTTTTAACTTCATCGGCAATGAAGCCTTTGGCAATACCGCCAAGATCGAGCTCCATACCTTTTTTCTTTAAATAAACGGTTTTATTTTTGTCATTTAATTCTACATCTTTATAACCGATAAGAGGAAGGCGCGCATCAATTTCGCTTTGCGAAGGTTTGCGTGCGTCTGGGAAACCAATGTGCCAAAGTGATGTGATCGGACCGATTGTAATATCTTTTGTGCCACCAGTTTGAGCACTAAATTTAAGTCCCTCTTTAATGAGATAATAAATATCATCGTCGACTTTTACAGGCTTTACGCCGCTAGCTGCATTAATTTTATCAACTTCAGACGTGCGAGTATTTTCATCGTTCACATCAATTTTGTCTGCCAGGTCTTTTACGCGATCAAAACCCTTATCGAGTACTTTTTCTTTGCCTTTATCATAGATGGAAAGCGTGACAACTGTCCCCATTAAGAATTCTGTTTTTTTGTAAGGTGTTTCCAGGATAGTTGTGTTTTCTGCTTGCTTCGAGTCTTGAGTTTCACTTTTCCCGCAACCAGCAAGTGCGACGATAAGTGCAAGAAAAAGAAGCGCAATCCAATTTCTTTTTTTCATTCTGTCACCTCGAATTTCATTTATTCCGTTACTAAATGTATCCTTTTACTGAAGGGAAGTCAACAGGATTTGTTAACTTCTTCGCAAAATAGGAGATTTAAATAAAAAATAGAAAGAAAAAGAGAGCAGGGAAGCAGAAAGTGAAAAGCCAGCGAGGACATCGCTTGGATAGTGAACGCCAAGGTAAACACGCGAAAACATGATAAGGCCAATGAACAAAAAGGCTAAAATGCCGATCATCCATTTTTGCGATGATTTTTTCAAGAAAAACAAAATAAGGATGAGTGCAGTCAAGCCGTAAAAGGTGGTAGATCCGGCAGCATGTCCACTTGGAAAGCTGTAGCCAGATATGGAAATAACTTTATCAAGCGGGCGTGGACGTAGCTCAATGTGTTTCACAATTTGTGGCAAAACAAGTTCACCAAGTAGAAGGGTGATGCCAGCCCAAAGTGAAAAAAGCAAACCTCGCGTTTTCCATAAAAAAAGAAAAAGGAGCACGGAAAAGATGGTAAGTATCATTGTTCCGCCGAGATCAGTAAAAACTTTGAAAAATTCTACGAGCGGTTCTTTTAAATCGGAACGGATTAACTGATTTAAATTTTGGTCTAGTTGCATGAGCCAGGTTGCCTTTACAGAAACGCTTCTCCAGAAAAAAAGAAAGATAAGCGCAAAAACGGTTCCGCTAATGAGTAAAAGTGTATGGGAAGATTGTTTTTTTGAATTCAAAATCTAAAACACTCCTTTTAATAGGTGGAAAGCTCAAATTGTGAATCGGCAAGAAAAGCTTGAACCATGGGATTAATTAAAACATTCAACTCGAGTTCACGAGCTTCATTGTATGAGCTTAATTGAAGGAGCTCAAGATCGCAAAACCCTGGATGACAAAATAGCTCGGTACCTGAATAGTTTTGCTGCTTATTAAGGTGCTGAATAAAAGCTTCGGGTGAGATGAGCTCTGGATCTGGGAAAGCATTTTGGACATTTGGAATTCTTGGATCAGCACCTCGGAGGGGGATTCCTCGTTCTTCTGCTAGCGCTTTTGCAAGGTCAAAGAATCTTGGATCAAAGTGGACATCATGATGACTATCTAAATGAGTTGGCTTTTTGCCCAGTAGCTTTTCGAAGCGGTCTATTTGTGCTTGCCACTCTTTTAGCACTTCTGTTTCAGAAACGTCTGTTTTACGGAGTGTTAGTTGATCTAAGAAAGCACCATCTGGTTGTATCAGAGTTTTTGGCTTTGTAAGTGGAGAGCCTGCTGTTAAAGTTAGATGAACACCAATCCCGAGTTTAGGATACTTTTGAGCTTCAGTTCCAGCATATTCAGTTGCAGAAGCATTCATTAAAAGCGTTGTCGAAGTTAGAATCCCTTCGCTGTGGCTACGGAAAATCCCGTCTGTTATCGCCTTCGTATAACCAAGATCGTCTGCATTAATCACGAGCTTCATTTTTATAGCTCCTTTCAGTCAATTGCTTTTTCAAATTATAGCACATTAGACAAGAAAAAAGGATGAAAGAGAAAATCTCTTTCATCCTTGTGATGAGCCATGATGGGCTCGAACCATCGACCCTCTGATTAAAAGTCAGATGCTCTACCAACTGAGCTAATGGCTCATTAATGGCTGGGCTAGCTGGATTCGAACCAGCGCATGACGGAATCAAAATCCGTTGCCTTACCGCTTGGCTATAGCCCAATAAACTGGTGGAGGAGAGTGGATTCGAACCACTGAACCCGAAGGAGCGGATTTACAGTCCGCCGCGTTTAGCCACTTCGCTACTCCTCCTAAATAAAGTGCCGACTGCAGGAATTGAACCCGCAACCTACTGATTACGATTCAGTTGCTCTACCAGATTGAGCTAAGTCGGCATGTTATACCAAGTGAATCGTCACTTTATTATAGTATAACATTTTTTAAAATAATGCCAGTTTTTTCGAAGAAAAAAACTGGGCTTTGATGACCCGTACGGGATTCGAACCCGTGTTACCGCCGTGAAAGGGCGGTGTCTTAACCACTTGACCAACGGGCCAAACTTTGAAAAGAAATTTCACAGCCAAAAACTATTATATAAACTGTCGCGGCATTTGTAAATAGTTAAAATAAAGTTTTTTTTTTCTGAAAATAAGACCTCCTTAAAATAAAGATTATGTAAGGATTACCTTCGTCAAATTTCCGGTCGTAATGCTGTTAACATCAAGCTGTATTCGATTTGTAATAAAAAGTTGCACATATTGGTTGAGCCCTGTGCTATAATGTGTGATATTGTATAGCTTGTTGTACGAAATTCAAAAAAAGGTAGGGAATGAAATTGGCATCGCCTTTAAAAAGATTACTCATTGGGCGCCCGCTTAAAAGCTCAGAAGCAGGAGAACAAAAATTAGGGAAACTAAAAGCTTTAGCTGTGCTTTCATCAGATGCACTGTCTTCCATCGCATACGGAACAGAACAAATTTTGCTTGTTTTAGTTGCTGTGAGTGCAGCTGCAATGTGGTATTCGATTCCAATCGCACTTTGCGTATTGGTTCTTTTATTTGCATTAAATCTTTCTTATAAGCAAATCATTCATTCATATCCGCATGGTGGTGGAGCTTATGTAGTTTCACGAGAGAATCTCGGGAAAAATGCTGGGCTTATAGCTGGTGGTTCACTTCTTGTAGATTACATGCTTACGGTTGCGGTTAGTATTTCTTCAGGGACAGACGCCATTATTTCTGCTGTTCCATCCCTTTATCCGTTTGCCGTTCCACTTGCGGTGTTTCTCGTTATTGTTGTAACAATCATTAACCTACGAGGGATTACGGAGTCTGCTAGTATTTTAGCCATTCCGGTTTACCTCTTTGTTTTTTCTATTGTTGTACTCATTTTAACGGGAATTGTTAAGATTCTTTTAGGGATGGATGCAACACACGAAACGGCTTCAATTGGTACGCACGTGCAAGGTGTGACTTTGTTTCTATTATTAAGAGCGTTTGCATCTGGATCAGCCTCATTAACTGGAATTGAAGCGATTTCTAATGCCGTACCGCTATTTAAGAAACCGCAAGCTAAAAATGCTGCTAAAACACTGACGATTATGGCAACGATTCTAGGGTTCTTTTTCCTTGGAATTACTGTGCTTGCTTTCGTTTATGGCACCGTGCCAGAACTCAAAGTAACCGTTCTTTCGCAAATTGCAGAAAATGTTTTTGGCAGGAATTTCATGTTTTATTTTATTCAAGCAACGACTGCCCTAATTTTAGTACTCGCGGCTAACACGGGATTTTCTGCTTTTCCGCTTCTGGCATTTAACCTTGCAAAAGATAAATATATGCCACGTATGTATTTAGCAAGAGGGGATCGGCTTGGCTATTCAAACGGTATTATTACGCTTGCTGTCGGCTCGATTTTACTTATCATTTTATTCAAAGGAAAAACAGAATTACTTGTTCCGCTTTACTCTGTAGGGGTGTTTATCCCATTTACACTTTCACAAACAGGGATGATTATCAAATGGTGGAAAGAGCGTTCAGAAGGCTGGCATAAAAAGCTGGCTGCTAATTTGCTAGGGGCGATCATTTCTTTCACTGTACTCATCGTTTTATTCCTTACACGAATTGAATCGGTGTGGCCAGTTTTCGTTTTCTTGCCAATTATGATTTTTGTTTTTCATCGGACAAGAAGTCACTATATGAATTTAAAACGGCAACTTCGAGTGGATGAATCGATGGACATTGATGTTTCTGATTTTAAAGGAAATGTTGTGATTGTAGCCGTTTCTGATACTACAAAAGTCGTGGAAGGTGCACTAAAATATGCCAAATCAATTGGGGACACAGTTATCGCGGTTCATGTTTCGATTGATCGGGTGCAGGGAAAAGAATTCGTCGAGAGGTGGAATCGAATTCATCCTGAGGTCCGTGTTGCTCATCTTTATTCGACCTATCGTTCGATTTCTGAACCGCTGATGAAGTTTATCGATACAGCTAAACAAAAAGCGGATCACGATAACTATTCATTAACTGTGCTTATTCCTCAATTCATCCCTAAAAAAGGTTGGCAAAACTTGTTGCATAACCAAACGAGTTTAATGATCCGAACAAGGTTGATGATGCAGCGCGATGTTGTTGTTGCTACTTATCCGTATCATCTAAAGGAATGAATGCGAATTAAAACGGAGAACCTTTTTCTAATTCGCTTTTGGAATGAAGCAAGTTTAACAAAATCATTCAAACCTGTAAAAAAGGAGCTATTAGATTTTTACAACTAAAATTACTTTAAAAAACGCATTTTCCTAAAAAGAAAATGCGTTTTTTAAAACTCTTTTGTATATAAAAAAACAAATTTAGCATTAACCGAAATTTTTTATTTTTGAGTTGAAGCATGATAAAATGAGTGTATTATTAATAAATAGAAAATAGGTGGATGAATGATGTTGAAAGTAGGAATATTTGGAATTCCGTGGGTTTTTTCAAATCGCCGACAAGGAACCGCGTTAGCTCCTTTCGCGATTCGCTACACGGGCATTTTGGATCAACTCGCAAACTCAAGAATTGAGCTATCTGATTTTAAGAATTTGGATTTTTGCACGGAAGAAACGCTTTTTTTAAGTTCAGAATTGAAAGCGGTTACAAGTGAAATGTTAAATCAAATGGAGCCGCTTGATTGCATGCTTCAACAAGTAGACACTTCCCTTGTTCTTGCCGGAGATGAGTGGAATGCATTGTTACTTATTGGTGCTGCGCAAAAACAAAGTCCGGAAAGCGTCTATGTTATTCTCGATGCGCCAGGACAAACTGATTCTTTTGATTCTTATCTAGGCGTTTTAAAAAAACTTTTTGAGGGAAAACGCTTGGGTTTAAACAACTTGGAGTTAAAACCTTCACAAGTCTGCATTTTGAGTGCCAAACGAGAATTTGAAAGTGAAAAGACTTTTTTTGAGAAAGAGGGCATTCAGTATTTCGGCTTGACGGACATTGAAAATTTTGGCTTTAAAGCAGTTGTTTTGAAGGTGCTCGCTTGGGTTCAAGGAGGAAAATCGCAAGTTCATTTATTGTTGAGTGCGAGTGCGATAGATCCGATTTTTGTTCCGGGAGTGAATCAGGTAACGCCTGGTGGGCTGACTTATAGAGAAATTGCTTGTTTTATGCAAGTTATGGCGGAGGAGATTTCTTTTTCGTCAATCATGATTGCGGGATTAAACCCACTTCGAGATGAAGGAAATAAATCTGCAAAATTCATGGCCAGATTGCTTGAAATTTATTTTCAAGCACGAACTTTAGTAGATGAAAACAGGTTGAAAATTTAAAATGAGTTGAAATGATAAAACTGAGACAAGAAATCAGATAAATTCCATCTTGAATTCATTAAACTTGACAATTTTGTGAACTTGAAAAAACGCCTTGAAATTGGCGGCTGCGAGTCGTATACTTATATTAAGAGACAAGTTCATGAAGGAATTTGAAGTTATTTGGAAGGTGAGGAGTACGCGAGATGTCAAATCTGGATATTCGTTATTATGTTGTACCCATGATTGTTATTTTCATACTTGGCATTGCTGGAATGAACGGAATGACTTTCCCAGTACTTGATTTTCTCACAATCGTGCTTGTTGCTTGCATTTCTGGTGGTGTGGTTGGTGCACTGCATCAGCTATTTTGGTTTGGTATGAGTTTTACTACAGAATATAAGAAAAAAAGAGCTCCTAAAAAAGATTTAAAAACCCAATATCATGAAATTTAACAGGTAAAAACATCCTCCAATTTTTAAGAGGGTGTTTTTTTATATTTCTTGGGAAACCTTCTTAAAAAGGCCTTAATAAAAAAAGCAAAATCTTCTTCATTTCTCATGTGATATTAATCGTTGTTAGAAAGCTTTTATGGTACAATAATAAAAGTGAATCTGTCCGAATGGTGTCGGATAGTTTGTAATTATCTAGGCAAGTTTGCCTAAAAAAGACGGAGGCGAAAAGATGAGCTTTTCAAACATTTCAATTCTACATTATCTTGCAAACATCATAGACATTCTTGTTGTTTGGTTTGTAATCTATAAGCTGATCATGCTCATCCGCGGAACAAAAGCTGTTCAACTTTTAAAAGGAATTTTCATTATTATCGCGGTAAAAGTCATCAGTAGCTTCCTCGGTCTTCAAACAGTTGAGTGGATTACGGATCAAGCGTTAACATGGGGATTTTTGGCGATTATTATTATTTTCCAACCTGAGTTGCGACGAGCTCTTGAAACACTTGGACGGGGAAATATTTTTATGCGGATTGGTTCGCGAATTGAAAAAGAGCAGCACCAAATTGTGGATGCGATTATTGATTCAACCAAGTATATGTCAAAAAGGCGGATTGGTGCACTTATTTCAATCGCCAAAGACACGGGGATGGAAGACTACATTGAAACAGGGATTCCCCTTCATGCCCACATCTCTTCACAATTGCTAATCAATATTTTTATCCCGAATACGCCGCTTCATGATGGGGCTGTTATTATTAAGGGAAATGAAATTGCTTCGGCAGCAAGTTACTTACCTCTTTCGGATAGCCCATACTTATCTAAGGAACTTGGAACGAGGCACCGGGCAGCGCTTGGGATTAGTGAAGTTACAGATAGTTTAACCGTTGTTGTTTCAGAAGAAACGGGCGGAATTTCTGTCACAAAGAGTGGCGAGCTGTTTCGAGATGTGTCAGAAGAACGTTTAAAAGAGATTCTTGAAAAAGAGCTTGTTAAATTACCAGAGAAAAAGACAACCTTCTTTTCTAAGTGGCTAGGAGGCGGTAAAAAATGATGGATCGAATTTTAAATAACAAATGGTCGATTCGCATTGTTGCCCTTGTGTTAGCAGCCATTTTGTTTACTTCCGTAAGTACGGATAATAAAAATAGCGGTGGAACCTTTCAAACCACTACCCAAAATGATACAGAGGTTATCCAAAATGTTCCGGTGGAAGTTTACTATGACAAAAAGAATCTTTATGTTTCAGGACTTCCAGAAACCGTATCGGTGACGATTAGTGGACCGAGAAGTATTGTGCAAAATACAAAAGCGCAACAGGATTTCAAAGTATATGCAGATTTGCGAAATGCTTCAATTGGTGAAAAAAATGTAAAACTGCAAATCAAAAATCTTTCCAATCGCTTGAAAGCTACAATCAGCCCGCAAACGGCGAAAGTGAATGTACAAGAAAAAGTCACGAAGAAGTTCTCGGTTGATGCTGAACTAAGTAGCAATGCAGTTGCGCGAGGTTACAAAGCTGGGAATATTAAAATCAGCCCAGGCAAGGTTTCTGTCACTGGCGCGAAAGACACAGTGGAAGAAATTGCATATGTTAAAGCGAATATCAATGATAACAAGAAACATAAGGAGGACTTTGAGTCCGAAGCGACTGTTTCGGCGTTTGATCGAAACTTAAATAAATTAGATGTCGAAATCAGCCCACAAAAAGTGAAAGTAAAGGTACCGGTAAAAAAGGTGGGGAAGTCCGTTCCGCTTAAATTAAAAGCGGAGGGCAACTTGCCAGATAATATTTCCATTCAAAGTATGACAGCGGATCAAGATGAAGTGGTGGTTATTGGTGATGATGCTGCACTGAAAAATGTTGATCAAATCACTGTCAATGTTCCAGTTGCTAATTTAACTGCGGATACAGTAAAAGAAGTTACAATTCCAGTTCCGAATGGAGCTGAAGCAGTGCAACCTTCTTCTATTGAAGTGAGGATTAAGACAACAAAAAAGTCTAGTAGCAGTGGGGAGTCTTCAGACAAAAGTAGTGGCGAGAGGAACGAAGACAATAACACAAGCAATGATACAAGCGAACAAAATAATGCTGGTCAAGAAATTGGCCAAGAGGATACAGAGTCTTCTAAGACTTTATCAGGGCATAATATTTCTGCGCAATCTTTGCCATCAAATTTAACAGCGACTTTAGTTTCACCAGCAAATGGTAAAGTTAACCTGACGCTACATGGAAAAAGTAGTTTGCTAAATGATCTTAATCCTTCCAGTGTAAGTGTGATGGCAAATTTAGCTAATGCAACAGTGGGACGCTACAGTGCTAGAATTGAAGTTGGTGGACTTCCAAGAGGAGTTACTTATTCATTATCTACAAGTACGGCTATTTTTACTATTGAAGAAAAAAGTGACGAGTAATGTGTAAAAGCAAGCCAAATGCAGTCTTTGAAAGCGATATTTTAGACTTTAGGTGAATTTTTCTTATAAAAAAGGTATAATGTAATCTGCAGTGAATTTTGCTAGTTAAGAGAAAGAATAAATTTGCTTGATTTTAAGCAGTAGAAAATTGGATTTTAATGTTTCTTTGAATAGAAGGAGAGAATTAATAATGGGTAAATATTTTGGAACAGACGGAGTTCGTGGAGTTGCTAATGAAGAATTGTCACCTGAACTAGCTTTCCGATTGGGACGCATGGGTGGCTATGTGTTAACAAGGCACGTGGGAGAACATCCTCGAGTACTTGTTGCACGTGACACGCGTATATCGGGGGAAATGCTTGAATCGGCGCTTATTTCTGGACTCGTTTCTGTTGGAATAGAAGTTATGCGACTTGGCGTGATTTCAACACCGGGCGTAGCTTACTTAACGACAGCGCAAGGCGCCTCAGCAAGTGTAATGATTTCTGCTTCACATAATCCAGTACAAGACAATGGAATTAAATTTTTCGGATCTGATGGTTTTAAACTTTCGGATGATCAAGAGCTTGAAATCGAAGCATTGTTAGAGCAAGAAACGGACGATTTGCCTCGCCCAAGCGCTGAGGGACTTGGAACTGTAAGTGACTATTTTGAAGGTAAACAAAAATATTTACAGTTCTTAAAACAAACGGTTGATCAAAGTTTTGACGGCTTGCTAGTGGCGCTTGATTGTGCAAATGGAGCTACGTCTAGTCTAGCAACTCACTTGTTTGCAGATCTAGAAGCGGATACAGTTTCAATGGGGGCTTCGCCTGATGGTTTAAACATTAATGATGGCGTGGGTTCAACTCATCCTGAAGCGCTAGCAGCTTTCTTGAAAGAAAAAGAGGCAGATGTCGGACTTGCTTTTGATGGCGACGGGGACCGTGTAATTGCAGTTGATGAAAATGGAACCATTGTGGATGGAGATAAAATCATGTTCATCTGCGCGAAATATTTAAATGAACAAGGGTTATTAAAACAAAGTACTGTCGTTTCGACCGTGATGAGTAATCTAGGCTTTTATAAAGGCCTAGAAGAGCTTCAAATTCATGATGTTCAAACAGCTGTTGGAGACCGTTACGTGGTTGAAGCTATGCGAAATGGTAACTATAATCTTGGTGGCGAACAATCTGGACATATTGTTTTCCTTGACCATAATACAACAGGTGATGGGTTACTTTCTGGAATTCAGTTGATTAACGTGATGAAAGCAACTGGTAAAAAGCTTTCTGAACTTGCTAGTGAGATGCAAACTTATCCGCAAAAACTCGTGAACATTCGTGTAACAGATAAGCATGCTGTAACAGATAACCCGAAAGTTCATGCTGCGATCGAGGTAGTTGAAATGGAAATGGCCGGAAATGGCCGTGTGCTTGTTCGTCCTTCTGGGACTGAACCGCTTGTGCGTGTTATGGTAGAAGCTAAAACAGCAGAGGAAACAGAAAGGTACTGCAACCAAATTGCAACTGTTGTGCAAGAAGAAATGGGTTTAGATAAATAAAATTTAACCAAAGTCCCGTTATCGCGTTTTCGGTAGCGGGATTTTTATTTAGAAGGGATTTGAAAAAATGATAGAGCGAGCTCGAAAAATAAGCGCGAGTGTTATTTTTATGCTTGGCTTTACACAGTTTCACAGCTTTTTGAGTGCGGTTTATAGTTATTTTAAAGAAGAGTATTCGTTCGTATGGAATCAGTGGGTAACGGGTCTTTTTGTGATTTTACTTTTTGGATCTGGCTTTTTACTTTTAAAGAAAAATCCCGTTCGAATTCCTGCCCTTGTAGTCTTGCTCGCGTTCGCACTTTTCCATGGGCTATCAACCTATTTTTACCAATTTAAATTGTTGGAAAATTTTGGGGGTGATGACTTTCCATTTGAATATACCGGCGTCACTTTAATGGCTATTTCAATTCTTTTATTTGTATTTTTATTATTTATCCGAGGTGATACATCAACGAGTGTTGACGTACAAGTGGAAAAGTGGAAGACGAAATGGCGCATTTCAGGTATAGTGACTGCATTTCTTGCTGCAAGTCTCGCCATTTGGGCACTAGTCTCACTCATCCTTGAATATAATCGGCCGTCAAAGGATAGCGCTACTTTCAGCTTTAATACAAATTTCGATATGATTATCGCAAGCTTAAGTGCTGTTTTACTTTTAGTGGCAGCAATTCTCACTTTCAAAAAAGGCTCTTATCTTCTGGCAGGAATCGTTTTGGGAATTGGTTTTATTTACTTGATGAATTATGTCTGGTTTGACGAATGGATGCGCTATGCGGCTAAAAATGGTTTGAAACTGGCTGAGGGAGAAAATCGTATTTTTGGTATCTATTTATTAATTGCTTTATTTGCCACACTTTCAGGTGTATTTCAATTAGTTGGAAAAAAAAGAGCATAATGCTAGCTGGCATTATGCTCTTTTTTGTATAGACCAATTTTATTAGGATGACTAATTGTAGGGCTTGACGACATATACATTTTATTGTAAACTTAGGGAAGTTTCCTTGAATACTGAAAAAGGAGGATCGTTAACAAGTAAATAAAAGCGCCAGAACTGATTGCAGTCTATAAATAAGCAGGTGAAATTCCAGCTTATCTGAAATCAGTTGACGAGGAGGAGATTAATCGAGAATTCGGCGGGAGTCTCCCGGCTGTGCATGCAGTCGTTATGCTTTAGCTACAAACCAATCAGGTGACTGGTTGAACAGAGCGCTAAAGAACATGCGAAATACCCTCCAAGGAAACGTGAAAAATAAAGGCAGTAAGGAAATTGGATTCGTCTGTCTTAAATTAATTGGAGGCTTTTTGTTATGTGTGGAATTGTTGGATATATCGGAAGAAATAATGCGAAAGAAATTTTACTAAATGGACTTGAAAAATTAGAATATCGTGGTTATGATTCGGCGGGCATCGCCTTACTAGATCATGAACAATTGACGGTGATTAAAGAAAAAGGACGGATTGCTGACTTGCGCAAAAAAGTGGGAAGTGAAGCTTTTGGTGAAGTTGGAATTGGTCACACGCGCTGGGCAACTCACGGCAAACCAAGTGAAGAAAATGCTCACCCACATCAAAGTGCAACGGGACGTTTTGTGATTGTGCACAACGGAGTTATCGAAAACTATGCTTCTCTCAAAGAAACTTACTTAGAGGGTGCTCAGTTTAAAAGCGATACAGATACAGAAGTTATCGTTCAACTGATTGAAAAATTTGCGCAAGAGGGTATGAAAACGAGTGAAGCTATGCGTAAAACTTTACAACTGCTTCATGGTTCTTATGCAATTTGTGTGATCGACAAAACGCAGCCAGATACACTTTTTGCAGCTAAAAATAAAAGTCCGCTTTTAATTGGCGTAGGTACTGGGTTTAATGTTATTGCAAGTGATGCAATGGCTGTATTAAAAGAAACAAGTGAATTTATTGAAATTGCAGATGAAGAACTTGTTATTTTGAGCCGGGATCAAATTAAAATTGAAACACTTGATGGTGAAGAAGTGGAACGCGCTCCATTTACAGCAACTATTGATGCTTCTGACATCGAAAAAGGAACTTATCCGCATTATATGTTAAAAGAAATCGATGAACAGCCAGCTGTGATGCGCCGTATCATCCAGTCTTATCAAAATGAAGAGGGAGACATTTCTGTTGATCAAGCTGTACTTGACGAAATTCTTGCTTCCGATCGTATTTATATTATCGCTTGTGGAACAAGTAGCCACGCGGGGTATGTCGGTAAGGTATTAATCGAGCGGTTGGCTAAAATTCCAGTGGAAGTTCATATTTCTAGTGAATTTGGTTATAATATGCCGCTACTTTCTGAAAAACCGTTATTCTTGTTTATCACGCAAAGTGGGGAAACGGCGGATAGTCGCCAAGTGTTAGTGAAGGTGAAAGAAATGGGGCACCGTACGCTTACGCTTACGAATGTACCGGGATCAACGCTTGACCGAGAAGCAGACCAAGCCATGTATCTCTATGCTGGTCCTGAAATTGCGGTAGCCTCAACGAAAGCTTATACAGCGCAAGTGGCCGTGTTAAGCATTTTAGCGGTAGCAGCAGGGCGCGCTCGCGGAAACGAAGCAGCCAACCAATTTGATATTGTATCAGAGCTTGGAATTGCAGCAACAGCCATGGAAGCTATGGTTTCGAGTAAAGAACTTGTGGAGCATATTGCTGGCGAGTTTTTAGCGACAACACGCAATGCTTTCTTCATAGGTCGGAGTGTTGACTATTTTGTAGCAATGGAAGCGGCACTTAAGCTAAAAGAAATTTCCTATATTCAAACAGAAGGGTTTGCAAGCGGTGAGTTGAAACATGGAACGATCGCGCTTATTGAAGATGAAACGCCTGTTTTTGCGCTCATTACGCAAGAAAATATCAATTGGAATATTCGCGGAAATGTCAATGAAGTTTTAGCACGTGGGGCGAATGCTTGTGTATTTGCGATGGAAGGCTTAGAACAACCTGGAGATCAGCTTATTTTGCCGCATGTGCACGAACTTTTAACGCCGCTTGTTAGCGTTATTCCTTGTCAGCTACTAGCCTATTATGCAGCACTTCACCGGGA
Organism: Listeria kieliensis; assembly: GCF_003369925.1. Lineage (GTDB taxonomy): Bacteria > Bacillota > Bacilli > Lactobacillales > Listeriaceae > Listeria > Listeria kieliensis_A. The sequence goes on along the minus strand of NZ_LARY01000002.1, from coordinate 104,292 downwards.
TTGTGATGTGGATAAACCACGGAACTTGGCGAAAAGTGTAACCGTTGAATAAATAAAAAAACAAGCTCACGGATGATTATCTATCCGTGAGCTTGTTTTTTATTCTTCAGTCAGTGCTTCAATTTCCACGCTTAGCGTTTCCCAATCTTCCATTAGTGCTTCAGCTACTTGTTTTATGCTATCCAGCTCTTCTGTAATTTGAAGCGTTTTTTCATGATCGTTAAAGACGTCAGGTTGCGTTAAAAGTTGTTCAAGTTCTGCAATTTTACCATCGGCATCTTCCATTGCGGTTTCAATTTCTTCAAGTTTTCTTGTTTTTTGACGGAACAATTTTTGATTTTCTTTGCTTTTTTGATAGGATTCTTTACTTCCAGAAATACTTTTTTCTTCAATTTGCCCCGCTTGAAGTTTCTCTTCGAATTCAAGTTGAGCGATTTCTTTTTCATAAGCTAGTTTTTCAAGATAGTAGTCGTAATCACCAAGGTAAACGCGAGCGCCTTCTGAACTAAGTTCAACAACTTTAGAAGCTACTCGGTTGATAAAGTAGCGGTCATGCGAAACGAAGAGAATCGTTCCCGCGAAGTCAATTAAAGCTGCTTCAAGCACCTCTTTACTATCAATATCAAGGTGGTTGGTCGGTTCATCTAGAATCAGCACATTGGCTCCTAACAGCGTGAGCTTGGCAAGGGCAAGTCGCGCTTTTTCTCCACCACTCAATGTTGATACAAGTTTTAAGACATCATCTTCAGAAAAAAGGAAATTACCAAGCGTTGTTCGAATGGTTTTTTCATCTAACTCTGGATAGTCATCCCAAAGTTCAAGAAGTACGGTTTTGTTTGAAGAAAGTTTTGCTTGTTCTTGGTCGTAGTAACCGATTTTTACACCAGTCCCGAATCGGAAACTTCCGCTTAACGGGGATAGCTCTTGAATTAGTGTTTTAAGCAGTGTTGATTTTCCAACCCCGTTTGGTCCAACAAGAGCAATGCTGTCTTGGCGTTTGATTTCAAATGTTAAGTTTTTCGAAACGGTTTTTTCTTTTTCATAGCCAATTGAAAGATCTTCAACAAACAAAACATCGTTTCCCGAAGCCCGTTCAAATTGGAAACCGAAGTGAGCCGCTTTTTCTGCTCCATCGGGCCGGTCAAGACGTTCGATTTTTTCAAGCTTTTTGCGACGACTCTGAGCGCGTTTAGTGGTTGAAGCGCGAACCAAATTACGGGCAACGAAATCCTCCAGTTTTCCAATTTCAGTTTGTTGTTTTTCAAACTCTTTCCATTCTCGTTCTAGTTTTTCTTGCTTTAAGATTAAGTAACGGCTGTAGTTCCCAGGATAATGCTGCGTTTTAGTACGGCTGATTTCATAGACTTGGCTCACTACTTTGTCGAGAAAATAGCGGTCATGTGAGACGATCAAAAGCGCACCCGAGTAGTTTTGTAAGTAATTTTCAAGCCAAGCAAGCGTTTCGATATCAAGGTGGTTAGTCGGTTCATCAAGAATCAGCAAGTCTTCCTTCGATAAAAGTAATTTGGCGAGCGCGAGCCGAGTTTTCTGCCCACCGCTCAGTGAAGAGACGAGCTTATCATAGTCTTCTTGATAAAATTTAAAGCCATTCAAGATTGAGCGAATTTCCGCTTCGTACGTGTAACCGCCACGTTCTTTAAAAAGGTGTTGCAAGTTATCATATGTTTCAAGAGCTTGTCTTGAAGACTCAGGATCTTCATATAAACTTGCATCCGCAAGTCGCTGCTCCATCGCACGAATTTCTTTTTCAAGTTCAATTAAGTCATCAAACACAGCAAGCATTTCATTCCAAATGGTTTTGCTAGATTCAAGTCCTGTATTTTGTGCCAAGTAGCCAATCTGAACATTTTTTGGATGCGAAATGGTTCCTGCATCATAACCAATTTGTCCAGCAAGTATTTTTAGAAGTGTTGACTTTCCTGCACCGTTTCGGCCGACAAGCGCGATCCGATCGTTCGTTTTCACTTCGAGTTTAATATTTTCTAAAATGACTTCTGCACCGAAGTATTTTGCAATTTGTTGTGCTTGTAATAGAATCATTTTTCTCTCTCCCATCTCTCTATTAGTTTAGCTTAAAGCAGTATTTCATGCAATCACATAAAAAAATATGTGAAAAAGTTAGCTTTATTTGTGATTTTACGGTAAAATAAAACAGAAGAATCTTTTAAATTAACGGATTAAGTTGTTTTTTTAAGTTTTTTGAGCAAAAAGATTGTGCATTGCTTGTGAAATGTTTATAGTAGAAAAGCAAGCATTGTGAAAGTCAGAACAGTTTCAGACTAAATTAACTGCAGAATTGTAGTCAAAAAGTGAATTTTAAGGTAGAAAGGACGATTGAAGAACATGGATGAAACAACAAAAATCCCACAGGCGACGGCGAAGCGTTTACCGCTTTATCATCGTTATTTGAAATATCTTTATGAATCAGGCAAGGAGCGTGTTTCTTCTGCTGAACTAAGCGAGGCTGTGAAAGTCGACTCTGCAACGATTCGTCGTGATTTCTCTTACTTTGGGGCTTTAGGGAAAAAAGGATATGGCTATAATGTTTCTTACATACTTGATTTTTTTGGTAAAACGCTTAGTCAAGATAAAGAAACCAATGTGGCTATTATCGGAGTCGGAAATCTTGGGATGGCTCTGCTTCACTACAACTTCATGAAAAATAATAATATACGTGTTTGTGCAGCATTTGATGTAGACCCGGCCAAAGTGGGTACAGTTCAACAAGAAATTCCGATTTATCATTTGAATGATATGGAAGAAATTTTAAAGGAAAATCAAGTTGAAGTAGTCATTTTAACGGTTCCAGCTGACGAAGCTCAGGAAACAGTGGACAAACTAGTGGAAGCAGACGTGAAAGGGATTTTAAACTTTACGCCAGCTAGAATCAGTGTTCCTAAACAAGTTCGCGTTCATCATATCGATTTAACGACGGAACTGCAAACGCTTATTTATTTCTTGGAAAACTATCCTTCCAAAAATTAAAACGCTTTTGCGCCGGCATGAGGAGATCATGTCGGTTTTTTTCTGACTATTTTTGGGTAAAGAAAGGCGAAGAGCCTTGTTAAAATGATTGGGAGGTACAAAAGAATGAACTGGATTAAAAAATTGAATTGGACGCAGTGGGTGGCGCTATTTATTTTTGCGTCAATGGCGGTGTCACTTGTCTTCACGGTATTTGAAATTTTCACCGCGCCTGTCGAGCAACCCGTACACGGCCCAAAAGTAACCTTACAAAGTGACTATATCTTCTTACTAGTTGAAATTATTTTAGGAATTTTGATCTTGGCACTTCCGTCGATTCTTGCAAGAAGCTTTAAGTTTGAAATTCCTGGTTTGGTGTACTTACTGTTTATTATCTTCCTTTACGGATCGATTTATCTTGGTACGATTCAAAAATTTTATTCGATCGTTCCATATTGGGATAAAATTTTGCACATTTTCAGTGGTGCGATGTTAGGGGCAATTGGTTTTTCTTTTGTCAGTTTACTGAATTTCAATGAAAATGTTGTCTTAAAAATGAAACCAGGATTTGTTGCCGTATTTTCTTTTTGTTTCGCAGTTACGCTTGGCGCATTTTGGGAAGTCTATGAATACACTTTTGATGGCTTGCTTGGGCTCAACATGCAACGATTTGAAACATCAGGAGGAACGCCATACGTCGGACGTGCTGCACTTGCAGATACAATGGGGGATATCATCGTGGATATCTTAGGCGCACTTGTGATTGCAATTATCGGTTACATTGCGCTGAAGAAGGGCTTGCCTTGGATGAAACAATTTACTTTCAAACGGAAAAATTGGAAGAAAGACAAATAAAAAAACCGCGTTTCCACTCGGAAACGCGGTTTTTTACTTCTCGTCTTGCTTTTCTTCATCTTTTTGTTTCGGGAAATTTTCCACGTAGCTATCTGAGTATTGCAGCAGCTTCCGGCTCGCATCAAAGCGTTCCTTAACGGCATCATTTAATGGCATTTTCGAACCATTATAATGTGTAGCTTTCCCGGTTTCAAAGCTTTCATCGGGTGCGTACATATAATCATTAGCGAAATAACTACCTTCAGGCATCGTGTAGCGTTCTGGAACAAAGTTGGTTTTAGAATTTAAAATATCTTCCCCGAACATAATTTGGTTGTCCGATTTAATGCCGAGTAAATTTAAAACAGTTGGCATCACATCAATTTCCCCACCAATATTATTAATTTTTCCAGTTTTTTCAATTCCTGGAGCGTGAAGGAAAAATGGAATCCGGTAATCATCGGCTGGTTGGGCTTTTAGTTCCGTGGAACGATTGATATATTTCTTTTGATTATCAGGAAGCGCTGTTGTGTCAATAATATGGTGATCCCCATACATCACAACAACAGAATCATCCCAAATTCCTTTAGCTTTTAGTTCGTCAATGAATTTGCCAAGTTGTGTATCCGCATAATGTACAGCTTGGAAATAATCCCCAAGTTCAGTGCCTTCAAGATCTGCTGGAAGTGTTAATGTTTGTTTTTCCTCTGGGATTTTAAACGGCATGTGTGAACTTACAGAAATCAGTTGTGCATAAAAAGGTTCTTTATTATTATAGTGCTCTTCAAGGACAGGTAGTGATTTTTTATACAAGACTTCATCACTTGCAGAAAATCCAATTTTGTCTTCATCTCCGAAGAATGAACGATCATAAAACTTATCAAAACCAACAGCTGGATAGAAATTTTCACGGTTGTAAAAACTTGCATCGTTCGTATGGAAAGTCGCTGATGTATAACCTTTTTTTCCAAGAACACGAGGTAAACCTGGAATCACTCGATTTCCATAAGTTTGAGTATTGGTATAATAACCACTTGGGAAAGTAGAAGTATAAACGGACCATTCCGCATCAGCCGTGTTTGATTTTGAAACAGTTTGGAAAAAGGAATCCGAATAAAGGGTTTCATTTTGCAATTTGTCAAGCGTTGGCGTAATTGACTTACCATTGATTTTGACACTTGTCAGATTACGCTGCAATGATTCAAGCTGAATAATGATTAAGTTTTTTCCTTTAGCAGTTCCAAAATATTTAGGATTTTTCTTAGGCGTAACGCCCTTTAATTTTTGAACATTTTCGGCATTTAAATCGGCTGCGCGAACATGGGCGGTTCCAGTAAATGCCGTGGCGAGATTAAAAGTAAAAACTCCCATTTTTTCCGCACGTTTTGTATCACTAATAATATTTTTGTTCATCATGTCATAAGTGAAAAGTCCGATCAGTAAAACTAAAATGGAAACAATAGCCCCAAACGAGTTACGTTTGATTCGAAACGACTTAAAGGAAACATGCTTTTTAAGTCGTAAATAAAGAACGACAGGCAAAAGCAACAAGTTAGCAAAGAATAGCCAGTCATACCATTTTAATAAACTTGAGGCGCTATCTTTTACAACGCCGACTTCTCCGATTAATGAGAAGCTGTGATATGTCGGAATTTCATGATAGAAGCGACTATATAAAACGAATACCAACATGAGTACACCGACAATAAAGGTGAGTCCAGCATAAACATAAACATGATAACGTTCTTTTACAAATGCATGAACGAGTAGAAGAATGAGAAAAACGAAAGCCAAATCTGCTATGAAGCTAAGAAAACTTGGATCTTGAAAGATTTGAAAATAAGCAAATGCGAATTGGCCAACGATCAAAAGTAGATAAATGATTAGCAATGCTATAGCCTCTTTCTATTTTAAAATAATGGATTTGCACGAAGGCAACTTTTCCAGTTAAAGTTATTTTACAACAAACCCGATGTAAGTACAAATATTCTCGCCAATTTGAAAGAAAACAAAAATAATTTTATTTCTTTAATGCTATTGAACTTTAATGTGTAAAAATGTATGATAGAAAAAAGTTGTATTCGTGTAAAGGGAGTGTGAAAAGTTTGTCCATCTTCAGAAAAAAACCGATTCATGATTTAATTCATAAAAATAAAAGTGGGAGCATTCAATTAAAGCAAACCTTAAATGGGTTTGATTTAATTTTACTAGGTGTAGGAGCGATTGTTGGAACTGGGATCTTCATTTTACCTGGAACTGTTGCTGCACTTCATTCTGGTCCAGCTATTGTCTTTTCCTTTGTTATTGCTGCTATCGTTTGTGCACTTGCAGCGATGTGCTATTCAGAATTTGCATCGGCAGTACCAGTTGCGGGAAGTGCGTATACCTATGGGTATGTGATTTTTGGCGAATTTATCGCTTGGCTACTTGGATGGGCGCTTTTGCTTGAATACGGGCTTGCAGTGGCTTCTGTTGCGAGTGGCTGGTCTTCCTATTTAAATGCTTTTCTGAGAGGGTTCCACATTGAGATACCAGCTGCATTTTCTAATTCTTTTGATCCAGCAAACGGCACTTATATTAATATTCCAGCTATTTTAATTGTTTTTTTAGTGGCTTTCTTATTAACGCGCGGAATCAAAGAATCAACACGTGTCAATACAATGATTGTATTTCTTAAAATTGGCGTTATCTTGTTATTCCTTATTGTAGGCGTATTTTATGTTAAACCATCGAACTGGCAACCTTTCATGCCATTTGGTTTTTCTGGTGTTTTAAACGGGGCAGCGCTTGTCTTCTTTGCTTACCTCGGATTTGATGCTGTATCTAGTGCTGCTGAGGAAGTGAAAAATCCAAGAAGAAATATGCCCATTGGGATTATCGGTTCATTACTTGTTTGTACACTGCTTTACATGGCAGTTTCGGTTGTCCTTACTGGGATTGCTTCATATAAGAATTTAAATGTTTCTGATCCAGTTGCTTTTGCTTTACAATTGATTGATCAAAACTGGGTGGCTGGTGTCATCTCACTTGGTGCTGTTATCGGTATGTTGACTGTTATTCTTGTCATGCTCTATGGTGGAACACGGCTTGTTTATGCGCTAGGCCGTGATGGCTTGCTACCCAAAATGATGGCAGAAGTAAGTCCAAAACATCATACGCCTGTGAAAAATACATGGATTTATTCAACGATTATTGCCTTTTTTGCAGGTGTTGTTCCTTTAAGTCGCTTGGCGGAACTTGTCAACATGGGAACACTATTTGCCTTTATGATGGTTTCGTTTGGAATTTTATTCCTTAGAAAAAATAAAGAAGTTTCACAAGAAGGTTTTAAAACACCATTTTATCCCGTCTTACCAATCATATCTACTTTACTTTGTCTGTTTTTAATGACGCGTCTCCAACCTCTTACATGGCTTGTATGTAGTATTTGGTTCGCGATTGGATTAATCATTTATTTCTCTTATGGAAAGAGGCACAGTCAGCTGAATAAATAATAGAGAGTGCAAAGATGTTTGCTTTAGTAAACGTCTTTGCATCTTTTTGTATTGAGTGATAAGATAGCATCTGTCGTAATGAACAAAAAAGATGGGACAATGCGCGAAAAAATTGCTAATATAGAAGTAGAGATTTTATGAAGCGAGGGAAAAATATGATTGAGTTCTTTGAGACAGGTGATCAGAATAAAATCAAACAGATTGATAAACCAAGTGAAAACTGTTGGATCAAAGTGACGGCGCCAACAAATGAAGAGATTTATCAGCTATGTGAGAAGTATGGGGTTCCACGTGATTATTTTTTCGATGCACTTGATACAGAAGAACGCTCTCGGGTAGAAATGGAGCGATTGGATGAAACGTTTAAACATTCGCTTGTTATTGTTGATTGCCCGTATGCTTCTAAAGATGAACTTGGCTATAAAATGTATGAAACTTTGCCGATTGGAATTATCTTAACGCATGAAATGATTATGACTGTCACGCTCAAGAAGACACCAGTGCTAGAAAATATTGGTACGGATAAGACTGAAAAATATTATAATACTGGAAAACGCGGACAGTTTTTACTTACTATTCTTTACGCGGTATCGTTTTATTATTTGCGTTATTTGAATGAAATTATTCGTTCAACTAATCAGTTGGAGCTAAGAATTAAGCAATCTATAAAAAATGAAGAACTGTATGCGTTTATGGCGGTCCAAAAAAGCCTTGTATTTTTTGCTACTGCTTTGCAATCTAATAAAGCAACGTTAGATAAAATTGCGAGCTTTGGACACTTCATGTGGGATAAAGGAAATCGAGACTTGCTGCAAGATGTACTAGTTGAAAACAAACAAGCGATTGCAATGACAGATACGTATACACAGATTATTAGTGGAATGTCGGATATTTTTTCTTCTGTTATTTCCAATAACTTGAACATGGTCATGAAATTTTTGACGTCGTTTACGATTATTTTATCGCTCCCTACTATTATTGGAAGCATCTACGGAATGAATGTAAAATTACCCTTTGCAGAATATGCACACGCGTTTTCTCTGATCATGATTTTTACACTCGTCGTAACACTTGTTGTGACACTTATTTTTTGGCGGAAAAAGTATTTTTAATGAAGGAGGAAGGCTTGAGTGCCCGAAAAAGAAACCTTTGAAAAATTAGCTTACATCACGATTAAAGAAAAAATTTTAAGTGGGAAATTGCGAGTTGGCGATCACATTGCTGAAGCGTCCATCGCAAGCGAGCTAAATATTTCGAGAACGCCTGTCAGAAAGGCGCTCGCACAACTTGAAGCTGAACAGTTGATTGAAACGAAAGCAAATCGAGGAGCTACCGTGATTGAAAGTGAAATGTCGGCGGGGCATTTTGTTTCTCTGCTTGAAATTGTCGAAATGCTAGTGCTTCAAACAATCTCTAAATTAGAAAATAAACGAATCCCGTTTGATGCTCAAATTTTTGAAGAAAAAAAAGAAATGCTTCGGAAACACTTGCAGAAAAAACACGAAGATCTTTATATGGAAGTTTTGTTTGATTCGTTAAAAAGCTTTGTTCACCACATGCAAAATAGTTATGCAGATCGTTTTATTCAAATGCTCGAGAGTGACTTTGATTTAAAAGCTCAGAAGGAGATCAAAGTATTGCCGATTATTCTGGCTGAAGAAACGGAAAAAGGAATGAATTCAGTTCTAAAAAATCTGCAGAACGAAAGTTATGAGGAAGCTAAAAAAGACGTGAAAGAATTAATTAATAAATTTATTGTACAAACATTTAGATAGGAGGAGATTAAAATAAAAAAAGTACTTGGAATTTTTATTTTAGACTGGCGTCGAGTTTTTAAAGCGCCACTTGCACTTCTCCTTGTTGTTGCTCTAATTATTTTGCCTTCGCTTTATGCGTGGTTCAACATTGAAGCGCTTTGGGATCCATATTCGAATACCAAGGGGATTAAGGTAGCAGTTTCCATCGATGATAAAGGTGCGGAAGTTTCTGTTCCTGGACAAGACCAAACGGTAAATGTAGGGACGGAACTCAAGAAAAACTTGAAAAAAAATGATAAGCTAGGATGGACTTTTGTCAGCAACGACGAAGCGCAGAAGGGCGTAAAAAGCGGCAAATATTATGCGGCTATCCACATCCCAGCAGATTTTTCGAAGGATATGGTATCTGTTGTGACAGATGATGCGAAGAAACCACAGATCGATTATTCGGTAAATGAAAAAATCAATGCGATAGCACCCAAGATGACAGACGCAGGAGCTTCAACAATTGTGAATCAAATTAGTAGTGAGTTTGTTGGAACGGTCAGTAAGTCTGTACTTGCCGAGTTTAATAAAGCTGGGATTGACCTTGAAAATGAACTACCAACTATTCGAAAGGTGAAAAATAAAGTTTTTGCGGTTCAGGATGCTATTCCAGAAATGAACAAAATGGGAGAAGAAGCGCAGAAAATTGAGTTGAAACTTCCGGATATCAAAGAAAAAGCAGCACAAGTCGAAGAACTGAGTGACCGCATACCGGAACTAAATGAAGCTGCATCTGAGTTGCTGAAAGTGGAAGCGGCCATTCCTAAAATGGATGAACTGGGTGGAGAAATTTTAACGCTGCAAACGAAGATACCTGAAATTCGCAAAGTGGCAGCTGGTATTAACGAAGTAGCGGCAAATTTTGGTACGGTGAAGAAAACGCTGAATGATGCCTTAGATGAATCTAGTCAAGCGCTTGGGATTATTAATACGGCGGAAGCGGCGCTTCCAGAAGTAAAAAAAATTGCTGCAGATGGTAGCAAATATGCGAGTGAAGTATCGAAATTTGCAGATCAAGTGGATGCTTCTTTTGATACGGTGGCGCCGGCAATCAAGACTAATTTGACGCTGATGAAACAAGTTGCAGATAATGTTGTTGCGATTACGGATGATCTTAAAAATGGGAATTTGACTCCAGAGGAAGCTTTAAAGGCGCTAAATCAAATTGAAAAACAAATGGCGGACCTGGAAGAGATACTCACTAAGCAAATTGATCTTTTAACGGAGCTCAATGATACCCTTCCGAATCACCCTTTAGATAGTTTTATTTCTGATTTGTCGGGAATGAAACAAGTATTAGCTGAACAAAAAGAGACAGTTGAGAAGTTGAAGCAAGATGTTCAGGCGGGTAAACAACCAACAAAAGAGCTCGTAGATCGCTTAAATAGTGAGGCGAAACAAGTTAGCGGCAAGCTGGACCAAATTCTTGGAGAATATGATAGTACGATTGTTCCAAGAATTAAGGCGGGGCTTAGTCAAATTAAAAAGGACTTGACAAGCTCGCGTGAACTCTTGAAAACGGCGCAAGGGAAATTGCCTGAGATTGCTGATGTACTCGCGAATTCGAAAAAGACCCTTCAAACGGGTCAAACGTATTTGAAAGAATTTCAAGCGAAGCTTCCAGAAATTGAAAAAATCTTGAAGGAAACTTCTCAGTTAATTGATACGAAATTAGATCAAGTGATTTCTGGAATCAATCAAGCAGCAATCTTTTATCAAAATGATTTTCCTGCGATTAAGACAAAATTACATCGTGCTGGAGATTTTGTTCGGAATGACTTACCGCATCTTGAAAAAGAGTTGAAAAATGCTTCTCAGTTGATTAAAGAAAAAATGCCCGAACTTGAAAAGGCCGTAACGATTGCAGCTGACCTTTCGAGGAACGAACTTCCTACATTTGAAAAAGCCATCAACCAAGCGGCTTCTAAGATTAACGATTTTGATAAAGAATATAATCTGCAAGAAATTATCTCGTTTCTTCGTAATGATGCCGATAAGGATAGTGACTTTATCGCGAGCCCAGTACAGCTTAATCAAACCGAATACTACAAGATTCCAAATTACGGCTCTGCTTCTTCACCGTTTTACACGGCGCTTTGTCTTTGGGTAGGGGCTCTTCTTGTGATTTCACTTCTCCGGGTTGATGTTGAGGTTCCAGGTGGCATCTTCACGAACATTCATCGCTATTTTGGACGACTTTTAACTTTTCTTTCTATTGGTTTTTTACAAGCTTTGACAGTGACTATTGGAAATATTTTCTTACTCCATGTCTATATTCGTGAACCTGTTTGGCATGTACTGTTTAGTCTTTTCATCAGCATGGTCTTTATGACGATTGTTTACACGCTTGTTTCTTTATTTAATAATGTCGGAAAGGGAATTGCGATTATTCTCCTTGTTCTACAAATTTCTGGGGCAGGTGGAAACTTCCCAATTCAAGTGTCACCACCGTTTTTCCAAGCCATTTATCCATTCTTACCGTTTACGTATGCGGTGAACTTAATTCGCGAAAGTGTAGGAGGGATTTACTGGCCAGGTGCTTATCTAGATATTGCTGTCTTGCTTGGCTTTATGATTTTATTTATCTTGATTGGGACACTTCTGAAAAAACCACTTGATCGAATCGTGCCGAAACTTTCAGCAAAAGCAAAACAAAGTAAATTAATTCATTAATAATCACTTCTTTTGGTATACAATCAAAAAAGAAATCAGAAACAATAAGAATTTATTTGGATGGAAAAAGTGTCAAAAAGTTGTCAAAAATTCGTTTTGGGGTTCTTTTTCATGGGTATATGGGAACTATGTACCATTTATCTGGTTTTTTGAGATGTTTTTTTTGATGGATTCTTGAAAAGCCTAAAAAATCAGCTTTGTTTCAGCTACGGCATGTGGTATAATATGAGAAAGTTCACCGATTGAAGGAGCGTTATAAATTGAAAAGTAAACGAGACTATAAGACCCTCGATAAAGTTGTTTATTACAGTGTTATTGAAAAAATCAAGAATGGTGAATTGAAGCCCAATGAACATCTAACGGAAGAAAGACTTTCTAAAGAGCTAGGGGTTAGCCGTTCACCAATTCGGAAAGCTATCACAGCACTTGTTGCAGAAGGCATCTTGGACTACAGAACTTACAGCGGCGTGGTTGTAAAAGACACCCTTGTGGATTCCACACGTTATGTGCAGTTACTTGAAGTGGTTGAATTGTTTATTAAGGCAACTCTTGAAAAACTTGAACAAACTGAAGAAGAAATTGATATTGATGAACTTGAAAAATGTATACAATCAATGGACCGTGCTTCTTATTTACGCGATATGGATGAATATGTTTTTAATGAACACCAGTTTTTCTTACGTTTGATCAACTACTCCGGAAATCCTTATTACAAGGAAATGACAAAAAAAGTATTTTTCAACATCAATTATTTCTCAGCAGATCCAATTAACCAATTTTCCGAGGAAATGCGGGAACATAATATCAAGCAACTGACTGCTATTGTCGAGTTGTTAAAAGAACGCCGTTATTTAGAAGCTAGTGATGAAATCAAGACACTTCTCTTAAGCTATGGCGCAAATGCTTTTCGTTAAGTTGAAATTTAAAAAGACTACCTTGAAATGAAGGTAGTCTTTTTTGTGCTTAATATAAGACTTTTTCATAAAGGGAATAGCCTTTTTGCACTCCTTTTAAAGTAAAGCCAGCTGATTGATAAAGTTTGTTTAGAAAAGGCACATCGCTTTTCGTATCAAGTCGTAATCTTGGAATTTGCTCTGAGCGTGTCAAACTTTCCGCATACTTAATCATGGCAAGGCTTAGCTGATACCCGCTAAATAAACGAGAAACCATTAAGCGATGCAAATAGCAAGCTTTTTTATGGGTTTTTTCTTGCCAAAGTGATTTATCCCAATCGCTTGGCGTGTTTTGTAAAATCATTGCTCCGGCAATTTGTTCATTTTGACTGACAAGGAAAACTTCGTTAGCTGTTATTTTTTGCATAAGATGATGAACGTCTTTTCCTTGTAACAACTCATTCCACTGTGTAGAGCCCTTATCTTTTAGCCACTGGGCAATTTCAAGCATCAATTTTTCTAAGGAAGAAGCATCTTCAGGCGTTGCTTGTCGAATTGAAAAGTTGATTCCGGAAACAAGGAGCTTATTTGTTTTTGTCATTTTCGGTGTCATCTTTTTCTTTTGTTTCTTGCGAGTGGTTATCGACTTGTTCAGTGTGAGAATCACTAGGTTCTTCGGTTTGTTCGAATTCTTCTTGGAAACCTGTTTCATAAGGGTCATTTTCTTCTAAGTTTTGTTCAACTAAGCTATACAAATCGTCGTGGAAACCTGCATAAGCCGTTTGTGAATAGGGATAGATGAAAATCGAAACGGCAACCAAGGCGAGAAAACCAAGCAACAAAACGAAGCTTCCGCCAAGAACGGCTCCTAGTGAAACAACAGAAAAGCTACCACTCTGTCCGTAATAACTCACATCTGAAAAAGCAGCTCCGGTTCCCATTACGGCAACTCCGATAATGAAAATAACTACTGGAATTAGATACCAAAGCAAGAATGTGAGAGAAAGCCCGAAAAGCTTTCCTTTGTAGCCGTTCATCATGTGACGACTTTCTGTGATGGCATCAAGCGCGGAAATTTCTGGATTGTCACGCAAAATATAGTAGGTCTGTGAGTACGAATACATTTTAATAATGCCGGGGACGATCAAGAGTAGCGACCAAAGCATGGTAAAAAGTGTAACGAGCACATAGGCAAGTAAAGTCCGACCAAAGTCGTTAAAGCCACTGAACATATAGCCAACATCTGGGCGTTCTTTTCGGCTTAAGGAAAGGTAGAACCAAGTGACACCAATTGTAAGAGGTCCTACCAAAAGAAAACTAGCAAGCCATCCGAGGATTGGGATAAATCCTAGAATGGAGCTTCCAGCAGCGATGATGAGATAGCTGAGGATAAATATCCCGATGGCTAGACCCCATTTGCCTTGTAGCGATTCACGCGCAGAACGACGTAGTTCTGAAATGGATTGCATGATATTGTCATCTTCCTTTCTTTTTTATAGAGTTTTTGTTAAGTTCATCCTAAAAATAGCATAAAATGTTCACGAAATACAGTGAAAACGTATTTTTATCCATTTGGCCGATTAATTTTCAAAAAAAGGGTTGTTTTTTTATTTTTTGGGGAAAAGGAAGGTAAGAGTTTCCGAGAGTGGAGGTGGCAAAATGAAAGAGAAGAGCAGGCAAGACTTGGAAGATCGCTTGATTGAGTTGCGACGTGAATATCAAGAACTTGTAGCTGATCCAGCAGGATTCGAGGATCCAATGCTTCAAAATGGACCGATCAACAGTTCAGAAATGCGCCTTGATAGCATTCGTCGTGAAATTGAAGAAATTGAGGAACGTCTTCGTAAGGATCCGATTGACTGACTTAGGAAAAAGATAAAAAATGAAAACGTCCGGCTTCACTTGGACGTTTTTGTTCCATCTGACAAGAAAAGGAGGAGAGGCGATGAAGCCGATTTTTGCGATTGGAGATGTTCATGGTGAAATTTCACTGCTTGAGAAGATGCTCAAAAACTGGAACAGAGAACGAGAGCAACTTTTATTTGTTGGTGACTTGATTGACCGAGGTGAGAATCCGGGAGCGGTGTTACGACTTGTGAAAAAATTGTATGAAGAAGCCGATGTGGTTGTTTTGAAAGGAAACCACGAAGCGATGTTACTAGATTGGTTGAAAAACCCTGCCGAAAAGATGAGTTATTACATTAGTCAAGGCGGCATGGAAACAATTCAATCCCTTCTCCTTGAAAATGTAGATGAATTTGCGACTCCAGAAGAGTTAGCAACAAAAATTATGGAAGAGTCGGGCGACTTGATTGCTTTTATTGATTCAAGACCGCTTTACTATGAAATAAATCAATATGTTTTTGTTCATGCCGGAGTTGATTTTAACGCTAAAAACTGGTATGATACGAAGCCTAGTGATTTTTACTGGATTCGTGAGCCCTTTTTGTTTGGAGAAAATCGAACTGGGAAAGTTTTTATTTTTGGGCATACTCCTGTTCAGAATTTACATAGTGATGGATCTAGCCGAATCTGGTTGTCTCAAGATCAAACCAGAATGGATATTGATGGCGGGGCAGTATTTGGTGGGAGTTTAAATGCTGTCGTCGTGGAAGAAAAAGCAATTACAAAAATCTTTATGGTTTCAAAAGATGAACCCTATCAAAGTGATTGCTCCTAGTTTAAAAATAAAGGAAGTGTCACCTTGCGAAAAGCGAAGTTTTTTGGTTTACTAGCCGTCATTTTATTGATTGGTGCAGCCGTGTTCGGCGTTTATTTTTGGAAAGCACAAGAAAAAAGCGAGGCGAAGGTGAAAGAAACAATAATTCCAACTGTTTTTGTGCATGGCTACAAAGGAACGGCCAATTCGTTTGGACACATGTTAGATCGTTTTGGATACGAAGCTGGCGGTAAGAAGATTGCAATGCGAATTGCTGTTGCTGAAAATGGCAAACTTGATGTTTCTGGCGGAATCGGAAAATACGAGAAAGATGGAGATTCGGCCGTCCAAATTTTGTTTGAAGATAACCGAGCAAGCCTAGCAAAACAAACACTTTGGTTACAAAAAGCAATGCGATATTTGCGAGAACGCGAGCAAGTCAAGACGATTAATTTTGTTGGTCATTCGATGGGCGGCTTAGCGATTTTAAGTTACTTAGAAAAGACACCCGCTGATGCGGCTTACCCAGTGCCACAAAAATTTATTGCGATTGCAACTCCTTTTGCGGGAATTGATAAAGCGAGTTACTTTAAATTGCAAAAAGATCCAGCCGCTCAGGATTTAAAGGCTGGTTCAGCAGCTTTACAACTTCTTGTAAAAGAAAAAGCAAGCATCCCTACAAATATCCAAGTTCTAGCGATTGCTGGAAATCGAAATAATTCAGGTTCCGATGGCTTAGTCAAAGTGAGTAGTGTCTTCTATGCGAAAACCTTTTTCCCAAAAGGAGCCTATCAAGAACGAATTGTTGCAGGGCCTGATGTGACACATAGTGGATTACATGAAAATGCGGAAGTCGATACACTTGTCGGTGGCTTTTTATGGAACTTACCAGATGGCATTAAAGGGGATAGTGATGCTAATCTTGATACTGTTCCAAATGCTAAAAAATAAATTTGATGTCGTAAAAAACACCTGCCGAATTCGGCAGGTGTTTTTTAGTGTTTAATAATAAGGAGCCATAAAGAGATAAACAAGTACGCCTGTAAAGCTCACATAAAGCCAAATTGGCATTGTCCAGCGCACAATCTTTTTGTGTTTTTGAACTTGCATCGTCCAGCCCCAAACAAGAGCGAATAAAGCAAGTGGCACAACAATAGCTGCAAGAAAACTATGTGTGATTAAGATGAAAAAATAAAGTGGGCGAACAAAGCCAGTTCCACCGAAAGTATTTGGCTCAGAAGACAAAAAGTGGAAGCTTAAATAAGTAACGAGAAAGAAAAGTGTAGAAGTAAAAGCAGCTAAAATGAAGCCACGATGAAGTTTTATATTTTTCTTCACTACAATCGCCCAAAGTGCAATTAACAAGAATACAAAAGTAAAACTATTAAAAATAGCGTTCATACGTGGTAAAATCGTTAAATCAAAATGAACCGTTCCCTGATAGCCAATCGGCGAAAAGAATAACAATAAGATGATAACAACAGCAACTGCCGAAAAAATCATAATCGGCCAAAAATAATTTTTATCAGATGTCGATTTGGAAAGCTTTTCTTTATTTTGCTCCATGGTTATGTAAATCCTCCTTAAAATCAAATCACCTTTATTATACATGAAATAGTTGATGCAAGAAATAAAAAAAGCTAAATCAAATTCGATTTAGCTTTTTTTAAGTAGGCTTTCGCCTATTTATTTAATTCTTTTTTCAGCCTGATTGTAGGCGCCGTGCCAAACTGGACCGATAAATTTGTTTAAAGCAAACCCATTTTGAATAGCAGCCGTCACAAAATCCTTCGCTTTTTGAACAGCCTCAGGAACGTTCATTCCTTTTGCAAGTCCCGCTGTAATTGCAGCAGCAAACGTACAACCAGCACCGTGGTTATAATCAGTATCCACTTTTTCTACTTCATAAATTGTGAAATCCTTGCCATCATAAAGAAGATCAATCGCTTTGTTGCTTTCAAGTGCTTTTCCGCCTTTGATAACAACATATTTAACGCCAAGCTGATTAATTTTTTCAGCGGCACGTTTCATGTCTTCAACCGTTTCAAGTTTTCCAAAACCAGAAAGCTGACCAGCTTCAAATAAATTTGGTGTTGTCACAGTTGCAACTGGAAGAAGCAAATCACGGATGGCTTCCGCATTTTCAGGTTGAATAAGTTCATCTTCCCCTTTACATACCATAACCGGATCAATCACTACATTTTTGAGTTGATACTGATCTATTGCTTCTCGAGTGGCTCGGATAATATCTACAGAACCAAGCATCCCTGTTTTCATCGCGTCTACTGGGCCACCAGAGAGGATGGTTTTAAGTTGCTCGCGAACAAGACCTGCATCAATCGGCGTTACCCCATGCGCCCAGTTGTTATCCGGATCCATCGTTACAATCGTTGTGATCGCACTAAAACCGAATGTACCATATTCTTCAAACGTCTTTAAGTCAGCTTGAAGACCAGCTCCGCCACTCGAATCAGAGCCTGCTACTGTTAACGTTTTTTTGATTGTCATTTTTGTTCCCTCCAAATTAGTTTTTAGGAATTGGTTTCGAGCATTTTATAGATGGCTGCTGCGACGCCATTTTCATCATTCGTTGTCGTAATAAATTTGGCTTCCTTTTTAACTTTATCTTCTGCATTTCCCATCGCAACACTATACCCAGCCATTTTAAGCATGGAAATATCATTCATGTTGTCACCGATTGCAAAAGCTTCCTCAAGTGAAACGCCAAGTTTTTCTACGTAATATTGCAGTGAAATTCCTTTTTGCGCTTCGTGATTTGTAATTTCAATATTATCCGAAAAAGAAGAAGTAATCGCTAGTTCATTTGAAACATTCAGTGCTTCGCGGGCTTGCTTTAAAACGTCAGGATCCGGGGAAAAAGTAATGAATTTTAAAATTTTCATTTCGTCATTACTGAAAATCCGTTCAGGATCTTTAATTTCATGAATGTTTTTCGCCTCGAAACGGTTTTCAATTTGTTCCGTAATCATTTGGACAGTTGATTCTGGATGGAGTTTTTGAAACATCTCAATCATAAAAGCTTTGCCTTTTTCACGATCGACAGTAACCGGACCAATGTTAGTAAAAATCTCGGTGTACATACCCAAGTCAGTCAAAATTTGAAAGGTCTTTTTGGCAAGATCTTTGTCGATAACATGTTGCAATTGAATTTTTCCGTGTTCATCACGAATTTCAGCGCCGTTCATGCAAATCGCAGGTGCAAATAAACCAGCTTCATTGATAAGACGCATAGCATCATCATACATTCGTCCCGTACAAAGGACAAAGTGAATGCCTTTTCCGCGTGCGTATTCAATGGCTTTGACATTTTCTTCCGTCACACGGATATCAGAATTTAAAAGCGTTCCATCCATGTCAGAAGCAATAACTTTGATCATAAATAAGATTCCTCCTGTGTTTTCCTTGACCCTTCACTAGCATAGCACTTTTTGAGGAAATTTGCAGTAATATAAGCGCACCTAAAATAGGCAATTACAAATTTTATATGGTGAGATTGTAAGGACAAGTGGACCTATAAAATTGAAGGCCGTAATAAGATAAAATTCTTTTTAAAATCCAAAAAAACAAGAAAAACAGCCATATTTGGTCATTCACGACAAAAAATAGATGTTTTATGACATTTTTGATTTTGAAAAGTTTTTTTATGCTATACTCAGGCTGTAATAAAAATCAACGAAGAGAGGTAGCAACTATGAAAAAAAGAAGGATAAAACGTATAATGCAAATAGTGGTAATCATTCTTTTTACGTTTTCCACATTGTTTCCTGTAATGCATGTACTAGCAGAAGGTAATTCGTGTGAGCGAGCGACAACAAAGAAAATAAATGTTCATGCGCAAGAGGTTTCTGCTCAAGCAAGTGACGCACAAGTGATTGGCGGCTATGATAATTTTGTGAAAAATGACGATTTGGTTAAAGCGGAACCGACAAACATAATTCCTTTAGCTAGAAGTCATCAAGCTTTTGGAGGAGGCGGCTCTAAATACAATTTAGTATCTCGAAACACAGTTAGTCTTAAGTTTACAAATACTGCTTATGCAGCTTTAATGAACGGAGGACTTGCAGCAATTCACAAAGGAGCGGCTATAGCAGGAGTAGTTGCTCAAACCTTTGATATCTCATATGTTAAGAAATATTCATATATGAGACAAAGCATTTATCGGATGGCAGATAAAAATTATGTTTATTATAAAGTAGTAGATGAATTTTCAAACAATAAAAATAACTTTTCAAGAGGATCTGTAAAGACAACTTACTCGAAAGTAAAAAAATAAGAAGCCTTGTGCTTCTTATTTTTTCTTGAGAATGTATAGTCCCAAGGCATAGATCATAAGCAAGATAAAAATGAACTGAGCAATGTTTCTCGTATTGATTATAAAATGACCATTGAGATTAATTAAGAATAACAAAATAGGCGCTATAGCTAGTAAAGCAGTTAAAAAGTAAAATGAAAATTTACTTCGATTTTGTACGTAGCGTTCATCGTCTTCATTTTGGTTTAATCGCTTTTTTATGCTTGAAAATCCAACGAGCAATACAAAGGAACTTCCGGCTAAACCACCTATTAAGGAAGGTAATGTGTCAGATAAATTAGAGTGTGTGACAGGTAGTCCCAACATAACATAGCCTAAAAAGAAGCCATATATTGAGAATAGAATTACTTGGCAAGCGTTAATCATGTATTTTTTCATGGATGTGTCACTCCCTATATTGGAATAATTCTTCGATGCGTTTGTTAAAATAGATAGACAACTTGAAGCTGAGCTCTAAACTGGGATTATAGTTACCTTTTTCGATGGCATGAATCGTTTGTCTGGAAACTCCTACTGCAGATGCAAGATCTTCTTGTGAGATTTGTTTTTCATAACGACACTCTTTGACAAGATTATGAAGCACTTCTCTATCACACCTTTGTAAACTTTACTTTACGTTATTATAGAGCAATATTTCCGCGTTGTAAAGTAAAGTTTACATGCAGGGCTTTTATATACAGTTTTCGTATTTTAAATTTATGATTTGTATCTGTTTTTGAGGAAATTTGCAGTTTTCTTGTACGAAAAGGAAGCTTTTTGCTTCGTTCCATGAATTTCGTTATAATGAAGGGAGCAAAGTTGGAAGCGGGGTTGTGTGGATGAAAACTGAGGTGGAAAAAATGATCGCGGGAGAATTTTATGATCCGTCAGATCAGGAACTGGTTTACGCAAGAAGACGAGCTCGCAAGTTAACAAGAGAAATCAATGAAACGCTTGACCCGAAAGTAAGAGCTGAACTGTTAAAACGATTGTTTGAAAAAACAGGGAAAGAATTGAATGTAGAGCCTTGCATTCGCGTTGATTATGGTTCAAATATTTCTGTTGGCGAACATTTTTTTGCTAACTTTGATTGTGTGATTTTAGATATTTGTAAAGTAGAAATTGGAGATAACTGTATGTTCGCACCTGGTGTACATATTTATACAGCAACGCATCCGCTTGATCCTGTTGAACGAAATCGTGGCTTAGAGTTTGGAAAGCCTGTTTCAATTGGAAATAATGTTTGGATAGGCGGGCGAGCGATTATTAACCCAGGCGTAACACTTGGCGATAATGTCGTTGTAGCGTCTGGCGCGGTCGTTACTAAAAGCTTTGGCGATAATGTAGTGATTGGCGGTAACCCAGCTAAAATAATAAAGGAAATTCCTGGAGGTTAAACAAGTGGAAATCGATACACAAGTCCTTTTCAAAAAGATGGAAGAGGAGCTAAATTTGGCAAGAGAAACTTCGGACGAAACGGAGCGTAAAATCCACTTAGGGGCACTAAAAGTTCTAGCAGAAGTGCTTTTAACGGACAAAACGGGCAAGAAAGCGGCGGTGCCAGAGGATAAGATTTGGGAAAAGATGACGGGCACACGTCCGCCGCAAATTCAAAAGGAAAAAAGTGAAAAAATGAATTTCGATGACGGGGCGAATGGCGAGTCATTATTTGATTTTTAGAAGGAGTGGAGCAGCATGAAAAAAGTATTAATCACAGGCGGAATTTTTGCGATGCTTTGTGTGGCAATTGGAGCTTTCGGGGCTCACGCATTAAAAGATATTTTAGGAACTAATGCGTCAACTTTCGAAACAGGAGTTCAGTATCAAATGTTTCATTCAATCGGTATTTTAGTTTGTGGCTTATTATTGATGAAAGAAAATAGTCGGTTGTATACCGCTGCTGCTGTGTTATTTTCAATCGGGATCATTTTGTTCTCGGGAAGTTTGTACACCCTGAGCATCACAAAAATTTCGATTTTAGGCATGATCACCCCATTTGGAGGCGTTGCTTTTCTCGCTGGTTGGTTATGTTTAATCATTGGCGCAGCACGACAAAGCTCATTTTTTAGTAGGTATTGAAAAAAATTTATCGGTTTTGTAACTTTAATTACATAAATTCATTTAATTGTTATCGGATATTAATGTTTTTGTAGTACAAAAAAAGGTTTAAGTGAAAAAAATCGGGTAAATAAACAGTAAGCAACGATGACTTATTACTTTTTCTCCCTTTTTAGTAGTGGGTCATCCTTTCTTACCTTAAACTCCCTTTTTGTTTGGCGCTTTCCCTCGAATGGGTGGAGCGTCTTTTTTTGTGCAAAAATTTAGTTTCAGCTAACTCGAAATAAAAAGACTACCAGTTTCGTAATCTGGTAGTCTAATTTTTATGAGGTTAAAAAATGAACAAAAAGGCGTTAAAACTTTTTACGCTGAATAATTTGTTGTTCCGTTTTCGTGCCTTCAATTTGTTTAGTGAGAACATTGATAAGTAAATCTATATCGATTTGATCTGCAAGCAACGTTTGGATGCGATTATTAAACTGCTCTTCGATTTTGGTTGCTGCTTTTAAAATGTCCGCACCAGAATTTGTGAGGTAAATAGCAGATTTTCTGATATCTTTTGGATTCACTTTTTTAATGACATATTCTTTGTCAATTAACCTTTGTACAATACGGCTCGGGCTGTCTGAACCACATATTAAAAGTTCACCAATCTCGGAAATGGAAAGACCATCTTTAAAAGAGAGTATTTTTAATACTTCATTTTGGCTAGGCGTGATCTGTAAAGAAGCAAGCATTTTACGATAAATGTCTTCTCCTTCTCTATCCGCAGCTTTAATCAGGTATCTAAGCTCTTCTATCTTATCCATTTTCGATTCCATTCCTTTCTACTGTTTCAGTTGCTTTTTCATTATACCATAAACAAGATTTGCCATTCTATTTCTGGTGAGTAAACGAGGAAGGATGCTACTTGTAAAATAATTATTGAAGCCATCAATTTTAGAAATTTTATTTTGTTTCAAAGCTTTGACGCTTGCTTGAACCACGCCTTCTGGTGTTCGTAAATTGCCATACGCAACACCACCACTTGCAGAAAAGAAATTAGTATCTGTTGCGCCTGGTGAGAAGGCAAGTACTTGAACATTTTTATCTCGGCATTCCAAGCTGAGCGCTTCTGTAAAGGATAAAACAAAGGCTTTCGTTGCTGCATATACAGCCATTGTAGGAATTGGATGATAGGCAGAACTGGAAGCTATATTAATAATTTGCCCGTGATTTCTTTTGATCATGCCGTCTAAAAAGAGTTTCGTCAAATCAAACAAACTCGTTACATTTAGCATGATTTGTGTATGTTGCAAAGAAAAATCTGTGTCATAAACATTGCCACTCGTGGCAAAGCCAGCACAGTTTATTAAACGATCGATAAGTAAACCGTCACCTTGAATAGCTTGGAAGATTTCTTGCGGAGCACTTTCTTGCGTGAGATCAAAGTTTAAAATTTTCACGTCGATTTTAAATTTTTTCTGATATTCGGCTTTCATCTTTTGCAATTTTTCTTTAGAGCGTGCAACTAAAACTAAATTTTCTTTTTGGCTAGCATAATAAGCTGAAAATGCCTCGCCAATGCCAGATGAGGCACCAGTAATGAGTGTATAACGATTCATGAGAATACCACCTTTTTAATTAATGTCTAGACATGTATGTCTAGACATTAATTATAGAGGATTCTCTCAAAATTGCAAGCTTTTTTTGACATCTAGGAAAAAAGAGAGCTATTTTCTTGATTTGAGAAGTTTTTGATTGGATTTCGCCATGATGAAATTTTACGAAAACAAAAATTCCTTTTAGTGGTTTGCTTTGCTATAATAAGATTAAATCAAGCATATTAGGGTGAGCGCATTTTGAAGGAACCAACAGAAAAGTTAAAGTGGATTACATTGAACTATGTATATGATCCGAATTTTTATTTCGTTAACTTCCAAGAGGAACGATTTGATGCGCTAACAAATCACGATAAAAACTTTCCTTCTCGTAATGAACTTTTACTAACGATTTATTGGTTAGAATGGAAAGGTTTTGTGATTCGCAAACAACCGTTTATTCAGTCTAAGAAAACGTATTTGATTACAGACAAAGGGAAATTATTGTATTGGCAACTCGAGCGAATGGGGTTTAAAAAGGATTTTTGAGGGGAATCGGTGTGGGAAGCTCGCTTTCCGTTTTTTTTTATTTCTCTCCAAATTGTGTTACATGTAACAATTTGGAGAGATTTTTATTTGTTTTTTCCAATCACAATGTTGGTGTAGCTGTTTACAGTCAATAGATAATAAATGATATACATGATTGTGTAGCTAACCGTTGAGATGAGGACAGGAAAGGTGAGGTCGACCTCAAGCAATTTAGCAAGGCAAAGCAGCGCTACACTACTATGAGCGATTCCTAGTACTAGGGGAATCAAAAAAATAACCAGAATTTGTCTTGCGATACTGAAGCGAATTTCTTTACGAGTTACACCGATTTTTTTGAGCACCTCATAAGTTTCACGATCATTATAAGCTTCCGTTAGTTGTTTGAAATAAATGATACTGCCAGTTGCAGCGAGAAAGACAAGCCCAATGAACATGCCAATGAACATGAGTACACCAGAGGTATTCATCATCGTACGGTAAACGGCGGGGTAGCTTAGCAAAGAATCTCTTTCTGGAAAGAGTTTATCCATTCGTTCGCTTATCGTTTCCGCAGTTTTTGCATCTCGCACGTTAATCGAAACAACTTTTTTAATTGGCTTTATACTGAATTGGGCGATTGCTTTATCAGGTAAAACCACTGTGGCAGAATATAAAGATTGAATCACAATTTGGTTATTATAGTGGATAGTGAAACCAACTATTTTATCATTCCATTTAAAATTTAAATTTTTAGGTTCACGACTAAGTGTTTTATGATCAAGATTAAAGTAAGAAGGATACGCGATTAGCGCTTCACCAGGCTTAAAAGTAGGCTGTGTGTTTTTAGGATAAATCTCCTTATAGAGTCGCGTATAGTCTGTTTGACTAATAGCCAGATAATTTTCACCGTCAAATGGAAAAACGGATGGGACTTTTTTATTTGTTTCAATCGGATGTACTTCATAAACGGGTGTCTCTTGCTGAAACGTGACAGGATGTGCGCGATCTGAGTGTGCAGCAGTGATTATTTTTTGGGCTATTCCGTCATCTTCAGGCTTAGTATATTCAAATGCGGTTATAATTTCATTTTTAGCGGTTTGATTTGCATTGTAATAGAGACTTCCCATTGCACCGATTGCAGACAAAGTAATCGCACTAAGTATCGCGATGATTGATAGTGTTTTTGTATTTGAAAGAATTCGGGAAGATAGTTGCGAATTGGTTATGAGATTCATTCCTCGATAGAAAGAGTGCTTCGCGATACGAACTTTTTTTAGTAGGTAAGGCAAGAAAAAAGCAATGAATAAAGCCGTACCAAGAATTGTGAGAAATAAAATCAAAACGGCAGTATAACCAAGTCCAATTCTTGCCCAAATGGAATTTTCAGTTTTAAGTGGTTGTAAGGCAATAAAATAACCTAAGCCAATTAAACTAAGCGATAAAATTGATAGAAGCAAAGAAGGTTTTAATGCCTTTTCACGTTTTCGTTCTGAATAGAACAAATCAAGCAGCGAGTGCTGATAGATAATTTGAAAGCCTAGGAGCGAAGTGAAAAAAGTGATAAGTACAAAGATAATGCTAGTATTGATAACAGCATCCCAAGAAAACACAAAGGTGCTTAAAACACGGTCATCCATCATATTAAGCAAGATGGCGACAAAAAGTTTGGATAAAAAGCTTCCTAAGATGATACCAACGATCAAAGCGCCGATTCCCATGATGAAATTTTCATAAAAAAGCATCCGCCCAATTTGGCCTTTTCGAAGACCTAGCAAGGAATAAAGACCAATTTCTTTTTTTCGTTTACGCATGAAAAAGTTATTTGAAAATAAAATAAAGATCGCAATAAAAGCAAGTAGAATAATAGAGGCCGCTGAAAAAACCACACTAAGCTTATCTGAACGATTAATGCGATGGGCAATTGTTGGGTCTTTCGAAAGCACGACAAACATATAGTAAATCATGATGGAAAAGCTCATCGAAGCAAAGTAAAGGAAGTAATGAATGAAATTATGTTTGACATTTTTTTTGGCAAGATCAAATAATGTCATTCACATTGCCTCCGAGTTTTGCTAAGATATCTAAAATCTTTTGAAAGAATTCTTTGCGTGATTTAGAGCCTCTATAAATTTCAGTATAAATCTCGCCATCTGTAATAAACAAAATGCGTTTACAAAAACTAGCTGCAAAAGCATCATGTGTCACCATGAGAATGGTCGCTTTTTCATTTTCATTAAGGTCTTGCAGGCTTTCCAGTAAATCAGCAGCGGATTTAGAATCCAGTGCCCCTGTGGGTTCATCTGCAAAAATAAGGTGCGGATTCGCAATAATTGCTCGACTCGCGGCTGTGCGTTGTTTTTGACCTCCAGAAACTTCAGTTGGGTATTTATCTAAAATAGAATGAATGGAAAAAACAGCACTGATCCGCTCAACGGCTGCCTCAATTTCAGCTACTGGCCGTTTTTCAAGCGCGAGTGGTAAAATAATGTTTTCTCGAATTGAGAGTGTATCAAGCAAATTATAATCTTGGAAAATGAAACCGAGTTGTTCTCGCCTAAAAAGAGACATTTCTTGTTCATTCATTTCTTCCAGATCATGGCCAGCAATTTTCACTTCACCAGATGTGGGATTGTCGATTGTTGAAAGGACATTCAGCAAAGTCGACTTTCCCGCGCCAGAAGGACCCATGATTCCAACAAATTCGCCTTCGTATATCTCTAGACTGATGTTAGAGAGCGCAGTATAGACATTTCCTTTACTTCCATACACTTTACGAACATGTTTGGCTTCTAAAACGGGTTCCATAATTTTTCCTCCTTTAAAAAACTCCACTTTTAGTTTACGATAAATGGAACAAACTTGCCTGCTTGTAAGATGACAAAAAAGCTTATTAGCCTTACAAATTCGTCATCTTGAGACTAAGAAGTTGCAACGGTTCTATTGTAGCGTAAAAAAGAACCGTCTGACAATGTCTAACCTAAGCTCATCAGAATACATAAAAACAGGCAAGTCCCACTGCGGGTTCTTGCCTGTTTGATTTTAAATTCTAAAGAAAGCCTCGATTTCTTCCAGTGGAAGGAGGTTGCCCACGAAAAAAGCACCAAATTCGCCAAAACGAGCGCTTGTCTCATCAAAACGCATTTCTGTAACGATTCGTTTGAAGTCTAATGCGTCATCTGCAAACAAAGTAACGCCCCATTCATAATCATCTAAACCGATTGAGCCACCAATGATTTGGCTGACTTTACCTGCATAAGTTCGACCGATTGAACCGTGATCGCGAATCATTCGGCGACGCTCTTCCATGTCAAGCATATACCAGTTATCATTGCCTTCGCGTTTTTTGTTCATTGGGTAGAAACAAATATGCTTTTTCGGCGGCAGCTCTGGATAAAGTCTAGCGCGAACGTGTTTGTTTTCGTAAGGATCTTCATCGCCTGCCATATGTGCCGCTAAATAATTGCTTAATTCGACAACCGAAACATATGAATAAGTTGGAATTAAGAAATCCGCAATTTCAAGTTTGTTAAAGCGATTTTCAATTGCATTGATATCTTCAAGTGTTGGGCGAAGCAAGAAAAAGACAAAATCTGCTTTTTGACCAATGATCGAGTAAAAAGTTTGTTCACCTTCACCAATATTTTTCGTTAATTCAAGTTCGGAAAGAAATTTGCTAAATTCTGTTAAAATCCGCGACCGTTCTGCTTCCGAAAGTTCGCGCCAGCTCGTCCAATCTACTGAGCGAAAATCATGTAGACAATACCAGCCGTCTAGCGTTTTTACAGCTTCATTCATGTAGGACACTCCTTTATGTATCTTATTTCACTTAGTGTTAATTTTATCACACATCAAAAGCAAAGTCTTTTCTCATGAACTGGAACCTGCGGTAAG
This sequence comes from Listeria kieliensis, assembly GCF_003369925.1. GTDB lineage: Bacteria > Bacillota > Bacilli > Lactobacillales > Listeriaceae > Listeria > Listeria kieliensis_A. The sequence goes on along the minus strand of NZ_LARY01000002.1, from coordinate 76,583 downwards.
ACTACTTGAATGAAAAAGTCTAAGCAAAACTGTGCGCACAAAAAAACTCCCCCGAGGAGGAGTCTAAAAACTAATGATGGAGAGGAGGTGTTGAAGCGATCGCTGTAACATTTCCATCAATGATCCAGTCGGTCACTGTGTAAGGTAAAACAAAGTGATCTCCCTTTTGAATCCGTTCCGATTTCTCGTGAACGATCAGTTCCGCTTCGCCGTCTAAAATACTGACAAGCGTGTAAGGCGCCGTTTTTTCAAAGGAAGTCTTGCCGTTTATTTCCCATTTATACACGCTGAAAAATGAATTGGAAACAAAAGTGGTGATCTTGGCGTGATCTCGTTCAATCGTTTGGATATCTAATTTGGCATCTACATGTGGAATAGTCGTGACATCAATGGCTTTTTCAAGATGCAGCTCCCGTTTATTTCCGTCTTTATCCGTGCGATCATAGTCATACACGCGATAAGTCGTATCTGAACTTTGCTGCGTCTCTAGAACAAGCGTCCCAGTCCCAAGCGCATGAATCGTTCCACTTGGCACATAATAGAAGTCTCCTGGCTTAATTTTCACTTTGCGAAGCAATTTATCCCATTCCCCGCTTTGAACCATCTCAGTAAATGCTTCTTTTGATTCCGCATTGTGGCCATAAACGATTTCTGCATCTTCAGCACAGTCGATAATATACCAGCATTCCGTTTTCCCAAGTTCGCCATTTTCATGTACCTTCGCATAGGCATCATCGGGATGCACTTGCACCGAAAGATCCGTATTGGCATCTAAAATTTTAGTCAGAAGTGGAAAAACAGCTTCACTGGGATTTCCGAAAAGCTCTGGATGCGTTTTCCAAAGTTCATCCAAAGTTTCCCCTTGATACGTCCCATTTTTTATCGTAGAAGGACCATTTGGATGAGCCGAAATGGCCCAATCTTCCCCCGTTTTATCCGTCGGAATTTGATATCCAAAATAATCATGCAACTTCGTGCCGCCCCAAATGCGTTCCTGAAAAACAGGTTTCAAAAATAATGCTTCCTTTTCCATCGCTAAACCTCCAAAGTTGAGCATTTAAAGCTCATTTTCGAATAAAAGTATATACTAACTTTCACAAAAAAGCTACTTGGAACCCTTTAAGAATCCCTGCTTTTTCAAAAAATCCGTAATCCCATGATAGTAAGGCTTATCATAAAAATTGGCCATTCGTTCGGTGTAGCTAATTCCGCCTTCTCGCCTCGAGTAGGGAATGATTGTTTCATCATAAGCTTCGAGAAGCGGCAACGTATCAGGTTGATAGACTTCCTCGAAATAAACCGCTTCTTTAGGTAAGCGTGGCTTTACAGGCGGATCTTGATTGGGAACTCCGATACAAAGACCGACAATCGGAATGGTCATCTCAGGAAGGCCGAGAAATTCTGCTACTTCTGAAATATGGCGCCGAATCCCACCGATACAAACAGTTCCGTATCCCAAGCTTTCAGCAGCTGTTAGTGCATTTTGGCAAGCAAGCCCAATATCCACAGAAGCAATCAATAATAAGTCTTCTTCGGACTTTGTTGTGAAATGCTTTTGATGTTTTTCACTGGCAAGTTCAACACGATAAAAATCCCCAACGAAAACCAAAAAAACGGAACAATCGGCAACATATGGATTTTTTGTATACTCCGCTAGTTTTTGCTTCCGAGCTTTATCTTTTACACCAATAATTGAATAATGTTGCCCATTGATCCAAGAAGGTGCACTTTGCGCAGCACGAATAATTTGGTCAAGCTTGTCCTCAGGAATAGGTTCATCCGCTTTATAAGAACGAATAGAGCGATGGTTCATCATTTGATTAATAACTGGATTCAAAACTAATCACCTCGTCTACTTATTTTCCTTAAGTATAGCGTTTTTTCGCCCGCCTGTTAATGATTTACTTGAAAAAAGCGGTTGATTTTTCTAAACTAGAAAAGAGAAGAGGTGCTCGTATGGAAACGAATCCGCAAGAAAAAGACCGAAATTGGTTGAATGAAACATTTTTTACAACAGAAGAAGCCGCAGCGTTTTTAGGCATTTCCAAGCAAGCGCTTCTGTCACTGGCTAAGCGTAACAAGATCGCAAGCAGCAAGAAGGGAAAAATGATGCTCTTTCACCGAATTGATTTGGAAATTCGGCAAGAAAAGCAAACGGCTCTTCGTGACAAATACCGTCCCTACGATAAATAAACCGGAATTTCGCTTTGAGCGAAATTCCGGTTTTTGGCTTATTTTAGATGGTCAGGTAGTGTTGTTTCATGTTCACAAGTCTCTTCAAGTTCGCAAGCGGCACATTTGCCTTTCTTGCTTCGTTTGATGTAGCGAACGAGCGCATAGACCGTGTAGCCGAAAATCAGCGCGCCAAGAAAGAGATTTAGTAAAAGAATTAGCATTTTTGTCGTCCTTTCTTAGAAAAATAAACGTCCTACTTGGTAAAAAATCAGCGTGAGTACGTAAGCCGTTGCAAGCGGATAAATGACCGCAAAAATGGTCCATTTCCAAGAAGATGTTTCTTTTCGGATTGCCGCAACAGTAGCGAGACATGGAATATAAAGTAAAATAAATAACATAAAAGCATAAGCGGATAGCGGTGTATAAAACTGTGTGACGATTTGCGTTAAGCTATTTTCGCTCACTGAATAGATGATGGCCATGGTGGAGATAATGACTTCTTTTGCAAGAAAACCCGGAATTAGTGTGGCTCCGGCTTGCCAAGTTCCAAAACCAAGTGGTGCAAGAAGCGGTGCGATAAACCCGCCGATTTTAGCTAGAAAACTTTCACCCATTGGCACGTCAAAACCACTAGGACCCGCGTAGTTAAGCAACCAAATCAGTACGGAACCCGCAAAGATAAAGGTGCCTGCTTTTTTCAAAAATCCTTTTCCTTTTTCCCAAGTGCTTCTCCACAAAGTGCGAAGCGAAGGAATCCGGTAAGGGGGAAGTTCGACGACGAAGACAGAGTTTTCATTTTTTAAAATTGTTTTGGATAGAATCTTAGTCACAAGAAGCGCCATGATGATTCCGATGACATAAAGCGACAAGACGACAAGCGCTTGGTATTTGGCGAAAAAAACACCAGCGAATAACGCGTAAACAGGCAGTCGCGCAGAGCAAGACATAAAGGGTGTAATCAAAATGGTAATCATGCGTTCTTTGGATTCTTCGATAGAGCGAGCAGCCATGATCCCTGGCACATTACAACCAAAGCCGATAATCATCGGGATGAAGGATTTTCCGTTTAACCCGAATAACTCCATGATCCGGTCCATGACAACGGCGATGCGCGCCATGTAACCTGAATCTTCCAATAATGAAATGAAAAAGAAGATAATCAGGATTTGAGGAATAAAGACAAGCACGCCACCAACACCAGCAATGATGCCATCTGTTACAAGTTTAACTAGGAAATCAACCACTCCGATCGAAGTCAGAAAGTTTGCGACGCCTTCTTTGAAAGGTCCATTAATAAGACCATCAAGCCAGTCAGAAATAGGCGTTCCGACCCAAGCAAAAGTGGTTTGAAAAACAAGCCACATGATCGCAAGAAAAATCGGGATGCCAAGAAAGCGATGCGTTACAATTTTATCGAGTTTATCGGAAAAAGGAAGGTGTGCTTTTTTAGTATAACTAACTGCTTCGAGCGTGATATCAGCAATAAAAGCAGAGCGAACTTTATGAATATGTTCTGCAAGCGACTTGCCTAGTTTTTGTTCTGCATCGAGGCGAATTTGTTCCGCTTGTTGATAGAAAGGTTCCTCTTGCAGTTTTTCATGAATAACAGGGTTTTGACTTAAAAATTGAAGAGCGAGCCAGCGCCGTTCTTTTTTTACGCGAATCTGAGCGAATACCTGAGAAAGTTCAGAAATAGCTTCATCCACTAAATCTCCATATTCTAAAAGAAGTGGCTTTCGAGGAGCGGGATGCTTTTCTGTAAGTGCCGCAAGCAAATCGTCTGTCCCTTTGCCAGAACGTGCAATCACAGGAAGAACAGGGATTTTGAGTATCCGCGCAAGACGAGGAATATCAATCTTAATGCCTCGCGAAAGAGCTACATCCACCATATTAAGTCCCATCACAACAGGTGCCCCATATTCGAGCAATTCCACCGTCAAATTCAAATTACGTTCAATTTGCGAAGCGTCCACAATATTGAGTATCGAATCGAACGACTCTTCATATAAAAAACGTGCGACGACACTTTCGTCACGCGAAATTGGGTTTAAATCATAAACGCCGGGTAAATCAACAAGCTTTCCTTTTTTCTCACGCAACGTACCTACTTTTTTCTCAACCGTGACGCCGCTCCAATTGCCAACGTATTCATAAGAACCTGTGAGCGCATTAAATAACGACGTTTTTCCCGTGTTAGGGTTACCAAGTAAACAGTATCTGCTATTTTCCATGCAGTTCTACCATGATTTCGCAAGCATCACAATTTCTGATACTGATGTGTTGGCCCTTTGTTTCAAAAGTGCAGGGACCACGGAAAAAACCTTTTTGCTTGATACAAAGTTCACAACCCTCAACACATCCAAGTGCGAGAAGCCGTTTTTTAAGCAAGTCACTCGAGATATTTAAATGTGTAATCGTCACATGATCGCCAACAGCTGCTTCGTTCAGTTGCATATCTTTTCCTCCTATGTTGCCCATCTACTGAGAATCATTATCAGTCAAGTTCATTTTATCACGAAAGCCGCAAAAGATGAAGAATTTTTATAGAGATTTTGAAAAAAATAGTAGAAACCCTAATTGGGCAAGAAACGAACGAGAGGCTACAACAATTTGTGCCACTAAAAAACTGCGCCGTCAAAAGACCACGCAGTTTTTACTAAGCTATCCTTATTCTTCTTGAATGACTTTAATTTCGCCTTTGGTTGTTTTTAATTCAATCCGAGCATTTTTTTGTTTGGTTTGCCAGTGAAAATCGGACTGAACCGAACCAAGTGGGGCGTTGATCGTAATAGGTTGTTTTTGATAATCCTTATTTAAAGTCAGTTTAATTAAACCGCTTTTACTTTGCACGTCCATTTTTTGCATCAAGTGCGTCTGCTCAACAATGATGACGCCATCCTCAGTGCGCACAACTTGATCGCCGCGATTATCGCGCAAGATACTTTTTCCTTTTTTGGTACTTAGAAGAAGCTTGCCGCGCAGTCCTTGAATGACTTCTGTTCCTTTGTTTGAATTAATGGTTAGCTGATCCAAGTGGGATGCGGTTGTGATCACTTTTCCTGAAAGGTTAAGAATTTCTCCTTTTGTGCCTTTATGGCGGTGAACCTGAGACATCCCTGACTGATTTTGTATCGTAAATTTGCCAGATGAATCTTTCAGAAATTGGTCACCCGTTTCAGCAAACATCGAGATATTGCCATCCCAGTAACTTAAATCGGTCAAACTCTTATCCGTATCAATTTCCGTCTCATCAAACTGACCATGCGAGCCAACCACTTCCCCGTCATAAATCGTAATCGCAAGGTTTTCGCCTCGTACATTATCTAAGCGCACATTAGCTTTATTTAAATCTACTTTCATTTTTCCAAGCGAGACGCTTTCAGGAATCCATAACGTCACTTTTTGAACGCTATAGTGAGGGCGGTGCCATTTTTCGAGCCAAGTATGCTTCGTTCCGATCGTTAAGTGAAAGGCATCTTTTGTTCCTTTGATCGCCTTCAGCTCTTTTGTTTCAGCTTTTGACATTTTTCCTTCTACTTGAAGGCTAATTTTACTATCTAAAGTTTGCTTAACACGCAAATCAATATCTTTTTCACTAGTGATCTGCAGATTTTTAATTTGATTTGCTGAAAGAATCCACTCTTTATGATAGCTTTGTCCAATATCCTGACTATTCTTGGCTATAAGACAGGTCATTAAGCCGATAAACCCAACAAGAATAAGTATAAAGGCTATTCCAAATTGTTTTTTCATGAAAATCGTCCTTTTCGAGTAAGATAGAAGTTGTAGAGAATTTTAAGCACTAAAAAAGCTAAGTAGCTGATTCCTGCACAAAATAGTGCCATAAAAATTTGGAAAACATGAATTTGCTGGAACAAAACGACATCAATTCCGAGAAAAACAATACTTGCAATTCCCCCTAAAAAGAAAAGAAGGAGAAGACAAGCTAGAAAAGCAAACCATAAAAAGGTGCTTGTTCGTTTTAACCATCCCAGTCTTGCCATCCGTTTATAAGCTTTTTTTTCAATCTCTTCTTCACTACTTGCTTCTATAAAGGCACCTGCGATTTGGGCAGGGGAACCAATTTCTTGGCGAATCGTTTCTTCGCTTTTTCCTTCTAGTAAGGCACTAGTTAAATATTCATCATAGTATTGTAGAAGCTCTTCACGTTCTTCTTTTGGAAGCCCCGAAGTAGCTTTATCCAATTCTTTTAAAAATTTTTGCTTATCCATGCTGATCAGCTTCCTCTCGTAAGTCTTGAAAACTTGTAACAAAGTGGTCCCATTCTTGAAGCATATCTTGCAAATAAACTCTACCAGTATTTGTAATATGATAATACTTTCTTGAAGGACCATTCGGTGATTCTTGCAAATAGGTAGAACAATAACCGTCTTTTACAAGCCGTCGCAAAGAAGGATACAGCGCACCTTCAGTAATCGGGATGTGTTTGTTTACTTTTTGTGTGAGGTCGTACCCGTATTGATCGCTGTATTGTAATAAGTACAACACGCAAATGTCTAAAACGCCTTTTTTAAATTGAGCGGTTGGACGCATTCTTTATTCCTCCTGCGAAATACTATTCATTTTTTTATATTAGTTTAAGTAGTTATAAGTATAGCATTATCAATGCTTTAAGGCAATTGCTAATTCACTACTATAAAAAAAATAGTAGAAAAAGGTTGACGTTTTTATGGGTTCAAGTTATAGTTAATTCAGCTAGTATAAATAAAATAATACTATGCAAACTATAAAACCATAAAGGAGAAATACAATTATGAACAAACTAGTTAAAGTTACAGCAGCAACAGGACTAGCTCTTACAATGGGGGTAGCAACACTTGCACCAGTAGTATCAGAAGCAGCAAGCGTAGAAGGGAACATTGTTTATCAAGACGCTTACAAAACAATCAAGACTTTCAGCAAATCTGATTTGCAAACACTAACAGGCGTTTCACTAACTGCAGGAAACGTGAACAAGGTTTACAACAAATTGACAAAGGCCGCAACTTGGGTAGATGCGGGTTACACAAAAGCTCAAGCATCGAAAATTGCACAACGCGTTAGCGCTTATACGAATCAATTAAAAGGCATCTTGCGTGGGATTGCAGCAAACGGCAATAAGAGCTTGAAAGTAATTTATGTAGATAAAACTTGGAACGAGCAAATCAACTTTGGTACTCAGTACACTGGTGGAAACTGGGACTGGGAAGATGAAGGCAACGACAATGGAACAATTGTTGAACCAGGCGATGACGCAGAAGACAACTCTGGTAGCAACAACGAATCTGTTAAACCTTCTACAGGTAAATTAGCAGTTAAAGAACTTGAAGTTGAAATCGAGTATAAAAACTTTGATGTTGAATTACAATATGAAGTGAAGAAAAATGGTAAAGTAGAAGCAAAATATGAAAATGAATTCACTGGTGAAAAAGTGAAAGGTGCGAAAGCGCAAAGTATCATTGAAGGAATTTTTGCTGATTTCAATATGAAGTCAACAAACAAAAATCAAATTGTAACTCACGTACTTGGCGAACTTAAACTAAAAAACAACTTTAAGAAATTCCAATATGAAGTAGAATTCCCGAATAAATCCGAATTTGAATTTAAAATTAAATAAGCTATTCAATCTTTAAAATAGATACACGAATGAAAATGACTCGATTTAATCGATCGAGTCATTTTTATGAGTATGAGTGAGAATAAATGTTAGAGTTAGGAAGATAGTTTTTAAAAACAGAGGAGAATTTGATGTCTCCGATATAATTGATTACAAGCAGTAAGTTTCATTAAAGGTGGCTATTATCCAAATTAGATAAGAGCATTTGTTCATAGTCTGTTTGGTTAAAATAATTATAAATTAGGAGGAAACATCATGAAAAGCAAAAAAAGAATGTGGTTTTTAGTATTAGCAGCAGGAATCTTTTTCGGGTTAAGTCAAACTGAGCCCGTCCAAGCAACTCCACTTTCTAGTTTCTCAAAAGTTCAGCAGGAGGCTATTCAAGCAAAGATTGATTCAATTCGTTCACGAGTAGAATCAAAAGTAAAAGCTGTTCATACAGAAAAAGTGGCTGTGAAAAAACAGGAAGTCGCAAAAAAACAAGCAGAAGCAAAACAATTTGCTGAGCAAAAACGTGCGCAGGTAGCTGCTGCTGAAAATAACAATCAAACAAAACAAGACAACTCATCTCGCAAGGAGAATGCTCCATCAGTTGGTGGGAATGAAGCTCCGAAAAGTTCCAGTCAGGCGCCTCAAGCGAAAAGTAGCACTCCAAACAGCGGGTCCTCTAATTCTCAGACAGACGCAACAACAAGTGCTAGTCAAAGAGGGCGTGCTATTGGAGAGAAGAACCGAGAATATGGGAAAAAGTTGAGAGATCCTAACCTTTCGGGTTCTGAACGTCAAAAAATCATCCAAGAAAAGAAAAATTATAATCGGAGTCATCACTAGGAGGAGCCAATGAGAAAAGGTATTTTTTTCAGTATGTTGTGTGCTGCGATTCTTCTGCTAGCCAGTTGTAGTCAGCCGGAAGAGGCAGATCTATCGGCAAAAGCACTTGTAGATAGCTATATTTATCAAGAAGATGTTCCAGAATTGCAAGAAATTTATGGGCTTGATGATACGCGTATCCAAAAAGAAAATGAAAATGAATTTGTGACGTCTGTTGAAAGCAAGCTTAATGGAATTGACAAAGAAAAAATCTTGAAACTAAACCAAAAATTTATTGCACATCTTAAGGAAACAACCAGTTATAAGGTTGATGTCGTTAAGGAAAGTAGTAAAGAAGCTGTAGTCTCAGTTAAAGTGAAGGGGCTTAACTTAAACGACAAAGCGGTACAAGCAAAAACAGATGAACTGGTCAAAAATGTGGAGTCTAAAATCACGGCTGACAGCACAGATGAGGATATGAAAAAACTGGTTAATCAAACAAGTTTTGAAATGCTTGAGTATATGTATTTAAATAGCCCAGCTAAGAAAAAAGAAACCAAAGTGACGCTTCGTTTAAAACGTGATGATGATAATCACGAAAAATGGCAAATCGAAAACGAAACGGAATTCTTTGAAAAATTATACGCTGCATTTGGCTTGTAAGAGAAAGAGAGGGACTTAAATTGAAAAAGTCCCTCTTTTTGTTTTGAAAAAAAGTTGCATATTTCGTTTGTTTCCCGTAAAATGAGGACTATAATAATTGAGAATCGTTTTCAATCACTAGTCGCTCAAAATGTAAGGGGAAGGAGTTTGGCGTATGTCAAAGGCTGGAAACTATGAAATGATGTTTTTCCCAACGCGAGAAGGGTTGCTAAAAGTACATGCTTATGGTTTTAATCCGTGTGGTTCATGGGGAGAGGTATTTGTGACTCTTGGATCAGAAACAATTTGTGTGAAAGGTTTTAATCGTAAAAAAACCATCATGCGAGCTGTTAAGTTAAGTCTTCAATCTGTTGAAAATGAAAAAACAGATTAATCATACAAAAACCGTCTTGATTTTCAAGGCGGTTTTGCTTTGTTTCAAGTAGTTTTAAAAAATATTGCGTTAAATTTTAAAAGAATACTTGCTTATTGGGTGTGATTTGCGCTAAAATTTGATAGTATTATTAAGAAGTGGATGAGGAAAACTCATCGGGTGGATTTTGAGAGGAGAATGCGTTATGTCTCAGTTAAAAGGAATTATTCAACGGTTGGAGGCTATGCAGAACGACGACGCTGCTGAAACACAATCGAGACGATTTGAAAAAGAAGGAAAGGTCATTTGTGAGGTTAAATATTTCGAGCCTTCCCAGTCTTTTGAAGTCGAAATTCACGATTCAAACAGTAAGTATAATTTTGATGATATTGATATGACAGCAATTGAAATTTTCGAAGCTTTACAAGAAAATTAAGCAGAAACAACTAGAACAGATTCTTCTGTTCTAGTATTTTTTTGCCTGAAAAAGGGTTTATTTGGGAAGCAATCATGGCGTGACTATGGTAAAATGAAAGCGAATGTTTAGGTGGAAGCGTTTGAAGGAAAAGAAAAAAGATTCAAGACAATACTTGAGAAGAGGAAAGATAAAAATGATTTCAAATCAATTTGGATTTTTTATAAAAAATCAACTTGAAGAAAATATGATCTCTGCCGAAAAGGTTGCTCACGTACAGCTTGGAAATAATTTAGAGCATGCGCTTTTAGTTTTAACAAAATGTGGCTATTCTGTGATTCCTGTTTTGGATTATAACTTTAAACTTTATGGCTTAATTAGTGCAGCGATGATTACAGAAGCCATTTTAGGACTTGAAAAAATTGAATTTGAACGGCTGGAAACGTTAAAAGTGGAAGATGTTATGCAAACTGATATTCCAGTCGTGAAAGAAAACTTTGATGCGGAACGTGTGGTTAGTATGCTTGTGGATGCTCCTTTTATTAGTGTCGTGAACGAGGAACAAGAATTTCAAGGGATACTCACGCGTCGTGTGATTTTGAAGCAAGTGAACCGGTTTATTCATTCTAAAGTGGAGGACAGAACATGATTGTAACAGAATATGAATTGCTCGTTTGCTTGGCTGATGAGCTTAATATGCGAAAAAGTGCCGAAAAGCTTTTCCTTAGCCAGCCCGCTCTCTCACAACGACTGCAAACGATTGAAAGTCGCTGGAATACCAAGATTTTTGTTCGTACGCAGAAGGGACTTTTGTTGACGCCTGAAGGGGAAGCCATCGTGAAGCATGCGGCAAGTGTCATTGAAAGAGAACGGGAAATCCAAGAAAATTTGGAAGCAATGGAAGGTGTGGTCCGCGGGACGCTTCGAATTGCTTGCGCAAGCGTTGTCGCCCAATCGTTTTTACCGCGTGTTTTGAAGGAATTTTCGGCGCGTTACCCGAAAGTGCGGATTTCACTTCAAACAGGTTGGAGTAGCGAAGTTCACCAGCTTCTTGCCCAAGGTGTGGTTCATTTTGGAATTGTCCGCGGGGCTACGAACTGGAAGAGTGTCCGCAAGCCGCTATTTAAGGACAAACTTGTTTTGGTAGATCAAGAAATTGAGCGGATTGAAGAGGTTTTTGAGTCGGAGCGACCATTTATTCAGTTTAGAAGTGATTCAAACTATTATCAGGTCATTCAAGACTATTGGCAACGGAATTTTGGGAAAATGCCGAAGCAAGCGATGTTTGTCGATCAAATGGAAACGTCACGGCAAATGGCGTTAAATGGAATTGGGTTTGCAATTTTACCGGAAATTACGCTTTTAGGGGATACGGAAGGCATTCATGAGATTCCGCTTGTTGAAAAAGACGGGTCGGTACTCGGGCGGGAAACGACATTGCTTGCTTATGAGCAGTCGCTCGCTCTTCCGCAAGTGGATGCTTTTATGAAAGTGATGAATGAATACCTTGCAACTCATCTGTAGCTATGGCAAACTTAAAGGAAGATAAATTTTTAGGAGGATTAGTTAATGGAACAAATGGATGCGCACCAAATTATTTCGTTTATTCAACATAGTGAAAAAAGCACGCCTGTTAAGGTTTACTTGAAAGGAAATCTTTCGAAAATTGATTTTCCGGAAGGCGTTCAAACTTTTATCAATAATGAAGTGGGAACTATTTTTGGTGAATGGGCTGTTATTGAACCACTTCTAGAAAAATATCAAGCCGAGATTATGGATTCAGTGATTGAAAATGATCGCAGAAATTCAGCGATTCCGATGCTTGATCTTAAAAAAGTGAATGCGCGGATCGAACCGGGGGCAATCATTCGTGACCAAGTAACGATTCATGACAATGCAGTTGTGATGATGGGCGCTTCGATCAATATTGGCTCTGTAATCGGCGAAGGCACAATGATTGATATGAACGTTGTACTTGGTGGACGGGCAACGGTCGGCAAAAACTGTCACATTGGAGCAGGTTCTGTACTTGCAGGCGTGATTGAGCCACCATCGGCAAATCCTGTTGTGATTGAAGATGATGTTGTGATTGGGGCAAATGTTGTTGTATTAGAAGGCGTTCGCGTTGGAAAAGGTGCGGTCGTTGCTGCTGGCGCAATTGTTACAAAAGATGTTGAGCCAGGAACGGTTGTTGCGGGTATTCCGGCACGCGTACTTAAGGAACTGGATGCGAAAACGGCATCGAAAACAGAAATCATGCAAGGTTTGCGTCAATTATAAGAGTAAAGTGGCTGGATTTGGCGTACGAGGGTCAAATCCGGCTTTTTTTATGAAAAGGAGCAGATAAGCGATGGATCCATTTATTGAGATTAGAAGAAAACTGCATACAATTCCAGAAACGGGCTTCGAGGAAGTAGAAACACAGCGCTTCTTGCTTGATTTTATTGAAAACTTAAACAGTGATTTTCTGGAACTGAGGACTTGGCGAACGGGGATTTTGGTTCGACTTCGCGGTACGATAGGCGAGAAGACGATTGGTTACCGAACGGACATGGATGCTCTTCCAATTAAAGAAGAAACAGGCTTGCCGTTTGCTTCTAAGCACGATGGTAAGATGCATGCTTGTGGGCATGATTTTCATATGAGCATTGCGCTTGGTGTGCTCGCTTTTTTTGCTGAAAATCAACCGAAGAATCATTTGGTTTTTATTTTTCAGCCAGCAGAGGAAGGTCCTGGTGGGGCGAAGCCGCTTCTTGAAAGCGCTGAATTTGAGGATTTTCGCCCAGACGAAATTTATGCACTCCACATCGCGCCAGAGTATAAAGTTGGACAAATTGCAACAAGGGAAGGGCTCTTGTTTGCCAACACAGCTGAACTTTTCATTTCGTTTAAAGGGCTGTCTGGACACGCTGCTTATCCGCATCTAGCGAATGATATGGTGGTTGCGGCTAGCCAGTTTGTCGGGCAAATTCAAACGATTATCAGCCGGAATGTTGATCCGATGGACGCGGCAGTAATTACGGTTGGGAAAATCACTGGCGGCGATGTACAAAATGTGATCGCAGGTTCAGCACTATTAGAAGGGACGATCCGCACGGCGAAGAAAGAAACGATGGAGCTGATTTGGACGCGACTTAAAGCACTCGCGCGTGGCATGGAGGAAGCTTTTCAATGTGAAGTGGAATTTTTGCCAGGTTCAGCTTATCTGGAAGTTTATAATCACGCGGCTGAAACGAAACGGTTTGTGGAATTCGTAGAACAGGAATTTCCGGATGCTTACGTGGAAGCGAAGGCTGCGATGACGGGTGAAGATTTTGGTTATTTTTTGGATGAAATTCCGGGGATGATGTTTTGGCTTGGTGTTGATTCGCCGTACGGCTTACACCATGCGAAACTGAATCCGAAAGAAGAAGCGATTCCGTTTGCGATTTCTATTTTGACGGAATTTTTAGCGAAGTCTTAGACAACAAGCTGACCGGGGAGGTACAGTAGATGATTAAAGTGCTACTTGCAGACGATAATTCTTTTATCACTGGCGGAATGGAAATTATTTTAAATATGGAGGCAGATATAGAAGTTGTTGCGACAGTTAAAAACGGGCAAGAAGCGGTGGATTTTTGCTTAGAACATCCAATTGATGTGGCTTTATTCGATATTCGAATGCCTGAAATGAATGGCGTTCTTGCAACGAAGCTTGTCACGGAGCAAACGGAGACCAAAGTGATTATGCTCACAACGTTTGATGATGATGCTTATATCTTTGAAGCGATTCAAAATGGGGCTAAAGGGTATTTACTTAAAAATAATGATCCCAAAGAAATCATTCAAGCGATTCGAAGTGTTTTTAAGGGGCAAAGTATTATTCAAGATGAAATCTGGAATAAAATTCGCGAAACTGGTTTTCAAAGTAAGCCGCAACATACAGATTTAGACCAATTTGATTTGACACCGCGTGAAAAAGATATTTTAGTAGCGGTTGCAAGTGGCTGTTCGAACCGGAAAATTGCGGAGCACCTTTATATTTCGGAAGGGACTGTTGCAAACAATATCTCTGCTTTACTGAGCAAGCTTGAACTTGAACACAGGACGCAACTAGCCATTCTTTATTTTACAGGAGAAAAAGGCGGAACGTTATGAGAAGCTATAAATTGATTTTTGACGGTTTTTCCGGGCTTGCTGTTTTACTGCTTTCTTTTTATTTACGAGTTTCAAGTGAAGAAATGGCTTTGTATTTGCTTTTTGTCTTACTTTATTTGACGCTTTTGATTTGCATTGAAACCTGTAGTCGCTACGAGCTTTTATTTAAATTAGGGCTACTAGTCATGCTGATTTTGAGTTTTTCACTTGATTTGATTTATTATGGTTTGCTTTTTCCGTCCATGATAGTTACGCTTTTAAAGTCAAACCAAACAAATTTTTCTTGGAAATCGCTTGTTTTTCCGAGTGCTTTAGGGATTTGGCCACTGATTTTGGAGCGAGACGATTGGTTTCAATTGATGTATACGTTTTTTCTTGCAGGTACTATATTTATTCAGTTTTTGGTAATTAAGATGACTGTTTTTCTTGATAAGAAAGAGCAAGATGCTGAACGTATGCGGATTCAAGTAGGGAAACTGCGTGAGCGACTAGATCAACTTGAAGCGCAAAAAATGGAAGACAAATATTTGATTCAATTAGAAGAACGAAATGCGTTGTCTCATCGGATTCATGATGAATTAGGTCATTCGCTTTCAGGTGGATTGATTCAATTAGAAGCTGCAAAATTGGTGCTTCAAAAAGATATTCAAAAGGCAGAAGAGCTGTTAACCAATGACATTCAAATTAATCAAGCGGGGATTGAATCAATCAAACAAACACTAAAAGAAATGAAGCCACCACAAGAGAGTTTGGGCGTAACAAGGCTCAAACAGGAACTCAAGCAATTTGAAACGGAGTATCAAATTCGTTCGTTTTTCGGGGCGCGTGGAGTACTTGAGAAAATTAGCCCAGCCATTTGGTATTGTTTACAGCAAAATTTGACGGAAGGATTAACGAATATCTTGAAACATGCGAAACCTACGAAAGTTTCCGTCCAGTTAGTCGTTTTAAATAAGTTTATTCGTTTCGAAATCCAAAATGATGGAAAAACGCCTGAACAATTTACTAAAAGCCTTGGATTAGTGGGAATGGAAGAGCGGGCTGCAAAACTTGGAGGATCGGTTACTTTTCGCGCTAAAAATGGTTTTTTAGTGACTACTGTCATTCCGATACAATAAATCGTGAGAAATTCACGCTAAAGAAGTGAGAAATTGCACTGTTGGCAACTCTCGCTTTTTTTTATAATAAAAGAAATGAACGCGAGGAGAGAAAAGCGAATGAAAATTGTGGAAATGAAAGATGTGACCAAAAAATTTGACCAAGTCGTAGCAACCGATCAACTTTCACTTTCGATTGAGCGAGGGCAAATTTTTGGACTGCTTGGACCAAACGGGGCAGGAAAAAGTACCGCCATTAACATGTTATGCGGCTTAATCAAAAAAACAACAGGTGAAATTGATTTGTTTGGCGAACCGCTTCAAAGTGAGGCGCTTGATATTAAAAAGAAAATTGGGCTGGTTCCGCAAGACTTGGCTATTTATCAGGAGTTAACGGCACTTGAAAACGTGAAGTTTTTCGCGGGATTATATGGCTTTCGCGGTGCCGAATTAATCGAAAAAAGCAAAGAAGCACTCCGTTTTGTCGGATTGCTTGATAAAGAAAATATCCGTCCCGATAAATTTTCAGGGGGAATGAAGCGGCGCCTCAATATTGCTTGTGCGATCGCTCATACGCCTGAGTTAGTGGTGATGGATGAACCGACTGTTGGGATCGATCCCCAGTCGCGTAACTATATTTTGGAGTCCATCCGTGAGTTAAATAAAAAAGGCGCGACGATTATTTACACGAGCCATTACATGGAAGAAGTGGAAGAGATTTGTGATTACATTGCGATTATGGATCACGGCAAAGTAATTGCAGAGGGAACAGAGCAGGAACTTGTTAGCCTTGTTACAGATATCAAAGAAGTGAATATTGTGGTTTCTGAACAAATGGATGGAATAAAGGAAACGATCAAAGGAATCAAAGGCGTGGAGCAGGTGAACTGGACAGGCACGAGCACCTTGAACATTATCGCTAAAAATGAAACGAATGTGTTAAATAGCATTTTGTCCTTACTACTTGAGAGAAAACTTGAGATTTTGGAAGTGAATCAAGAAAAAATCAACTTAGAAACAGTTTTCTTGAATTTAACAGGTCGAAATTTACGGGATGAATAAGGGGAGGAAATCAAATGATTTTTCACAATTTGAAAAAACAAATCAAGTTAACTTTACGTGATAAAAATTATTTTATTTTTACACTTATTTTTCCTGTCGCTTTGATCTTTGTTCTCGGGAATTTGCTTTCGGGTTCCTTTAATCAAGATACTTCGGCTCATCTGCAAATTGTTTACACACAAGATGGTTCGAGTCAACTTGGGCAAGCGTTTGAACAGTTTGCGAAAGCCGCGGGATCCAAAAATGTCACTTTTACAGCAGAGAAAAATGAAGCAACTGGAAAAAAGAAAGTACAAAAAGGAAAAGCCACAGCTTTTGTCAGTACGGAAAATGAGGAGTTAACGGTTGTAACAAACTATCCAGAGACTGTCGAAAAAGCTATGCTAGATAGCTATATCGGAGCTTTTTCATCCGAGTATAGTTTTATAAAAGGAACAGCCAAAATTGACTCAAGCCAAATTGAAAAAGCGGTAGAGCGTGTCAAACTTCCAAAAGGGGCAATTAAAACGGAAAAAGCTTCGACAAGCGATAATGTATCATCGTTTGAGTATTATGCGATTGCCATGATTAGTATGACGATGATGATGGGACTTGTATACGGAATCAATAGTTATCGTGCTGAAAAATTGCGAAATACGATAGTTCGTTTAGAAACGGCACCTGTCAGGAAAACGCAAATTTTGTTTGGTAACTTTTTTGGAGAGCTGACAGTGCAAGTGCTTGCCTTAATCATTTTGATGCTCGTTTCTCAATTTGTGTTTGGCGTCCAGTGGGGCAAATACGCCATCTTTATTTTCGCTGTCTTTCTAAGCTTAGGCATTTTTTCAGTCTTTCTTGGGATGGCACTTGATATCTTTAGCAATGGGAATCCAGCCATTGCGGGAGCTTCAACGATCATTGTGAACATCTTTGCTTTCATTGGTGGCGCTTATTTTCCGATGATTTCGCCAACGATCCAGAAGTTTTCTCCCATCGGCTGGGCGAATATCAGCAGTCGAGAAATTCTTTATAATCATGATTTAAGTGCCATGACTATTCCAATTACGATGAACCTAGGCATGACGCTAATTCTCTTGTTGCTTGTGTTGTTTGTTCAAAAAAGAAGGAGGGCCTGAGAAGATGAGACAAACTGGGTGGATTTTTAAGCATAACTTGGAGATATTAAAAAAATCCAAAGTAAGACTTTTATTATTAGTCGGTCTTCCCATCGTAAGCATTCTTATTTATTTCTTTGCTTATGGTTCGAGCCTTGGAAGTGAGACGATTAAAATCGGCGTTGCGAATCAAGATAAAGGCTCCTACACAACAGCGCTTGTGAAGCTTTTAAAAGCTGAAAAGAATATATCCGTGACAGAAGTTTCAAAAGCGCAAGGCGAAAAAGAACTACTAGGCGGGCAAAAAAATGCGCTCATAGTGATGGAAAAAGGTGCAAATAACTCGATTCAGCAAGAAAAGCCATCTCACTTTAAGGTGAAAGCACTACAAAGTGAAGATACAGCCAAGTCCATTGAGCGAATGCTTGCAACTCAACTAGAAAAACTGGTTAAAATTGAACGAATCAGTGAAGGAAAAGACTTTAACAAAAGTTTCACGGCTTACGAAGCGGAGCAATTAACCGTGAAAAATGTGAATCTCTCAAGCAAAAGTGAAGTAGATAAAAACATGTCTGCTCAAATTATCGGTTTCTTTTGTATGATGCTACTTTACGCAGCAGGAAGCCTCGGGGAACTGCTTTTAAAAGAAAGAGAAGAAGGGACGTTTTACCGTTTGATGTCAACGCCCGTAAGCAGCAAGCAATATATTTTAGGCACAGCTTTGTTTTCACTAGTGACTTTACTTGCTGAAATTGTGATTTGTTTACTGGCAATGCGCTTTGCCTTTCAAATCGATCCAGGTACTTCGCTCGTATCGCTCTTTGCTGTCTTAGCTTTATTTGCTGTTTTTGCGATTTCCATCTCGCTTGCCTTTAGCTTTATTTTTAAAAGCAGACGAAGCTTATCAGCCGTGCAGACTACGATTTTCACAATTTCAACATTGCTTTCAGGAGCGCTTATCCCCATCCAGATCATGCCAAATTTCATGCAAAGAATTGCGGAATTCATGCCACAATTTTGGGTCATGGACGCAGTGAGCAAATTACAACAAGAAACGGAATTCTTTGGCCTTAGTCTCAACGTACTAGTATTACTAGGATACACACTTTTCTTCCTAAGCCTAGCTGCTTACCGCTACACGCGAAACAGTGAAATCAAATCCTTCATTTGACCGAAGGAATTATCGTTTCGATGCGCTTTGAAAAATGATATGATAAAACCATAAATCAGAAGCGATAAAGGTAGGGATAAACTTGGAAGTAGTGGAAAGTTATCAAGATGCCGAAAGTGTTCAATCGAATACGATTCACTTGAATCAAACAAAGGATAGTTATTTCTTAAATAGTAGCATTCGCTTTAAAGGGACGGGCAATCTACTTTTTGTAGAAGACGGAGCCAAAATCAAGGATACCAAACTGCTTTTTGCAGGAAATAATTCCGTGATTTACCTCGGGCGATCAGCTTGGCCTTATCAACTGGAAGCCGATCTTCATCATGACAATGTGCTTCATTTTGGCCGAGATAATTCTTTCAGCGGACAAACGCGGATTATTCTTTCGGAGCAAAAACATTTATTCGTAGGCGATGATAATATGTTTTCCTACGATGTGCTGTTCCGGAATGCCGATCCACATTTGATTTATGATATGGAAACGAAAAAACGGCTGAACCCTAGCCAAAGCATTTTTATCGGCGATCACGTTTGGATTGGGCAAGAAGTAAAGTTTTTAAAAGGAACGAAAATCGGATCAGGTGCGATCGCGGCAGGCTTTGCAGTTTTGACGAAGAAGTTTCCCTCTAATGCGAGCGTGGGCGGGAACCCCGCGAAAGTGCTGAAGCGCAATTTGTTTTGGACGAGACCAGCCGTCCATGCCTTTAAAGAACAAGAAACCCGAAATGCTCTTTTTCAAGAAACGGACGATTTTAGCTTCAAACGGGCTGCGGATACCTTTTCGTTTGCCAAGCTAGATGCCGAACTTGATGCCCGCAAAACCCCACAAGACCGGCTTGCCTTCTTGAAGCAACTTTCCGAAACAAAAACCAAAAATCGGTTTTTCATTGGGAAATAAAAATCCCCTGCCGCAACACTTGCGGCAGGGGATTTTTCAGACTTCACGAAGTTTCAGCACCGTATCCTCATCAGGCGTTGTAAAGTAAGTCGTTTGATTATCATAAATGACGTATCCAGGTTTAGAACCATTCGGCTTCTTGACATTTTTAACCAGTGTGGCATCAACAGGAACACTTCCTGAAAGACGTGCTTTCGAGTAGAAAGCCGCGATCATCGCCGCTTCCTTGATCGAGGTTTCATCCGGATCAGTCGACTGGATAACAACATGCGAGCCGGGCAAGTCTTTCACGTGGAACCAGAGCTCCTGGTTCCGCGCTAGTTTATTCGTTAAATACTCATTTTGCTTGTTGTTTTTCCCAACCAAGATCGAAAGTCCCGTTGAAGAACGGTATTTGTCGAGTTTTGGCGCAGCATTTTTCTTTTTCGACTGTTTGACCTTTTTCAGTCGCAAGTAGCCTTCCTCCGCTAGTTCTTGCCGAATTTCTTCAACATCTTCAGGCTCGGCCGTCTCTAACTGTGACAAAATTTCATCGAGATAAGCATTTTCTTCGTTGGTTTGCTTGATTTGTTCGTTCACGTGAGAAACCGAATTTCGAAGTTTTTGATATCGCGTGAAGTAGCGTTGCGCATTTTGTGACGGTGAAAGCTGAATATCAAGCGGAATCACGATGTCCGGCAGCTCTTCTTCGTAAAAGTTTTGAACCGTCACATCTTTCATCCCTTTTTTGACGAGATGCAGATTGCTTGTAAGCAGTTCGCCCATGATCCGATAACGGTCTGCTTTTTCCGAGTCTTCAAGCGTTTGTTCTAGCTTTTTCAGCTTTAAATCGTTTTTGGCTTTTTCCGTCGAAAGCATTCGCTCAAGATCGTGCCCCATTTGATGGACGCGGTCACGCCGTGCTTTGCCACTGTAAAAATGGTCGAGTAGCGCGCTTAGCGAAGAGAAAGTTTGGCTGTCTGAAACAGAAGTGAGCGGCATAAAATAGTAATCGCTTTTTCCAGCTCGAGTAAATTCAATTGGAGAAGCATTTTTCCCCAAGAATCGGTTGGTTTCGGCTAGAACACTTGAAAAGGCTTGAAATAAATCGCCCATTTCCCGGTAGCGAAGCTCGATTTCCCACGCGAGAAGTGGACTAAATCCAGCGAACTTTCCAACCAGTTGCTTGGAAAGATTCGCATCTAAATCAAAACTTTCCGACTCAAAATCTTCACGTGTCACTTCGAATGGATCTTTCTTGTCGCCTGTTGGAGGGAGCTTGTACGGAACTCCAGGAAGCAAGGTCCGATAGCTATTTTGAGCTGGCGAAAGGTGCTTGATGCAATCAATGATGGTCTCTTTCTCACGGTCAACGAGTGTAATATTACTGTGCCGTCCCATAATTTCAATATAGAGATCTAGATAACGCTTTTCACCGATATCATCTTTACTTAAAATTTCAAAGATGAGAATTCGTTCGTTTGGAATTTGTTTGATATTCTGAATAATAGCTCCTTCTAAATGTTTGCGGAGCAGCATGCAAAACATGGGTGGTTCTGCCGGGTTTTGCGGGATATCGCTTGTCCACTGAAGCCTTGCATAACTTGGGTGGGCAGAAATAAGAAGCCGCTTATTTTCGCGGTTTTTACGAATATAAAGAATCAGTTCATGCGGAAAGGGTTGGTGAATCTTCATGATTCGACCACTTTCGGCATTTTCGCTGATTTCTTGAGTGATTGATTTTAAGAACATTGCATCAAAAGCCATTGTTTTTTCTTCCTTTACCAAAGTAGTCTTGTTCTATTGTAGCATAAAATCGTTCACTTCACGTTTAACTAGGATTTCAGCGGTAGTTTTGCTATAATAATGGAGTGAAAAAGGATTGAGGTGGCGAAATAAATGGTCAAAAGTATGACAGGATTCGGACGTGCTTCAAAAGAAACAGAAGATTTCAAAGTAACGATTGAGTTAAAAGCAGTGAACCATCGCTATTTAGAAACGGTCTTCAGACTTCCAAGGCAATTTCATCATTTAGAGGCTTCACTGAAAAAAGTGATTACGCAAAAAGTGAAGCGAGGCAGGCTAGAATGCTTTTTTTCTTTTGAAGGAGCAAAAGTGGCTGAAAAGCACCTTGCCGTGGACTGGGAATTACTTGACCATTATGTTCGTTTTTTGAGGCAAGCTAAGGAACGCTATGCGATCCAAGAAGAAGTGGATTTGGAAGCGCTCCTCGCTGATCCGGCGTTTTTAACGGTCAGTGAATCGAGCGAAGCTGATCCCGAGCTTCCTGCCCTCATCACGTCAGTTCTAGAAAAGGCAGTGGCTCGGCTAGATGATATGCGGGCTGAAGAGGGAACGGAACTCGCGCTTTACTTTAAGGAACATTTGGTGAAGCTTGAGCGTTTGCTCGAATCAGTGAAAGAGGCCATTCCAGAGACGGAAAAAGCGTATCGTGAAAAACTGGAAGATCGGCTAGCCAAATTAGTTGGCGCAGATTTCGATGAGAAGCTTGTGCTGAGTGAGCTTGCTCTTTTGTTAGAAAAAGCGGATATCAATGAAGAAATTGAAAGATTTGCTAGCCATTTGAAGCAATTTTATAGTATACTTACGCAGGAAGGCGCGATTGGGAGAAAACTTGATTTTTTGATTCAAGAAATGAACCGAGAAGTCAATACGATGGGCTCAAAGGCGATGTCGCTTTCAATCACGCAATGTGTTGTAGAAATGAAAACAACACTTGAAAAAATCCGCGAACAAGTTCAAAATGTGGAATAGATGAAGAAATGAGGGAAACAAAGCATGGCAGAAAGAGGTCTGTTGATCGTTCTTTCGGGTCCGAGTGGTGTCGGAAAAGGCACGGTTCGCGAAGCGATTTTTAAAGATCCGGAGACAAAATTTGAATATTCGATTTCGATGACAACAAGAAAGCCACGTGAAGGGGAAAAAGAAGGCGTCGATTATTACTTTAGAAACCGCGAACAATTTGAAGTGGCGATCGAAGAAGGGCGCATGCTTGAATATGCGGAATATGTCGGTAATTATTACGGCACGCCGCTTGATTACGTCGAAGAAAAACTTGCAAGTGGTGTGGATATTTTTCTTGAAATTGAAATTAAAGGCGCCATGCAAGTGAAAAAACGTATGCCCGAAGGAATCTTCATCTTTCTTACGCCACCTGACCTTGCGGAACTTAAGAACCGTTTGATTGGTCGGGGAACGGAACCACTTGAAGTCATTAATGAGCGCATGGAAACGGCTCGTGCTGAGATTGAAATGATGGCTTCGTATGATTATGCTGTTGTAAATGATGTTGTGAGTGAAGCGGTACGCAAAATTAAAGGTATCGTTGAAACGGAACATTTAAAAACGGAACGGGTACTTCACCGTTACCAAAATATGCTGGAGGGGTTTTAAAATGATGTTATATCCATCAATTGATAATTTGCTTTTAAAGATTGATTCCAAATACTCGCTTGTAACGGTTTCTGCAAGCCGCGCTCGCGAAATGCAAGCGACAAATGATCCGGGTGTCCTACCAAGTTATGAGTCACATAAATATGTGGGCAAAGCGCTCGAAGAAATTTATGCTGGCAAACTGGTTTTAGATGACCACGAAGTATAAAAACAAAACTCCGCATGTAAATGTTGCATGTGGAGTTTTCCTTTATCTTTAAGGAATTTTGTTTCGTTTTTCTTTGGCTGAATCATGTTATAATAACAGTAAACTTTTGAGCTGTAGAGGTGAAAATCATGAACGGAAAAAATATTTTACTAGCAGTGTCTGGTGGCATTGCCGTTTATAAAGCAGTTGCATTAACGAGTAAACTTACGCAAGCGGGGGCAAATGTCAAAGTGATGATGACCCGTCACGCGCAGGAATTTGTTCCGCCGCTTTCTTTTCAAGTCCTATCCAAAAATGATGTCTATACGGATACCTTTGATGAAAAGGATTCTTCCGTTGTGGCACATATTGATTTAGCAGACTGGGCGGATCTTGTGATTGTTGCCCCAGCGACCGCAAATCTCATTGGGAAAATGGCGAATGGAATCGCCGATGATATGGTGACAACAACCCTTCTTGCAACGGAAGCTCCTGTTTGGGTAGCACCAGCCATGAACGTGCATATGATCAAGCATCCAGCTGTCGTTCGAAATATCGAGCGTTTATACCGAGACGGGGTGCGCTTTATTGAGCCAGAAGAAGGCTACCTCGCATGTGGCTATGTCGGAAGAGGGCGACTTGAAGAACCGGAAAAAATCGTTCAACACATCAACCACTTTTTTCAAGAAGAAGAGAAAAGTTTATTTGGCAAGCGAATTTTAGTGACCGCTGGCGCAACTCGCGAAAAAATCGATCCCGTGCGTTATTTAACGAATCGTTCGAGTGGAAAAATGGGCTTTCAAGTAGCTGAGCAAGCTGCACTGCGTGGGGCTCATGTGACGGTTGTGACGGCTGTAAAGGACCCACTGCTTCCAAGTCAAGTTGAAGTGGTTGCCGTTCATTCCGCAGAAGATATGTATCAAGCGGTAATGGAGCGGGCAGATAAACAAGATGCTTTTGTGATGGCAGCAGCCGTTGCAGATTATACACCAGCTCACGTATTCGACCAAAAAATGAAAAAAACACCTGGCGATCAAACCTTTGAAATGAAGCGAACAAAAGATATTTTGGCCGAAGTGGGGCAAACGAAGCGAGCAGATCAAGTGGTGATTGGCTTTGCTGCTGAAACAGAAAACGTAGCAGAAAATGCGCTTCGCAAGTTAGAAGCGAAAAAAGCGGATTATATTGTGGCGAATGATGTCTCACGTGAAGGAGCTGGCTTTGAAGGAGATACGAATATCGTGACGATTTACGGAGCAGACGGAAGCGAGGAAGCTTTGCCCCTACTAGAAAAACGTGAAGTTGCTGAAAAAATCACGGAAAAATTGGCAAGAAAATTGGGGCGTGCTTAGATGAGCCAAGTAGCAAAAGTCATCGTCGACGTTCCGGCTAGACAAGTTGATCGCCCGTTCGACTACTTGATCCCAGCTGAGCTTTCAGAAATTATTCAAGTAGGAACGCGCGTTTCTGTACCTTTCGGTAACCGAAAGGTACAGGGCTTTGTTGTTGCGATCCAGTCGGAAGCTGATACAGATAAATTAAAGGCGATTGATGCCGCGATGGATATTTTGCCGGTGCTCAATCAGGAACTACTTGAGCTTGGTGACTGGATCGCTACTGAAACGCTGTCTTTCCGAGTATCGGTTTACCAAGCCATGCTTCCTGCGGCACTACGCGCCAAATATGAGAAATATTTTATTCGGCTTGATGAAAGCGACGGAGAACTTGAAGCTTTATTTGAAGGGGCAGAGACACTCGATTTCAAAAAGGCCGAACAAAGCGAATTGCTTCCTGCGCTAAAACGTTACTTACATGACGGTGAAATCGAAATCGCTTATCAAGTAAAAAATAAAGCAGTAAAGAAAAAAGCAAAAGTAGTGGAGCGGCTTGCAAGCGTCGCAAAGATTGATGAAGCGATCGCAAGTCTTCCCAAAAATGCTAAGGCCAAAGCACGCGTTCTTCTTTTCCTTGCCGAGCAAGAAAATCCGCGTTTACCGCTTGCTGAGCTTCGAGAAAAAACAAACGCTTCGGCGAGTACAATTACGGGTCTTGAGAAAGATGGCTTTATTCAAATTACAGAACAAATTGTGGCTCGTGATCCTTATAAGGGGAGAACGTTTGAACAAAGTGAGCCGCTTCCACTAATGCCAGCTCAGCAACAAGCACTGGATGCGATTTTGGAAGCTGAAAGTGCTGAAACCTTTTTGCTACATGGGGTAACCGGAAGTGGAAAGACTGAAATTTATTTGCAATCCATCGCTCAAGTGCTTGAACGTGGAAAAGAAGCGATTGTGCTTGTTCCAGAGATTTCACTAACGCCGCAAATGGTCGAGCGATTTAAGAGCCGTTTTGGCGAGGAAGTCGCTGTTTTGCATAGTGCGCTTTCCCACGGCGAAAAATACGACGAGTGGCGTAAAATCGAACGAGGCGAAGCAAAAGTTGCAGTTGGCGCGCGTTCGGCGATTTTTGCGCCATTTGAAAATATTGGGATCATCATTATTGATGAAGAACATGAATCGAGTTATAAGCAAGAAGAAAATCCGCGCTATCATGCTCGTGATGTGGCGATTTGGCGGGCGGAGCGTTATGGTTGTCCCGTTGTGCTTGGGAGTGCAACCCCTTCGCTTGAATCTTTCGCCCGTGCGAAGAAAAACGTCTATACGTTACTTGAACTGCCAGAACGCATCAATCAACAAGTTTTACCTAAAGTAGAAGTTGTCGACA
Organism: Listeria kieliensis; assembly: GCF_003369925.1. Taxonomy (GTDB): domain Bacteria; phylum Bacillota; class Bacilli; order Lactobacillales; family Listeriaceae; genus Listeria; species Listeria kieliensis_A. Next base: position 50,788 of record NZ_LARY01000002.1, on the reverse strand, counting down.
TGCGGGAAGAATTGCGAAGCGAAAATCGGACAGAGTTTTCAGTAGATCTGCTTGAGAAAATAAAAGAGCGTATCGCGAAAAAAGAACAAGTTGTGCTTTTGCTCAATAAGCGCGGATACGCATCATTTGTGATGTGCCGGGATTGCGGTTTTGTGATGGAATGCCCGAACTGTGATATTTCTCTTACGTATCACCAAGCTGGAAACCGAATGAAGTGTCACTATTGTGGTCATGAAGAGCAAGTTCCTTCAAATTGTCCTTCTTGCGGAAGTGAACACATTCGTTATTTCGGAACAGGGACACAAAAAATTGAAGAAAGTCTAACCAAACTTATTCCAGAAGCAAGAATTATTCGCATGGATGTTGACACTACACGCACAAAGGGAGCACATGAAAAGCTGTTAACGCGCTTTAAAAATCAAGAAGCTGATATTTTACTAGGAACGCAGATGATTGCAAAGGGGCTTGATTTCCCGAATATCACACTAGTAGGTGTCTTAAATGCAGATACGATGCTATTTTTACCAGATTTTAGAGCTGCGGAACGAACTTTTCAATTGTTGACACAAGTAAGTGGACGAGCTGGTAGACATGAGCTTCCTGGAGAAGTCGTGGTTCAAAGCTATGCACCTGAACACTATAGCATTCAGTTTGCAAAAGAACATGATTACTTAGGGTTTTATCAACACGAAATGCGAATGCGAAAACGCGGGGCTTATCCGCCTTTTTACTATCTCACATTGATCAGTGTGAGCGATCAAAATGAACGAAAAGCGATTCAAACGATCCAAGAAATGAGTCGTTATCTACAAACGAAACTAAGCGGTGGATCATTGATACTTGGACCAGTTCCGAGCACGATCAGCCGGATCAATAATAAATATCGCTATCAGTGTATGATTAAATATAAAGTAGAACCTGAACTAAAAAAAGAACTAAAAACGCTGCTCGATCATTATCAAAAAGAACAGGCTAAAGGACTCACGATTTCAATTGATGTTCAGCCGTATGTTTTAATGTAGGAGGTCAAAATGAAACGAATCATTTTTATGGGAACGCCAGACTTTGCGGTTCCCGTTCTTGAACAGCTGTCAAATAAATATGAGGTGGTAGCAGTTGTCACGCAGCCCGACCGGCCAGTTGGACGAAAACGCGTTTTAACTCCGCCGCCTGTGAAGAAAAAAGCAGAGGAACTAGGACTTCTTGTTTTCCAACCTGAAAAATTGCGTCAATCTGAAGAACTGGAAACACTTATTGGCTTAGAAGCGGACTTGCTTGTTACTGCGGCTTACGGTCAAATTTTACCCAAGCGCTTACTTGAAGCAGAAAAATACGGCGCAATTAATGTTCATGCCTCTCTTCTTCCAGCTTACAGAGGTGGTGCACCGATTCACTACGCGGTGATGAACGGGGAAAAAGAAACGGGCGTTACGATTATGTATATGGTCGAACAGCTCGACGCTGGAGATATGATTGCACAGCGGAAAGTTCCAATCACGGATCAAGATGATACCGGTTCGATGTTCCAAAAGCTTTCTGAAGTGGGGGCCACACTTCTAATGGAAACTTTACCAGCTTTTTTTGCTGGCGAATTCACGGCTATCCCGCAACAAGAATCCGAGGTCAGTTATGCACGCAATATTACGCGTGACCAAGAAAAAATTGATTGGAACAAATCTGCACGCGATGTTTTCAATCAAATACGCGGACTTTCTCCTTTTCCAACTGCGTATACCACACTCGAAGGAAAGCCTTTCAAAATTTTGAAGGCGCATCTTTCAGAACAAACGGCAACCCTTGAACCGGGCAGTTTTGTTCTTCTTTCAAAAGCTGCATTTGGGATTGTTTGCGGTGACGGAGGAGTGCTTGCACCAGACGTGATTCAGCCGGCTGGAAAGCCCAAGATGGAAACGGCGGCATTCATGCAAGGAGCTGGAAGGCAGATTGCCGAAGAAACGAGGTTTGGTGAATAGATGAAAAAAACGACGCGTGAACTAGCGCTTGAATTGCTTTTGAAAATTGAAAAACAAGGTTCTTATAGCCATTTGTTGATTAACGAAACACTAAAAAAATATCCACTCAAGCGGGAAGACAAAGCATTACTGACAGAGCTTGTGTATGGAACGCTACAACGGCAAATTACGTTGGATTATTTTTTAGAACCTTTGCTCAAGAAAAAACCGGAAGATTGGGTGCAGATGCTTTTAAGGCTTTCGGTTTATCAACTTGAATTCCTTGATAAGATCCCAGAACACGCTATTTTGCATGAAGCTGGTGAAATTGCGAAACGAAAAGGGCATGCTGGGGTGACGAATTTCGTAAATGGCGTTTTGCGGAACCTACTTCGAAGTGGCGTGAGAAATCCTGATGCGATTCAAGATCCTGTGAAAAAGCTTGCGGTGAAAGGAAGTTTGCCTGACTTTTTAGCAAAACGCTGGATCGAACAATTTGGCGTCGCGCAAGCGGAGGAGCTTGCGGCCGCTTTTCTTGTTCCGCCCCATCAAACGGTGCGGGTGAATGAAACGGAGACGACTCGTAAGGCTCTTCTTGCGGAGCTTCAAAAAGAAGGAATTGAGGCGGAAGCTTCTCCTGAAATTGCGGAAGCGATTCGAATTAAACATGGCAGCGTTGCGGATACGGCGGCTTTTCGTACGGGTAAGTGCACGATTCAAGACGAAAGTTCAATGCTTGTGGCTTATGCGCTTGAACTTTCGGATGATTTGAATGTGCTTGATGCTTGTGCGGCACCTGGTGGGAAAACGACCCACATTGCTGAGAAAATGCACGGCACAGGAACGGTAACGGCGCTTGATATTCATCGCCACAAAACGAAATTAATTGAACAAGCAGCGGACAGGCTCAGTCTTTTAAATATTCGCGCACATGAGTTAGATGCTAGAAAAGCGAGCGAAGAGTTCGAAACAGCTAGTTTTGATCGCGTTCTCGTGGATGCACCGTGTTCCGGGTTTGGCGTGTTGCGCCGGAAACCAGATATTAAATATAGCAAGCAAGAAGAAGACATCGTTAGGCTTTCTAAAATTCAACTGGCTATTTTAGATGAAGTTAGCCAACTGGTTAAAGAAAATGGTATATTAGTTTATAGCACCTGTACGATTGACCATGAAGAAAATCGTGGGGTAGTTACAGCCTTTTTGGAGAAGCATCCAGAGTTTGAACAGCTTTCTGTTGCTGTACCAGAAACATTAAGGCACTTGAAAACGGGCGATGACTTGCAAATTTTACCAACTGATTTTGGAAGCGATGGTTTTTACGTTTCTAGTTTCAAAAGGCGTCCTTAAGAATGGAGAGAAAAGCAGATTATGCACGTAGAATTTAGAACCGACAAAGGGAAAATCAGACATCATAACGAAGATAATGGCGGAGTTTTCCACAATCAGACGGGCGATCCGATCGTGATTGTAGCTGATGGAATGGGCGGACACCGGGCTGGCGATGTGGCCTCTGAAATGGCTGTTCGCTTACTTAGTGAAGCTTGGAAAAAAACGGAGGAATTTCTATATGCGCCTGATGTGGAGGACTGGTTTCGTGAAACCATCCAACAAATCAATCAGGAAATTGTAGCTTATGCTCATGAAGAATCTGGTTTAAAAGGGATGGGGACAACGCTTGTTGCCGCTGCTTTTACGCGTAGTCAAGTTGTGATTGCGAATGTTGGCGACAGTCGCGCTTATCTTTTGAATCGTAAAGAGTTGCAGCAAATCACAGAAGATCATTCGCTTGTTAATGAGCTTCTAAGAAAAGGTGAGATTTCAAAAGAAGATGCAGAAAACCATCCGCGTAAAAATATTTTATTGCGTGCGCTCGGTGTTGAAGGAAACGTTGAAACCGATACGTTTGCGGTTCCATTTGAAGCGAGTGATATTCTCCTGCTTTGTTCGGATGGACTTAGCAATATGATTGCAGAAGCAGAGATGGAACAAGTGCTTTTGAGTGAACGTACGCTTAGTGAAAAGGCAGATGCTTTTATTGCAAAGGCAAATGCTAACGGGGGCAAAGATAACATTACAGTTCTTCTCCTAACAAGAAATCTTAAAGAGGGGGGAGAAGCGAAGAGATGATGATCGGTAAACGTTTGAATGGACGCTATAAGATTTTAAGTCCGATTGGCGGCGGCGGGATGGCAAATGTTTTTCTGGCGCATGATATGATTTTGAATCGAGATGTTGCGGTTAAAATTTTACGAATTGATTTAACTGATGAAAGCAACTTGATTCGAAGGTTCCAACGTGAAGCGCAATCAGCGACGAGCTTAGACCACCCTAACATTGTTAGCATCTATGATGTTGGCGATGAAAATGATTTGCATTATATCGTCATGGAATATGTGGATGGCATGGATTTAAAACGCTATATTCAAGAAAACCATCCGATTTCGTTTGAAAAAGCGGTTGATATTATGCGACAAATTGTATCGGCAGTTTCTGCCGCACATGAACATCACATTATTCACCGGGATATCAAGCCGCAGAACATTTTGATTGATCAAAAGGGCGTTGTGAAAATTACCGATTTTGGTATCGCAATGGCACTTTCAGAAACGTCAATTACGCAGACTAATTCGCTGCTTGGATCGGTACATTATTTATCGCCAGAGCAAGCGCGAGGTGGGATGGCGACGCAAAAATCGGATGTCTATTCACTGGGGATTGTGATGTATGAGCTCTTGAGCGGCGAGGTTCCATACGACGGGGAATCGGCCGTTTCGATTGCAATCAAGCACTTGCAAGCGCAGATTCCTTCTGTTCGGCAGACAAATCCGGATATCCCGCAAAGTCTTGAAAATATTATCATTAGAGCGACAGCGAAAGATCCATTTGCTCGCTATCAATCAGCTGAAGAAATGGAAGCGGATTTGCGGACTTGTTTGGATCCTAGTCGACTGAATGAGCCTAAATATATTTTGAAGGCGGATGATGGAGATACGAAGACTGTCCCAATTATCCCTTCGAAGATGATGGCGGGGAATTTGGATGAAACGCTTGTTCCAGAAAACGCGGAAAAACAAGCGGAACAAATTGTGTCTGATGAGAAAGCTTTGGCGGAAAAGGAAGATCCAAAGCAAAGTAAAAAGAAAAAAAGCAAGAAGAAAAAAGCTTTTTGGATCATTTTGGTGATTATTTTGCTATTTGCGGGGCTAATTACGACGCTTTGGGCACTGGGACGCGAGCCGGATGATTTAACGATGCCAAATGTGGTCGGGAAAACGGAAGCGGAAGCTTTGTCGATTTTACAAAAAGATGGTTTTTCAATCGGGCGAACGGTGGAACGAAATAGTGATTCTGTGAAGGAAGGTCGCGTGATTAGTTCTGATCCGAAAGCGGGCGAAGAAAAAGCCAAGGGAACTAAAGTTACGCTTTATATTAGTATTGGATCGAAAAAAATCTCGATGGAAGATTATCGAGACGAAAGTTATGAAGAAACGAAAGAAACGCTTGAAGAACAAGGTTTTAAATCAATTAGTAAGAACGAGGAATACAGCAGTTCTGTAGAAGCTGGCAAGATCATTTCACAAGACCCATCCGCTGGGACGGAAGTGATCGCGAAGGAAACGAGTGTGAAATTCACTGTCAGTAAAGGAGCTCCACCGATTACGCTAAAAGATTTACGTGGCTATAATCAGCGAGCACTGGACGACTATGCTTCATCGAATGGAATCACAATCAAATCAACAGAGGAATATTCGGACTCTGTAGAAAAAGGGCAAGTCATTTCTCAAAGTCCTACTGCGGGTTCTAGCGTAAATAGTGGGGCGACTGTTAACGTGATACTTTCGAAGGGACCAAAGGAAAAACAAGTCAAAAAAGTGACCAAGACTTTGCAGATTCCTTACCGCGGGAACGAAGGCAATTCAGATAGTGATTCGGATGAAGAAGAATCCGCTTCGCCTGAATCAGAACATATTGTGATCTACATCGAAGACAAAAATCACAGCATGTCTTCTCCTTACAGGGAAATGGACATCACGAAAAATGAAACAGTTAGCATTTCTTTTGAAATCGAAGAAGGTTCAAGTGCGAGCTATAAAGTGTTAAACAATGGTTCTGTCGTTAGTGAAGAAACGGTTGCTTATCCGGGCTGATCGGCTCAAAAAGGAGGTTTTCGTACTGGAAGGTCAAATTATTAAGGCGCTGAGTGGATTTTATTATGTATATAGCGATGGCAAGACTTATCAAACGAGAGCGCGAGGGAATTTTCGAAAGCGAAAGTTGACGCCGCTTGTCGGGGATGATGTGGTATTTCAAGCGGATAACACAACGGATGGCTATATTTTGGAAATCTTGCCGCGTGAAAACGAACTCGTCCGGCCACAAATAGCGAATATCGACATTGCCATTTTGGTTTTTTCCGCTACGGAACCGACTTTTTCGACAAACTTAGCCGACCGGTTTCTAGTTGCGATTGAAAAAGAAGATATTACGCCTGTTATTTGTATTAGCAAGATGGATATCGCCTCAGAAAACGAGCAAACAGCAGCTCAGCAAGCAAAAGAAGTTTATGAAGCTGTCGGTTATGAAGTCTTTTTGACGAATCAAGAAGTGGATCAAGACGCTTTGCTTGAGCTTGTAAATGGGCGAGTTGCGGTTATTGCTGGCCAGTCTGGTGTTGGAAAATCGACTTTGCTCAATCAACTGAATCCTGAATTAACGCTTTCAACGGCCGAAATTTCAAATGCGCTTGGACGCGGTAGACATACGACGCGGCACGTGGAACTTTTGCCGATTGGCGAGGGATTCATTGCAGATACGCCCGGATTTAGTTCGATCGATTACGACGATTTGTTACCCGAGAACCTGCAGTTTTGCTTTCCAGAGATTGAAGATAGGCGAAGCGGCTGTAAGTTTCGAGGTTGTCTGCATGAAAATGAACCTGCCTGCGCCGTGAAAACGGCAGTTGCGGAAAAGGAAATTGCACATTTTCGCTACGACGATTATTTGCAAATTTTGACGGAATTAAAAAACAGAAAGCCGAGGTATTGAAAATGGGAAAAATTGCACCTTCAATTTTGAGCGCTGACTTTGCTAATTTAGAACGCGACATTAAAGAAGTAGAAAATCTTGGAGCTGATTATTTACATGTGGACGTGATGGATGGTCATTTTGTTCCAAATTTGACTTTTGGTCCAGATGTAGTGAAAGCGATACGCCCGCGGACGAAACTGCCGCTTGATGTGCATTTGATGATTGAAAATCCAGATGCGTATATTCCACAATTTGCGAAAGCGGGAGCCGATGTGATTTCCGTTCATGTTGAAACTTGTACGCACCTTCACCGCACTTTGCAGCACATTCGCTCTTTCGATGTGAAAGCCTCAGCGGTCCTTAACCCAGCCACACCAATTGATACGCTTTTCCACGTGTTAGATGAACTTGACATGGTGCTCTTTATGACAGTCAATCCCGGGTTTGGCGGTCAAAGCTTTATACCAGAAGTTTTGAATAAAATTGCCGCTTTTAAAGCATATATCACAGAACGCGGTTATGACATTGATATTGAAGTAGACGGCGGCGTGAATGAGGAAACAGCTAAGCTATGCCTAGATGCTGGTGCGAATATTTTCGTTGCGGGAAGCTACATTTATGGAAATGCCGACCGCTCGATTCCGGTAGAAAAATTGCGCCAAGTTGTTGGTGATTAAGGCAAGAATGAAGGCCTGAATGAGGATTTTCTGTCGGAAAAGGGGTTGAGATTTTGAAAGCAATACACATTATGGTAGGGGGACCGGCGGAACTTGTTCCGCCGCTCGATCCTTATCTTGCGGATGCGGACTGGATTGGCATTGATGGCGGAGCGAAGCGTCTTCTTGAGTTTGGGATTCCAATGAAAAAAGCGCTTGGAGACTTTGATTCATTATCATCTGAGGAGCTTGAAGCGCTGAAACAGCAAGTTGCGGATGTAACGGAGTTTCCGGCCGAAAAGGACTTAACGGATACGGAAATTGGCTTGATTGCTGCCATGGAAGAATTGCCGGATGTAATTCGGATTTTTGGAGCTACGGGTGGTCGGATGGATCACTTGCTGGCCAATTTGATGATGCTTACGAAGCCAGAATTTGAGCAAGCGATCCCGCTTGTTGAAATGATCGATTGCTACAATTGGATGAAGATGTATGTGCCAGGTCACTATGAAATTCAGAAGCTTGAGGAAATGCGTTATGCAGCATTTATAACGATGGGGAATGTTTCGGGGCTTACGCTTTCGGGCTTTAAGTATCCACTTGATGATGCTAGTTTTCCGTTTGCAAGGGCGCTTTCAAGCAATGAATTCACGCGGGATTCTGGATCGTTTTCGTTTGATTCGGGGCTTATTTTGATGATTCAAAGTAAAGACTAACAAGAAGGAGCGAGGCTTATTTTGAAAAGTAAGTATAACTGGTCGCTTATTTTTGGTGGACTGGGAATTATTTTTAGTTTGATTGTCCAAATTTTTACTGTCCGCAATGCCTTTTCTGCAAATTACTCGGGGAATTTGAAGGTACCCATCATGATCATGACGATCGCAAGCCTCGTTTTTATCATCGGCTTTGTCGTGGGTTATTCATTTCTTGTTCAAAAGAAATTTAAAATCGCGATTCCGATTATTTTTGTGAGCGGCATTCCATCCTTTATTTTTGTCCATATTTTTGCGGGAATGTTTATGGTAATTTGTGGACTTCTTGGAAAAGCATCGGAAACAGAATTTGAACAATAAAAAATCGGGTCAAGCTAAACCGCTTCCTAGTGAATTGAATTTTCACTAGCGAAGTTTCGGCAAGCTACCCGATTTTTTATTTTGGGCAAAAGAAAAAATGCAACGAAGTTCCGCTGCATTCCTATCTTTTAAACACGTTCTACTTTTCCAGATTTAAGCGCACGAGTTGAAACCCAAACTTTTTTAGGTTTTCCGTTTACGAGGATACGCACTTTTTGCAAGTTCGCTTTCCATGTACGTTTGCTTGAATTCATCGCGTGGGAACGACGGTTACCAGAACGAGATTTACGACCTGTAATCACACATTCTTTAGCCATTATAACCCCTCCTTATACCAAACTTCTCAAGATGTTTCAGAAAGAAAATCTAAAGAGCATCTTTACGGTTATTTTCATACACTAGAATAATTTATCATAGAAATTCATTTCTTGCAAGGACTTATGCGAAATTGCTGCAAAGATTTTTTACTTGACAGTAAAGTCATGAGCTTAGCTCGGGAAGAGAGGCTTTCAATCGTTTAGGGATTATAGTAAAATAGAGGCTGACGAAGAAACTAAACGCTTTCGAAACAGACTAAATCAGTTCAGGGAACTGGTTTCAAGGAGGAAATTTAATGTCACTTGAAATAGAAACGAAGCACGGCAAAGTGGCGATTACAGATGATGTGATTGCGACGATTGCTGGCGGGGCAGCGGAAGAAAACTTTGGGATTGTCGGCATGGCAAGCCGTCATCAAATTCGTGATGGCTTAACAGAAATTTTACGACGTGAAAATTATACAAAAGGTGTTATTGTTCGTAAAGAAGAAAATGGACTCCATATTGACATGTACATTATCGTTCGATTTGGAACAAAAATCTCTGAAGTAGCACATAATGTTCAGGAACGCGTGAAATACACGCTTGAAAAAACACTTGGACTTACAGTTGACTCTGTAAATATCTTTGTTCAAGGCGTTAAAGTTTTGGACGAGGATTAAGGGAGGCTTATTGAAGTTGGATACTACTTATCAGTTAAACGGTGAAAAATGGGCGACAATGATTGCGCTTGGTGCTGAAAATTTAACGAAAAATGCAGATTTCGTGGATTCACTAAATGTGTTCCCTGTTCCAGACGGTGATACAGGTACGAATATGAATTTGTCCATGACAAGTGGCGCAGAAGAAGTCAAAGCGAACGAAAGAACGCATGCAGGAGCTGTCAGTGCGAATCTTGCAAAAGGTCTTTTGATGGGCGCGCGTGGAAATTCTGGGGTTATTTTATCTCAATTGTTTCGCGGCTTTTCAAAGGCTGTAGAAGGCAAGGAAACACTTTCTGCGGTAGACTTTGCTGGTGGCTTTGTGAAAGGCGTTGAAACGGCTTATAAAGCGGTAATGAAGCCCGTTGAAGGGACGATTCTTACCGTCGCACGTGAAGCAGCTAAGGCGGGCATTGAAGCAGCGAAAAAAGACGATGCAACGATTGAAATGGTCATGCAAGGTATTTTAGAAAAAGGAAAAGAAGCCTTACAAAAAACGCCCGATCAGCTTCCTGTTTTAAAAGAAGTTGGAGTTGTAGATAGTGGCGGCCAAGGCTTAATTATCATTTATGAAGGCTTTTACGGGGCACTCACAGGCAACATGGAAATTCCAGATTATATGCTTTCGATGAGTGAACTTGTGACTGCTGAACATCATCGTCATGTTCAAGATTTCATGTCAACGGATGACATTAAATACGGCTATTGTACCGAAATCATGGTGCGTATTAATGAAAATAAACAGGGACAAAAGCCGTTTAACGAAACAGAATTTCGCGATCATTTAAGCACGATGGGAGATTCTCTTCTGGTTGTGGCAGATGATGAAGTGGCGAAAGTCCATGTGCATACAGAACACCCAGGCGATGTGTTCAATTACGGTCAAGAATTTGGTAGCTTGATTAAAATGAAAGTTGAAAATATGCGTGAACAGCATGATGCGATTGTTGCAAAACCGGAAGAAGTGAAAACCGAGCGGGTTCCTGTCGGAGTTGTTGCCGTAGCTGCTGGTGAAGGAACAAAGCAACTCTTTGAAAGCATGGGCGCGAATGTTCTTTCCGGCGGACAAACGATGAATCCGAGCACGGAAGATATTGTGAAAGCCATTGAAGAAGTTAATGCAGAGCAAGTTTTTGTTTTGCCAAACAATAAAAACATTTTGATGGCTGCTGAGCAAGCGGCGACACTACTCGGTGAAGAAAAAGTTCAAGTCATTCCTACGAAGACGATTCCAGAAGGACTTGCGGCGATGCTTAGTTATAAGCCGCAAACAGGATTCGCTGAAAATACAGGCGCGATGACTGGGGCGATTCAAGATGTGATGAGTGGATCGGTGACAACAGCGGTTCGGGATACGACTGTTGATGGCGTTGAGATTCATAAAGATGAATTTATCGGCATGGTAGCGGGTAAAATCAAGTTCAGTGAAAAAGCTCTTCAAGAAGCGGCGAAGAAAACCCTTCAAGCTATGCTTGATGAAGATAGTGAAATTGTGACGGTGCTTTACGGAGAAGGTGCTTCTAAAGAGGATGCAGAACAACTTCAAGATGCACTTTTAGAGGCGTTTCCTGATGCTGAATTTGAAATTCACGACGGAGGGCAGCCTGTTTATCCGTACATCTTTTCAGTGGAATAAAAGGAGAAAATAAGGATCAGGGAAGGGTGATTAGAAAGATGAAATTTAATAGCGTTTTCGATGTTATCGGTCCAGTTATGATTGGGCCATCCAGTTCGCATACGGCGGGGGCCAGTCGAATTGGTTCCATTGCAAGAAGTGTGTTTGGCGAGTCACCTGCACAAGTGGATATTCATTTATATGGTTCCTTTGCGAAAACGTACAAAGGACACGGCACAGATGTGGCATTAATCGGCGGCTTACTTGGCTTTGAGCCAGATGATCCACGAATTAAAAATGCTGCGGAATTAGCAAATGAAGCGGGAATGCACATTCAATTCATCGAAGAAACGGAAGAAGCCCCTCATCCGAATACGGTTAAACTGGTCCTTAAAAATGGTATGAAACAAATGACACTCGTCGGGGCTTCGATTGGCGGAGGAAAAGTGGAAATTATCCGCTTGAATGAATTCGAACTAGAATTTACAGGGACGGCTCCGGCGCTGCTTGTCTTGCATGAAGATAAATTCGGCTTGATCGCAAGTACGACTAAAATCATTGCGAATCATGAAATCAACATTGGCGCGATGAAGGTTTCTCGGAAAGTGAAAGGTGACGATGCGCTCATGGTCATCGAAGTCGACCAACTTGTTGAACAAGATTTACTCGATGAAATTGCAAAATTAGACGGCGTTTTCCAGGTAGCGAGCATTATTATTTAATTTAGGAGGATGAAAGTTATGTTTCGTACAGTGGCAGAACTGGTCGATATCGCAGAACGTGAAAATAAAGCTGTTTCGGAAATCATGATTGAACGTGAAATGAATGTTTCCGGTAAATCCCGTGAAGAAGTTTTTGAGGCGATGGAACGGAATCTTGATGTCATGGAAGAAGCGATTAAAGAAGGCGAAGCAGGCGTTGAATCTACAACTGGATTAACTGGTGGAGACGCTGTTTTAATGAATGATTATATTGACAAAGGGCAATTTTTGTCGGGCGAAGTTTTGCTCCGCTCTGTTCAAAAAGCGATTGCGACAAATGAAGTGAATGCGGCAATGGGCGTGATTTGTGCAACCCCTACTGCAGGAAGCGCGGGTGTGGTTCCCGGCGTTTTATTTGCCGTTAAGGATAAACTCGGACTTTCGCGGGAAGAAATGGTCAACTTTCTGTTTACTGCCGGAGCTTTTGGCTACGTGGTGGCCAATAATGCTTTTATTAGCGGCGCTGCAGGCGGCTGCCAAGCAGAAGTAGGTTCAGCGAGTGCGATGGCTTCTGCTGCCGTTGTAGAAGCGGCTCATGGAACGCCAGAACAGTCTGCGCATGCAATGGCAATGACGATGAAAAATATGCTGGGACTGGTGTGCGATCCTGTGGCGGGGCTTGTAGAAGTCCCTTGCGTAAAACGAAATGCCTTAGGATCTTCACAAGCGATCATCTCGGCGGATATGGCGCTTGCTGGAATTAAAAGTCGAATCCCGTGCGATGAAGTAATCGAAGCGATGCACCGCGTGGGACTTCAAATGCCGAGCAGTTTAAGAGAAACAGCTGAAGGAGGACTTGCGGCAACGCCAACAGGGCGCATGATCCAAGCGAAAATCTTTGGTTTGTCGCCAGACGGCATTGGCGAATAATTTAAATGAAATCCCACTGACGGCACTTAAAGGAATTGGCGCGGAAACAGCTAAAGCATTTAAAGAGCTCGGCATTGCAACAATTTATGAATTGCTTTGGAATTTTCCTTACCGGTATGAAGATTACCGAATGCGTGATTTAACGGAAGTGGACAACGGGGAACGGATTACGGTATTTGGAGAAGTTTTAACGGAACCGACTGTTTCTTACTATGGCCGAAAAAAATCAAAACTATCCTTTCGTCTGTCGGCAAGTGGCCAAGTTTTAAAAATTGATTTTTTTAATCAGCCTTATTTAAAAAATAAAATTGAATTAAATAGTGAAGTGACGATTTCCGGGAAATGGGATCGGAACCGGGCACAAATCACCGCAAGTAAATTTCATGCGGGCTTAAAAGCGCAAGAAGAAAATTTTGAAGGCGTTTATCGTTTAAAAGGGAACTTGCGTAACAAGACAATTTTGAAATATACAAAGCAAGCTTTTGAACTTTACGGGAATCAAATTGAGGAAGTTATTCCTCAGGAGTTCTTGCAGGCCTATCAATTAATTTCTCGGGCGGATGCTGTTCGAATTTTGCATTTCCCAAAAAGTGAAGCGGAATTAAAACAAGCACGCAGACGCATGGTTTATGAGGAATTTTTGCTGTTTCAAATGAAGATGCAGTTTTTCCGTAAAATCGAGCGAGAGCGCTCTGGCGGCATTTCGATTGATTATGATGTCCATGAGCTGCGTCGCTATATTGATTCGCTTCCATTTCCTCTAACAAATGCGCAAAAACGAGTGGTCAATGAAATCAGTGGTGATATGAAGTCACATTTTCACATGAATCGCTTGCTTCAAGGCGACGTGGGTTCTGGGAAAACGGTTGTCGCAAGCATCGCGATGTTTGCAGCCGCCTCAAGTGGCTTCCAAAGCGCTTTAATGGTACCAACTGAGATTTTGGCAGAGCAACATGCGGATTCACTTTTTGAACTCCTTGAGCCTTTTAATATCACGGTTGGGCTTTTGACAAGTAGTGTGAAAGGTAAAAAGAGACGCGAACTTTTGGCTATGCTTGAAGCGGGCGAACTCGATGTGCTGATTGGAACGCATGCGCTCATTCAAGATGATGTTATTTTTAAGAGACTTGGGCTTGTCATCACAGATGAGCAGCACCGCTTTGGTGTAAATCAGCGTCGTTTTTTGCGTGAAAAAGGAGAATATCCCGATGTGCTTTTCATGACGGCAACGCCAATCCCACGAACGCTCGCGATTACGGCTTTCGGGGAAATGGATGTGTCGATCATTGATGAGCTTCCGGCAGGTCGAAAAGAAATTGAGACCTTTTGGGTGAAACACGAGATGCTTGACCGAGTGATTTCGTTTATGGAAAAGGAAATTGAACAAGGTCGACAAGTTTATGTGATTTGTCCGCTGATCGAGGAATCTGAGAAGTTAGATGTTCAAAATGCGGTTGATTTTTACAATATTTTGCTTGGGAAATGGAAAGGGAAGTACACACCTGGACTCATGCACGGCAGATTACTTCCAGTAGAAAAAGAGGAACTGATGCGCGAGTTTAACGACGGAGCGATCGACTGTTTGGTTTCAACGACTGTTGTTGAGGTTGGCGTGAACGTGCCGAATGCGACGATGATGGTGATTTATGACGCGGATAGGTTTGGCTTATCGCAGTTGCATCAGTTGCGCGGACGAGTCGGGCGTGGCAGTCATCAATCTTACTGCATTTTAATTGCCGATCCCAAAACAGAAGTCGGGAAAGAACGAATGACAATCATGACGGAAACTAACGATGGCTTTGCATTAAGTGAGCGCGATTTGGAGCTTCGTGGGCCTGGTGACTTTTTCGGGAAAAAGCAAAGCGGTATTCCTGAATTTAAAGTGGCGGATATGGTGCACGATTACCGGGTACTCGAGCTAGCACGTCAAGATGCGGCCAAGATGATTTTTGAAGAAGATTTTATGAATGAACCCAGATTTACGCAGCTACGAAATTTACTGGAATCATTGGGCGTTTTCAGTGAGGAAAAATTGGACTAAAAACAGAAAAAACTTGCAAGCTGCTCACTTTTTATATAACATATTAGCGTAAACTTAAAATGCAACAAGATTGGATGGGAGAATCATTTGGTTTTTCCTATCCCGTTTTTTTAGCTTAAATTTAGTAGTAGGTATTAGGAGCATCAATCAAAAGAGATGAGGAATTCGAATGAAAAAGTATCCGAAGAAGGAGCGACAAGCCAAATTACAGGAAGTCATCGAAGCGAATCCGTTTATTACCGATGACGAACTGGCAAAGACATTTAACGTAAGCGTACAAACGGTTCGGCTTGATCGCGTGGCTCTTTCGATTCCCGAACTACGAGAACGAATTAAACATGTTGCGAGTGAAAATTTTACCGACTCTGTTAAAAGTTTGCCGCTTGAAGAAGTGATCGGTGAGATTATTGACATCAAGCTTGGTGAAAGTGCCATTTCGATTTTTGATGTGAAAGAAGAACATGTTTTCAAGCGAAATAACATCGCGCGGGGACACCATTTGTTTGCACAGGCAAATTCACTTGCGACAGCGGTCATTCCAAACGAACTTGCACTGACTACACAAGCTACAGTCCGATTTGTTCGTCAAGTCAAGCTTCATGAGCGAGTGGTCTCAAAAGCACTCGTTAGGAAGCGAACGGGTGAACGGACGATCACTATTGTGGATGTGCGCAGTTATGTTGGCGATGAAATCGTGTTAAAAGGCAAGTTTGAAATGTATCATGCCACAGAAAAAGTAAAAAGGACTGACGAAAAATGAAAATAGCAATTGATGCCATGGGCGGTGACAATGCACCAAAAGAAATCGTTTTAGGAGTCATGGAAGCCGCTAAACAATTTAAAGATGTTGAGTTTATTCTATTTGGAAAAGAAGAAGCAATTTTAGAACATTTGACAGACAAAACGCGTGTCACAATTGTACATACAGATGAAAAAATCGAAAGTGATGATGAACCGGTTCGTGCCGTAAAACGCAAGAAAAATGCATCAATGGTCCTTGCGGCAACGGCGGTTAAAGACGGAGAAGCGGATGCCTGCATTTCTGCTGGAAATACGGGGGCGCTTATGTCGACCGGTTTATTTGTTATCGGAAGAATTAAAGGAATCGAACGCCCTGCGCTTGCACCAACGCTTCCAACGATTAGCGGCAAAGGTTTTGTTATGCTTGATCTCGGGGCAAACTCGGATGCAAAAGCGGAGCATTTACTCCAGTTTGGCTTGATGGGCTCGATCTATGCGGAAAAAGTGCGGAAAATTGATCGACCTCGCATTGGGCTATTAAACATTGGGACGGAAGAAACCAAAGGAAACGAATTGACTAAAAAAGCGTTTGAACTGATGAAAGAACAAACGGCTTATCATTTTGTCGGAAATATCGAATCGAGAGATTTGCTCATGGACGTAGCAGATGTGGTTGTAACAGATGGCTTTACTGGCAACATGGTGCTAAAAAGCTTAGAAGGAACAGGAGCTGCCTTTTTCTCGATGCTTAAAATGAGCTTGATGAATAGCTTTAAGAATAAACTCGCGGCGGGTGTGCTGAAAAAAGATTTACTCGCACTCCGAGCTAAGATGGATTACAGCGAATACGGAGGCGCTTGTCTTTTCGGCGTACAAGCTCCTGTCATTAAAGCGCATGGCTCTTCAAACGCACACGGGATTTTTACAACTATCCGTCAAGCACGTGATATGATTCAAAAACAAATGGTCGAAACCATCAAATCAGAAATTGACCAAGGAAAATTAGGAGGAGAAACAATATGAACAAGCTAGCCTTTGTGTTTCCTGGCCAAGGTTCTCAAAAAGTGGGAATGGGGCAGGATGTTAGCGAAAAATACCCAGAAGCAAAAGCTGTTTTTGACCAAGCAGACGAGAAACTCGGGTTTTCACTTACGGAATTAATTTCGGCTGGTCCGCAAGAATTGCTGACAAAATCTGAAAATGCACAGCCTGCACTCGTTGCGACAAGCGCTGCAATTTTGCGTGTGTTAGAAGAAGCAGGAATCAAAGCGGATTATGCCATCGGACACAGTCTTGGCGAATATAGCGCACTTGTTGCGGCCGATTTTTTAACAGCGGCTGATGCTGTTTATCTTGTCCATCAACGCGGGAAATTGATGGAAGCGGCTGTTCCAGATGGGGCTGGTGCAATGGCAGCTGTTCTTGGACTGGATGCGGAAACGATTGAAAGTGTGACAGAGGCGATTTCTCTCCCTGTTCAAATTGCCAACTATAATTGTCCCGGCCAAATTGTGATTTCTGGATCGAAAGAAGGCATCGAGCAAGCGACGGAAGATCTTAAAGAAAAAGGAGCTAAACGCGTGATGCCGCTTGCTGTTAGCGGACCGTTCCATTCGGAATTAATGAAGCCGGCAGCTGAAAAATTTGCAGATGTCCTCAAAACCGTTACGATCCAAGATGGGGCGATCCCCGTTATCAACAATGTGGATGCAGCGCTTTTGACAGACAAAGCAGAACTGGAAGATAAACTCGTTCGGCAAATTTATTCGCCAGTTCGATTTGAACAATCCATTCGTGAACTGATTGCGCAAGGTGTGGATACGTTTGTTGAAATCGGAGCTGGGAAAGTAGCGTCTGGTCTCATCAAAAAAATTGATCGCGATGTGAAAGTCTTGAACGCATCCGATGTAGCAAGCCTTGAAGAAGTGATTGCGGAACTTAAAGGAGGAAACTAAATGGGCAAACTTAGCGGGAAAGTGGCAGTTGTTACAGGTGGCTCGCGTGGAATCGGACGTGAAATCGTATTGAAGCTTGCCGAAGAAGGCGCGAATATCTTTTTTAACTACGGTGGCCGGGCTGATGCAGCGAAAGAAACACTGGATCTGATTAGCGAATTTGGTATCGAAGCTGAAGCGATGAAAGCAGATGTTTCGAGCCCAGAAGATGTGGATGCTTTCTTTAAAGAAGTAGTGAGCCGTTTTGGCCGGATCGACATCTTGGTAAATAATGCGGGGATCACACGGGATAATCTATTGATGCGCATGAAAGAAGAAGAATGGGATGATGTGATCAACATCAATCTAAAAGGAACCTTCCTTTGTACAAAAGCAGTGAGTCGCACGATGATGAAACAACGCGCTGGCAAAATCTTGAATATGGCCTCCGTTGTAGGGATTGTCGGGAATGCCGGCCAAGCCAACTATGTAGCGAGCAAATCGGGCGTTATCGGACTAACGAAAACAACAGCACGCGAAATGGCTCCACGCGGTATTAATGTTAATGCCGTTGCACCAGGATTTATCCAAACAGATATGACAGATGAACTGGATGAAAAAACAAAAGAAATGATGTTAGATCAGATTCCGCTCCATGCTTACGGAAAGACAGAAGACATTGCAAATGCCGTGTTGTTCCTTGTAAGTGATGAAGCAAGTTATATTACGGGGCAAGTGCTTTCCGTAGATGGCGGCATGAACATGTAAATTAACTGTTTACGCGCGGAATGTTTTCTTATATAATACTTGAAGGGAGGTGAAGTTAACCATGACAGAACAAGAAGTATTGGAAAAAGTTACAGAGATCGTTGTCGACCGTTTAGGAGTTGAAGCGTCTAAAGTAACTTTGGAAGCTTCCTTCAAAGACGATCTAGGAGCTGATTCTCTAGACGTTGTTGAACTTGTAATGGAACTTGAAGACCAATTTGATATGGAAATCTCTGATGACGACGCTGAAAAACTTTCAACAGTTGGTGACGCAGTGAAGTACATAGAGGCACACCAATAATTTCAGCGAAAAGATAAATGAGGGTGTCAGATTGCTCCCCCCAGCACTTAAGCGAAGGAGAAGCAATTTGGCAGCCTCTTTTTCTACAGAGAAGAGGTTTATTTTCTAAGCAGCTTTTAGAGCGAGCTGTTTAGAAAATGAACTTGATTAAGAAAAGGAGAGGAACAAGTTCATGAATAACTGGGATGAATTGCAAGAAAGTGTGGGTTTTACCTTTAAAGATATTACGTTGTTACAAACGGCGTTTACCCATTCTTCCTATGTCAACGAACACCGTAAAGAACATTTAAAAGACAATGAAAGATTAGAATTTCTAGGTGATGCGGTACTTGAATTAACCGTATCTGATTATTTATTTAAAAAGTATCCGGACATGGCAGAAGGCCAAATGACCAAAATGCGCGCAGCGATCGTTTGCGAACCATCACTTGTTGAATTTGCAGATAGCGTCCATTTTTCCAAATATGTTCAACTTGGAAAAGGAGAAGAAAAAGCAGGCGGTAGAAATCGTCCAGCGCTTCTTGCGGATGTGTTTGAAGCCTTTATTGGCGCGCTCTATCTTGATAACGGGCTCGCAAAAGTGATTCAATTTTTAGAGCGCGTAGTTTTTCCGAAGATTGATACAGGTGTCTTTATGGAGACGGTCGACTATAAAACACAACTCCAAGAAATTGTGCAACGCGATCGTGATGTGCTGATCCAATATGATATTTTAGGTGAAAGTGGGCCAGCACACAGCCGTGCATTTGAAGCACAAGTAGTTGTGAATGGACAAGTTCTTGGAAAAGGAACAGGACGAACCAAAAAACAAGCCGAACAAAATGCAGCCGAGTTTGCAGTTCGGCAAATGATGCGGAACTAGGAACGGAAGGAGAGAAGCAGTTTGCTGTTAAAACGACTGGAAATGAACGGATTTAAATCTTTTGCGGATAAAGTGGCAATCGATTTTGTTCCTGGCATGACAGCGGTTGTCGGACCGAACGGAAGTGGGAAAAGTAACATTACAGAAGCGATCCGCTGGGTTTTGGGCGAGCAATCTGCAAAAAGCCTTCGTGGTGGACGAATGGGTGATGTTATTTTTGCTGGAAGCGACACGCGGAAACCGATTAATTTTGCTGAAGTGTCACTTGTGCTTGCAAATGATGATCATTACTTACCGCTCGATTACAGCGAAGTAGTTGTCACAAGACGAATTTACCGAAATGGGGACAGTGAATTTTTAATCAATAAGCAAACTTGTCGCTTGAAAGATATCGTAGATTTATTTATGGATTCCGGTCTTGGAAGAGAATCAATGTCGATCATTTCACAAGGGAAAATTGATGAAATTTTAAATAGTAAACCTGAAGAACGGCGCTCCATTTTTGAAGAAGCAGCCGGCGTTTTAAAATACAAAAATCGCAAGAAACAAGCGGAGAACAAACTTGTTGAAACAGAAGAAAACTTAAATCGGGTAGAAGATATTTTGCACGAACTGGACGGACAGCTCGAACCGCTTGAAATTCAGGCTTCGATTGCGAAAGATTACCTCTACCAGCAAGAAGAGCTTGAAAAGTATGAAGTGGGCTTGATTGCTTTTGAGTTAGAGGCAATTGCAAGAAAATTAGAGGGAAGCCGCACCAAATTTATGGAGAATCAAGCGGCTCTCGTTGAACTTAGAAAAGAAATAGCGAACCTTGAAGGGGACGCTTTCTCGGGAAAAGAAAAAATCACCGAAACCGATGAAACGCTTGAAAAAATGCGAAATGACTTGTTGCATGAAACGGAGCGACTGGAACAACTTGAAGGCGAACGAAACCTTGTGCTTGAAAGGAAAAAGCATGGTAGTGAAAATGCGAGCATTCAGCAAGATACGCTCGCGCAGGCGCTTGAAAAAATTGCATCACTAGAAACCGAAAAAGAGAAATTGCTGACTGGAAAACGTGAAAAAGAAGCGGCTTATGAAGTTTCAGTACGCGAGCAAAAAGAATTGCTTGAAAAACTAAAACATTATGATGCGCTTTCAGAAGAAGCGATTGAAAACCAGAAAAGTGATTTATTCGAGTTGAAATATCAAGAAACGACGATTCGTAATGATATTGGCTATGTGGAGCGCGAAATTGCGCAACAGGAAGCTAAAACGGCACGACTCGATCATGAAAACCGAGAACATTTGAAAACGCGTGAAGAGCAAGCGAAGCGAACTGAAAAGATGCGCGAAGAACTTGACGAGATTCACCTGGAAATTGAAGAACAACTTGGAATCTATCAAGATGTGAAACAAGTTGTGGAACAAAAGACGAACGAATTTGAACGTGCGGAACGTGAACTTTATCGGCATTATGAAAAAGTTCAGCAAACTAAATCGCGTAAAGAAACGCTTGGCGAACTGGCAGAAGATTATGCAGGCTTTTTCCAAGGCGTTCGTGAAGTATTAAAAGCCAAAGAAACGCTTGGCGGCATTCACGGGGCATTAGTTGAACTCATTCAAATCCCAGCCGATTACAGGAAAGCAATGGAAATCGCGCTGTCAGCAAGTGCGCAGCATGTGGTCGTTGAAAGCGATCAAGCGGCGCGTGAAGCGATTCAATATTTGAAGAAGACGCATGCTGGACGCGCGACATTTTTACCTCTTTCGACGATTCAGCCACGTCATATTCCAGAAGCAACTCGTGGTGCGCTTCGAAACGAACCTGCTTTTATTAACCTTGCAAGTGAAGTAGTCACTTATGATGAAAAGTTTGCTCCGGTCATTTTAAATACCCTTGGAACAACGATTCTTGCCAAAGATTTGCGTGGGGCTTCAAGACTTGCGAAACTCGTAAATTACCGTTTCCGCGTGGTGACGCTTGACGGCGACGTAGTTAACGCTGGGGGCTCGATGACAGGGGGAGCAACGAAACAAGGTAAGTCCTCAATCATCAGCCGGAAAAATGAACTGGATGAACTGGCAAAAGTGCTTGCGGCGCTTGAAAGAGAAACGGCGCAATACGAAGAAACCGTGAAAAAAGCCAAAGAAGTTCTGGCCAATAAGCGAAGTGAGCTCGAAGAAACGCGGCAAATCGGTGAAAACTTGCGGATGCGCGAACACGAAGTGAAAAGCAAGCATGAACGCGAGCTAGAGGCGTTTGAGCGGATCAACAAACAACTCTCGCTGTACGATGCAGAAAAGAAATCTGGTGAAGAAGAAATGACAGCTCTCAAGAAACGCAAGGAAGAGCTTCTTTCGAATCAGTTGAAATTAGGTGAAGAAATCGAAAGTCTTGACCAGAAGATTCAGCAAACGACAGAAGAAAGCAAAGCAGCAAGCAGCCGAAAGAAAGCCGATGAAAAAGTTCTTTCCGCGCTTCAAGTGAAGATGGCGGCACAAAAAGAACAACTACAAACGGCGACAAATGACGTCGAACGCATTGAAGCGGCTCTTTTTGAACAATATCAAGAAAAAGAAGCAGCCGAATCGAAAATCCAAGCATTACAAGATAACTTGACGAACGTTTCCACTTCAGTAGAGGAAACCAGTCGTGAAATTGAAAAACTACGGGCGCAAAAAGAAGAGACTGCCCTTAAAATTCAAACGCTAAGTGAAGAACGTTCGGAACTGCAAAAAGAAGTGAAGCAACTCGAAGAAAAACTCACGGAAGAAAACAATAAAGCAAGTTTCTATCTTGAGCAGAAAAACCAAGCTGAAATTGAAATTGGCCGTGCAGAAGTGGATGCGAAAAACCGAGCGGACCGCTTGCTTGAAACGTACGGAGTCTCTCTAGAAGAAGCACAAGAACGCGAAGTACCAGATATGCCAGAAGAAGAACTTCGAGGTAAGGTGCGCCTCTTGAAGCGCTCTATTGAAGAACTGGGGACTGTCAATTTAGGAGCAATCGAAGAATTCGACAGGATTAGTGAACGCTTTGATTTCTTAAAAGGTCAGCAAGAAGACTTGTTAAATGCTAAAGAAACGCTATTCCAAGTGATGGGTGAGATGGATGAAGAAGTGAAAAAACGCTTTGGTGAAAGCTTTGAAGCGATTAAACATGAATTTTCTGCTGTATTTCCTGAGCTTTTTGGAGGCGGAAAGGCAGAACTTGTTCTTTTAAATCCAGAAGACTTGTTAACCACTGGAATTGATATCGTCGCACAGCCGCCAGGGAAAAAACTACAAAATCTCTCGCTTCGTTCAGGCGGAGAGCGTGCATTAACAGCAATCGCCCTCTTGTTTGCGATCATTCGCGTTCGACCTGTACCGTTTTGTATTCTGGACGAAGTAGAAGCGGCACTTGATGAAGCCAACGTGGTTCGTTTCAGTCGCTATTTAAAGCAATTTGAACAGTCAACACAATTCATCGTGATTACGCACCGCAAAGGCACGATGGAAGAAGCCGATGTACTTTACGGGGTAACGATGCAAGAATCTGGCGTTTCAAAACTGGTCTCTGTTAGACTAGAAGAAACAGCCGAACTGATCAAGTAAAGGAGAACAATGCGATGACTTTTTTCAAAAAACTAAAAGAAAAAATGACAGGGCAACAAAACGAAGAAAAATCCGAGAAATATAAAGAAGGCTTAACGAAAACAAGAAGTAGCTTTTCTGGCAAGCTCAATGAAATCATGGCGCGTTACCGCAAAGTGGATGAAGACTTCTTTGAAGATGTAGAAGAAGCACTTATCGGAGCCGATGTCGGTTTTGAAACCGTGATGGACTTGATTGATGAACTCAAACAAGAAGTGAAGCTACGAAACATTAGTGATCCAAAAGAGGTGGAAGGCGTCATCGTTGAAAAGCTTGTTGCCATCTATGAAGGCGCAGGGGACGCGGAGCCAGCTTTAAATATCCAAGAAAATGGTCTTACCGTGATTTTGTTCGTGGGTGTAAACGGCGTTGGAAAAACGACGACGATTGGAAAGCTCGCTCACCAATTTAAATCTGAAGGTAAAAAAGTCGTTTTGGCGGCGGGAGATACTTTCCGGGCGGGAGCAATCGACCAACTAGAAGTTTGGAGCGAACGCGCTGGTGTTGACATCATTAAACACGCAGAAGGCGGTGACCCCGCAGCAGTTGTGTTTGATGCTGTTCAATCAGCCAAAGCAAAGGGAGCCGATATTCTACTTTGTGATACGGCTGGACGCTTGCAAAACAAAGTCAACTTAATGAATGAACTAGAAAAAGTAAAACGCGTGATTGCACGTGAAATTCCAGATGCTCCGCACGAAGTGTTGCTCGTTTTAGATGCTACAACAGGGCAAAATGCTTTTGTTCAAGCGAAACAATTTAAAGAAGCAACTGACGTTTCGGGGATTGTGCTGACGAAACTCGACGGGACAGCGAAAGGTGGAATCGTGATCGCGATTCGAAACGAATTAGAAATTCCAGTGAAATTCGTTGGTCTTGGTGAAAAAATTGATGACCTTGAGCCTTTTGATGCGACAGATTATGTCTATGGCTTATTCGCCGATTTAATCGACCAAAAAGCAGAAAAATAAAAGAGAGACTAGAACAAAAGGGAAGCATTCATTTCTCAAGCTGTTCTAGTCTTTTTCTAGTTGACATTCTTTGACTAAACACGTAATCTAGAACAAGGAAGAGGTGTTTCGTTTGTTTGATAAGACTACCCGAATGAACATGCTGTTCGATTTTTACGAAGGTTTGTTAACGGAAAAGCAAAAAGCCTATCTTTCTCTTTATTATCTTGATGATTTTTCACTTGGAGAAATCGCTGAAGAATTTGAAGTTAGCAGGCAAGCCGTGTATGATAACATCAAACGGACAGAAGAAAGCCTTGAAAACTATGAAGAAAAGCTAGGAATGTTAAAGAAATATACTGAACGTGAGCAAGTGCTTCGTAAACTTGAAGAAGCTTATCAAAAAGCGGGTTTACAAAGTGATGAAGTGGAAGCCTTGTTGAACGAGTTAAAATTGATTGATTAGGAGGCCGATTTTATGGCATTTGAAGGATTAGCTGGAAGACTTCAAGAAACAATGAATAAAATTCGCGGCAAAGGGAAGGTGACGGAAGCGGACGTAAAAGAAATGATGCGCGAAGTCCGACTTGCACTTCTTGAAGCCGATGTAAACTTTAAAGTCGTTAAAAACTTTATTAAAACGGTTAGTGAACGAGCTGTAGGCTCCGATGTCATGAAGAGTCTAACGCCTGGACAACAAGTTATTAAAATCGTCCAAGAAGAACTTACCAACTTAATGGGCGGCGAAGAAAGCAAGCTTGAAGTAGCGGACAAGCCGCCAACGGTTGTGATGATGGTCGGTTTACAAGGGGCCGGTAAAACAACGACAACTGGTAAACTTGCGAATTTGCTACGGAAAAAATACAATCGTAAACCTTTACTCGTGGCGGCTGACGTGTATCGTCCTGCTGCGATTAAACAACTGGAAACACTCGGTAAACAGTTAAACATGCCCGTTTTCTCTCTGGGCGATCAAGTGAGTCCCGTTGAGATTGCTAAACAAGCGATTGAAAAAGCAAAAGAAGAACACCTTGACTACGTCTTAATTGATACGGCTGGGCGACTTCATGTTGACGAAGAGCTAATGGATGAGCTCAAGAAGGTAAAAGAAGTGGCTTCTCCATCTGAAATTTTGCTTGTCGTGGATTCCATGACGGGGCAAGATGCGGTTAATGTGGCTGAAAGCTTCAATGAACAACTTGGCTTAACGGGTGTTGTCCTGACGAAACTTGATGGTGATACTCGTGGCGGGGCCGCTTTATCCATCCGTGCCGTAACAGGAAAACCAATTAAATTTGTCGGAACAGGTGAAAAGATGGAAGCCCTCGAAAGCTTCCACCCAGACCGGATGGCTTCGCGAATTCTTGGCATGGGAGATGTCCTGTCGCTGATTGAAAAAGCGCAAACGGATGTTGACCAAGAAAAAATGCGCGAAATGGAACAAAAAATTCGAGAAAATTCGATGACATTTGATGACTTTCTTGATCAATTACAACAAGTGAAACAAATGGGGCCGCTTGATGAGCTGCTCAAGATGATTCCAGGTGCAAACAAAATGAAGGGGATGGACAACCTTCAAATGGACGATAAGCAACTTGGACATATTGAGGCGATCATTAAATCCATGACAAAAATGGAAAAAGATAATCCCGATATCATCAATGCAGGTCGTAGGAAGCGTATTGCACGCGGAAGTGGGCGACCGATTCAAGAAGTCAATCGGCTGCTTAAGCAATTCAATGAAATGAAGAAAATGATGAAACAAATGTCAGGCGGTATGGGCGGAAAAGGGAAGAAGAAGAAAAATCCATTCGGCAACTTCAAACTTCCGTTCTAGCCAGTAGAAAGGCGAAGCAAACGAGCTTCGTTTTTCTTTTGAACAAAAAATTTAGTCTGTAAAGAAAAAAAACTTTACAAACAAATCCTTTACTGGTAATATATATACTTGTGTAAGACTTTATGGAGGTGTAATTAAAAATGGCAGTTAAAATTCGTTTAAAACGCATGGGTTCAAATAAGAAACCTTTTTACCGTATCGTAGTTGCTGATTCACGTTTCCCACGTGACGGTCGTTCGATCGAAACAGTTGGGACATACAATCCACTTGTAGATCCAGCAGAAGTTAAAATTGATGAAGAATCCGTTTTGAAATGGATGCACAATGGTGCAAAACCTTCAGACACAGTTCGTCACTTGTTGTCTGACAAAGGAATCATGGAAAAATTCCATAATCAAAAACTTGGGAAATAAGGAGGCTAGTTGCGAATGGAAGATTTAATTCTCGCCATCGTTAAGCCGCTTGTTGACCATCCGGATGACGTTTCGCTCCACGCTGAGGAATCAGATTCCACTTACTTCTATCAATTGTCCGTGAACAAAGAAGATATGGGACGAGTGATCGGAAAGCAAGGGCGCATCGCTAAAGCTATTCGAACGCTAGTTTATGCAGCTGGTCAAAAGGCTGATAAAAAAGTTCGTCTTGAAATCATCGACTAAGTTCACCAAAAAGCCGCTGTTCTTCTAAATATTTAGAAGAACAGCGGCTTTTTATTTTAAAGTGGGGAGTTACTCAAATTCCATTCAATTATACTTTGATAAATTTGCTTAGCTTTCGCTGCACCAGGCGGGACCTTAAGGAAGAGTCCTTGATTTTTTGCCCAAAGAACATCGTAGAAATCGGCCGTATTACTTTTACCATCGAAAACGATGGTCGAATTTTTCTCGCTGATGATTTGTTCAGAAGAAGCATTTCTTTTAAAGATAAGGATATTAGTTAAAACATCTTTTTGTTTGGTCTTAAATGGAGAAACTTGCCTAACCGTAACTTGCCAATTGTTATTCCAGTTTTTACTGCGCCGTCTCGTATCTTCTACTACTATTTTCCAATTGGGGTCTTCACGGGATATTTCGCTTGTAAAGCTTTGAATCCAGCCGTTTTGAAAAGCTAATGTATTTGGCACATCATAAAATTGTAAAGCTCCAGAAAAAATAGGCCCAAAATCAAGTGGGTCGGGGCTTTTTAGTGTGAGTTGATCCCCGTTATAATCTGTACCTGTAATCGAAGGTGTACTACTTAGCTTTGTACCTACGATATGCATTGCATCAGTGGAGTTGACTTTCACATTGAAATTTAAGGCAATAGAGTTATTTTGAGAGAGTTTTAACCAGTTTGGGTCAAAATTTCGCTTATCTACACATATCGTTCGAGATTTAGAATCATAAAGTGAATCCCAAGGTACTTGCTTCTTATCTCCATTCGGTCCAGTTAGAGTAAGTAAATCACTCAATTTAGTAGGCTCAACACCAATCGGAAGTGGAATTCTCCACTTGGCTTGACCTGCGCGGAAACCGGAATTAGCCGTTTGATTTTGGAGCTCGTACTGGAGTGTTAATGAATCTCCTAACAAAATTCGTTGGTCTTCTTTTGTTGCCGTTTGATTGCTTGCTTTAAGAGAAAAATTTATAGTTGGTGCTGGAAGTCGGTCGACAGAAATAATCGCTTTTTGTTCAATATCTTGGTTTTGATAGAAAACCGTATATTTCCCAAGTTTGTGTGTATTTACAGTACCATTAACTTGAATAGCTTTAGGATCAAAAGAAATAGCAGATCCATCTGGTTTTTTAGCGGAAACAAAATTATCCTTTGGATTCCAAGTTTGTCCAATTTTGATGGATGAATTTTTCACCTTTAATTCACTTTGATTCAGAAGAACAGTATGAGTTATCATATTGGACTGAATCGTTGATGTGTTTTCCGCTGATAGTTCTGCCTGATTCGTTACAGTGGAGTTAGGAGGTGTGTTTGCTTTTACTCTAACTTTGAAGTTGACCGTGCCTTTCTGGTTTTTACTAATAATCCCCTGTAGAGATCCCTTAGAAGAAACTTCCATTCCAGAAAACAATGGACTAGTTCCAGCGATATCTTTTACGGTCTCACCATCTAACTTTGTGCTGTTTGGGACATATTCTGTACCTTCTGGCAGAGTTGTACTGAGAAGAGAATGGCTAGAAGCAAGATTTCCCAGATTGTTGAAGGTCAAGGTATACTCAATTTCTTTTCTTTGATAAACCCCTGCACCTGATGTGGGATTCGCTTGCATAGAAAGTGTAAGGTGGGTATTAAAGTATGGATAAAATGGGGAAGCTAAATCATAGGTACCATAAGCACCAAGCTTCGGACCTACAGCTTTTACTTCGCCTGTTCCCATATCAATTTTTGAAAAGCTTCCTCTTCCATAAACGCCACTACCAAGTAGCATCTCACCATTGGATAAGAAAGCAATACCGCTGTATCCGTAGTTGCTATCTACAGTAAAAGGGATTTTTAATTGAAGGGTTTTTAGAACCTTTGCACTTTGGATATCTATTTTTTGTAAATACTGATCTGTTAAAATGCCATTGGCTTTTTTGTAAGAAACCTTCCAAAGCGTTCCATCTCCATCAAAGGCCATATCGCCAGTCATTGTTAACTTACTTTGATCGTTTGGAGTAGGGAAAACAATATTTTTTACTTGGAGTAACTTTTTGGTTTTAACATCAACTAAAATCAGTTGGATGGCTTGATCTGGACTAGTGATCATTGCAACATAGACCCCGCTTTTAGAAATTCCGCCACCAACAAAAGATTTGCAAGGTGTTTTACCAACAACTGTTTTCGTGTAGGTGCCATCTCCTTTAACTTCATATAAAGAAAATTCAGAACCAATATGATCCAGAATATAAAGCTTATTGTTATACCAGCCTAATTGATTTTTTAAATTTTTAATGGGAATTTCACCATTTAAAACTATTTTATTTTGAATCATCGCTTGATTATCGAAGGCTTGAAGATAACCATTACTAATCGAATAAATTTCTGGAAGAGATAAATCCAGTGGTTTTACTTTTTTATCTTGAAAAGTAGAATCACTTTGTTTGGCATTATAAATTTGTGGTTCTTGAACTTTAAAAGTTACCGGTTTGGATTCTACTGTTTTTTCGTTTCGTGTCGCAAATAGTTTGAACGAAAATTCACCTTTTCTGTGTGCTTTTAATTGAATGGTTATTGTTTTCTGCTTAGTTTGTTCCCAGTCAATAACTAGTTGATGATTGATTTTATCGAAAGTCACTGCGGCTTGAGAACTGTGTACTGGTATGTATTCAAATGAATTGGGAATTGGCAAATAGACTTTTTGCTCACCGGGTTGTTTATCAACGACTTGAAGCGAGAATATTTCATTTTGATCAACCTTTGTTTTGAACGAAGCTAGCTGCAAATCATCAACTTGTCTATTTTCTGCAAATAAATGCGGAATGAAAAATAAGCCTGTACCAAGGACCAACAAGATTGGGAGTAGTTTTAACCAATTCTTTGCTGTCAAAGTTATCTCCTCCATTTTTGTTAATTTACAAGTTTAGTATAGTACTTTCAATTTGAATGAACACGAAACTAAGTTACACAAAAGGGGTTAGTTGGTGACGAATTTTGGAAAGAACGTTAAAATTTATCATTTCGTCTTTTCAGGCAACTTGAGAGCCTTTTTAGAGGAAATAAGTTACAATAAGTGAATGAAATGGGGGTAATGAAATGAAACCTGTTATAGGAATCACTGGAAATGCACTTTTCAAAGGAGCCGATATTTTTTATGGACATCGCGTAACCTATACACAGCAAAGATATGTGGAAGCCATCCAAAAGGTAGGCGGCTTGCCACTTGTTATCCCAATTAGCGATCCTGAAAGCGCAAAACAAGCGATGGGCATGGTTGACGGACTTTTGATGACAGGCGGACAAGATATTACGCCGCAACTTTACGGAGAAGAGCCGCTTCCAGAAATTGGCAACTATTTCCCACCGCGAGATCAATCGGAAATCGCACTCGTTGACGAAGCCATGCACCTTGGGAAACCCATTTTAGCCATTTGCCGCGGCATGCAGCTCGTTAATGTTGCGCTTGGCGGATCGCTTTATCAAGATGGTTCGCAAGTCAAAGCACCCGGCTTATTGCAACATTTACAAAACGTAGATGAACAACTCGGTTCGCATACGATCGATATTGACCCAGACAGTTTGCTTGCAACCGTGCATTCGGTTGAAAAGCGTGTCAATAGCTTGCACCACCAATATGTAAAACAAGTGGCTGAAAAACTGAAAGTCACAAGTCGAAGCAAAGATGGTATGATTGAATCCGTTGAAGGAAAAAATACAGGGAACTGGCTTCTTGGCGTGCAGTGGCACCCGGAATTGATGTACGGCAAAGACCCGGAAAGCGAAGCCCTCTTTGCCCTTTTTGTCGAAGAAACGAAGAAGAATCAAGCGAAAAGATAAGCGTACTAAGAGCTTGTCTTTTTCTGTGAAAACGGGGAGGAAGACTTAAAAATGAAAAAATTTTTCTTAGCACTTCTCCTGATGCCTGCTGTCTATTTATTTTTCCTTGTAGTGCTGATGTATTGCGGTTCGCGTGCGCGTCCAAGCCACCATCCAGATACCCTTCTTGTCCTCGGAGCCAAAGTGGAAGGTAGCCCTGCTTACCCGAGTGCCATGCTCAAGGAGCGTCTAGATCAAGCCGTTCGCGTTTATAATGCCCATCCAGAAAGCAAAGTCGTCGTAAGCGGAGGCCAAGGGGCAAATGAAAGCGAACCGGAAGCGGTCGTCATGAAACGCTATCTCATTTCGCAAGGCATTCCAGAGGCACGCATCCGCGTCGAGCCTAAGTCAAGTCGAACAAGGGAAAACCTGCTGTTTTCACAAAAAAGTTTCCCTTCTCGTGATCTTGTGATTATTACGAGTGATTACCATATGTTTCGGGCTTTGCTACTTGCCAAACGGCTGAATATCCGCGCTTCTGGGAGTGCTGCCAAATCGAAATCGCGAAAACGCTATAAGAATTATGTAAAAGAAATGTTCGCGATTAGCTACTGCTTTTTCTGTGATCGATAAAAAAGGTTTATAATCCCGCTTGGAACTGATAGAATAAAAATATAAACTCGTGTTCGTGGGAGGAAAGCTATGCAAATCGTTCAGAAAATTACGGTGAAGCAAGTGTTAACTGAAAAGAGTCGTGCTGAGTTACTTACTTATTATAGCGAACAGCGCAAACTGCTTGAAAAGGAACGCGAACAGCTTTTGTTTGAGCAAAAGAAAGTCGAACACAAAAATAGATATCAAAAAGAGCAAGTGAGCGATTACTTTGAGCA
Organism: Listeria kieliensis; assembly: GCF_003369925.1. Classification (GTDB taxonomy): domain Bacteria; phylum Bacillota; class Bacilli; order Lactobacillales; family Listeriaceae; genus Listeria; species Listeria kieliensis_A. The sequence goes on along the minus strand of NZ_LARY01000002.1, from coordinate 19,421 downwards.
AGAAATGCAGGTGCGCAAAGAAAAAATGAAGTTAGTTGATTTTCAAATGGAACAACTTGGCATTCTTCCACTTGGTAGCGAGATTCGCGAACGTGAAATGGAAGCGCTCATTGAAATTTCAGTTGGTGATAAATGGGATGAATCCCTTTTCGATAAAACGATTGTTGTGACAGACGGCATCGTGACAGAGATACGGTAGAGGTGAACTATGGAAAAGATGTACAATGTAGGAAAAATTGTGAACACACATGGCTTGATGGGAGAGGTACGGGTTATCTCACGGACAGATTTTAAGGAATCTCGTTATAAACCGGGAAGCCAATTATTTTTATTTCGTAAAAATGAAAAAGAACCGGTTGCACTTGTCGTTAAATCGCACCGGACGCATAAAAACTTTGATTTGTTGACGTTTGAAGGTTATACCGGTATCAATCAAGTGGAAAACATGAAAGAAGGCGTCTTGAAAGTAGCGGAGAAAGATTTGGATGCGCTTGAAGAGAATGCGTTTTATTTTCATGAAATCATCGGCTGTACGGTTTATCAAACAGATGGAACGGAGCTTGGGAAAATCACTGAAATATTGACGCCAGGGGCAAATGATGTTTGGGTTGTGAAACCAGCGAAAGGAAAAGACCAACTCATTCCGTATATTGCAGATGTTGTGAAAAAAATCGACGTTCAGAAAAAAGAAATTGTGATCGAACCGATGGAGGGACTACTTGACTGATGAAAATTGATATTTTATCGATCTTTCCGGAGATGTTCAGAGGAATTTTATCAGAATCGATTTTAAAAAAAGCGATCGAGAAACAAATTGTCGATATTGAGGTCACAGATTTCAGGCAATTCGCGGAAGGAAAGCACCAGGTGGTGGACGACTATCCGTATGGTGGCGGGGCAGGGATGCTTTTAAAAGCTCAGCCACTTTTTGATGCGGTTGAATCTGTTAAATTGCCGGAAAAATCACCGCGTGTAATTTTGATGGATCCGGCTGGAAAGCCTTTTAATCAAAAGCTTGCAGAAGAATTTGCGGAAGAAGAACAATTGATTTTTATTTGCGGGCACTATGAAGGTTATGATGAACGAATTCGTGAGCATCTCGTAACGGATGAAGTTTCCCTTGGCGATTATATTTTAACTGGCGGTGAAATTGGAGCGATGGCGATGACTGATAGCATCGTTCGGCTGCTTCCAGGAGCGCTTGGCAATGCTAGCTCGGCAGTTCATGATTCGTTTTCAAGTGGATTACTTGAGCATCCTCATTATACGCGACCAGCTGAATTTCGCGGCATGAAAGTGCCGGATGTGCTTCTTAGCGGCAATCATGCAGAAATTGAAAAGTGGCGCCAAAAAGAATCGCTAAGACGCACTTGGATGCGGCGCCCGGATTTACTTGAAGCTTACTCGCTTAGCAAAGAAGAAGCAGTGTGGCTCGAAGAACTGAAAAACGAAACAGAAAAGGAAGAATCCTAGTTTCTTGCAAGAAAAAAGCCTTTACAGATAAACGAGATTGTGGTAACCTATATGAGTGTCTGGAGTAATCCAGAATGAAAACGATATTCCGCTTCGTTCATGATAAACGTAAGAATATTTGGTTGGAGGAGAGAATAAGATGAATAAACTTATCGAAGAAATCACTAAAGATCAGCTAAAAACTGATATTCCGGCATTCCGTCCTGGTGACACAGTTCGTGTTCATGCGAAAGTTGTCGAAGGTACGCGTGAACGTATCCAAATTTTCGAAGGTGTTGTAATCAAACGCCGCGGATCTGGAATCAGCGAAACATTCACAGTTCGCAAAATTTCTTACGGTGTAGGCGTGGAACGTACATACCCTGTACACACTCCTCGTATCGCTAAACTAGAAGTTATTCGTCGCGGTAAAGTTCGTCGTGCGAAACTTTACTACTTGCGTAACCTACGCGGTAAAGCGGCTCGTATTAAAGAAATTCGTTAATCAATTAACGGCAAAACCCCTTGATTTCTCAAGGGGTTTTTTGTTTGGTTTGTGTTGGGATAACGGCTGAGAATAAATTTTTCTTATTTTAGTGGTAGAAAAGGTATGAAACTTTGGGTGAAATGAAAAATAGAGTAACCGAAAGTTTTAAAGCTGTGCTATACTAAGTGGGAGATAGTAATCGTTTAGATAGCTTGAGACTTTTAGTGGATAATCGAATCATTTTGAAAAGATAGAAGAGGGATCATCAGAATTAAAGCCTTTGCTAGGGGCGAGTAGCGCGATTACGAAATGTCGGAAAAAACTTTCCGAGGTTTTAGAGCTATGTTATTCTGAATGGTTCCAAAACCAGTATTTCGTTGTATACACATTAACAACTGTTTTAGAGCTATGTTATTCTGAATGGTTCCAAAACCGACAAGATTCCGCATTGACCCGACCACGTGTTTTAGAGCTATGTTATTCTGAATGGTTCCAAAACGTTTAGTAATGATGAAATTGCAACCATGCTGTTTTAGAGCTATGTTATTCTGAATGGTTCCAAAACATAGTATTCTTTTTGAGATTCAGGAATCATGTTTTAGAGCTATGTTATTCTGAATGGTTCCAAAACTGACCAATCTAGGGTTGATTTCTTTAGCTCCGTTTTAGAGCTATGTTATTCTGAATGGTTCCAACAAGCCGCACTAAATAGCATAGAATAAGCAAGCGTTATGAATAAGAGAAGCTATTTCCAAAAGTAATCTTCTATGAAGAAGAGGGAGAATTTCATATCGCTTCAAGAAAAAAACTAAATCAAAACTTAGACAAAAGCTGTTGCCAAACTTGGCAACAGCTTTTTTGTGTGCTTTCAAGTCCACTATCCGCTATCTTACTTGTTATGATAGAAATTGTGCTACAGGTTCGGTACAACAATTACAATTTTTGCATGCTGATTTGTACCAAAGACATCGTGATGTGAAAACGTTTTCTTACTATAATAAATTTAGGAGGTAATGGATGATGTCGCGCTACAAGTTAAGCAAACTTATTCCAGTAAGTCATATTCGCATAGAGGAAGCGGCTAGTTTAACCGGGCTACCAGAAGAGAAACTTTTGCAATTTTTAGAGGAATTTAACCACTATCTCCCTAAATCACTGCTCGAACAAACTCACGGGAGGCTTACGATTTCGGAAGAAGCTAAATCCTATTTTCCTGACTTCTTGGTGCAACTGAAAGATCGTCCGCTTTATTTTGAGGAAAGTGAACGCATGAAGTTGATTTATTTGATGACATTTTCTTGCTATCAGGAGTTGTCAGTTTTTTATTACCAAAGTGTTCTTAAAGTCAGTAAAAATACGATTTTGTCCGATATCAAAAAACTGCGTAAGTTGCTAGCTGCGTCTAACATTGAACTCGCTTATGACCGCAAACAAGGCTTTTTCTTAGTCGGCGCTGAGTGGGAAATCCGCAAGCAAGCCTTTCATTGGGTTAATGCGTTAATGGAGCGCGCGGAGCTAAAGTGGCTGCTTTTTACTTGGATTTATGCACACGATTTCGAGGCGTATACCAAAGTGCGAGATAGGCTAGAACAAGCGACAGAGCTTCACACAATTAGTATGATTCCGAGCCGCCTCGAAGGCTTTTACATTTTGATTTGCCTTTTGAAAGAACGAAGCGGCAAAGGGGAGCTTAACTTTGACGAAAGGCTCACGAAGCGAATTCAGCAAACTGCAGTTTATCAAATTGCCTCGGAACTCTGGGATACAGAAAATGAGGAAGAAACGCAATTTTTGACGATTTTGCTTCTAACTTTGACACAAGGACAGCTTGAAGAATCCGTTTTTGATTTTTTGCTAGATTGCGCAAATAGAATGCTCCAAGAATTGGAAAGAAGCGCCGCCGTGCATTTTGAAGAATACCGCAAATTGTTACTGGATACGTTTAGTCACCTCGTTCCCGCATATTTTCGCGTTTACTACGGCCTCGAAATGGAAGAGCCCTTTTTGTATAAAGTTGAAAATGATTACCCTGAAATTTATGCGCTGACAGAAAGAGCTCTCGTTCCGCTAGAAAAGCTAGTAGGTAGGCCTATTCCAAAAGGAGAGAAAGCATACTTCGCGTTACTCTTTGGGGCGGCGATTCAAAATCAAGAAGAAAAAGAACAAAGCGAGCAACTTCACGCACTGATTATTTGTCCGAATGGGATCAGCACTTCCATGATTATGGAAGCCGAATTAAAGAGACTATTCCCGACCATTACATTCCACACGCAGTTCACGCCGGAAAAGCTCGAACAAATTCCAACAAGCTCCTATCAGTTGATTTTTTCTAGCGTAAAAATAGAGGCGGCTAAACCCGTATTTAAAATTCGCCCAATCATGGATCCAGTAGAGAAACATCAGCTCGTAAAAGCGGTGCAAGAAACGTTTCTTATCCCGGGAATGACGCTTGTGACGCCTGAAGAAATCATCCAAACGCTACTCCCTTATTTTGATTTGAAGAAAGGAGTGACAAAAGAGAAGATAGCGAAAATACTTGGCCGTAAAATGATGAAAGTCGCAAGTAGCAAGGAGGACTCAAGACCGATGTTAACGGAGTTATTAACCGAAGATCACATCCAAGTAACGGATGAAAAATGGAGCTGGGAAGAAGCCATTACAGAAGCCGCTCGCCCGCTACTCCCTGAATATATCGAAGAAAAATATATCCAAGCCATGATTCAAAAAGTGAACGATTATGGCGCATTTATTCATATCGGAAAAGGCGTGGCACTACCGCATGCGAGACCAGATGAAGGCGTGAAAAAAATGGGGATGGCACTGCTTAAAACTAAGGAACCCGTTCTGCTTTTAAACGATGCAGCTCATCCTATTTCCATCTTTATTTGCTTAGCTGCTGTCGATAATGAAGCGCATCTGCGTGCACTCGCGAGCTTAACTAAAATTTTATCCGATAAAAAAAGTTTAGATAAATTGCTTCAAGCAGAAACAAAAACTGAAATCATCCAAATTATGAAAGAAAAAGAAGGAGAGGAAGAAGAATGAAATTTGCAGCTGTTTGCGGATCCGGTCTAGGATCAAGCTTCATGGTAGAAATGAACATCAATTCTGTATTAAACGATTTAGGCGTTTCAGATGTAGAAGTCGCGCATTACGATATGGGAAGTGCTTCGCCTGAACTCGCCGATGTATTTTTTGTTGCCAAAGATTTAGAAGATAGTGCAGCTCACTTGGGAGAAGTAGTGGTGCTAGATAGCATTATTGATCTCGACGAATTGCGTGAAAAAGTTAAACAAGTTTGTCAGGAAAAAGGACTACTATAAGGAGGGAAAACTCATGTCAGGATTTTTAAAAGTAATCATCGATGTTGCCAGCACACCTGCCATTTTAGTTGCCTTAATTGCCGTTTTAGGACTTGCCTTACAGAAAAAGCATTTCTCAGATATTATCCGTGGAGGCATTAAAACCTTTGTTGGCTTTCTTGTTGTAACAGCTGGAGCGGGAGTCATCCAAACTTCGCTAGAACCTTTCGGAAAGATGTTTCAACACGCCTTCCACGTAACAGGCGTAGTCCCGAATAACGAAGCGATCGTTGCAGTCGCTCTGACCACTTTTGGGACAAAAACAGCCTTGATCATGCTTCTTGGAATGGCCTTTAATATACTTATTGCTCGAATCACACGTTACAAATATATCTACTTAACAGGTCACGCAACACTTTACATGGCTTGTATGCTTGCCGTCATTGTAACTTCGATCGACATGAATGATGTGCTTGCGATCATCGCAGGTGGCCTAGCACTTGGCCTTGCCAACACGATTTTTCCAGCGATTGCCCAGCCATTTACGCGGAAAATCACTCAAAATGACAATATTGCGTTAGGACACACCGGCGATTTCGGTTATGCCGTAAGTGGACTTGTAGGGCAATTAACGAGTCGTCGCAATAAAAATATCAAATCAACCGAAGACATTAATTTTCCAAAAGGATTGGCTTTTTTACGTGACTCAACCGTTAGCATCACCATCACAATGGGCGTATTCTACATTTTAGTCGCCTTATTTGCAGGCCAAAGTTATGTAACAAAACTTGGTGGTGGAACGAACTACATCGTTTACGCTTTGCAACAAGCAGGGAGCTTTGCAGCAGGTGTGTTCGTCATCTTAGCCGGGGTTCGTTTGATCTTAGCAGAAATCGTTCCAGCCTTTAAAGGGATCTCCGAACGCCTTGTACCAAATTCCAAACCAGCACTTGATTGTCCGATCGTGTTCCCATATGCGCCGAATGCCGTTTTGATCGGCTTCCTTTCAAGCTTTGTCGGCGGAATCGTGAGCCTAGGCCTAATGATTCTCATGGGGACAACCGTTGTCATTCCAGGTGTTGTTCCACACTTCTTCTGTGGAGCAACAGCAGGCGTTTACGGAAATGCAAGTGGTGGCGTGAAAGGCGCTGTTTTAGGCTCCTTCACTCAAGGAATCTTGATTAGCTTCATGCCGATTTTCTTACTGCCAATCATGAGCGGCATCGGCTTTTCCGGTTCGACTTTCTCGGATACAGACTATGGCGTTACCGGAATTCTGCTTGGGAACGTCTCGAAAGTGGCAGGCTCATGGGGCTTTATCGCCACATTAATTCTCATTCTCGCGATCATGCTGTTACTCACTTGGAAAGGGAAAAAATCCAAAATTGCGAGTGAAAAATAAAGGAGTGGATAGAAAATGATCAGTACGAAACCCGACTTAAATACTTTTGCGGCAAGAATCAGAAAAGATGTGCTTTCCATGCTACTAAAAAGAGGCTACGGACATGTTGGCGGGTCCTTGTCCATTGTTGAACTGCTTGCCGTCCTTTACGGAAAACAAATGAACTACCGGCCTGATGAACCGCACTGGGAAAAACGAGATTACTTAGTGCTTTCAAAAGGGCATTCTGGACCGGGCGTATATAGCGCACTGGCCAATAGCGGCTTCTTCCCAAAAAGCTGGCTCGAGACCTTAAATGATGGCGGAACGCGTTTACCTTCCCATTTAGATCGGAATAAAACACCCGGCGTTGACGCGACAACAGGTTCGCTCGGTCAGGGCACTTCCATCGCAACAGGAATCGCAGCTGGACTTGCGAAAGAAGGTGCGAAAGATCAATACGTTTATCTGATTACTGGCGACGGAGAACTAAATGAAGGACAATGCTGGGAGGCTTTTCAATATTTAGCCCATGCCGCACTTAGCAACTGCATCGTTTTCATTGATGAAAATAAAGGTCAAAATGATGGCAAAAGTGAAGCGATTATTCGTCATTTTGATCTGGCAGAAAAAATGCGAGCATTTGGGTTTTATACACAAAAAGTGGACGGCAAAAATCTAGCGATGATCGATGATGCAATTGAAATCGCTAAAAATCAGAAACAGCAGGCTAATTGTATTGTGCTTGATACCGTAAAAGGCCAAGGCGTTCCATTTTTTGAAAATTATGCGGGAGTTCACTCCGTTAAATTTAATTCGCCTGAAATCATTGAAGCAACCGAATCAGCCATTCGTGAACTAGAAAAACAAATCGACGAGTAAAAGAGGAGGAGAAAGTTAATATGACCATAGAATTATCCACGAAAAAAGAATACGGAGCTGAATTACGAAACGTTGTCGCGAACCGTTTAGAAAAATTGATGGAAAAAAACGATCGAATCATCGCACTTGATGCCGATTTGAGTGCAGCTAGCAATTGGAATAAACTTGCGGTAACTCATCCCGATCAATTTATCAATGTAGGTGTTTCAGAAGCCAATATGGTTGGCATGGCATCAGGCCTTAGCATCGCGGGCTTTACACCCTTTATCCATTCATTTGGACCATTCGTAACAAGACGAGTATTTGACCAGCTTTATCTCTCGGGCGGTTATGCCAAAACAACCATCAACATTTACGGTTCCGATCCAGGTTTTGCGGTTGGACCAAACGGAGGCACACACACAACCCTTGAAGACGTTGCTTTAATGCGCAGTATTCCTTATTCCGTTGTTTGCGACGCGTGTGATGCTGCACAAATGGACTGGATCATTGCCGAGTTTTCGAGGCGCGAAGGAATCCATTACGTACGCGGGAACCGCAAGAGCGTTCATGACATTTACCCAGCTGATACCCAGTTTGAACTAGGAAAAGGTAACGTATTGCGCAAAGGAACAGATGGGCTACTAGTTGCTTCCGGACAACTCGTTTACGAAGCCTTGGAAGTCGCGAATCGTTTGGAAAAAACGGGAGTTTCGCTTACAGTAATTGATATGTTTACGATCAAGCCGCTAGATGAAGCCTTGCTACTAAAAGAATGCCAAGGAAAGAAATTTGTGGTCACTCTAGAAAACCATTCGATTACAGGTGGCCTTGGGAGTGCTGTTGCAGAAGTCATGGCAGAACATCAATTGGCAATCCCACTAAAACGAATCGGCGTTTCCGAGCGATTTGGTGAAGTTGGGACGCCAGACTATCTACAAGAAGCCTTTGGATTAACAACAGAAGCCATTGAAGAAAAAATAGAAGATTTCATTTGTTAAATCATCTATGAACATAAAAAGCTTAGGAAGGAATTTTATTTCCTTCCTAAGCTTTTTTAAATAGGTGCATTCACGAGTGTCCAGCGAATTTCTCCCGTATAAGTAGTAGCCTTTGCTTCTCCTGGCAAGACTTTTAAAAGTGGACCAGCTTCTTTACTCCATCCGACATCATAATTTCGTTGGTTTTGTTTACTTGTACCGTCATAAACATCAACTTGTCTTTTGGCACTTATTAATTGGTCAGGTTGTCCAGACTTACGGAATATCAAACTATTAGAAAGCTTGTCTCCAGAAGGACTAGTGAAAGGAGAAGTGAGTTGGGCTGTTACCCGCCAATTAACCTTAATGGGACGAGTATCTTCCACTTCTATTTTCCAGTTCACATCTGCACGTGTGCTTTCCGTCACTTTGCTAGAAATTTTTTGATTAGCAAAGCTCATAATTTTTGGTACTTGGATAAATTTTAAAGTTCCGGTTAGCACTGTTACCGTAATCGTCTTTGAAGTTGGCCCATTTTGATAAGTAATCGTATATTTTCCAGCTCTTGAAGTGTTCACGCTTCCTTTTGCCATTGACTGATTAAAATCGATAGTTTTACCGGTCCGATCCTTAGCTGATAGAAAATTATCTTCAGGACTCCAAGTCTCACCGACATAAATTGTAGAGTCCTTTGCTGCGATACTTGATAGATCTGCATTATATTGGTAAGTAACACACTGCTCTTTATTTGTGATTTTTCCTTTCCCATTTTTAGGTAAATTGTTTTCGTCTAAATAATAAGGTCCTGTCTTTGCTTGGATGTTCATCAATTTAAAAGCAGGCGTCGTTGCATCGTAGGCGGTGTTAATATCTCCAGTAATGAGTTTAGGGTTAGAACTTCCATTAGAGAAGTTTAATAGCGCTCCTTTGCTATCAACATATTGCACTTTTATATTGGCTGGAAGTGGCTCCACATGGTCAGACTTCGAATTATCAATTTCCTTTTGGTTTCCATATTGACTAAATTCTACATAATAACCGTGGTTGGAAGACCATTGACCGAGGGAATCCGGCAAATCATTCCAAAATTTTGTTCCGTTTTGAGCAAATTGGAGGATATTTTCGACTCCATGCCCGTTATTAGGTTCGCCAGCATTAAAGTTGCTGTAAACTCCCTTAACGGGACCATTAACCGGATCCGATTTCTTAGTGTTATAAAAAACTGTACCAGCTTCGGGACCTGCTGCCCAGTACCACTGATTAATATCTTTCCAGTCCTTTTGATCGGGATTTAAAGTTGTGACGTCTTTAGAAAAATGCGTGTTAGGAATGCTTACATCATCTAGGATTTTTCTACCATTCATATGAACGAGCCTTGTTCCGCCAAGTAGTCCAGGTTCTTTGGCGATAGAATTAAAAATAAAGTCATGTTCACTTGATGAGTTGATGGTTGCCAGATAACCAGATAACCCGCGATAGTTTAGTTTTTTTGCTTCGTTATAGGCATCTTCCCAAGGTATCGCATTGGGAACAAATACATAATAGTGTGGAGTTCCTTGATCGTCTATCCAATTAGAAATAGATTCTTGCTCCACGGCGATTTTTAAATTTCCACCTGTTGTGGCGTTTTCTCTATACTGAAACTCAAGGTTAGCAAGAAAAGAGATTATAGCATCTGCTTGCATACCAGTAGAGTTCGTAATGGAAATGGCATTTCCTGCTTGTGTATATACAGCGCCAGTGGGTAAATTAACTGATTTTTTTAGAAGTTCTGTCCTGCAGGTAAAGTGATGTTGATACTTTTATAACCTTTATAGTTTTGTGACAATATAATATCGTTAAGTTTGAAAATTGAATTATTTGCCGGAGATCTTGCGGTTTTAAAGCTAAAAGACATATCTGGATTGGCAAGAACCTGCTTAATTCTCTTGGCTTCTTCTTTATTCGAACCTATCGCACTTCGAGACATACTACTATCAGGCGTTATTTTTCTCGAGTCTGCCTGGTCACTTTTCTTTAAATCTTTAGAACTGGTAGAGCGAGGATTGGCCACATGAATAATTAAAGGCTTGGAGTACGCTGTTTGATTCCCACGAATTGTGTAAGCTTTAAAAGTATAAGTTCCTGCAACTTCAAATTGGAGACGAACAATGTTGTTATGATTCGTTCCTTTTTTCAAATCTAAAACAATTTGTTGGTTTACTTGATCAGTAGTAGCGGAGGCGTCTCCTGCTTTAATGCCCTTGAATGAAACAGCTTTTGGAAGGGGGATAATAACTTTGGTATCTTGAGTATTTAAATCTTGGATATGAAGATCAACGACTTCACTCACCGAATAATTGGTTTTGCTAGTTGATAGAGTGAGGTCTTTCACGGTGTTGTCATCTGCAAACAGTGTGGGGATTGTGAGGAGAAAACAAATTCCCACTAAACTAATAAATAAGATCATCCATTTTTTGAGATTCATGATGTTACATTCCTTTCTCATCTTACTTTTTAACTAGTGCAGGAGGTAATATACCTTTATACTAGTGAATTTACAAGATTTATTCGCGATACAACGTATCAAATTTTAAATAAAAATGATTAATTAGCAAGCAAGATAAAAAGTAAACGATTATAGAAAATGAAAGAAGTGATTTTATATGAAAAATAAATAACATAGAAAATATAACCTCAAGAAGAGAAGCATGTTAATTCTGTCCTTTTTATTTGTAGATAAACGAAGTCATGTCAATAGTTTATAAACTAATTCTTTACTAATTTTGATAGAAGCCCCTTTGTATCGTTCGAAAAATGTTCACAAATTTACTAGATTAATTACCAATGTTGCAAAAAGGAACGTTTGTTCTTATAATAAAAGAAAGGATTCTAGAAGAAGGTGATTGCGGTGGTAGATCCAAAGGGAGCTCAGTTTGAATTTCAAAGTCATGAAGTTGATGATTTTGAAAAAGACTTTGTAAAGCTTGTGGATACAACACTTCCGCTTTTTGCAATCAAAGATAAGTTACTTCACCTAATGGAAGTGAACGGACGTCCACAATTTAAAATACCAAGCTTTACAACGCGTGATGGAAAAGAACATATTTTTTATTTTGATGTGTTGCCCATAACGAAAAGCAGAAGAGTGAAAGTATACCGATACAAAGGGTATAGTTAATAAGTTACGACATTGTTGCAAACAACTAGGAAATAACAATTTTGGAAGATTAGCGAGTGTATACTCGCTAATCTTTTTTTATGGCAGAACTTTTAGTAGTTCTTTCTAAATCAAAATCTCCTTACAAAAAATGAAATAAATTGAACAAGTTTTGAAATTAAAATTGAAAGCGCTTTTATTATTGGTACGTTATTAACGTGAAGTAAAAAATGTGCTCTATATCTAGAAGTTTAGGACAAAATAGAAGGGAGAAATCATGAAAAAATTTTTGAAATGGTTAGCTGTTATCTTTACTGCATTGATCTCAGTTGTTATTGTTGCTGCCGCTGTACTTTCGCTTGTATTTTCTAATGTAATTGAAAATACGCTTCCGACTTATTTTAAAGTAAAGTCTGAACAACCGGATCAAGTTAAAGAAAAGACGAAAAAAGAAGGTCGCAAGTTAGCTAAACAAATAGAAGAGGAAGGAGTCGTCTTGTTAAAAAATGACGCCAATACTTTGCCATTAAGCAAGAAAAACAAAAAAGTGAATGTATTTGGTTGGGCTGCGTCTGATTGGCTTGGAGGCGGTTCCGGATCAGGAACCGTTGATAAAATGAAGCTCGGTTTTCTGAGTGCTTTAACAAGATATGGTGTATCTTATAATCCTGATATTATCAATATGTATCATGATTTTCGTGAAGAACGTGATGCCAATATGCTTAAATCGTATGACTACGAAAGCTACCGGCTATATGAGCCAAAATGGAATGATACCAATTATTATTCTAAAAAGATGCTTGAAAAAGCGAAGAAGTATTCCGATACGGCTATTTTTGTCGTTGGAAGGATTGCCGGTGAAAGTAGCGATGCACCGAAGAAGCAATACAAGGTGACGGAAAAAGAGGGAAAAATGGTTACGGATGAATCACGCACTTATTTGAACTTGTCAAAAGAAGAAGAAGGGATGCTTACTTATTTAGGAAAAACATATAAGCATGTTGTCGTGCTTGTCAATTCGACAAATACCATGGCACTTGGTGAGTTTGAAACGATTCCAGGAATTGATGCCGTTATGCAAGTTGGATCAACAGGAGAATATTCAGCTGAAGCATTACCTCGACTGTTATATGGAGATGCTTCGCCGTCTGGAAAAACAACGGATACATACGCCTATGATTTAGCGACGAACGCGTCTTATGCCAATAGTGGGTTAGATGGAATTGGTGCTTATCAAAACGCAAAAGGACTCTATCCAAATGATGGGAAAACGATCAATGGCAACACAGGACGAAATGATGCGCTTTACAATCAAGTCTCTTATTTAGACTACGCAGAAGGCATTTATCTAGGCTATCGCTTTTATGAAACAGCCGATGTGGAAAATTACTGGCAAGGTGTTCATAATAAACACGGGGATGGCTATAAAGGCGTTGTTCAGTACCCGTTTGGCTTCGGTTTATCCTATACAAAATTTGAATGGGAGGTAGAAAGCTTCACACCACAAGCCCCTGATAGGCTAACAAAAAATGGGAAAATTTCAGCTAAAGTCAAAGTCAAAAACATAGGTAATCGAGCTGGAAAAGATGTCGTCGAGATGTATTTTACGCCGCCATATCAAGCAGGAGAAATTGAGAAGGCTTCCACTAACTTGGCTGCATTTGCTAAAACAAAAGAACTTCAGCCGGGTGAGAGTCAAACCGTGAAGCTCACGTTTAATGTTCGAGATATGACATCCTATGATGACCGAGATTTAAATAAAAATCATTTCAAAGGATACGAACTGGATCCAGGCAAATATACGGTGAAGATTATGAAAGATGCGCACACGGTGAGTGAGGCGCATCACTCAGTAATGACTTATGATCTGGCTAGAAACATCCAGTACCAAACAGATCCTAAAACCGGTCAGAAGGTGGAAAATCAATTTGTTGGCACAAACTTAGCGGACGGGATAGCCATTGATGGAACGGATACAAACGAAAAAATCAAGTATATGACACGTGCTGATTTTAAAAACACCTTTCCAAAGACAAATAGCAAGCAACGAGAAATTTCGCAAAAGCTAAAAGATGCCAATCTCTACACGAAAGAAATGGCGGAAAACTGGCGCAAAGGTAAAGGAAAAGCTAAAAAGGTGATTTTTTGCCGAGATAACGGACTTCAAGTATATGCCAATAATCAAATCACGAAATTAGGATTAGCACTTGGCCAAAATTATGAAGATAAACGCTGGGATCAGTTACTAAATCAAATGAGCAAAGACGAAATGGTGAATCTGGTCTTGCATGGTTATGTGCATACAGAACCAGTGAAGTCGATCGGTAAGCCAACGCGGGCCGATATGGATGGGCCATCTCAAGTTAACAGTTTCAACTTTGGAGAGCGTGGAACAGGCTTTCCTAATGCGACAGTTCTTGCACAGACTTGGAACGAAAAATTGGCTCATCGAATGGGACAACAAGCTGCAAAAGAAGCAAATGATATTGGGGTTTCTGGTTGGTATGCACCAGGTGCAAATCTTCACCGTTCACCACTTGGAGGAAGAAACTATGAGTATTACTCGGAGGATGGCTTTTTATCGGGAACATTTGCCTCAAATGTTATCAAAGGCGCGAAAGAAGGTGGCCTATACACGTATTTGAAGCATTTGGCGCTTTACGAGCAAGAAAGCAATCGCGATTCCATTTATACTTGGACTACCGAACAAGCTTTGCGCGAAAACTATCTGAAACCATATCAGTTAGCCATTCAAAATGGGGCAACAGGTGTTATGACTTCTTATAATCGAATCGGTTCTGTTTGGGCAGGCGGGAGCGAGGCACTATTGACCAATGTTTTACGGAAAGAATGGGGATTCCGCGGCACCGTCATCACGGATTATAGCGATCATCAAAAATTCATGAACATGGATCAACTTTTACGTGCAGGAGGGGATTTGTGGATGGATGGAGCTCCTCGAAACGGAACCTTCAAAATGGAAACGAGTTCGAATGAGTTTGATCAAGCCTTGCGGAAATCAACGAAGCATATTCTTTATACTTGGCTGAATGCTGGCGCAGAAAATAAAGCGTATAATCGAACAGCGCAATCGCCTATTAAGCTAGCCACTATTTCGGGCCGCTTCCCTTACATCCAAGTGATTGCAAGTTTGGCTATACTCATCGTTGTTTTTGGGTGGGGACTTTGGATCTGGAAGAAAATAAAAAAATGGCGCAAGAATAAAGGAAAGAATTGAGACTTGAAAGGAAACGATAAAAGTGAAGAAGCGGGAGAAAAAGTCTTACTTGACTAACTTGACAGTAAGGTAAGAGCATGATATAGTGATTAAGGTTAATTAACAAGAAAGAAGAAGCAACCCGCTTCTCGCCTCGTTAACGGATGTTTTCAGGCAAAAAGTTCAATGATTCGTCACGCCTGAACTGGTTGTGACTTTGAATGTGCGGGTTTGCGTCGTTTAGCAAATCCGTTTTTTTATTGTCTGCCAGTAAGGTAGACACCTACTTGCTCTTTTCTGACTTGTTCGACCAATAAAACACGGAGGTGGCTCAAAATTAGCAAAGACATGATGGTAAATAATGGGATTCGTGCACGTGAACTCAGATTGATTGATCAAAACGGCGAACAGCTTGGCGTTAAAACAAAAGTTGAAGCGCTAGGAATAGCTGAAAAAGCGAACCTTGATCTTGTGCTTGTTGCTCCAAACGCGAAACCCCCAGTGGCACGTATTATGGACTACGGGAAATATCGTTTTGAACAGCAAAAGAAAGAAAAAGAAGCCCGTAAAAACCAAAAAGTCATCGTGATGAAAGAAGTTCGTCTTAGTCCAACGATCGATGAACATGATTTCAATACGAAGCTACGTAATGCACGCAAATTCCTTTCTAAAGGCGATAAGGTAAAATGTTCGATTCGCTTTAAGGGACGTGCAATCACCCACAAAGAAATCGGTCAAAAGGTGCTTGACCGTTTTGCTGACGAGTGTAAAGATTTAAGCACAGTTGAGCAAAAAGCGAAAATGGACGGACGTTCAATGTTCTTAGTCCTAGCACCACTTCAAGAAAAGTAATAGTTTTGAGGAGGAAATATTCATGCCAAAAATGAAAACTCACCGCGGTTCCGCTAAACGTTTCAAGAGAACAGGATCTGGAAAATTAAAACGCAGACACGCTTTTGTAAGCCATATGTTTGCTAACAAATCGAAAAAACAAAAACGTAAACTACGTAAAGCGGCAATGGTATCAGCTGGCGATTTCAAACGTATTCGCCAAATGGTCGCTAAAATGAAATAAGTAAGCTCGAACTAATTTTTGTAAAATCTAGGAGGTAGACAATTATGCCACGCGTAAAAGGCGGAACAGTAACTCGCAAACGTCGTAAAAAAGTCATTAAATTAGCCAAAGGATATTATGGCTCGAAACATACATTATTCAAAGTCGCTAACCAAGCGGTAATGAAATCTTATCAATATGCTTACAGAGATCGTCGTCAAAAGAAACGTGATTTCCGTAAACTTTGGATTACACGTATCAATGCAGCTGCTCGTTTGAATGATCTTTCTTACAGCAAATTGATGCATGGCCTTAAATTAGCAGGTATTGAAGTAAACCGTAAAATGCTTGCTGAATTAGCTGTGAATGATGAAGCTGCTTTCACGTCTCTAGCAGATGCAGCTAAAAAAGAATTGGCTAAATAAGACATAAAAAAGCTGACGCCACGCGCGTCAGCTTTTTTGTTAGAATTTGATATCAAGTTCAACTGGACAATGATCCGATCCGAGCACATCTGAATGGATCTTAGCATCAACAAGTGAAGCTTGCAACCGGTTTGAAACAACAAAATAATCAATCCGCCATCCCACATTCCTGCTTCTGGCATTCATGCGATAAGACCACCAAGAATAAGCATCTGTCTTGTCCGGATAAAAGTACCGAAAGCTATCCGTAAATCCGGCCGCGAGAATATCTGAAAACTTGGCACGCTCCTCATCTGAAAACCCAGCATTCTTGCGATTCGTTTTCGGGTTTTTAAGGTCAATTTCTTCGTGCGCAACATTCAAATCACCACAGAAAATAACCGGTTTTTCGTTATCAAGACTTTTAACATACTGTAAAAAAGCTTCTTCCCAGCTCATACGGTAGGGAAGACGTTTCAATTCACTTTGTGAGTTTGGCGTATAAACCGTCAGTAAATAAAAATCAGCATATTCGAGAGTAATCAACCGACCTTCATTATCATGTTCCTCCAAGCCTAACCCATACTGGACCCGAAGTGGTTCTTTTTTTGTGAAAATAGCCGTTCCCGAATAGCCTTTCTTTTCAGCATAATTCCAATAAGAAAAATAACCAGGAGTATCAAGTTCAATTTGACCTTCTTGCAGTTTGGTTTCCTGCAAGCAAAATACATCCGCATCAACTTCGTGAAAATAGTCTAAAAACCCCTTTTTCACAGCAGCTCGCAGCCCGTTTACATTCCAAGAAATTAGTTTCATCTTTAGCACTCCTTTTTGCAGTAAAATCTTTGCTTTTCTAATTATACCTTAATTTAAGAATTGAAAATAAGCAACGAATCGCACATAATATTAGAAATTTTAAAGCTCGCGGCATATAATAGAAGAGGAAAATAAACCGAAGGAAGTGTAAGTGATGAAAGAAGAACTGATCAAACGCTTTACTACATATGTAAAAGTAAACACCCAATCGAACGAAGAAAGTACCACTTGCCCGACAACAGAAGGACAGCTTGAACTCGGCAAAATCCTTGTAAATGAATTAAAAGAAATTGGCATGAGTGAAGTGACCGTAGATGAAAATGGTTATGTGATGGCGACGCTTCCCGCAAATACGGATAAAAAAATACCAGTTATCGGCTTTTTAGCACACCTTGACACAGCAACAGATTTTACGGGGGAAAACGTGAGTCCGCAAATCCGTGAAAATTATGATGGTGGCGACATTGTGTTAAATGAAGCACTTAATGTGGTCTTATCGCCTAAACAATTTCCAGAATTAGCTGGGTATAAAGGCCAAACTTTGATTACGACAGACGGTACAACACTTCTTGGTGCAGATGATAAATCAGGCATCACAGAAATCATGGTTGCGATGCACCACCTCATCAACCATCCAGAAATCAAGCACGGCAAAATCCGTGTTGCATTCACGCCAGATGAAGAAATCGGTCGCGGGCCAGCCCTCTTCGATGTTGAAGCATTTGGAGCAGACTACGCGTACACGATGGACGGCGGTCCGCGTGGCCAATTGGAATATGAAAGCTTTAATGCAGCTGCAGCCAAGATCACATTCAAAGGTAACAGCGTGCATCCAGGAACTGCCAAGGATAAAATGGTCAACGCATCCAAGCTTGCAATGGAATTCAATGCTGCACTTCCAGCCCAAGAAGCTCCAGAATACACAGAAGGCTATGAAGGCTTTTATCACTTGATTTCGCTCAATGGTGATGTCGAACAAGCTAAAGCCTATTATATTATCCGCGATTTTGATTCATTAAAATTTGCAGAACGAAAAGCCAAAGTGGCCGATATCATTTCAAAAATGCAAGAAAAATACGGCAAAGAAAATATTGTCTTAGAACTAAACGATCAGTATTACAACATGCGAGAAAAAATTGAACCAGTTAAAGAAATTGTGGACATCGCACATGAAGCTATGGAAAAACTGGATATCGAACCACTTGTTGAGCCCATCCGAGGCGGAACAGACGGCTCGCAATTATCCTTCAAAGGACTGCCAACACCAAATATCTTCGCTGGTGGAGAAAATATGCATGGCAAGTTTGAATATGTATCTGTTGAAAATATGGAACTTGCAACTAAAGTAATCATCGAAATGGTACAACTTTTCGAACAACGTGGTTGATAATAAACAGAACATGAAGCCCCTTGACTAAACCGGTGAAGGGGCTTTTTAATTGATAGGGGGCAGAAGATGAATCAGATTATTGCAAAGGCGGAAACTTGGATGCAAGAAGTTTTTCGTTCAGAAAAAACAGGCCATGATTTTGAACATTTAAAGCGAGTTGTAGAAACTGCAACGAAAATCCAATCCACAGAAGGTGGAGATTTATTTTTTATTCAACTAGCTGCGCTTTTTCACGACTATTCTGATGAAAAATTGACAAAAGATGTTAGCCGAGCTAGAGGTGAGCTGAAAAGCTGGATGGAAAATGAAAATCTTGAAAAGAATTTTGTTCGGAGAATTCTACGTGCTATTGACGCCGTATCTTATAGAAATGGAGAAAACAAAATTCAAGCTCAAAGTATTGAAGAAAAAATCATCCAAGATGCTGATAGATTAGATGCCATGGGAGCAATCGGCATCATACGAGCTTTTACATATGGAGCTTCTAAAAACAGACAGCCGCTTGATTATTTGAAAACAAATCCTAATTCTACTTTGCAGCATTTTGATGATAAATTACTTCGTTTAAAAGAATTGATGCAAACAGAAACTGGCAAAAGGTTAGCGGAGGAGCGCCACGCCTTCATGCTTTTATTCATTGAAGAATTAAAAAAGGAACAGGCCATAAAATCATAAACAAACTTCTTGTAATTGACTAAGAAATAAGCTATAATTAAAAAGCTTTCTTGAGGAGAGCAAAAATGTTTTAAAAAAAACTGTTGACGAAGCTTTGGTAAAATGTTATGCTATTAAAGCTGTCACTTCAGCAAATGACCTTTGAAAACTGAACAAAAAGAAGACGAAAAAGCGATGAAACAGTATGTTTCACCAATCAATTCGCAGGGCAGGAAATCGAGAGCGATTTCCAAAACAAAACTAGTAAATAAGCTAGCAAAGTC
>NZ_LARY01000001.1 GCF_003369925.1 Listeria kieliensis | reverse complement strand
TATTCCTTGTCTGGTGGCTATGGCGAGAAGGTCACACCCGTTCCCATCCCGAACACGGTAGTTAAGCTTCTCCGCGCCGATGGTAGTTGGGGGCTTCCCCCTGTGAGAGTAGGTCGCCGCCGGGCAAGGTTCATTTGGAGGTTTAGCTCAGCTGGGAGAGCATCTGCCTTACAAGCAGAGGGTCAGCGGTTCGATCCCGTTAACCTCCACCATTTAGCCGGCTTAGCTCAGTTGGTAGAGCAACTGATTTGTAATCAGTAGGTCGCGAGTTCGACTCTTGCAGCCGGCACCACTTTTATTGGTTGAACTTACGTTGTAAGTTCGTTATAAAAAGAGCCGTTAGCTCAGTTGGTAGAGCATCTGACTTTTAATCAGAGGGTCGCAGGTTCGAGCCCTGCACGGCTCACTTTTGCGGGTGTGGCGGAATTGGCAGACGCACCAGATTTAGGATCTGGCGCCGCGAGGCGTGGGGGTTCAAGTCCCTTCACCCGCACTTTCATATTGCGGAAGTAGTTCAGTGGTAGAACATCACCTTGCCAAGGTGGGGGTCGCGGGTTCGAACCCCGTCTTCCGCTTTTAGCTAGTCCCGATGCCGGGGTGGCGGAACTGGCAGACGCACAGGACTTAAAATCCTGCGGGTAGTGATACCCGTACCGGTTCGATTCCGGTCCTCGGCACCATTTTTATTGTTTTATGTTGCGCCCATAGCTCAACTGGATAGAGTACCTGACTACGAATCAGGCGGTTGGAGGTTCGACTCCTTCTGGGCGCGCTCTTTATACGGGAAGTAGCTCAGCTTGGTAGAGCACTTGGTTTGGGACCAAGGGGTCGCAGGTTCGAATCCTGTCTTCCCGACCATTTCAAATGAATAACTTCTTATCTTTGGGGCCTTAGCTCAGCTGGGAGAGCGCCTGCTTTGCACGCAGGAGGTCAGCGGTTCGATCCCGCTAGGCTCCACCAATTTAAATTTGTAGTTCTATAAAAATTCTTTTTATGGCGGCGTAGCTCAGCTGGCTAGAGCGTTCGGTTCATACCCGAGAGGTCGTGGGTTCGATTCCCTCCGCCGCTACTTATTACTTGGACCTTTAGCTCAGTTGGTTAGAGCAGACGGCTCATAACCGTCCGGTCGCAGGTTCGAGTCCTGCAAGGTCCACTTGTCATCTCATTTTATATCGTGGAGGAATACCCAAGTCTGGCTGAAGGGATCGGTCTTGAAAACCGACAGGGGTGTAAAAGCTCGCGGGGGTTCGAATCCCTCTTCCTCCGTTTTTCTATTATTAATGTGACTGGTGGACAAAAATTTTATATTATCGTCGCGGGGTGGAGCAGTCTGGTAGCTCGTCGGGCTCATAACCCGAAGGTCGCAGGTTCAAATCCTGTCCCCGCAATCGTGGTTCCGTGGTGTAGGGGTTAACATGCCTGCCTGTCACGCAGGAGATCGCGGGTTCAAATCCCGTCGGAACCGCCATTTGGCTTGGTAGCTCAGTTGGTAGAGCACTTGATTGAAGCTCAAGGTGTCGGCAGTTCGATTCTGTCCCAAGCCACTTTTTAAACTTTTGCCCATGGCGGGTGTGGCGAAGTGGTTAACGCATCGGATTGTGGTTCCGACATTCGTGGGTTCGATTCCCATCATCCGCCCTTGTTATATTAATTTTATATGCGGGTGTAGTTTAGTGGTAAAACCACAGCCTTCCAAGCTGTTGTCGGGAGTTCGATTCTCCTCACCCGCTCTTTTACTAGGGGCCTATAGCTCAGCTGGTTAGAGCGCACGCCTGATAAGCGTGAGGTCGGTGGTTCGAGTCCACTTAGGCCCACTTGATTCCATAGTAGCTCAGTGGTAGAGCAATCGGCTGTTAACCGATCGGTCGTAGGTTCGAGTCCTACCTGTGGAGTTCCTTTTAAAAAAGGATTTATAATAATGGAGAAGTACTCAAGTGGCTGAAGAGGCGCCCCTGCTAAGGGTGTAGGTCGCTCGCGCGGCGCGAGGGTTCAAATCCCTCCTTCTCCGCCAGTTTAGGCCCGTTGGTCAAGCGGTTAAGACACCGCCCTTTCACGGCGGTAACACGGGTTCGAATCCCGTACGGGTCATTTTTTTAAGACAATGCTTAGGTTCCTAGGCATTGTCTTTCTTTTAGTTAAAAAGGAGGGGGTTTCTTTGCAAAATAAGAAAAAAGAGTTTTGGATTTTAACGGTTATTGTAGCTATTTCTGGTCTTTCACAAGGGCTTCTTTTGCCGCTAATTTCGATTATTTTTGAAGAGAAAGGGATTAGTTCTGGCATCAATGGCTTCCATGCTACGGGAATTTACATCGGCGTTCTTTTGATTTCACCGTTCATCGAGGCCCCACTACATAAATATGGATTTAAGCCAATTATTTTAATGGGCGGTTTTTTAGTTGCCATAGCATTATTGCTATTTCCTGTTTGGTTTAATTTATTTTTCTGGTTTTTCTTACGCTTAGTTATTGGTGTAGGGGACCATATGTTACATTTTTCTTCGCAAACTTGGATTGGTGCGATGACGGAACCGCAAAAGCGTGGAAGGAATATGGCAGTTTATGGGTTGTTTTTCTCGCTTGGATTTGCGATTGGCCCACAATTGGTTAATTTAACGCATATTAGCCCTAATTTTCCCTTTTATGCTTCAGGCATACTCGTGTTGATCGCTTGGTCGTTAATTTGGTTCATTCGGAATGAGTTTATTTCGGAAGGTGAGGAAATACGGAAGATTTCTTTTTTTGCAAGTATGAAACGTTTTTCTGCGGTACTCAAATTTGCATGGGTGGCCATGATTCCACCGTTTTTATATGGTGTCCTTGAAACCGGTTTAAATGCGACCTTTCCGATTGTCGGTTTGCGGGATAACATGGATACGTTTTTAATCACAACCATTATTTCCTCTTTTTCTGTCGGGACCATTTTGTTTCAAGTTCCAATTGGGATTTTTAGTGATAAAATGGGACGTGGCAAGGTACTGCCGATTTTTACATTTTTAGGAAGCCTAGTCTTTTTATCTCTTGCTTTTATCTCGACAAATTGGCTTTTCATTGCATTCTTTTTTATTCTTGGGATTCTTGTTGGGTCGCTTTATTCGCTCGGGCTTTCTTATATGACCGATTTGACACCTGTCGAACTTCTTCCTGCAGGAAACATATTAGTTGGGATGTGCTTCAGTATGGGGAGTATCCTCGGCCCAAGTATTACGGGGGCGCTTATTGGAATGCTTGGTTCGGTAAGCTTTTATTATGTGATTGCGATTTTGCTCGCACTTGGCTCATTTGGCTTGTTTACACAACGGAAAAATATGGCGTAAAAAAGCAGTGGGATTTGTTTTGTGAAACAAATCCCACTGCTTTTTTTGATTTACATAAATAGATTTTTTTGAAGTAAACTGAGTAAGTATGCAATGGCTAGCAATAAGCCAAAGAAAGTGATGGCCTTGGATGTTGCTTTCATGGCTGGCATCATCGAGAGCGGCTCGCTTTTGCCAATGTAGCCTCGAACGGCTCGGATGGCTTCTCTTGCACTAAGTAGGATGATTAAAGTCCAGTAAGGTGCGTCCATCCAAATGATAAGTGAAAGCTCGAAGACATAAGCGAATAAAAAGGCTGAGCCAAACAGCAAGGTTCCTGCCTTACGTCCTAAAAGAATGGCCAAGGTGAGGCGTCCGCTTTTTTTGTCGGGAACAAGGTCTCGTAAGCTATTAGCGAGAAGCAAGTTACCAACGAGGACCATCACCGGTATGGAAATATAAACGATTTCTTTTCCGATGAACTCAGCTTGAATATAGAAGGAAATAAAGGTAATGATTCCTCCCATGAAAAAGCCTGCCATGATTTCACCAAAGGGTGTATAGGCGATCGGGTAGGGGCCACCAGTATACAGGTAACCAACAAGCATGCAAATGGCGCCAAGTAAGCCGACATACCAGTTTAACTCGATGGATAAATATATCCCACCTAGTATGGAAAGGATATAAAGGAAAATCGCTAGGAATAAAATGAATCCTGGGCGCATGCCATTTCTGACGATAGCTCCTCCATTTCCAACTGAATGCTCGTCATCGTGTCCTTTTTTATAGTCATAGTATTCGTTAAATAAATTGGCGGAAGTTTGAATGAAAAAACAGGCAATCAGCATGACAATGAAACGTAAGAAATGAAAATTTGTATAGCTCATTGCAACGGATGTGCCTAGAAAGACGGGAACAAAAGAGGCAACTAAAGTATGTGGACGAAGTAGCCGCCACCATTTTTTGAATCCGGATTCCTTTTCAAGAACTTGTTTTTCATAAGTTGCCATTTTTTTCGCTCCTTTTTTAAACGGTCTTTCTTCATTTTAGGGAAATAATCGTGTTTCGTCAATCCTTAAGAAAGAAAGCGAAAATTAGGCAGGAAGGGCTCACTTTTGATATAATGGAGGAAGTGTAGTAAAGGAGAGATGAGAAATGGGAATCACATTACCTCTTGCTTTATTTGAACAAGCAAAACGTCATGCGACAAAGGATGAACCAGCACTTCTTAGTTATGTTCATGAATTTACGTCTGATGTTTCACCGCTTGTTTTATATCAGAAAGCAAAAGATGCTTTTTCTGGAGAACGATTTTTTTGGCAAAATCCTGAAAAAACTCTTACACTGGCAGGTTTTGGTGTAACTGAACAATTTTTAGCTCAAGATAAACAAAAAGATGCATATGTGGGTCTTGAAGATAGAATTCGTGCACTTAAAGTTAGAACGGTTACAAACGCGACGGAAAAGCAAACGGGTCCACTTTATTTCGGGGGCTTTGCTTTTGATCCTGAACGTGAAACTGGAAAAGAGTGGCAAGTTTTTAAAGATGCTTTATTTTATTTGCCGCTTTTCATGGTAACGAAAAAGAAAGAACGAGTTTTCTTGACGGTAAATGTTGTCATTTATCCGGATGATGAAACGAACAAGTTTGAAGCTGTTCAGGCGCAGTGGGAAAAAATTGCGAATGCAGCGGTTCCAAGTTTGGAAATTGATACGCTTGTTTCTGCTAAGGAACTGGATCCGGATGCCTTTTTAGAGAATGCAGCAGAGATTGTTAGTTTGTTACAAGGTTCCGAAGACTTACATAAAGTCGTTTTATCTCGACGGATGGGACTTCGCTTTGGCCATCAAGTTGATAGTGGGGCTGTTTTGGAGCAGATGATAAAAACGCAAAACAGTAGCTATTTCTTTGTTCTTGAAAAAGGATCGGCACTATTTTTTGGAGCTACACCAGAGCGGCTTGTTGAAGTCTCGGATGGTGAGGTTTATTCCGCTTGTGTGGCAGGATCTGCCCCTCGCGGTAAAACAGAAGCTGAGGATGAAAAACTTGGAAATGAGCTACTGACGGATGCGAAAAATTTACGTGAACATCGCTATGTAGTGGATATGATTGAAGATACACTCCGAGGATTTACAGAGGATTTATCGGTCTCAAGTGAGCCTGTGTTGCTTAAAAATCGAGATATTCAGCATCTTTATATGCATGTAAAAGCGAAGAAACGTGCAGATGTAACGATTACGGAGATTGCGCGAGCGCTTCATCCTACACCAGCGCTTGGCGGTTTGCCACAACAAATGGCCAAAGCGATTATTCGAATGAAAGAAACGGATGATCGTGGTTTATACGGCGCACCAGTAGGGTTTGTGAATATGGATTTCGAGGGCGAATTTGCTGTAGCGATTCGTTCTGGGCTTGTAGTGGACTCATTAGGTATTTTATTTGCGGGCTGCGGAATTGTTTCGGACTCTGTACCTGCGAAAGAGTTAGAAGAAACACGGATGAAATTTCAACCAATGCTTAGAGTATTAGGGGGAACGGAATTATGACAAATCATCAAGAAGCAATGACGGCTTATTTAAGTGCTTTTGTAGAAGAACTGGTTCAAGCAGGTGTAAAGGATGCAGTGGTTAGTCCGGGATCACGTTCTACACCACTTGCGCTTTTATTTGCAGAACATCCAACTCTTAAAATACATGTGGATGTGGATGAACGTTCGGCTGGTTTTTTTGCACTTGGAATGGCGAAAGCTTCTAAGCGTCCTGTTGTGCTTCTTGCAACAAGTGGAACGGCGGTTGCCAATTATTTTCCAGCGGTTGCGGAAGCAAATTTGTCGCAGATTCCACTTGTTGTTTTGACGTCGGACCGTCCGCATGAATTGCGAAATGTAGGGGCTCCACAAGCAATGGATCAAATTCATTTGTTTGGGACTCACGTAAAAAGTTTCACGGATATGGCGCTTCCAGAAGACTCAGAAGAGATGATTCGTTATGCGAAATGGCATGGCAGTCGTTCTGTCGATATCGCGCTCAAAACGCCACGTGGTCCGGTTCATGTGAACTTCCCGCTTCGTGAGCCATTAATTCCGATCTTAGATCCTTCTCCTTTTGCGGCAACGGATAAAAAGCGGCATCATGTGCACATTTATTATACGCATGAAGTGCTTGAAGAAGAAGCGCTTTCGAAGATGGTACAGGCTTGTAATGGGAAGAAAGGCTTGTTTATCGTTGGACCGCTCAATAAAAAAGAAATTGAAACTAAATTTATCGAAACAGCTCGAAATTTTGGTTGGCCCATTTTGGCGGACCCACTTTCAGGACTTCGTTCTTACGGGGAACTAGATGAGCTTGTTGTGGATAATTATGATGCTTTACTGAAAAATGATGTGTTTAAAAAGGAAATGGAACCAGAAATTGTTATTCGTTTCGGCGGGATGCCTGTTTCAAAACCGTTGAAAATTTGGTTGGAATCTCTTTCACACGTGCGCACATTCGTAGTTGATCCGGGGGCTGCTTGGCGGGATCCTGTAAAAGGTGTCACGGATATGATTCATTGTGATGAGCGTTTTTTACTAGAAGCATTGAAGGATGCGCAAGTTGAACAGCCCGAACACTGGTTGAACTGTTGGCAATCTCATAATCAAGCGGCTCGTCGCGTTTTAGAAGGACATATGACTTCGATTGACCGTTTAGAAGAAGGGCAAGTTGTGTATGAGCTTAGGAAGCAACTCCCGGAAGAAGCTGGTTTGTTTATTGGGAACAGTATGCCGATTCGTGATGTAGATACGTATTTTATGCAGACAGATAAGAAAATTAAGATGCTCGCTAATCGCGGGGCAAATGGTATTGATGGTGTGGTTTCAGCGGCACTTGGTGCGAGCACAGTACTGCAACCGATGTATCTTTTAATTGGTGATTTATCTTTCTATCATGATATGAATGGGCTTTTGATGGCCAAAAAATATAAGCTGAATTTAACGATTGTTGTGGTGAATAACAACGGTGGCGGGATTTTTTCATTCTTACCGCAAAGCAAGGAATCAAAGTATTTCGAGACGTTATTTGGCACGGCAACAGATTTAGATTTCCGCTACGCAGCAGCGCTTTATGATGCGAATTATGAAGAGGTATTTGCAGTAGAAGCGTTTCGTGATGCGCTAGATAAGGCGGCTTATCACAAAGGGCTTGATATTATTGAAGTGCATACGAATCGACATGAAAATAAGGCAGGGCATGACTTGTTATGGCAAAAGATAGCGGATCAGATTGAACGTGATTCAAAATGAATTTGTTCTATGAGGTGAAGCGTTTCGGGCCAGGGCCCATTTTTTTGATGCTTCATGGTTTTACAGGAACGCACGAAACGTTTCAAGAATTGCTTCAACACTTTTCTTATGGGACGGTGATTCTGCCTGATTTACCTGGGCACGGGAAGTCGCAAGCGGCTAGCGAGAAAGATTATTCGCTTCAAGAAACGGAAAGGGCTTTACTTGCGATTTTGGAATCGGAGTGTCCCAATGAAAAACCTGTTTTACTAGGATATTCGATGGGAGGAAGGCTCGCGCTTGCGCTTTCTGTAGATTATCCGGATGCTTTTTCGGGGCTTGTGCTTATGAGTAGCTCACCGGGATTGAAGACGGAAAGTGAGCGACACAAGCGTCGTAAGCAAGATGAGAAATGGGTGGATTTACTTCGCACAAGCGGGATTGACTTGTTTGTGCAAAAATGGGAGCGGCTCGCTCTTTTTGATTCTCAGCGCGAACTCCCTGTTTCTAGTCAAGAAAAGATCCAAACTGAACGGCTCGGGCAAAATCCAGAGGGACTTGCGAAAAGCCTGCTTGGGGTTGGAACGGGGGTGCTTCCTTCATACTGGGACAACTTGCAGGAACTCACACTCCCGGTTTTGCTTCTTGCGGGTGAGAAGGATTTGAAATTTACGAGGTTTGCAAATGAAATGCTTGAGAAACTGCCGAATCGGGTTTATCATGAAATAGCGGGTGTTGGTCATGCTTTACAGCTTGAGGCACCAGAAGAGACGGCACGGGTGATTCAGCGCTTTTGTAAGGATTATTTATAGGAGGGTTTAGTTTATGGTGAACTGGACAACGGAAAAGGAATACGAGGAAATCAAATATGAATCTTTTGAAGGAGTGGCTAAGGTAACGATCAATCGTCCACATGTACATAATGCGTTTACGCCAAATACGGTGATGGAAATGATGGATGCGTTTAGCATTGCTCGTGATGATGAAAAAATCGGCGTGATTATTTTAACGGGTGAAGGCGATAAAGCTTTTTGTTCGGGCGGCGATCAGAAGGTTCGTGGTCACGGGGGTTATGTTGGCGATGACCAAATTCCTCGGCTCAATGTTTTGGATTTGCAACGCTTGATTCGTGTGATTCCGAAACCTGTCATTGCGATGGTTGCTGGTTGGTCAATTGGCGGCGGTAATGTACTTCAACTGGTTTGTGATATTACGATTGCAGCGGATAATGCGAAGTTTGGTCAAACGGGACCAAATGTCGGAAGTTTTGATGCGGGATACGGATCGGGCTACTTGGCGCGTGTAATTGGGCACAAGAAAGCGAAAGAAGTTTGGTTTATGTGTCGCCAGTATACGGCAGAAGAAGCGCTTGATATGGGATGGATCAACACGGTTGTACCACTTGCGAAACTCGAAACAGAAACGCTTGCTTGGGCGAAGGAAATGCTTAAGAAGAGTCCAACGGCGCTTCGTTTTATCAAGGCTGCCTTTAATGCGGATACGGATGGTCTTGCGGGCATTCAACAACTTGCCGGGGATGCTACTTTACTTTACTATACAACGGATGAAGCGAAGGAAGGTCGCGATGCCTTTAAGGAAAAACGCGATCCTGACTTTGATCAATTTCCGAAGTTTCCGTGATCAAAATGGAACATTGGCTTAAAATGCGAGCGCAGCTTTCGGGTGAGAAAACTGCGCTTTATTTTGAAGGGAAGTCGTTTTCGTTCGCAGAGGTTTATGAGACGGCAAGGGCATTTGCGATGCGACTTTCGGCTCTCGGAATTAAAAAACGCGATTTTGTAGGTTTGCTTGGTCAAAATGACGCAGCGACCTATTTTTGGATTCATGCACTTGGATTGCTTGGCGCTGTTCCGGTTTTTTTGAATAACCGACTTTCAGCGAGTGAGATGAACTATCAACTTGCGGACAGCGGGGCGGAGTATTGCTTATTTCAAGATGATTTTTCGGAAAAAGCGGCGGATTTAAATGTGTCTGTACAATCTTTTTCAGCGCTTGAAGCTTTGTCTGGCGCAGCTTTCACCGAAATGGACTTAGACTTGGCGGATGTGGCTTCTTTGATGTACACTTCAGGTACGACGGGGAAACCGAAGGGAGTTTTGCAAACCTTTGGGAATCATTTCTTCAGTGCGACGGCGTCCATGCTCAATTTTGGTTTTCAAAAGGAACGTGATGCTTGGCTTTGTGTCGTGCCGATTTTTCATATTAGTGGGCTTTCGATTTTGATGCGCAGTTTGATTTATGGCATGCCGGTTTATTTGGAGCGGAAATTTGATGTCGAAAACGTGGCATCAAAACTTGAAAGCGGGGAAGTGACGCATGTTTCCGTAGTTCTGACAATGCTAAAACGTTTGCTTGACCGGGACCAAGAGGTTTTGGTTCATCCGAATTTGCGGGTGGTTTTGCTTGGCGGCAGTGCGGCACCGGCTTCGGTTGTTTCGGATAGTTTGGAGCGTGGGTTTCCACTTGTTCAATCGTTTGGGATGACGGAGACGGCTTCGCAAGTTGTTTCGCTTGCGCCAGAAGAGGCTCGCGCGAAAATTGGTTCATCGGGACGTATTCTTTTTCCTTCTGAATTAAAGATTGTGAAGCAAAACGAAACAGATCGTGACGGAGAAATTTGGATTAAAGGACCGACGGTTTTCGCGGGGTATTTACATAATGAAGAAGCAACGAAAGAGGCTTTTTCTGACGGTTATTTTAAAACTGGTGACATCGGTTATCTCGATCAAGATGGCTATTTATTTGTCTCTGAGCGGCGCAGTGACTTGATTATTTCCGGCGGCGAAAATGTGTATCCGACCGAAGTGGAACATGTATTTTTAAGTTTTCCAGAAATTTCGGAAGCGGCTGTTGTGGGTGAGCCTGATTCAGAGTGGGGAGAAATTCCCGTTGCGCACCTTGTCAAACGGTCCGAGATTTCGGAAGCGGAAATTTTTCAACGGCTGAAAAAGCAATTAGCAGCTTTCAAAATACCCAAGCGTTTGGTTTTCCATGAAACTCTTCCAAGAACGGCTTCAGGTAAAATTCAGCGTCACAAGTTAAAAACGAAGTAAGGACTAAGAAAGATGGGAAGGGGAAGAAAAAATGCCCGACTTGAAAGGAAAAATACGTTTAGAAGATCCCTTTTTAAATAAAGGACTTGCTTTTACTGAGCAAGAACGCGAGTCTTATGGATTGCACGGGTTACTGCCTGATAAAACTCGCACGCTACTTGAACAAGTGGAACTCGAATATCAAAAACTTGGTAAACTCACAGATCCCTATGCGAAAAATAAATATTTGATGACGCTTTATCATACGAATCGCGTTTTGTTTTACCGACTGATTAGCGAACATATCGAAGAATTGCTTCCTGTTATTTATACGCCAACCATTGCGGATAGTGTGATGCACTATTCGAAGGATTTCGCGGAAATGACAGAAGCGGTTTTCGTTGATAGTGAGCATCCAGAACGGATTCGGGATGCTCTTCTTGAAGCCAGTCGTTCGCTTGAACAGGTTGATTTACTCGTGATTACAGATGGAGAAGGCGTGCTTGGGATTGGCGATTGGGGGGTTGGCGGTGTAATGATTGCGGTTGGGAAGCTTGTCGTTTATACGGTTGCTTCTGGAATTGACCCGAAACGCGTTTTGCCTGTTGTGATTGATAACGGAACAAGCCGTTCGGAACTTTTAAATGATCCTCATTATGTAGGCAAGAAAAAACCGCGCTTGACGGGCGAAACCTATCTTCAGTTCGTTGACCGCCTAGTTACAGAAGCTGAAAAGGCGTTTCCAGGGGTTTTATTCCACTGGGAAGACTTCGGTCGTGAAAATGCGAGTGTTATTCTTGAACGATACCGAAATCGCCTAACAACGTTTAATGATGATATCCAAGGAACAGGAGTCATGATGGCTGCAGCGGCACATGCGGTGAGCAAAGTAACGCAAAAACCGCTTACGGAGCATCGCTTTTTGATTTTTGGGGCAGGAACCGCTGGTGTGGGCGTGGCGGAACAAATTAAGCTTGAACTAGTTCGTGCTGGCTTGAGCGAAGAAGCGGCACGAAATCAATTTTATTTGATTGACCGAAATGGTTTGATCACAGAGGATATGCTGGATTTAACGGATGGACAAAGTCGGCTAGCTCGAAAAGAAATGGAACTACGTGGTTTGACAGAGCTTCCGGAAATCATTCAACATGTTATGCCAACCGTTTTGATCGGCACGAGTGGGCAACCAGGTGCTTTTACACAAGAAGCGGTGACGGCGATGTGCGCGTATCAAGTACGACCTGCGATCATGCCTATCTCAAATCCGACTCATTTAGCTGAAGCGAAAGCTGAAGATTTGATTCGGTGGAGTGATGGAAAGGCACTGGTCGTAACGGGGAGTCCGTCAAAACCGGTTTCTTACCAAGGTGTTTCTTATGAGATCGGGCAAGCGAATAATGCTTTACTTTATCCAGGACTTGGACTGGGTATTGTGATTTCAAAAGCTAAACGAGTAACAGATGGCATGCTATCAAGTGCAGCGAATAGTTTAGGCGAATTGCAAGATTTAAAACGCCAAGGTGCCTCGTTACTTCCGCCTGTCAAAGAGGTTCGTAAAGTCTCGCGAGTGGTTACGGAAGCAGTTGTGCAAGCAGCGATTCATGATCAAGTGAATACAAAAGATATTCCAGATGTGAAGAAAGCTGTCGCAAAGGCCATTTGGCAAGCGGAATACGAAAATTAAAAAACTGGGGCATTTTTTGCCCCAGTTTTTTAATAGTTTAATGCTTCTTTTAATGCTTTCAAATTATCGTTCATAATAGAAATATAATCTCGATTTTGATGGATGTCTTTTTCAGTTAATGTTTCTAAATTGTGTAGTTTTAGTGTTTTTGTATACGTTTCGCTTTGAATGACATCGGCAATCTTGGAATTTGTATTTTGTTCCAGCATAATGTAGGGAATCTTATCTTTCTTGATCGTTTGAACAATGGTTTGTAGTTTCTTTTGCGACGGCTCATCACTCGTTGAAATCCCAGCAATCGGAATTTGGTGTAAGCCATAGGCCGTATCCCAATAGCTGTAAGCAGCATGCGCGGTTACAAAGTCTTTATGTTTGGCTGTTTTCGCCATTTCTGCATAAGCATTATCAAGCTTTTTAAGTTTTTCAATGGTTTTTTTGTAGTTGGCTTCAAAAGTGGCTTTTTGTTTCGGCATTTCTTGCGTTAAACGATCTTTGACGATTTTGGCCATTTCTTCCATATATTTTGGATAAAGCCAGACGTGTGGATTTATATCACCATGATCATGATCTTCATCTTCGTGATCGTGTTCTTCTTCAAACGCGGCGTCAGGATCTTTCGGGAGATCGAGTTTTTCAGCAAGTGGAATGAAGGACACGTTTTCATCTTTTAGTGTCGTTTTGGCTTTATCGACAAACCCTTCCATTCCAAGGCCAATGTAGAAGAAAAGGTTGCTATTTGCTAGCTTTAGCATGTCTTTTTGAGTAGGTTCGAAACTATGTGCATCCGCACCAGCAGGGTAAATGCTTTTCACATGCACATAAGCACCTCCAATTTGTTGTGTTAAGTAGGTCAGGGGATAAACGGTCGTATAGACTTGAATTTTCCCATCTTCTTTTTTCGTTTCGTCTGATCCGCCGCAGGCAGCAAGCAGTAAAACAAGAATAAGTAAAGGGGCTAGCAATTTTTGCCAGTTTTTCATCGGTAATACTCAACTCCTTAAATCAAAATCATTCCGTTTTAGGAATCAAAAAAATAAATCGTAATCACTCCGATTTATTATCCGTTATTGATCTTACAGGAAAAAAAGTGGAAAAGCAAGTGTTTTCTGTAGAAAAAGAAAAACTGCCTGCTGGAAGACAGTTTTTGTGCTATATTAATGATGGTGATGTTCAGAATGGGAACTGGATTTTTTTGGCGGTACAGGATCAAACCCACCTTTATGAAAGGGATGGCATTTTAAAATTCGCCGAATGGTTAGATAGCTTCCTTTGAGCGCTCCATGTGTTTGTATCGCTTCGATGCCGTATTCTGAACAAGTGGGCGAAAATCGACAAGAAGGTGGCGTAAGCTGTGAAATGAATTTTCGATATATGCCAATCAAGCCGACTAAAAATTTTTTAAACACGAAATTCACCTTCTAAAATTTACTAAATTAAGCTTATCATATTTTTGAAAAAAAGAAAGGAACGATGATTGTGTTTGTTTATCAAGATGCTTACGGGAATGATGTGAAAATTCATTTTGTGCAGTCAGAAGAGGAACAAAAAGATGTTCTTGTGATTCCACATTACAAAGGAAAGTGGCTTTTTACGGAACACAAAATTCGAGGACTTGAGTTTCCAGGCGGAAAAGGGGAAGCTCGTGAAGATAATTTTGCAACAGCAAAGCGGGAACTAATGGAAGAAACCGGTGCGATTCCAGGTGAATTTCTTTTTGTGGCTGATTATGAAGTGCTAGCGCCCGATCGTCCTTTTACGAAACGCGTTTTTTTCTGTGAAATTAAACAAATCGAGCTGAAAAATGACTATCTGGAAACAGCGGGACCTAGGCTTATCAAGGGACATTTGCGAGAAATCGTTCAAGAGGAAGGGTTTAGTTTTTTTATGCGCGATGCGGGGATGCAAGAAATTTTAAGAAGACTTGACGACTTGCTGGGCAAAAATGGCGATTTTCTGCTATGATAGAAAATAAGAATTGGAGGGATCCTGATGGGAATGCAGCTTGAAGTGAATACGATGGTCGTAACAAAAGGAAACGAAGAAAGAATCGGAGAAAACTTATTCAAACTCGAAAAAGCGGGCTACCGAATTTATCCACTGGATATTGAAATCGAGCTTCGCAAAACAAAAGAGGGTGAAACAAGCGGCATGGTAATCCCGCGTAAAGTTGTCTGGGAAAACGATGTAACGCTGCTTACATATGAACTTGTTTCGCTAAATTCAAGCAACTAAGAGGAGGCAATGAAAATGCAACAGAAAGTTGGAATTATTGGATGCGGTCATGTTGGCTCGGATGTCGCTTTTTCACTCGTCACACAAGGAATTTGTTCGGAACTTGTTTTAGTGGATCAGAATACGGAGAAGGCAAGCAGTGAAGCCATGGAGCTTCGAGATATGCTGTCTGCAACGCGCTCTTATACGAATGTTGTTTCGGGTGGCTATGAGTTGTTGCACGATGCAGCTGTTATCGTGATGGCGATTGGACCTACAACGTTACTAGAAAAAGATCGAATGGAAGAATTAAAAGAGACAAGCGAAGCTGTTCGTTCGATCATTCCCAAAGTCATGCAAACAGGTTTTAATGGGATTTTTATTAATATCACAAATCCATGTGACGTTATCACACAGATTATTGCAAAGGAAAGTGAACTTCCGAATAGACAGGTGTTTGGAACAGGAACCTCGCTTGATACGATGCGGATGCGAAGTGCACTTGGAGAGCATTTTCAGGTTTCGCCTAAAAGCATCTCGGGATACGTGCTCGGTGAACATGGGGAATCTCAGTTTATCGCTTGGTCGGGCGTTGAGGTTGGGACAAAGCGAGCCCTCGAGTTGCTTTCTGCAGAAGAACAAGTGGAATTTAAAGAAACGGTGCGAGCTCGCGGTTGGAATATTTTAATGGGAAAAGGCTGGACGAGTTTTGGTATCGCGACAGCTGCTGCCCGTCTTGTTGCGATTGTGCTTGATGATGCGCGTGAAGTATTGCCTGTTTCTGTTTATGATGAAAATGAAGAAGTGTACGCCGGACGACCAGCAGTTATTGGCCGAAACGGCGTTTGTCAGATTTTACCACTTGAACAGTTAACGATAGAAGAAGAAAAACGTTATCAAGAATCGTGTGCTGTTATTCGGCAAGCTTTTTCAAACGTTTATGCGAAGTAATGAAAAACCAGACAGAAATTTTTCTGTCTGGTTTTAAAATTTTAAGCTTGTTCTTTTTTACGCTGAATCAATCGAACGAGACTAATGACAAGTGAACAAATATATTCGCCGAAACTAGCGAAAAAGATTGCGATGGCAATTTCGGTTTGTTTCAGCCCACCGCCATAAAAACTGATAAAGAAAATAATGCCACTTGCAATTAATCCAACTGTGGCTAAAAAATATTTGAACCATTCTAGTTTGAAGACGAATTCAAAAAGTAGCATGGCTACAATAAATCCGGCTAAAAGAATTAGAGTAAGTATAAATAAACCCATAATTTAACTCCTTTATTGCTCGAGTGCGAACAAATTCTATTTTTAATATCCTTAATCATACCACAGGTTTAAAAATATGATAAGAGGAAAAATACGAAGGAGGAGGTTTTTATTGTGCGATATCGAGTTTTATATGATGGAAACTGTTCTTTTTGTAAATGGGTGAAAGGTTATGTGGAAAGGTTAGATAAACGACATTTGCTCAACTTTGAAAAGCTTCAAGAGGATAGCGGAATTTATTTTAATCAAACGGATTTACTAAGAGAGCTTCACGTTGTCTCTGAAAATGGTCGGATTTATCGAGGGTTCTCTGCGATTCGGCGTATTTTAAGGACGCTTCCTGCAATCAAGTGGGGAGCTGTCCTTCTTTACTTGCCACTTGTCCCGATTTTAGGAGAATGGATTTATCGTCTCGTTGCACGGAACCGCGGGAGAATTTGGCGCTTTATTCAAAAAACACGTAGAACTTTTCAAATTTTTTCAAGAAAAAACCGCGCGTTTCTTGTATAATAAAAAAGAATCTGGAAAATGAAAGTGTGTGAAAGAATGCGGTTACCTTTTGAAGTTGCTTTTCAAATCATTGAAAATGTTTATCGAGGTTCGTCCAATATGAATGAACTAATTAATGATCGTGCAAGAAACGGGGGAAGTGCCCTCGCTAATAAGACGGATTTTTTGCTGGCCGTTTATCAACTTGAAGAAGTCGGTTTGCTTTTTCGCTACCGTTCGAACGATGGCATTCGCTACATTCGAACGGAAGAAGGCGAGACGTTTTATGCACACTACCAAAAGGTGAATCAGGAAGACTGGCCAAAATTCTTATGATGGCGCGGAGGGATTTCCCCTTGATTTTCGTTTCGTAAACCAGTATACTAAAGGTCAGTTAGTTGAAAAACTACAATATGAATATCTCTTATCCAGAGCGGTAGAGGGACTGGCCCTTTGAAGCCCAGCAACCTACACTTGTTGTAAGGTGCTAACCTGAGCAGGAATTTTCCTGATCGATGAGAGTGAAGGTAATGAAATGATACGCCTTTTCTCTATGCGCAAAAACTTAGAGAGAAGGCTTTTTTCTTTGCTGCACGCGAATGGTAGAGAATAAAAGGAGGATACAAGAATGACTGCAAAGCGTCATTTGTTTACGTCAGAATCTGTTTCTGATGGGCATCCGGATAAAATTGCCGATCAAATTTCGGATGCAATTTTGGATGCGATTATCGCAAGAGATCCGGATGCGCGCGTGGCATGTGAAACCACGGTGACAACAGGACTTGTACTTGTGGCTGGTGAAATTACAACGTCGGTTTATGTGGATATTCCTAAAATTGTGCGGGAAACCATTAAAGAAATTGGCTATACTCGTGCGAAGTATGGCTTCGATGCAGAAACTTGTGCTGTATTGACGGCAATTGATGAGCAGTCCCCAGATATTGCACAAGGGGTAGATGAATCGCTTGAAGCAAGAAGTGGGGAAGAAGATGAAGATGCTCAAATTGAAGCGATCGGTGCTGGAGATCAAGGCTTAATGTTTGGCTTTGCGACGGATGAAACGGAAGAACTTATGCCGCTTCCGATTTCGCTTGCCCATAAATTAGCAAGAAAAATTGCGGAACTCCGTAAAGAGGGAACGCTGGATTATCTTCGTCCCGATGCGAAAACGCAAGTTACGGTGGAGTACGATGAAGAAAACAAGCCTGCAAGAATCGATACGGTGGTTATTTCAACACAACATCATCCGGATATTGCTCAAGAAACGATCGCAAAAGATATGCATGAACAAGTCATTCAAGCGGTCATTGATCCTGCTTTGCTTGATGAAAAAACCAAATATTTTATTAACCCAACTGGCCGATTTGTAATTGGTGGTCCACAAGGAGATGCAGGACTTACGGGTCGGAAAATTATCGTCGATACTTACGGCGGCTATGCTCGTCACGGAGGGGGCGCTTTTTCTGGAAAAGATCCAACAAAAGTGGACCGTTCTGGGGCTTACGCGGCTCGCTATGTGGCTAAAAATATTGTTGCTGCGGGACTGGCTAAAAAAGCGGAAGTACAGCTGGCTTATGCAATCGGAGTTGCTCATCCTGTCTCGATTTCAATCGAAACTTATGGAACGAGTGCTTACAGTGAAAAGGATCTTACAGAAGCAGTACGTGCAAATTTTGATTTGCGACCAGCGGGAATTATCAAAATGCTTGATTTACGACAACCAATTTATCGTAAAACAGCAGCATTTGGACACTTTGGACGACACGATCTCGACTTGCCTTGGGAACGAACTGATAAGGTCGATGATTTAAAACGCTTTTTAGAAAAATAAAGGAAAGGAGACGCCAGCGTTTGTTTGGCGTTTTCTTTTTTGAGCGTAGCAATTCACCGTGCAAAGCAGGCCGCTTTATGTTATGATAATCTTTGTGTAAAACTGTGAATTAATGAAAAATCAGATAGAGGAGAAATGTCTCAATGTGTGGATTTGTAGGATGCGTTCATGACCGCATTGCTGAAATTACAGGTGAAGAAAAACAAACGTTTAAAGAAATGAATGATATGATTACTCACCGTGGACCAGATGATGAAGGGTATTATACGGATGAGCATATTCAATTTGGTTTTAGAAGACTGAGTATTATTGATGTTGAAAATGGTCATCAACCGCTTACGTATGAAGATGAGCGCTACTGGATTATTTTCAATGGAGAAATTTATAACTATGTGGAATTACGCGAAAAGCTGAAAAATGAAGGTATGACTTTTGAAACGGAAAGTGATACGGAAGTTATTATTGCGACCTATGCGAAATATAAAGAACAAGCAGCTTCCTATTTGCGCGGAATGTTTGGATTTGTGATTTGGGATAAACAAGAAAATAGCGTTTACGGAGCACGTGATCCGTTTGGAATTAAGCCATTTTTCTATGCAGAAGAAGACGGTAATTTATATCTGGCTTCTGAAAAGAAATCTATTCTTCATGCGCTTAAGAACCAAAGTCTAGATGAAGTTTCACTACAAAACTACATGACTTATCAATTTGTTCCAGAACCTGACACACTAACAACAGAAGTGAAACGTTTGCTTCCAGGCCACTACTTCACAAAAAAAATTGGCGAAGAAATGGCATTTACGCAGTACTACAAACCTGAATTCGCGCCTGTTCAAAAATCTGAAGATGCGTTTATTAAACAAATTCGTGACGTTTTATACGATTCCGTTAAGGTGCATATGCGTTCGGACGTTCCTGTAGGTTCGTTCCTTTCTGGTGGTATTGATTCGTCAATCATTGCTGCAATTGCCAAGGAATATCATCCGGCGATTAAAACGTTTTCTGTTGGTTTTGAACGTGAGGGTTTCAGTGAAATTGATGTCGCGAAAGAAACCGCTGATAAGCTAGGGGTAGAAAACATCAGTTACGTGATTACACCAGAAGAATATATGAAGGAGCTTCCTAAAATTGTTTGGCATATGGATGATCCGCTTGCAGATCCTGCGGCGATCCCACTTTATTTCCTTGCACGTGAAGCAAGAAAACAAGTAACCGTTGCGCTTTCCGGGGAAGGAGCTGACGAATTTTTCGGTGGTTATAATATTTATAACGAACCGAATTCACTTTCGATGTTCAACAAAATGCCGGGTGTCTTTAAATCCATGCTAAGTGGCGTTGCTAAAGTGATGCCTGAAGGGATGCGTGGTAAGAGTTTCCTTGAACGCGGAACAACACCGATGGAAGAACGCTACATCGGAAATGCCAAAATGTTTACAGAAGCTGAAAAACGGATTTTACTTCCACGCTATGAAGAAGGTCATGATTATACGAATATCACGAAGCCGTTTTATGAGGAAACAAAAGGGTATAACCCAGTAGAACGGATGCAATACATTGATATTCACACGTGGTTGCGTGGTGATATTTTACTGAAAGCTGACCGGATGACGATGGCGCATTCACTTGAAGTTCGTGTGCCATTCCTTGATAAAGAAGTTTTTGAGGTAGCTAAAGAAATTCCAGCTTCACTGAAAACAACGAATGGGACGACCAAATACATTTTACGGAAAGCAGCTGAAACTTTTGTTCCAGAACACGTGCTTAATCGTCGTAAATTAGGTTTTCCTGTTCCAATCCGTCATTGGTTAAAAGCAGAAATGAACGAATGGGTTAAAAATATTATTCATGAATCGGCTACAGATCATTTGATTAACAAGCAATATGTACTTGGTTTGTTAGAAGATCACTGTGCTGGAAAACATGATTATAGCCGTAAAATTTGGACGGTTGTGATCTTCATGATTTGGTATTCTATTTATGTAGAAGAAAAATACGATTTTACTAAATAAACATAGCGTGTTTTAAATAAGTCGATAGCCTTTGTTGCTGTCGGCTTATTTTTTTTGTTTTAAGGGGATTAAAAAACCAATATTTTCGTTTTGAAACGCGCTTTTTTGACTCAGAAAGGCCAGAAAACGGGGTAAAGAATAAGCATAAAGGAGGAATTAAATTTATGTTAGGATGTAGCAGTTTTACATTTGGAACAGAAGACAATGCGCAATTTTTATCAAGAACAATGGATTTTTCGATGTACACTGACAGTGGGGTTGTCATTGTACCACGAAACTATGAAATGGAAGTTAGACAAAATGAACTTCGCAAAGGAAAGTATGCCTTTTTAGGAATGGCGGCATATAAATTACAATTTCCTATTTTTTATGATGGAATCAATGAGAAAGGCTTGGCAGGTGCAACACTTTATTATCCAGGTTTTGCGACTTATACCGAGAAAAAAGATGCAAGAGGTGGCGTAAATCCGCTTCGAGTAGTGAGCTATATCTTAGCAAATGCTGGCTCGTTAGATGAAGCGATTGCGCTTTTTGAAACGATTGAGATTATTAACGAAAGCAATTCCATTTTAGGGGTTGTTCCACCGCTCCATTATATCTTTTCAGATGGAACAGGACGCTCGATTATTGTTGAACCTGATGCAGATGGCATTAAGATCCATCAAGATACAGTCGGCGTGATGACCAATAGCCCCAATTACAAATGGCATGAAGCCAATTTACGCAACTATATTGGCGTGAATCCAAGATCCAAAGAACCGATCCAAACCACAACAAAAACGTTTTCACCATTCGGACAAGGAAGCGGTACTTTTGGTCTCCCTGGGGACTATACGCCACCGTCTCGTTTCTTACGGACCGCTTATATGAAATTTTATGCAAGCGAGCCTAAAAATGAAATTGATGGGGTTACGCAAATATTCCATATGTTAGCTCCGGTTGAAATTCCAAAAGGAGCCGTGATTCATCAAAATGGACACAATGATTATACTGTCTATATGACAGCGATGTGTACGACTTCTCTACGCTATTATTTCTGTGAATACGATAACCGCAGAATTAAATGTGTCAGCTTACATCAAGCTGATTTGAATAATGAGAAGTTAGAAATTTTCCCACTGACGATGAAACAAGAAATTGAGTTTTTAAACGCTGATTAGAAACTGCCTGAAATACCACTTATATGTAAAAAGGCCCGAAAAAAGGAGACTTTCCTTTTTTCGGGCCTTTTTAACGTTTTTCAATGGCCACAACAAATGGTGGTTGATTACGCTGATTGATAAAACCATATTGCAATACGCTAAATTTTTCTTGGGGGAGAAGGGAAACATAATTTAAGACCGCTTGCTTTTCAAGTTTTCCTGCGTCGTGGCCGTGATAGATCACCAAAACGACAAGGCCCCCCGGGACGAGTTTTTCAAGTGCGGCAGCTATGCTTTTAAGCGTCGATTCTTCAAGGGTTGTAATCGATTTATCGCCTCCCGGCAGGTAGCCGAGATTATAAATGACCGCTCGTACAGGTTCACTGACATCGGAAGCTATTTCTGTATGACTCTTTTTTAAGAGCACAACCTGATCTTTGCAAGAAGCTTCGCCAAGTCGCGCTTGCGTATTTTGAATGGCGGCTCGTTGGATGTCGTAAGCGTAAACCTTGCCATTTGGTCCAACGAGCTGCGCAAGGAAAAGAGTATCATGACCATTCCCACAAGTGGCATCAATGACAATATCCCCTGGAAAAACGATTTTCTTCAGGAGCTGATGGCTAAAGGAAAGAACGCCTTCTAAATTCATACGTTCACCTTGGCGAATTTTTTCCCTTGGTAACTATCTCGCCAAATTAGTTCTTGATCGATCGCATTTAACACTTCAAATTTATTTAAGCTCCACATCGGGCCAATTAAATCATCCACAC
The DNA here is from genome assembly GCF_003369925.1 of Listeria kieliensis. Classification (GTDB taxonomy): domain Bacteria; phylum Bacillota; class Bacilli; order Lactobacillales; family Listeriaceae; genus Listeria; species Listeria kieliensis_A. Next base: position 1,130,259 of record NZ_LARY01000001.1, on the reverse strand, counting down.
CGCCGTCTCCTGTGATTCGGTGAATAACCATTTCAGGCGGCAAAATCTCAAGTTGATCACAAACGAGCTTCACGTAATCCTCTTGCGTTAAAAATGTTAAATCGCCGCGTTTATAATCTTCCACCATTGGCGTACCACGAAGCAAGTGGAGCAAATGAATTTTGATTCCTTCTACACCGCTTTCCGCCACTTTTTTAGCTGTTTCAAGCATCATTTCAGGCGTTTCTTTCGGAAGGCCATTAATAATATGGGTACAAACGCGAATGCCTCGCTCTTTCAGTTTACGCACGCCTTCAAGATAGCAATCATAATCATGGGCGCGATTGATTAACTTCCCTGTTTCATCGTGAGCCGATTGCAAGCCGAGCTCTACCCAAAGATAAGTTCGTTCATTTAATTCCGCAAGATAATCCACGATATCGTTCGGAAGGCAATCGGGACGTGTCGCAATGGAAAGCCCGACGACACCTTCTTCTTTTAAAACCACTTCATATTTTTCACGGAGCACTTCAACGGGAGCATGGGTATTCGTAAATGCTTGGAAAAAAGCGATATATTGGCCGTTTTTCCATTTATGGTGCATCCGGTCGCGAATTTCAGCAAATTGCGCGGATAAATCAAAATTCCGATCACCAGCAAAGTCGCCTGATCCAGCGGCACTACAAAATGTACAACCACCACGTGCAACAGTGCCATCTCGGTTCGGACAATCGAAGCCGCCATCAAGCGCGACTTTAAAAATCTTCATGCCAAATTCTTGTCTAAGCGTGTAATTCCAAGTGTGATAGCGTTTATTATCGAGACTATAAGGAAATGGATTTTCTTTCTTCAATTTTTTTCAGACTCCTTTAAATTCATTGCTTCTAGTTTACCATATATTTAAGTTGACGAATAAAAATAATTTTGATATTATAATTACACTTTCACTTGGTAAAGTGCTAATACACTAAAATATAAAAAGGAGTGCATACACAGATGACAAAGCAAAGAAAAATGGGCTTTTTCGTATTAACAGCTCTCGTGATCGGAAACATGGTGGGATCTGGGATTTTCATGCTTCCGAGACAAATGGCCGAAGTGGCAAGTCCGCTTGCGACATTACTAGCTTGGATTTTCACTGGTGCCGGTGTCCTCATGATCGCGCTTGTGTTCGGCAACTTAGCCGTCAAACGACCAGATTTAACAAGCGGTGCACAAAGTCATGCGTATGCCTTCTTTAATCGTCCAAAAGCTAAACAAATCGCAGGTTTTATTGCCGTATGGAGTTACTGGGTGGCCAATTGGGCTGGGAACGTCTCGCTCATTACCTCTTTCGCTGGCTATTTATCCGTTTTTTTCCCGATTTTAAATAGTCGCGATTCTTTTGTGAAAATCGGGGGATTTACGATTACAGAAGGTCAGGCGCTGACCTTCGCCGTATGTACCGTCTTACTTTGGGGCATTGCCTTTATCATTTCAAAAGGCGTAAGTGGAGCAGGGAAAATCAATTTATTGGCAACAATTGCGAAAGTAGGGGGCTTCTTCCTTTTCATCATTATTGCCGTTTTTTCTTTCCAATCTGCTAAAATGGGTGCTTTTTATCACCCGGTTTATAATAGTGCTGGTTTAAAAGAGGGTCTACTTTCACAAGTAAATAGTGCTGCGATTGTGACGCTTTGGGCGTTCATCGGAATCGAATCAGCTTTGATGTTTTCTGGTCGCGCAAAGTCTGGCAAAACCGTTCAAGCAGCCACCATTACAGGACTAGTTGTTGCAGTCATGCTATACAGCTTAATTTCCATCTTAGCGTTAGGACTTATTCCAAAAGAAAAACTGATTGGTAGTGCAAGTCCGCTCGCAGATGCATTAAATTCGGTGATCGGAAGCGGCGGTTCTGCAGTTATGGCGGTTCTTGCTTTAATTTGCTTATTTGGGTCTGCGATCGGTTGGGTGATGATGAGTGCAGAAGCTCCTTATCAAGCAGCGAAAAAAGGAATTTTCCTTCCGTTCCTAAACAAAGTGAATAAAAATGGCACCCCGATTCGTTCGCTCGTGCTTACTTGTCTTGCTTCGCAGTTCTTTATTTGTTCCACGCTTTCCGGTGATATTGCGGTAGCTTATGATTTCGTTGTTAAAGTTTCTACGCTTGCTTTTTTGATTCAATATTTTATTTCACCTATTTTCCAGCTGAAACTCGTGGTTACGGGAAGTACTTATGAAAGCTCGAAACCCATCAAGCGTGTGGTTGATGGAATTATTGCTATTCTAGCTTTAGGCTACAGCCTGTGGATCATGAAAAGCGGCACTGAAAATTTAACAATTTTCCTTCTAAGTGCAGGTCTCTTCCTTGTCGGTTTCTTGCTTTACCCGCTGATGAAAAAGCAACCGGTCTTGCCAAAAGAGTAGAAATCAGCTACAATAGTTCTTAACCAAATATGAAAACGACTAAAGGAGTAGTAATCCAAAACTTGGGAAATAATAGAGAGTCAGCGGCTGGTGGAAGCTGATCGATAAGTTGGATGAACTTGCCTTTTTATAAATCGTACGTTGTCCGCGTTAAGGATCAAGAAGTTGAGTGAAGTATTCACTAATTTGGGTGGTACCGCGGGAGAAAACCTCTCGTCCCATGGCTGTTCTAGCTATGGGACGAGAGGTTTTTTGCTTCTTGTTCAAACGATTCGTTTTAGTTTTATGAATGAAGAAGAAAAGGAGAGGACAGAAGATGACTTTTAACCACAAAGAAATTGAACCAAAATGGCAAAAAATTTGGGATGACAAAGCAACTTTTAAAACAACGGAGGATGCGTCAAAAGAAAACTTTTATGCTCTAGATATGTTTCCCTATCCTTCAGGTGCAGGACTTCACGTGGGGCATCCAGAAGGCTATACAGCGACGGACATCTTGTCACGCATGAAGCGAGCGCAAGGCTATAACGTCCTTCATCCAATGGGATGGGATGCGTTTGGTCTCCCTGCTGAACAATATGCGATTGATACGGGAAATGACCCAGCCGAATTTACGGAAGAAAACATTGCGAACTTTAAGCGACAAATTAAATCGCTTGGTTTTTCTTATGACTGGGATCGCGAACTGAATACAACAGATCCTGACTACTATAAATGGACACAATGGATTTTTGAAAAACTTTATGAAAAAGGGCTTGCTTATGAAGCAGAAGTGGCTGTTAACTGGTGCCCGGCGCTTGGAACGGTACTAGCCAATGAAGAAGTCATTGATGGGAAGAGTGAGCGCGGCGGTTTTCCTGTTTACCGTAAACCTATGCGGCAGTGGATGCTTAAAATCACGGCTTATGCTGATCGTTTGATTGACGATTTGGAGCTTGTAGACTGGCCAGAAAATATCAAAGACATGCAACGCAACTGGATTGGTCGCTCGGAAGGCGCAGAAGTTAGCTTCCAAGTGGATGGTCGCGGCGAACAAATTGACGTTTTTACAACTCGTCCAGATACGCTTTTTGGCGCAACATATGTGGTTTTAGCACCTGAGCATGAACTAGTCGAACAAATTACGACTGCAGATCAAAAAGAAGCTGTCGAAGCTTACAAGAAGCAAGTCGAACTAAAAAGTGAACTCGAACGAACGGATCTAGCGAAAGAAAAAACGGGAGTGGCGACAGGGGCATATGTGATCAATCCTGCGACAAACGAAAAAATCCCCGTTTGGATTGCTGATTATGTGCTGATTCAATATGGGACGGGTGCTGTTATGGCGGTGCCAGGGCACGACGAACGCGATCACGAATTCGCCAAACAGTTTAACTTGCCGATTCTTGAAGTAGTAAAAGGGGGCGACGTCGAAAAAGAAGCTTATTCCGGTGACGGAGTCCATGTAAATTCAGGTTTTCTTGATGGGTTAGACAAAGAGGAAGCAATTCGTGTCATCTCGGAATGGCTTGAAACGGAAGGAGCTGGGAAACGGAAAATCACGTACCGGTTGCGTGACTGGCTCTTTAGCAGACAGCGTTACTGGGGAGAACCGATTCCTGTTATTCACTGGGAAGATGGAGAAACAACGCTTGTCCCTGAAGAAGAGCTGCCACTCCTTCTTCCAAAAACAACGGAAATTAAGCCATCTGGCACAGGGGAATCACCGCTTGCAAACTTGGAAGATTGGGTGAGTGTGGAAGACGCTTCTGGCAGGAAAGGACGCCGTGAAACCAATACGATGCCACAATGGGCTGGGTCAAGTTGGTATTTCCTTCGCTACATCGATCCGCACAATAAAACTGAAATTGCGGATAAAGAAAAGCTTCGTGAATGGCTTCCGGTAGATGTCTATATTGGCGGGGCTGAACATGCAGTACTTCACTTGTTGTATGCGCGCTTCTGGCATAAATTCTTATATGATATTGGCGTGGTTCCAACAAAAGAGCCATTCCAAAAATTGTTTAACCAAGGTATGATTCTTGGGGAAAACAATGAAAAAATGTCGAAGTCGCGTGGAAATGTGGTGAATCCAGATGAAGTCGTAGAGAAATACGGAGCAGATACTTTGCGTCTCTATGAAATGTTTATGGGACCGCTTGATGCTTCAATTTCTTGGAGTGAAAACGGACTTGAAGGAGCACGTAAATTCTTAGACCGAGTTTGGCGTTTGTTTGTCAGTGAAACAGGCGAATTAGCACCAAAAGTCGTTTCTGAAAATGATGGCAAACTTGAAAAAGCTTATCATCAAATGGTGAAAACCGTGACGCAAGACTACGAGGGACTTCGATTCAACACAGGGATCTCTGCACTCATGATTTTCGTGAACGAAGCTTACAAAGCGGAAACTGTTCCGCGTGAATATGCAGAAGGCTTCATTCAGTTACTTGCTCCGATTGCGCCGCATGTTGGAGAAGAAATTTGGTCGATTCTTGGACATGAAGAATCAATTTCCTACGAAGCGTGGCCACAATTTGATGAAAGTAAACTTGTAGAAGATGAAGTAGAAATCGTCTTGCAGGTCAACGGAAAAGTGAAAGCGAAAGCGGTCGTTTCGAAATCAATGCCAAAGGATGAGCTTGAAAAATTTGCACAAGCAAACGAGCGAATCCAGGCTGAAATTGACGGAAAAACCATTCGCAAAGTCATTGCAGTTCCTGGAAAACTAGTCAACATTGTTGCTAACTAAAGAATAAAAAACAATCAAGCGCGTGCCCGCTAATGGACACGCGCTTGATTGTTTTTTTAAAAGTAGGCTTTTAAGGCAGTAAGACTTTGAGCTAGACTATCAAACATATCCAATTTACTTTGATCTTGCTCGATGCAATAATACTCCACGCCATGCTCGTTGCCCCACTCGATGATCGCTTTAAAATCGACCGTCCCTGATCCAATTTCAGTGAGGTTGTGAGCCATATCTGTGATTTCAAAACCTGGAAGAAAATCTTTCATATGAATAATGGGAGCTCGTCCAGAGTAACGCTTCACATATTCAACGGGATCCACATTAGATGCGCTAATCCAGTAAGTATCCGGTTCTGCATAGATGGAAATGCCACTAACTGGATCTGTGATATAATCCATCAGCATACGCCCTTCAACTAACGTTGTAAAATCGTATTCGGGATTATGGAGCCCAATTCGAAAACCAAGTGGAGCCAGTTTAAGCGCCGCGTCAATCAACGTTTGCTTCGTTTTCACGTAGCCAGCTGTATGTTGATCTTCTTCTTCAATATACTTGTCATAAATGGTTTTACAATCAAACAAGTAAGCTTCACGGATAATGCCATCGAGGTCATTTGAAAAGCGCTCATGCTTAATGTGCATCCCGATCACTTTCAAGTTATATTTTCGCAAAGCGGATGCCACACGTTCCGGATCATTTCCGCGCATTCCATCAAGCTGAACATAGCGAACGCCGAGCTCACTTATTTTTTTAAGCGTTCCCTCTAAATCCCGTTCCATTTCCTTACGAACCGAGTACAGTTGAATAGCGATTTTGTCTTGCCAAGCCATGATTTATTCCTCCCGTAGGTCAAGCCAGTTGACTTGAGCTTGTGTTAGTTTTAAGCGCGAAGCCTCATAAGATGATGCTAGTTCCTCCAGCGTTTCTGGCCCAATGACAGCAGCAGTTGGGAAACTTTGATGTAAAACGTAGGCGAGTGAGACTTGGATTGCGGATACACCGAGCTTAGCGCCGAGTTTTTTAGCACGTCTGTAGCGCTCCCAGTTCGCATCACTGTAATAAACTTCCACCATTTCCTCATCATCTCGGTTTTCAGGGCTAAAACGTCCAGAGAAAAAGCCACCAGCTTGGCTCGACCAAGAGAAGAGTGGGAGATTCGTTTTTTCATGCCAAAGAATCATTTCATCATTTGCCGAGACGCAATTTTCCCAGCGCGGACGATTTACTTTTGGCAAGCTTAAATTAGGACTATTAAAGCTAAGTGGCGTTAAGCCATTTGCTTGGGCATATTCATTTGCTTGGATAATCCGGTCGAGTTCCCAATTTGAAACGCCGATCGCAAAGGTGAGACCGCTTTCCACTTCTTTATGCAAAGCTTCCATGATCTCTGCAACGGGAACGGTTTCATCATCCCGATGTAGGGCAAAAAGCTCGACATGATCCGTTTTTAGCATTTCTAAACTTGTAGCTAAATCTTCGTGGATCGCTTCTGATGTTACACGCGGGACATCTAAGGCACCGCGGACGGGGTGAGCGCCTTTTGTTTGAATGATGACTTTGTCGCGATTTTTGCGGCTTTCCATCCACGCACCGATTGCTTTTTCACTATGACGGTAATGCCTTGCTGTATCGAAGGTATTTCCACCAAGTTCGAAATAACGATCGAGAATTGGAGCTGCGTAGTCCATATTGTCGATACGTAAGAAATCTCCTGCTCCCATCACTAAGTTGGCACATTCAATGGGTCCATGTTTTCCGTTTACTGTTATTTTTTTCATGTTTTTCTTCCTTTCTTTTATACAAGTGATCCGGCTGCTTCATCGACAAAGAACTGAGCATTCTTAGCTTTCTTCATGAAAGTAGCTGGAATTTGTGGGGTAGGTTCAGTTTCCACCGTCAATTGGATGATCTCTGCTTTCTTAGTCCCCGTTGCGAGCACGACGATTTCTTTGGAAGCTAAGATTTGTTTCATGCCAAGTGAGATTCCTTGTGTAAGCGGCAAGTCTTTTTCAAAATATTTACTCATGACTTGTTTAGTCACGCTATCAAGCTCCACAACGTGTGCATTTAAATCAATTTGAACGCCGGGTTCGTTAAAACCAAGATGACCGTTCATTCCAATGCCAAGTAAAATAAAATCAATTCCGCCTCGTTTATCTACAAATTGATCAATTCGGTCGCATTCCTCGGCTAAGTCTTCAGCTTTGCCGTCGAAGAAACAAATGTGTTCCTTCTTTAAACCTATAAGTTTATCAAATAGTTGTGAAAACAAAGTAGCTCGACAACTTCCGGGTGTTTCTAGGCCAAGCCCAACCCATTCATCTAGTCCAACGAAATAAGCTTCACGAAAATCAATTTGACCAGTCTTACTGCGGCGAACGAGTTCTTGCATCGTTTGAAGTGGGGTATCACCACCTGCGATACAAATCAGTGCATCTTTTTTAACGCTTAAAAGAGTTTCAACGCGATCACAGACGGCATTTGCTGCGGCTAAATCTGTTTTGAATTTTTTTAACATCAATCTATTCAACCTCCTAGAAATCAAGATCAAGCGCGTCATGGGCCGCTTGACGTTCAGATACTTCAGCTTCTTGTTTGACTAAGCTTCGTTCATACATTTTGAAGAATGGGTAATACATCAGTACAGCGGCTGCGAGTACAAAAACAACAAGAATGATCGCGCGCCAGTCCATCGTGGCTAAATATTGCGCCAGTGGAATCGGCGTTCCGCCGACGTTTGCAATTGGTGGACGTACCCAACCTAGATGAAAGACGAACCACTGTAAAACAGCGAGAATCGGTGTTCCAAAAACGAATGGAATGAACAGGTACGGGTTATAACAGATTGGAAGTCCAAACACGACGGGTTCAGAAATGGTGAAGACGGCAGGGACAACAGAAGCTTTCCCGACGGCTTTCAGTTCGCGTGATTTACTGAAAAGTGCAAGTAAGACAAGGGCACCTGTTAAACCGGAACCAGTGAATCCCATGAAATAGTCCCAGAAGTTTGGCGCGAAAACATGGGGGATTGGTTCACCTGCTGCATAAGCTGCGGCATTTGCTCCGAGATATTGCGTCATAAATGGCATGACAAAGCCAACTAAAATGGCATAACCGTTTAAACCAATAAACCAGAATAACATTTCAAAGAAACAAATTAAGAACACCGCATAAGGCGTATCAATACTATTAATGGCTGGCGCAAGCATGGTTGTAAAGGCTTCTGGAATAATTTGCCCTTTGGTTAAAGCTTGGACGCCAATGCTTAGTAGCACGGAACCAAACAAAATAACGACAAGTGGAATGATAGCTTCAAAGGTTTGGGCAATGCCTTCCGCGCAGACGATCAATAAGCTCGGACGCAAGTGTGTCTCTGTTTGCCGCCTTTTTAATTCAGAAGCGAAATAAATGGCCAAGAATGAAACTTCTTGTGCGCTTACGACGAAAGAAAACTGCTTTTCAAGCTGTTCGCAAGCTTTTTTGGTTGCGAGAAAGAGTTCTTTATTGTCCCGCATAAAATCACTGAAAATAGGATTATGTGTTGTGATCCCAGCTTTTATGCGATGGATCATTAAGCCGATATGCGAAGTGATTTGCGTGAAGAAGGGGGCTTCTTCAGAACAGAAATCAAGATGATAAATCGCTCCCATCGCTTTACAAAGCTCATAAGAAAATTGAATCGCTTCTTTTGAATTTCTCGCGCTTTCGGCATTCTCAACAACGCTTATCATGGAACTGAGGGCAGAATCGTATTCGCTACCTTGATTTTGCCAATTGGCATAGCTAAAGTTTGGCTGCTTGAGGTGGATTTTAAGAAGGACCGTTAAAATGGTTAAGTAGAGCTGATCGTCCACAGTGCGTTTCAATTCGGCAAGCAACATCTCCGTTTCTTGTGCGGCTTGTTGTAAAAAATCAAGTTCAAAGAGGTTGTAGAAAAACAGCTCTCCTTTTTTAGATAGGGTTTGCTCGGACTCTAAGAACTGGTAAAATTCTCGGATATTAATGGCTTTTAAGAATTTTCGAGCAAATAAGGTGCATTTTGTGAGCACGTCGCCGGAAATACTGTAACCAATACGCGGTTTATGGCTCAGGGTAAGATCGCTTAAAAAGATTTCACCTTCAATCGCACGCAGGTAGTTCAAAACAGATGAACGAGAGATAAAGAGGGTTTGTTCAAATTCATGGATAGCGATATCTTTTTCTGAGAGCAACAGTTTTAATAAAATGAACTGTTCGATTTCGTTTGCCGCATATTTGTATTTTTCGGGCGTGATTTGCCTCTTAAACTTGGCAAGAATTTCACCGATGGCACTCCGGTTTTCAATGATAATCCCTTTTTTGGAATGACGCGTGAGTTTTTGAATCTGATTTTCGTTTAAAAACGTATCAATCTTTTCTAGACTATAGCGAATTGTTCGCTCTGAAATGGTTAACGAATCGGCGATATCTTTTATTTTGATAAAATTATCTTGTGTTAATAGAAAATCTAGGATAAGGATACAGCGCTGATCAAGCTTCATCTTAGTCACCTACCAAACTTTAAAATTAGCTTACCTTTAAAATAAAACGCTTTCAATATTGTTTGTAACAAATTTTGTCGTGAACTTTTTCCAAAAATATTTATTAGAAAAAAGGAATTGAATGCAAAAAGAAAGCTCGGTCAAATGACCAAAGCTTTTTTGAAATGACGTTTATGTAAGGTATGTACTTATTTTCATTATAAGTGAACGCGAGTTTCTCGGCAATATCATCTGAGTTTTATGCAGAAGGAGAGGGTAGAAGTGTTCATGCAAACCATTTGACGAATTATGAGTGTTTGTGCTATAGTTAAGGGCAGTGTTAATACACACGTATGGTGACGAGTGAAAGGGTGCTTAACTTTTAAGTCTTTCATTTGAAGGACCCATGCGGAGGGCGGATTTGTCCGCAAAATAAAACCAATAGGAGGGAATAACATGCCTGTTATTTCAATGAAACAATTGTTAGAAGCTGGTGTACATTTTGGACACCAAACACGCCGTTGGAATCCTAAGATGAAGAAATACATCTTCACGGAACGTAACGGAATTTACATCATCGACCTACAAAAAACGGTTAAAAAAGTAGACGAAGCTTACAACTTCATGCGCGAAGTAGCTGCTGACGGAGGAACTATTCTTTTCGTTGGTACTAAAAAACAAGCGCAAGAATCTGTTAAAGAAGAAGCAGAACGTTCTGGCCAATACTTTGTAAACCACCGCTGGTTAGGTGGAACACTTACAAACTTTGAAACAATCCAAAAACGTATCAAACACCTTAAGAAAATCGAAAAAATGGAAGAAGACGGTACTTTCGAAGTTCTTCCTAAAAAAGAAGTTGTTCTTTTGAAGAAAGAACAAGAAAAACTTGAACGTTTCTTGGGCGGAATTAAAGATATGAAGGGTCTTCCAGATGCACTTTTCATCGTGGATCCTCGTAAAGAACGTATTGCGGTTGCAGAAGCTCGCAAATTAAATATTCCGATCATCGGTATTGTAGATACTAACTGTGATCCTGATGAAATCGATTATGTTATCCCTGCAAACGATGACGCAATTCGTGCCGTTAAATTGCTTACTGCAAAAATGGCTGATGCGATCATCGAAGTGAACCAAGGTGAAGAAAACGTAGAAGCACCTGTTGAACAAACTCAAGTTGAAGAAACAACTGAAACTGAAGGAACAACAGAAGCTTAATTTTGTTGAAATACACAAAAAGGTGATAAGAGGTTATGCTTATCACCTTTTTTAAAAGTACTTTATTGGAGGGAAATAAAAAATGGCAAATATCACAGCTCAAATGGTAAAAGAATTGCGTGAAAAAACAGGCGCTGGAATGATGGATTGTAAAAAAGCGTTAGTTGAAACTGACGGCGATATGGAAAAAGCAATCGATCTTTTACGTGAAAAAGGAATTGCAAAAGCTGCGAAGAAATCTGACCGAATTGCTTCTGAAGGAATGACACATGTAGTAAGTAACGACAAACATGCGATCGTTCTTGAAGTAAATGCTGAAACTGACTTTGTAGCGAAAAACGACAACTTCCAAGAACTTGTTGAAAAACTTGCAAACCACTTGTTAGCAGTTCGTCCAGCGAGTCTTGAAGATGCGCTTAAAACTGAAATTGAAGACGGTGTAACCGTTCAAGAATATATTACAGAAGCGATTACAAAAATTGGTGAAAACATTTCACTTCGTCGTTTCGACATCACTGAAAAAGGTGAAAACTGTGCGTTTGGCGAATATATCCATATGAACGGACGTATTGGTGTTGTTGTTCTTCTTAACGGCACAACAGATTCTGCTGTTGCGAAAGATATTGCAATGCATATTGCTGCAATTAATCCAAAATACATTTCTCGCGAAGATGTAGACGCAGAAGAACTTGCACATGAAAAAGAAGTATTAACACAACAAGCGCTAAACGAAGGAAAACCTGAAAACATCGTTGAAAAAATGGTAGAAGGCCGCTTGAAAAAATGGCTAAGTGAAATCTCCCTTCTTGACCAACCATTCGTTAAAGATCCAGATATGACTGTTGGTGAATACGCGAAGAAACACGGTGCAACTGTTGAATCGTTCGTACGTTTCGAAGTTGGCGAAGGAATCGAGAAAAAAGAAGATAACTTTGTTGAAGAAGTTATGAGTCAAGTTAAAAAAGATCAATAAGAAATTTTGATTTTTAATAATTTGTGAACCCCGCTATTCCAAACGAATAGCGGGGTTTGTTTTTCAGAAAATCACTAAAAAGGAATAAAAGTAAAATCATTCGGGGATTTTTATTTGTGACAGTACACGAGCAAAGGCAAGCTTTCTAGCATCTATGGGAATCTAGATTTAAGTATGTGTTCAACTGCTGCTTTGGATCGAGTGAAAAGCATTAATATTCATCAAGTACACCTAACCATCAAAGCCAACGGGGGACAAAAGCCAGATCGTCAGTACGCAGAAAAAGGTGTGTTCACTGCTAATACAAGAGTAGCTATCAAGTACTCACTGCTTGTTAAATCGAAATAAGTCGCTCGTTTAACACGTGGAGAATCTGTTCACTATAGCAAAGTCGCCTTCTCAAATGGATTTTTTTGGGTGCACAGTACCACCGTTTAAAAGGTCGGATTGCCAGGTAAAACTAGTACAGATAATACTATGAACACTGAAAAGTACGGAACATTTAAATAAATAGAATTGCCTTGCTCATAAGGGTGAGGCTTTTTTCTTTTGAAAAGTGATTAAATGAAAAATAGACTTGCTTTTCCCTTACTTAAGAATTATTATGGAATTTAGAAAAGAACCATCAGAATTGAAGTTCTGCTAGGAACAAGTACTGCGATTACGAAATGTCGGAAAAACTTCCGAGGTTTTAGAGGTATGTTATTCTGAATGGTTCCAAAACAGCTCCTTTTGCTCTAAGTCTAGAACGTTGAGTTTTAGAGGTATGTTATTCTGAATGGTTCCAAAACATATAATAAATCACGTTGCACAGCCCACAAGTTTTAGAGGTATGTTATTCTGAATGCTTCCAAAACACAAAATGAGCCGCTTAAGGGCATTAACTAGTTTTAGAGGTATGTTATTCTGAATGGTTCCAAAACGTCAATTGCGGAAGCAATGCAACTCATGCTGTTTTAGAGGTATGTTATTCTGAATGGTTCCAAAACTTTACACTCATTCAATTCCCTCACTTTCATGTTTTAGAGGTATGTTATTCTGAATGGTTCCAAAACTGTAGGTAACGGCATACGCTACAAGTTCGGGTTTTAGAGGTATGTTATTCTGAATGGTTCCAAAACTAACTCCTTTTGAAACCTGTGTGGGCGCATGTTTTAGAGGTATGTCATTCTGAATGGTTCCAAAACCGTTGATAGTAGCGGGGACACAGATTGCATGTTTTAGAGGTATGTTATTCTAACTAGCTTTAATTAAATATTTTGAGCTCTTTTCTTTTGAGAGAAGAGCTTTTTTATGTAAAAGTTCACAAAGCGTTCACAGACAGAGCTTTAAGGTTGTGCTATATTGAAAATTGAAAGAAAACAATACATAATATAGGAGATGAATCAACATGTCTGGACAAATCAGAATGACCCCAGCTGAGTTACGTGATCGCGCCAAGACTTATGGCACAAGTGCACGTGATATTGAGCAAATGTTACAACGCTTATCCCAATTACAGGAACAACTTCGGAGCGAATGGGAAGGACAAGCGTTTGCGCGTTTTGATGACCAATTCAACCAATTAAAACCAAAAGTAACAGAATTCGCAAATTTGATGGATCAAATCGAGCAACAACTTCAAAAAACAGCGACAGCGGTGGAAGAACAGGATCAACAACTTTCTCAAAACTTCGGGTTTTAAGAATGAAAAGGAAGGTGGTATGCTGCGGTGCATATCACCTTTTTAAAAGGAGTTGATAAGATGAAAGAGGAAATTTTAAATGATTCAAAGGTAGCCAAAGACTTTGCCGATCATTTTCAAAAGCAAGCGGATATGGAATTCAAACCAGTTGTTCAAATTGATTATTCAAGTAGTCCAGCTGTGAAAGATATCAAAAAAATTTTGAAGCATTCAGAAGCAATTGTGGAAAAATTTTCTACACAAGTTCAAAAAGATAGTCAAACTATCCAAAGCATCAGTGATGCACTCGAAAAGATAGATGCAAATGAGGCGAAAAAATATGGGGGATAACGAACAAACTGATCAAGTAATTCGTCTAAAGAAAGAATGGATCCAAAAAAATGAAGAATTGTCAGATATTGAAAGGGAAGCCCGTGAAGTCGATCAGCTCTCGGAAGAACTTGCGGATTGGACAAGGAAAGAACGGCAGCTAAGAGAAGAAGTTCTTTTCTTTAGTGAAGGAACTAGGGCGAGAAAGATTGAAGAGCAGCGAATGGATCAGTTATATCATGAAGAGTTAGGCCATCGTTATCTTTTTCTGGATATAAAAGAGAGTTACGTGGCATGTATTCAAAAATTAAAACAAGAAGTTTCCATGCTTGAAAAAGAGTATCAAATAGCTCAAAAGAATGAAATGAGTGATGATTATGCCAAGAATTAGTAAAAGTGAATTGTCATCTGCGAAAGAAATGACTCAAAAATCGAGATTAGAGATTCTAAACAAATTTGGAAAATTTGAAACGGAAGTAAAAGATTTTGAAGGAACTAACAAATTAAAAGGAAAGAGCTGGGATTCGGCCAAACAACATTTCGGTGAATATCTTCCGATTTCAGATGGTATTTTCAATGCACTAGCTGACTTCGGAGAACGTTTTGAGCAGTATCTCGCTTCTTTTGAGAGCGAAGTCGGGTCTCCTAAAAACAAATTAGATACAGCCGATTTAGAGGACTTAAATGATCGTTTAAAAACCGTTAAAGCTTCGAAGGCGCAAGTGCTTGAAATAATGAAAAGTAAAATTACGCAATCGTATGTGGCAGGGGGTTATTCTGGATCCGTTGGGCAGAGCTTTGACAATGCCATGGAAGATATTAATAAGGATATTCAAATTTTAGAAGATTATCGGCGTTTTGAATCAAGCCATGCTTCTGACTTCTCAACAGTCAGTGAAACATGGGACAATATTGATACCTATCTGGATCGTTTGAAAAAAGAGGGGGGATACGATGCTTCTTCTAATACGTATCCATCGGTTGACTTTAGTCAAGAAAAGTTTTATAAAGAATTAAGCAGTTATAATGCGAGTCAGAAGGATCATTATGAAGTGCAACGTATCGCCGTCAAAACGGATCATGGCTACACCTATGAGTATCGGATGTATAAAAATGGACTTTATGATCCTGAAGCTACGGATAAGTTTAATCAATTGCAGAAAAAAGCAGAGATGGGCCAAGCAGTAGATTTCTTTAAAGAGGTTGTAGGAATCAATGATTATATTCGAATGGTGGATGGCATAGATCCATTAACAGGTAAAAAGATCACGAATAATGAGCAAGCTATTTCGTCCTTGATGTTTCTTCTAACGGTCGTGACAGAAGCCACTGCTTTGAAAGTCTTGAAAAATTTTAAAAAAGGGAAAAACATATTAGACGACATAGATCTAAACAATGAACTGCCCAATCATATGAAAAAATGGGATTACCCGCCAAATAAAAATTTATACTCTAAATATGAGAAGGTATATAAAAACCCTAAATACTATGATCAAGAGACAGGAAAGTTAAACTGGCCTCCTAATAATGGCTTTGAGGGAACTCCATATGAGAGAATAACTCAGGTGGGAGAAATTTTTGATCGTTATGGTGAACCAAGTGGAGAATTTTTAGCAAAATATGGCACACCATTTGAGCAGCGTGCTTTAGCGCCTCATAGTGAAACAGCTAAATACTATCAATATAAAGTTGAAAAGATTTTTAAAATCGTTGAAGGAAAAGTTGCACCATATTTTGATCAGCCAGGAGGCGGTACTCAACTGTATGGAGTAACTCCAAAGGGAAAAATTTTGACAGTTGAAGAATTGCTTAGAAAAGGATATCTAGTACCCATTAATTAGATAGAGGAGTGATGAGGGTGTTTACAGTAGAAAACTTAAAAACTTTTTTGGGGGGAGAGAAATATTATATCCGAGAAAGTAGTGAAGGTATTGAAGTTAGAACTAAAGCGAAAGGGATTGTGGATCAGGAAAATGGATATTTCTTAAAAGAAGAAAAAAGTGTTTTTAATCTTTTTCGAATTTCAAGAGATAGTAGATATAAAATATTAATGTTGCAAAATATAGGACTAGCTATATTTTACTTAGGAGTTCGTGCAAAACTTAGCAATATAAATTATCCTCAGATTGGTGATATTCATAACATCCAAGAAGCTGAAGAAGTATTAAATTCTAATGGATTAGAAAGCTATTCGTTACTATCTCTTTCTCCAAGTTCTGTCTGTCTTTATCAAAAGGGATCTATGTTTATAGTTAGCTATGTGAATGAAAATAATAAGGAGTTTCTAATTAGTGATGATAATCCCACTTTTACATTAGGCGTTCGAGTATTAGCAAATTATACATTAATATATGATTCTTTTAAAAAGTATATAAAAATTTGTGACATAGATATAGATTATAATTCAAAGGATTATGATACAGTTATTAGAGATTTATTCGATATTGAAGAATGATCAATAACCTTAGCGACTCTCGTATTCCTATTGAAATTAGCTACTTTATACAATGAAAATTACAAAGTAGGATGATTATAAATAGTTTTATTTTAATATAGCAAGGAAGCGCAAAATGAAAATCACAGGTGGAAGTTCTTATATTAAATTTGATTTAGAAAATGGTTATACGTTAAAAGCTGAAGGAGAGATGCTAGTTGGTGGAAAATTTGTAGTATATAAAAGGATGCACTGAAAAAGTGGGAACCTCCACACGAAAGCTAAAAATTAACAGATGAAGAAAAAGAAGCAATTATCACTGAAGTATTAAATAATGTTTCTGAAAGCACTGTTCAGATAATGTTTGACTAACATTATGTGGAAAGGTACTAACTAGTAAGAGCAAACTTACTTAAAAAGGCACCTAGAAGAACGCCAATAAAGCTCTGAAGGATTTGTAAAACCGTTCGGGGATTTTAAAAAATATGATGCTATAAATCTTGATAATAAGTCATTTGTTTTGAAATGTTATGAGCCAAGTTAAAAAAGATCAATAAGAAATTTTGATTTTTAATAATTTGTGAGCCCCGCTATTCCAAATGAATAGCGGGGTTTGTTTTTTCGGGGTATTTCATGCTATATTAAGTCATTATACAAAGTATATTCTACAGGAGTTGGCTAACATGAAAAAAAGCAAAAGGATCTTTTTCATAGTTCTTACTTTGATTATCGTTGGAGTACTCGGATATACAGGATATATTTATTTTAAGACAAATCAGGCGAATCGCGAGATAGATCTAGCTATTCATAAAATGAAGATACCAGAAAGTGAAATTATTGTTATAGAAAAGCCAAAGTATAATGCGGAAGTGTTTGGAAAAGAATGGTTTACCAAGGTGATCACGACTAAAAAAGATTATCAAACATGGAAAAGTATCGTGAAAACAAACCATGAATTTTTGAATGGGGAAAAACTAACAAGCGAGAATATAAGTAAATTAAATTTTGCTAGCAATTGTGAATTAACATATTCCTTCACTTATGAATCGGTGAATAAATCAGTTGAGGCTGATCGTGCATATGGTGATAATTCTGCTACCAAGAAGCAAGAGGATGCTTATTTTGCTTATAAAGTTTCAAAGAGATAATTGCTTTCAAATCCGAATAAAAATAGTCTAAGCTAAACCCCTAACAAAAGTTGGGGTTTTTGTTCGGATATTGACTTGATGAAATATCATATGATCTGCTGTTTGTATTTTACTAATAAAGAAACGAATTATATACATAAAAATCGTCTCCATACTTGCGATTCCTGCTCAATCTGTTAAGCTGAATGAAGATTCAAGTATGTTTTGAGGTGATTAGGTGGACAAGGAACGGGCTAGCGCGGCGGATTATCCCAAATTGCTTTTTATCTGGGAGGAATCTGTAAAGGCGACACATGATTTTTTGAAAGCGGCTGACTTTGACGCACTGCGAAGGGAAATCCCCTCGTTTTTCCCAAGTGTAGAACTTTACTGCTGGAAAGTGGAGGGAGAGACGATTGGTTTTACGGGGCATGCGGCGGAGCATCTGGAAATGTTTTTTCTTTCTCCACGTTTTAGAGGGCGTGGATACGGCTCCGAAATTTTACAGCAATTAGTTAAGACAGAAGGAATTCGCTTTGTGGACGTGAATCAGCAAAATAAAGCAGCGTATCATTTTTATGAGAAAAATGGGTTTGAAGTCTATGGGAAAAGTGAAAAAGATGGGCAAGGAAGAGATTATCCAATCCTACATTTAAAATGGTCTAGTTTATAAATAGAACTTTTTTGGCTTTTTCATAGAAAATACTTTTGTAATTGCTGGTTTTTTAGTAAAATGGATACTGGTGGATAAAAAACTCTTTTATCATGAACTAGAATAAAGGTGTGGAGGTCATTATGGATACCCCAAAATATAAACGTGTCGTTTTAAAATTAAGTGGTGAAGCGCTCGCGGGTTCGGACGGCTTTGGAATTAGTCCGAATATCGTAAACGCCATTTCCAAACAAGTAAAAGAAGTAGTAGAACTAGGTGTAGAGGTAGCGGTTGTTGTCGGTGGCGGCAATATCTGGCGCGGGCGTCTTGGAAGCGAAATGGGGATGGACCGAGCAGCTGCCGATTATATGGGTATGCTTGCGACGGTGATGAACTCGCTTTCGCTTCAAGATTCATTAGAAAATATCGGTGTAGCAACGCGTGTGCAAACTTCAATCGATATGCGTCAAATCGCAGAGCCTTACATTAGACGGAAAGCTATACGTCATCTTGAAAAAGGGCGTGTAGTGATTTTTGCAGGGGGAACAGGAAACCCGTATTTCTCTACAGATACAACAGCAGCGCTTCGTGCGGCTGAAATTGAAGCTGATGTCATTTTAATGGCTAAAAACAACGTGGATGGTGTATACAGTGCTGACCCACGTGTTGATAATACAGCGAAAAAATATGATGAGCTTTCCTACTTGGATGTCATTAAAGAAGGCTTGCAAGTGATGGATTCTACGGCATCTTCACTAAGTATGGATAACGATATTCCGCTGATCGTATTTTCATTTGCGGAAACTGAAAACAACATTAAACGTGTCGTTCTTGGCGAAAAAATCGGAACAACCGTAAGGGGGAAATAAATCAATGAGTAAAGAAGTTTTGCAAAGTTCACAGGAAAAAATGGAAAAATCTGAGCAAGCATTATCCCGCGCGTTAGGACAAATTCGTGCTGGTCGTGCAAATGCTTCAATTTTAGATCGTGTTCAAGTAGAATATTACGGTGCGCCAACTCCGCTTAATCAAATTGCGGGGATCAGCATTCCAGAAGCTAGAATGCTTCTTATCACACCTTTTGATAAAAATGCGCTTGAAGATATTGAAAAAGCGATTTTGAAATCAGATCTTGGCTTAACGCCAAATAACGATGGTTCAGTGCTTCGTCTTACAATTCCGCAATTAACGGAAGAACGTCGTCGTGAGCTTGCGAAAGAAGTGAAAAAAGAAGCAGAAGAAGCAAAAGTTGCGGTGCGTAATGTGCGCCGCGATGCCAATGATGAACTTAAGAAGCTTGAAAAAGCTGGCGAAATCACAGAAGATGACTTGCGTACTTACGGAGAAGATGTTCAAAAACTAACGGATGCAAGCATTCAAAAAATTGATGAAATCGCTAAAGCTAAAGAAGCGGAAATCATGGAAGTTTAATTAATGATACGAAAAAGCATTCCTTTTCTTCTACTTTAGGAAGGGGAGGGATGCTTTTCTTTTGTATCCTAACCAAACCGATTTTCTCATGGAAATCTCATGAATCACATGCAAATTTTAGTACATTAATCGGGCATTTTTTGGTATTATAGGTATAGACATGCGCAGAACAGTGGCATTTCTATTGGAGGATTTAAAATGTTTAAAAAGCTCTTTCGACAAAATGAAAATTTTATAGATGGTGAATTATCGCCCGAACTGCCGCTTCCAAAACACGTTGCAATTATCATGGATGGCAACGGAAGATGGGCTAAAAAACGGTTTTTACCTCGCATTGCTGGTCATAAAGAAGGCATGAATGTCGTCAAAAAGATCACAAGTTATGCGAATGAAATGGGTATTGAGGTTTTGACGTTGTATGCTTTTTCAACGGAGAACTGGAAGCGCCCGACAGATGAAGTGGATTTTTTGATGAAATTGCCTGTTGAGTTTTTCGATACGTTTGTACCAGAACTCATTCAAGAAAACGTTAAAGTCAATGTCATGGGATACCGGGATAATTTGCCATTGCACACGCTTCGTGCTGTAGAGAAGGCGATTGAAGATACCAAACATTGCACGGGTCTTGTGCTTAATTTTGCTTTGAATTACGGGTCGCGAGCTGAGATTGTAACGGCAATGAAAGAAGCTATCCGCGAACTAGAAAAAAGCGGGAAGAAAGCAGACGAAATCACAGAAGCTGACATTGAAAAACATTTAATGACAAATGGGTTAGGAGATCCTGATTTATTGATTCGTACAAGTGGGGAGCTACGGCTTAGCAATTTTATGCTTTGGCAGTTGGCTTATAGTGAGTTTTACTTTACAGATGTTCACTGGCCTGACTTTACAGAAGAAGACTTTTTAGAGGCGATGATTGACTATCAAAATCGATCACGTAGATTCGGCGGGCTTTAGGGAGGAAAAAAGGTGAAGACAAGAATTATTACGGCCATTGTGGCTCTTATTATTTTTATCCCCTTCGTTGTTGTTGGTGGGTTACCATTTGAACTAATTAGCATTTTACTCGCATCGATTGCCGTGTATGAGATTCTCACGATGACAAAGCAATCACTATTTTCGGTGAACGGTATTGTCACCATGCTTTTAACTTGGCTCGTTGTTGTGCCGGAAAATTATTTAACTTGGCTAGACCATTTCGGATTATCGGTGATTGAGCTGATCTTTATCGGGATTGCAATTTTGCTTTCCTATACTGTTTTTTCAAAAAACAAATTTCACTTTGATCAAGCGGGGATTGCCGTTCTTTCTTCTTTTTATGTAGGAATCGGCTTTCATTATTTGGCACTCACGCGTGATGCGGGACTTTACTATGTTTTATTTGCGCTCCTCATCGTTTGGTCAACAGATACGGGTGCTTATTTTATCGGCCGTCAGTTTGGTAAGCACAAACTTGCGCCACATGTTAGCCCAAATAAGACAGTAGAAGGCTTCATCGGAGGTATTGTTTCGGCTCTTATCATTGCAGGCGGCTTTTTCTACTTTATGGATTTAAGCGGGAACATCGGTCTTGTCTTACTCGCTTTAATTGTACTTTCGATCTTCGGACAACTTGGCGATTTAGTTGAGTCTGCGCTAAAACGTTTTTATGATGTGAAAGATTCCGGAAAGATTTTACCGGGGCATGGTGGGATTTTAGACCGCTTTGATAGTTTACTGTTTGTCTTGCCGCTGTTACATATACTGCAAATCATTTAATGGAGATGAAGCCATGAAGAAAATTAATTTGTTAGGTGCAACGGGTTCGATTGGAACCCAAACTCTGGAAATTGTAAGAGAGCATCCAGAACTTTTTGAGATTACTGCGCTATCCTTTGGTCGGAATGTAGAGCTAGGACGTAAAATCATTCAAGAGTTCAAGCCAAAAGCTGTGTCCGTTCAAAACAATCGAGATGTGGAAAAGCTAAAACTTGAGTTTCCTGATATTCGTTTTTATTCGGGCATGGAAGGACTTCGTGCGATCGCTTCTTTTTCTGAAGGAGATGTTTTGCTGAGTGCTGTGATTGGGAGTGTGGGTCTTTTGCCAACGCTCGATGCGATTGAAGCCGGCAAGCAAATTGCGATCGCGAATAAGGAAACTCTTGTGACGGCTGGACACTTAGTTATGGAAGCTGCTCGAAAAAAAGGTGTGGACATTCTGCCGGTTGATAGTGAACATTCAGCTGTTTTTCAAGCATTAAATGGTGAAAAACGCGAAAATGTTTCAAAACTAATTATTACAGCTAGCGGCGGAAGTTTTCGTGATAAAACGCGCCAAGAGCTGAAACATGTGACGGTGAAAGAAGCGTTAAACCACCCGAACTGGAACATGGGGAATAAACTCACAATTGATTCGGCGACGATGTTCAACAAAGGTCTTGAAGTCATTGAAGCACACTGGCTTTACGATATGGATTATGACGATATTGATGTCGTTATTCATAGGGAAAGCATTGTCCATTCACTGGTTGAATACATTGATGGAAGCATGATTGCCCAGCTCGGGGCACCTGACATGCGCATCCCGATTCAATATGCACTTACTTTTCCAGATCGGTCAAGTATTCAATTTAGTGAACCTTTCAGTTTAGCTAAAATTGGAACTCTTCATTTTGAAGAAGTTGACTATGATCGATTTAGGGCATTGAAATTAGCGTACAACGCTGGTAAAATAGGTGGAACGATGCCGACCGTTTTAAATGCAGCGAATGAAATAGCGGTTGCTGGCTTTTTAAATGGGCAGGTTGATTTTAACAATATTGAGGCAGTGGTTGAAAATGCGATGAATCATCATATGCAAAATGTGATTCAAGCCCCATCGCTGGATACGATTTTGCAAGTCGATCAAGAAACAAGGGCATACGTAAAAACACTTTTATAGAGGTGAAATTAATTTGACAACGATTATTGCATTTATTTTCGTCTTTGGACTCATCGTTTTCTTTCACGAATTAGGACACTTTTTGCTTGCAAAACGTTCTGGTATTTTGGTACGTGATTTTTCGATCGGCTTTGGACCGAAAATTTTTGCTTACAAAAAGAAGGAAACACAATATACGATTCGTTTGCTACCGATCGGTGGTTACGTCCGGATGGCGGGCGAAGACGGTGAAGAATTAGACTTAAAGCCGGGTTACCGAGTAGGGCTCGAGTTATCAAAAGATGAAACTGTAACGAAAATCATCGTTAACGGAAAAGATCAATATGTGAACGCTCAACCCTTTGAAGTCTCAAAAGCAGATCTTGAAAAAGAACTGTTTATTGAAGGCTTTGAAGACTATGATGAATCAAAAAAAATTCGCTATCAAGTTGCGCGTGATGCTGTTGTTGTGGATGGGAAAATTGAAACACAAGTCGTTCCTTATGACCGGACTTTCGGTGCCAAGTCACTAGGGAAACGCGCAGCAACTATTTTTGCGGGACCGCTTTTTAATTTTATTTTAGCTATTTTGATTTTTACAGCACTCGCTTTTATTCAAGGTGGCGTTGCTTCAACAGAAAACACGCTTGGGAATGTTGTAAAAGATAGCCCCGCTGCTGAGGCTGGTCTTCATGAAGGCGACAAGGTTCTCTCAATTTCAGGAACAAAAACCAATTCTTGGGCTGAAATTGTTGGGAAAGTCTCAGAAAATCCAGATAAGAAGTTAATGTTCAAAATTGAACGAGATGGTAAGACGCAAGAGGTAAAAGTAACGCCTGAAAAACAAAAAGTTCAAGGCGAAGCCGTTGGGAAAATTGGAGTTGAAAATCCAATTAAGGATTCATTCGGAGCTAAGATCAGCTACGGTTTCACAAACACTTGGAACTGGATTCACCAAATCTTTGATGTGCTCGGGAAGATGATCACGGGCGGCTTCTCACTAGATATGCTGAATGGACCAGTTGGCATTTATACGAGTACGGAACAAGTTGTTAGTTACGGCTTCCTTACACTATTAAACTGGACGGCTGTTTTAAGCATCAATTTAGGAATTGTAAACTTATTACCACTTCCTGCGCTTGACGGGGGACGTTTATTGTTCTTCCTTTATGAGCTTATCCGCAGAAAACCAGTAGATCCAAAAAAAGAAGGAATCATTCATTTTGTTGGCTTTGCTTTATTAATGGTCTTAATGATCCTTGTAACCTGGAACGATATTCAACGGGCCTTTTTCTAGACGTAACCTGCTAGGAACAATTTAAAAAGGGGAGTGTGTTTTATGCGTCAAACAATGACTTTTATTCCAACATTAAAAGAAACGCCTGCTGATGCCGAGGTAAGAAGTCATCAATTGCTTCTTCGAGCAGGATTTATTCGGCAAACCGCGAGTGGGATTTATAGTTACTTACCACTTGCAAGCCTTACTTTACAAAAAATCGAGCAAATCATTCGTGAAGAATTTAACCGCGCGGGTGCTTCTGAACTTCTTCTTCCTGCTCTTCAACCTGCTGAGCTTTGGCAGGAGTCGGGCAGATGGAATGATTATGGACCTGAATTAATGCGTCTTAAAGATCGCAATAGTCGTGATTTTGTACTTGGGCCAACACATGAAGAAGTCATTACGGACCTAGTACGTGATGAACTCAAATCGTATAAGCGCCTTCCGATCACGCTTTATCAAATTCAAACTAAATTCCGTGATGAAAAACGTCCTCGCTTTGGACTACTTCGAGGTCGGGAATTTATCATGAGTGATGCTTATTCTTTCCATGCGAATGAAGAAAGCTTGGATGAAACTTATCAAAAAATGTATCAAGCGTATTGCAATATTTTCACTCGCTGTGGGTTGGATTTCCGCGCAGTGATTGCAGATTCGGGCGCCATTGGTGGGAATGAATCTCGCGAATTTATGGTGCTGTCTGAAATCGGGGAAGATACGATTGCTTATAGCGATTCGTCTGATTATGCCGCAAACACGGAAATGGCTCCAGTCCTTTATAATGGCAAGAAGTCGCTAGAACAAGAAGCAGAATTAGAAAAAATTGCGACACCTGAATTACGGACAATTGAGGATCTTGTTACCAATTTAGATATTCCAATTGAAAAAACAGTGAAATCGATGCTGTTTGACGTGGATGGCGATATTATCATGGTACTGGTTCGTGGCGATCATGAAGTTAATGACATTAAAATCAAAAATGCGTTGGAAGCAAAATCAGTTGAACTTGCTGATCCAGAAGTAGCTGTTAAACTTCTTGGCGCAAATTTTGGTTCGCTTGGACCAATTGAAGCGCCTGAAGATATTCGAATTTATGCAGATCACGCCGTACAAGATGTTGTGAATGCTGTAGTGGGCGCCAATGAAGATGGATATCACTTTATCAATGTCAATCCAGAACGTGACTTTACGGTGCAAAGTTATTTTGATTTGCGCATGATTCAAGAAGGGGACTTATCTCCTGACGGACAAGGCATCATTAAATTTGCAGAAGGTATTGAAGTGGGTCATATCTTTAAACTTGGAACCAAATACTCAGAAGCCATGAATGCGACTTTTCTTGATGAAAACGGGCGTGCGAATCCGCTTATTATGGGATGTTACGGAGTCGGGGTTTCTCGCCTCTTTACAGCTATTGCGGAACAGTGTAATGATGAAGCAGGGCTTGTGTTTGAAAAAGGAATTGCACCATTTGATATTCACTTGATTCCTGTAAATATGAAAGATGATGCACAGCGTGAGTTTGGAGATACACTTTATGAATCACTGCAAGCTGCAGGCTATAGCGTATTACTAGATGACCGCTCAGAACGAGCTGGGGTGAAATTTGCGGATGCTGATTTGATTGGGCTTCCAATTCGGATTACCGTTGGGAAAAAAGCGGCTGAAGGAATTGTCGAAGTGAAAATCCGCAAAACTGGCGAAATGATTGAAGTTCGCGAAGAGGAATTGTTAAATACATTGCCAATTCTTTTTGGCGAAAAATGATTTTTCATGTACAATAGAGATAGATTAAAAAGTACCTTTGCATTTTGTGGAAGGTACTTTTTACAGCTTTTTAGCTGAAAGGAGTGACACCCAATTGAGTGCTTCAGAAGAAGAAAAAAAGGAGCGATTTCAACTTCTTTTAGAACAAATCGGATTAAAGGAAGACAAAACATTTGAAGATTTCACGCGGGATACCAAAATTGAAAAGTTGATTGCGGATAAAAGAAATAAAACGTGGCAGTTTCATTTAGAGACGCCGCAAATTTTCCCTGCGGATTTTTATACATTACTGGATACGGGCATGAAACGTGCGTTTAATGAGATTGCGAATACGGAACTTGCTATTCACGTCAAAGATGCGCGGCTCGATGAAACGTTGATTCAAGATTATTGGAATATCCTTGTTTCGCCGATTTTAGCGACATCACCTTTGATTGGGCAAGTTTTAATGGAACAAAAGCCAAAGCTTAAGGAACCTCATTTTTTGGAATTAAATTTGCACAACGAAATGGAAAAGACCAAATTTGAGCAAAGCTTTGCTGCAGAAATTCTTGAAAACTATGCAAACTGCGGGTTCCCGCGTCTTGCTTTTCGAACTACTGTGCTTACGCAGGAAAATACGGAAGCCTACGAAGCCTTTAAGAAGGCGAAGGAAGAGGAAGATGCCGAGAAAGCTAAGGCTGCGGTTCAAGTCATGCAAAAGCGTCAGCAAGAAGCGGAAAGTGGGACTTCCCAAGCGCCAGCTGAACTTACGGGGCCGTTCCAACTGGGCTATAAAATTAAAGATGGTGACGAAGTGAAGCATCTCGGTGATATTTATGACGAGGAGCGCCGAATTACCGTTCAAGGCTATGTTTTTGCGACGGAAATTCGCGAACTGAGAAGCGGTCGGAGTTTACTTCAATTTAAAATCACCGACTATACGAGTTCGATGATCATCAAGATGTTTTCTCGTGATAAAGATGACGCAGCCATGTTCCAGAATTTGAAAAAGGGCATGTGGGTGAAAGTGCGTGGAAGTGTTCAAAATGACACTTTTGTGCGTGATTTAATCATGATGGCGCAAGATGTAAATGAAATTGCACCGAGAAAACGGCTCGACGGGGCAGAGGAAAAACGTGTGGAACTTCATCTGCATTCGAACATGAGCCAAATGGATGCTACGAATTCGATCACGGATCTTGCTAAGCAAGCTGCGGATTGGGGACATAAAGCGATTGCGTTAACGGATCACTCGGTTGTGCAGTCGTTTCCGGAAGCTTATGCGGCGGGACAAAAATTTGGCATCAAGATTCTTTACGGTGTAGAAGCAAACTTGATTGATGATGGGGTTCCGATTGCCTATAATGACAAACATATTGATTTAAAAGATGCGACTTATGTTGTTTTTGACGTGGAAACTACGGGACTTTCTGCTGTTTATGATACGATTATTGAACTTGCGGGAATTAAAATGCATGACGGCGAGATCATTGATAAATTTGAAGCTTTTATTGATCCGGGACACCCGCTTTCGGCTACAACGATCAACTTAACAGGAATCACAGATGACATGGTAAAAGGCTCTGATCCAATTGATGTTGTCTTGAATAATTTCCGTGAGTGGTGCGGAGATGCAATCCTTGTTGCCCACAATGCTTCTTTTGATATGGGCTTCATCAATACGGCTTACCGGAAGATTGGTATGCAAGATGCACCCAACGCGGTCATTGATACGCTCGAGCTAGCTCGCTTTCTTTATCCACATTTTAAGAATCATCGCTTGAATACACTGACGAAAAAGTTCAATATTATATTGGAACAGCATCACCGTGCGATTTTTGATGCGGAGGCCACTGCTTATTTGGCTTGGAAACTCATCAAAGATGCAAAAGAAATGCATGAGATCACGAATCATGATGAGTTCAATCAGTTCATGGGAGAAGGAGATGCATATAAACGCGCGCGTCCATTCCATGCAACGATTTATGCAAAAACGGCAGAAGGCTTGAAGAATTTATTTAAACTGATTTCCATGTCGAACATTGATTATTTCTATCGCGTACCGCGGATTCCGCGTTCGAAGCTTAAGAAACTGCGTGAAGGACTTATTATTGGAACGGCTTGTAGTCAGGGAGAACTTTTTGAAGCGATGATGCAAAAGGGAATGGCGGAAGCAGAAAAAGTAGCAGGGTTTTATGATTTTATCGAGATACAACCAAAACCTGTTTATGCGCCACTGATCGAACGTGAAATGATACGTGATGAAAAAGCTTTGGAAGAGATTTTGAAAAACATTGTGAAAGTGGGCGAAAAAACTGGCAAACCTGTTGTAGCAACGGGAAATGTCCATTATAAGGACCCGCAAGATAAAATCTACCGAAAAATCTTGATTCATTCGATGGGAGGCGCGAATCCACTGAATCGTCAAGAACTTCCAGATGTGCATTTCCGCTCAACAGAAGAGATGCTTAAGGAATTTAGTTTTCTTGGTGCGGAAAAAGCAGAGGAAGTTGTTGTGAAGAATTCGAACTTAGTTGCGGACTGGATGGATGAGTTAAAGCCGATTAAAGATGAGCTTTATACGCCAAAAATTGAAGGCGCCGAAGATGAAATTCGTAATATGAGTTATAAGATGGCACATGATTTATATGGCGAAACGCTTCCAGAAATCGTGGAAGCGCGGCTTGAAAAAGAACTTAAGAGTATTATCGGTCACGGATTTGCCGTTATCTATTTGATTTCACATAAATTGGTTAAAAAGTCACTGAATGATGGCTATTTAGTTGGTTCCCGGGGGTCCGTTGGTTCTTCATTTGTAGCGACGATGACAGAAATTACTGAGGTGAATCCACTTCCGCCACACTATCTTTGCCCAAATTGTAAGCATTCTGAGTTCTTTCATGATGGGTCGGTTGGTTCTGGCTTTGACCTTCCTGATAAAACCTGTCCGGAATGTGGAACGGCTTACCGGAAGGAAGGACAAGATATTCCATTTGAAACTTTCTTAGGATTTAAAGGGGATAAGGTTCCCGATATTGACCTTAACTTTTCTGGAGATTATCAACCTGTCGCCCATGCTTATACAAAAGAAATATTTGGGGAAGATCATGTTTATCGTGCAGGAACGATCGGTACGGTCGCTGAAAAAACAGCCTTTGGATTTGTGCGTGGTTATGAGCGAGATATGAACATGAATATTCGCGGTGCCGAGGTGGACCGACTTGTTGCTGGCTGTACGGGAGTAAAACGAACAACAGGGCAGCATCCGGGCGGAATCATCGTTATTCCAGATTATATGGATGTCTATGACTTTACGCCTGTGCAATATCCCGCGGATGCAACGGATTCGGAATGGAAAACGACTCATTTTGATTTCCACTCTATCCACGATAATGTGTTGAAACTCGATATTCTTGGGCACGATGATCCAACGGCTATCCGGATGCTTCAGGATTTAAGCGGAATCGATCCCAAAACCATTCCAACTGATGATCCAGAAGTGATGAAATTATTTGGTTCAACGGAATCGCTTGGCGTTACACCAGAGGACATTGATTCGAAGACGGGGACACTTGGGATTCCTGAGTTTGGGACACGTTTCGTTCGACAAATGCTTGAACAAACAAAGCCAACCACGTTTTCTGAACTTGTTCAGATCTCTGGACTTTCACACGGCACGGACGTTTGGCTCGGGAACGCGGAAGAATTGATTAAAAATAAAATTTGTGAGCTTCCTGATGTAATTGGTTGTCGGGATGACATCATGGTTTTCTTAATTTATCAAGGTCTTGAAAGTTCGCTTGCTTTCCGAATTATGGAATCCGTACGGAAAGGGAAAGGCTTAACAGACGAAATGGAAGAAGCCATGATCGCAAACAATGTGCCAAACTGGTATATTGATTCTTGTAAAAAAATCAAATATATGTTCCCGAAAGCCCATGCGGCTGCTTATGTGCTGATGGCGGTTCGGATCGCTTACTTTAAGGTGCATCATCCACTTTATTTCTATGCAACTTATTTCTCCGTTCGTGCAGATGATTTTGATTTAACATCAATGGTGAACGGACGTGAAGCGGTTAAAGCAGTCATGAAAGAAATTAATGATAAAGGGCTTGAGGCTTCGACGAAGGAAAAGAATTTGCTCACGGTGCTTGAGATCGCAAACGAAATGCTTGCAAGAGGATATAAATTCCAAAAAGTTGATTTATATAAATCGAAGGCAGATGAGTTTATCATTGAAGGTGATACGTTGATTCCGCCGTTTAATGCAATTCCAAGTCTTGGAACAAACGTGGCGAAACAAATTGTTACAGCTCGCGCAGACGGTGAATTCTTATCGAAAGAAGACTTGCAACAACGTGGGAAAGTTTCTAAAACTATCATTCAATATATGGATGAGCAAGGCTGCTTGGAAGGCCTTCCCGACCAAAATCAGTTGTCGCTGTTTTAAAAAAGACTCACAAGTTGCGGGCTTGTTTGCGAAATCACGCAAGCTATGGTATACTATATAATGAAATACAACGATAACTCAGCTAAGAGTGGGCATTTGCCCACTCTTTCGTTTTGTGATTGTTTGGAAGAACATTCGCACCGGTAGCAGAGCATATCTCTAAGGAGGCTGAAATGAGTAAGGTTTTGGACCAAGTAGAGGAGCTTGTCAAGCCGATTACTGATGAGTTAGGCTTTGAACTTGTCGATTTAGCGTTTGAAAAAGAAGGAAAAAATTGGTTTTTACGTATTTTTATTGATAAAGATGGTGGAATTGATATTGATGAATGCGCAATTGTCAGTGAAAAAGTAAGTGAAAAATTAGATGAGTCTGATCCAATCAGTCAAAACTATTTTCTAGAAGTTTCTTCTCCTGGCGCTGAACGTCCTCTAAAAAAAGAAGCAGATTTTGAAAACGCAGTGGGAAGCTATGTGCATATTACATCTTACGAGCCAATTGATGATCGTAAAATGTGGGAAGGCACGCTTATGTCTTATGATGGAAATGAATTAATCATCGAAATCAAAGATAAAACGCGAAAGATCACATGTGTAATCCCGAAAGACAAGGTTGCAAAAGCACGCCTTGCCATCGAATTTTAAAAAATTAAATAAGGAGTGAATGAGTAATGAGCACAGAATTACTAGATGCTCTTCATGTTTTAGAACATGATAAAGGAATTTCCCGAGATGTAATCGTTGAAGCGATTGAAGCAGCGCTTGTTTCTGCTTATAAACGGAATTTTAACCAAGCACAAAATGTACGCGTAGAATTGAATCTTGAAAATGGATCTATTCGCGTATTTGCGAGAAAAGATGTGGTGGATCAAGTATTCGATTCACGTCTTGAAATTTCGCTTGAAGAAGCGCATGAATTAAACCCCGTGTATAAAGTAGGGGATGTTGTGGAATTAGAAGTTACCCCGAAAGATTTTGGGCGTATTGCTGCACAAACTGCTAAACAGGTTGTCACACAACGAGTGCGTGAAGCAGAGCGGGGTATTATTTACGATGAGTTTATTGATCGCGAAGATGATATCATGACAGGGATCGTAGAGCGACAAGATTCCCGTTTTATCTATGTAAATCTCGGTAAAATTGAAGCGATTCTTTCGCAAAATGAACAAATGCCAAATGAAACTTATCGCCCGCATGACCGGATCAAAGTTTATTTGACTAAAGTAGAAAAAACAACAAAAGGTCCACAAATTTTTGTTTCAAGAACACACCCGGGATTATTAAAACGTCTATTTGAAATGGAAGTTCCTGAAATTTATGAAGGAATTGTGGAAATCAAATCGGTCGCTCGAGAAGCAGGGGATCGCTCTAAAATTTCGGTTTACACTGCAGACCCAGAAGTGGATGCTGTTGGGGCTTGTGTTGGGCCTAAAGGAGCTCGTGTACAAGCGATTGTAAACGAGTTGAAAGGGGAAAAAATTGATATTGTAGAATGGTCAGATGATCCGTTTACATTTGTTGCAAACGCACTTAGCCCTTCTAAAGTGCTCGATGTAATTGTGAATGAAGAAGAACAAGCAACAACGGTTGTTGTGCCAGATTATCAGCTTTCTCTTGCAATCGGGAAGCGTGGACAAAACGCTCGTCTTGCTGCAAAGTTAACTGGCTGGAAAATTGATATTAAAAGCGAGAGCGTTGCCCGTGAAATGGGTATTTATCCGCGCGAAGAAACACCTGTTCAAGAAGCAGAAGAAACGGTTGTAGAAGAAAATAGCGTTTCGGAAGATGAAGAATAAAGGAGAAAAGCGGACATGCGGAGCAAAAAAATCCCACTTAGAAAGTGTATTGTAACTGGTGAAAGACTCCCTAAACAAGAACTCTTGCGCATTGCGTATTCAAAAAATGGGGAGCTAACGATTGATCCAACCGGAAAAGCACCAGGACGTGGTTTTTATATTAAAAAGGATATAGATGTAGCAAAACGTACGAAAGAAAAAAATACGTTATTCCATCAATTAAAAATGAAAGAGCAAGAAGGATTTTACGATGAGTTAATTGCGTATGTAGAATCCCTCGAGGATAAGAATCATGGATGAAAAATTTCTCCAACTCCTCGGTCTTGCAAATCGTGCAAAGAAAATAACAACCGGAGAAGAGTTAGTTTTAAAAGCAGTTCGCAGCGGAAAGGCATCACTTGTTGTTTTAGCAGATGATGTTTCAAGCGGGACAGAAAAAAAAGTCCGAAATAAATGTGAATACTACGATGTCCCCTTGCAAAAAAAATTTACAAGAGAAGAACTAGGAGGGGCGATCGGCAAAGAAACGCGTGCAGTCATTGGTATTCTCGACAAAGGATTTGCCAAAAAACTAAATGAACTCCTCGGTTGATTACCTAGTGGAGGTGTACGGCATGAGTAAAATTCGTGTATATGAGTATGCAAAAAAACAACAAGTTTCGAGTAAAGAAGTTATTGAAAAGTTACACAGCTTAGGTGTAGAAGTTTCAAACCATATGTCGACGATTAATGATAATGCCTTAAGACAACTCGATCAAGCTTTTTCAAGCAAACAAGAGAAACCGGCTGTTCAAAAAAATGAAAAAGTCCAAAATAAACCGAATAGCAAGGAGTCTAATAAACTGAATTCAAATAATAACCAAAAACCAAAAGAAAATAAACCGCAGCGTCCAGCTGCACAAAATAACAATAAGCCACGTCAAAACGAACAAAAAACTAGTCAAGGAGAGCAAGCAAAACGTACGGATAAACCAGTAAATACGAACAAAAATAAACCACAGTCTAGTACAAACTCGGGCAACCGAAACACGAATGCTTCTCCTGGACGAAATCAAAATCAAGGAAACCGCTTTGGCGGAAATAATAACCAAAATCGTGGTGGTAAAGGCGGAACTCATGGTGGATTTAACCAAAACCGCGGTGGTAAAGGCAAGAAAAAAGGGAAACAAAATCATCAAGCACAACCGGCAACTCCGCCAAAACCAAAACCACTTCCAGAAAAAATCACGTTTACAGAGTCTTTGACAGTCGCAGAACTTGCGAAAAAATTGTATCGTGAACCTTCTGAAATTATCAAAAAGCTGTTCTTATTAGGCGTTGTTGCAACGATTAACCAAGAATTAGACAAAGATGCTATCGAACTAATTTGTGCAGAATATGGTGTGGAAGTAGAAGAAGAAATTAAAGTGGATGTGACGGATCTTGATGTTTACTTTGAAAACGCAGCTGAAGAAGATGCGGGGCATCTTGAAGAACGTCCGCCAGTTGTTACAATCATGGGGCACGTTGACCACGGGAAAACAACCCTTCTTGATTCACTAAGAAACACGAAAGTAACACTTGGTGAAGCAGGTGGGATTACTCAGCATATTGGTGCGTATCAATTAGATGTTCGTGGTAAGAAAATTACTTTCCTTGATACACCTGGACACGCAGCCTTTACGGCAATGCGTGCACGTGGTGCACAAATCACAGATATCACGATCCTTGTTGTGGCTGCTGATGATGGTGTGATGCCGCAAACGATCGAAGCAATTAACCACGCAAAAGCTGCTAAAATGCCAATTATTGTGGCAGTCAATAAAATTGATAAACCACAAGCTAACCCTGAACGTGTCATGCAAGAGTTGACTGAATATGAACTTATTCCAGAAGACTGGGGCGGAGACACGATCTTTGTACCCATTTCTGCTAAATTCGGCGAGGGATTAGACAATTTACTGGATATGATTCTTCTTGTGTCTGAAGTAGAAGAACTAAAAGCGAATCCTGAACGTCGCGCGCTTGGTACAGTCGTGGAAGCAGAACTCGATAAAGGCCGTGGCTCTGTTGCGACACTACTTGTTCAAGATGGAACGCTACACGTTGGAGATCCGATCGTTGTAGGGAATACCTTTGGTCGTGTTCGTGCGATGGTCAATGATCTGGGGCGCCGGGTGAAACAGGTTGGTCCAAGTACACCGGTTGAAATTACAGGGCTAAATGATGTACCACAAGCGGGTGATCGTTTTGTTGTCTTTGAAGATGAAAAAACAGCTCGTTCAGTTGGAGAATCACGTGCCACAAAAGCAGTGCAAGAACAACGTACAGCAACAAATCGCGTTAGCCTAGATAACTTGTTTGAACACATGAAAGCTGGCGAAATGAAGTCGGTTAATGTCATTATCAAAGCAGACGTTCAAGGCTCGGTTGAGGCACTTGCCGCTTCACTTCGTAAAATTGAAGTTGAAGGGGTCAATGTTAATATCATTCATACAGCAGTTGGTGCGATCAATGAATCAGATATTACGCTTGCCGCAGCATCAAATGCGATCATCATTGGCTTTAACGTGCGACCTACTACACAAGCTCGCGAAGCTGCTGAAAATGAAGGCGTTGATATTCGTTTACACCGCGTTATCTATAAAGCGATTGAAGAAATTGAAGCGGCAATGAAAGGTATGCTTGATCCGGAATATGAAGAAAAAATTATCGGACAAGCGCAAGTTCGTCAAACCTTTAATGTATCGAAAATCGGAACAATTGCCGGCTGTTATGTAACGGATGGAAAAATCACACGTGATAGCGGAGTGCGCTTGATTCGTGACGGCATTGTTGTGTTTGAAGGAAAACTTTCTTCACTTAAACGCTTCAAAGATGATGCTAAAGAAGTAGCGAAAGGTTATGAATGTGGGATCACAATTGAAAACTTTAATGACATTAAAGAAGATGATGTGATTGAAGCCTTCGTAATGGAAGAAATCGAGCGCGCATGATTATTCGAGCAGTCGCGGCTGAATGGATTATTCATGATGCGATGAATTTGAAAGAAAAACGGAGTGTGCTAAAACGTGTTTTAACACGTACACGCCAAAAATATAATGTTTCCATTGCGGAAACAGCTTTTAAAGAAAAGTGGCAGCGAACAGAAGTTAGTTTTGCTGTGGTTTCGGATACACGCGTCCAGTGTGAAAAAGAAACGGAACAAGTCCTTTCGTTTCTTGATTCTTTCCCGGAATGGGAGAGAATCAAGACGGAAGCAGACTGGGTATAGAGGTGAACAAAATGAGTGTAAGAGCAAATCGGGTTGCTGAGCAAATGAAAAAAGAACTAGGCGATATTTTAAACCGAAAAATTAAAGATCCTCGTCTAGGTTTTATTACCGTAACGGATGTTGATGTTACAGGAGATTTACAGCAAGCAACGGTTTTTATTTCGATTCTTGGAAATGAAAAAGAGCGTGAAGATTCTTTGCTTGCCTTAGAAAAGGCACATGGCTTTATTCGTTCTGAAATCGGGAACCGCATGAGTTTGCGCAAAGTTCCTGAGCTTTTGTTTGAAGTAGATAGCTCACTTGAGTACGGCAATAAAATTGATGAGTTACTTCGGGACTTAAATAAAGACAGTTAAAACTAAAAAGCCGAGACAAAACGATTCTTCCGTTTCCGTTTCGGCTTTTTTTGAGTGAAAAGGAGTGGAGCGAAAAACATGGACGGCATCATTGCACTATATAAAGAGCGCGGTTTAACGAGCCATGATTGTGTTTTTAAGCTTCGAAAGATTTTAAAAACCAAAAAAGTCGGACATACAGGAACACTTGATCCTGAAGTGGCTGGTGTTTTGCCGATTTGTGTGGGACGAGCAACGAAACTCGCGGAGTATTTAACAGATGAAGGCAAAGAATATCACGCGGAAATCACGCTTGGAAGAAGCACAACGACAGAAGATCAGACGGGGGACACAGTGGCAGAAAAAGAGATTTCTGAACCAATCTCTGTGCAAGAAATCGCGAAAGTCTTAGATGAATTGACAGGTGAAATCACTCAAATTCCTCCTATGTATTCAGCTGTTAAAGTGGCTGGGAAAAAGCTTTATGAGTATGCTCGCGCGGGAGAAAGTGTTGAGCGACCAAAGCGGCAAGTCCAGATTGATGAGCTAAAGCGCTTAGATAGCCATGAAATCACGCAAGCAAGCCCAAGTTTTGCATTAAGGATTCGCTGTGGGAAAGGGACGTATATTCGAACACTCGCTGTGATGATTGGTGAAAAATTAGGATATCCTGCTCATATGTCGGCTTTGCGGCGTTCTAAAAGTGGCTTTTTTGAGGAAGCTGATTGTCTTACTCTTGCAGAAATTGAAGAAAAGATGCAAGCGGACGATCTAAGCTTTTTGAAGCCACTGGAATTAGGTGTTCAAAGTTTTCCTCAAGTAATGCTTACAGAAGCTTTGCATAAACGTGTTTTAAACGGAGCTTTATTAACGGAGCAGGAGCTTTTTAAAGAGGAAATTGTGCCTTCTTCACCTGTTGCTCTACTATTTGATGGGAAATTAACAGCGCTTTATCAAAAGCATCCAAGTAGGTCAGGGGTTTGGAAGCCGGAAAAAGTGATCGAGCTTGCGTAACTCTCTTTTTGAAATCGAAAAATAGAAATTTAAAACAGAGGAGAAAATGTCATGGAAACTTGTTTTTTGCATCATCCAGATGTTACGGTAGAAAACCACGATCCCAAAACGATCGCTCTTGGATTCTTCGATGGGGTTCACAGAGGCCATCAAGCGGTCATCAAAAAAGCCAAGCAAATTGCAGATGAAAATGGGGAGAAAAGTGCTGTACTTACCTTTGATCCACATCCATCTGTTGTGCTCGGTCAAACAAGAAAAGCTGTCCATTATTTAACGCCACTTGATGAAAAGTTAGAAAAAATAGAACAGCTTGGGATTGATATCGTATATGTAGTTCGTTTCACGGCAGCATTTGCGGACTTGTCTCCTGAGCAATTTGTAGAAGACTATTTGGTCAAGTTAAATGCGCGTCATGTGGTGGCTGGCTTTGATTATTCTTATGGCAAAAAAGGGGCAGGTAAGATGGAAGAGATGGCTTCTTATGCGAAGGGCCGTTTTGATGTTACGATCGTGAATAAGCAGGAAGCCTTTGAAGAAAAAATCAGTTCGACGAAGATCCGTTCAGCGATTGAAAATGGTGATCTGGATACTGCTAATGATCTTTTGGGCTATCCGTATAAAGTGAAGGGAACGGTTATTCACGGAGATAAACGTGGCCGGACGCTTGGGTTCCCAACTGCGAACATGCAAATTGATGAAGATTATTTGATTCCCAAACTTGGAATTTATGCGGTTCGATTCATTATCGGTGGAAAAAGCTATGCAGGAATGGCAAGTATTGGTTATAATGTGACGTTTAAAACGGATCAGGAACGTTCGATTGAAGTGTTCATTTTAGACTTTGATCGTGAGATTTACGGGGAACAAGCTGAAATCGAATGGTTCCATTTCTTCCGGCCAGAAATGAAATTTAACGGCGTGGAAGGCCTTGTGGAACAACTCAAGCAAGATGAAGCGAATACGCGCGCTTATTTTTCCCAATCAATTTAGCCTGCAAAAACGGCTGTGAGAAGCAAATTTTTACTTGCTTTTCTTGCTAGAATAGTGTATCTTTAACTCTGTACGACAAGAACCTTTACTTGGCAGTGACGAGTCACCAACGTTTTGCTCAGTAATAGGGGATTTAGAAATGAAGGAGGTGGAGTTAATGGCATTAACTCAAGAAGCAAAAAACAAGATTATTGCTGAATATCGTGTCCATGACACAGATACAGGTTCTCCAGAGGTGCAAATTGCTGTACTAACTGCAGAAATCAATAATTTGAATGATCACGTTCGTGTACACAAGAAAGACCACCATTCTTATAGAGGTTTGATGAAAATGGTTGGTCATCGTCGTAACCTGCTTACTTATCTTCGTAAAAAAGATGTGCAACGTTACCGCGAACTTATCAAACGTTTAGGTTTACGTCGTTAAAAACGAGACCGAAAAAAGCGGGATTCTTCTGGGTTCCCGCTTTTTTTAAAGAGTAAAAAGGAGAGCGTTTGAAGCTTTATCGCATGAATCCAAAAACGTGGTAAAATGAGTCGTTTATCAGGTTTTTGGATTCATGCGTGCCTTTTAAACGAGGTGTGCATGAAAGAATTGATGCATGGTAAAGTTCTGCGCTCCGAAGAAAAGGAGAAATGAAGATATGTCTGAAAAACAAGTCTTTACGACTGAACTTGCCGGTAAGACACTTGCCGTAGAAGTGGGGCAACTTGCGAAACAAGCGAGTGGTGCTGCACTAGTTCGCTTTGGCGATACAGCTGTTTTAACGGCCACAGTAGGTTCTAAAAAACCAAGACCTGGTGATTTTTTTCCGTTAACTGTTAATTATGAAGAAAAAATGTATTCCGTTGGGAAAGTTCCAGGTGGATTTTTGAAGCGTGAAGGACGTCCGAGTGACCGCGCAACACTTACAGCTCGTTTGATTGACCGTCCAATTCGTCCGCTTTTTGCTGAAGGATTCCGGAATGAAGTGCAAATCACTTCTACTGTTTTTAGTGTTGAACAAGACTGCTCACCTGAAATGGCTGCAATGCTTGGTTCTTCAATTTCTCTTTGTATCTCGGACATCCCGTTTGACGGACCGATTGCAGGGGTTGAAGTAGGGCGCATAAATGGTGAATATATCATCAACCCGACGATTGAACAAGCGGAGCAAAGCGATATTTCTTTAACAGTTGCTGGAACATATGATGCGATCAATATGG
The DNA here is from genome assembly GCF_003369925.1 of Listeria kieliensis. Taxonomy (GTDB): domain Bacteria; phylum Bacillota; class Bacilli; order Lactobacillales; family Listeriaceae; genus Listeria; species Listeria kieliensis_A. The sequence continues at coordinate 1,091,858 of NZ_LARY01000001.1, read as the reverse complement.
TTGAAGCAGGAGCAAAAGAAGTTTCTGAAGAAGCGATGCTTGAAGCTATCATGTTTGGCCATGAAGAAATTAAACGTCTTTGCAAATTCCAAGAAGAAATTATTCAAGCAGTAGGCAAAGAAAAACGCGAAATCGAACTTTTTGTCACTGACCCTGAGCTTGAAAAAGAAGTAAAAGCTGTCAGCGAAGCGAAAATGAAACAAGCGATTCAAACAGAAGAGAAAAAAGCCCGTGAAGCGGCGATTGAAGCTGTCAAAGAAGAAATTCTTGAAAGCTACAAAGAAAAAGAACTCGAAGATGAAGAAGCGATTCTTGCCGAAGTGGCGCATATTCTTGAGATGATTGAAAAAGATGAAATGCGTCGTTTAATTTCGCAAGAAAAAATCCGCCCAGATGGACGTAAAGTAGACGAAATTCGCCCCTTGTCATCTGAAGTGGGCTTGTTACCTCGCGTTCACGGATCGGGTCTTTTCACTCGTGGACAAACACAAGCTCTAAGTATTTGTACGTTAGCACCGTTACGCGAACATCAAATTATTGATGGACTTGGCGCTGAGGAATATAAACGCTTCATGCATCACTACAATTTTCCGCAATTTAGTGTTGGAGAAACGGGACCACGTCGTGGCCCAGGACGTCGCGAAATTGGGCACGGAGCACTTGGCGAACGCGCTTTACAATACATTATTCCAAGTGAAGAAGAATTTCCATACACAATCCGTCTTGTTTCAGAAGTATTAGAATCGAATGGTTCTAGCTCGCAAGCAAGTATTTGTGGCTCAACGCTCGCACTAATGGATGCTGGTGTTCCAATTAAAGCTCCTGTAGCGGGTATCGCGATGGGACTTGTGAAATTGGGTGACGACTACACGATTTTATCGGATATCCAAGGAATGGAAGACCACTTTGGTGATATGGACTTTAAAGTAGCTGGAACAAGCGAAGGCATTACGGCGCTTCAAATGGATATCAAAATTGATGGTCTTAGCCGTCAAATTCTTGAAGAAGCCCTTACGCAAGCTAAAGCAGGTCGCCTACACATTTTGGATCATTTGCTATCCACAATCAGTGCACCACGCGATCATCTATCGAAATATGCGCCGAAGATCGTTTCAATGACGATTAAAGAAGATAAAATTAAAGATGTTATCGGACCTGGTGGGAAGCAAATTAATCAAATCATTGATGAAACTGGCGTTAAGATCGATATCGAACAAGATGGAACAGTTTACGTAGCTTCACAAGATGAAGAAATGAATAAAAAAGCAATGGCGATCATTGAAGATATCGTACGTGAAGCTAAAGTAGGGGAAATCTATACTGGTAAAGTTCGTCGAATTGAGAAATTCGGAGCTTTTGTTGAACTATTTAAAGGAACTGATGGTTTAGTTCATATTTCTGAACTAGCACATGAGCGCGTTGGAAAAGTGGAAGATATCCTTAAGCTTGGCGATGAAGTAACGGTTAAAGTTATTGAAATTGATAACCAAGGTCGAATTAACTTGTCCCGCAAAGCCTTGCTTGAAAAACCAGCTGGCTTAGATGAAAAGAAATCACAAGATAAAGAGCAAAAGAAACATTTTGGTAGTGGTGATCGTAACCGCAAACCAAGAACGCATCATAAAGAAGAGCATAAAAAATAAAAAAGATTGTCCCGAAACAGGGACAATCTTTTTTATTGGTGAGCTAACTTTTTAGCAATTTCTTCGTAACTCATCTTGCTGTTCAAGTCATAGGAGCCGTCACGAATATATTTTTCATAATCATTTTGTTTTAAGTATTTTTCAAAATCAGAAGCATTTTTAACAATCCCATTTTTTGCAAGATCTTCACTTGCTTTTGAAGAAGGATCACCTTTCGCAATTACAAGTTTGTAATTTTTAACTTCCTTTTTTTTCTTTTCTTCGTCTGCTTTTTTCTGAGCTTCAAGTCGTTTAGCCTCGTCTTGATTATTTTTTTCTAGCTCTTGCTTAGCAAGCAGTTTTTCATATTTCGCTTTCCAAGTTGCACTGTTTTCTTCGCTACTTTTATCTACTGTCGTTGTTTTTTTGCTTTCCTTTGCCGCATTGGAATCTACAGAAAAGAATTGGTTGAAAACGAAGAGAACTACTGCTGAAATGAGCAATCCAAGTGCAATCATACGCAGATTGTTTTTCAAAAGGGAGTACTCCTTTCTGTTTTAGTTTCTCTATTCAAAATGGATTTTAATGTTCCAAATATTCTTCAATAGTTTGTTCAATCTCTTCTTTCGGAAGAGTAACTTGTTCAACAATTTCATCCACAGAAATCCCACTTGTATAAAGAGTAATTACTTGTTTTTTTAGTAAAGATTTCATTTTTGGGCTTACACTTTCTGCCTCTGTTTCAGTTTCATCATCATCAGCTTGTTCGGCAGGCTCTTTTGTTATGTTCATGGCTTTTTCAAGCAATGAAACCCGCTTTTTGAGCTCATAATTTTCATGCATCAACTGTGAAGCAACTTCTTCTAATTCTGTTTCAATTTGTTTGCTTTCATCTTTTTGCATGAATGAAAGAACAAACAATGCGATGGCAGCAATCAGAAGGATTATGATTACGACTGTCATTATGGAGTAACACCTCTTTTCCCTGTTCCTATACATACATTTATACCATAAAAACTCTGCTCTTGGCTATGAATATTCCAATTTGTAAAGAAAATAAAAAGAAAGCAGCTTTCGAACCTTGCAGAAATAGAGGAAAGATGGTATCATTATACAGGTTATAAAATACTCTTTCGCAAAGATTTGGAGGGAAAACAATGCGCGTAAACATTACTTTAGAATGTACCGAATGTGGCGATCGCAACTACATTACAACTAAAAATAAACGTGAAAATCCTGAACGTATTGAACTAAAAAAATATTGTCCAAGATTGCGTCGTGTGACTTTGCACCGCGAAACGAAATAAGCAGCAGACTTTCCTGTTGCTTTTTCTTTTTAAGGAGGTTTCAGAAGAAATGGAAAAAAGCAAGCTTAGAACGGAAACATTAAAGTTACTTACATCACTTGAGAAAACAGAGCATGATGAGAAGTCCCTTAAGTTGGCTGAACTTCTTTTTGAAACTGAAGAATGGAAGCGCGCTCATTTTGTAGGTATTACATTGTCTCGTTATCCTGAAATTGAAACAGAAGCAATTATTCGTCAAGCATGGGAAAAGGGAAAAAAAGTAGCCATTCCTGAGACACTTTATCCAGGCCATAGAATGCAATTTCGAGAATATGAAGAGGGCGATCAGCTGATTAAAAAAAAGTTTGATTTGATGGAGCCGAGTGACAAAGCAAAACTAGTTCCAAAAAGTGAGTTGTCCTTACTCATTGTTCCGGGAGTTGTCTTTAATTCTGCAGGCTACAGAATAGGCTTTGGTGGAGGGTTTTATGACAGATATTTGATGAATTTTCCTGGTAATACAATTTCGTTAGCTTTTTCAGAACAAGTTAATGAAGAACTAGTCGTCGAGGATCACGATATCCCTGTTCAAAAAGTTTTAGTAATTTGATAAATAGAGATTGTGATAAATTTTCATAAAAACAGGCCCAGTTATTTACAACGCCTGTTTTTTTGCGTATAGTAGTAAGTATAATCGCAATTTAGATAGAAAGCAGGGAATTGTTTGAGTCTCCAAGAAAATTATGTTTTCTGGCGATTGACTAATTACTTTTTAGAGCAAGAAAACTATCGCTTGATTCATTTACATGAAGAAAAGCATGAATTGTGGTTAGAAAATCCCAGTCAAAAAAAACGCCCGGTAATACGCATTCAAATCCGCGAAATGGGATGGACGAGTGTTGTTGAGCGGGATATGAATCATACTTTTAATGTGACTGAAAATCTACGGAAGCAAATTGGTGCTCCGTTTCTTCAAGTTGCCAATATTTATATTACTCCGTTTGCTCCAGTTGGTGAGGAAACGTTGTTTAATGAACAAACCAAAAATCGAAACGGAAAAATTAGCATTCAAAACTTGCTTGTTTCATCTGAACGTCTTCAAGAAGACTTTCGTAGTCTTGAAGAAAAACTTTCACTTCCAGAAGGAACGTTTCAAGTTGAGTCTGATATTACAGAAGAGCAAGTGATGAATGAACGCCAAAATGTTATTACGTATATTACAAAAAAAGTTAATGATGAAGAACAGAAAGCCAGAAAATCGAAACCCTATGTCACTTATGGTTTTATTTTGCTACAAGCTTTGTACTTTATATGGGTGTTTTTAAAAGATAGTTCGTTGAATACTTATACGCTTGTAGAGTGGGGCGCGAAATTTAATCCACTCATTTATGAAGGTGAGTGGTGGCGTTTTGTTTCGCCGATTTTTCTTCATGCAGGTCTGATGCACATCGCGGCTAACTGCTTAATGATTTATATTGTTGGACCTTGGGCAGAGAGGCTTTACGGACGTACTCGTTATGCAATAATCCTTATTTTAGGCGGGATTGCGGGAAATATTGCCAGCTTTGCGCTAAATAGCAACGTTGCCGTTGGATCAAGTACAGCTGTTTTTGCACTGTTTGGTTGTCTACTTTATCTAGTCGTTTTAAAGCCACATTTATATGCAAAAACGATAGGCGTAAACATCGCTGTTCTTGTGGTTATTAATCTAGTGCTTGATTTATTCATGCCTAGTGTTGATTTGGCAGGACACGTAGGTGGACTTGTTGGTGGCTTTTTCTTAGCTGGTGCCCTTTCTGTCCCGCACCAATATTTTAATTTACGTCGTATGCTCTACGGTGCAACTATATTTCTTCTAGCTGGGTTATTCTTATATATGGGCTTTAACCGGGCAAGTGAGCCGGCTGATCCTGCTACAGCTAATGGAGTCGCACAATATTACTTGCGACAAAATAACCAGAAAGAAGTAGATAAGCTTTTCCGATATTTAGAAAAGAGTCGGAGTGCTGATGAGTATAGTTATACGCTGATGGCTGGACAAGCACTTACAGAGAAAAAATTTGACAAAGCCAGAGACAAGGCAAATGAAGCCGTTCGAATTAATAATCAATTACCTCAGCCGCATTACATCCTTGCGATTTGTTATTTACAAGATGGAAAGAATGAAGAAGCATTGAAGCATGCCGAAATGGCTAAAAACCTTTCACCTGATAAAGTTTATCGTGACTTATTTCTTCAACTTCAACAAAATAATCAAAAGAAACCAGAGGGATCGCTATGAATTCAGTGTACGATGTCCAACAGTTACTTAAAAAATATGGAATTTTTGTCTATTTAGGGAAGCGTGAATATGATATTGAAATGATGGAGCATGAACTGACAGGACTTTTTAAACATCAACTATTAGATAGAGAAATATATGCAAGAGCCAGGAGTATTTTAAAGCAAGAGTTGATCAAAGAACAAAAGAAAAACAGCTGCCTTTGAGCAGTAAAAAGGAGCAAGTCGCAAATGGAAAAGAAATTGATTGGCGTTGATCTTGGTGGAACAACAGCAAAAATTGCGGTTTTAACAAAAGATGGTGAAATTGAAGAGAAGTGGAGCATCCGTACAAACACAGAGGATAAGGGTTCTCATATTGTTCGTGAGATTGGTGATAGCGTCAATCAAAAATTGACGGAACTCCAAATGGACAACAGCGAATTCTATGGCATTGGTGTCGGAACTCCAGGAACAGTGAATTACGAAACTGGAACAGTAAAAGGAGCCTATAATTTAAATTGGGTGGAAGAGCAAAACGTTTCAGAGGAGTTAGAGCGACTCACAGGGCTATCGATTCAGCTGGATAATGATGCGAACGTTGCAGCACTAGGCGAACGCTGGAAAGGTGCTGGAGAAGGTGGAGCCAACGTTGTCTTTGTTACGCTTGGAACAGGAGTAGGCGGCGGAATTTTTGCAGAAGGAAAAATTCTTCATGGCGTGAGAGGGGCAGCTGGCGAAATTGGGCATGTGACGGTTGTTCCAGAAAATGGTTATCAGTGTACATGTGGAAAGACAGGCTGTTTAGAAACAGTTGCTTCTGCTACTGGAATTGTACGTGTAGCTAAAGATCTTGCCAAAGAATATAAAGGCGACTCAAAGCTTGTTAACTTGATTCAAAATGGCTCTAAAATTAGTTCAAAGTTGATTTTTGATTTTGAAAAAGATGGGGATCCGTTCGCCAAGGAAGTAGTGGATAGAATTTCATTTTATTTAGCTCTAGCGCTTAGCCATATTGGAAACATGTTAAATCCTGAAAAAATCATTATTGGTGGTGGGGTATCCGCTGCTGGAGATGCGTTACTACAACCTGTTAAAGCGTATTTTGAAACCATGGTATTTCCAACGGTTTTAGAATCCACAAAACTTTCCATTGCAACACGTGGAAATGACGCAGGTGTGATTGGTGCTGCATGGCTTGCGCTTCCAAAAGAAGAAGAAAACAATATTTAAACTTCAGCAAAGCCTTCATTCTATCAGGTTTGATTCACTTCAAAAAGGGTAATTGGTAGAAATGAATACATTCAGAATGGAGGAAAAAGATGAAAAAGAAATCATTTTGGCCATTGCTCGTTTTGCTAGTGAGTATTCTTTTCATCTTTTTTGGATGTAAGCAGGACGATAATCGTTCAGCCGAAGAGGGGAAAAATAGTAAAGCAGAAGCGAAGACGATAAAGCCGATTGACGCGGAAAAGAATGACTTCATTCGTGCCGTGGGTTGGCTTTCTAATGATACAGTTTTAATTCAAAAGCAAAGTGCTGAAAAGACACGTTTGATTAAATACCATCTTTTTTCTGGAAAAAGTGATGTGCTGCTCGAAACAACAGATATTATTTCAGAAATCAAAATTAGCCCAGATTATCAATACTTTTTCATTTATGGCGTTTCAAAAGAGAATAAGGTTGCATTAACTATATACGACAGTAGTTCTGGCGAAAAGATTGAGAGTCATGCGATGCAACCTCTGGCTGCCAATTTTTATTGGAATCCAGATTCTCCAGAGAAACTGATGGTTATTGTTTATGAACAGAACTTTTCCTACTCAGCTTATGTTTATGACTTTTCAAAAAATGATTATAAAGCTGTTTCACTTCCTTCTTCCCTAATTTCTTGGTATGGGGATAATTTATATTTAGCGAATCAAAAAAACAGTCAAAGCGAACTTGGGAATTTATATCTGCAGAATATTCATTCAGAGTCTGAGAAGGATTTAGTTGCAGCTAATATTTTTGAATTTGCGACTAATCGAAACTTGTTGCTAACCATTGAAGAAGCAAATTCCGAGGATAAAGTTAGTTATAATTTCCGCTCAAGTGGTTTCGAATCACTTTCGAAATACGATATGCCGCGTGAATATGACAAACTAGGTACCTTTATTCCTTATTTTGATTTGAATTTCTCTAGAAAGCAATTTACGAGTTTTGAGCCTTATGAAAGCCGTGAAATTGGTCCAGTGCAGGGTGAATATAAATTAGTTCAGATTGACCCAGAGACAGGAAAAAAGCAAACCATCTTAGAACTGGTAGACAATCAGCCGCTTCTTAGCTCGCCAAATGGAAACTATTTGTTATACGGCTATCAATATGAAAAAATGATTGATTTATCAAAGAAAGAAGTAGACGATTTTATAGAAAAAGAAGACGATACTTATTAAAAGATATCTTGTTTGGAGGAGTTTGTTATGAGACTCTATTCGAATGAGCTATCTTTTTTTATTTTGGCTTTGTAATAGTCTTGCCAACTTTTTTCAAACATGATTTGTCTTTCAAAAAGAAGAGTTACTGTTGTAACGGTCATTAAAGTTAAAGATAATAAAAATAAAGTAACTAGCAAAGTAAAACCATTTTTATTCATTTTTGACATCTCCATGAAGAGGGATTTTGGTCTGCAATAAGTGCTTTGCTTTGGACTCTACGATTATTTCTAATTCATTAGTAGAAGCTTTAGTTTGGAAAGACTGGATATTGGTTAAAATGGGTTCGTGTCCTCGTCCATCAACTTGTTTTCGGATTAGTGAGTGGTATTTGGAATAGCAAACTTTTTTTTCATCTTTAACAAAACAGAATCCATCTGGATGGATTGTTGAAATAGCGTGATCGCCTTTTTCTTCTTGTAATTGTTTTAAAAACAAGTGCCATTCAGCCGAAGTGGCTACTTCACTTGCTTGAATGATTTTATATTCTACTTGAAGGGCGAGAGGGAGAAGAGAGAAAATTGATGTGACAGCTAAAAGAGATAAAAGAGCTTCAATTAAAGTGAAACCATTTTTTCTGACTTGATTAAAAAGGGAGGCAGACTTGTTGCTTTCTTTTCCCACAAATAATCCAACCTCCTTTAGAAGCTTTTATTTCAATTTCTTCGTTTCTGGAATGGATTTTTATAGGGTGACCAGAAAAAAGTTTTACTTCATCATACATTTTTTGATAGAGCATCGTTTGTTCACGTTCGTTATCCAATCGATTAATCAAGTTCCATAAAAATGGAAAAAGAACAGTACAAATGATAAGCAGCGTGCTCAGGGAAAGAATACTTTCGATGAGTGAAAAGCCATTAATTTTCTTCAATATTAAATCGTCCTTTCCCAATTTGGAATTTAAGTTGGTAGTTTTGCGCCTCACCATGCCATTTCACGGTTTGAAATCGATTAATGTGCCCAGTTTTAGGAAGAAATTTAAAGTTTTTTTCTTTTTCAATATGCATGCTATTTGGGTATTTTTCGATTAAATCAGGTTTATCGCTCCTTTGGATAATGAGTTGATCTCGTTTAAATCGAAGTTCAACAGGCTCGTTTTGTTGAAGTAGTGCTTCGGACTGAGCAAGATAAATATCTGCCTTTAAAATTTGAAAGAACTGTTTTTCTTCTATTTTTCTAAGTGAGTGAAAAGCGGGAGGAACTGAACAATTGATCAGCAATAGAAAGATAGCAAGGACTAAAAGCATTTCTGCAAGGGTGAAGCCATTTGCACTATTTTTCATGAACATTTCCGCTGCCATCAATAGTAACAGAATTGCCATTCGGACATTTCTTTTGTTTATTCGATAGGAACCCTTTATCTAAAAGATCATTAAAAGAGGGGACGTTGTGATATTCAAGTTCGTAAGCTTGAACTTGAGTTTCTACCATCGAAACAAAAGCACTGCAGCCCTTATCATTGATAGACTTGCTTTGCTTTGTAAGGTTTGGGATGATAAGGAGAAGTAAAACACTCACGACAAGCAAAACCACAAGCATTTCGACCAAAGTAAAACCACGTTCATCACGCCAATTTATTTTCATTATCAATACACTCCTTATTAGATTTGATCGACCATACTAAACATGGGAAAAAGAATGGATAAGTAAATTGAAATAATCAAAATGCCAATAACTAGAAAAGCGAGTGGCTGAATATAGCCGAATAACTTTTCCGTCTTAGCCATTGATTTTTGATAACAAAGTTCATAATAAAACAGCATTTCATCAGCAATCGTAGCATTTTGCTCACCATGCTGGATTATCGAAACCAGTTCAGTTTCAAAGAGTTTTAACTGAGAAACGGAAGCTGCGAAAGGAAGTCTCTTTTCAATATTTTTAGCGAGTCGTTTTCCGATTTCTTGAAAAAAAGCTGGAGAACTAGGGCTCGAAAACAGAATCAGCATTTTTTGAACAGATAAGCCGCTTTTAAGTAAATAACCGCATTCTCTTGCGAATAGTTGTGAATAGTGGATTCGTATAAAACTTGAAAAAATGGGGATGCGAACGAAAGCTTTCGCACGGTCGAACGCATTTTGTCGCTTACTTTTTCTCATGATAAAAAGAATGAACAAGAAAATTGCAGCAACAAGGAAAAATAAAATGAGTGGAAGTTGCTTGAGCAAAAAGAATATAAAAGTAGTGGAAAGATTTTTATGATCGCTAATTTGGCTGAATAATAAATCAAATTTGGGTAATAAAAAAACTCGTAACAAGAAAAAAACCACAATGACCGTTGCAAAGAGAATTAAAGGGTATTGAAAAGTCTTTTTAAGCGTCTTTTCTTGTTCGGCTCTTTTTTTTAAGAGCTCTCCACATTCTGCAAGAGTTTTTGTGAAAAAGCCGTGTTCTGCCGCATAGTAAATAGGAGCGAATATAAATTCTGGAAATGTAGCTTGTTGTAGTGCTTCCTGAAATGAATAGCCTTCTTGTAAAAGGTTCAGCACCGTTAAATAACGCTTGGCATGTTTGGGGTTTGCGATAGCAAGGTATGAAATAGCTGTCTCAATTGAAAAACCCTGCTTAAGTAAAGTAGCAAGCCGTGTTAAAAAATCTCCGTCTTGCTCAAGTTGACGCTGATTAAAAAAAGCCATAACATTTTCCTTTCTGAATTTGTTTTTCGATACTTAATCCGTCTGTGCAATTTTCTCCCGAAAAAAGTGAAAGAAGTGTTTCGTGTTGAGTAGCGTGTTCATAAAGGACAGTTCGTTTTTCCGTGAGATGTGTGCAAAATAAAGAGCAATTTTCCCCGCAAAAAGGACAGTATAGCTGCTTAAGAACTTGATGGCTGATCCCAAGTAGAGCTTGAGTGAGGTGGTTTTTCGGTAAACCGAATTCGAGAAGCCGCGTTAACACACCAGATAAGCTATCTGCATGGACTGTACTCAAAACGAGATGCCCAGTTAAGGCAGCTCGGATGACAATTTCGGCCGTTTCTTGGTCGCGGATTTCACCTACGATGAGAATATCTGGATCATGGCGCAAAACAGCACGAATTAGTTTACTGTAAGTGAGGCCAGCTTTTTCATTTACAGCAATTTGCAGGAATGCTTCGTTCAAATGTTCAACGGGATCTTCGATTGTTACAATGCTTTGAAGTTTTTGAGATAGAAATAATTTGGCTAATCCGTACATGGATGAAGATTTTCCGCTTCCGGTGCTTCCAGAAAACAAAAAGAGTCCCGTATGATTGTGACAACATTTTAGAATGTTGCTTGATTCGCTCGGAAAAAGCGAGGATTTCAGAAAAGGAATAAATTGGTTAAAACGAAACAGGCGAAGGACCAAGCTTTCGCTTGAGCTGACATCTGGAAGAGTAGAGACACGCAGAGCGATTTTTTCATGATGGATTTGGTCTTCGAAGCTTCCAGACTGTGGTAAGCGTTTTTCACCAATATCGAGTCCTGATTGAAATTTTAAAAATAGGATCAATTTCTCGGCTTCTTCTTTGCTTAAAGTCTTAAAGGGATACAGTTTTCCGGCAATACGCATCCGAATAAGAGATCCACTTTTAAAGGGGTGGATATGGATATCACTGGTATTGTAGTGAAGGGCTTGCTTGAGCAGACTTGCTAAAAGTTGTTTGGGCAAAGTTAGAGGCACCTCCTTGTTTCTTTCTTCGCCAAACATCATGAAATTCCTTTTTCGATAGAATTAAGAAAAATCAGTTAAAAGGTCCTTTTTCTAGGGGAATTCAAAAATTTTCTCGTTTATTTGGCGAAATAAATCAAGAAAAACCAGCAAAAAAATTTTTTTGTTCGTAAAAAAGATTGTGAAAAAATAAACAATACGGACGTTTTGTAAAAAATAATAAAGTTAAGCCTTTTCATTACGAACATTAAGAGGTGTAAATCGTAATATATCCGTAAAAACTTATTATTTGCCGAACAATCTGTGTCATGGTAAGCTAGAGAAAAGGAAAGGGTACATAGAAAAAAAGCGGTTGAATGTAAACGGAGAGACTGTTTCGACAGCGCCGACGGGGAAAGCATAAACTATGTGAAACTCTCAGGCAAAAGGATGTTTACAGGACGCAACTCTGGAGTGGAATTTGCGACAGGGCTTATTGCTTATAAGCCTTTTTCCTATGCACAAATTCAAGAGGAGGTTTTCATGTTGACAGAGCTTTTAAAAACACCGCTTCATCCGCTCTACGCGAAATACGGAGCAAAAACAATTGATTTTGGGGGATGGGATTTGCCCGTTCAGTTTTCAGGAATTAAAGAGGAACATGAAACAGTTCGAACACATGCAGGCGTTTTTGATGTTTCACACATGGGCGAAATCTTAGTAGAGGGGAAAGAAAGCACTGAGTATCTTGATAAAGTCCTCTCAAACAATGTTTCCAAATTGAAAGTGGGACGTGCTCAGTATAATATTGTTTGCTATGAAACAGGCGGAGCAGTTGATGACTTAGTAGCTTATAAATTTTCGGATGAAAAGTATTTGCTCGTTGTCAATGCTGCAAACACTGAGAAAGATTTCAACTGGCTCAAAGAACATGTGACAGAAGATGTGAAAGTCTCGAATGTGTCTAGTGAATACGGACAGTTAGCGGTTCAAGGACCAGAAGCTGAAAAAATATTAGGTACGCTTACGGATACAGATTTGTTAGCTATTCCATTTTTCGGTTTTGAAGAAGATGTGAAAGTTGCTGGGAAAAAGGCACTCGTTTCACGCACGGGTTATACTGGGGAAGACGGGTTTGAAATTTATACGAAAGCAGAAGATACGGCTGAAGTATTTGAAGCGCTTCTTCAAGCAGGAGTAAAACCTATTGGACTTGGCGCGCGGGACACGCTTCGCTTTGAAGCAAACTTTGCGCTTTATGGTCAAGAGTTATCAAAAGATATCACACCGCTAGAAGCTGGACTTAATTTTGCAGTGAAGTTGAAGAAAGATGCTGACTTTATTGGGAAAGAAGCGTTAATTAAGCAAAAAGAAGCGGGGATTCCACGTAAAGTGGTTGGAATTGAAATGATCGATCGTGGCATTCCGCGCACTGGCTATAAAGTTTTTGTAGATGGAAATGAAATTGGGGAAGTAACATCGGGGACACAGTCACCTACTCTTGGTAAAAACCTGGGGCTTGCACTTGTGAAAACAGATTTTGCAAATGTTGGTCAAGTCGTTGAAGTCGAGGTTAGAAATAAAAAGCTTCAAGCAAAAGTTGTCGAAACACCATTTTACAAACGTGAAAATTAGGGAGCAGTTACACAATGAAGAGGAGGAAGAAAAATGGCGAAATTTCGTTATTTACCAATGACGGAGCAAGATGAAAAAGAAATGCTTCGGGCTATTGGTGCAGAGTCAATTGAAGATTTGTTTGCGGATATTCCGGAAAAAGTACGGTTTAAAAGAGAATATGATCTTAAGCCACCACTATCTGAACCCAATTTATTAAAGGAGTTAAGTCGGTTAGCTGCTAAAAATGTAAATACGCAAGATGCGGCTTCTTTCTTAGGGGCTGGCACATACTCGCACTATATTCCGACGATTGTGGATCATGTTATTTCTCGTTCAGAGTTTTATACAGCCTATACGCCGTATCAACCAGAAATTTCACAAGGGGAACTTCAAGCGATTTTTGAGTTTCAAACATTGATTGCTGAATTAACGGGTATGGATCTTGCCAACTCTTCGATGTATGATGGGGCGACATCGCTTGCAGAAGGGGCTATGCTTGCAGCTGGACATACAAGACGTAAGAAAATTTTAGTTTCTGAAGCGGTTCACCCAGAATCGATTAATGTACTAAAAACATATGCAAAAGGACATCATGTTGAAGTGGTGCTCATTCCGGAAAAAGATGGAGTGACGGATTTAGAAGTGCTTCAAACAGAAATGAATGATGAAGTAGCAGGCGTTGTCGTTCAGTATCCAAACTTTTTCGGTCAAGTAGAAGACCTTGGCGCAATCGAACCGATTGTTCATGAACATAAAGGTTTATTCATTGTTTCCAGTAATCCACTTGCGCTTGGAATTTTAACGCCACCGGGTGAATTTGGAGCAGATATCGTTGCTGGGGATACACAGGTTTTCGGGATTTCCGAATCGTTTGGGGGACCTCACTGTGGCTATTTCGCAGTAACTACGAAATTGATGCGTAAAGTTCCAGGACGTCTCGTTGGGGAAACCGTAGATGAAAATGGAAAACGTGGTTTCGTGCTAACTCTTCAAGCACGGGAGCAACATATTAGACGTGATAAAGCGACTTCAAATATCTGTTCGAACCAAGCGTTAAACGCGCTCGCTTCTTCTGTTGCGATGGTGGCACTTGGACAAGAAGGTTTACCAGAAATGGCGAAACAAAATGTCGACAAAGCACATTATGCAAGAAAACGATTTGCCGATGCAGGCTTTGACGTGAAGTTTAGCGAAGCGTTTTTTAACGAGTTTGTCGTAAAACTTGATAACCCGGTTTCAGAAGTGAACGAAGCGCTTTTGGAACATGGTATTATTGGTGGCTATGACCTGTCGAAATACTATCCACAGTATCAAAATCACATGCTAGTAGCCGTTACTGAAATGCGAAGCAAAGAAGAAATCGACCAATTTGTTGAAACATTGGTTAACAGTCTGGAGGGAGTCAAATGAGTGAAACAATGCCTTTAGTTTTTGAGCGCTCTATTCCTGGTAGAATTGGATTTAGCTTACCAGAACAAGATGTGCCAGAAACAGGTCTAAGCCAAATTTTCGATGCTAAAACGATTCGCTCGAAAAAAGCGGATTTACCGGAACTCAGTGAACTTGAAATTATGCGTCACTATACAGAGCTATCAAATCACAATTTTGGGGTAGACTCTGGCTTCTATCCGCTTGGTTCTTGTACGATGAAATATAATCCAAAAATAAATGAAAAAGTAGCTCGATTCCCAGGTTTCGCAAATATTCATCCTTATCAACCTGAAAGCTCCGTGCAAGGTGCGATGGAATTGATGTATGATTTGCAGGAGAGTTTAGTGGAAATCACTGGGATGGATGAAGTGACACTTCAACCTGCTGCAGGTGCACAAGGAGAGTGGACGGGCTTAATGTTGATCCGCGCATTCCACGAAGCAAATCAAGATACTAAACGGACTAAAGTGATTATCCCGGATTCTGCACACGGAACAAACCCGGCATCTGCGACAGTAGCGGGTTTTGAAGTTGTGACGGTAAAATCGAATGACAAGGGACTTGTTGATGTTGAAGATTTACGGAGCGTTGTCGGAGAAGACACGGCCGCTTTAATGCTTACGAATCCGAATACGCTTGGCTTATTCGAAAAAGATATTGTGGAAATTGCTGAAATCATCCATGAAGCTGGAGGCAAGCTTTACTATGATGGTGCCAATTTAAATGCAGTTATGTCGAAAGCACGCCCTGGAGATATGGGCTTTGATGTTGTGCATTTAAACTTGCACAAAACGTTTACGGGTCCGCATGGCGGCGGTGGCCCAGGTTCTGGACCAATTGGGATCAAAAAAGATCTGATTCCTTATTTGCCAACACCTGTTTTGACCAAACAAGATGATCGCTATGTTTTTGATTATAATTACCCTGAATCAATCGGACGAGTAAAACCATTTTATGGAAACTTTGGCATTAACGTCCGTGCATATACTTATATTCGGACGATGGGTGCAGAAGGTTTGAAAAAAGTAACCGAATATGCGGTACTGAACGCCAATTATATGATGCGTCGCTTGGAAAAAGCGTTTGATCTTCCTTATAGTCAAATCTGTAAGCATGAATTTGTTTTAAGCGGTAGTAGACAAAAGAAACTCGGTGTAAGAACAACGGATATCGCGAAACGCTTGCTCGATCATAATTTCCATCCACCAACGGTTTATTTCCCACTCATTGTGGATGAAGCGATGATGATTGAACCAACAGAAACGGAATCGAAAGAAACGCTAGATAGTTTCATCGATACGATGCTTGAAATTGCAAGAGAAGCGGAAGAAGATCCTGAAATCGTTCAAGAAGCTCCGCATAATACGTATGTGAAGCGACTGGATGAAACACAGGCTGCTCGGAAACCTGTCTTGCGTTATCAAAAAGAAAGTTAACAAAAAATCCCCGAAAGCAAAGTCTGCTTCCGGGGATTTTTTAGTCTTCTATGATAATTCCAAGAATGGTTGACAAGCTGAGCGCTTGCTCGCGATTTACTTTTAAACCCTTTAAAGCAGGGACGGTTGCTGTAAGTCTATGAAAAGTCGAATCGGTGAAATCGAGTCCGAGCAAGGAAGTATTGGCGAATAGGCACTCATCAAGATTGCATCGTGTGAACGTAAATTGCTTGAATTCCGTCCCGTCAAATTCGGCTCCACTTAAATCACAATCGATAAAAGTGGCTGATTTGAAGCGACTAAAATTAAAACCAGCCAAGTTTAAACGACAGTTTTGGAAGGTAACATTTTGGAACAGTGTTTCCGAAAAGTCAATTCCTGTTAGTTTACAGTCTGTAAACGTAACACGGTGAATGGAGCTAGCGTAAAGAGTGAGATTGGATAAATCACTTTTGTCGAAAGAAACATCACTCAGTTCAATTCGTGGATAAAAACGATTTTCAAAGTAACTATTTTGAAAGCGAGAATGATCGATCATGTAATGTTCTTCTTCCGCGAGAGGGAAGGCTCCGGAAAAAGCGATTTGACTGAAAAACGGATCGTCATATGTGAGATCAGACTGATCAGTTAATCCCTCTGGAATTTTTGGAGCTGTAATTTTCATGGTAGATTTCCTCCTAGAAATAAATAAGTCGTACCTTTTTTGAGGGGTACGACTTATTAAGAAATTATTTGGCTTTCGTTTTCCCAGTCCATTTGCTATAACCACGTTTCAACTGGTAAATATCTCTGTAGCCACGTTTATAGAGCATGATTGCTGCACGATTGCTACGCTGAGCAGATTGGCAGTATAAATAAATTGGTTGATCTTTGCGGATTTCTGACGTGCGTTGTTTAAGCTGCGTAACCGGAATGTTCCGCGCGCCTAAAATATGGCCGCCATCAAATTCATTTGGTTCACGAACGTCGATCAATTGCGCTTTGCGGTAACCATCTTTAAATTCTTCTTCTGTTAGTACAGTACGCGCTTTTTTGCGCATAACAAATTGATAAACTTCATAAATGAATAAAATCAGCAAAATCGCGATTGCTAAAATCCAACTACCCAAATTCTAAACTCCTTTCCTAAAAAAGCATTATAACTATTATACCTTATTTTTTCCCTCCATCAATGACTTTAAAGGAAGATTTTTTCTTTTTTTTAGCAGGCTTTGTTTTCGATTCTCGGAGTTCTTTCGATTGCTTTACGGCACGTTTGTAAGCGGAATCGGTTTCTTTTTGTTCTGCTACTCGGTTTATAAAGTAAAAGAGGGCGGTAAAAATACTCGCGGAAAGTACTAGCCAAAACAAAATCGTCCATTTTCCAGTAAAAAGACCAACCAAACACAAAAGTAAGATAACGGCAAGAATCAGAAGTGAACTTTTTTTCATCTTCATCTTACTCCGTTATTTCCAAGTCGGAAATGTCATTTTGAACCGGTACGCCTTCTTTTTCAACGCGAAGTAATTCGTTGAATGAAGCGATGGCCACTTCCACTTGATCATCTGTAGGTTCTTTTGTCGTGAGAAGTTGGAGCCAAAGCCCGGGATAGCCGAGAAAACGTAAAACGGGAATGTTACGGCATTTGTTAGTGAGTTGCAAAACTTCAAAAGATACGCCGAGAACAACTGGAATCAGTAAAATTCGGTCTAAAATCCGTAACCAGAGTGGGTCAGTTGGAACTAAGAAATAAATAAACATTCCAACGACGACGGTGAATAAAATAAAACTACTCCCGCAACGATAATGCAGACGTGACTCTTTTTGGACGTTTGCAACGGTTAATGGAAGTCCGTTTTCAAAGCAGTTGATGACTTTATGTTCAGAGCCGTGATACTGGAAAACTCGTTTGATAATAGGAGTTTGTGAGACGGCGAAGATATAACCCAGCAATAAAAGTAGTTTGAAAAAGCTTTCTAACAAGATTTGTCCAGTGTCGCTAGGGACGAGAAATCGGAAAAACTGGGCAAGAAACACAGGGATGAGCGTCATAACAAATTTAGCAAAAATAAAAGAAAGAACGCCGATAACGGCAACACCCAGCCACATAGCAAGTTTGGATTCTTTCTTTTCCACGTGCTGCTCTTCTACCGGATCATTTGGATCTTCTTCATACCGGTCGGTAGCAAACGTTAAATGTTTAGATCCGATTGCACTGGATTCGATCAAAGCAACAATGCCACGGAGAAAAGGAATTCGTTTTAGTTTTGCGACCCAAACGGGGCTATTTTTTTCAAGATAAAAATAATCAAATGTACCATCTATTCGTCTTATGGCAGTGACAGTTTGTTTTTTGCCGCCAAACATAACGCCTTCAACAACAGCTTGACCGCCATAAGTTGGTTTTGGACTTTGTTTCATATATTCACCAACCTTCTTGATTTCTAAAGTATCATTATAGCACTTTCTAATAGGACAAGCTAGAAACGGAGCGGGTTTGAGCGCGAAATCATATTACGAAGCGCGATTTTATGCTACAATAGCAGAAGAATGAAAAAGCTAGGGAGGAAAGAACATGAACAAATTATCGAAAATTCAAGATTCGTTGCAAAAGGCAAACTATCAAGCGGTTCTTGTAACGAGTGAATACAATCGTCGTTATGTTTCTGGTTTTACGGGAACAAGTGGAGTCGCGCTCCTTTTACCTGATAAGGCTTATTTTATAACAGATTTTAGATATACGGAACAAGCAGCGAAGCAAGCGATTGGGTATGAAATTGTGAAACATACTGGACCGATTTTTGAAACTGTAAATGAACTCCTCAAACAAAACGGAGTAGGAACACTTCACTTTGAAGAAAGTTATGTAACGGTTGCTGAATTTAAATTGATGCAACAAACTTTTGAAGCAGAGCTTGCGCCGATTCAAGGCTTTTTTGAAACGATGCGTGAAGTGAAAACGGAAGCTGAATTGAAGGAAATTCGTACGGCTTGCGAAATTGCGGATGCTGCTTTTAGTCATATTATTAAATTTATGAAAGTTGGCATGAAAGAAATTGAAGTTTCGAATGAATTAGAGTTTTTCATGAGACGAAACGGTGCGACGTCTTCTTCTTTTGATACGATCGTTGCAAGTGGACTTCGTTCGGCTCTCCCTCATGGTGTTGCCTCTCAAAAGGTCATTGAAGCAGGAGACTTTGTCACGATGGATTATGGCTGTTACTATAATGGATACTGCTCCGATATGACTCGTACGGTTGCAATGGGTGAACCGGATCCTAAGCTTAAAGAAATTTATCAAATTACACTGGATGCGCAATTAAAAGTGATTGAGGCTTTAAAACCTGGTATAACAGGAATTGAAGCAGATAAAATTGCGCGAGACCATATTGCTTCGTTTGGTTATGGGGAAGCATTTGGACACTCACTTGGTCACGGGATTGGCCTTGAAATTCATGAAGGACCTAATCTTTCAATGAAAAGTGAAAAGGCACTTGTTCCTGGAAATGTCGTAACGGATGAACCTGGTATTTACTTACCTGAAATTGGTGGAGTTCGAATTGAAGACGATCTTTTGATCACAGAAACAGGAAATGAAGTCTTGATTCATTCGCCAAAAGAACTGATAATCTTATAAAATTTTCTTTGTAAGTTTGGCGGTTTTATGGTTAAATAAAATAGGATATAGTTTACGAAACTTGGATTCCAAGATCTTGGCTTATTAACAGGAGGAAAAAAGATGATTTCAGTAAATGATTTTAAAACGGGGCTTACGATCGAAGTCGATGGCGGCATTTGGCGCGTTATGGATTTCCAACACGTAAAACCGGGTAAGGGCGCTGCGTTTGTTCGCTCGAAACTCCGCAATCTTCGTACTGGAGCAATTCAAGAAAAAACATTTCGTGGTGGCGAGAAAGTTGGAAAAGCTCAAATCGATAACCGCAAAATGCAATATCTATACGCAGATGGCGACAATCATGTTTTCATGGATAATGAAAATTATGAGCAAATTGAATTACCAAGTTCGCAAATTGAATATGAACTTAAATTTTTGAAAGAAAATATGGAAATCAACGTGATTATGTATCAAGGTGAAACGATCGGCGTAGATCTTCCAAATACGGTAGAGTTAAAAGTCGTTGAAACAGAACCTGGCATTAAGGGAGATACTTCTTCTGGTGGTTCGAAGCCTGCAACGCTTGAAACTGGTCTTGTTGTACAAGTGCCGTTTTTCGTGAATGAAGGCGATACGCTTGTGATCAACACAACAGAAGCTACTTACGTTTCTCGCGCTTAACATTTCCCTGAGCACTTGCTTTTTGCGAGTGCTTTTTTGATGAAATTTAGGCGGAGTAATACTTTTTCAACATGAAATATGATACAATGTTGGTGGTATATATAATCTATATAGAGGATTAAGGAGTGTAGAATGAAATGCTATCTTTTGATGAAATTAAACAGCTAATTCAGCTGATTGATGAATCCAATTTGGATGAACTTAAACTAGAAGTTGACGATACAAAAATTCATTTACAAAAAAATAGTGGGGCTGTCACAGTTATTCCGCAAAAACAAAGCCCGGTTGCGGTGCCAGCAGTAGAAGCAGCAAGTCAAGTAACGGAAACTGCTGCAGCTGCTCCTGTTCAAACAAGTGCAGCAGAAAGTACAAGTGAAGCTGATCTTGAAGTGATCACGTCTCCAATGGTTGGAACTTTTTATGCGGCTGGTAGCCCAGATGATGCTCCTTACGTACAAGTGGGTTCTAAAGTTTCAGCAAGCACAGTGGTCTGCGTTGTCGAAGCGATGAAGCTGTTCAATGACATTACAGCAGATGTAAACGGAGAAATTGCAGAAATTCTTGTTTCAAATGGGGAGCTAGTTGAATATGGCCAACCGCTCTTTAAAGTAAGAAAACAGTAAGGGGTTCTTCGATATGATTAAAAAAGTTTTAGTAGCAAATCGGGGTGAAATCGCTGTTCGGATTATTCGTGCGGCAAAAGAACTCGGAATCGAAACGGTAGCGATTTATTCAGAGCCGGATCGCGATGCTTTACATAGTCAGCTTGCGGATGAAGCTTACTGCGTTGGGCCTGCAGCGTCCAAAGATAGTTACTTAAATATGTCGAATATTATCAGTGTTGCTGTTTTGACAAACTGTGATGCGATTCATCCTGGCTATGGCTTCTTAGCTGAAAACGCGGATTTTGCTGATCTTTGCGCAGATTGTAATATTACTTTCATCGGTCCAAGTGCAGAAGCAATTTCTCAAATGGGGACAAAAGATGTGGCGCGTGAAACGATGCGTAAAGCTGGTGTTCCTGTTGTCCCAGGTTCCCACGGGATTGTTTCTGGTGCTGAAGAAGGAAAGAAAATTGCAGCCAAAATTGGTTACCCAGTTATTATTAAAGCAACAGCAGGCGGCGGCGGAAAAGGCATTCGGATTGCCGAAGATGAAGAGAAATTAATAAGCGGTATCCAAACAACGCAACAAGAAGCAGAAGCAGCGTTTGGAGATCCCGGCGTTTATATTGAAAAATACATTGAAGATTTTCGTCATGTTGAAATCCAAGTGATGGCTGACAATCATGGAAATGTTATCCATTTGGGCGAGCGAGACTGCACGATTCAGCGACGCTTGCAAAAATTAATTGAAGAAAGCCCATCTCCTGCTCTTGACGAGAAAATGCGTCAGAAAATGGGGAAAGCGGCAGTCAAAGCAGCGAAAGCGGTAAATTATTCTGGAGCTGGAACAATTGAGTTTATCTACGAACCAAAGCAAAAATCGTTTTACTTTATGGAAATGAACACGCGAATTCAAGTGGAACATCCGGTGACGGAACTTGTTACGGGTGTGGACCTTGTGAAAGAACAATTTCTTGTAGCTTCAGGAAAAGAGCTTTCCGTGAAGCAACAAGATATTAAAATGAACGGTTGGGCAATGGAGTGCCGGATCAATGCTGAAAATCCAGCGCGGAATTTTATGCCGGCACCGGGTGAAATTACTTTTTATTTACCACCAGGTGGGAATGGCGTTCGGATTGATTCAGCGGCTTATCCTAATTACAAAATCCCGCCTTTCTATGATTCCATGATTGCTAAACTGATCTGTCATGCGGATACACGAGAAGAAGTGATTGCTAAAATGGAACGTGCTTTAAGTGAATTCGCAATTGATGGTATTCCATCAACGATCCCGTTCCATTTGAATGTTTTAGAAACGGAAGCATTTCGTTCAGGAGATTTCAATACGAAGTTCCTTGAACAAAATGACGTTATGAATAAAAGCGAGGAGGACTAATCATGGCCTATACAAGAGATCTTAGAAAAGGGCAAGATGAACCCCTTGGTAAAATTGAAATTGCTCCTGAAGTGATCGGCGTGATTGCTGGACTTGCTGCTAGCGAAGTGGAACAAGTGGCTTCCATGCAGGGAGGATTTGCTACTGAAATGCGTGAGCGCTTTGGTGGTGCTGTGAATTACCGGAAGGGCGTAAAAATTGATCTAGTAGACGATGGTATTTTAGTTGATCTCTATTGTACGGTTTTGTTTGGTGCAAGTATTCCACTTGTGGCTGAAAATGTTCAAGATGCTGTTCGCAGCGCAATTTTTAATATGACTGGACTTCACGTTCTTGAAGTCAATGTTCATGTTGTAGGCGTTCAGTTTGAAAAGACGGAACCGTTTTCTCTCGATGATCTAACCTTCTAAGCAAGTTTTGAAAGAGAAAAGGAGTACGAAAATGAAAAGAAGAGAAGCACGCGAGCGCGCACTTCAAGCTTTGTTTCAGATGGAGCTAAATGAAATGACTGCTGAACAAGCCATTGAAAACATCATGGACGGGGAAAAAGAGGCTTATGTTGAGAAGTTAGTTTTTGGAGTGACCGAGCATAAACAAGAGCTCGATGAAAAAATTACGGCACATTTGGATAATTGGAAGTTAGATCGCTTGAACAAAGTCGATTTATCGATTTTGCGAGTGGGCACATTTGAAATGTTATTTTTAGATGATGTCCCTGATCGCGTGAGTTTAAATGAATCAATTGAAATTGCTAAGGTATATAGCGACGAAAAAGCTAGCAAGTTTATTAATGGTGTACTGGCAAATATTGCGAAAAACGATTAGTGGTTTGACTGTAAGCGAGAAACCGAAAGTATTTGAAGAAAATAATCTTTTTTTCTTTCGGGTTTCTTCGTCTTACTTCATCATAAGTTTTTAAGGGGGCAATTTGAAATGGCACAAGTAATTGACGGTAAAAAATTAGCAAAAGAGATTCAAGAAAGCGTAACGAAAGAAGTAAGCGAACTAGTGGCAAAAGGGAAGCAACCCGGTCTAGCGGTTGTGCTTGTCGGTGATAATCAAGCATCCCGTACATATGTTAGAAATAAGCAAAAGCGAACGGAAGAGGCGGGTATGAAGTCCGTTTTAATCGAATTACCAGAAGAAGTGAGTGAAGCTGAACTACTTCAAACGGTAGAAGATTTGAACAACGATCATTCCATTCATGGAATTCTCGTGCAACTACCACTTCCAAAACATATTTCAGAAGATAAAGTGATTGATGCAATTAGTCAAGAAAAAGATGTGGATGGTTTTCATCCTTTAAATGTTGGAAACTTATTTATCGGGAAAGAAACCCTTGTTCCTTGTACGCCAGCGGGTATCATTGAATTAATTAAATCAACTGGCGAAACGATTGAAGGGAAACGTGCGGTTGTGATTGGAAGAAGTAACATCGTTGGGAAACCAGTGGCTCAGTTATTGCTTCAAGAAAATGCAACCGTGACCATTGCACATAGTCGAACAAAAGATTTGCCAGCAGTTGCAAGCGAAGCGGATATTTTAGTCGTTGCAACTGGACGGGCGAAATTTGTTAAAAAGAACTTTGTAAAACCAGGAGCGATTGTCATTGATGTTGGTATGGATCGAGATGAAAATAACAAACTTTGCGGGGATGTTGATTACGAAGATGTTTTTGAACAAGCGGGATTTATCACACCGGTTCCTGGTGGCGTTGGTCCGATGACGATTACAATGCTTCTTAAAAATACATTAACCGCTGCAAAAAATTTATTTGCCAAACAAGGCTAAACGACGGAAGTGATGATTTTGCAAGAAAAGTACTTAACAGTTGAGGCGTTGACTAAATATATTGAGCGTAAGTTTGAAGCGGATCCTTATTTAAAGCAAGTTTTTGTGAAAGGTGAAATTTCAAATTTAAAAATGCCGGCAAGTGGTCATCTTTATTTCACGTTAAAAGATGAAGCGGCGATGATTCGTGTCGTAATGTTTGCAAAATCTGTCCAAAAATTAAATTTTAAGCCAGAAGATGGGATGAATATTCTTTTAACTGGGCGAATTTCTGTTTTTACAAAAGCTGGAAGATACCAGTTTTATGCTGAAGGCATGGAGCCAGATGGGATTGGTGCTCTTTATGTGCAGTTTGAACAGTTAAAAGCAAAATTGGAAAAGGAAGGACTTTTTGATGCGGCGCATAAAAAAGTGCTTCCTTCTTTCCCTTCTAAGATCGCTGTTGTCACGAGTCGAACAGGGGCGGCAGTTCGAGATATTCTAACCACTATCCACAGGCGAATGCCGAGCGTTGAGGTGCTTGTTTATCCAACACTTGTTCAAGGGGAGGGCTCTGCACGGAAAGTAGCAGAAAACATTGCGCGGATTAATCAACGAAATGATATTGATTTAATGATCATTGGTCGTGGAGGCGGTTCGCTTGAAGAGCTGTGGGCGTTCAATGAAGAAGTTGTGGTTCGTTCCGTTTATGATTCGGATGTTCCCGTTATTTCGGCTGTTGGACATGAAACCGATTTTTCTCTTTCTGATTTTGCAGCAGATGTGCGAGCAGCGACACCAACCGCAGCTGCGGAACTTGCTGTTCCACACGCAGCAGACTTATTTGAAAGACTTAGTGAGCGAAAATATCGGTTGACACATTCTTTAAATTTAGTGTTTGAGCGAAAGCAGGCTGATCTACTTGGAGCGAAAAATAAACTTCAATTTTATGGACCCAAACGTTTACTTGAAAAACAAATGGAACGCCTTGATTTCGATGCTTTAAAACTAGACCAAGCGATGAAACAACAGCTTGAACGAAAACAACTCCAGTTTGAGCGTCTAGCTGGGTGGTTGCAAAGTCATTCACCTGCTAACGAGTTGAGAAAAAGTGAACAAACACTAAAAGATCTCAAAAGGCGTTTGCAAAGGGCTGCTAGTGTAAAAGTCAAAGATGAACGTCATAACTTTGTGAGACAAGTAGAAGCCCTTGAATACTTAAATCCCTTGGCTTTGCTTAAGCGAGGCTTTGGATTAACTTATAAACAAGATGAGCTTGTGAAACACCTCGATCAAATTGAGCCAGGAGATGAAGTTTTGGTGCGCATGTATGGTGGAAAATTTCAAGCGAATGTAACAGCAAAGGAGGAAATGGAAATTGGCAACGAAAAAGGAGCAGACATTTGAAGAAGCATTAAAAGAATTAGAAGAAATTGTTGCAGCGCTCGAAAGCGGATCGGCGACACTCGAAGAGTCACTGAATATGTATCAGCGTGGTATTGAACTAGCAAAGCTTTGTGAAACAAAACTAAAAACGGCAGAAGATAAAATGGCCAAAGTGGTTGATGAAGAAGGAAATGAAGCTCCTTTAGATGTGGAAGGGGAATGATCACTTGGATTTTCAGGAATTTCAAAATCATTATAAGAAGCTGACTGAAAAACGCTTAGAACAAGCTGTGGACGAGCGAATTGAATCTCGTTTGAAAGAAGCGATGCTGTATTCATTAATGGCTGGGGGAAAGCGGGTTCGTCCACTTTTGACTTTTGCAACAGTAGAAGCGCTTGGGAAAGATGCCCACCTTGCGCTTCCTGCTGCTAGTGCACTAGAGATGGTGCATACCTATAGCTTGATTCATGACGATTTACCAGCGATGGATAATGATGATTTGCGGCGCGGGAAACCTACTAATCACAAGGTTTTTGGGGAAGCCACAGCTATTCTCGCAGGAGATGCTCTTTTGACGCTCGCTTTTTCGGAAGTCGCGGAGGCGCCTGAACTGGATGAAACGAAGCGTCTGAAACTTGTTCAGGATTTAGCTAAGCAAGCAGGCGCACTTGGCATGGTCGGAGGACAACAAGCAGACATTTTAGGCGAGAAACAAAAACTTTCCCTTGAAGAGTTAGAGTCGATTCACCGCCGGAAAACCGGTGCTCTTCTTTCCTCGGCAGTCTACGCAGGAAGTATCATCGGTGACGCTACAGAAAACGAACGCATCAAATTACAAGAGTTTGCTGAAAATATTGGGATTGCTTTCCAAATTTGTGATGACATATTAGATGTTACAGGTGATTCTGAGCTGCTCGGAAAAGAAGCGGGCGCAGATGTATTGTTAGAAAAAAGCACCTATCCCAGTTTACTTACGCTTGAAGGCGCAAAAGAAGCGCTAGAAGAACGGTATCTGGCAGCTGTTCAAGCTCTTTCGGGTTTTGATTCTCGGAAAACGAAGTTACTAGATATTGCAAATTGGATTGTAAAACGTGACTATTGACATTTAATTTGGTCAAGTCATTTGCTTTTCTGAATAAAGCATGTTATTCTTAAATGGCATTATTTTTGTGGGTAAAGATACGATAGTTGAAACAACTTTTCCGTCTCGTGCCTTAAGCAAGAATAGTACAAATAAAGTGTGCACTGAGCACGAGGAGGAAAATAAAGATGGAACAAGGTACAGTTAAATGGTTTAACGCAGAAAAAGGATTTGGATTTATCGAACGTGAAGGTGGAGACGATGTATTCGTACATTTCACTGCTATTCAAGGTGACGGATTCAAAACTCTTGAAGAAGGTCAAGCAGTGACTTTCGATATCGAAGAAGGTTCGCGTGGACCACAAGCAGCGAACGTTAACAAAGCGTAAGCTTAATCGTACAATTCGAAGGCAATCCTGTTTAAAACAGGGTTGTCTTTTTTGTTTGTAAAGAATTTTTGGATTTTCTTGGTGGAAAAGCTTTAGAAATGATATAATGATGGAAGTAAATAACGAAAGAGAAGAGAAAGCCCTATTTTGGGGCATTTTTTCTTACAATGATTAATTTGGAGCGAAAGTGAGTGGTTTGGATTGGATCTTTTAAAAATTAAGGATCCTGCCTTTTTGAAGAAGATGACGATTCCAGAAATGGAAGAACTTTCGGCAGAAATACGTAAATTTTTAATAGAATCAACTTCTGTTACGGGCGGCCATATTGGACCGAATCTTGGAGTCGTTGAATTAACAATTGCTTTGCATCATTCTTTTTCAAGTCCGCGTGATAAATTCATTTTTGACGTTGGACATCAGTCATATGTTCATAAAATACTGACAGGCAGGGCAGACCGTTTTGATACACTTCGCCAGCACGGCGGACTAGATGGGTTTCCGAAAAGAAAAGAATCCGAGCATGATGTCTTTGAAACGGGGCACAGTTCGACTTCGCTTTCAGCAGCGGCTGGGATGGCGATTGCACGTGATATTAAACATGAAGATTATCATGTGCTTCCAATTATCGGGGATGGTGCTTTAACAGGTGGAATGGCCCTTGAAGCGCTTAACCATATTGGAGACATGGGAAAAGAAGTCATTGTAATTTTAAATGATAATAATATGTCGATTGCACCGAATGTTGGGGCGATGCACAATATGCTTGGGAAATTGCGAACATCAGGCAAGTTTAAGCGCGCCAAGAAAGATGTAGAACGGGCAATGAAACGAATTCCGCAAGCTGGGGACCGGATCGCTAACGCGGCGGAGCGAATTAAAGACAGTATCAAGTATTTACTTGTTCAAGGCACTTTTTTTGAGGAAATGGGTTTTACCTATCTTGGCCCTGTGAATGGTCATGATTATCAAGATTTGATCACGAACTTTGAGTTTTCGAAGAAGGTAAAAGGACCAACGCTGATTCATGTTGTGACGAAAAAAGGGAAAGGTTATGCGCCTGCTGAGACGGATAAAAGCGGGGTTTGGCACGGGACAGGCCCATATAAAATTGAAACAGGTGATTTTATTAAACCTGTTCTTGCAGCTGCTCCTTGGAGCGAAGTGATCAGTGATACCATTTTAGAACTTGCGAAAGAAGACGAACGAATCGTTGCCATTACACCTGCGATGCCGGTTGGCTCTAAGCTTGAAAAATTTGCAAAGACATTTCCAGATCGCTTTTTTGATGTCGGAATCGCGGAACAACATGCTGTAACACTTGCTGCTGGAGTTGCTGCAGATGGGCTTAAACCATTTTTAGCAATTTATTCTACTTTCTTACAACGTGGCTACGATCAAGTCGTTCATGATGTCGCACGTCAAAATTTAAGTGTTTTGATTGGAATTGATCGAGCTGGACTTGTTGGCGGGGATGGGGAAACGCATCAAGGGGTTTTTGATATTGCTTTCTTACGCAGCATCCCTAATATGGTGATCGCGATGCCAAAAGATGAAAATGAAGCGTATCACTTGATTCAAACTGCACACGCTTTTTCAGGACCATTTGCTTTACGCTACCCGCGTGGTTCAGGATCTGGTGCTGTAATCGTGAAGGATAAAGCCAGCCTTCCAATTGGTAGTTGGGAAACACTAATTGAACCAGTGAACGCAGTTATTTTAACTTTTGGAACCACAATTGATATGGCACTTTTAGCGGCAGAAGCGTTAAATAAACGAGGTCTTGGCGTAGGGGTTGTGAACGCACGCTTTATAAAACCGCTGGACGAAAAGCTACTTCAAACTCTCTTAGAACGGAAGCTTGCCATTTTAACGGTTGAAGAGGCCGTTCTTGCAGGAGGTTTTGGTAGTAGTGTACTTGAGTTTGCGGAAGAACAAGGCGTTTTAGACGTGCTCATTCATCGGATCGGCTTGCCAGACGAATTTATCAGCCACGGCTCTGTTGACTTGCTATTAAAGGAAAACGGAATCTCGCAGGAAGCGATTGAACAGAAATTGGAAGAAATGCTTGGGTATTTCGGAAAGCTAGAGGCGAACTAAGAAAATGAATGTGAAAAAAGAACGTGCGGATGTGCTACTTGTTGAAGAAGGGCTATTTGAGACACGAGAAAAAGCAAAACGAGCGATCATGGCTGGCATTGTTTATCGTGCAAATACACGTGTTGATAAGCCAGGAGAGAAGATTCCTGTGGATAGCCAGCTACGGATTAAAGGCGAAACGCTTCCTTATGTGAGTCGTGGCGGGTTAAAACTTGAAAAAGCACTGAAGGTTTTTGATTTTAAAGTAAAAGATAAATTGATGCTTGATATTGGAGCGTCAACAGGTGGCTTTACGGATTGTGCGCTTCAAAATGGAGCTAAACATTCTTACGCGTTAGATGTTGGCTACAACCAGCTCGCGTGGAAACTTCGGAGTGATGACCGAGTAACCGTGATGGAGCGGACGAATTTCCGTCATGTTACACCAGCAGACTTTAATGAAGGGCTTGCAGAATTTGCAACGATTGATGTTTCTTTTATTTCCTTGAAATTGATTTTGCCGGTGCTTCGAACTGTTCTTGTGCCAAACGGAGACGTTATGACATTAATTAAACCGCAATTTGAAGCCGGAAAAGAACAGGTGGGTAAAAAAGGAATTATTCGTGATCCGAAAATTCACGCGGCAGTTGTGAATGAAATTTTGACGTTTGCTCAAGGTATTGGCTATACGATTCGCGGTTTGGATTATTCGCCAATTACGGGCGGCGAAGGAAATATTGAATTTATTGCTCATTTAACTTGGATGGGAAATGAAAATGAGTCAGGAGAGAACTTGCTTGTTTCGGATGCAGTTGAACAAGTTGTACAAACGGCTCACCTTGAGCTTGATAAGAAGAAGTAAAAAATGGAGACCATACTATGAGTGGGTCTCCATTTTTTAGTAGAATTTGGGAAAGTAAGTGGATTTCATAAATTTTAGCAGCTATTTTTGATTTTCATGTATCAACATGAATAAAATATCTTTGCATTTTAAAAAACCAATTAGCGTTAAATTCGTGACTTTATGCGTTTTTTTCGATAAGATGGAGGTAGAAAAAATTTCGTGAGGTGAAAAAATTATGAATAAAGGGCATCGTCATATTATTATTCGTGAACTCGTTACTTCGAATGAGATCGACACGCAAGAAGAACTCGTTGATTTACTTCAGGAACGTGGAGTTAAAGTTACGCAAGCTACGATTTCGCGTGATATTAAAGAACTTCATTTGGTTAAAGTTCCAACGCAAAATGGAACTTACAAATACAGTTTGCCTGCAGATAATAAATTCAATCCGCAGCAGAAATTAAAACGAGCTTTAGTAGATTGTTTTATTAGCGTAGATACTGTGCAGTTTATCTTGATCTTAAAAGTGATGCCAGGAAACGGAAATGCGATCGGTGCTCTGCTTGATAATTTGAACTGGCCAGAAAAGGCTGGTACGCTTTGCGGAGACGACACGTGTCTAATTATTTGCCGCTCAGATCTTGAAGCAAAGAGAGTGGCTGAACGATTAGTTGAAATGCTTTAATGGAAGGTGAGGATGGGATGTTACAAGAATTAACCATTCATAATTTTGCGATCATCGAGTCCCTCTCCCTTTCTTTTGAGGAAGGGATGACTGTATTAACTGGGGAAACAGGTGCAGGGAAGTCAATTATTATTGATGCGCTGGGTCTTTTAGTTGGCGGAAGAGGATCTAGTCAGTTTATTCGCCACGGTGAAGAAAAACTTTCGCTTGAGGGCTTATTCCAGCTTTCAAATGAAAACAAGGCGCTCGAATCGTTACTTTCTGAAAGTGGTATTGATTTTTCTGATGGTATGGTAGTGCTTGAACGAACGGTTTTTAAATCTGGTAAGAATGTCTGTCGCGTTAATGGAAAACTGGTTACAACAGGTTTATTACGTGATGTTGGTGCAAAATTATTAGATATTCATACGCAACATGAACATCAGGAACTCATGCAAGATGAGTTTCATTTGAGTTTACTTGATCGGTTTGCCGGTCAAACGCTAGCAAAGTCAGTTCAGGCGTATCAAACAACCTTTGCGAAATACAAACAAGCTGAAAAGGAATTCCACCATTTTACACAAAACGAACGTGAACTGGCACAACGCCTTGATATGTTGCGATTCCAAGAGCAAGAGATTGCCGCAGCCAATCTGGAAAGTGGTGAAGAGGAAAGACTATCTGAGCAAAAAAATCGGTTAGTCAACTTTGAAAAGCTTTCTGAAAGTTTGAGTGCTGCTTACAATGCTTTAACGGGAGAGCCGGGTGGTTTGACCTTTACAGGCGAAGCCATGCGTGAACTGGAATCGGCAAGCTCAGTTACAAACGATTATCGCGTGCTTAATGAAAACGTTGCTTCTAGCTATTATCAACTGGAAGATGCTGTCTCGGAAATTCGCCAAGCACTCGACCAGTTAGAATTTCAGCCAGATGAACTGAATGAAATTGAAAATCGATTGGCTGAATTAAGTCAGCTAAAACGAAAATACGGAAAGACCATAGACGATATCATTCAGTATTACGAAGAAATTACAGTGGAAATTGATCAACTTGAAAATAGCGAACAAAGCGTTGGAAAATTGGAAGAAAAAGTGGAACAATGGAAAGAGAAAGTCAAACAGCAGGCAGAAGCTTTGACAAAAATGCGCCAAAAGGCAGCTGAAAAATTAGAAAAACAAATTAAGCAAGAACTTAATCAGTTATACATGGAAAAGGCTGTGTTTGAAGTACATTTTGCAAAGTCTAGGGATTTTCAGGAAACAGGACAGGATGAAGTGGTGTTTTATATTTCAACGAATCCTGGTGAACCAGCAAAACCGCTGTCAAAAGTAGCATCAGGCGGTGAACTTTCCCGAATGATGTTGGCGCTTAAAACGATCTTTTCGAGGCATCAAGGAATCACATCAATCATTTTTGATGAAGTGGACACTGGCGTCAGTGGACGTGTAGCTCAAGCTATTGCAGAAAAAATCTATGCAGTTTCTGTTGGTTCGCAAGTTCTTTGTATTTCTCATTTGCCACAAGTAGCTGCGATGGCAGATCATCATTTCTATATTACGAAACAGGTTCAAAACAATCGAACTATCACGCACGTAGAAAGAATCACAGGTGAGGAAAAAGTGCTTGAAATTGGTCGAATGATCGCAGGAACAGAAATTACTAAACTTGCCAAACAACACGCGGAAGAAATGATTGAGCAAGCAAAGGCTATCAAGAAAAACAATGAATAAAACAAAACGGCTTGCATGTGGAAGAGTTTTTGTTTAAAATGGAAAGGTGGTTTTTAACACCTGGTCATAAAAACAGATGCTAATCCTAAACAAGCCTTTTTTGTGTAAACTTAAAGGGGGAAAGGTTTTGGAAAAAGAGTCAGTTTTAAAAACGAGTTTCGCCAAAAAAAGGATTTATGCAGTAGCAGGGGCAAGCGATCCAGTAATCAAGCAAACGGTTGACTTAGCTCTGCAAAATGATTTAGGAGAATTCCTTTTATTTGGACCTGGAGAGCTTCTTTATGATGAGCAAAAAGTAAAAGTTATTCCAGCTAGTTCAGATGAAGAAGCAGCTAAACTAGCTGTTCAAGCAGTTAGAGCTGGAGAAGCCGATGTGCTTGTAAAAGGCTTTGTGCCAACTGCAACCGTACTTCGTGCTGTTCTTCAAAAAGAAACGGGTTTACGAACAGATAAATTGTTATCTCAAATCGCCATGTTTGAACTGCCGAGTTATTCGAAACCACTTTTTATCACAGACTGTGCGATGAATATTGCCCCAACACTAGAAGAAAAGAAACAAATTACGCTAAATGCAATTGATGCGGTTCGTAAATTTGGCGTTTCTGCACCTAAAGTCGTTTTTTTAAGTGCGGTTGAACAAGTGACCGAAAAGATGCCTTCGACTGTTGATGCTGCGTCACTGGTTGACTTTGTAAACCAAACTTATCCAGAACTCGAAGTGGCAGGGCCGCTTGCATTTGATGCTGCGATTTCGAAGGAAGCCGCTTTACATAAAGGCATCGAAAATGCTGCAGCAGGAGATGCTGACTTAATCGTTGTGCCAAACATCGAAACCGGAAATGCTCTTTATAAGGCGCTTGTTTATTTTGGAAATGCCCATGTTGCAAGTTCCGTTATCGGTGCTAAAGCGCCAGTAGTGATTTCTTCACGAAGTGATTCCGCTGAAAACAAATTGCTTTCGTTTTTGTTAACTGGCAGAATGGTCTGAATATGATAAACAAATGTGAATAAAGCGTTTTCTTTGTTTTTGAAGCAAAGCCTTTTTTTCTTCTAAACCCCCATGTTACAATAGTGCTGAATAGACTGACAACATCAATCAAATTTCACAAATTCGATTGATTCTGAGGATTCACCTGAAAAACGAAGGGGGTATAACATGAGCCACACAGTTTTAGCGATCAATCCTGGTTCGACTTCGACCAAGGTTGCGGTTTATGATGGAGAAGAACTTCGCTTTGAGGAGGAAATGCGTCACTCATACGAAGAGCTGAAACAGTTTGAAAGCATCCTAAGTCAACTGGAGTTTCGTAAAAGTAAGATTCTTGACAGGCTAAATGCACGAGATTTTGATCTTAATGAGTTAGATGCTGTTGTCGGGCGAGGTGGTTTACTTAGACCTTTAAAGGGAGGTACTTATGAAGTAAGCGATCAAATGGTGAAAGATTTACAGATTGGTATTTCGGGTCAACATGCTAGTAATTTAGGTGGATTAATAGCGAAAGAACTAAGTGATCCACTTGGTAAAAAAGCTTATATTGTTGATCCTGTTGTCGTAGATGAATTGATTCCAGTATCCCGCATTTCTGGTCATAAAGACTATGAACGCATCAGCATTTTTCATGCGCTCAACCATAAAGCAACAGCTCGTAAAGTGGCACGCGAACTTTCGACGACTTATGAAGAGAGTCGTTTTGTCATCGCTCACTTGGGCGGAGGGATTTCTGTTGCAGCTCATATGAACGGGGAAGCGATTGATGTGAATAATGCCCTTGGCGGAGAAGGGCCTTTTAGCCCAGAACGCTCCGGCACACTTCCTTTATCCACTTTTCTTGAATCGTGCTTTCAAGAAGGGATGACGAAAGAAAAGTTAAAAAAACAATTGATTGGGGAAGGTGGCATGGTTTCTTATTTTGGAACCAATAACATGCTTGAGATTGAAAAGCGAATTGAAGCGCAAGATGAAGAAGCGGAACTTATTTTTAAAGCTATGGCCTATCAAGTTGCAAAAGAAATAGCAGCAGTCTCTGTTCATTTCAAAGGGGATCTGGATGCGATTATTTTGACAGGTGGGCTTGCGAAGAGCACGAGATTTACGCAGCAAGTCTCAGAACTCGTTTCTTGGATTAGTAAAGTGATTATCTCGCCGGGGGAAGATGAATTACTCGCATTAAATGAAGGCACTCAGCGGGTTCTTGCAAAAAAAGAAAAAGCGAAAGCCTATTAAAAGGAGGAACAAGAATGGCAAAAGAATATGATGTGGTCGTTTTAGGCGGCGGAACCGGAGGATATGTAGCAGCAATTGAAGCAGCTAAAAAAGGTCTTAGTGTAGCTGTTGTTGAAAAGGATCGTCTAGGAGGTACTTGTTTACACCGTGGTTGTATCCCAAGTAAAGCGTTACTTCGCTCTGCCGAGGTTTTTCAAACGGTAAAAAGAGCAGAAGAGTTTGGTGTCGCAGTCGAAGGAAATGCATCTGTTAATTTCCTCAAAGCGATTGAACGTAAAAACCAAATTGTCGATCAGTTAACGAATGGGATTCATCAGTTGTTTAAAAAAGGAAAAATTGATCTTTATGAAGGAACTGGAACTATTCTTGGCCCTTCCATTTTTTCGCCAACTGCGGGAACGATTTCGATTGAATTTAATGATGGCTCTGAAAACGAAATGATTATTCCTAAAAACTTGATTATTGCAACGGGTTCAAGACCGCGTTCTTTAAAAGGGCTGGAGCTAGACGAAAAAGATGTCTTTTCTTCTGATGGAGCCTTGCAAATGGAAGAATTGCCAAAGTCTATTTTGATTGTTGGCGGTGGCGTAATCGGTATGGAATGGGCATCAATGTTACATGACTTTGGCGTAGATGTAACGGTTCTTGAATATGCGGATCGAATTGTTCCAACTGAAGATCAAGAAATTTCAAAAGAGCTTACACGTCTCTTTAAGAAAAAGAAAATCAAGATGGTAACAAGTGCTGAGGTTCAACCGGATTCGCTTGTTAAACAAGATGGTTCCGTTACAATTGAAGCCATTGTGAAAGGTGAGACGCAAAGCTTTACGGCTGAAAAAATGCTTGTTTCAGTAGGTCGGGCTGCTAATGTAGAAAATATCGGATTAGAAAATACGGATGTCGTTGTTGAACGTGGCTTCATTCAAGTGAATGAACGATTCCAAACAAAAGAAAGTCATATTTTTGCAATTGGAGATTGCATTCCAACTATGCAACTAGCACATGTTGCGATGCATGAGGGCATTATTGCGGCAAGCTATATTGCCGGGGAAGCGGTTGAAGAACTTGATTATGACCTTGTACCGCGCTGTATTTATACTTCTCCTGAGATTGCTAGTGTTGGGATTAGTGAGGAAACGGCAAAAGAACGTGGCTATGAAGTGAAAAAAGGGAAATTCTTCTTCCGTGGAATCGGAAAGGCACTTGTATTTGGCGAATCCGACGGCTTTATTAAAGTGATTGCTGATAAAAAAACGGATGACTTACTCGGCGTTTCCATGATTGGCCCGCATGTAACAGACATGATTAGTGAAGCGGCACTTGCACAGGTGTTAAACGCTACTCCATGGGAAATCGGAGAAACAATTCACCCGCACCCAACGCTTTCGGAAGCATTTGGTGAAGCAGCACTTGCTGTTGATGGCAATCAAATTCATGGCTAAAAAATGAACTTGGAAAGTATAGGAGGAACGATAATGGCTTTAAAAGATACGGGTTTGTCAAAAGAAAAATTATATGAAATGTTTCGAACGACTTTACTCGCAAGAAGACTGGATGAACGAATTTGGCTTTTAAATCGTTCGGGGAAAATCCCGTTTACGATTTCTGGACAAGGACAAGAAATTGCGCAAATTGGTGCGGCTTATGCGTTTGATTTAGATAAGGATTATTGTCTACCTTATTATCGTGATTTAGCAGTTGTACTTGCTTTTGGAATGACGGCGCAAGATATCATGCTTTCCGCATTTGCGAAAGCTGAAGATCCAAACTCAGGTGGTAGACAAATGCCTTCGCACTTCGGACAAAAGAAAAATCGAATTGTGACACAAAGTTCACCGGTTACAACTCAGTTCCCGCATGCTGCTGGAATTGGACTAGCCGCTCAGATGGCAGGCGATGATATTGTAGCTTACACATCAACGGGGGAAGGTTCTTCTAACCAAGGAGATTTCCATGAAGGAATTAACTTTGCAAGTGTTCATAAATTGCCTGTTGTGTACGTGATCCACAATAACAAATATGCGATTAGTGTTCCTGCCGAAAAACAATACGCTGCAGAAAAATTGTCAGACAGGGCGCTAGGTTACGGAATCCCTGGCGTGCGCGTAGACGGGAACAACATGGCGGAAGTCTACCTTGCTTTTAAAGAAGCAGCGGATCGGGCAAGAAAAGGGGAAGGGCCAACGCTAATTGAGACGATTTCTTATCGGTTTACACCGCACTCCTCAGATGATGATGACCGCTCTTACCGAACTCGTGAAGAAGTGGAAAGTGCTAAAGCGAATGATCCGTTAATGATTTTCAAAAACGAACTGCTTGAAGAAGGATTTTTAACGGAAGCGGATGTGGAAACACTTGAAAAAGAAATCGCAAAAGAAGTGAATGAAGCGACTGAGTATGCGGAAAATGCGCCTTACTCGGAGCCGGAATCAGCACTTCGCTTTGTGTATGAAGAACGTACGGGGGAGGAATAAAGGATGCCAGTCATTTCATATATTGATGCCATTACGATGGCACTTCGTGAAGAAATGGAACGCGATGAAAAAGTGTTCATTTTAGGAGAAGACGTCGGGAAAAAAGGCGGCGTATTTAAAGCAACTGCTGGATTGTACGATCAGTTTGGTGAAAAGCGAGTGATTGATACACCACTTGCTGAATCAGCTATTGCAGGTGTTGGAATTGGAGCAGCCATGTATGGCTATCGTCCGGTTGCAGAAATGCAGTTTGCCGATTTCATCATGCCTGCTGTCAACCAAATCATTTCAGAAGCAGCTCGAATTCGTTATCGTTCGAATAATGATTGGAGTGTTCCGATGGTAATCCGTGCACCATTTGGCGGTGGTGTTCACGGCGCACTTTATCACTCACAGTCTGTTGAAAAAGTCTTTTTCGGACAACCTGGACTTAAAATCGTGATCCCATCGAACCCGTATGATGCGAAAGGCTTGTTAAAAGCAGCGATTCGCGATAACGATCCGGTTTTATTTTTTGAACATAAACGCGCTTACCGGTTGCTAAAAGGGGAAGTCCCGGAAACGGATTATACGGTACCAATCGGAAAGGCTAATGTGGTACGTGAAGGTAGCGATATCACGGTAATTACTTATGGTCTTGCGGTCGAGTTTGCTCAACAAGCGGCGGAACGACTTGCAAGCGATGGCTATGAAGCACACATCCTTGATTTGCGGACAATTTACCCACTCGATCAAGAAGCTATTATCGAAGCAGCTCAAAAAACTGGGAAAGTACTCCTTGTTACAGAAGATAACTTACAAGGAAGTATCATCGGAGAAGTTTCTGCGATTATTGCGGAAAACTGCTTGTTCGATCTTGATGCGCCTATTATGCGCTTAGCAGGTCCGGATTCTCCTGCGATGCCGTTTTCACCGACGATGGAGAAATTCTTTATGATCAATCCGGATAAAGTACTGGAAAAAATGCGTGAGCTAGCTGAATTCTAATGAAGGAGTGAACGAATGTGGCAATTAAGGAAATCACGATGCCAAAGCTCGGTGAGAGTGTAACGGAAGGAACGATTAGTTCTTGGTTAGTCGAACCGGGACAAAAAGTTGAAAAATATGATGCAATTGCAGAGGTTTTAACGGATAAGGTTACAGCGGAGGTTCCTTCTTCTTATGCGGGAACGATCAAAGAACTGATCGCAAAAGAAGATGAAACGCTTGAAGTTGGCGCTGTAATTTGTACGATTGAAACAGATGAAGCGCAAGATGTGGATGAAACTAGTGCAGAAGAAAAAGCGCCTGAAAAGGAAGCAGAACCTGAAGATGCTCGCCAAAGTGGTGGAGGAAATATTCAGCAAGCGAAAGCAAATGCGCCATCTGGTGCTCGCCTTTCTCCCGCAGTTTTACGCCTCTCAGCTGAACATGGCGTGGATTTAAATGAAATCGCAGGAAGCGGAAAAGGCGGTCGAATCACACGAAAAGATGTTTTACAGTTCGTTCAAAATGGTGGGGCAAGCTCGCAACAACAAGTAAGTCAACCCGCAGAACCAGTTGCAACAGAAGCTGCACCTAAGCAAGAAAAAGCCGCCAGTGAACTTCCAAAAGCAGCAAATGGCGACCGTGAAATTCCAGTTAGCGGGGTTCGTAAAGCGATCGCAAAACACATGGTGGAAAGTAAACACGAAATTCCACACGCTTGGATGATGACAGAAGTAGATGCAACAAACCTTGTGCGCTACAGAAACAGCTTAAAAGATAAATTTAAGCAAGAGGAAGGGTTCAGCTTAACGTATTTTGCTTTCTTTATCAAAGCAGTTGCGCAAACGCTGAAAGAATTCCCTACGTTAAACAGCACTTGGGCAGGCGATAAAATTATTGAGCATAAAGACGTGAATATCTCGATTGCCATTGCGGCCAATGATTTGCTTTATGTGCCGGTCATTAAAAATGCAGATGAAAAATCCATCAAAGGAATCGCGCGTGAAGTTAGCGAGCTTGCAGCGAAAGCAAGAAATAATAAATTAACGCAAGATGACATGTCAGGTGGAACTTTCACTGTGAATAGTACGGGCTCATTCGGCTCCGTTCAGTCCATGGGCATTATCAACCATCCACAAGCGGCAATCTTACAAGTTGAATCCATTGTCAAACGTCCAGTTGTGATTGACGAGATGATTGCGATTCGTGATATGGTTAACTTGTGCTTATCGATTGACCACCGGATTTTGGATGGCCTTATGGCTGGTCGTTTCTTACAAGCGATCAAGAAAAAAGTCGAAGAAATTTCGAAAGACAATACACCAATTTACTAACAATGTTTGAATTACTGAGTTTAGGGGTACTGAAATTTACATCTAGAATTTATACCCCTAAACTCCCTAGATGTTTTTGGGTAGTGCTCATTGGGTGCTGCTCTTTTTTTATAATAAAAAAAGCCGAATTTATTCGACTTTTAAAGAACCATAAGCACACCAGTTAAAACACTTGATAGCACGATCGCAATCAGCATCAAGATGACAACAAAGCGGACAACTTTTTTATTTGACATAGAACTTATAAGGCTCCTCTCTCTGGAAAACTTTTCTATTTAGTACGATTTTAACAATTTTTGTTTGGTTCTTCAAGGTGAAACTAACTTTTAGCGGAGACTGAACGAAGAAAGAAGGCTTACCATGGCAATTTCGGATGTGCATTCCTATTTTGAAACCATCACACGTATTTATTCTCCTTCTGGTGAAGAAGATGAACTGATTCGGTATCTTGAAGCAGAGTTTAACCGTCAAGAGGTTCCTGTGATCTATAGCGGCGCTGGCGGACTTATTGCGAGGATTCCCTCAACAAGTGAAGAGTATCCGGCGCTCTTTTTTGTTGCCCATCTAGATACGGCATCAAATGGAACAAAACCAGAAGTGATTCTTGAAGAGAAGACTTATAAAGCGTCGGCTGGGTTTCTTGGAGCGGATGACAAAGCGGGAGTCGCGGCACTTCTTGCAGTTATTTCTACTTTGAAGGAAACGAGGATGCCACACGGGACGATTGAGTTTATTTTTACAACGAAGGAAGAAAGTGGCCTGCAAGGTGTGAAAATGCTTGAATTAAGCTGCCTTTCCGCAAGATATGGCTTTTGTCTTGATGCACCGGGCGAAGTGGGATCATACCAGAGGATCTCTGATACCCAAGCAAAGATGGATTTTCGCGTATTGCAACGCTTTTCAACAAGTGATGTTTCGGGAATTAATGTGGCACGTGCCATTTTGCATCATATCAAACAGCTCAGACTTCCGCCTAAGTTTAATCTTGAAATGACTCGGTTTGAAGGAGAACGGAGCAAAGAGGGAGATGAGGCAGTACAAGTAGAACTGAACTTATCTGGCTATTTTTTATTAGAAGAACTGCTTCTTGAAGTAGAAAATGTGAAGCTTGCTTTCACGCAGGCAGAACAAAAATACGGCGTAAAAGTCGGCTCAGATGTGCATATCATTTATCCTGGCTTTGAAATAAAAGAAGCTCATCCCAGTGTAACACTCGCCAAAAGAGCGCTTAAGCAGCAAGCACTAGACAGCAAAGAAGTACGATTTATTGGAGGTTCGGATGCGAATATCTTAAATGACCGCGGATTTGAAACGCTACTCCTTTCTGCTGGTTATGAAAAGGCGCATTCAGAAAACGAACAAATTACCCAAGACTCGCTCCTCGTTTTAACCCAAGTTATTTTAGATATCTTAGCTCAAAGTCGGGGTATGGAAGTTGTGACTGCCTTTCCGAAAACGAGTGAGTGAAGAAGATTCATTTGCCCGTAACGTTCTATTTTGGTATAGTTAAAGGGTTGAAAGAAAGTAGGACAGGTTTTCTGTCTGGAATAAAAGCAGGAAGGGAAGAATATTTCAAATGGCAAAACAAGAAATTGGAGTAATCGGCATGGGTGTTATGGGACGTAACCTCGCTTTAAACATTGAAAGTCGTGGTCATACTGTTTCCATTTTTAACCGTTCGTCTGAAAAAACGAAAACGGTGATGGAAGAACATCCGGACAAGAAATTGGTTCCGACATATAGCTTAGAGGAGTTTGTCGAATCACTTGAAGTTCCACGCCGCATTCTCATCATGGTTAAAGCTGGTGAAGCAACTGATATGATGATCGAAGCTGTGAAACCTTTCCTTACAGAAGGCGATATTTTAATTGATGGCGGAAATGCCTTTTTCAAAGATACTATTCGTCGTAACAAAGAGCTGAGTGAAGAAGGCTTTAATTTCATTGGAACAGGTGTTTCTGGCGGAGAAGAAGGAGCGCTTAAAGGTCCTTCTATCATGCCTGGCGGTCAGCGTAAAGCTTATGATCTAGTGGCGCCGATCTTGCGTGAAATTGCTGCGGTGGCTGACGGGGAACCATGTGTAACATACATTGGTCCAGACGGGGCAGGGCATTATGTAAAAATGGTGCATAACGGAATCGAATATGGCGACATGCAACTAATTGCAGAAGCTTATACGATTTTAAAAGATATCGTTAGTTTAAGCCATGATGAACTTGCTGAAGTGTTCGCTGAATGGAATGAAGGCGAATTAGATAGCTACTTGATCGAAATTACTAAAAACATCTTGACGGTTCGCGATGATGTGACAGGGAAACCGATTGTCGATGTGATTTTGGATAAAGCAGGACAAAAAGGAACTGGGAAATGGACGAGCCAAAGTGCATTAGATCTTGGTGTGCCACTTTCTTTAATTACTGAATCTGTTTTTGCACGCTATATTTCAGCGTTAAAAGAAGAACGTGTTCATGCAAGTTCTGTCTTAACAGGACCTTCAAGTTATCAATTTAGTGGGGATAAAAAAGCGTTTATCGAATCAGTTCGTCGGGCGCTATATTTCAGTAAAATTGCTTCTTACGCACAAGGCTTTGCACAAATGAAAGCAGCAAGTGATGAGTATAATTGGGATTTACAATACGGAGAAATTGCTAAGATTTTCCGTGCGGGTTGTATCATCCGTGCTCGCTTCTTGCAAAAAATTACAGATGCGTATAATAAAGATAAGAACTTAGACAATTTGTTACTGGATCCTTATTTCAAAGACATCGCAGACAATTATCAAGGGGCGCTTCGTGAAGTAGTTGCAGAAGCTGTGAAAGCAGGAATTCCTGTTCCAACGTTCTCAGCAGCTATTAGCTACTATGATAGCTACCGTTCAAGTGTGCTTCCTGCAAACTTGATCCAAGCGCAACGGGATTACTTCGGTGCACACACATACGAACGTGTTGACAAACCTGGAACGTTCCATACGGAATGGCCAGAAGTAGATGAATAAGACTTTATAAAAAGTGACGCATTTTTTCTTCTTGAAAGAATGCGTCACTTTTTTGATTTGTTTTCTGAAAAATACATGAGAATATAACCGATTTAAATAATAATTTACTAAAAAATAGCTGGATCAAGCGGTTAAGAGTTGTTTTATCTTTAAAGTTCGTTACAATAGTAATAGATGTATAGTCATGACTCGAAAGAGAGGTTTTTTGGATGAGCAAAATCCTGATAGTTGAAGATGAAAAAAATTTAGCTCGCTTTATTGAACTTGAGCTTCAACATGAAAATTATGAAACGACAGTTGCAAATGATGGTCGCGCTGGACTAGAACTTGCACTTAATGAAGAATGGGATGCGATTTTGCTTGACTTGATGCTGCCGCACTTAAATGGAATGGAAGTTTGCCGCAGAATTCGTC
This sequence comes from Listeria kieliensis, assembly GCF_003369925.1. Classification (GTDB taxonomy): domain Bacteria; phylum Bacillota; class Bacilli; order Lactobacillales; family Listeriaceae; genus Listeria; species Listeria kieliensis_A. The sequence continues at coordinate 1,049,498 of NZ_LARY01000001.1, read as the reverse complement.
AAGTGAAACAAACCCCGATTATTATGATTACAGCACGTGATTCTGTGATTGACCGCGTTTCGGGTCTTGATCATGGAGCTGATGATTATATCGTGAAACCTTTTGCGATTGAAGAGTTGCTCGCGCGACTTCGTTCGCTTTTGCGGCGCGTTGAAACAGCAGAACAGTCGGCGAAACAAACGACTCTTGAATACCGTGACTTGGTCGTGGAAAAAGAAAGTCGGATTGTGAGACGCGGGGAAGAAGTGATCGATTTAACGAAACGTGAATATGAGCTTCTTTTAACATTGATGGAAAATGTCAATATTGTGCTTACACGTGAAGTATTACTAAACAAAGTTTGGGGCTATGAAACAGAAGTCGAAACGAATGTCGTGGATGTTTATGTTCGATACTTGCGGAATAAAATTGATCATGATGATGAGGAAAGTTATATTCAAACCGTCCGTGGTACTGGATATGTGATGCGTACATGACAGGTATTAGCAATTTTTCACTAAAGAGTCGTTCTTTAAAATTTAAATGGACTTTTGGAGCGTCTGCTGCGATTTTTTTGACTTTCTTTTTATTTTCGTATGCGATTTATCAAGGGATTGGTCAAATGCTCTTAAATGAAGAAGAAGAGAAAGTAAATTCGCTTCTAGCGGAAACTACCTCTAATCAAGTCCTCAAATCGGGTAACTTGGACAATGCTGATTTGTTAAAAGAAGTCTTTGATAAAAGTCCAAGTATCAGTCGCAAAATTCAAGACCAAGTCATCGCTATTTATGATGACAAGGGAAATCAACTCGACAAGTATTTCCTTACCTCTAGCCAAAAAACTGCTAATAATGATTTTACAAAGTACTTTCACACGGATATTAGCGATAAGGTGACGAGTAAACCAACAATTAGTGGCGATAAAATGTTGATTTCACAAGGTCCGATTACGTCGGTGGAAGATAATTCGACGGTGATTGGGTACGTGCAAATTATCAATCCACTAACAAGCTATAACCGCATTATGGAGCGCCTTTTACTGACGATGTTTTTACTTGGTGCGGTAGCGCTTTTCATTAGCGGTATGCTTGGCTATTTGCTTGCACAAAACTTCTTGCGTCCGTTAACGAAACTTGCTAAAGGGATGAACGATGTCCGCAATAATGGTTTCCAAAAACGAATTGAAACGACTTCAAAATCACGGGATGAAATTACAGAGCTGACAGTGATTTTTAACGATATGATGACTCGAATTGAAAACAGTTTTGAGCAGCAAAAGCAATTTGTAGAAGACGCTTCTCATGAACTTCGCACACCTGTGCAAATTATGGAAGGGCATCTTAAGCTACTTGACCGTTGGGGGAAAAATGACCCTGAGGTGCTTGATGAATCACTTAAAGCTTCGCTTACAGAACTTGATCGGATGAAACGGCTCGTTCAAGAAATGTTAGATCTTTCAAGAGCTGAACAAGTTTCGCAGACGAAAGAACTCCAAATTACGAGCATCAATGATACGGTTGAGCAAGTGCGACGCAATTTTGAAATCATGTATGAAGATTTTCGTTTCACACTTGAAGAACCCGAAAAGAATTTATTCGCGCTCATCCAACACAATCACCTCGAGCAGTTGTTGATCATCGTGATGGATAACGCAGTTAAATATTCTGGGGACTCAAAAGAAGTCAATATGCAGTTGTTAAAAAATAAAGAGCAAGTACAAATTGTGATTCGTGACCACGGCGTTGGGATTTCAGAAGATGAAATTGAGAAAGTCTTCAATCGTTTTTACCGAGTAGATAAGGCAAGAAGCAGGGAGCGTGGCGGAAATGGCCTAGGACTTGCGATTGCGAAACAATTAGTTGAAGGCTATTTAGGGACGATTAACGCTGAGAGTGTCGAAGGAAGCGGAACAGCCATCACAATTACACTCCCGCTCATCGAAAAAGAGCCTACTAATAAAAAAACAGAAACGAAAAAAGACTAGCTAAAAAAGCACGAAGTGAGATCGCTCACTTCGTGCTTTTTAAATTATTTCTTTTGTTTTTCTACAGTTTCTTCAAATTCCTTTTCGCTTGCTTCCATTTGTTTGATCTCTGGATGTTTGTTCATATAAAGTTTTTTCGTAAGTAACGTTTGACCAGCTAGGAAGATCCCGCCGACAGCCCAGTAAAGTGCAAGAGCGGATGGAGCAGAGAAGGAAATGAATAGGATCATAGCGGGAGAAAGTAATCCCATGATCCGCATTTGTTTTTTCTGTTCCGGCGTGTAACCGATCATTGAAACGTAATATTGACCCAAGTATACGAGTCCAGCGATCACAGCAAGAATCGTATCTGGTGACCCGAGGTTAAACCATAAGAACGTATGCGAAGCAATCGCATCAGAACCACGAATAGCATAATAAAAGGCCATCAAAATAGGCATTTGAATGAGCAACGGTAAACAACCCATTTGCATCGGATTGATGTTGTATTTTTGGTAAACGACCATCATTTCTTGTTGAATCTTCGTTTGTTCTTCTTTCGTTGCGGCACGTTTCAACCGAGCTTGGATATCATCAATTTCAGGTTTTGCGACCGCCATCTTCGATTGCATCTCCATTTGCGCTTTTGCAGTCCGCAAGTTTAGAGGCATGATCGCAGCACGAATGATTAAAGTGGTAATAATGATTGCAATTCCATAATTGTTTCCGAAGAAGGATGCAACAAATTGGATAAACCAAGTAAGCGGCCAAATTAAATATTTATAGAAGAACCCATCTTGATTTTGTGATGGATCCATGCTGCATCCAGAAAGGACAACGAGCCCAATGAGAAGCAGACTAATTAAAAGTATATGTTTCTTTTTCAATGTTCTTATTTCCTCCTAAAATTTCAATTTGCATAGCTGGAAAGGGAAGAACAATGAGTTTCATCATCACTAGGCTGTGTTTTTTTAAGGGCAACAACGATCCAATTTACAACGAAACTAAGTGGCTGCAAAGCATTTATTTTCAATTTTCCAGTTGGAAGATGAAAAATTTGAATCGTTCGAACATGAGTCGTCATCGCAGGTTTTAAAAAGTGAAATGCAGGCCAAAATCGAAAGATGGCAAGCGTTAACAGGAAAGTGACGGAAATGGAAATGAATTCAGGTTCCGAAAACATTTGCGCCATTATCCCCACGGTACGATCAGCTCCTTTCCGTGGAACATGTCATTCCTTAACTATAAGCCAAATAAAGTGGGAATTCAAGGCTTATTTTAGTAGACAATATCAAAAGTTTTTCGTTCGGGGACCGGTGCGCCTTTGTAAATAAATACTTCATTTACGCGTGCGGCAGGAGAGGGCCCTTGTTTAATAGCATCAATAAATTTTTCTAAATTATCGCTATTTGCACGAGCGCCAATTTCAACCGAGCCATCATCTAAGTTTTTCACAGTGCCGCTTACATCAAACTTATAAGCTAAATGTTTAGTTGTATAGCGAAAACCGACACCTTGAACAAGGCCAGTCACACGAATGATTGCTGTTTCAGTAGCCATAACAAATCCCTTCTTTCTTCTATCATTTAACACTAGTGTAGCTTTTTTTAGTTTGAGTTTCAAAAATTTACATTCCTGTTTGAGCTTGCTATAATCGGGATAGTGAATAAACTAGGAGATGGTCGCTTTGACAGAGTGGACAATCATTAAAACGAAGGGTGAATATGAACCTTGGTGGTTTTTTGAAGACTGGGAAGAGACGATTCTTGATCGTTTCCGTTTTAATGAAAAGGAAGAAGCTTTTAAGAAATATAAAATAGTTGCGGAAGAAATGATTCAAAATTATCCGCACCATGCGTTAAAAAAACAAGTGCTATTCGCTGCTTGGAACGAAGAGGAAATCGAGTACTGTGAAGACTGCGAGGACGACATTCAAACTTTCCATGGACTAATTCTCATGGAAGACGGGAAAGTGTATACGCCGGAACCCGAAGAAGTCAATACGTGGTTTAGCGAAGTAGCAGCTTTTGAAACAAAGCCTATAGATTAAGGATGGGAAAACTTTGGAAAAAAAGGAAGATCTTTTGCGAGAGCGTAGAAAAGACGAGCACGTGACACTTGCATACAATAGCTACAAGAAACAAGGGACAAGCTTCAACGAATTAAAAATCTTAGGGACTTCGCTCCCTCAAATTGGCGTTAGCGAAGTAGATCTAACAACAAGCTTTGCAGGCCTTCATTTTAAGTGGCCGTTTTATATAAATGCCATGACAGGCGGAAGTGCTCACACAAAGAAAATCAATCAAGAGTTGGCGGAAATTGCTCGAGAAACGGAAATAGCAATGGCTGTTGGCTCGCAGTCCGCTGCTCTTAAAAATCAAGCGCTTGAATCAACTTTTCGCATTGCTCGGGAAGTCAATCCGTCAGGACAATTATTTGCCAATGTGAGCCCAGAAGTGCCCGTAGAACAAGCTAAAAGAGCAATTGAAATGCTTGAAGCAGACTTATTACAAATCCATATTAATCCGGCTCAAGAACTGGTGATGAAAGAAGGAGACCGTGAATTTGGTCACTGGATAGAAAGTTTGAAGCGCTACGTGGATGAAATTAAAATTCCGATTGTTGTGAAAGAAGTTGGATTTGGCATGCGGAAAGAAACCGTGGCAAGGCTTGGCGAGTTAGGAATTCGTACGGTAGATCTGGGGGGAAGAGGAGGTACCAATTTCGCTCAAATTGAAAATGATCGGCGGCGAGACCATGCTTTCGATTTCTTAACAGATTGGGGACTTACGACTGCTGAAAGTTTACTTGATTTGCAGAATGCAGAACCGATGAATATGGAATTTTTAGCTTCTGGTGGAATCAAATCAGCACTTGATATGGTAAAAGCTTATCGTTTAGGAGCGAGAAGCGCGGGAATGGCTGGCAAAATTTTGTACCGGCTGAAAAAAGATGGAAAGGAAGCGGCTATTTCGGAAGTAGAACAATTAAAGGAAAGCTTAGCGGCTTTATTTGTTCTATTAGATTCCAAAAATTTAAGCGAAATAAAGCAAGCTCCATTAATCGTTTCAGGCGAATTAAAAGATTTTTGTGAAGCACGTCAAATTGACTATCAAAGTCTGGCTAATCCTAAAAAAAGCGATCTCAACTTTTGAGATCGCTTTTCCCTTATTATTTTGCAGAAGATGTTTCTAAGTTTTCGCCAATTGCATTTAAGCGAGCTTCAAGTTGTTCCTTCGTCAAATTATGTTTTTTGACATAAAGGTTATCTGGATGCACACGGCATTCATGAGAACAGCTATGCAAGTATTTTTCATCGTTTTCTTCAGAGGCAAGAATTTGCTTATTACAGTGCGGGTTAGCACAATTAATGTAACGTTCGCAAGGTGTGCCATCGAAATGATCTTTCCCAACGATTGTGTGCTCTACACGGTTGATTGGAACGGAAATGCGTTCATCAAAAACATACATCATGCCATCCCAGAATTCACCTTTTGTTTTTTCATTTTTTCCATAAGTAGCAATGCCACCGTGAAGCTGAGCAACATCGTCAAAACCAGCTGTTTTGAGCCAGCCAGAGAATTTTTCACAACGAATGCCGCCGGTGCAGTAAGTAACCACTTTTTTGCCATCAAATTGATCACGATTTTCTTCGACCCAATTTGGTAGTTCACGGAAAGCTTTGATATCGGGACGAATAGCCCCACGAAAATGGCCAAGGTCATATTCATAATCGTTTCTTGCATCTAAAATGACTGTATCCGGGTCTTGCAAAGCTTCTCGAAATTCTTCGGGTTCAAGATATTTTCCGGTCACTTCAAGTGGGCTAAGGTCGTGTTCCAAATGAAGGGACACAATTTCCTTACGCGGACGAACAAACATCTTTTTGAAAGCATGTTTATCAGCTTCGTCAATTTTGAAGACCATATCCGAAAATCTTGGATCGGCGTGCATTGCGTTTTTATACTTTTCAGTTGCCTCGGTCGTTCCCGATACGGTTCCGTTGATTCCTTCTTCAGCAACAAGAATACGTCCTTTTAGCCCAATTTCTTTACAAAAAGCAAGATGCTCTTTCGCAAAGGTTTCTGGATCATCAATTGTCGTGTATTTGTAGTATAACAACACTTGATAGTCACTCATATTTTTTTACCACCTTTAGTTTTGTGTTTTTGCTTGTGAAAAGTGCAGCATGTGAATCATCTCCGCACATTGCGCAACTATAACTATACTATAGATAAGTAGTTGGCTGCAAGAAAAAATTCTTGTATATGGTAACGAGAAAAGACAAGCACAGACCGCTTATGCTATACTTAAAAAGAGTAAAAAATTTAATAAAACACAAAAATATTTTCTGATAAATGAGCAAATTGTAAAGTGACAGGAAGTGACGAACTATGAAGTCAGACAGCTTATTGCTAGAAGAAAAAGCGGCGCAGGAAGTCTTGCTTTATCGCCGTAGAAAATGGAAATGGTTTACATACCGCTTTTTGATGATTACGATCGGTGCCATCCTCATGGGAATCGGTCTTGAGCTTTTCCTCGTAAATAATCAGATTCTAGATGGTGGGATCGTCGGTATCTCGATTATTGTTTCTCAACTTACGCCGCTACCCCTTGGCGTACTTACCTTTGTTTTAAATATTCCTTTTTTTATTATTGGTTACCGAAAGATTGGCAAAGTCTTTGCTCTTTTCACATTATACGGGATTGCCGTCATGTCGACTGTGACGCTCCTTCTTCATTCCGCACATCCCGTTACAGATGATCTTTTGCTCGCTACGGTTTTTGGGGGAGTGACGCTCGGACTTGGTGTTGGTCTCGTGATTCGTAATGGTGGAGCACTTGATGGAACAGAGATTGTTTCGATCATTGTGAACGGGAAAACGCCTTTTTCAACAGGGCAAATCATCATGGTCATCAACATCTTAATTTTTTCAGTAGCGGGTTTTGCTTTTAACTGGGATCGTGCAATGTATTCGCTGATTACTTATTTCTTAGCATATAAAGTGATTGACATCGTCATTCAGGGAATGGATGAATCGAAAAGTGCGTTTATTATTAGCCGCTATCACGAAGAAATTGGTCTTGAAATCATGGAGCAACTTGGAAAAAGTGTCACCTATATTGAAGCGACAGGTGGTTATTCTGGTGAAATGAATAAAGTGATTTTCGTGATTATTTCACGATTCGAAGAAGTTAAATTGAAATCGATTTTGGATGAAATTGATCCGGATGCTTTCTTAGCCGTCGGTGGAAGCATGTCAGAAGTCAAAGGCGGAAAAATGATGACAAAGAAAACTCCTCACCTCTAAAGGGAGGAGTTTTCTTTTGACCTTTGTTGACCAAACAGTTAAAATAAGTACGTGAGCAAAAGAGAGGATGTGTCAAAATGGCAGAAGAAAACAAATCAAAAGATATGAGTCAGATTTTGACTGAAAAATTGATTGATACACGTACCATTTTTCTTTATGGAGAAATCAATCAAGATTTAGCGAAAGAAGTTTCAAAACAGCTTTTACTTTTAGCGGCTTTAGGGGACGAACCGATTACGATTTTTATCAATAGTCAAGGGGGTCACGTGGAAGCAGGCGATACTATTCATGACTTGATCCAGTATATTAAACCAGAAGTTCGAATTATTGGAACTGGTTGGGTGGCGAGTGCAGGAATTACCATCTATCTGGCTGCGAAAAAAGAAAACCGTTACAGTTTGCCAAATACTCGTTATATGATTCATCAACCACTCGGTGGCGTTCAAGGCCAAAGTAGTGAAATCGAAATTGAAGCTCGCGAAATTGTACGGATGCGTGAAAGAATTAACCGTTTAATTAGTGAAGCAACTGGGCAAGATTTTGAAAAAGTTGTCGAAGATACAGACCGCAATTTCTGGCTTTCAGCTAACGAAGCGATTGACTATGGAATCGTCAATCAAATTATTCAAAATCAAAGTGAAGTGAAATAATGCTAAACTGGACAACTCTCTTGATAGGGTGTCCAGTTTTTTACGTACATTTGTTTGCTAAATAGGTCTTTTGGTGGAGTTTGTCATTTATCTCATGTGCTATAATAAGACCAGTATGTTGACTAGATTGGGAGGAGATTTTTTGGCTGCACAAAAAAAAAAGACCAATGCGGCAGGAAAACGCAAGGGAACACGTTCAAAGAAAAAACAAAATCACTACGGAAAAGAGATTAGCGGATTCATTTTAATTGTTATTGGCTTACTCGGCTTATTCCAGCTTGGTTTTGTTGGAACTTTTTTCTATACAGTAGGTGAGTTTATAATTGGTTCGCTTAGTTTAGGTTTACTGCTGGGTATGATTATTTGCGGGGGCTATTTACTATTCAAAAGAACGATTCCTCACTTTTTTGCTAAGCGACTTGTAGGGATTTATTTAATTGCAATTGGTCTTGCTGTTTTACTACATATGAGCTTAATGTTAAAAGCTCTTCCTGCAGATCAAACGATTCTAGGGTTTTCCAGTCATCTAGCCTTTCAAAACATTCTTCATCCTGAACAAATTGCTTCTGTCGGTGGGGGGATGATTGGAGCTGTTATTACAGCGATCACTTATTTTCTTATTTCGGCAGTTGGCACAAATATTTTTGCGTTATTTTTAGTTGTGTTTGGTTTATCGCTTGCTTCCGGAGTTCCATTAAGTGTCGTTTGGGAGAAATTGCGTGTTGTTTACACAAATTGGAGAGAAAAGGCTCGGCTTGCAAAAGAAAAGGCTGAATTGCGTAAAGCAAAGCAAGAATTAAAGAAACAAGAAAAAGAACAAGTAAAAGTAGAACCAGATGATAAGGTCAAAGAGCCGGTGGAAAAGGTCGTAAAAGAAGAGAAAGAGAATAAACCACCAATCATCTCGAATTTTAATGCCGCAAAGAAAGAAGAAAATGCTGCAAAAGCTAATCACCAAACTGAAGAGGAAGAAGAAACCATTCAAGAAATGCGCTTTGAGCAGGAATCATTTGAAAATGAAATCTACCAACTTCCACCATTATCGCTTTTAAATGAAGCTAAATCAGTGGATCAGTCTAAAGAATATCAACAAATTGAAGCAAATGCGCGGAAACTGGAAGAAACCTTCGATAGTTTTGGTGTAAAGGCGAAAATAACTCAAGTACACTTAGGGCCTGCGGTTACGAAATATGAAGTGCAGCCGGCAGTGGGAGTAAAAGTGAGTCGGATTGTTTCTCTTAGCGATGATATTGCGCTTGCGCTCGCAGCAAAAGATATTCGGATTGAAGCGCCTATTCCTGGGAAATCGGCAATCGGAATTGAAGTTGCGAACCAACAAGTGGCGATGGTGACGCTTCGGGAAGTACTAGAAAACAATAGCCAAAATCATCCTGAAGACAAACTCCAAATTGCTCTTGGTCGCGATATTTCTGGAGATGCGGTTTTAGCTCATTTAAATAAAATGCCACATTTACTTGTTGCTGGGTCAACAGGAAGCGGAAAATCTGTTTGTATCAATGGTATTATTACAAGTATCTTACTTCGCGCTAAACCGCACGAAGTAAAAATGATGATGATTGATCCGAAAATGGTGGAACTTAACGTATATAATGGGATTCCTCATTTGCTTGCACCAGTTGTAACGAATCCTAAAAAAGCAGCGCAGGCCTTGCAAAAAATCGTGGCAGAGATGGAACGTCGCTATGATTTGTTTTCCCATACTGGAACACGAAATATGGAAGGCTATAATGAACAGGTGCGAAAACATAACGAAAAAAATGAAGAAAAACAAGCAGAACTTCCTTACATTGTTGTGATTGTCGATGAACTGGCTGACTTGATGATGGTTGCATCAAATGATGTAGAAGATGCGATTACAAGGCTTGCTCAAATGGCTCGGGCAGCGGGTATCCATTTGATTATCGCAACGCAAAGACCTTCTGTTGATGTTATCACTGGGGTGATTAAAGCAAATATCCCTTCAAGAATCGCTTTTGCAGTTTCAAGTGCAACCGATTCTCGGACGATTTTAGATATGGGGGGAGCAGAAAAGTTGTTAGGCCGAGGAGACATGCTATTCTTGCCAGTCGGATCAAGTAAACCAACTCGTGTGCAAGGTGCTTTTCTGTCTGATGAAGAAGTGGAAAATATCGTTGATTTTACAATTTCACAGCAAAAAGCGCAGTATGATGAAGAGATGATTCCTGATGATATTCCTGAACATACAGAGGAAGCAGAAGACGAGCTATATGACGAGGCAGTGGCTCTCGTGGTTGAAATGCAAACAGCTTCTGTTTCGATGTTGCAACGGAAATTTAGAATTGGATACAACCGAGCAGCGCGCTTGATTGATGAAATGGAGCAACGCGGGGTTGTTGGCCCACACGAAGGAAGCAAACCACGTCGTGTAAACATAGAATCACTCGGAGAACCTGACCGGGAAGATTAAAAAAGCACGCCTTTCTTAGAGAGGCGTGCTTTTTCAAAGTGAATAATTTTCTGAATTAACTTGCATTGAGAAAAGCAAAATTATGAATTTATTTCTAGGAGAGAACATGGTATATTAAAGAGAGTTGGAGAATACGGTTTCAAGGAAAGTTTTCTTCCAATATCAAACTGAATATACATATTGTCATTGGAGAAAATGTTCGTGGTAAACCGTTAAATCTAGCACACAATTTATCTCTTGGGAGGGGTTTACAAGTGAAAAAGCGTACATTTGCTTTGGCACTCACACTGATTCTTGCTTCTGCACTCGTTCTTGGCGCATGTGGTTCGAAGGGTTCTGGAAGTAAGGGTAGTGACAAGGACTTCACTGTAGCGATGGTTACTGATACTGGCGGAGTAGATGACCGCTCGTTTAACCAATCAGCTTGGGAAGGACTTAAAGAATTTGGTAAAGCGAACGACATGAAAAAAGGGCAAGATGGTTACAATTATTTGCAGTCAGCTTCTGAAGCAGACTACAAAACTAATTTGAACACTGCTGTTCGTTCAAACTATGACTTGATTTTTGGGATTGGCTATAAGTTAAAAGAAGCGCTAGAAACGGTTTCTAAGCAAAATCCAGATAATCACTTTGCTATTGTAGATGATGTGATTGACGATCGCAAAAACGTAGCAAGCATTGGCTTTAAAGACAATGATGGTTCATTCCTTGTTGGTGTTGTTGCTGGACTCACAACAAAGACGAATAAAGTTGGCTTTGTTGGTGGCGTAAAAGGCGCAGTTATTGACCGCTTTGAAGCTGGATTTGTTGAAGGTGTTAAAGCTGTAAATCCTGATGCGAAAATTGATGTTCAATATGCCAATGATTTTGCTAAGGCTGATAAAGGACAACAAATTGCGTCAACTATGTATTCAAGTGGTGTAGATGTGATCTTCCATGCTGCTGGTGGCACTGGAAATGGTGTATTCGCGGAAGCGAAAAACTTGAAGAAAAAAGATCCAAGCCGTGCAGTTTGGGTAATCGGTGTTGACCGCGATCAGTGGGATGAAGGAAAAGTAACAGCTAATGATGGCAAAGATTACAATGTTACGCTTACTTCTGAAATTAAACGCGTTGATATTGCGGTAAATGATCTTTCTAAACGTGCTAAAAAAGGCGACTTCCCTGGGGGAGAAAAAATCGAATATGGTCTTGATAAAGATGCTGTAGGGTTATCTTCACATCAAGATAATATTTCAAAAGATGTTCTTAAAAAAGTTGATGAGTATAAACAAAAAATTGTAGACGGAGACATTAAAGTTCAAGAAAAACCTTAATGATTCTGTTTTTTGAGCCGGCTTTTTGCCGGCTCTCTTTCAAAAAATATTGAAACCGCTTACTATAATTAGTAAACCCTTTTACTAGGAAGTTTTTTAGCTATTTTTTATTTTTTTCTAAATTAAGATTGCAATGAACGGCAAATAGAAATAAAATAAAGTGACATCTTTTTTAGCGATTTGGAAGCAGAAAATAAATTTCTAAAAAGCTTTAAAACTGTTGCTTACAAACTGACCCATTAAACAGATAAAAAACAGGTTTACCCACTTCGAGGAAAAATCTGGAGAGGCCACATTTTTCGTGAGAAATGATGTCGAGCCGTTTTTCTGTAATAAAAGCGACAAAGGGAGTGAGAATGTGGATTATGTTATTGAAATGTTAGGGATCAGGAAAGAATTTTCTGGTTTTGTAGCTAACGATAACATTACCTTACAGTTGAAGCAGGGAGAAATCCATGCTTTGCTAGGTGAAAACGGAGCTGGAAAGTCGACGCTGATGAATGTTCTTTTTGGTCTTTACGAGCCCGATGGTGGTGAAATCCGCGTTCGTGGTCAAAAAGAAGTGATCAACAACCCGAACAAAGCAAATGAACTTGGAATCGGCATGGTGCACCAACATTTTATGCTTGTAGACAAGTTTACGGTTGCGGAAAATATCATCTTAGGTAAAGAGCCTAATAAACTTGGAGTGATTGAAAAGAAAAAAGCGATCGAAGAAATTCAAGAGATTTCTGATCGTTATGGGCTTCGAGTTGATCCAAATGCAGTGATACGAGATATTTCAATTGGCATGCAACAGCGTGTCGAAATTCTGAAAACACTTTATCGCGGTGCGGATATCTTGATTTTTGATGAACCTACTGCGGTTTTGACGCCGCAAGAAATTAATGAATTAATTCAAATTATGCGGGCGCTTATTAAAGAAGGTAAATCCATCATTTTGATTACGCACAAATTAAAAGAAATTATGGATGTTTGTGACCGAGTAACGGTTATTCGTCGAGGTAAAGGGATGGGAACAGTCAATGTTTCTGAAACGAATCCACAAGAACTTGCAAATATGATGGTCGGTCGTGAAGTCGTTTTTACAACTGAAAAGAAGCCGGCTAATCCAGGGAAAAATGTACTTGAAATAAAAGACTTAATTGTGAAGGAAAGTCGCGGAGTAGAAAGTGTTCGCGGATTAAACTTAACGGTTCGTGCCGGAGAAATTGTCGGCATTGCTGGAGTTGATGGGAATGGACAAAGTGAATTGATTCAAGCGATCAGCGGACTGACAAAAGTCACAAATGGTACGATTCGTCTAAACGGGGAATCCATTGAAAATAAAAAGCCGCGTAAAATTACTGAAGCCGGTCTTGGACATATTCCTGAAGATCGTCATAAACACGGACTTGTGCTTGAAATGACAGTTGGCGAAAATATTGCCTTACAAACCTACTATAAGAAACCAATTTCGAGCAAAGGCTTTTTAAATCATAAGGCGATGTATGAATTTGCGAGGGAACTAATCGAGGAGTTCGACGTTCGAACAAGCAGCGAGTATGTTCCTGCAAAAGCACTTTCGGGTGGGAACCAACAAAAAGCTATTATTGCGCGAGAAGTTAGTCGCGATCCAGATTTCTTAATTGCTGCTCAACCTACTCGTGGCCTTGATGTTGGAGCAATTGAATTTATTCATAGACGTTTGATTGAACAACGTGATCGGGGAAAAGCGGTACTACTGATGTCGTTTGAACTTGATGAAATCATGAATGTAAGTGACCGAATCGCCGTAATTTATGAAGGTAAAATTGTCGCAATCGTGAAACCAGAAGAGACTACTGAGCAAGAGCTTGGGCTTTTGATGGCTGGATCGAGAAAAGAGCAGGCGGAAACGGAGGAAAAGGTGCATGAGTAAAGTAAAAAGTATCTTGAATGCGTTGGTTATTCCGGTTACGGCTGTACTTTTAGGGCTCATTTGTGGTGCTGTGATCATGCTGATTTTTGGTTATGATCCGATTGCTGGCTATTCAGCGCTTATCAATGGTGTGATTGGGCAGCCTTATTATATTGGGGAAACGATTCGCCAATCAACACCTTATATTCTAGTCGGACTTTCTGTTGCGGTTGCGTTTAAGGCAGGACTATTTAATATCGGAGCTGAAGGGCAGCTACTCATGGGGTGGCTTGGGTCTATTATTGTGGCGCTTCAATTTGACGGGCTTTCCAAGTGGATTCATTTGCCACTGGCTGTTCTTGTAGGAATGGCTTTTGGGGCATTCTGGGCATTCATCCCTGGTATTTTAAAAGCAACACTGCGTGTAAATGAAGTTATTGTCACAATTATGCTCAACTATACGGCGCTTTATATTTTTAACTACGTTGTACAAAATATGCTGACAGATGGCTTAGATAAAACGAAAACAATTTCCGAAAGTGCTTCACTTCAATCCGTCTTTTTACAAAATATGACACAATATTCAACCCTTCATTGGGGAATATTGATTGCACTTGGGTTTGCTATTATCATCTGGCTTGTACTCAATAAAACCACATTTGGCTATGAAATTGAAGCGGTTGGATTTAATGAAAATGCTTCAAAATATGCCGGAATGAGTGTTAAGAAAACAATTGTTCTTTCTATGGTTCTTGCCGGTGCATTATCTGGCCTTGGTGGGGTAATGGAAGGGCTAGGTACATATGGCAATGCTTACGTATTAAGTGCTTCACCTGGGATCGGTTTTGACGGGATTGCGGTTGCGCTTCTTGGAGGAAGCTCGCCAATTGGAATCATCTTCTCGGCACTTTTATTTGGTGCTTTGAAAATTGGCGCGCTCAATATGCCAGCAGTTGCTGGAGTGCCAAATGAACTTGTAAATGTGATTATCGCTTTGATTATTTTCTTCGTAGCTTCGAGCTATATTATTCGCTGGGCGATGTCGAAATTTAAGAAGGGAGCGAAGGCAGAATGACAGTGACAGCAATCATTGCGACACTTGTTTCTAGTACATTATTAATGGCCGGTCCGCTTATCTTTACTGCGCTCGGTGGTGTTTATTCCGAACGAGGTGGGATTGTTAACATTGGTCTCGAAGGTATGATGGTGATGGGGGCCTTTTCTGCGATCGTCTTCAACTTAACTTTCGATCATGTGTTTGGTGCTTTAACGCCATGGATTTCTTTAATTGCCGCGATGATCGTCGGCGGATTATTTTCGCTTGTACATGCCGTTGCAACTATCAATTTCCGGGCAGATCATGTTATTTCTGGGGTAGCAATTAACTTCCTCGCTACTGGACTGGCACTTTTCCTTGTCAAAGTTATTTATGATAAAGGACAAACCGATCAAATTTCTCATTACTTCGGTAAGCCAGATATTCCTGTTTTGAAAGATATCCCGGTGATTGGTGATATATTCTTCCGAAACATTCCAGTGATGAGCTACGTAGCCATTGCTTTTGCGATTCTTTCTTGGTTTATTATTTATAAAACACGCTTTGGATTACGTCTTCGTTCAGTGGGTGAGCATCCACTTGCGGCTGACACAATGGGGATCAAAGTGAAATTCATGCGTTATCAAGGCGTAATCATTTCAGGGATTCTTGGTGCGCTTGGTGGTGCTGTTTATGCACAATCCTTTACGCTAGATTTTGGTCATGCAACCATTTCTGGACAAGGTTATATGGCGCTTGCCGCGATGATCTTTGGGAAGTGGAATCCACTTGGTGCAATGGGAGCTGCGATTTTCTTCGGCTTTGCACAGTGTCTTGCTATTACAGGCGGTTCACTTCCGTTCTTTAAAGAAATTCCAGATATTTACTTGCAGATTGCTCCTTATGTGCTGACGATCTTAGCACTCGTTGGTTTCATCGGGAAATCTGAGGCGCCGAAAGCTGACGGTGTCAATTACATTAAAGGCAAATAAAATTTTGGTCTTCCGCTGAGAAAACTCGGTGGAAGGCTTTTTTATTGAGCAAGCTCATACGGCATTATGATTGTACTTGTAGCAGCATTAAGCTACAATAGAATGGAGAAAACGAGAGGAGCTTGATTGATGCAAACTTATGAAGAAAAAGTCGGAGCTGTTCGCTTGACGCTTCTTGAAACCAAGAAGTTTAAGTCGAGCAAAATTGTATTTAAATTTCGTGCGCCGCTTGAGCGGGAAACGATAACAAAACGCGCGCTTCTTTCGATGTTGTTTGAAACTAATAATGAAATGTATAAAACACAAACAGAATTTAGACGACGTCTTGCTTATTTATATGGCGCCAATTTTTATACAACGGTTGAGAAAAAGGGTAATGAGCACATTCTTACTGCAGTCTTTGACCTTGTAAATGGTAAACTTGTGAAGGACGGAGAAAAGCTTTTGAAGGAGGCTTTTCAATTTATACAACAAGTATTTTTCTTTCCTAACGCTGCAGATGCGTCGTTTCATGAAGCAACACTTGAACGTGAGAAAATCAATTTGAAAAGTCGCCTTGAATCAGTCTTTGATGATAAAATTCGTTACGCAAATAAACGCTTGATTGAAGAAATGTTTGCAGATGATGTTTTTAAATATCCTGCTTCTGGGGTGCTTGAAGACGTTGATGCGATCAGTGCGAGTGAACTCTATCACTACTATCAACGCTTTTTAAAAGAAGACCAAATCGATTTGCTCGTTTGTGGAGATATCACGCGTGATGAGCTTATCCCGCAAGTGGAAGCTCTGCCATTTTCGAAAAGAGAAGAAGCGGCAAGCAAGAACGAACGTGAGACTACTCAAACTGAAATGCATGAGGTTTTTGAAACTCAACCGATTAATCAAGGAAAATTGGCACTTGGCTACCATACGGGCGTTTATTTTGGGGATTCCAATTTTGTTCCTTTGCAATTAGCAAATGGGCTACTGGGAGGCTTTTCAAACTCTAAAATCTTTATAAATGTTCGTGAAAAAGCTAGCCTTGCCTATTATGCGTCTAGTCGAATTGATTCGTTTAAGGGTTTTATGTTGATTTCGGCTGGGATTGACGAAAAAAACTATAAACAAGCTCGTGCGATTATTGAAGAACAAGTGAAAGCAATGAAGCAAGGGGATTTTACTGAAGATGAACTTGAACAAACGAAAAAAATGTATATCAACCAACTTCTAGAAGCAAATGACAGCGCCCAAGGTCTTATCGAATTAACTTATAATAATTTGCTAAAAGAAGCTGATTTAAGTCTTGAAAACTGGATTCGAAAAATCAAGCAAGTAAGTAAAGATGAGGTTACAGAAGCTGCTCAATTTTTTGAAATGAACACGCTATATTTCTTGAGTAAGGAGGTAACAGGGGATGAATGAAACGCGCTTTGATAATGTAGAGGAAACGGTTTATAGTGAAACGCTTGAAAACGGCTTGCGTGTTTTCTTACTTCCTAAAAAGGACTATAACAAAACTTACGCGGTTTTCACGACCAATTATGGCTCGGTTGACAATGCTTTTGTGCCAATCGGTGAAGAACAATTAACGCATGTCCCAGACGGAATCGCGCATTTTTTGGAACATAAAATGTTTGAAAAAGAAGATGGCGATGTCTTTTTTAAATTTGGTGAGAAGGGTGCTTTTACAAATGCCTTTACATCATTTACAAGGACAGCCTATCTTTTTTCAAGTACTTCATATGTGACGGAGAATTTGAAAACGCTGCTTGATTTTGTTCAACAGCCATATTTTACGGAGGAAACTGTCGAGAAGGAAAAAGGAATTATTGGTCAAGAAATTCGGATGTATGACGATGATGCTGATTTCCGAGTTTATTTTGGTGCAATTGAAAATATGTATCAAAATCATCCGGTGAAAATTGATATTGCCGGAACCGTTGAATCCATTGCGGAAATTAATAAAGATCTACTTTATTTGTGTTACAACACGTTTTATCATCCAAGCAACATGGTGCTTTTTGTTGTAGGGCAACTGGAACCACGTGAAATGATGGAAGTGATTCGTGAAAATCAAGCGGCCAAGCATTTTGAAAAGGAAGCTGGAATTGAACGTGCTTTTCCTGATGAACCACGTGAAGTCGCTTATAAAGAAAAAAAATTAGCTTTTCCTGTTCAAATTGCTAAAAATTTAGTGGGGATGAAAGAAGACATTGGTTTGTTACGAGGCTTTGAAGCGGTAAAACACGAAATGGTGGCAGATTTAGCGCTTGAACTTTTGTTTGGAACCACTTCCGAAAACTATTTAAAGCTTTATAATGAAGGGGTTATTGATGACACATTTGGTTATGATTATACACTTTCGGATAGCTTTTCGTTCGTTTTGATCGGCGGGGATGCGACAAATCCTGATGAGCAGGCGGAGCGAATTCGTGAAGCTTGGTTTGAAGCTGCGGAAAAGGGGATTTCAGCAGAAAGTCTTGAACTAGTTAAACGGAAAAAAACTGGACAATTTTTGCGTGCGTTAAACTCACCTGAGTTTATCGCAAACCAGTTTAGTCAGTATATACTAGAAGAAGCTTCTTTATTCGATCTTCCAAAAGCGATTGAATCAATTACCGTTCAAGATATTGAAGCATTTATTCGTTCGCTTGCAAATGAAGAGCAAATCACAACTTTCCAGCTTATTCCTGAATAAAATTAAAGAAATCTTAAGTTTTGAAGTTATTTGAAGCTTTTTTGGTGAAAAAATGGTATTATTATTACAGTCATGCTATGATGAAAGAAATATTGTCTTGGGGAGTCTTTACCTTGAAAAATAGAAAACGTTCAGCCTTTGTGACAGGCGCAAGTGGAGCAATCGGAAAAGCGATTGCACAGCGATTAGCGGAAGATGGTTTTAATCTTTATTTACACTATCATTCGAACGAAAAAAGTATGCAGGCACTTGCTCTGGAATTGCAAAATTATGAAGTGGACGTGACAGTGCTCCAAGGAGATTTTTCTAGTCTTGCTGACTTAGAGACGATAACGGAAAATGTTTTTGAACTTGATGTTTTTATCCATGCAGCCGGAAACAGCGAGTATGGTCTGTTTACAGATCTGTCAGACAAAAAGCTGCAGTGTTTATACAATGTTCATGTCGGTGCGCCACTTCATTTGACTCGTGCTTTTTTACCTAAGTTAAGGCGTTCAAGCCATCCGAGAATTCTTTTCATTAGCTCGATCTGGGGAGAAGTTGGGGCTGCGATGGAAGTTGCTTATTCGACGATGAAGGGAGCACAAATTGCTTTTGTAAAAGCGCTCAGCAAGGAAGTAGCGGGAAACGGTATTACTGTAAATGCCCTAACGCCGGGTGCTGTTGACACAGCGATGCTTGCTCAGTTTTCTAAACAAGAAAAGCAGGAATTAATCGAGGAGATTCCTTTGTTACGACTCGGGGACCCTGTAGACGTTGCAAATGCAGCGGCTTTTCTCGTAAGAGATGAATCTGACTATATTACAGGGCAGGTTTTAGGTGTTAATGGCGGATGGCACATGTGAAAAAACAAGAATTGATTTAATTTAATGGTAGGTGTTTAATATTGACTGAATTAGGCGACAAACTAAAAGCTGCCCGCAGAGAAAAAGGTCTCAGTTTAGACGACCTGCAGCAAATTACAAAAATCCAAAAAAGATATCTCGTCGCGATTGAAGAAGGCAATTATTCGGTTATGCCGGGTAAGTTTTATACACGTGCTTTCATCAAACAATACGCAGAAGCGGTAGATGTTGATAGTACGCAACTTTTTGCTGACTTTGATTCTGAGGTTCCTGAATCCCAGCAAGAAGTAGTTGAACAAGAGCAGAGTCGTGCACGCAAAAAGGCAACTCCTCTTGCCACACATTCGGTCGGGGGGCAAAATTCATCAAGAAATCGCTTTTTTGATATCTTGCCTAAAATTCTTATTGCTTTATTTATTTTATTTATCTTATTTATTATTTGGTACTTCGTTTTTGCTCGTGATAATGACAAAAATGTTGCAACCCCTAATGATTCAGAGCAAACTGTAAAAGTAAATGATGAAACTGGGTCATCAACGAAGAAGTCTGATGACGCTAAGAAAAATGATGACTCTGCTGCGAAGAAAAAAGCAGCGGATGATAAAGCGGCTGAAAAGAAGAAAGCTGAAGATAAGAAAAAAGCAGATGAGAAAGATAAAAAAATGGCGATTGAAAAAGGTCAGACATCTGGGAATGCTACAAGTTATACAGTTTCAAATGCCGATAAGTTAAGCTTAGAAATTTCTGCTTCTGGTGGCGACACTTGGATTGGTGTTTCGACTGCAGCTGGTGCTAACATTTATAATGGCATCGTAAAAGACGGATCAAGTTCAGATGAGATTGATGCGAAAGATAACAAAACGGTTTCGATCGTTGTTGGGAATGCGCCTGTTACGACAGTGAAAGTTAATGGTGAAAAAATTGAACTAGCACCAACACTCGTTAAACAAGTTCTCACAATTAAACTAGATGATAGCGGCAGCGATTCATCAAGTGATTCAGCTAGCTCTTCGTCTAGCGATGGCGAAAATGCGCAATGAGGAATCAAGAAGTATAGGTGAGAGTTGTCTTGCCTATACTTTCTTTTCTTTTGATGTACATAATTTTTATTTGATTAGGGATTGGAGAGGGGAAAATGAATTTACCAAATAAATTAACGGTCGCTCGAATCATTTTAATTCCGATTTTCGTGATTCTTTGCGTCGTACCATTCCATTTTGGTGTGCTTTACTGGCTTGGTTCAGCGATTCCAGTAACAAATTTAATTGCAACGATTATCTTTATCATTGCTGCTTTGACTGACTGGTTTGATGGGCATTTAGCAAGAAAGTACAATTTAATTACAAATTTTGGCAAGTTTGCTGATCCGATGGCGGATAAATTGTTAGTAACTGCCGCATTTATCATTTTAGTTGAAATGAATGTGGCACCTGCATGGGTGATTATTTTGATTATTAGCCGGGAGTTAGCTGTCACTGGTTTGCGTTTATTGCTTGTAGAAGGTGGAGAGGTTCTTGCTGCTGGTCAACTGGGTAAAATTAAGACATTTACACAAATGATCGCGATTCCGCTGCTGCTCTTAAATAATTTCCCGTTTGCTTGGACGGGGATTCGAGTAGATTTGATATTCCTTTATGTCTGTGCCTTTTTTGCAGTTTGGTCGGGAATTGATTATTTCTACAAAAACAGAGGTGTTTTTAAAGGTTCAATGTAAGAGAAAATGAATGCTTCCTTTGAGGCGCTACAAGTCTGTGTGACGAGTAGTACCTTTAGAGGAGGCTTCTTTTATTGGATTTGCTATTTCAAAAAGGATGTGACAGGATGAAAAAAGCTGAAATTATTGCAGTAGGCACTGAAATTTTAATGGGGCAAATTACAAACTCGAATGCTACTTTTTTATCACGTGAGCTAGCTGAGCTTGGCATATATGTTTATTTCCATACAGTAGTTGGAGACAATCCAAAACGACTTGAAGAAGTAATTCGAATCGCAGAATCGCGGAGTGACCTTTTAATTTTCACGGGAGGACTTGGCCCGACAGACGATGATTTAACTAAGCAAATTCTTGCTCATTACTTAAAAAAAGAACTCGTAACGGATCAAGGGCATCTAGATAAAATTACGGACTATTTTGCTGTTAGTGGTCGAAAAATGACAGATAATAACAAATTACAAGCACTAGTTATCAAAGATTCAACCGTTTTAAAAAATGATTTTGGTTTTGCGGCAGGAATGATGTTTACGGAAAACGGAAAAAACTATATTCTTCTTCCCGGACCTCCGTCAGAAATGAAACCGATGTTTAAAACATACACGAAGCCTCTACTAGCTGCTTCAATGAATGGGGATTCTATTCACTTGGAATCTCGGATTTTGCATTTCTTTGGCATTGGAGAATCGAAGCTTGCTTATGATTTGAGCGATTTGATTGAAAAGCAGTCCAATCCGACGATTGCGACATATGCGTCAGACAATGAAGTTGAAATCCGCCTAACTGCAAGTGCCAAAACAAAATCTGAGGCAGAACGCTTACTTGATGAGGTTGAGAAAGAAATCAAACTGCGAGATGGTGAATTTATTTATGGCTACGGAGATGAATCGCTTGCGGATGTTGTAGTCAAGAAGCTACTTACGAACAAACTGACAATAGCGGCGGCAGAAAGTTTAACAGCTGGTGCCTTTCAAGCAGAATTAGGCGCGCATGCGGGGGTTTCCGAAGTTTTTAAAGGCGGAATGGTTACTTACCAGACATCAATCAAACAAGCGATTTTAGGTGTTTCTCGTGAAGTAATTGAACGTGACGGCGTAGTAAGTGCAGCCTGTGCAAAAGAAATGGCAGAAAAGATTCGCGAAAAATGTGAATCGCAAATTGGCATTAGTTTTACTGGAGTGGCGGGTCCTGATTCGCTAGAAGGGCACGCCGCGGGTACTGTATACATCGGATTAAGTGTGGAAGGATTTCCAACTGAAACTTATCTGTTCCGTTTCGGCAGAGATCGGAACCATAATCGGGCTCGTTCAGTAAAACAAGGGTTTCAACTTATAAATCAGTTTATTGACGAAAAATGGCAAAATACTTAAGCGAGAAACGGCAGGAAAGCCTTATAAATTCCCATTTCTTGCTTCAAAAAAAGGTTGGACGAATTCACTTCATCAGGCTATAATGAAAAAGAATTAAAGAGCATTCTTGAAAAAATACGAACATTTATTCGCTTTTTGCTTGATTATTTATTTCGAATAAGATATAGTATTTTTAGAGATGAAAAAAGAGAATTATCTGCTGTCTGCATAAAGTAAGTGAAGTAGGTAATGAAGGAGGAAATAACGTGAACGATCGTCAAGCGGCTTTAGATCAAGCTTTAAAATCGATTGAAAAACAATTTGGTAAAGGTTCCGTCATGAAATTAGGGGAACACAGCGATCAAAATATATCGACCGTATCAAGCGGCTCGTTAGCATTAGATATTGCCCTTGGCGTAGGGGGATATCCACGTGGTCGGATTATCGAAACTTACGGACCAGAAAGTTCTGGTAAAACAACTGTTGCGCTTCATGCCATTGCTGAAGTACAAAAACAAGGTGGAACAGCAGCCTTTATTGATGCTGAGCATGCACTTGATCCAACTTATGCGAAAAATTTAGGCGTTAATATTGATGAATTGCTACTTTCGCAACCAGATACTGGGGAGCAAGCTCTTGAAATTGCAGAGGCTCTTGTTCGAAGTGGCGCGATTGATATCCTAGTTATTGACTCGGTTGCAGCACTTGTGCCGCGTGCAGAAATTGAAGGCGAAATGGGGGACGCGCACGTTGGTTTGCAAGCTCGTTTAATGTCTCAAGCTTTGCGTAAATTGTCTGGGGTTATTAATAAATCGAAAACAATTGCGATTTTTATCAACCAAATTCGTGAAAAAGTCGGTGTCATGTTCGGAAATCCTGAAACAACGCCTGGTGGACGTGCACTTAAATTCTATTCAACAGTTCGTCTTGAAGTTCGTCGTGCTGAACAATTGAAACAAGGCACCGAAGTCATGGGGAATAAAACCAAAATTAAAGTAGTGAAAAATAAAGTGGCGCCACCGTTCCGTGTTGCGGAAGTCGATATCATGTACGGGGAAGGAATTTCCCGCGAAGGTGAGCTTGTTGATATGGCTGCGGAAGTCGATGTTATTAATAAAAGCGGTTCGTGGTATTCTTATAATGAAGAGCGCATTGGTCAAGGACGTGAAAATGCGAAACAATATTTGAAAGACCATCCAGAAATTCGAGAAGAAATTTCTAAACGAGTGCGTGAAGTTTATGAGATTGACACGAAACTTGAAGCTACTGAATCACCAGATGAAGCAGAAGAGTTCAATTTGCTTGAAGACGAATAAAAATAATCTGTTTTAAATCGAAAAATCGTTTGCTTGAAAGAGGGATAAAATCCAACTTTTAAGCAAACGATTTTTTTGGACTCTGAAACGTGATTTTCTATATAGAAAACACGAGCCTTTTCTTGACAATCACTTGGAACACCGATAGAATTAAATTGTATATTTTACATTGCTGAAAAACAAAAAAGATATTTTTAAAACGTTTTTTAGTAGTAGTCGGAGTAGAAACAGGACTTCGATTAATGATGGAAAATACACTTGTGCCATATCTATTTGGCTACCGACATAATAATGACAAAAAATTGAATAGCAAAGGAGGTGTAAGGATGGTTATCACAGTCGCTATCATCTCCGGCTTGCTTTTCTTTATCGTCGGTTTAGTTGTGGGCTCTTTGATTTATAAAGCTAGTTCTGAAAAGAAGTTAGTGGCTTCGCGTGGCACCGCTGAACTCATTGTTGAGGATGCAAAGAAAGAAGCAGAAACAATTAAAAAGGAAGCGATGTTCGAAGCAAAAGAAGAGAGTCATCGAGTGCGTACTGAAATCGAAAATGAACTTCGTGAGCGAAGAGGAGAGTTGCAAAAACAAGAAAATCGCTTATTACAAAGGGAGGAAAACCTCGACCGTAAAGATACTTCTTTAAGTAAAAGAGAAGCTACACTTGAGAAAAAAGAGGAGAATATCAGTAAACGACAACAACATATTGAAGAGAAGGAAAGCAAAATTGACGAGATGATTCAAAAAGGGCAAGATGAATTAGAACGCATTTCCGCTCTTTCGAAAGATGAGGCAAAACATATCATCCTTAACCAAGTTGAAGAGGAGCTTTCTCATGATACTGCAATCATGGTGAAAGAGTCAGAAAACAAGGCGAAAGAGGAAGCGGATAAAAAAGCAAAAAATATTCTATCACTTGCCATCCAACGTTGTGCAGCTGATCATGTTGCTGAAACGACCGTTTCGGTTGTCACTCTTCCAAATGATGAAATGAAAGGAAGAATTATCGGACGCGAAGGTCGTAACATTCGGACGCTTGAAACGCTTACGGGGATTGATTTAATCATTGACGATACACCTGAGGCTGTTATCCTTTCTGGATTCGATCCGATCCGCCGGGAAATCGCTCGAATTGCACTTGAAAAATTAGTGCAAGATGGACGAATTCACCCAGCGAGAATTGAGGAAATGGTTGATAAAGCTCGTAAAGAAGTTGATGAGCACATCCGTGAAGTTGGTGAGCAAGCAACGTTTGAAGTGGGCATCCACTCGCTACATCCTGATCTGATAAAAATTCTTGGCCGTTTGCGCTATCGTACAAGTTATGGACAAAACGTCTTGAACCACTCACTTGAAGTGGCAAAACTTGCAGGCATACTTGCAGGGGAACTTGGCGAAGATGTGACACTTGCAAAACGAGCAGGTCTCTTGCATGATATCGGTAAAGCAATTGACCATGAAATAGAAGGAAGTCACGTTGAAATTGGTGTGGAACTTGCTACGAAATACAAAGAAAATGAAGTAGTGATTAATAGTATTGCTTCCCACCATGGAGATACGGAACCAACTTCTGTTATCGCTGTTTTAGTTGCTGCTGCGGATGCACTTTCTGCGGCTCGACCTGGTGCACGTAGTGAAACGCTTGAAAATTATATCAGACGACTAGAAAAACTAGAAGAGATTTCAGAATCCTATGAAGGCGTTGAAAAATCTTATGCGATTCAAGCTGGTCGTGAAGTACGGATTATGGTAGAACCAGACGAAATTGATGATCTTGCTTCTTATCGTTTAGCCCGAGACATTCGGAAGCGAATTGAAGAAGAATTAGATTATCCTGGTCACATCAAAGTTACCGTTATTCGTGAAACAAGAGCTGTTGAGTACGCAAAATAAAGTTGTTACCCGCGAAATTTTTATTTCGCGGGTTTTTCTTGCTTAAAGGAGAGGAATCTTGCGAATTGCCTCGGTTTCAGTTACACTTTTATTAGAAAAGGAGTGGTGACAGGTTATGGCAGGACATTCAAAATGGAAAAATATTCAAGGTAGAAAAAATGCTCAAGATTCAAAACGAGCAAAAGTTTTTCAAAAGTTAGCAAAAGAAATTTACATGGCAGCAAAGAGTGGTCCAGACCCGAGCTTGAATCCGGCACTCCGACTTGTTGTGGATAAGGCGAAAGCAGCTAATATGCCAAATGACAATGTGAAACGTGCAATTCAAAAAGCTGCTGGAAATAATGATGCCGAGAACTATGATGAAGTTTCTTATGAAGGATACGGTCCGGGAGGAATTGCGGTTCTCGTGCATGCACTGACAGATAATAAAAATAGAACGGCAACTAATGTGCGTGTTGCTTTTAATAAAAATGGAGGCAGTCTCGGAGAAACAGGGAGTGTCGCCTACATGTTTGAACGAAAAGGCTATCTGGTTGTAGAACGCGAAGGCTTGGATGTAACAGAAGATGACTTTATGCTTGAAGCGATTGAAGCTGGGGCACAAGACGTGGAGAGCAGTGAAGAAGTTTTTGAAGTTTATACAGATCCGGCAGATTTTACAGCTGTTAAGGATGCGCTAAATGCGGATGGCTATTCGTTTGCAGCAGCTGAATTAAGCATGATTCCGTCTATGTATAATGAAGTTCCGGAAGAGAAGGAAGCTCAATTTGAAAAGATGATGGATGCACTTTTAGAAGATGACGATGTACAAGAAGTGTATACAAATGCAAAAGACGGGGAATAAGCATATGCGCCTTACTTGTATCAAGTAAGGCGTTTTTAGATGGGGGCTTAGAAGATGGAATATGCAGAAATTGTTCCAAGACAAAAAAGCTATTTTGCAGGGAACACGACGAAAACATTAGCGCATCGCTTGGAAACACTTCGGCTGCTTGAAGGTTTACTAAGGGAAAATGAAGGGTTGTTTTTGGATGCGCTAGAGGCGGATCTTGGTAAAAGTGCTGATGAGGCTTTTATGACAGAAATTGGGATTGTCTATGAAGAGATTCAGTTTATGAAGCGGCATTTGAAACAGTGGATGAAAGCAAAGAAAGTGAAGACAGCCATGACGCATCTTGGTTCGAAAGGCTGGACAATACTAGAGCCTTACGGAGCGGTGCTCGTGATTGCTCCTTGGAATTATCCATTTCAACTCGCGTTAACGCCATTAATTGGAGCCATTGCGAGTGGAAATACTGTTGTTTTAAAGCCTTCGGAACTCGCACCCAAAACAGCGGATGCGCTTTTTCAAGTGTTATCGCAATTTCGAGAAGAGATTATAGCGGTGGTGCTAGGAGATGCGTTTTTAACGACTCAATTAGTAAGGCAACCTTTTGATTATTGTTTTTTCACTGGATCAAGCCGTGTGGGGAAGCTTGTTATGCAGGAAGCTGCTAAACAGCTTATGCCAGTGACGCTTGAACTGGGCGGGAAGAGTCCATTAATCGTTACGAAAGATGCGGATTTAAAGCTAGCTGCTAAACGTGTAGCTTTCGGGAAATGGATAAATGCGGGTCAGACTTGTATTGCGCCTGATTACGCATTTGCTCAAGAAGATGTCTATCAGGAATTTAAAGATGAGTTAGCTCAAGCAATTCGGGAGCTTTATGGGGAAAAGCCGCTTGAAAACGAAAAGTACGGGCGTATTGTCAACCGGGCTCATTTTGACCGGCTTATAGGCTACGCAGCGGATGCTCAGAAAGATGAAGAAACGTTAAAAATAGCGCCGTTTCTTTTAGAAAAGCCCGATCTCGATAGTGCAGTGATGCAAGAAGAGATCTTTGGTCCGATTTTGCCGCTTTATCCGTATCGGAATTTGGAGGAGGTTCTTGATTTTATCAAGATGCGTCCAAAGCCGCTCGCTCTTTATTTATTTACGAAAAATCGGGATTTGGAAAGGAAAGTCTTGTTTGAAACGTCATCGGGCAGTGTTTGTATCAATGACACCTTGATGCAAATTTCAACGCCTTATTTGCCATTTGGTGGCGTCGGTGCTAGTGGCATGGGAAGCTATCACGGTTATCAAAGCTTTCGAACATTTTCCCATCAGAAAAGTGTTCTCAGACAGCCTAACTGGTTAGATTTCAGTTTCAGGTACCCCCAGTCAAAATGGAGAGGGAAAATTTTACGGCTGCTCTTCAAATAAAGGAAGGCAAGTCTTGCGTGCGGTCTTTGCTTTTTTGTACAATGAAGAAGTCGATCCGCGTAGCCAGTTTAAGTGATTGAGGGAGACTTGCATGGTTCTTGCGAAAGTAGCACGAATGTTCGACTTGTGCTATTATTGTTGTTAACGGTACTTTAGAAGGGACGAAAGATTGTGTACGATTATATTAAGGGAATCATTACGGCGGTTACGCCTGAGTATATTGTTGTGGAAGCGGGTCAGATCGGCTACAGCATCATAACGGGTAATCCGTTTTCTTTTTCAGCGCTTGAAGGAAAGGAAACGAAGGTTTATTTGTATCAAAATGTACGGGAAGATAGTCTGACGTTATTTGGTTTTAAAACGCTTGAAGAACGTTTTTTATTTAAGAAACTATTAAGCGTTTCTGGCATTGGTCCTAAAAGTGCGCTTGCGATTATTGCTTCGGGTGATGCGGCTAAGCTTATTTCTGCGATCGAAGCGGAAGATGATGTTTTCCTTACAAAATTTCCAAGTGTCGGTAAAAAAACGGCAAGACAAATTATTCTGGATTTAAAAGGAAAATTAGGGGATGTAGCGGTAAATGAAATTCAGGTTGAACCCGTGAAGCAAGAACTAACAGATGGACTCCCTCCAGCACTTGAGGAAGCTTTGCTTGCGCTTCAAGCACTTGGCTATAGCGACCGGGAACTGAAAAAAGTATTGCCGAAACTAAAAGAAGAAAAACTTTCAAGCGATGAAGCGATTAAGCTTGCGCTGCGCTTGATGACGAGTTAGGAGGTTAAAGCGTGGAAGATCGGATTGTTTCTTCAGAAAATGTGAATCAGGAAGAGATTTCGTTTGAAACGAGCCTCAGACCACAACTTCTTGCTGAATATATTGGTCAGGATAAAGTAAAACAAAACTTGGAGATTTTTATCGAAGCGGCAAGGCAGCGTGAAGAAGCTTTGGATCATGTGCTTCTTTATGGACCTCCTGGACTTGGAAAAACGACTCTTGCGATGGTGATTGCTAATGAACTTGGAACGAATATCAGAACGACTAGTGGTCCAGCGATTGAAAGACCAGGAGACCTCGCGACGATTTTAACGGCGCTTGAACCGGGAGATGTTTTGTTTATTGATGAAATCCACCGGCTCTCAAAGGCAGTGGAAGAGATTCTTTATCCGGCGATGGAAGATTATTGTTTGGATATTGTGATCGGGACGGGACCCACGGCGAAGTCTGTTCGGCTCGACTTGCCTCCCTTTACACTGATTGGTGCTACAACACGCGCTGGTCAGCTTTCTGCGCCTCTTCGTGATCGTTTCGGCGTAGTGGACCATCTGGAATTTTATACAGAAAATCAGCTAGAGGATATTGTCACGCGAACAGCCAAGATTTTATCGACCGAGATTAATCATGGCGGTGCGCTTGAAATTGCAAGGCGTTCACGTGGAACCCCGCGTATTGCTAACAGGCTGCTAAAGCGCGTCCGAGATTTTGCCCAAGTAAAAGGTAATGGATTGGTTGATTTTTCGATTGCGGAGGAAGCTTTAACGCTTCTTAGGGTGGATCCAAGAGGGCTTGATACGATTGATCAGAGGCTGCTTGAAACGATTATTCGTTCTTTTCGTGGGGGGCCTGTTGGGCTTGATACGATTTCTGCAAGTATTGGCGAAGAACGAGAAACGATTGAAGATATGCATGAACCTTACTTACTTCAAATCGGTTTTTTACAGCGTACGCCACGAGGAAGATTGGCAACATCGCTTGCTTATGAACATTTAGGAATTGAAGAAAAGGGTGCTGAATAAATGAGAGTTGAAGATTTCGATTTTGACTTACCTGAGGAATTGATTGCGCAAACGCCGCTTCTTGACCGGACGGCAAGTCGTTTGATGCTTGTTGATAAACAAACAGGCGAATTAAAAGATGATACGTTTAAATCCATTGTTTCTGAACTACACGCTGGTGACGCGCTGGTATTAAATGATACCAGAGTTTTACCGGCACGACTTCACGGGATAAAAGAAGAAACAGGCGCACATATTGAAGTGCTTCTTTTAAAACAACAAGAAGGAAATACTTGGGAAACGCTCGTAAAACCTGCTAAACGAATTCGAAAGGGTGCGAAAATTAAGTTTGGTGACGGCGAACTTGAAGCGGTTTGTCTGGAAGAACTGGAACACGGTGGACGCATTTTAGAGTTCCATTATCAAGGGATTTTTTATGAGATTTTAGAACAGCTTGGTGAAATGCCACTTCCCCCTTATATCAAGGAACAACTTGAAGATGGGGATCGCTATCAAACGGTTTACGCAAAGGAAAATGGCTCAGCAGCTGCGCCGACAGCAGGCCTTCATTTTACGGAAGAACTGCTAGATGAAATAAAAGCAAAAGGTGTGAAGGTCTGCTTTTTAACGCTGCACGTTGGACTCGGGACATTTCGTCCAGTGGATGTTGAAGATACGGAAAACCACAAGATGCACTCGGAATTCTACCGTTTGACAGAAGAAACGGCTGTCGTTTTAAATGACGTGAAACAAAACGGTGGAAAAATCGTTGCAGTGGGAACGACTTCGATTCGCACACTAGAAACGATTGCGACGAAATTTGATGGACGTATTCAAGCAGATGCGGGTTGGACGGATATTTTTATTTCGCCTGGTTATACTTTTAAAGCGGTGGATGCTTTGATCACGAACTTCCATTTGCCTAAATCTACTTTAATCATGCTTGTTTCTGCACTGGCATCGCGAGACATTATTTTACACGCTTATGCACATGCGGTACGTGAAGAATATCGCTTCTTTAGTTTTGGAGATGCGATGTTTATTCACTAATCGAGAGAAAAGAGGACTTTTTTTCTGAAAAGGCTTGAGTTCTCTCTTTTTTTTCGTTATGCTATTCAGTAGAGTAAAACAGAAAGAGGTTTGAAATGGCTGCAATTTCTTATGAACTAATAAAAACAGATAAGAAAACGGGTGCGCGTTTAGGAAAACTACACACGCCGCACGGCACGTTTGAAACGCCAATGTTTATGCCTGTTGGGACGCAAGCTACGGTCAAAACGATGTCACCAGAAGAGCTTAAACAAATGGGCGCAGGTGTGATTTTAAGCAATACCTATCACCTCTGGCTTCGCCCAGGTGAAAAGCTTGTTGAGGAAGCGGGCGGTTTGCACCGATTTATGAACTGGGATCAGCCGATTTTAACAGATTCTGGTGGTTTTCAAGTCTTTAGTTTAAGTGATATGCGCGATATTAAAGAAGAAGGCGTGCATTTCAGAAATCATCTTAACGGGGACAAGTTATTTTTATCTCCAGAAAAAGCGATTCAAATTCAGAATTCGCTCGGCGCGGACATTATGATGAGTTTTGATGAGTGTCCACCGTATCCAGCGACACATGAATACATGAAGCGTTCTGTTGAAAGAACATCAAGATGGGCTGAACGTGGTCTGAAGGCGCATATGAAACCGGATGTGCAAGGGCTTTTTGGAATTGTTCAAGGTGGGGCATATGAGGACTTGCGGACACAAAGTGCGAAAGATTTAGTATCGCTTGATTTTCCTGGATACTCAATTGGCGGACTGTCTGTTGGCGAACCAAAAGACGTGATGAACCAAGTTTTGGAATACACGACACCACTACTTCCAAGCGGGAAGCCTCGTTACTTGATGGGAGTGGGGTCTCCGGATTCGCTTATTGATGGTGTGATTCGTGGGATTGATATGTTTGATTGTGTTTTACCAACACGAATTGCTAGAAATGGAACTTGTATGACTTCAAATGGCCGGCTAGTAATCAAAAATGCCAAGTTTGCACATGATTTTGGTCCACTTGATGAAAATTGTGATTGCTACACGTGTCGTAATTATTCACGGGCTTACATTCGTCACTTGATTCGTTGTGATGAAACCTTTGGAATAAGGCTTACAACTTATCATAATCTTTATTTTCTGTTAAACTTGATGGAAAAGGTGCGAAATGCCATCCGTGAAGACGCATTACTTGAATTTCGTGAAGAATTTTTTGAGCAATACGGATTTAATGGTCCGAATGCGAAAAATTTTTAATAAATTTATTTGGATATCTTGAGAGGAGCTGAAAGTCTTTGAACGGTTTATTAACATTTCTTCCGATTATCTTGATGATTGTTTTGTTTTACTTCTTACTTATCAGACCGCAACAAAAGCGTCAAAAAGAAGTTACAAATATGCAAAACAGTCTTGCTAAGGGAGACAAAATTATTACAATTGGTGGTTTGCATGGGATTGTTGATGCAATTGAAGATAGTATCATCGTCTTAAAATGTGGAAATGCCAAGTTGACATTTGATCGCAATGCAATCCGTACAGTTCTTGAAAAAGGAAGTACAGTTTCTGCGGAACCTGCTGCAACAAAAGCTACAGAAGAAGATTCCGAAGATGCAAAAGAAGAAAATAAATAAAAAATCAACCGCTCCCAAGTCATTTGGAGCGGTTTTTTTGTATCTAAATGTGTCAATTTAGTGGTATTTTTGTATTTCCGCTTTTCATTTAGCCAAGTTTTAGATAGAATAAGGATAGTTGATTGTAAAGTGGGAGGGGAGTAAAATGAAATCACTTGAAGAATGGTATGAATTATTAACGCCAGCCATCTCCATTAGAGTTAAGGATTTTCATCTGCTTGGTTACCGAGAAATCAAGCCAGAGCATATTTGGAATTTCTTGACCGATGTGAAGTGGATCGAGAAGCCTTCTCCAAATTTGCATGAGCGTGTAAATGACATCATGCAAATGAACATTGGACAATTAATGGAATTTATATCAAAGGAATCAAAAAGACCAGAAGAAAATACGCACACACTTGATCAAGCACTTGTAGAGGAAGTTCTTCACAATACGAATGAAGCCGAAGCGCATGAAGAACGGGATTCCGTTCAAGATTCTTTTTCTGTTGAAGACGAATCTAAAGAACTGTCTCAAGAAGATGAAAACAAATTAGAGGATTCAACAAAAGAAAAGTAAGTATCGCCTGCGTGCAGTGTTAGTGGTTTTGATGAGGGAGGAAAAAAGCAAAGATGGTTAAAAAGAGCAAGTTGATTACCTTTTTCCTAATTGTCGCCATTATTTTCGGTGTCGTCATTGGAACAACGAAAATGGTGCTCGACAAAATTAATTTAGGACTAGATCTCCAGGGTGGATTTGAGGTTTTATATCAAGTTGAACCTGCGAGCGGAAAAGGTGAAATCACAAAAGACACACTTACAGATACTGTAAGTGCACTCGATCGCCGGATTAATAGCATTGGTGTTGCTGAACCGGTCATCACAATTGAAGGAAATAACCGCATTCGTGTTCAGCTTGCGGGGGTCACAGACCAAAACCAAGCAAGAAAAATGCTTTCGACAACAGCGGAACTATCGTTTAGAGATGCGAAAGACAAATTGATGCTTGATGGTTCTGATCTTGTTCCAGGTGGAGCAAAACAAGCCTTTACAGATACGAACCAACCGATTGTTACTTTAAAACTAAAAAGCGCGGATAAATTTGCGAAAGTAACAAAAGACATTTTAGGTGAAGCACCAAATAATCAACTCGTTATTTGGCTAGACTGGAAAAAAGGGCAAAAGTATGAAGAAGAAAAAACGAAAAAAGATCCTGCTTACTTGTCCGCACCAAATGTCAGCAAAGTGATTGATGATAATAATGTACAAATTGAAGGAAACTTTACAACAAAAGAAGCTAAAGATTTAGCGAACTTACTAAATTCAGGGGCACTACCCGTTAAAATGAAAGAAGTTTACTCGACTTCTGTCGGCGCTCAGTTTGGTCAAGATGCGCTTAACCAAACGATTCTTGCCGGAATCATTGGGGTTGCTGCGATCTTTATCTTTATGCTAATTGTTTACCGTATTCCTGGTATTATCGCTTGTATTACATTAACAGCTTATACGTATATCGTACTCTTAATTCTGGCGCTCTTAAATGCGACGCTCACGCTTCCGGGTATTGCCGGGCTGATTCTCGGGATAGGGATGGCGGTCGACGCGAACGTTATTACCTACGAGCGGATTAAGGAAGAGCTTAAAGTTGGGAGATCGACGAAAGCGGCTTTTGAAATTGGTGGAAAAGAAGCTTTCCGTGCGATATTTGACGGAAATATCTCGACACTACTCGTTGCAGTTGTCTTGTTCTACTTTGGAACAAGTTCGATCAAAGGATTTGCGACTGTACTGATTATCAGTATTCTTGTTAGCTTCTTGACTGCTGTTTGGGGTTCACGTGTCTTACTTGGACTGCTTGTGAAGAGCAACGTATTAAATAATAAACCACGTCTCTTTACGGTAAATCCAAAAAATATTCATAACTTACATGATGGCATTAGTACGTATGATTTGAAAACACACTTCGACCGTTTCGACTTTGTCAAGAATCACCGAGTATTCCTTGGTATTTTTGCAGCGATTACGATTGCGGGCATTATCATTTTAAGTGTATTCAAATTGAACCTTGGTATTGATTTTGCGAGTGGGACGCGTGCTGAAGTAACGTCTAACTCAAAACTAACGGAACAACAAATCAAGAAGGACTTAAATGAAATTAAGATGCCTTCGGATGATATTGTCTTCCAAGGTAAAAATTCTACAACGGCTGTGATTTCGTTTAAAGGTGCCTTAAGCCAATCTGAGATTGCTAAATTTAAGACGCATTTTGATGATAAATATAAACATGAGCCAAGCATCAGTACGGTAACGCCGACTGTTGGAAAAGAATTAGCGAAAAATGGCTTATACGCCCTTGCGATTGCTTCAATCTTGATTGTAATTTACATTGCGATTCGCTTTGAATTCTACATGGGGATTGCTGCGATTCTTTCCTTGCTATTTGATGCTTTCGTGATCTTTATTTTCTTCAGCATTTTCAGACTGGAGGTAGATTTAACCTTCATTGCTGCCGTACTTACGGTTATCGGGTATTCGATTAATGATACGATCGTAACCGCTGACCGGATTCGGGATATTGGTAAGAAAATGAAGCGCTACAAGACCAAAGAAGATGTCGCTTTTGCGGTGAATCACGGATTACGGCAAACCTTTACACGGTCAATCAATACGATCTTGACTGTTGTTTTCACTGTGCTTGCCTTAGTTCTATTCGGAAGCGAATCAATTTTAAACTTCTCAATCGCGCTTCTTGTTGGACTCGTATCAAGTGTGTTCTCATCTATTTTCATGGCGATGCAGTTATGGTATGTGTTTAAATCGCATCAAGTGAATAAAAAAGGTCCAATTCAAAACGTGAAGAAAAAGAAAAAGCGTAACCCAGGTCAACCTGTGGTATAGAATAAGTGTAAAGTAAAAAGCCGAAAAAATTTTTTCGGCTTTCGCTTTTCAAATTTATTGTTTAATTGGGGGATGGAGCTGTATGAAGAATCAATGGCAGGTCATTTTAGGAATTTTGTTGGTACTTTTTATCGCTATTTTTGCGGTGATCAATGTAGACTCGGTTGAGGTGAATTTTTTATTTGCAAAAGCTGAGTGGCCTCTTGTCTTAGTAATTTTAGGATCGGTTTTAATTGGTTGTTTGATTATTTTCTTCTTGAATATTGCTAAAGTGAGAAGTGGCAATAAACAAATCAAACAACTGAAAGAAGAAAAAACCGAGTTAACGCGTAAGCTTGCAGCTGCTGAAGCAATGCACGGTAAGAAGTCAACGATTGATGTTGGTGAGAAAGAAACAAAAGAAGCAAACGAAAAGCCAAACCTGTAATGGGTTTGGTTTTTTTGTTTGTCTTTAAAAGAAGTTCTACTGTAAAAATCCAGAAAAGTTCGGTATAATAGGAGGGTTGAAAGGTGGAACGATTGTGATTCATTCAAAATACATTTGGAAAACAGAAGAAATTGCGAAAGATAAAGCGGCCGCACTTGCAGAAGAGTTGGGTGTTTCACCTGTTCTTGCCGAAATGCTTTCAAAGCGAAAAGTAACCACAAAAGGACAATTAGATAAATTTTTTCATCCCGATAAGTTTTCTGCTTACGATCCATTTTTA
Organism: Listeria kieliensis; assembly: GCF_003369925.1. Taxonomy (GTDB): domain Bacteria; phylum Bacillota; class Bacilli; order Lactobacillales; family Listeriaceae; genus Listeria; species Listeria kieliensis_A. The sequence goes on along the minus strand of NZ_LARY01000001.1, from coordinate 1,013,875 downwards.
CTTCAAGAGATGGATAAAGCGGTTGAACGAATTCAAAAAGCGATTGCGCAAAATGAAAAAATAATGATTTACGGTGATTACGATGCAGATGGCGTGACAAGTATTGCTGTTTTATTTTCTTCACTTGAAAAACTCGGTGCTCAGGTAGACTTTTATATTCCGAATCGCTTTACGGAAGGATATGGACCGAATAAAGAAGCTTTTCAAATGATTAAAAACCAAGGCTATGATCTTTTAATCACTGTTGATAATGGAATTGCAGCGCTTGATGTGATGGAATTTGCGAAAGAAATCGATTTGGATGTTATTATAACGGATCACCACGAAAAACGAGACACACTTCCAGAAGCAATTGCTGTGATTCATCCACGTCATCCGCTTTCTGAATATCCTTTTCATGATCTTGCAGGGGTTGGCGTCAGCTACAAACTGTCACATGCACTGCTTGGCGAGGAACCCGAAGAATTGCTCGATCTTGTTGCTGTCGGGACAGTTGCGGATTTAGTTTCGCTCACAGATGAAAATCGGCTGCTCGTTCAAAAAGGACTTCAAGTTCTTCGAAATACACCAAATCTTGGCTTACAAGTGCTTGCTAAGAAAGCGGGTGCGAAGTTACATGAGGCGACGGAAGAAACGATTGGCTTTATGCTTGCGCCTCGTCTAAATGCAGTTGGACGACTTGGAGCCGCTGATCCTGCTTGTGAACTACTTCTTGCGCATATAGATGAAGAAGCGGAAGAGCTTGCTCAACTTATTGATGAGACGAATAAAGAACGCCGCACGCTTGTTGCTGACATTACGAAGCAGGCCTCTCAAATGGTGGAAGAGATGGAAAAAATGCCGAGCATGATTATTGTGGCAGCTTCTGACTGGAACGCAGGTGTTTTGGGCATTGTGGCTTCGCGTCTAGTTGAGAAATTTGGCCGGCCGACGATTTGCTTAGCAATTGATGAAGCGACAGGCCTTGCTAAGGGTTCAGGACGAAGTGTCCCTGCTTTTCATCTGTATCAAGAACTCGATCAAAATCGTGAGTTACTAGAAGCTTTCGGTGGCCATCCAATGGCTGCGGGGCTTACGATTCGCGTGGATGCGCTTCAGGCGTTTACGGAAAACATGGAAGGGCAAGCAGCAAAACTTTCTCAAGAAGACTTAAAGCCTGCACTCCAGATTGAAGATACGATTTCACTTGAAACCGCAAGTTTATCTTTCATTCAAATGGTGGAACAAATGGCACCATTTGGAACGGGGAATCCTAAACCGCTTTTCAAATTTGCTAGCGTTCATCTTGAGGGAACAAAACAAATCGGGGCGGATAAGACACATCTTAAAACTTTCTTGAAAAAAGATGAAGCTTTACTTGATGCGGTTGGCTTTAATATTGGTCACCTTGTGTCTGAGCTTTCTCCGGCAGCGGAAGTGGATGTTGTGGGCGAACTCTCGGTCAATGAATGGAACAATGTTCGAAAGCCACAGATGCGCCTCGTTGATCTTTCAGTTTCGCACTGGCAAGTGTTTGATGTTCGTAATCGGACGGAATGGAATCAACTGCTTCGTGAGAAAAAAAGTAAACGTGTTTTTATTTGTTTTGAAGAATCTAGTAAAGAAGCGCTAGACAATCTAGAAGAAACAGTCATTGCATTTAGTGATTCTCTTAGCGAGGCTTCACTTCCTAAATCTGAAGAGATTATTTTTGCAGACATCCCGCAAGAAGTCGAGCAGCTTGAGCGCGTGGTACAGGAAATTCAGCCGGAAAAAATTTATTTTCACTTTCATTCTGGAGAAAATAATGAGATGGACAGGTTACCGGATAGAAAAGCATTTGCCTCGCTTTATGGGTTAATTAAAAAATTTCAACCGTTTTCGCTCAGCAAATACGAAGAAGCATTGTCACGCAAATTTGGCTGGAGCAAACAACAAATTGAATTTATGTCGGGCGTGTTTTTTGAGCTAGATTTTGTTAAAATAGAAGGTGATGTGATTACGCTTCAAGAGACTGCAGGGAAAAGGAATTTAGAAGAAGCAAAATTATATCAACAAAAAGAACGTGAACTTGAAACGCGACAAAAACTGCTTTATGCGAGTTATTCGGATTTATTTAACTGGATGAAGCGGATCATGGAGTAATCGCTCTAAAACTTGGAGGAAACTAAACATGGACTTAAATGAACTGAAAAATTATGTGGCAATTGTTGAAGACTGGCCAAAAGAAGGCATCGTCTTTAAAGATATTACGCCGCTCATGAATGATGGGGAGGCTTATAAATTTGCAACCGATCAAATCGTCAACTATGCGGAAAAATTAGAAGTTGATTTGATCGTCGGACCAGAAGCGCGCGGTTTTATCATCGGTTGCCCAGTTGCTTATGCGCTTGGGATTGGTTTTGCCCCTGTTAGAAAACCAGGGAAATTACCTCGTGAAACGATCGAAATGGAATATGCACTTGAATACGGAACGAATACGCTTACGATGCATAAAGATGCGATCAAGCCAGGACAACGAGTTCTTATCACGGATGATTTACTTGCAACTGGGGGAACAATTGAAGCAACAATTAAACTGGTTGAAAAACTTGGCGGTGTAGTTGCTGGTTGTGCTTTCTTGATCGAATTAACGGAACTTCATGGACATGAAAAATTAAATGGTTATGACCGTTTAATTTTGATGGATTTTTAAAGAAAGAAAACCATTTTCGCTTAGAAAGTGGTTTTTTCTTTATCGGACTTTAAAACTACTTTCTAAAGAATATTTAGTCGTGTATAATGAAAGCAAGAATCTTTTCTGGCTGAACAAAAGGGGTGGATAAAAATGGCGAAAGATCAAAATTTAACGGCTGAACAAGTGATTGAAATGGCTTCTCACTATATGAATAAGGAACACCTTGCTATAGTTGAAAAAGCCTATAAATTTGCTCGTGATGCACATAGTGAACAATTTCGTAAATCGGGAGAGCCTTATATTATTCATCCGATACAAGTCGCTGGCATTTTAGTCGAACTTCACATGGATCCACAAACAGTTGCTTCAGGTTTTTTACATGATGTTGTGGAAGATACGGAAGTGACACTTGAAGACTTGCAGGAAGCTTTTGGTGAAGAAGTAGCGATGCTTGTTGACGGGGTCACTAAACTTGGGAAAATCAAATATAAATCGCATGAAGAGCAACAAGCAGAAAATCACAGAAAAATGTTTATTGCAATGGCACAGGATATTCGAGTCATTTTGATCAAACTTGCGGATCGATTGCATAACATGCGGACGCTCAAACATTTGCCGGTCGAAAAGCAGCGTCGAATTTCAACAGAAACACTTGAAATTTTTGCACCACTTGCTCACAGGCTAGGTATTAGTCGTGTAAAATGGGAACTAGAAGATACAGCGCTACGCTACTTAAATCCGCAACAGTACTACCGTATTGTTCACTTGATGAAGCAAAAGCGCGGTGAACGTGAGCAGTACTTGCAAGATGTTATTGATGGGGTGCAAGAAAATTTAAAAGAACTTCACATTGAAGCTGATATTTCAGGTCGTCCAAAGCATATCTATTCGATTTACCAGAAAATGTCAGAGCAACACAAGCAGTTTAATGAAATCTATGACTTATTAGCTGTTCGAATACTCGTAAGTAGCATCAAAGATTGCTATGCGGTGCTTGGTGTGATTCACACGAGATGGAAACCGATGCCGGGACGTTTCAAAGATTACATCGCAATGCCAAAATCGAACATGTATCAATCGCTTCATACGACAGTTATTGGTCCTCAAGGTGAACCGCTTGAAGTTCAAATTAGAACGCAGGAAATGCACCAAATTGCCGAATATGGGGTTGCAGCACACTGGGCTTATAAAGAAGGAAAAGTTGTCAATTCGAAGACTTCTTTCGATAATAAAATGACATGGTTCCGTGAAATTCTCGAATATCAAAATGAATCTGATAATGCAGAAGAGTTTATGGAGTCGCTCAAACTGGATTTGTTTTCCGATGTGGTTTATGTTTTCACACCAAAAGGGGATGTGTTTGAGCTTCCGAATGGCTCTGTGCCACTTGACTTTGCTTATCGCATTCATACAGAAATTGGGAATAAAACCATTGGTGCGAAAGTCAATGGAAAAATCGTGACGCTTGATTATAAATTAAAAACAGGCGATATTATTGATATTTTGACATCCAAACATTCATATGGACCAAGTCGGGACTGGTTGAAACTCGTCCAAACTTCGCAAGCACGAAACAAAATTCGTCAATTCTTTAAGCGACAAGATAAAGAAGAGAATATTGAAAAAGGCCGTGACATGGTTGAAAAGGAACTTCGGCAAATGGACTATGAACCGAAGAAAATCATGACGCAAGAAAACATGAAACGCGTTATCGACAAATTAAATTTTGCTCAAGAAGACGACTTATTTGCCGCAGTTGGCTATAATGGCATCACGGCTCTACAAGTGGCCAATCGACTGACTGAAAAAGAACGAAAAGAGCGTGAGCAAGAAGAACAAACCGAGAAACTATTAACGCAAGCGGAGCAGAAAAATAATTCAGCTGAACAAAACAACGAAAAACTCAAGATTAAACACAATGCTGGCGTGGTTGTTCAAGGAGTTGGGAATTTATTAATTCGGTTATCGCGTTGTTGTAATCCAGTGCCTGGTGACCAAATTGTTGGCTATATTACAAAAGGCCGCGGCATTTCGATTCACCGAAAAGATTGTCCTAACGTTCAGTTGACGGAAACAGATCGCTTGATTGATGTGGAATGGGAAGATGCTGATGAAAAATCGAAAACAGATTACAATGTGGACATCGAAGTATTCGGCTACAATCGCAATGGGCTATTAAATGATATTTTACAAGTTGTAAATAGCTTAACGTCGAATATTAATGGGGTTAACGCGAAAGTGGATCAAAACAAAATGGCAACACTAGTCTTGACTCTTCAAATCCATAACATCGCTCATTTGCAGCGTGTGGTGGATAAGATTAAGCAAATTCCAGATGTTTATACTGTTCGGAGATTGATGAATTAGAGGAGGAGATAAAATGCGCGTTTTACTTCAACGAACCAAATCTGCAAGTGTAACAATTGATGGCGAAATCACAGGGGAGATCCCATTCGGACTTTGTTTACTTGTTGGGTTCACACATACAGATACAGAAAAAGAGATTGATGTATTGGTGAAAAAAATTGCGGGATTGCGTATTTTCGAGGACGAAAATGAAAAAATGAACTTATCGCTCGCAGATGTTGGCGGTGGCATTTTAAGTGTTTCTCAGTTCACGCTTTATGCCGATGTAAGAAAAGGACGTCGGCCAAGTTTTACGGATTCGGCGCCTGGAAGTGAAGCAGAAGCACTTTATCAACTCTTCAATGAAAAACTTGAACAAGAACTTGGCTTAAACGTGGAAACGGGGGTTTTCGGTGCTTCTATGCAAGTAACGATTACAAATGATGGACCTGTTACGATCATGTTAGATTCAGATGATCTCGCTAAATGAAGTTAATAAAAAAGTAGCGCTCATTCGTGAGCGCTACTTTTTAGTTGGCAAAGTAATTTGCCAAGCCTTCTGTGACAGCATCTGCAATTTGGTTTCGGTAAGAGCTTGAATTGATACGATCTTCATCTTGACGTGAGCTGAGATAGCCTAATTCAAGTAGAAGAGCAGGTTGCTCGTTTTCACGTACTACGTAGTAATCGCCAACTCGTGCACCTCGATTAGAAATAGATAACGCATCACCCAAGCTATCGTTTATCGTATTCGCCAATTCCTTATCGCGTTTTTTGTAATAGTAAGTCGTTTGTCCGCTTACGCTTCCATCAGCACTATCTTCAACGCTATCAAAGTGGATGCTAATAAAGACATCAGCTTGATTTTTTGCAGCAGTTTTATTGCGGTCGCGAAGTGAAACGTATTCATCACTGTTTCGAGTCATAACAACTTTGGCCCCAGCGCTTTCAAGTTTGGAACGAATTGCTTTTGCTGTTTTTAAAGTTGCTTTTTTTTCTACAGTTCCTTTGTCACCTTTTGCACCAGGATCATTACCTCCGTGTCCTGGATCGAGGACAATGGTTGCTTCTGAAAGCTTAGTCGTTTTTGATTTCTGAGGCGTTTCTCCGCCAGAAGAAATATCAACAACCCAGTTTGCCACATAACCCGTATTTCCCTTTGAAGTTTTTACTTGATACCAATCGCCTTGAACGCCTTCAATTTCATAAGTTTCCCCAGAATCGGCTTTTTCAAGAACGCTACCACTTAGATCAGGTTTATTACGGATATTTGTCTCGTTTTCACGAATTGTAATACTTTGTAGGTCTTTTGAAGCGCTCTTTGTCGTAGAGTTTCGAATGGTTATGTAATCTGAACTTACCCAAGCGTTTCGACCTTGGTATTGAATTTGAGCCCAACCATCTTGTTCACTTACAACGTTAACTTGGTCATTTGTATTTAATACGCCAAGCACGGCGCTGTCGGTACTCGGTTTTTCCCTTACGTTTAATCCGCCATCTGAAGAAACAACGGCGATACTATTACTAGCTGCGCTGACCGATGTATTTTTGACAAGCCAGCTTGCAACCCAACCACTATTTCCGTCTTCAAGACGAACTTTATACCATTTATTTTCTTCTCCGATTACCTGAAGCACATCATTTTTCCGAACTTGACTCGTGACATCATAGGCAAGACCAGGACCACTCCGAACATTGACAACATCAGCTTCGACGCTGACCGAGTTGGCGTGGGCCATTGCAAAGGTCACTAAAATTCCAGCTGCAATGAGTGCTGTCGATAAAATCGAAATCAATATGAAATTCTTTCGCACGAAATCGAAACACCCCCAAAGTAAAAGTTAACTCATTCAAATGTTACCATAAAATGCGTTTGTGTGAAACCTTAAACTACTTTTTAGAAAAAACTTGGCAGATATTGACTTTCTCGCTATTTTCTAGTAATCTAAACATAATTCATATTATGACCGATGACGAAGAAAAGTACAAGCTTCCCTCCCAAAAAAGAGAGGATTTCATTTTGCTGAAAGAAATCTGTGGTGACAAGTTTTGGAAAGACACTTCTGAGGTTTCAGTCGAAGTAACTCAAAGTAGACTGAAACGCGAATCCAGCGTTATGGAAAAGTGGGAATTTAGTATTCCAATTAGGGTGGTACCACGGGTGAATTTATCTCTCGTCCCTTGTTAGTAAAGTGACAAGGGGCGGGAGTTTTTATATGTTTGAAATAAAAATTAGACTAAACTTAAACTAAGGAGGAAACAACCATGGAAATTCAATTACCTCGCGGTACAAGAGACATTTTACCAAATGAAATTGAGACTTGGCACTTTTTAGAAAATAAATTTCGATCGATTTGCGAAACTTATCGTTATAGTGAAATTCGAACTCCTATTTTTGAACATACTGAACTTTTTGAGCGTGGTGTGGGGGATTCGACAGATATCGTAACGAAAGAAATGTACACCTTCCAGGATAAAAAAGGCAGAAGCTTAACACTTCGCCCGGAAGGTACGGCACCTGTCGTTCGTTCTTTTGTGGAACACAAGATGTTTGGTGACGTGAAGCAACCTGTTAAACTTTACTATAATGGACCAATGTTTCGCTACGAACGCCCGCAAGGTGGGAGACAACGTCAATTTACACAAATGGGGATTGAAGCTATTGGAAGTGATGACCCCTCAATTGATGCAGAAGTGATTTCACTTGCGATGAATTTCTTCCGTTCAATTGGTCTAGAAAATATTTCTCTTATTATCAATAGTCTTGGCGATAAAGAAAGTCGCTTAAAACACAGAGAAGCTTTGATCGCGCATTTTGAACCGCAAATTGATGAGTTCTGTTCAGATTGCCAAGCGCGTCTTTATAAAAATCCGCTTCGGATCCTGGATTGCAAAACGGATCATGAGCATCCGCTTGTAAAAAGCGCACCGTCTATCTTAGACTTTTTAAATGAAGAGTCGAAGGAGTATTTTGCCAAGGTAAAAGGATTCTTAGATGTTATTGGGATTTCTTATACAGTGGATCCAACGCTTGTAAGAGGCCTTGATTATTATAATCATACAACATTTGAAATTATGAGTGATGAAGAAGGATTTGGTGCAAAAACCACACTTTGTGGAGGCGGTCGCTATCACGGTCTTGTACAGGAATTTGACGGACCAGATACACCGGGCATTGGTTTCGGGATGGGTGTTGAACGTGTTTTACTTGCACTTGAAAAAGCACAAGTAAAAATCCCGGCAGCAAAAGGACTAAGTTGCTACGTGATTTCTGCACAAGAAGAAGCGGATGAAAAAGTCGTACAACTTGTGAATATGCTTCGGGATCACGGAATTAGTGCAGAAAAAGACTATCAAAAGCGAAAACTTAAAGCGCAACTTAAAGATGCCGATCGAAAACAAGCAAAATATACCGTAATCATTGGTGAAGATGAAATTCGAACGGGTGAATATAGCTTGAAAAATATGGCTACGGGTGAACAGTTCCTCGTTACTGAAACTGAATTAATTACGACGCTTGAAGAGCAAGCCGAGGGGGACGAATAAAATAATGGAAAAAAGAACATCCTATTGTGGAGAATTGACGGAAAAAAATCAAGGTGAAATCGTTACGTTACATGGTTGGGTACAAAAACGGCGTGACCTAGGTGGCTTGATTTTTATTGATTTACGTGATCGCGAAGGTGTTGTTCAGGTGGTTTTTAATCCTGAACTTTCGAGTGAAGCCCTTTCGATTGCGGAAGGAATTCGCTCTGAATTTGTCATTTCTGTTAAAGGAGAAGTGACATTAAGACGTGAAGAAGCTGTAAATGACAAACTTAAAACCGGGAAAATTGAGGTTCTTGCAAGTGAAGTGACGATTTTAAATCGCTCGAAAACACCGCCTTTTTATATTGAAGACGGGATCAATGTTTCGGATGAGCTTCGCTTGAAATACCGCTATTTAGATCTTCGCCGTCCTGAAATGACTGCTGTCTTTAAAATGCGGCATCACGTCACTCGTGTTTTTCGTGAAAAATTAAATGAACTTGGTTTTTATGATATCGAAACACCTTACTTGACGAAAAGTACGCCAGAAGGTGCGCGTGACTATTTAGTACCTAGTCGCGTTTATCCAGGTAGTTTTTATGCACTGCCTCAATCTCCGCAAATTTTGAAACAATTGCTGATGACAGCGGGATTCGATAAATACTATCAAATTGTTCGCTGCTTCCGCGATGAGGATCTTAGAGGAGATCGCCAACCTGAATTTACGCAAGTCGACTTAGAAACGAGCTTCTTGAGTAAAGAAGAAATTCAAGAAATCACAGAAATCATGCTAACTGCGGTTGTAAAAGAAGTGAAGGGAATTGAAATTCCTCGACCTTTCGCGAGAATGACCTACGATGAAGCGATGCGTCGCTTTGGAAGTGATAAACCGGATGTTCGCTTTGGTTTAGAACTTACAGATGTTTCAGAGGTTGTTAAAGATGTTTCGTTTAAAGTTTTTACAGGTGCTCTTGAAGCAGGCGGAGAAGTGAAAGCCATTAATGCAAAACAAGCAGCTGAAAAGTATTCGCGCAAAGACATTGATGCGCTAGGCGAATTTGTAGCCACTTACGGGGCTAAAGGTCTTGCTTGGATGAAAGTCGAACAAGATGAATTAAAGGGGCCGATTGCCAAATTCTTTGATGCTAGTAAACAAAGTGAATTGCGACAAGTTCTTGAAGCTGAAGCTGGTGACTTATTACTATTTGCTGCAGATACAAAAGAAACTGTAGCTGCTTCACTTGGTGCCCTTCGGACGAAACTTGGAAAAGATTTAGCGCTTTATGATGAAAATGAACTTGCCTTTTTATGGGTAACAGACTGGCCGCTATTTGAATATGATGAAGAAGCTGGTCGCTTTGTGTCCGCTCACCATCCGTTTACTTTACCGCGTGAAGAAGACATTGAAAAGCTGGAGTCAAATCCTGAAGATGCGATGGCTGAAGCGTATGATATCGTTTTAAATGGCTATGAAATTGGCGGAGGCTCACTGCGGATTTACCAAAAAGATGTGCAACAAAAAATGCTTCGAGCGCTTGGGTTTAGCGATGAAGAAGCAGAGGCGCAATTTGGTTTTTTGATGAATGCACTTGAATACGGAACACCGCCACATGGTGGTATTGCGTTAGGACTTGATCGGATAGTTATGATTTTAGCTGGAAGCAGCAACTTACGTGATACGATTGCATTTCCAAAAACAGGGAGTGCGGTTGACTTGCTTACACAAGCGCCAAGTAGCGTAAGTGACGGACAACTAAAAGAATTAGGCTTAGAGATTGAAGAAGAATCTTGAGGACTATAAAAAAGGGAATCGGCGAGATGGCCGATTCCCTTTTTTATTGATTCGTAATTTTTTCTAAGTTATCAACTTTTACTTTGTTGACAAGTAAGCCTTTATTGTTTTCATTCGACCAAAATGGACCTTCCAGTTTTTGGCTTGTTTTTTTATCGACACGTTTTTTGTTGTAAAATGTCGCTTCTATGTTATAATGATTTCCTTTTTTAACGGAATTTAAAAGATCTTTTGAAACCGGCAGGGTAACAAGCGTGTTTCCTGCGCCGTCAATGGTGCCGCTGATTGTTTTTTTATCCGTATCTTTTTTGCTTACATTAAAACTAAAGGTTAAATTTACTTTTGAAGATACATGTTGATAGTAAAAATAACCGCCGCCAAGTAGCAAAATAGCAATCAGCGTAAATATAGGAATTTTACGCATATAACTTCTTTGCGCCTCCAATCTAATGACATCTCTATCCCATTATAACGCATAAATGGCTTCTGGAAAGAGAAACAAGTGATTTCTCATCGTTTTTTTAGAATTGAAGGGCATTTTTGAGGATTTACTCATGGAAATCTTCTTTTTGGGTATCTAATTTTAAAGTTTAACGGTCGTGATACGCTTTTTCACCGTGCAAAGTCCAATCAAGCCCGCTTGTCTCTTGTTCTTCGTTGACGCGGATTGGGAGGAACAAGCGGATGATCGCAACAATCACGATCGTAAGCATTGCAACAAATAAAACAGTTACGCTGATTGCGGCAATTTGTTTGGCTACTAGCGTATAGTTGCCGAAAAAAAGGCCATTTGCTCCATTTGGATTCACTTTGATGGAAGCAAATAAACCTGTTGCAATACCACCCCAAATACCTCCGATGCCATGCAAACCGAACGCATCAAGTGCATCATCATATTTTACTTTTCCTTTTAGCCACGAAACGCCCCAAAAGCAAAGCATGCCACCGATGAAACCAATTGGGATAGCGCTTGGGATGGTGACAAATCCAGCTGCTGGTGTGATGGATACAAGGCCTGCGATAGCCCCGGAAATTGTACCTAGCATGGTTGGGCGTTTGTGCATGAGCCATTCAACGGCTCCCCATCCGATGATTCCTGCAGCAGCTGCCGTGTTTGTGTTGACGAAAGCTGTCATGGCTACTTGGTCGATCGTAAGGGCGCTTCCAACGTTAAAACCGTACCAACCGAACCAAACGAGAATACCTCCGATCAAAGCAAGTGGTAAATTGTGCGGCGAGGCGGTATCGGCTTCTTTTCGGCGTCCGATCATGATGGCTAGCACGAGCCCTGTAACGCCAGAACTGATATGAACGACATTACCACCAGCAAAATCAAGGGCTCCTAGCTCGCGGAGAAAGCCACCTTCACCCCAAACCCAGTGTGCGACGGGGGCATAAACGAGTAAAGACCAAAGAAGAATAAATACGAGGTAAGCAGGAAAATTCATTCGCTCGGCGAAGGCGCCAGATATGATCGCAACCGTCAAAACGGCGAATGTCATTTGAAACATCATGAATAACAAGTGCGGAATTGAATCGCTATAAAGTGTTGAACTAGAAAACCCAACATTGTGGAGAAAACTCCATTCGAAGCCACCTATAAAAGCGTTATTCGGCGAGAACGCAAGCGAGTAACCGATTAAAATCCACAGAATGGAAACGATGGCCATGGAGCTAAAACTATACATCGCGGTACTTAGCACGTTTTTGCGCCGAACCATCCCTCCATAAAACAATGCAATTCCTGGTGTCATTAGCCAAACTAATAATGTGCAGAAAAACATAAAAACAGATTCCATAATCAGCTCTCCTCTATTTTATGTCATATTATATAACATAAATAATTTTATTTTATGGTATTATCATACAGTATAGAGATTTATTTGCAAGCGTAATCTGTTTTTTTGTTGTTTTTGTCAGTATATATAACATTTTGATGAGGTGATTTGAAAAAAAGTGTTATAAAAGGTAAGATGAAATAAAAAAGGAGAGGATTGAAGTGGCTAGAAGAAGTCGAGCAGAAGAAATGGCTCGGACCCGTTTAAAAATCTTAGATGCTGGTAGGACTCTTTTTATGAAAAAAGGATATCGAGCGGTAACTACTCGAGAAATAGCTTTGTCTGCTAAAATTACTCAGCCAGCATTGTATCATCATTTTCAAGATAAAGAAGTTCTTTATCTTGAGGTTGTGAAAAAATTAACTGCTGATATTCAATCTGACATGAAGAACATTTTAGATAAAAAGATAAATTGCGAAGCTAAACTTAATCTAGTTGTACTAAATTTAATTGAAAAACATCCAACTAACATTTTACTAATGGTCCATGATATTTTAAATGAGTTAAAAAAAGAAAACCAGAGAGTATTATATGATTTATGGTATAGAAGCTATTTTTTGCCTATAGAAGCTATTTTTTCAGACTTTGTTAAAAAGGGAGATACACAAAGTCAACTTACATCTAAAGAAGCGGCAGAATATTTTTTATCGGCAATTACTCCACTTTTTATGCCCACAAATCTGCTGTCGACTAAGGAACTTAGAGAAAAAGTATCGGAAAGAATCTATTTGATTTTGTTTGGGTTTATGAAAAAAGAGGTATAGTAAATTGCTTCTTTTTTTTACCATTCATTTATCAATTGATAAATGAATAGAATAGGGGGATTTATTTTGAAAATTAAAGATGGGATAGCAAAAATAATTAGTGGAAAAAAAGGGCGCTTTGTAATTATTGCTATTTGGATTGTTGTAGCTTTGGGATTGCAGTTTATTCTGCCAAATGCCTCAACGTATAAAGAAGATACAGCACGTGATTTATCGAAGTCGGAACCCTCAGTAATTGCAGAAAAAGTTGAAGATCGTTATTTTGAAAAGAATAATGGAATCCCTTTACTGATAACATGGTCGAGCAACCAAGGCCTTTCAACATCCGATTTGGAGAAAATTCAAGAACTGAACGCCTCTTTACAAAACGACCCAATTCCGAATCAAAATCAGTTGGTTCCACTTGAAAAGGTGCCGCCGCAAGTCCTTTTGGAGCAACGCTCTAAGGATAAAAAATCTTTTATCCAAACTGTGATTATGGATGAAGGAACTAGTTCAGAAAAAATAAAAATAGCTATTAGTGAATTGGAAAAAAGAACGAATGGTATATTTCGAAATAACCCTTTTGAGACAAATCTCGATAGTGAAAAGCAACTGATTGCACGTGCTACTGGACCAGCAGGAATTAGCGTTGACGCCTCAGAGCTTTTTAAGGATGCAGATGTTTCTTTATTAATTGCTACAGTGTGTATTGTATTGCTTATTTTACTATTAATTTATCGCTCTCCTATTTTAGCGTTAATTCCTTTAATTGCTGTTGGGATGGCTTATTTAATCGTAACACCTATTCTTGGCTTCCTCGGAAAAGAAGGAATTATAACTTATAGCTCTCAAGGACTTTCGATTATGACTGTGCTACTATTCGGAGCAGGAACAGATTATTGTTTATTTTTAATTTCAAGGTACCGGCATTTTCTGAAAATCGAACAGGATCGATTTAAGTCCTTACGTTTTGCTTTTAGAGGTGTATCAGGAGCTATACTTCTCAGTGGATTAACAGTGATGTGCGCTTTGCTATTGCTCCTTGCTACTAGATATGGTTCTTTCCATAATTTTGCAATTCCCTTTAGTTTAGCTATTTTAGTCATGCTACTTTCTTCTTTAACTTTAGTTCCAGCGCTTTTAGGAGTTTTTGGTCGCGTTTCTTTTTGGCCTTTCATCCCGCACCCATCAAGAGAAAATAAGAAGGAGAATAGACTGTGGGATGCAATCGGTAGAATAGCAATTAGGTATCCAATTATCATTATAATCTTCTCTGTTGTACTTCTTGGAATGGCTTCATTTCAAGTTACACAAATTAATTATAGTTATGATACACTTTCGAGTTTCCCAGATGATATGCCTTCTAAGGAAGGCTTTCGATTAATTGAAGACCATTTTGGTGCGGGTTATCTTGCACCTCTCACTGTTATAGTGAAAAATGGACAGAGCAAAGATCGCGAGGCACTTCAAGAAATCGAAGGTGTGAAATCAGTAAGCTCAGCTGAACCTAGCTCGAAAAATAAATCTTTTCTTAAGTATTCTGTCATTTTGAATGAAAATCCCTATAGTAAAGAAGCGATGAATAAAATTCCTAAATTAAAACAGGCAATAAAGGGCGTTGATAGTCAAGTTTATATAGCAGGGCAAACTGCTACTCAATTTGATGAACGTTCAGTTTCGAAAACTGATGAAAAAATAGTAATTCCACTTGTTATAGTACTTATTAGTGTTTTGTTGCTTTTTTATTTGAGGTCCATTGTCGCCATGATATATCTTGTTTTGACAGTGCTTTTTTCCTATACTGCTTCTCTTGGTATGGGATGGCTAATTTTGCATTATTTCTTTGAAGTTGACGCGATTTCAGGCTTGATTCCACTTTATGCATTTATCTTTATTGTAGCGCTTGGAGAGGATTACAATATATTTATGGTTTCGAGCATTTGGGAGAATGCACATAAAATGCCGATTAGCAAGGCTGTACGAGAAGGAGTACATGAAACAGGGGGAGTAATTACTTCAGCCGGAGTTATTTTAGCGGCTACATTCCTCGTCTTGACTACACTCCCGATTGAGCTTCTTGTGCAATTTGGTTTGATAACGGCGTTGGGTATTCTAGTTGATACTTTTCTTATTCGGCCTTTACTTGTGCCGGCACTTACCGTTCTACTTGGGAAATGGGCTTTCTGGCCAGGCATGAACAGACTTTTTAAATCAAGATAATGTTTTTTATGATAAAAGGCAAAAGACAAGAAGTCCCTTTTGGAACTTCTTGTCTTTTATTTAAATAGCTTAAATATAGAACATGTAACCTTCTTGTAGCATAGTTTCTTCTGATGTATTTTCGAGTGCAATCAAATCCTTAAGTGAAGTTTGATCTAGTACATTTTTTACAGCATCACGCATTCGTGTCCAAAGTTCGCGCTGAGCGGCTTCTTCGTTTTCAATGCTTTCGACAAGTACAATCGGTCCTTCAAGTGTCCGAATAACATCGCCAGCAGTGATTTGCTTTGGATCCCCATTTAAAATGTAACCGCCGTGAGCCCCGCGAATACTTTTGACTAGTCCGGCATTTCGAAGTGGTCCGATGAGTTGTTCTAAGTAATGTTCAGATAAATTCTTTTTCTTTGCAATGCTTCGGAGGGAGATAGGTCCATTTCCAACCTCGCGCGCAAGTTCAAGCGCAATGGTTAACCCGTAGCGACCTTTAGTAGTAATTTTCATTTTTGATAAACCTCCATAATTCGGATAAGTAAACTTTGGATTCTCTTTTAATTATAGCGAACTCAGAAGTTAGTTTCAATGAAAGAACTGCTTGTTTTCTTATGATATAATAGAAACAAGAGAAAAATTGGAGGAATTTTGTGTTATGGCAATGGAACCTTTAGCATACCGGATGCGCCCAAGAACGCTTGATGAAGTGATTGGGCAAGAACATCTAGTTGGAAAAGACAAAATTATTTATCGTATGGTTCAAGCGAAAAAGTTGTCGTCGATGATTTTATATGGTCCGCCAGGGATTGGAAAAACATCAATTGCGAGTGCGATTGCTGGTAGTACCGAATATGCTTTTCGTACGCTAAATGCGGTGACGAATAACAAAAAAGATATGGAAATTGTGGCAGCAGAAGCGAAAATGAGCGGGACCGTTATTTTGCTATTAGATGAAGTACATCGGCTTGATAAGGCTAAACAAGATTTCCTACTTCCTCATTTGGAGAGTGGTGCCATCATCTTGATTGGAGCTACAACAAGTAATCCTTATATCGCAATCAATCCAGCGATCCGCAGTCGAACGCAAATCTTTGAATTAAAGCCGCTGTCGATTGCAGAGATTGAACTGGCCATTGACAGGGCACTCTCGGACACAGAACGTGGTCTTGGGGAGTATGACGTCACGCTAGATGAGGAAGCGAGAACGCATTTTGCGACAGCGAGTAACGGAGATGTTCGAGGAGCGTTAAATGCGCTTGAACTAGCTGTTGTTTCATCACAACCTGATGAATCAGGTAGTATTCACATAACGATTGAAGTGGCGGAAGAATGTCTGCAGCGTAAAAGCCTCGCACATGATAAAGACGGAGACGCTCACTATGATGTTTTGAGTGCTTTTCAAAAGTCTGTACGTGGTAGTGATGTAAACGCAGCTCTTCATTACATGGGTAGGCTAATTGAAGCCGGAGATCTTGTCAGTATTACTCGTCGGCTGCTAGTGATGGCTTATGAAGATGTGGGACTTGCAAGTCCGCAAGCAGGAGCACGTACGCTTGCGGCGGTTCAAACGGCTGAAAAAGTTGGATTTCCTGAAGCGAGGATTCCGCTAGCAAATGCGGTTATTGAACTTTGCCTTTCACCGAAATCAAACTCGGCGATACTGGCTGTTGATGCGGCACTTAGTGACATTCGGGCAGGGAAAAGTGGGGAAGTTCCGGATCATTTGCGTGATGGTCACTATTCTGGGGCGAAAAAGCTAGGAAGAGCGATCGATTATAAATATCCACATAACTATGAAAATGCTTGGGTGGATCAACAGTATTTACCAGATTCGATCAAGCAGCAGCAATACTATGAGCCAAAAACAAATTCAAAATTTGAACAAGCGCTTGCGGAAGTCTATCAAAATATTAATCGAAATAAGAAGTAAAATAAATTACTTTTTACGGTTTTCCAAAATTGCTATTTTACCAAAATTGTGCTATTCTATCAGTATTAAAAGAAACCCTAATGTATTCGTATAGTGCCTACTATTTTTGAACCGAACAATCTTTATTACCTTGGGAACTCGGTGTTCGAACGCGGCGCACATGCCTTTTCACGAGGACTTGCAAAACGCTCGACAGAGTACCCACCTGCTTATACAGCGGGTTCAAAGGATGGGGCTCCAAACGGTACGATTGGGGTTTCTTTTTGTTTTACAACTAACATTTTGTAAGCGAATAAGATTGCTTTCGCGGTGATTTGTTGTTACAATAAAAAAACGATTAAAGAAAGGAAACGATGTGTTGTGAAAAAAACAATTTATCTTGATCATGCAGCGACAAGTCCCATTCATCCGGATGCGAGTCAAGTTATGCTTGATGTGATGACAAGCGAATACGGGAATCCATCAAGTATCCATGCAGCTGGAAGGTCGGCTCGAAAAAAACTAGATGAAGCGAGACAGTTTTTTGCCGAGGAGATCGGGGCGCAGGAACGAGAGATTGTCTTCACGAGCGGTGGAACGGAAAGCGATAATACAGCTGTCATTGGAGCTGCGCTTGCAAATGCCGCAAATGGACGCCACATCATTACAACGAGTATTGAACATCATGCGGTTTTGCATGCGATGGAATATTTGGAGAAAAAAGGGTTTCAAGTGACTTATTTGCCCGTGAATTCAGAGGGACAAATCGAGCTTCGTGACTTTGAAGAAGCTCTCACAGACGAAACGATTCTAGTTTCCGTCATGTATGGAAATAACGAAGTGGGCGCGCTCCAACCAATTGCTGAAATCGGACAGTTGCTTAAGTCTCATCAAGCACTTTTTCATACGGATGCAGTTCAGGCTTTTGGTCTGATACCTCTAGATGTAAGGGAACTGGGCGTCGATTTGCTGTCTGTATCGGCTCATAAAATAAATGGACCGCGAGGTGTAGGCTTTTTATACGTCAAAGAAGGCACGAAACTCGAATTTCCATTTCATGGCGGCGAGCAAGAACGAAAACGTCGGGCAGGAACGGAAAACCTAGCGGGAATTGCTGGATTTAAAGAAGCTTTAGCCATTATGCGGGCGGAACGAATTGATAAGGCGAAACTTTACCGCGACTTTAAAGAAACTATGGCGGCTATTTTTCAAAAAAATGGTTTGACTTTTGAAATAAATGGATCAGCAGATCAAACGTTGCCTCACGTGTTTAGTGTACGTTTTTTCGGCGTTCAAATTGAACAATTATTAATGAACTTGGATATGGAAGGCATTGCTGTTTCAAGTGGATCGGCTTGCACGGCGGGTTCAGTCGCTCCTTCCCATGTACTTGTTGCGATGTTCGGGGAAGACCATCCAGGGATTACCGAGACGTTACGAATTAGTTTTGGTCTTGGAAACAATCAAGCAGAGATTACGCAAGCTGCTGAAACGATCAGTCAAGTAGTGTTGCGTCTTGCGAAAAGAAAGGAAGAACGAGTGTGACAAAAGCAAATAGTCAAATTCGTGTTGTAGTGGGTATGTCTGGCGGAGTGGATTCTTCTGTTACGGCTTATCTTTTAAAGCAACAAGGATATGATGTAATTGGTATATTTATGAAAAACTGGGATGACACGGATGAATTTGGTGTTTGCACGGCGACAGAAGACTATGAAGATGTCATCCGCGTCGCAAATCAAATTGGGATTCCTTATTACTCTGTGAATTTCGAAAAAGAATATTGGGATAAAGTATTCCGTTACTTTTTAGAAGAATATGAACTGGGCCGCACGCCTAATCCCGATGTGATGTGCAACAAGGAAATTAAATTTAAAGCTTTCCTGAAACACGCAGAAAGTCTTGGCGCAGATTATGTGGCAACGGGCCACTATGCGCGTGTTGAAACGGTAAATGGTCAAGTGAAATTACTTCGTGGGGTGGACGAAAACAAAGACCAAACTTACTTTTTAAATCAGCTTTCTCAGGAACAACTTTCTCACGTCATGTTTCCGCTTGGTGGCATGGAAAAAAGTGAAGTAAGACGAATTGCTGAAGAAGCAGGACTTGCGACGGCGAAGAAAAAAGACAGCACGGGTATTTGTTTCATTGGAGAACGTAATTTTAAGGAATTTTTAAGTGAATATCTCCCTGCTAAACCGGGATCCATGCAAACTTTTGATGGAACAGAAATGGGAAAACATGATGGTTTAATGTATTATACGATTGGACAACGCCACGGGCTTGGTATCGGTGGAGACGGCGATCCGTGGTTTGTCGCTGGAAAAGATTTAAAACGCAATGTGCTTTATGTGGTACAAGGTTTTCATGATGACAGCTTATACTCGAGCTCACTAATCGCAACGGATGTTTCGTTTACATCGAATGACCCAAAACCAGCTATATTCCGTGCCACAGCAAAATTCCGTTACCGGCAAAAGGATACGGGCGTAACCGTTCATCTTTTGACTGATGGCAAAGCGGAAGTCGTGTTTGATGAACCTGTTAGAGCGATCACCCCCGGACAAGCAGTTGTTTTCTATGACGGTGAAGAATGTCTCGGTGGGGCAACGATTGACACGGTTTGGAAAGATGCGAAACAATTAGATTATGTTGGCTAAAAGGAAGGAAATCCATTTTTAGAAGTGGATTTCCTTTTTTGTGCTTAGAGCGCGGCTTTTTAAGAGGAAATATGGTAAAATGTTAAACGAACAGGTGAAAAGAGGTTGGATATGAAAAAATTAATCGGGTTCTCAAGCATTATTATTCTTGTCCTGCTCATTGCGTGGGGCTATTTTTATTTAAATACTTCACCGAGTCGTTTTGCAGAAGAGAAGGCGCAAGAAACAAAGCAAGTGGCTATTTTTGAGTCAAATAATACCTTAATTTTTGAACCAAAAACCCGCAGCGAGAAAACGAGTGTTATTTTATATCCAGGTGCTTTTGTGGAAGCGCTAAGTTACGCACCGCTTGCTCATGCGCTAGCGGATGCTGGCTATAAAACTTATATTCCTGAGATGCCGCTTGATTTAGCCATATTTGGAAAGAACAAAGCGGAAACGATTATCGATCAAAATAGTGATGAACGGTTTGTGATTGGCGGGCATTCGTTTGGGGGCGTGATTGCCTCTCGTTTTGCGAAAGAACATCTGGAAAAATTGCGTGGCGTTTTTTATCTCGCAAGTTATCCTGATAAGAAGGGAAGTCTTCGGGATACTAATCTCCAATCGCTGTCTATTACGGCAACTGATGACGGTGTATTAAACTTCGAAAAATATCGGGAAAATAAACGCTATTTACCGAGAGATACAATGTTCGTCAAAATAAAAGGTGGCAATCATGCACAATTTGGCGCTTATGGGAAACAAAACGGAGACAAAGAAGCGAAGATTTCTGTCGAAAAGCAAACAAAAGAAACGAGTGCTGCGATTGTTTCGTGGCTCAATACGATGAAATGAGGGATAAAGCGATGGATAAAAACCAAGAAGGAATTCAATATATGCAAGAAGGAAAACTGGAAGAAGCAGTCAAGATGTTTACGGAAGTGATCGAAGAAAACCCGAGCGATCCAGTGGGCTACATTAATTTTGGGAATGTTTTATTGTCGCTTGATGATTTTGACCGTGCAGAACAGTTTTACAAACGAGCGATCGAACTTGATGACCACGTTCCTGCAGCTTACTACAGTTTAGGAAATCTTTACTTTGAACTTGAGCGTTATGAAGATGCGGTTAATGCATTTAAAGAAGCGACTGCTGAAGGCATGGAAAACAGTGATGTCTTTTTTATGCTCGGACTTAGTTTTTCGAAAATGGATCAAAATGCACTAGCGCTTCCTTATTTTTTACGAAGCGTGGAACTGAACGAAGAAGATGCAGAAGCGGTGTTTCAATATGCCATTGCATTAGCTAAAGAAGGCGTTTACGAAGAAGCAGTGACCCAACTTGAACGGACGCTAACGCTTAAACCTGGTGATGCAGACGCGCTTTACAATTTAGGAGCAGTCTACTTAGCTTGGCAAGGCGATTTAAAACTTGCTGAAGAATATTTTGAACAAGCGCTTGAAAACGAGCCGGAACATTTACTTGCAAAGAACGCTTTAGATGCAATTCGAGAGCTACCGAACGACGCAGAATAATTTTTAAAAGGAGGCGGAAAAATGAACAATCAAGAAACACTTGCTCTATTTGGCGATGAAGCAGATGAAAAGTTCATGAAGGGCGAAGTTTTGCAGATGATTTTCCATAATCCTGATAATTTATTTTCAGTAGCGCGGATTGAAGTGAAGGAAACGAATACAGACTGGGATGAGCGCGATATCATTGTCACCGGGATTTTTCCGAAACTCGAGCCGCAAGAAGTTTATCTTTTTTACGGAAAAATGCAGGAACACGCAAAATTTGGCCAACAATTTAAAGCTGAACGGTTCCATAAAGAAATGCCGCAGACAAGAGAAGGTGTTGTGGCTTACCTGTCTGGGGAACTTTTTAAAGGCATTGGCAAGAAAACGGCGGAAAATATTGTAGCTGTTTTGGGTGAAGACGCGATCAGCATTATTCTAAATGATCCAGATCGTCTGAGCGAAGTGCCTAAACTACCGAAAAACACAGCCGACTCGTTGCTTGCTACACTTCGTGAAAATCAAGGGTTAGAACATGTCATGATCGGTTTGAATGATTACGGTTTTGGGCCGCAGCTTTCGATGAAAATCTTTCAAGCTTACAAACAAAATGCACTTGAAGTGCTTGAAAAGAATCCTTACAAGTTGATTGAAGATGTAAAAGGAATTGGCTTCCAGCGAGCTGACGAACTGGGCCGAAGACTAGGTCTAAACGGTAATCACCCAGACCGAATTCGAGCTGGGTTGCTGTTCACGCTTGATACCGATTCGATTCGTGATGGCAATGTGTACACAGAACGAGAGGAACTCATTGAAAAAACGCGTAGCTTACTGATGGAAAGTGCACCAGAACCCGTTTTGCAAGAAGAAATAGACCGGGAGTTAACGGCTTTAGGGGACCTTGATAAAGTCGTAGTTGAGAATACCCGAATTTATTTACCTTCACTTTACTTTGCCGAAAGTGGCTTTGCGCACCACATCAAGCGAATCATGAAACAAACGGAATATGAAGAACAATTTCCAGAATCCGAATTTTTACTTGCGCTTGGCGAACTTGAAGAGCGAATTGGCGTTTCCTACGGAGATTCACAAAAGGAGGCCTTACAAACCGCTTTAACTTCTCCAATGCTCGTTTTAACAGGCGGACCGGGAACCGGAAAAACGACAGTCATCAAAGGAATCGTGGAACTTTTTAGTGAGTTACACGGCGTAAGTCTCGATCCACATGCCTATAAAGACGGTGATGCCTTCCCAGTGCTTCTTGCTGCTCCAACTGGGCGTGCGGCTAAGCGAATGAGCGAATCCACAGGACTTCCTGCAATGACGATTCACCGTTTGCTTGGGATGAATGGTCAAGAAGATTTGAGTGATGATTCTGAGCGAGCTATTGAAGGGCGGCTTTTGATCGTCGACGAAATGTCAATGGTCGATATTTGGCTCGCCAATCAACTGTTTCGGGCGTTACCTAGCCACATCCAAGTGATTCTTGTAGGAGATGAAGATCAGTTGCCGTCCGTCGGTCCTGGTCAAGTGTTGCGTGACATTTTGCGTTCTGAAATCGCGCCCACTGTCGAATTAACAGACATTTATCGCCAAAAAGATGGTTCATCAATCATCCAAATGGCACATGATATTAAAGCTGGCTTTTTACCAGCCGATTTCACTAAAAATAGCAAAGATCGATCTTTCTTTCATTGTTCGGTCAATCAAATTGCAGAAGTTGTGGATCAAGTTGTACAAAATGCCAAAGAAAAGGGCTTTCGTGCTCGCGATATCCAAGTTTTAGCGCCGATTTACCGGGGTCCTGCAGGGATCAATGTTTTAAATCGGAATTTGCAAGAAATTTTCAATCCGAACGAATCTGGGAAACGCAAGGAAATCGCTTATGGAGATGTCAAGTACCGCGTGCATGATAAAGTGCTTCAACTCATCAATCAGCCTGAGAAAAACGTCTTTAATGGAGACATCGGGGAAATTGTTTCGATGCAATATGCAAAGGAAAATACTGAAAAGCAAGATATGATTACAGTGCAGTTTGACCAAACAGAGGTGAGTTATTACAAGCAGGAATTTAATCAACTTACCCATGCGTATTGCTGCTCGATTCACAAAGCACAAGGAAGTGAATTTCCGATTGTGATTATGCCTGTTGTAAGAAGCTATTACCGGATGCTTCGCCGTGATTTACTCTACACGGGGGTCACAAGAAGTCAGCAATTCTTGATTCTCTGCGGGGAAGAAGAAGCGTTCCGAATGGGAGTTGAACGCGTGAATGATACTTCTCGTAAAACAACCCTTGAAAGTAGGTTAGTGAGTGAAGAAGACCTTGCTAGACAGTCTAGCCTTAAAATTTTGACTGCTGAAAATTTGACTGAAATTGATCCGATGATTGGAATGGCAGATATTACGCCTTATGAATTTATGGCATAAAACTCAGAAATCTAAATGGTTTCTGGGGTTTTCACAATCTTCTAAATCAGAACAATTAACGGTAAGGTTGCAGATTTAGTACATCTCAGATGCCTGTAAATAACAGTTGACAACAAGCACAAGCTTCTCTATAATTTTAAATATAGAAAATATGGTTATTTTTGTAAGAACATGGTTTTAGTAATTGGACCTCTGAAGAGAACTTTTCCATGGCTGAAAGAAAAGTAGGAAAGAACTAAAATTGCTCTCTTACACGAAAAAAAACGTAAGCCTTGCGTTAAAGGCATGAAGAGGTAATGATACTACAAGTCTTGTATCGTTGCAAACAGGGTGGTACCGCGAAAAATTCGTCCCTGATGCAACGATTTGCAAGGCTTTTTTATTTGTTAAGGAGGAAAAAGAAATGAAAACATTATCAAGCAGTGAAGTTAGACAGATGTTTCTTGACTATTTTAAACAACACGGACATACCGTTGAACCAAGTGCATCGCTTGTTCCAGTGAACGATCCCACACTTTTATGGATCAATAGTGGGGTTGCAACGATGAAAAAATATTTTGACGGCTCTGTGATTCCTGACAATCCACGTCTTGTTAACGCTCAAAAATCCATTCGTACCAACGATATTGAAAATGTTGGGAAAACAGCCAGACACCATACTTTTTTTGAAATGTTGGGGAATTTTTCAATTGGGGATTATTTTAAGGAAGGCGCCATTACATTTGCTTGGGAATTTCTAACGAGCCCTGAGTGGATCGGCTTTGACCCTGATAAGTTGTATGTGACAGTTTATCCAAAAGATACGGAAGCGAAAAAGATTTGGAAAGAAAAAATTGGTTTGTCTGATGATCGAATCGTTGAAATTGAAGATAACTTTTGGGATATTGGTGGCGGTCCTTGTGGGCCAGATAGTGAAATTTTTTATGATCGCGGGGAAGCTTTTGGAAACGACCCGAATGACCCTGAACTTTACCCAGGCGGCGAAAACGAACGCTACCTAGAAATTTGGAATTTGGTTTTCTCACAATTTAATCATAATCCAGACGGCTCTTATACAGAACTGCCCAAGCAAAATATTGATACGGGGATGGGACTAGAGCGTATGGTCTCGATCATCCAAAATGCTCCGACAAATTTCGAAACAGATCTTTTCATGCCTATTATCCGGGAAGTCGAAACGATTTCTGGCGAGAAATACGGAGTCGTTCCAGAAAAAGATGTTGCATTTAAAGTAATTGCAGATCATATTCGAACAGTCGCTTTTGCAATTGGAGACGGTGCGCTCCCATCGAATGAAGGAAGAGGCTATGTACTTCGTCGTTTGCTTCGTAGAGCTGTTCGTTATGCAAAAGTTCTTGGAATCAATGAACCATTCATGTACAAACTCGTCCCCACGGTGGGAAGAATCATGAATTCCTTCTATAAAGAAGTGGAAAATCAACAAGACTTTATCGAAAAAGTGATTCGTACGGAAGAAGAACGCTTCCATGAGACGCTTAATGAAGGACTTGCGATTCTTGAAGAATTGATTGCAAAAGCAAAAGCAGGTAATCAAACGATTGAAGGAAAAGATATTTTCAAACTTTACGATACGTACGGGTTCCCTGTGGAACTGACAGAGGAATATGCGCTTGATCATTCGCTTCAAGTGGATCACGCAGGCTTTGAAAAGGAAATGGAAGCGCAGCGCGATCGTGCAAGAAAAGCACGTGCAGATGTTCAGTCTATGAAAGTCCAAGGAGAGCTTTTACAAAGTTTAACCGAAGAAAGTGTTTTTGTCGGGTATGAAACGACTGTCCATGCTTCTGAGATTCTTTATTTGATTCAAAATGATGAACTCATAGAGGAAGCAAAAGCTGGGGAAGAAGTAGAAGCGATTTTCAAAGAAACACCGTTTTATGCTGAAAGTGGTGGTCAAATAGCCGATCACGGAACTGTTCAAAGTGAAACAGGACTTGCCTTCGTTAAAGACGTTCAAAAGGCGCCTAACAAGCAAAATATTCACCGGATGATGGTTGAAGAAGGCGTTTTGAAAACTCACGACCATGTGAAACTAACTGTGAATGCAGAAGAACGCCGGAACACTGTTAAAAATCATACTGCTACACATTTACTTCATCGCGCATTAAAAGATGTGTTAGGCGAGCATGTGAATCAAGCAGGTTCACTTGTTGCACCGGATCGTCTGCGATTCGACTTTTCTCATTTTGGACAAATTACAGAAGAAGAACTGCAACAAATGGAAACGATTGTTAACGAAAAAATTTGGGAACAATTGAAGGTTTCAATTAATGAAATGCCAATTGATGAAGCAAAAGCGCTTGGTGCAATGGCACTCTTCGGTGAAAAATATGGAGATATCGTCCGCGTGGTTCAAATTGGAGACTACAGCATTGAGCTTTGTGGTGGCGTACATGTGAAAAACACAGCTGAAATTGGGCAGTTTAAAATTCTTTCAGAAACAGGAATTGGAGCTGGGACACGCCGTATTGAGGCGGTAACTGGTGAAGCGGCTTATCATTTTGTAACAGAGCAAGAACAGCAACTAAAAGATGCCGCTTCGAAACTGAAAACGAATCCGAAAGAAGTTTTAACGAAAATCGAACAGCTACAACTTGAACTCCGTGAGGCACGTCGTGAAAACGAATCCTTGCAATCGAAACTCGCAAATGCAGCAAGTGGAGCTATTTTTGAAAGCGGGGAAGATATTGGCGGTATCAATGTGATCGCTAAACAAGTAGCAGCTAAAGATATGGCAGCGCTACGCCAATTTGCGGATAACTGGAAAGAAAAAAATATCGGTGGAGTTCTTGTTTTAGGAGCCGTTTCTTTTGAAAAAGTGAATTTAATCGCAGCCGTTTCAAAAGAAGCGATGGAAAGCGGGCTTCATGCAGGAAACATTATCAAGCAAGTGGCACAGCTTTGCGGCGGAAATGGCGGAGGAAAGCCTGATCTCGCACAAGCTGGCGGGAAAAATCCGGCAGAGTTAGAAAAAGCGCTTGCAGCCGTCCCAACTATTATTCAAGAAATGCAAGGCTAAACTCGGAAAAAAGAGCGCGATATTGCGTTCTTTTTTCTTGAAATATTAAAATTAGGTTAAGTGTGGCGTATTCCTTTGTCAATGTCGTAAGATTAGTGTAAAATAGATGGGAAAGTGAAGGAATAGAGGTGTAGACACGTTATGGGTACAAAAGATCAAACCATGTTCTATAATTTTGGCGACGACTCCATTGAAGAAGATGTTCGGAAAATTATGAAGCAAGTTTATCTTGCATTACAGGAAAAAGGCTATAATCCAGTTAATCAAATTGTTGGGTATCTTCTTTCTGGCGACCCGGCTTATATCCCAAGGCATCAAGATGCGCGTAATTTGATTCGCAAGCTAGAACGTGACGAAATCATCGAAGAGCTTGTCCGCGCTTATCTAAAAAACAATGAAATTGGTGACAAATGAGGATTATGGGACTGGATGTGGGCTCGAAAACAGTCGGCGTTGCAATTAGTGATGCGTTCGGTTGGACGGCCCAAGGAATTGAAACCATTTCGATCGATGAAGCAGCTAAACAGTTTGGCTATAACCGAGTGAAAGAGCTTGCGAAAGAAAACGAAGTTGAGAAAATTGTCGTTGGACTTCCTAAAAACATGGATAATTCACTTGGGCATCGCGCTGAAAGCTCAAAAAAATATGCTGAAGTTCTTGAAGCAAGAACGGGGATTCCAGTAGTTTTGTGGGATGAACGACTTACAACACAAGCTGCTGAGCGGACTCTTCTTGAAGCAGATGTCAGTCGAAAAAAACGCAAGCTTGTGATCGATAAGCTTGCGGCAGTGATGATTTTACAATCCTTTTTGGATGCAAATAATAAATGAGGTGAAAAGTAATGGGAGAAAACCATAATCACGAGCACAATCATGAACATAATCATGGAGAAGAAGAAAACATCATTTGGATTACAAACGAAGAAGGCGTAGAAGAAAAATACGAAATTTTGTTTGACTTTGATTCAGATGATTTCGGAAAATCTTATGTGCTTTATTTCCCAGCAGGGGCTTCTGAGGATGAAGAAATCGAAATTTTGGCATCTTCCTACGAACAAAGTGAAAACGGAAAAGAAGGCAACTTAAAACCCGTTGAAACGGACGAAGAGTGGGATATGATCGAAGAGCTTCTAGCTACTTTTTTAGCGGACGAAGACGAAGAATAAATAAAAGAGACATGTAACTTCAAGAAAATGCGGCTTGATCTTTTCAAGCCGCGGCAGAAGTTTACATGTCTTTTTTTGTTTCCTTACGAGCTCGTTTGTTCCAAATCTTATAGGCGAGCCAAATAACGAAAACGACGCAAAGCACGAGAATTAGATAGCTAATAGGGCGTGTATACTTCTCAACAACAGACCAGTTGGATCCAAGAGTAAATCCAAGCCAAGTCAAGAAAATATTCCAAGGAATACAGCCTAGGATCGTGTAAATGGTAAATTTAGTGATATTCATTTTGGCAATCCCAGCGGGTAAAGAAATAAAAGTCCGGATAACTGGCAAGACGCGTCCGAAAAAGACTGCTGATGCACCATACCGATTAAACCAATGTTCAGCTTGATCGAGATGTTTTACATTCAAGAAAATATACTTTCCGAATCGAAGGACAAGGGCGCGACCCCCTTTTTTACCGATATAATAAGCAATCCAAGATCCGACTAGATTCCCTAAAATACCTGCAAAGACGACTAACCAAAAATTTAATTTTCCAGCTTCTGCCATAAAGCCACCAAAAAGCATGATTACTTCACTTGGAAGTGGAATGCAGACACTTTCGATTAGCATCGCAAGAAAAATGCCGAGATGACCAAGAGTATCAATCAAAAACATGACAAAATCTTGCAGGCTTTGGATTAACGTGTGTAACATGACAAGACTCCTTTAATACGTTCAGTTGTTAACTTTTTTATTATAGCACAAATGAATAAAAAACGATTAAATCTTTTTGAAGTGACGAATTTAAGAAACTTTGTTAGTATAAATATATTCGAAATTCGAAGAAAGAAGGCTAAAAATGGAAAAATTTGTTGTAACTGTACATATGGTAAGTGGACGTGCTTATGCTAAGACTGTTGAAAGTGATTCACAAAAACGAGCAATCACAGATGCACTCGTACCAACAGGAGAAGGTACTTTCTTGATTGATGACGATAAAGGGCGTTCTGTTCGCCTTTATAAACGAAACATTGAATCTGTCGAATCTATTGAAGCTTAATTCAATCATGTGATTAATTTCTGGAAGAGAGAAGCTCTTTCAGAAATTTTCGTGTCTCGTAAAAAAGAGATAGTCACACGGGGAAAAAATCGTTATAATAAATTGAACAAAGATTAAGAAATGAGGGATTACGTTTGGCAAGCTCAAAGGGCAAAAAAATTACGATCATTATCTCGCTCATCGTACTCATTCTTGTTATCATCACGATTGCAGGCTATTTTTATGTAAAAAAACAATTGGATGCCAAAGATTCGGATAGCAAAGAAAAAATAGTAGTAGAAATTCCTTCTGGTGCAAATGCTAAAAAAATTGGGAACATTTTAGAAGATGAAAAAGTCATTAATAGCGCCACTTTATTTTCTTATTATGTGAAATATACCAATGAAATGAATTTAAAAGCCGGTAGGTATGAACTTAGTCCTTCAATGGACACTGAAAAAATTGTAAAAGTTTTAAAATCTGGGAAAACAGCTGTGCCAGATCGCTTAATCATTCCAGAAGGATATTCGCTTGATCAAATTGCAGAGCGCATTGTTTTGTACGTGCCAACCATTAAGAAAAAAGATGTGCTTAAGAAAATGGACGATCAGGCTTTTGTCAAAAAAATGATTGAGAAGTATCCTGATACAGTAACAAAAGATGTATTAAACGCTTCAATCAAGCATCCGCTTGAAGGTTATCTTTACCCAGCAACTTATGAATTTAAAGAAGCAAAACCTCAAATTGAAGCTATTCTTGAAGAAATGGTGAAAGCAACACAATTAAATCTTGCACCTTACCGTGAAGAACTTAAAAAACAAAAGAAAAGTGTGCATGAACTATTAACAATGTCTTCTATTATTGAAAAAGAAGCTACAGAAAATGTCGACCGAAAAACGATTGCGAGTGTATTTTATAACCGACTTGATGAAAACATGCGTTTACAGACAGATCCAACCGTTCTCTATGCTCTTGGAAAACATAAATCGCGTACGCTGTATAAAGATTTGAAAGTAGAGTCTCCGTATAATACGTACTTAAACAACGGACTTCCACCTGGACCGATTTCAAATAGCGGAAAATCTTCTATTGAAGCCGCACTTTATCCTGCGAAAACCGACTATTTATATTTCCTTGCTAACACGAAAACAGGGAAAGTATATTTTTCCAAAACGCTGGAAGAACATAATAAATTAAAAGCCGAACACATTAATGGAAAATAATTTTTCAACAGAATGGAAGGGATTTTTAAACTGATGGATGCGTTCATTCATGATTATTTATTGGACCAAATTCCTGTAAGCACACCCTTTTTTCTTGAAATAGAGGCGTATGCAAAGCGAGAAGCGGTTCCGATTATGGAAAAAGATTCACTACACGCCATGCTGCAAATCATGGCGATCCAGCGTCCTAAACGAATTTTAGAGCTTGGGACAGCAATTGGTTATTCGGCGCTTAGAATGCAAGAAACTTTGCCAGAGTCTGAAATTATTACAATCGAACGTGATGAAGAACGTTTTTCGATCGCTCAAGAAAATGTGAGGAAGTTTGGGGTTAACCAAGTGGAACTTGTGCTTGGTGATGCACTTTTAGATTTTGAAAAGCTTGTGCACAAAGGGCCGTTTGATGCGATTTTTATTGACGCGGCCAAAGCTCAATATGAAAAGTTTTTTGATTTATACAGCCCGCATTTAACGGCTCGCGGTGTGATTTATAGCGACAACGTTCTCTTTAAAGGGCTTGCGCTAGATGAGCTCCCTGAGGTGCAAAAAAAGGCAAGAATCGCGAAGAAAATGCGTAAATTTAATGGTTTTTTGATGGATCAGCCCGAGTTTGTAACGAGCATTATCCCGCTTGGTGATGGACTCGCGGTCACAAGAAGGAGAGACGGATGATGAAAAGAAAACCAGTGGTCGTCGGAGTAACTGGCGGTTCTGGCTCGGGGAAAACGAGTGTCTGCAAAAAAATTTATGAGCATTTTGGAGAATGCTCGATCTTAATGCTAGAACAGGATTTTTACTATAAAGATCAGTCAGACTTATCTTTTGAGGAACGACTTGAAACAAACTACGATCATCCGCTAGCTTTTGATACTGATTTATTGATTGAACATGTGGAGCAGCTGTTGAACTACCAGGCTATTAGTAAACCTGTTTACGATTACACGGTTCATAATCGATCTAATGAAGTGATTCATCAAGAACCACGGGAAGTGATCATTTTAGAGGGAATTTTAATTTTAGAAGACCCAAGGTTGCGCGATTTGATGGATATTAAAGTCTATGTGGATACTGATGATGATATCCGCATCATTCGTCGCCTATTACGCGATATTAAGGACCGGGGGCGCTCGCTTGATTCTGTCATCGATCAATATTTAAATGTCGTGAAGCCGATGCATAATGAATTTATCGAGCCAACAAAAAAATATGCGGATATCATCATTCCAGAAGGTGGGCAAAATCATGTTGCAATTGACCTGATGACAACAAAAATTGCGGCAGTTTTGGAAGAAAATCTTCATGGTTAAAAGAATGCTTGCTTGAAAAAGCAGAGCGTTTGCGGTAAAATGCTGATAGTAAATAAGATAATCACTTGAAAAAGCTTGTACGCTTTTCTAGAACAACAGATTTTCAAAAAGTGCGGGGCGCTGATCTCCGTACTTTTCTATACTTATCGATACGATATTAAAGGAGAGAACAAATTTGGCAACTGAAAAAGTATATCCCATGACGCTTGAAGGGAAAGCAAAATTAGAACAAGAATTAAATGAACTAAAAACAGTAAAACGGAAAGAAGTTGTAGAACGAATTAAAATCGCACGTGATTTCGGGGATCTTTCTGAGAACTCTGAGTATGATTCTGCAAAAGATGAACAAGCTTTTGTGGAAGGACGAATCACGACGCTTGAAAATATGCTTCGTAATGCACACATTATTGATGGTTCGGAAGTTGATAATGACACGGTTACACTTGGAAAGAAAGTCACATTTACTGAGATTCCTGATGGCGATGAAGAATCTTATACCATTGTCGGAAGTGCGGAAGCGGATCCGTTTAATGGCCGAATTTCTAATGATTCCCCAATTGCTAAAGGCCTTTTAGGACATAATGTGGGTGAAGAAGTCGCTATTCAAACTCCCGGTGGTGAAATGACTGTTAAAATCGTTAAAATCGAAGCTTAATAACCGGGTATCTGTGAATAAGGTGGTGAAATCCTATGGTTGAAAGACAATCCAAAAACAAAAATCGCTGGGTCAAACAAAACAATGTGGAAGGCTCTCGTATGCAGACAAATACCAAGCGAAAGAAAACAAATTTGGTTTTAAATATTTTAATCATCATTGTTTCTTTACTTATTATTGGCTCTGTTTACTTTGTTATTTTTGCAACTGGAGACAAAAATGATGCACCAGCAACGAAAACGGCATCTTCCGTTCAGAAGAAGGAAGATGCCAATCTTTCAAACAAGGATAAAAAAGATCAAGCAAAAACTGAAAAAGACCAATCAGATGGTAAAGAAACAACTACGAAAAGCAATGATCCAAACGTCCAAGAAGTCATAAAGAAAAAATGGAAACCAGTTGGAACGAATCAATCAGGAGAACATGTTAATTCTTATGATGCAACAAGTATGGACTGGAAAGAAAAAATTAAAGCTTTCTCAGAAGCTACGGATATTGCAAGTGATAACATGACGCTTTGGTTTGTTGGACGAGGCAATGATCCAGCAACGGAATCAATTGGAACCATTTCAAGCAAAGATAAACCAGATGAGACTTACCGCGTTTATATCAAGTGGAAAGATGGCAAAGGCTGGGAACCAAAAAAGGTTGAAAAACTGAAAGAAAACGACAAGCGATAAACGTCTGGTTGCGACCTGGCGTTTTTGTTTGTATGAGGAGGATCAATAATGATTGGTATTATCGGTGCGATGCAGGAGGAAGTTCAAATTTTACGTGACGCGATGACAGAACGTAAAACTGTTGAAATTGCAGGAGCACAATTTTATGAAGGAAATCTGGAAGGGCAAAGGGTCGTTCTTGTTGAATCGGGGATTGGAAAAGTGAATGCGGCAGTCTCGACAGCGATTCTTTGTGACCGTTATGCACCTAAAGTAATCATTAATACTGGATCTGCCGGTGGAATCGGATCCGATTTAAAAGTAGGCGACGTGATTTTATCTGATCGACTGACTTATGGCGATGTGGATGCCACCGTTTTTGGCTATCGCTTTGGTCAAGTTCCACAAATGCCTGCTATTTACGAAGGCGATCGTGCTTTACTAAAAAAAGCGGAACAAATTTACGCGGAGCACTTTAAAGAAACGCCAAACAAAGCAGTTTACGGACTTGTAGTAACGAATGATTCTTTTATTTCGCAAGAAACGCAAAGAGAGGCTTTGTTTGCTTCATTTCCCGATATGTGTGCGGTTGAAATGGAAGCGGCAGCGATTGCACAAGTTGCTTATCGGTTCCAAGTACCATTTCTTGTGATTCGAGCTATTTCGGATGTTGCAGATCAAGAAGCGGCGATGTCATTTGATGAATTTTTAGAAATCGCTGCTAAGGCCTCTTCTGAGTCGATTTTGGCACTTTTACGCAAAGGAATCTAAAGGATAAAAAGAAACGCGACAATACGCATTGTCGCGTTTCTTTACACCTTTTTAAAGATCTTTCGTCAGTTCCAAGAATTCCTCTACGTCTTTGATGGTAATATCAACGGCTTCTCGCCAAAAATCTGGTTTAGTTAAATCAACGCCCAAATGTTTTTGCGCAAGTTCTTCGGTCGTCATCGCGCCGGTGTCTTTTAAAAGTGCAATGTAAGCATCTTCATAGCTTTCCCCGCTATTTATAGCGCGGCTATAGATGCCAAGTGAGAAGAGATAACCAAATGTATAAGGGAAATTATAGAAAGGCACATCTGCAATATAAAAGTGTAGCTTCGATGCCCAAAATTGTGGATGGTATTCATCAAGGGAATCCAAGTAAGCCTCACGTTGGGCTTCTTCCATCAGGCGATTCAAATCATCCACTGAGAGAATCCCTTTCTTGCGTTCTTCATAAAAACGAGTTTCAAAAAGGAAACGCGCATGAATGTTCATGAAAAAGGCAATACTTCGGCCAATTTTGTCTTCTAGAAGAGTGATTTTCTCTTCCTTTGAATTCGCTTCTTTTACGGAAGCATCAGCAATGATCATTTCTGCAAAAGTAGAGGCCGTTTCAGCCACATTCATCGCATAATCCGTATTTTCATAAGGCTCATCCCGGATCACGTACGAGTGAAAAGCATGTCCCAGTTCGTGAGCGAGAGTAGCAACTGTTGACGGCGCACCATCATAAGTCATGAAAATGCGGCTTTCCTTTTCAACTGGAAAATCTGTACAAAAGCCTCCGGGACGTTTATGATCTCGGTCTTCTGCTTCGATCCAGTGACTTGAAAAAGCATGTTTAGCAAATTCAGCCATTTTCGGACTAAATTTATTAAACTGCGTTAAAATAAAATCTGCGCCTTCTTGGTAAGTATATTTTTTAGGAGTTCCCGAAAACACAAGGGGAGCCTCGACATCAAAAAAGCTCAATTTGGAAATGCCTAGTAACTTTGCTTTTCGATTTAAAAAGTTTACGAAAGTAGCTTTATTATCCCGAATCACATTCCACATCGCATCAAGCGTTTCTTGCTGCATACGGTTGATTGCAAGTGGCTCGCTTAGAACGTTGTCCCAACCACGTGTCTTATATGTTTGCAAGCGGAATCCTGCTAAATGATTGAGCGTATCCGCAAATAGTCGGCTTTCTGCTTGGAAGCTTTCCGTATAAGCTTTAAAAACCGCTTCCCGGACTTCACGCTTCGGATGGTTTAGCATATTTAAAGCTTGACCAGCAGACAAGTCTTGCTCTTTACCGTCGATCGTTACTTTGACACGGACTGTGCCAATAATTGTGTCATAGTGATCTGACCAACCTTGATAGCCATCAACAGAAAGAGCATTAATGAGGGCTTCTTGCTGTTTACTTCCTTTTTTACGGCGATTTTCACGCGCTTCATTTAACACAAAAGCAATTTGACTGAAGCCGTTTTCCTGTAAAATTTCGTTCCAAACACGATCTTCGATTTGAATGAATTTATCATGCCAATCATCTTGTGCGGTTTGAAGTAAAGCAGCGTAACCATAAACGCGTGCTGCAAGGGTAGCCGCACGTTCATCACGAATATCAGCAGATTGCAAACATTCCAAGTAAGAACTTGCATTCATAAATCCTTTTGAGAGATCTGCATTTTGATTAATTAAGAGAAGAAACTCAGCAGCATCATTTTTGCTTTCTGGAACTGCCCATTCTCCTACATTTTTAATAAAAAGATCCAAGTCGTCTTTTAGCGCTTGCAAAGTTTCATGCAGTTCTTCTGATGCACTACCACCTTGATAGATTGAATCTAGATCCCAAACTTCTGAATAGGGTTTTGTCATCCATTTCTCCTCCTTGATATCCGTATTATTCCGTTTTTACTTCTTTATTATAGCAGTATCTCAGGTTTTTTTGTAAAATAAATCAAAACATGATAAAATTTGTAGGTTATCTCCTCTCCGTAATCAAAGAGGAGCAGAAAAAGAAAATGAGGTGCGAGGTTTGTTAAAGCAATTTTCACCAGATAAAATGCTCGATTCACCATTTGGAATTACAGCGGAACATTTGAAAAAAATGGGAAAAACAACGATCTTAACGGATCTTGATAATACGCTTCTTGCGTGGGACGAAATGGATGCAACGCACGAAATTATCAACTGGTTTTCGCTTCTTGAAGCTTCGGGAATTAAAGTGATGATTCTTTCGAATAATTCAGAAGAGCGTGTGGAACGTGTCGCTAAATCGACTCGGATTCCATTTCTTGCAAGAGCACGAAAACCTTTAGGTAAAAACTTTAAAAAAGCACTCAAAGAACTGGATTCGACGCCAGAAGAAACCATTATGATTGGTGACCAAATTATGACAGACATTTTTGGCGGGAACAGACAGAAACTCTTTACGGTTTTTGTACGGCCTGTAAAAGAAACAGATGGACTTGCTACGAAATTTAACCGCTTTATGGAGCGGATTATCTTAAAACGTCTTTCGAAAAAACAAAAATTAGAATGGGAGGATTCACTTTGACAGAAACGCTTAGATGTATTGGCTGTGGTGCGATTATTCAATCTGAAGATAAGTCAAAGCCAGGCTATGCACCGAAATCATCGCTTACAAAAGAAACGGTTATTTGCCAGCGTTGTTTTCGTTTGAAGCATTACAATGAAATTCAAGATGTACCTTTAACGGATGATGACTTTTTGAAGATTTTAAATGAATTAGGATCGAAAAAAGCATTGATCGTCTATGTCGTGGATATTTTTGATTTTGATGGTAGCTGGCTTCCCGGATTGCACCGCTTTGTTGGAAATAATCCGGTACTTCTTGTCGGCAATAAAGAAGATTTGTTGCCGAAATCTCTGAAGAGAGACAAATTGACACGCTGGATGAGACGACGGGCAAAGGATCTTGGCTTGCTTGCAGAAGACGTAACGCTCGTCAGTGCACAAAAGGGAAGCGGTTTTGAGACTTTGCTTGACCGAATTGAAGAGCTACGTAATGGACATGATGTCTATATTGTCGGCTGTACGAACGTTGGGAAATCCACGCTTATCAATCAAATCATCAAACGCGCTTCTGGAGAAAAAGATGTGGTTACAACATCTCAATTTCCTGGAACCACGCTTGATAAAATTGAAATTCCGCTTGCTGGCGGAAGCGTGCTAGTTGATACACCAGGAATTATTAATCATCATCAAATGGCTCACTTTATCGGTACAAAAACACTTAAAAAAATTACGCCTAAAAAAGAAATCAAGCCTCTTGCTTATCAGCTTAATGAAGCGCAAACTTTGTTTTTTGGCGCATTAGCACGCCTCGATTTCACATCTGGTCCGCGCAGCTCATTTATCGTCTACATGTCGAACGAATTAGAGCCGCACCGTACAAAACTTGCGAATGCCAATCATTTATATGAAACGCAGAAAGGGGAAGTTCTAGCCCCTCCGACAAAAGAAGAGCTAGCCGACCTTCCAGAACTTGTTCCACACCCGTTCACGATTCGTGAGAAGACCGATATCGTTTTTTCCGGGCTTGGCTGGGTAACCGTTCCAGAAGGCGGCGTAAAAGTGACTGCTTGGGTTCCAGAAGGCGTTTCCGTTTCCATTCGTGAGCCACTTATTTGAGGTGAATAAAATGAAACATTTTGCTGTTATTGGAAACCCGATCGCGCATTCACTTTCGCCGATTATGCACCAGGCAGCCATTCAAGACTTGCAGCTTGACGCTATTTATACACGAAAAAAATTAAGCAAAGAATCATTTGACCGAGAAATAAGGGATTTGCTTCTTTCCGATTTAGATGGTTTTAATGTCACCATTCCTTTTAAAGAGCGAATCCTTCCTTATTTGGATGAAGTGGATTCGTTTGCAAAGAAGTGTGGAGCGGTAAATACAGTCGTTCGGAGACAAAATAAGTGGATCGGTTATAATACAGACGGGCGAGGTTTTTTAGAAGGATTGACGGAAAAAAGACCACTAAAAGACTCAGATCATGTGTTAATTATCGGAGCCGGAGGAGCAAGTAAAGGCATCTATCTCGCGCTAAAAGAAGCGTATAACGGTGAAGTAACAGTCGCCAACCGAACGCTTTCAAAAGCAGAAGAGATGCTAGAACAACGAAGTAAGGATCGAGCGATTACGCTCACAGAAGCTGCGAATAAGCTTTCTCAGTTTACGATTATTATTCAAACAACAGCGGTTGGCTTAAACCCAGAAAATAGCGATTTGCCGCTTGCGCTCGACTTGCTTTCTCCGGGCACACTTGTTTCAGATATCATTTATAATCCATTTGAAACGCATTTTTTACAAGAAGCCAAAAAAAGAGGAGCGATTACGCAAAACGGCCTAGCGATGTTTGTGAATCAAGGCGCGCTTGCGTTTAAACTTTGGACAGGAGAAAATCCGAATCGGGCTGTCATGCGGCAAGCCGTACTCGATTCATTTGAGGAGGAATAGAAATGCTAACCGGGCCACAAAAACGCTTTTTACGCAAAGAAGCACACAACTTACAGCCGATTTTTCAAGTTGGAAAAGGCGGCGTAAATCCGAATATGGTAAGCCAAATTAGCGATGCACTTCTAGCACGTGAATTGTTAAAAGTATCCGTTTTACAAAACTGTGAAGTGCCAAAAGAAGAAGTAGCAGAAATGCTTAGTGAACGAACTGGAAGTGAACTAGTACAAGTAATTGGCAGAACGATTATTTTGTATAAAGAATCCAGTAAGAATAAACAAATCGAGCTGCCTTAACCAGCTGAGGTGATAAAATTGACGGAAAAAATTGGAATACTTGGGGGAACTTTTGATCCACCGCACATTATTCATTTGATCATAGCGAATGAAGTTTACGCGCAACTGGGCTTAAAAAAAGTTATCTTTTTACCGAATAAAGTTCCTCCCCACAAAAAAGAAAGTGGATTTGTAGAAGCGAAAGACCGGGTGCATATGCTTGAACTTGCAACGGCATCCAATCCGCATTTTGAAGTGGATGCACGTGAACTTTCCCGTGAAGGAAAAAGCTATACGTTCGATACCATGCTTGAAATGACAAAAGAAAAGCCTGATCAAAGCTTTTATTTCATCATTGGCGGCGATATGGTTGAATATCTCCCCAAGTGGTATAGAATTGAAGAGCTACTTCAACTAGTAACGTTTGTTGGTGTCAATCGACCGGCGTACTCCCTAAATTCCGAGTATCCAGTTCTAAATGTAACCGTTCCGGAAACGGATATCTCTTCGTCATTAATCCGAGAAAAATGTTGGAAGAAAAGCCCGATTGATTATTACGTTCCTGAAAAAGTAGCGGCCTATATAAAGGAGCATCATTTTTATGAACCGTGAAGAAATGTTAGAAAAAATTAAACAAGCCATGCCAGAAAAACGATTTCAACATACATTAGGGGTTGAAAAAACAGCGATTCTCTATGCGGAAATTTACGGAGAATCAACGGAAAAAGCGAGCGTAGCGGCATTACTGCATGACTACGCGAAGTATTATCCGGATGACCAAGCAGAAAAACTCATTCGATCCGAAAAAATGGATCCAAGGTTGTTAGAGTACAGCCATGCGCTTTGGCATGCACCAGTTGGAGCTTATCTTGCTAAGCACGAATTTGGCGTGACAGATGCTGAAATTTTAGAAGCGATCCGCGTCCATACAACTGGAAGCGCGAAGATGAACAAATTAGATAAAATTCTATTTTTGGCGGATTATACAGAACCTGGCCGTGATTTTCCAGGGGTAGAAGAAGCGAGAGTCTATTCGAAAACGTCACTTGACGCAGGAATGCTATTTGCACTTCGTCGTACAATCGCGTATATTTCGAGTAAGGAACAACCGATTTTTCCTGATACATTTGAAAGCTATAACGCATTCGCATTTTTAAAACAAGAAGGAGATGTTAAACGATTTGAATAGTCATGAAGTATTGATGCTTGTTGCACGCGCTGCAGATGACAAACGTGCAGAGGATATTCTCGCACTGAATATGCAGGGCCTTTCAAGCATCGCCGATTATTTTGTGATTTGTCACGGTAATTCGGATAAACAAGTGCAGGCAATTGCACGAGAAATTAAAGACAAGGCACAAGAAAATGAAATTGAAGTGAAACGCTTAGAAGGTTTTGACGCAGCGAAATGGGTATTGATTGATCTAGGAGACGTCATTATTCACGTCTTTCAACGCGATGAACGTTCTTATTATAATTTGGAAAAACTATGGGGAGACGCGCCGCTTGAAAATGTGTCGGAAGCTTTTTCCTATTAAGAAAGTGAAGAAGCAGCGAGGGTCCTCTTGCTGCTTTTTTGAATAGAGAGGAGAACTAAAATGAGTTACGAATTCTTCCCCGTTGTGTATGATGAACTGATGGACAGTGAACTCTATGACGCTTGGTCCGATTTTGCTTTGAGACATTTGCCAGAAGAAACCTATTCTTTACTAGATCTTGCTGCTGGAACCGGTGAGTTTTCCTTGCGCATGGCACTTGCGGGACTTCAAGTTTCCGCGTTAGATTTAGCACCTGAAATGGTTCGCGTGGCCAAAGAAAAATTTGCTCAAATCAATCTTGATATCCCTGTCATTCAAGCTGATATGACTCATTTCGACTTAAAAAAAGAATTCGATGCCATCACGTGCTTTTGTGATTCTTTAAACTACCTCGAGACAGAAGAAGCAGTTCGCGCTGCCTTCCAACATGTTTTCCGTCATTTAAAGCTAGATGGCACTTTTTTATTTGATGTCCATTCCGTATATAAAATGGATCGCATTTTTCAAGATTACAGTTACGGAGAGGGAGACCCCTATGTTGCGACCATTTGGAATTCCTTCCCGGGTGAGTATCCCCATTCCGTCGAACATGAGTTAAGTTTTTTTATCCGAGAAGAAGAGGGAGAGCGCTACATCCGAAAAGATGAATTGCATAAAGAACGAACTTTCCCGATTTCAATCTATAAAAAAATGTTATTAGAAACGAATTTTCGCGATGTTCAAGTTTTTGCAGATTTTAGTGATGAAAAACCGAATGAAAAAACAGAACGACTCTTTTTTAAAGCCAAAAAATAAATTTTTGGCTTTTTCTTTTTGGAGACTTGTAGGAGGAACGGGAAAGTTTTTGGCGAATAGAGAAGCAAGAGGAGGATCTTGCCATGCTAAAACTAAAAGAATTCTATCAAAAAAATCAAAAATGGTGTTTGATTGGAGCAGCTGGTTTGATTGCCGTGCTTGTGTTTGGTTTCTTTTTTGTTTTTCAATCAAGCCACGAGGGTCAAAATGAATGGACGAGCGCTTCTAAGCCAATTGCCACAAAAGAGGAAGCGAAAACGCAAGAGGCTGAAACGACCAAAAAAGAAGAAAAACAAGCGCTTGTGTTTGTGGATGTGAAAGGAGCAGTTCGAGACCCAGGTGTTTATCGAATTGAAAAAGATGGTCGCGTAAAAGATGCAATCAAACGAGCAGGCGGATTATCACCTGAAGCCGACCCAAATTCAGTCAATTTAGCTCAAAAGTTGAAAGATGAGATGGTTGTCGAGGTGGTTAAAAAAGGGGGCAAAAGTTCTTCAGTGGTCGCTACTTCCTCTGGGAGCGCATCGGGACAAGCCGAGGCAACCAAGGTGAACATTAATCAAGCAACCGCACAGGATCTAGAGCAAGTTCCTGGAATTGGTAAAGCAAAAGCCGCGGCCATTATTGAATACCGAGAAAAAGAAGGATTATTTACTAAAATAGAAGACTTAACACAAATTTCAGGAATTGGAGAAAAGACGCTTGAAAAATTGAAAGCTCATTTAGAAGTTTAGATTTGATTGACGACTGTTCACTGTCGAATTATACTATTATGAGAGACGAAAGGAGTCGAGAAGATGAAACGAATTGAATGGGATCAATTTTTCATGGCGCAAAGTCATTTAATTTCAACAAGAAGTACATGTACACGACTGATGGTTGGAGCAACAATTGTTCGAGATAAACGAATGATTGCAAGTGGCTATAATGGTTCCATTGCTGGTGGGGATCATTGTACAGAAAAAGGCTGTTTGATCGTTGAAGGCCACTGCATTCGAACCATCCATGCTGAGATGAACGCCCTTTTGCAATGTGCGAAATTTGGCGCTTCCACAGACCAAGCAGAACTTTATGTCACGCATTTTCCGTGTGTGGCTTGTTGTAAATCGATTATTCAAGCGGGCATTAAAGCCGTTTTTTATGCAAAAGACTATAAAAATAATCCTTATGCGATCGAGCTATTTGAACAAGCGGGCGTCGAAGTAAAGAAAGTTCCTTTTGATCATGAAATTTTAAACGATGGACCACTTTCAAAACAGCAACTGTTAGCGAATGTGACAGAGGCGATAAGCGAACAAGACTTGCCAGAAGATAAAGCGAAAAGTTTGCTTCAGGCGATCGAAACCAAATTGTAAAAACAATAGAGGAGGAAACAGATTATTGAACACTTGGCTATCTTCTGCGTTGTTGCAATCATCACTGGTGTTCTAGGGGTCTTCTTGACTCCTCTTTTTCTTTTAGCCGGTTTGCTATTTTGCGGCTACTTACTTTCGCGTAAACAAATCAAGAAAGCTCTTTTTTTCTTTAGTATCTTATTATTTGCAGCTTTCTATTATTTTTTAACCGACACATTGAACGTCTCTGGGCAAGAACAAACAGCCAAGTCCGCAACTGTCCGCATTATTCAGTCTTTACAAATAGATGGCGATCGTTTTTCAGCCGTAGTAAATTTAAATCATGAAAAAAGCGTTTTGCATTATCAAATAAAAAGTGAAAAGGAAAAAGAACAGTTAAAGAAAATTCGTTACGGCGCCATTTTTCAGGTTTCAGGTCAAATCGAAAAACCAAATGTGGCACGGAATTTTAATCAATTTGATTATGCAGATTACCTCAAACGGCAAAAAATCCACACTATCTTTCAAGCCGAAAAACTAATTCCTGTGGGAACGAAACAAACCTTTACATCAAGCATTCAAAATTTCCGTTTAAATCTACTAGAATACATTCATGAACACTTCAGCAAACGAACTGCGCCTTACGTTGCGGCACTAATTACTGGAGATAAATCAACTTTTGATCAAGATCTTTATGCGGAATACCAGAAACTAGGTGTGGTTCACCTTTTGGCGATTTCGGGTCTTCACGTTAACTTATTTGTTGGCCTATGTTATTTTTTGCTTCTTCGTTTTGGTTTTACCAAAGAGACAAGCCAAACGCTTCTATTTGTGATATTGCCTTTTTATGCACTGATCGCTGGATTTGGCGCACCAGTCATTCGGGCATGTGGAATGACGTTATTTATCTTAACAGGGGTAAAATTAAAACGCCTCATATCTCCTATTTGTGCAATTTCACTGGTCTTTTTACTTAGCTTTCTTGTAAATCCCTATGTGGTATTTAATGCAGGTTTTCAACTCTCGTATGCAGTTTCTTTTGCCATTTTGTTAGGAAGACAATTGATCGAAAGAGCTACTAGCAGTTTCGGGAAAGCTCTTACTATTTCAATCATCTCGACACTTGCCTCAGCGCTTATTTTATTATTCCACTTTTTCGAATTCTCTTTAATAGGTATTTTCCTCAATATCTTGTATGTTCCTTTCTTTTCAAGTTTCCTTGTTCCCTTTATTTTTATTTGCTTTTTATTTTCAAAGATTCCCATACTGTTAACACCGTTAAATGTTCTACTTGATTTTTTTGTTACTATCATGGAACACGTGACCGAGCTCTTTCAAATTTTTAATGGCACAATGTTTACGGCAGGGAAACCAACTGGTTTATTTACTTTGCTGCTTGTTTTCATCACGTTTCTTATTTTTCTATGCTGGGAAAAGCGCTATTTCAAAATTGTATTTTTCTTCACAATGTTATTTTTTCTAAGTGCTAAATTGAGTACCTTTCCATTTTCTGGTGAAGTG
Organism: Listeria kieliensis; assembly: GCF_003369925.1. Taxonomy (GTDB): domain Bacteria; phylum Bacillota; class Bacilli; order Lactobacillales; family Listeriaceae; genus Listeria; species Listeria kieliensis_A. The sequence goes on along the minus strand of NZ_LARY01000001.1, from coordinate 970,493 downwards.
AGTATGATAGACATAGGGCAAGGCGACAGTATTTTGATCCAACTTCCTCGAAATAAAGGAAACTATCTAATTGATACAGGAGGTCAAATAGCTTTTCCAAAAGAAAATTGGCAAAAGCGCAAGCATTCTTTTTCGATTGGTCAAGATCTTTTAACTCCAGTTTTAAAATCGAAGGGAATTGCTAAGCTCGATAAGGTTTTTATTACACATGCCCATGCAGATCATATGGGTGCTTTAAAAGAGCTTGCTTCTGAAATTAAAATCAAAAGAATCTATTTTGCCAAAAATGCTGCCAAGAAGAAAATTTTACAAGAGGCGCTTCTCAAGCTTCAAGATATTCCAGTGACGGAGCTTGAAAAAGGAGATCGAATCGGCGACAAGGACTATCTTTTCCAAGTTTTGTCTCCTTATAGGGAAGTACCTAATACGAATAATAATTCACTTGTCCTGAAAGTGGAGCTAGGAGGACTTGTTTGGCTTTTCACGGGGGATGCTGAAAAAGAAATTGAACAGGAACTCTTGCAAACAGAAGATATACAAGCAGACATTCTTAAAGTAGGGCATCATGGAAGTAAAACTTCTTCCACACGAGCTTTTATTGAAAAAGTGAATCCAGATTTTGCGCTTATTTCTTGCGGTGTGAAAAATCAATTTGGACACCCTAATGCAGAAACCTTAGTGACGCTACAAAAAAAGAACGTTCAAATTTTTCGGACGGACCAAAATGGGATGATTGTCTACCGATTTTTAAAAGGGTTTAAAACAAAGCTGCAATAAATGCTTGAAAACAAAGATTAGTTCGATTACGATTAATGGAAGAGGTGAGGAAAATTGATTAAAGAATGGAAAGCCATAGAGCAAAAGAAATTAGCACAAGTCTATCTTATTATCGGAATTGAAGATTATGTAATCAATCAAACGAAAGAAAAGCTTTTAAATGCTGTTTTAGCAGAAGATGAACAAGAATTTAATTATGCGAACTTTGATTTAGAAGAAACCCCTATTGAAACGGTACTGGAAGAAGCAGAAACCCTTCCATTTTTTGGCGATAAGAGATTAGTTATCGCTAGTAATCCCACTTTCCTAACAAGCGAAAAAACCAAAAGTAAAATTGAACATCAAACCGCGCGACTTGAACAATATTTGGCGCAACCAGCCGATTACTCAATTCTTTGTTTTGTAGCTCGTGTTGAAAAACTGGATGAGCGAAAGAAACTAACGAAATTACTAAAAAAACAAGCAGTTGTGATTGAGGCTAAAAGACCAAGTGAATCTGAATTTTTAAAATGGATCGAAACAAAAGCACAAGAAAATGGTTTTACAATTGAACAAGCAGCCGATAAGCGCTTGATGGAACTAACAAGTGGGAACCTCACTACAGCGATGAATGAACTCGATAAATTAATGCTCTATCAATTTGAATCCAAAAAAATTGCACTGGATGATGTCGAGAAGCTAGTCGTTCGATCTCTTGAGCAAAATATCTTTTTACTTCTCGATAAGTTGATTGCTCGCGACACAGCAGGAGCACTTCGCATTTATTATGATTTATTGAAACAAAAAGAAGAGCCTATCAAAATTGTGGCGCTTGTTGCGAGTCAGTTTCGTCTAATGAACCAGCTAAAGTTGCTCGAGAAAAAAGGAGTTAGTGCACAACAAGCAGCTGGAATTTTAAAAGTACATCCATTTAGGGCAAAAATGGCAGCCAAACAAGCACGTGGTTTTGGAAAAGAAGAGCTTGATTTCGCACTTTTGAAATTAGCAGCAAGCGATTTTGAGTTAAAAACTGGATTTGGAGAAAAAACACAAAAACTAGAATGGTTTTTATTCGAATTAGAAGATTTTAGAAAAGCAAAAAGGGCCTAAAATTAGGCCCTTTTTAACAAACAAAAAACACCACAACCGTGATGTTTTCATTGCTTACTTGATTTTAGCTGCTAGGCGAGATTTGTCGCGAGCTGCTTTATTTTTATGAATCAAGCCTTTGGATACAGCAGTATCAATTTTTTTAGAAGCAGCTACGAATAATTCTTCTTTGTTGTCAGCATTGTTTGCTGCAGCTTCCTCTACTTTTTTGATAGCCGTACGCATCGCAGAACGTTGAGCAACGTTGCGGTTGTTGCGAGTTTCAATTGTTTTAACACGTTTGATAGCAGATTTAATATTTGGCATTCCATTCACCTCCGTCCAAACTAATCGAGGTAGTACTTATTTCAAACATACCCTTTAAAATACTTCAGAACAAATGCTATTATACCTAAATATGAATGAATTTGCAATAAGGCAAGCTAAATTTCTTAGAATTTCCGCCAGTTTTGTAAAAGAGTCATTGAATAATCGCTCATCTATTGATATAATCAATTTTAGCTTGCCATTCTGATTTGAATGAGCCGAGGAGCAGGAGCTGGGAAAATGGATAAAAATGAAATGCAAAAACGAACGAATAAAATTAGAAATTTTTCGATCATCGCCCATATTGACCACGGGAAATCAACCTTAGCGGATCGAATTTTGGAAGAGACACATGCATTAAGTCATCGTGAAATGAAAGCTCAATTGTTAGATTCAATGGATTTAGAACGTGAACGAGGCATTACGATTAAATTGAATGCTGTTCAACTTGCTTATACCGCTAAAGACGGTGAAACTTATATTTTTCACTTGATCGATACACCTGGGCACGTCGACTTTACGTATGAAGTGTCGCGAAGCCTAGCTGCTTGTGAAGGTGCGATTCTTGTTGTGGATGCTGCTCAAGGGATTGAAGCACAGACGCTTGCAAATGTTTATTTAGCACTTGATAATGATTTGGAAATTCTTCCGGTTATTAATAAAATTGACTTGCCAGCAGCTGATCCTGAGCGAGTTCGTGCTGAGATTGAAGATGTCATTGGACTAGATGCAAGCGATGCAGTACTCGCTTCCGCTAAAGCAGGGATTGGTATTGGCGAAATTCTTGAACAAATTGTTGAAAAGGTGCCAGCTCCACAGGGAGACTTAGATAAACCACTAAAAGCACTGATTTTTGACTCTGTTTATGATGCTTATAGAGGCGTAATTGCCAACATTAGAATTGTTGATGGTACTGTAAAAGCCGGAGACCGGATTCGCATGATGTCGAATGGCAAAGAATTTGAAGTAACAGAAGTAGGGGTCTTTAAACCGAAAGCTACGCCACAAGATACACTTATGGTAGGAGATGTGGGGTATTTAACGGCGTCGATTAAAAACGTTAGCGATACACGTGTTGGGGATACCATTACACTTGCCAATAATCCTGCTGAGGAAGCCCTACCAGGTTATCGGAAATTGAACCCTATGGTCTATTGTGGCCTTTATCCGATTGATTCTGCTAAATATAATGATTTACGTGACGCGCTTGAAAAGCTGGAGCTGAATGATTCTGCTTTGCAATTTGAAGCGGAAACTTCGCAAGCGCTTGGCTTTGGATTCCGTTGTGGTTTTCTTGGCCTCTTGCACATGGAAATTATTCAAGAGCGGATTGAACGCGAATTTAATATTGATTTGATTACGACAGCGCCAAGTGTTATTTATCATGTACAGCTAACGGATGGAAGTGAAATCGTTGTCGACAATCCATCTGAGATGCCTGAACCAGGTGTGATTGAATCGATTGAAGAGCCTTATGTCAAGGCTACAATCATGGTTCCGAATGATTATGTAGGGGCTGTTATGACGCTTGCGCAAAATAAACGTGGGAACTTTGTCACGATGGAATATCTGGATGACATTCGAGTAAGTGTTTTGTATGAAATTCCACTTTCAGAAATTGTGTATGACTTTTTTGATCAATTGAAATCGAGCACGAAAGGTTATGCATCATTTGATTATGAACTACTTGGATACAAACAATCGAAACTCGTGAAAATGGATATTCTACTGAACAGCGAGAAAGTCGATGCACTAAGCTTTATTGTTCACCGCGATTTTGCCTATGAACGCGGGAAAGCCATTGTTGAGAAACTGCGTGAGCTAATCCCAAGGCAACAATTTGAAGTGCCGATCCAAGCAGCTATTGGCACCAAAATCGTGGCTCGTTCAACGATCAAAGCGTTGCGGAAAAACGTTCTGGCCAAGTGTTACGGTGGGGACGTTTCACGGAAACGAAAACTGCTTGAAAAACAAAAAGAAGGTAAAAAACGAATGAAACAAATTGGTTCCGTTGAAGTTCCACAAGAAGCCTTTATGGCAATTTTGAAAATGGACGAAGACGAGCCTAAGAAATAATTTGAATAAAAAAGTGTCTCCACGAGGAGGCGCTTTTTTTTCTACGGGTAGAAGGATTTAAATGCTATTTTTAAAAGAGAGAAAAACACCAATTTTAAAAAAATTCAAGAAATCGTTTGCGTTTTCTGTGAAAGCCCTGTACAATGAAATCATTACATTAAACAAAGGAGGTATATGTTATGCGAAACAATCAACTACAACCAACCCAGCAACAACAATTTACAAAACCATTATTGCTTAAAAGTAAATTATTTGTTTTTCATTCCTATACTGTGCCTTTGGAAAAATTTAGGCAAAGTTAGCTCCTTTTTTATTGTTTTTTCACGTGAGAAAATGAAGACAAATATTCTTTTATGTGGTAATGGGCGAAATTTAATGTCCATTATTTTTTATTGTCTAAAATAGGGAGAGGAGCTGGCCATTTGAAAATTTTTAAACAGTTAGCCTGGTTTTTTAAAGAACAAAAGAAACAATATATTTTTGGGATTAGTATTTTATTTATCATTGCACTATTACAACTTGTGCCACCATATGTGATTGGAAAAGTAGTGGATGCAATAACCAATCATTCACTCACAAAGGTTAGTCTCACGCAGTGGATGATCCTTTTAGCCACTGTTGCCATTTTAACTTATTTAGGACGTTATGTTTGGCGACTGATGATTTTTGGATCAGACAATTTGCTTCAACGAACGCTGCGTTATCGCTTGTTCGAGCATCTGACAAAAATGTCGTCCTTTTTCTTTCAGCGATACCGAACAGGCGATTTGATGGCACGTGCAACGAATGATATCACAGCCGTTCAACAAGTCGCGGGTTCTGGCGTACTTACGCTAGCTGATTCACTATTGACTGGTGGGACCGTGATTTTGATGATGGCGATTAGCATCGACTGGAAATTAACGTTGATTGCTCTTTTGCCAATGCCACTTATGGCGCTCAGTACATCCATCCTCGGGAAAAAATTACATAGTCGTTTTCATGAAGCGCAAGCGGCTTTCTCGAGACTGAACGACAAAACGCAAGAAAGTATTTCGGGGATTAAAGTCACTAGAACTTTTGGGCAAGAAGCGGAAGATATCGCTGATTTTTCGAAACAAGCGAAAGACGTTGTTTCAAAAAATGTCTCAGTGGCCAAAGTGGATGCCATGTTTGACCCTGTCATTTCAATTATCGTCACACTTTCCTTCGTCCTTTCCATTGGTTTTGGTTCCAAGTTTGTATCGGATGGGACTTTGACCGTCGGCCAAGTGGTCGCGTTTGTAAACTATTTATTCTTACTAGTTTGGCCAATGCTCGCTTTCGGTTTCTTGTACAATATTATCCAGCGAGGAAGTGCCTCTTACGACCGCATCACGAGTTTATTTGACGAAAAAGCCGATATCGTTGACCTTCCAGGTGCATACACTGAGCCGCCACAGGGGGATATTGAAGCATCTATCAAAAGCTTTAGTTATCCAGAAGAAAAAGTGCCTGCTCTTTCAGATATCGCATTCACGCTGCGAAAAGGTGAGACACTTGGCATTGTAGGGCGAACAGGTGCTGGAAAAACGACTTTGCTAAAATTACTGCTTCGCGAATACGATCAGTATGAAGGGGAGATTACTTTTGGTGGACATCGACTCCAAGCGTATCAGCTAAAAGTGCTACATCAAGCGATTGGTTACGTTCCGCAAGATCAATTTTTATTCTCGACCTCTGTTTTGAACAATATTCGCTTTGGAAAGCCAGACGCATCGCGGGAAGAAGTTAAAGCGGTCGCGAAAACCGTAGCAGTTGCTGACGATATTGAAGGATTTAAAGCGGGCTATGACACGATTGTTGGAGAGCGGGGAGTTTCGCTTTCAGGCGGACAAAAACAGCGGCTAGCAATCGCTCGTGCTTTACTCATGAATCCTGAACTATTGATTTTAGATGATGCACTTTCGGCAGTAGATGCCAAAACAGAAGAAAGCATTCTTTCGAACTTAAAAGAAACGAGACGCAATAAAACCACTATCATCAGCGCCCATCGTTTGAGTTCAGTTGAGCACGCTAACTTAATTCTTGTGATTGATAATGGGAAAGTCACGTCTTTTGGGACACATGCAGAATTAATTGCAGCTGATGGTTGGTACGCGGCGATGTATCGTGAACAAAAACTTGAAGAGAGGAGTGAAGAGGATGTCGACTGATTATCAAAATGAAGAACTAGAAACTATGACTGGAAAAGAGCATCGAACGGTATTAAAACGCTTGATGAGCTATACGAAGTATCACATTCCGCTTCTCCTTTTGACAGGCTTTCTCGTCTTACTTGTAACAGCTGCTGAAGTCATTTCTCCGCTTCTTGTCCGGGCCTTTTTGGATCAACACTTGACACCGCTTAGCTTTGAGACGAAGGCAATCGTGATTCTTGCTTCTGCCTACATAGGGCTTGAAATTGGAAAATTTGTCGTTTGGTATTTCCAGCTTTTCTTTTTCCAAAAAATTGCCCTACAAATTGTTGAGCGAATACGAGTAGATATTTTTTCGAAATTGCATTCGCTCGGAATGCGCTACTTTGATCAAACACCTGCTGGAGGCATCGTTTCGCGAGTCACAAATGATACAGAAGCGATTAAAGACATGTTCATAAACGTTCTTTCAACCGCTATCCAGAGCTTGTTCATGTTAATTGGGATGTACGTAGCGATGTTTTCACTCAATGTGCAACTAGCGCTTTACAGCTTGATTTTATTTCCAGTTATTGCCGGGATTGTGGTCGTTTACAGGAAATATAGTTCGAAGTTTTACCGTGCTAAGCGTGAAAAGCTTAGTCAATTGAATGCCAACATTAGTGAATCTATTTCCGGGATGTCGATTGTTCAGGAATTCAATCAAGAAAAACGACTAACCGATGAATTTGAAGTCATCAACAAGGATTACTATGACGTCGGGATAAAAAACATTAAGTTTAACGCGCTTTTGCTTGGCCCAGCGATTGACTTTCTTTATGCGATTGCGGTTGTGATTATACTGAGCTACTTCGGCGCAGAAGCGTTAATTGGCCCTGTTGCGATCGGGACGATTTATGCCTTCATCAACTATTTTGACCGTTTTCTTGAGGCGATTTTTAACGTCATGGAGCGACTTGCTATGTATCAAGAAGCGATTACAGCAGCTTCTCGCGTATTTAAAATCATGGATGAAAAAGAAGAAGTACCTGCTCAGCATCTCGAAAAAGGAGCCCAAATTAAAGAAGCGCAAATTGAATTTAAAAACGTTTCCTTTGCTTATGACGGCGAAAATAACGTGCTTAAAAATATTTCTTTTACCGCACAAACAGGACAGACCGTTGCCTTAGTGGGACATACAGGAAGCGGAAAAAGCTCCATTATCAATTTAATGATGCGTTTTTATGAATTTGAACACGGCGATATCTTGATTGATGGTCGGTCGATTAAAAATTATCCGATCACAGAATTACGTAAGAAAACAGGGCTTGTACTACAAGATAGTTTCATGTTTTACGGAAATATTCGCGATAACATTCGTTTATATAATGAGAAGATTACAGATCAAGAAGTCGAGGAAGCAGCGAAGTTTGTTCAAGCAGACCGATTCATTCAGTCGCTGTCTAGCGGCTACGATCATAAAGTGATTGAACGCGGGGCTTCGTTTTCAAGCGGGCAAAGACAACTGATTTCGTTTGCACGAACCATTGTGACGGATCCGCAAATTTTAGTATTAGATGAGGCAACTGCAAATATTGATACAGAAACAGAAAGCATGATTCAAACGGGACTTAAACGAATGCGAGAAGGCCGAACAACAATCGCGATTGCGCATCGACTTTCGACGATTAAAGACGCGGATTTGATTCTCGTATTAAGAAAAGGCGAAATCGTGGAACGGGGTACGCATGCTGAACTCTTGAAAGAGCGAGGCATCTATCATTCCATGTATCTTTTGCAAAATAGTGGAATGGATTTAGACGAAGTAGGCAGTTAAATAAAATTTGGCTTTTTTCCGAAAGAAGCGCTATAATGGTGAACGAATGAGCGCTTAGGAGGAATTAGAGTATGTCACTTTTCATATCCATTTTAATCACACTTTTATTCGGCACAATGATTATTGTCATCCGAATGAAAGCATCAAAACGCCCGGCATCCATCAAGGGGATTATTTTGCCCCCCATCATGATGTCAACGGGCGCACTCATGTTCGTCGTCCCTTATTTTTGGGTAACGGGAGTAGATATTTTAGAAGCCATTGGGATGGGACTTTTGTTTTCCCTCATCTTAATTTGGACAACCCGATTTGAAGTACGAAATGAAGAAGTGTACATCAAACGGACCAAATCTTTCCCAATCTTGCTTATGGCACTGCTCTTGATTCGAATTATTTTGAAATACTGGATCAGTGGAAGTGTCGAAGTCGGCGAGCTAGCAGGTATGTTTTGGATTATGGCTTTTGCAATGATTGTTCCTTGGCGTGTTGCCATGTACTTTCAGTATAAGGCAGTTGCACGTGGTCTTGCAAAATCAGCTGAAATGTCTGAACGAAGACTTAAGGATAACTTGTAAAGCTAAAGCCAAATAATATAAAAATGTAGTGTTCTAGCTACATAAAAAAGATTTTAGAGGAGGAGAAGGTTTGAAAAAAATTGTTATTAGTTTGTTTATGGTTATTTTAGTACTTTCACTGGCTGCATGTTCATCAGGCGGTAAGGAAAGTAGCGACAAAAAAGAGGATAATAAAGCAACCTCGTCAAGCAAAGAGAAAGTTTTAGATTACTACATGGATCTTGTTTCGAAAATATCGGATAAAAACACGGATTTCAGTGCCTACACACAAGCACAAACGGCTGATCCTAAGCCAAGTGAAAAAGAACTTTCCGAACTTGCGAAAAAAGCATCTACTTCAGCTCAAGATGTGTCAAACATGTTAAAAGAGGAAAAAGTTCCGGATTTAGGTAAATCAACCAAGAAATTTGAAAAAGCTTTGAACGATTTAAGCGAGGCTTATGGAAAAGAAGCAGAGGCTTTAAAAGCCGATCAACCTGATACAAAAGAAGCAGATAAAGCACTTGAAAAAGCTTCGAAGGAAATCAAAACCATCTTAGAAGATAATAAACTAGCTGGTTCTGACATCTTAACAGACACAATGTAAGTCAAAAATAAAAGCATGTGGGCAATCCCGCCCGCATGCTTTTATTTTTTCTTGGTAGCTTCAATTTCAGCTTGCAAAGTTTCAAAAGTTTTCATAAGTTCCTCGGATTTTTGTTCCAAAACGAGTTTTTGTTCTTGCTCCGTATCATGAACTTGAATAGCGTCACCAAAACGGATAATGATTGGTTTTCGTTTCAGAATCTCTTTAAAGTTTTTCGGTCCATCATAAACTGCTGGAAGCATCGGGACATTTCCCTTATAAGCAATCGTAACGGCACCGCGTTTTAAATGAAGATTGGTTTGCTTACGAGTTCCACTTGGGAAAATCCCCACTACTTTACCTTGTCTAAGCAAGCGAATAGGGGCTTTGATGGCACTCGGTCCAGGATTACTACGGTTAACTGGAAAAGCATTTAAATGCGTCATTAGCCAGTTCAACATTTTCCCTTTAAAAAGTTCCTGTTTCGCCATATAATGAATGGGCGTCGGATAAAGTGCAAATCCAAGATAGATGATTTCAATCCAAGAAGTATGCGTTGAAACCACCACATAAGGACCTTCGATGATCTTTTCTTTATTTTGTACTTGAAATCGTCCACCAATGATGGCTAAAATGAAGTGAACGACTCCTTTTGCAAATCGGTAAAACAACAGCTTCAACTCCCTAAAAAACCTAGTTCATTACTAGTATACCAAAAAAGAAGGATTTTGCACCTCATAAAAAGAGAAAATCAAAGAAAAGAGGCTATTATGAAACTTTTACATACAGCAGATCTTCATTTAGGAAAAATTGTCTCAGGTGTATCTATGCTTGAAGATCAGCGTTATATTTTAAAGGAAATCACGAAAATCATTGAGCAAGAAAAAGTGGATGGAATTATTATCGCGGGAGATCTTTATGACCGTTCCATACCCCCAACAAGTGCCGTTAGCCTATTAAACGATACGCTCTATCACTGGAATGTGGAGCTTAAATTGCCTATTTATGCGATTAGTGGGAACCATGATAGCGCAGAACGACTGAATTTTGGCTCCGCTTGGTACAAGAATACAAAACTTTTCATGGCGGGTAAATTAATGAAAACGATTGAACCGATTTCACTTCCTGAAGCGGAAATTTGGCTCGTCCCTTATCATGAGCCTGCGCTTGTGCGAGAACTTTTGGAAGACGATGAAATTCGTAGCTATGAAGATGCGATGCAAGCGATTACGAAGCAAATTCGTTCGGTTTGGGACGCGTCAAAAGCTCAAATCCTTGTTGGGCATGCTTTTGTTTCGGGCGGCATTCCATCAGATTCTGAGCGCCAGCTTTCAGTCGGGAATGTAGACCGGGTTTCAACCAATGCCTTTGAAGGGTTTCAATATGTGGCGCTTGGCCATTTGCACCATCCACATGCGATCACACACCCAACGATACATTATAGCGGCTCGCCGCTAAAATATTCGTTTTCAGAAAGCGCCGATCAAAAGAGTGTTCGAATCGTTTCCTTTTCAGGGAGTGAGCTTACAGAAGTCCGGGAAGTTCCTTTAATCCCGCACAAAGATATGCGAATTGAAAGTGGGACGTTGCATGATTTGACGACTCATATCTTGGACCATCCAGACGACTACTTGGCTATTCAATTAGAAGATAAAGGAGCATTAATGGATCCGATCGGGAAACTACGCCCGTTTTATCCTAACATTTTACATCTTGAACGACAAAAAGTGGAAATCACCTCGCAAAATGAAGAACAGTTTGAAGAATTGATGAAAAAAGAAGATATTGAGTTATTCGATCAGTTTTTTGAACACGTTCGTGGTGAACATATAACGGAGAAACAGCATGACTTGATGACAGAAGTGTTTAATGAAGTACGAAAGGAGGAAGACTGATGCGTCCACTTAAACTGGCTATGACAGCTTTTCTAGCTTATAAAGAACGAGAAGAAATCGATTTTAACAAACTGGGGAATGAGCGAATTTTTGTGATTTCCGGGAAGACAGGGGCAGGAAAGTCAACTATTTTTGATGCGATCAGTTTTGCTTTGTTTGGAACTGCTAACTTATCAGACCGGGATAGTGCTTCGCTTCGAAGCGACTTTGCGTCGGGAAGTGAGCTCACTTCTGTTGAATTAACATTCAAGATACATGATCAAATATATTGGATCAAGCGCAGTCCGAAGCAAGTTGTTCCAAAAGCGCGCGGTGAAGGAATGCGTTCAATTCCACATAAGGTAGAACTTTATGAGATCAAACAAGGCGAAAAAAAGCTATTAGCGAGTTCTGTTCAAGAAGCAGAACAGCAGCTAAAAGATATTATTCAATTGAGTGTTGACCAATTTCGCCAAATTTTAATGATCCCACAAGGTGAATTTCGCGAATTATTGGTTTCAGATAGCAAGAAAAAAGAGCAGATTTTACAGCGTCTCGCTCACACAATTTATTATAAACGAGTGGAAGAGCGACTGATTGAAAAGCAAAAAGAGCTCGAAGAAAAAGCAGGTCATGCGGAAGCGGAACTCGTCAAAATTTTAGAACGAGTAGAGCTAAACGATTCTTCGAAGACACTTGCCGAAAACTTAGCGCAACTGGAAATAAAAGAACGGGAACTTGACCTTGCCCATTTGGATGCTGAACAAGCTTTGAAAGTTGCCCATCAAAAAGCTGAGGAAGCGCTGCAACAAGTTACGCATGCAGAAAATACCTTAATTGATTTTAAAGAACTTGAAACATCCAAAAAGAATGAGCAAATGTTAAATGAAAAACAAGATGAAATGACAGCAAGTGCTGTGAAATTGAAACAAGCTAGAAAAGCGGAACCACTTCGCGGGATGCGTGAACAGCTTCTTCGATTTGATGAAAAGCTTAAACAAGAAAACGAAAGAAAAATGCAACTTAAAGAGCAGCTGCAAACGCTCAAATTAGGGCAAGCGGAACTAGTAACTAAGCAAGCAGAACTTCAAAAAGAAAGTGAACATGCGGAAAAGTGGCGTCATAATTTATTTCAATTTGAAGAACTTGAGCCTAAACTAAAACAGCTCGAAACTAAAAAGCAAGAATTTTTTAAGGCGCAACAAGCTTTTGAAAAAATCGAGCGTCATTTTCAGGAAAAAGAAGAAGTTTTTCGGAAACTGAGCATGGAAACTGAACAACTGGCAAGAAAAATCGAGACAAAAACGGCTGTTCAAAACACAAAATATGAACTTCTCATGGAGCAAAATAATGCTGAAAAAGAGTTAAGCACACTAAATGAAAAGGTGAAACAAGCGGAGGCTATCCAAACTTGGCAAAATCAACAACAAAAGGTTCTTGCCGAATTAGAAATAAACCAACAACGAGAAAAGGAGCAGGCTCATGTAGTCGAGGAGAAGCTTAAGGCGGTGCAAAAAGAGCAGGCTGCGGTTTTAGCAATGCAACTTGTGGACGGGGAAGCATGTCCTGTTTGTGGTGCGCTAGATCATCCGCATCCGGCTGATTTTCATGAGGCAAGTGATGAAGCAGAAGCACTGGAGGCAGAACAAGCAAAACTCGAGTCTCTTAAGAAAATGGGTCAAAAACTGGAAGAGCACAATCGTCAGTTGCTGTGGCAAATGGGTCAAGGTGAAAAATTAGATCTTGAGGAACTAACAAATTGGCAAAGACGGGCCGAGGAGTTGCAAACGCTTCTTAAAGACCAAGAGCAAGAAAAACAAAAAATTGAGCTTGCTAGTGAAGAAAAAGCTAGGTTAACGGAAGAAAATGCTAAAAAACTGCAACAAAAAGAACGAGTGAGCGAGGAATTATCTGCACTTCAAATTGAAAAGGAGAGCAAAGAACGAATTCGTTATGCGACTGAAACAGAAATTCGCCTTCTAGAAAACGACATTCCAGAAAAACTTCAAAGCGAAGAAACTTTTTTTGCGATGAAAAACAAAATTAAATTAGCACTTGACCGCTTTCTAGAAAATGAAAAGAAGATTCAAGAAGATTTGAACGAACGAAATGAGCAAGTTGTTTCAGCGGAAACGGAGCTTAAAAATCAGTATGCTTATGTGGACAAACTTAAAGAAGAGCAAACGCAAGAAGTGGCTCGCTTGCAAGAAGAGCTTTTAAACCGTCAATTTGCTGACATCGTTAGTTTGGAAGAAGCTCTGCTTTCTGAAAGGGAACAAGAAGCGCTTGAGACACAAGTGAAAGCTTATGAAGATGAACGACTTGTCGTAAAAGAGCGTATTGTGCAGCTGGAGCGTAAATTAAAAGAAATCGAAAAGCCCGATTTAGAACAAATACAAGCTGCTTTTGAAGTTGCGAAGTTGGAGCGATCAGAAAAAGAAAAAGCGATGATGGAGAGTCGTGAAAATAAACGCTTTATTTCTGAACAAAGGCAAGCTTTTATTGAAGTCCAAAGTGAATTAAATCAAATTGCAGCGGATTATGCCGATGTGGGCTTACTTGCCGATACTGCACATGGAAAAAATGAGCTGCGTCTAACATTCGAACGATATGTGCTAGCAACATTTCTTGATACGATTATTTATCATGCTAATGCACGCCTTGCCAAAATGACAAGTGGCCGCTTTGAACTAAAACGCAAACTTGACCGAGCGAAAGGCAATGCACAAAGTGGTTTGGAACTAGAAGTGTTTGATGCGTATACGGGCGCTTCTAGGCATGTAAAAACCTTATCTGGTGGGGAGAGTTTTAAAACTTCCCTCGCTCTTGCGCTTGCTCTCGCGGAAGTTGTTCAAGAAATGGCAGGTGGAGTTTCTCTTGATACGATGTTTATTGATGAAGGATTTGGCACACTCGATCCAGAATCGCTTGAGATGGCCATTGAATGTTTGATTGAGACACAAGAAAATGGTCGGTTAGTGGGGATTATTTCACACGTGCCCGAATTAAAGGAACGGATACCCGCTCGGCTTGAAGTTACAGCAACGAATGATGGCAGTAAAACGAAATTTTTCGGGATCGAGTAAAAGAAACCTTTTAGCAGATGAAACGCTCGTTTTATGATAAAATGGAGTATTGAAAGATTTTTAGAGGGGGAAGTGAAGTTTTGAGTCAAAGCGTCAATATTCAAGATGAGATGATTCCCTATCAAATTAAACAAGCAGCCAAACAATTACTCCGTGAAACGGCGATCATGAAAGAAGATGACGACTATTATTTTGAAGACGGCGAGCATGTCCAAAAATTTGGCGAACATTTATTTGATTGTACCTGCTCTGCTCATCAATACGGAGAACGTGTTTGTAAACATATTTATGCTGCTTTTTTGAAGGAAGAAGAATTCAAACATGACAAGAAAAAACAAAGCTTAAAAGCTCGAATCTTGGAACAAGAATCAGAAACCTTGCTTTCACTCTTTAAAACAAATTCTGAGCAAAGCTTTGAAGAGGAGATTTCGACAAGTCGAGAGCTCCTTCATGTTCAGTTTATTGTCAAGATTTTCCCGGAGAACCAAATGAACCGGTTGTCACTAGAAATAAAAGTTGGTCCAGAACGCGTCTATGTTGTGAAACAAATCGGAAGCTTCTTTAATGCGATCAAGGAAGGTCGCATTTTAGAATTTACCAGTCACTTCACCTATGATCCGGCTGACTATGATTTCGATCCAGATGATTGGACGGTTTTGAAACAACTCATACGCATTTATGAGGCTTCTAGGCTTTATGACTCGGAATTAGATTCTTTTGCTCGAAATTACAGAGAAGATAAGCGCCTTTTAATTCCACCAAATGAAGCTAGGATGCTTCTTGAACAAATTAGTGACAGGACAAGCATTTTTCAAATCGTGACAGAGCGAAATGATGTAGCGATTCAGTACCCGAAATTTAAAGTAACCGACGAAAACTTAGATTTTAGTTATCGCTTTGCGGAAATTGATAAGGGCGACTATCAAATTGAATTTGAATCCTTGCAACAAGCCGTTTTTTTGGATTTATATCGTGCCATTTTTCTTGATGGAACGCTTCATTTTTTGAACGAAAAAAATTGGGAAGCGCTGGCTCCGCTGAAAGAATTTCAACTGATTGCTAAAAGCGATATTATTCAGTTTCCTGAAAAGAAACTAGGGGAGATGGTCTCTTACGTTCTTCCGATTTTACAAAAAAGTGGTCACGTTGAAATAGATGAGGATATTGAAACAAGAATTGAGCGAGAAGAGCTAATTGCTGAGCTTTATATCACACCCTTTGAAGTGGATAAGCATCAACTGCAGTTAATTTATCGTTACGGTGACCAAAGCTTTGACCCTTTCCAGACTGAGGAACTAAAGGCACAAGGTCGCCAAGTGATTTTACGAGATATAAAAAAGGAAAATTATATCATGCGCTTAATCGAGAACTCACCGATTTTGTTTTCCGCTGATCGGATGGTGCTTCAAGCGAATGATGAAAAGCTGTATCAATTTTATTACCGTGTGATTCCAAAACTCAAAAAATTTGTTACAATTCATATGGCAGAAGAGTTGGAAGATATGATTCAAAAGCAAGTCGAAGCGGTTACTTCCTTTGACTTAGCGAAAGATAACGGTTTGCTTTCCATTTCCTTTGATTTTGAGGGGATTCCTGAGGATGAGATTCAAGATGTCCTTACTTCACTAAAGGAAAAAAAGACTTTTCATCGCTTAAAAAATGGTCGTTTTATTTCGCTTGAGGACAGGGTTTATCGTGAAATGGGTCGAATGATCGAATTTCTTGATTTGCGTAAAAATGCCTTGAAATCAACTATTCAAGTCCCTGTTTATCGAGGAATTCAACTGTATGAAACGTTTTCCAAAGATCAAAAGTTACACAGCCAGTTTAGTAAAAGTTATCATGAGTTGCTAGAAATGATCCAGCATGAAAAAGAAGCAAACTTTGATTTACCAAAAGAATTAAACGCTTCTCTCCGAGATTACCAAGTGACAGGATTTAATTGGATGAAATCTCTTTCGAAGTATCGTCTTGGTGGGATTTTAGCTGATGATATGGGCCTTGGGAAAACCATCCAAACGATTAGCTATTTACTTTCTGAACTGGAAGAAAATAAACAACTTGATCCTATCCTCATCGTTACACCAGCTTCACTTTTATATAATTGGCTGAATGAATTCGATAATTTCGCGCCAAAGGTCGAAGTATCGATTATCCAAGGAAATAAAGAAAAGCGCGAAAAACAAATTGAACATATTGAAGCGAATCAAGTTTATTTAATTTCTTACCCAACTTTGCGACAAGATCAAGATTTATTCCAAGAAAAGCAATTTCACACGGTTATCTTAGATGAGTCACAAAATATAAAAAACTACAATACCAAGGCTTCGCAAGCTGTCCGATCTGTTCGTGCTCGAACGCACTTTGCACTCAGTGGAACGCCACTTGAAAATTCGACAGATGAGCTTTGGGCTATTTTCCAGACGATTATGCCTGGCTTTTTCCCATCGCTTCGCAAATTCAAGGAGCTCAAGCATGAACGAGTAGCTGAACTGATTCGTCCATTTTTGCTTCGCCGCTTGAAACGGGATGTTGTAAAAGAGCTTCCGGAAAAAATTGAAACGAATCTTTATTCGGAACTCACAACGGAACAGAAAAGCTTGTATCTCGCTTATTTGGAACGTATTCAGCATGATTTAGCGCGCTCGTCACTAACAAGTGGAGCGGAACGAATCAAGTTACTAGCAGGACTCACGCGCTTGCGGCAAATTTGCTGTGATCCGCGTATGTTTGATGCAAGTTATATCGGGGAATCTAGTAAGTTGAATCAACTGATGGATACAGTCCGAGCGGCCAAAGAAAATGGTCAGCGAATTTTGATTTTTTCACAGTTTACTTCGATGCTGCAATTGATTGGCAAGGAACTTCAAAAAGAGGAGCTTGATTTCTTTTATTTAGATGGAAAAACTTCAAGCAAGTCACGGGTTCAGATGGCAGACGCCTTCAATCAAGGTGAAAAAGATTTATTTTTGATTTCACTTAAAGCGGGCGGAACAGGGTTAAATTTGACCGGTGCAGATACCGTCATTTTATTTGACCTTTGGTGGAACCCAGCAATTGAAGAACAAGCAGCGAGTCGAGCTCATCGTATCGGTCAAAAGCGAGTAGTCCAAGTGATTCGAATGATTACAAAAGGAACAATTGAAGAAAAAATTTATGATTTGCAGAAAACGAAGCAAGCTTTAGTGGATCAGTTGATCAAGCCGGGTGAGCAATTCTTGCATCAGCTTTCAACGGATGAAATTAAAGCAATTCTCGATATGAATGAGGAGGGACTCGGATGAAAAAGTGGGAAGTTTTCGTGGCAGATACGGAAGAGGATGCCAAAGTTCGAATTGAGCAATTGATGAAAGATGGTTATTCCAAAGAAGACTTGTCTGTTTTAGCCAAACAAAAGAAAGTGAGCCGTGAAGTAGCTGAGGATACTGATACGGAAATTGAACGGCCTGTAAATGAAGAAGCTTTTGGTGCGATTTCTGGTATTTTACAGTCACTAAGTGGAGGACTTGTGATCCCGCAAGTCTATCGTCCAGAAGGCGGTTCACTTTATGCAGCGGGTCCATTTGCAAAATGGTTCTCGCGGACAGATGATAAATCTGTTACGAGGCTATTAGAAGACTTTGATTTGACGGAGCAACAAATAGAAGATTTTGTTCAGGGACTCGAAGCTGGGAAAATCTTGATTTTGGCTCGATAAAATAAGATTAAGCGAAAAAACCGACAGGAAGCTGTCGGTTTTTTTGAAAGAAAAGCACTTATTTAATAAGAAAAAGTTATTAAAAACAAAAAGTTTATCCTAGTTTACTTATCGCGGGGATTCCAGTACAATAAAGTGGAGAGCGCTTCGATTAAGGAGGAGACGAAGATGACGAACTGGAAAGAAAAAGCCAAAGCATCCTTTGAGCTAAATGGAGAGACGATTTATTATTATGATTTGAAAGCACTTGAAGAAAATCCAAATGTGAAAATCAATCGATTGCCGTATTCAATTCGAGTACTGCTTGAATCTGTTTTGCGGCAAAATGATGGACGTGTTTTAACCGATCAACATGTGGAGCATTTGGCGAACTGGTCCAAAGATCCGCAAAAAAATCAAGGAGATGTTCCTTTTAAACCAGCACGTGTCATTTTACAAGATTTTACAGGAGTTCCAGCTGTCGTGGATTTGGCATCACTTCGAAAAGCGATGCATGACATGGGGGGAGATCCAGAAAAAATCAATCCAGAAATTCCAGTTGATCTTGTTGTCGATCACTCGGTCCAAGTGGATAGTTATGCAAACCCAGAAGCCTTAAAAATCAACATGGAACTTGAATTTAAGCGCAATATGGAACGGTATCAATTTTTAAACTGGGCACAAAAAGCGTTTGATAATTACCGCGCTGTTCCTCCAGCAACAGGGATTGTTCACCAAGTCAATTTAGAGTATCTTGCAAATGTGGTATTGAAAAAAGAAAGCGATGGTGAAGTGACGGCTTATCCAGATAGTTTAGTTGGGACAGATAGTCATACTACGATGATCAACGGGATTGGCGTACTTGGATGGGGTGTAGGAGGCATTGAAGCAGAAGCTGGCATGCTTGGACAGCCTTCGTATTTTGCTGTACCAGAAGTCATCGGCGTTAGACTAACGGGTGAACTACCAGATGGTGCCACAGCAACTGATTTCGCATTAAAAGTGACACAAGTCTTGCGGAAACAAAAAGTGGTAGGGAAATTTGTTGAGTTCTTTGGTCCGGGAGTGGCTACACTTCCGCTGGCAGACCGAGCGACCGTTGCCAATATGGCCCCTGAGTACGGAGCAACCTGTGGCTTTTTCCCTGTCGATGAGGAGTCGCTTGACTATTTGCGCCTTACAGGTAGAAGTGAGGCACAAATTAAGCTTGTGGAAGAGTATCTTAAAACCAATCATTTATTCTTCACTGATGAAGAACCAGAATACACGGAAATTGTTGAAATTAACTTAGCTGAAATTGAAGCGAATTTATCTGGTCCGAAGCGTCCCCAAGATTTAATTCCACTTTCAGAAATGAAGCAAACTTTTGAAGACTCGATTACAAAGCCGGCTGGAAATAGCGGGTTTGGTCTTGAAGCGAGTGAATTTGATAAAAAAGCCAAAGTAGTTTACGGTAATGGCGATGAGTCAATCATGCGAACTGGAGCTGTTGCGATTGCAGCAATTACGAGTTGTACGAATACTTCAAATCCATATGTGATGCTCTCAGCAGGGCTTGTCGCCAAACGCGCAGTGGAGTTAGGCCTTGAAGTGCCGAAATACGTCAAGACTTCTCTTGCGCCAGGTTCAAAAGTTGTCACAGGATACTTGGAAAAAGCTGCTCTTTTACCTTACTTGGAAAAGCTCGGCTTTGACTTAGTTGGATACGGCTGCACAACTTGTATTGGGAATTCAGGCCCTTTAAAAGAAGAAATCGAACAAGCCATTTTAGATAACGATTTGCTTGTTTCAGCAGTTTTAAGTGGAAACCGAAACTTTGAAGGACGAATTCATGCGTTAGTAAAAGCAAATTTCCTTGCATCACCACCGCTCGTTGTAGCATATGCACTGGCTGGAACAACGCATATTGATCTTAAAAATGAACCTATTGGACGCGGGAAAGATGGGAAAAACTATTATTTGAAAGACATCTGGCCATCTTCAGAGGAAGTAAGGGAGCTTGTGAATGAAACTGTTACACCGGAGCTTTTCAGAGAACAATATGCTCGCGTATTCGACGATAATTCAACGTGGAACGCCATTGAAACAACAGATGAACCACTATATAGTTGGGATGAATCTTCTACGTATATCGCGAATCCACCTTTCTTCGAGCATTTATCGAAAGAGCCTGGACTGGTTGAGCCTTTATCTGGCCTTCGTGTGATCGGAAAATTCGGGGACTCGGTTACAACAGATCATATTTCACCAGCAGGAGCAATCGGGAAGGATACACCAGCAGGAAAATTTTTGCGTGAGCACGGTGTCGCAATTCGCGATTTCAATTCATATGGCTCAAGACGTGGGCATCACGACGTCATGATGCGCGGAACTTTTGCCAATATTAGGATCAAAAATCAAATTGCTGAGGGTACAGAAGGCGGCTATACGACTTATTTCCCAACAGGAGAAGTGATGTCCATTTACGATGCGGCTGAAAAATATGCCAAGACAGGTACAGGACTCGTTATCTTAGCAGGTGATGATTATGGTATGGGTTCATCGCGTGACTGGGCAGCGAAAGGAACAAATTTACTTGGAATTAAGACTGTTATTGCGAAAAGCTATGAACGAATCCATCGGTCAAATCTTGTAATGATGGGAGTTTTACCACTTCAATTTATGTCTGGTGAGAGTGCGGATACACTTGGTCTTACAGGACATGAAACGATTTCTGTTGAAGTGGGGGAATCCATTGAGCCTAAAAGTACAGTCAAGGTAACGGCTGTTTCAGAAGATGGTTCTATTCAAACTTTTGATACGATCGTTCGGTTTGATTCAGAAGTCGAAATTGATTACTATCGGAATGGCGGGATTTTACCAATGGTCTTGCGAGAAAAATTAAGCTAACTTAACAAGGGATTATTTGCTTTGGCAAATGATCCCTATTTGACTTGTAAAAAGAGAACGAATGTTCTATAATAACACTAAGTTAAAGAAAGTGAGAATTAAAATGAAAAAAGAGACTTGGCAGATTATTGCAGTCATTGTTTTAGGTGTGTTTCTTGCGAGCGTGTGTCTTTTCTTTGGAATAAACTTGCATTTGAATCGTTTTTTGCTCTTGCTTTTTATTGCGGTAAGTTTGACAGTTGGCATTACCGAGAGACGCAGCGAACGCTTGCTGTTTTCTTTGTGTGGTTTTTTTGTGGCTGCTTTTATGAGTACATATTATATTTTAATTCACTAAGGAAAGGGTGTGGAATAAGTGGGAGAAGAAGCAGGGTGTAACTGGGCTAAAAGTAGTGAACGCGAGCAGGTTTATCATGATGAGGAATGGTGTGTTCCGAGCTATGACGACCGCTATTTATTTGAAATGTTAAATTTAGAAGGGGCGCAAGCTGGGCTTTCCTGGCGAACAATTTTAGATAAACGGGAAGCATACAAACAAGCATTTGCCAATTTTGATATTGAAACATGCGCACATTTTTCAGAAGACGATTTAGAACAGTTGAGACAAAATGAAGGAATCATTCGAAATCGCTTAAAAATCCGTGCAGTTCAAACAAATGCTGAAGCTGCACTTAAAGTTCAAGCGGAGTTTGGCTCATTTTCTTCCTATGTTTGGCATTTCACTGACCATAAACGAATCATTCATCACTTTGAAAATGAATCAGAAGTGCCCGCTCAAGATGAGTTGTCAGAGCGAGTGAGTCGCGATATGAAAAAACGGGGTTTTAAATTTGTTGGACCGGTCATTATTTACTCTTATTTACAAGCTGTTGGGGTGCTTGACGATCATGTGGTTTCTTGTCCATCCCACAGTTTAAACCGGGCTTAAAAAAGGGAGAAAATCGAAAAGATTTTCTCCCTTTTGGTTTCTTTTTTTAGTTAGCTTAAAGCTACATCGCGTTTTTTAAAGATATAGAAAGTGAAGCCAAGAATGGCTATAATGTAAGCAAATAATGTGAGAATCACTTGCCACATCGCAAGTCCTCCTGCTATTTCATTTCCAAGTGTTAATGAGTTTAACTGGAAGAGATTAAAAATTAACCACTTCAACCAGTCATATTTCGCAATCGCCAGTGGCAGAATAGCAGAAATGATATTTCCTGAAAACAAAGCTCCAATCCCAACGCCGACAGCAAGAGCTTGCGAACGGACAACGGATGAGAATAAGAAAGCGATACTCAGGAAAGTAAGCATTAACACAAAGTTCGTTCCAGTTAGTTTAAGTGCCATTTCGAAAGCATTTAAGCCCCCAGTTTCTGGAGAAATTGGCAAGCTATAAGATCCGCCCCCCAGCATAAACGAGAAGAGGAGGGAAGAAACAAACAGTACGATGCTCGAAATGATTGCATAAAGAATACAAACAATCAGTTTGGAAGCAAGAACTTGCGAGCGAGAATACGGTCGCGTTAGAAGTAATTTAATAGTCCCACCAGAAAACTCAGAAGCTACGATGGTGCTTGCTACAATGACCACTAAAATAGTTGCGATACTTGCTTCTTGGGCTAAACTTCCGAAAAAATCTGCCCCTGAAAGACCGCCAGTAGACTCCTTAGGTGTCTTTCCTTTGTCTACATAAACTTGATAATAGTCAATCTGACGCTGAATTTCTTCTTTAGCTTGTGTATCAGTAACGGCTTTCTTTTGCATTTTTAAAGCAGCTACAGACTCTTTTGGTGAAAGAACCGTTCTTTGAATTTGTTTCACTTTTTCACTGCCTTGATCGGCCATTTCATTGTACTTATCTTCTGAAATAGACTGTCCAGAAGCATCTGTATATTGTGTCACACCACGTGGTGCTTCTGCAGGATGATCTGTAGTATTCATTGACTTATTAACAAAAAAGAAAAGAAGAGCCATTAAAAAAACCATAAGAATAAGTATGAGTTGCATAATCCAACTGGATTTACGAAGAAATAATTTCTGCCATTCATTTTTTATTAAGTTCATTTAGTTTCTCCTCCGTTCGTTAATGCTAAGAAGCGATCTTCGAGCGAAACATGAACTTTTGCAAGTTCCAAAATATCAATATTGGCTTTTACGAGTGCTCGCGCGATTTCAGGGACAACCTCACTATTAAGTTCAAGCGTCAATTGCGTTTCCGTTTGCGCTTTTATTTCAAGTTCAAGCGATTCTAATACTAGTTTCGCAGCTTCAGGATCAGAAACTTCTAATTGAACCGTGACTTTAGCTTCTTTTTCAAGGTCATGCATACTTTCGATATGCGTCAATTTCCCATGGTTAATAATAGCAAAGCGATCTGTAATTTGTTGAATTTCACTAAGTAAATGACTTGAAATCAAAACAGAAGTTCCATTTTGTGCAAGCGAACGGATTAGTTCGCGAAATTCGCGCATTCCTTGGGGATCAAGTCCGTTTGTTGGTTCATCTAAAATAAGTAAATCTGGTTCGTGAATGAGCGCTTGCGCAAGTCCAAGACGTTGCCGCATCCCAAGGGAATAAGTTTTTACTTTGTTGTGAATCGCATGACCAAGTTTTACTTGTTCCGCAATCTCCATTAAGCGTTCTTCTGGGATCTCTTTGCGACTCATTCTGGCAAATTGCTTTAAGTTATTAAATCCTGACATATACATATAAAATTCTGGATTTTCAATGATAGCACCGACATTTTTAATTGCATCTTTAAAATTTTCATCAACATTGACACCACTGATATGTACTTCACCGCTTGTTTTTTTGATTAGTCGTACGATGGAACGAATAATCGTTGTTTTACCGGCGCCATTTGGACCAAGTAAACCAAATACCTCTCCTTTTTGAACGTCAAAGCTAATGTTATGTACAATTTCTTTTTGTCCAATTTTTTTTGAGACATGATCTAGCTGTAATACTGTTTCCGTCATTTTCCCACTCCTTTAGACAATCATGAATTAACTTCTATATTATATCTAAAACCATAGAACCAGAACAATAAGCCTAAGGTTGATTTTATCTACGACTTGAGTATGAGAAAGCCCCTCTTTCATTTGAAAGAGGGGGGGAATTCTCTCATCTGGGAATTCAAACACCTTGGTAAGCTTTAAGATAGATTTCTTTTAGTTCGCTAACAAGTGGTTGTTTCGGATTCGCCGTTGTACATTGATCCATAAATGCTCGATCAGAAAGTGTATCAACAACAGCATCAAAGTCTTTCTTCGCTACATTTTGACCTTTGAGACTCATATCGATTCCGACATCTTTTCCAAGTTTGATAACAGCATCTACAAGAGACTCAACACCTTCTTTTGTTGTCGTTGCTTTTAGGCCAATCATTCGTGCAATTCGTGCATAATCTTCATCAGCTTTAAAGCTTTCATATTTAGGGAAGAGGGCATGCTTTCTTGGCTTTTCAGCATTATAACGAATAACATGCGGCATCAAAATGGCATTCGCGCGGCCATGTGGGATGTGGAATTCTGGTCCAATTTTGTGAGCGAGACTATGATTGATTCCTAAGAAAGCATTTGCAAATGCCATCCCAGCAAGAGCAGAAGCATTGTGCATTTTTTCGCGAGCATCTTCATCACCAGTCAAAACAGAATCACGTAGATTTTCAAAAACAAGCTCAATTGCACGAATAGAAAGACCTCTTGTATAGTCACTTGCCATAACAGAAACGTAAGATTCGATCGCATGGGTTAATACATCCATTCCAGTATCAGCAGTGATATGGGCAGGGACAGTCGTTACATACTGACTATCAACAATCGCTACATCTGGTGTTAACTCATAGTCAGCGAGAGGATACTTAATGTTATTTTCCTTATCTGTAATAACTGCGAAAGGTGTCACTTCAGAACCAGTCCCACTTGTTGTTGGAATCGCAACAAATTTAGCTTTTTCGCCTAGTTTTGGATATTTAAACGTCCGTTTGCGAATATCCAGGAATTTTTGCTTGAGTCCGAAGAAAGAAGCTTCAGGATGTTCATAGAAAAGCCACATTCCTTTTGCCGCATCCATTGCAGAACCACCACCTAAAGCAATAATACAGTCTGGTTTGAAATCTTTCATCAGTTCAGCACCCTTATAAACAGTTACATCGGAAGGGTCGGGCTCCACATCAGCAAAAACTTGGTAGGCCACTTCATTTTGGCGGCGATTTAAGTGGTCGATAACGACATCCACATATTTAAATTCAACCATTCCTGGGTCAGTTACGATGAAAACTCGGCTAACATCTTCCATTTTTTGTAAATATTGCGTGGAATATTTTTCAAAGAAAATTTTTGGAGGAAGCTTGAACCATTGCATATTATTTCTCCGATCCGCGATTCGTTTGACATTTAAAAGGTTTGTCGCGCTAACATTTTGAGAAACGGAATTTTTTCCATAAGATCCGCATCCAAGTGTTAGCGAAGGAATGAATCCGTTATAGATATCTCCGATTCCACCTTGAGCAGAAGGGGCATTGACGATGATTCTGCAAGCCTTCATACGTAAGCCAAAAGCTTTTTGCGCTTCTCGATCTGTTGAATGAATCACAGCAGAGTGTCCTAATCCACCGAATTCAAGCATTTCTTCAGCACGGTCAAAGGCTTCTTTTTGTCCTTTTGCTTCAATAAAAGCAAGTACTGGACTTAACTTTTCATGCGAAAGTGGGTAGTCTTTTCCAACGCCTTTAATTTCAGCAATTAAAATCTTCGTCGTTTCTGGAACTTTAAAGCCAGCTTGTTCTGCGATCCAAGCAGGGGATTTTCCAACTACATTTGGATTTAACGCACCTGTTTCAGGATGAATCACGTAGCTTTCTAACTTTTTGAATTCAGTTCCTTTGACAAAATAACAATCATTAGCAAGAAATTCTTCTTTAACTTCTTTTGCGATATCTTTGTCGACGATAACAGCTTGCTCAGATGCACAAATCATTCCTTGGTCGAATGATTTAGATAGAATAATATCATTAACAGCTCGTTTGATTTTGGCTGTTTGATCAATGTAAGCAGGAACATTACCAGGACCAACCCCAAGTGCAGGTTTTCCAGTTGAATAAGCAGATTTCACCATACCAGCACCACCAGTTGCAAGAACGAGAGCCACTTTGTCATGATTCATTAATTGTTTGGTAGCTTCGATTGCAGGTTTTTCGATCCACTGAACACAGTGCTTCGGTGCACCTGCTTTTATAGCAGCTTCATAGACAACTCGTGCAGCTTCAGCCGAACATTTTTGGGCACTTGGATGAAAAGCAAAAATGATGGGATTTCTTGTTTTGATGGCAATAATCGCTTTGAAAAGTGTGGTCGAAGTAGGGTTTGTTACGGGAGTAACCCCAGCGATAACCCCAACAGGTTCAGCAATTTCAACAACACCATTTTGTTTATCTTCATTTATAATGCCAACCGTTTTGTCATTTTTAATATTATTCCAAATATATTCTGTTGCAAAAATATTTTTAATACATTTATCTTCATATAATCCGCGACCCGTTTCTTCAACTGCCATCTTCGCAAGCGACATATGTTGATCAAGTCCGGCAAGAGCCATTGCATGAACAATATGGTCAATTTGTTCTTGTGTAAAACTTTCGAATTCTTTGAGTGCATTTTGTCCATTATTTGCAAGTTTATCAATCATCTTTTGAACTTCTACAACTTCACGACTTGTTTCTTCTTTAATCGCCATTTTATTTTCCTCCTAATCATAGGGACGTTAAAAGTCCATCTTAGACGTTTTAAGTCCCTGTTACTCCAAAAAAATTGTGGCAGTCGACTTTGCCGCATTTCTTTTGATGTGTTATCTTAATTACAAACTCAGTATAACTTATCAAAAAAAGTTTGTAAATAGTTTCACGTGAAAACATTCACAAATTAAACTAATTTAAGTAAATCGACCTAATCAAGAATCTTCAGTCAGGCCTTTTGTCTCATCATATGCTTTGAAATAAAATTGACCCGAAAGGGTTGGTATGGTAAAGTTTTCAGTAACAAAGGAGAGGAAAAACGTGCAGGAAATGTATTTAAAACAAGCTAAAACAGTTTCACTCATTATTGCTTTGCTTTCACTTCTTCAGGCACTTCTTGCTGTAATTGGCTTTGTGTCTGTCCTGCTCACACTTTCAACTGTGAAAGTGTCGCAAGCAGTGATCCGTGGGGCACTTATGAATACAAGCATTAACATTATTTGTTTCCTTTTATTTACCGTTTTATTTTTTGTGGTCTATGCCCGACTTCGAAAGGGTGTTACAACGAGTATTATCATTCAAATTCTTTATATCGCTTATATGATTTTTTCTGTCATTTTAAGCATTGTAAAGGGAGGCTTCTCTCTCCAAGGCATACTTGTACCACTAATGCTTATTGTTTTGGGGATTGCTTCTGCTTATTCCGTAAAAAAAGTTGAACGTCACTGAAAAAGGGCAGTTTTTCCTGTTCTTTTTTAGTTCCTTCTTTTTTTTTAAATCATTAAATGGTAAAGTAGACAAGAGATTATTTTAAATTAAAGTAAAGGAAGTTTAAGGATGGGTTCGAAATTACTTCGCGGAACATTTATCTTAACTCTCGGGACACTAATTTCTAAGGTGCTCGGGATTTTATACGTTATCCCGTTTTACGCTATTATTGGCGGAGACAAGCCGGCACTACTTTATAATTTTGGTTATGTGCCGTATCAACTTTTTTTGAGTGTAGCAACAGCGGGAATTCCGCTTGCCATTGCAAAATATATTGCAAAATATAATGCTATGGAAGAATATAAAATTGGACGAAGGTTGTTTAAAACGGGTGTTTACTTAATGATTCTTTCCGGCGTTATTTGTTTTATCGCCATGTATTCGCTCGCACCATTCCTTGCTAGCTTGCAACAATTAGAAGGAGGATACAGTCTTGATGATGGTATCCGAGTGATTCGTGCAGTTAGTTTCGCGCTTCTTATTATTCCTGTGATGAGCCTGTTGCGCGGCTTTTTCCAAGGCTATAATTCAATGGGACCATCAGCAGTTTCACAAGTTGTAGAACAAATTATTCGGATTGCTTTTTTGCTTGGCAGTACATTCGTTGTGATGTATATCGTCAAAGGTTCTGTCGTCACAGCCATTAGTTTAGCTACATTTTCCGCATTTGTAGGAGCGCTTGCAAGCTTGGCTATTCTGATGTGGTATTTTACCAAACGAAAAAGAGGACTCGATCAAATGCTCCTTGAAGATAGGGGCGAGCTTCATGTGTCCATCCCAACACTTTACAAGCAAATTATTTTGTCTGCGATTCCTTTCATTATTGTTGGTTCGGCAACTTCACTTTATCAATTAGTGGATCAATTTACACTTGGACGAGTTTTACAATATATTGGACTTTCTGCTCACAAAGTAAATAGCTACGTGGCAATCATCAATTTCGACATTCAAAAATTAATTTTAATTCCTGGAACACTTGCCATCGCTTTTTCCATGGCGCTAGTTCCGCTTGTAACAGCTGCCTATGTTCGAAAAGAGCATGAACAAGTTAAACGCCAGTTAAACGATGTTTTCCAGATTTTGCTGTTTCTAACCATTCCAGCCTGTATCGGTATTGGTTTACTGGCGCGGCCACTTTTCACCGTCTTTTTCCAAGCAAGCGATGCTGGTACGGCACTATTACAATTTTCGGCGCCATTCGCGATTCTTTTTTCACTTTTCAGTGTCACAGCAGCCGTTTTACAGGGGATTGATGAACAACGATTCACCGTTCTAGGCTTGTTGTTAGGCTTACTCACAAAGTCTGTACTACAAATGCCGCTAGTCATGTTATTTGAAGCGAAAGGCTCTGTGCTAGCAACTGGACTTGGATACGCGGTTTCTTGTATTTTTATGATTATGATTATTAAGCGCTATGCTCATTTTTCATTTGGTCTAGTTGCAAGACGCGTCACGTTATTTACATTTTTAACTTTGATTATGTCTATCGTTGTGATGATCGTTTATTTCCCGCTTTCCCATATTTTAAGTCCCGATCACAAAATTACAGCTTTCTTCCTTATCCTCTTATGTGGGGGAGTAGGAGCAGTACTATATGCACTCATGGCCTTTAAATTGCACCTTTCCGATAAATTATTTGGGCCAAGAGGGACACGAGTCCGTGAAAAATTAGGAATCAAATAAAAAAAGCTTTCGTGCCAAGCACGAAAGCTTTTTGCCATATTAGACTTCAATTACTAGTCTCGCTGTACTCAATTAAAAACCGCTCAATCTCAAGCTTACTTTGTAGAACAATTCGTTTCCCATCTGGAATCTCAGCTAGCCGCTTTAAAATGTCCGCTCGCTTTTTCGGATAGTCTAGCACATACTTATAAAAAGAAAAATCAATCCGTTCAGGACAACCAGGAGCAGAATCAGGACGTACTTTGCCAAGGCTAAACAAACTTCTTTTTAATACTCGGTAAAAATAAGTATACCTAGGCAAATCGAGAAAAACCGTTAGATCAGCTTCTGCAAAACGCATTGACCAAGTTGCTGTATAATTTCCTTCTATGATCCAGTCTTCCTTTTCCAAGATCAATTGCTGTACTTTTTCGCATAATTCTTGCTTTGAAGTTTCAACCCAACCAGGCTTGAAATAAAGTGCATCAAGATGCGTGGGCGAAATCTGAATTGCTTTTCCAAGTTTTCGAGCAAGTGTTGATTTCCCAGACCCAGGAGGTCCAATGATGTTTAATTTTGGCATGTAAGCTCCTCCTCATTAAGGATAAGGCGTATCGGACATCTCGCTAAAGATCTTCAAATAGTAGGGGAGTTCCTTTGGTATATCGCTTGGCAAAACAATAAAATGTTTTTTGGCTAAGATATCCCCAATATAACTGTGGAAAAAAACGCCCGCCAAAACGCCGCAAAGTGGGGAACAGGCTTGTTTCATCAAACCTGCAATAATTCCTGCAAGCGTATCTCCCATGCCTCCAGTTGCCATTGCAGCTGAACCATACATATTCAGCCAAACTTCACCGCTTGCATACACTTTTGTTCGATGTCCTTTTAAAATGACGATCGCTTGGAGTTGTTCCGCGCATTCAAGATTATTTTCAGCATCTGGCGCACACTTCGCTAAACGCTCCCATTCACCAGCATGCGGAGTGAAAAATAAAGAAGCAAGCGGTTTAGGTAAATCTTCTTTTGCATAAAGAGTGATTCCATCGCCATCAATGATAAGATTCTGTTCTTTCTTGACTCCACTTAAAACAATCTCCATTAGTCGATAAGCTTCTCCGTCAAGGCCTAGTCCCGGTCCAATGAGAACCGTATCGAAAGTTGGAAGTAAACGAACCAATTCGTCATGGTTGGTCCAGTCTAAAAACATACATTCAGGAAGTCGCGCATGAAGAGCAGAACGATTTACGGGATGGCTTGCAAGCGTTGTAAGTCCAGCGCCACTATAAACAGCACCTTGTGCCGCAAGAATCCCAGCGCCCCCATACATTTCATTTCCAGCAACAATCAAAACTTTACCGTATAAATTTTTATAGCCTTCATCGTCTCGCTTTGTGATAAAACCACTAATGGATTTTGGCGTGATTTTTTTCATTCGAATTCACGTTCCTTTGCAAAGATTGGATTTTCTAAAACGCGTGCGTTACAATCAATATAATTATTCAACTTCATTTTATCGAAAAAAGGAGGGAGTTGTAAAATGAAACCTGTTATCCCTGCAGTAAAAGCCGTTATTATTCAAGGAAATTCTTTTCTCGGGTTACAAAAAGCAGAAATAGCACAAGAAGTCTATGATCTGCCGGGTGGAAAAATACAATACGGCGAAACGCAAAGAGAGTGCCTTGCTCGTGAAGTGTTTGAAGAAACAGGCCTCCATATTACACAACTCGCTTTATATGATACGTGGAATATGATTTTTCCTGATTATCAAATGGCGGGTATTTTTTATTTAGTGAAAATTGCGGGAAAAGATAGGATTCAGCTATCGAAAGAACATCGAGCTTATAAATGGCTTCCTTTTTCTGAAACAGGACTTGATGAGCTAGATATTGCCTACAGCAAATGGATGCGTCATTGGGATTTCAATTCAATTATTGAATTTATGAAATAATTAAGTCCAAATAAACAGTTTCTGCTTTTCACACTTGAAAAAAGGGGGTACAATGGAAGGGCAGAAGTTAATGATGGAAGGAATGAAATATATGAGCGAAATTAACTGGCAAGAAGAAGTTGAAAAACGAAGAGAGGATTTTCTAAGGGATTTAGAAGGTTTACTACGTATTCCAAGCGTTCGTGATGA
The DNA here is from genome assembly GCF_003369925.1 of Listeria kieliensis. Taxonomy (GTDB): domain Bacteria; phylum Bacillota; class Bacilli; order Lactobacillales; family Listeriaceae; genus Listeria; species Listeria kieliensis_A. The sequence goes on along the minus strand of NZ_LARY01000001.1, from coordinate 939,322 downwards.
CAGTGCCAAAACAGCTGATGCACCATTTGGTCCAGATGTAAAAAGAGCACTAGATTACATGATCGATCTAGGTGAAAAAGACGGCTTTACAACAAAAGAAGTAGGAAATGTTGCCGGACACATCGAATACGGTGAAGGTAAAGACCTTGTTGGCGTACTTGGCCATGTTGACGTTGTGCCTGTTGGTGACGGCTGGTCAAATGATCCTTTTGATCCTGTTTTAAAAGATGGAAAACTTTTTGCTCGCGGAGTTGCTGATGACAAAGGCCCAACAGTCGCTGGTTATTATGCGCTTAAAATCCTAAAAGAACTTGGACTTCCGATTTCAAAACGAATTCGTGTGATCGTTGGTTCAGATGAAGAAAGCGGCATGAGTTGTGTAGAACGCTACTTTGAAACAGAAGAACAACCAACAATGGCGTTTGTTCCAGACGCTGAGTTTCCGATTATTCATGCTGAAAAAGGGATTTCAGAGTTAGATGTTTCTTTTAAAAAGAGCGAAAATGATGGTTATGAAGCCTTCAAACTTGAATCTTTAGAATCAGGCGCAAGATACAATATGGTTCCTGACCATGCCAAAGCTGTCTTGAGTGAAGTTCAAGATAACGATGGTCTCAAACAAGAATTTGAAAATTTCCTTAAAAGTCATGATGTAACAGGCGATTTTAGTGTAACAGAGAAAAACGTCACACTTTCAATCGTTGGGAAATCTGCTCATGCGATGGAACCAAATAATGGCGTGAATGCTGGACTTCTTCTTGTTGCATTCCTTGGGAAATTTGAATTAACAGGAACAGCACGTGACTTTGTAACTTTTGGAAGAGATTATCTTTTCAATGATTCAAGAGCAACAAAACTCGGAATCAACTATGAAGATAAAGAAAGTGGCGAACTGACAATGAATGTTGGTATTTTACGCTACGATGCAAAAGAAGGCGGCACATTCGGTCTTAATTTCCGCTATCCAGTAACAGCTGACATGGATAAACTCAAAAATAAAATGGAAACAGTTGTTTTAGAATATAATGGTGAATATACTCATTATGACGATTCTAAACCATTATTTGTTCCAGAAGACCACCCACTTATTCAAACTTTGCAACAAGTTTATACGGAGCAAACAGGGGAAGAAGCTACTCTCCTCGCTATTGGTGGCGGAACTTATGCACGTCACCTTGAAACAGGTGTTGCCTTTGGCGCATTGTTCCCAGGCCGTGAAGACACGATGCACCAAAAAGATGAATTCAGTTACTTTGATGATTTATTAAAAGCTACAGCTATTTATGCAGAAGCTCTTTACAAATTGGCAAAATAAGGGGTATAATAAGAAAAATTTTACTGCTGCAGGTGTTTTTTGTCACCTGTAGCAGTCTTTTATTAAATTTAAGGAGTGACGAAGATGAAAGTATTAGTCAATGATAAAATCGTAGATCGAGAAAGTGTTGCTATTGACATGGAAGACCGTGGTTATCAGTTTGGAGACGGGGTCTATGAGGTAGTTCGTCTTTATAACGGCCAGTTTTTTACATTCGATGAGCATATTGATCGGTTATACGAAAGCGCAGCCAAGATCGAACTTGTCATTCCTTACTCAAAGGATGTTTTACGAGACTTGCTACAAAGCCTTGCAAAAGAAAACGACATTCATACTGGAAACATTTACTTGCAAGTAACACGAGGCATCCAAATTCCGAGAAATCATATTATCCCTGACGATTTTCCGCTTGAAGGCGTCTTAACAGCTTCTGCAAGAGAAGTTCCACGAAATGAAGCGCTTTTTGTAGAGGGTGGGACCGCGATAACCGATGAAGATATTCGCTGGTTACGTTGCGACATCAAGAGTATCAGCTTGCTTGGAAACATCTTAGCCAAGAACAAAGCACACCGAGCTGGCGCTTTAGAAGCGATTTTGCATCGTGGTGGAACAGTTACAGAATGTTCTGCTTCCAATGTATTTATTGTGAAGGATGGCGTCTTACTTACGCACGCAGCAAACAACTTGATTCTAAATGGTATTACCCGCCAAGTGATTCTTGATGCAGCAAGAAAAGGGGGCGTTCCTGTAGAAGAAAAAGAGTTCTCGCTTGAAGATTTAAAGACTGCTGATGAAGTTTTTATTTCGAGCACGACACTTGAAGTTACACCAATTACAAAAGTAGACGACACAGTTATTGGACCAGGAAGCAGAGGTCCAGTTACGAAAAAAGTTCACGAGTTATTTGAAGCCGAAATTGTTAAGGCCTGTGGTGAATTTGTGCCCGTTCGCTAACTTTCGAAGAGAAGGGAAACCTTCTCTTTTTTATATTTAGAATTGGATGCGCTTCCACTATTCATAAGGATTGACAACGAAAAGTTCAGAGGCGTATAATAAATCTTGCTGATAGTTCGCATACGAACGATTCGGAAACGAACTATCTAAAGGAGGAATGAACATGGATGAAAAGCTAATTCGTGAAATTGTGTTGTCTTTTCGAGAAGTCTCAAAAAAGACGCATCAGATTTTATCTGAGGAGTCGGATAAAAAAGAAATTACGACAGCACAGCTAATTGCGTTAAGTACATTAAAACGTGAACCACATTTAACACTTGGTGAACTGGCAGAGCGGATGAAAGTTTCAAAAAGTACTGCTTCTGGAATCGTCGACCGCCTTGTTAAGGCGGGTTTTTTAATGCGAAATCGTGTTGAGGATAATCGACGCACGCTAAATCTCGAATTAACTAAACTTGGGGAAAAAAAATCCGCAGAAACTTATGCACTTTTTTTTGATCGACTCGAACCGCTTCTTGAGCTTGGCGAAGAGCCCCTTTTGTCCATGTTAGATACTCACAAGCATATCATAGAAATTTTAGAAAGAGGGATCAAAGAATGAATATGAAAGCACATGCGGCAGGGGTTAAACGTAATGGAATCTTAATTGTAATGTTGATGGGAGCGTTTGTTACAATCCTTAATCAAACGTTGATGAATGTCGCTTTACCAAGCATCATGAAAGATTTCAATATTACAGCAAGTCAAGGGCAATGGCTTTCTACTGGATTTATGCTTGTAAATGGTGTTATGATCCCGACTACAGCTTTTTTAATTGAACGTTTTACAACCAGACAATTATATCTTTTTGCAATGATTACATTTGCAATTGGTACCATTGTAGGTGGCCTCGCTATTAATTATCCGATGTTAATTGCTGGTCGGATGATCCAAGCTATTGGAGCAGGTATTGTTATGCCTTTACTTACTGTTGTGGTTTTAAACCTATTTCCTCTTGAACGAAGAGGTAGAGCAATGGGGCTGATTGGTCTTGCAATGAATTTTGCGCCCGCCATTGGTCCAACACTTTCTGGATGGATTGTGCAGCAGTTTGATTGGCGAGATTTATTCCTATTAATTGTCCCTTTTGCTATTTTGGATGTTGTAGTTGCTGCTTTTCTTTTGAGTAATGTTGGCAAACGTACCTTTCCAAAGCTGGATTTCTGGGGCGTTATTTTCTCGACCGTTGGCTTTGGAAGCTTGTTGCTCGGATTCAGTAATGCAGGAGATCATGATTGGCTTACGGTAAATGTACTTGGCTTTATTTTGCTTGGCATGGTAACTCTTACTATTTTTGTTTTTTATGAAGGAAAACGAGAAACGCCATTACTTAATTTTAAAGTATTTAAAAACACTACTTTTACATTGACAACGATTATTAGTTTCTTTGTTGTAATGGGGCTTTTTGGTGGAATGCTTCTTTTACCAATTTATTTGCAAAACGTACGAGGGTTCTCGCCGCTTGATTCGGGTCTCGTACTACTTCCAGGAGCCCTTATGACAGCTGTTTTGTCCCCAGTGACTGGTGTATTATTTGATAAATTTGGCGCGAAATATCTCTCGCTCGTTGGTCTTATTATCATGGCAGTTACCACTTTTATGTTTACGAATATGAATGAATCAACAACACTCATGTACATTATGATCGTTCAAACAATTCGAGCTAGTGGTATGGCAATGGTTATGATGCCTCTTCAAACAGCCGCTTTAAATGCTTTACCGCTTTCAATGGCTTCGCATGGATCTGCGATGTTTAATACAATGCGACAGGTTGCAGGATCAATTGGGACAGCCGCTTTAATCACAGTTATGTCAAAAAGTTCCGCTTCCTTTGCCAAAACACTAACAGCAGGTGATGTTGTCGGTAAAACGAAAGAGCAGATTGCTAATCATGTCCTTGTTCACGGAATTGAAATTGCTTTTATGGTGGCAGCAATTTCCAGTGTTGTAGCTTGTATTTTAACACTGTTTCTCCGTAAAAATTCAAATGGTATGGAACCGATCGTAAAAAAAGAAACGAAATAAAGTAAAGAAAGAGCGTAGCTTAAAAAAAGCTATGCTCTTTCTTACGAACATTAAAAGGCATGAAAGCGCGCTTTTAGTTTATATTTTTCATTCTTTTTCACACCCCCGAACGTATGACTGCTTGACTTCAAGCCGTTTGCGAAGTAAAATCTTTTTAGACACTATAAAGAAAAATGAAGTGATGGAAGATTTCACAAAAAGGTGTGTTGAATGATGGAAGATATTTTCTTTGGAACTGAATATGAGATAATTTCTGCCGGCGGAGATACAGGGCAAGCTTTTATCGCTCAACATAAAGACGAAAAATTCTTTTTGAAACGGAATTCTTCGCCTTTTTTAGCTGCCTTATCTGCACTTGACATTGTTCCTAAGTTAAAATGGACTCGACGCGTTGAAAACGGCGATGTCATTACAGCTCAAAAATGGATTAATGCTCGTGTGTTATCAACTGCGGAAATGGGGGAGAGCAAGGTAGCACGCCTTCTTTCTAAAATCCATCATTCTGATAAATTAAAGCAGATGCTACTTAAAATGGAAGAAGCAAGTTTTTCACCTCTTGATATGTTTCGAAATCATCAATCTATTTTTCCAGAACAAACAAAAACAGAACAAGAGGCTATTAGCTATTTGAAGCGTAACTTAGAACAAGTGGAAGACGGCGTTCGCGTCGTTTGTCATGGGGACATTAATCATAATAACTGGATGATCTCAAGTGAGGGAGAATTATTCCTTGTAGACTGGGATGGAGCGATGCTTGGAGATCCTGCAATGGACCTTTCAATGCTGCTTTATCAATACGTTCCAAAAGAAAATTGGAAAAATTGGCTTGAAATCTATGGAGGTACCTATTCGAAAAGTTTGCACCGCAAATTAAAATGGTACGCTTTATTTCAAACATTGTATCGCCTTGGGGAAGGTAAACTTAGCCAAGCTGAACAACAAAAAGCAAATGAATTGTTAGATTTGATTGTAAAAGATAATGAGGTGTAAAAGTATTCATGCGTGTAAAACATAAGCCTTGGGCGAAAGAAAAGCTACAAAACTATCCGGAAATCTGCATTTCGGATCCAGCTCAGCACAAAGGAAATTGGCAAAAGTTATTTGGTAACGATCATCCGATTCATATTGAAATCGGGTCTGGTAAAGGACGTTTTGTTTCTGGCATGGCAGAAGTACATCCAGAAATTAACTATATTGGGATTGAAGTGGTGGAAAGTGTACTTATTTCAGCTTTAGATAAAGTGTTAGAAAAGGATCTTTCGAATGTGCGGCTTCTTTCCGTGGATGGAGCATTATTAGAAGATTATTTTGCGCCGGAAGAAGTAGCGCGAATTTATTTGAATTTTTCCGATCCATGGCCTAAAAAGCGTCACACAAAGCGGCGTCTGACCAATCCGAAGTTTCTAGATATTTATCAAAATATTTTAGCAAAAACAGGAGAGATTCATTTTAAAACAGACAATCGTGGACTATTTGAATATTCCCTACAGGCTTTTTCCGCATATGGCTTACTTCTTACGTATGTGTCACTTGATTTGCATAACAGTGATTTTGAGGGAAACATCCAAACCGAATATGAAGAAAAATTTTCGCAAAAAGGTTTTCCTATTTATCGTTTAGAAGCACAATTTGATAGAGAACAACAGAAGCTGTAATTTCACAGCTTCTTTTCTATAATAATATTATGTTAACTAAGGAGGCTTTAAGATGCAATTAGGTGAAATAAAAATCGACTGGCTAAGAGGTGGCGAACTTCACTTAGATGGTGGAACCATGTTTGGAGTTGTCCCAAAAGCCTTGTGGTCGAAAAAATATCCTGTGAATGAAAAAAACTTAGTTCCAACTCGGACAGACCCGATTTTTGTGCAATTTCAAGGGAAAAATATTTTGATTGATGCTGGTATTGGCAATAATCGATTAACAGAAAAACAATGGCGCAATTTTGGTGTGGCAGAGGAGTCAAATGTCCATGCTGATTTATGTGCAAAAAAACTGACAGAAGAAGATATTGACATTATACTAATGACACACTTGCACTACGATCATGTGCTTGGCCTTACTGGAAAAAGAGAAACAGGCCAGTATTATTCCGTTTTCCCAAACGCTCAAATTTTTGTTGAGCAAACCGAATGGAACGAAATGCGTGAACCGAATGTTCGATCAAAAGCAACTTATTGGAAGGAAAATTGGGAGTCAATTGCTGACCAAGTTGTCACTTATCAAGGAGAAATTGAACCCATTTCTGGAATCAAAATGATTCATACTGGTGGTCATAGCGCTGGACACGCAGTCATTGAATTTTCATCTAACGGAAAAAAAGCCATTCACATGGCAGACATCTTCCCTACACATGCCCACCAAAATATATTATGGGTAACCGCATTTGATGATTACCCAATGGACAGTATTTTTCAAAAACAAGCTTTATTTGAAAAGTGGATGGACGGGAATAGTTGGTTTTTGTTTTATCATGATGCTAAATATCGCGCAATCAAACTGAGTCCAGCTGGTGAATTAGTGGATAGCATTCTTATTTAAGAGCCCAATTTAGGGCTTTTTTTATTGGGTATTTCTCTAGAAAAAATTTGACTTATCAAAAACTATGATATAGACTTATCCCAACAACCCCTGCAGGGGGATAAGATTCTATATACGCTATGGGGGTATATAATATATGGAGCGTAAAAAACAACAAGCCATTGCTAATCGCTTTGCTCGAATAGAGGGACACGTTCGTAAAGTGAAAGAAATGATTCAAGAAGGGCAAGATGAGGCAAATGTGATGATTCAAGTTAAAGCAATCCAGAAAGCACTTCAAGGAGCGGAGAAGGAGTTGTTGAAAGAGCAATTGATTGAACTTGTTCCAGAAGAAAATTTAAAAACAGCACATGAAAAAATAGATGCTTTTCTCCGTTGAAGCAAAATTCTATTAAACTAAAAAAGCAGAAACCTCGGATAAGAACCACTTTAGATGGCTTTTCCAAGATTTCTGCTTTTCTCTTGCTTAAGTAAGATAAATATCGATGATCGTTCCAGTTTTCGCATCTGCAATAAATTCGAATTGCTTTTTCTCGCCTTCGCGAATTGCTGTAATTCCGCCGTGATAGACAAAAGTATCAATTGCGTATTTTTTGTAGTGTTGTTTTTTTAGTTGAATCCAAGAACCTTCAATCGGTCCTTCTTTTTTAAAGGCATTTTTCACGTTTTCCAAAATAGCATCTCCAGAAATTTCGCGATCATCAATCACGTAATGATACACAAAATGTCCTGCAGCAGCTCCAGCAAAAGCGCCTGCTACGAAAGCTTTCCAGTCCATATTCTTTCCTCCCTAGCTTTTCTTATGTAAAGTAAACGGCAAGCTTTTACTTGCGTAGTTCTATACTATACTTTTTTAGCAGCAAAAGCAATTAAAGATTACGCTTTCAAAACGTGAATTACCAAATGAAGTTTGTTATACTAGTAAAGACAAAGAAAGGGTGGATCATGTTGAACAAAGAAACCTTAGCACTTTTCAGACGATTAACAGAATTACAGGGCGCTTCAGGCGATGAATTTCGAGTTCGAGATTTTGTACGTCAGGAAATCGAACCCATTTCAGATGAAGTGATACAAGACCGCTTAGGTGGCATTTTTGGTGTAAGGCATGGAGAGGCAAAAGGCCCCCGTGTACTTGTTGCTGGCCATATGGATGAAGTTGGGTTTATGGTTACATCAGTTACCGAAAAAGGTTTATTGCGCTTTCAAACACTTGGAGGCTGGAACCCGCAAGTTTTACAAGCGAGCCGTGTGCAGATTATGACGGACGCTGGTCCAGTGATCGGAGTGATTGCTTCCGTGCCCCCGCATTTGATGAGCGAAAAAGAGCGTTCTAAACCAACAGATCCGAAGCATCTTTTAATTGATATTGGAGCTGATTCGAAAGAAGATGCAGAAAAAATTGGCATTCGTCCTGGTCAGTTCGCTGTTCCAGTTTCTGAATTCACACCGCTCGCTAACCCCAAAAAAATCATGGCAAAAGCCTGGGATAACCGTTATGGAGTAGGACTTGCAATTGAGCTTTTGAAGGAGCTTCATGGTGAAAGCTTACCCAACACACTTTTCAGTGGCGCAAATGTGCAAGAAGAAGTTGGACTTAGAGGAGCAGGCGTAAGTGCTCATATGATTCAACCAGACATTTTCTTTGCGCTTGATGCAAGTCCTGCCAATGATTTAACAGGAGATAAAACAGAGTTTGGACAACTTGGCGAAGGGTTTTTGATGCGGATTTACGATCGGACAATGGTCATGCACCGAGGTTTGCGGGAATTTTTGCTTGATACAGCAGAAACAAATAAAATTCCTTATCAGTACTTTATTTCGCCTGGTGGTACAGATGCTGGTAAAGTACATACATCACTAAGCGGGATTCCAAGTGCTGTTATTGGCGTTCCATCGCGTTACATTCATTCGTCTAATTCGATACTGCACATTGACGATTATAGTGCAGCTAAAGAAATGATCACGACGCTTATCCGCACGCTAGATCAATCTACATTCGAAACGATTATAAGTAATGCTTAAACGAACGGATGGAAAAGTAGGCATTTTACTTATTTTTGCATCTGTTCTAGCTTTTTTACTAAATGCTACTGGTATAGTAAAGCTAGAATTGGGTTGGATGCTAACGGCGCTTATAGCTGGGTTTTTAGTTTCTGTAGCTGCGTATTTCAATTCGAGAACAGCCAAAAAATGAAGTCTTCCAGATGGAAGACTTCATTTTTTAATCAAAGAGATACTTTAAAACTTGAACAGCTTTGGGAATTGTATCGACAGTTACATTTGCTCGCTCGGAAAGCTCTTTTAATGGATGGTGTAAATTTTCTGGCCGGATCAAAATGACAGGTTTGTTTTTGGCGAGTGCAAGCGAAACGTCCGAAGCAGTGTTCCATTGCCTAAATTTTTCACCGAAATAAGCAATAACTAAATCAGCTTTCCTTAAGAAAAGTTGTGTTCGTAAGTTGTTGATTTTCGAAGACTGGATATCTCGGTACAGCAAATCTGGCTGTGTCCCAAGGATGGTTTCACCAATTGCATCTGATTTTTCGTGATTTTCTTGTGGACCAGAAAAAATGAATTCCACATCTAATTCTTCACTGATTTGTTTTTCAAGCTCTGCGCGCCAATCCGAATGAATTTCGCCGGCAAGATAAATGTGATAAGACATTGTGAAATCGCTCCTTTTTCCTCATCATAAACAAAAAATGGAAGCGTTTCAAATACTTTGATTCCGAGCGGATTTCTGGACGAAAGGCGATTTCTTAGATAGGATTTAATGAGAAGAAAAGTGAAGGAGCGTTTATTGTGGAACAATTGAAATCGATTGAAGAGTTTAATACATTAAAAGATAATTCGAAAGTAGTTTTTATGTTTAGTGCGGATTGGTGTGGAGATTGCCGTTTCATTGAGCCTCTTATGCCCGAAATTGAACAAGAAAACGATGATTTTAAATTCATTCATGTGGACCGGGATGAGTTTATTGATTTGTGTGCGGAGCTTGCTATTTTTGGGATCCCAAGTTTTCTAGTTTATGAAGAGGGCGAAGAAGTGGGGCGCTTTGTCAGCAAAGATCGAAAAACAAAAGAAGAAATTAATGACTTTTTAGCTGCGCTGTAGGGAGGTAATCGAGTTGAAAATGACTTCAATTGTAATGAAAGCAAAACTCGAGGAGCGGCTAGAGAAAGCTAACCGCTCATTTTCGTTTGATCATGAAAAAGACCGCCTCACTGTTCGAGAAGGTGGGAAGCTAGTAACGCTTTCCTTGCCGCAAGTCATTGCACGATTTGAAGAAGAAGGCGAAGAAGCCATTCAAAAAGTGATTTATTATGTGAACGAAGGACTGCACGCCTCGCTTTCGAAGCCAGATTTAAAAGCCTCATTAGAAGCGGTTTATCCTGTGATTCGTTCCAGCTCATTTCCAAAAGAAACAAAAACGGGCGAGAAATTTTTGGTTCGCGAACATACTGCCGAGACTAGCATTTACTTCGTTATCGACCAAGAAAAGGCTTATCATTTTATCACTGAAAAAATGCTGCAAGATGCCGGAATTTCTGCAGATGCACTCGCTGAAAAGGCGCTGGCACATCTAGCTAGCCTTCCTGTTTCTTACCATCAAGATCGCGTTTCGGAAAATGATTTTTATTTTGTTCGAATGAATGATGGTTATGACGCGAGTCGCATCTTAAATGAGCCTTTTCTTGCCGAAATGCGAGCGAAACTAACGGGTGAGATGATCGTTGCCGTTCCGCATGCTGATGTATTGATTTTAGCGGATATTCAAAATGAGACGGGTTTTGATGTAATGGCGCATATGGCTATGCAATTTTTCGCGGAAGGCGTTGTGCCTATCACTACTTTGCCATTTGTGTATAATGATGGTAAACTAGAACCGATCTTTATTATGGCAAAAAACAGACCGAAGGAGTAGAAAGTTTTGATAGTAAATGTATTTTATAATGAAAAGGGAATAGGCGATACATTAATTGTCTCTATTCAAGAAATCACAAGAGAACAACGTGCATTTGAAACAAAAGGTGATGTTGTAAAAATTTTTGATGAAGAAACAAAGGCGCTCAGCGGATTTAATATTTTTCATGCATCTCGGCATTTTTCGTTGGATGCTAATGGCAAAGTAGAACTTACTGAAGCTTTTGTCGATGAGTTGAATCGCGTTATACAAGGCGCTGGATTTAGCGAGCAACTTGATGTAGATCTATCTCCTAAATTTGTTGTTGGTTATGTAAGTGAACTAGAGAAGCATCCAAACGCGGATAAGTTAAGCATTTGCCAAGTTGATGTAGGGGAAGGGGAACAACTTCAGATTGTGTGTGGTGCGCCTAATGTCGCACAAGGACAAAAAGTAGTTGTCGCTAAAGTCGGAGCGGTTATGCCAAGCGGACTTTTGATTAAGCCTTCGAATTTGCGAGGAGTAGATTCGTTTGGAATGCTTTGTGCAGCTCGGGAACTAGCTATTCCTGATGCACCTCAAGAAAAAGGAATTTTAGTTTTGGATGATAGTGCTGAAACTGGTTCTGTATTTTCTGTTTCCTTTTAATAAAATTTCGAGAAACGCCTAATTGAAGGCGTTTCTTTTTTTTGTTTTAACGTGTATACAATCTATGCGCATATTGTACTTAAAGAACCTTCTGATGTCAGTTATAACTTTAAATTATCACCTTGAAAAAGCCATTAATAGCAAGGGTTTTGCGTGTTTTGAGACGGGGATTTTGAGTTTTGAAAGGGATGATGATAGCTTAATTGAAATTTCTTTGATAGAATCAAACAGAAGAATTTGATTTTAGGTGTGATAAATGATGGGATGGTTAAAGAACTTCTTCTTCGGGGACATGGAAATGGAAGAAGAACGACGAACAGAAGAAAAAGTAAAAACTAAAGAGGTGCAACAGGATGTACCCAAATTAGTGCGGCAAAATCATACGATTCCTGCAAAAAAAGAAAATAAAACAACGAACAATGTACGTTCAGCGACCAAACAGACGGCTTCGCGAAAAATAGTCGAAACGAAAATGGCTTATCAATATCCAAAAGGACAGTTTCGTTTCCCGTTAATTCCAGACAAAAGAGAACAGGCGACACCAAGAGTGAATATTGAGGCTCCGCCAAAAAGAGCAGAAAAAAACGCGACGAAAGAAGTTACAGAGGTAAAACAACCAGAAGCTAAAAAAGCACCATTTACCCCTACAGAAGTTCCTTCGCCTGTTTTTGCATTTCAAAGACGACCAAGCCGTTTTGAATTTAATCTTGATGAAAACTCTGTGCAAAATGAGGATGAGGATTCGCAAATTCGTCTACTTGCAGAAGAATCGTCTGTTTTGGAGAATCCAACTAAAAGCATAACCGCGGAAGAGGCTCCCACGTTCCAATTAGATACTGAAATGCCTTCCACGTCTACTGTAGTTGAGGAACTTCCTGAAGAAGAAAAGCAACATTTGGAAAACAAGGTACTCGCTCACGAATCGACAGAGCTTGAAGAAAATGTGATAAGTACAAGTATTGAACTAGAAAGTACAACTTTAGTAGAAGAAGTTCCGGCTGAAGAACGAGAAGAACTAAAAGCAGTAGCTGCTGAAGAACATCGAATTCAGGGAAAACAAGTTGCAAATTCAGCTAAGAGCAAAAAAAATCCCCAGACGAAAAAAGAAGTTAAAAAGTCACATATTCCTTTTAATGTCTTGATGGTCAATCAGGACCACCAGAAAGAAGAAAATTTAGTTTCTGAGGAACAAGAAGAAGTGCATCATGCGCAATCCGCTAGTGAAGAAGTCGCTGCTTTGGATAGGGTTGTCGGATCTTATCACTACCCATCGCTTAATTTGTTAAATCCACCTGTGATTTCAAGTCACGATAAAGAGTGGCTTGACCAGGAAGAAGCTCTTTTAAATGAAACACTGCAAAATTTCAATGTAGCTGCACATGTTGTTGGGAGAACTCAAGGACCTGCTGTTACGCGATTTGAAGTTCAACCCGAAAAAGGTGTCAAGGTAAGTAAAATCACAAACTTAAGTGATGACATCAAGCTTAACTTAGCCGCCAAAGATATTCGGATTGAAGCGCCAATTCCTGGGAAAAGTACGGTAGGAATTGAAATTCCGAATCCTATTAGTAGGCCGGTTATGCTTTCTGAAATTATGAAGGCCCCGATTTTTCAAGACAATCCTTCACCGCTGACAGCTGCACTGGGCTTAGATATTTCTGGTGAAGCGATTGCAACAGATTTGCAAAAAATGCCTCATGGATTAATCGCTGGGGCAACGGGATCTGGTAAAAGTGTTTGCATCAATTCCTTGCTCGTTAGTTTGCTTTATAAAGCACGACCAGATGAACTAAAGTTGTTATTAATTGATCCAAAAATGGTCGAACTCGCACCGTATAATAGAATTCCGCATTTGGTTAGTCCGGTGATTACAGATGCGAAAGCTGCGACTGCCGCTTTAAAATGGGCTGTTAGTGAAATGGAACGGCGCTATGAGCTTTTTTCGCATACTAGTGTCAGAAACATTGAAAAATATAATGAACTAGCTAATCATCCAGAACATTCTGGGGAAAAACTACCTTATATTTTGATTGTGATTGATGAATTGGCGGATTTGATGATGGTTGCGCCAAACGATGTAGAAGAGTCTATTAGTCGCATTGCTCAAAAAGCACGTGCGTGTGGAATTCATATGATCGTAGCGACACAACGTCCTTCAGTTGATGTCATTACTGGACTTATCAAGGCAAACATTCCTACAAGGATTTCTTTCTCTGTCTCGAGTTCAATTGATTCACGGACAATACTTGATAGTTCAGGAGCGGAAAAATTGCTTGGAAGAGGGGATATGCTTTTCCTCCCAAGCGGAGTGAGCAAACCTGTTCGTTTGCAAGGAACTTTTGTAAGCGACGAAGAAATTGATGCGGTCGTTCGTTTTGTCAGAAAACAAGGAGAACCACGCTACATGTTTCAAGAAGAAGACCTTGCTAAAGAAGTTCTTCGTGAAGATGAAGACGAACTTTTCTCTGCTGCATGTGATTTCGTGATGGAACAAAACGCGGCATCGACGTCTTTACTTCAAAGACATTTTAGAATTGGCTACAATCGAGCAGCGCGACTTATGGAAAGCTTGGAACGGCAGAAAATTGTTTCAGCAACCAATGGATCCAAACCTCGTGATGTCATTATTACACGTGAACAATTAGAAAAACTTAGAGGAAACGATTCAGGAATCTAGTACTTATGTCACTACTAACAATTTGTTTTTCAACTTTTAAAACGTTTTCTTTGTCATATTCTTATGCCTTTTTCCGTGATTTGAAACAATTATTTTCTATTTCTGGGTAAAGTGCTATAATAGGATTGGTTATTTGACTTAAAAACGTAAATTGGATAATTGAATAAGACATGAAAAGTAAGATGATGTCTAATAAATTTAGACACCCTCTACTACAAAGGAAAAAATGGGGGCTTAAAAACAATGACTGTTTATCATTTTGTTGGAATTAAAGGCGCTGGTATGAGCGCATTAGCACAAATTTTATATGATAAAGGCTTTACTGTACAAGGCAGTGATGTTGAAAAATATTTCTTTACGCAAAAAGCGTTAGAGGAAAAAGAAATTGAAATATTGCCGTTTAACGCTGAAAATATTCATGAAGGTTTGACTATTATCGCTGGGAATGCTTTTCCCGATACGCATGAAGAAATTGCCAAAGCTTTTGAACTCGACTTACCTGTAATTCGTTATCACAAATTTTTGGGCCAGTTAATTGAAGACTATACAAGCATCGCTGTCACAGGTTCGCATGGAAAAACTTCAACAACTGGACTTCTTTCACATGTTTTAGAATCAATCCGCCCAACCTCCTATCTAATCGGAGATGGGACAGGGAAGGGAAATAAAGATGCTGAGTATTTCGCGCTTGAAGCTTGTGAATATCAACGCCATTTCCTAGCATACAAACCAACATATGCCATTATGACAAACATTGATTGGGATCATCCTGATTATTTTAAAAGTGTAGATGATGTTTTTAGTGCTTTTGAATCGCTTGGAAAACAAGTGAAAAAAGCTATTATTGCCTTAGGAGACGATGTTCAACTTAGAAGACTGGAGGATGTGCTTTCAATTCCAGTTATTTACTATGGCTTTGGTGAGGAAAATGAATACCGAGCAACCAATGTTGTCAAAAAAACAACAGGGACTACATTCGATGCTTATCACGAAGGGGAAATGCTTGGAACTTTTGAAATCCCTTCTTATGGTGATCACAATGTCATGAATGCTCTTAGTGTCATCGCTCTTTGTAATCAAGAAGATCTAGACATGGAAGAAGTAAAAGAAGAACTTAAAACCTTTAAAGGAGTTAAACGTCGCTTTAGCATTACTGAAAAGGCACATCAAACCTTAGTAGATGATTATGCGCATCATCCATCTGAAATTCGAGCGACTATCAATGCTGCACGCCAGAAGTATCCTGATAAAAAAGTAGTGGCCGTTTTTCAACCCCATACTTTTACAAGAACACAAGCATTTTTACAAGGCTTCGCTGATAGCTTAAATTTGGCTGATGAAGTTTACCTGTGTGATATTTTTGGCTCTGCTCGCGAAAAAACCGGGAATTTAACGATCTTCGATTTAGCTCGTAAAACCAAGGGAAATCATGTGATTCAAGAACAACACACAGAAGAATTATTGCAATATGATGATGCTGTAATTTTATTCATGGGTGCAGGAGATGTCCAAAAATTCCAAGCTGCTTATGAAAAGATTCTCGACAATCGTGAAGACTATCCAGAAGTAAATGAAAAAGCAGCTTTTTAAAAAATTCAAACCACTTTTCATCTTAGGATGGAGAGTGGTTTTTTGTACCTTTAACAAGTTAAAAATAAGGATCCCATTTTCTCCTTTACATTCAATGTACAAAAAGCTTAGTTTGATAAGTTTTTGGTTTTAAATGCTCCATCCTATTCAAAGAAAATTAAAAAAGCATACAGATTTTAAACGTATAAAAATTCATTTCATTTTATTTTTACCTGTAAAATTGCTACAATGTTGTTAGTGACATACCCTTCTGTATGTTTAATACGTTTTACATATCGCTCGATGGGGTAAAGAATCAAGAATACGGAGGTGGGAGTAAATGATTGTTATCTTATATGTTGCTGCACTTATTGCGGCAATTGCTCTATTAGTCATCGCCATTTACTTAAGCAAAACTTTAAAATCGGCATCACAGACTATGAATGAAGTGGCCAAAACAGTTGAAAAAATGACCAGTGAACTGCAAGGAATTTCCGGAGAAGCTCAGCAGCTTCTCGATAAAACGAATAGCTTGTTAGACGACGTAAACGGTAAAGTTGCAAAAGTTGATCCAGTTTTTGATGCAATTGGAGATGTTGGAACTTCACTGCTTGGCCTTAGTCAATCGGTTCGTGAACTTGCTACACTTGCAACAAATAAAGTGTCAACAAATGAAAAAAAGGTGGCACAAGCTATTTCTGTTAGCCGCTCTTTATTAGCCTTTAAAGATAAATTAAAAGCTAATAAAACAGCTAAGCAAGCAGCAAAAGAAGCTGAACAGGAATCAAACCTTTAATTATTTTTTAAACTGGAGGAATGTACAATGTCTGGGAAAAATGGTTTAGATGTAAAAGATTTTTTAATTGGTGGTTTAATTGGCGGGATTGTTGGATCTGTTACGGCTCTTTTACTAGCGCCAAAATCTGGGAAAGAACTTCGTGGTGACTTAAACGAACAAGTCGATGTATTAAAAGAAAAAGGATCTGAGTGGAAAGATATTGCCTACGAAAAAGGCATTGAAATTGGCAATGTGGCAAAAGATAAATCCAGCCAGCTAAAAGATTCTGCGAATGATTTCGTTGGTGTTGTAAAAGATAAATCGCAACAAATTGCAGGTGGCATTTCCAAACAAAGTAAAAACATAAAGGATGTTGTTTCTAAGAACAAAGAAGAAGACAAAGCAGCAATTGAAAAAGCAGTGGATAATGTGAAAGAGGATTTAAAAGATGCTTCTGAAGCTGTTGGCGATGCTTCAGATAAAGCTAAAAAAGAAGTAAAACAAACAGTAAAAGAAGGAAAAAAAGAAACTGAGAAAATCGTTGAGAAATAATGGATCATACTAAGAACGTGGTGGGCTTTAGAGCTCACCACGTTTTTTATGCTTGCATCAATCATGATTGAATGTTACCATAATAATTAGCAACTATGCTTTATCGCTTAAAAGCGTTCAAGTTAAAAAGAAATGGTGACAAATCTATAAATATCATCTATAATGAAGGATAATTATTGAAGTGGAAAAGAAGGGCGGAGAAATGGTGAATAACAATTTGGATACATTACGTGATCAAGTAGATCAATTAAATTTAGAATTACTTTCTGTGATTAACAAACGAGCCAATTTAGTTCAAGAGATTGGGAAACTAAAAGGTGTACAAGGATCGCTACGCTTTGACCCTATCCGTGAACGAGAGATGCTTAATCAAATTGTGGAAGCGAACAATGGCCCATTTGAAGATTCGACCATCGAACATTTGTTTAAAGAAATTTTTAAAGCAGGACTTGAGCTTCAAGAAGAAGATCATTCAAAGGCGCTTCTTGTTTCTCGTAAAAATAAACAAGAAGATACCGTTGTTTCTGTAAA
This sequence comes from Listeria kieliensis, assembly GCF_003369925.1. Taxonomy (GTDB): domain Bacteria; phylum Bacillota; class Bacilli; order Lactobacillales; family Listeriaceae; genus Listeria; species Listeria kieliensis_A. The sequence continues at coordinate 921,792 of NZ_LARY01000001.1, read as the reverse complement.
TGGGCTTGAGATTGGAAATGGTGAACCTGCTTTTGTATTTGGACCTTGCTCTGTTGAGTCTTATGAGCAAGTTGCTGCCGTAGCAGATTCCATTCGTGCAAAAGGGCTCAAATTGATTCGAGGTGGGGCGTTTAAGCCGCGGACGAGTCCATATGATTTCCAAGGTCTTGGATTAGAAGGATTACAAATTTTAAAACAAATTTCGGATGAATACGGTTTAGGTGTTATCAGCGAAATTGTGACGCCAAAAGATATCGAACTAGCACTTGATTATGTAGATGTAATTCAAATTGGTGCAAGAAATATGCAAAATTTTGAACTGCTTAAAGAAGCTGGTCGAGTGAATAAGCCGATCTTATTAAAACGTGGTTTAGCGGCGACAATTGAAGAATTTATTGGTGCAGCTGAATACATTATGTCACAGGGAAATGGGGAAATTATTCTTTGTGAACGTGGCATCCGTACGTATGAAAAAGCAACTCGGAATACATTAGACATCTCCGCCGTGCCTATTTTGAAAAAGGAAACGCATCTTCCAGTCATGGTTGATGTAACGCACTCAACAGGGCGTAAGGATTTATTGCTTCCATGTGCGAAAGCTGCGCTTGCGATTGGGGCAGATGGTGTTATGGCAGAAGTGCATCCAGATCCGGCAGTAGCCTTATCAGATGCAGCGCAACAAATGAATTTGCCTGAATTTGACTCATTTTGGGAAGAAATTTTAGCTTCTAACCTTCTTCCAGCTAAAACCAAATAAAACAAAAAGAAGTTGCTTTTTAGCGACTTCTTTTTGTTCTTTAAAAGTAAGCGATTTCATATTAAAACGGCGTTTCAAATGAGGATTTCATGCGTATTTGGTATGAAAATTCGTGAAAAACAGAAGCGATTTCAATTGCATAACAGTTCAAAGTGTCGTATTATAGGAAGAAAGGTTAAATGATGACGGTTACACAGAGTAAGGAGCTTTTCCTTTAATTATTAATGGTATGGAGTGTGAGAAGAGATGAATGTAACGATTTATGATGTAGCGCGCGAAGCAAATGTTTCGATGGCGACAGTATCTCGAGTGGTGAACGGGAATCCAAATGTGAAACCTGTTACACGTAAAAAAGTATTAGATGTTATTAATCAACTAGGCTATCGACCAAATGCGGTGGCAAGAGGGCTTGCAAGTAAGAGAACAACGACTGTTGGTGTTATCATTCCAGATATTTCCAATGTGTTTTATGCGGAACTTGCACGCGGTATTGAAGATATTGCGACAATGTATAAATATAATATTATTTTGAGTAGTTCTGATGAAAATGAAGATAAAGAGCTACAGGTGTTAAATACTTTATTAGGTAAACAAGTTGATGGAATTATCTATATGGGTGAGAAAATCACGGAACAACTACAAGAGGAATTTAATCGTTCTCCTGTACCTGTTGTACTCGCAGGAGCAATTGATATGAAACAGAATTTGGCTTCTGTCAATATTGACTATTTAGAAGCGACAAAAGCAGCAGTAGAGTTGTTTATTCAAAATGGTCACAAACAAATTGCTTTTGTCACAGGTTCACTTGAAGAACCGGTAAACCGTGAATTGAAGCTTAAAGGATATCAAGACGCCCTTAAAAATGCTGGTATTAGTTATAATGAGGACTATGTGATTGAAGCAGATTATGATTATAATTCTGGAGTTCGCGCTTTCGAGCAATTAAATCAGTTGAATAAGTGTCCAAATGCAGTTATTGTAACAGATGATGAATTAGCGATTGGGATTTTGAATACAGCACTTGATGCAGGTGTTAAAGTTCCGGATGAATTAGAAATCATGACAAGTAATAATACAAAACTAACGCTCATGAGTCGTCCGCAACTTTCTACAATTGTACAGCCGCTTTATGATATTGGGGCTGTGGCGATGCGCCTTTTGACGAAATTAATGACTAGTGAAGAAGTTGATGAAAAAACAGTGGTTCTGCCACATAGTGAGAAACTTCGAGGCACGACAAAATAAATTGTAGCTTGACGAATCGAAAAATTCTGTGCTATAAATAGATTATAGCTTAATAATGTAAATGACGAGGAACGGACGAAGTAGACTGTTTATCCCTTTTTTAGAGAGCCGGTGGTTACTGCAAATCGGTAAATATAAACGGATCGAATTACATCCCGGAGTCAAGTCACACAGGAAATGGTGTGAACGGTTGAAGCCGTTATGGAATGAAGTTGAAAAGTTGGGTGGTACCACGTTTAAACACGTCCCTTCGCTCTTATATAAGAGCGGAGGGCTTTTTTAGTTTTTAAAAAACGAGAAAGAGGGGAATTTGATGAATATTATTGATGAGTTGGAGTGGCGTGGCGCCATTTATCAGCAAACAGATGAAACTGGGTTACGTGAATTAACTGAAAAAGAGTCCATTGCTCTTTATTGTGGGATTGATCCAACAGGAGATTCCATGCATATTGGTCATTTAATTCCGTTTATGATTTTACGACGTTTCCAAGATGCAGGGCATAAACCGATTATTTTGGTCGGAGGAGCAACTGGAACTATTGGCGATCCAAGCGGGAAGAAAGAAGAACGGAAGCTTCAGTCGCTTGAACAAATCAATAAAAATGTTGAAGGTCTTAGAACCCAGCTGGGGCAAATTTTTGATTTTAATGGAAGCTCAGCAGCTACGATGGTTAACAACTATGATTGGACAAAAGATTTATCTATCCTTGATTTTTTACGTGATTACGGGAAAAGTTTCAATGTAAATACGATGCTTGCGAAAGATATCGTTCAAAGTCGGTTAGAAGCAGGGATTTCATTTACAGAATTTGCCTATCAAATTCTTCAAGCAATGGATTACAACCACTTATATGAATTTCATAATTGTCGCTTGCAAATTGGTGGATCTGACCAGTGGGGGAATATTACTGCAGGACTTGATTTAATCCGTAAAAAGCAAGGAGAAGATGCAAAAGCTTTTGGCCTCACTATTCCGCTTCTAACAAAAGCTGACGGAACCAAATTTGGAAAAACAGAAGGTGGTGCTATTTGGCTTAATCCAGAAAAGACAACGCCGTATGAGTTTTACCAATTTTGGCTGAATACGGACGACCGAGATGTTGTGAAATATTTAAAATACTTTACTTTTTTGACTGAAGCAGAGATTGCTGATCTGGCTAAACAAGTTGAACAAGAACCACATCTTCGGGCCGCGCAAAAAACACTAGCAGCTGAGATGACGAAGTTTATTCATAGCGAAGATGCTCTTAATACTGCTATCAAAATTTCACAAGCGCTCTTTAGTGGGGATATTCGTGATTTAACTGCAGATGAAATTGAGCAAGGATTTAAAGATGTTCCAAGTTTTACAGCTCAAAAAGAAGAAAAAAATTTAGTGGAGTTCTTGGTTGATCTTGGAATCGAACCGTCGAAGCGCCAAGCACGTGAAGATGTTTCTAATGGAGCAATTTATCTTAACGGGGAACGTGTCCAAGACTTGGAAAAATTAGTTGGAGAAGCTGACAGGATCGAAAATCGCTTTACAATTGTTCGCAGAGGGAAAAAGAAATACTTTTTAGTTCGTTATTAATGAAAAAGAAGGAACGCTAATTTATTGTAGCGTTCCTTCTTTTTCTAGTTATTTAACTGGTTTGCTGCTTTTTTAGGCAGCTCTTTTTTGGCAACTTCTTCATAAGAGGTTACCCCTTTGCCTTTTTTATAGTAGATGTGCAAGTAAGCTCCGACACGTAGGTTTTTTTGAGCAGTGAACTTGAGCTGTTTGGCATTTCCTTTTTCATCATAACCGGTTAAGGTATATGCATAGTCAGTAAAAGACTGACCACTTGAATCTCTTTCTGTTGTGGGTTTGCCATTTTTTTTAATGGCAACATAGTAGTCCTCAGCTCCAATATGATTATAATTTGTAAAATAATAGCCTAGTGAAAATGCGAGTCCAAGGATGATGACGGCTACAATGATTATTACAGCAATCATTTTCTTCATTGTTTGGCCTTCTTTCTTTACAAGATAGTTATAGTATAAAGGATTTTTTTAGCAAATTCATGTGACGCAGGTGACAAATCAATAAAGAGAGCTTACAAATTTGTCATTTAAAAAAGAAAAGAACCTTGCTACAAAGAGCAAGGTTCTTTTTGAAATAGTGATGAAGATTAACGAGAATAAAATTCAACGATAAATGCTTCATTGATTTCAGCAGCAAGTTCTGCACGTTCTGGAAGGCGGTTTAAAGAACCTTCAAGTTTGTCAGCGTCAAATGTCACGTATTCAGGCACGAAGCTTGATACTTCAAGACTTTCAGCGATTGACGAATTTTTAGCAGATTTTTCGCGAACAGAAACCACTTGACCAACAGAAAGTTGGTAAGAAGGAATATCAACGCGTTTTCCATCAACAGTGATGTGACCGTGATTTACAAGTTGACGAGCAGCACGACGAGTGCGAGCAAGTCCCATACGGTAAACAACATTGTCAAGACGTTGTTCAAGGAGAATCATGAAGTTTTCACCATGTTTACCTTGAAGTTTTCCTGCTCTGTTGAACGTGTTTTTGAATTGACGTTCAGTTAGTCCATACATATGACGCAATTTTTGCTTTTCAGCTTGTTGCAAACCATATTCAGACATTTTTTTACGTTGGTTAGGACCGTGTTGTCCTGGAGCGTACGGACGACGCTCAATTTCTTTACCAGTTCCAGAAAGTGAAATCCCAAGACGACGGGAAACTTTCCAGCTTGGACCAGTATAACGAGCCATTAAGTGACTCCTCCTTTAATTTGTTTTTAGCATAAAAACAAACGAGCATGACGCAGAAAAAGGGCAGTCCACCTTCAAATATCTTCACCTTAGCAGCCGCAGGGTTACACAATATTCCACGACAAGAGTCGGGGGTAAACAACGATCTTTTCCCAGCTTTCATACAAGCTGCGTTTTACACAGAGTCTAGTATAGTATAAAATCACTTGATTTGTCAACGGATTTCAGCAAGAAGAGCCTCGCAAATTTGTTCTAAATAAAACTGGTCAGTTTCATCAAATCGACTAAGATTGGGGCTATCAATGTCAAGAACACCTATGAGTTTCCCTTCTAAAACAAGTGGAACGACAATTTCAGAGCGACTTTGTGCATCACAAGCGATGTGTCCCGGAAAAGCATTAACATCTTGGACAATGTAAGTTTTTTCATCTTTTGCTGCATTGCCACATACGCCTTTGCCGAGTGGAATGCGTATACAAGCTGGAAGGCCTTGGAATGGACCAAGAACAAGTTCATTATGTTCCTTTTCGAATAGATAAAAGCCGACCCAATTGATATCGACAAGCGCTTGATTTAAAAGAGCGGCAAGATTGCTTAAATTTGCAATGCTGTTTTTTTCTCCGCTAATTAAGGCTTTGGCTTGTTTTAAACAAAGTTCGTAATTTTCTTGCTTCGTTCCTTGAAATTTAGGGATTTCAATCACTTTGACAACACCACTTTCATATAAAATAATTGCTCAAATTATAGCATATTCTCCGCTTAACTAAAAGATCAAAAACTTTTTTTAGTTTTTATGAGGCGAGAGAAGTAAATTTCTATAAATCGTGGTAAAATAGACCATGTGTATTGTGTACATATACCGATAAAATATAAAAGAGGGCTTTATCTATTTTTATTAAAGAAAAAGACACTAGTTGGATCGGTAATAAGCAGATGGGAGGATTTTGAATGTTTTACTATATTTTAATCGGTTTTATCGTGGTGATCATCGCCCTTTTTGGTACCGGATATTGGCTGAAAAAGAAACATTCGACAAGGATTGGGGAACTAGAAGCAAAGTGTGAACGTTTGCGCGATCTTCCGGTAATCGATGAACTTTCGAAAGTGAAAAAATTAAAGTTGACTGGGCAAACAGAAAAATTATTTGAGTCTTGGCGCAGTTCTTGGGACGAAATATCAACAAGATTGTTTCCTGACGTAGAAGAAGTGCTTTTAAATGCGGAAATGAACGTCAATCATTACCGGTTTGGGTCTGCCACTCAAGATGAAAATGATTTAGAACAAATGCTTGTCACGATCGAAAATCAAATCAATCAAATTTTAAGCGGGCTAAGAGAACTATTAGCAAGTGAAGAGAAAAATGCTCTGGAAAGTCGCGCGACAAAAGAAAAATTAGCAGAATTGAGACGCTTTATTTTGACGCATGGTTTTAAACTTGGAAAGGCGCAAAAAGCCTTTGAGCAGGAGTTAGATGAGATTCAAGCGGAAATTAATCACTATGATGCGCTAACTGACCAAGGCGATCATCTTGAAGCTCGAGAAGTGATTATGGCAACTAAGAAAAAAATCACTTTGTTAGATGAAGAAATGGAGCGAACTCCTAAACTTCTGCTTGAAGTTGAAAGTACGGTTCCAAGTGAACTCGTGAAACTTGAAGCTGGTTATGCGGAAATGCTTGCTGAAGGCTATTACTTAGAACAATTGGGTATTCAAAAAGAAATTGAACGGCTGAAAGACCAAACAGAAAAAATGAAAGAAAAATTGATGCATCGTGAAATTGATGCAGCTGAATCTTTAATTGAAGAAGCCAAGGTGGAAACTGATTTGCTCTATGATACACTAGAAGGCGAAGTTCATGCTCGGTCGTTTATTCTTGAAAATAAAGAAAAAATTGCAGAGAAACTCGAAAAGCAAGAACAAGTTTCGGAAAAACTTTCTAAACAAATTACAGAAGTTAAAGCAACTTATCATATTTCCGAGGAAGAGCTGGCGGCTTATTTGAAAACACAAGCCTCTCTTACTGAACAAAAAGAAAACTTCGCTCGTATCAGCGCATTGCAAAAGGAAGCAGCCATTGCCTATTCAGCAATGCAAGACACACTTCGCGAAATTGAAGCTGAAGTTGCAGAAATTGCAGAGAAACAAGATGCGATTGCAGAAGATTTGCGCTCACTTCGGAAAGATGAGTTAGAAGCAAGAGAAGATGCAGATGAAATGAAGCGAATTTGTAATCAAATTGAGCGAAATTTAACACGAGCTCGCTTGCCTGGTATTCCAGAAGAATTTTCTGCACTACAAGAGCATTTCTTAAATTCAGTAGAAAATATGGAGCAATCTTTGATCGAACGCCCGCTGAATATTAAATCAGTGACGAAAAATCAGCAAATCGCTAAAGAAGATTTGGTACATCTACAAGAAAAAGCCGAGGATATTTTGGAAAATGCTAAATTTGTTGAAGCTGTAATTCAGTATTCGAACCGCTACAGAATGGACTATCCAGAGCTTGCGGAAAGCCTGAATAAAGCTGAACGACACTTTTATGGAGATTACAATTATAAAAAAGCCTTAGAAATTGCTGTGACTGCACTTGAAAAGGTTGAGCCGAGTGCATTTAAAAAGATTGAAAAGGCATTTGAGCAATCAAGTGAAAACGAATAAGAACGGCGCAGGTGGATTGAAACCTGCGTCCTTTCTTTTGCACGCTTGACAGCTTATGTTAAAATAGGAAAGGAAAACTTTTAGGAGGCGGCTTTTAGTCATGATTTATTTAGATAATAGCGCAACAACGAAACCCTACTCTGCTGTTTTGGAAACCTATACAAAAGTAGCAAGCCGCTATTTTGCCAATCCTTCCTCATTACATGCTTTTGGTCAAAAGGTTCGAGAGTTACATGAAGAGGCAAGAAAACAAATTGCCCAGCTACTTAAAGTGCGGAGTGATGAACTTATTTTTACATCCGGTGGAACGGAAAGTAACAATTTGGCTTTAAAAGGAATTGCTTACCGCTATAAAAATAGAGGAAAACACTTAATTACAACACAAATTGAGCATCCTTCTATAAAGGAAGTTATGCGAGAACTTGAAAAAGATGGGTTTACAGTGACTTATCTCCCTGTCGATGAAAATGGAGTGGTTCGAGTCCATGACTTTGAACAAGCCTTACGTAAAGACACGATCCTTGTATCGATGATGCATGTAAATAACGAAGTAGGAAGCGTTCAGCCTGTTCAGGAAATTGGTCATCGATTACGCGCGCATCAAGCTTTTTTTCATGTGGATAATATCCAAGGGATGGGAATGTGTGAACTTGAAATGAACAGCATAGATTTATTGTCGATTTCTGGACACAAATTACATGGATTACGCGGTACAGGATTACTTTATAAGAAAAAAGGGGTCGAACTTCACCCTGAAATACTTGGAGGTGGACAAGAAGGAGGGATACGCAGTGGAACTGAAAATACAGCTGGAGCAGTTGCTTTAGCAAAAGCACTGCGGCTGACTTTTGCTGAAAAAACAAATAAGCTGAAACAAGTACTCGCAATTCGGGATTATTTATTACAAGAGCTTGAGCAAATGAAGGGAATTCGTATTCACTCTCAGAAAGCTAGCATTGCCCCTCATATTCTTTGTCTTTCCGCAAGTGGTCATCGCGGGGAAGTGTTGGTCCATGCGCTTGAACAAAAGGAAATTTTTGTTTCTACAACAAGTGCTTGTTCCTCAAAAGCCAAACTAGCAAGTAGTACCTTAAAAGCGATGGGTGTTTCTGATGAAGAAGCGACTGGAGCAATCCGAATTAGTTTAAGCTACGAAAATACACTTTCTGAAGCAGAACAGTTTATTGGTGCTCTTCAGGAAGTAATCGAAAAAATAAATGAAGTGGTGAAATAATTGGAATTTGAACGTATTTTAATCCGTTATGGAGAACTATCAACAAAAGGAAAAAATCGTAAGCAATTTGTCGCAAGACTTGCATCGAATGTAAGACGTGTTGTAAAAGATATGCCAAATATAACCGTTCATGGTGAACGAGACCGAATGCAATTGTTTTTAAATGGAGCACCTGTGCAAGAAGTGTTAGAACGACTAAAATCAATTTTCGGGATTCAATCTTTCAGTCCGGTTATCAAAACAGAGCTAGATGTTGAGGCAGTAAAAGAAGCTGCTTATCAGCTTGTGAGCGATTCTCATCAGCCAGGTGGCACTTTTAAAGTAGCTGCAAGGAGAGGTTATCGAGATTTCCCACTTGATTCAAATGAGTTAAACAAGGAAATTGGGGCGGCTGTTTTACGCCGAATTTCTGATCTTTCGGTCAATGTCAAACAACCAGATATCAAGTTGAATGTCGAAGTTCGTGCGGATGGGGTTTTCCTTTCTTCACAAATTATTCAAGGTGCTGGAGGTCTGCCAGTTAGTTCATCAGGAAAAGCCATGTTAATGTTATCAGGTGGCATTGATAGTCCTGTAGCAGGTTATTTAGCAATGAAGCGAGGAGTAGAAGTAGAAGCTGTTCATTTCCATAGTCCGCCATATACAAGTGAACAAGCTAAGCAAAAAGCGATTGATTTGGCACGGAAAATTGCGAAATACAGTGGGCAAGTACAGATGCATATAGTACCATTTACTGAAATCCAAGAAATGATTAAAAAACAGATTCCTGAGGGATATGTGATGACAGTGACGAGGCGGTTGATGCTACAAATTACAGACCAACTTCGCAAGAAAAGAAATGCTCTTGCGATCGTAAATGGAGAAAGTCTGGGACAGGTTGCTAGTCAAACACTAGAAAGTATGCTAGCGATTAATGACGTCACTAAGACACCTATTATTCGTCCTGTTGTCACGATGGATAAAAATGAAATCATTGATATTGCAAAATCTATTGATACGTTTGAGCTTTCTATCCAACCATTCGAAGATTGCTGCACGATTTTTACGCCAGCGGCTCCAAAAACTAAACCAAAATTGGATAAAGTAAAATACTATGAAAGTTTCATTGATTTTTCGAGTTTAGTCGAACAAGCTCTACAAAATGTTGAAACCTTTTCTGTCGACGTGGCACAAGAACAAACAATAAAGGATGAGTTCAAAGACTTATTTTAATCCAGAAAGAGAGACGAGAATGGAAAAATTAAAGCAGTGGTTAATTAATACGATTCCTTGGTATACGGAAAATGTACACAGCGTTATGATGTACCTTGTAATGGGGGGAATCACAACGCTGATCAATATTGTGAGCTTTTGGTTTTTTGCGTCCTTCCTAAATTGGGACTACCGAATTGCCAATACAATCGCTTGGATTTTATCCGTGTTGTTTGCATATCTGTCAAATAAAAAATATGTATTCGAGAGCTATACGCCATCTTGGAAAGATAAACTTCGAGAAGCTACTTCTTTTTTCGGCTTCCGATTTTTAACGTATTTAGTTGATATGCTGATGATGGTAGTCTTTATTAGTATGCTAAACGTAAATGAAACTTGGTCGAAAATCTGGGTGAATGTGATTGTACTTGTTTTGAATTATGTATTCAGCAAATGGATCATTTTCAAAATCCGAAAAAAATAATAGCTTAGGTTCTTGCCTAAATAAAAAACTCGAAACCGCAATTAAAGGGCTTCGAGTTTTTTATTTAAAGAAAATTTCGTTTGACTTTATCCCAGAAGGAGTTATCAGGTAATTTAATGATATTGATGAACCGGTCACCCACTTCGAGATGAATGTCATGGACGTGCTGGATGCTAAGTGCTTCGCTATCCATTCCAATGAGTGGGAATTCATTGTTCTCATCAGAACCAATTTTAATATGCAGTTTACGCTTGGGGCTCAAAACAAAAGAAGATCCAAGCGTTCGGAATCGGTTATTGTTTAAAGAAGCTAGTTCGCTAACTTGCATAGAAGGAAGAAGTGGATCAATGATCGCACCGTTAACGGACTTATTATAGGCAGTACTTCCAGTTGGAGTTGCAATCACCATACCATCTCCTCTGAAAGTTTCAAAATGTCGCTCATTAATAAAAATATCCATCGTGAGTGTCCGAATAATCGAAGAACGGATATTAAATTCGTTGAGGACATAAAAAGCTTTCGTATTGTTGACCGTGCCATGAATAGTTGGGTAACGTCTAACTAGCCAACGCTCGTCCGATGCAGCTTTCATAATTTCTTCGAGCTGATGAATGTGAAAGTCACAATATTGTCCAAGCTGTTCCGTTAAGGCGATTCCAGCATATAAACAGTCTTGACGAAAATGTGTTTCGCGAACGGATTTCAAAAATGCACCATCTCCACCGATACTAATGATGACAGTAGCTTTTGTATAATCTTCCGTAAGCTTGTAACCATAATCTACTGCAAGTTTTTTTAAATCTTTAGCAATTTGATGAAGTTCTTCGGTTTTACGATATGAAAAGTGGAAAATTTGATTAGACATTTTAGAGTCCTCCTTTGTAGAAAGCGTTTCTTTTTTTATTTTAACATGCTTTTTATAAATTTACCTTTCACATTATTGAGGCAGATTGTTCGCTTTCATAGTTATTTTTTTCTACAATGGAACTAGGAAAGAATTTGGAGGAGGAGACAGCATGGCTAATGTTACTTTTAAAGGTGAAAAAATGACGCTTCTTGGGACGGAACAAAAAGTTGGAAATCAGGCACCGGATTTTACGGTTTTAAATAACGATCTTAAGCCCGTTTCTCTGCATGATTACGATGGCAAGGTACGCATTTTGAGTGTTGTTCCTTCGATTGATACAAGCGTTTGTTCGGCACAAACACGTCGGTTTAATGAAGAAGCCGGGAGTTTAGTGAATACGGTAGTTTTAACTATCTCAGTAGATTTACCTTTCGCACAAAAAAATTGGTGTGCAGCTTCTGGTCTTGACCACGTAATCACACTTTCTGACCATAAAGATCTTTCTTTTGGGAAAGCTTACGGTGTGGTTATGGAAGAATTGAGGTTGCTTGCACGCTCTGTGTTTGTCGTGGACGCTGCAGGTAAAATTGTTTACGTAGAATATGTGAGTGAGGGAACGAATCATCCTGATTATGAAAAAGCTATTGCAGCTGCTAAACAAGCATGATGATAGAGAAAAAGCTTCTCGTGTTTAACGGGAAGTTTTTTTCTGTATTATTTTTAAAAATAATCTGTACTATAAAAGAGGCGTTTTTTTAAGAAAAAGCTTTCATGGTCCTTAGAAATACGTTATAATAACTTTGGTGTTTAAATGATGAAAATTCGAGGTGTTTGCTTTGGCTAACGAAACAACCACAAAAGTTTTTCAAGTTCTTGATGAAACAGCGATCATTCTACAAAATGCTCTTGAAATGAGTTATTTAGAAGCTGTTTATGAAACGAGTGAAAATCTTTTCCAAAATGAAGTATTACAACAAGATGGATTGACAGAGAAACAAGTAGCAAGTTTAGCTGAGAAATACCATTCACTCAATCTCGAAGATTTTTCTTCTGAGGAAATTCGAAAGGGTTTTCAGCTTGCACTATTAAAGGGCATGAAACACGGTATCCAGATGAATCATCAAATGACGCCCGACTCAATCGGCTTTATTTTGGCTTATTTAGTAGAAAAGGCACTGGAAGGGCAGAAAAAAATTGCATTATTGGATCCCGCTGTAGGCACTGGCAACTTACTTACAACAGTCATTAATCAACTTAAACTCCGTCACGATGCCGAAATCACAGCAACGGGTGTGGAAGTGGATGATTTACTGATTTCGCTTGCGTTTGTTGGTTCGGATTTGGAAAAGGTTGATATGACGCTACTGCATCAAGATGGACTTGCAAATCTGCTCGTTGACCCGGTTGATGCGGTTATAAGCGATTTGCCGGTCGGGTATTACCCAAATGACGAGCGAGCGGAAGCCTTTGAATTAAAGCGAGAAAGCGGCCATTCTTTTGCTCACTTTTTATTCATCGAACAAGGCTTACGCTATGCAAAGCCAGGTGGCTATCTGTTTTTCATAGTTCCGGAAAATATGTTTGCAACAGATGATTTTGCCAAGCTAGACCGCTTTATAAAGAAACAAGGTTTTCTAGAAGGAATCATCAAATTACCTGAAAGTCTATTTCAAACTGAAAAGGCACGAAAAAGCATCTTGATTTTGCGAAAAGCTGGGGAAGGTGTGCGTGCACCTAAGGAAGTGTTACTAGCTAATTTGACATCACTTTCTGACCCACGCTCGACAGCGCCAATTTTGGCGCAAATTGAAAATTGGTTTCAAGAGAACAAACAAGAAGGGAATTGAGAAAAGTACAATGGAAAAAACAATCGCAATTAATGCAGGGAGTTCTTCTCTGAAGTTTCAACTTTATGATATGCCAAGTGAGGAAGTCATCACAAAAGGAATCGTAGAGCGAATTGGTCTTAAAGATTCGATCTTCACGATTACAGTAGACGGAGAAAAAATTACGGAAACAACAGATATTCCAGATCATGAAGTGGCTGTTAACATGCTGCTTGATAAATTAATTTCGCACAATATTATTCAGTCTTATGATGAAATTACAGGTGTTGGACACCGAGTTGTACATGGCGGTGAAAAATTCCCTGAATCCGTTTATATTGATGATCAAGTCATCCAAGATATTGAAGCACTTTCTGAACTTGCACCACTGCATAATCCAGCGAATGCAACAGGAATTAAAGCTTTTAAGAAAATTTTACCAAATATTGTTTCGGTTGCTGTTTTCGATACGGCTTTCCATCAAACAATGCCACCATCAAGCTATCTATACAGTTTGCCATATAGCTATTACGAAGATTATGGAATTCGAAAATATGGTTTTCACGGGACAAGTCATAAATATGTTTCTGAACGTGCTGCAGAACTACTTGGTCGTCCAGTCGAAGAACTTCGACTCATTACTTGTCATTTAGGGAACGGAGCAAGTATTGCAGCCATTCAAAATGGGAAATCGACGGATACGTCAATGGGTTTCACACCGCTTGCGGGTGTTTCGATGGGAACTCGTTCTGGGAATATCGACCCAGCTTTGATTCCGTTTATCATGGAAAAAACTGGGAAAACTGCTGAACAAGTACTTGATGTCTTAAATAAGGAATCTGGGATGCTTGGTGTCTCTGGTATTTCAAGTGACTTGCGAGACTTAGAAGAAGCTGCTTCAAAGGGAAATGAACGTGCGGACTTAGCACTCGAAGTCTTTGTCGATCGTATTCATAAATATATCGGTTCTTATGCGGCACGTATGAATGGTGTTGATGCAGTTGTATTCACAGCGGGAATTGGCGAAAACAGCTCGTTCATTCGTGAAAAAGTTTTACATGGCCTTGAATTCATGGGGATTTACTGGGATCCAGCTTTGAATCAAGTTCACGGTGAGGAAGCGTTCCTCAACTACCCACATTCGCCAGTAAAAGTTATCGTAATTCCAACTAATGAAGAATTAATGATTGCTCGTGATGTAGAGCGAATTAAAAAAGAACGTTCTTGATAACAAAAAGCTTCCCCATTGGGAAGCTTTTTTTGTTTAATTTTTATATAAATAAATTTTACTTTTGTTTATAGATATGATAAACTTATTTGGGATCGAGGTGTTGATATGGACTTGAATAAGCGAACGTATTCTGAAGTGAAACAAGGCTTCTATCATCAAAAGAATCAACTGATTTGTAATTATTGCGAAGAAAAATTCAAAGAAGGCCAAATTTATTCCTTTTCTGGCAAGTTTTATGAAGCTGAGCAAGCGATGATAGAACACATTTTGGAGGTTCACGGAGGAAATGCTCGGATGCTTAGAGAAGAACCTGGCAAATATAATACATTGACAGAAAAGCAAAAAAGATTGCTTCAAGCTTTTAAGAGCGGGAAAAAAGATATTCAGATTGCAACTGAATTCGGTCTTTCGGCTTCAACTGTTCGACATCAAAAATATACTTTTCGTGAAAAAGCCAAACAAGCCAAACTCTACCTTGCTCAATATGAGAATACATTTGGAATGGAAGAAGAGAAAAGTTCATTTTTTCTTATTCCTAGTAAGGCCCGAAACTTAGATGATCGGTTTATGATCACAGAGGAAGAATCTGCAAAAACATTAAAGACTTATTTTGACTTTAACGAAGGATTAGTCTTGCAACGTTGGCCTAAGAAGCAAAAGAAAATCATTATTATTTTAAACCGTATCAAGGAAGAACTCACGCCACACAAAATTTATTCTGAAAAAGAAATCACGCAATTACTAAATCGCATTTATTTTGACCCAGCCACCTTACGACGCTATTTATTTGATTACGGGTTTATTAGCAGAACGCCAGATGGCAAACAATATTGGTTAGAGGAATCTTAAAGTTTCTTGCCTACTTAAGGATAGAGGAGAAAAAGTATGGATGCTAAGAGAAAAAAAGAATTGCAACAACAATATAAAGAAATGAAGACTTATTATGGAGTAATACAACTAAAAAATGACCAAAATGGGAAAATATTTATTGATACAGTTCCAAATCTTAAAAACCGTTGGTCATATTATGTGATGTCCCTAGATTCTAATCGCCATCCAAATAAGCAGCTTCAAGAAGAGTGGAATGCGTTTGGAAAAGAGCATTTTAACTATCAAGTGTTATTTGAAAAGCCCAATACAGATGTGACAGATATGAAATTTGAGCTTAAACAATTAAAGAAGAAATGGCTTGAAAAGTTACAGCCATTTGGGCAACAAGGTTATCATAAAATAGAAGAATTGAACAAATAAAAAACGAAGCCTTAAAGCTTCGTTTTTTATTTGTTCGATTGTAAGTATGATTATTAGTTGTATTCTGGTTCTTCATTCCGAACAACTAACACATCGCAAGGGGAGTGGCGAATAACGTATTCTGAAACACTTCCGATAAGTAAACGTTCAACAGCGTTTAAACCAGTGGCTCCACACATGATCAAGTCTGCTTGGAATGCATTAGCTGCTTCTTTTGTGATTGCTGTTTTCGGAGAACCATATTCAATATAAGTTTCAACTTTAGAAACGCCATCTTTCATAGCATCCTCTTTGTAACCATTCAAAAGTTCATCTGCATATTCCGTTGCTTTGTCTGCCATACTTGTATCATAATTGGCTACAGAAGAAAAAGCACGTGTATCGATAACATGGACTAAACCAAGCGCTCCGTCATTTCTTTTTGCAACTTGAATGGCTTTTTTAAATGCCTGCTCTGCTTCTTTTGAACCGTCAACAGCTACAAGAATACGTTTATACTGTTGTAACATAAAAATCCCTCCCAAAAATATCTATTGAATACTTATATTTTACCCCTTTTTTAGTGAAACAACCATAAAAAACTAGAAAAATTTAAAAAATAGCAGAATTACGGCTTTTTTAGGAACTAAAAATATTTCTTTCTAAAAAGTTAGAGCAAGCAACCCAATATGTTTGTGAAATTTGGGTATTTTGTGTTAATATACAAATGTAAGCGGTTAACTACGGGTCTAAGTACCCACAAAAGGAGAGGTTTTTCATGATTATCGGTGTACCAAAAGAAATTAAAAACAATGAGAATCGTGTGGCAATGACTCCAGCCAGTGTTCTTTCATATGTGAATGCTGGACATACAGTCATGGTTGAAAAGGGAGCAGGTGAGGGCTCGAATTTTCATGATGCAGATTACAAAGAGGCAGGGGCGCAAATCGTTGATACGGCCAAAGAAGCTTGGGCAGCTGAAATGGTTGTAAAAGTAAAAGAACCGATTGCTTCTGAATATCAGTATTTTCGTGAGGGATTGCTTCTTTTCACGTATCTGCATTTAGCAAATGAACCTGAATTAACGGAAGCGCTAGTGAAAAATAAAGTAAATACAGTTGCTTACGAAACAGTTGAATTGGATGATCACTCGCTTCCTTTGCTTACGCCAATGAGTGAAGTTGCTGGGCGCATGGCAACACAAATCGGAGCGCAATTTTTACAAAAGACAAACGGAGGAATGGGGGTTCTTCTGAGTGGCGTACCGGGAGTTGAACGGAGTAATGTGACGATTATCGGTGGCGGGGTCGCTGGTACAAATGCGGCAAAAATTGCGATCGGATTGGGTGCTAGAGTAACCATTTTAGATTTAAACTTACATCGTTTACGTGAACTTGATGATATTTTTGGTACTGATGTCACAACATTGATGAGTAATGATTTTAATATAGAAAAGTGTGTTAGAGAATCTGATCTAGTGATTGGAGCGGTTTTGATTCCTGGCGCTAAAGCACCAAAACTTGTAAAAGAACACATGGTTCAACAAATGAAACCAGGTGCAGTTCTTGTTGATATTGCGATCGACCAAGGAGGAATCTTTGAAACCTCCGATCACGTGACAACGCACGATAATCCGACTTATGAAAAATTTGGTGTGGTTCACTATGCGGTTGCGAATATGCCAGGCGCAGTTCCACGTACATCAACTATGGCACTAACTAATGCAACACTTCGTTATGGACTAAAATTAGCGAATGAAGGATTAATTAAAGCAGTAACAAATGATTTTCATCTGTATAAAGGGGTAAATACATTTGAGGGGAATGTTACTTATCAAGCTGTTGCGAAAGACTTGGGGTATGAATATAAAGAACTGAGTGCACTCATGAATGCACCAACTAAATAATGAATGAAAAAGGACTCCTGCAATTAGCGGGAGTCCTTTTTGTTTAAACATATAATAGATCTTTTGTAAATTCTGTTAAAATGTCATAGCCTTGACTTGTCACAACGATGTCATCTTCAATACGGACACCAGCAACTCCTGGAACATAGATTCCAGGTTCAATCGTGAAGACCATGTTTTCTGCAAGTGGCATTTCATTCGTTTCGGTAATAGAAGGAAATTCATGCACACTTGCACCTAAACCATGTCCTAAGCGATGTGGGAAATAGTCTCCATATCCAGCTTTTCGAATGACATTACGGGCCGCCAGGTCGATTTCTTTTGCAGGAACTCCCGCTTTGACTTGATCAATTGCGGCTAATTGGGCTTCAAGTACTGTTTGATAAATTCGTTTTTGTTCATCTGAAATCTCGCCATAAGCAACAGTTCTTGTTGTATCTGAAGAATAGCCTTTGTGAACGACGCCTAAATCAAAGAGAACTAGATCGCCTTTTTTGATTTTAGTAGCACCAGGCGTTCCATGGGGGAGGGCACCATTTGTTCCTGTTAAAACCATGGTGTCAAAACTCATTTTGCTGACGCCTTTTTTCTTCATCTCGTATTCGATTTTCGCAACGATTTCTGATTCTGATTTGCCTTCAGCAATTTCTGCAATACCGATTTTCACGGCTTCATCGGCAAGGAGAGCAGCTTCCTTCAAGATTTTGAGCTCTTCAGGCGTTTTAATCAAGCGCAACATTTGTAATTTGTTTTCAATTGATAAATAACTGGCTGCTTCAAACTGACTTGAAAATTGTTCGAAACGTTCAACACTCATATGTGACTTTTCAATGGCGATACGTGCCGGACTTGAAACACGATTCTTGATTTCACGAGCGATAATTTCAAAAGGATTTTCAGTGTCTTGATAGCCATAAACATCGTAATTAAAGTCGCTTTCTCGTGCATCTTGAACTTCTAGCGCAGGTGTGAATAAAAACGGATCGTGTTCGCTGAAAAGAGCTAGCCCAAGTACGCGTTCATGCGGATCACTATGATAGCCAGTTAAATAGGCGATGTTCTCTGGATCTGTTAAAAACGCAACTTCCGCACCTTGCAGGTTCAACCATTCTTTTAACTCGTTTAATTTTTTTACCATGCTCATTTCCTTCTTTCACTCTGGTTTTCATTTTCATCATATCATGATTCCAAGATTCCTAACATCGTTTTGTTTTTTCGAAACAGTTGCTTTTCAGTACTAATACAGATAAAATTGAAGTAGTACAGTTTGTTTCCCAATAAATCAATATTTTATCACTTTCTGTGTTGATGTATTAAAACAGTATTAGAGGAAAGGATGTTTTTTTGATGAAACTATCATTTCATGGTCAATCGTGTATTAAAATTCAAACGGGTGGGAAAACGATTTTAGTTGATCCATTTATTTCGGGAAATGAAAAATGTGATCTCTCAGTCGAAGAAGAAATGCCAGATTATATTGCGGTCACACACGGTCATGATGATCACGTAGGAGATACGATCCAAATTGCAAAACAATCAGGTGCGCAAATTATTTGTAATGCTGACTTAGCTGATTTTTTTAGCTTACAAGGAATTTCTAATATTGCAGCGATGCATATCGGCGGGAAACGAGCATTTGATTTTGGTTCTGTTAAACTAACGCCAGCATTTCATGGCTCAGCAACGGTTATAAATGGACAAGTTGTGAGCTTCGGGCTACCAAACGGTTTCGTTTTCACTGCGGAAGGAAAAAATATTTATCATGCAGGTGATACAGGGCTTTTTTCAGACATGAAATTAATTGGACAACTTCAACCACTTGAACTCGCTTTTCTTCCCATCGGTGATAATTTCACAATGGGACCTGAAGATGCCAAAATAGCGGCTGACTTTTTAGGAGCGAAGAAAGTTGTGCCGATGCATTATAATACTTTTCCGCTGATTGCCCAAGATCCAGATAAGTTCGTTGCCTCGCTTTCAACTGGCATTGAGGGCGTGAAACTAGAAGTAGGCGAAAGTATTGAAGTTTAAAATAAAAGAAATAGGTGAGTCAATTGGCAACTAAACATGAACAAATTTTAAAATACATCGAAAATCTAGCTGTTGGCGAAAAAATTTCCGTGCGTAAAATTGCGAAAAACCTTTCTGTTAGTGAGGGAACAGCTTATCGTGCGATCAAAGATGCCGAAGTTCTTGGTTTTGTTTCCACTATCAAACGTGTGGGAACACTACGAATTGAACGAAAACAAAAAGATAGCATCGAAAAACTGACTTTTGCGGAAATCGTTAATATGATTGATGGGCAAGTGCTTGGCGGTCGCGAAGGCTTATATAAATCGCTCAATAAATTCGTAATCGGCGCGATGACGATTGAAGCGATGGAACGTTATACAGATGCTGGTAACCTTTTAATTGTTGGAAACAGAGACAGAGCACATGAACTGGCTTTAAAACGCGGGGCAGCCGTTTTGATTACAGGAGGCTTTGATACAAGCGATCATGTAAAACGATTGGCTGATGAAAAGGAATTGCCTATTATCTCTACTTCATATGACACATTTACGGTCGCGACGATGATCAACCGTGCGATTTATGACCAATTGATAAAAAAAGAAGTGGTGATGGTAGAAGACATTTTAACGCCATTTGATGAAACGGCTTACATGGAAACAACTGAAAAAATAGAAGACTGGCATGTCCTTCAAGAAAAAACAGGCCATAGTCGCTTTCCTGTTGTCAATAAAGCGTTTCGACTAGTGGGCATGATTACAAATAAAGACATTATCGATAAAAATCCATCGGTTTCAATTGAACGAGCGATGACGAGAAATCCCCTTACGGTGGGGCCAAAAATGAGTGTGGCTTCTGTTGCGCACATGATGGTTTGGGAAAGTATTGAAGTGATCCCTGTTGTCAAAGAAGATTTGACGCTCATTGGGATTGTCAGTCGTCAAGACATTTTAAAATCCATGCAAATGATTCAAAAGCAACCACAAGTCGGTGAAACCATTGATGATACGATCGCGAAACAACTAGATGAGAAAAATGAAGATTCTGGCGAGGCGAGTTATGAATTTAAAGTGACTCCGCAAATGACGAATTCCATTGGGACGCTATCTTATGGCGTTTTTACCCAGCTGATTTGCGACGTTGTTCAGCAGAAGCTGTTTTCCATGAAAAAACGGAATGTGGCGATCGAAAATGTGACACTTTACTTTTTGAAACCTGTTCAGATGGATACTGTTTTACAGGTGAAACCACGTGTGCTTGAAATGGGTCGAAAAGCTGGAAAATTGGATGTAGAACTTTACTTAGAAGGAATTTTAATTGGAAAAGCCATTGTTGCTTGTCAAATGATGGAGCGCTAACGATAAGATTGGGGAAAAGAAAATGAAAAAAGAAATTTTAAAGGCTATTGAGGCTTATGAGACAGTGATACTGCATCGCCATGTTCGACCGGATCCTGATGCGTATGGCTCGCAAATGGGGCTCGCCGCCATTATTCGAGCTAGCTTTCCAGATAAAAACGTTTACTCGGTTGGTGAAGCCGAACCTTCGCTCGCCTTTTTAGGCGAGTTAGATACCATTTCAGATGATGTTTATCATGGGGCGCTTGTGATCGTTTGTGACACTGCAAATACCGAACGAATTGATGATGCTCGCTACACGCAAGGAGATAAGCTGATTAAAATCGACCATCATCCGAATGATGATGTCTATGGAGATTTAATTTGGGTGAATACGAAAGCTTCTTCTTGTAGTGAGATGATTACGGCTTTTTACGAAGAGTTTTCAGATCAACTCGTTTTAAATGGCACTGCGGCACGTCTGCTTTATGGTGGCATTGTGGGAGATACGGGCAGATTTTTATATCCTAGCACAACGGAAGAAACATTTCGAATGGCTGCCAAATTGGTTGAGTTTTCATTTGATAGGTCAGCACTTTATCAAAAACTTTACGAAGTACCGCTAAACGTGATGCGTCTTTCCGGTTATATTTTTGAGCATTTTGATCTGGAGGAAAACGGAGCAGCGACTATCTATATCTCAAAAGAAATTTTAAGTAAGTTTGATTGTACCGCAAAACAAGCATCAAATTTAGTGAGCTCTGTTGAAAACGCTAAGGGACTCAAAGCTTGGCTGATGTTCATCGAAGAAAAGGATGAAATTCGTGTTAGACTTCGTTCAAAAGGTCCTGTCATTAATGAACTTGCTAAGGAATATCGCGGAGGTGGTCATCCGCTTGCTTCTGGGGCGACCGTTTATACACAAACAGAGGTTCAGGAAATGCGGGATAAATTGATTCAGCTTTGTGATCAGTATAAAAAAGACCTTTAAACGATAAAGGTCTTTTTTATACGAACATACTTTCTTTTTTTTGCTTTTCCCGCTATAATAATAATTACTGATAATGAATGTCTAGAAAGGAGGACGAATAGTGGGATTTATTCATTTGCAAGTTGCTAGTGCATTTGATTTATTATCAAGCACGGCAAGAATAAAAGAGCTTGTCAAAAAGGCAGACGAATACCATTATTCTGCTCTTTCTATTACAGACAAAAATTCGCTTTATGGTACGATTGAGTTTTATAAAGAGTGCTTGAAAGTGGGAATAAAACCCATTATTGGAATGACGGCAGCTGTTGAAGGTGTCATTCATTCGGGAAATGAGTATGAAGTAATCCTACTTGCTGAAACTACAACGGGATACCAAAATTTACTAAAAATATCGAGCGCAATAAAAACGCGCAATGAAAAAGAAGTTTTACCGTTAAAATGGCTGAATTCATATAAGGAAGGCCTTATTATTCTCTCGCCTGGGAAAAATGGCGAAATTGAACAACTTTTACTAGAAGGAAAAGAAGAGTTTGCTAGTGAAGTCGTGCGTTACTACATCGAATTGGTTGGCGCTGACTATTTTTATTTGACTTTACAAAAAGAACAGCCAGTGCTTGCTAAGCTCATTCAAAGCTTTGCGGAAACGAATCGAATACCAGTCACTGTAACAAAAGACGTTCGCTATATTTTGCCACGTGATATACAAGCAAAGGAAGTGCTTGCGGCGATACGAGATAACACGACAGTCGACTGGGAATCACTTGAACTTGTTGGTCCATCATATTTTGCAAGTCAGACAGAAATGGAAACTCTTTATACAACGGATTTTGAACAAAAAGCTTTGCACGAATCTGGGAAAATCGCAGAGCGCTGTCAAGTAGAAATTAAAATGAACCAGCACCTTTTGCCGCGCTTTCCCCTTGAGGCCAGTCAAAGTGCGACCGATGTTCTTGCAAAAGTTGCAGTGCAGGGACTGAAAGATCATGGATTAGATGGTCAATCTGACTATGAAACTCGTTTACATTATGAGTTGCAGGTTATTAATGATATGGGGTTTGCGGATTACTTTTTGATCGTTTGGGATGTAATGAAGTATGCGCGTGAACACGATATTTTAACAGGTCCTGGACGCGGTTCAGCAGCGGGGTCCCTTGTTTCTTATGCCCTTAGAATTACTGATGTTGACCCCATTCAATATAATTTGCTGTTTGAGCGTTTTTTAAATCCTGAACGAGTAACGATGCCTGATATTGATTTGGACTTCCCAGATAATAAGCGGGATGAAGTCATTGCTTATGTGGTGCAAAAATACGGTGAACAGCACGTGGCACAAATTGGTACTTTCGGGACGCTTGCGGCAAAAGCAGCCATCAGAGATACGGCTCGAACATTCGGCTTGAATTCGGTCCAACTTGCTGAATGGGCGAAACTGATTCCAAACACACTGGGGATCACTCTTAAAAAAGCTTTAAAGGAAAACCCGCGACTAGAAAAGCAAATTCATTTTTCTAAAGAAAATGAAATGATTTGGGAAGTCGCTTGCTCAATTGAAGGACTGCCCCGTCATATTTCTACACATGCAGCAGGTATCGTCATTAGCGATGAACCACTTGTTGACCAAGTTCCACTTCAACAAGGAAGTCAAGAAGCCTTGCTTACACAATATGCAATGGGGGATCTAGAAGAAATTGGCCTACTTAAAATGGATTTTCTTGGTTTACGCAATTTAAATTTGCTTGACCGCGTTCTTCGTTCTGTTAATTATAATCGTGATTTGAATTTAACTTTACAAGACATTCCGCTTAATGACGAAAAAACGCTACAGCTCTTTAAACGAGGAGATACTACGGGAGTATTCCAATTTGAATCAGATGGAATCAGGAGGGTGCTTCGAAACCTTGTTCCGACTTCATTTGAAGATATTGTTGCTGTAGATGCACTTTATCGCCCGGGGCCAATGGAGCAAATTGATACATTTATTGCCCGAAAACACGGGAAAGAGAAAATTGCTTATCCGCACAAAGATTTGAAACCTATTTTAGAAGTGACTTATGGCGTGATTGTTTACCAGGAACAAATTATGCAAGTAGCGAGTACAATGGCTGGATTTTCACTTGGCGAAGCAGATCTTTTAAGACGAGCGGTAAGTAAAAAGAAAGCAGACGTATTAAATGAACAGCGTGAAAAATTTGTGTCAGGAGCTTTGCGAAAAGGTTACCAAGAAACAAGTGCTAATGAGGTGTACGATTTGATTGTCCGCTTTGCTAATTATGGCTTTAACCGAAGTCATGCAGCGGCTTATTCTAAAATTGCTTTTCAACTCGCTTTTTTGAAGGCACATTTTCCAGCTGAGTTTATGGCAGCTTTGCTCAGTTCTGTATTTGGAAACGATGTGAAAATCAGCCAATATGTAACGGAAGCCAAAAAATATGGGATCCAGATGCTTCCACCAAGCATTAACCATAGCCATTACTATTTCCAGGTTGAAGGACCTTCGGCTATCCGCTACAGCTTTCGCGTGATTCGAAAGGTACCGAATAAATTTGTTTTAGCTCTCATTGAAGAACGAAAAAAAGCACCTTTCAAGGACTTTTTTGATTTTTGTGAGCGAATTCCGCAAAAAACATTGACTCCTACCATTTTAGAAGCCCTTATTTACGCAGGATGTTTTGATGAATTTGACAAAACGCGTTCCACTTTAGTTGGTTCTATTCAAGCTGTTTTGCAATTTTCTAGCTTACTTGGAAACGATGAACGAGGAATGAATCTATTTACAGCAGACGACGATTTCTTTCAAACGATGAAGCCACGTTATAAAGAAACAGAAGAATTTCCAGAAAAAGAAAAACTTGCACTTGAAAAAGAATACACTGGACAATATGTATCCGCTCACCCAGTTACACGCTATCAGAACAAACTGAAAAAATTACGTGTCACACCAATCGCCAATGTCTCTAAGAAACAATTTGCTTTGCTTGGTGTTTATGTGCTTTCTACAAAAGTTATTCGTACAAAAAAAGGAGAGAACATGAGCTTTTTGACAGTTTCAGATGATAGCGGTGAACTTTCAGCAGTTGCTTTTCCAGAAGCTTATCGAAACTTCAATCCACTTTTGCAAGAGGGCGAATTATTAGTCTTGCAAGTGAAAATTGAGGAGAGAAATGGAGAGAAGCAAGCGATTATCAACAAAGTGGAACGATTGGACCAAATTGAAGTACCAAAGCGCTTGTTTTTAAGGGTAACAAGTGACGAACAAGTTCGGCAGTTGAAATCATTCTTGAAAGAATCTAAGGGGAATTCGAAAGTCGTTTTACATTATGCGACAACGAAAAAAACCGTAGAACTTTCAGATTCTTTTTCGGTTTCTTTCTCTGCGGAACTAGAAGAAAAGCTCAGCAGCTTGCTTGGAATGGAAAATGTTGTATTTAAGTAAATGTTTTTTCATTTCCTAAAAGAAGTAAAAGTATGGTATAGTTTAGAATGGACAAGAGACTTGCGGTGATGAATAGCTGTTTTCAGCTGACTATTGCCGCAATTCGTTTTTTGACTTTCATAGTGTGAAAGAGGGACTTTTAATTTATTTTATTCATTTTTATCACCACTATGAATCCGATTTAGAAAGCGTAGTAGGGAGGTTTCATCT
Source organism: Listeria kieliensis (assembly GCF_003369925.1). Lineage (GTDB taxonomy): Bacteria > Bacillota > Bacilli > Lactobacillales > Listeriaceae > Listeria > Listeria kieliensis_A. Next base: position 896,449 of record NZ_LARY01000001.1, on the reverse strand, counting down.
TTGTTAGGCGATTTATTTACTAAACCAAAGAAGAAAAAATATGCAGCGATCCCAGCAGAAGGGGCAAAACACGATGTCCCAGAAGGGATTATGACGAAATGCCCAAAATGCAAAAAGATCATGTACACAAAGGAACTTGAAAAGAACTTAATGGTGTGCAGTCACTGTGGTTTCCATCATCCGATTGGCGCCCAAAAGCGGCTTAGCTATTTAGTGGATGAAGGTTCTTTCAATGAACTGGACGCTGAACTTAGACCAGCTAATCCACTCGGCTTTGAAGATTATATGGAACGTGTGGAAAAAGATCAAGAAAAGACGGGGCTTCAGGATGCGATCTTAACTGGAACAGCAGCAATTGAAGAGGAAAAGCTTGTCATTGCTGTTATGGATTCACGCTTTCGAATGGCTAGTATGGGAAGCGTGGTTGGCGAAAAAATTCTTCGTGCAGTTGAAAAAGCAGATGAGTTAAAACTGCCATTTGTTATTTTTACTGCTTCGGGGGGAGCAAGGATGCAAGAAGGAATGCTTTCGCTCATGCAAATGGCGAAGACATCTGCTGCTTTTAAACGATTCAGTAATCATGGCGGCTTAGCCATTACTGTGATGACACATCCGACAACAGGTGGCGTTTCGGCTAGTTTTGCTTCGCTTGGCGATTTTAACTTTGCTGAACCAGGAGCTCTTATTGGCTTTGCTGGTAGACGTGTTATTGAACAAACCGTTCGTGAAGAATTACCAAAGGATTTTCAGACTTCGGAATTTTTACTAAAACATGGCCAACTTGATGCAGTTATTTCGCGTCTTGAACTAAAAGAAAAATTGCGTTTTGTGTTGTCTGTTCATCACAAAGAATCTGAAGAAGATGAGGAGGGGACTTCCGTTGGCGAATGAGATGGATTTTGAAAAACCAGTTTTAGAACTCCGTACAAAAATTGCAGATCTAAAAGAATATAATGCCAAGTCGGAAGTAGATCTCTCAAAAGAAATCGAAAAACTTGAGCAACGCCTTGAAAAATTAGAAGCGGAAATTTATGGAAATATGACGGCATGGGATAAGTTCCAAGTGGCTCGTCATCCAGAAAGGCCGACAACGCTTGATTATATTCCGTATCTATTTGAAGATTTTATGGAACTTCATGGTGACCGCTATTTTGGAGATGATGCTGCTATTGTTGGAGGGATCGCCAAATATAAAGGGATTCCTGTCACAGTTATTGGACATCAGCGCGGGAAAGATACAAAAGACAATTTACATCGTAATTTTGGGATGCCTCATCCAGAAGGTTTTCGAAAAGCCTTACGCTTAATGAAGCAAGCAAATAAATTTCGACGTCCAATCATTTGCTTAATTGACACAAAGGGAGCTTATCCTGGACGAGCTGCTGAAGAACGAGGTCAAAGTGAAGCGATTGCGCGAAATTTATATGAAATGAGTGATATGAAAGTACCTATCATTTCAATTGTAATCGGTGAAGGTGGAAGCGGTGGCGCTCTTGCGCTTGGAGCAGGAAACCAAATTTTTATGCTTGAAAATGCTGTCTTTTCAGTAATTACGCCAGAAGGAGCGGCAGCCATTTTATGGAAAGATGCAAGTCTTGCTAAAAAAGCAGCTGAATCGATGCGAATTGCTGCAGATGACCTCTATGAACTTGAAATTATTGATGGTATTATTCCAGAGGTTCGTGGTGGAGCGCATCATGATTTAAAAAAACAAGCTGAATTGATCGATCAAACACTTTCGAAGTCTCTTCATGCTCTTATGGCGTTTACAGAGGATCAACTCGTCGAGCAGCGTTATAATAAATTTAAAAAAATTGGGGTTTATGAAGAATCCTAATAAAAAGCGTATTGACCATGTCAATACGCTTTTTATGTATATTTTTTATATTAAATAGTTCATCAAGAACTTTTTTCACAAAACTAATTTGTATAGACCAATTAGTGTTTTTTCTTGTATAAATGAAGCTTTTTTGAAAGTACCAATTTAAAAATGAATGACTTGTTGTTAGAAAAGCTCTGAAAAATGCTGTTCTGAGACTTTCCATTTTCAAGGAATTAGGGTAGAATAGTACCGTGTGATGGAAAAATAATCGTAGTCTGAGGTGGTAGTAAAAATGAAACGTATTGCGATATTGACGAGTGGTGGCGACGCGCCTGGCATGAATGCGGCAGCCCGAGCTGTTGTGCGTAAAGCTATTTATGAGGGTCTAGAAGTTTATGGAATTAATTACGGCTTTCTTGGACTTGTAAACGGAGATATCCACAAACTTGAACTTGGTTCTGTAGGTGACTTGGTTCAACGTGGTGGAACATTCCTATATTCTGCCCGTTACCCTGAATTCGCAACAGAAGAAGGTCAATTAAAAGGAATTGAACAACTCAAAAAACATCAAATTGATGGGCTTGTGGTTATTGGTGGAGATGGCTCTTATCACGGTGCCGAAGCTCTTACAAAACGTGGTTTTCCAACAATCGGAATTCCTGGAACAATCGACAATGATATTTCGGGAACAGATTTTACAATCGGATTCGATACAGCACTAAATACTGTATTAGATGCACTTGATAAAATTCGTGACACTGCAACAAGTCATGAGCGTACATTTATTATCGAAGTAATGGGACGTGACGCTGGAGATATTGCGCTTTGGTCTGGTTTAGCTGGTGGAGCGGAAGCAATTATCGTTCCAGAGCTTGAATTTAGTATGGATGATATCGTTGGTCGCTTAAATAAAGGGCGTGAACGTGGTAAAAAGCACAGCATTATTGTTGTAGCTGAGGGTGTTATGTCCGGCAACGAATTTGCAGAACGCCTTGCGCAATACGGAGATTATCACGCACGTGTAACTGTTCTAGGTCATGTCCAACGTGGTGGAAGTCCAACAGCATTCGACCGCGTGCTTGCAAGTCGTTTAGGTGCTCATGCAGTTGATCTTTTGCTTGAAAATCGTGGTGGCTTAGCTGTCGGAATTCGCGAAAACAAAATTGTTGAAAATGATATTTCAGAAGTGCTCAAAGAAAAACATCATTTAAATGATGATATGCTGAAACTGGCATCTATTCTTTCGATTTAACAAAAAGGTCACTAAAGTGCTTTTAGTGGCCTTTTTCAAGTGGAGTTTTGAAAACTTTTTTTGAAAATAAGAATCATTCTTATTTAGATGAGATCCAAATTCTTAATTTGAGTTTGATTGTTTTTTCACAAACAACTTGTTTCGCAAGGCTGTTACTGGTAAAATGTAGTAGATGTGTTTATAATGTGTATATGAATAGGTAGTTCTAGGAGGAGTAGTGAAGATGAAAAAAACGAAGATTATTTGTACCATTGGACCTGCTAGTGAATCCGTTGATACGCTAGTAAAATTAATTGAATCGGGTATGAACGTGGCTCGACTTAATTTTTCCCATGGTGACTATGAAGAACACGGTGCACGAATCAAAAATATTCGTGAAGCAGCAAAAATTACAGGAACTCCGGTAGCTCTTTTGCTTGATACAAAAGGTCCGGAAATCCGTACAAACGATATGGCAGGTGGAAAAGTAGAATTCTCCGAAGGCGATATTGTGCGGATTGCAATGACACCTGTTGAGGGAACAAAAGAAAAATTCTCAGTTACTTATGCGGAACTTTTTGATGATGTAGAAATTGGTTCAAGTATCCTACTTGATGATGGTCTTATTGGACTAGAAGTAACTGAAAAAGACAACGCCAACCGTGAACTTGTAACAAAAGTTCTTAATCCTGGTGTTTTGAAAAACAAAAAAGGCGTAAACGTGCCAAACGTTTCTATTAATCTTCCTGGAATCACTGAAAAAGATGCAAACGATATTCGCTTCGGTTTAGAACAAGGTATTGACTTCATCGCAGCTTCATTTGTACGTCGCGCTTCTGATGTTCTTGAAATCACTAAGATTCTAGAAGATCACGATGCTACACACGTTCAAATTATCCCTAAAATCGAAAACCAAGAAGGTGTCGATAACATTGACGAAATTCTTCAGGTTTCTCAAGGTTTGATGGTTGCTCGTGGTGACCTTGGAGTTGAAATTCCAGCTGAGGAAGTTCCGATTGTTCAAAAAGAACTGATTAGAAAATGTAATAAGTTAGGGAAACCTGTTGTAACGGCTACTCAAATGCTTGATTCGATGCAACGTAATCCACGTCCAACTCGTGCAGAAGCATCTGATGTTGCGAATGCTATTTTTGATGGTACAGACGCAATTATGCTTTCTGGGGAAACAGCTGCAGGGGATTATCCAGTTGAAGCAGTTCAAATGATGGCGAAGATTGCACTTCGTACTGAAGAAGCGCTGATTACACAAGACAAATTTGCACTTAAGATGCATCCAAATACGGATATGACAGAAGCAATTGGTCAAGCTGTTGGTCATACCGCTCGTAATCTTGACGTTCAAACAATTGTTGCAGCTACGCAAAGTGGTCATACTGCCCGTATGATTTCTAAATATCGTCCGAAATCGCATATCCTAGCAGTTACTTTTAATGAACATGTTTGCCGTTCGCTTGCTCTTTCTTGGGGAGTTTATGCACGCTTAGCTAAGCCTGTACAAAATACAGATGACATGTTTGATCTTGCTGTGAAGGAATCTCTTGATTCTGGTCTTGCTCAACAAGGCGATTTAATCATTATCACTGCAGGTGTTCCTGTTACTGAAAGTGGCACAACAAACTTGATGAAGATCCAATTAATCGGAGAAAAAGTAGTAAAAGGTCAAGGTGTTGGTCGTGAATCTGTTAGCGGAAAAGCGATTGTCGCTAAAACAAACAAAGAAGCACTTGAAAAAGCAGAACAAGGTGGAATTCTTGTTGTCAAAACAACAGATAAAGAAATCATGCCTGCGTTCGAGAAAAGTGCAGCAGTTGTGGTTGAAGAAGGCGGTTTAACAAGCCACGCAGCAGTTGTTGGAATCAACTTAGGAATTCCAGTTGTTGTAGGTGCAAAAGACGCAACTACACTTATCAACGATGGAGAAACAATTACAGTTGACTCTCGTCAAGGTGCTGTCTATAACGGAAAAACAGCAACTCACTAAGAAAAAAGCTTCAGACCCTTCAAGTACAAAAATTGTACTTGAAGGGTCTTTTTTCGTTATGTTTTTTAATTCTTATTAAATGCGTTATAATAAAGGGATAGAAGATAAACTGGAGTTGATGTTTTGAAAAATATGTTTGCGTATTGGGCTGTTTATGGTCTTGTCGAATTGATTGTTTATGTATGGTTATTCCAGTGGATCGGATTTTGGCCGCTTCTTTTAATTCAAATTTTGTCTACTGCTTTTGGTATTTATATGTTTAGAAAAGTTGGTGGAACGCTCTTACGAAATATTTTAGATGGACGAACGGTTGCCCCATATTTGCTTGATACGGTTTGTTTTTTCTTTTCCGCATTGTTCTTTACAATACCGGGGATTTTAACAACTTTAATTGGATTGCTATTATTTATTCCATTTGTTCGACGTCTTATTAAGCCGAAACTTACAAAATGGTTTGCCAAACAAAGCAAACAATCCAATCCCTATTATTTCGATATGTAACAAGCGGGCTCTGTTAGCTCGCTTGTTTCTCCAATCAGTTCATTTGTTTTACTTATAGAGTTTCAGAAATTCTATAGGTTTATTTTATGCTAAATCATATTTTTATGCTATAATATTTTTTATCTTATGGAAATTCCTTAAGGTAGCGAAAGGTGTTCATTATGTTTACAGAAAGCATGCTATTTTTACTACTTTTTTTAGCTCTTGGTGTCCTGGCAAAAAACAATTCATTAATTATTGCAGTCGCAGTTGTGATTATCCTCAAGCTCTTTGCAGGTAACACGAAAGTGATGGAAGTCATTCAATCAAAGGGAATTAACTGGGGAGTTACGATTATTACGATTGCTATTTTGATACCAATCGCAACTGGACAAATTGGCTTTAAAGATTTATTTGATTCGTTTAAATCGCTCGCAGGCTGGGTAGGTTTAAGTGCAGGGATTCTTGTTTCTATTTTATCGAGAAAAGGAGTCGGCTATATGTCGCAAGACCCACAAATCACAGTTTCGCTTGTGTTTGGAACTATTTTAGCTGTTGCGCTTTTCCGAGGCATCGCCGCAGGTCCTGTCATCGCTTCTGGGATTGCCTTTGTAGCGATGCAAGCGATTACGTTTTTCACTACCAAATAACAAGTTCAATGATGCTTTATGAAGGAGGATTTAGATGACAGTTTCTAAAGGGCTTGAAAATGTATATGTTGCAGAGACTTCAATCAGTTCCATTGTGGATGACACGCTCAAATATGTTGGATATAGTATTGATGATTTGGTTGAAAACAATGTTAGTTTTGAAGAAGTCATTTATTTGCTTTGGCATCTCAGATTGCCGAATAAAGATGAATTAGCGAATTTTCAAGTTGAAATTAAAGAACATATGGCTGTATCTGAGACCATCATCACTAGTCTTAGAATGCAACACCATCAAAAATTGCATCCGATGAGTGTACTACGGACCACTGTTTCGATGCTCGGTGTTTTTGATACGGAGTCCGAGCTTGACGACGGAGAGTCGATTTATAAAAAAGGACTGCGTCTACAGGCTAAAATGCCAACGATTGTAGCTGCATTTTCTCGTATCCGTCGTGGTCTAGACCCAATTCCGCCACGTGCTGATTTGAGTGTTGCTGCGAATTTTTTATACATGCTAACAGGAGAGGAAGCTGACCCGCTGTCAGTTGAAGCGATGAATAAGGCACTTGTTTTGCATGCGGATCATGAATTCAATGCTTCTACGTTTACTGCACGCGTTTGCGTCGCCACTCTTTCTGATGTGTATTCAGGTGTGACAGCGGCAATTGGGGCACTAAAAGGGCCACTTCACGGCGGAGCCAATGAACGTGTTTTTGATATGCTCGAAGAAATCGATCGTGCTTCAAGCAACGTAAAAGACTACATACAATATAAAATTGACCAAAAACAAAAAATCATGGGCTTCGGGCACCGTGTTTATCAAAATGGAGATCCACGTGCTAAGCATTTAAAAGCAATGTCACAACTTTTGACAAACGAAACCGAAGAAGAAAAGTGGTACACACTTTCTTGTCAAATCGAGGAAGCGGTTTGGGAGTTGAAACATCTCCGACCAAATGTGGATTTCTATTCCGCATCCGTTTATCATGCGCTCAGGATTGATGTAGATTTATTTACACTCGTGTTTTCTGTGAGTCGTGTTTCTGGCTGGTTGGCGCATATTTTCGAGCAATATCGAGACAACCGCTTAATTCGACCTCGAGCTATTTATGTAGGTCCTGAAGATCGTAAATATTTACCTATTGAAGAACGGATATAAGGAAGGAGTTTCTAAAGTATGGCTGAAAAAATTCAAGTGAAAAACGGGAGGCTTCATACCCCTAATGAACCTATTATTCCATTTATCGAAGGAGATGGGACAGGCCCTGATATTTGGCGTGCTGCAAAGCGTGTGCTTGATGCAGCAGTCGAAAAAGCTTATCAAGGTACACGTAAAATCGAATGGAAAGAAGTTTTAGCGGGCGAAAAAGCATTTAAACAAACTGGTGAATGGTTACCACAAGAAACGCTTGATGTGATTTCCGACTATTTGATTGCTATTAAAGGACCGCTAACAACACCAATTGGTGGCGGGATCCGGTCGTTAAATGTTGCGCTGAGACAAGTTTTAGATCTTTATGTCTGCTTGCGCCCAGTACGTTACTTCAAAGGAGTTCCATCCCCAGTTAAACGTCCTGAAGAAACTGATATGGTTATTTTTAGGGAAAACACAGAAGATATTTATGCTGGTATTGAATTTAAAGAAGGCGGTAAAGAAGCGCAAAAATTAATTCAATTTCTTGAATCGGAATTTGGTGTTAAAAATATTCGCTTCCCTGAAACATCCGGAATCGGTGTTAAGCCCATTTCAAAGGAAGGAACGGAGAGACTGGTTCGTTCAGCTGTTGAATATGCCTTAAAAGAGAAACGCAAATCTGTTACTTTAGTTCATAAAGGTAATATCATGAAGTTTACAGAAGGTGCTTTTAAGCAGTGGGGCTATGAGCTTTGCGAACGAGAATTCAAAGATCAAGTCTTTACATGGAATGAATATGATCGTATTCAAGAAGCAGAAGGCACAGAAGCAGCTGATTTAAAGCAAAAAGAAGCTTTAGATGCTGGAAAAATCCTTATTAAAGATTCGATTGCAGATATCTTTTTGCAACAAATTTTAACTCGACCAGCTGAGTTCGATGTAGTTGCGACCATGAACTTAAATGGGGATTACATTTCCGATGCGCTTGCTGCTCAAGTTGGCGGAATCGGAATTGCTCCTGGTGCCAATATAAACTATCAAACTGGACATGCTATTTTTGAAGCAACACATGGAACTGCACCGAAATATGCTGGACTGGATAAAGTTAATCCATCTTCTGTTATTCTTTCCGGAACTTTGCTTTTAGAACACCTAGGTTGGAGCGAAGCCGCAGAACTCATTACACATTCGATGGAAAAAACAATTCAAGCCAAAACGGTAACTTATGATTTTGCTCGATTGATGGATGGAGCAACTGAACTTAAATGCTCTGAATTCGCGAATGAATTAATCGGAAACCTTTAATATAGTTCGTTTATTCTGGGTTGTAATTTAAATTTTGTTAAATTTTGTACGTATTTTAAAAAGAGCGCGATAACTGTTCGCGCTCTTTTTTCATTTAGACGCTCAAACTATTAATCTCATGCCAAATTATGGTAAAATGTATGCAAGTGAAAACTTGAAAACGAGGAGGATTTTTCCTGTGAGTAAATTAATTTTAATTGATGGAAATAGCATTGCGAACCGCGCATTTTATGCACTTCCGCTTTTAACAAATGAAAAAGGGATTTACACGAATGCTGTATATGGTTTTGCTATGATGTTGAATAATGTACTGGAAAACGAAAAGCCCGATCATGTGCTTGTGGCTTTTGATGCAGGAAAAACAACATTTCGTCACCAAACTTTCAAAGGTTATAAAGGTGGCAGACAAAAAACACCAAGCGAACTCAGTGAACAGTTTCCTTTTATTAGAGAACTGCTCGATGCTTATGATATTCCTCACTATGAACTGAAAGATTATGAAGCAGATGATATTATTGGAACGCTTGCTAAAAAAGCGGAACAAGATAAGTTTGAGACGATTATTATCACCGGAGATCGTGATTTAACGCAATTAGCGAGTGACGATACAACAGTTTACATTACCAAAAAAGGAATCACAGATATGGAGAAAAATACTCCCGAGACTTTACGCGAAAAATACGATCTCGCTCCAGCACAAATTATTGATATGAAAGGGTTAATGGGGGATTCATCAGATAATATTCCTGGGATTCCTGGCGTTGGCGAAAAAACGGCACTGAAATTGCTTCACCAGTATGGTGGTACTGTTGAAAGCGTACTTGATCACGCAGATGAGATATCTGGTAAGAAATTACAAGAAAAAGTGATCGATAATAAAGATTTAGCGCTTTTAAGTAAAGAACTGGCAACAATCAATACGGATTCACCCATTGAAGTGAAGCTTTCGGATACCAATTATTCTGGTTTCCAAACGGAAAAAGTTGTTCCCTTTTTAAAAGAGATGGATTTTAAATCGATTTTGAAAAATTTAGATGGGGAGTCTACAGATGAAGCAGTAGCTGAGGTTGAGAAAATCGATTTTGAAATTGTAACAACACTTACAGAGGCACATTTTGCATCGCCTGCTTCGCTTTACGTGGAGCTTGAAAATGATAATTATCATACAGCTCCTTTCGTTGGCTTTTGTTTGCACTCTGAAGCAGGCACTTTTTTCTTTACGGCTGAAACTGCTCAGAAAAGTTCCGCTTTTAAAAAATGGGCACTTTCAAAAGATAAGACGAAACTTGTTTACGATGCAAAAAAGATCACAGTAGCGCTTCACCGATTAGGCTTAGAAATACAAGGAATAGAATTTGATGTAATGCTCGCTTCTTATTTATTAAACCCTTCTGAAACCATTGATGACTTTGCAAGTGTGGCAAGACAACATGATTTTAGTAATGTCCAAACAGATGAAGCGGTTTACGGGAAAGGGGCTAAATATCAAGTTCCAGAAGAAGCAATTGTAGCAGATCACTTGGCACACAAAGCCGTTGCGATTTTTGAACTTGAAGCGCCTCTTACACGCGATTTAGAAGAAAATGAACAACTAGACTTAATGACAAGTCTTGAATTGCCACTTTCATTTGTTCTTGCTAAAATGGAAATTTTCGGGGTTCGCGTGGATACAGATCGTTTGTTAGAAATGAAAGCCGAACTTGCCGAACGAATTGACACGCTTGAAAAATCAATTCACAGTTTAGCGGGTTATGAATTTAACATTAATTCGCCGAAGCAACTGGGGGTTGTTTTATTCGAAAAGCTTGGGCTTCCGGTGATTAAAAAAACGAAAACGGGCTATTCAACTGCGGCAGATGTGCTTGAAGCGTTATCTGGACAGCACCCGATTATCGAAGAAATTTTAACTTATCGCCAGCTTGGAAAACTTCAATCCACTTATATTGAGGGACTGCTTAAAGTGACGGACAAAAAGACGCATAAAGTGCATACGCGTTTTAATCAAACGCTTGCTCAGACTGGTCGGTTAAGTTCCGTTGATCCAAACTTGCAAAACATTCCTATTCGTCTTGAAGAAGGGCGGAAGATTCGCCAAGCGTTTGTTCCTAGTGAACCCGGCTGGAAAATTTTCTCTGCGGATTACTCGCAAGTAGAGCTTCGAGTACTAGCGCACATTTCAAAAGACGAAAACTTAATTTATGCGTTTAAGCATGATTATGATATTCATACGAAAACTGCAATGGACGTTTTCCATGTTGAGAAGGACCAAGTGGATTCTTTGATGCGCCGTCAAGCTAAGGCTGTTAATTTTGGGATTGTTTATGGGATTAGTGATTACGGGTTATCGCAAAACCTAGGCATTACTCGAAAAGAAGCAAAGGCATTTATTGATCGCTATTTTGAAAGCTATCCAGCGGTTCATGAATACATGCATGAAATTGTACGGCAAGCAAAAGAGACCGGGTATGTGGAAACGATCTTGCATCGTCGCCGCTATATTCCGGAGATTACGAGTCGTAACTTTAATGTTCGTAGCTTCGCTGAGCGTACTGCGATGAATACACCTATTCAAGGAAGTGCGGCTGATATTATTAAAAAAGCAATGATCTTGATGAGCGAACGGCTAGAAAAAGAAAAATTACAAGCTCGCTTACTTCTTCAAGTGCACGATGAACTGATTTTTGAAGCACCTGAAGAGGAAATTAAAATACTTGAAAAAATTGTACCAGATGTGATGGAAAATGCGGTTACGCTTGATGTGCCGCTCAAAGCGGATGCTGCATTTGGTGACACTTGGTATGATGCGAAATAAAAGGAGTTAAGTAAACATGCCAGAATTACCAGAAGTCGAAAATGTACGAAAGACGTTAAATGAACTTGTTGTCGGAAAAAAAATTGATCGTGTTTCGGTGGGCGTTCCTAAGATGATTGTAAATGGGGATCCTGATGAATTTAAATTGGCGCTTGTTGGTGAGGAGTTTGAAGCTGTACGCAGACGTGGAAAATTTTTAGTTTTTGATTTAACCAACTGCTCTTTGCTTTCTCATTTGCGGATGGAAGGAAAGTTTCGCTTAAACGAGGATACGGACGAAGTAAGCAAACACACACATATTCGTTTTCATTTTACGGATCATACCGAACTGAGATTTTTAGATGTTCGCAAGTTTGGCACGATGGAATGGATTAAAAAATACGGAGAAGCTGATACAAAATCTATTTTAAAACTTGGACCGGAACCTTTTCCTGGAAGTTTTGAACTCGCACCTTTCCGTTCTCGCTTGAAAAAGTCAACTCGAGCAATTAAAACGATTTTACTCGATCAAAAATTAGTGGCAGGAGTTGGGAATATTTATGCGGATGAGATTTGTTACCGGGCAAAAGTATTACCAAATCGGGCCGCGAACTCGCTTTCAAAGCTCGAAGTAAGTCGGGTCTATGAGGAAACGATGGCGATCATGGAAGAAGCGGTTGCACTTGGTGGCTCAACGATTCGAACATACGTGAATTCGCAAGGAGAATTAGGGCGCTTTCAAGAAAAGTTAGTGGTTTACGGCCATGAAGGCGAACCTTGTCCGACTTGTGGAATCTTGATTGAAAAGATTAAGTTAAACGGTCGCGGCACACATTTTTGTCCGCATTGTCAAAAATAGAGGTGAAGAAAATGGGATTCACACTGGGGCTTACGGGAAGTATTGCAACGGGAAAATCTACGGTTAGCAAAATGCTTGTAAGCGCTGGGATTGCAGTTATTGATGCTGACATTGTAGCACGAAAAGTGGTTGAAAAAGGAACAGTTGGGCTTAAAAAAATTGTTTCTTGCTTTGGAACAGATGTGCTTTTAGATGGAGAATTAAACCGTGCAAAACTTGGGGAGATTATTTTTCATGATGAAGCGAAACGCGAACAACTAAATGAGATTGTTCATCCGCTCGTGCATGAAGAGATGCTAAGTGAACGTGATCGCTTGTTTCGTGCTGGTGAGTCGATTGTTGTCCTCGATATTCCACTCCTCTATGAAAGTCAGTTAACAGATCTCGTTGACCGGGTGCTTGTCGTTGCGACAACAGAAGAAATTGAGCTTTCTCGTTTGATGGCTCGAAATGAACTTTCGAAGGAGGAGGCTCTTGCTCGGATCCGTGCCCAAATGTCTATTAACAACAAAGTAAAACTAGCTGATTTTGTCGTGGATAATAATGGAACAAAACAAGAAACCGAGAAACAAGTAAATGAATTTTTACACGAACTTAAAAGGCATGGTATAATAGAGCGAAATGATGGGAGTGAATGAAATTTGAAATGTCCGTCTTGTAAATATAATGGAACACGAGTTGTGGATTCACGCCCAGCAGATGATGGGAATTCGATCAGAAGGCGACGCGAATGCGAAAAATGCGGCTTCCGATTTACAACTTTCGAAAAGGTGGAAGAAAGTCCGCTGATTGTTGTAAAAAAAGATGGAGCACGTGAAGAATTTGCACGAGAAAAGGTTCGTCGTGGTTTAATTCGTGCCTGTGAAAAAAGACCGGTAAGTATTGAACAATTGGAAGATATTGTTTCGGAAGTGGAACGGGAACTGCGTGCACTTGGTGAAAGTGAAATTGATTCCGATTTAATTGGCGAAAAAGTGATGGATAAACTTGCAAAGCTTGACGAAGTTGCTTATGTGCGTTTTGCTTCAGTATATCGTCAGTTTAAAGATATTAATGTGTTTGTCGATGAGCTGAAGGAGTTAATGGACAAAAACAATAAAGGGTGAGAAACACTTGACTGAATTTTGGATGGAATTACGACCTGTTGATGGGTATAAGGTAAAGGCAGAGGGTGTTGTTACAGAATTTGATCGCAAAGTGCTGCTTAAGCTGTATCAGCCACTCATGGGAGCAAATGCTTTATCTCTTTATTTTTCTTTGCTCGAAGAGGTGGAGGAAAATAAACTTTGGAGTAAAGCAAAACCTCATTCACAGTTACTCACGGTGCTTGGAGTCTCACTTGAAGGTTTTTTTGAAGCGCGCCTAAAACTTGAAGGACTTGGTCTTGTGCGCTCTTATAAAAAGGCAGAACTTGAGGATCAAACTTTTGTTTATGAACTCTTGGCTCCGCTATCGCCGAGACAATTTTTTGAAGATGGACTCTTAAATATTTATTTATTTAGCCAAGTGGGGCATAAGCGTTATCAAGAATTGCAACAATTATTCGTTGATCAAAAATTTGATTCCACTGGTTATAGTGATGTGACAAGAAACTTTCAGGATGTGTTTGAGCCATTTCGTGGCGGCGACAAAACGCCTGAAATCCCTGATGAAACTGAATTTGTAGAAGCAAAAGCGGCAATGGAAATCCAACTTGATTCAAAAGAGTTTGATTGGACTTACTTTTACGAGCTTCTTTCTCCAAACATGTTGAGTCGAGAGCAAATCACTGAGCCTGTTAAAGATACGATTTTAAAGATGCACGCGATTTATCAAGTAGGAGAAAGCGATATTCCTTCTTTTTTGTATAGGTCGCTTGATGCACGCGGGGTCATCCAGCTTGAACAACTTCGGAAAATTATACGGGAAAGTTATCAATTGAAACATCATGACTTGCCTAAATTGTCTACGAAGCAAAGAGCGGAACCTGTTCGCGATGGGACACAGTCCAAGTCGGAAGTGAATGATGAAGAAGCTCTTCAAGTTTATCTGGAGAGCGTGACTCCTTTCCAACTTTTGATTGATATTGCGGATGGTGCTGAACCGGCTGAAACGGATTTACGTGTGATCGAAGAAGTCATGACTAAGCAAAATTTACCGCAACCAGTTATGAATGTACTGATTGAGTATGTTTTGCTAAGATTGGATGGGAAAATTTCGCGAAATTACATGATGACCATCGCGGCGCACTGGAAACGGAAAAACGTGAAGACGGCGAAGGAAGCCATGGAGCTTGCACTTGCTGAGCACGAAAAATATAAACGACTGCAAGAGGAACCCGAGGAAAAAAGAAAGTTCAACCGGGCGTCGCAGTTTTCCAGTAAAAAACGAACTGAGGTTTTGCCGGATTGGTTTGATAAAGAAGAGACTGAGCCGGCCAAAAGCGAGTTGTCGGACCGTGAAAAAGAAGCGCTTGAGGATCAAGTGAAACGAATAAAAAAACAATTGAAAAGGTAGGTGAATCAAGGTGGATAAAATTGAACGAACACTTGGACAGATTTTTAGTGGGCGAGATTTTGAAAAAGAATATAATTCGCTGAAAGAAAAAGTGCTGCGGTATGAACCAATTCGGGCGTTTTTAAATGAACATGCTGATGAAGTGACGGAACAACTGATCAATCAGAACTTGTCGAACTTATATGAATTTATGACACAAGATGAGCAGTTTCGTGCCAAAAAAGAAACGCTCATGCCTGGCTATGCACCAAAACTTGTGATTAACGGCGAATTTATCACGGTAACTTACTATCCAACACCTGAAAAAATTGAAGCAGATAAGCGAAAAAGTGTGGAACGTCGCATTCGCTCACTTTACATGCCTAAACAAATTTTGGAAGCATCGCTTGATCATTTTTATACGGATGAGGAAGAGCGGCAGCGGGCTCTTGTTGAGGCGTTTGATTTTCTTGAGCATTATTCAGCAGACGCTTCTGAGCGCGTAAAGGGACTTTATATTCATGGTAATTTTGGGACCGGGAAATCTTATTTGCTAGGGGCTATTGCTCGTGAACTTGCACTCCGAGGTGTTACCACCACTTTAGTTTACCTACCGGAATTTATGCGTGAAATCAAACAGTCGATTTCTGATAACACGGTTAGCGAAAAAATTGAGTTTGCCAAAGAAACAGAAGTTTTGATGCTAGATGATATTGGCGCAGAAGCAATGACGGCTTGGACACGGGATGAAGTTTTAGGAGCGATTTTACAGTTTCGGATGCAAGAGGAGCTACCCACTTTTTTCTCTTCCAATTACAATATGAAGCAGCTTGAATCACACTTGACTTTCACCCAAAATGGAATGGAAGAGCAGTTAAAAGCGAGACGGATCATGGAGCGAATTCGTTTTCTTTCCAAGGAAATCCAGCTGGAAGGAAAAAACAGGCGTAAATAAGTGAAGAAAAAAGCTTGTCAAATTTTATTTTTATGCGTATACTAGTGTTAGTTAATAAATTATCAGTGATGATAAGGACAACCTTCTTAGTGGAATGTTACAGAGAAGGAGGGGTAGCTGCGAACCTCCAAGCTGGAAATTAAGAACGGACCGCCTTTGAACTTCTATCTGGAAAGCTTTTAAGTGAGTAATGATAGACGATTCGCTTTCGTTAACAGCGACAAGAGAAAATAAACATTTATGTTTGTTTGAAATCTTGGGTGGAACCACGAGTCTAACTCGTCCCTTGTTTTAAGGGACGAGTTTTTTTGTTTTCTCGGGGAAAGTAGTTTTCTTATCAGAACTAAAATAAAAAGTAAAGGAGCAGATCGTGATGAAAATTTCATTTCCAGACGGTGCAGTAAAAGAGTTTGAAAATGGCGCATCAACAGCTGATATTGCAGAATCTATCAGCCCAAGTTTAAAGAAAAAAGCTTTAGCAGGAAAAATTAATGGACAGTTGGTGGATCTTGTCACACCGATTGAAGAAGATGGCGCGCTTGAAATCGTAACTCCCGATCATCCAGATGCACTTGGTATTTTGCGTCATAGCTCTGCGCATTTACTTGCACAAGCTGTAAAACGTCTTTATCCAGATGCCCATTTTGGTGTCGGTCCCGCGATTGATACTGGTTTTTACTATGACATTGATTTAGATAGCGCGATTAGTGAGGAAGCTTTTCCGCAAATTGAAAAAGAAATGCAAAAAATTGTAAAGGAAAACTTGCCCATTTCTCGTGAAGTGGTTTCTCGTGAAGAAGCGATTAAGCGTTTTAAAGAAGTAGGAGATCCGTATAAGTTAGAACTGATTGAAGCGATTCCAGCGGACGAAACGGTAACTATTTATTCGCAAGGCGAATTTTTCGATCTTTGTCGCGGGATTCATGTTCCTTCAACTGGGAAGATTAAAGTCTTCAAATTGCTGAGCGTTGCTGGGGCATACTGGCGCGGCGACAGCAACAATAAAATGCTTCAACGGATTTATGGAACTGCCTTTTTCTCGAAAGAAGATTTGGATGAATTCCTTAAAATGCAAGAAGAAGCGCGAGAACGTGATCACAGAAAACTAGGTAAAGAGTTAGATCTTTTTGCAAATTCGGCAGAGGTTGGTCAAGGTTTGCCACTTTGGTTGCCAAAAGGTGCTACAATTCGTCGTGTTATTGAGCGCTACATTGTGGATAAGGAAGAAAGTCTAGGATATAACCACGTTTATACTCCAGTTATGGCGAATGTTGAGCTTTATAAAACAAGTGGACACTGGGATCACTACCAAGAAGACATGTTCCCAACTATGAAAATGGATAATGAAGAACTTGTTCTTCGTCCGATGAACTGTCCGCATCATATGATGATTTATAAAAATGACATTCATAGTTACCGGGAACTCCCTATTCGGATTGCAGAACTTGGTTTGATGCATCGTTACGAAATGAGTGGTGCACTTTCTGGTTTGCAACGGGTTCGCGGAATGACATTAAATGATGCGCACGTATTTGTTCGCCCAGATCAAATTAAAGATGAGTTTAAACGTGTGCTTGAGCTCATTCTTGAAGTGTACAATGATTTCAACATTACTGACTATAGTTTCCGACTCAGCTATCGTGATCCGGAAAATACTGAAAAATATTTTGATGATGATGCAATGTGGGAAAAAGCTCAATCTATGCTGAAAAATGCTATGGATGAAATGGGGATGGATTATTTCGAAGCGGAAGGCGAAGCAGCTTTTTACGGTCCCAAATTAGATGTTCAAGTGAAAACTGCGATCGGAAAAGAAGAAACTCTTTCAACTGTTCAACTCGATTTCCTTCTTCCAGAACGGTTTGATTTGACTTACATTGGGGAAGATGGCGAAAAACATCGTCCAGTCGTTATTCACCGTGGGGTAGTTTCCACAATGGAACGCTTTGTAGCTTACTTGATTGAAGAATATAAAGGGGCTTTCCCAACTTGGCTTGCTCCTGTTCAAATGGAAATTATTCCGGTAAATGCGGATGCTCACCTTGAGTATGCGAAAGAAGTGCAAGAAAAACTTCAACGTTCGAAATTCCGTGCAGAGGTAGATGAACGGAACGAAAAACTCGGCTATAAGATTCGCGAAGCTCAAACTCAAAAAATTCCTTATGCGCTTGTTTTAGGGGATCAAGAAGCGGAAAGTGGCGAAGTTAATATTCGTCGTTATGGCTCGAAAGACTCGGAAAATATGCCACTTGATCAATTCATTAAAATGGTGAAAGAAGAAGTGGATAAATTTTAACAAAAAAACGTTTTTCCTCTATTGTTGTAGGAAAAGCGTTTTTCCGTTATACTAAAACGAGATTAGGAAAAGGATGGGCTAAATTATGCAAGTACACAACGTCGAACTTGTGATTAGTGCTGTTTGGCAAGAGCAGTATCCGGAAGGCAATCTTCCTGAATTCGCGCTTGCTGGACGATCTAACGTTGGCAAGTCTTCATTTATCAATCGAATGATTGGAAGAAAAAGCATGGCACGGATTTCGCAAAAACCTGGTAAAACGCAAACACTTAATTTTTATAAAATTGAGGAAGCGCTCTTCTTTGTGGATGTTCCGGGTTATGGTTTTGCCAAAGTTTCCAAGAAAGAACGTGAAAAATGGGGCGAAATGATCGAAACGTATATTACTTCTCGTGAACCGCTTCGAGCTGTTATTCAAATTGTTGATTTACGTCATAAACCGACAGCGGATGATGTGATGATGTATGAGTTTTTGAAGTATTATCAAATCCCAGTTATTGTAGTTGCGACAAAGGCAGATAAAATTCCAAGAAGCAAATGGCAAAAAAACGCAAAAGTCGTAAAAGAAACCCTTGATTTTGACGGAGAAGATGACTTTGTTTTGTTTTCAGCAGAGACTGGAATGGGTAAAGAAGAAGCATGGTCATTCATTGAAGCAAAATGCTAAAAAAGAGCTGACTTGTCGGCTCTTTTTCTGTATGATTCCTTACAAATTTCACAAACTATGTGATTGAATTAACGGAATGAAAAATGCTAAAATAGAATTAATACAAATTAGGGGGACATGCACATGTATATCCTTTCTGTTGGACTGAATCATAAAACGGCACCAATAGATGTGCGAGAACGGTTCAGTTTTACTGAAACAGAAATTAGTGAAGCACTTGTTGCTTTGCAAAATGAAAAAAGCATCTTAGAAAATGTGATGCTTTCAACATGTAATCGTACAGAAATTACGGCAGTTGTTGATCAGATACACACCGGTAAATATTACATCAAGCGTTTTCTTGCAGGATGGTTTGGTATACGTCTTGAAGAGATGTCTTCTTATTTATTTTTTTATGAGGAAAAAGCAGCAGTGAAGCATTTATATGAAGTAGCTGCTGGGCTTGATTCACTTGTACTTGGCGAAACTCAAATTCTCGGGCAGGTTAAGCAAGCTTTTTTAAAAGCTCAAAAAGCAGAAACTACCGGAACAATTTTGAATCAATTATTTCGTGAAGCGATTCATTTTGCTAAAGACATGCATCACCGAACGAAGATCAATGAAAATGCTGTTTCTGTCAGTTATGCAGCTGTTGAAATAGCGAAGCGAATTTATCCAGATTTGAGCAAAAAATCCGTTCTTTTAATTGGGGCTGGTAAAATGAGCGAACTCGCTTTAGAGAATTTAGCAGGAAGTGGTGTTCAGGAAATTGTTCTTGTGAATCGAACTGAAGAACATGCCAAAAGTCTTGCTCAAAAATTTGAAAATGCTCGATCCATTAATTTTGATTCGCTTAATGAAGCACTTCAAGAGGCAGATATAGTTCTTGTTTCGACTTCTGCAGGAGGTTATGTACTGAGCGAAGCGGATATGCGTCAAATTAGTGAGACGAGAAATTCACCGATTCTTGTCATTGATATTTCTCTTCCACGAAATGTTGATCCAGCAGCAGCTGATCTTTCAAAAGTCTTTTTATATGATTTAGATGATCTCGAGGGAGTGATTTCGGCTAATACTGAAGAACGTCAAAAAATGGTTGCGGAACTCGAATCTGAGATCGAAGAGGAAGCGGAACAATTTTTTGAGTGGGAAAAGCGTTTAGGCGTTGTTCCACTGATCCGTGAACTGCGTGAAACGGCACTTTTGATTCAAGAAAAAACGATGCAAAGCCTAGAAAATAAGCTTCCTGGTATGACTGAACGTGAATATACGGTGATTGGAAAGCACATGAAAAGCATTATCAACCAAATGTTAAAACACCCAATCGCTGAAATTAAAGAAATGCCTGAAAAAGTAGATGCAGATCATCAAATTGAGATTTTTAAAGCTATTTTTGATTTATCCGGAGAAGTCGATATAAAAGAATCGCAAAATCAGAAAAACGAGGTGGGCAAATGAAACGGGAATTTATCGTCGGTTCAAGGCGTAGTAAGCTTGCACTTACGCAAACTCATTGGGTCATTCGTAAGTTAAAAGAACACTTTCCAGAGGTGAATTTTAAAATTCAGGAAATCGTTACAAAAGGCGACAAAATTTTAAATGTGACTTTAAGCAAGGTCGGTGGGAAAGGTTTATTTGTGTCTGAAGTTGAGGAACAGTTAGCAGACTCTACGATTGACTTTGCCGTACATAGTATGAAGGATGTCCCAAGTAAATTGCATGACGGGCTCATAATTGGCGCCATCCCGAAACGTGAATCTCCATTCGATGTGCTTGTTTTTCGTGAAGCGACTAAACTTTCTGAGTTATCTACGGGGGCTGTTATTGGAACAAGTAGCCTGAGACGCAGTGCAGAAATTAAGCGAATTCGACCTGATCTTGAAATTCGTTCGATTCGTGGAAACATTGATACGCGGTTGCGAAAACTAGAAGAAGAGCAATTCGATGCTATTATTTTGGCGGAAGCTGGTTTAAGTCGGATGGGGTGGCTAGAAGATGGAAATTTGAAGGTGGAACGGTTTACTGCAGAGGACTGTCTTCCAGCTGTTGGACAAGGAGCTCTTGCGATTGAATGCCGCGAAGCAGATAAAGAATTACTTGAAATGCTTGCTTCTATTCATGATGATGACACTGCGTTTTCTGTCCGTTGTGAGCGAAAATTTCTTGAAACGTTGAATGGAGGTTGTGAGATTCCCATTGCTGGCTTTGCTGTGAAAGAAGCGAAGGATTCACTTGGGTTTAGAGGATTTGTCGCGAATGCAGACGGAAGCAACCGTCTTGCTGTTCAAAAAGCTGGAACAAACCCAGAGCGTCTTGGAGAAGAATCAGCCCGTGAATTACTTGATCAGGGGGCCGCTCAAATTATTCAGGAGTTGCGACATGAATAGCCCTGTTTTTTTAACGCGAGAGAAAAATAAAAATCAATTGGGACTTTTACGTTTGCAAAAAGCTGGGATAGAAGCGATTTCGATTCCAATGATTGAAACAAAGCCGCTTGGGTTTGTATTGAAAGAGGAAGCACGCCATGCAGATTGGATTTTTTTCACGAGTCAAAATTCGGTACGCTTTTTTGCAGATCGGATCAGACAATTTCCGGAAAAGATGAAAGTTGCTTCGATCGGGAGAAAAACTTCTGAGGCCCTTCAAAATATGGGAGTAAAAGTTGACTTTGAACCAAGTCTTTATGAAACAGAAGCCTTTTTAAGGGAATGGAGTCAGTTATATGCTGAAAAAACGCAAACTGTTTTACTTCCTCAAAGCAAAATTGCGAAACCAAGAATAGCTGGGTTTTTATCTGATCTTGGCATTTCCTGTTTTCAATTGCCGCTTTATGATACCATTTTACCTAGTGATGCAGCGGCAAACTTAGAAAAAACTGTGAAGCTTTATCCACACTTTATTGCTGTGTTTGCGAGTCCTTCTGCTTGGAAGAATTTCAAACAAATTTTAGATCGATTTTCATTAAAGCCTTCTTTTCTGATTGCTTCGATTGGTGAAGTAACCACTCGAGCAATCGAAGAAGATGGATACAAAGTGGATTTTCAGCCTGAAAACTATCAGATGGATGATTTAATAGATTTAATAATAGAGGAGTCGAAGAATGATGACAAAAAGTTTTGACCGCCATCGTCGTTTGCGCACGTCAAACGCGATGCGTGATTTAGTAAGAGAAAATGAACTTTCAATGGATGATTTTATTTATCCTATTTTTGTAAAAGAATTTGGAGAAACAAAAACTGAAGTTCCTTCAATGCCAGGCGTTTATCAGTTTCCGCTAGCCCTGTTAGAAGATGAAATCCGAGAAGTGAAAGAAGCAGGTATCCAAGCTGTCATTTTATTTGGCATTCCGAAAGAAAAAGATAGCGTTGGAACAGGGGCTTTCCATGATCACGGAGTCGTTCAAGAAGCCACACGAATTATAAAGAAGGCTTTCCCCGAGATTCTTGTTGTAGCAGATACTTGTCTATGTGAATTTACGGACCACGGGCATTGTGGGCTTGTGCAAGGCGACGAGATTTTAAATGATGAGTCGCTTGAAGTGTTGAAAAAAACGGCAGTCAGCCAAGTGGAGGCAGGGGCTGATATCATCGCACCCAGTAATATGATGGACGGGTTTGTTGCGGCTATTCGCGAAGGACTAGATGAAGCAGGCTACATAAATATTCCGATTATGTCCTATGCGGTCAAATATGCTTCAGCTTTTTATGGTCCGTTTCGAGATGCTGCTGATGGGGCGCCACAATTTGGTGACCGAAAAACGTATCAAATGGATCCAGCTAACCGTGAAGAAGCGTTTCGTGAAGCAAACAGTGATGAAGCAGAAGGAGCTGATTTTTTAATCGTAAAACCAGCGCTTTCCTATTTGGACATTGTTCGAGATGTTCGTAATACTACGCATTTACCAGTTGTTGCCTATAATGTGAGTGGCGAATATGCGATGGTAAAAGCTGCTGCTCATAACGGCTGGATCGATGAAGAAAAAATTATAATGGAAATGCTTCTTAGCATGAAGCGGGCAGGAGCATCACTCATTATTACTTATTTTGCAAAAGATGTTGCGAAGTATCTGCAAAAATAAAAATCGGGGGTAAAAACATGAAACATTCAGCGTCCAAAAAAGCTTTTGATGAAGCCTTAAAATTAATGCCAGGCGGGGTAAATAGTCCAGTTCGTGCTTTTAAATCCGTCGCGGCTGAGCCTGTTTTTATGGAAGAAGGAAATGGGGCGTATATTAAAGATATCGACGGCAACCGTTATATTGACTATGTTTTATCGTGGGGACCGCTTATTCTCGGGCACGCAAATCCACAAGTGGTGGAAAAACTAACACAAGCGGTTCAAAAAGGAACTAGCTTCGGGACGCCAACAGAAATTGAAAATGAATTGGCGAAACTTGTGATTGAGCGTGTTCCTTCTATTGAAATCGTGCGGATGGTTTCCTCAGGAACAGAAGCAACAATGAGTGCTATTCGGCTTGCGCGAGGTTATACGAAGCGCAATAAAATCTTAAAATTCGAAGGCAGCTATCACGGCCACGGGGATTCTCTTTTAATTAAGGCAGGATCCGGAGTTGCTACACTTGGCTTACCGGATTCCCCAGGTGTGACGCCGGACTTAGCAAAAGATACGATTACGGTTCCTTATAATGACTTGGAAAGTGCCAAGCTTGCGTTTGAACATTTTGGAGAGGAAATTGCTTGCGTCATCGTTGAACCTGTTGCTGGAAATATGGGAGTCGTTCCACCTGTTGCTGGGTTCCTTGAAGGGCTGCGGAAACTAACAACAAAATTTGGCAGCTTATTGATTTTTGATGAAGTAATGACAGGTTTTCGGGTGGATTATTATTCAGCACAAGGGTATTATGTTGTAACGCCTGATTTAACTTGTTTAGGAAAAGTTATTGGCGGTGGTCTTCCTGTTGGTGCTTACGGGGGAAAAAAAGAAATCATGGAACATGTTGCACCAGCTGGCACTGTGTATCAAGCAGGCACGCTTTCTGGAAATCCACTTGCTATGACGGCTGGATTTGAGACCATCAAGCAATTAACGCCACATGATTATGGGAAGTTTCGTGCACTCATCAAGCGAATGGAGGAAGGACTTAAAGAAATCGCAGCAAGATATGAAGTTCCACTTGCTATCAATCAAGCTGGTTCTATGTTTGGCTTTTTCTTCACAGATCAAAAAGTGACTAATTTTGAAACAGCCAAAAGTAGTGATCTTGATTTCTTTAGCCGTTATTATAAGGAAATGCTTGATCAAGGAATTTTCCTTCCGCCTTCACAGTTTGAAGGAATCTTTATTTCTACAATGCATGGGGAAAAGGAAATCGACCACACGCTAGAAGCTTTTGAAACGACTTTTAAACGCTTGAAAAGCTAGTTATGAAGATTGACGTGCTGAATGAATTTTGATAGACTAAGAGCATAATATTAAAAAGCAAAGAAGAGGAAGAGTATGTGAATTTTTCTTTCTTAGAGAGAAAGTGGTTGCTGCAAACTTTCAAAGAAAATTCACGGAAGGTAGCCTTGGAGCTGTTTTTCTGAACTCAAAAGTAGGAAAAACCGGTGCTAAATCGCATCGTTACTAGAATGAGTGCCGAATTTTTTCGGTAAAAAGGTGGTACCGCGAATCAAAACTCTTTTCGTCCTTTTCGGATGAAAAGAGTTTTTTATTTACCTTTAAAAGCAGAATTTGATGGGAGGAAATAGAATGAAGGAATTTGATAACACAGAAATGCCAACAAAATATGAGCCAAGCAATGTTGAAAGTGGGAGATACCAATGGTGGATTGCCAATGACTTCTTTAAAGCTTCAGGGGATGCGTCAAAGCAAGCTTACAGCGTTGTCATTCCGCCTCCAAATGTAACCGGGAAACTTCATCTGGGGCACGCATGGGATACGACACTTCAAGATATTATCACAAGAATCAAGCGAATGCAGGGGTTTGACACACTTTATTTACCTGGGATGGACCACGCTGGGATTGCAACTCAAGCGAAAGTGGAAGCCAAACTGAAAGAACAAGGTATTTCTCGTCACGAATTAGGACGAGCTAAATTTCTAGATAAAGCTTGGGAATGGAAAGAAGAATATGCTGGATTCATTCGAGAACAATGGGAAAAAATGGGACTTGGCTTGGATTATTCGCGCGAGCGTTTCACTTTGGATGAGGGGCTTTCGGATGCTGTAAAAAAAGTATTCGTTTCTCTTTATGAAAAAGGCTTGATTTATCGCGGGGAATATATCATCAACTGGGACCCTGTTGCTAAAACGGCGCTTTCGGATATCGAGGTTATCCATAAAGAAATTGAAGGAAATTTCTATCATTTAAAATATCCTCTGGCCGATGGTAGCGGCTTCCTTGAAATAGCAACAACACGCCCAGAAACTATCCCTGGAGATACGGCTGTCGCAGTGCATCCAAAAGATGAACGGTATCAACATTTGATCGGGAAAACGATTATTCTTCCGATCATGAATCGAGAAATCCCAATTGTAGCGGATGATTATGTAGATCGCGAATTCGGATCCGGGGCAGTTAAGATTACGCCAGCCCACGATCCAAATGACTTTGAAGTTGGGAATAGACACGACTTATCGCGCATCATCGTAATGAATGAAGATGCAACGATGAATGAAAATGCTGGTAAATATCAAGGTATGGATCGTTTTGAAGCAAGAAAAGCGATCATTGAAGACTTTAAAGAATTAGGACTCTTTATTAAACAAGAACCTCACATGCATTCGGTTGGGCATTCCGAAAGAACGGATGCCGTAGTAGAACCGTATTTATCTTTGCAATGGTTTGTCAAGATGCAACCTCTAGCAAAAGCTGCACTTGATATTCAAAAATCCGATGAAACAAAGGTGAATTTTGTACCCAATCGTTTTGAAAAAACATATTCAACATGGATGGAAAATATTCATGATTGGTGTGTTTCGCGTCAATTGTGGTGGGGACATCGGATTCCTGCTTGGTACCATAACGAAACTGGCGAAGTCTATGTTTCTGAAACGCCGCCTGAAAATGAAGCTGAATGGACACAAGATGAAGATGTACTTGATACTTGGTTTAGTTCGGCACTTTGGCCATTTTCAACAATGGGCTGGCCAGATGAAGATGCGCCTGACTTTAAACGCTACTTCCCAAATAGCGCACTTGTAACAGGCTATGATATTATTTATTTTTGGGTGTCACGGATGATTTTCCAATCTGTTGAATTCACTGGAAAGCGGCCATTTAAAGATACACTGATTCATGGACTTGTACGTGATGCTGAAGGTCGCAAAATGTCGAAGTCCCTTGGAAATGGTGTTGACCCGATTGAAGTAATTGATAAATATGGTGCAGATTCTCTTCGCTATACTCTTTCAACTGGAACGGCACCAGGGCAAGATTTGAAATTCAGTTTTGAAAAAGTAGAAGCTACTTGGAACTTTATTAATAAAATTTGGAACGCTTCACGGTTTGCTCTTATCAATATGGATGGACTTAAATACGAAGAGATTGATTTATCACATGTAACGGAAGTTAGTGATAAATGGATTTTGACTCGCTTAAATGAAACGATTCAAACTGTAACCTCTTTATCCGAGAAGTATGAATTTGGCGAAGTAGGTCGAACACTTTATAATTTCATCTGGGACGAATTCTGTGACTGGTACATTGAGATCGCTAAGATTTCACTTTATGGCGAAGATGAACAAAGCAAACAAACCACACGGTCGGTTCTTGCATATGTGCTTGATCAAACTATGCGTTTGCTTCACCCGTTCATGCCGTTTGTAACGGAAGAAATTTGGCAAAACTTGCCGCATGACGGAAAATCCATCACAGTTGCAGAGTGGCCAGTGGTTCGCAAAGAGCAAATGCACGCTGAAGCTGCGCTTGCAATGAAGACGCTTGTTGAAATTATCCGGTCGGTTCGAAATATTCGTGCGGAAGTGAATACGCCGCTTAGCAAGCCTGTTGCTATTCAAATCAAACCTAAAGATGAAGCTTACAAACGCATTATAGAAGAAAATCTTTCCTATATTGAACGCTTTTGTAATCCAGAATCTCTAGAAATTTCGTTTGATATTGAACCTTCAAATACAGCGATGACTGCGGTTATAACAGGAGCTGAGATTTTCTTGCCACTCGAAGGACTTATTGATCTCTCGGAGGAAATCGAGCGTTTGACAAAAGAACTCGATAAGTGGGATAAAGAGGTAGATCGTGTTCAAGGAAAATTAGCTAATGAGCGCTTTGTTTCAAAAGCACCAGAAAAAGTGGTAGAAGAAGAGCGCGCGAAAGAAAAAGATTATCTTGAGAAAAAAGCATCTGTCGAAGAACGAATCAGAGCACTAAAAAACGCTTAACTTTAAGCGCGGAAGAACTTCTTTTGTTTTGAAAGGATTTTTCCGCGCTTTCAATAAGAAGGGAGAGCAAAGCTTTGCATTTTCACACTTACGAAGAAGCCTTAAATTGGATTCATGGCACGTTACGCTTAGGAATCAAGCCAGGACTGAAACGCATGGAGCTTCTGCTTGAAAAATTAGATCACCCTGAAAAAAAGAACAGATTTATTCATATCGCTGGAACAAACGGGAAAGGTTCAACGCTAACTTTTCTTTCTTCCATTCTTCAAGAAGAAGGATACCGTGTTGGAACCTTTACGTCTCCTTATATTGAGACTTTTAATGAACGAATTACCATTAATTCACTTCCTATAAGCGATGCAGATATCGTCCAACTTGCTAACCGAATTGCACCAATTGCAGAAGAAATTGCGAAAAGTGAGTTTGGTCCACCTTCTGAATTTGAAATTATTACGGCTATGATGTTTTTATATTTTGCAGAGTTTGAAGTCATTGATTTTGGCATTATTGAAGTTGGTCTTGGTGGACGTCTTGATTCGACAAATGTTTTAACGCCTATTCTTTCAGTTATCACGACAATCGGACTCGACCACATGGAGTTTCTCGGAAATACAATTGAAGAAATCGCCTTCGAAAAAGGTGGAATTATTAAACCAGGCATTCCAGTTGTAACAGGTGTACTTCAAGATTCGGTTATTAAAACACTGGCTGAACTAGCGAGTTCTCGTCATTCACCTTTTTACTTGTATAAAAAAGATTTTAGTTCTGAAAAAATAAGGAATGAACTTTTAAACTACCATGATACTCTGGGCGAATTAAAAGAATTGCAACTGGGGCTCGCTGGTGATCATCAAATTCAAAATGCTTCTGTGGCAATTTTTGCGCTTCGCTTTCTTCACGCAGAAAAGTGGATCCGTTTATCAGAAGAAGGGTTACGAAAAGGACTTGCCAATGCTTTTTGGCCAGGAAGAATGGAAAAAATGACGGAAAACCCAACGATCATTCTTGATGGTGCACACAATCCTGAAGGAATTCGTGCGTTGATTCAAACCCTTCAACAAGTGAATTCTGAAAAAATCATTCTGCTTTTTAGTGCTTTACTCGATAAGAAATATGATGAAATGATTCAGGAAATACAAGCGAATGTGAAAAATGTAGAGATTTACCTAACAACGTTTGATTTTCCTCGCGCAATGGCAAAAACAGATGTGATTGAGGTCGCTAAAAAACATCATCTCACACCTATTTTAAGTTGGAAGGAATTCCTGAAACAAACTTCATCAAAACTAGGAAAGAATCCGTTATACATTACTGGCTCACTCTATTTTATATCAGAGGTAAGAAAATATCTTCTTGAAAAAACAAGTACCTTATAGGGTGCTTGTTTTTTTATAATCACATTTTGAAATCTTGTTCCTCTTCAAAACAAGATTTTTCATCAGGGAATTCCTTTGTTTCTGCTAAAAAACTTACTTGAAAATACTTTTTTGGAAAGGTGACAACAACGAGGGACCTTGCTATAATAAGCTTCATTCACCTTAGAGGAGCGATCAAACATCATGTTTTTTATAAATACTTTTATCTTTTCTGCAATTTTTGCTTCATTTATTCAAGTTGCAGCGACCCACTTACCTCTAAAGCAGTCTTTTATGTTTCGTTTTTCAAAATGTGATTTTTGTCAAAGACGACTTACTTTTTTTGAAATGATTCCACTTCTTTCTTTTTTAGCCTTGCGTGGTAAAACTTGGTGTTGTAACCAAAAGCTATCACGTTCCTATTTTGCTATTGAGCTAATCTTTCCAATCCTCTTTACACTTCTTGTTTATTTTGAAAAAAACGCTTCAAACCTGCTACTTCTCCTAATTTGTTTGACTTTTCTTTTTTTCTTTTCACTAACAGATCTTACTTATTTATATATTCCAGATGCCATATTAGCTATTTTTTTGGGGATCATTTTATTAGTTCGTTTGAGAGAAGATATTCCATTCACAAGTATTCTATGTCAATTTTTATGTAGCCTTTTATTTTATGGCTTAATCTATTACATTTTTCGGAAAGGATTCGGAATGGGAGATGCTAAATTACTTATCGTTTTAGGGACAGCACTTGGATTTGAAACAAGCTATTGGATTTTCTTTCTAGCATTAGCTAGTGCAAATTTGATTTTAGGATTTGCATTTCTTTGCAAGAAGATTTCCCGAAAACAAAAGGTCCCATTCGTTCCTTTTCTATTTACTGGCTTTTTAATTCAACTTATTTTATAAAGAGGAGGCGTTTAAAGTTGTCATTAAATTCACATTCAGAACAACCGCGCGAAAAACTTGTGTTTGCTGGAGTAGCTTGCCTTTCCCTTGATGAACTTGTTGCTGTTTTGCTGGAAACAGGGTCAAAAACAGAATCAGTTGAATTGTTAGCAAAACGTTTTGTAATGCGTTTTCGTGGTACTACAGAAATGCAGCAAGCCAATGTATCTGAATTTCAAAAGATAAAGGGAATAGGGCCTGCAAAAGCCTGTAAGCTTGCTGCTGCCATCGAACTTGGAAAACGAGTCCATAAAGCGCAACAAGAAAAAGAACCACTTACCATCCGAACACCTGAACAAGCCGCAGCGCTAGTTATGCCAGAGTTGCGTTTTTTGCATCAAGAACATTTTCATTGTTTGTTTTTAAACACTAAAAATCATTTACTTCACCGAGAAACACTTTTTATTGGTAGCTTAAACATGAGTATTGTTCATCCACGTGAAGTTTTTCGAACGGCTTTAAAGGTTTCTGCAGCTTCTGTTCTTTGCTTTCATAATCACCCATCAGGAGATCCAACTCCATCTAAAGCAGATATTGCAGCAACTACACGACTACAAGAATCGGGGAAAATTGTAGGTATTGAACTACTCGATCATATTATTGTTGGTCAAGATAGGTACCTCAGTTTGAAGGAACAGGGCTATTTCTAAAGAAATCATTAAATTTGTTTCTTTTCATTAAAAATAATGCCTTAATTTAAACAGTTATGTTATAATGAAGTGGTTGTATATGTGTATAAAGAAAAACGCGACACAAACTTTGATAGCACGTCACTTACAAAGAAAAAATCGTGTCTGCTTATATTTACTCATATAATGTTATTTTAATGAAAAGGAGAATACAGATGTTTGGATTTGGTAACAAAGATATTGGCATTGATCTTGGAACGGCAAATACGCTTGTATATATGAAAGGGAAGAGCATTGTATTGCGTGAGCCTTCTGTCGTTGCTATGAAAAAAGATACCCAAGAAATCGTTGCTGTCGGCAGTGAAGCAAAAAATATGATCGGTCGTACGCCCGGGAATATCATCGCCATTCGTCCTATGAAAGACGGTGTAATTGCTGATTATGACACAACAGCTGCAATGATGAAATACTACATTCAAAAAGCGAGCAAAGGGCTCGGAGCGAGTAAACCTCGTGTTATGATCTGTGTTCCCTCTGGAATTACGGGAGTAGAAAAACGCGCTGTTACAGATGCAACTCGCCAAGCAGGAGCAAAGGAAGCATACACGATTGAAGAGCCATTTGCAGCAGCAATCGGCGCTGGACTTCCAGTTTGGGATCCAACAGGAAGTATGGTCGTTGACATCGGTGGTGGAACAACAGAAGTGGCTGTGATTTCTCTAGGTGGAATCGTAACAAGCCGTTCTGTTCGTACAGCAGGTGACGATATGGATGATGCTATTATTAACTATATCCGCAAAAAATATAATCTTCTTGTTGGAGATCGTACTGCAGAAATGATTAAAATGGAAATTGGATCAGCTGATCCAGCTAATCTTGACCTTACTCCATTTGGTATCCGTGGTCGCGACCTTGTGACTGGATTGCCGAAAACAATTGAAGTAACTCCTCAAGAAGTTAGCCAAGCACTTTCTGATACAATTGCGGCTATTATTGACGCCGTGAAAAGTACACTTGAAAACACACCGCCAGAATTGTCTGCTGATATTATGGACAAAGGGATTGTACTTACCGGAGGCGGTGCTCTTCTTAGAAACTTGGATTCTGTAATTTCTGAAGAAACAAAGATGCCTGTAATCATTGCTGATGAACCGCTAGACTGCGTAGCTATTGGTACTGGTAAATCGCTTGAAAACATGGATCTTTATAAAAAGAAAAAAATGAACTAAATGGACACTCATTTATTTCAGACAAACTGGAGATTGTTAGCTGTTAATCGAAAAAAGAGGATGAACGAGATGAGGTGTTCTTATGCCACAGTTTTTCCTGAATAAACGTTTGATTGTCTTGCTCATTTCGATCATTGTGCTTGTTGCGCTTGTTGGTTTTTCACTTCGCGACAGAGAAAATGCATCGTGGCCAGAACAATTCGTAAAAGATGTTGTAGGGTTCGGTGAAAACATTATTTCAAAACCGGTGACCTATGTATCTAGTCTGGTAGATGGAGCTAAAGACCTCAAGAATACGTATACGGAAAATGCAAAATTAAAAAAACGCTTAGATGGGGTTGCTCAACTTGAAAGTGAAGTTGCTGACCTAAAAAAAGAAAATAAAGATCTGAAAGATTCACTGAATATCAAAGACAGTATTCGTGATTATAATCCAATCAATGCTATGGTTATTTCTAGAAATCCTTCTAATTGGAATGAGCAAGTCGAAATCGATAAAGGATCGCGCGATGGTGTCAAACCTGATATGGCAGTGATCACCGCTGGCGGACTTATTGGTAGAATCACGAGTACTGGAGCAAAATCTTCAACAGTTGAACTTTTGACTTCTAACGATACAAGAAACAGGGTTTCTGCTATGGTTCAGGGGAAAAACAATGCATATGGGATTATCAATGGCTATGACGGTGACACAGACCTTCTAGAATTAAAGCAACTACCTTACGATATGAAGTTTTCAAAAGGACAAAAAATTGTTACGTCTGGTCTGGGTGGAAAATTCCCTGCTGGTATTTTTGTTGGGACTATTGAAAAAGTAGAAACAGACAAAATGGGACTTTCACAAACTGCCTATATCAAAACAGGTGCTGATATGTATGATATGAATCATATTATCATTTTACAGCGTACTGCTGAAACTTCATCTACTTCTGATGATACAGGTGAAACGGATACGTCCTCTTCGACTGGAGGAAATTAATCATGAATTTAAAGAAAACCATTTGGCTTCCTCTAATCATGGTTATAACTTTCATCCTAGAGGGTGTTATCAGTCTTATATTTGCAAAGCCACTTTTTGGTGAAAGTAGAATATTCGTTCCACACTTTTTACTAGTTCTACTTATTTTAATGACTGCTTTTTATCGCAGGAATCCAACACTTGTATATGCTTTTATTATTGGATTAACTTTTGATATTTACTATACAGGGATTATGGGGATTTATTTTGCTCTATTTCCTTGTATTGTCTATATTACAGACAAGCTTCTCAAGGTATTACAAAATGGCATTGTTTTGGTTGGTTTGATAACGGTTTTTAATGTTATTTTGACAGAGTCACTTGTTTACGCATTTTACTCACTTATTGACTCTACTTCAATGGATATTGCAACTTTTATTGATAAACGACTTTGGACGACGATTCTTTTGAATTTTGCTTTTTACTTAGTTGTCTTTTTCCCGTTTCGACATTTCCTTGTAAAATTGAAAAAGTCGGAAAATCATTTGTAAAAAACAGCTTGAATCGCTTGGATTTTGAGAGACGGCTCGTAATCGTTGGCCGTTTAAAGCGATTGGGCTGTTTTTTCTATATAAAGCGATTTTTTTCTGGTATAATTAAAAATGGCGCTGCTATATGGAACAATTTACTCTTGGCGCGGTGATGAGGTGAAAACTGGATGAAGAAAAATGTGCAAATTAAAGGAACGAAGAATGGTATTCAAATTGTGCTAAAAGATACAGCAAGCATCGAAGAACTTGAAACCGAGCTCATTGCACTTTTGAAAGAGCAAAAGGCTGCACCTTATTCGGGTGAAAAACTTCCGGTTCAAGTCCAAATTGGGAATCGGTTGTTTTCAGAAGAAGAAGAGAGCAGAATTGAAAAAATTATTAAAGAACAGAGCCAAATGGAAATTAATGCTTTCTATAGTGACGTTATGACAAAAGAAGAAGCAAAAAAATGGAAAGAGCAAGATCAAATATTTTCGCTTGCAACAATTGTACGTTCTGGACAGGTTATTCAAGTTTCTGGAGATTTGTTATTAATCGGAGATATTAACCCGGGTGGGCAAATCCGCTCAAGTGGTAATATTTTTGTGTTAGGATCAATCAAAGGAATTGTTCATGCCGGTTTCGAAGGTGATGAGAAAGCTGTTGTTGCTGGTAAATTCCTTTATCCGTCACAGATTCGAATTGCAGACCAATCATTCGGCTTTGATAGTGAGGACTATAAAAACATTGAAGATACTAAGTTGTTTTCCGCCTATATAAATGACGAAAACAAGCTAGTTGTTGATGATGTACATACAATCAGGAAAATCAGACCTGACATTACAAATTTTGAGGGAGGACGATAAAAGATGGGTGAAGCAATCGTTATCACTTCTGGAAAAGGCGGAGTTGGAAAAACTACTTCGACTGCTAATCTTGGAACTGCTCTTGCACTCCAAGGCAAAAAAGTTTGCTTAGTAGATATGGATATCGGCCTCCGTAATCTTGATGTTGTTCTTGGGCTTGAAAATCGAATTATTTATGATTTAGTAGATGTCGTTGAGGGAAGATGTAAAATCCATCAAGCTTTAATCAAAGATAAACGTTTTGATGATTTGTTGTTTTTGCTTCCCGCTGCACAAACCACGGATAAATCTGCTGTTACTGCTGAACAAATGAAAGAATTAATCAGCGAGCTTAGACCGGATTACGATTTCATTTTAATTGATTCGCCGGCTGGTATTGAAACAGGCTATAAAAATGCCGTTGCTGGTGCGGATCGTGCTATAGTGGTTACTACACCTGAAATCTCTGCTGTTCGAGATGCTGACCGGATTATTGGCCTTTTAGAACAGGAAGAGATTGAGCCGCCAAAACTTGTTATTAACCGAATTCGTACGCAGATGATGCAAAATGGAGACGTGATGGATATTGATGAAATCACATCTCACCTTTCTATTGAACTTCTTGGTATTATTATCGACGACGATGAAGTTATTCGCTCGTCAAATAATGGTAATCCTGTTGTGATGCTCCCGAATAGTCGGGCTTCCCAAGGTTATCGGAATATAGCTAGAAGGCTACTTGGCGAGTCTATTCCGCTTATGTCGATTGAGCAGCCAAGAAAGGGATTTTTCCAACGCCTTAAGCAATTATTTAGTAGAAACTAGCAAAAAGCCTTCACTTATCGGTGAAGGTCTTTTTATGAAGGAGATTTCTTAGTTATGCGGCAAATACTTGTCAATGTGCAAACAACAGAAAAGCGCGTGGCTGTTTTAGATGGAAAAAAGGTACTTGATGTAAGGGTTTTTCGACCTACAAAAGCAGTACAGCCTGGGCAAATTTATTTAGCACAAATTGAAAAAATTGATCGAAAAATCCGAGCTTGCTTTGTTTCGCTTGGAACCGAGAAGGCTTTTCTACATTTGGATGATATCCCGGAGATAGCAGAGAAGCATCAAGGGGCAAGGCTTTTGGTCGAAGTGACTCGAGCTGGGACAAAAACAAAACTGCCACTTGTAACCGGAATGATCGAAGTCTCTGGTGAAACACTGGTTTATATTTATGGAAAGTCTTACGTCTCTGTTTCTAAACGGATTTCAGATGATCGCAGGCAAAATCTTATCAAAACGGTAAAGCCTCATTTGAAAGAAGCGGAAGCGGTTATTCTTCGCTCGCGGGCAGAAACGAGTTCGACGGAGTCGATCCTTGCCGAACTAGAGGAGAAGAGGCAGTTTCTCACAAATTTGCGTTTCTTGAGTAATAAAAGAAAAAAACCTGGGCTTTTAGTCGATCAAAGCGACGCATTCGTCCAGCAAGTAAAGCGTTTTAAAGAACACTATGGCGTTAGTGAAGTGATTTCAGACGGCGCTTTTGAGCTTGCTACAAGTTGGTCAAATACGCGAACGCTATTTGCTGATTACGGAGTCGAACCTGAGCTTGATAAATGTTTGCAAGAACTGGTGCATGTCGAAAGCGGAGCATCGCTTGTCATTGAAAAAACGGAAGCAATGTGGGTGATCGATGTGAACTCGGGGCACTTTTCGAGCGCTTCTGATAAACCAGAGACCATTTTTCGTGTTAATCAGTCCGTTTTGCCTGAGATTTTAAGACAGATGCGTCTTCGTCAAGCAAGTGGGTTTATCGTAATCGATTTTATCGGTGGAATGACAGAGGCGCAACATTTAAAGCTAGAGGCAGAAATGGAAAAGCTTGTCCAAGAGGAGCTTATGACGACGCAAATTGCAGGGTTTTCAAAGTCCGGTTTAATGCAGCTCACCCGTAAGAAAAAAGAGGTTTCCTTTGAGGAACTAGTTACAGAAACTTGTCCTTCTTGTTTTGGAACTGGTCATGTCAAAACTGCTGTTTCCATTGCGTATGAATTGGAGCGTGAGTTAAATGCTTTAAATGATGTGGAACAAGCTGTCATTGTCGTAACAGAAGCTGTTTTAGATCAATTTTTAGAACTTGAAACAACTTTTAGTTGCCAAATCGACTGGGAGATTGCGGATGAGCTTGTTCCGTTTTATCAAATTCGACGTGCTTTTTCTTAAAAGAAGTGCGTAGGAGTGATTGACAGTGCACGGCGCATATGCTATGATTTTAATGTTATGTTTGTAGCGCACCACGCTACAACCGCTCAGATCTGGGTCAAGTGTTCGTTTTAGAACCCCCTGTGACGGCGAGTCTTAGTATATGAGGAGGTGCAAGTATGTACGCAATTATTGAAACAGGTGGAAAACAAATCAAAGTAGAAGCTGGTCAAGAGATCTATGTTGAGAAATTAGCAGGTGAAGTTGGCGATGTGGTTACTTTTGATAAAGTTCTTTTTGTTGGTGGCGATGCTGCAAAAGTTGGAACTCCTTTTGTTGAAGGAGCAACAGTGACAGCAAAAGTTGAAAAACAAGGTCGTGCCAAGAAACTTACGGTTTTCAAATATAAACCGAAAAAGAACTACCACAAAAAACAAGGTCATCGTCAACCTTATACAAAATTAACAGTTGATGCAATCAATGCTTAATTTGAAGGGACGAAAAAATGATTTACGTAAATGTTGATAAAAAAAATGGATTGATTACTTCTTTTACAATGGACGGACATGCTGATTTTGCCGAAAGAGGCAGTGATCTTGTCTGTGCAGGAGCTTCTTCAATTGCTTATGGAATGGTCAATGCGATTTCAGAAGCAGAAGGGTTTGAGCCAGTTGTGGAGGAGGATGAAGGCTATCTTCACTATTCCGTTCCAGCTGAATTCATAAAAAAAGAGACAGTTCAAATTTTATTAACAGGAATGGTGAATCAACTCCGATCACTAGCGTACAGCTATCCTGATCATATTAAAATTAACTCCAAATAGGAGGTGTATGTCATGTTAAAATTTGATATTCAACATTTTGCCCACAAAAAAGGCGGTGGTTCCACTTCCAATGGTCGTGATTCAGAATCAAAACGTCTTGGTGCAAAACGTGCTGACGGTCAGTTCGTAACTGGAGGTTCTATCCTTTATCGTCAACGCGGTACGAAGATTTATCCAGGAACAAACGTTGGACGTGGTGGCGATGATACGCTTTTCGCTAAAATTGACGGCGTTGTGCGTTTTGAACGCATGGGACGCGATAAGAAAAAAGTTAGCGTTTATCCTGATGCACAAGAAGCTTAAAATGAAAGCTGAGGCCTTTTGGGTCTCAGCTTTTTTTGTGAAAAAAACAACTTAGTAGAGCTTTCCCATTGGAAATTAATGGTTTCTCTATATTAAGTTTGTGAAAAAATTGCATACTATTTTATTGACAGCGTTTACTTATTATGGTTTAATGGAATCAAGTTAATGAATTTGTCAGGAGAAGAGATGACGATCAAAACGGCAGCATAGGTTTATGCGCCTTTGTTTTGTTCGTCATTCTTTTTTTGAATAAAAAAGTTTGACGTCTCCCGATTTGAGGAATAATGAAGGGAACGTTCTTACAAAAATCAAAAGGAGTTGTTGATCCATGATTGATACAAGTTTGGGAATTCAATTTTTGGGTGAAGTAATTGGCACAGCTGTCCTTGTTCTTTTGGGTGGCGGTGTTGTGGCTGGAGTTTCTTTGAAATTTTCAAAAGCAGAAAATGCCGGTTGGGTTGTAGTGGCCTTTGCTTGGGGATTTGCTGTTACAATGGGAGTTTATGTTTCCGGTTTCATGAGTATGGCACACCTTAATCCAGCAGTTACGCTCGGGATGGCGCTAGCAGGAACATTTCCATGGAATTATGTATTGCCTTATATTATCGCTCAGTTTATTGGCGCATTTATCGGAGCAACGCTTGTATGGCTTCATTATTATCCACACTGGAAAGCAACGGAAGATAAGGCTGCAAAACTTGGTGTTTTCTCGACGGCACCCGCTATTCGTCACTATACATCAAACGTGTTCGGAGAAGCGCTTGGAACTTTTATTTTAGTATTTGGTCTTATGGCATTTGGTGCAAATAAATTCTCGGATGGCTTGAATCCAATTGCAGTAGGGATACTAATTGTTGTTATCGGGATGAGTCTTGGGGGAACAACGGGGTATGCAATTAACCCTGCACGGGACCTTGGCCCTCGGATTGCTCACTTTATTTGGCCAATCGCTGGGAAAGGCGGATCAGATTGGAGCTATTCATGGGTTCCAGTAATTGGACCTTTTGCAGGTGGTGCACTTGGCGCGTTATCGTATAATGCAATTGTCAACAAAGATATTGGGATTTGGTTCTGGCTTGCACTCGTATTTTTCATTCTAGTTTTGATTCTGTCGATGATGCTTGATAAGAAAAAACAACTTGTTTAGTATAAGTGGTACAAAAAGGAATTTGTTTAAGGAGGAAATTTGATTATGGAAAAAAAATATATCTTAGCGTTAGATCAAGGAACAACAAGTTCGCGTGCCATGATTATTGATGGTGATGGAGATGTAATTGGCGTTGAACAACAAGAGTTTGAACAAATTTTCCCGCACCCTGGTTGGGTAGAGCACAATGCGAATGATATTTGGGCATCCATTTTAGCCGTTATTTCCGGTGTACTTATTAAAACAAATATTGAAACCAATCAAATTGCTGGGATTGGCATCACGAATCAACGTGAAACGACAGTTGTTTGGGATAAAGAAACTGGAAAACCCATTTATAATGCAATTGTTTGGCAATCACGTCAAACGGATGAAATTTGTCGCAAGCTACGTGAAGCAGGTAAGGAAGACATGATTCGTGAAAAAACAGGATTATTGATTGATCCTTATTTTGCAGGAACGAAAATTCGTTGGATTTTGGATCATGTTGATGGGGCACAAAAACGTGCCGAAAATGGGGAACTGTTATTCGGAACGATTGATAGTTGGCTTGTTTGGAAATTAACAGGTGGAAAAGCGCATATTACGGATTATTCTAACGCTTCTCGTACTTTACTTTATAATATTTATGACTTGAAGTGGGATGACGATTTGCTTGAAATGCTAAATGTTCCAAAAGCTATGCTTCCTGATGTGCGACCTTCTTCAGAAATTTATGAAACAACAGCACCTTATCATTTCTTCGGGGAAGAAGTTCCTGTTGCTGGGATCGCTGGGGACCAACAAGCAGCTTTATTTGGTCAAGGTTGTTTCGAAAGCGGAATGGCAAAAAACACTTATGGCACTGGCTGTTTCTTGCTTATGAATACAGGTGAAAAGGCTGTTCGTTCTGAAAATGGGCTGTTAACAACTCTTGCTTGGGGACTAGATGGAAAAGTGAACTATGCACTAGAAGGAAGTATTTTCGTTGCTGGATCAGCTATTCAGTGGTTACGTGATGGACTTCGGATGGTTCGTAAATCAAGTGATTCAGAAGGGTATGCTGAAAAGATTGAGTCAACTGATGGTGTTTATGTTGTTCCTGCATTCGTTGGCCTTGGAGCACCTTACTGGGATTCAGATGTAAGGGGAGCTGTTTTTGGAATCACTCGTGGAACTGAAAAGGAACACTTCATTCGAGCTACGCTTGAGTCTCTAGCTTATCAAACACGTGATGTACTTCATGCGATGGAACAAGATTCAAAAATAGAGCTGAAAACGCTTCGTGTGGACGGAGGAGCATCTGCTAATGATTTCTTGATGCAATTCCAAGCTGACATTTTAGATGTTCCTGTTGAGCGTCCTGAAAACTTAGAAACAACGGTTCTTGGTGCAGCTTACTTAGCTGGACTTGCTGTTGGGGTTTGGGAAGATAAAAATGAAATTGTTAAAAACTGGAAGTTAAATAAACAATTTGATGTTCAAATGGATAATGATACCCGTGAAACTCTTTATACTGGGTGGCATAAAGCGGTTAAAGCGGCTCAAGCATTTGAATAAACACTAAAATTAAAAAAGGTGTTTTAGACTTTTTTTATCGTCTAAAGCACTTTTTTTGTTTGGGCTGAAGTGCTTTTTAAAATGAAAAGGGCATCAAAACTCGTAAGGCCCGATTAAATTATGAAAATCTGACTTGAAATTTCTTGAGAAAATCGCTTGCGGAATCAGGGTTTATTGTTATAATGAAAGGTAAGACTTTGATAGAACGGAGATTAAACATGTTTGTAGATCGAGTGAAAATAGATGTAAAAGCTGGAAATGGCGGCGACGGAATGGTGGCTTTTCGTCGAGAAAAGTTTGTTCCAAATGGCGGACCAGCTGGTGGAGATGGCGGAAAAGGGGCAGATGTTGTTTTCCAAGTTGATGAAGGTTTACGTACGCTTATTGATTTTCGTTATAAGCGAAAATTCAAAGCTCCACACGGCGAAAATGGTATGAGTAAAAGTATGCACGGACGAGGTGCGAATGATTTAGTTGTAATGGTTCCACCTGGTACTGTTGTAAAAGACTTAGAAACAGGTGAAATTATTGCTGATCTCGTGGCAGACGGACAGCGTGCTATAATCGCAAAAGGCGGACGAGGGGGACGGGGTAATAAAAGGTTTGCGACTCCTGCTAATCCTGCTCCTGAGCTTTCTGAAAATGGAGAGCCAGGTGTTGAAAGGACCGTTCAACTAGAGTTAAAAGTATTGGCTGATGTGGGTCTCGTAGGTTTCCCGAGCGTTGGAAAATCTACATTATTATCGATTGTTTCAGCTGCTCGTCCTAAAATTGCTGCTTATCACTTTACAACACTTGTTCCCAATCTTGGAATGGTGGATGTTGGAGATGGTCGCAGCTTCGTGATGGCAGATTTACCTGGACTTATCGAAGGGGCAAGTCAAGGCGTTGGCCTTGGGCATCAATTCTTACGTCATATTGAACGAACACGAGTGATTGTTCATGTGATTGATATGTCGGGTTCTGAAGGAAGAGATCCTTACGAAGATTATTTAACTATTAATAAAGAACTTGAAGCTTATAATCTACGTTTGATGGAACGCTCACAAATCATCGTAGCAAATAAAATGGATATGCCAGGAGCCGATGAAGCGCTCCAAGCCTTTTCAGAAAAAGTGGGCGTGGATATACCGATTTATCCGATTTCTGCTTTAACACAAAGTGGTCTCAAACCACTGCTAATCAAAATTGCCGATGAACTGGAAGAGACTCCTGAATTCCCACTTGAAGAAGTGCTGGAACAAGAAGAACAAAATACAGTTCTTTATAAATTCCATGCTGAGGAACCTGAATTTGAGATCACACGTGATTCGGATGGTGCCTTTGTGCTTAGCGGAGAAAAAATTGAGCGCTTATTTGCAATGACGAATTTTGAACGCGATGCTTCGATCAATCGCTTTGCTCGTCAACTGCGGGCAATGGGTGTGGATGAAGCACTTAGAAAACGCGGCGCCGAAGACGGTGACACTGTTCGACTATTAGACTTTGAATTTGAATTTCAAGAATAAGAGGAGGGAGGACTGGAAATTTTTTCAAGTGTTTTGGAGAAATTTCTTGACCTCTTTTTCATTTTAAAGGAGCTTGTTGTAAAAATGGATATTGCTTACTTGGGGCCGGTGGCTTCTTTCACTCATAGTGCAGCTCAATATGCCTTCCCAGATGAAAACCTTGTGCCTCTTGGTGCTATTCCAGACGCCATTATGGCAATTCAAAAAGGAGAAGTAGATGCGGCTGTTGTTCCCATTGAAAACACAATTGAAGGCGGTGTCAATATCACGCTCGACTACTTATTTCATTTTGCTGATGTTCCTATTCAAGCGGAGATTGTTCTTCCGATCGCCCAACATGTGATGGTTCATCCTAAAAACGAAGCAGTATGGAAATCCGCTCAAAAAGTGCTTAGTCACCCACAAGGGCTTGCCCAGTGTGCGAAGTTTTTGCAAGATCATTTGTATGGGGTAGAACAAATTGCAACACCTTCCACGGCTTATGCGGCAAAATGGATTAAGGAGCATCCAGATGAGCTTGCTGCAGCGATTTCGCCTGAAATGGCTGCTACTGAATATGGTCTTCATGTTGTACAAAATAACGCACAAGATATTGAGCTCAATCAAACGAGGTTTGCGGTATTGAGTCGGAAGGAGCTAAAACTTTCGCTTCCTGCTGACGAAGAAAAAACGTCAATCAGTGTGATTTTACCTAACAACCTTCCGGGGGCTTTACATAAGGTGCTTTCTGCTTTTGCTTGGCGAGATATTGATTTGAGCAAAATTGAATCTCGTCCGCTAAAAACATCTCTTGGCGAATATTTCTTTCTAATTGATCTTTATTCTTCTAAAAAAACAGAACTTGTGCAAAATGCACTTTCAGAAATTGCTTTACTAGGTGGAGAGACAAAAGTTCTCGGCACTTATCATGTTTTTCGAATTTTAACGAGCAACGGAGAGGAATGAGGCTTTATGAAAACAGAAAAGATTAGACTTAGTGAAATAAGTAAAGAAAATTATGATCAAGTTCGAAAAATCTATCAACAAGGAATCGATACGGGGAATGCGAGTTTTCAAACAGTAGCATTGGATTTCAAAAGTTTTGATACGAAATATTTGGCGGCTTGTAGGTTAACGGCTCTTGAGGAAGATACGGATAAAGTGCTTGGCTGGGCCGCACTTTTGCCAGTTTCCACAATGGATAGCTATCGCGGGGTGGCAGAGTTAAGTCTTTATGTGGCTGAAGAAGCACGCGGGCGTGGTGTTGGAAAATTTTTAATGGAACAATTGATTGAGGCAAGTGAAAAGGCTGGATTTTGGACGTTACAATCTCTTATTTTTCCAGAGAATGAAGGTAGTCTTGCTTTGCATCACGCTTTTGGGTTTAAAACACTTTGTATTCATGAATTGCTTGGTGAAATGAACGGGGTTTTTCGGGATGTGGCACGTCTTGAACGCCGCAGTTCTAAATTTTGATGTGGGATCTAAATTTGTTATAGAATGGAGTAAGAAAAAGAATGAAAATTTTATTTATTGGGGATGTTGTCGGTTCGCCAGGAAGAGACATGGTAACGGAATATCTCCCTAAGTTAAAACAAAAATATAAACCTACAATGACGATTATAAATGGGGAAAATTCTGCAGCTGGCCGAGGGATTACGGAAAAGATTTATAAAGGTTTTTTAGAGCTCGGTGCAAATGCGGTAACCCTTGGAAACCACGGTTTTGACAATCGGGATGTTTTTGAATTTATTGAGGATGCCAAATATTTAGCACGTCCAGCAAATTTTCCTGAAGGAACACCTGGGCAAGGATTAGTTTATGTGAAGTCCAATCAATATTTGCTTGCTGTGATTAATTTGCAAGGGCGGACGTTTATGGGGCAAGACTTGCGTGATCCGTTTGAAACTGTAGATGAACTTGTGGCTCAGGCTCGTGAAAAAACACCGCTTATTTTCGTTGATTTTCACGCGGAAACGACTAGCGAAAAGCAAGCGATGGGATGGCACTTGGATGGTCGTGTGACGGGAGTTGTTGGGACGCACACGCATGTGCAAACGGCGGACAATCGGATTTTGCCTGAAGGAACGGCTTATTTGACGGATGCTGGGATGACAGGACCTTATGATGCGATTCTTGGGATGGAACGTGAAGCAGTTTTAAGGCGTTTTAAAACGCAATTGCCTACTCGATTTGAGGTGCCTAAATCTGGTCGGACGGTGCTTTCTGGATGTCTGATTACCTTGAACGAGGGTACGGGGAAAGCTATGCAGATTGACCGAATTTTAATTAATGATGATCATCCGTTTTATGAATGAAGGGGGACGAATTTTTGACGACGAGTCGGGAAGAAATTATGCGAAAAGCAGCGGAACTTCGGGATGCGCTTCAGGAAACGGAAGAAATTGTCTTTTATAAAAGGGCAGAGGAAACGATTGATGCCAATTCCAAAGTGCAAGAAAAAATAGCGGAAATCAAGCTGCTTCAAAAGCAGTCTGTGAATTTGGAGCATTATGGGAAATTTGAAGCCATGAAAGAAACGGAAGCGGAAATTGAGCGTTTGAAGCAGGAAATTGATGATTTACCGGTTGTGCGTGACTTTAGGCGCGCACAAGTGGATGCG
Organism: Listeria kieliensis; assembly: GCF_003369925.1. Lineage (GTDB taxonomy): Bacteria > Bacillota > Bacilli > Lactobacillales > Listeriaceae > Listeria > Listeria kieliensis_A. The sequence continues at coordinate 852,835 of NZ_LARY01000001.1, read as the reverse complement.
AATGATCTCTTGCAGTCCATTACGCGTGAAATTGATCAAAATGTTACGCGAAAATTGGAGATGGAAGAGTAATTCAGGCTGTTTTTTTCACAGGAAAGCTGTTTTTAGGTATGTTATAATGAATGGAAGAGTTAAATTGCTGGAAATAGGGGATGAGTGGACAAAATGGTTGAATATACACCAATGATGAAACAATATTTGGCGATTAAAGAAAATTACCAAGATGCTTTTTTATTCTTTCGTCTAGGCGATTTTTATGAAATGTTTTTTGATGATGCGTTAAAGGCGTCGCAAATCCTTGAAATTACGCTCACTGGTAGAGAAGGAGGCGGAACTGAACGCATTCCTATGTGCGGTGTTCCTTATCACTCTGCTAGCGGCTATATTGATACATTGATCGAAAAAGGTTATAAAGTAGCGATTTGTGAACAAGTCGAAGATCCTAAAACTACTAAAGGAATGGTCAAGCGCGAAGTCGTGCAATTGATTTCTCCTGGAACTGTGATGGATGAGAAGGGGCTAAAAGAAAAAGAAAATAATTATATTGCCGCGTTTTATGTTTATGAAGACAAAGAATTTGGTTTTGCCTATTCGGATTTATCGACTGGGGAACTTAAATCAACGGTGCTTGAGCTTCAAGATGACCGGCTTATAAACGAACTATCGACTCTTGCCGCAAAGGAAGTAGTGACGCGTTCTAATGATGCTAGTTTTATTTCGGATGCGGTTCGTGAACAGCTCGGACTTGTTGTTTCTCTCCATGATGAAATTGAAGCAACTGCCGAAAGCGAAAAATTACTTGATCGTAGTATTGCTCTTTCTGAGCGAAAAGCGGTCACACTTTTGCTCCATTATTTGTCTGAAACGCAAAAACGTGATTTAGGTCATTTACAAAAAGCGATTCACTATGAAACAAGTCAATATATGAAAATGGATTATTATTCGAAGCGGAACCTCGAACTTTCTGAGTCAATTCGAGGTAAAGGGCGATCTGGTACCTTGCTATGGTTATTAGATCAAACCAAAACAGCGATGGGAGGTCGACTCTTAAAGCAATGGATCGATCGTCCACTGATTGATCGTGAAATGATCGAAACTCGCCAAGCCGACGTGGAAGAGCTGATGAAGCATTTCTTTGAGCGCGTGGAATTAGCTGAAAATCTAAAAAACGTGTATGATTTAGAACGTTTATCTGGTCGAGTAGCTTATGGGAATGTAAATGCAAGGGATCTAGTCCAGTTGCGCAATTCATTATTCCAAATTCCGAAAATCAAAGCAAATCTTGGTTCACTTTCGGGTGCTGATAATTTGAATCAACTTGGCGAAAAGCTAGATCCTTGCGAAGAACTGGCTGATTTATTAGAACAAGCTATTATTGATTCTCCGCCACTTTCTATTCGAGAAGGCGGGATTATTAAAGATGGCTATAACGGGCAACTTGATGAATACCGTGATGCGAGCCGAAATGGGAAAACTTGGATTGCGGAATTAGAGCAAAAAGAACGCGAAATTACTGGGATTAAATCGCTTAAAGTCGGGTTTAATCGTGTATTTGGATATTACATTGAAGTGACCCGTGCAAATACGCATTTGCTTGAAGATGGCCGGTATGAACGGAAACAAACTTTAACAAATGCTGAGCGTTTCATCACACCGGAGTTAAAGGAAAAAGAGCGCTTGATTCTAGATGCGGAAGAAAAATCTGTGGAGCTAGAATACCAATTGTTTACAGAAGTTCGTGAACAAGTAAAAGCTTATATTGATCGCTTGCAAAAGCTAGCTAAAGCCATTAGCGAGATTGATTGTCTGCAAAGTTTTGCCGAAGTGAGTGAACGGAATCATTTTGTGAAGCCTATGTTAAGTGAAGATGGGACTCTCGCGATTACGGAAGGCCGTCACCCGGTTGTTGAACGCGTCATGGGTTCGCAAAGTTATGTCGCGAATGATTGCAATATGTCGGAAGACCGTGAAATTCTTTTAATTACTGGGCCAAACATGTCGGGTAAAAGCACGTATATGAGGCAAGTAGCTTTAACGGCGATTTGTGCGCAAGTCGGGTGTTTTGTTCCTGCAAAAGAAGCGATTTTACCTGTTTTTGATCGTGTGTTTACACGTATTGGGGCTGCAGATGACTTAATCGCGGGGCAAAGTACTTTTATGGTGGAAATGCTTGAGGCGAGGAATGCGATTGTTCACGCAACGAAAAACAGCTTGATTTTATTTGATGAAATTGGTCGCGGAACGGCTACGTATGATGGGATGGCGCTTGCACAGGCGATCATCGAATATATTCACGAAAATGTACAAGCAAAAACGCTATTTTCTACGCATTATCACGAACTAACGGTGCTTGATAGGGAGCTTTCGCATTTAGAAAATGTTCATGTAAGTGCGATTGAGGAAAATGGCAAAGTTGTTTTCCTTCACAAAATTAAAGATGGTCCAGCTGATAAGAGCTACGGGATTCATGTGGCAGAACTCGCTCAGCTACCGAAAGCTTTGATCAAACGCGCAGATGAAATTTTAAAGACTCTCGAAACAGGAGAGAAAAAATTATCTGTTGCAACTCCTGCAGTACTTGAGCAAGAGGAAGAAAGCGCTATTGTGCGAGAAACAGCACAAGAGCTAAAAGCAGATGATATGCAATTACCTCTTTTTGAGATTGAAGAAAAACCTAAACAAGCAGTAGCAAGAAAAAGTGACGTGGAACTAGAAATCAAGAAACTAAATTTGATGCAAATGACGCCACTTGATGCGATGAATAAATTATTTGAATTGCAAAGCAAACTGCATTAAAGGATGTGATAAGTCGTGGCACAGATTATCGAATTAACGGATAACCTCTCCAATAAAATTGCTGCGGGTGAAGTTGTTGAGCGGCCTGCTTCTGTTATTAAAGAACTTGTGGAAAATGCGATTGATGCGAAAAGCACGATTATTGATGTATTGATTGAAGAAGCGGGCATGACTAAAATGACGGTGATTGATAATGGAGTTGGGATTGAGCCAGAAGATGTCCCAACTGCCTTTAAACGGCACGCTACAAGTAAAATCAAAACGGAAAAAGATCTATTTCGTGTTCACACGCTTGGTTTTCGTGGGGAGGCACTTCCAAGTATCGCTTCTGTTGCTAAAGTAAAATTAACTACCTCTGCAGGAGACACAGGCACGACCATTGTGATCGAAGGTGGAAAAGAAGTTGAAAAACGTAGCGACTCTGCTCGTCGTGGAACAGAAATTACGGTTACGGATTTGTTTTACAATACGCCGGCACGGCTGAAGTATTTAAAAACGTTGCCAACTGAGCTTGGAAATATCACGGATGTTATGAACCGATTAGCTTTGTCGCATCCGAATATTAGCTTTCGTTTATCCCACAACGGGAAATCTCTCCTTTCAACAAGTGGGAACGGTGACTTACGTCAAGTTATCGCAGCGATTTATGGCGTTCAAATTGCTAAGAAAACAGTCCCTGTTGAAGGAGAATCACTTGATTTTAAAATTAGCGGTTATGCGGTTCTTCCAGAAGTCAATCGTTCGAATCGAAATTATATCTCGACGATTATTAACGGACGCTATATTAAAAACTTTGCCCTTGTTAAAGCGATTTTAAATGGCTATCATACGCTTCTTCCGATTGGACGTTTTCCGATCATTGTTCTTGAGATCGAAATGGATCCGATTATTGTCGATGTGAATGTGCATCCTGCAAAACTTGAAGTTCGCTTAAGCAAGGAGAAAGAACTTGGTGAACTTATTTCAGAAGCACTTAAAGAAGCGTTTCATAAGTTGCAGTTGATTCCAGACGGAGCTATTTCTAAGCGAGAGAAGCTTCAATCTGAACAATTGCAAATGTCATTTGAATCAAATAAGCCAAGTGAAGCGAAAGAAGCGACTTTTTCAAAGGAAGAAGCAACAAAAAATGAACCGCCTACTTTGTTTGAAAAACCTTCTGTTCCGGAATATGTTTCTCCTGAGGAAGAGAAGTTTGATTCTGAAACTGTCATTGAAGAAGAAACGATCAGTTATGAAGTGAGTGACAGCGCACCTGTTGCAGAAGAAAGAAAGGTTCGCATCCCTAAGATGTACCCAATTGGTCAAATGCACGCTACTTATATTCTTGCTCAAAATGAAGAAGGCTTGTATATTATTGATCAGCACGCTGCTCAAGAGCGGATCAAATATGAGTTTTTCCGTGAAAAAATTGGCGAAGTGAGTCGTGAATTGCAGGAATTACTTGTCCCAATTGTGCTTGAGTTTTCAAATGATGAATATGTGAGACTCACAGAACAACGCGAAAAACTTGAAGAAGTCGGCGTTTTCATGGAGCCGTTTGGCCAAAATAGTTTTATTATCCGGGCCCATCCTACTTGGTTTCCAAAGGGAGAAGAAGAGGAAACTTTGCGTGAAATTGTTGACGAAGCACTTCACGAACCCAATGTGAGCATTCACAAGCTTCGCGAAGATACAGCCATTATGATGAGCTGTAAAAAATCCATCAAAGCCAATCATTATTTAACGATGCAAGATATGGAAGCACTTCTTGATACGTTGCGTGAAGCTAGTGACCCATTTACTTGCCCGCATGGTCGGCCTGTAATTATCAAATATACGACGTATGAACTTGAAAAAATGTTCAAACGGGTGATGTAAACAAAAGGGGAGCGAACAACTATATGACAGAATTGTTTGCTGGACAGCGAATTATTCCTGCCGCACATAATCAAAAAGATATTGAAAAAATTGCCGAACTAAAAATAAGTGGAAATTATATGGTTATGCTTGAAACACATGTTGCACAGCTTAAATCACTCGTGAGTTTTGCTTCTTCGACTGGAAAAAGGGTGTTGCTTCATGCCGACTTAATCAATGGACTAAAAAATGATGACTATGCAATCGATTTTCTCTGTCAAGAAATCCGACCGGCGGGGATTATTTCTACTCGCGGAAACGTGATTTTAAAAGCAAAACAACATAAAGTGCTGGCTATCCAGCGTTTGTTTATGATTGATTCCAGCGCCTACACAAAAGGAAAAGCGCTCATTCAAAAGGTTCAACCGGATGCGATTGAACTTTTACCTGGAATTCTTCCAGAACAAATCGAAAAAATGATTCGTGAAGTACACATTCCGGTAATTGCTGGAGGGTTAATCGAACGAGATGAGCAAGTAAAACAAGTGCTTCAAGCTGGTGCGACTGCAATTACTACTTCTGACAAGAAACTCTGGTTAGGCTAATGCAAATGAATATGGAATCAAAAGGATGCTTCTCTAATAGGGAGGCATCCTATTTTCGTTTGAAAACAGTTTATACGATCTCCTTCGTGTTTTATAACAGAATCCAACATTTTCAGTAGTACAGGCCTAGACATTTACCCTCGATTCTATTCCTACAACTAAGCCTTTGGTAGCGTTTTATTTTTTTTATTAAAAACTGTAGTATTTTCTTAGGAATATGTTAAGATAACAGTAGAGGGTTCTTTTAAATAAATAAGTTCATTAATGCACAAAAAATTATATTAATTGCAATCATTAAATTTTTGAAAGGAAGAGCAGAATGGAAAAAGTTATCGGGCATGTTCATTCAACAGAAACCATGGGGACCGTAGACGGTCCTGGTGTTCGTTTTATTGTTTTTCTGCAAGGTTGTTTACTGCGTTGTCAGTTTTGTCATAATCCAGATACTTGGAAAATTGGAATTGGAAATGAGCGCACCGCTCAAGAGGTTTTTAATGAGGCGATTAAATATAAAGAATTTTGGGATGCAACTGGTGGCGGAATCACAGTAAGTGGAGGAGAGCCGCTGTTACAAGTTGACTTCTTAATTGAATTGTTTACGCTTTGCAAAGAAGCTGGCGTGCACACAACCATTGACAGTTGTGGAGGCTGTTTCACGAGAGAGCCTGAATTTATTCAAAAACTAGATCAATTAATGGAGCTGACAGATTTAATTTTGCTTGACATTAAACAAATGAATCCTGAAAAGCACCTTAAATTAACAAGTAGACCAAATGCACCAATTCTTGATTTTGCCCATTATTTGCGCGACAAAAATCAACCTATCTGGATTCGTCATGTGCTTATCCCAACAAAAACTGATGATCCTACTGATTTACATGCGCTTCATGATTTTATTGCAACTCTTCCAAACGTGAAGCGCGTGGAAGTCCTTCCTTACCATACAATGGGAGTTTATAAATGGGAAAAACTTGGAATACGCTACCCACTGGAAGGAATTGAAACGCCGGATAAGGAAACCGTTCAAATGGCAAATGACATTTTAAAAACTAAATCTTATCTGTAAATCCAAAAATGCTTCCGTAAAAGTTCAAACGGAAGCATTTTTTATTTGCCTAACAAACTTAGACACCAATTTTTTTCGGTTAATGTTAATTGATATTTTCGTTGATAAATTTGATAGGGCATATTCGATTGTTTTTCATCTGCAGAAACTAGCCCGAGCGTTTCTTGAATCGCTACTAGGGTTTTTTCTGTCTCCTGAAGTTGTTCTTCAAGGTAGCTGATTCGTTCTTTTAGTAGTTCCTTCGTTCGTTTTGGATTTAGCCAATCTAGTTGTAGTTTGATGATAAATTCATCGCGTGAAACTGGAACTTTGACTGCTGTTTTCGACCATTCTCGCAAAAGTTCAATTCCATCAATTGTAATCGCGTAGATTTTTTTATTAGGCTTTCTTTCTTGGAATTGTGTCGTAGAAACGAGATACCCATTATCTTCCAGTTTTGCTAGCATTGGATAAATCTGACTGTGATGGGTATTTTGCATAATTTTTAACCGATAGGCTAAATCATATCCGCTTGACGCTTCACGAGCAATCATTTCAAGTAATGTATAACCTAATAAATTAATTGATCCAGTCACGAAGTTCACTCCCTCAAATGGTGATTTCTTCTACATTCTAAATGATATCAGAGTGAAATGCAACGCTTTATATAAGTAACTTTTTACATATGTAAATATTGACATATAATTTATTTTAGAATAAAATAGAAAGGTCGATAAATTAGGGAAAGAAGTGGACTTTATTTATGTTAACCGAAAAACAAAAAGCAGCAGGCAAGTGGATTACAGTAGCTGCATCATTACTAGCATTTATGGGAATAGGGATTGTTGATCCTATTCTACCAAGTATTGCTGAAAGCATCGGAGCAACACATTCACAGGTTGAGCTTTTATTTACCTCTTATATTTTTGTAATGGCCATTATGATGATTCCAATTGGGATTGTGGCTAGCAAAATTGGAGATAAGCAGCTTATCGTAGTAGGGCTTGCAATTGTCACGATTTTCGCGCTGCTTTGCGGGTTTTCAAATAGTATTACCGGACTTTCTATATTTCGTGCCGGATGGGGATTTGGAAATTCAATGTTTCTTGCAACAGCAATGACGATGCTTATTGCACTATCACATACTCCTTCACACGCAATTGGCCTTTATGAGTCAGCAATGGGACTTGGAATGGCATTTGGTCCGCTTCTAGGCGGAGTTCTAGGAAATCTATCTTGGCGTTATCCATTTTTTGCTACGGCTACATTAATTTTCATCGCTTGCTTACTCGTATTATTTAAAGTGAAAGCACCTGCCAAGGAAAAAAGTAGTTCAAAAAAAGAAGTACCGATTAAACAAATGCTACATCTGTTCACCTATAAGCCATTTCTTCAAATCGCAACGAGCGGTATGTTTTACTATTATTGTTTCTTCACTATTTTAGCCTACTCACCGCTTGTTCTTGGCTTATCTGCCATTCAAATTGGCTTTGTGTTTTTTGCTTGGGGACTTTGTCTTGCACTTGGGTCAGCCAAAATCGCTCATGCTTTAGAGGATCGTTTCAATTCAAAACACGTACTTAAGTTCACGCTAGCTTCTTGTGCGATTATTTTGGTTCTGCTTGGCATTATTTCTATTTTATGGATACGAATCATCTTAATCATTCTCTCTGGACTTATTCTTGGGATAAATAATGCTTTATTTACAACAACTGTTATGGAACACTCCCCTTATGCACGGAGTGTAACGAGTGGCGCTTATAACTTTGTTCGCTGGCTCGGAGCCGCTTTTGCGCCACTTTTGTCAGGGCTCATTAGTGAAATGTTTGGAACAAGCTATCCTTTCATCGTTGCTGCTGTTTTAGCTGTCATTGGTATGGCTTTACTTTTCTTAAAAATCATTCCTGAACATCAAACAAAAGCCGTAGAAGTCACAGAATAAAGTTTAAATACACTTCCTTATTTATGAGGAAGTGTATTTTTATGCGTAAAAGCTCCATAAAATGTTTCACAGTTTATTCACATTTAAAAGCCCAAAAACGTACTGGTGTCCATAATCCTCTGAAAAAGCATGATATGATTCTTGTTAGAGAAAATTTTACTTTTTTAGTCAAGATTTCTCAATGTATTCAATAAAACGCGTTGAATTAAAATTCTATGTGTTTTATATACAAAGCAATAAAGGAGGATAGACAGCGTCGTTTACTATTCATTTTTCAAAACAGAGAGGGGACAGTTAAATTGTCTAAAAAAGGATTAAAAAAAGGATTCGCCATTGCCGTAATTGGTGCAGTTGCTGGCGGACAAATTCTTGCTTCAGTACCGGCGAATGTGCTTGCAGAAGAGAGTAATCAAGGAAAAGGGGAAACAAAATCGGTTCAACCAAGAGCGATTGGACTTAATTACAAAAATACATTTGATGCTTTAGAATTTTCACCTGCTTCACCCAACTCATTGAAAATCAAAGCATCAAGTAATGCGCTTATCTCGCTTGGAATAGCCAATCAAGGAGTACAACGAATTCAAATTGATCCAGAATTTAAAGAATTCTTCCAAGACCCTAACTGGAAATCTTATCTTTCCGGAACGATGTATATTCGTGCAGGAGCGGCAGGACTTTACACAAACACACAACAAATTTCGACTGTAGCAGCTAACCAAGGTGCAAATCGTTCGAGAATTGAATTTGATGCAAACAACAATACGCTTAACCTATACGGCGAACAAGTTTTAGCTTCTACAACGATGAATATGACAAATGACATTTTCATTGATCTAGCGAAATGGAACAAAGACCGTAAAATGAGCGGTTATACAAGTGTTATCGAAAGAAAACCAAGCTACACATTTAAAGTAGATGCGGTTGATCCAGATTATATCTCACTTAATTTTGGAACTAACAACTTAGCAGATAAATCGATTACGGATAATTCGATGACTTGGTTCGAAAATTCATGGATGGAAAATAGTATTGAACCAACAACTTTACAAAGTACGGATAATAAGACCTTTAAAGGGAAGACTGTACAAGATCGAATCAACGAACATCCAAAAGACTATACAGTTGAACTTTATACAAACAACACACTAATTACGAAAGATATCCCAGTAGATACTGCTGGAAACTGGAATTACAAAGGTACAACAGTTTATCCTGCTGGCACAATGATTACAGCAAAAGTAGTGGGTAAAGAACGCGAACCAAATGCAAATGGCATCATGGATGTTAGTTATTCCAAAGTAACCAACTTGACTCTCGGAGCACCTGACGAAGCACCAGTTATTCATGCTTTTGATAAAAAAATTGAACAAGGAAGTGCTTTCTCACCTCTAAGTGGTGTTACTGCAATTGATGCTGAAGATGGAGATATCACAGGGGATATTCAAGTCAATAGTACAGTTGATGTGAATGTTCCAGGTCAATATACGGTTACATATACCGTTACTGACTCAGTTGGAAATGTAACGAAAAAAGTGATTACAGTAGAAGTCGTTGCTAAAACAATCCAACAAGGTGCACTAAATCCGAATAGCTACAACATTGGAGATGGATTCGTAACAGGTACTTTCTCTGGAGGAGTTAAACGTGTTGCTTTAGAAGTAAATGGTGTTGTTTACGGTCAAGTAAATGTGCTTGATAGTGTAAACTTCCGTTACTATGCAAAAGATAAAGTAACTTCTGCATCAAATAGCGTTTATATCGTTGGTTATGATGCAAGCGGTAGACAACTTGATCGCAAACAAGTTCTCGTAAATGGTGCTTCAACAGCAGCAGGAACTGTTTATCCGAGCAACTACAGAGTCGGCGATGGATTTGTAACAGGTACTTATTCTGGTAGTGTGAAGAAAGTCGCTCTTGAAGTAAACGGCAGTGTCTACAGCAAAGTAGATGTTCTAGATGGCACAAACTTCCGCTATTACGCGAAAGACAAAGTAGCTTCTACATCTTATAATGTTTATGTAATCGGATATGATGCATCTGGAAGACAAGTGGATCGTAAAAAAGTTAACTTAAGTGGTGCTATGACGAATTCTGGACTATCGCCAGCTGCTTACAAAATTGGTGATGGATTTGTAACAGGTACTTATTCTGGCAACATCAAACAAGTTGCACTTGTTGTTAATGGCTTACAATATAGTTCTGTAGGCGTGTTAGATAGCTCAAACTTCCGCTATTATGCGAAAGATAAAGTTCGCTCTACAAGCGATAGTGTCTACATTGCTGCTTACGACTACTCTGGCCTTCAAGTAGATAAAAAAATGGTTCCTCTATATTAATAACTAACAAAAAGGGTTTTGTTCTAATGAGCAAGATCCTTTTTGTTTTGTCAAAATCCTTATTTTATTACAAAATAAAAAGAGAAAAAGTTGTTTAGATAGGCTAGTTAAGAAATCTTTTTGCATTGTGCTTAATCACTATATTTGTAATTTTTTCTATGATAAGATACATATATAGCAAGAAACTACGCAAAAAGGGAGGAGAAAATGCTAAAAGAACGAATTAATTTCTTGATAGACAAAAAGGGGATGACTCGAAAAGAGCTTGTGAGTGGATTGATTACTTTGCCACATTTTTCTAATATTTTAACGGGACGCTATATCCTTGCTGAAGATTTGGCAGCAAGTTTTGCTAAAAAGTTAGATGTCTCAACGGACTATTTACTAAAAGCAGAAGATGTTTCGAATCATATTTTAAAAGGGACAGATGAAATCGTGAACCAGATGATCGCCTTTTCTGATATCGATGAGACTTATGTAGCCACACTGCCTAGAGAATCTGATGCTCTTGTATTTGAACTAGCTTCAAAGCTCATGACAGCGTGTTTCTATCAATCTATGAACGACCAAGACAACTATAGCGATTTACATATGGACTATTTGAACTTCTATTTAAAGGAGTTTCCGGATAGAGAAATTAGGCAGTTGCCAGCACCTCTCAAAAAAGCTTTTTATTTTTATAAGATGCAAGTTCTGCGATCTAAAGCTGAATATGAAGCAGCTAATACTTACTGTCAGCAATTACTTCCATTACTTACTGAAAACTTAGAAGCTTGGATTGCTGTTAAAAAAATAGAAATCGAAATTCTCCTTACTCTGAAAAGATTTGAACTAGCGAAAAAGCAATTAAATGAAGCCTTACGCCAAATACAGCTAAAAAACTTTAAATCGCATCTTCCAAGTCTTTATATTTTACAAAGTAATTATTATTTTTATTTGGGGCTCTATGAAGAAGCGCTTGTTAGTTTATCCAAGGCAGAAGAAAATCTTCTATATTTAGATCACGCACATATTGGGGATTATCAAGTGATGATTTTCAATAATCGCATCGTTATGCTGATTAAAACGAAGCAACTGATGGAAGCGAAAAAAGAAAGTGAACGTTTTAATGACTTTTTACAACAGCAGACACAGATTGAAAAGACATTTTTTACGCTTATTCTGCTTTATCAAGCAGATATTGCACTTCTAGGAAAACAATTCGATCAGTTGTCTTCGCTCATTCAGACACTTGAACATGCTCCGAGAACGGATGATCAAACCTATGCCCTACATTTTTACAAATCGCAACTGGCACTTGAACAAAAGAACTATGAATTCGCACAAGAGCAAGCAGAATCTTGCATTGATTATTTCGAACATAATCCAATTGTTGAACGTTTAGTTGCTTTATATGAAGTATTGGGCATTTGCGCCGAACAAAAGAGGCAATACAAAAAGTCTTCTGATATGTATAAAAAAATCGTGCAATTATTAAAAGAAAGTTAGGTGGATGAAACAATGAAAAATATCTCTCGTATCCTATGGTCACTTGGTTTTATTATGATTTTTGGAACCATTATGTATTTAATCTTTTTCCGGGACACGACTAGCGTCGACTTCTTTGATAACTCAATATTCCGGATTGGCATTTACGGAGGAATTGGACTTCTTGTTATCAGTTCTATTTTATCATTTGTCGGCATCGGCAGTTCACGAGTGAAAAACGGGGAAGCAGCACTTGGAATTATTCGCAGCCTGACCCAAACGGGAACATATTTAAATCAACAACCACAAGTTGAAATGCAAGTAGAGGTCATCAAAAAGTCAGGGGAAAGCTTTCAGTCCAGTTTAAAAGCCTTTATTCCCCTTACACAACTTTCTGCATTAGGGATTGGCACTCCGATTCCTGTTGTAACGAATGAACAGCGAAAGGTTGCTCTGCCGAAAGCAGGAGATCAGGCGCTTACCCAAGAAGAAATGCAAGAGTTGTTTGAAGAGTTTGCTGTAAAAACAGGGATGATGGATGCTGAAGCACTTAAAATTAGCAAAGAAGGCATCACAAGTTATGCGACTGTCATTGGGATGCGTCCAGAAAATAGCATGTCAGATGCTAAGGTGAATGTTTGGTTAGACCTCGAAGTAGCCTTAAAAGACCATACCACACAGCCGGTTTCCACTAAAAAAACGGTACTACAAGAAGCTTTAGACCAAGTTCAACCTGGCAAGGTCATTGAGGTTATTTACTTGGAGCACGACCCAGAAAAATTGGTGATCAAAACGAAAAATGTGGCAGAAACGGTTTTTAATACAGCGCTAAATGACAAATAGAAGTAACAACCGGCAAGCATAAAGTTTGCTGGTTTTTCTATTCTCAAGTATAATGTTTAACGCCTTCATGAGTCTGGAGTCAAGCGTTTTACTTTGGAGCGTGTTAGAATAAAATAGGGTCTTAACTGCTTGGTATTTGTCGTTTCCTAAAGTAGAAGCAGGCCATGAAATCATCGATAAGGGAGATAATAATTGAAATGACCTATGCACTTGAAATAAAAGATTTAAAAAAAGTATATGCCACTGGTGTCAAAGCCTTACGTGGAATTAATTTAAATGTAGAAGAAGGGGATTTTTACGCGCTTCTTGGACCGAACGGAGCCGGTAAATCGACCACAATTGGAATTATCACTTCATTAGTTAATAAAACCTCTGGCCAAGTCAAAGTTTTTGGTTACGATCTTGATAAAGACCTGGTTCGAATGAAGCAACAAATCGGTTTAGTCCCGCAAGAATTTAACTTCAATCCCTTTGAAACGGTCCAACAAATTGTTGTTAATCAGGCCGGTTATTATGGAGTTTCACGTAAAGAAGCTATCAAGCGCAGTGAAAAATACTTAAAACAATCCAATTTATGGGAAAAGCGCCATGTTCGCGCTCGGATGCTCTCTGGCGGAATGAAACGGCGATTGATGATTGCAAGGGCGCTGATGCATGAGCCCCGTTTACTTATTCTTGATGAACCTACGGCTGGAGTAGATATCGAGTTAAGGCGTGAAATGTGGGAGTTTTTACGTGAATTAAATGCCAGTGGGACAACAATCATTTTGACGACACATTATCTGGAAGAAGCGGAAATGCTTTGCCGAAATATCGGGATCATCCAATCTGGTGAGCTTGTAGAAAACACGAGTATGAAAGCTCTTCTTGCAAAGCTTCAATTTGAAACCTTCATTTTTGATTTAGCTCCTTATGACGTAAAACCAGAAATCAACGGCTACAAGAGCTATTTTGAAGATGAATTAACTTTGGCGATTGAAGTTGAGCGTGATCAAGGTGTAAATGAAATCTTTGAACAGTTGACAGAGCAGGGGATTAAAGTTCTTTCCTTGCGAAATAAGTCAAACCGATTAGAAGAGCTGTTCTTGAAAATCACAGAAGAAGAACATCGAGTGGAGGAGAAAAATGTTTAGTCTTTATTTTACGGCTTTAAAAAGTCTTGCAGTAAAAGAAACAAACCGTTATTTACGAATTTGGGTGCAAACACTGGTACCTCCAGTGATTACGACTTCCTTATACTTCGTGATTTTCGGAAATTTAATTGGAAAGCGAATTGGGGAAATCGGCGGGTTTTCCTACATGGAATTTATTGTTCCTGGTCTGATCATGATGTCTGTTATCACAAGTTCCTACGCCAATGTTTCGTCATCCTTTTTCTCGCAAAAATTCCAGAAAAATATTGAAGAACTACTGGTTGCTCCTGTTCCAACACATGTAATTATCTGGGGCTTTGTGATCGGTGGTATGGGAAGAAGTATTTTAGTAGGGGCTCTTGTGACACTCATTTCACTGTTCTTCGTTCCACTGCATGTTTTTTCCTGGACAATTATCATTATCACGCTGTTAATGACATCCATTCTATTTTCTTTAGCGGGATTACTAAACGGCATTTTTGCTCAGTCTTATGATGATGTTTCAATTGTTCCAACTTTTGTTTTGCAACCCCTAACTTATCTGGGTGGCGTTTTCTATGCCATTTCGATGTTACCGCCATTCTGGCAAGTTGTTTCGAAAATTAATCCAATCGTTTATATGATCTCAGGATTTAGATACGGCTTTCTTGGAACAACGGATATGTCAACGGTTGTCTCCATGTTAATTCTCATTCTCTTCATTGCAGTTCTTTACTCGCTTTGCTGGTACTTAATTAGCAAGGGACGTGGACTAAGAAGCTAAGCTCGGATGAAAATATTTTAGATAGGGAATTTTAAAAGTATATTTACGATTTACCGAACAGAATCGTTGGATGAAGCCATTTGAAATGGCCATTCTAGCGATTCTGTTTTTTATGCGAGATATACTGACTGTCAATATATTTTCAAAACAAGGTGATGGAAAGTAAGAATAGTGCAGAATCAACTTGTTTATTTTCCGAATAATAAAAATATAAAATCCACAAAATAGCCACAGATTTTTAAGTCGCGATGTGGTAATCTAAAATGGGATTTATCTTTTATCGTGAAATCAACCGATGAAAATTAAACAGGTATAGAATAGTGTCAGGAATTTGCGCCTTTCAATGTTAATCTAGAACGTAAATAAAGAAGAAAAGGAGACGTTTATGAAAAATTTATTTTTAGTATCCTCATTTGCAGAAGTATCTACCGAGTTGCAGTCATTTAACAAAGAGTTGGTTGGAAAGACCGTTACATTTATTCCTACAGCTAGCAAGGTAGAAAAGATAACCTTTTATGTTAAATCAGGCAAAAGAGCTTTGGAAAGTATGGGATTAATAGTCGACCAGTTAGATTTGTCTACTGCAAAGCCAAAAGAAATCAAACAAAAGTTAAGAGAAAATAATTATATCTATGTTACTGGAGGAAATAGTTTCTTTCTGCTACAGGAACTAAAGCAATCTGGTGCGGATCAAATGATCATTGAAGAAATACAAAAAGGAAAACTATATATCGGCGAATCTGCTGGAGCCATTGTTTTGTCTAAAACAATTGAGTACATCAAGAAAATGGATAGTCCCAAAAAAGCTCCGAATCTAGATTCTTTTGCGGGATTAAATATAGTTGATTTTTATACAGTACCGCACTATAATGACATTCCTTTCAATAAAATAACCAAGGATATAGAAGTACAATATAAAGAACAATTAAATCTTTGTTGCATTAATAATAGTGAAGGCATTATTGTCGAAGGCACTAACAAACGAATTACTAGCACTATTTAACTACACTAAAAACACCTGAACATCATCATATAGTTAAAAAATATAAGCAAGAGTTACGATTAATGAATAGTCTTAAAAAGTAAGGGGGAGAACGAAACTCCTCCTTACGAAAAATAATTTTTCTAGTTTACATAATATATATTATAGGAAGTAATAGTAAAACCAAAAGAATAACTCTTATGATAACTATTTTAGATTCTAGGTGTCTTATACTTCTTTTTATCTATGTTGCGACGTTTTAGTGGCTTTTATATCGGGAATCATACATATGTGTCCACCTAATTGTTTCTAAGGAGTCGATTGCTTATGGAAAATAAAGAAGTTATGCGCGAGTTACAGCGCTGGCTTGGTGATAACCCTCAATTTGAACAAAATATGGCCTTCCTTGAGGATTTTCAGTATTTAATGATGTGTTATCGCAGTTCAATTAAAGAAGTTAAAACCAAACTAGAAATTCTTGCTGATGAGCTCTCGCTTCAGAAAAAACGCAGTCCAATTCATTCGATTGAGTCTAGGATTAAAAAACCTAAAAGTATCGGTGAAAAATTAATTAAACGTGGCAAAACGATTTCAATTGATAACATCCGAAATGAACTAAATGATGTCGCTGGAATTCGTGTTACTTGTTCCTACGTGGATGATGTCTATGATATTGTAAACATGCTTGTTTCTCAAGATGATGTCGAATTGATCCGTACCAAAGATTATATTAAAAACCCAAAAGAAAGCGGATACAGAAGTTTACATATTATCGTTGCAATCCCGATCTTTTTATCTGAAAAAAGTGAGATTTTTCGTATTGAAATCCAAATTCGTACGATTGCTATGGACTTTTGGGCAAGCCTTGAGCATTCCTTACGTTATAAAGGCGATGTCCCCCCTGTAGCCTTCAAAAAGCTTGAAGATGCAGCTACAAACATTTCAAAAATGGAAGATCAAATGCTCACAATTCGTAAATATATAGAAGAGTAACTTTCTTTAAGAACGCCAACAAAAGCGCCCCCAGTGTTAGGATGCGCTTTTGTTGGCGTTCTTTTTACTGACAATGAAATTCGCAAAACGTATCATTAAATACCCCGTCATAATACCACATACGTTTAAGAAAATATCTCCAGTATCAAAATATCCAACAGCTAAATAATATTGAGTAGTTTCAACAGCAATAATTAGTGCTACTGCAAGGGAAAATGCTTGATAGCTCCTTAGTTTCCACATTAAGAAACCAATCGGGATAAACGCAATGACATTGCCGATTGTAATTACCCGTAAATTTCCTGCTAAAAATGGTTCGATGAAACTGAATGTGTCAAAGGATATTCCGCGTGCATGGGAATCTTTTGCAAATAATAAAAAGACTAAACATCCGAAATAAATCAAATACGAAATGATCAATAATTTTAAGTTTAATTCTAAACTCATTATTTGTACAGCTGCTAAATAAACAAGCGCTGCCGTAATTGCAATGGTTATATAATCAATAAAGCTATAATTTCGCATTAGTTGGTTCAAATAAAAGTACATCCAGCCTTCGAAAAAATGAAAATAAAGGAAAACAGCTAGTAAAACGGAGGTTACAGGTAGCACTGTGAATATAAGTATTTTTTTCAATTTAAATTCCTCCTTTAACTAATGATTGCTTTCATTATAAAACAAAATAGTTAAAGAAGTTTTAAACAGCAAGAAAGAAAACTTAAAAATCTTCTTGTAAAAGTGTTAATTCACCCTTCTTCTCTCTTTCAGCATAAAACAAGATCCAGCTTTAGCTCTCTGGATCTTGTTTAGGGTTCTTCTTTGGCTTCTTTTCTAAAAGGTGTTCAGCTTGATTAGTCACACCGAGTACATCAAGGAAGAACATAACAACTGGAATTCCAACAATTAATCCCCAAATACCGAAGAAATGCTCCCCGAAGATTAAAATGATAAACGTGTAAAAAACTGGTAAGTCAGTTTTAGCAGACATCAATTTTGGATTTAGTACATAAGATTCGAGCGCATGAATCACTACCACAATCAAAATAATGTAGATCAGATATTGAACTCCACCAATGGTATAAGCGATGATTGTGAGCGGGATCATCGAAATGATTACACCCGCAACAGGAATTAATCCTAGTAAAAAGACCATGATGGAAAGTGTCATCAATTGTGGAAATCCTAGTATCCATAAGGCAAGTGTTGTGAGCGCGCAGTTAACAACAGCAATTAAAAACTGCGCTTCGATTACCTTTCCGAAAGTAGCTACAAATTTTTGACCAAAATATTTTACTTCTTCATAAATGAAAGCTACTTTACTCGTTGCAAATTGGTTCGTAAACCGAATGAGTTGATCTTTCCCTAATGAGAAAAACAAACTCAGCATTAAAGCAATAAACGCATTGAACAGCACGGTCCCGATATTCGTTAAGTAAGTGACGATAATCTGCACACCTTGCTCAGTATATTTCATAACATCAACTTGGTTGGCCAGACTAACAATATAATTAATAAACTCATTATCACTATCATCTGTTGTAAAAAATTGATTGATGAAGTTCACTAACTGTTTAATTTGGTCAGTTAAAAGCGGTACATATTTAACGACCACAAAAACAAGACCTAGCGCGATTACTGCATAAAGCAAGAGCACAATAATCTGCCGATAAATCGAAATTCTCCGTAAAATGAAACCTTCAAGGCGCGTAATCAAATATGAAAAAATAAAAGTCAGCAAAATAATATCCATCATGCTCCGTAGCAAATACAATATAAATGCGACAAGAACAAAAACAGCAACACGCCGTACACTTCTGTTTTTAAAAAACTGTATCAAACTATCCAAAAGGTGAAATCCTCCCATTCTAAAATGCCTAATCTCATTGTACCAAATAACCCGCTATGATGCATGTTCGAACACAAAAAACCCGGCAAGAAACCGGGGATTTTGCTTCACTTATTTTATTTCGCTACTTCGATGACAATTTTACCTCTCACATGCCCTGTTTCACTTAACTCATGGGCTACTTTTACCTTTTCAAGTGGAAATCTTGCAGCAATTTCTGTTTTTATTTTACCTGCTTCAATGTAATTACGAAGCTCATCTAAATCTGCGCCACTTGATTTCACCCAAAGTCCTTTTGCATTTGCTCGTTTTTCTTTCGCCAATTTTGGATCTGGCGTTCCAGCAATTGAGCCAATTCTTCCGCCTTCTTTTAGAATCGAAAAACTTTCAATTTGACTTTTGCCTCCTATCAAATCGAAAACAACATCAACCGGTTCTATATCCAAACTGTCATTTTTCGTATAGTCAATGACCTCATCTGCTCCGAGACTTTTGACATAATCAATATTATTAGGTCCTGTTGTTGTCACTACATAGGCACCCAAAATTTTGGCGATTTGAATAGCAAAACTTCCAACTCCGCCAGACCCCGCAGAAATAAAAACCCGTTCGCCTTTATCTAGTCCAGCAAAGTCTCTTAGGGCTTGATAAGCCGTTAGCGCTGCCAGTGGAACAGAAGCAGCTTCTTCAAAATTTAAATTGCTTGGTTTCTTTGAAACAAATAATTGATTCACCGCAATTTTTTCTGCGTAAGAGCCATTTCGACTTGTATCCGCACGTGCGTAAACTTCATCCCCTGGTTGAAACATTGTGACTTCTTTTCCAACTTCCTTTACAACCCCTGAAACATCAAGTCCAAGAATAAAGGGAAAAGGGATATCGATTATTTGTTTTAAATAGCCTTGACGTAATTTCCAATCAATTGGATTAACGGCTGCCGCCTTCACTTCAATTAATACATCATCATCTTTTAATATCGGGTCCGGAAAATCATCTACATACTGAAGTACACTACTGTCCCCGTATTCATTCATAATGATAGCCTTCATTTTATCGACTTCCTTTCAAAAAAACATCTCTCCACAACCATTATTTCCTATTCTTACTTTTTTAAACATAAGAAGACAAGCGATCAGAATCACTTGTCTTCTCCAATAATCTTCACTTCAGTTTCTAAATCTACACCAAAATTACGTTTTACTGTTTCTTGAACATGATGGATCACTTTCATATAGTCTGTTGCTGTCGCTTCACCTACATTTATGATAAAACCCGCATGCTTCTTGGAAACTTGCGCACCACCAATTTGAAAACCTTGCAAGTCACTATCTTGAATCAACTTTCCAGCAAAATGGCCTGGTGGTCTCTTGAAAACGCTACCGCAAGACGGGAATTCAAGTGGTTGCTTCGCTTCACGTGCTTCCGTAAGTTCCGCCATTTTAGTTTCAATGGGCTGCCTTTCTGAAAGTTCTAGCGCAAACTCTGCACTTAATACAATATAATCTTTATCGGCAATCGTACTTCTTCGGTATTTAGCAGCTAGCTCTTCTCGCTTTAAATATAGCAACTCGCCAGAACGTGTTAAAACAGTTGCTGCGTCAAGTACATCACTGATTTCCCCGCCATAAGCACCAGCATTCATATAAAGCGCCCCACCAACAGATCCTGGAATCCCGCAAGCAAATTCGAGACCGCTAAGTTGCGATTCCAGTGCGAACCTTGAAACATCAATAATTTTTGCACCACTTCCAGCAATCACTCGTGTTTCTTCTCTTACAATTTCATTCAGTAAATCAAGGTGCATCACAACCCCGCGAATGCCCCCATCTTTTACAATCAAATTCGAGCCATTCCCAAGAACAGTTAGCACAATCTGGTTTTCATGGCAATACTGAACAAGTTTTTTAGCTTCATCAATCGTTTTTGGCATAGCAAACAGATCTGCTTCTCCGCCTGTTTTCGTATACGTGTACTTTGCTAGGGATTCATTTTGTTTTATCAAAAGATCTGGTATTTGAATACCTAAATCTTGCATTAGATTTTCCACTCTTTTCAAAACCTTTCCATTCTAGTTCTTACATCTAGGATTGTTTGAAACCTCACCTTCTATTTTAACACGAGAGCAATATTTTACAAAATAAATCTTTATAATTTCTATTTACCGTTAAAAAATGGTAAATTATAGGGTATAAACAGAGATGATTGCTTTTAAAAAATAGAAACTGGGAGGATACTATGATTCGCTTTGAAAATGTGACAAAGAAATATGACAATGATTCCGTCGCTGTTGATCACCTCAACCTCAATATTGAAGACGGTGAATTTTTCGTTTTTATTGGGCCAAGCGGATGTGGCAAAACAACAACTTTAAAAATGATCAATCGTCTCATCCCACTCTCAACGGGGACCATCTATATCGATGAAAAACGCATTAGTGATTATGACATTCACGAATTGCGCTATGATATTGGCTATGTACTCCAGCAAATTGCTTTGTTCCCTCATATGACAATTGCTGAAAATATCGCGATTGTCCCTGAGCTAAAAAAGTGGGATAAGCAAAAAATCTATGACCGAACAACCGAATTACTGGAAATGGTTGGGCTTGATCCGGCTTTATACCGAGACCGGCTACCGAAAGAACTTTCTGGCGGCGAACAGCAACGTGTGGGTGTTGTTCGCGCGCTTGCAGCCGATCCAAGCATTATTTTAATGGATGAGCCCTTCAGTGCGTTAGACCCCATTTCTAGGCAAAAATTACAGCAAGATATTTCTGAACTGCAAAAGAAAATCAAAAAGACCATCGTTTTTGTCACGCACGACATGCAAGAAGCTTTGGCGCTCGGAGACCGAATTTGCCTCATGCAAGATGGAAAAATCGTCCAATGCGACACGCCAGAGAATATATTGAAAAATCCTGAAACTGACTTTGTTCGTAATTTTCTCGAGTCTGGCAATCTTTTACCTAAAACCCTATTTGACCATTCCATCACGATTTCTGAATTGCTAAACCGAAACTTCTTCACCCCAACAACTGCAGGAAACGCGAGTGAGGCGAGCCGACATTTAAAAACCACTGATCCACTCGAAGAACTTGTTACCGCGCTTGCAAATGCCAAAAGCGTCACGATCGAAGATGAAACCGGTATGAGCATCGCGACCATCAAGACGAAGGACTTACTTGCCTTCTTATCGAGCAACTTGAAAGAAGGTGTTCATTCATGAGTACATTCATCGAGACACTAACAGACCGAAAAGAGGACCTTCTTTCTGCTTTGATTGAGCACATTCAAATTTCATTCATCTCTCTTTTCATCGCTGTTTTAATTGCCTTGCCTCTTGGTATTTACTTAACACGCCACAAGCGGATCGCAGAACCCGTCATCCAAGTCGCAGCGATTTTCCAAACGATTCCATCACTGGCTTTGCTTGGCCTGCTAATTCCACTTGTCGGAATTGGAATCGTGCCAGCGATCATCGCACTCGTTGTCTATGCCCTACTTCCCATTTTGCGCAATACTTATACTGGAATTGATGAAGTGGATCCTGCACTAATTGAAGCTTCTCGAGCAATGGGAATGAACAAATGGAAACGACTGTATAAAATTCAGTTACCACTTGCCATGCCAGTCATCATGGCTGGGATTCGAACAGCAATGGTTCTTATCATCGGAACAGCAACGCTTGCCGCCTTGATCGGCGCAGGTGGACTTGGGGATTTGATTCTGCTTGGGATCGACCGAAATGACAACAGCTTGATTTTACTGGGCGCAATTCCTGCAGCCCTGCTTGCCATTTTGTTTGACTTTGTATTGCGTTTCTTCCAAAAAGCCTCCTTCAAAAGTACAGTCATCACGGTATCTGCGGCAATCTTGCTAACGGCGGCTCTACTAATCGTGCCACATTTTACAAGTGATAAAAAAGATATTACAATTGCAGGCAAACTAGGTGCAGAGCCTGAAATACTGATTAACATGTATAAACTACTTATTGAAGATGAAACCGATTTGAAAGTGGAATTGAAGCCAAGCATGGGGAAAACAAGCTTCCTCTTTAACGCGCTGAAATCTGGCGATATTGATATCTATCCAGAGTTTACTGGAACGGTTCTTGAAACATTCACAAAAGAACCTGCTAAATCCCATTCCGCTCACGAAGTTTATAAACAAGCCCGAACAGGTTTAGCTTCTAAATTTGATATGACACTTTTAAAACCAATGCAATATAATAATACTTATGCGATTGCCGTTTCCGAACGACTTGCGAAAGAATACGGGCCGGAAACGATTTCTGATCTTCGTCCGATTGATGAGCAAGTAAAGGTTGGCTTCACGGCCGAATTTGCAGACCGTGGGGATGGATACAAGGGACTACAAGAAAAATATGGGATCACATTTAATCATCTTGAAAAAATGGAACCTAAACTTCGCTATACAGCAATTAAGGCTGGCGACATTGATGTTTTAGATGCCTATTCAACAGATAGCGAACTCGAGCAATACCATTTGAAGGTACTAAAAGATGATCGTAAGCTCTTTCCTCCTTACCAAGGCGCTCCTTTGATGCTTACTAAAACCTTGCAAAAGTATCCAGAGTTAAAAGAACCGTTGAATAAATTAGCTGGAAAAATTACAGATGCGGAGATGCGTAAGATGAATTACCAAGTCAATGTAGATGGTAAATCCGCAGAAACAGTGGCTAAAAATTATCTAGTTCAACATAAATTGCTCAAAAAATAAAAAATAGCTGCTGAAACTGACTCGTTCCAGCGGCTATTTTTTAATTTCGGATTAATTTAATCATTTTTTCAAGTTTGGGTTTGTAGAAGCGACACAATGCTTCATATTCTTTGTTGAATTCCTGAGCACGCTTTGGAAGATCTTCATCATGATCGATTAGCAAGCCTTTTTCAAGCAGCGGTAGCAACGAAATAATTTGATCGAAAATAAGGCCAGCACTTGTGTCACTTAAAAGCGAAACAAGTTTCAACAATGCTTTTCGCTTTTCAGTTGGAAGTTGTTTTTGATGTTCATGAACCCACTTGGCAAGCTTTTGACGATTTTTTCTGGTTGCTTCTAGGTAAATCGTTTGTGCGTAAGCAGCACTCATAAACAAAATAGACAAATCTTCCGCAGATTTCCAGTCTTCTGGTTGAATTTGACCTTGCTCTTTGATTTTCTCATTTAGCAAACTAATATCTTCTTGATAAATATCCATTTTATGCTGTTGTTGTTTGTAAACTTCGAGTGCTAAACTGAGCTTATCAACAATTGGTTGCATATTTTCATCAAATAATTCACCGTCATTTAGAATAAGCTGCGTTTGTTCAATTCGTTCTGCTACCACACTGTCTCGTTCCTTCACAACGTCCGAACGCTTTGAAAGATACTCAAAATAAAAATTATAACGTTGTAATTTTAATACAACTTCTTCAGCAGTTTCCCTATTAGCGAGGCTCTTATCTTCATTCAACACAGTGATTCCAGAAATTTTCCCAAGTTTTGTATAGATCATGACATGAAAAGATTGATTGTGAGCTTCAATTGTATACGGCAAAAGATGTTCTTGCTCTAATAATCGTTTTTGCTGTTTTACTGCTTTGTCCTCCATCCTACTCCACACCTTTACTACGGTTATTCGCTAATTCAATTATAACGAATCTAGATAAAAAATTCGAGGGAAAAAATTAAAAATCTTTTCATTTGTTGTTTACATAATAAAATTATAGTTAAACAAAGGTGTGAATTAGTAAATAGATATTCAAAATTGCAATAAAAATGGCAACTAGCCAAGCAAGACCTTTCAGCCAAAAGCCGTTCACAAAAACGCCCATCTTTCGCTTATCACTTGTAAACATAACAAGTGGAATGACTGCAAATGAGAGCTGCATGGAAAGCACCACTTGACTCAAAATTAAAAGCTCATTGGTTCCCCTTGCGCCATAAAGTGCAGTCACGATCACTGCAGGAATAATAGCAAGAACTCTTGTGATGAGTCGTCTGATCCAAGGCTTCAGACGAATATTTAAAAAGCCTTCCATGACAATTTGGCCGGCGAGTGTACCTGTTAATGTTGAATTTTGTCCTGAGGCAAGTAACGCTACCGCGAAAATCACACTGGCAACCCCGCTTCCGAGAACCGAATTCAACAATTTGTAGGCATCTTCAATTCCAGCCACCTCAGTATGACCCGAATAATAAAAGGCAGACGCAGCTAGCACAAGGATCGCCGCATTGATAAATAGCGCTACTGTCAGTGAAAAAGTAGAATCAATAAAAGCAAATTTAATGGCTTCTTTTTTTCCCTTTAAGCTGCGTTCATATTGCCTTGTCTGGACAATCGAAGAATGTAAATACAGATTATGTGGCATAACCGTTGCCCCCAAAATTCCAAGCGCAATATAGAGCATCGTGGGGTTTGTTACGACTTCCTTTTGTGGGATAAACCCATACAGGACTTCTTTTATTTCTGGATGGCTCATGAATAACTCGACACCAAAGCAAACGAGGATCGTCACCATCAAGGTAATAACAATGACTTCAATATAGCGAAATCCCCGGTGTTGTAGGAGCAAGACAAGAAAAATATCAAGCGCAGTGATAATGACGCCGACAATAAGTGGTAATCCAAAAAGTAAATTTAAAGCAATCGCGCTCCCGATCACTTCCGCTAAATCTGTTGCGATAATTGCTAGCTCAGCAAGAACCCACAAAGCAAATGATGTTTTTTTAGAAAAACTATCTCGTGAGGCTTGTGCTAAATCACGGCCAGTTGCAATGCCAAGTTTAGCTGCCAACGACTGCAAGAGAATCGCCATTAAATTGGAAATTAAAATGACTGAAAGTAGCGTGTAGCCGAATTCGGAGCCTCCGGCGATGGATGTTGCCCAGTTTCCTGGATCAACATAACCTACGGCAATCAGAGCTCCTGGTCCCATAAAAGCAAGCAACTTGCGGAAAAACGAGGCATTCTGGGGGACTTTTATTGTATTATTGACCTCGCTCAGGCTTTCAGTTTCTTTTTCCTCTCGCCAAGCTTCCCGTTTATGCTTTACCACGTTGTTCCCTCCTTGCACTAATGGAAAGAACGGGCGAGAGTTTTCCCCTGCCCGCCCTTCATTTTATAGCGCTTCTGATAATTTTTTCTTTTTATTTTTCACTGGATTGATCGCTTTTTCCACCCAGCCGAGTAATAAATCGGTAATAATCGCCATTAGGGCAGTGGGAATCGCTCCTGCTAAGATAATAGCGGTCCCATTGGTTGCGTTCGTTCCGCGTACAATGATATCCCCAAGTCCTCCAGCACCAACGAATGTCCCAATCGCAGCAACGCCGATTGCAATAACTAGCGCATTTCGGATTCCTGCCATAATCACGGAAAGTGAAAGTGGCAGTTCCACCATGCGAAGCACTTGCCACTTCGTCATCCCCATTGCTTTCCCAGATTCTAATAGCGCGCTATCGACATTTTGAATGCCAGTATACGTATTTTTTAAAATTGGAAGTAACGAATATAGGAAAAGAGATAAGACGACCGTATTTGTCCCAAGTCCCAATACAAGCATTAAAACAGCAAGCATAGCAAGGGCAGGAATCGTTTGGATGACATTAGCAATTTGAATCACCCAATTCGCTAGCCGTTTTTTTCTTGCAATATAAATTCCAAGTGGAATCGCTACAATACTTGCAAAGAGTACGCCGTAAATACTCATCAGAAAGTGACGCCAAAACTCTTCCATGACATAGCTTCCATTGGTTGCGTAATAGTCGATCAATTGTTTCAGAGTTTCCACTGGTCCGTTCCCTCCTTATTTTTTATCCTCAAAGTAATTGTGCTTCTCCAAAAATTCTTTCGCAACGACAGAAGGTTCTTTTAGTTTCCCATCCGCTTCATAATTCAGTCGCTGCATCTCCTCAGTTGAAATTGTTCCGACCAATTTATTTAATGTCGTTTTTAATTCGGGATGCTCTTTTAAAATTTTATCTGTTGCAAGCGGTGAAGCATCATAAGGTGGGAAGAATTTTTTATCGTCTTTAAGCACTTTCAAGTTATAAGTTGGAATCCGGCCATCTGTTGAATAGCCAAGGGCCACATCCATTTGTTTATCTTTCAAGGCCGTATAAATCAAACCGATTTGCATAGGAAAGATTTTTTTGAATTCGATGTTGTAATCTTTCGAGAAGGCTTTATACCCGTCTCCTTTCCGTTCCATCCATGAGTTATCAACGCCTGCTGTGAGCTGATCTTGAACGGGTCGCATATCGCTTACTGTTTTTAAGTTATACTTTTTAGCGGTATCTGCTCGAACCATAAAGGCATAAGTATTCGCAAATCCATAGGAATCAAACCAAGTTTGATGAAACTTTTCTTCAAAACCTTTTTTAACCGCTACAAGCGCTTTTTTCGGATCTTTAATCGGTTCTTCACCAAGTGGCCCAACGAGATCTGTCCCCGTGTAACGTGTCGCTGTGATATCCACATCACCATTTACCATTGCCTGATGTTGCACGACGGATGAACCGAGATTATTAACGAGTTCTACTTTTAAGTCTGTATCATGTTCAATCATTTGTTTCACAATATTTGATACGATCTGAGATTCTGTTGTAGAAAGAGAGCCAACGCGAATCGTCCCTTCTGCTCCTCCACCAAGTCCAGGTAACGAACAGCCAGAAAGCAAGGTACCGAAGGATAACAGAATCACAGCAAACAAAGCGAGTGTTTTTTTCTTCATTCTATTTTCCTCCTATCCATTATTTCTTGCGTCACGAAGTGGTTTTGGTGTCATCGCATTTTCAAGTTTGCCTAAGAAAAATTCAACGATGAGGGCAAGGATGGTAACCGGGATTGCCCCGCCTAGAATCAAGTCTGGACGGTAAAGGTTCAGCCCGTTAAAAATAAAGTCTCCAAGACCTCCAGCGCCGATATAAGAAGCAAGTGTCGCCCAAGCAATGATATAAACGGTTGAAAGCCTGATTCCGGCCATAATGACAGAAATGGAGTTCGGGATTTCGACATTTGTGATGAGCTGCCAGTTCGTCATCCCCATTCCTTTTCCTGATTCAATTAAATTGGGGTCAACGCCTCTTACGCCAATAAAGGTATTACGCAAGATGGGAAGTAACGCGTAGATGAATAAAGCAATGATCGCCGGAAAAGTCCCGACACCCAGGATTGGAATAATAAAAGCCAAGATGGCAAGCGACGGAACCGTTTGCAAAACTCCAACTACACCAATGACAAAGTTAGCAATTTTAGGAGAGCGTGTGAGCGCAATTCCGAGTGGGACGGCTACAACAATTCCTAGAATAACTGCAGCTAGCGATATGTATAAGTGCTGCCAAGTTTGAACAAGCAAATTATGCCCGTTTTCTTGAAAAAAGTTTTGTAAAGCTTCCATTCGTTATTCGCCTCCTTCAGAAGTGGCGACAGTTTCTTTTTCGTTGTTTGAGTCCGTATCTTCTTGCTCTTCTCCCCAAATGGAATCGTACACCATATCAACTAAGCTTGCGCGTGTCACAATTCCAACGAGGCGTTTATCATCATCAACAACTGGCACATATTTATAGCCGCGTTTTAAAATCCGTTGAATCGTATCTCTCAGTAAAGCGTCTTCTTTTACATAGAAAACATCACGTTCAAGAATATCGACCACGGAAGTTGCGCGCTTGCGCTGTGAATCAATTTGTTCGACATCAATGTAACCTTTTAGAACTTGTTTTTCATCCACTACTAAAAGCGTATCCACTCGTTTTTGTTTCATGAGTTGAATCGCCGCTTGAAGAGATTTATCTGCGGTAATGGAAACTGGATTCGTGTTCATGATTTGTCGAACTTGAGTCACATCTGGTTGCGCTTCAATAAGCCGATCTTTTCCGATAAATTCTTCGACAAATGAATTTGCTGGATGCCGCAAAATTTCATCTGGCGTATCAAACTGAACGACTTTTCCTGCTTGCATGATCACGATGCGATCAGCAAGCTTAAGTGCTTCGTCCATATCGTGGGTAACGAAAATAATCGTTTTTCCAAGTTCTTGTTGCAAATTTTTAAATTCTTCTTGCAATGAATCCCGTGTGATCGGGTCAAGCGCACCAAAAGGTTCGTCCATTAAAATCAAGTTTTGTTCAGCTGCTAGCGCACGTAAAACGCCAATACGCTGTTGCTGTCCGCCACTTAATTCATAGGGATAACGATCGAGATACTCTTCTGGTAAATCCACCAGCTTGATTAACTCTTTCGCACGCTCTTGCTTTTTCTCGTCTGACCATTTTAATAGCTTAGGAACGAGCACAATGTTATCACGAATAGTCATGTGAGGCATCAAGCCAATTTGCTGAATCACATAGCCGATAGAACGTCTTAGTTTGACTGGATCTTCTTGTGAAATGTCCTTATCATCAATAAGTATTTTACCTTCTGTAGGATCGATTAATCGATTAATCATCTTCATGGTTGTTGTTTTTCCGCAGCCACTCGGACCGATAAAACAAATAAATTCGCCTTTATCGATATCTAAATTGAGATCATCAACTGCCTTTTTTCCACCTTTATAGGTTTTCGAAACGTGTTCAAATCGTAACACTTAAAGCACCTCCGTTAGTCATTTTTGATGAAACTCTATCTTGTTTTTTCCCTAGTTGCGTTGGCATAAAACATTTTCAAGGAAAAACTTATCAAATATTTGTTTTTTTATAAGTAATATTTATTAAACAAGTCCCCTTCTCAATCCTTCCAATCACTCAGTTTTCATCCATTTCTACCTTTTCATTCCTGCCGTAAAAATTTTTTCAAGTGGCTTGCTGTAAAAGAATTCGCTGCTTGGAGTAAATCCACTGGGTAGCCCTGAAACAAAACTTTGCCACCAAGGCTTCCTCCTCTTGGCCCCATATCTACAATCCAATCCGCTTGGCTAATGATCGATAAATTATGCTCCAAAACAATTAACGTTTTCCCTTCGTTTTTAAGTTTTTGGAGTAATTCAAGGAGGTGAAAAACATCTTTCTCGTGAAGCCCTGTGCTCGGTTCATCTAGTATAAATAAATCAAACTGCTTTTCCGTATCTTCAAGCAGCTTCGTTGCAATTTTGAGGCGCTGCATCTCACCACCAGAAAGAGTATCCAAACTTTGTCCCAGTTGAATGTAGTTTAAATTGGCATCACGAAGTGCCACTAAAGCTTGATGCACTTCCGGAATATCAATCATCAAAAGCGCTTCTTCTACTGTCAAACTTAAAAACTCATCCATATTTTTTCCTTGCCACTTAACACTCAGTGCCTCTTCGTTATACCGTTTCCCGTGGCATTTTTCACAACGTTCCGTCACATTTCCCATATAAGCAAGATCATATTTGATCACACCTTTTCCCTTACATTCAGGGCAGGCTCCTTTCCCGTTAAAACTAAACAAAGACGCACTTTTCCCAGAAATACTTGCAAATTTCTTTCTAAGCGAATCAAAAACGCCCAAATACGTGAGTAAATTGGACCGATTGCTTCCGCGAATACTCGATTGGTCAAAAACAACAGCCTCGGGATATTTCGCTGTAAATAATTTTCTTACCAGTGTACTTTTACCAGATCCCGCAAGCCCCGTCACCACAGTCATTCCAGTTTTAGGAAAGCTTGCCGACTCATTTTGAATGTTGAAAGCACTGACTCCTTCCAGTGTATAAAACTGTGTAAAAGGTGTCTTTTTCGCATTTAAAGTGGGTTTCTTCGCAAGCGCTTGAGCCGTTGTTGAATTTGAACTCATAAACTCGCTAAAATTTCCAGAAAAAGTGATTTCACCACCATTTTTCCCTGCGTCTGGTCCAACTTCAATGACCGTATCAGCAAGTGCAATGATGTCGGGATCGTGATCTACCAAAACTAGTGTATTTCCTTTTTGCTTGAGCCGTTTTAGAACTCTTCCAAGTCCTGCTAAATCCTCTGGGTGAAGTCCAACACTCGGTTCATCAAATATATAAAGCACATCAGATAGCGCACTATTTAAGTGCTTAGTCATCTTCAGACGCTGTGATTCTCCACCTGATAAACTTGCTGTTTTTCTATCAATGGTCAAATAGCCAAGTCCAACTGCGAGCATGCTCTTTAGTCGATTCCGTAAGTCTTTCAGCACAATCTCAGTCTGTTGATCTTGCATGCTGTTTATAAAAGCAAATAAGCTGTCTGCAGACATTTTGACGCAATCTCCAATTGAATAACCTGAAATTTTTGCTGAACGCACTGTTTCATTGACACGCGTTCCGTGGCAGTCTGGACACTCAACCGTATTGGTGATTCGCTTTAAATCCGTTTGATATTTTTTATCATTTTTTTCTAGTAAAGACTTTCGAATCCGTTCAAGGACACCCACATATTCCGCTGTTTTTGGAAATTGACTTGTTGGGTTTTCCGGTTTACTCCCTCCCTTATCATAAAGAAGTTTTTGTAGCTCTTGTTCCGAATAGTCCGCAATTTTCTTATCGTTATCAAAATAACCTGATTCCGTATAGCGAGTCAGACGCCATCCGCCAGGTTGAAAAGTTGGAAATTGAATAGCCCCTTCGTTTAGAGATTTGCTATAGTCGATGACAGCAGCTACATCGAAATCTGTGACTTCACCAATTCCTTGGCACCTTTTGCACATCCCTTGCGGATTATTAAATGAATAGACCATCGAGTAGCCAATAAATGGTTTTGCAAGCCTTGAAAAAAGCAAGCGTAGTCCCGTATAGATATCTGTCATCGTTCCCACCGTTGAACGTGCATTTCCACCCACTTTTTTTTGATCGATAACAATAGAAACTGGCAAGTTTTTAATTTGATCTACAACGGGCTCCTCATAATGTGGCAGAATCTGCTGAATATAACTTGAATAAGTTTCATTCAATAAACGCCGCGACTCAGCAGCCAAGGTGTCAAAAACAAGTGAAGACTTACCTGAACCTGAAAGACCAGTCACAACTGTGATTTTGCCTTTCGGAATATGTACAGAAATATTTTTCAAATTATTTGTTTTGGCGCCTAAAATTGAAATCTCTTCATGCATCGCTTTTCCTCCTCAGAAAACCCTTTTCATAACTCCTATTCTATGCCTTCTCGCTAGATTTTCAACTATTACGCAAAAAAAACGCCCCGAATTCCAGAGCGTTCTTTCGTCTTTAATTTTTAGGCAAAAACAGTTGCGGCTTGATTTGAAGAATAATCGAAACAACTGCTCCGGCAACAAGAATAGTCGCTGAACCACTTGCACCATTCATAACTAGTGAAAAAAGTTGCGCACTCCATCCTTTAAATGCATAGGCACCCCAGAAAATGACTCCTGCTACATAGTGCCAAAAGTAACGCGTGATGCCACCAATAAACATCGAACTCCACGCATAAGCTTGAGCTTGTTTCATATTTTTTTCTTTCAGGGCAGCACGTACTTTTTTAGCAAAAATCCCTGCAAAGGCAATAAAAACAAAAGCCAAGATATACTCAATTAATGCTTGATTCCACGTTAAAATGTAGGCTTTTCCTGTCAAAAAATGAAGTAACCCCCATAAAAGCCCAGAAAATCCAGCTGCGAAAAAGCCTCGGCGCAAAGCAATCACATACATCGGAATCATCCCAAGAGAAATCGAAAAGCTAGAGCCAAAATCCAGTGGGATAAAACTTAGGACCATTGCGATTGCCGCAAAAATAGCACATTCAATCAAAATTAGTAATCGTTTGCTTTCCATAAAAAATAAACTCCTCTCTTCTTTTTGGTCAAAAACGTACCCCAGAAGAAAGCAGTTTTCCGAATTAACAAGAAAAGTGCAATCGCCACAATCCCTACGCTCGTCTTAACGAACAGGTTCAAAGGGTCAGAGTCCTGAAGACTCAATCTCAGCTAGAAGCTCCCCCTGTGGTAACGTTTATGCAGTTTGAACATATTCATTATAAAGTGAATGAACCTGAAAGTAAACCTTTTTGCTAGAAACCACGAATTTCGGCTTGTTTCTTTTTGGAAAGTTTCGAGAAAACCAGCTGATAACTGTTCGCCAAAATGGCTTTTTCCAGTTCAAAATCTATTTGCTCTTCTTCCGTTACGACTACCGAAATCCAGTGTGTTTTATTGAGATGATAGCCTGGTATGATGGCTTGATACTCCTCACGAAGATGTTCTCCTTTTTCGGGTTCACACTTGGCACTCACGTATAGCCTGCCATCTTTATAGTGAATCAGTGCAAACATTTTCTCGTAAACACGCATCACATGAAAATGCTCTCCAAATGGAAAAGTTTCAACTGCGCCATCAAGTGTTAAACAAAAAGCCACACGCTTCGCTAAATCAAGTGGATCATTTTTCACCACCGGTTTCTCACCCTTTCATTTCCCTCATTTTAACATGAGAAAAACTTTATTTACAATTAAGAGCGTGTTATGATAGAGGTAATGTGCTTTTTAGGAGGAAAAAAATGTTAACTGTTAGTAATGTTGGACTACGCTATGGCGATAAAAAATTATTCGAAGATGTTTCCATCAAATTCACACCCGGCAACTGTTATGGTTTAATTGGAGCAAATGGAGCGGGTAAATCGACGTTTTTAAAAGTGCTCTCTGGAGAAGTAGATTCGCAGTCTGGAAGCGTTCATATTACACCCGGTGAACGACTTGCTGTTTTACAACAAGATCACTTCCAATATGATGATGAACTCGTTTTAAATACGGTCATCATGGGACACCAGAAGCTTTATGAAATTATGGCTGAGAAAAACGCCATCTATATGAAACCTGATTTTAGTGATGAAGATGGTATTCGTGCTGCAGAACTCGAAGGTGAATTTGGTGAACTTGGCGGCTGGGAAGCTGAAGCCGATGCAGCTGTATTACTAAACGGACTTGGTATTTCACAAGATTTGCATGATAAATATATGAAAGACTTAACCGGAAGTGAAAAAGTCAAGGTTTTACTCGCACAAGCTCTTTTTGGGAAACCAGATATTTTGCTTCTAGATGAGCCGACCAACCACTTAGACATTCGCGCGATTCACTGGCTTGAAGAATTTTTAATCAACTTTGAAAACACAGTCATTGTGGTTTCTCATGATCGTCACTTCTTAAATAAAGTTTGTACACATATTGCCGACCTTGATTTCAGCAAAATTCAGCTGTATGTTGGAAACTACGATTTCTGGTATGAATCGAGTCAGCTAGCGCAGCAAATGATGGGCGACCGCAACAAGAAAAAAGAAGAAAAAATTAAAGAATTGCAAGACTTTATTGCGCGGTTTAGTGCCAATGCTTCTAAATCGAAACAAGCGACAAGTCGGAAGAAAATGCTCGATAAAATTACACTTGAGGACATCCAACCTTCTAGCAGACGTTATCCATTCATTCAATTCAAGCCAGATCGTGAAGTTGGAAACGACTTACTAACCGTCGAAAATCTGACAAAAGAAATTGACGGTGTCAAAGTGCTCGACAATGTTAGTTTCACGATTAACCGCAATGATAAAGTGGCGCTTGTAGGGGATGATGAAGTGGCGAAAACCGCTCTTCTGCAAATTTTAGCTGGTGAAATGGAACCTGACGCAGGATCATTCCGCTGGGGTGTCACAACAAGTCAAAGCTACTTCCCGAAAGATAACTCGGAGTTTTTCGAAGACAACAACTTAAACCTTGTGGAATGGTTACGCCAGTTCTCTCCACAAGATGATTCTGAAGCTTTCTTACGCGGCTTCCTCGGTCGCATGCTCTTTAGTGGGGATGAAGTCCTTAAAAAAGTAAAGGTCTTATCTGGAGGCGAAAAAGTGCGTTGTATGCTTTCAAAAATGATGCTTTCTGGCTCCAACGTTCTTCTACTAGATGAACCGACCAACCACTTGGATTTAGAATCCATCACTGCTTTAAACAACGGCTTAGCAGCTTTTGATGGAGCAATGATCTTTTCAAGTCACGACCATCAACTCTTACAAAGTTTGGCGACGCGTGTCATCAACCTTTCAAAAGAAAACTTCTACAATAAAGAAATCAGTTATGACGGCTATCTAGCAGAAGTTCTAGATGTCGCAGAATAAAAGAAATCCGCTCAGACTTTGAGCGGATTTCTTTTATTTCGTTAATTTAATTGTTCCTGTTTCTGTTCCAACTGGATCAGACTCCGAGCCAAAATAGCTAAGCCAAGAAAGCGATACAGAATGAACGGAAGCAACTGATTTCAGTTTTTCCAGCGGAAATACTAGGGTACCTTCAATTGTTTTTCCAGGTTCCACAGTACTTGCATCAAATTCAGAAAGCAAGACATCTCCACCATCAACTTCCATTTTAGAAGCTTGCAGTGTCCCCTGATTCGGGTAAGTCGTAAGCTTCTCTTTCCCGTTATTTTTCACAGCCAATACAAGCGAAATACTTCCCGGCATTTCTTTTTGTTCCATCGTCGAATAAACCGGCTTTTTCTCCACTTTGACCGTTTTGACTGTCAATTCAATATTATTTTCATTTACTTTATGATTCACTTGATAAGTTTTCGCTTCTTTTTTCCCAGATTCACTTGTCGATTTTCCAGCTGAATAATTCAAAACTTCATTATTCACATCATCCAATTGTTTAAAGTGCAAAAATACGCCTACAATCGCAGCAATCATTAGTACCATCCCCGCACCAACTAAAATGGCCCCTACTTTTCTTTGCTTCGGGAAAAATAAAATGATCAGCCCAATCACAAACAGAATAAAGGCTAGGATGCCACCTAAAATAATCCATAGTAACATGTAAAATACTCCTTCTTCTTGCTAATAATTGGTTTAATCATACCATTTGTCAGAGGCTAGCGCAACGAAGGTAAATCCGATGCTGGAGACGGATAAGCAAAAATGAGTGAATCAAGCGCATCAAGTGTTAGTCCTGCTTTCATTAAAAGCACGATATAATTGATCATCACATCTGCTTCTTCACTAATAAAAGATGCTCCCACAATCTTCCCAGTTTCTTTTTCCGTTATAACTTTAGCATGA
Source organism: Listeria kieliensis (assembly GCF_003369925.1). Classification (GTDB taxonomy): domain Bacteria; phylum Bacillota; class Bacilli; order Lactobacillales; family Listeriaceae; genus Listeria; species Listeria kieliensis_A. The sequence continues at coordinate 817,282 of NZ_LARY01000001.1, read as the reverse complement.
CTGAGATACTCATTGGTTCTACGGTACGTATACCAGTTTTTCATATCAATTTCATTCACATGATAGCGATCCTTTTCTTGAAGCGCTTCTTTTGCCGTTAATCCGACCTGAGCCAGCTTAGGACTCGAGAACACAGCACTTGGAATCGCCGGATACTGAATCTCTTGTTTCTTGCCTAAAATATACGAAACCGCGAAATCCGCCTCAAAGCTGTCCACTGGCGTAAGTGGAAGACCTGGAGTAACCGAAACATCTCCTACTGCTAGAACGTGAGGAACGGCTTCAAGCGATTGATTAACAAGAATACCGCGGCGGTTCGACTGAATTCCTGCTTTTTCAAGATTTAGCCGCTCGATATTCGGCTTCCGACCCGCCGTCGCAAAAACTGCATCGACTTCAAGCGTCCAATTTTGAGCAGAAAGCAAAATCCCAGCATCTCGTTTTGCAAGCTGTTCCACATCCGTATCAAAGTGAAAATGAACGCCATCTGATTTGAGCGAACTCACAAGCATCGCCACGTGATCCTCATCAAACCCCTTTAGTGGCCGACTATTGTGATGAATCAAATGTACCTCACTTCCCGCCGCATGCGCAATCGCCGCAAACTCAAAGGCAATATAGCCACCTCCAACAAAAGCGATCCGTTTCGGAAGAGTCTCCAAATCCAAAAAATCATCACTCGTGAGAAAAATTTCTTTTCCTTCGATATCCGGAATATTTGGTCGTGCTCCTGTCGCGATAATAATGTCCTCAGCGGAAAGTGTATCTTCGCCAACTTGCAACTTATGAGCATCTAGAAAAGCGGCACTTCCTTTAAATGTTTCAATTTTTGCTTCTTGAAAACCTTCTAAGCGACTTTCTGGAACAGACTCAACAAAGCTTTTCTTGAAGTCTTGCAAATCTTTCCAATCAATCTCCGCGACTTGCTTGATTCCCTTGCCTCGTAACCGCTCCGAAAAATTATGTGCTTCCATCGCACCAGCTAATACCTTTTTAGGATCGCATCCACGAAGCACACAAGTGCCACCCCAATCTCGTTCTTCAATAATTGCCACTTTCTTTCCTGCTTCATTCAGTGCGTAAGCGGCGGAAGTCCCGCTCACACCACTTCCAATCACAATGGCATCAAACTTGTAATCCATATTGTTCATCCTCTCCATTTATCCTCTAACTCTTTTCCCGGATTTCTCTAAATAAAAACAAAGAAGTTTTAGGCTAGCTTTTTAGCTAGCCTAAAACTTCTAGACTTCCATAATAATTGGTAAAATCATCGGACGGCGTTTTGTTTGTTCAAACAAGAAACGATTTAGTTGATCGCGAATATCCTGCTTCAACTTCGACCATTCAAACTCACTATCTTGCAAGTTTTTCTCAATGATTTTACTTACAAGTTTTTGAGAGTCTTCAATTAAGCGTTCCGATTCACGTACATACACAAAACCTCTTGAAATCATTTCAGGTCCTGAAATGATTTTTTTATGGCGCCGACTAAGCGTAACCACAACGATGAAAATCCCGTCTTCCGAAAGAAGTTTTCGGTCTCTTAAGACAATGTTCCCAACATCGCCAACACCTAAGCCGTCGATCAGCGTATTCCCAGCATAAACGCGGTTCCCAACGGACATGCGCCCTGCTTTATATTCCACGACTTCTCCTTTTCCAACTACAAAAACATTGGATTTTGGAATGCCCACGCTATTTGCTAGTTTAGCATGTGCAATGAGCATCCGATATTCGCCGTGAACGGGTACAAAGTAAGTTGGTTTCAGTAAATTGAGCAATAATTTCAAGTCATCTTGGCTTGCATGCCCAGACACAAACAAATCACGGCTCATCGTGAGAACACGTGCACCAGCTCGGTACAGCATATCGATTGTTTTTGCCATCATTGTTTCTAAAGATGGGCTTGGTGTTGTTGTGATATAAACGGTATCCCCCGCTTTAATATTGACTTTTGGATGATTTCCTTTTGTCATTAATTGAAGCGACTGAATTGGCTCACCAAGATTTCCTGTTTCAATGATAGTAATTTCATCATCTGGGTATTTTTTCATTTCTTTAAATGGAATAATCAAATCATCGTCCATTTTGAGCTTATCTAAGCTACTTGTAATTTCAACAACGCGTTCTAGTTCTTTCCCAACGATAACGACTTTTCGTTTTGTTGCCGCAGAAGCATCTAGCACTTGTTGCAAACGAATAACATTCGAAGCTACACAAGCAACGATAATCCGACCCTCAGCCGTTCGAAAAGCGTGACGCACTTCTTGTTCGATTTCGCTATCGCTCGAAGTTGTTCCTGGATGCTCGGCTTCCGAGCTATCTGATAGCAAGGCCAGAACGCCAGCTTCTCCAACATCTGCAATGGCACTAAGACTTGTTTCATAGCCTTCTTTTGCGGATTGATCAAATTTAAAATCACCCGAATAAACAATCGAACCTTCACTCGTACCAATCACAATCCCAACTGAGTCAGGAATCGTGTGTGTCGTCCGGAAAAATTGGACATTGACTTTATTAAATTTGATGACGCTATCTTCATCAATCACATGGAAATTTTTAAACCGCACTTTCCGGTATTCTTTAACAGAATTTTTAGCGAGTGCGATCGTTAATTCAGTCCCGTAAACAGGCGCTTTGACCTTTTGAAGCAAATAAGGCAAAGCTCCAATCGCATCTTCATGTCCATGAGAAAGGATAATCGCTTTCACACGGTCTTTATTTTCTTCTAAATATTTGAAATCAGGAATAACAACATCAATGCCTAGAAGTTCATCTTCTGGGAACATCAGCCCAGCATCTAAGACAAAAATTTCATCGTCTACTTCGACGACATACATATTTTTCCCGCTTTCATCTACCCCGCCCAGCGGAATAATTTTAATCTGTTTCGCTTTTTTTAGTGGCAAAGCGTAAACCTCCTTTAGCTTTTTTGCGACTCTTCATAAATCGCTTTAAGTTTCTTGCCTTGTTCCTCGTCTAAATCAACAAGCGGCAAGCGAACGTGACCAACATCAACGCCCCTATCATTTAACAAAAACTTCGTCGGAGCAGGATTTGGTGAACTAAACAAACCACGCATAAGTGGAAGCAGTCTTCTGTGGATTTCAGCTGCTTTTTTCACTTCCCCGTTCTCGTAAGCTTCAATCATTTCTTTCGTTTCATTTCCCGCCACGTGGCTCAGTACAGAAACGACACCACGACCGCCGACTGACAAAATAGGGAGTGTTAAGCTGTCGTCTCCGCTATAAACGGTAAAGTCATCTGCTGTTTCTTCCACGATTTGCGAAATGTTTTCTAAATTTCCACTTGATTCTTTTACGGAAACAATGTTCTCCAGTTTGGATAATGCAATAATGGTTTCTGGCTCGATATTAACAACAGAACGTCCAGGAATGTTATAAATCATAATTGGTAGCGGACTATTTTCTGCTACCGCTTTAAAATGTTCATAGATTCCTCGTTGATTTGGTTTATTGTAGTAAGGTGTGACAACAAGGGCTGCATCATAGCCCCCTAAGTCTGCAACTTCTTTTGTAAACGCAATCGTTTCTGCCGTATTATTTGATCCTGTTCCAGCAATTAATTTTGCTCGGCCATCATTTGCCTTGACGACTTCCGTCATTAATTTGATTTTTTCATCATGAGATAGCGTTGGCGATTCTCCTGTCGTTCCAGAAACAACTAACCCGTCTGATCCCGTTTCAATCAAATGATTCACAAGTCGATGAATTCGTTTACGACAAACAACATCTTTCTCCGGATGAATTGGGGTCACCATGGCTGTAATTACTTTTCCAAAATCCATATTTAATCCCTCCTGATTCGCATTTTTATTCCACTTCTAAGCAAAAAGTATCATGCAAAGCATTGACTGCTTGAATTAAATCTTCTTCACTAATCAGCACCCAAATCGTGGTATGGCTATCTGCAGACTGTAAAATCTGAATCCCGAGTGCTGCTAGAGCACTGACAATTTTGGCCGTAACACCTGGAACACCAGTAATCCCTGCCCCAACGATTGATACTTTCGCGCAGTGTTCCGTAACAAGCACTGAAAATCCTTGTTTTTCAAGTAGTTCGACTGTCTGCTTTCTTTTTTCTTCTGGAACAGTAAACGCAATATTTTCAGTCCCGATGCTGATAAAGTCAAGACTGATCCCATGTTCCGCTAAAAGACTAAAAGCATCCTGTTGCTTGTCTGGTGTTTCGATTCGCACATTGATTTGCGTTAAATTCGTGACATGAGCGATTCCTGTTACAAGGCGTTCTTTAATATCAAAGTGACTTTCTTCATTCGAAAGCGCCGTAACAAGTGTCCCTTCGCCGTCCAGATAGGTGGAACGAATTCGCATCGGAATCTTCGCCGTCATCGCAATTTCAACCGCACGTGGATGAATGACTTTTGCACCTTGATAAGCCATATTACTCACCTCGTTATAGCTAACGCGAGGAAGGCTACGCGCATGTTCGACAATCCGTGGATCCGCCGTCATCATCCCGTCAACATCAGTAAAAATATCCACGAAATCCGCTTGGAGCGCAACACCAAGAGCCGCTGCAGAAGTATCACTTCCACCTCGACCTAAAGTTGTGACATCGCCATGTTCGTCTACACCTTGGAACCCGGCTACGACAACGACATCTACTTGATCGAAAGCTGCACGAATTCGTTTCGGATCCACTTCGAGAATTTTTGCATTTAAGTGTTCACTTGTTGTCAAAATGCCTGCTTGCCCGCCAGAAAAGCCAACAGCATTCACGCGAGCTTCTTTCAACATGTTTGTAAATACCGCGCAAGAAATCGTCTCACCAACAGAAAGAAGCATATCTTCTTCACGACTTGAAAGTTTTGTCTCTTTGGCACCAATTAGTTCAAGCAATGTATCCGTTGCGTAAGGATCACCAAGGCGACCAATAGCCGAAACAACAACGACCACTTTATAACCAGCTTCTGTTGCTCGCTTGATATGGCCAAAAGCCATTTTTCGTGTTTCTTCACTTTGGACGGAAGTTCCGCCGAATTTTTGCACGATCAAATTCATTTTTAAGAACACCTCTAAATAATTTCTAATTTCACAAGACTTTCAGCAATTTGAATCGAATTCCAGGCAGCTCCTTTTAGTAAGTTATCTGAAACGATCCACATGTGGAAGCCTTTAGGATCGTCAAGATCGTGCCGCACGCGCCCCACAAATACTTCTTTTTTATTTTCAGAAAGAGCTGCTTGCGGATAGATTTGATTGGCTGGATCATCTTCCAAGACAATTCCCGGCGCATTTTTTAAAGCTTCTTGAATCGCTTGAGCCGAAACCCCCGCTTCTTCCACTTCAATATAAACAGACTCTGAGTGCCCTGTTACAACTGGAATCCGCACGCATGTCGCCGCTACTTTCATCGTATCATCTTCCATAATTTTGCGCGTTTCATTGATCATCTTCATCTCTTCATATGTATAATCGTTATCTGTAAATACATCGATTTGAGGAAGCGCATTAAACGCGATTTGGTAGTGTTTCTTGTCACCTTTAACCGGTAAGTACTCCGGTGTAAAATCTTCCCCATCTAAAATAGCACGTGATTGATCCTTTAACTCTTGAATCGCTGAAATTCCTGAGCCCGAAACTGCTTGATAAGTCGAAACAATAATTCGATTCAGCCCAAATTTTTCACGAATTGGTTCAAGCGCCGCCACCATTTGGATCGTTGAACAGTTTGGATTGGCGATAATACCCGCATGTCTTTTGAGCGCTTCTTCATTCACCTCTGGAACAACAAGCGGAACAGTTGGATCCATCCGAAAAGCACTTGTATTGTCGATCACGATCGCGCCTCTTTGCACCGCTTCTTTCGCCAAAGCCTTAGAAACCGAGCCACCCGCACTGAAAAGCGCAATATCTACCCCCGAGAAACTCTCCGGTTTAGCTTCTTCAATTGTGATTTCTTCTCCGCGGAAAGTTTTTTTCTTGCCCGCTGAACGAGCTGACGAAAGAAAAGAAACCTTTCCAATTTCAAACGAAGTAACTTGCTCTAATAATTCGATCATTTGTGTTCCAACTGCTCCTGTTGCCCCGACAACCGCCACATGATAGTTTTTTGCCATGACCTATTTCCTCCTCCTCTTCGGAAAAAGTGATTCGTTCACTTTAAACTCTTCTTATCATACCATAAAAGCTCTTATTTCGCAGTTCTTTTAGTGCCTATTCCAAAAAAAGAATCCCGCCCATAACGGACAGGATTCTTTTTACTTCTCAGTTTGTTTCGACTGTGCTTCACGCGCTTGTGCAACATTGTTAACAGGTTGATTCACGTGTGAGGTTTCTTTCTTTTGTTCAGCACGTTGTTTTTTAAGCTCAAAGTATTTATCAAATACTTCTTTAGCGATACTCATGTTGATTTTCGAATCGCTATATCCGTTACGATATTCCCAAGGAACAACGACTGCAATCGAAATTTCCGGTTTTTTAACCGGTGCATACCCAACAAAAGTAGTATTCCACACATCTGCCATGTTATTGCCTTCTTTTGGTCCATCATAGAAAGCTTGAGCCGTTCCTGTTTTTCCAGCTACATCATAGTCAGAAGACGTAAACACCGAACGCGCCGTTCCGCTAGAACCATGGGTTACCGCATAGAAGCCTTTTTGAATAGTTTCAATATCAGCTTCAGAAACGCCTAGTCGGTTCATTACTTTCGGTTGCGTACTTGTTGCAAGCGATCCAACTGTGTCTCCACTCGTACTTGGGTTACGAATTTCTTTTAACATCGTTGGCGCAATCCGTGAACCGCCATTTGCGATAACAGAGGAGTATTGCGCAAGTTGGAGCGGTGTATAGGAGTCATATTGTCCGATGGCAAAATCGAGAATCTTACCAACCGTGTCATCCGACCCTTTATATCCGATTTGCTCTCCAGGTAAGTCAATCCCAGTTTGAACACCAAGACCAAATTGGTTGTAATAATAACGCATCTTATCAAAAGTTGTAAGCGGTGCACGAAGCGGTCCATCATAGACGTATTTCGCGCCAGCCATTTTCATTGAAACTTGATACATATACGAGTTTGATGAAATTTCAAGCGCTCCAACTGGACTAAGTGTACGCGTTCCTTCTCCGTTCCGGTTAAACCAAGAACTTTTGGCTTTTGTTCCCTTAAATTTAATGGGTTTATCTGTAAAGTAAGTGTTTCTTGTAATCGAATCACTCATGATCCCGCCAAGAACAGTTGCTCCTTTAACGGCTGAACCCATGTTATAAGCCGTTGTAAAACTTCCCAGTGAATAATCTTCAAACGATCCATCACTGTTTAGTTTTTGACCAGCCAGTGAAAGAATTTCTCCACTATAAGGATCCATCGCGACAACAAATGCACGATCTAATAAGTCAGATCCGCTTGCTGCTTTCCCTCTTTTAATGTTATTACGAAGGATTTCTTCTACAGCACGCTGAAAGTCTAGATCAACAGATAAAACGAGATCTTTCCCTTTCGAGCCTTCTGTTTTTTGTACAGTTTCAATAATATTTCCTTGCGCATCCATTACACTTTCAGACTGAGATTTTTGCCCAGCCAAAATACTTTGGTATTCAGATTCAAGGTAGCTTTTCCCAACACGGTCGTTCCGACTATAACCTTGTGAAAGATAGTATTCTGCTTTTTCTTTCGGCAGCCCTTCTTTCGCAGAAGAAACGGATCCAAGAATCGAGCGAAGGGTTTCATCATACGTGTAGAAGCGATTCCAGTCAGTTGTCGTATCAACACCCGGTAATTTTTCCAAGTTTTCACTCACACGAGCGATTTCTTCATCCGTTACATCTTTTCCCTTAACAATGGATTCTGTCATCGCATAACCACTTGTCATTTTTTTATAAATCGTAGCGATTCGTTTATCGTCAGTTGATAAATCATCCAAATCTTTTTTTGTCACATCTTTAACTTGTTTCTTGTACATCGCAGAAGAATCTAAGTTTTTCTCTTTTGCAGAAAGACGCTTAAGCGATTCTTTTTCATGCGTTAAAATCCAGTAATCTTGTAAATCCCGTTCCGTTAATTTTTCAGGTTCAACTTTGATCATTTTATCGAGTTTCTTAGCAACCTGTAAAATCTCAGATGTTTTCGTTTTCTCACTGCGTGTATACGTAATCGTTTTTACAGCTGTATTACCAACTAAGAGGTTATAATTTCGGTCAAAAATAACACCCCGAGGTACATTTTTTGAAACCGTTACATTATCCGTTTCCTCGAGTTGACGTTTATACGTATCGCCTTGAACAATTTGAACAATTCCAAGCCGTAAGATTAAAACAGAAAACAAAATGAAGATAACAAAAAATAAAATGTTGAGACGGAGTGGAATAACGGCACGTTTTTTCTTTTTGATTGGATCTTTCTTTTTTCTAAAATTCAGTTTCACGTATCACAAACCCTCTCTTTGTTTAATGCCTCTTCCTATTGTATCTGAAAACCATCAACTTTTCCACTTTATCCAGATAAGAATTTCATTAAAAAAAGTAAAAGAAAACCGTAAGAAAGGAGATAGTCCCTCTCTTACGGTTTTCTACTCACATCTATTTTATTTAGCAGCTTCGAAACGACGTGCTACTTCATCCCAGTTTACAACATTCCAGAATGTATCGATGTATTCTGGACGACGATTTTGGAATTTCAAATAGTAAGCATGTTCCCAAACATCAAGACCAAGAACTGGTGTATAGCCTTCAGTAAGTGGTGAGTCTTGGTTTGGCAAGCTGATGATTTCAAGTTTGCCATCTTTCAAAACAAGCCAAGCCCAACCTGATCCGAAACGAGCCGCTGCTGCAGCCGCAAATTTTTCTTTAAATGCATCAAAGCTTCCGAAAGTACTGTCAATTGCTTCTTTCAAAGCGCCAGCAGGTTCTCCGCCACCATTTGGACTCAAGATAGTCCAGAATAAGCTGTGGTTAGCGTGACCGCCACCATTATTACGAACCGCTGTGCGGATGCTTTCAGGAACGCTGTTTAAATCAGCTACAAGATCTTCTACTGATTTACTTGCAAGTTCCGGATAATCTTTCACCGCATCGTTTAATTTTGTTACATAAGTATTGTGGTGTTTCGTATAATGGATTTCCATTGTTTCCTTGTCAAAATTTGGTTCAAGCGCATCATACGTATATGGTAGTTTTGGTAATTCGTATGCCACTGTCAATTCCTCCTCGAAAATAATTTTGATTGTCGCAAGCGAAACTAAGACTGTATCTATTGGCTTAGTATCTACATCCATAGTACTAACAACAAAGATGTAAAAAAGCCTCTTCTAGTCCTATCGTTTACATCTTTTAGCCTAACATGATTAACCTACTGATGCAATTTTTCTGCTTCCAGCAATTTCTCTTTGCTTTTAAGCTAAATTCAAGCTATCATTAAAAACAGACAGGGCCTTGAGAATCGCTATACGATCTTTCTCTTCCCTCTTCAAAAATTTTCAAACAAATATTGTGAGGTGCTGACTACAAAAATGAATATCTTTAAGCGTTTTTGGAGAAGTATTTATTCTCCAAAAGATATTGCAACCTTCCGAAAAGATAAAACAAGTAAAAGTATCACTTATCTTATCGTACTGGGATTTCTTGCCTTTTTACCACTCGCTTACTATACGACGACGACAACACAAAATGTACTTAAATTGAGCAAAGAATCCTTACAAAATCAAATCCCAGATTTTAATGTTCAAAGCGGAAAACTCGTCACGAAAGATCAATCTGCCGACGATCTTCCCATTTCAATCGATGAAGGAAGCTTGCATATTTATTATGACGCGAGCGGAACTCTTGATAAAGACGATGTAGATAACAAAATTGGTTCCTACGAAAGTGCTTTTGCTTTCTTATCGGATGGCGTTTACATCACGGCTGGTGGTTTCTCTCAATCCTTTAGCTATAAGACGCTTGGGATTTCTGATAAAGACGATCTTTTAACAATGTATGGATCGGTGACAGATGTGACTAAATATGTGGTTCCTTTGATTCTGCTTTTCCTATTCATATTTATGCTCGGCATGATGTTTTTCCGCGTTGCGATTTACGGTCTATTTGGCTTTATCTTGACTGGATTCGGACGGGGCGGCGTGAGCTACCGGGAAAACTGGATGATTGCGACCTACGGAATCACACTTGCAACGGTCTTCAGCATGGTGGTGGAATGGCTCCAAATTCAAGTTCCCTTTGGAATGGAAATCAACATGGCGGTTAGCTTGATCGTTATTTTCCTTGCGATTCGGACGATCCCGCAAAACAAACCTGAATAGAAATTTGAAGAGGTCACCATTATTTGGAGGCCTCTTCTTTTTTTCTTAGAAAAATTTAATCTAAGAGTTAGTGCTTTCCTCTAAAAAAAGTGATATGATACTAAAGAAAAATAAATTCTGAATAGTGAATGTAAAAGGAGAGAATTTCCTTGAACGAGAGAACTTTACGAACTGAAACCCGTCCGGTTAAGGTCGGTAATTTAACAATTGGCGGGAGCAATGAATTATTTATCCAAAGTATGGCAACAACAAAAACACATGACGTTGAAGCTACAGTTGCTGAAATTTTGCGACTTGAAGAAGCTGGATGTCAAATTGTTCGAGTGGCTTGTCCGGATGAACGTGCGGCGAATGCTTTAAGCGATATAAAGAAACGCATCCACATTCCGCTTGTGGCAGATATTCATTTTGATTATCGTCTTGCTTTAAAAGCTATCGAAGCAGGAGTTGACAAAATTCGAATCAATCCCGGAAATATTGGTCGCCGGGAACGCGTCGAAAAAGTGGTAACTGCAGCTAAAGCAAAAGGCATCCCAATTCGTATTGGAGTCAATGCTGGAAGCCTTGAAAAGAAAATTATCCAAAAATATGGCTATCCAACGGCGGATGGCATGGTGGAAAGTGCGCTGCATCACATCAAAATTTTGGAAGACTTGGATTTCCATGACATCATCGTGTCTCTTAAAGCTTCGGATGTGAATTTAGCAATTGAAGCCTACGACAAAGCAAGTCGTGCTTTTGATTATCCCCTCCACCTTGGGATTACAGAATCTGGAACTCAATTTGCTGGCGGAATCAAAAGCGCTGCCGGGCTGGGTGCTATTTTAAGTCGCGGCATCGGGAATACGCTTCGCGTTTCGCTTAGCGCCGATCCTGTTGAAGAAGTAAAAGTGGCTCGTGAATTGCTCAAATCATTTGGCCTTTCGTCTAACGCGGCAACACTTATCTCTTGCCCAACTTGTGGTCGGATCGAAATTGATTTGATCAGCATTGCTAATGAAGTAGAAGAATACATTTCAAGCATTAAAGCGCCGATTAAAGTGGCTGTGCTTGGATGCGCAGTGAATGGCCCTGGGGAAGCTCGGGAAGCGGATATCGGAATCGCGGGGGCTCGCGGTGAGGGACTTCTTTTCCGACACGGGAAAATTGTTCGGAAAGTTCCTGAAGAGACTATGGTAGACGAATTGAAAAAGGAAATTGATATTTTAGCTGAAGAATATTTTGCTAAAAAGGCAGCTGAAGAACAAGCAGCCAATTAAATTTATCCTAGGAAAACGAAACAGACCACCACGGTGGTCTGTTTTTTCTTGCCTTTTTATGTTACGACTAGCAAAAAAATAAAAAAGGAGCATGAAACAATGAATCAACAGCAAAACTTTCTCGCCGGAGTAAAAGCCTGCTTGCCAACTGTTCTCGGGTACGCTGGTATTGGAATTGCGGCTGGAGTTGTCGGAAAAGCCTCACAACTTTCTATTCTCGAAGTCACCCTTCTTGCAACGCTTGTTTACGCGGGAGCTTCTCAATTCATAATTTGTGGCATGCTCGTTCTTCACACCCCGATTTCTGCCATCGTTTTTACGGCTTTTTTGATTAATTCGCGACACTTTTTGATGAGCATGGCGACAGCCCCGAGTTTTAAAAAAGAGTCCTTGTTACATAACCTTGGAATTGGGGCGCTTTTGACCGATGAATCTTTCGCGGTGGCGATGAATAAAATCAGTCGAAGCGATCAAATTTCTGTTCAGTGGATGCACGGTTTAAATTTAACTGCCTACCTTGCTTGGATTTTAGCATGCTTTTCCGGAGCACTGCTTGGTACCTTTTTACCAAATCCAGAAAGCTTCGGCCTAGATTTTGCCTTAACTGCCATGTTTATCGGCTTACTTTATCTCCAACTGATCAGCGATAAATCGAAAAAAATACTCCACTCACTTCTTGTGATGGCAAGTGTTGCTGTTCTCGTGATCTTATTAATGCGCTTTTTGAGTCCAGAACTGGCTGTTTTACTCGCAACCCTCATCGGGTGTTTGATAGGGGTGGTGACTGAAAAATGACAATTCATGCGTATACCCTTTTAACAATTCTCGGCTGTGCACTTGTCACACTCATTCCGCGTATTCTGCCATTTCTTTTAGTCAGGAAAATGAAGCTGCCAGAGTTTTTGCTACGATACTTGTCCTATGTTCCGCTTGCCATTTTGACCGCCCTCTTTGTACAGAGCTTATTGCAAAAAGAAGCTGGGCAGTTTCCGAGCATCAAGTTATTGCCATTTCTTGCTTCCTTGCCGACTATTTTAACCGCCATCCTCACTAAAAGCTTGATCGCGATTGTCATTATCGGCGTACTTTCTATGGCACTACTCCGGCTCTTCATTTAAAAACAGCGTAAAGCGAGCTCGCTTTACGCTGTTTTTTCTTTTGCCAAACATTCCGGACATTTCCCGTAAATCTCAAATTTATGTCCATCAATTTCGTATCCAGGAAGAGCATCCGTCAGAAAATCCATCGGGCAAAGTAAAATTTCTCTCGTTTTCCCGCAACTCAAACAAATAAAATGATGATGGTGATGTTCATGAGAACAAGCTAACCGAAAATTTCGCTCACCGGAAAGCTCCGTTTCTTCAAAGATTCCAAGTTCGACAAATAGCGCCAAGTTCCGGTAAATCGTATCAAAGCTAATCCCCGGAAAATCATCCTTCATATTTTCTTGCACTTCTTTTGCCGTTAAATACCGATTTTTCCGCACAAAGAGTTCAATCAAAAATTCACGTTTATCGGTATGTTTATAACCCGAAGTTTTCATTTTATCCAAAGCTTCATTCACTGATAATGCCATTTTCCTCACCTCGTTTAGAAAGTATCCACTTGATTCGTATTTTTTGATAAATCATCGTCAAGATCAAAATCAAAACAGACAAAATCACAATGGTTCCACCCGGTGCCAAATCAAGATAATAAGCACTGATTAAACCGCCTAAAACGGCAATCTCCCCAAAAATCACAGCAATGATGATCGTTTGTTTAAAACCACGTGCAATTCGAATGGCTGCTGCTACAGGAAGAGTCATTAACGAAGACACCAGTAAAATGCCAACGATTCGCATCGAGCTTGCAATCACGAGTGCGACTAACACCATAAAAATCATATCAAATACTTTAGCACGAATACCTGAAACTTTGGCATATTCTTCATCAAAAGATAATAAAAATAGTTCTTTATAAAGAAGTAAAATGACGATGAAAACAAAAATCGCAATACCCGTAATCGTCCACATATCCGAGCGACTAACTGCACTAACACTTCCAAACAAGTAGCTAAACAAATCTGTATTAAAGCCATTCGCCAAGGAAATGAAAATCACCGAAAAACCCATTCCGGCCGACATAATGATCGGTATCGCAAGCTCTTCAAAGTGACGGTAGACAGACCGGAGTTTTTCCATTAAAAGAGAGCCACCTGTTGCAAAGCCGAAACCGAGATAAAGCGGATTTAGCCCCGCAAGCGGTCCGTAAGTTTTGCTTAAAAACAAGCTAACCGCAATCCCCGCAAGGCTAACATGACTCAAGGCATCCGCCATTAGCGATAGTCTCCGTACGACAATAAAACTACCAAGTAACGGTGCAACGATTCCGATCACAAGCCCAACAATAAACGTGTTACGAATAAAATCAAACTGAAACAGGGTGGCAATCACAGTGCGTCCCCTCCTGTTCCATGTAATGGTTCCCAGTTGCTTCTATTTCGCGCTCTTCAAGATAAAGTCCGTAGTCACGTGCTGACCCGTCAAACAGGACTCTTTGATTTAAACTCACAACATGATCGACGTATTGACTGACAGCTAGAAGATCATGTGTCACTAAAAGAAGCGTCATCCCTTCTTCTTGGTTGAGCTTCCTAAGCAATTCATAAAAGGACTGGACGTTACGAGCATCAACGCCCACTGTAGGTTCATCTAAAATAAGTAAATCGGGTTTACTCACAAGCGAACGTGCGATAAAAACGCGCTGCTGTTGTCCTCCTGAGAGCTCTCCGATATTACGATTTAAAAACGCCGTCATTGAAACCCGTTCAAGAGCTTCCTCGATCTCGCGTTGATCTTGCTTATTTAGTAATGAAAATAACCCCTTTTTCTTGGTTAAACCACTTGCAACCACTTCTTTTACAGTTGCAGGAAATGCGGAGTTAAAAGAATTGGCTTTTTGTGAAACAAAACTGATCTTTTCCCGCTCTTTGAACGCGCTACTATCTTCCCCAAAAAGCGTGATCGTTCCCTTCTGAATTTTGAGTAAACCCAGAATTAATTTCAATAATGTCGACTTTCCCGAACCATTCGGCCCAATCAGTCCAGTAAAACTTCCCTTTTCAATATTCATCGAGATATCTTCTAAAACCTCATCCCGGTCGTAATGAAAAGATAGGTTTGAAACCTGCAGCACTGCTTCTTTCAATTTGTTCCACTCCTTTAATGCCTTGTTCGCATTTTACATTATAGCTGACTTTTGATAGAATGTAAATCGAAATGATTTCGATTAAGAAAGGAGACGATTATTTTCCCTCATTTTGGGGAATAGCCTTACAAGAAGGAGAGGAATCAATTACATATGCAAATTATTTGGATGTTTTTAACTTATTTAGCCATGCTCGCCTTCCATGTTGTAGCAGAATGGTTACCCTTAAATGGAATGACAGCAAATGAAATAAGCAAAGAGTATCAAGCTTCACTCTTACCCGCTGATTTTGGCTTTATTATTTGGGGCGTGATTTGTCTTGCTTTATTCATTAGCATGGTAAGTGTTGCAAGCAGAAAAAGCCTAGTCAGTTCTAAATGGATTCCCAGATTTATTGTCAGTAACTTTTTAAGCATTTTCTTCACGATTAGCTGGCATTATAATTGGATTTTTCTTTCAGTTATTCTTTTACTCATCTGGGTGGTTACAGTTCAGCGTTTGTACCAAGAAATCGATCGGCGAAATAAAATCGCGCGTTTCCCGCTGTCGCTTTATTTTGGTGGACTTTCGGTCTCTTTCTTCATTGTCCTAGATATTTATCTTGCCAAAATTCACGCAGAACTGGGAAGTGTACTCCCAATTTTGCTTTTAATCATCGGCTTTTTGCTAGCTTTCACGATTCGTTACAGAGAGCAAAATTTCGCTTATCCACTTAGCGTCATCTGGCTTTACTTAAGTATCTTTTTCGGACAGCTAAGTCCCCATCCGAACACCGCTTATACTGCTATTTTTTTCGCATTCTTATTAATTCTTACTTATTTTTCCAGACGACCGAAAGTGCACTAAAAAAGAAAGGGCCAACAGAAATTTCCTGCTGACCCTTTCTTTTTATTTGGTAAAGATTTCAGTAAGAACGGGAACGACTTGTTTTTTCCGAGAAACAACGCCAAGAAGCGGTGCTTTATGATCGGTAAGTGTCACGTTATATGCCTGTTCGACAGCTTGTGTTTTTTCACCATAAGCAATACCAATAGAGTCGTTCGTCAAGATGTTTGTAACAACAAATAGATAAAGATCAAGCCCTTTATCAGCAACGGTTTTCGTAATCACCGGCTCTACTTCTTCCATTCTCGAAAGCACATCATTTTCATCTACCACATTGATTTGCGCGATCTCTACTTTTGCACCACCCATGTCAAATTCTTTCGCATCTAGTAAAAGTTCAGCAACAGTTTTTGTGCTTACATCCGCTCCTGCACGAAGCATTTTCATTCCATACGCTTCAAGATCAAGATCCGCAATACGAGCAAGTTCAGCCGCTGCTTTTTTATCTTCTTCCGTACATGTTGGCGATTTAAACAATAGCGTATCAGAAATAATCGCTGAAACCATCAATTGTGCCGTCACCTTTGGAATAGCAATTTCTTTTTCATGAAATAATTTTACAAGAATCGTCGCTGTACAACCAACTGGTTCCGCTCTGTAATAAAGTGGATCAGCCGTTTCAAAGTTTGCGATTCGGTGGTGATCGACAACACTATGTACCGTTACTTTTGCAATATCATCAGCACTTTGTTGTGCTTCATTATGATCGACAAGGCAAACCGTATTCACTTCGTTTGCAACCGTTTCGACAAGTCGAGGTGCTTCGATACCAGCTTCCGCTAAAACAAAAGCCGTTTCCGAGTTCACTTCACCAAGTCGAACGGGCTCTACTTGAGCGCCCTCTGCTTTTTTTAATTCACTGAATGCAATTGCCGAACAAATCGCATCAGTATCCGGGTTTTTATGCCCAAAGACTAACATTTTTTCCATAGTTTCATCTCTCCTTTAACCTCTATCATTTTATCATTGCGCAAGAATTTTCGAAAGTAATTCTGGATCAAAAGTTCCATCTCGCAACATGGCAATTTCAAATTTATACGGCGGTTTCTTGTTTTTCTTATCCTCTCCGACATAAGGCGTCTCTAGAATTTTAGGACGATCCATTAACTGCGGATGGTGAACCACGTAATGCAAAGCGTCAAAACCGATGTGACCAAAGCCGATGTTAGCATGACGGTCTTTATGTGCCGCACGTTCATTTTTACTATCATTGATATGAAGTACTTTAAGCCGATCAAGACCGATGATTTTATCAAATTCATTTAGCACACCATCAAAATCATTCACAATATCGTAACCCGCATCATGGACGTGGCAAGTATCGAATGTAACCGATAAAAGTTCATTGTGAGTCACGCCATCAATAATCTGTGCCAGTTCTTCAAAAGTCCTACCGATTTCCGTTCCTTTGCCGGCCATCGTTTCAAGTGCAATTTGAACATCATGTTTTGGATCAAGCGCTTCATTTAGCCCTTTGATGATTTGCTTAATACCGACTTCAGCACCTTCCCCGACATGAGCTCCCGGATGAAGCACAATTTGCTTAGCAGAAAGAGCAGCTGTTCGTTCAATTTCTTGCTGTAAAAAGCTCACACCGAGTTCGTAAGTTTCCGGTTTAACTGTATTTCCGATGTTGATAATATAAGGAGCATGAACGACAATGTCGTCCATTCCGTTTTCTTTCATATGCGTAAGCCCAGCCTCAATATTCAGTTCATCAATGGGCTTACGACGAGTATTTTGTGGCGCTCCTGTGTATATCATGAACGTATTAGCGTTATATGAAAGAGCTTCTTCACTTGCTCCAAGTAGCATTTTTTTGCCACTCATTGATACATGTGAACCAATTCTCAACATAATTATTTTTTCCCCCGATTCTTTTTGCGATTTTCACGGCGTTTGATCTCTGCCATTTTGTAATTAATTTTCTTTTTATAACCTGGTTTGCGTTTTTTCTGCGCTTTTTTCCGCATTCCAATTTCACGTGGGTCAGCTGATTCACGTTTTGCTTCGCGTTTTGCGCGTTTATTGCGGTCAAAAGTTTCAACAAATTCCCCTTGTTTTAGTTCAACGTGTTTAAACGTAATTCCCCGTTTTTCAAGTTGATTCAGTTGATCTTCATCACGAGCTTCAAAAATGGTAAGTGCGATTCCGCTATGACCTGCTCTTCCCGTCCGTCCAGTCCGGTGGATATAAAAGTCATTATCTTCAGGGAGCTCAAAGTTAATGACGTGACTGATACCTTGTACATCAATTCCTCGTGCCACTAAATCAGTTGCAACGATGTACTCGAAATCCATATTTTCAATTTGTTTCATTGTCCGTTTACGTTCACGTGGGGGTACATCACCATGTACCTTAGCAACTTTAAGTCCTTCACTCACCAAATAATCATGCACTTGATCCGCTGTTTGCTTCGTATTCGCAAAAACAATGGCGAGGAACGGCTGGAACGTTAAAAGCGAATCCTTTAGCAACTCAAGTTTGTTCCGACTTTTAAGCGGAAGTAACCAGTGCTCAATCGTTTGCGCAGAGACAGCTTCAGGTGCGATATGTTCAAAGCGAGGGTTTTCCATATATTTTTTCAAAAACGGTTTTAATTTCTCTGGTATAGTCGCTGAAAAAACAAGCATTTGCAAATGAGGTGGCATTTTCCCAGCAATTTGGTCAACATCGTTTAAAAAGCCCATATCAAGCGTCATATCTGCTTCATCGATCACTAAAATTTCTGCCGTGTAAACAAAAAGCGCTTTTTCGCGAATCATGTCATTGATCCGTCCGGGTGTTCCGACAATAATTTGCGGTTGATTCTTCAATTTTTCGATCGTCCGCTGTTTATCTGTTCCACCAATTAAAAGTTGCGTCGAGATCTCATCTGGGCTATGTTTCGTGATTTTTTTAATTTCATGATAAATCTGGGTTGCAAGCTCACGACTAGGTGCTGTGATGACTGCAAACACGCCTTCTCTTTTCGGATCTAGCTTTTCTAAAATTGGTAATAGAAAAGTATGTGTTTTCCCTGTTCCAGTTTTAGATTGTCCGATAATGCTTTCTCCACGCAAAACTCCTGGAATTAACTTTTGCTGCACAGGGGTTGGCTCATAAAACCCAAGCGAGTTAATCGCTGTATTAATAAAAGGCTTAAAACCAAACTGGTCGAACCTTGTTTTCTTCATAAATTCACTTCACTCCGTTTCAGTTTCTTGTGTCATTATACCACTCGAGAGCGTTTCCCGCGACAAAAAACGAGAAAATCTAGCCAAAAAGTCATTTCTCTTATATAATGAAAACTGTAAACTGCCTACTTAGGAGGAAAATAACACGGATGGAGATTATTAAAATCAGCCCGCGTGGCTATTGTTACGGCGTTGTTGATGCAATGGTCATCGCTAAAAACGCTTCACTTGATCCAAACTTACCAAGACCCATTCACATTTTGGGAATGATTGTTCATAATAAACACGTCACCGATGCGTTTGAAGAAATCGGGATTCATACCGTTGATGGTGAAAACCGCGAAGAAATCCTTGAACAAATTGATTCTGGCACAGTCATCTTCACAGCACATGGCATTTCCCCGCGAGTTAAAGAACTTGCAAAGGCAAAAGGCCTTGTAACGATTGATGCGACTTGCCCAGATGTCATGCGGACTTACGATTTGATTTTAGAAAAAAAAGCAGCTGGCTTTCAAATTATTTATATCGGAAAAAAAGGGCATCCTGAACCTGAAGGCGCTTATGGAACAGCTCCTGATGTTGTCCATCTAGTTGAAACAACAGCAGATATTGATGCCTTACATTTTTCAGCCAATGACAAAATTTTTGTCACCAATCAAACCACGATGAGCCAGTGGGATGTACTTGATTTGATGGATTATATCCATGAGCGCTATCCACAAGCTGAAAATCACAAAGAAATTTGCATGGCCACACAAGTCCGTCAAGAAGCCGTCGCAGAACAAGCCAAAGGCGCCGATTTAACGATCGTAGTGGGGGATCCGAGAAGCAACAATACCAATCGTTTGGCACAAGTTTCAGAAGAAAAAGCTGGTGTTAAAGCTTACCGAGTCGCCGATGTTACAGAAATCGAGTTGGACTGGCTTAAAAACGTCCAAAAAGTGGCAATTACAGCTGGTGCAAGCACCCCTACACAAGTGATTCGAGAAGTCCTTGTTTACCTCGATCAATTTGATCCAAATGACGAGACAACGTGGGAAAAACATCATGAGCTAAGTGCAGATTCCATCTTACCTCGAGCTAAAAAGAAAAACATGGAAGAAAAACGACGAGCTCGCCTTGAACACTTAAAAAATGGTGGTCGATAATATAAGTAAAGCCGCTTTCCTAGTCAGGAAAGTGGCTTTTTAGATGTGTTTATAAAAAAGTAAATGGATCGGTATTTTTTTCGGAAACAATGAGTTCAACCTCAATACCAAGATTCTTAGAACGCTCTTCAAACTCTGTTTTCAAATAGCTCTTCATCACTTTTTCAATGTTATGTCCTGCGTCAATTGTTGGTAGCCCAATTGCGAGCAAGTCGTGCCCCGTGTGATAATAAATGTCTCCTGTAATCAGCACGTCGGCTCCACTTCTTTTTGCAGCATGAATAAATTTATTCCCGTCTCCACCCAGTACGGCAACCTTTTTCACTTTTGCATTTGGATCTCCAATTAACCGAACATGTTCAATCGATAAAACACCTTTCACAATGTCAATGAAAACCTCAAGTGGCATTTCTTTAGCTAGTTTTCCAACTCGTCCGAGTCCTTCTACGTGTTTGAGCCCTTCAAGTGGGTATAAGTCAACAGCAGGTTCTTCATAAGGATGTCCGGCTTTCACCGCTTTGACAGCTTGCTCAGCCAAATCTTCGCGAATAATTGCTTCAAGCCGCACTTCTTTAACACTCGCCAGTTCACCATTTTTCCCTTTTGCAGGCTTGGCGTTTTCACTTGGCTTAAATTTCCCGATTCCGCTCACTTCAAAGCTACATGATTCATACTCAGTTCCAATTTCACCAGCGCCATTATTCATCAAAATTTGACGGACCGTTTCGCTCGATTCCTCAGGTACAAAAACAACCATTTTCAAATATTTTTCAACGTGTGTAGGCACAATCACTTCAGTATCTTTTAGTTCAAGCAAGTCCGCCAGTATATCATTCACACCGCCTCTTGCGATATCCAAGTTGGTATGCGCTGCAAAAACAATAATATCGTGTTTGATCAATTTGCGAATCATTCGCCCTTGTGCAGTTTCCATATCAATTTTATGTACGGGACGGAATAAGAACGGATGATGCGCAATGATCATATCCACGCCTTGTTCGATCGCTTCATCCACTACTTCTTCAAGCACATCTAACGTAAACATGATTTTGCGAACTTTTTTTGAAAGATCCCCGAGCTGTAAGCCGATCGGATCATCTTCCATTGCCAGTTTCCGCGGAGCAATTTTTTCAAGCATCGCCACAAATTCATGACCATTTGCTGTTTTCATTTCAACACATCCTCTACTCGTTTTATTTGAGCACGAAGTTCTGTAAGTTTCAATTCATTTTCCGATGTTTTTCCCTGCTTTTCGATATTTTCCGTAATTTTCTTCCACGTATCTTGCTCATGCTGCCATTTAGAACGAAATGCCGCATTTTTCTCTTTCAATAAAAAAGGACCAAAAAAAAGCTCATCTTCTGAATAATTAACAGGCACATGTGAACGCTCGAGCACCAAAATTTCATAGATTTTACGATCTTCTTCCACGATTTCTTCTGCGACAATTTTAAATTGGTGACGCACACCCCATTCACGAATCCGGTTCGCAGCAATGTTCGGCTGCAAAATCAAGCGCGAAACACCCGCAAGTTTCTCTTCATCGTTTTCTAAAATACTCGCAATAAGCGGTCCACCCATTCCGGCAATAACCACCGTATCAATTTCATCTGACCGCTCGAGCACCTGCAGCCCGTCCCCTTTTCGAACAGAAATTTGGGCAAGAAGTCCGGTTTTTTCTACTTGATCTTGTGCCGAATGAAAGGGCCCATCAGCGATTTCCCCTGCAATGGCAAAACTTGCAAAGCCTTGAAGAACTGCATAACAAGGCAAATAAGCATGATCGCTACCGATATCCGCAATACGACTTTGCGGTTTAATAAAATGCGCTACTTTTTCCAAGCGTTTCGATAATTTTTGTTCATTCATTTTGTCACCTCAAGCATCATATCTTTAAGTAAGCGCCACATCTGAATCCAGAATGTGGCGCACATCAATTTTCACTCTAAAAAGTCTTTCAATTGTTTACTTCTGCTTGGATGACGAAGCTTGCGAAGTGCTTTTGCTTCAATTTGTCGAATCCGTTCACGAGTTACTCCAAATACACGTCCAACTTCTTCGAGTGTACGCGTTCTTCCATCATCTAAGCCAAAGCGAAGACGCAAAACATTTTCCTCACGGTCTGTCAGCGTATCAAGAACATCTTCAAGCTGTTCTTTAAGCAATTCATAAGCTGCATGGTCAGATGGCGAAGTTGCTTCTTGGTCTTCAATAAAGTCTCCCAAATGCGAATCGTCTTCTTCCCCGATTGGCGTTTCAAGTGAAACTGGTTCTTGAGCAATCTTAAGAATTTCACGTACTTTTTCAGTAGGTAAATCCATTTCTTCTCCGATTTCTTCCGGTGAAGGATCACGACCAAGATCCTGTAGAAGCGAACGTTGTACCCGAATCAATTTGTTGATCGTTTCAACCATATGAACAGGAATCCGAATCGTACGCGCCTGGTCGGCAATCGCTCTTGTAATCGCCTGACGAATCCACCACGTTGCATAGGTACTGAATTTAAAGCCTTTGTTAAAATCAAACTTTTCGACGGCTTTCATAAGTCCCATGTTTCCTTCTTGAATCAAGTCAAGAAACAGCATGCCACGCCCAACATAACGCTTAGCAATGCTGACAACTAGACGTAAGTTAGCTTCTGCAAGGCGGCCCTTAGCTTCAATGTCCCCTTTTTCAATTCGCTTAGCAAGTGCAATTTCCTCGTCAGCAGAAAGCAAATCAACACGGCCAATTTCTTTCAAATACATTCTAACAGGATCATTAATTTTAACACCTGGTGGCACACTCATATCCGTTAAATCAAATTCTTCATTTTCTTCTTTTACAAGCTCTTTCTCATCTGGATCGGCATCGTCATCATCATCCGCAACTTCAATCCCTACTTGCGTTAAATGTTCTAAAAACTCATCCATTTGATCAGAATCAAGTGCAAAAGGAGCTAATTTGGCAGCAATATTACTGTAGGTTAAAATCCCTACTTTTTTCCCCTCTCCAATTAGGGTTTCTTTAACTTGTTCTACTGTTTCAGTATTTGGTTTCACATTTTCTTGTTTTTCGCTCATACTGCTGCTTCCTCCTCTCAAAAATACTGCCCGCTCATGGATACTCATCTATTCCATACCATTATTTGGCAGTTTTAAAACGTTTCACACCATTAAAGTTCATAATCTCCTTTTGCTAATTTTTGGCGCAAAGAAATAAATTCTGCAAGCGCTTGTTTAGCAGCATCATGATCCCCTAATCGGTCTTTTTCACTAGCTTCTGCTTCTTTTTGCTTGATGCGATCTAGTAAAATTTGTTTTTTTAAGCTGTTAATATAATCCAGATATTCCTCAGTAGTAGCCTCTTCTGGTGTTTCAAGCATCACAAGTTCAGAAATTAAATTTTTCAGTGTCGGATCCGTCAAATAATCCATAAAGCGATTTGGATCCGCTGCATTCCCATCTAAATAATACGCCATTAAATGCGTATATAAAGCTTGAAACTCGTCATGTTGAAAATTAAGCCCATCAAGGAGCTGATGAATCGCAGAAAAAGCTTCCTCGCTTCCAATCATCGCTTTCATCAGTAAATATTCAGAAGCGTGATAGGCTTGAAGCGTTTGTCTAACCGGTTGAGTGCCTACTAAGCCACCATAAAAATCATCAGGTGGCGGTGCTAAATCGAGTAAAAAATCCTCTTCAGATGGCGCTCTATTTGGCATGCTCTTTTGCTCTACAATTTTTTGCTGCAACTGTTCTTTTAATGCCGGAATAGAGATTTCAAATTCATCGGCTAATTGCTTCAAATAAAGCTCTCGTTCCACCGCTTGACTTAGCTTACCAATCTCAGTTAACGCTTCATCCATATACTGAAGTCGTTCAGAATAGTTTTGCAAGTTTCGCTGTTTTCGTAAATAAAAGAGTTTGTAGGCTGTCCAAGTCATCCGTTCGTGCAAATAGACTTCCAAAAAGCGTTCAGCCCCATATTCTTTAATAAATTCATCGGGGTCTTTCCCGCCAGGAAGCGCTAAAACAAAAATTTCCATTCGACTTTTTTCTTCTAATAAGAGACCCGCTTTATAAGCCGCTTCAATTCCAGCTCGGTCG
The DNA here is from genome assembly GCF_003369925.1 of Listeria kieliensis. Classification (GTDB taxonomy): domain Bacteria; phylum Bacillota; class Bacilli; order Lactobacillales; family Listeriaceae; genus Listeria; species Listeria kieliensis_A. The sequence continues at coordinate 793,255 of NZ_LARY01000001.1, read as the reverse complement.
CCATCATAGCTAATCACTGCTCGATTCGCAATTCGACGAACAAGCCCAATATGCTCTTCTGTTAAGCTCGTCCCCATCGAAGCAATTCCATTGGCAAGGCCTGCATCTGACGCAGAAATCACATCCATAAATCCTTCAAGCAAAAGTACTTCTTCTCGCCTTCTGATGTCGGTTCTACCTTCTGAAAAATGATAAAGCAAGCGTCTTTTGTTAAATAAAGGTGTTTCTGGCGTATTTAGATATTTGGGCCCATTTTCTTGATCAATTAGGCGCCCTGAAAAGCCGACGAGCTGCCCGCGATCATCAGTAATGGGGAACATGATGCGACTCCGAAAGCGGTCTACGATTGAGCCATCTTCTCGTTCGGTCAAAAGTCCAGCTTCTACTGCTAAATCTAAATCGGCGCCTCGCTTTTCTAAAAACGATGACACCGTTGCGTGGTGATTCGGCGCAAATCCAATTTGAAATTCTGTCATACTCGCTTCCGTCATACCACGTTCTTTTAAATATTGTAGCGCTTTATAACCTTCCTCTGTTTCCATCAACAAATAGTGATACAGCTTAGCAGCAAGCTGATTCAGCTCGATCATTTTTTGTGCTTCACTTGTAACGCGAGGTGCACTTCCTTCTGCTTCTGCAACATTTTCTGGAAGCGTTACATCTACATGTGCAAGGTCCGCCGCTTTTTTCACTGACTCTACAAAAGAAAGATGATCGTGTTCCATTAAAAATGAAAAAACATTTCCACCTTTCCCACAACCAAAACAATGAAAAATTTGTTTTTCAGGAGACACAGAAAATGAAGGTGTTTTTTCGCCGTGAAATGGGCATAAACCGATATAGTTTCGCCCTTGTTTCTTGAGCTGAACGTAATTCCCTATAACATCGACAATATCCGCTTGATTTCGAACTTGTTCAATCGTTTCCTCAGGAATTCTTTGTGTCATTTATCGTCAACTCCTAAGAATTTTAAATTCATTAAAAACTGTTCCAGATTTTGCTTAAAAGTTTGTCGATCTTGATCTGTCATGGCTTTTGGACCCTTCCCGTACTCACCTCTTCGTCTTGCCTTTGCACGTGATTCACGCTGTTCTAGCATCAGCGTCATCATTTCATCTTGATAAATTTCACCACGATTTGAAAAAACCGTGCATTTCGAAAGCAACATACTGGCAAGTCCAATATCTTGTGTAATGACGATGTCGCCTTTCTTCGATAGATTTACTATTCGAAGGTCCGCTGCTTCTTTTTCGGTATCCACATAGACCCAGTGTTCATCTGCACGATTTGCGCCAAAATGATTATAGGAAGCCACGTAGATCACTTCTAAATGAAAAGTTTGAGCAAGCGATTTGATTTCTTCTTTGACTGGGCAGGCATCCGCATCGACAATAATCTTAGGCAAAAACTTCCCTCCTTTGCTTGCTATAAACAAATCAAAAAACGAGCCAAAAAACCCGTTTTTCATCTCTAAACATACATTGTAGAAAAGAATCCACAAAAATGAATTATACGAGATTAGGCAACTTTTTTCAAGCGTATAAACCCCGTATAATATATATATTCGACATAGAATCAAAAAGTCCTTCTTAAAGTTCTAAATTTTCATCAGCAATTTCACCAATGTGCATCAAAATATCATTTGCTGTCTCTTCGATGGCTTTATTCGTGACATCGAGTACAAAACAATCCAATTTATCCGTTAAAATTTTAAAGAATTTTAATTCCTCGGTAATTCGGTCATCACTTGAATACATCCCTGCACCACTTAATCCCATTGAAATGAGTCGCTTGGAACGAATTTGATTGAGTTTGGTACGACTAATTTTTAATCCAATGATTTTTTTCGGATCGATCTCAAAGAGCTCTTCTGGAATCTCAGCTTCAGGCACAATCGGGATGTTACAGATTTTAAGTCCTTTGAGAGCCAAATACTGTGACAAGGGTGTTTTGGAAGTTCGTGAAACACCAATTAACACATAGTCGGCTTGAAGAATTCCCCGAGGATTCCTGCCATCATCATTTTCAACGGCAAACTCAATCGCTGCGACTTTGTTAAAATACGCTTCATCGAGCGAACGAACGCGCCCCGGCTCTGAAAGTGGCTTGATTTTATACGTTTTCTCAAGCTGAGCCAATAGTGGGCCAAAAATATCAATAATCGGGACACCATAAGCTTCTGCTTGTTTATTTAACTCCGTCCGAATTTCTTCTAACACGACGGTGTGCACAATAATCCCGTGATTAACCGCAACGAGATCGACAATTTCTTCGATTAAATCTTTTGAATCAATATGATGAAAGCGATGAATAAACCTTGGCGTTTGTCCAAATTGTGAAAGTGCGGCTCTTGTGACCAGTTCCGCGGTTTCACCCGTCGAATCGGAAACGACATAAACTGCTGGTTGGGTCATTTTTTACGCTCCTTTTCGTTTAAAAGCAGGAACCTTTTCAAAATAAAGTTCCTGCTTCCTGCTCTTCTTCTATTTTACATGAATAGCGTCCATTTCCGCAAATTCTTTGATGAACTCAGCTAATTCAAATAAAAGTTCTAAACGGTTATTCCGACGCTCTTTATCTTCGCTCATGACAAGTGTCGTATCAAAATACTGGTCAATTGCACCACGCATTTCGCGGAAGCGTTCAAGACGTTCTTCACTTGTTAAGCCAGCAAAATCACGTTTCATGGAAAGCAGTTCATCAAACAATCTTTTCTCCGCTTCATTTTCAAACAACTGATCGTTAATTTCCACGTCTTCTTCATGTTTCTTCGCAATGTTGGCGACTCGAGACAAAGCTTCAATCGTTGGTCTAAACCAGTCTTTTTGAGCACTTTCATTTAATAGCTTCGCTCGCTCCAAGATATTAGGTACAAAGTTAGCATCTTCGCTTGTAACAGAATCAATGATATCTAGTCGAACTTTTTGATCCTGTAAAATCACGCGTAAACGGTTTTTCAAGAAAGTTTGAACTTCTGCATAGATTTCATCATCGGAAAGCGTAGCAATTCCTGCATTTCGCTCAATCGTGACAATTTCTTTTAGCAACTCGGCAAGCGGCAAATTCCAACCCGTATTCAAAAGAATTCGCATCACGCCGAAAGCGCTGCGTCGCAAGCTAAATGGATCTTGTGAGCCCGTTGGAATCATTCCCACACAGAAAAAGCTTACTAATGTTTCTAACTTATCTGAAACTGCAAGCAAACTTCCTAAATCGGTTTCCGGAAGGGCGCCTTCTGCAGATATTGGCATATAATGTTCACGGATTGCAGCCGCAACTTCAGGCTTTTCTCCTTGAATGCGGGCATACTTCTCGCCCATAATGCCTTGAAGTTCAGGAAACTCGCCCACCACATTTGTTACTAAATCAAATTTATAAATTTCAGCAGCACGGGCAACATCTTTTTTATCACTATCGCTCCAGGATAGGAAATCTGCAAGAAGTAACGCAACTTGTTCCACACGTTTCATTTTTTCAGAAAGTGTGCCCAGTTTTTCATGGAACACAATGTGAGAAAGTTTCACCACCGCATCATCAATCTTCATTTTCAAGTCTTCTTTATAGAAAAACTCTCCATCAGAAAGACGAGCGCGCAGTACTTTTTCATTTCCTCGAACTACTGTTTCAGCATGTTCGTGATTGCCATTTCGAACTGTAATAAAGTGTGGCAAAAGCTCTCCTTCTTTATTAAACACAGGGAAATAACGTTGGTGTTCTTTCATCGAAGTAATTAGAATCTCCTCGGGAAGATCCAAGAAGCTTTCTTCAAATTCACCTTCGAGGACTGTCGGGTATTCGACAAGATTATTCACTTCTTCAAGTAAATCTTCATCTTTTGGAACGCTCCAGCCTTTGTCAACACAAACTTCTTCAATTTGTCCCCAGATCGCGTCTTTTCGTTTGCATGCATCAACCACAACAAACTCTTCAAGCAGTTTCATTTCATACTCTTTCGGTTCAGGTATCATCGTTTCGTGTCCAAGAAAACGATGCCCACGGCTCACATTTCCCGTTTTCACCTGTGCTACTTCAAACGGAACGATTTCTTGGCCAAATAACGCAACAAGCCATTTGATCGGACGAATATAGCGCATTTCATTTGCTCCCCAGTGCATACTAACCGGGAAAGTCATATCCGTAATAATTTTTTTGATTTCTGGTAGAAGCGTTTCTGTCTCGATGCCCGTTACTTGTTTCTCAAGATAGATGTATTCCACACCTTTTATTTCACGAAAAGTAAACTCTTCAGGTGAAACTCCGTGCCCCCGAGCAAATCCTTGCGCTGCTTTTGACCAGTTTCCATCTTCATCAAAAGCGATTTTTTTCGCCGGCCCTTTTGCTTCTTCAATACGGTCAGCTTGCTTTTCGGAAACTTCTTTCACAAGCACTGCAAGTCTTCGAGGAGACTGAAAAGAAATCACTTCACCGTGCTCAATTTTTTGCTCTTCGAACCACTCAGCCGCTCGTTTTTCAAGTTGTTTAGCCGAATCCGAAATATATTTCGCCGGCATTTCTTCTAAACCTATTTCCAGTAAGAAATCTTTACTCATGTGTTCTCTCCTCCTTTATTAAGGGGAATCCTAGCTTTTCTCGTTCTTCGTAGAAAGTTTTTGCAATTCGCCGCGCGAGACGACGAATACGACCGATATATTGAGCTCTTTCCGTTACAGAAACAACCCCTCTTGCATCAAGCAAATTAAACGTATGCGAACATTTTAAAACATAGTCATAAGCCGGGAATACAAGCCCTTCTTCCATTTGATTACTGGCTTCTTGCTCATAAGTATCAAACAATTGAAGGAGCATACCCGCATTCGAAGTTTCAAACGCATATTTTGAGTTTTCGTATTCCGCTTGATAAAAAATGTCTCGGTACGTGATTCCTTCCGTCCACTCAAGGTCAAAAACATTTTCTTTATCTTGAATATAGCTCGCAAGCCGCTCAACACCATACGTAATTTCTGATGTTACAGGGAAACACTCAAGCCCTCCTACTTGCTGGAAATAAGTAAATTGGGTGATTTCCATTCCGTCTAGCCAAACTTCCCAGCCGAGCCCTGCACAGCCAAGTGATGGATTTTCCCAGTTATCTTCCACAAAACGAATATCGTGTTTCAAAGGATCAATCCCAATTTTTTCTAGCGAACCAAGATACAATTCCTGAATATTATCCGGTGAAGGCTTCATCACTACTTGGAATTGATGATGCTGGAAAAGCCGATTCGGATTTTCACCATATCTGCCATCTGCAGGTCGACGTGACGGCTCCACATAAGCTGCCTTCCAGGGTTCAGGGCCAATCGCCTTTAAAAATGTATACGGACTCATCGTCCCCGCGCCTTTTTCAACATCATAGGATTGCAACATAATACAGCCTTGTTCCGACCAGTAATCTTGCAACGTTCGAATCATTGTTTGTAAATTCATTTTCCCACCTCCGATTAGATCCAAAGCACATAAAAACTCTCGCCTCTATATGCCTGTTTTGCATATAGGGACGAGAGATACTCGCGGTTCCACCCTATTTGAATCTTTTCAAACGAAAGATTCCACCTTCTTTAATCACGCTCCGAAATGCCCTTCAAAACCAGTTGATCATCGGCTCTCACTATCCCGATTTCGCTAATTGATCAGCGCTCGTTTCTACTCCTTTTCATCTTCGCATGTATTATTCTTCTTACCTCTAAAGATAAAGGATTGAAGCCATTTTGTCAATCCTTATTCTTATTCTCAAATACCCCGCTCCATTTGGACATATCTCGTAAAAATTTCTTGCTTTTCAAGTAGAGTCCAGATTTTTCATCATAATACGTATCGATAGCCTTTTCAAGCCACACTTTCGTTTCCGGCTTAACATGAATCTCACCGAGTCGTTCAATCCGAAACATATAAAACAGGCGCAGTAATTTCACTACATTTTCTGGTAAGTGCATCCGGTATGGATCTTTCTCAAAACAACGATGACAAACCAGTCCATCGCTTGCACTAGAAAAATCAAAGTGGCCTTCAGTTTCAGAGCAAATCGCACACCTGTCCATAACGGGATAAAGTCCAAGTACATTCAACATTTTCATTTCAAAGATTTGCGTTAAAATTTGGGCATCGTAGCCTTCATCTATATCACGTAAAATTGCATAAGCGAGTTCAAATAAATATTCGTTTTTCTGCCTTTCTTCTGTTGCTTTATCAAGCAACTCGCAAACAAACGAAGCATATGCAGTTAAAAAGATATCTTGCTGGATACTTGAGAAGTTTTGAATTACATCACCCTGCTGCAGCGTAACAAGCCCACGACCACCAAAAAAAGAGAACATTCCTGTTGTGAATGGTTGAGTAACCGCAGCTAAGCGACTTTTTCCTTTTTTAGCTCCACGAGCAACCATGCCAATTTTGCCGAATTCACGGGTGAAAACAACAATAATTTTGTCTGATTCTCGGTAACTTGTTTGGCGTAAAACGATTCCTTCAGCTTTCTCCACACTGCACACCTCCTTTAGTTCTTCTATCACATTATAACAGAAAACTTCTTTTTTTATTCCCCTTGTTCGTTAAAAATGATACAATGTCGTTATTGAATGAAGAAAAGGAGTCTATCAGATGGTTATCATTGGTATTATAGGCATTATCGCATTTTTTGCATTTGTACTTCTGATTATAGGAATCGTTTTTTTATTTTTAAAGATTAGAAAAGTAACCGCTATCTGGTTTGTAAGTAGCGGAGGAGCCGTTCTTTTAATCAGTTTGTTTGTCTTTAGTGGAGCTTTCCTTTATTACATAAATCAAGAAACAAGCGTCAAGACTCAAGTAGAGGAAGAAACAAGCGCCTCGTCAAAAGATGAATTCTATGAAGACTACGAAGATGAGTATGATGAGCTCGCATTTGGCATGAAAGGAAAGTCAAGTGAACAAGCAATCGTACAAGTTTCGAAGCCACAAGTTCAAAAATTAGATGAATGCGGTTTGGATAAAGCTTATCAAATTGAAGTAACCATACAAAATAAAAGTTCCGAACCTATCTATGTTTCTGCCAAAGACTTCTATCTTTATAACTATGGAAAAGATGATTATCCTACCGTTTTAAAGAAAGATTACTTCCATGAAAAAATTGAAACAGGTAAAACTGCAAACTTCAACATTTATTATAAGTACATCGGCAAAGGAGAATTAGAAGTCGAATACGACAATTTAATTTGGCATGAATGAGACAAAAGACGCGCAAAATCAGCGCGTCTTTTTTTAATACTCATCTTGATCAAAGCCGTAATCTTGTAGATAATGCTCTTTATCTCGCCAATTTTTTTGAACTTTAACCCAGACTTCAAGAAATACTTTGGAGCCAAGTAACAATTCAATTTCTTTCCGAGCACGCATGCCAATTTGTTTTAGCATCTGCCCTTGTTTACCAATGATAATCCCCTTTTGCGTACTGCGCTCCACAATGATAGTGGCCATGATCGTGAGCTTTTCCGTTTTGGGATTTTTTTCAATTCCTTCAATCACAACAGCCACAGAATGTGGAACTTCTTCACGTGTTAATTTTAAAACTTGTTCGCGGATCAGTTCTGAGATAATGAAACGTTCCGGATGGTCTGTGATTTGGTCTTCGGGATAGTACATTGGACCTTCTTCCAAGTGATCCACTGTTTCTTCAAGCATATTTGGCACGTTATTTCCTTCAAGTGCAGAAATGGGAATGATTTCCGCAAAATCAAGTTTTTCTTTATACAATTCGATCAGTTGAACGAGTTCCTCTGGCGTCACAAGATCAATTTTATTAATCAATAGAAAAACAGGCGTTTCTACTTGTTCCAGTTTTTGAATAATAAATTCGTCACCCCGACCAAAGCCAGCGTCAGCGTCAATAACAAAATAAATTAAGTCAACTTCTCGGAAAGTGTTTAGTGCAACTTTTACCATGAAATCGCCTAGTTTATGCTTTGGCTTATGAATGCCTGGTGTATCAATAAATACAACTTGCGCATCATCCGTCGTGTAAACCCCTTGGATTTTATTCCGCGTCGTTTGCGCTTTATCACTCATAATCGCAATTTTTTGTCCAATAATTCGGTTAAGCAATGTCGACTTCCCAACATTCGGTCGTCCTACAATGGCTACAAAGCCAGATTTAAATGTATCGCTCATGATCCATATCCCCCGCCATAAATGCACCTGGAAGAAGATCCGCTACCGTTACCTCTGCCACGTCACCCTTTAAATTTGTTAAAACAACCGGCATATCCGGTTTGCAAAATTCACTGATTACTTGTCTGCAAGCTCCACAAGGTGAAACTGGTCCGTCCGTATCCGCTACGACAACAAGCTTTTCAAATTCGCGCTTGCCTTCAGAAACTGCCTTAAAAATCGCTGTTCGTTCCGCACAATTAGATAACCCGTAAGAAGCATTTTCGATATTTGCACCAAGAATCACTTCATCATCTTTTGTTACAAGTGCTGCTCCAACAGGAAAGTTGGAATACGGTACATAAGCAAACTCGCGTGCTTTTTTTGCGAGGTCAATAAAATTAGTTTCTCTCATATCAGGAAACTCCTATCTATAAATGAAATAATTGCCAAAAATAAGGGATAAAAATAATGAGCCCAATAATAGCTGAAATTGTTGCCACAATTAAAACTGCTCCAGCAGCCGCATCCTTCGCTTTTTTTGCTTCTGGAAGGAACTCTTCTGTGATTGTGTCAATCGTTCGCTCAATGGCCGTATTGACCGTTTCAAGTGCAATGACAAGGCCAATGCAAAGAAGCAAGACAAGCCATTCCACCATTTTCACTTGAAATAAAGTTGCAAACAGAAGAACGAGAACTGCTGAAGCGACATGGATTTTCATATTTCGCTCTTCTTTTAAAGTCGTCTTGATCCCACAAAAAGCATGCTTAAAAGAAGCAAAATAACTGCGACTGCGTTTGTATTTTCTATCGTTTGAGGCCATAAGCATCCAACACTTCTTTTTGTAAGCCAAACATTTTTTCTTCATCTGCTTTTTCCATGTGGTCATAGCCAAGCAAGTGTAACAAGCCATGAACCGCTAGAAAACCAAGTTCTCGATCAAATGAATGGCCATATTCGGCGGCCTGCTCATTCGCACGTTCAGTTGAAATAATGATATCCCCTAAGTTTCTTGGCAACTGATCTTCTTCGAAAATGATTGGTAACTCATCTTCCCCTAACTCTTCTAGCGCAAAAGAAATCACATCAGTCGCGGCATCTTTTGACCGGTATTCGCGGTTGATTTCACGAATTCCAGCATTATCCATAAAAGTTACAGACATCTCTGTTCCTTCATCTAGTTTTAAGTACCCGGCAGCAAATTCTAAAACATCTGCGACTAACTGCTGCTCTTTTTCTGGAAGTTGTTCCGTCTCATCTATTAAATCAAGCTCAAGTATCGCCATTAATTTTCTCCTTTCTTCTCATCTGGATATTGAATTCGTTGATGATAAATTCCATTTAGCGTTTGATTCAAAGTTTCCCGAATTTGTTCAATTTCTTTTAGAGAAATATCACATTCCGAAAATTGCCCATCTAGCAAACGATCACGAATAATGCCATCAATAATTTGTTTGATTTTTTCTTTCGTCGGATCAACCGACGCACGCACAGCCGCCTCAACACTATCTGAAATATTGATAATCGCTGCTTCCTTTGTTTGCGGTTTTGGACCTGCATAACGAAACTCAGCTTCTTCTGTATCTGGATTCTCTTCTTTTTCCTTCAAATAGAAATACTTTAGTAAAGTCGTTCCATGATGCTCAAGCGCAATATCAATAATAGGCTGCGGCATATGATTTTCTCGCAAAATTTCTGCACCATCAACGGTATGCGCCAAGATGATATCTCGACTTTGTTTAGGCGTCAAACGATCATGCGGATTAATGCCTTGTAGCTGGTTTTCAACGAAATAAGGTGGGCGAAGCGTCTTCCCTATATCATGATAAAAGCAACCGACACGTGTAAGCAAGCCATTTGCTCCAATTTTATCCGCGCAAGTTTCTGCAAGGTTTGCAACCATCATGCTGTGGTGATACGTTCCAGGCGCTCGCATCAAAATACGTTTTAACAGCGGATGGTTTGGATTAGCAAGTTCCACAAGCCTGCTTGTCGTTAACACACCAAATAAAAATTCGAACAGCGGAATCAAGCCAAGCGCCAAAATAAAGGCACCAACGCCACCTGCAAACGCATAAAACAGTGATTCAAGAGTGCTTTCACTCAAAATCATTGAATTGTTAATAAGCAATAAGAAAAACACGCAAAAAAGATTAAATATCCCAACGATCATCCCCGACCGAAAAATGGCAATCCGTTTTGAATAGTCACGTAATGAAATGATTGCAGCAAAACCGCTCAGCAAAATAAACGGCGTAATCAGACTACTCACAACGCTCGTTTCGTGTGACTGGAAAACGAATAAACTTGTAATTGAAATAAATAACAGTCCAAGAAATGCATAGCGCTCGCGTAGTAAAATCTTTAAAATAACTGGAAGAAATGCGGCAGGAAACAAGAACGAAATATTATTCAAATTAGCAGACTCCAGCAGCCGAATAATAAAAAGCAAAATGAGTGTCAAAACAAAAGCCACTCCAAAAATCAGTAGCGTTTGCTGCCGTTTCTTGCGCGTCATTTTTGTCTTTGTTGTAAAGAAATATAGAATAGAGGCTAGTACTAAAATAAGTAAAGCATAGCCTGCATATTGTTTAATGGGCATTTTTTGATCTAAAAGATTAAGCAAGCCAAGTTGCCGGTATGTCTCTCGGTCAATAATTTGCCCTTCCTGAACAATGACCTGACCTTGTAAAATTTTCTCAGGAATAACACTTGAAGCGGCCTCACGTTTCCTAATGTCAGTTTCTTTTTTATTGTATGTTTCATTTGGCACAATTGCATAAGACACAAGTGTTTTTGCAGCTGATCTAAGTGAACCTGGAATGCTCGAGAGTTCAATATCATCCCGCGCCTGTACTTTTTTAGTATTTAAATCTGACTCACGAACACTTTCAGCCATAATACTTTCAATTTCACTTGAAAGTGTTTTCTTCGCGGTGTTTAGCTCTTTTGGACTCGCATTTAGGAAGCGCAATAAAACCTCATCTGAAAGACTTGAAGTCACCTTTTCGGAAACATTACTTGAAAGTTTTTCTTTCAGCATTTTTAATTTATCAGGATTAGAAACAGTTTCCTTTTTATCTGTTTTTTCTTTAACCTCGCCTTGTACTTCACTTACATAAGCAAAGAAAGAATTGATTAATGAAACTCGATTTTGAGCCGTTTCTCGATTAAAAGTGTACACATCTTCAACTGAATCTTTTGCCGCCGTTTTCTCTTCATCGGTTTTCTTCGTATCAATTACCGTTTGCGGCGAGCGAATGGTACGCTCCGCAACAGAAAATAACTTGGCATTAAAAGATTCAGGTTTGGTCATTTGAATCATCAAAACATAAGAAACAACCATCAAAATTACAAGAATAGCTGGGATGATGAATTTCTGTCCATATTTTTCATAAAAATGTTTCCATTTTTGCATCATACAAATCTTGCTCCTTTAGTTTCGTTCATATGCTTTAATAATCTCAGCAACGAGCGGATGACGCACAACATCATGATGTTCAAAATAAACAAAACCAATATTTTTTACCTGACTTAAAACTTGTTCCGCATTGACAAGACCACTTACTGTTCCCTTTGGCAAATCAATTTGTGTCATATCCCCGTTTACAATCATTTTAGAATCATAGCCTAGTCGCGTTAAAAACATTTTCATTTGGGCAATGGTCGTGTTTTGCGCTTCATCCAAAATTACAAAGGCATTGTCTAGCGTTCGACCACGCATATAGGCAAGTGGGGCAATTTCAATCACACCACGTTCCATGAGACGCGTCGTATGTTCTAGACCTAAAATGTCGTAAAGCGCATCATAAACAGGCCGTAAATAAGGATCTACTTTTTCTTTTAAATCCCCTGGTAAAAAACCAAGACTCTCTCCTGCTTCAACAGCAGGACGAGTTAAAATGATTTTGCTAACTTTACCTTTTTTCCACGCATCAATTGCCATAACAACAGCAAGATACGTCTTCCCTGTTCCAGCAGGTCCGATCCCAAACACAATATCAAAGCGTCGTACCATTTGCATGTATTCACGTTGCCCAAATGTCTTCGGACGAACGGGTTTTCCGTGCGCATTTTTTGTAATTTCATCCTCAAAAAGCGTGCCAAAATATTCAAGCGTACCGCCTTTTTCCATTTTAACTGCTTGTGCGACATCTCTACCATCAAGATGATTGCCACGCTTTAGCGCAGCAAGAAGAGCCGCAATGACGTGTCTTGCCTGCTTGACGTTTTCCTCTTCTCCACTAATTAAAATTTCTCCGCCACGTGAAACGAGGCTCACAGCTAAGCTTTCTTCAAGCACGTTTAAGTGAGCATCTTGGTTTCCAAATAAATCACGCACATCAATGCCTTCGTTTAATTCGACGGTTTCTTTATAGGATCCGTTTTGCATTCTCTAACCCCTTTGTCTTTTAACTTCCTTAGTCCTCCCCATTATACACGAAAAGAAGAAAGAATTAAAACCGCATCTCCCAGTAAAAGTTGAGCCTCCTCATTTTTCGCATAAAAAAGACTAGCCGAAGCTAGTCTTTAAAGTTTTATGAAAGATACTGTTTTACAAATTTATTCACTGCATTCCCGTCGGCCTTGCCTTTTACTTTCGGCATAACAGCGCCCATGACTTTCCCAAAGTCAGCCTTAGACGTTGCTCCAACTTCTGCAATTGTTGCTTTTACAATCTCTTCAAGCTCATCATCCGAAAGCTGTTTTGGCGAATAAGCCTCAACAATCTCGATTTCAGAACGAACTTTTTCAGCTAGATCATCCCTGCCAGCTTTTTCAAACTCAGAAAGAGAATCTCTGCGCTGTTTCATTTCGCGCGCAAGAACAGTGATTTCATCATCAGGGGAAAGCTCTCCACCTTGATTGATTGCTTCATTTTGCAAAGCAGATTTTAACATTCGGATAACAGAAAGTTTTTCTTTCTCTTTATCACGCATAGCTTGCTTCATATCTTCATTTAACTTATCAAGCAGTGCCAATGAAATCATCGCCTTTAACTATTAGAATTTGCGTTTTCTAGCTGCTTCTGATTTTTTCTTGCGTTTTACGCTTGGCTTTTCATAAAATTCGCGCTTTCTCGATTCTTGCAAAGTTCCGCTTTTAGAAACAGTACGTTTAAAGCGACGAAGAGCATCGTCAAGCGATTCGTTTTTGCGAACTACTGTTTTTGACATCTCTCTTTCCCTCCCTCCGACACTTACGTAGACCCAAAACAGGATCCATATAAGGCTTCAGAATGCCAACAAGCTGTTAGCAGGCTTTTAAAGCTTAACAGAAATAGCATTCACTCATCTAAAATTATAGCGGAAACTCAAAAGTGCGTCAACATGAAATCACTAACTTTATGCATTTTTATTCTAGATTATTCATTTTCACTTTTCCCGCTGAGTTCAAAATAAAACGAAGCCGCAGATAAAAGATACAGCGGCGCCGTTTCTGTCCGTAAAATTCTCGGTCCCAGTCCAGCAAATATCGCTTCTAAGCCTTTAAGTTCCGCTACTTCTTGTCCCGAAACGCCGCCTTCAGGTCCAAAGATGACAAGTAACCGCGAACCGCTTGGCATGTCTTGAAACACTTGCGCGAGGCTCGAACACTCGCCTTGCTTCGCACTTTCTTCATATGCGCAGACGACAAAGTCATACGATTGCCCCTCAGACTCTAGCAACGCCTTCAAACTCGAATAATAGCGAAGAAAAGGAATTCGGCCGCGGTGCGATTGTTCGGCCGCTTCCTTCGCAATTCGCTCAAGTCGTTCTATCTTTTTATGCACTTTTTTAGCGTCCCATTTCGAAACCGACCGTTCCGCCTGAAACAGTAAAAATTCAGTCGCACCGAGTTCTGTCCCTTTTTGCACCACAAGATCGAGTTTATCCCCCTTTGGAAGCCCACTTGCCACCGTTATTTCAACTGGCATCTCACTCGTTTTTTCCTGAAAGCTAGAAACAGCAAGTATTACTTTGTCTTCCAAAACTTCCTGTATGACAGCCTGTGCAACCTTTTCATTTAAATCCACCAGCCAAACTTGGTCGCCCGCTTTCATTCGCATAACACGGACCATATGATGAAAATCCGCGCCAGACACTTGAACTGGAATATCCTTCTCCATTACTTGGTCGATAAAATACCGTTGCATCGCTTAATCCTCACTCCGCTTAGCAATAATGGCTACCCAATCGCCTTGCTGTCTTGTTTCAAGCACAACAAGAGAAGCTTCAATAAGAGCTTCACGAACTTGTTCCGCCTTGTTTTCGATAATTCCAGATGCGATAAAATAACCACCCGGCTTAAGCAAACGATAAACGTCATCTGGGAATAACAAAATCACTTCTGCTAGAATATTCGCGACAATCAAATCTGCTTCCTCTTCAATGCCATTTAACAAATCATTTTGACGCAACTCTACTTTAGATTCGACGTGATTTTGCAATACGTTTTCTCTTGCAGCGCGAACTGCCACTTCATCCAAATCAAGAGCCAAAATCGATTCTGCTCCAAGCTTAGCACATAAAATTGCAAGCACGCCAGACCCCGTCCCAACATCAATCACACGATCATTCGGCTCTATAAATTCGCTAATAGCGCGCATTGAAAGCTGCGTTGTCGGGTGCGTTCCTGTCCCAAAAGCCATACCAGGATCCAGTTCAATCACCAGTTCATCTTCTCGAGGTTGATAGTCTTCCCACGTCGGGGCCACCGTGATCGAATCCGTAATCGCAACCGGATGATAATACTTTTTCCAAGCGGTCGCCCAGTCATCATCGTTAACATCATTAACAAAAAACTTGAGTTCTCCAAGTGGAATATCAAATTTCGCAAGGTCAAATAGTGCTTTTTCAAGCGCAGGAATCCCAGCAACAAAGTCCTCTGTTTTCAAAAAATACGCCTTGATAATCACACCATCATCAGGGTAATCCGCTCGATTTAATGCATAAATCTCGCCAAATTGATTTTCTCTTTCCTTGAAAAAATCTGCCACATCTTCAATTGAAACACCACTTGCCCCGTGTTCATTCAATAAATTAGCAATCGGCTCCACCGCATCATTTAAGGTATGTACTTCCACTTCTGCCCATTCCATCACGAACCAGCCTCCTCGGATAAAAAAGCGGATGTTGAACAACCTTTTTCAACGTCCGCTTTTCATTTTTTTACTCGCCTTTAAAAGCTTTCTTCATTTTATCAAAAAAACCAGCATTTTGTTCATCTACTTTGTTTCCAGTAGCTCCAGCAAATTCACGCAAGATTTCTTTTTGCTTATCATCCAGTTTCTTCGGCACGATGATTTTCACAGCTACATGCTGATCTCCTGTTCCACTTCCACGTAAATGTGGCACACCTTTGCCCCGGAGTCTGAATGTTGTACCTGTTTGCGTACCAGCAGGAATTTTCAAGCGTACTTTACCGTGAACAGTTGGCACATCAATTTCATCGCCAAGTGCTGCTTGTACAAAAGTAAGTGGCACTTCAACAAAAATATCATCGCCTTCTCGTTCATAGAAGTCATCTGGTGCAATCACAAAGACGACAAACAAATCTCCGTTTGGTCCACCATTTACCCCTGCTTCGCCTTCGCCAGCAACACGCATTTGTTGCCCGTCGTTCACACCTGCAGGAACTTTCAATTTGATTTTCTTTTTCTTCGTTACGCGGCCTGAACCATGGCAAGTTGGGCATTTTTCCTTGATTTCTTTCCCCGTACCATGACAATAAGGACAAGTTTGCTTGTTAACAATCCGACCAAATGGTGTGTTTTGCTCAACATTAATACTGCCCTTGCCATCACAGTGAGAGCACTTCTCTGGATGTGTTCCCGGTTTTGCACCAGACCCGTGGCAGGTTTCACAGTTTTCTTCACGCGGAATTTCAATTTCCGTTTCCGTTCCAAAGACAGCTTCTTTAAACTTCAATTGCATCGTATATTGTAAATCATTTCCTTGACGCGGTGCATTCGGATCACGTTGCCTCCCGCCGCCTCCGCCAAAGAATGTATCAAAGATATCTTCAAATCCAGAAAAGCCACCAGCCGATGAGAATCCACCGCCAAAGCCGCCTGCTCCTCCACCAAAACCTTGGTTCGGATCGACGTGACCATATTGATCATATTGTGCCCGTTTGTTTTCATCACTAAGCACTTCATAAGCTTCCGAGATTTCTTTAAATTTCTCATCCGCGCCTTCTTCTTTATTGATATCCGGATGGTATTTTTTCGAAAGTTTCCGGTAGGCTTTTTTTATTTCATCCGCAGTTGCACTTTTCGAAACACCAAGCACATCATAATAATCACGTTTCGCCATCCGCCATCACTCCTGTTCTTTGTTTTAATCCTAGGGTATTGTACCATAGATATTTAAATAAATATAGCGCATCTCAGATAAAAAGCCAAAGCCACAGTAGACTTTGACTCTTCATCCGATTTCGAGCATGCTATTTACTTATTTATCTTCTTTTTTATCGTCGTCGTTGATTTCTTCAAAGTCAGCATCCACTACATCATCGCTACCATCAGCTGCGCTTGCTTCCGGATTTTCACCTTGAGCTTGTTGCGCAGCAGCCGCTTGTTCATAAAGTTTAACCGACAAGCTTTGAACAATTTCATTAAGTGCATCCGATTTTTCTTTAATCGCATCAAAATCTTCACCCGTCAAAGCTTCTTGAAGTTCATCACGTGCAGTTTCAGCTTTTTTCACTTCGTCAGCATCCACTTTTCCTTCAAGCTCTTTAAGAGTTTTATCAACCGTAAAGATCAATTGATCCGCATTGTTACGTGTTTCCACGTTTTCTTTATTTTTCTTATCTTCTTCTGCATTCGCTTCCGCATCTTTCACCATGCGATCGATTTCCTCATCTGTTAAGCCTGAAGAAGATTTAATCACGATATTTTGTTCTTTCCCTGTTCCAAGGTCTTTCGCACGAACCGTTACAATACCATTTTTGTCAATATCAAACGAAACTTCGATTTGAGGTACGCCACGTGGTGCAGCTGGAATATCAGCCAATTGGAAACGACCAAGTGTTTTATTATCTTTTGCCATTGGACGTTCCCCTTGAAGAACGTGAATATCTACAGCTGGTTGATTATCAGCAGCCGTCGAGAATGTTTGAGATTTCGAAGTTGGGATCGTTGTATTCCGTTCGATTAAAGTAGTCATTACACCACCCATTGTTTCGATTCCAAGGGATAGCGGAGTAACGTCAAGTAAAACAACGTCTTTCACATCACCTGTAATTACGCCACCTTGAATAGCAGCACCCATTGCTACTACTTCATCAGGGTTTACCCCACGGTGAGGTTCTTTACCAAGTTCTTTAGTGATTGCTTCTTGAACAGCGGGAATACGTGTAGAGCCCCCAACAAGAATAACTTGATCAATATCGCTTGCCGAAAGACCAGCATCTTTAAGTGCTTGACGAGTTGGACCAACTGTCCGTTCTACAAGATCGCTTGTAAGTTCATCGAATTTAGCACGTGTTAAGTTCACTTCAAGGTGAAGCGGTCCCGCTTCTCCAGCCGTAATAAATGGAAGAGAAATTTGCGTGCTCATGACACCAGAAAGATCTTTTTTCGCTTTTTCAGCTGCATCTTTAAGACGTTGTAAAGCCATTTTGTCTTGTGAAAGATCAATGCCGTTTTCTTTTTTAAATTCAGCAACTAGATAATCAATGATTTTTTGGTCGAAGTCATCGCCACCTAAGTTGTTGTCACCAGCAGTGGAATGTACTTCAAATACGCCATCGCCAAGTTCAAGGATTGAAACGTCAAAAGTACCGCCACCAAGGTCAAATACTAAAATGGTTTGATCTTTATCAGTTTTATCCATACCATAAGCAAGTGCCGCTGCTGTTGGTTCATTAATGATCCGTTCTACTTCTAAACCGGCAATTTTACCAGCATCTTTTGTTGCTTGACGCTGTGCATCATTGAAATAAGCAGGAACTGTAATAACCGCTTTATCTACTTTTTCACCTAAATAATCTTCCGCATATCCTTTTAGATATTGCAAGATAATCGCACTGATTTCTTGTGGCGAATAATCTTTACCTTCAATCGTTTCTTTGTAATCTGTCCCCATATGACGTTTGATTGAAATAACCGTATTTGGATTCGTGATCGCTGCACGTTTAGCAACTTCCCCAACTTGACGTTCACCATTTTTAAATCCAACAACAGATGGCGTTGTGCGCGCTCCTTCTGGATTTGGGATGATTTTTGCTTCTCCACCTTCTAAGACTGCAACAGCAGAGTTTGTTGTTCCTAAGTCAATACCAATAATTTTACTCATAATTCTTTTCCTCCTGAAAATTCAAATTCTGATTTTATTCGTTTACTTTCACCATTGAAGGGCGAATAACCCGATCTTTAATTTTATAACCTTTTTGAAGCTCAGCCGTTACTTCATTGCTCGGCTTCGTTTCATCTTGGTCTTGAATAACAGCTTGATGGAAATTAGGATCAAACTGTTCGCCAAGTGCAGCGATCGGCTCAATTCCTTCTTTTTGAAGAGCAGTTATGATTTGGTTATGCACCATCTCCATTCCCTTCAAAAGCGATGCAACTTCTTCGCTATCTGAGCTTGTTGCAAGTGCTTTTTCAAAGCTATCCAGCGCAGGAAGTAAATCCGTTGCAAGACTTTCAGAGCGATACTTGATTGCCGCTTCGCGATCAAGGATATTTCGTTTTTTTACGTTTTCGAAATCAGCTTGTAAACGTAAATAGCGATTTTCTGATTCTTCAAGTTTTGTTTCTAAGTCAGCCACTTTCTTATCAAGTTCTGCTGCTTGATTTTGCTCATCTAATTCTTCAACTGTTTCTTCTGTTTCTTGCGTTGCTTCTTTTTCGATTTCTTCTTCAATTTTAGTTTGCTTATCTTTTGGTTCAGACACAGAAATCACCTCTTAGAAAAACCATCGTTTTCTAATCCTTTCTATTTTTGGTTATCTCGATATAATTTGGTTAAAACTGATGTCAAATCTTTGCTGAAAACATCCACAAGTCCCATCATTCGAGCATACTCCATCCGCGTTGGTCCAAGTAAAACAATCCCACCAACTCGTTCGTCTGCAATATGATAAGTTGCTGTGATGATGCTCAAATCATTCAGCAAGTCATTATTCCATTCACGACCAATTTTCACCTGAATCCCATCCGGAATATCGCGGAACAATTCATGTATTCCCTCTTCTTCTTCAACTAATCGTAAAAAATCGCGAATTTTTGCAACATCATGAAATTCTGGCTGGTCTAAGATATTCGTTTTCCCTCCAAAATAAATTTTTGAAGGACTAACATTGCTTAGAGTCTCAAACACAATTTCACCTAGGCGTTCCGAATTTTCAACATGCCAGCTTAAAAGTTCCTTAACCTCTGTTAAAATTCGGTTCGAAAGTTCGTTTAGTGGGACCCCAACTAAACGGTCATTTAAGATGTTAACGGTTCGTTCAACATCAGATAGCGTGACCTCTGCCGGCAAGTTCACTAAGTGATTATCAACATGGCCCTGATCTGTGATCAAAATTAGCATTGCTTGTGAATCACTAATAGGAACAAACCGAAAGCCACTCAGTCTATTTTTCGCTGTTTCTGGACCAAGAACAATCGAAGTATAATTCGAAAGTTCCGAAAGCATCGAAGCTGAATTTTGGATCAATTGCTCAGCCTCGTAGTGATCAGCAGCGAAAAGTGAACGAATCGACCGCTTATCTTCTTTCGATAAGGCTTTAGGTTGCAATAAATAATCCACATAGAAACGATAGCCTTTTTCAGAAGGAATGCGTCCAGAAGAAGAATGTGTCTTCTCAATGAAACCATAATCTTCAAGCACACTCATTTCATTGCGGATTGTTGCCGAACTATAGGGCAACTCGCTTTCTTTTATCAAATTCTTTGAACCGACTGGTTGAACAGTCCAAGTGAAATGATCGATGATTGCTCGAAAAATTTGCAATTGCCTTTCCGTCAACAAATCTATCACCTCTTTTTAGCACTCGAATAACTTAAGTGCTAAATACAAGTATAAATTTACCAAACAAATCGGTGCTCGTCAACTGAAAACACTTATTTTCAGACCGAAGACCGACTTATTTGGTCAAAATTGGTCAACCATGCGATTTAAAGGAACTCTCGAAAAACATTGTTCCCTAAAAATCGTCCAGCTCTTGTTAATTTCACAGAATCTGTCCGAGCATCTAACCAGCCTTTTTCACTTGTCACTGCAATCGCTTGTTCAAAAGTTGCTTCTAGTTCCTTACCAAATTTTTCTAAAAAGCGCGTTTTGCTTACCCCCGAGACTTTTCGCAATCCTAAAAACATTTCTTCTTCCATTTCTTCTTTTAGTGATAGCTCTTTGGTTTGAAAAACAGGGAGATTCCCTTGCTCAAGAGGAGTCATATATTGCTTCAATGGACCAAAATTACTGTAGCGCGTATCCTGCAAATACCCGTGTGCCCCGGCACCAAAGCCAAAATAATGGTCATTGCTCCAGTACACTAGATTATGGCGCGACTGAAAACAAGGCTCGGCGAAATTACTGATTTCATACTGTTTTTTACCAGCTTTTTCCATTTCTGACATTAAATAATCATACATGTTAGCTTCTGCGTCTTGACTTGGCAAAATGAGTTCGCCCTTTTGCATTAAATTATAAAAAATGGTTTTTGGCTCAATAATGAGTGAATAAGCGGAATAATGAGGTAAGTCAAGCGCAAGAGCCTTGCTAAGCGTATCTTTAAAATCCGCTTCCGTTTGCCCAGGTAAGCTAAAAATCAAATCAATACTCAAATTTTCAAGCCCGACCGTTTCAGCATTTCGAATAGACTCATAAACGTCCTCGACCGTATGAATTCGACCAATTTTTTTCAGCAACTCTTGATTAAAGCTTTGCACGCCCATGCTCAGACGATTGACGCCGCTTTCCTTCATAACCCGTAATTTTTCGACAGAGAGATCCCCTGGATTTGACTCAAACGTAAATTCAACGTCTTCTGAAAATGGGAAAATGCGTCGTACTGCTTCACAAAGCCTTTCAATTTGTTTAGGCGTTAAAGTTGTCGGCGTTCCCCCACCTACAAAAACGGTTTCAATCGTCTCTAGTTTTTGTCCTTCTGTTCGCAGCTCCATTTCACGAATCAAAAGATCCACGTACTGATCGACTGGTTGCCCTTCTAGAAATACCTTATTAAAATCACAATAATAGCAAATATGCTCACAAAATGGAATATGAATGTAAACCGCAGTATTTTTACTGCGAGAATGATTTATTTCAGCCATTGTTAAATTCCTTTCTAAAAAAAGATGCGCACGAAATTCGTGTCGCTTAAAAGATTCATTGCTATTTTAACACAAGCCGCAAGTCTTGTATAACGCGCTTACCACGTTTCTTTGAAATAAGAAAAAACCGCTCGACAAAAAGCCGGCGATTTTTCAATTTTTCTATGCGAATGCTTTACTTTAATTTCTTATCAAAAAGAATCGAATTGATTTTTTTCATTGCTAGCTTTAACAAGCGACATAATACCTGAGATCAAGAACAAAATCCCAGTAATCCAGCCATAGCTAAAAATGCAAAGTGCACCCACTACAATAAGTGCGATCGACCAACCCTTGATAGCCATTGTTCCCTTCTTCATCTTGAAAGCAGCAATAAATCCAAATACACAAGCTGCAATTGCGAGTATTAATGAAAGGGCGATGAAACCAATGCCAAAGGTAAACCCAATTATATCATCATTTGACATCATCATATGATCCATGGTGCTAGCAGTTGCCGCAAAAAGGAAGAGAATCAAAAGTGGTCCAGTTATCAAAATTCCAAACGCTGCTAAACTCGCTCCAATAATTGTCATTACAAATTCCGATTTTCGATTATTCATTTTGTATACCTCTTTCTAAGTGTCATACAGATATTATATCGAAATGTAGTCTCTTTGAATAGTCAAAACCAGTAAATTCTCATTTTGACTTACTTACGCGTGGATGCTCTTGAGCTCAGATTGAAACTCCCAAAGCGCTTTGGCTTCTGGCTCTAAAAATAAGATCTCTGGATAATTTTGCTCATTTAAATAGCGATTGGTGATTTCATCAAAGCGCTTATCGCGATTTTCTCCTACTTGAACAAACCACACGTCCGCTCCTTGCCCAGTAAAACGAGTAATGACCTCAAAATCAACTGGATTCTTTGAAATCAGCAGATAGCGCTTGCCAAATAATGGTAGCTTCGTAAACCAACTGGCAGCACTAGACCGATCTACTACCTCACCAACTAGAATTAAAGCTGGATTGCTTAAATCGCTAGACGCCACTTCTGCTTCAATTCTTGCAAGCGAACTTTTTATCATTTTCTGCCTCCCGTAACTTCCCCACGAAATCACAGCGATCGGCATCTCACTTGAAATCCCGCCAGCGAGCAGTTGATGGACAATATGTGACAAGTTTTCCATTCCCATATAAAAACAAGCCGTGCCGTGTTTTACAAAAGAAGCAAAATCGTCTTCCATAAGCGTCCCCGCCTTCCGATGCGCCGTTGACAAAGTAACGTGACTACTTGCTTCCCGGTCTGTCAGAGAAATACCTGCGTATGTGGAAGCAGCAGATGCGGCTGTAATTCCGGGAACAACTTCATAGGCCATTTCTGCTTTTTCAAGTTGTGTCATTTCTTCCGCTACCCTTCCAAAAATCCCTGGGTCGCCCCCTTTCAAACGCACAACGACGTGGTTTCCTTCCGCCTCCCTGACAAGCCTTTTTCCAATCATTTCTTGACGCATCGCATGGCAATCCGGCGATTTCCCGCAAAAAACAAGTTTCGCATCTCGTTTCGTATGATAAAGTAAAAGTGGGTTGACTAATCGGTCATATAAAACTATATCCGCTTGTTGTAGTACCCGTAAAGCCTTTAACGTGAGCAATTCAGGATCTCCAGAACCTGCACCGACCAGATAAACTTTTCCCATCTTGTTTACACCCATACATAAACTTTCCTATCCTCAATTTGGGCTTCATATGTTTTAACGCAACCTTCATCGGGGTCTTGAACTTGCCCATCTATCAGCGAAATTTTATAGTCATGTAGCGGGCAAAAAACAAATTCTCCAGATACCGTTCCTTCGGCGAGTGGGCCTTGCTTATGCGGACAAACATTACTAATAACACGAACTTCTTGATTGTTTAACCTGAATACAGCCAATTTTTCTCCATCAATCAAACATTCATAGCCCATCTTTTCAGGCAAATCATCAAAGTTCGCTACAAATTTTTTCTGTTTCGTCATTTGGATTCCCCACTTCCCACCGTGTACAGTTTTTGTTGCAAGTCTTTATCTTGAACCGTTTGACGCCAAGGCTCATCACGTTTTCCTGCTTGTTCTAATTTCGCAAGTAATTCAGCTCGCTTTGTTTCATCTAAAAGGACATCCTTCACATGGTCAAACCCTAGTCGGTCAATCCAAGGTGCCGTTCGTTCTGCATAAACCCCTGTTTCTCTGTAGTATTCAAGAAAAGCACCACAAATCTCAATCACTTCTTCTTCCGTTTCTACCGTTTCAAGGAAGTGACTTTCTTGCACAGTCGTTCCGCCATTTCCGCCAATATAAATCTGGAAGCCATTTTCGACGCCAATAACGCCAAAATCTTTCACGCAACTTTCCGCACAACTCCTCGGACAAGCAGAAATGCCCATTTTAAATTTATGTGGCGTATCAATGAATTCATAGCGTTCCTCTAATTTGATACCTAAGCCCATGGAATCTTGAGTCCCAAACCGGCAAAAATTCTTGCCCACACAAGTTTTGACCGATCGAACTGCTTTCGCATAGGCTTCTGCAGCACTCATGTCTAGGTCCTTCCAAATCTTCGGTAAATCTTGCTTTTTAACGCCATACAAGCCAATTCGCTGGCTTCCTGTAATTTTAACAAGGGGAACATCATATTTTTCTGCTGCTTTCGCAATCAAAAGTAATTGTTGCGGATCCGTTTTCCCACCACGCATGCGCGGAATCACAGAATAAGTACCATCGTTTTGGATATTCGCATAAAGGCGCTCATTAACATATCTCGAAGCTTTTTCATCTTGATGTTCCTTCGGAAAAGCAACATTTAAGTAAAAATTGATGGCTGGCCGACATTTTGAGCAGCCTTCTGGATTTTTAAAGTGCAATGCTTGATAGACTTCCGCAACAGATTTCAAACCTTTTTGATGAATTTTAAGCACGATCTCATCACGCGTTAAATCTGTACAGCCACAAATTCCTTTAGAAGAAACTGGCGCTTCTCCACCGAGTGCATAGCCCAGTAAATCTGCAATTTTGTCTTTACATTTCCCGCAAGAGCCACCTGCTTTGGTATGCTTTGTGACATCGGCGACGCTCGTTAGCTCTTTATCTTGGATCGCGTGCAAAATCGTTCCTTTCGTGACACCATTACATCCACAAACGGTTTCTGAATCATCCCAACTGGTCACATCGTTTGATGCATCTTCTTCTCCATTTGCAGCAGCAAGTAAAGCAATTGGATTCAAATCCGAGATATCTAGTTTTTGCGTAATCAATTTCAAAAAGCGATTTTCTTCTGTTGTATCCCCGTATAGGATGGTTCCGACGACTTGGTTGTCTTGGATGAAAACTTTTTTATAGCAATGATTCCACTCGTCATAAGCTTCAATCGTCTTAATATCTTCGCTAGCTTGGATACAACCGGCAGAAAACAAATCACATCCAGAAACTTTCAGCGCTGTATAAGTCATGCTCCCTTCGTAACCAGTTGTTTCATGATCTGTTAGCCGATCCGCAAGCACCTTGGCTTGTTCATAAAGCGGTGCCACAAGTCCATAACAAGTCCCGCGATGTTCGACACATTCCCCGACAGAAAAAATAAAAGGATCACTAGTAGCCAGATAATCATCTACACAAATCCCTCGTCTCACGCCAAGTCCCGCATCTTTTGCAAGCGTTGTTTCTGGACGAATCCCAATGGACATGATGACAAGATCTGTCTCAAGCTCGGTTCCATCCGCAAAACGAAGGCCTGTCACACGCTTTTCTCCAAGGATTTCTTCCGTTTTAGCACCCATGCGGAATTTCAAACCTTGTTTCTCTAAATCTTCTTTCAAAAGTGCGCCTGCTTTTTCATTCAATTGCGTTTCCATCAACCAATTTTCAAGATGGATGACAGTAACATCCATTCCTTGATCGACAAGTCCTTTCGCAGCTTCGAGACCAAGCAAACCACCACCAATAACCGCCGCTTTTTTATATGTATTGGTAGCAGCAAGTATTTTTTCCGTATCTTCAATGGTTCTGAAAGCTGCAACGCCCTCCAAGTTGGAACCAGGAATTGGTAAAATGAATGCACGTGAACCTGTAGCTAAAATACATTTATCATAAGAAATTCTTTCCCCGTTTTGAAGCTCAATTTCTTTCTTTTTGGTATCGAGCCGAGTTGCTGGGTTATTTATAAAAAGTTCGATCCCCATTTCTTCATACCAATCAAATGGATTCGTGATGATTTCTTCGATGGTTGTTTTTTTCTGTAAAATATTAGAAAGCATTATTCGATTATAATTCGGATATTTTTCTTCACCGATAATCGTCATTTGATATCGTTCTGGATCTCGCTCAAGAATCTCTTCAATTGTCCGTACTCCCGCCATTCCGTTACCGACTAATACTAACTTTTCTTTTTCCATCTGTCATCCTCCTATTGTGATAAAGTGAACATTCACTTTGATAATTTCACACCAAAAGAATAGCACGAAAAAAATAACAGTTATATAAGGGAAATGCCTATTTCGAAAGGAAGCGTTTTTCTAAGTCTTCGCAAAATGATTTAGTCGCACGTGGATCTTTCAAGCGGTGCGAAATGCCTAAAGTAAAATCTCTCGTTTTCACCAAACCGGTATTAGTAAAATCACTATTTACAGGCGAACTAACATCATTCACCCATTGATAATATTCGGCATCGTTCGTAATTCTCTGGTTAATTTCTTGATCGTTGGTACAAGCAAATATTAGGTGAGCCCCATTTAAATCATTTTTCCGATAGTTTCGCTGTTGCTTTTCAATTTTGAAATGCTCTGGAAAATCCGAACAAAAACAAGGAGAAATAACTAAAATATCTGGTATATCATCAAGCTCTATTAAGTGCCGAACTTTCCGTGCAGCAATCCGGCCGCCACCAATGACAACAACTTTCTTGCCAGTTAAGTTCAAATTAACCAAATAACTCATTTTCAATCTCCTTTCGAATTTCCGAGCTAATTCCTTTCGCAATTCGCGAATCGAGTGCGAGACTCTTTGTGATTTCATAGTTAACGCTCCGAGTATCTAACACTTTTGACACTTCACGCCGAATTTTTCCGACTAAAAAGCTACTTTCCATTAAGAAAAACGGGCAAATCACAAGACGATCTATCGTTGAAAAATCCATTTGCGCTAATTTTTCTAAATAGGTCTCCTCATCATGTAAAAAGCCAAATTCTACCCGTTTTTTCGTTTGTTGAATTAACTTTTCCGTGATTTCATGCATACGCTGAAAAATCTCTGGATATTTTAGCGAACCATGGACGACTAAAAAGATAACCATTCGTTCACCTTGATTAGCTTGGGGAATGCGACTTTCAAGAATTGGCAAAAGTCCATCGTTGGCTTCAGCAAGAGGGGGTAAAATCTGAAAAATTAACGCTGCTTCATCTTGCTTAACGGCTTCAATTGCGAGAGGAATATCTTGATCGACATGCACACCTGTGAAGAGTAAAAGTGGTGCTACAAAAATTCGTTCGACGCCCGCTTTTTTTAAATCATAAACGCCATCAGCTATCGTTTTTTCATTTCCTTCTAGAAAAGCCAATTTTTGTTTATAACAAGGAACTTCACTGGCTATTTCTTTGACAAAATGTTTCATTGCTTGATTATTTTCTAGAGACCTGCTCCCGTGAGCCACGAATAAAATACCTGTTTTTACCATTTTGACACCTCTTTTTCAAGTTTGATCATAAATTTTTATGTATGAAAATACCATTAGGGAAACGCCTAGATTTTTTCATCCTACATGAATAAGTTTCGCTCCCAAATACTATGAACAAGCATTAAAAGTGTTATTAAACTCGCTAAAAAAATCATGCAACTTCCGGCAACCATGATAAAAACATACTTTGAGCGAATACCAAAATAAAAAATAGCATTTCCAAAAAGTAATAAAAAAATCGTTCCACAGCCAGTAAATAAATACCAATCCAACTCCTCCATTGTCCTTTGCCTCCTTCTCCACTTCATTTTAATCGTTAAAAATTAAGAAATTATAAAGAGAGCGACAACTAAACTTAAAATTTCTCTTATAGAACATAAAAACACCGTTAGTTGTCGTGGTTTAACTACAACAACTAACGGTGTCACAGATTCATACTTAAATAAACAATCAAGAAAGGTTCAACGAAAAATAAATAATATCAGTTCGCGAAGTGCTAGACCTCAAACTCCCTATATCTAGTCGCTTATTTTTTCTTTTTCTTACCGCTTAATTCTTTTTCAGATTGTTTGTTCATCGCATTCATCATTTGATTGATTTTCTTTTGAGACGGTTTTTGTCCCATTTGCGCCATCATCATTTGAAGCATTTGCTCATTGACAGGCGGATTATTTTTCAAATAGTTCATCATGTAGCGTCTTGCAATAAAAAAGCCACCAGCTAGTCCAGCAAGCAAGCATACAAGACCAACAAGAATGTAAATCCACATAGTTTCTTTCTCCTCCTTGAACGAATATACCTATTCTATTGTACTTGATTTAACTTGAACAAACAACTCTTTTTTTACAAACAAAAAAGCAGAAGTTAAGCTGTACAAGCCTAACTTCCACTTTTCCAATTAAAGGGTTTCGACTAATTTTACGATATTTTCTACTGTGAAACCATAATTTTCAATAACAGTTTCACCTGGAGCAGAAGCACCAAAACGATCAATTCCAAGCACTTTTCCATCTAAACCGACATAACGTTCCCAGCCAAAGCTTGCTCCCATCTCGATAGCGAGACGTTTACGAACTCCATTTGGTAGGACGCTTTCTTTGTATTCAGCAGATTGCGCTTCAAACAAATCGAATGAAGGCACAGAAACCACTGATACATCAATTCCTTTATCAGCTAACGCCACTTGCGCTTCTGTTGCAAGATGAACTTCTGAACCACTTGCTAAAAGAAGCGCGTCAGGAGTTTCTTTCTTCGATTTCGAAAGGACATATGCTCCTTTTCTTACGCCATCTTCTGCAAGCTTGTCGCTATCTTTAAGTACAGGAAGCCCTTGTCTTGAAAGCACGAGTGCATGCGGTTTATCAGTCGATTCAATCGCTATTTTCCAAGCTGCATTGACTTCATTTCCATCAGCTGGACGAAGCACAGATAAGCCAGGCATCGCACGCAAGGAAGCAAGTTGTTCAATTGGTTCATGCGTTGGACCATCTTCCCCAACGGCCACACTGTCATGCGTAAGCACATACGTAACTGGTAGTTTTTGAAGAGAAGCTAACCGAATAGCAGCACGTAAGTAGTCCGAGAACACGAAGAATGTCCCTCCATAAACTTTTAAGCCTTGGTGCAAAGCCATTCCATTCAGCATTGTTCCCATCGCAAATTCACGAACACCAAACCATATATTACGATTTTCTGGGTGTTCCCTTGTAAATTCGCCATCCGACTTAATCATTGTATTGTTCGAACCCGCTAAATCGGCAGATCCTCCAAATAAATACGGGATTTTTTCAGCAAGCGCATTGATTGCTTCTCCGCTCGAAGCACGACTTGCAAGCGCCTTATCGCCTTCATGATAAGTCGTAAATCCGGAAGCAAAGTCTCTCGGCAATTCACCATCCACGCTTTGCTCAAATTGTTTCGCAAGTTCAGGGTACGCTTGTTTGTAAGAAACGAATAAATCGCTCCATTCTTTTTCTGCTTTAGCACCGCGATCCGCAATCGTTTTACCGAAACGTTCATAGACTTCATCTGGAACATGGAAAGTTTCTTTGTAATCCCATCCGTACGCTTTCTTCGCCACTTCAGTGCCTTCTTCGCCAAGTGGCGCACCGTGTACTTTATTTGTTCCGGCATTCGGCGCTCCAAAACCAATCACAGTTTTCACTTCAATCAAAGTAGGTTGCGATGTATTTTCTTTTGCTTTTTCGATCGCTGCAAGAATTTCATCGGTATTATTTCCGTCTTTAACAAGAAGATGTTCCCAACCATAGCTTTCATAGCGTGCTTTGACATTTTCTGAAAATGAACGATCCAAGTCACCATCAAGTGAGATATTGTTAGAATCATAGAGCACAATCAAACGACCTAATTTTTGATGTCCCGCAAAGCTAGAAGCTTCAGAAGA
This sequence comes from Listeria kieliensis, assembly GCF_003369925.1. Taxonomy (GTDB): domain Bacteria; phylum Bacillota; class Bacilli; order Lactobacillales; family Listeriaceae; genus Listeria; species Listeria kieliensis_A. The sequence goes on along the minus strand of NZ_LARY01000001.1, from coordinate 763,778 downwards.
AACACCTTCCATTAAATCACCATCACCACATAAAGCAAACGTATAATGGTCAACAATATTAAAGTTATCTTTATTATATAGACCAGCAAGGTGACGTTCTGCCATCGCCATTCCAACTGCCATTCCGATTCCTTGTCCAAGTGGTCCAGTTGTCGCATCGACTCCATCTGTATGACCAAACTCAGGATGACCAGGGGTCTTACTTCCCCACTGGCGGAAATTTTTCAAGTCTTCTAGACTAACCTTGTAACCGCTTAAATGAAGCAAGCTATATAATAGCATTGATCCGTGTCCTGCAGAAAGTACAAAACGATCGCGGTCAAACCAATGCGAATTCGCTGGATTAGCTTTCAAAACACGTGAAAATAATGTGTATGCCATTGGTGCCGCTCCCATTGGTAAACCAGGATGACCTGAGTTGGCTTTTTGAATCGCATCAATTGACAAAGTACGAACTGTGTTAATCGCTAATTGATCTGTTTTATCAAACAATTGAAACATCCTCTCTTGTTTTATTATCAACTCTCTACTATTTTAGTCCTAAACTAGGAATTACTCAACTAAAAACGCGTAAATGATCATTATTTTTGTTCATTTGCGCGTTTTTGTTCATTTGATAACTTTTATTTCTTTTTGCGTTTTAATTGCTTCACTTTATGTGGCGTAATATCGTTTCCATTTGGATCAATGATCTTCGTATTTTCAATCGTTTGACGCATATGTGAGCGAAACGATTTTACATATTCTTTTCGAAGTGCTTCTTGCTCGATTTTTTCCTCTGCCGTCAGCCCTCCCGATTTCTTTTTACGTGAAAGTTCATTAATTCGATCAATTTTTGCTTTTTCTAGCATAATCCTCATCCTTTATTTAAAAAATAGCTCTCTACAACAAAAAAAGAAAGCAGTTTTCACTACTTTCTTCATTATACATGAATGATTCCCTCTTGTCTGTTACGGATTACTCATTTGCAAGCTGAATAGTCGCATCTGTTTTTATTTGTTTTTCTTTTACAGGAATAACGAGACTTTCCCCTGCTTTTATATCATTAGAATCTAGGTTATTATTTTTTTCTACCCAAGCAACAAAGCTTGCCTTATCCATTTTTGCTTCCTCTGCATGACGCTCCGCTAATTGCCAAACTGAATCCCCTGATAAAATATCTACTTTCGAATAATTAGACTGATCTGTCGCACTTGTGACAAACAGAAAAACAACCCCCATCACGATTGATACAATAACGAAAATAACAGCAATATAATATTTATCCCAAAATTGTTTAACAGTCATTTTTATCCCTCCGAAAGAATGTATGTTCGCTTTTTTATTATTATAGAACGGTTGTTCGGTTTTGTCAACAAAAAAATCGAACCTTTGTTTGCATCTGTTGGAAAGATTTGCTATACTTAACCTAGTTAATATTTATAAATAACGGGGTGAGACCATGAAACTGTCCAAACGGCAACAAGACATTTACGAATTTATTAAATCTGAAGTGAAAGAAAAAGGCTATCCACCTTCCGTCCGTGAAATTGGTGAAGCTGTTGGACTTGCTTCAAGTTCAACTGTTCATGGACACCTAGCGAGACTTGAAACAAAAGGCTTAATTAGGCGAGATCCAACGAAACCACGTGCGATTGAAATTCTTTCCATGGAAGATGAAATCCCTGCACCCGCGGTTGTTAATATTCCTTTAATTGGTAAAGTAACCGCTGGGATGCCAATCACTGCTGTTGAAAACATTGAAGATTATTTCCCGCTTCCTGAAAGTATGGCGCCTAGTGAAACAGATATTTTCATGTTGGAAATAGATGGGGAAAGTATGATTAATGCTGGTATCCTCGATGGGGATCGTGTTATTGTTAGAAAACAAAGCAACGCAACGAATGGTGAGATTGTTGTTGCCATGACTGATGAAAACGAAGCTACTTGCAAACGCTTCTTCAAAGAACAAAATCATTTCCGCCTGCAACCTGAAAATGACAGTTTAGAACCTATCATTTTGGATAACGTAACCATTCTTGGAAAAGTTATTGGTTTATTCCGTGATATACGATAAAAAAACCGCCCATAGTATGGGCGGTTTTTTTATTTTTCTCTGAAAGAAAAAAGCAACTGACCCTTGAGGGGCAGCTGCTTTTATTTTAATAAATCTCTAAGTATTGTTCTCTTTCCCAAGGATGAACGGCCGTCCGGAACATTTCACATTCAATTTCTTTTGCTTCAATAAAGTGCTCAAAAATATGCTCTCCTAGTCCATCACGAACAGCATCATCTTTTGAAAGTTCTTTCATCGCAAGAGAAAGGCTCTCTGGAAGATCATAAATACCAGCTTCATGACGTTCCTCCTCATCCATTCCATAGATATTGCGGTCAACTGGTGTTGGAGGCGTTAAATTATTTTTTATCCCTTCTAACCCAGCTTTAAGAAGAACAGCCATCGCAAGATACGGATTTGCTGATGGATCAACACTACGAAGCTCAAGACGTGTGCTCAATCCACGAGAACTTGGTACCCGAATGAGTGGACTACGGTTTTTCCCACTCCAAGCAATATAGCAAGGTGCTTCATAACCTGGTACAAGACGTTTGTATGAGTTGATTGTTGGATTCGTAATTGCTGTATATCCTTTTGCATGTTTCATCATGCCTGCTAGGAATTGATAAGCTGTTTCACTTAATTGTAGCTCTCCATCTTTATCATAAAAAGCATTTTCTTTTCCTTTGAAAAGTGACATATTGAAGTGCATACCTGAGCCACTTACTCCAAATAAAGGTTTCGGCATAAAGGTTGCGTGCAAGCCATGTTTTCTTGCAATCGTTTTGACAACGAGTTTAAAAGTTTGGATATTATCACAAGCAGTAATGGCATCTTCATATTTAAAGTCAATTTCATGTTGACCAGGAGCCACTTCATGGTGGGAGGCTTCAATTTCAAATCCCATTTCTTCTAGTTCAAGAACAATATCGCGGCGGCAATTTTCGCCAAGATCTGTTGGCGCTAAATCAAAATAGCCACCTGAATCATTGAGCTCAAGCGTTGGTTTACGATTTTCATCTAATTTGAATAGGAAAAATTCTGGTTCAGGTCCTAAATTAAAATCAGTAAAGCCTAACTCGTGCATCTCTTCAAGGACACGCTTCAAATTCGCACGAGGATCTCCAGCGAAAGGTGTCATATCTGGGTTATAAATATCGCAAATCATACGAGCGACTTTTCCTTTTTCAGCTGTCCAAGGGAACACTACCCATGTATCTAAATCTGGGCATAGGTACATATCCGATTCTTCAATACGCACAAATCCCTCAATTGATGATCCATCAAACATCATTTTGTTATCTAAAGCTTTCTCTAGTTGGCTAACAGGGATTTCTACATTTTTGATTATTCCAAGAATGTCAGTGAATTGTAGACGAATAAATTTCACATTTTGTTCATCTGCGAAGTGGAAAATGTCTTCTTTTGTATATTTTGCCATAATAAATCCTCCCGAATCATTTTTTATATCAACTTTTAAAAAAAAGTAAATACCGATTTTAACAATCTTAGAGTTTTGGATATCGACTCTTTTGAATATCCGTTCCCTTCACAAAACGGCCAGCTTGCTGCATTTCTTTGCGTAAAATTTTACGAACATCTTCATCTGTTAATGGAACCTTTGCTTCTTGTTCTTTCATCTTGTACATTTTCTTGATTCCTGCAATATTTAACCCGTCATTTAAGTAATCTTTAATTTCAAGTAATGTATCAATATCCTGCAAAGAATAGTGGCGGTGATTTCCTTCATTCCTTGCTGGATGTATTAAGCCTTGATCTTCATAATAGCGAATTTGCCTAGCAGTCAAGTTGGTTAGTTTCATTACCGGACCGATCGGAAAAAGCGGCATAGATCTTCGTATTTCCTTCTCACCCATAGCCATCATTCCCTCCATCTTTTTAGGATAGTTGAATTATAAAGGATGTCATTTCTTTTGTCAAATTTATGTAAGATTATCTAACATTTATTTCCCTAAAAAAAATGCGAGCAACATCTGCTCGCATTAAACTTAGTAAGATTCATCCGAAAATAGCTCATTCACTGCTTCTGAAACAGCAATTTTAACATGTTCATAGGTTAAACCACCTTGAATATAAAGTTCATAAGGCGGACGAATTGGGCCATCTGCCGTAAGTTCAAGACTTGCACCTTGAATAAAGGTCCCCGCTGCCATGATCACATCATTTTCATAGCCTGGCATATAAGCACCTACTGGAAGCACATGCGCATTGACTGGCGAAAACTTTTGAATAGCTTGAGCAAAAGTTACCATTTGCGCTTGCTCCTCAAAAGATACACTTTGGATTAAATCCGTTCGTTTTACGTTCCATTTCGGCTTTGTTTCGACTCCACAAAGTTCAAGAAGCGCAGCTGTAAAGCGTGCTCCTTTTACGGCCTGTGCAACCACATGGGGAGCTAAGAAGAAACCTTGATACATTTCAAGTAGGCTATAAAGCGATGCTCCAGCTTCAAGTCCAATGCCAGGGGTTGTGAGCCTATATCCACAAAGATCAATCAAGTCTTGCCTTCCGGCCAAGTACCCACCAATTTTCGCAAGTCCACCTCCCGGATTTTTAATCAAAGAGCCTGCAATTAAATCAGCCCCAACATCTGTTGGCTCAAGCGGTTCTACAAACTCACCGTAGCAATTGTCGACAAAAACAATCACATCTGGATAAAGAGATTTCACAAAGCGAATCATCTCTTCAATTTCGGCAATTGAAAAAGAATCACGCTCTGCGTAGCCTTTTGAACGCTGGATCCCGATCATTTTTGTCTTATTCGACATTTTCTGCTTCACCATTTGCCAGTCGACTTGATTATTAGTAAGCGGAATCGCTTCATAATGAATGTTAAAATCACGCAGCGAACCATTTCCTGTTTGTCCGCGAACGCCAACAATTTCTTCTAATGTATCGTATGGCGCTCCTGTTATATAGATTAGTTCATCACCCGGGCGAAGCACCCCGAAAAGTGCTGTACTAATTGCATGTGTTCCTGAAATCAACTGCGGACGCACAATAGCTGCTTCTGTACGAAAAACGGAGCGATAAACGCGTTCTAGTGTATCGCGCCCTTCATCGTCGTAACCATAACCTGTTGATGGATTAAAATGAAAATCGCTCACTTTATTGTCTCGAAATGCAGCAAGAACTTTAGCTTGATTTTCTTCTGCAATTTGGTCCGTTTCTTCATTCCACTCTTGAATCATTTTTTCAGCTTGCTGCTTTAGCTTTCTCACTTTTTCGTTCATTCGTTTTCCTTTCTCACTTTTTTCTGTGATTCAACACAAAAAAGGCAGGGGAAACCTGCCTTTTGAGCTTTATTTTTTAATCTTCTTGGTTAAGGGCTACATTTTTTTGTGGCGAAAATGTTGAAATCGCATGTTTGAAAACGAGTTGTTGTTTGCCTTCAACATCAAGAAGCACCGTAAAATTATCAAAACTTACGACACGTCCACGTAGTTGGAAGCCGTTCGTTAAGAATACTGTAGCTAGAATTTTCTCCTTACGAAGTTGATTTAAATACTGATCTTGTAATGCTTGTCCACCTTTGCTCATGTTTCTCTCTCCTATCTCTCTTTAAAATCAATCACACAAAAAGGATTGCTAGAAGAACATTGTCTTCTATTTCTAAAAATTATACCCTCATTTATAAGAATCAAACGGATTTGCTTTTAAAAATCGACCAATACAAGCATTTGCTTGTCTTTCAGTTGATTCTTCTAGTGCATGAATCCAGTGAATCTTCATTCGGTTCCTAAACCAAGTCATCTGCCTTTTTGCAAAATGGCGTGAATTTTTCTTGATCAATTCAGTCGCATCCTCTTTTGAAAGCTCTCCATCAAAATATTGAAACAACTCTTTATAGCCGATTCCTCGTGTGGCGGGTACATCGCCCAAAGATAAATCATATAACGCTTTTGCTTCTTCGATTAATCCTGCGTCCATCATCAGATCCACACGTTGATTAATTCGGTCGTAAAGCACAGAACGCTCTAATTCAAGTCCCAAAAAGAGTGGCTCAAATTCATCCGACAACTCCGTTTCCACTTGATACTCACTAAAAGGTTTCCCTGTAAGTTTCATGACTTCAAGCGCGCGAATAACACGTCGTTTATTATTCAAATGAATCTGTTCAGCACTTTTCGGATCCTTCTCAAACAGTAAGTTGTGGAGTTTAGACGCATCCATTTCTTCTAATCGAGCTCGGTACTCAGGATCTTCAGAAGCTTTTCCAAATGAATAATTGTAAAAAACCGATTGAATGTAAAGGCCAGTTCCACCTACGACAAAAGGAAGTTTGCCTTTTGAATGAATCATTCGAATTCTCTTTTTTGTTTCATCTTGAAACACCGAAGCTGAAAAAGGTTCATTTGGTTGCACAACATCAATCAGATAATGAGGAATCCCACGCATTTCGCTTTCCGTAATTTTGGCTGTTCCGATATCAAGCCCATTATAAACCTGCATAGAATCACCACTAATGATCTCCCCTCGCCAATTTTCAGCAAGCGACACACTCAGTTCAGTTTTTCCAACAGCGGTTGGCCCGACAAGAACAATGACTGGAATTTTAGTCAAACGAAAAAACCTCCTTTTCGTCTATTACTAATTTATCATGAAAACGACGGCTTGGGAACTCTTTTTTGCCTAGCAAGGCTTGTTTAAAGCAAAAGCACATTCCTAATCTAACTTAGGAACGTGCTTTTTGCTTTTTTATCCTTTTGTCATTTATTCACTCTTTCGATCGTGCCAATCTGCAGGTTCACGAGCATCTTTAATTTGTGTGTCTAATTCTGCTTGTAATTTTTCTCGTGTTTTTTCATCCCAATGGAACAACCGATTCATTTCTTCAAATACTTCGTCTTTCCATTCTAGTAAATAAGGCATATCGAAAAGCAGATAGCCAGTTCTTCTTAGTAAGAAATCAACTGGATCAATGACTGATTCATGATAAATCGAATAATACAGTTCCGCATACAAACTATTTGGGAGTGTATTCACTCCTTTTTCCTTATGTTCTTGCGCATAAGTAAACAGTTGGTCAATATTTGTTCCGAATCGTTTTACCACTTCTCGCGCTTCTTCAAGTGACCATCCAAAACGATTAATCGCTTCTTTGGCTTTCTTGTCAATAAAGCTTTCCAAGTTTTCTGAGCCACCAATATCTCCGCCAGAAATTGGTAAATGTTTTGTTTGCACCGCTTTAAATGTTTTTCCAGTTTCTTTACTCAAGTCTTTCGAAATATCATCTAGAAGTTTTTCAGCCATCTTTCGGTACCCAGTCAATTTACCTCCAGCCATTGTGATTAATCCGCTATCTGAGAACCAGACTTCATCCTTCCGAGAAATTTCAGATGGATCCTTTCCTTCTTCATAGATAAGTGGCCTAACGCCAGCCCAGCTAGATTCCACATCTTTTTCCGTCACATGCACATCTGGGAACATATAATTAATGGCTTTAATTACATAGTTGTGATCGGATTCGAGTGCTTTTGGATTGATAGGCGATTCATCATAAAAAGTGTCCGTTGTTCCGACATAGACCTTTTTATCACGCGGAATTGCAAATACCATCCGTCCATCTGGTGTATCAAAGTACACAGCTTGTTCCATTGGGAATTTTTTCTTATCAATAACTAAATGAATGCCCTTTGTTAAACGTAAATGCTTATTGTTGTGTGAATAGTCAAGTTTACGAACTTTATCCACCCAAGGACCGGCAGCATTAATCACACGATGCCCATAAATGTCATATACTTTTCCAGAAAGCCGATCTGTAACTGTGATACCAGAAACATGACGCTTATCGTCATAAATGAATTGCTCTGCTTTCGTATAATTAATCGCTTTTGCTCCAAGCTCAACAGCTTTTTTCATCACTTCAATCGTTAATCGAGCATCATCAGTTCGATACTCCACATAGTAACCGGATCCTTTTAACCCCTCTTTTTTAACGAACGGATTTTTAGAAAGTGTTTCTGCTTTCGACAAAATTTTACGCCGCTCACTTTTTTTAACACCTGCTAAGTAATCATAAAGCCGAATACCAGCAGAAGCCGTAAATTTCCCCATGTTCCCACCTTTATGGAACGGTAACATCATCCATTCTGGAGTTGTAACGTGAGGACCATTTTCGTAAACGATTGCACGTTCTTTTCCAAGCTCCGCTACTTCTTTTACTTCGAACTGTTGTAGATAGCGCAAGCCGCCATGTACAAGCTTTGTAGAACGGCTGGATGTCCCACTAGCAAAGTCATTCATCTCAACAAGAGCGACTGTCATTCCACGCGAAACAGCATCTAGCGCGATTCCCGCTCCAGTAATGCCTCCACCGACGATTACAACATCAAATTTTTCGTCTTGCATTTTTCTTTCAATTGTTTCTCTGTCAAAAGCTGAAAATAATTGTACCATTATTCTTCCCCCTTCATATCTCGTTAACGCATCTACTGACCTATTCGCCTTTTTCCACTAAATGATCCTTTTGAAACGCAAAAATAAAGCAAAGCTTATGCGAACAGAAAAAAAGAGACCACAAAACAGACGAATGAATCGTCGCTTGTAGTCTCTCTAATCTCAAATAGACAATTTAACTATTAACTTGTACCCATTATAACCAATTTTCCAAGAAAGGGAAAGTATTTTGTCTCAGAAAAACTTATCTGTAAATTTTTATAGTAAAATGGAACTAACAAAAGTCAGTAAATAAAAAGAAACAATTCAAATACAATGTTTAAAAGCGCTTTATTTTAGGACAAATTCCCTTTTTTATATCTAAGGTCTCAAAATGTTAAAAATAACACCTTTATCCGTTACAGTATCCCGCTTCTGTGGTATTATTGATTGTGACTTAAAAATTACTTAAAATGAAATTACTGGATTGGGAGATGTTATTTTGAAAAGAACTGCTCGTTACAGTAGGAAATACGTGCCGAGTATTGACGGTCTTCGTGCATTGGCGGTTTTAGCAGTCATCGCTTATCATTTGAATTTTTCTTGGGCCAAAGGTGGTTTCATTGGCGTTGACATATTTTTTGTATTATCTGGTTACTTAATTACAAACATCCTGCTGACACAATGGGAGACTAAAAATACCATTGATTTGAAACAATTCTGGCTTAGACGGTTCCGGAGGTTATTTCCAGCCGCATACTTTATGATTATCTGTGTCGTTATATTTGCAGTTTTATTCAATCGTGGTTTGCTGCACAACTTGCGCGGGGATAGCATTGCTTCGTTTTTCTATGTAAGCAATTGGTGGTTTATTTTCCACAATGTTTCTTATTTTGATTCGTTTGGTGTTCCATCACCGCTAAAAAACTTGTGGTCCCTCGCAATTGAAGAGCAATTCTATTTAATCTGGCCGCTTTTCTTATATGGATTTCTCCGTTTCATCAAGAATCCAAAATGGTTATTACGAACCATCATCGCCCTTGCCTTGCTATCTGCTATCCTGATGGGAATCCTTTATACGCCAGGAAGCGATCCAAGCCGCGTCTACTACGGAACAGACACACGCTTATTTGATTTACTCAGTGGTTGTGCACTTGCTTTTTTATGGCCTTTCAATCGTCTCAGTCCTAAAATACCGGCCAAAAGTCGCCTGACCCTAAATATTGCGGGAACTATTAGTGTCATTTTATTCTTTATCTTTGTTTATGTTTTAAGTGAATATCAAACTTTTCTCTATCGTGGCGGTCTCTTTTTAGTCGCACTTCTTGGAGTTGTAATGATAGCAACAATTTCACATCCATCCTGTTATCTAAGCCGTGTATTCAGTCTTAAGCCACTTCGCTGGATCGGAACACGTTCTTATGGCATTTACTTATGGCACTATCCGATTATCACGCTTACTACCCCTGTAACTGAAATTGGTCAATTAAGTATTATTCGACCTGTTTTGCAAGTTGCAGCAACCTTCGTTATCGCTGAACTTTCGTATCGTTATTTGGAAACGCCCATTCGAAAACACGGCTTTTTCAATTTCATTCGTTCGTTCCGCTATAAAAATTATTTTGTATTTAAAAACAAGCCAGTTGGACTTTGGGCTTCCATTTTCGTCCTTGTTTTTTCAGTCGGTGCCTTCGCACTTGGAATGACTGGTGCTTTATCAACTGAAACAAAAGCCGAAACGAAAAAAACCGAAGTAAAAACGTCTAATCACGGTGAAAAAACAAAAGTAGCTCCTAAAAAGGAGACACAAGATACCAAGAACAAATCGGAAACATCAAGCAACGGAGCGCAGCAAAACAAACCAGAAAACAAGCCTAATCAAACAACTGTCCCTCCTAAAAAAGATAATCCTTATCCTTATAAACAAACTCTGGCTCTGGGTGATTCGATTATGATTGATATCGAACCATACCTTAAAGAAACCGTTCCAAATGTGACGATTGATGGGAAAATTGGAAGGCAATTATCTGATGCAATTGACCTTGCGCCAAGCTATAAACAGTATAATACGAGTGATAGCGCGGTAATCATTGAACTCGGAACTAATGGACCTTTTACAGAAAAACAATTAAATCGATTATTAGATCAGTTTGATCAAGCAAATATCTACTTCGTAAATTCTCGTGTTCCGCGTGGTTGGGAACAAGAAGTCAATACAGCGATTAATGCTGCAGCAGAAAATTATCCAAATTTAACTGTCGTCAATTGGTACTCGCTTGCTAAAGAAAACAGCAGCTACTTTGAGCCAGACGGCGTCCATTTGAAAAAAGAAGGCGCTGAAGCTTACGTGAACTTACTGATGCAATCGATCAAAAAATAAAAAAACTCTTTTCCAGTAACGACCTGGAAAAGAGTTTTTTTATGCAAAGACATGCTGCCAATGTTCACGTCCGTCTAGAAATTCACGTGCTAGCTCTTTTGCACCTTCTAAACTATGACTCGCAGCAAATCCACACTGCATTTCATTACACGCTGGTACTTCGTCTTGCACAAGACAATCCTTAAGTGTTGCTTCTAAAATGCGGAGAAAGTCCTCATAATCGTCATGATTAATCATAGAAACGTAAAATCCTGTTTGACATCCCATCGGACTAATATCCACCACTTTATCCGAGTGATTCCTCGAAAGCTCAGCCATCAAATGCTCAAGTGAATGGAGTGCCGGCATTTCCATATGTGCTTTGTTGGGTTGCTTAAAACGCACATCATACTTATAAATTTCATCTCCGTGCAAACCTTTTTTCACGCCAGCAAGTCTCACGTATGGCGCCTTCACCTTCGTGTGATCTAAATTAAAACTTTCTACATTCATTTTTTCACTCATAAAAAAGCTCCTCTCCACAATCTTTTGCAAGAAAAACCGACCAATCTTTTGCTAGAATAGCCGGTTTTTAGTTGTTACGAATTTGTTTCACTAGGTTCTTCTTTAATCTCAGGAATCTCTAACCAAGCATCGACTGGTTTTCCTTCCAGTGCCTCATCAACAACAAACGAACCATTTGAATAGCGATCAGCTGTCCGAACATTTTTTAGTTCAACTTCCACAAATTGTTCCTTATCCGTTTCAATCATCAACGATTCATCATCAGCCGCAAGGAAAACACGGAAAACGCGATGCGGGCTGTTTTTCAATTCGCGAAGCATAATCAAGCCACGTTTAGCACGTGAAATTGGTTCAAATTCAGCAAGCTTCATTTTTTTCAGTGAGCCACGCTGCGTCAGCAAGAAGAGTTTTTTCGTTTCCTCTTTCGAAATAACAACGGCTCCACTCACCTCGTCACCGCTCTTCAAATTGATTGCCTTGACGCCCGCCGTTCTTGTGCCAGAATCAGGTACTTCACTAACAGCATAGCGTAAGCCATAACCAAATTTACTTGCAAGGAACACATCTTCCGACTGATCGATCAAGTCAACGCTTAAAAGCTCATCATCTGCTTTGAGTTTAATCGCCATCATGGATTTAGAGTAGCGCTGCGGCTTGTAATTTGAAATAAGCGAGGTTTTGATCATTCCATTTCGCGTTACAAACAAGAAATAATGCGCATCATCGAATTTCGAAATGCCTTTTGCAGCAATAATTTCTTCTCCCTGAGCCAAATCGCCCGCTAAGTGGCTAATATGATCGCCCAAGTTTTTCCAGCGCATCTCTGGAAGCTCATGCACCGGCCGGTAAATAAAGTTTCCGCGACTCGTAAACATTAAAAGCGAGTCCATCGTATTCAGTTTTTCGATAAAAATCGGGTGATCTAAATCCTTCATCGCCAAATCTTGACCATTTGAAGCGCTATAGGAACGCATACTCGTACGTTTGACGTAGCCTTCTTTCGTCACCGAAACAACCACATCTTCACTTGCGACGAGCACTTCTGTATCAATTTTAATTTCTTCAATTTCAGCTTGGATTTCAGTCAGGCGAGCTGTTTTATATTTTTTCTTAATTTCTTTTAACTCATCTTTTAAAACAGCGATAAGTTCGCCTGGATTCTGTAAAATTTTCTCTAGGCGACTGATTTTTTCTTGCAGTTCCTTCGCTTCTTCTTTCAGTTCAGTAATATCAGTATTAGTTAAACGATAAAGTTGTAACGAAACAATCGCTTCTGCTTGTTTTTCACTAAAGTCATAGCGATCTTGTAAATTTAGTTTTGCATCGCGCTTATCTTTCGATTCACGAATCAAGCGAATAACTTCATCAAGAATCGAGAGAGCTTTCATCAGACCAGCTAAGATGTGCTCGCGCGCACGTGCTTTCCGAATATCAAACTCCGAACGCTTTGTGATAATTTCTTTTTGATGCGCAATATAAGCATCTAGTAGCCCAATTAGCCCCATCAAAACAGGTCGCTTATTGAAGATGGCCACCATATTGAAATTATAGCTCACTTGCAGATCCGTATTTTTGAATAAGTAATTCAAAACACCTTCTGCATTGGCTTCTTTTTTCAGCTCGATTGCAATCCTTAGACCAGTCCGGTCCGTTTCATCACGAACCTCTGAAATCCCCTCAATTTTTTTATCTAGTCTTAGTTCATCAATCCGTTTAACAAGATTTGCTTTATTCACTTCATATGGAATTTCATAAACCGTAATTTGCTTTCTGCCCCCGCGAATATCTTCAATTGCCGTTTTTGAGCGAACGACAACACGACCTTTCCCGGTTTCATAAGCTTTTCGGATGCCATCAGCACCTTGAATAATCCCACCAGTTGGAAAATCAGGCCCTTTCACGATTTTAAGCAGCGCTGAAAGATCACAATCAGGAGCATCGAGCCGCTTAATAACAGCATCAATAATTTCGCTCAAATTATGCGGCGGAATGTCTGTCGCATAACCAGCAGAAATCCCAGTCGAGCCATTAACTAGCAAGTTAGGGAAGCGTGCCGGAAGCACAGTGGGTTCGCTTGATGTATCATCAAAGTTTGGAACAAAATCAACCGTTTCCTTCTCAATATCACGTAAAAGTTCCGCAGCAATCGGAGCAAGTCTTGCTTCCGTATAACGCATCGCAGCAGCCGGATCTCCGTCCACACTCCCGTTATTTCCGTGCATTTCAATCAGCACATTGCGCACTTTCCAGTCTTGACTCATCCGAACCATCGCATCATAAACAGACGTATCCCCATGCGGATGGTAATTCCCGATTACGTTTCCGACCGTTTTCGCCGACTTACGAAATCCTTTTTCAGCTGTATTTCCTTCTTCATTCATCGCGAATAAAATCCGTCTTTGAACAGGCTTCAGACCATCACGCGCATCTGGAAGCGCACGTTCTTGAATAATGTATTTACTATAGCGACCAAAACGGTCACCCATTACCTCTTCAAGCGCTAAATCTTGAATTTGTTGTCCAGGTGTATTACTCAAGATTCATCCGCCCCCTCTACCATATTTTCGTTATCCAGAATATTGGAATCGTCTTCCAAGCTAAATTCCACGTGAGATTCAATCCACTTCCGGCGCGGCTCTACTTTGTCTCCCATAAGGGTTGCAACACGACGTTCAGCTCTTGCCACATCTTCCATCCGAACACGAATCAAAGTCCGCGTTTCTGGATTCATAGTTGTTTCCCAAAGTTGATCGGCATTCATTTCCCCAAGACCTTTGTAGCGTTGGATCATGTAGCCTTTCCCAATTTTTTGAATAGCTCCATCTAGTTCGTCATCCGTCCAAGCATATTCAATCACTTCTTTTTTACCGCTGCCCTTACTCACTTTGTAAAGTGGAGGTAAAGCAATATACACTTTCCCGGCTTCAACAAGCGGCCGCATATACCGGTAGAAGAAAGTTAAGAGCAGCACTTGAATATGCGCTCCATCTGTATCCGCATCCGTCATAATGATGACTTTATCGTAATTGCAATCTTCGACTTCAAATTCTGGTCCAACACCAGCGCCTACTGTATGAATAATGGTATTGATTTCTTCATTTTTCAAGATATCTTGAAGTTTCGCTTTTTCGGCGTTAATCACTTTTCCTCGAAGTGGCAAAATCGCTTGAAAATGCCGATCTCGACCTTGCTTAGCCGAACCACCGGCCGAATCCCCCTCCACCAAGTAAAGTTCGTTCCGACTTGCATTACGCGATTGTGCAGGCGTCAATTTCCCAGAAAGAAGTGTTTCTGAACGTTTCCGCTTCTTGCCATTCCGTGTCTCTTCACGCGCTTTTCGAGCGGCTTCACGCGCTTCACGCGCTTTGATTGCTTTTTTAATGAGCAAACTGCTTGTATCAGGATTTTCTGCAAGAAAATAAGCAATATGCTCCGCAACCACAGCATCCGTTGCCGCACGGGCTTCGGTCGTTCCTAATTTTTCTTTCGTTTGTCCTTCAAATTGAAGCATGCGTTCTGGTACACGAACAGACAAAACAGCAGCTAAGCCTTCACGAATATCGCTTCCTTCAAGATTTTTATCTTTTTCTTTTAACAGCCCGACACGTTTAGCATATTCATTAAACACACGTGTCATAGCTGAGCGCATTCCTGCTTCGTGCGTCCCCGCATTAGGGGTGCGGACGTTGTTAACAAAGCTAAGAACGGTTTCCGAGTAGCCGTCATTGAACTGAAAAGCCATTTCGATTTCGATATCATTACTTTCGCCTTCAAAAGCAACAACTGGATGTAAAACGTCTTTTCCTTCGTTGATATACTCAACAAAGTTTTTAACGCCTTCTTCAAAATAAAACACTTCGCCCATGCCAACACGTTCGTCAATCAATTCAATACGTAAACCTTTAAGCAAGAACGCGGATTCGCGCAGACGTTCTGACAAGACTTCATAGTTAAACGATGTGACTGGGAAAATCTCTGGATCAGGCTTAAACCGGAGTGTCGTTCCCGTATCTTTTGCCTTGCCAATTTTAGTGAGCTTGCTAGCCGGTTTCCCGCCATGTTCAAAGCGTTGTTCATAAACGGCTTGATCTCGGTGAATCGTAACTGTTAGCCATTCTGAAAGCGCATTGACAACCGATGAACCCACACCGTGCAAGCCACCACTTGTTTTATAGCCGCCTTCTTGGCCAAATTTACCGCCAGCATGAAGAACAGTTAAAATGACTTCGACAGTTGATTTTCCCGTTTTATGCATACCGATCGGCATTCCCCGACCGTGGTCTGTTACACTGACACTACCATCTTCATGTAAAATAACTTTGATTTCTTTTCCATATCCATTTAAAGCTTCGTCGACCGAATTATCGACAATTTCATATACTAAATGATGAAGTCCGCGTACGTCGGTTGAGCCGATATACATGGCAGGTCTTTTTCGAACTGCTTCCAGTCCTTCTAATACCTGAATAGAATCATCATTGTATTCACTTTTTTTCATCTATCCATAACTCCTTTCAATTCCAAGTAAGTCGTATTTTCTTAAGTTGCTCTAGAAAGCCGTGAAAAAACAGGCCCGAAAAGAACCTGTTCACCTGTTAATGTTCCATTTCGCGGTAAGCCACCTTAATACACTTATCCATGATTACGGGATGGCTATCTTTTAAAAGCTCATAAGCTTCCTCGTTAACAAGGCCAAGTTGTGCCCAGAAAACATCCGCATCCATTTTTAGAAAATCGCGTGCAACTTCTGGCAAAAACTCAGAACGCCTGAAAACGTTGACAATATCTACATGCTCATTAATTTCGTCAAGGCTCCCTACCGTTTTCTCCGAAAGAATTTCTGATGCATTCGGATTAACGGGAATTATTCGGTACCCCGCTTCCTGCATGACTTTTGCAACTTGGTAACTCGTTCGTTCTGGTTTATCACTCAAACCAACAACTGCAATCGTTTTAGCAGATTTTAGAATTGTATCAATTTGTTGTTTACTCGGATTTTGCACGCCATTTACTCCTTTCGTTTTAACAAGAAGTTCGTTCGCTGTTTAACGTTTCATTCAAAATACTATTTTATCGTTTAAACTCCTCATTGTAAAGCCACTAGCCAAGAGATGGCTAAAAAGAGAAACCAAATTCCGCGCTTTTTCACCATTTAAGCGTAAACTATGCTATAATTCATAACAGAAAATACCGTTACAAAAGGGGTTTTATTATGATTGCCAAACTGATTTTACTGTGCCTTGCTGCATACATCATTGGATCAATTCCATCTGGTCTTTGGATTGGGAAAATTTTTTACAAAAAAGATATTCGCGAATTTGGTAGCGGAAACTTAGGCGCGACAAACTCGTTTCGTGTTCTTGGCGTAAAGGCAGGCTCTGTTGTGACTGTTCTTGACATTTTAAAAGGATCGCTTGCAACGCTTCTTCCTTTCTTCTTTTTGCCGCAACTTGATGGACATTTTATGCTACTCACAGGGGTTTTTGCCATCATTGGACATAGTTTTCCCATCTTTGCTGGCTTCCGAGGTGGTAAAGCTGTTGCCACATCGGCAGGGGTCGTCCTTGCTTATGCACCGCTTTTATTCATCGCAGCGATTCTTGTCTTTCTTTTAACGCTGAAAATCAGCAAATATGTATCATTAAGTTCAATGGTTGCAGCTGTAGCCGCATTTATAATCTCTCTTTTTATGGGCGATTTAATTTTAATTGTGCTCATTACTTGCTTAGCCTTATTTATCATTTGGCGACACCGTGCCAATATTAACCGAATTCGAAATGGCGAGGAACCTAAAATCACTTGGATGTAAAGCGAAGGAATTCAGCGTACTCATTGTACGCTGAATTCCTTTTTTTATCCAAGTTGAATGCGATATTCAGACGTGAAAATAGCTTCCGGATCAAGCTGCTCGATGCCTGCTTTATCTCGAAGTTCGACGGAATTCCCAACGCCATCTGCAATCCCAAACCACGGTTCAATACATAAAAATGGAGCACCATCTCCTGGTGTCCAGATCCCCACAAAAGGAAAATGCGGGAAGGACACTTTAACAAAATGAGGATGCTTTTTCGAGCGAATCGCGATCTCATTCCCACTTAGCCCCTCAAAAATCAAGGCATCATTTTCAAATAAAGAATAATCTAAATCGAGCGTATCCGTTTTTTCGGTAGCAAGAGCTTTCAATTCTCCACTACGATACGGCCCCTCAAGTAAAAGCGTATCCAGCTTTTCTTTTTGACCAAAGTCGAGATAGTAATCCTCAAATTTTGTTCCTTCTGTGAGTGGAACATTGAAGGCTGGGTGCGCTCCAATTGAAAAATAAATGCGACGCTTGTCTGTATTTTCAACTTGATACTCTACTCGGATTTGATCATCAAGTAAAGTATAAGTAACTCTTAAGCGAAACGAAAAAGGATAGATAAGTTTTGATTTGTCATCAGCGAGCAGCTCAAGAACAACTTGATTTTCAACTAATTCGACTACAGTAAACGCTTTATCTCGCGCAAAACCATGTTGCGTTAAATGAAAAGCCTCGCCATCAACATAGTAAGTATCATCTACTAAGCGACCTACTGTTGGAAATAAAATCGGAGCATGTCTCCCCCAAAACGCTTGATCGGCATCCCACAAATAATCAAGTCCCGTTTTCTTGTGGTAAATCTTCGTAAGTTCTGCTCCTTGCTCAGTTAATTCAACAAGCAGCAACTCGTTTTCTAATTTAATCATTCCTTGTCTCCCTTCAAATGAAATCGTTCAATTTGATCCCATTTTCCTTCTTTTTCTAGAATTTCCAGTTGAATATCCCCAAATAAATCATAATGTGGTAAATTCTTATGTCCATAATCAATATAGTTTTCCGGTAAGTGATAGCTTCGACCCCATTTTTTTAAGGCTTCAATATCAGCACTTGCCGCTTTTGTGACCGTTTTAGAATTGGGAAACCGTTCATCAATCCAGTAATGGGTTAAAAGTGCAATTTCGCCTCGTTCGGCCTTTTTTTTAAACGCCATTAACTCATCACGCTTTACCCCAAAAGCCATCTCGCTCACCCTTCCTCGAGTGCTTGTAAGTATTTTTCATGCCAATCTTTCAATTCTCGCTTTAGCGCAACCGGTTTAAAATCTTCTTTAGTAACACAAACATGTTTTGTTTCTCCGGTAATGGCAACTTCGCCACTATCTGCATAACGAATTTCATAGCCGTATGTGACGCGTAACCCGTCATAGGCGACTAACCAAGTCTTAACTATTGCTTCTTGCCCGTAACGCAGTGGTTTTCCGTAATGAACCGAAACGTCGATTACTGGCGATAAAAAGCCACGCTGTTCCATGTCGTAGTAGCGTAGTCCTAAGCTTTCTTCGATAAAGTGATTTCTCGCGAGCTCCATCCATACGAGGTAATTCGCATGGTAAACAACGCCCATTTGATCCGTTTCTGCATAACGAACTTCTATTTTGGTTTCCGTGTATAACATCAAATCGTCCCTCCAAAAAACAGTATCCTTCTCCATTTTAGCAAATTATCCTTCAAAAAAGAAATCTAAGTACAATAAAAAGCCTCTTGTTTTCTAATTACCTGAAGGAATTCTAGAAAACAAGAGGCCCGTATTTTAAATTTAGCTATTTTTTAGTTTTTCAAGTTCAACTAAGAATTTGTCATTTAAGACACGAATGAATGTCCCCTTCATTCCAAGTGAACGTGAATCAATCACGCCGGCGCTTTCTAATTTACGAAGTGCATTGACGATGACAGAACGAGTAATTCCGACACGGTCAGCAATTTTAGAAGCAACTAGCAAGCCTTCTTTTCCATTTAATTCATCAAAGATATGTTCAATTGCTTCCAGTTCACTATATGAAAGCGAACTGATCGCCATTTGTACAACTGCACGGCTACGCGCTTCTTCTTCGATTTCTTCTGCTTTTTCGTGAAGAATTTCCATGCCCACTACTGTACTTCCGTATTCAGCAAGTAAAAGATCATCATCTGTGAAGTTGTTTTCCATACGGGACAAAATCAAAGTTCCAAGACGTTCTCCACCACCAACAACAGGAACGATAGTCGTTAAGCCTTTTGTAAATAAATCGCTATTTTCAATTGGGAAAGCTGTGTATTGGCTAGAAACTTCTAGGTTTGCAGAAGTTTCATTAACATTAAATAAACTTTGTGTGTATTCTTCTGGGAATTGACGTTCAGAAAGCATTTGCTTCATCCGTTCGTTTTCAATTGGTAAAATTTCAGAATAACCAAGAAGTTTTCCTTTACGACTAACAATATAAGTATTGGCTTCAATAACGTCACTCAGTGTGTCAGCCATTTCTTTGAAGTTTACAGTCTTTCCTGACGTGTTTTGTAACATTGCATTAATCTTTCTTGTTTTTTCTAATAAGCTCATAATTAGCTCCTCCTAAAATTTTATAAAATAAATTGAGTTAAATCTTTGCTTTGCATAATCGAATCAAGCTTTTCATTCACATATTTTTCTGTGATCGTTACTTGGTCTAAGTTGATATCAGGTGCTTCAAAAAGCAAATCTTCAAGCAGTTTTTCAAGAATCGTATGGAGTCGTCTTGCGCCAATATTGTCTGTTTCTTGGTTAACTTGAAAAGCAATTTCAGCGAGTCTCGCAACAGCTTCTTTAGTGAAAATAAGTTCAATGCCTTCTGAGCGAAGTAATGCCTTATATTGCTTGATTAGTGCATTATCCGGCTCAGTTAAGATCTTGACAAAGTCTTCTTGCGACAATTTATCCAGTTCTATCCGAATTGGAAAACGACCTTGAAGTTCAGGAATTAAATCAGATGGTTTAGACATATGGAACGCTCCAGCGGCGATAAATAAAATAAATTCCGTATTAACAAGTCCGTATTTCGTTGCCACTTGGGAGCCTTCAACAATCGGAAGAATGTCCCTTTGCACGCCTTCTCGCGAAACTTGGGCGCCGTTTCCACCTTCTTTTGCTGCTACCTTATCTATTTCATCTATAAAGATAATTCCTGTCTGTTCAGCTCTTCTCACAGCTAATGCTGCTACTTCTTCTTGATCGATTAATTTTGAAGCTTCATCTTCAAACAAGATTTGCTTCGCTTCTTTCACCGTCACTCGGCGTTTCTTTTTATTTTTTGGCAAGAGACTGGAAAAAGCTTCCTGCATCCCTGCTAATTGATCCATTCCCCCGCCGCGCATCATGTCAAACATTGGGTTTTGTTGTTCGGTCACTTCAACTGTCACCATTTCATCGTCTAACTCGCCTCGTTCTAGCCGATACTCAAGTTGATTCCGTTTTTGCTTCAGCGTTTCATCAACGGGCTCATTTTCTTCTTCTGCCGAACGAGAAGCATTTTGAAAAAGTGCTTCAAATGGATTTTGCGAAGTTGTCTGTTTTTTCTTTTCTGCTGGTGCTAGCAATTTAATAATTTTCTTTTCAGCATTTTTTTCAGCTTTAAAACGAACTGATTGCATTTTTTCTTCTTTCACAAGACGAACAGAAACTTCTACTAAATCACGAACCATCGATTCAACATCGCGTCCAACATAACCGACTTCGGTAAATTTCGTAGCCTCTACTTTTGTAAAAGGTGCTTTCACGATTTTTGCAATTCGGCGCGCAATTTCTGTTTTCCCAACACCTGTTGGTCCGATCATTAAAATGTTTTTCGGAATGATTTCATCGCGCATCGCTTCTTCCATCATCATTCGGCGATAGCGATTTCTAAGGGCTACGGCGACCGATTTCTTAGCGCCCGTTTGACCAATAATATATTGATCGAGCTTTTCAACAATTTGACGTGGAGTTAACTCTAAAGTTGCTCCGTTTTCCACCTCTATCACCTCTTTATAATTCTTCTACGATAATGTTGCCGTTTGTGAAAACACAAATTTCTGAAGCGATCTCAAGCGCATGTTTGGCGATTTCTTTTGCTTCCATATCATTACCATTGTGACGCATTAATGCTCGGCCAGCTGCAAGTGCATAATTTCCGCCAGAGCCAATCGCGAGTATTCCATCATCTGGTTCAATCACTTCTCCAGTTCCTGAAACAAGTAACAGCGTTTCCTCATCCATTACAATTAACATTGCCTCTAGTTTCCGAAGTGCATTGTCGCTACGCCACTCTTTAGCAAGCTCAACCGCAGCACGTTCTAGATTTCCATTGTATTCATTTAATTTGCTTTCAAATTTTTCGAACAACGTAAAAGCATCAGCAACTGATCCAGCAAACCCAGCGATGACACGATCATGAAACAAGCGTCTTACTTTTCGTGCCGTATGCTTCATAACTACTGATTCACCGAGCGTCACCTGCCCGTCGCCTGCCATTGCTCCTTTTCCATTATGCTTAATCGCAAAAATTGTTGTTGCATGCAATTCCATTACTCAACTACCTCCTATTTTTCATGCCCGAGGATGATGCTTCATGTAAGTAGTTTTAAGATGTTCTTTAGTCACATGGGTATAGATTTGTGTAGAAGATAAACTCGCATGACCTAAAAGTTCTTGAACCGTCCGCATATCCGCTCCATTATTCAAAAGATCCGTTGCAAAAGTATGACGAAGCATATGGGGATGAATTTTTCTAGTTAAAGCTGCTTTTTCAATAATTTTCGTCAAACAGTAGCGGATTCCGCGAGTTGAAAGCGGATCAGCGTAATGATTTATAAGTAAAGCATCATGATGTTTATGATATTTGTTTGAAAGAACGTTCCGCCCATTTTCCAGATATATTTGAATTGCATCCTCCAAAAAAGAACCAAATGGAACATATCTTTCCTTATTTCCTTTTCCCTTTATCAAAATAGCTTGGTAGGCAGTATCAATGTCAGAAAGCTGTATTTGCGCAGCTTCAGAAACACGTATTCCAGTTCCGTAAAGAAGTTCTAAAATAACACGATCACGAAGCGTAAGCGGCTCATCATTTTGATACACGACCTGAAATAAAGCTTCCATTTCTTCATTGTAGAAAAACTTTGGAAGCCTAAGATCC
Source organism: Listeria kieliensis (assembly GCF_003369925.1). Taxonomy (GTDB): domain Bacteria; phylum Bacillota; class Bacilli; order Lactobacillales; family Listeriaceae; genus Listeria; species Listeria kieliensis_A. The sequence goes on along the minus strand of NZ_LARY01000001.1, from coordinate 741,475 downwards.
TTTTTTGCATGTGAGACATATGTAAATGGATTATCAGAAAATACACCCTCACGAATCAAAAAATGATAAAAACTGCGCAAACTTGAAATCTTTCGTGCCACAGACGTACGCGAAAATTGTCGCTCATTTAGCATCGTTAGATACAAACGAACCACCAAATAGTCTACCTCTGTGAAGCTTTCAATTGCTTGTTGATTTAAAAAAGTTTGAAAATCATGAATATCTTCAAAATAGGCAATTTCCGTATTATCCGAATAGTTTCTCTCTACTCGAAGATAATCCATAAATTTTGGCAAAAATTGCTCTTCTTCCATGATAAATCCACCTCTCAAACAATTCCATCGTAACACAAGGGAAAGCGAGTTGCAATAATTTTACGCATTTTTCGCAACATTTCCAATTAATTTAGAATCCGCATCAATTCAAGTGTTTAGAAAGCTATAGCCAAACTGTCAAAGCTACTGTATAAAAGTTTAACTATTCAAACAAATGAAACTAAATGGAAATAAAGGCTAGCGCACTAGCCCTTAACCATTATAGTCGTTTTATAATTCTTCTGCAACACTTTTTATAGCATCTAACGCTCTTTCAGCTAATTTAGCATTCCGCTCTTGTTTAGCACGAATTTTTTCAGGTAGCTCTGGAAACAATCCAAAATTAACATTCATTGGTTGGAAAGTTTTCGTATTCGTTGAAGTGATGTAATTAGCCATACTTCCTATTGCACTTTCTCTTGGAAATACAACTGGTTCTTCTCCCGAAACAAAGCGTGCTGCATTAATTCCAGCGGCAAGACCGCTAGCAGCTGATTCCACGTAGCCTTCTACACCTGTCATTTGGCCTGCAAAGAATAAATCTTTTCGCGTTTTTAGTTGATACGTATTTTGCATCGCCTTCGGGGAATTGATAAACGTATTCCGGTGCATTACGCCATAACGTATGATTTCAGCATTTTCTAGCCCAGGAATCATTTGGAAAACACGTTTTTGTTCGCCCCATTTTAAATGTGTCTGGAAACCTACCATATTGTAGAGCGTCCCAGCTGCATCATCTTGTCGAAGTTGGAGTACTGCATAAGGGCGCTTTCCTGTTTTCGGATCTTCCAATCCAACTGGTTTAAGAGGACCAAATAGCATTGTTTTGATTCCCCGTTTTGCCATCACTTCAATCGGCATACACCCTTCAAAGAAAACTTCTTTTTCAAAGCTTTTTAATTCAGCCGTTTCCGCACTAATCAAAGCTTCATAGAAGGCAGTAAACTCCTCTTGTGTCATTGGGCAGTTGAGGTAAGCTGCTTCCCCTTTGTCATAACGCGATTTCAAATAAACTTTATCCATGTCAATGCTATCTTTTTCAATGATTGGTGCCGCTGCATCATAAAAATAAAGATAATCTTCACCAGTTACTTTGCGAATTTCTTCAGCCAAAGCTTCACTTGTAAGCGGTCCAGTAGCAATAATTGTTGGACCTTTTGGGATTTCTGTTACTTCTTCGTTAAAAACTGTAACAAACGGATGATTTTTCACTTGTTCCGTTACATAGCCAGAAAATTCATGGCGATCAACCGCAAGCGCTCCTCCCGCAGGGACAGAAGCACGGTCAGCTGCTTTGATAATAATCGAATCGAGCATTCGCATTTCTTCTTTAATCACGCCAACAGCATTCGTTAAGCCGTTTGCACGAAGCGAGTTCGTACAAACTAACTCGGCAAATTTATCGGTATGATGCGCAGGGGTTTGCTTGACAGGGCGCATTTCGTACAAATGCACTTTTACGCCACGCTTTGCTAACTGCCAAGCCGCTTCACTTCCTGCTAGTCCTGCTCCAATTACATTGACTATTTTCTCCAACTAACCTTCCTCCTTCAAAACAAATCCCAACTTATTTTTGCGCTTCTTCTTTGTAATCACAGTTCGTACACTGTACTTGAACACCTTTTTTCAGTTTCTTCTCAACAAGAGCATGCTCGCCGCATTTCGGGCAAGGACGTTCAACCGGTTTATCCCAAGAGACATAATCACAATCTGGGTACCGATTACAGCCATAAAAAATACGGTTTTTCTTGCTTTTTCTTTCGATAACTTGTCCTTCACGACATTTCGGACAGGTAACGCCAATTTCTTTTACGATAGCCTTTGTATTACGGCATTCAGGAAAGCGACTGCAAGCTAAGAACTTACCGTATTTCCCCATTTTATATACCATAGGAGCTCCACAAACATCACAATCAATCCCTGCAGGCTCATCTTTAATTTCAATTTTTTCCATTTCTTCATCTGCACGTTTCACATGCGGTTCAAATTGCTTATAAAACTCATCGATTACTTTGATCCACTGCATTTTCCCGTGTTCAATCTCATCCAAATCGTTTTCCATATCCGCCGTAAAACTGACATCCAAAATTTCCGGGAAGTATTCAGCAATCATTTCGTTAACGATTTCTCCTAGTTCAGTTGGCGCAAATCGTTTATTGGTTAGTGAAACGTAATTACGACGTTGAATGGTATCAATTGTTGGTGAATAAGTAGAAGGTCTACCCACACCAATTTCTTCGAGCGTCCGCACAAGTCTTGCTTCTGTATAGCGTGGAGGCGGCTGTGTGAAATGTTGACGCTGTTCAAGCGACTCCGAAGTCACTTTATCGCCTTGTTTTAACTCTGGCAAAATATTTTCTTTTTCCTCTTTATTATCGTCGTTACTTTCAACATAAACTTTCATAAAACCAGCAAATTTGATTTTCGAACCATTTGCTCGAAAGCGAACCCCGTTATTTTCCATATCCACACGCATCGTATCAAGAACAGCGGGTGTCATCTGGCTTGCCACAAAACGTTCCCAAATCAAACGATAAAGTCGAAGTTGATCGCGACTTAAATATTCTTTCATTTCTTGTGGTGAACGTAAAACGCTGGTTGGGCGAATCGCTTCATGGGCATCTTGTGAACCTTTTTGATTCTTATCTTGCCGCTTTTTCTTGCGCGCAAAGTCAGTTCCATAATTTTCTTCAATATAGTTGTAAGCTTCATTTGTTGCTGTGTCGGAAATTCGGGTAGAGTCCGTACGCATATAGGTAATTAAACCAACCGTGCCTTGTCTTCCCAATTTTATTCCCTCATAAAGTTGTTGTGCAAGCATCATTGTTTTACGCGTTCTAAAATTCAGCTTACGCGCAGCTTCTTGTTGAAGCGAAGAAGTTGTGAACGGAGCAGCTGGATTACGAAGCCGTTCTTTTTTCGTAACTTCTACCACTTCATATTCTTTACCTTTGATTTTGGCCATAACTTCTTTAACATCTGCAGCGTTTTGTAATTTTTTCTTTTTGCCATCTACGCCATAAAAATTAGCTTGGAAAGCTTTACGCCCCTTTTTGAAGTTGCCATCAATCGTCCAGTATTCCTCAGGTTTAAAGTTATTGATTTCTTTTTCACGATCAATAATCAAACGAAGTGCAATCGACTGTACGCGTCCTGCACTCAAACCTTTTTTAATTTTTTTCCAAAGAATGGGGCTGATGTTGTAACCTACAAGTCTATCAAGCACACGTCGAGCTTGTTGGGCATCAACAAGATCCATATCAATCTTACGTGGATGTTTAAAAGATTCCTTAACGGCATCTTTCGTGATTTCATTAAAAACGACCCGCAGATCGTCTGATTGATCAAGTTCTAAGCTATTCGCTAAATGCCAAGCGATTGCTTCTCCTTCTCTGTCGGGGTCAGCTGCGAGATAAACTTTTTTAGCTTTTTTAGCCGCTTGTTTCAATTCTTTTAAAACAGGTCCTTTACCCCGGATCGTAATATATTTAGGTTCAAAGTCATGTTCAAAATCAACGCCCATCTGGCTCTTCGGTAAATCGCGAACATGTCCCATTGAAGCTTTAACTTGATATTTTTTTCCGAGATATTTTTCAATTGTTTTAGCTTTTGCTGGTGATTCTACAATAACAAGATAGTCTGCCATGTATTCATTTCCTCCCTAATTGGGTCAAATAAACGGGCTAAATAAATGATCAAGCTTTTATTTTTTGCCTCGTTGTACTGTTCAAATTATCCAAAGTGTTCGAACAACTTGATTCAGTAGTCAATCATAGCCCGTAAAAAAAAGTTTGTCAATCCATATATTTCTCCAACTAAATTTTACGCACTTAATATGGAAGGTTTCTGCCGTCCTCTAGCAAACTTATCTCAAAAATTTTAGAAATGCAAGCTAAATCCCCTGTTTCTCATGAAAATTTAATCCTTTGAGTCAAAATAAGAAACTTTCAACAACCTCTTGAGGGTTTGTCACAAGCCTCGCCCCTTCCATAATGAGTGCATGAGCACCAGCAGATCCATCAGAAAAAATATTTCCAGGAACTGCAAAGACCTCACGATTTTGTTCAACTGCATACTGAGCAGTAAGAAGTGCCCCACCTCGCAATTTTTCTTCTGTAAGTAGGATTCCCCTTGAAAGCCCACTTAATAGCCTGCTTCGTTCCTCTAAAAACCTGGTATCAAACGCTATATTAGGTGCATATTCAGTTATCGTTACTCCCACTTGTTCAACTTGATCAAGCAAACTTCGGTTATTTTTCGGGAATATAGAGTGATGGCCTGACGCTAATAAGCATACAATGTCGCCACCAAGTCCAACTGACGTTCTTAAAACCGTTTCTTCCGTTCCATTCAAAGTACCAGTTAACACTCCAAACTTTGATTTTACTAAGCCACTTGTAAAAAAACGAGCTATTGCTTTTCCATATGGGCGCATTTGATGTGTTCCAACCACCGTAATTAAGTCCTTTTCTAGCAACGAGAAGTTACCTTTGGCAAACAGAAATGGAGGTGGAAAAGCAATCTCACGTAGCAAACAAGGATAGCTATCTTCATCATAAAAAATCATTTTCCCTCCTTCCTCAAAAAATGTTTGAAAACTCAGAGCCTTACTTTTGATCTTTTTCCGCTCTTCATTAGATAAAAATTTCAAAACTTTTTTATCTGTATGTTGATTACGAAATTGAGCGAATAGCTCAGCACGTCTTCTTGCCGACAGTGCAACAAGCTCATACCATTCTGAGTGATTCATTTTAAAATTCATCTATCAACAACCTCCTTTTAGTCATCTTACTGAAAGTTATCACTTAGGTAAAATCCGTAAAATCTCTTTTTCACATAAGCAAAAAAACTGTTCGCAAGCGAACAGCTTTTTATCGAACTTTCATTCAGTTTTCTAAACCAAGCATTCAAACAAAAAACGATTTTACAGGAGCAAAGCTCACTCGGTGAATCGGGCATGGCCCAAGTTTCTCTAAGCCTTCAAGATGCTTTTTCGTCCCATACCCCATGTTATTTTGAAAATCATAGCCCGGATAGAGCTCTGCAAATTCACACATCATTCGGTCTCGTTCTACTTTAGCTAAGATGGAAGCCGCTGCAATCGAAATACTTTTCGCATCCCCTTTAATGATTGAACATTCATTTTCAAAGTGACCAAGTGGCATCGCATCAATTAGCGTATAATCAGGTATAACAGAAAGTTGATCCAAAGCCTCTTTCATCGCGCATTTGGTCGCTTCATAAATGTTAATCTCATCAATCACTTCGTGTGAAACTACCCCAATTCCATAAGAAACAGCTTGTTTTTTAATCTCTTCACTATAAAAAAGACGTTTTGCTTCACTAAGCTGTTTGGAATCATTCATTCCAAGTAACTCGAAGTCTTCTTTTAAAATCACAGCTGCAGCCACAACTGGACCAGCAAGCGGACCTCTCCCCACTTCGTCTACCCCTGCAATTTGTAGATAGCCTTGCTCCCGGTAAAACAACTCATAGGCTTTCATTTCTTCAAATTGTTCCTGTAGTTTCTTTTGCTTTTCTAAACGTTTTTCAGTAGCAACAACTAGTTTAGCTACGCCTTTTCTGGAATCCTCTCGAAATAAGAGCAATTCGTCCTCAGTCTGTACCTTCTCGAGCAAGCTTTTCACGTCAGCTATCGATAGTTTTTGCATCTTCCGAGTCCTCTTTTTCTGGAAAATCAAAGGAGAGTCTTCCTAATTTTTGTGTACGAATTTCACGTACAACAAATTCTGCAGCACGTCCGTAATCAGCATCACCATATCTGTCCAAGAATCCTTTTCTTTCCGCAATTTCTTTCAACCATTCAATTCCTGTTTCATTTTCCGACTCCACTTGATGCCATTTGTGAAATTGACTTGGATAGTGGGTATGAACAAACGTTAACCCAAAAACCGCAATATCTTCCATATTCAGCAAGTCATCTTTTATAGCGCCCGTTAAAGCGAGTTTATAACCTACTTCCTGGTCTTCAAACTTTGGCCAAAGAATACCAGGTGTATCAAGTAGCTCAAGCGCTTTCCCCACTTTTATCCATTGTTGGGCTTTCGTTACCCCCGGTTTATTTCCTGTTTTAGCAATATTTTTCTTAGCAAGCCGGTTAATGAGCGTGGATTTCCCCACATTTGGAATCCCTAAAATCATTGCTCGAATCGCACGTGGTCTCATCCCACGTTCTCTTAGGCGTGCAAATTTTTCAGCCATAAGTGCCTCAGCTGCTTTTTCAATCGCGTGCATATTTTTCCCTTGCTGCGCGTTCACCGCAACAGCCATGAGCCCTTTTTCCTTAAAATGTCGAATCCAAGCTTGCATTGTCTTTTCATCCGCCATATCCGCTTTATTCAAGATAATCACTCTTTTTTTCTGATGAATAATTTCTTCAAGCATAGGATTGGACGACGAAACGGGAATGCGCGCATCGACCAGTTCAAAAATCACATCTACTAATTTTAATTTTTCCGTCACTTCACGGCGAGCTTTCGCCATATGACCAGGAAACCATTGAATTGTCATCTGTTTATACTCCTACTTTATAATTTTGGCATTATCAATTGGCCAATAACTAAGCGGTGCTGTTCCAAGCACTTTATTTTTTGAAATCGGACCAACAATGCGACTATCACGACTAGCCCGCCTGTTATCCCCTAAGACAAAATAAGTATCTTTTGGAACTTTACCATCTTTCAGCATTTCTTTTGTGCTATAGTTTTCTGTCAAATAACCTTCTTTCATTTTCTTTCGATACGTATCTAAATAAGGTTCTTCATATCTTTTCCCATTCACATAGAGCACATCAGATCTATATTCAATTTCATCACCAGGAAGTCCAATCACACGTTTAATATAATCTGTCTTCCCTTCTCGAAAGACAATCACATCAAACCGTTCAATTTTATCGAAGCGATTGATAATCACTCGATCTCCATCACGTAAGGTTGGCATCATAGAAACACCATCTACCATGATTGGAACGAATAAATAGAAGCGGATAATTAGCGCCAAGATCACGGCCACGACAAGCGCCCAAATCCACGCCCAAAGCATTTTCAAATTTTTCTCTTTCACGTTCTGCACCGCCTCAATCAAACTTTTGAGCCTTTATCCGTATTATAAACGAAAAAAAGCTCGCTGAATAGCCAAAAATCCGTGAAGTAGCTTCACGGATTTTACTTTTCATTTTATTTCTTACCAAAGTTCATGACAACACCATCCACAGCGGATGCATTAATAAAACCAAATATTCGACTGTCCATGCTTCCTTCACGGTTATCTCCAAGTACAAAAAGTTTACCCTCAGGAACTGTTGTAGATCCTGTAATATCCTTTAGTGTAAAGTCTCCATCACCGTCTCCTGGTTCACGGTAAGTCTTCATACCATCAGCCAAGTAAGACTCATTATTCTTTTTGCCATTCACATAAAGCTCGCCGTTCTTAAATTCAATTTTATCCCCTGGGACTCCGATTACACGTTTGATGAAATATTTTCCTTCATCACCTGTTGATACCGGGGCGTCAAACACGATTTTATCAAACCGATTTGGTTTCGTTATTTTTTCAATAAAAATCCGATTACCATCTTCATAGGTGGGGTACATTGACATACCATCAACTTTTACTGGAGCAAACACAAAAGTGCGTACAAGCATAGCGATCCCAATGGCCACCAAAATAACAAGGACCCAACTAAGTATCTGTCTCCAAACAGATTTTTTCTTTACTTCTTCTGTCATAAAATTTCTACTTCCTCTCAAATAAGCCTGCCTTTAGTCAGATATTTTCTCTCATTATCCCATTAATCATTTTGATTGTAAAGAAAACAAGTCTATTTCTAACCCTCACCGCTTCAGTGAACTTCCAAATGAAATGACTTTACCAATTACATCATCTTCACTAATAAATCCAATATAACGGCTGTCTTTACTAATTCGCCGATTATCTCCCAAAACAAATAAATGATTTTTCGGTACGACTTTCGCATTTTTTACTGCAGGCAAATCCTCAAGCTTAAAATTATTTGTTAAATAACCATTTGCAATTTTTTCTTTTTCACCATCTAAATACGGTTCATCATATTTTTTACCATTAATGTATAGTACATCTTTTTTATACTCTACTGTATCTCCAGGAAGTCCAATTACTCGCTTAATGTACTCCGCTCCTTTTTCATCGGGTGCAGGGAATACAATGATGTCAAACCTTTTCGGCGTTGAAAGTTTATTAATAAATAAGTGTTCACCATCATGAAGCGTTGGATCCATGGAATCCCCGTAAACCGTTACCGGTGAAATCAAAAAATAGCGAATCGCAAAAGCTACAACTAAAGCGATCAAAATGACTTTCAGCCAACCGAAGATAGACGAAAAAAAAGTACCTTTTCCTTGTTCTTTTTTCATCTCTTCAATTCCTCTCTAAATAAATTTATTAAAGTATAGCACGAAAAATTAGCGAATCAAAGAAATGCTTTGAAAGGTAAAAAAGCCAACACCTTAAAAAGATGCTGGCTTTTCCTCATGCTGAAGTTTTCGTCGGGATTACAGATCCGTCGTCTAACTGCATCTGTGGATATTCCTCTCCCGTAACGGCTTCTTTCGTAATGATACACTTAGCGATATCATCTCGAGATGGAATTTCAAACATCACATCAAGCATAATGCGTTCAATGATCGAACGAAGACCACGCGCACCTGTTTTTCGGTGAATTGCTTCTTTTGCGATTTCAAGAAGTGCATCATCCGTGAATTCAAGTTCAACATCATCAAGTTCTAACATTTTTTGATATTGCTTAACAAGCGCATTTTTAGGTTGTGTCAGGATAGAAACCAGTGTTTCTTCATCAAGTTGTTCAAGCGTTGCAATAACCGGCAAGCGACCGATAAATTCAGGAATTAAACCAAATTTAAGCAAATCTTCCGGTACCACTTTAGACAAATAAGTTTCATCTTCATCAAGCACTTCGTTTTCAGCACCAAATCCGATTACTTTTTCTCCCATTCGATTTTTGACGATTTGTTCGATTCCATCAAAAGCGCCACCAACAATAAATAAAATGTTGCTTGTATCAATTTGAATAAATTCTTGATGTGGATGTTTTCTGCCCCCTTGCGGCGGAACACTTGCAACAGTGCCTTCTAGAATTTTAAGCAAGGCTTGTTGAACCCCTTCTCCTGAAACATCCCGAGTAATCGAAGGGTTTTCAGATTTACGGGCCACCTTATCAATTTCATCAATGTAAATAATGCCCTTTTCAGCTTTTTCTACATCAAAATCCGCAGCCTGAATCAACTTAAGCAAGATATTTTCAACATCTTCTCCGACATATCCTGCTTCAGTAAGTGAAGTAGCATCAGCGATCGCAAACGGAACATTAAGAATGCGTGCAAGAGTCTGCGCAAGAAGTGTTTTCCCGCTTCCTGTTGGACCGATAATACAAATGTTACTCTTTGAGAGCTCTACATCATCTTCTGCTGATTCGTTGGAATTAATACGTTTATAATGGTTATATACAGCAACAGAAAGTGCTTTTTTCGCACGCTCCTGACCAATGACATAATCACTTAAAATCGAACGGATTTCATGTGGCTTTGGAACATCGCCAAAATCGACCGCTTCCGATACATTCAGTTCTTCTTCAATGATCTCGTTGCAAAGTTCGATGCATTCATCACAAATATATACGCCTGGGCCAGCAACAAGTTTTCTAACTTGGTCTTGAGTTTTTCCACAAAAGGAGCACTTAAGTTGACCTTTTTCATCATTAAATTTGAACAAATTCATTTCACCCCTTCATATCAATGGAATCGAGGTTTTTCAATTCCTTGTGATACTAATGATAGCACCACCACTCAAAAAATACTACTCATCTGATTTATAAAAAAGAAAGGACATGAGAGCATTCTCGTGTCCTTCTTTTACAAAAAACGATGTGTTCTTTTATTTTTCGACAGCACTGTCTACTAAAAGATCAATCGCTTTACGGATTTTAAGATCTGCTTTAAGTTCACTCAAATCACCAAGTGCTTGACGAACTGCTTCTTTTTCCATTCCGTATTTTTCTGCAAGCGAGCTTACTTCTTCATCGATTTCAGCTTCTGCTGGTTCGATGTTTTCAGCATCAGCAATCGCTTCAAGAACTAAATTCATTTTCACGCGTTTTTCAGCGTCTTTTTCCATTTGTTCGTGCATTTTTTCTTCAGTTTGTCCCGTAAATTGATAGTAAAGTTCTGGTGTCAAACCTTGAGCTTGCAAGTCTTGAGCAAAATGACTCATCAAGTGATCTGCTTCGTGATGGATCATTGCATGTGGAATATCCACCTCTGCATTTGCTACTGCTTTTTCAATCACTTCATCTTGTTTAGCTTGACTAGCAGCATCTTCTTTTGCTTCTTTTAAGCGTTTTGTTGTTTTTTCTTTAAGTTCTGCTACTGTTTCCACTTCGGAATCAATGTCTTTTGCAAGTTCATCATCCAGTTCTGGAACTTCTTTTGTTTTGATTTCATGAACTTTCACTTTGAAAGTAGCTGGTTGTCCAGCTAGATCTTCCGCATGATATTCTTCAGGGAAAGTGATCGCTACTTCTTTTTCTTCACCAGCTTTTGTACCAACTAATTGTTCTTCAAAGCCAGGAATAAATTGACCAGATCCAAGTTCAAGAGAATAGTTGTCAGCTTGTCCGCCTTCAAATGGTTCCCCGTCTTTAAATCCTTCAAAATCAATCACTACAGTATCACCATTTGCAGCTGGTTCATCTTCTTTTACGACAAGGTCAGCTTGGCGCTCCGTTAGATTTTTAAGCTCTTCTTCTACTTCTTCGTCTTTAAGCTCAGCGTCTTGTTTCGTAACTTCTAGTCCCTTGTAATCGCCAAGTTTCACTTCAGGTTTTACAGTCACTTCAGCTGTTAACTTCCAGTTTTCGCCTTTTTCCATTGATTCCACATTTACTTGTGGTGTATCAACTGGGTCGATTCCTGCTTCTTCTACAGCTCGTGTGTATACCTCTGGAAGAATGATATCAAGTGCATCTTGATAAAGTGCTTCTTCGCCAAAACGTTGATTAAAAATTTGACGTGGCACTTTTCCTTTACGGAATCCAGGTACATTTAAATTTTTACGAACTTTTTGGAAAGCTCGGTCAAGACCTGTTTTAATTTCTTCTTGATTAATTTCAAAAGAAAGGGTTCCTACATTGCCTTCTTTTTTTTCCCATTTTACTGACATGGTTCTATTCCCTCCATCATCTATTTAATTAAATGTAAATAAGTTCATGACAAGTTTCAGCCATACCCGTATATTTTAACATAAAACCCACATGATGAAAACAGGAAAGCCGATTTAGAGCAAATAATTTTGTTGATGTTCCTCTAAATTTTGAATAAATGAAAGAGCTTCTTCAAGTTCTGGTGTTGGTTCGATCTCCAAAAAAGCTCCATAAAGCTCGCTTGCAAAAAGTAAATAGGCATCTTTCCAAAGGCTTGCTTCTCTTGGTTGAAACGTAAAAGGGTACAGCATAAATGCGTGATGTTGGACAGTTTGGAGTAATTGCTCAAGAAGTGTTGGATTTTCACTCTCGAGCCGTTCTTTCAACAAATCCAAGATCACATTGATAAATGCATCCTCCCCTAAAAGAGAAACATCAATAGGATTAAATTCGCTCTCCATCCCGAGCTTACAAACTTTAAAAAGCTGATTCACTTCCTGTTCTTGCAATAATTCAAACACAATAGACTGAACGAACGGTGAAGCTGATTTGTCCTCCAAAATTGCACGAAAACTTTCCAAAAAAGGACTGACCGATTCAAACCTAATTTTTTGCAAGAACTCAAGTTGTTCGGCTACTGGCAAGTTCACCCAATTCTCTTTTTGTGATCTAGTCACTAACTTTTTGGGAAATGGAATTACGTTATGATCAGACTTACTCGAACCAACGTCTTCTGATACTTCTTCTTCCTCTGTAAAATAACGTACAAGCGAAAAATAAGTATCCATTTCATCCGTATTCATGTAAGCAAGCGCAAGTTCAGTCAGAATTTCCTTATTATAGCCATTCATTGTTAAAAAAGATCGCCCCGTATGCTTGGCTAGCTCATACTCAGTCATTTCCGTATAAAGACGTACAAGCCCTTTAGTAATGAGCACATCACAAGGATCTAGCTCATACTGTTTTTCCAAAAAAGAAAGAGCCCCCACTTGTTCTTGTTGATTTAAAATTTGATGTTTTCCCTCTAGCCAATTTAAAATATTGGTAGGAAAGTGTTTTCCCTGATCGGTCATCGTTTAAATCCGCCCCTATTCCAAAGATTACTCACTCCACTAATTGCTTCATTCTATAGTTACCGTGTCAGCTTGTCAAGTTCAATACTGCACAAGTTTTTTCTTTCATCTCGACTTCCATGTGAGCTAACCCATTCTATCACAGAAGCACAAAAAAGTAGTTTTGAATGGTAAAATGTCGATTTTTTGTAACATTTTTACAGAATAGCAAGCAAATGGGTTCATCCTAACAGAAGAGCACGGTACATTGTACCGTGCTCCTCTTCTCAATCACAAAAGTCACGTAAATCACAATTTAGAATTTCACTCAAGATAACCGCGTTTTGATAAGAAAGTCTTACGCTTCCTTTTTCCACATTGGCATAGCCGCTTGTATATTTATATCCCATTTTTCGTGCGACAAATGCTTGTGTAATCCCTTTACTCAAGCGGATCTCTCTGATTTTGGCTACATTGATATTCTTAGTCTTTAGTTGATCCATTCATCTAGCCTCCTAACACATACTGAGTTGTCCATTCTATTTTATCAACACATTATGCGTTTGTCAATAAAAATAAACTTCGAATTGTATTGTTTTATTCTTATTTTGTGTATATTCATGTATAATAGCAGCGAGGAGATGATAAACATGACGAATTTAAGCAAACAACTCACTCTTTTACGGGAAAAACAAGGTTGGACAAAAAGAGAAACTGCACGCCGTCTTGGATTAAAAGCCCCGTCTACTTATGGTAATTGGGAATATGGCATTCGCGAACCCGATCTTTCCATGGTAAAAGAAATTGCCAGTTTATATGATGTCACTGTCGATTATTTAATTGGCGATACTAACACGTTAAAGGAAAAGCCTCAGCAGACCCCAAAAGACATTCAGCAGGAACTAGAAGATTTGGCCACTGAACTTAAAGGTCCCTCTACTTTTTATCTGGGTGCAAACATTTTAAAACCTCACACCTCCGCTTTCTTGCAAAAAAACATCTATTTCATTTTAGAAAACGCTGAAAAAATCAATCAATTACATGGATTAAACTCAAATAAAAACTCTAAATAAAAGACAATTTGTGTTTTTATTGGCTTTATAGTTTCATTTTGTGTATAATTTAGGCGAAGAGGTGAATCATTTGGTAGATTTTAGTCAACGTTTAAAATTGTTGCGAGACAAAAAAGGCTGGTCCAAAGTTGAGACTGCGCGCAGATTGGGTTTAAAAGCGCCTTCTACATATGGAAACTGGGAATACGGACTTCGTCAACCTGATCTTGAAATGGTGACAAAGATTGCCGATCTGTTCAGTGTTAGTGTGGATTATTTATTAGGAGAAAATAATATTCCTTCCTACGACCTTGAAACAAAAGAAAAGCAAGCTGATATTTTATACCGTTTAGAAAAAATTTGTGAGGACATTGAATATGAATCTGATTTACAGCTTGGTAAAAATACGCTATCAGAGCCGGCTGGTGAATATATTTTAGATAGTCTCACCTTTATGATCAAGCAAGCCAAAAAATGGAATCAAATTGATGAAGCGCCTAAATCCTAGGCGTTTTTTCTTTTCCAGCTATTAATTATTTGGATTTTTTGTAGTACAATAGAAGTATTCTATTTTAAAGGAGATCCGCTATGCGAAAATCACTTCATTCTTGTAAACGCATTGTCGTTAAAGTTGGCACAAGTACGCTAATGCATTCTAATGGTAACGTCAATTTACGCACCATCGAAAAACTCACTCGCGTCCTTTCAGAGTTACGTAATGAAGAAAAAGAAGTTGTACTGGTTTCATCAGGTGCAATCGGCGTTGGTTTAAGAAAGCTGCAACTTGAAAAGCGCCCTTCTTCTATTCCAGAACAACAGGCTATCGCAGCAGTTGGTCAAAGTGAGTTGATGCATATTTATTCCAAACTGTTTGGAGAATATGGTTATCCAGTTGGTCAAATTCTGCTTACTCGCGATGTTACGGATTATCCGATCAGTCGTGAAAATGTCATCAACACGTTCAATACACTACTTGAGCAAGGTATTATTCCGATTGTTAATGAAAATGATACAGTTGCTGTTGAAGAAATTGAACATATTACAAAGTATGGTGACAATGATCGTTTATCTGCGATTGTTGCTAAATTAATTAATGCGGAACTCCTCATTATGCTGTCTGATATTGATGGCTTTTATCATGAAAATCCACTATTAAATCCTGCTGCTGTCATGTTTGATGAAGTGCATGAAGTAACAGATGATCTCTTGCAGTTGGCTGGTGGAAAAGGCTCTGAATTCGGAACAGGTGGTATGTTAACCAAGCTTGCTGCTGCTGATTACTGCTTAAAAAATGATCGTCAGATGGTACTTGCCAACGGGGATAACCCCGATATTATTTATGACATTATTGCAGGAAAAAAAGTCGGAACGTTGTTTACAAATTCCAAGCAGGAGGCATCATCTCATGAACCGATTCGTTAACCTAGGAGAAAGCGCTCAAAAAGCAAGTAAATTTTTGGCTCTCGCTGATTCAGCAAGTAAAAACCGCGTACTTAACGCTTGGAGCACTGCTTTACGCAAGCAAACTAAACTCATTTTGGATGCAAATCAAAAAGATATTGAATCCGCTAAAGCAAGCGGCATGAAGGAAACCATGATCGACCGGTTACTCTTAACACCAGAGCGACTCGATGATATCGCAAACGGGGTGGAACAAATTATCGCTCTACCTGATCCAATTGGAACGGTGGATGAAATGTGGAAAAATGAAGCCAACTTAAATATTGGCAAAAAACGCGTGCCACTGGTTGTTATTGGAATTATTTATGAATCTCGTCCTAATGTGACAGTGGATGCAGCTGCTCTGACTTTTAAAGCCGGGAATGCAGTCATTTTACGCGGTGGAAAGGAGGCCTTTCATTCCAATCTAGCTCTTGTGAAAGTATTACAAGAGGCTTCCAAATCGGCTGGGTTTCCAAAAGAAGTGGTTCAATTTATCGAGGATGCTTCCCATGAAACGGCGCGGGAATTTATGCGTTTAAATGAGTATTTGGATGTGCTTATTCCACGGGGTAGCGGCAAATTGATTCAAACTGTGGTTGAAAATGCTACGGTGCCTGTTATTGAAACTGGTGTCGGTAATTGTCATATTTATATTGATAAAGCAGCAGAAATGGACATGGCCATTGATATTTTAGTGAATGCCAAAACGTCTCGCCCGTCGGTCTGCAATGCGGCAGAAACCTTATTAATTCATGAAGACGTTGCTTTCCGTTTCTTGCCAGAAATCGAAAAACGTTTGGCTCCATTCTCTGTTGAAATTCGTGCGGATAAGCGCGCTGGCGAGTTCTTGCAAAACTTTGTAGAAGCGACAGAAGCCGACTTCGAGACCGAATTTCTTGATTTTATTTTAGCAGTGAAAGTTGTTTCGGATATTGATGAAGCGATCGCACATATTAGCCGATATGGCACCAAACATTCAGAAGCGATCGTGACAGGCGACTATTTTGCTGCCAACCAGTTTCAAAATGAAGTCGATGCCGCGGCTGTTTATGTGAATGCTTCTACCCGCTTTACAGACGGCTTTGAATTTGGCTTTGGAGCAGAAATTGGCATCAGTACTCAAAAACTCCATGCGCGCGGCCCGATGGGATTGCGCGAATTAACGACTACTAAATATGTGATTTTTGGTGAAGGTCAAATCCGTTAAGAAAAGAAGCGAACATTAGCGTTCGCTTCTTTTTTGTTCCATCCAATCTATAATATCCAACATCACAGTTTCTTTTCCAATTTCGTGAATCAATTCATGTCTAGCACCTTCATATAATTTATAGGTCACATCTTGGACACCGGCTTCTGAAAGTCTTACCGCAAGCTTCGGAATATCTTTACCGTAATGCCCTACTGGGTCTTCTGTTCCAGACAACAGGAGAATTGGGATTCCGTTAGGTACACTCTCTACGTTTTCTTTAATTTGCGCTGCCAAAATAGCTCGAAATAAGGTATCAAAAAAGCCGGATGTCCCAACAATTGGTCCACAAAGCGGATCCTTCGCAAACGCTTCTTGGACGAGCGGATCGCGGGATAACCAGCTAAATGGATGCTTTTCGTGGTACGTATGATTGAATCCCCAAAAAGCAAGTTTATTTAGCAACTCATTTTTACGCTGTGAATGCTTTTTTACAAATTGTTGTGAAAGTTTTGTGGCTAGAGCGAGAAGCAAAGTCGGTTGTAAGCCGCTCCCTGCAAGGATAACTCCGTCCGCCGAATGCCGTGTGATAAAAACGCGCGTAATAAAACTCCCCATGCTGTGTGCAAAAATAAAGTAAGGTAAGTCAGGAAATTTTTGTTTGATGTAGTGCTTTACGATTTCTTGATCTTGAAGCATCATTTCAAGCCCCTTACTCGGCTCGATATGTCCAAGTTCAGCTTCCGATTTGGCGGTTAAGCCAAAGCCGCGATGGTCATCCGCTATCACAACAAAACCAGCTTGATTTAATTTTGCGGCAAATTCTGCATATCTACCACTATGTTCATTCATCCCGTGGACAATTTGAACGATGCCGATTGGAGCTTCTACTTCTGACCATTCGCGAATGAAAATTTCTTCTCCGTCCTCCGTAGCCAGTTTTTGTTCGTTTACCATGTTGTTTTCTCCCCCTATGCGCTTTTTATTGCTATACCCATTTTACACGATTTACTAAACGCTTTGTTAGGACTTTTGGAATAAACGTTCAAAACCTCACCTCCGATGGATTTATTTTTGGTTTTATAGAAAAAACTTAATTGCTCACAAATTCACATTATGTTATTCTAACAAAGAAGGAGCTGATGGAAATGAGTCAGAGTTTAGCACACTTACAGATGTTTGATTATTTGCTAAAAAAATACCGGGATAAAGATGTTTTTCCAGATAGTAAAATGGTTGTTGAAATTGATGGCAAACTTTGGTCGGGCGATTTTCTTCACTTAGAGGACTGTCAAATTGTCGAAATAGACTGGGATGATCAGCGTTATACGCATGTTAAAAAAACACGAGCGGCGATTAATCAAGAATTTGATACAAATATTCAAAATTCGAATGTCAATGTTAGCGAAAATCGTTTAGAGGCAAAACTAGCCAAGATTAAAAACTTGGAAATTCTCTACCAGGAAATCACACAATTTGTGGGACAAGTCAGTGACGACACTACTTCACTGAAACCTTATTTATATGGAGCCTATTGTCTTGATACCCGTGTCAAGCTGCCTTTCCTTGATGTAACTGGAAAATCCATTCAAGTTGTAGCTTTAACTAAATAGTAAACAAGAACGCTTCTCATTTTTTTGAGAAGCGTTCTTGTTTTACTGCCCTTTAATCCAGTTTTGATACCAATAAAATGAATCTTTTTTATAGCGCTTCAAACTTCCATTTCCAAGATCATCTTGGTCTACATAAATGAATCCATAACGTTTCGACATTTCTGATGTCCCGGAAGAGATAATATCTAAGGCAGACCAAGTTGTATATCCCATCAATTCCACTCCGTCTTCCACCGCTTCAGCCATCGCTTGAATATGACTTTCTAAATAGTGAATGCGATAATCATCATGAACTTGTAAATCTGCCGTAAGCTCATCTTCCGCTCCTAATCCATTTTCAACGATAAATAGTGGCATTTGATATCGTCCGTAAAGATGATTAAGTGAATATCTTAAGCCTAGAGGATCAATTTGCCAGCCCCAATCCGATGATTCCAAATACGGATTGACGAGTGTTTGACGCAAGTTCGCTTCTGTCTCTTCAGCCCCATCCAGATCTGCTGCAGCCACGCTTGACATATAATAGCTAATCGCTAGAAAATCTGGAGGGTAGTTTTGCATGACCGTTTGATCTTCTTTTAGGATATCCAACTGGACGCCTTTTTCTTTCCAAATTCGTTTAGCGTAATGAGGATAGCGGCCATGAATCATCGTATCTGTATAATAAAGGTTGGCAAGCTCGTCTTCCATTTGTGCCGCTAAAACATCTTCTGGTTTAGATGTAGCCGGATAAGTTGCAAAGTAAGCAATCATGCAGCCCAACTGATTATCTGGCGCTTTTCTTGCAAGATCTTGTTTGATTAGTGCCGCAGCAACAAATTGGTGGTGAACAGCTTGATAAACGGCTTGCTCGTAATTTTCTGTCCGGTCTTGAACGACGCCTGTTGATTTGAAGGACGAAAAGTTGCCTGCATTGATCTCATTAAAGCTAACCCACAGTTTGACGCGGTCACTATAGCGCTCAAACATGGTATTCGCAAAATGTCTAAAAAAGGAAATGAGTCGCCGATCTTGCCAGCCATTGTAATTCTCCGTCAAGGCTAGCGGCATTTCAAAATGTGAAAGTGTAACAAGCGGCTTCATTCCGTGGCGCACAATTTCATCAATCACTCGGTCATAAAAAGATAAAGCTTCTGGATTGGGTATTGTTTCTTCGCCTGTTGGGAAAACGCGACTCCAAGCGATAGAAAAGCGAAATACGGTAAATCCCATTTCCGCACAAAGCGCAATATCTTCAGCGTAATGGTGGTAAAAATCAATTCCATGTCGCTTTGGGTAGTAACGTGTTCCTTGATCTTGGATGGCTTTTTCGATATCTTCACTCGTCATTTTTCGATGTCTACTTAAATCTTTCCGATCAAGCTTCTCATCATAAAACGAAACATCAGAGACAGCAAGTCCTCTTCCGCCTTCTTGAAAAGCGCCTTCTGCCTGGCAAGCGGCGATTGCTCCACCCCATAAAAAATCAACTGGAAATTTTTGTTCCATGGTTACTGAACCTCCTTCATGGCTTGCTCGTCGGCAATCACGGTTAAATCAGGATGCAACTTTAGAATCGATGCGGGATACTTGCTGTCTACTGGACCTTTAACGAGATGCCAAATGGCTTCTGCTTTTTGACTTCCAAGTGCGATCAAGACTAGCTTTCTTGCTGCCATGATACTTCTTGGCCCCATCGTCACCCAGTGATCTGGAACGAGATCTGGAGAATCGAAATGGCCCGAGATTCGCGTGCGTAAGGCTCCTGTCGCTTGTACTTTTACTGTTTGGTCTTCGAATTGAGTCGCTCCAGGTAGGTTGCCACAATAATGACTATCCTGCCCAATCCCTAGAAGAATGGCATCCAATCCCCCGTCTTGTTTAAGTCGTTCATCATGTTCTGCATAGTTCTCGCTTGTCAGATGATGAATTTGACTAGCATCAATTTTAGCTGGATTAAAATATAATTTGTTTAAGTCGCGCATGGTAATCCCGATAAAAGCTGGATCGGTACTTGGAATTTCATCAAAGTTATAATAATGAACATGGCGAAAAGCTCTACTTTTTTCTATTTTAGGCGCTAAATAGCGATAAACTCCTTCTGGCGTTGTACCTGCTGTTATGGAAAGATTAAAACGAGTTTGCTTGCTTAACATCCATCCGATTAGTAGTTCACCTGTAAGTTCACTTAGTTCTTGTTCGTTTTTAACTGTTATTAATTTCATTCTTTTTTCCTCCTTTTGAGATTATGCTTTTACTGGAAACTCATTTTCTATCAAAGCTGGTTCGCGTTCTGGGACCACCTGTATCAAGTTTTCTCCCGCTTGAATCTTCTGACTATCATCCGGACTTAAAAGAGATAAGTACTTATCTGAATTCGTAACTACGATTAAAACAGTGGGATCATAACCGGATGCTTGAATTTTATCTCGATCAAAATTTACTAAAGGCGTTCCTTGTTTGATTGGCTCGCCATTAGCAACTAAGCTTTCGAAATATTTTCCTTCTAAGTTAACGGTATCAAGCCCAATGTGAATCAAAACCTCCACGCCTTCGTCCGATACTAAGCCAATTGCATGTCCTGTCGGAAAAATCGTTTGCACATGTCCGTTTACTGGAGAAACGATTTGACTGGAACGAGGCATAATCGCAACTGTTTTTCCCATCAACGCTTTTGAAAAGGTTTCATCGGGTACGTCTTCTGTTAGATAAACATCTCCTGTTACAGGACTTTTTATGTGGAAGACTCGAGACTTGGCATCAACTTTCTTTATTCCCTCTTCACCACTTTCCTCTTCGTTAATTTTAAAGACAGTTTTAGCAAGAAAAATAGTCAAAATAAAGGAACTGATTAATGTTACGGCAAATCCAACCAAAAAGCCAACCGTTGCATCATTCAAATAAACTGGGATAGATAAGATGCTTGGCATGGTAATCGCCATTGCTTTCGCTCCCATTGATGCTCCAACAGCTCCACCGATTGCTCCGCCAAGGGAAGCACCCACAAAAGCCGCACGATATTTAACGAGCACCCCGTACAAAGCAGGTTCTGTGATTCCTAAAAATCCTGAAACGGTCGAAGATAAAGAGATCTGCTTCATTTTTTTATTTTTTATAATGAGGTATATACCAAACGCTGCCGTTGCTTGTGCCATTGTACTCATAAAATTCATTGCTCCCATTTCTGAGTACCCATACGTGGAAATCTGTTGAATGACTATCGGACGCAGCGCATGGTGCATCCCCATCAAAACAAGAAATGGTCTCGTTCCGCCAATTATCGCTCCAGCTAGTAGTGGTGAAAAATCAATTAATACTTGAATACCTTTAGCCACGTAATCGCCAATGTAAAAGCCAAGTGGTGCAATCCCGAAAAGCATAACCGGAACTACAATTAAAAGCGATAACAAGGGAGTGAAAATGACCGTTATCATGCTTGGCATTCGCTTATCAAAAAAGTGATATACGTAGCTTAAAAACCAAACAGATAAAATAATCGGGATCACGGACTGGCTATAATTCACCATCGGGATCGGTAAAAAGCCCAAAAAGAAAACGGAAGCTGCTTGTTTAGCTCCTGCCGCCGCAATAATCGTTGGGTAAAGCAAAACGCCGGCTAATGTCGCTGCCATATATTCGTTTGTTTTATAAAATTTAGCGGCACTGATAGCAAGTAAAAATGGGAAGAAGTAAAACATCGCATCACTTGCTACATTTAATACAAACATTGTGCCACTTGCTGGATCTGCCCATTTTAAGGTCGTGAACAAATATAAAATACCTTTTAACATCCCTCCACCAATAATCGGAGCTAAACTTGGGACTAAAATAGCTGACAAGGCATTGATTAATCGGTTTAAGATGGACTCTTTTGTTTTTTCCTCTTTCTTTTCGAGTGGTTCTTTTTCAAGCTCTGGAATTGCGGAAACAACAGCTCGATAAACTTGGGCCACTTTAGGACCGATAATCACTTGATACTGGCCACCTTTATTTTGAATGCCCATCACATCATCAAGTGCTTTTATTTGTTCCGCGTCTACTTGTTTATCGTCTTTTAAATTAAAACGTAATCGAGTTACACAATGTGTGAGGCTTATAATATTTTCTTTTCCCCCCACATATTCAATCACTTTTTCTGCTGTTTGATTTGGATTCATGTTCGCTATCTCCTTTCTAATAAAAAAACCTGTCCACAAAGAGCTTGCTTAAAAGCCCAAAGTGAACAGGTTATGCCAGCCAAACTGTAACGATTCCTGAATCAATATTATTTAGTTATCCAAGAAGACGTACTAAGTGAAGGGTCAAATAAAGATTTTCATCTTCACTAACTGGTGCTTGGTACCTTTTCGAAAGATATCCGCTAATTTTTTTACTTATTTGATATTCTTTTGGGTACTGATCAACAATCATCTTCATAAGCTCTGGATTTGTTTCTCGAGGAAGTTCTAAGTCTACTTTGTCCAGCCGTAATACAAAGTATCGCAGATGATTCACAAATCTTTGATAAGAGATGCTTTCTTCGTCAATTGGCTTTGATGTACTCATCGCAATCAGTTTACTAACATCTCTTGAAATTTCCAATAATTCGATTGTTGAGCCAATTGAATCCAGGTTTTGTGTGTTGTTGATAATATGAAGTGCAATAAACGCTGCCTCGGATGCAGGTAATTCACACTCTCTTAGCCGATTCATTTTCCCTACAATTCGCTCTCCTAATTGATAAATTTGGGGGTAATAATGTTTGATTTCCCATTCCAATGGACTATGAATATCAATTCCTTGTTCCAGCCGTTTAAAAGCAAATGTTAAGTGATCTAAAAGCCCAAAAAATAAGCCTTCATTTACTTTTTCATTCATTTCGGTCCCAATAATTTTTGTTAGCTGGGAAGTTAGAGCTATATCATCTTCACTTGCATCACCAAGTTCTCTTGCCATCTGCTCAACACTTCGTTCTCCGCTTGGTAAATAAGTCGTTTGAACTCGATTTGAATCAATTTCATCTCCAGGATAAGCATTAAAACCAATGCCTTTTCCAATAAGAATACCTTCTCCACTAGTCGCCCCAACGTCGGTTGCCAGTACAACATTATTGTTAATTCTACGCTTTACTTTCATTTTGCCCCTCCTTTCTTGCGCAAAAAAAAGACCACAATCCATCCAAAGAATCAAAAATTCTTTAAATAGATTATGGTTATGCCCACAGAAGCGGTTACAATTCCATTACAATTACAAGATACCACGTCTAGAAAGCGCTGTCAATAAAATATAGAAAAGAAATAATTAACTCCTTCTTCTTCCCTTTATTTCTAAGCTTTGAAAATGTTTCATCTATTAAAAACACAAAAAATGGTTGCGCTTTCAGTTCCTTTATAGTATATTTTGATTACATAACTTGTATATACAAGTTAAAAAAGGAGGAAATGTCATGGCAAAATATGCAGATGACGCAAAAGCACTTTTTGAACTAGTCGGAGGCAAAGAAAATATTTCGTCTGTTACACACTGTGCGACTCGAATGCGTTTTGTTTTACAAGATCCAGAACAAGCGGATATTGAAAAAATCGAGGCTCTTGCTTCTGTAAAAGGTACATTTACACAAGCTGGTCAGTTTCAAGTTATTATTGGAAACGATGTTCAAGAATTTTACAATGAGTTTGCTTCTATAAGCGGAATTGAAGGCGTTAACAAAGAAGAGGCAAAAACGGACGCGAAGAAGAATATGAGTTTGCTACAGCGCATGCTCGCTGCTCTTGCCGAAATTTTCACTCCACTGATTCCTGCAATTGTCGTTGGTGGGTTAATTCTCGGTTTTAGAAATGTAATCGGTGACATTAAGATGCTTGAAGAAGGGACAAAAACGATTGCTCAAGTTTATCCTTTCTGGAATGGGACTTATAACTTTTTATGGTTGATCGGGGAAGCTATTTTTCATTTCTTACCTGTCGGCATCACTTGGTCGATCGCTAAAAAAATGGGAACCACACAAATTCTTGGGATTGTTCTCGGGATTACACTTGTCTCTCCGCAACTTTTAAATGCGTATGCCGTGGCTACAACAAAAGCAGCAGATATTCCGTTTTGGGATTTTGGATTCGCGCATATTCCTATGATTGGTTATCAAGCCCAAGTTATTCCTGCTATGCTTGCTGGTTTCTTACTCGCTTATCTTGAAATTGGCTTACGTAAAATTGTTCCAAATGCGGTTTCTATGATCGTGACACCATTCTTTGCTCTTGTTCCAACGGTTCTTGCAGCTCATCTCATTCTTGGTCCGATCGGTTGGAAAATCGGGGATGTCATTGCAAATGTCGTTTACAGTGGTTTAACAAGCTCGCTTAGTTGGTTGTTTGCTGTCCTGTTTGGTTTCTTGTATGCCCCGCTTGTTGTAACGGGCTTGCATCACATGACAAATGCGATTGATCTCCAATTGATGAGCCAATTCCATGGAACCAATCTTTGGCCGATGATCGCCTTATCGAACATTGCGCAAGGCTCTGCTGTTTTGGCTGTTATTTTCTTGCACAAAGGAAACGAAAAGGAAGAACAAGTTTCGATTCCGGCTACGATTTCTTGTTATCTCGGCGTCACGGAACCCGCCATGTTCGGGATCAATTTAAAATATCTTTATCCGTTTGTAGCTGCCATGATTGGTTCAGGCATCGCCGCTATCATCTCTGTTTCAAGTGGTGTCATGGCAAACTCAATTGGCGTAGGCGGTATTCCAGGAATTCTTTCCATCCAGCCGCAATACTATGTTATATTTGCGCTTTGCATGCTAATTGCGATTGTCGTGCCATTCATTCTTACGGTTCTTTTCCGTAAATATAATATTTTAAACAAAGTCGATCAAGCACCGATTCGCACATTTGGAAAAAGAGAATTCCGAACGGATTCGAAAAAAGCAGATACTATTTAATGAAAGAGGTTTAATGATGGGTAATATAGCCGACAAAACGATTTATCAAATCTACTTGCGTTCTTTTTACGATTCAAATGGAGACGGGGTTGGGGATCTTCCGGGAATCACTGCCAAACTGGATTACTTAGAAAACTTAGGTGTGGATTTAATTTGGATCAACCCTTTCTATCCCTCCCCTCAAAATGATAATGGGTATGATATTTCTGATTACACCGGGGTTGATCCGCGTTTTGGAACAATGGAAGATTTTGATACGCTCGTGCGTGAAGCGAAGAAGCGCTCGATTGGCGTCATGATTGACCTCGTGTTAAATCATACTTCTACCGAACACGAGTGGTTTCAAAAAGCACTTCAAGGTCACCCTAAATATCGTGACTTCTATTATTTTAAAAAGGGAAAGGGCGACCTTCCACCAACAAACTGGGCATCGAAATTTGGCGGTTCAGCATGGGAAAAGTTAGCTTCCTCGGATGATTTCTACTTGCACCTCTTTGATGTCACGCAAGCTGATTTGAACTGGTCGAATCCAGAAGTTCGCGAAGCGCTTTATCAAGTGGTCGACTTTTGGACTCAAAAAGGAATCGCGGGACTCCGGCTGGATGTGCTTAATTTGATTTCAAAGCCTGACAAGCTGGAAGATGATTTTATCGGCGACGGGCGCCGCTTTTATACAGACGGCCCACACATTCATGAATATTTAAAAGAACTTCATGCAAAAACTTTTGGCAAGAAAGGTCTGATCACGGTGGGTGAAATGTCCTCAACGAGCATTGCCAATTCGATTCGCTACAGCAACCCAGCTGAAAAAGAACTGTCGATGGTTTTCCATTTTCATCATTTAAAAGTCGATTATAAAGATGGTGAAAAATGGCAGCTCGACCAGGTTCGGTTTGCTGAATTAAAAGAACTTTTCCATACTTGGCAAGTGGATATGGCAAGCGGAAATGGTTGGGATGCTCTTTTCTGGAACAATCATGATCAGCCTCGGGCACTCGGCCGCTTCACATCCGACAAGCCAGAATTCCATTATCAAGCGGCAACGCTTCTTGCGGCAACGATCCATTTGATGCGAGGCACACCTTACATTTATATGGGTGAAGAAATCGGGATGATCAATCCAAGGTTTAAAGACATTCAAAGTTACAGTGATATCGAGACGATCAATCACTATCAATTGCTTCAAAAAGAAGGCCTCTCCGAACGGGAAACCATGGAAGTTATCCAAGCACGGTCACGTGATAATAGTCGAATTCCGATGCAATGGGAAAACGATGCCAAAGCAGGTTTCACAACGGGAACCCCTCTTTATCCAGTTTCAGATAGCGTTTCTTGGATTAATGTTCAGGATGCGCTTCGAGAGCCAGATAGCATTTTTTACTTTTATAAGAAGCTAATTGAAATAAGGAAAACGCATTCTGTGATCCAATTTGGAAACTACACACCTTATTTGGTGGATGAAGAGCGCATCATCAGTTATCTTCGTGAAAATGAAGAAGCCACTCTACTTGCGATTCATTATTACGGGGAAACGCCGCATGAAATTCCACTTCCTGAAGCTTTTCTTCAAGGAAAGATTTTACTTTCGAATGTGAAGCGAAGTCAATTAGCCAAGCAAATCACGTTACAGTCTTATGAAACTTTGGCTATTCTTTTGCCCAAATAAAACGAAAACAAGCCTTCGAAAATGAAGGCTTGTTTTAGCGTCTACGAGCAAAATCAATGAAACGAAAGCGGTCGAGTCTATGGCGAGATTCTGTGTACTGGAAAAGCGTTGTATCTTGCAAGAAAACTGCGCTTCGCACCACAACAACATGGGTATCTTCTTCTAAATCCAGCCATTTTCGGTCTTCTGATGTCACGGGTTCGACGGTAAATTCTTTTTGCGCATAGCTGATTTCGTAGCCAAGCTCCTGTTCTAAATATTCATAAAGCGAATTTTCCAGTTGCTCCTCAGTAATTTTTTTCATGCCAGGTTCCAAAAGAAAGTCTTTATCCAAAATAACGGCCTCGCCTCGCAAATAGCGGACGCGCTCAATGTGCCAGGCTTTTGCCCCATCTGGTAAAGAAACGTATTTTCTTACCTGCTCAGGTAGCTTTTCATAATCGTTTTTGATCACGCGTGTGACGGCATTCATATGCTGCTCTTGATGTAATTCTTTGAAGCTTGTCAAACCTGAAACAGGAAACGAATAGCGCTCCCGGTCTATCACGATGGAACCTTTCCCCTGCATTTTTTGGATAAAGCCATTTTCTAGTAAGAGAACAAGCGCCTTGCGAATGGTCTCACGCGATACTTGGAATTCCTTTGCTAATTCATTTTCACTTGGTAGCAATTCTCCTGCTTGATAAACTTTTCCAAGAATTCGATTTTCAATCTGTAAATAAATATCGTAGTATTTTTTTTTATTCAAATTCCTCACCCGCCATTATTGTAGCATAATTATCTCCAAAAACCACTAGTTTTATGGTACACTTAGGGTAGATGTAGGCGTTTTTTTTTACTACGAATTAAAATTTCAGAAAGGGGCATTCTAAGATGAAACAAACAGAAAGCGAAAAGCCGCTGGTTATTAAAATTGTTATCAGTGTTTTAGTTGGTCTATTTTTACTTAACCTGATGCCGATTTTAGCTATTTTTGGTTAATTGTAAGCTTGCCAAATCACAAATTCTATGCTAATTTTAAAAAGAAAATTAAATGGCTTTTTATGGTGAGACAGTCGAGGCAACCGGAAGTTGCGTTGATGCTTTTTTAGAAAAAAGACTCCGTTGATTCGAAGGAATCTTCGGGGTATTTTTTTGCGCTCACCGTGCAAGAAAGGAGATTGATTCATGACAAAAAAATGGGCATTTACTTTTGGGAAAATTATTATTGGCGCTTTTATCTTTTCTCTCGCCGTTAATATTTTTGCTATTCCCAATCATTTAGGGGAAGGCGGCGTAACGGGGCTCACGATGATCCTTTATTATGCTTTTGGGATAGCACCTGCGATTACGACGCTAATTTTTAATGGGATTTTACTTATAATCGGTTATAAATACCTTGACCGACAAACGATTATTTTAACGATTATCGCTATTCTTTTTACTTCACTTTTCTTACGACTTACTGAACCGATTGCTTTTCAAACGGATCAAACGATCATTGCTGCTATTTTTGCAGGAGCCCTCATGGGACTTGGGATGGGGCTCATCATGCAAGGTGGAGGAACCACTGCTGGTAGCGCTATTCTTGCAAAAATTGCCAATAAGTACCTAGGTTGGAACACAAGTTACGCCTTGCTATTTTTTGACTTAATCGTTGTGATTCCCTCTGTATTCATTATCGGCTTTCAAAATATGTTATTTACGATTCTCTCCCTTTATACTTCTACGAAAGTACTAGACTTTATCCTCGAAGGCTTCAATCCTAAAAAGTCGGTTACGATCATTTCGGATCAATATGAAGCAATCGCAAAAGAAGTGGACTTAAAGATTGGACGTGGGATAACACTTTTTGATGCTGAAGGATACTATACAAGACAAGGCAAAAAAATTCTTTATATTGTGATTAGCAGGCAACAACTTCTGCCACTCACAAAGATCGTTAACAAACATGATGAAAAAGCCTTTTTCATTATTAATGACGCGCAAAGTGTTGTTGGCGAAGGGTTCACAAAACAAATCACAAGCGAATAAAGTTTAAGCGGAAGCAAAATTTGCTTCCGCTTTTTTGTGGATTTAATCGTCAGCTACGTCCGATTCTTGAAGTAATTGATACATTTCTTCGCCTTTTTCTGTCAGCTCATAATAAGGCTTTTGACTGGCTACTTCCCCGCGTTTTAAATATTCTTTCCATTCCAGCCAATAAACCGTATGTAGAAGTTCCGTTTTTGAGTGGTAGTGAACTCGTTTTTCATTCAATTGTTTCAAGGTTAACTGTGTGATCTGGGTTTGTGGGTGATAATATGCAGCTCTAAGAATCACAAAAATACTGTCTGCATTCGGAACTTTCATGGAATCACTTTCCTTCTTATGTTCTAAAGTTCTCATTTCAAACCATGGTGACTTTCTTAGAGGTTAACCTTTTCAGAGGTTGCATACTTCCATTCCCACTTTCCACTAAACTGAAACGCCAAACGCCTTACCTGCGTATCAATGTACGATTTCTGCATGGCGTATTTTCTCGATGGAAACAATTTGAATAGCTCCCTTTTTTTCTTGCAAATAAATGCGGTTTTCTAAAAAACTAATGACCTTACCGGTTAAATCAGCTTCATACACGTGCTCTTCATTCAGTTCTGCCATTTGTAGTGAGACAACCCTTCCTTTCGAAAAAGCCTCTTCAAGAACCTCACCAATTTGTTCAAGGCTCATCTCACTTTTTGCCACAAAAATTTGCTTTCGTTTTCGGCGCTCTTCCTCCATTTGTGC
This sequence comes from Listeria kieliensis, assembly GCF_003369925.1. Taxonomy (GTDB): domain Bacteria; phylum Bacillota; class Bacilli; order Lactobacillales; family Listeriaceae; genus Listeria; species Listeria kieliensis_A. The sequence continues at coordinate 712,294 of NZ_LARY01000001.1, read as the reverse complement.
TGTATGATCAGATAAATAAAAACCCGACCATTTCATCATTCCGCGATCTATATACGTTTTTTTTACTTGTCTGAGCCACTCCTCCGCTTCCTTTTCCCGCTCATTCATGAGAATTACCATCCAAACCGTCCATTCCCCCTGCATGTCCGCCAACAAGTGACGCACGCCGTAGTGCTGTTGCCCCTTCAATCAGGGAATGAGCGTAAAAAATAGAAGTGAACGAGTATCTACTCCGAATTTCTGAAATCGTTTGATCAATCGCCTCTTCGCGCATTAAAAGATCAGGGTCTTCAAATAAACTGAGTTGAAAAGCGGAAACGGGCTGTAATTTCCCAATATAAAGGCTGATGGTGCGAACCTCAGTATGATTCCAGTATTTTTGAAACAAGCGATGTACATACTGCGTTAAACGCTTGCTATGATTGGTTGGCGATATTTTTATTTGATGAGACAAACTACTCCGACGCTTTCCATCTTCATAAGCATACTGCATGTGCAAGCTTAAAACAGATCCTTCTACTTGTTTTGTCCGCAAGCGCTGTGCGAGCTGAACACACATTTCGGCTAAAACGATTTGAATTTTGGTAGCACTTGTATAGCCCTTTGGAAGGACTTGTGAGTTTCCAAGAGATTTTTCTTTTGGTTGATATTTTTCTTTCTCCGCCAAAATAGAGCGATCGATTCCCCAGGCGTGCATGTAATATTGAAGCCCCATCACACCAAATTGCGTCTTTAATAAAAAGGGGTTGCTAAGTGCTAAATCCCCAATCGTATAAAGACCTAGCTGATTCAAGCGAAGTTCCATTCGCTTGCCAATTCCCCAAAACTCACTTAGCTTGAGTGGCCACATTTTAGTTTTGACATCTTCATAGCCCCAGTGCGCAAACATGCCTGCATTTTTCTTAGCTTCCACATCCATACAGACTTTTGCAAGCAAGACGTTGACAGATAATCCAATCGTTGTATAAAGCCCTAGTTCAAGAAAAATCTCTCGCTGAATCTTGTGACAAACTTCTTCAGGGCTTTCTCCAAATAAATGATAACTCTTAGTTAAGTCTCCAAACTGTTCATCAATGCTATAAACATGAATATCTTCATCAGCCATATAGCGTCTAAAAATAGTTAAAATTTCCTTGTGATAGGTCATATATAATTTCATTCGTGGTGGTGCAATGACTAACTCTGGATGTTTTGGAACATCAAAGCCTCGGCAAACATTCGATACACCCAGCCTTTTTTTCGCAGCAGGACTTGCGGAAAGCACTAGTCCACTCGTATTCCTATCTCCGCTCATAACAACAAGCATGGTCGTCATGGGATCAAGTCCGCGCGCGAGGCATTCCACACTTGCATAAAAACTTTTTACGTCTAAGCAAAACACATGATGAAGGGGTTCGTCTTGATAATAAGTCACCCTTTTCACCTCTTCTAAAAAATTCATTTCCTGTAAATCCATTTTACGAACATACGTTCTTTTTTACAATAGGAAAAAACACACATTTTTGCTCAACGAAATTTATTTAACACAAAAAAATGAGTCAAAGTTCAGAGAACCTTGACTCATTTTTATTGTTATCTTTTTACTTTTAACGGCTTAGTACCAGCCATATTGTTCGTGGTGTGCTTTCGCATTGCTCCATGAACCATAACGGCTTTGTACATAACTATTAGCTACACGTTCTTGGTTAGCTTGAGAATAGTCACCTTTCAAATATGAATTTGTTAGTTGATAGCGTCCGATATATTTACCAGATGCGCTTCTTGCACCGTAAGAACCACCAGATTCTCTTTGTGCAATCCATTCCTTGGCTTGTTGATCACTTGAACTCCCTGTATTGGCTGCTTTAGCTTGAGTTTGAGTTTGCTGTGTAGCTTGTTGTTGTCTTGGTTGGCTGCTTTGCGTTTGGCTTTGGCTAGGTGCTTGCTGCTTTTGCGTAGTTGCTTGACCTTGGCTTGCCGCAGCTTGAGTTGTAGGTTGAGCTGTTTGACTAGCTCCTCCGTTTCCAACTTCCAACGTTTGACCAACATAAATTAGGTTAATATTAGCAATCCCATTTAATTGGGCAAGATTAGCGACAGTAGTGTTGTGTTCATTAGCAATTTTAGATAACGTATCCCCTTTTGCAACGCTCACAGATTCAGCGTTTGCTAAATGACCTCCTACAACCGTCGTTACTCCTACCGTTAATGTAGCTACAGCCATCTTTAGTACGTTTTTCTTCATTATTAAAAAACCACTCCTTAATTTTTAATGCGAACTAATCATAACACATCAACATTTCAAATCAACTACTGATTCATTTCATATTATTTCAATATGAAGTCAGTCTCCTGATTTAGTCGTTTTTAAGAAAACAGATCTTTCTTGCTATTTTACTGTCAAAATAGCTTGGTTATCCCTTCCTTCGATCATTTGTTCCGTTTCTCTTGGCATGAAATTTTTTAACTATTCTGCCTTTTTATTTTCTAGTAAAAAAAAGAAAAAAATGGATGAATATATGATTTTTAAGCGCTTTCTTGCTTTTTTTATTCTTTTTTTCAAGAGAAAAAGCAAGATTTTTATCCCTCGATTAGCCTATTTGTGAAAAAAATATATAGAAAGCGACTGCTTACAAAAGAAAAATTAGTAAACAGTCACTCTCAAAGTTTTTATTTAGACAATCCTTCCGAAATTTTCTCCAAGTTCCATTTCATCATCTCGTAGTAACTATCTCCATTTTCTCCTTGCTTCGCAACTGAATCCGTAAAAATCTTTGCATGAATAGGAATACCTGTATCTTTTGCGACGGTTTTCATTGGCTTGTCGCTAACACTACTTTCCACAAATAATGCCGGCACTTCACTATTTCGCAATTTTTGCACCAAAGTTTTAATTTGATTGGGCGTCCCTTCTTCTTCCGTATTAATTTCCCAAATATAGGCAGAAGGAATTTGATATGCTTTCGAGAAATATTTAAAGCACCCTTCACTCGTTACAATCATTTTTTTAGCTTTTGGGATTGCTTTAAATTTTTCTTTCACTTCCTGATCCAATTTAGAAAGCTTGTCGACATAGCTTTGCAAGTTCTTCTGATAATAAGCAGCATGATCCGGATCTTTTTTTGAAAGTTCTTTTTCAATATTTTTCGCGTACTGGATTCCATTTTCAAGGTTCAGCCAAGCATGCGGATCTTCCTTACCTTCTTCCCCTTTCCCCTCCAGATAGATGACTTTAACGCCCTCACTCACAGCAAAAAAATCTTGATTTTCTTTTTTCTTGGCATTTTTCATTAGTTTTGTGAACCAAGCATTCCCACCCGTTTCTAGGTTAATCCCATTATAAAAAATCACATCCGCCATTGACGTTTTCTTGACATCTTCAGGGAGCGGCTCATATTCATGCGGATCTTTTCCAACCGGAACAATACTATGAAGCTTCACTTTACTGCCGGCAATATTTTTTGTGATATCTGCTAGAATCGAGTTCGTTACGACTACATTTAATTGATTCCCCTTTCCATTTGATGAGTCTTTGGCGCTTGAACAAGCCGTCAAAACAAATAAAAACAAAACAGGCAACAACCATTTTATCCCCATTTCCCAATTAATTTTCATTGATCCTAGCCTTCTTTCTTAAAAATTTTTGCTTTGGCGACAAGAAAAAGCTCACTGCAAAGAAAAGCGCCGAAGTCAGTACAATGCTCGAACTAACCGCTATATTAAAGCTATAACCGATGAATAAGCCGACAAAAGAAGCTAACGCGCCCAGAAAAGCTGACAAAATGACCATTTTCTTCAAACTCGTTGAAAATAAGTACGCCGTTGCAGCAGGTGTAATTAACATCGCAACAATCAAAATCGTTCCTACACTTTGCATCGCCGTAACTGAAACAAGCGTTAACAGCAGCATCAATAAATAATGATAAAATTGAACTTTCATTCCGAGCGCTTTTGCCATGAGCGGATCAAAAGAAGTGATGAGTAGTTCCTTGAAAAATAATACAATGACTGCAAGAACAAAGACAGAAACGCCAATCGTAATCCATTTATCCACATCTTGTACGGCTAAAATATTTCCAAATAAAATATGGAACAAATCCGTTGAACTGTTAGCCACGCCAATTAAAATGACACCAAGAGCTAAAAAAGAACTAAATGTAATACCAATTGCAGTATCTCCTTTGATAGCACTGTTAGATTTAATATATGTGATCATAATTGAGGCTAATAATCCGAAGAGAATCGCGCCAATAAAAAAGTTAATCTCTAAAATAAACGAAATGGCTACCCCCGGAAGAACCGCGTGGGAAATCGCGTCTCCCATAAGTGACATGCCTCGCAGGATGATAAAACAACCAATGGTACCTGAAACTACGCCGATAACAAGCGAAGTAATGAGTGCATTTTGCAAAAAATGGAAATTTTGCAAACCGTCTAGAAAGTTCGTAATCATGTCTCACTTCCTCCCTTGATAAAAATATTTTCACCATAAGCTTGGCGTAAAGAATTTTCTTGGAAAACACTTTTGGTTGGTCCAGCTGCAATTAAGCGTCGGTTCAGTAAAATAAGTTGATCAAAATACTGCTCGACTTTGCTCAAATCATGATGCACAATCAAAATCATTTTTCCTGCCTGTTTAAGCTGTTCCAGTGTTTGCATAATAATTTGTTCACTGATCGCATCAATCCCAACAAATGGTTCGTCTAAAAGAATCACTTCACTATTTTGAACAAGGCATCTTGCGAGCAAGACACGTTGAAATTGCCCACCAGACAATTCACTAATTTGTCGGTTGCTAAAACGCTCCATTTTGACAATTTCAAGGGCTTGCATGGTTTTTTCCCAGTCTTTCTTTCGCAAGCGTTTAAAAAGCCCCACTTCCGGATAAGTTCCAAGCGACACGCACTCCTTTACAGTAATCGGGAATGTAAAATCAATCGCGCTTTTTTGCTCCACATAAGCTATTTTCTTCAGCCATTTTTTAGTTGGTTCCCTTTTCATCCTAATTTTTCCTGAATAAGGAAGAATATTCAAAATCGCTTTTAATAATGTAGATTTACCAGCCCCATTTGGTCCGATAATTCCTGTTATCGTAGCTTCCTCCAAAGAACAATCAATTTTTTCTAGCGCCCATTCATCACTGGAGTAGCGAACACTTACCTTTTCTATTTCCAGCATTTAATCACCCTTTCTTAAAAAATTACATTTCTTACTTAAAAAAACTATATCAATAGAAGAAACTCGTCATTTTTAATATTTATAGCTTTGAAGTCTTGGACGCAAGACTTATATTTTACTATAAGAAAAAAAGTTTCCTTTGTCAAAGTTTTATATAAAAAAGAAAGAAGAAAACCAAATTTGTTTTCTTCTTTCTCTACACTTATTTCTCAAGATTTAAGGTTAAAAGCGGAATTCTCGCTTGGTATTTTGCTAAAAGAGCTTGATTATAGTCATCAGCATTTTCTGTATTTCCGCTCAAGAAGACAGGCGGCGTAAAACCAGCTTGATACATAGCAGAAATAGCTTCTGCAAATAAACTTTGTAAAATGGCTGCACCTGTAACCGTTGAAGTCGCAGCAAATGGCACGTCGAAATTTTCAAGCCGTAAAACCGCATCTCCTTTCACCGCTTTGTTGTCAATCACAAGATCAGGAATATCGCTTAGTTTTTGTCCCGAAACATGTCTCGAGGCTTGTGTTCCCGAATAAGCCTTTGACGTGATCCCAATGACATAAGCACCTTTTTGCTTAGCGAAAAGAGCCACATCAATTGGAACTGGATTTCTTCCGGACGTTGAAAGAACAATCATCACATCTTCTGCCCGAATATCTTCTTTTGCCATAAAATGTTCAGCGTAGTGGTTTTTCCGTTCTAACACCGAAGACTGCGCGGCTCCTTCATGAAGCATAAGCGGCTCATGTAAAATTGGGTGAATGGGAGCTAATCCACCTGCCCTGTAAAACACCTCTTCTGTTAAAATGTGGGAGTGCCCGCACCCGAATAAGTGAACAATACCTCCTGCTTCGATTTTCTTGGCTATAATTTGTCCAGCTTCTCGAATGTTTTCCTTTTCTTCCAGTTGGATGGCTTCAAGCATTCCAATGGCTTGATTTAAATAAGCATCAATCACGATATCCCTCCTAGCTGCTCAAAAATCCGTTCGATTTCATTCTTTTTAGTTCGCCCGGTTGCTTGATCAATCGTCGCTCCAAAAATATGCGGCATAAAAAATGGAATCCCCGTTTCGGCTACTTCCGAAATAATCGGTACAATATTATCCCAAGCAATCCCGCCAGCAGGTTCAATCCCATAAATCCCTCTTTCACCGGCGACTTTCGCTAAATAAACAAGTTCATCCAAATGTTCCGTTCCGCGAATGCTCATCAATTTAATAGAAGGAATTTGATGCTCGAGGCAATAATCGACCAGCCGTTCAACTTCAATCGAGCCACCCGTCGCTAAATTTACAATCCCCACCTTACCAGATGGTCGAACAAGCGCATTGGCATAAATCCCATCCACTAGTTGCGCAAAAGCCGCCGTTTCAAGCGGCTGATTAATATGGCAATCCTGATCGAGCTCAGCGATCCTAAGAACACTTCGGAAGTTTTCAAATGCGCCGCCACCGCCAAGACCCACGCTAACGATATCACTCGCTTTTTTGAGTTCATTCAAACGTGCGACCGCCTCTTCGGGGGTATCAAAATCGCTTGCGACAATCCCAGGCACCGCATAACCATCCGCGGCGTCCATAACTTCTGTTGCATTTTCCGCATCTTGTGCTAAAAAATTAAAAAGCGCAAAATTATGCCATTTCTTCTGCTTTTCGAATTTTGTCTTGTTCAATTTCAATCAACTCCAAACAGGTTTTTAATGTCGTTTCAATCAAATATTCACCTTTTTCAGCCGTTGCAAGCGTGGCCTCTCCGAGAACTGCACTTTCCGTGAAATTTTGCCAGGGCATCGGTGTATAATCCGCATCAAGTGGTAAAATCGGCGGATCATCAATGGCTTTTTCCATCTCCACATGTTCGCTTGCCAAATAAAGCATCAAGGAAGTTTCGATTTCACAAGCATGGATATACGTATGATGGTTCGCTTTCCCTTCTCGTACATCAGCCGCTAGTTTTTGAATATTCGGATAAAAAATGTGGAGTACACGCATATCAGGATGTTTCAAAAAGAGCTTGCGCGCGCCTTCTTTGAGTGCGGTCATATTGCCAAGATGCCCGCTGATTAGCACAAACAGCCGCACACCTTGTTTATAAAGTCCCTCTCCGATTTCAAAGATCATTTGGATCATGGTTTCGTTCGACAAACTCAGACTGCCCGGGAAGTCTTGCAAACTGAAAACTTGTCCATATGGCAAGACAGGCAGCACTAGGCCGTTTTTCTTGTCCGCGATCCGGTCTGCATATCTTTCAGCGAGAAGATTATCCGTTTCAAGTGGTAAATGAGGTCCGTGTGCTTCAACGGCTCCTACGGGTAAAATCACGGGTGTGGTTTTCGTAATTTGTGCGGCGATTTCATAGGAACTACATGCTGCAAATTTCATTTCGCTTCCTCCTTATTTTTTAAATGTAAAGCAACGTGCCGGATTATCAACGAAGAATTTTTGAATAAGCTTTTCGCCATCAAACCCATTTTGATTCGCTTCATGAATAAAGCGTGGCGCCCATTTCTTCTTGATATATTCAAGTCCCGGTCCAAAATCATAATGTTTATAATACGTTTTCCGCGCGGTATCTCCACTTACAAGAATTTGATCTTCATAGCCCTTTTGAACAAGGCTTAAAATCGCAGCAATCCGTGCACTTTCAGGCGCATATTTGATTTTAGCGATGCCATCAAAGGATAAAAAGGCGCCGGTTTTTGCCACTTGTTCATGATAATAAGGATCTAAATTCCGGTCCATGTGCCCAATCGAAAGGTATTCAAGCGGAACGCCTTCTTCTTTTAAAATTTCAATTTGTTCGAGTGCCATCGTTCCTGCTTCTGTATGCGAATGAACCGGAGCTTTCGTTTCATGATGCGCACGTGCCACCGCTCGGATGGTTTTTTCTTCAAGTGGCGTAATCCGGTTATAGCCAGTTCCAAACTTGACTTGGCCTGCTTTAAAACTCGTGCCTTCAAGTCCTTCTTCGACTTCTCGCACAACAAACTCTGTCAACTCGGAAACTGAAGCGGCTTCAATCCAGTCATAGTAAGTCTCATAATTCCCAACAAGTTGCTTCAACTCTGGTTTCATTTTTCCTGTCCACAAAAAGCTCTTATTAAAGCCTGCCGTACCAATAATTTGTACGCCTGTTTCTTTCGAAATTTCCGCTACTTCGCTCACGTGGCGACCATAATCTACTGCGGTTGCATCCACAATGGTTTTCCCGCCCAAATCTTTAAAGTCTTGGACATCAAGTTGCGATTTTTCTTTGTCATCAAGCAGGAGATCATCTTCTCCTTTTTCTTGCCAAAACGATGGTGTACAAACAATGTGTTCGTGTGAATAAGTAAATCCTAGTTGTTCAGGTTTGATATCTCCAAAAAAAGTACGAATATAACTCATTTTTTGCTTCCTTCCTTTCAAAAAACCTCTTCACGAAATGGCGGAAGAGGTTTCGGTTATTAAAAAATCAGTTTCGCCAACATACTAATGATTGGTCCTAATATGAACATGTCACTGTCCGCTGCCCACATGGCTGTATCAGGAACGGTCGTGTTTATGAAGAAGGTTACCATCAAATATTGTCCCCAAGCAACAACGGTTGCAGTTAGGAATCCACCAATGAGTGCTCCGCGAACTCCACCCGTTGAATTCCCGAATACGCCGGCAACGGCTCCGTGGAAGAAGAGAACAATCATCGTTGGTACAAAGACATAACCCACTGTATTTCCAAGAACAACAAGCCAAATGATGGCCCCGACGAAAGCGCCAAGGAATCCTAGGATAACGGAATTTGCTGCGTACGGATACACGATCGGCGCATCAAGAGCTGGTTTTGCCCCAGGTACAAGTTTTGTCGCAATCCCATTAAAGGCTGGTACAATTTCACCGATAAACATCCGAACACCCACCAAAACAACTGCAATCCCAGCTGCGAATGTAAAGGACTGAACAATGCTGTAAACGATAAAGCTTTGGTTTCCTGCTTCAGCAATTAGTTTTTCTGCCCCTGGTGTTTGTTTCACCATCAAGATAATCGCACCAACTAGGAATAGAATCCCCATTGTGAGTGCCGTGATCACGTTTGAATCTCTTAAGAATTCGAGTTTTTTCGGCAACTTAATGTGTTCAGCATCATTTTTCTTATTGCCAAATACTTTTCCAAGAAGAGCTGAAAGAATGGCTACACTCGCAGATGTATGTCCGAGTGCGACATTGTCATTTCCAGTAATTTTGCGTAAAAATGGCTGCACGATTGCTGGCTGGATAGTCCAGTAAAGCCCCATAATAACCGCGAGGAAGATTACAAGCGGCCAGAATGAAACATCGCCTCCTGCTGCTTGAACCGTGATCCCTGCAAAAATGGTTGTCGTCCAAAACATCATGTGTCCAGTTAAATAGATATATTTAAATGGTGTAAAGCGCGCGAGTAAAACGTTGACTAAAAATCCAAGTGTCATCGCAAGCGTAACTGCACTTCCGAACTCTAAGTTGAATTTTTCTTGTCCTAAAAACCCGCTAAGTGGTGCTGTTTCAAGACCGAACACTTCTTTCCACATCGGTTCAAAAATTCCTAGAGAACCTGTTATGACAGCTGCGCCGGCATTGATAATTAAAAATCCAATAATCGCTTTAAACGTGCCGCTAACAACCTGACTCAAATTTTTCTTTTGGAGAAGTAATCCAAGTAAGACGATAAACCCGAGCAGAATAGCCGGCGTTCCAAAAAAGTTGTCGGCAATCCAAGTAATAATCTCCATTTTTTATCCTCACCCTTTTCTTTTCGTTAAATCGCCCCGCTAAGAGCTTGTTTAATTTCCGCATTATCAAAGTAATTATTGACAATCACGACTTTTGCACTTGTTTCACCAAGTGTTTCCGCAAGTTCTTGACTCGTTACAACAATATCCACAGACATAGATCGTGCTGCTGAGACATCAATATGTTCCACGTCAGCTTCGACTTCCATTTCACGAAGTACATTTTCGACGTTCATCCGTAAAATCAAACTGGTTCCTTGACCTAAACCGCAAACTGTTAAAATTTTCATTTTAATCCCTCCAAAATTGGCTGTATCTCTTCAAAATCCTTGGCTTCTAAAAGGCGCTCGATATTTTCATTTTGACTGAGAAGAGCTACAATGTTTTGAATTACTTTCAAATGTTCTTCACTTGATGAAGCAGCTAAGCCAAAAACAAGTCTAACCGGATCATTCGCTTTATGTCCAAAAGCTACACCGCTAGAAAGCGTAACAAGCGAAACCGCCGATTTTTCCACTCCATCGGTTGGTCTTGCGTGGGGAATTGCCACATAAGGTGCAATCACAAAGTAAGCCCCATTTTCATGGTAAGATTCAACCATTTTTTCTATATAGTTTTCACTGACATAGCCCTTTTGCTGAAGCAATTTGCCCGCAAGGCGAATTGCTTCGTCTGCATTTTCTGCAGTTTGATTAAATGACAGTAAATCTTGGTTCAAAAATGACATCGTTTCTTCATCCCTTCTTGCTAATTGATAGCGCTATCAACCTCTTACAACTCTTATTATAGAGAGAAAGCGCTTTATAAAGAAGTCCAATTCCTTTCTTTCGGAAAGTGCAAAAAGTAGACACTAAAAAACAAGCTGAACGAGTCAGCTTGTTTTTTCCCGAATAAATTGTGCCACTTGCTCGGCGCTTGTATGCTGTTCCATAAAAGTTAGAAAGTCATGTTGCATGATTAATTCCGTTAATTCACTAAGCGCATTAATATGCGTATAGGAATCAATTGAAGAAAGCACAATTAAAAGTTTAACTTGATCCTTTGGTTTCTTGGAAAAAGCAACCGGCTCATCAAGCAAAAGTAAACTCATTCCTACGCGGAAAGCCCCATCCGCCGGAGCCGCATGCGGTAACGCCACTCCAGGTGAAATCACAACATAAGGGCCGAGTGTTTCAATCCCTGTAATCATGGCATTTTCATAACTCTGCGAAATATAGCCTTCTTCAAGAAGCGGCTTTGCAGCAAGCCGAATCGCTTCTTGCCAACTTGGCGCGCTTTCTTTAAACTGAATGCGCTTAGCTGGGAGCAACTCGGAAAGCCCAGGTGAAACTTCGCTCACATCGTCCAGCGCATTTTGGAACAAAATCGTTTTCAAATTTTGCGCAAGCGCCTCGCGATTTTCCACTTTTGCATATTGATCAATCACATCAAGCACACTTGCAAGCATCCGTGCATCCGAATCACGCTGGGCAACATATGGCATAATTTCTTTCAAAAGCTGTTCTTTTTGCGGTTCCGTTAAAATTGGACTCACGATGAAAGACGGAATATCCGTGAGTACCGGAAGTGTTGCAACAATAAAATCGGGCTGATAAGCCTTTTTCTCAAATTCTCTCAAAGAAATCGGCTCCAAAATTTCAATTTGTCGATCCGTAAAAAGTTGTTTTAACTGGCGCTCGATCATCCGCGAAGTGCCGACGCCTTTTGAACAAATAATCAGTAATTTTTTCCGTTCCACAAGCACACTTTTTTTCCGTGATAGAAAACCACCGAACAAAATAGCCACGTAAGCGACTTCATCTTCTGGAATCGGTTTAGCAAGCATCTCGCCAAACGGCACCATCACTTTCCGAGTAATCTCATAAACCTCAGCATATTGCGATTTAATGTCCGATCGAAGCGGATTAATCCACTCAATCCCAAATAAAACCCGATAATATGCTGGCTCCAGGTGAAGAAGCAAATCACGCTTGAGCCGCTCGTGATCCTCAAAATTCACACAAGCCAGCCGTTCAAATTCCGCGATCATCTTCTTCACAGCCACTTTTAAATGCCGCGCCACCTCAGATTCCCCCGAAAGTCGGTTAGCCCCTAAGAGCAGTCGTTCAAGAAACGCGAGTTCCGCTTCATTCCAGGCCACCAAACGTGGCATTCTACGGTAAATTTCCTGCGCCCACTTTGTTTGATCCACAAGCTTCCCTTCCAAAGTGTGTCCTTGCTGCATGCGAAAGCTAAAAAAGCTAACAATCAAACTAAGCCGAGCCACAACTTCATCCGTATACCGCATCCCAAAAAGCTTTTCCAGCGTAACAAGCGCTCGAATTGCTTCATTTTCTAGCAGCAAAAAATCCGCATCATAGTGAGGCGCTCTCGCCCGGAGCAAGTTTTTCAGTTCCGTTTCCGATTCAAAAGCTGGGCTATTCAAGCAATGCCGTAAGAAAAACTGGCGAATTTGCGCTTCATCGCCCACAATTTCATTTCCATTCTTTCTACTGTATAAAAGCTTGAGCCCTGCTTCGCTAAGCTCCGCTTTAATCTGCTTCAAATCTTGCAGCGTAGTGTTCCGGCTCACTCCGTTCGCCTTTGAAAGTGTTTCTTCAACCACACGCGCATCCGTAGCAAGCAAAAAAAGAAGTATTCGCACTTTCCGTTCAGCCATAGTAAAATCAACATTATTTGTATCATAATTTTCGATTAATCGTAGAATCTCATTCTTTTCATCTTCTGGCACATAATACCCTTGCCTGCGTACCATCTGAATACCACTAAAACCAACCTGTTCCAGTTCAAAGTTTGTTTTTTCAATCTCATATTGTAAGGTTCGTTTCGAAATCCCTAGTACTTCTTGCAATTTTTGCGGAGCTATATAACCGCGATTTTCAAGTAAATAATGTAGCAACTTAATTTTTCGAATATCGAATTGAATCACTTTCCATCAAACTCCCTCGAATCTCATTTTTTAACTTCCACACACAATGAAACCCTTTTCAAAATTAGCTATTAATCCTAGCATAGTAGAAGTAGAAAATCCTGTCAAACTGAGGTTTTTGTAAAATAAAAAAACACCCTCTAGAGCATGGTCATTCTTTGTAAAAGAAAAAAATAAATAAAGAGCCCCTATTCTTTATCCGGTCATGAAATTTTTATAAGAATAAATTAAATAATGATTTTGCTATTTTTTTAATCGATGATATAATGAACGCTTAGATTCAAAAAGGAGGTGCTGTTGTAATTTTTTATTCATGGATTAAAATTATGATTCCACCATTTCCCTTCAAAGGATGTTTTTTTCATACTTAACAAATAATTAATTTAAGGAAGATTATAATGAAAAAAACATCCAAAAAAAACAATAATAAAATAAGTTTACCTTTACTGGTCTGTTTAGTAGGTTTCCCTCAGCTAAGTGAAACTATCTATACACCTTCTTTAACTGAGATTGCCCTAAAATTCGGTACCTCTCTCAATATTTCTCAAATGACTCTGAGTATTTACTTTTTAGCATTTGCCATTGGAGTAGTGTTTTGGGGAATTGGTTCAGATTACTTTGGACGAAGGAAGGCAATGAATTTTGGAATATCCGTATATATAGTTGGTAGCGTTCTTTGTCTTATAGCAAATAGCATAGTCCTACTATTTATCGGTAGATTTATTCAAGCTTTCGGTGCAAGCACTGGATCAGTCACTACTCAAACCATTTTAAGAGATAGCTATATGGGAACAGAGCGGCATCAAATGTTTGCTAAAATATCAGCTGTTTTGGCATTCTCTCCTGCACTTGGTCCTCTTATAGGTGGGATTATCACACAATTTTATGGTTTCCGCATCGTCTTTTTTGTACTAGTGGTTATGGGGATGATTTTGCTTTATTTTAGTTTAAAGAATTTACCAGAAACGGCAAGTGATACACAAGCCAACCTTAATTTATATAGTATGTTTAGGATTGCTAAGGAAATGATCTTAGACCCTCACACTGTAATTTTCGGTTTACTTATTGGCTTGTTTAATGGGATTATCTTTAGCTATTATTCAGAAGCACCTGGGATTTTTATTGATACGTTTCATTTTACACAAAGTCAATATGGATTTATGGGATGCGTCGTTGCATCAGCAACCATGATTGGGGCGTGGCTATCTAGTAAATCATTAAAAAAGAGAAATGCCATGCAGACAATTAAGGAAGGACTTGTTGTATCATTTATCTCAACATTATTTTTGGTGGCAACTGTATTTATACGGTTGAGCACTACAAGTGAGCTGATATTATATATATTGGGGATATTTTGCTTACTTGTTGGAATTGGAATATCATTGCCAAACTGTTTAAGTTTAGCACTTATTCATTTTCCAAAAACAGCGGGTACGTCAGGAGCTTTTTTAAGTTTAGGATATTATCTAATTGTCAGTCTTTGCACATTTATAATTGGAATAATTCACACAGGCTCATTGCTTATCTTCCCAATATTTTGTGCTATTATTCTTGTTATAGCGCTAATATTCGTATATTCCTTAAAAAATAAAAAGGCGATGAATAATTAATAATTTAAAAAAGGCAGGATCCCTAAATTCTATAGAGATCCTGCCTTTTAATTTATCTTAATGATTCCCAAAAAGACACATAAAGCCTCGCTATTCATTTCTTAAAAGGAAGATTGCATCTACTATTTTCAAAAATAGCCGGGTACAATACTTCCCGTTTTAAATTTCAACGTCCCTATTCCATCCCTAAGTCTAATCTTTCGAAATTCTTGACAGACTAACTATACTTCTACTTCTAGAACCCCGTGACAGGCGAAGGGTGTCAAACTAAGAGTTTGTGAGGAGCTAAAAGAAGAGTTAGCATCACAAGAGGATCCTTACCGTGAACTTATCCCATAAAATTTTCATTAGTAATATCAAAAAATACTTAGCAAAGGAGTTTTAAACCTCTTTTTCTCCCTATTTTAAATAGTAAAAAGCCTCAAGAATGATTTCTCAAACGTTAATCATCCTTAAGCTCTCCAGATTTTGCACAAAAACAGCATATGAAAAAGTTTAAAAATTAGTCTACAGGTTCCAAATACTATGCTTTGTCATCCATAATTATGGTTTGCCTTAGTTCTTTGAATAAGTCGGCGCATTTTAGCTTATTTCAAGATTATACAATCTCAATTTACCGTTTCTTTCTCCGCTTACACCAATCACCAATAATATTAATAAAAATATAAGCTGCAAAAGCTACCCTAATCCAAAATAGTATGGTGTTATTTGGTAGGACTATAGGTAAAACAAAAAGCAAGAGAATACCAATTATTATAAAACAAATAGTTATCATTTTACTAGACATCATGGGCATCCTCAAAACGCTATTAGGGTAAGAATTTTCATGACCCACCAAGAAACGGCTTTACTCAATCCTATTTTTCTACAACCAAGATAAATAGCATCAGAAACTTTGCCAGTAAAGTGATCGATAAAACTCAATACAGCTTCAAATCCAGCAACTCCGCCCATTGCATTTTTAACTTTTTTAGGAATCTTATTCCATGCTTTTCTTAAGATTTTTACTGCCCAACTCAGTTTGCCTCGTTCTTTCAAAGTCAGTTTTTTGCCATTTTCATCATATGCGACCCCATTTTTCAATGTTATCCCTGCATCTTGAACCCTCATTAATTCTGCAATTTCATCTTCAGATAGTCCTAAACCCTTCAATTCATCTTCTGAGGGCACATACGTACTTGAGTTTTCCTCCGGTATGGCAGTTACTTGATCTTCTTGTAAAGCTGCACGAACAGACAATATCGAAGGAAATACTACACTTAAGATTAATCCCATAACACTGGCAAATAACATTGTTTTAATAAGTTTTTTCTTCATGTTGTTACCTCTTTTCGTTGCGTTAGTATTTGGTAATGAGTTTAGCTCAAAATCAGGTCAAAAACTGTATTGAAAATTCTGGTTTTTATAATTAAAGAATTAAAAGTATGAAATTTAGCTGTCTTTCAAACATCAAGTTGAACAATCAAGTATTGCTCCAGTTGTGAATTGACCAACTCTTATCAAATGCTCATACAAGGCTACTTGCTATGTTCTTGCATACTATAAGGCTATTAGCTATTGCTTATTTTTTGTTGATCTAACTATTGTCTTCCTACTCTTCCACACAATATTCCGTTGAAGTAATTATAGTCAAACCATATATTTTCAGCTGAATGAGCTAATGTAGGCTAGGAAACTGCATAACTATCTCTTTTTTGTTATTTTTTTCACGACAGATCCTCTTTTCGTTGGTTTTATTCTATATCACAATTTGAGTATAGCATGAAATAATTCTGCAAAACCAAAAAAGTAATGAAAAGCCTATTTCAAGTCTTAAACATCCAAAAATCTATATTTTTGCAGATTTTTCGGATTTTATCACGAATAGTCATTTTGTTATATTTCACCTGACCGAACATAAAAAAGAATTACTAACTTATGGGAGCTTGTCAAAAGAGATAAGTAGTCTTACCGGAAAATATACTTTAATTAAAAATTTGCTAATACTAGCTTTTATTTTGTAGAAAATATTTATTTGAATCGACTTGAGATACTGAAATAAACGAATTAATAATTATCCAATTTATCATAGTCTACAAATTCTTGTTCGAAGTATTTATTCATATATTCTTCGCTTATAAGTTGATTCAAAATATCATTCCTTCGTTATAAACTATTTGCCTCACTTTCAGTATTCATAAATCCTTCTTTGAAATACGCTTTGATGCTTTTAATTCTGAAATATTAGTCAGAATGTGACTTTCTTTGGTTGTGACAGGTTCAATAATTTCTTTATTTATCACTTTTGGATTTTCGAGTTAGTGAATAAATATTTTATATTTTAGTAACAAAATTCACTCCTCCTTCCTTTTAGTTCGTGGTATACTTTTCGGTGATTGTTAATAAAAATCAGACCTTTGAAATTCCAAAAACTTTTATAAAAAGAAGAAGACATAAAAAAAATTAGGGCTTTGATTTTATTAGGATCTACTTTAAATAAAGTGATATAAACGCAACTGCGATTATATAGAATAAAACATAAAAGGGGAGATATGAGAATGGAAAAACAAAAAAAATCCATTTTTAAGAAGTGGTGGTTTTGGATAATCATTGTATTAGTACTAGGTGCAATTGGAGCTGGTACCGGTGATAAAAAGGATGAGGAAGAGACTGTTTCACTTTCTGTATATTCTACATCTATAGAAACAAATAAACATGGAGTAGCTTGGATCAAGGGTGAAACAGACAAAAAAGCGACATTGCGAGTAGACGGTAAAGTTACTAAAACCAAATCGAATGGTAAATTTTCCATAAAAATAAAATTATCACCACACGAAGAAGAGAAAAAAGTAGCCGTTGAAGCAAAACGCTCTGGATTTAAGAGTGCCTTAAGACTAGTCACAATCGAAAATGCTATGCAACAAGCGGAATTGAGTGTAGAAAATAATTTACTGGATACTGATGAAAATGGAAAAGCTATAATCAAAGGAACTGCCGAACCACATTCGACTGTTAAAGTTGACGACTCTCCAGCTATAGAAGTCGGTGCTGATGGCAAATTTTCTCATGAAATTTCATTAGATCCCGATGAAGAAAATAGAGAAGTCATGGTAAAAGTCGAAAAGGATGGGTACGTGTCGGCAGAAGAAGAAATAAAGATTGAAAATCATTCCAAATCATATAAAGAAAAAAAAGCTAAGGAAGAAGCTAAACGAAAAGCCGAGGAAGAACAAGCAAGAAAAAAAGAGGAAGCTGAACGCAAAGCTGAGGAAGAACGAGCTGCAAAAGAAAAAGCTGAGGAAGAGCGCAAAGCTAGATTGGGAGCAGAGGGAGAAAACGCTTTAAGCAAAGCAGAACAATACTCTGACTCAATGAAAATGTCCAAAGCAGCGATTTATGACCAGCTTGTCTCTGAATACGGCGAACAATTCTCAGCGGAAGCTGCACAGTACGCTGTTGATAATTTAAAAGCGGATTATAATGAAAATGCACTTGCAAAAGCTAAAGAGTATCAAGAATCTATGCAAATGTCCCCTGCTGCTATTCGAGATCAATTGACTTCTCAATATGGTGAAAAATTTACTGCGTCAGAAGCGGACTACGCAATTAAACATTTAAACAACTAGATATTATCATTTCACATTATCTATAATTATATAAACAGAAAAAGGGGTACAATAAATGACTGAAAACTATTTAGAGACAAAAAAAGGACGGACATCATTTTTTGATGGAGGATTACTTCAATTTATAGGTTGGACATTGCTAGGTGTGTTAGTAACCGTATTCACCTTAGGTATTTGCTATCCATGGGCATTATGTATGGTTTATGGTTGGAAAATTAATCATACAGTAGTCGAAGGCAAGCGACTGAAATTCAACGGGTCTGCCTTTGGACTATTTGGACATTGGATAAAGTGGTTCTTACTAACAATTGTGACTCTAGGAATTTATAGCTTTTGGCTATCTATCAAATTAGAAGATTGGAAAGTTAAAAATACCACTTTCGCTAACTAAGGTATAAAAAGGACTTTTACAGTCCTTTTTATATTCTCTTAATAGTGAACATCTATTCAATTGGTAAAAATTAAATTAAAAAATCAATCCATATTTCCACAAATAAGCAAGATTGAACCAAAATAAAAACATCTTACAAACAGTCACTAATCAAGCTCTATCAAGAACTTGAGACCATTTATAAGATGTTTTCCAATTTACTTTTAACGTCCTGAGAGGGATTCGAACCCCCGACCGACGGCTTAGAAGGCCGTTGCTCTATCCAGCTGAGCTATCAGGACAAATGGCGAACTTTCGAACAGCCAAATACTATTTTATGGTGATTTCCGCATTTTGTCAATGCTTTTTATGCAAGCTAGCTCATATTTTTACAAAAAAACAAGTTAAGATTTAAAAAGTGGAAAAATCTGCGTCAATTCTGTCAGCTCTTGATCTTGATCGTCCATAAATTTCACCAAAACGCCTTCTGGAACACTTTCAATCAGAGCATACGTTTTAACACGAATAGCTCCGCGCGGAAGTGAAATACTGCCCGGATTTAAAACAAGTGCATTATCCATCATTTCTGCTCCAAGTTCATGAGAATGTCCAAAAAAGACAAAATCTGCCTTTAGCTCACGTGCTCGGTAACGCAAATTCATCAATGTCATTTTAATATTGTATAAATGGCCATGCGTCACAAAAATTCGGTAGCCATCAATATCAAGCACCCGCTCATTTGGAAAATCTGGTCCAAAGTCACAATTCCCGCGCACCGTTTCAAACCCTTGAATCGCAGGATCGTCTTTCGATAGCTCTGAATCCCCACAATGAATCAGCGCATCAACGCTTCCTTCATACTTTTCTTTTAAGTGCATCAAACAGTCCCGTTCAGAGTGACTGTCGCTCACAACAACAAGTTTCATTGATTTTCTGCCTCCCAACATGCTTCTCTATTCTCTCATTTTTAATAGATTTTTTCCAGTACCTTTTCAATATTTTTTCCAAGTTCTTTAATTGCATTCCCTCGGTGACTGATACTGTTTTTTTGGTCCGGCGTCAGGTTTGCCATTGTCACACCAAAATCGGGTAGATAGAAAAGCGGGTCATAGCCGAATCCATTTGCCCCAGAAAGCTCCAAAGCAATTTCTCCAGGACATTCACCTTCATAATAATCTACTTCTCCCGCTGGCGTTGAAATCGCAAGTGTACAATGGAATCTCGCCGTGCGATCCCCCGGTTTCACGTTTTTTAGCTCGTTCAACAGCTTTTCGTTGTTTTTGGCATCATTATGCGCTTCTCCTGCATAACGCGCTGAATAGACCCCTGGCGCTCCGTCAAGTGCGTCTACCACGAGTCCTGAATCATCTGCAAGAACGGTTTTATTTAAAATTTTGGCCACAGTTGTTGCTTTTAGTGCCGCATTTTCCTTGAACGTTTTGCCTGTTTCTTCAATTTCCCCGATTTCTGGAAAATCTAACAGCGTTAAAATCTTGATATCATGGCTCCCTAGAATCTCTTCAAATTCTTTAACCTTCCCTTTGTTAGCTGTTGCAATCACTAATTCGCGCATCTTTATTCCCCCTCAATTAAATTCGTAATTTCTTCCCCAAGCTCTGTTTTTTGTAGTTCTACTAGCTGCTTAATACCGGCTTTTCCAAGTGAAAGGAGTTCCACAAGCTCTTCTTCTGAAAAAGTAGCTTCTTCCCCTGTTCCTTGTAGCTCAACAAATTGGCCAGCGCCTGTCATAATTAAATTCATATCCACATTAGCTGCACTATCTTCTACATAATTTAGATCAAGTACTGCTGTCTCATCTTCCAAAATTCCAACACTAATAGCTGCTAAGTAATCTTTAATTGGAAAAGAATCAAATGGCTTTTCCAAATGTAAACGATAAATCGCAAGGCTCATCGCAACAAACGCTCCCGTGATTGAAGCTGTCCGCGTACCGCCATCTGCTTGAATCACATCACAATCAAGCCAAATTGTTCGTTCCCCAAGAGCATCCAAGTCTACAACCGCGCGGAGTGCTCTTCCGATTAAGCGCTGAATTTCCATCGTTCGTCCGCTCACCTTTCCTTTAGAAGACTCACGGATATTACGAGTTCCTGTCGCGCGTGGAAGCATCGCATATTCAGCAGAAATCCATCCCTTTCCTTCTCCCCGCATAAAAGGAGGCACTTTTTCCTCCACACTTGCATTACAAATTACTTTCGTCGACCCAGCAGATATCAAAACCGAGCCTTCTGGATGAATCAAATAATCCTTTTCTATCGTAACAGCTCTTAGTTCATTTTTTTCACGTTCATCGAAGCGTTTCATTTTGCTACTTGTTCCTCCTTCTCGCCAAGTGTAATATGTTCGACATCCATTTTCTCAAGGCCAAGCCAGTCTTTCGCGATTCCTTCAAAAATCGGTACAGAACCCGTTGTAAAGAAACGATGATGCGTCCCTTCTTCGCTTTTTTCAAGAAGATCATGATAATCGAGTAGTGCACTCACTTCACTTGCTGTTTCTTCACCGGAGTTAATCACTGCAACCTCATCTCCCATAAAGTTTTCAATCAGCGGTTTTAAAAGCGGATAATGCGTACATCCTAAAATCAGTGTATCAATTTTGGTACTTTTAAGTGGTAAAAGCGACTCAGCTACTACTTTTTTCGCAATTGGGCTCTTATATTCGCCTGATTCAACAATAGAAACAAACTTCGGACAAGCTAAAGAATCCACACGGACATGCCGGTTTAAACCTTTAAGCGCTTTCGGATAAGCCATACTTTGCACTGTTCCAATCGTCCCAAGAACACCCACTTCATTATTTCGTGTTGCTTTAAGTGCAGCACGCGAACCAGGCTGAATGACGCCAATCACTGGTATATCCAGAGTTGCTCGAATTTCTTTTAACGCAGCGGCAGTTGCCGTATTACAAGCAATCACAAGCATTTTAATATTGCGATCTACTAGAAAACGTGTCATTTCCCAAGTAAAGCGAAGTACTTCTTCCGTATCACGTGGCCCGTATGGACAGCGTGCAGTATCTCCTAAATAAAAAATCTCTTCATGCGGCAATTGTTTTAAGACTTCCTTTACAACGGTAAGTCCCCCAACGCCTGAATCTATAAATCCTATCGCTCGTTTCACGATCTCGCCTCTATTTCTTTTTAAATCTATCGTTTCCATTTTCTTATTTTTTCTAACTTTTCGCAAGTATTTTTGTTATTTTCTTAGATTCTATTTTATTTTACCGCACTTTTTCGTTATAATGAGAAAAGAGAAAGCGGGGTTGTACGTCAAATGACAGAAGAAACAAATCAAGAAACATCCATTCAACCAGAAAACAAACTGGTACCAAGCTTTGGAGTTGAACTTTTCCGTGATTACTTACTACCAGATTTACTCGGCGAAGAATCGCCCCACATCTTTTACTGGGCAGGAAAAGATTTAGCTCGCAAATTTCCACTGACTTCCTTTGAAGAAGTCCAAGACTTTTTCGAAGAAGCGTCCTTTGGCTCAATCGAAGTGGTCAAGGAAAAAAAAGAAGAGTTGCAAATTCTGCTTTATGGGCCAGCTGTTGAAACACGCTTTGATTTGCAAGGTGAGCCTTCTTTCAAACTAGAAGCAGGGTTTATCGCTGAACAAATTCAAACTCAAAACGGCTATTACGCTGAAGCTTATGACGAAATCAATAAGCGCAAAAAAGAAGCCTTACTCGTTGTTAAATGGGATTTAAAAGAATCCACAGATTACAAGGACTATTAATAAGTTAGCTGAAAAAGCGTGAAACCTAAAAGTTTCACGCTTTTTCAAGTTCAAAGGTATCATGCAGAACCTGAGCTGCCTTCACCATTTCACGTTCCGGCACAACAGTCGAAACTTTGATTTCAGAAGTACTGATCATCTTAATCGGAATTCGATGTTCCGTTAGTGCTTCAAACATTTGTGCAGCAACTCCCGGATTTGAAACCATTCCTGAACCAACAATTGACACCTTGGCTAATTCTTGTTCTGATTCAATTTTTTCATAGCCAATCTCTGCTTTTTTATCTTCTAAGACAGCTAGCGCATCAAGTAAAGCCGACGTTTTTAGTGTGAAAGACAAATTACCGTGGCCAAGACCTGTAATTCCTTGAATGATGATATCAACATCAACAGCATTTTTCGCAAGTTCCGTGAAAACTTTCGAAACGCGCATATCTTCTTTTCTGCTCCAATGAACGGTAATTCGAGTAATTCCATCTTCAAATGCAACACCGCGCACTACTTTCGTATCTTCCACACTCATTTCCTCCTTAATCATCGTTCCTTGTTCTGTTCCGTGGCTCATTCTAACTTCAAGTGGCGTTCTAAAATTTTTCGCATACTCAACCGAGCGCGGATGCAAAACGCCAGCACCAAGATGGGCCAACTCAAGCATCTCATCATAAGTAAGTTCCTCTAGCTTTCTTGCCCCTTTAATATAACGCGGGTCACTCGTATAAACGCCATCTACATCTGTACAAATCGCACATTTGAGAGCCGAAAGTTCTGCCGCGAGCGCAACCGCCGTTGTATCCGAACCACCTCGACCAAGCGTCGTAATGTCGCCATCTCGCGTGATTCCTTGAAATCCAGCAACAATCACAATCTTACCCGCTAATAAAGCCTCACGAATTCGTTCCGAATCAATGTCTTAAATCCGCGCATTGCCATGTACGCTTTCCGTTTCGATCCCCGCCTGAAACCCGGTAAAGGAAATGGCATCCTTCTCTTTTTCAGCTAATGCCATAGCAAGAAGCGAAATCGTGACTTGCTCACCCGTTGCAAGAAGCATATCTAGTTCACGCTTTTCGGGCGTCTGAGTAATTTCATCTGCGAGCGAAAGCAATTTATCCGTAGATTTTCCCATCGCGGAAACTACGACCACTACTTGATTTCCAAGTTCTTGTTCACGAATCGCTTGATCAGCCACTTTTTGAATCTTATCCGCATTTCCGACTGAAGTTCCTCCAAATTTCAGCAAAACAACGCCCATTTTCTTCTCTCCCTCACTCAATCATCTGTTTTTTTATTATCTTGAAGCTTTTCATTTACTTCCTGTACCTTTTGATAAACAGCTTCTGCAACCGCCTTTGGAATGCCACTTTCTTGCAATTCTTCAATCGTAGCCGCTTTAATTTTCTTCATCGAACCAAAATGATTTAAAATTTTCTTTTTCCGCCCCGGACCAACACCAGGAATACCGTCTAAAATCGATTGGAAACCTGACTTACTCCGCAGCTGCCTGTGGAATGTGATCGCAAACCTGTGCACCTCATCTTGAATCCGTTGCAGCAAATAAAATTCTTGGCTATTACGTGCAAGCGGTACGATTTCAAGTGGATCACCGAACAAAAGCTGACTCGTCTTATGCTTATCATCTTTCGCAAGCCCAGCAACCGGCAAATCAAGTCCGAGCTCGTTCTCTAAAACATCTTTCGCACTATCAATTTGCCCTTTTCCACCATCAATTAAAATGAGGTCAGGAAGCGGGAGTCCTTCTTTTAAAACGCGCCAGTAGCGCCTTCTTACGACCTCGCGCATCGTGGCGTAATCATCGGGCCCGGCAACCGTTTTAATCTTATATTTACGGTAATCGTTTTTATTCGGCTTCCCATCCAAAAACGTGACCATCGCCGAAACCGGATCCGTCCCGTGGATATTCGAGTTATCAAACGCTTCGATTCGCGAAGGTGTAGGGATTCCCATTTGCTCACCAAGCTTTTCAACCGCACCAACCGTTCGTTCTTCATTTCGCTCAAGCAACATAAATTTTTCATTGAGTGCAATTTTTGCGTTTTTATAAGCTAATTTGACAAGATCCTTCTTTTTTCCTCTTGCAGGAACCAAAATTTTTGTATCTGGCAAAAGAGCCGCCACCGCTTCATCATCGACATCATTTGGCAAGAAAATTTCTTTAGGCGGAATGTGATTTGCTTTCTGATAAAACTGACCGATGAACGTAAGAAAATCCTCATCTGCATCATTATAAAATGGGAATTGCGAGACGTCGCGTTCGATCAACTTCCCTTGTCTGATGAAAAAGACTTGAACGCACATCCAGCCTTTATCAATCGCGTAGCCAAACACATCCCGATCAACAAAATCGTTCATTGTCATTTTTTGCTTTTCAAGCGTGGTTTCAATAGCATTAATTTGATCGCGAAACTCAGCTGCTTTTTCAAATTCCATCTCAGAAGCCGCTTCTTCCATTTTTTCATTCAGTTCGCGTTTCACGTCTTTATAGCCCCCATTTAAGAAGCTGACAATTTCATCGGACATTTTTTTATAAGTTTCCTCTGAAACATCAAATACACACGGTGCGAGGCACTGACCAAGATGGTAATATAAACAAACTTTACTCGGCAGCACATGACACTTTCTTAGCGGGTAAAGCTTATCCAAAATCTTTTTGACTTCATTCGCTGCATAGACGTTTGGATAAGGACCAAAATATTTGCCTTTATCCTTCTTGACTTGTCGTGTGATGATAAGTCGTGGATGACGCTCACTTGTAATTTTAATAAACGGATAGGTTTTATCATCTTTTAAACGAATATTAAAACGTGGATCATGCTTTTTGATCAAATTAATTTCAAGCAGTAAAGCTTCCACATCAGAGCTTGTCACGATATATTCAAAATCCGCAATTTCCTGAACAAGACGCTGTGTTTTCACATCATGCGCCCCCGTAAAGTAAGAGCGAACTCGATTTTTAAGCACCTTTGCTTTGCCAACATAAATGATCACTCCTTGATCATCTTTCATTAGATAACAACCTGGCTGATCTGGCAAAAGCGCTAATTTATTTTGTAAATGAGTAGACACCATAAGATCAACTCCCCATATAGTTACCAAGTGTTAAAAACACCTAGATCGTTTTTCTCAAAAAAAGACACCGCAAAGTTCGCGGTGTCCTTATTTTACCATACTTTTGGTAGGACTACATATATTTGTTAATCACTTCATCCAATTCTTCTTTTGGACGGTAGCCAATAACTGTATCCACAACTTCACCGTCTTTTTTAACGAGTAAAGTAGGAATACTCATGATGCCGAACTTACTTGGAATTTCTTGGTTCGCATCAACATCCATTTTGACAATTTTGAGCGCGTCTCCACGTTCATTTGCAATTTCTTCTAAAACTGGGGCTACCATGCGGCAAGGACCACACCAAGCTGCCCAGAAATCTGTTAATACGACGCCTTCGTTTGTTTCTGCTTCGAAGGTTGCATCTGTAATTTCTTTAATTTCAGCCATGCTAGCTCAACTCCTAACTCTTAATGTATCCTCAGTATACAACGGAGCTCACTTTTTATTCCATCTTTTTGCTCAAGCCTTCATCTGGCTCATTTTAAATCCACGATCGTAATCCCATTTCCACCTTCTGCGGCATCGCCAAACCTTGTTGATTTGACCATTCGGTGGTTTTTCAAGAATTCCGAGACGCCAGTCCGCAAAGCTCCTGTTCCTTTCCCGTGGATGATCGCAACACGCGGATACCCCGCAAGGAGCGCTTCATCAATATACTTATCCACCGCTTGAAGCGCATCTTCATAACGCATTCCTCGTAAATCGAGCTCAGAGCGAACCGGTTCTGTATTCCGAACATTCGTAATCACACGCTCTTTTTTAGGCTTCTCGGGTTGAATGTATTCCAAATCCGATTCTTTGATTTTTGTCTTAATAATCCCGATTTGGACATTCCATTCCGAGCGGCTAGCTTTATCAATCAGCGTTCCTTTTTGCCCTAGAGAAAGCACGCGCACTGCATCGCCCGGTTCAAGCTTATGAGTGACCGGTTTCGTTTGATGAACAACACGTTTTTGGATGGTCTTCGGCTTCGCCTCAGAAAGGCGGGTTTTGGCGTCAATCAATTCATGTTCCTTGATGCCTTGTGCCCCGCGAAGCTGCAACTCTCGGATTTCCCGAATAATCCCATCTGCTTCTTCTTCCGCATTTTCGATGACTTTCGCCGCTTCTTTTTTGGCTTCTTCTAGTAAGCGTTCTTTATTTTGATGGTAAGCGGCGACTTCTTTTTGTAAATCTTGAAGAAGGTGTTCCGCATCTTTTGTTGTTTCCGCTGCTTCTTCAAATTCTTGTTCGGCTAGATTCCGTTTGTCTTCAAGGTCTGTAATCATTTCGTTTAAATTCGCGCTTTCCGTGTCAATTAATGCTTTTGCCGATTCGATCACGGCCGAATCAAGCCCAAGGCGCCTTGAAATTTCAAAGGCATTACTGCGGCCGGGTACACCAATTAAAAGTCGATACGTCGGGCTGAGGGTTTCCACATTAAACTCAACTGATGCATTGGTTGCAAACGGGCGGTTATAGCCATACGCTTTCAGTTCAGGATAGTGAGTCGTTGCCACAACACTTGCCCCGCGCTTAGCCGCTTCATCCAAAATAGAAATCGCAAGCGCTGCGCCTTCTTGTGGGTCAGTCCCTGCGCCTAATTCATCGAACAAGATCAGGGATTTAGCATTCATTTTTCCTAAAATCGAAACAATGTTAGTCATATGCGAAGAAAATGTACTCAAGCTTTGTTCAATTGACTGTTCATCCCCGATATCGGCAAAAACAGCTTCAAAAACTGCTATTTCAGATTCCTCACGAGCCGGTATTTGCAAGCCAGCTTGTGCCATAATCGTCAGCAAGCCGAGCGTTTTGAGCGTGATCGTTTTACCACCAGTATTCGGTCCTGTAATCACAATAACCGAGTAACCCTCGCCAAGCAAAATATCATTCGCTACTACTTTTTCTGGATCAAGCAAAGGGTGTCTTGCTTCATACAATTTGACAATTCCTTGATTATTTAATCCCGGAGAAATGCCTTTCATTGCTTTTCCAAGTCGTGCTTTTGCCAAGATAAAATCGAATCGACCAAGCAAGTACGTATTGTGATGGATTTCAGAGATGTGCTCTGCTAAATGTGCTGAAAGTTCAGCAAGGATGCGTTCAATTTCTTGGTTAGCTTTCGCTTGAAACGCGCGACGTTCATTGTTCAAATCAACGACGCTTTGTGGCTCAATAAAAAGTGTTTGTCCTGAAGCCGATTGGTCATGAATTACTCCACCGTAGTGACTGCGATATTCTTGCTTCACAGGGATCACGTAACGATCATTTCGAATCGTGATGATCGCATCACTTAGCATCGTCGCTGCATTCCGGTCGCGTAGCAAAGCTTCCAATTTTTCACGTACACGTCCTTCTGTCCGGTGAAGCGTTTGACGAATGCCACGCAAAGTTTCGCTTGCTGTATCTAGCACATAACCTGATTCATCCACTGAAATCGCAATTTCATCTTCGAGATCACGTAACTCGAGAAGTTCTGCCGCAAGTGTGTATAAGAAAGGCAACTCGACACCTTGCTCCTCGAGATCATGAAAGAAATTTTTCATCAGTCGACTCACACGTAAATTACTGCCAATTTGATAAATTTCAAGTCCATTTAAATCGCCGCCAATTTCCAGTCGTTTTAAATGTGGTAATACATCGCTCAAGCCCGTAATCGGCGCACTGCCACGCAAACGAAGCACTTTTGCCCCCTCTTCCGTTTCTTGCTGCGCTTCCTTCACTTTTTCAAATGAGCTTTCAGGGCTGAGAGCACGAATAGATGCTTCTCCAAGGGTTGAAACAGCAAATTCTCCGAGCTGCTGTTTGATTTTATCGAATTCTAATATATTTTCAAGCTTTTTTTCCATTGCTCATTCCTCTATTTCTTTTTTTCTATAAACTGTCTGAATGCTTCTTTCGACAAGGTATTCAAGACATCCGTTTTAGTAAGCCAGCCTTTTATCCCTGCCCGAACGCCAAGCGCCATAAAATCCAAATGACGCGTGTCATGCGCATCTGTATTGATGGCAATTTTCACGCCTGCTTTTGTCGCCATTTCTAAATGTTCCGCTTTTAAATCTAATCGTTCTGGATTGGCATTTAATTCAAGCGCTGTTCCTGTTTCACTTGCAAGCCTAATGAGTTCAGAAACATTTACAGCATAAGGTTCTCTTCTGCCGATCACACGACCTGTTGGATGGGCAATCAAGCGAACATGCGGATTTTCCGCTGCCGTTTTTAAGCGTGCCATAATCTCTTGTTCTGATTGATTAAAGCCCGAGTGAATCGACGCAATTACAAAATCCAATTGTTCCAGAGTTTCATCCGAAAAGTCAAGGGTGCCATCTGTTAAAATATCCATTTCTACACCTGAATAAACATCAATTTCCGGATATTTTTCTGCAATCCGTCTAATTTCTGCTTGTTGCTTTTGAAGTCGTTCTTCATTTAAGCCATTTGCGACATGAAGAAACTTGCCGTGATCAGTAATTACCATATAATCATAGCCCTTTTGGATATTCGCTTGGATCATTTCTTCAATTGAATATGCCCCGTCTGACCAAGTTGTATGCATATGCAAATCTCCACGAATATCTTCTAATGAAAGAAAACGCGTTTCTTCTGTTATTCTTTCCACTTCCGTCCCATCGACTCGTACTTCGGGTGGAATAAACGGAAGATCAAAAAAGCGGAAAAACTCTGTTTCTGTTTGAAAATGATGAACGTCGCCATTTTCTTCTTCCACGCCATACTCACTGATTTTTTGCTCTCGTTTTTTGGCTAGCTGCCGCATCTTGATATTATGTTCTTTTGAACCCGTAAAATGGTGTAGCGTTGTCGCATAGCTTTCAGGCGTAACAAGTCTAAAGTCAACAGAAATGGTAATTCCTATGCTTAATTGAACGGAAACCTTCGTTTCGCCCGCACCAATTACCTCTGTGATTTTAGAATGACTGAGCAAAGCTTGTTTTACTTGATCCGGTTCCGTTGTTTCTAGCACATAATCGAGGTCTTTTAAAGTTTCTCGCATGCGCCGCATACTTCCTGCTCGGTGAAATCGTTTAATTTCAGGAATTGTTTCAAGAAAAGTTTCAATTTCTTCTGCAACAGGAAAGACTTTTGGAAACGGATAGCGATCAGGGCGAGTTCCTAGTGCTTTGACTCCTTCCACCATTTTCTCTACTGACTTCTTCCCAAACCCTTTTAAAGCTTCGATTTGGCCACTCCCAGCGGCTTCAAGCAAGCTCGTTTGGTCTGTTACTCCAAGTTCTTGGTAAAGTCTCGCTAGTTTTTTTCCGCCTAAACCTTCTACTTCAAGAAGTGGGATAAGCCCACTTGGTACCTCAGCTTTTAGCGCTTCAAGCTCGGGTGATTTCCCCGTTTTTAAATATTCCTCTATGATATCGCCCGTCGCTTTTCCAATTCCTGGGAGCAAACGAATATCATCTATTTCACTTAAACTACGATTGTCTATTTCTAAACTTTGAGCGGCTTTTCTAAATGCCGATGTTTTAAAGCTGTTTTCACCTTTTAATTCCATGTATAATGCGATTTTTTCCAATAAGCGAATCACTTCTTTTTTACTTACTGCCATTTTTTCACCTCTTACAAAAACGAGACCAGTTCATGCCACTGGTCTCATCTTTCTATTCTGAAATCACTTGTGTCATCCAATCATAAAAACGCTCGGATAAAAGGGGGGTATTTGTTAAAATCCACTCCGCTATACTTGAATTTTCAATTACACCATTTAGCCATTCCGATGGATACGTAGCGCCAAGGTAAAGGACAACAAATAAAAGTAAATAAGTTGTCACTAGTCCTAAAATACCACCGATTAAACCATTAATTTGGCTAACGACAGGGATTCGGCCACGGAATCCAATTAATTTCGTTAACATGTGTACAACAATTAATGCTGCGATAAAAATAATTAGGAAGGCTAGTACATTATAATACGCTTCTTCTGTGTGAAGTAATGCTAATAATTGATTGACGCCTTCTTCTGCCTGATCAGGTTTTGGATATGGTATAAAGTGGATTTGAGGTGCTAGCAAACTGTAATAATGATAGGCTACAAAAAACGAAAGGAAATAACCAATCATAGTTACAAGTTGGCGAAGTACCCCATTTCGATACCCATTAAAAAATCCACTGATCAAGAGAATAATTAAAATGATAGTTAAAATCATAAATTGATCTCGTCCTTTTACGAATTTTCTAATCGTGCTTCAAGTTCACGATACTTTTCGAGCAGTAATAAATAGTCATGTGTCATATTCACTGCTGTAAGAACGGCAAGTCTCCCGCTGTCTAGCGCACGGTTTTGCGCGCCTATTTCATGCATTTTGCTGTCCACAATTTGAGCTACTTTTTTTAGATGATCAGTCGGTTCAGAGCCAACGATCGTGTATTCTTGTCCATATATTGTTGTGATAATTCGATTCTTTTCATTATTAGCCACGCTAGCTCCTCCTTCAGGTCTCTAAGTAATACTCTAAAGTCATCTTATCACGAAAAAAGCAAGATGAAAAGCGGATAGCTATATAATCAGCCTCAAGGCGGAAGTAAACTTCTAAATTGGACTGTTTTTATGATACAATACGAATACGGAATTCCCTAGAAAGGATTGAAGAATTATCGCAAACACAGTCATTCAAGTTCCAGCCAATAAAATGGAAGAAATCAAAGCGTTTTACAAACCTTTTTTTACAGGAAAAACACCACCTGGTGCTCTTTTTTCTGCCAAAAAGCAAGGTCTCACGATAACGGCCTACAAATCTGGGAAAGTCATGTTTCAAGGAGCAGCTGGGGCAAATGAAGCAGCTAAGTGGGGCACGGTGGCTGAAGCCGCAGGCGTAAAATCAAAATCAAGTGGTTCTCCGCTTCCCCCACAGTTTTCCTCCAAAAATGTTTTAGGTTCTGATGAAGTTGGAACTGGAGATTTTTTTGGACCGATTACGGTTTGTGCTTGTTACGTTAATCGCGAACAAATGCCGCTTCTTACTTCTCTTGGTGTAAAAGACTCTAAAGCGATGAAGGATCCAGAAATTTGCCGAATAGCGGAAAAAATCATCCCAATCGTACCGCACAGCGTTCTCGCTTGCCCGAATCCTAAATATAACGAACTGGTTGCATCCGGGATGAATCAAGGGAAAATGAAGGCGCTCCTACATAACCGAGCACTTTCCAATGTCCTCGCTCGAATTGCACCTACTCGGCCAGAAGCAATTTTGATCGACCAATTTGCTGAAAAAAACACCTATTATCGTTATTTAGCGAATGAACGAGAAATCGTACGTGAAGATGTTTATTTTGCAACTAAAGCAGAAGGGCTTCACTTGTCTGTTGCGGCAGCTTCCATTATCGCTCGCTATAAGTTCGTTCAAATTTTTGCGGAAATAGAACACAAGCTTGGGATGACTTTAACTAAAGGAGCTGGGGCAAAAGTGGACCAAGAAGCCGCTCAAATTATTGCGCGTTACGGGCTCGATACTTTACATCAGTATACAAAAGAACATTTTGCCAATACAGATAAAGCCATTCGACTAGCCCGAAAATAAAAAATAGATATTCAGTTACATACGAAAAGTCCTCAAAATTTGAAAATCAGATTTGAGGGCTTTTGTGTGTATGGCATAAACTCTTTTAAATTAATCACACTGAAAACTGATTCCGATATGCAACAGTTTTTCTAGCTCACGTATTTTTAATAATTTTCGTTTTTTAATAACTTTTCCATTGCCAAGAACTAACGGCAACACGGAAGGTCCTTCTTGCTGAATCACACAATGAATAGCGGGCTGCTTTTCAAATGGCTCGCTAAACTGCTCATAAAAGTATAGCGATAACTTAGCTTCTTCATCCACCAAATTTCGGAAATCGTCACTTTGAACAGATTCCATCAAGCTTCTAAAAATCGTTAAAGCAAGTTCATCTTTTTTGGTTTTCTCCAAGCAATAATAACTCAGCTCAATCATTGAGGTTCCTGCCTTCCCTTATAAATTGGGAATTTGCCAGTCAACCGGCTTTTCACCATGTTGAACCAAATAGTCATTCGTTTTTGAAAATGGTCGAGACCCAAAAAAGCCATAATTTGCGGAATATGGACTTGGATGAGAGCTCGTTAAAATTAAATGATCTGGGTTCGTTAGAAGCTCCATTTTTTGTTTAGCATTTTTGCCCCACAAGATAAAAACAACGGGCCCTTCCTTTTTATCAAGAAGTCGAATAATGGCATCCGTTAAATTTTCCCAGCCACGATTTTGATGCGAATTGGCTTTTCCGGCTTCCACCGTTAGCACCGTGTTTAGCAGTAAAACCCCTTGATCGGTCCAAGGCTTTAAATAGCCGTTATTCGGAATAAAACAGCCAAGGTCATTTTGCAATTCTTGGTAAATATTTTCAAGTGATGGTGGCGTCCGCACACCTTGTTGCACAGAAAACGATAGCCCGTGTGCCTGCCCTTTTCCGTGATAAGGGTCTTGCCCCAAAATCACTACTTTTGTCTCTTGATAAGAAGTGTATTTTAGCGCATTGAAAATGTCATACATATCTGGAAAAATCGTTTTTGAGCCATACGCTACTTTTAAAAATTCACGCAGATCCAGATAATACGGTTTCTGAAATTCTTCTTTTAAAAGTTCATCCCAATCATTACCAAGTTGAATCATGTTTGTCTCCACCTCTAGTTTTAGTCTTTCGTTCATTATACTAAATTATCGCACGGTTGCCAAAATAGTAGAGATAAATAAAAAACCTCCAATCAGTGTTTAGAGGTTAGATGGGTTCCATGTATAGTCTCCAATTAGCTGGAAACCCCATTATCTTTAAAATAGATTCAATCTTGACCGAAGCAAAACAGTTTTTATATTGTTTGAATATATCTCTAAGTTCTCTATGCAACGCTTGTGAATCTTTTTTGCTTAAAACAGCTCGTAATAAAATAGTTAATGTAAATAAAGAGCCCTGCCTTAACAGTTCTTGATCTATATCAAAAAAAATAGCAAAGTAAGCGATTCAGTTATCCTTGGTTTTTTTGCTATAAAAACGCTCTTCATGAGCACAAACATTTCTCATAATATTGACAATTTTTATAATGGATTCTAGTTCCTTACGCTGCATTAATAGCGACTGCTGTTTTTTTCTTTCTCGATTATATTTAGTATTAAAATCTTTCGCTATGTTTTCAGCCAATGAATCATCCAACACACTATAAAAATAAGATACATTCCCTATTGTTATATAATTTACTAAAACCCAAATAGGGACGCCACCATGCTTATCAACATAGTGATCAATCGAGTTTTTACTTTTCTTACTCACTTGCTGTGATATTGTATTCGACAGTATCGAAATTGTTTTTAAAACAGCTTTTATTTTCCGAGAATCTTTTGAATAATTATTTAAATCTAAATAAGCATTTGGTTCTTTAAATTTCTCCGCAAATCGATAAGCAATGAAGCTTTTTAAATTGCTTTCAAATTTGAGTAAATACTTTACATAGATATTCCTAAGACCCCGGTCTAACTTAAACAAACAAAAGATCTCATCAATGTGAGCCCCATCTATATATTCTTCAGGTTCAAAGGAGCGACCATCATCATCTTTTTTCAAAAACAATCCTTTATAGCCATTGATGACATTATAATAATTTTCTTCTTCTAGATACCTCATCGAATGAGAACCATTTCCCGTATTTAAAGAGCGACTACGTAAAATTGTTAACTGCTGCCTGTGTGTTTTAAAAGGTTTCATCTATGCTGTTCACCACACCTTATTCTGTAAAATAAAAATGGCTCGGGTCCCTCAAGCACACCGAACCTAATCGCTTGAAAAAAATTATAATTTATAATTTACACTTTGTCAATTGATTTACAGATAATTTAAAATACATTGTAATTAAAAGCAAGATTAAGCACATTTCCCTTAGAAATGTGCTTAATCCTTTATTTCTTATCATTTTGTTCTTGCTTGTTTGACACAAATGGCCACCAATTTCCGCGACCAAATAGTTTTACCATCACAGGGATAAAGAGCGGTAAAACGATAACCGCGTATAAGATTAGTCCAATCAACACTACCGTTGCAATTTCAAGCAGCGAAAGGACTCCTGCAGGCATCATCGCGGCAAATGTTCCCCCTAGAATAATAACAGCTGAGAAGATAACACCGCCCATATTCTTCATGGTCAAAAGCATTCGCTCACGTACATCGAGGCCTGTATATTCATTAAATCGACTCATCAAGAAGATCGAATAGTCAATTCCGAGGGCTACGAGGACAACGAAACTAAAGAACGGCGTCGCCCAAGTTAATCCGCCGTAATCCATGATTCGCGTGAAAATGATTTCCGTAAAGCCAAGTGCTGCGTAGTATGTCAATACGATCGAGCCCACTAGGTAAAGTGGCATCACCATAGAACGAAGTAGAATCACGAGTGTAACGAATACGCTCACGAGAACAAGAATGATCACAAGATGATAGTCAGCAAGCGACATATCTCTTGTATCGTAATTCATGCTCGTCATGCCGCCAATTCCGATTTTAGCATTTTCAAGTTTTGTTCCTTTTAAGCTACTATCTAGCTGATTATTGATCGCATCGATCGCGTCCATTGCTTCATTCGAATACGGATTTTTCTTCAGCACAACATTGATTGTCGCCAGTTTTCCGTCTTTTGAAATATACTGATCCAGCGCTTGCTTGAAGTCTTTATTCGTCAAAAGCTCGTCTGGAACGTAAACGCCCGAATTCGCGTAAGTCGTTTCCGACAGCCCATCAAGCATACCACTCGCTTCACCAAGCCCGCTCTCCACCTTCGACAACCCGGATGCGCCACTTAAAAGCCCGTTCGAAAGATCACCGATTTGACCACTCATGCTGGAAAAGCCAGTTTTTAATTCACCTTGCCCGCTTTCAAGTTGGGTTAAGGCTGATTCGATTTGCGGTAGCTTACTAATGACTTGATCTTCACCCGATGCAGCTTGCCCTAGCCCCGTTTCTAGTTTATCCAGACCTTGCTCAAGTTGACCAAGCCCTGAATCAAAGGAAGCTAAGCCACTTGAAACTTGATTCGACTGGCTATTAAGAGTCTTCATTGCCGTGGAAAACTGATTAAGTCCACTATTTAATTGCTTAATTTTCGTTTCAAGCGCAGCAGTTTGCTTGCCAAGTTCAGATTGCAATTGCGTTTTGAAAGTCTCACCTGCTGTTTCTAGCCCAGCAACGTCATTCATTAATTTCTGGAACTCTGCATTTTGAGTAGCTTCTGGGTGCGCCGCCGCAAAGGCTTTTAAAGATGTGCCCACTTGCTGCATTTGTTTAGTTAATGCGCTCGTATCAATGGCTTCGCTTCCTCCAGAACTGCTTGAAAAATCAGCCAGCGAATCGGCTAACCTTTGCAGATTCGTTTGGACTTGTTCATAACCTTGAAGTAACTTGCTTTGTCCATCTGAGAGTTTCTTTAATTCGCTGCGCGCGGTTTGCACGCCTTGTTTTAACTCACTAGCTCCACTTTCTCCTCTTCTAATCCCATTACGAATTTGAACGAGCGCCGCTTCTAGTTTCGAAATCCCTTCTTTCGTTGCCACCGTTCCAGATTGTAGCGAATCAATTCCTGAAATTGCTTGGTTCATACTTGGCGCTGAAGCATTTAATTCATTCCCCGCTTCATTCAAGCCTTTCTTCACTTGACCAATGCCACTTTTAGCATCCCCAAGTCCATTTTCGAGCTCGCCAGCTTGATTTTTCACATAGATCGCATCAAGACGCGTCCCTGCTGGCCGTGAAGCACTCATTACCATGTCGACATCTTTTAAATCGGCTAAATCTGAGGAAACTTTTTCGATTAAGGCGATGTATTCCCCTGTCCGCATATTGTCATCATTTTCAAGATAGATCTGTGTTGGCGAAACCTGTCCCGCCCCGAAACTATCCGAAACGATTTCAAATCCTTTTTTAGATGGGTAACTGCTACTAATCTCATCAAGTGAATCAAAGCTTTCTGTCCCTTTATGCATAACAATCGGTGGAATGACAATGATCGCAACAATGAGTAAGGCAATAAAAGGACGCATAAAAGCAAGGTTTCCTGCAGCCCCCCAAAATTTGCTTTCTTTATGTGAGATATTTTTATTTAGCGGCCAGAATAAAACCCGTCCAAGCGTCCCCATGAAAAAGGGAACGAGCGTATAGATGCCTAGCATCAAGATAACAATCCCGACACCAACAGCTACCGCTGAACGATATAAATCGAATTGAACGAAATAAAGAGAGATAAAAGCCACCAAAACGGCTATCGCGCTATAAAGCACGGTTTTACCGGCCGTCTTATAAGTTTGGATAGCCGCATCCCAAGTTTCTAGCCCCTCTCCAAGCTCTTCTTTAAATCGGCTCAGAAGTAAAATACAATAATCGGTACCAATTCCAAACATAATACAAACCATGAAAATTTGCGTATACGTGGAAACCGGAAAGTCTAAATACTTCACGAGGAAAGAAACAACGCTTTGCGCCGTTAAATAGCTGATTCCGACCGTAATCAGTGGAATAAACGGTGCCACTGCAGAGCGAAACACGAGTAACAAAACGACAAGAATGAACACGACTGTGATACCTTCTGTTTTATGTAAGCCATCTTGCGAACCTTGCACCACATCTTCTTGGATAACTGCATTGCCTGTTAGATACGTATCAATACCGCGAATTTCCATTTTCTGATCGAGTTTTTCTCGAATCGTTTTAACAGGAGTTTCTTTGGCATCCACCGTTAAACTCGCAACAATCGTTTTCCCATCTTTTGAGACAAATTTGTCTGCTAATTCTTTTTGATCAAAGCTGTCTAGCACATCTGTCACATGGAGCTCATCTTGATCTTTCTTAATTCGGTCAAGCGACTTCTCAATTTTCTTTTTATCCGCTTTCGTGAGTTTTTCTTTCGATGTATAAACAGCCAGATACGTTTCACCATCACTATCTGGATTATGTTTTTTTTGAAGCTCCGTTGCAAGCTGCGACGGATACCCATCTGGCAATTTAATTTCGCCTTTTTCCCGAACCAAGTCGCTCATGCTTGGTGCTGTAAAAATCAATCCAAAAAGTAGCACCAGCCAAACGATCAACATCGGCCAGCGAAATTTTAATACCCATTTCATCAGTGCCTTCCCCCTTGCGTTTCTAAATTAATAACCGTCTCGACTAACTGGTCATAGAGCGTCATCAGTTTCTCACTATTTTCCTTACCGAATGTAGAAAGCCACCGGTTAATCAAGCTTTTCATCGCTTGTTCACATTCCTTGAAAATCTCGAGCCCACTCGCTGACATCTCCAAAATAACCGCTCGCTTATCTTCTTTATTCGTCGTTCGTAGCAAAAAACCCTTCTCCGTTAAATTTTTAATTTTGGCCGTAATCGCACTTTTATTTACATTCAGCCTATTCGAAAGCGCCGTTGCACTAATTCCCGCACCGGTTCGCTGTAATTCTCGAAGCACAAAAAATTGTTCCGTTGAAATCCGTTTCCCATCAATTTCCACTTTTTCAATCGCTTGATCAATTTCCTTGAGTGCAAATAAATAAGTCCGCGTGTAGCCGTCAATAAAGCGATCTAGCATCTGCTCCACAATATTGATTCACCCCCTGAACTATTTCCCCATTCTATCGCTTTTCAGACTAAAAGTAAACCAAAAACACCCCCCTTTTGCAAGAAGAGGAGTGTCCCTTGTTACTCAACTGATTTGAGCGCCTCGATCATATCAATCTTTTTCAATTTATAATGCATAGCGATCATTACAATGGTTGAAAACAGTAACGTTAAAATCGCCGAATAAAGATAGCTCGGCCATGTGATCGTTGGGCTAAACATCATATTATCCACTTCAGCCGTTTGAATAACAAATTGGTGCAAGAAGAAGCCGAAGATAAAGCCGACTAAAATGCCCAGTAGCGTCAAAATGATATTTTCCCGGTAGACATACATTGTGACTTCCTTCGGATAGAATCCAAGCACTTTGATGGTTGATAGTTCCCGAATTCGCTCCGAAACATTGATATTTGTGAGGTTGTAGAGCACAATAAAGGCAAGAATCGCCGCTGAAACAATCAACACAATCATAACAATGTTTAAGCTTTTCAGCATATCTGCTAACATATCGCTAATCGTATTGGAAAAAGTCACCCCTAAAACGCCGCCTTGATCCATCAATTTTTCTGCAAATCGATTTTCCCAAGCCTTCGACGTATTTTTTAAATTCAAAAGATCGGTATCATAGCTTGGAGCTTTGTCAAATGCTTTTTCATAACTAGCTTTCGAAAGATAGACATAATGCCCCGCATAATTTTCAGCAATCCCTGTCACTTTAAAAGAATACTCTTTGTGATCGGTATCCTTCAACGTAAGCTTACTGCCCTTCTTCAAATCAAGCAATTTCGTTAATTTTTCCGTCACCACAACACCTTGATCATTTAATTTTAGTTTTTCATGCGACTCGCGATTTTCCAAATTGATAAACGCATCCAATTTTTGGGTTGTCGCAAACGTCGTCAGTTGAACAGCCTGACTCCCCGTTCCCGCTTGAACCGTATCCATCGTTTTCATCGAAGTCGGCATTCGCCCTGTAATCGCATCCCCTCTAATCAGTTTATTGTAAGCTGCTTTTTGCTTTTCAGACGATGTCTTATCACGCGTTACGATCGCATCATATTTTAATACACTGCCATACTGCAAAGTCGCAATATCGCTGATGGAGTCACGTAAGCCAAAACCGGTTAAAATAAGCGCCGTACAGCCCGCCACACCAACAATCGTCATCAACATGCGCTGCTTATAACGAAAAATATTTCTTGCCGTCACCTTGCTTGAAAAATTCATATGCTTCCAAATGAAGCCAATTCGTTCTAGCAAAATACGCTTTCCTTGTTTCGGCGCTTTCGGACGCATGAGCGTAGCTGCATTCGAGCGTAGTTCCGCAAGACATGCCGCAAAAGCCGTCGCCGTTGTGCAAAAAAGCGCCACTAAAAGAGCCATCACAGAATAACTTGGATAAAAAGTCAGTTCTACGGCTGGCATATCATACATCATTCCGTAGGCGTTAAAAATGATTGACGGGAAAAATAAAAAGCCAACCACAAGCCCGATACCCGTTCCGATAAGACTCGCAAGCGAACCGTATACAAGAAACTTCTTCATAATGTCGCGACTCGAATAGCCCAGTGCTTTAAACGTACCAATTTGTGTCCGTTGTTCTTCTACCATCCGAGTCATCGTCGTTAAACAAACCAGTGCTGCAATTAAAAAGAAAAATATAGGAAAGATAGTCGATAGTGAAGTTAACCGATCCGCATTTTCTTTATATTCGGCATAACCAGGATTACTGGAACGATCGAGCACAAAGTATTCAGGTTTTTCCAGCGCCTCTATTTTAGCACGCTCTTGCAGTAACTTTCGTTGCTGCGCATCTAGTTCCGCACTCGCATCCGCAAGTTCTGGATTTCTTGCCACTCCCGCTTGCGCTGCTGCACTCGCACTTGCCGCTACTTTTTCTTTTTGTCCATCTAGTTTTTCTTGTGCCTGGTCGAGCTTCGCGTAACTTTCTTGTTGCATTGTTTCAAGCCGTTTTTCAGCTTGTTTATCGAGTTTCTTCTCTAACTTGGTTCGGTTTCTTTTCATAGCATCCGTATATCCATCCGAAAAAGCCTTTTTATCCGCCATATCCCGAAATTGCAAGTTTGCAACCGTATAAAGAGGCAAATCGAAGTCTCGTTTAGGAATGATCGCAAAAGCATCCGTTGAGCCATTCCCAATTGTACTCGTTCCGCGACTGTCTTTTTCAATAAACATCGGGCTTCTTACAAAACCCACAACTTTATATTTATCTTTTTTTAGCGTGTCTTTCAATTTGTTGCCATCACTTGCTACAAAAGTGACCGTATCCCCAATTTTGTATCTTTTGTTCATCTTTTTAGCTGCATCCAGTGCAATTTCACCTGAATGTTTGGGGAGCCTGCCGGAAACCATTTCGTATTGATTTAAACTTTTATGATTATCATAAGAATAAATCCGCATAGCAAGCCGGTCTTGATTTAATAGTAAATCAGCGCTGTAGCCCATATCTACTTGCTTCACGCCTGTTGTTTTTTCAAGAAGCGCTTGATCTGATTTGTCTAATCCATAAGTCGACTGGACCGAAAAATCTGCTAGTTGATTCTCTTTGTAGTAGCGCTCGGCTGTTCCAATCATATCTGGTCCCGTTGCTTTAATTCCTACAAAAAAAGCAACACCCAGCATAATTAAAGCTAGAATCGAAAGAAAGCGACTTTTCGAATGCCAAATTTCTCGCCAAATATCTTTCCAAAGTGCTCGTTTCTTCAAAATTCATCCGCCTCCTTTCTTACCACTCGATGCTGTCAATCGAGACAGGTTGCGGATTTTCACGAATTTGACGAACCTTGGCATCATTAATTTCAATGATCCGGTTCGCAATTGGGGTAATCGCCGTATTATGGGTAATGACAACCACAGTCGTCCCCGTTTGTTCACATGTTTCTTGAAGTAATTTTAAAACGGACTTCCCAGTTTCATAATCAAGTGCCCCAGTGGGCTCATCACAAAGAAGCAGTTTAGGCGCTTTTGCAAGCGCTCGTGCGATCGCCACTCGTTGCTGTTCTCCACCTGAAAGTTGCGCAGGGAAATTGTCTAACCGATGAGAGAGTCCAACACGGCCAAGCACTTCTTTCGCATCCAAAGCTTCTGGAACAATTTGAGCCGCAAGTTCCACATTTTCTTTAGCCGTTAAATTGGGAACGAGATTGTAAAATTGAAAAACGAAACCCACATCCGTTCTACGATAACTTGTCAATTGCTTCGCATTCATTTGAGCAATATCCGCGCCATCAACAAGAACCTCTCCCGCATCACACGTATCCATTCCACCCAAAATATTCAAGACCGTTGATTTTCCTGCTCCAGAAGGACCGACAATCACTACAAATTCTCCTTGCTTAATTTCAAAATCAATTCCATCATTGGCTGTTACAATGCTTTCGCCCATCTGATAGCGTTTATATACATCTTTTAATTGTACATATGTCAATTTCTCAAGCCCCATTTTCATAAAATTTATTTTCTTCTATTATATCGAACCTCCTTTCATCTGTGAAGAAAAGAACAAAAAAAGCAAAAAAGAAATTGGGTAGTCTTAAAAACAACCCAATTTCTCTTTAAATCTTCTAGCGAATGACCGCTCCAAGTTTTGCTTCGAGCGCTTTTGTGACTTGTTCTGTTGCAGCCGTCACTTCTTCTTCTACAAGCGTCCGCTCTAAATCTAAGAAAGTAAGCGAATAAGCCACAGATTTTTTATCTTGACCGATACTTTCTCCTTCAAAGATATCGAACAATTTCACTTCTTTTAGCAACTTGCCGCCATTTTCGCGAATAACACTTTCAATGGCTCCATTTTCAACAGTCCGGTCAACTAATAGAGCAATATCACGCGTCATTTCTGGATAGCGAGCAATCGGTGCATATTCAACTTGTTTCTTCTGAGCACTAAGAATCGCTTCAAAATTTAATTCAGCTACATAAGTGGCTTCTAAATCAAATTCTTTTTCTACGCGCGGATGAAGTTCCGCGATATAACCTACTTCGCTTTCGCCAAGCAGAATGACCGCTGCTCGACCCGGATGGCGCTCTTCCATCACACGTTTTTCAAATTGGAAAGACACAGCCAGTCCAAGGCGTTCTGCCAAGCCTTCTAAAATGCCTTTTAGCAAGAAGAAATCGACAGCTTGAGCCTGATTTTTCCAGCTCGGAGACGTATAATTCCCCGTCATCAAAATGGCCAAGTGCTCCTCTTCAATTGGGAGGGCATCTCCTTCCGTACCGTAATACACATTCCCAAGTTCGAAGAAAAAGACATCTGTATTTTTCCGCGCCACATTATAACTTGCCGCTTGCAGCAAGCTTGGAACTAAACTCGTTCGAAGCGTGCTATGCTCCTCACTCATTGGCATCTTGAGCCGAACCGATTTTTCTACCGAAAGCGCTAGCCGTTTTGCTTCTTTTTCTGAAACAAGCGAATACGTAAGCGCCTGATTTAAACCAGTTGCCTCAAGGTAATTCCGCGTTTCTCGGCGAAGTAGTTGTTCGTTTGTAAATCCACCTGCCGACTCCGCTTTTGGAAGCGTCGCAGGAATCTTGTCGTAGCCGTAAATCCGCGCCACTTCTTCTAAAATATCTGCTTCAATCGAGATGTCCCAACGCCTCGACGGAACCTCCACTCGAATCTCATCGCCGTCAAAGTGCGTTTCAAACTGAAGACGATCAAACACCTCAGCCATTTCTTTGCTAGAAATATCTGTTCCAAGTAAGCGATTCACCCGCTTGAAACTCGTTACAATTTCATTTTGATACGCGTCACGGTTATCCACTTCAGAAACGCCAGATAACATGCGCCCACCGCCAAGTTCAGCAATCAGTGCTGCGCCATGAGCAAGCGCTTGTTCCACTTTAAACGCATCGCTTCCTTTGTCATAGCGGATGCTTGCTTCCGTACGAATCCCAAGTTCTCTAGACGCTTCGCCGATATATTTACTATCAAAAATAGCGCCTTCCAGTA
Organism: Listeria kieliensis; assembly: GCF_003369925.1. GTDB lineage: Bacteria > Bacillota > Bacilli > Lactobacillales > Listeriaceae > Listeria > Listeria kieliensis_A. The sequence goes on along the minus strand of NZ_LARY01000001.1, from coordinate 669,414 downwards.
AAACTTGTGTCGTATCCGCTGAAACTTCCGAGCTTGCTCCGCCCATGATCCCAGCGATCGCAATCGGTTCCTTGCCGTTCGTCACGACAATATGGTTGTCTGAAAGCTCGCGTTCTTTCCCGTCGAGCGTTTCAATTTGTTCCCCTGCATGCGCCAAACGAACTTCAATTTTTTTACTTCCAACTTTGTCATAATCAAAAGAATGAAGAGGTTGTGCATAAAGCAAATTGATATAGTTTGTAACATCCACGATATTGCTGTGCGGTCTGATTCCCGCTTTCATCAAAGTCGCTTGCAACCAAAGAGGCGATTCAGCCACTTTTACACCTTCAATTAAGCGAACCGCATAATAAGGTGTCGTTTCTTTATCTGTAATCGCGACTTCTACTTTCCCTTCAATCGAGCCTGCCTCTGAAACGTCCGGCTGCTCTGGTAAAAGAGGTTTTTCATGGACGATCGCTCCAACTTCATGTGCAATCCCAGTCATGCCAAGCGCATCGGCACGGTTTGGTGTAATCGCCATATCAAGAATCGCATCATCTAAGCCAAAAAGTGTAATCGCGCTCGCGCCAACTGTTACATCATCTGGCAAGACATAAATTCCATCTTGATACGCTTTTGGAACCACACTACTATCAAAGCCTAGTTCTTGTAGCGAGCAAATCATACCTTCTGAAACTTCCCCGCGAAGTTTTGCACGCTTGATTTTCATTCCGCCTGGAAGCTTAGCACCTACACGTGCCACGATTACTTTCTGACCTTGAGCCACATTCGGTGCCCCACAGATGATTTGAACCACTTCATCCCCATCAACGCGAACCGTTGTTTTTTTCAATTTATCGGCACTTGGATGCGGCTCGCAAGTTAATACTTCTCCGACTACCAAATTTTTCAATTCCCAGTCTAAATGATCCACGCCTTCAATTTCAATCCCGGTACGCGTAATCGCTTCTGCCAGTTCATCCGCATCCAGTTTAAGATCTGGGAAGAATTTTTTGACCCAATTATAAGAAACTAACATTTATCTTTCCCCCATTTCTTTTGCTTCAAATTGTTTAGAAAAACGTAAATCATTCGTATAGAGATGACGAATATCATCTACCCCATATTTCAACATGGCGACACGTTCTGGGCCGAGTCCAAAAGCGAAACCGCTATATTTACTGGAATCAATTCCTGACATTTCTAACACGCGAGGATGTACGAGTCCAGATCCAAGAATTTCGATCCATCCTGTTCCTTTACAAGTCCGGCATCCTTCACCGCCACAAGCAAAACAAGAAATATCCATTTCAACAGACGGCTCTGTGAACGGGAAGAAACTTGGACGAAGACGAATTTCTCGATCTTCACCGAACATCCGCTTCGCAAGAACAGTCAGTGTTCCCTTTAAATCAGCAAACGTAATATTTTCTCCAACTACTAGCCCTTCAATTTGCGTAAATTGATGGGAGTGTGTCGCATCATCATTATCACGGCGGTAAACTTTCCCTGGGCAAATGATCTTGATTGGTCCATTTTTAAAATCATGATTTTCCATCGTACGCGCTTGAACAGGCGAAGTTTGCGTCCGTAGCAAAGTATTTTCTGTAATATAAAAGCTATCTTGCATATCACGCGCCGGATGGCCTTTTGGTAAATTTAATGCCTCAAAGTTATAATAATCAAGCTCTACTTCTGGTCCTTCTGCAATCCGGTAACCCATCCCAACGAACATATCTGTAAGCTCATCAATGACTTGTGTCAGCAAGTGAGTGGTTCCAGTAGGTACTTTTGTTCCTGGAAGAGTCACATCAATTGATTCATTTTCAAGCTGTTTCATCAGCTCAGCCTCTTCTAGTCCTTCTTGCTTATGCTTGATTTTTGTACTAATTTCCGTTCGAACTTCATTTGCTTTTGCTCCGACAAGCGGTTTTTCCTCATTCGACAGTTTTCCCATTTGTTTCATGATCTCTGTGATCGGGCCTTTTTTCCCTAGATATTTCACACGCAAATCATTGAGCACTTTTAAACTCTCAGCTTGTTCAATTTCTTGAATAGCTTCTTTTTCCAACGTTTCCAGTTGTTTTAACAAAAGAACCACACTCCTTTTTTAGACAAAATAAAAAACCTCTATCCACAAAGGGACGAGGTTAGCTCGCGGTACCACCCTAATAAAAGCAGAAAAACTGCTTTCACTTCATTCACATAACGGCTTTTCACCGATCTGCCTTTCACATTAAGTTCCCGGCAGCGACTGTTAGAGTTGAAATGTTCACAAAGCATCTAGTAAAGCGGCTTCCAGTCCATAGACCGCTTCTCCCTTGGCAAGAATCTCTTTGCTACTTGTCTCCGTCATCGTCTTTTGCATCATTTAATTACTTCCCATTATAACAGTTTCGCTTAAATTAGCAAGTGTATTTCTGCAAAAGGCGAGTTAAAAGCGGGAAAAAAATGGGAGCTAAAACGAGATAAAAGGCAACATTTCCGATCGCATGAAGAGTATCAAAGGATAGCCCTGCAAGGTAATAGACCCAAAAATAAGAAAACCCATAAATAGGAGCAATGAAAAGCGCTTGAGCGAGTCCATAAACATACCCCATTAACCCACAAAAAAGCGCGATTCCCCAAAGCGGGACTTTTTGCCTGTACGGGCAAAGTAGTAATCCTGTTAAAAGCGCAATTAAAGCGTATCCTAAAACTTGTCCGATCGTCCAAATACCCAGTCCCAAGACGAAATTAGAAACGACCATCGTAAGCGTCGCAAATAACAGACCAAAGCGAATTCCGCATAACAAGGTGAGCATCACGACAAGTGCTGTAACCGGTTGAATATTAGGCAACGGGGCGAATAAAATTCTTCCCGCTGCCGCAAGCGCTGAAAGCACTGCTAAAAGCGCTAATATTTTCGTATTCTTCAGTGAAAACTTAAACGTTTGATTAGTTGGCTTCATGGAGATCGAAGCTCACTTTATCACCATTTTTAGGTTTCGTTTCTTTGGCGCCTTTCGTTGCAAATTTGCCATTTATTTCAATAAACCAGTAAAGTCCAGCTTTTTCATCTTGAGAAACTTGATTAATAGAAGTAATCATTCCCTTATCATCTTCAATTTTAAAGTTGTCTTGAAGCATTTTGTAAAGCGTGGTTCCTTTTTTAGCTTTGACTTTTTTCGTTTCAAGTTTTTCTTTACCTTCATTTTTCGTTACTTGGATCGTAACCGCAATGTTTGGCACTTCCTTTTTCGTTGCTTCTTTCTGCGTTCCAAAAGAACACGCTGAAAGTATCAAAACGATCATGGACAGCGCTATCAAAATAGCTTTCTTTTTCATGTACATTCCCCTTTTTTTAAAAATAAAAAACACAGCAATTCTCATGATTGCCATGTTTCTTATTATCTCATCACTCTGCAGTCTGTTCAAGTGGAATCCATCTATCAGCCCAACACTGGACTTGTTCCATGACTTTTTTCAAATCTTTGCCTTTTGCTGTTAATGTATATTCAATGCGAACAGGCGTCTCTGGATAAACTTGTCTGACAACAATTTCCATTTCTTCCAGTTCTTTCAAACGTTCAGCTAATACACGATCGCTCATTTGCGGAATTTCTCCCGCTACCTGTTTAAAACGCTTTGGACCAGTTAAAAGGACGTTAATAATCAGTCCCGTCCAGCGTTTTCCAAGAAGCTGAAATGCGGATTCAAACTTTGGACAAACTTTATGTGCTTCCGTCATAATTCTCACCTCACGATGTATTATAGCACAAAACCAAACAGAAAGTAACTAATTAATTTCGTGTTGCTTATTTTTTACTAGTAGGATTGCGAAATTGAAAAGACAGGCTTACAATAGAAGAAAGCGAACAGAGAGGAGTGAGATCAATGCCAAGTCGTCGTTATATTGTTAAGAGCTCTGTTGAAGAAACAATGAATATGATTAAACTTTCGCAAGCGACTAGCACCCCCGTTTTTGAAGAAATCCGTGATTTTGGCGGAGGAAAAAAACTGGCAACACTTGCATACGAAAAATACTACTTCCGCGCTTCCAATCGAGCAGCTCTTTTTATCAACATCAATAACTTCCACGGAGAATCAGAAGTTACAGCGATTTCAACAGGAAGCTCCGATGGCTTAATCTTTAATATTGATTGGGGAGCCGCTAATAGCTATATTCGTTCTGTTCAAAAAGCGCTGCACCCCGTTTTAATCAACGAAATCAAATTAAAAGAATCTAAGGAATAAACCTTGAAGGAGAGCTTTTCTCTTTCAAGGTTTTTATTTACGCAGCGCATACATTAAAATACCTGCCGCAACAGAGACGTTAAGCGATTCACTTTCACCAAAAATCGGAATATAAACTTTATGGCGAATTTTTTCTTCAACAGGTTTTGAAATGCCGTTTCCTTCATTCCCAACAACCAGCCCAAACGATTCCTTTTTAGGAATTTGATCGTAAGGCATCGCTGTTTCATCTAAAAAAGCACCGTACACTGGAACTTCTTCATCGATCAGTCTAAAAAGCCAATCTGTAAGGTTCCCGCTAATCACAGGAATATGAAAATGACTCCCCTGCGCGCTCCGTATCACCTTTGGATTATATAAATCCGCCGAGCCCGTACCAAGAATAACCGCATCAAACCCAGCCGCGTCTGCCGTCCGAATCAGCGTTCCGACATTGCCCGGATCCTGCACCGCATCAAGAAGCAAGAACTTTTTATCCACAAGAAACAAAAGCTCAGGCTCCGTCATTTTGACTACTGCAAAAACTCCCTGCTCGCTTTTCGTTTCGCTTAAATAATGACTAACCTCACGACTCACCAGGTGCATCCGAATTTCACTAGTGTGTTCAAAATCAAGTGATAATCCTTCTTCCACGATCACTTCTTCAACAAGCCCATCTTGCTTAAGCGCTTCTTCTACTAAATGAAAGCCCTCAACCAAATAAGTTCCTTGCTCCATGCGCCCTTTTTTCATCATCAATTTTTTCCATTTTTTGACGCGTTCATTTTTGGTGGACTGAATTAGTTCCATCCAACCCCTCCTTTGTAACATTTCTGTAATCTAAAATAAAGGTTTGCTTTTATACACTAGCTTCCCCTCATAAGTGTTCTAGTTAAAAAGACCTAATTATATTCTCATAGTGATGCCGTTCACCAATCTGTTTCTATTGTAGAGAGGAATCCACAAAAAAGCAATCTAAAAAGGCGCCCGCAAGCGAGCGCCTTTTTTAAAACCTCAGCCAAAAGTAATTTTCTTCACAGTATCGCTATCCAAACGTTTGATAACTTCCGTTAAAAGTTTAACCGTTGCTTCAAAATCATCACGATGAATGATAGAAGCGTTCGAATGAATATAACGCGCTGCAATCGTAACCGGTAGAGCAGGAACCCCGTCTCCAGTTAAGTGAATGGAGCCAGCATCCGTACCGCCACCAGGAATCGCCTCAAATTGATAAGGGATTCCCAGTTCATCCGCTACGTCTGTAACAAAATTGCGCAATCCAGGATGGCTTACAAGCGTTGCATCATATAAAATGATTTGCGGACCTTTGCCCATTTTGCTTTGTGCCTCTTCTGGTTTAATTCCTGGCGTATCCCCGGCAATGCCAACATCGACCGCAAAGCCAATGTCCGGTTGAATAAAATGAGTCGCCGTTTTTGATCCACGGAGTCCCACTTCTTCTTGAACAGCCCCAACCCCGTAAACAGTATTAGGATGCTTTTCATTTTGCAAATTTTTAAGAACTTGAATCGCAACTGCTAGTCCAATTCGATTGTCCCAAGCTTTCGCAAGTAAAAACTTTTCATTCTTCATGGTTGTAAATTCGAAAGCTGGCACAATCATATCTCCAGGACGAATGCCGAAGCTTTCTGTTTCTTCTCGATCACTTGAACCCACATCAATAAACATTGACTTGATATCAAAGGATTTTTGACGTTCAGCTGCAGTCATTAAATGAGGCGGTTTTGATCCAATGATACCTGGGATTTCTTCCCCACTACGAGTAATCACAGTAACTTTTTGTGATAACATAACGTGGGGTACCCAGCTACCCACCGTTTGGAATTTGATAAAACCACCAGCATCAATTTGAGTAACCATAAAGCCTACTTCATCAAGGTGACCTGCAACCATCACTTTTGGTCCATCTGCTTGACCTCTTTTAAGTGCAATACTACTTCCAAGTCCATCATGGTGAAGTTCGTCTGCAGCATCTTTTATGTAAGACTCAAACACGCGTCTTGGCTCGCGTTCATTTCCGGCAATTCCTTTAGCATCAGTCAATGCTTTTAACATTGCTAATTCCTGATCCATATTAACACATCCTTTCTTTTCGTTCATGCCTTTTATTATAGCAGAAAAAAGCCACAAACCTTGTTAGAACGCATCAAAACCGAAAATTCAAGCTTTAAATAAGCGCCTGAATTTTCGGTTTATTATTAATTAAATACCTAACTGTAATTTTGTATTAGTCATTAATGTAATAGTACTCACCACTGAAAACCTCTTAAAAATCGTAACTTCTTCGTTTGATTCTTCGCTACTTGAGGCAACTTGGCGGAACCCATTTTGACCCGTCAATCGCTTGTGCCATGTGCTACCGGCACTTGCCAGTCCAACACTTTGATTTTTAAATGGTGTCTTTCCTGAGGTTGTATAAATCAATTCAACGGCATCACTATTCACCCAGCCCTCTCGAGAACCAACCTCAATTTGATACCAGATTTTATTACTATCTATTTTGGCTTCCCTTAAAATCTCAATTTTAGGATCAAAATCATTTGAAAAGCTAGCGACAAGTTTAGCTCCACGCGTATTTGGTGAACTCCAAACATTTAAAATTCGATGCTCTTTCATTTTGCCAACCGCATAAGTTTGAGTCACAGAAGGCATTTGATCAAGTGTAGAATCCGGTTTGTCATAAGTCGCTAAACCAAATTTTTCAATCACTTCAATTAATTTCGCTGCGTAAGTCGGATCAGAAGAATAGCCTGTTCCGGCTAGAGCTTTTGCCGCTAAGCGAAAATTCGTTTCCCCAAGCAAACATTCATATAGTTTCTTATTCCAGCTTGGGCCTTCTGCAAATAAAAGCGCATGATCATTCAAAGAATCGTACCACGATGGATACGCTTTAAAAGCGGCTTTTGTTCCTACGTAAGCAGTACCATTATGCTCTTTAGTAGGTAAATAAATAGATCTCCCACGGAAAGCTCCTTTAATACCAAATAAATTTTTCCCTTTTTCGGCAAGCTGACTCTTTCCCCAGTTCGATTCTAAAATCGCTTGAGAAATCGTAATGCTAGCTAAAATCCCATGTTCTTTTTGAACTCTCTTTGCATGTGGCGCAATTTCATTAATGAAAGCTTGTTGCGCGGAAGTTAACCGAGCAGATGAATCATCCGCCTTCGCTTGCATAGGAAGAGCGATCATCGAAAACGATAGGCTGACGAGCCCTATTCTAAGCAAGTGCTTCTTAGCAATTGAAAACATAATGAGTTTGCACATCCTTTTTTGAATAAATTTTTATAACCAAGTCGGGTATAAAAACATGTGTTCTTTCTTAGCAACCATTTCATTCTAACAAAACTTTTATGTAATATATATTACTTTTATGTTACAAACATGACAAAACAATAAAAACCATTCGCTTGCTAAGCTTGCCCAAAACGAAAAAAAACAAAAAAAAAGATCGAAACGCACTTTTTTAGGTCTAATGAACTATCAATAAGACAACTAAAAAGTGTTAATTTCGATCCATTTTTTGTTATTTTCGTTGAATCAAATCGGCATTAACCCAACCTGCTGTCTTCCCATCTACAGCAAATTGAACCCATTTTCCATTGGTTGTATCTGCAACTCGTAAGACATTTAATGTATCTCTTGCATAAAAAGCGAGGTCTTCATTTTTAGTCGCACCAGGCAGTCCATAAGGCATCCCATAGACAATACCCTCTGCGTCTTTTTTAACCTTAGCCTTATAACCAGCTAGTTGGTTTCGAATGACTTTAGCCCCTACCTGATCATAACTTGTTAAGTCATAATCCTCAATTAACGCCATGAGTTTCGAAGCATAGGTCGGATCCGTCGCATATCCTGCATCCATGATGGCTTTCGCAGCTGTTTTATAATCTGCCGCATCAATTACAGCGCGATATTTATTTTTCGACCAAGAAGTTCCATTTAAAAAGAGATTGGCATGGTCATCAAGGGATTCATCAAAACTTGCATATTTCCGGAAATTTGCCTTGATCTCGATCCATTTCCCATCTTGAAACTCCTTTGTCGTCATATTAATTAACGGAGCTCCCGCCGAGCCTTTTACCCCAAATAAATTATTTGCTTTTAGTGCTAGTTCGCTTTTTCCCCAGTTTGATTCTAAAATCGCCTGAGCAAGCGTCACGCTCGTCAAAATGTTGTGTTCCTTTTGAATTTGTTGCGCGTGTGGAACAAGTTTGCTAATGAAATGCTGTTTTTCGTTGTCATAAGCAGGAGATGGTGCCGTAAACTCTAAATATGCATTCCGGAGCATCCCAGCCAAAACGAACAGAAGAACAACCGATGCAAAAATGCCCGTCAAAAAGTAAATTCGTCGCTTCTTCTTTTTCGTCCACTTTCTCAAAAAAGCATCTCCTCCTGTTTCTTTTAGCTAAACAATACGCGAAAAAATGAGAGAAATCAAGCCACCTTAAGACTGATTTTAAGATTCTTTTAGAAAACTTAAGACTTTCTTTCCCGCAAAAAAGCTCCTCGCACTAGCGAGGAGCTTTTTCTACTATTTCGATGCAAGTGTAATGCGTTCGCGCAGGTGTTCACCCTTTTCCATTTCGTCCACAAAGCCAAGTGCATAATCTGCAAAACTAATTTCGCTTTCACCTTTGGCATTCGTGAGCAAGTTATCTGCGCCCACTTGATAGCTTCCTGTTGTAGCTCCATCAGGATTAAAGAAAGCAGATGGACTAATATACGTCCAGTTCAAATTCGTTGTCGCTTTCAGTTCATCAAAAGCTTTCCCCATATTGGAAGCTGTTGGAAGAAAAGCTTCTGGAAAATCTTTCGTATCCATAAGTCGTGTTGTTTTTTCAGGATCCACATATAAACTACCAGCTCCTCCAACAACCATCAAGCGAATTTCTTCATGTCCTTTTAAAAGATCGATCAAATGAGCAAGCGAACTTTGATGAAGCTCTTCTTTTCCTTGAGGTGCATTAAACGCATCGACAACGACATCTTGCCCTTGCAAGTCTTCAAACGTTAAATCAAATAAATCCTTTTCAAGCACTTTCACATTCGGATTCGTTATCTTTTCCTTATGGCGAACAATCGCAGTCACATCCATACCCCGCTTAATGGCTTCCTCTAAAATCAAATGACCAGCTTTCCCTGCTGCTGCAATAATTGCTACTTTCATCATATTTCCTCCTCCTATGTAACTGAAACAGTTACAATGAATTGTTTTTTATAGCAAGGCAAAGTTTTAATTTGCCTTGCTTTCTATACTCATACGAATATCTTTTAAACTTACTTGTTTTAATTCCGCTTCCATCTTTCGCTGCGCTTTCAAAAAAGCATCGTCAAGCGCCTCTTGAATATGGGCGCCAACAAAACAATTCGGATTGGGGTTTTTATGCATATCAAATAGCTGCTTTTCCCCTTCCACCGCTCTATACACTTCATAAAGTGAAATCTCATCAGGATTACGTGTCAAATAAGTCGCCCGAGCACCAGGACTTGAATGAAGCAGCCCGGCTTTTTTTAACAAACTCATAATTCGCCGGATCACTACTGGATTTGTTCCAACGCTCCCCGCAATGTCCTCAGAGGTCATTGGTTCGCCACGGCTTCGATCAATTAACGTCAAAAGATGCACCGCGACACTAAAACGTGTTGAAATGGCCATTTCCTCACCTCTTTGTAACCATTATAGTTACATAAAATTCTTTTGTCAACTCACTTGTTTTTCGAAGCAACTGAAAACTTTCCAAAAGCTTTTTGCAAGAAGTAGAGACGCCCTTGCCATTTAAAAGCACTTTGCCGGTCTAAAAGTAACGCTTCAAACATTTTGCGCTTCCTTTTCGGCAGCCTTGCTAAATCCGATTTCATATCCGCTTGCTCCATGTAGCTCGTAACTAAACCTCGAATCATCTCATAGTCTTCTTTTGGCGCAAGAAAAAGCCATTCGATCATCGAAAATAAATCAATCGCAAGAAACTTATCTTTTTTAGCTTGAATCAATTTGGCATCCGTGACACCCTTAAACGCCTTATCACAAACACGTAAAGCATCTAACCGGTCTTTGACCATGCGAACATTATTGCGCTGCTGAGTAATCGATCCTGAAGTTTCTCTTGAACGCCAGTAGTAGCCTATGGATGCGAGTAAATTGACACGTTCAGCTTTTAGATAGGCTGGAATCACAACCGGAATATCTTCAAATGTCTTCCCTACTGGAAAGGCAAGTTGATTTTCATCCCAAAAGCTTCGTTTGAACAATTTGTTCCAGCTCGTTGTATCATAAAGCAACTCGTTCGTTTCGTGCAAATTCGTTCCTAGCTTGGTTTCTTGCATAAAATGCTCATGCAGAACAGAAGGATACACATCCTCGCCGCGAAGTCGGCTAACTCCAATCGTGACGATTTCTGCGTCCACTTGCTCTAGGCTATTCACCATGCGTTCATACATCGTTCTGTCAATCACATCGTCGCTATCCACAAACGCAAGATAAGCGCCCGTCGCCTGTTTCACACCATCATTCCTTGCAGCAGACAAGCCGCCGTTTTCCTTACTGATCACTTGAAGAGTAGGATACGTATGCTGTAACTGCTTTAATTTTTTCCCTGTATCATCTGTTGAGCCGTCCTCTATCACAATTACTTCAAGATCTGGGTAAGACTGATTCATCACAGAATCAATACAAGCTTCAATATATTCGCTCACATTGTAAGCGGGGATAATCACACTTACTTTCATGTTTTTCTCCTTTAAAAGCCAGTTTTTTGGCGTCTTTTTTCAAACGGTACTTTCCAAATTAAATCGCCGAGCCGAACAAACCCAGCAAGGTAAAGGCGCACGGCCAATTTTTTTAGTTTTGCCGTTAATCCAGTACCAGATATGTACCCATTTTTTTTCCAGCGCGGGAACTTTTGTTTCAAGACTTGCTTCACCTGCACTAAAGCTTCCTTACGCATTTTAATGGACTCGAGGTCAATGATTTTCCGAAGAACTGTGCGATACACGAGGTGTTCCATGTAAAGCCATTCGAGTTCCTGCTCATTTCCAGTATAAACCCCTAACCGTTTCATTTCGGCTTCGACATGCTGAAGCATCGGAATCACTTCCAAAAACTTCAAATCTTGTTTCAGATTGGACTGGGAATCCACGCGATCCGTTTGATAAAAATAAAGCGCCTCCTCAAGCTTCACAGGATTTTTCGCGCGCAAAACAACAGCAGGAATCATTCCCAAATCCTCATACCAAGTCCCAAGCGGAAAGCGAATATCTTGAAGTAGCTTAGCCGCATAAAACTTATTCCAAGGAACGCTCCCAGCATCTGTCAGTAAGTAGCCAGATTTTCGAGGTACATATTGCTTTTTCCCATCTTGATTTACATTGTAAGACGTAAACAAAATAAGATCGGACTGGGCTTCCTCAGCAGTTGTAAGACAAAGTTCAACTAAATCTTCCCGAATCCAGTCATCGCTATCGACCATTATGATATAATCGCCCGTTGCGAGATCAAGCCCGGCATTTCTGGCCCCTGCTTGACCACTATTTCGTTGATGAATTTTTTTCACACGAGTATCCGTCAATTCATCCATCAATTTCCCAGAAGAATCCGTTGAACCATCGTCAATAAATAAAATTTCAAGATGTGGATAAGTTTGATTCAGTATCGAATCCACACAGCGCATCAAATCTTTTTCTACATTATATATAGGAACAATCACACTGACTAATTTTTCTTTCATTTTCGAACTCCTTTACGTAAAGAAATACGCCTCCCTTTAAGGATACCTGTTCTGAAAACTTTTGTCTATCGCAAACAAAAAGCGGTTGGGATTTTCTCCCAACCGCTTTCAAGCTTTTTTTAATTAATTTCAATTTTTGTATGGTTGCTGTTTTCCAGTTTTGGAAGGACAATGTTTAAAACGCCATCCGCAAAATCCGCTTTCACACCATTTGCATCGACATTTTGAAGAACGAAGCTTCTACTCATAGAGCCGCTTGAACGTTCACGACGAATAAAGTTTCCTTCTTCGTCTTTCACGTCCGCTTTATTTTCACGTTGTCCTTTAATTGTCAAAAGGCCATTTTCAAAATCGACGCGGATATCCTCTTTGTTAAAACCTGGTAAATCCGCTTTTACTTGATAGTTTTCCTCAGTTTCTGAAATATCGACATTCATTTGGCTTCCATTCAATAGGCTAAAGTTTCCATCAAAAACAGATGGGAATAAGTCAAAGAAGTCACTGCGATGCATTTGTGGTAAGTTCATCATCATTCATCACTCCTCGTAACTTTCTTATTCTTACCTTACAATCTTATTGTATCTCTTTAGTCAGGAAAGGTCAAAGTTTTTGCTTCACTGCAAATCGAAGTACTGTTTTTAAATTTTCAGGCGCTGTCCGTCTTGGATCCGACAAGTAAATCTCCTTATGATCTTTTGATACTCGTTCCAGTCCTTGTTCGGCTGCAAACTGCTCCATTTGAGCAAAGCTCGCGGGTTCCGAGTCGTAAGAACCAAGATGAAGCATTTGAATCGAAGGCCCTTCCGTTAATTCCTCTAGTTTCAATTTACGAAGCTGATCGATAGGCAGCTTCTTTTCAAATAGCGGCTTGATTTCTTCAAATAACGCTTGAGTAACAAATTCAGGTTGTCGAATCATGATTTTATACGCAAAGAGGGATTTATCAAGCGGACCCGAATCCCGTTGTTTCGTAGTCCATTCTCCTTCAAGCGGATAAACGGTATATTCAAAATAACCATCAGGAGTAAAGCCTTTTTTAGGCAGCATTCGAATTGTATAGGCAGCTGCATAAAGTGTAGCCACAAGCTCTTGAAAGTCCGTTTTATTGGGGTCACCTTCGCCTTCAATTGTCAGGTAACCAAATTTTGGAACATCAATAAAAACTGGCTGTTTCTTGGGAAGATAAAGTTCTTTTTCTTCTTTTCGCCATTCATATTTCATTTGCTTCCTCTCCTTTTTACTTGAGTGCGTTCTATTCGATTTCTCACTCATTATAGCGTAAAACTTTTCGCTTGTAGAATGAAAATTGAACAAAATAAAACTGCCCTCACCTGAGAGCAGCTTTAACTTGATTGATAAGTGGTTTAAAAAGTAGTAGAAATAAAATGTTTCCGATGATGATTCCGCAAGCAAGTGCTACGGCAGAAGCGATCACATTGAAAAACGTGCTTAGTGCCACTTCCGCGTGACTCGTGAATAGTTCTTTAAAGACCTCGTAAAAAGTAATCCCTGGAACAACAGGAACGAGCCCGGGGATAAAGTAAACGGTCGATGGATATTTACGAATGTAACTATACGCATAACTGAGCGTACTTAAAATAAGTGAACAGCAAAAGCTCGTGATAAACACACCAAAGCCATTTTCGCTCATGATATAGTAACCAAGCCAGCCCGCTCCACCAACAATTCCGCCTGCAATGATCGTTTTGTTTGGAATCCGACACAAAAAACCAAAGGCGCACGAAGCGATGAAACTGAAAATAAAATGGTAAATCAGTTCGAAAAACATGAAACCTTCCCCTTTTTCAAGAATTAAATAACAAAATAACGAGCGCTACGCCGCATCCGAGAGCCGCGGCTACAAATAGACTTTCAAATAGTCGAATGATGCCCGAAATGTAGTGTCGTGCAAGCAAGTCACGGATCGCATTCGTAATCCCAATCCCCGGAACAAGTGGAACGACCGTCCCGATCATCGTCAAGTTGATATCTGACCCCATTAGTTGGTGCACGAGGTAACCGGCTAACCCACCAATAAAGGTGGACAGAAATTCAAAGATAAAGGGATAATCAGCCATACTGGTTAGTTTTTGAAACGCAAAGTAAGCCAAAACGCCACCGATGACAGCACTGGGAAGATCTTTCCAACTGCCGCCAAAAATTAAAACGATCGCTCCACTTAAAAGCGCCGTGAAAAAAAGTTGCTTCCACATTGCATCTCGACTAGTATCTGCGTCAATTTTTTCAAGTCGTTTCTTCATTTCTGGAAGCGTCGTTTTTCCTTCTGTGAAGTCCCGTGAAATTTGATTGACTTGGACGACTTTTTCTAAGTTATATCCACGACTATCAATTCGTAAAAAACTATTTTCTGCTAGATCCGTTCGAACAAAAACGCCGGAAAGTGTGACATAAGTATAATAACTTTTGGATGCAGTATTCCCAAGGCTTTTTCGGATGATTCGTTCCATCGTATCTTCCACTCGAGCAGTCTCTGCTCCGTTTTCAAGTAGCAGCTTTCCCGTTAAAAGTGCTGTTTGAATAATAAATTGATCCTCTTCCCTTTTCAAGCCGTCCGCTCCCTTCTTTCTTCTTTATTATAGGTGGGAAGAATGACCGGTGTCAAAGTAATTTTATAGCAACTATTTTGGTTACTATTAGTTAAGTTTTCAAAGCTTGCATGCTATAATAGTAAAAAATTATACAGGAATGGAAATGGAGCGATCGCGATGACAAAAACGAAAGTCAATCCAAAAGTGGAGGATTACGTGCGTGAAATACCGATTTGGCAGGAAGTAACAGAAAAACTTCGAACCATTTTGCTAGATATAGATGTGGAAATAACGGAGGAATTTAAGTGGCATAAACCTTGTTATAGTGTGAATCAAAAAAATATCGTTTTGATTCAAGGTTTTAAGGCTTACTGCGCGCTGTTATTTTTCAAAGGTTCTTTATTAACAGATCCAGAACGCGTTCTTGTAGATGTCGGGGAAAATTCACGTGTCGGTAAACAATTACGTTTTACTTCTGTAAAAGATGTGGAACGCCTTCAAAAAGTCATCAAAGCTTACGTTTTAGAAGCCATCCAAGTCGAAAAAGCAGGCTTAAAAGTGGAAAAGAAAGAAAAGACTAATGAAATCGAGATGCCTGAAGAATTTGCTATACGATTAGAAGAAAATGCGAGTTTGAAGGCTGCTTTTGAAGCTCTTACACCTGGCCGTAGAAAAGCTTATTTATATTATTTTGCTGGTGCTAAGCAAAGTAAAACGCGTGAAGCACGAATCGAGAAATTCATTCCACAGATCTTAAATGGAAAAGGATTACGCGACTGAGAAACTCGAAAAGCTCGTTGCCATTTCTAGCAACGAGCTTTTTTAAACTAAATCGCCAACCGCTTTAATTCGAAGGCGTGTCGCATTATCTGGATGGTAAGCAAGCGGAATTTCTTCCACTTCCACAACTTGAATCGTTTTAGGAACTGCTCCTGCAAATTTCGCTTTTTCGCGGGCTTTACTCTCTGCATCTTGCAGAGCTTCTTCACGTGGTTTTTGTGAATAAATGTAGATTTGCTCGTATTCACCACTGATCTGCGAAATAGAAGCGCCAATGGCATTAGCCACTGCTCCATTTTCATCGCGAATGATTTTCCGCACACCTCTCAACTGGTTCGGGATAATCAAGCTGCCACCACCAACCAAAACGACTTCTACATCTCCTGAGCTCGTTTTCATCTTATCAATCGCCACTTCCGTCATTTCTGCAATCTTTTGATAAGCTTTTTCAGCGAAATCAAGTGGAATTTGTTCAGCTTTCTTTGGATCCCCTACAGTTGCGTGCCCTAAACGAACCGCAATATCTGTAGCCGTGATCGTTTCACCACCAAAAACAAGCGCTTCTTCTGTAATCCGGTACCCAACACTATCCGGCCCAACAGTCACCTCTTCCCCGTCACGCCGAACAATACTGCCACCACCAAGTCCGATAGAGACGATATCTGGCATGCGGAAATTTGTTCGAACCCCGCCAACATCAACTGCAAGAGACGATTCACGCGGAAACCCGCCAGCGAGCACTCCAATATCTGATGTGGTTCCGCCGACGTCCAGAACTAAAATGTCTTTTAATCCGGCTAAATAAGCTGCACCTCGGATGCTATTCGTTGGTCCGCAAGCAATCGTAAGAATCGGAAATTTTCTGGCATATTCAATTGACATGAGCGTTCCATCGTTTTGACAAAGAAAGACTTCTGCTCGATGAATGCCTTCACTTTGTAGTGCCTTTTCAAATCCACTACTCGTTCTTTCCATCACTTTAAACAAGCCTGCATTTAAAATACTCGCATTTTCGCGTTCAATTAAGCCAATCGAGCCTATTGTTGAAGAAAGCGAAACTGGAATTTTTTCGCCAAGTTCTTCTGCTGCGATTTCAGCCACTCGAAATTCTTCTTCATTTTTCAACGATGAAAATACACCTACGACCGCAATAGCTTCTACTTTTCCTTTCCAGCTTCTGAGGATCTCTCGAATCTCTGTTTCTGAAAAAGCGGAAAGTTCTCCACCATCAAACTCAAATCCGCCAGAAGCAAGTTTATACTTCCCGGAAAGCTTTTCAACTAAGTCGTCTGGCCAAGCCGTGTAAGGCAAAACAGATGCTGTTGCTGGATAGCCTAGTCGAATAACACCAACTTGTGCTAATTTTTTTCGTTCAACGATAGCATTCGTACATTGTGTCGTTCCAAGCATCGCATGAGAGACTTTGTCTCGTTCAATCTCCGCTTTTTCAAGGACTTGCTTCAGTGCTCTGCGAATACCGGTTTCAATATCGCTACTCGTTGGGACTTTAACGCTTGCAACCAGTTCAAATTTTTCATTCAATACGACGGCATCGGTATTTGTCCCGCCGACATCAATTCCTACTTTATACACGAACAGCTCCTCCTTTCGCCTGCGTTTTTTCAATGGGAACAAAATCTAAATCATAGCCGAAATAACGCGGCCCAACGGTTTCCAGTCCTTTTTCTGTTCGCCACTGCGGATTCGAAGGAAGTCCAAGCACATGCACACGCTTCCCATATTTTAATGATTCTGTCGTGACTGGATGAAGGGTTTCAAGGTCAGTTAAGCAAATTAAATCTGGGGTCATCGCAACCACTTCTCCGTTTTTTCGAGCAATCAAGTTTTCATTTTGAAAATACACTTTCACTTCCTCTTGGGCTTGTTCCGTTAACCCTTTAATCGTGACACAGCCACGATTAAAGCCGCCTGCCATATCCCGCTCAACATCCACAATTTTGCCGCTAAAGAGATGATATCCTTCTGTTGCTTCAAGCAATTGTTTTAGTTTTTCAGCTTGATTTTGTTTTTTAGATTGGATGATTTGTCCAATCTTTTCCGACAAGCTGACAATCCCATGAACCCCTGACTTTTTAATATCCTTTCCTGTACAAGGATACAATCCTACGGAACTGCTTGCTCCCATCTCAACCGTAGCAGCACGCGCCAAGCGTTCTGTCCAATGATTATTTGGCGTTTCAATGATTTCAATATTTCCTTTTTCATCTGCCACCGCCATCGGAGTTGCTGAAACGCCATTTAAATGAAATGTCACCATTTGGAGTTCAGGAAAAGCGCGTCCCATTCCATCACAATCGACAAGTGGAATTCCAAGTTGCGCGGCTACAACAATCGGAATCATCGAATTTACACCTCCTGCTTCCATCGGAAAAGTTCCGGTTAATCCCTTCCCAATGTAGCGTCCTAGCTTGTCGAAAATCCGTAAGTATTCGTCTCCTTTTGGAAACTTTTCTATCAAGACAGACGGTGCGCCCATACTCGCCGCTGAAATGAAAAAATCATCATCTGCGATTTCATCCGAAGAAAGCAATTTTACTGGTCCGAATTCTTTTAAAGCAGAAAGAGCCATCATTTTTCCGATATACGGGTCTCCTCCTCCGCCTGTTCCTAAAAAAGCTGCTCCTAAAGCAATATCTTCAATTGCTTGTTCATCTAAATAACGCATCAAAATTCCTCCTATTCACTCAAAAATCTTCTTCTAAAACTTGTTTTTTACGACTGTCTGCGATCTTTTTTCCAACTAGATAAACCACGAAGGAAATGATGCAACCGATTAAAGGCTGATTAGGAAGCTCAGGAAGTTTTGGAAAGAAACTAAAGATAACTGGGATACAAGCAATAACGGCTCCTGCCGCCCAAGCTGTAACTCCCATCCAGTTAATTCCTTGCACTTCTTTCCACTTGGTTTTATCCCCTTTTTGAATAACCCAATAAGAAGCAATCATAACTCCTGCAACGGGAGGTACCATCGCAGATAAAATATTCATAATCGGTACAAAATAATTTAAAATGCCAAATGCAGCTAAGATCGTTCCAAGAATCCCTGCAGAAGCAACTGCAATTTTTTCCTTGCTTTTTGTAAAGTTAAAGATATTGCAAATGGCGATCCCCCCTGAAAAAGCGTTGACCGCATTCGTTGTCCATGTAGCAAGAACGAGCGCTATCACTCCAATAACTGGCAGTCCAAGCTTCGTAAAAACGGCTGTAACATCTGCTGTTCCTGCTGTAATAGCTAAGATAGCTCCAACGGCAATCATAAAAATGCCAGAAGGCAAAATGCCTAAAATAGATGCTTTCACGATGTCACCACGTTTTTTGGTGTACTGGGAATAGTCCCCTGCAATAACGGCTCCAAGTGCAAAAGAACCCACTGTAATTGAAAGTCCACTTAGAAATGGTAAGCTAGTTGTTGGCTCGTGTTGAAAGACTTGTGAAACATCTCCTTTCAGTGAAACAACTAGCGCATAGAGACAGACTACAAATAAAACAGGCACGGCAATATAATTTAACAAATTGAGGATTTTGATTCCATAAAGTGCGGAAATCAGCATGATGATGCCCCAAACGATAGAAGAGAGCCAAACGGGAAAATCAATTTGATAGAGGCTTAAAAACTGAGAGAAAGCCATCCCGCAAACATTTGCTTGGATGCCAAACCAGCCGAGACAGCTAATTGCGAGAATTATTGAAATCAGCTTTTTGGAGCCTTGCTTCCCAAATACTTGTCCTGCAGCTTTTACAGCTGGCATTTTTAAATCGCTCCCCTGAATGCCTTGAAAGATCATCAAAACAACGATGATGCCATTCCCGATTAAAGCGGTGAGGATAGCTTCCCAAAATGACATGCCCGCAATGAGCGTTCCGCCAATCATTAAACTGGGAATGCAAATCATTGCTCCCGTCCAAACAAATGCTAGTCCGGCCCAAGATTGTGCTTGTTCTTGATTGTTCGCATTTTTTATTGCCATAATTTTCTGCCTCCTTTTTTTAGTAATGCCTCCATTATACAAAAAATCAAAATTAATGTAATTGGCAAAAAAGAAAAATAAAACGGACAATTCTTGTCATAAGTGACAAAAATTATCCGTTTATCGTTATTTTTTATGGTTTTCACCTAAAATCCGCCAAACAGCAACAGCTTGGTAAACCTTATAACTTTCAGGTATTTTTGTGACTGGAAACGCAAGCAATTCGCTGACTTTACTGATTCGGTATTTAATCGTATTTAGATGTAAAAATAGCTTTTCTGCTGCTTTTCGGTAACTAAGTTCGGCATCTAATAAGAAAACAGCTAGGGTCACAAGTAACTCATCGTCATTATTTTCATTTTGCATCAGCGGTTTTATTTGCTTAAAAATTTCTGCGATGGCTGATTCACCACTGTAAACAATTTCCAGACAATCCGCAACGAACTCAATTTCTTGATAGAAAAAAACATTTTTCGATGTGTAAACTTTCCGAGCTGTTGGTAAATAATTCTTAACGGTCATATAAGTATCTTGCACTTCAACTGTATTCATTGTTCCAAAGCACTTTACAAGCGAAATTTTTAGTCCCTGCTGTTCCATTTCGGAAGAGAACTCAAAGGCAAGCGATTCGAATTCACCTTGTCTTCGGCTTTTGTCCATCAAAACAACAATAAAATCATCATAGAAATCAATTAACGAAACCTTGAAACAAGGAGCAATCATTTGCTTCAAAAAATGCAAAACTTCATTATTTTTTTGCAAGTCTTTCACTGAGATCAGCCACATATTTTGAATAGCCGAAACATCGATATCAAACATTTTCCCTAGGCGGCGCATTTTGACGCTTTCGTTGTTCATGATCGCTTTCATGAGTTCACGAGGACTGATTTCTTGATAGTTCTCCCCCCAGAGATTCATAAAAACTTGGACAACTTCTGTCATTTGGATGGCTAAATTTTCTGTGAGTGTCGTTTGCTCTTTCATTAGATAAAGGGACATCGTTTGAATGCCGTTTTGCAAAATCGGGCGCTTCGTCTTCCATACCTGCTGTTCTTGCACAATGTCTTCATTTTTTATTGTTTGTATATTTTTCCCTAAATCCAAGGTGTTACTACGTGGCCAGGTCACAGTGTTCACAAGTTGTCCGCTATTATCTGCAAGAGCAATGGAAGTTTTGGTTCGATCTGCGAGTATTTTGAGCATGGTATCGACGCTTCGCTGATTTTCCGGTAGCATCGAGATTTGTTCCAAGAGTTTTCCTGAAAATTGTGTTTCGTTCATTTCTTGTCTGACGATTGCCTCAACGACTTCGTAAATCACTTCACTGTAGCGTAAAGTTCGTTCATTTTCTGGCATGACAATCAGTGTGAAATCGAGTTCATCTGCGAGATCAATCATTTTTTGACTAACTTTCGGGAGATAAATCCCCACGTAATATAAAATCAATCCAATTTCACCCGCACGACGTAATTTACGAACCATGCTACACTGCGCTTCTTCATTATCTTTGATGCTTATTAAACCAGAAATCACGATTTCGTCGCCGTAAAATTCATTATTATTAAACAATTCTGCCTCAAAAGCTTCTGTATCGGTATGTTCAAGAACAGAAATTGAGGAAACGAATCTCTCTAAGCCGGCACGTCCTGCCACTACTTTTGCATCTTTTAAAGAAGGCAGCTGTAACAATTCGCGAAGTTTTAGACTCATCCTAAGCACCTCCTTAATATTTTTTAGTATAGCAGATGCCACCTTTCTTTTGATAGCTTTTTTTGCAAAATAAAAAGAAACTTGGTAGAAAATGAGGTCCCTACCAAGTTTCTTTTGCTAAACAAATTTATTTTTTCATCTTGTCCCATTTTTGGGGCCAGACTAAAACCAGGATTCGTACTTTTTTAATTAATTCTTTTTAATCGCTTTGAAGTTTTCAGTTTGATGCTTAATTCCTTTTTCTGCTGCGAAACGTTCAATGCTTGAAGCTCCGAAGAATCCATCAATGCCTGAGGTATGTTCAATCACATATTTCGCGTCTTCTGGCTCAGCGATCGGGCCCCCATGACAAATGACTAAAATATCTGGATTCACTTTGCGACCTGCTTGGATGATTTCTTCAATTTTTGTCACACAATCGTCAAGTGTAAGCGCCGTTTTCGCGCCAATGGTTCCTTTCGTTGTAAGTCCCATATGTGCTACTAAAATATCTGCGCCTGCTTCAGCCATTTTACGAGCTTGCTCTGGATCAAATACATAAGGAGTGGTGAGAAGATCTAATTCATGCGCTTTTCGAATCATATCCACTTCTAAGTCATAACCCATGTTAGTTTCTTCTAAATTTTGACGGAATGTGCCATCAATTAAGCCGACTGTTGGGAAATTTTGAACGCCATTAAAGCCTTGTTCTTTTAATTGTTTTAAATAAACATCCATAACACGGAATGGATCTGTGCCGCATACACCTGCAAGGACTGGCGTATTTTCCACAACTGGGAGTACTTCGCTTCCCATCTCTACAACAATTTGGTTAGCATCTCCATAAGAAAGTAAGCCTGCAAGTGAGCCGCGCCCTGCCATCCGGTAACGTCCTGAATTGTAAATAATCAACATATCCGCTCCGCCAGCTTCACTGCTTTTAGCTGTTATACCTGTGCCAGCACCAACGCCGACTAATACTTCGCCTTGTTTAATTCTTGCACGAAAAGCTTCTAAAATTTCTTGTCTTGTTTGTTTATTCATTATTTTTACCTTCTTTCTCTTCGATTAACGTGATTAATTTTTGCGCAGCAAATTCTGCAAATGTTTGGTCATTAATAGCTTCTGGTCGGTAAATCATTTCAACAGCTGGATTTGTTATTTGATCTGTTAGGGTCTGGAATAAAATCGCGTCTTCTTTTTCACCGCGGAAAGGTTCGCCTTCCACATCAATTCCTGAAACACCTTTTTCTGGAATGATAAGTGCCGTATAGGCTTCAGCAAGATTCAACTTTTCTGCTAGTTTTTCACCGATTCGTTTATTTTCCTCTTCGGTTGTACGCATCAACGTAACTGTCGGATTGTGTTTATATAATAAGCGTGATTTGAATTTTTCAGGAACTGTTTCATAAGGACCAAAGTTTACCATATCTAAAGCACCAACGGAAACTACTTGTGGCGTCCTTGTTTTAGAAGCGGCTTCTAAGCGATGTGGTCCAGCATTTAAAACGCCACCAACTAGTTCGTCTGCCCACTCTGTTGTCGTTAAGTCTAAAACGCCTTGGAAAAAACCTGATTGAATAAGGGATTCCATTGTTTTGCCACCAACACCTGTTGCATGAAAAACAAGAACTTCATAGCCACGCGCTTCCAAGTAGTGACGTGCAAAATTGATTGCTGGTGTTGTTACTCCAAACATTGAAGCGGCAATCAGCGGTTTATCACTCGTAAATGGCTCTGTTTCAAATTTAAGCATGCCTGCCATTGCTAAAACAGCGTTGTTGAAAATTTGAACTGAAATTTTATTTAATCCAGCAACATCAACAATTGAAGGAATCAAGATCAAATCACTCGTTCCGATATAGGGCGATGTATCACCAGAAGCCACAGTCGAAACAATGATTTTGGGAACTCCGATTGGAAGAGCTCGCATCCCTGGTGCCACAAGCGAAGTACCGCCTGTTCCGCCAAAAGAAAGAACTCCATCAAAGCGTCCTTGTTTATATAATTTAGGCACTAGTTTTTCCATTCCACGTGATAAAACTTCCGTAGCATGTGCCCGATCTTTTCGTTCGGCTAAAGAACGAATATCCGTCCCAGCTTCTTCTGCTACTCGTTGATTCGAAATATCTGGTTTAAAAGCTGGTTCAAATACCCCAACATGGATGGTTAAGACATTTAATCCGAGCTTTTCTATTTGTTTCTTGATATAGCTGTATTCCTCGCCTTTTGTATCAAAGGTGCCTATTAGCGCAACTGTTTTCAAAGTATTATCCTCCTTCATAAGAAGTCTTTCTACGGGCGCGTCCGTTAACTTACTACACCTTTATTATAGCGCTTTCACTATTTATGTAAACGTTTTTATGTTATGATAAATAGTTTTTATATTAGGTGATTTGTTGTCGGTATTCTTTTGGCGACATGCCCATATATCTTTTGAAAACCTTATTAAATTGCGCGTAATCTTGATAATTGATTCCTAAAGCGATTTCTTTTAGTGACCGTTTCGGATCCTGTTGCATCCATTCGACCGCCTTATTAAGGCGGAAGCGAATCAAATATTCAGTAAAGCTATACCCCACTTTTTCCTTAAAAAGTGTACTTAAATAACTGGGCGATAAATGAGCTACTTGCGCGAGTTCTGCTAATTGAATTGGTTCGCTGTAATTGGCTTCGACATATTTTTGGACAAACTCGACATAATCATAATGTTTTTCAATGCCATCGAGCATTTGCGCGAGTAAACTCCCATCCGAGGTGATTTCTGATTTTTTGAAATCACGTGTTTGGTGGACAATCACTTCTTCGGAAGGAAGACGCTCGAAAGTAGATCCGCCAATGTAGCCGTCGAGTTCCGGAACATGGTTATATAGATAGCGAATATCGACAAGTGTTTTGACTGGACCGCCGTAAACCATCTTGAAAACATTTTTGCGATTTTTAGGGATGCGCTCGAGCATGGTCTTGGTTTCTTCTATAGCAGCTTCGAGGGAAAGTACTTTTTGTGCCCCGAGTAAGCCGCCACTTGTAAGCCCAAGATGAATACAAATCACGTCAGCACCTGCTTGCGCCATCTTGCGGACTTGGTCAGCGTTAAAGACAAAAGCAATTGTAAATAAATCGGCTTGGTGAGCAGCACGAATGGCCTCTACTTCTAGGTCATAGCGGTTCCCTTCTGCTTCTAAGGCTTCGCGAAAAACACCATCAATAAGACCGACTGATGGATAATTATTAACGCCTGAGAAGCCACTTTGCTTGATCGTTTGAATAAATTGCGGGATATTAATCGTCGGATCTGTTCCATTTAATCCGAAAATAACGGGAATTTTATGGATGAGTGGAATGATTTCGCGTATCGCAAAATCAAATACAAGCTGGTTACTATTTGCAAATGGTAAGAAGCCGGCAAGTGAACTCCGCCCCATTTGTCTGAAGCGACCAGAATTTAAAATTAATGTGAAGTCAGCGCCCCCTTGTTCGGCATAGCTAGCGGTCATTCCTGTACCTGTTGCAACGCCAAGTAAATGATGCCCAAGTCGGAGTTCGCGACGTAGTTTTTTTAAGATTTCATTTCGTTTCATAAAGCATATACCTGCTTTCTTGTTAATAAAAAACGTACTATGAAAAGCTTACATGAGGAGGCTTGAGAAAGCAAACAAGCGGCAAAGATCCAACACGTTTTTATTGATTTTTAGATGATTGGGATAACCTGTAGACTCTAAGCTCTCTTTATGCTAAAATTACGTTGTTTTGCATATTATATTTACATAAAAGGGAGAGAAAACACATTGGGGACAGTAAAAAAGATTTTGCTATCGAGTAGCATTGTAGCTCTTAGCTTAGCGGGAGCGGCATGTGGAGATAGCAAGGCTTCTTCGAGTAGCAAAAAAGAGCAGCACAAGACGGGTAGTACCACAAAGCCCAAGAAAACAAAAAAAGATAAGGTTTATTTTAAAGATGATGTTTTAAAAATTAATGACGCTACAATAAAACTGCTAGATGCAGAAGTTGTACTTCCAAATTCAGAAAAAGATGTGGAAATTGCCACTTTAGTTCTCACCTATGACTATACGAATCAAAGCGATCATGCGATGACACCTGCTCATGTATTTATGGACTGCTTTGAGGCCTTTCAAGAAACAGAAACTGATTTTGAAGAGTTAGAATTCGCGATGATGCCATTGAGCCAAAAGTTTGATGCGCTTGACAAATTAGCTGATAAAAAAGTTAAGCCAGGCACAACGGTTCGGTCCGCTATTGCCTTTGAAATCTTGGATATGGATGCCCCTGTAGAGTTGATTGCTATGCAAGGGGTTTTAGGTAAAGACCTTGGAAGTAAAATATATCGATTGAAATAAAATGGTTCCTTTTTCCGCTAGATTTAAAAAGCCTTCCCTTTAGTTAATAAGGGAAGGCTTTTTGAGTAATAGAAATTTAGCGCGTTTTCCAATGCCATTTAAGTGCTTCTTGTTCAACTTTTTTAACAAAATCATCTTTGCCGTCTCCATATCCTTCAATATCATTTGGATATTTAGCAGCGAGCTCTCTTTTCAAGTCGCCATATGCCACGCACACTTGTGGATTTTGGCGAAGATAATCTCTGAAAGATAAATGTCTTTCGATGTCTTGAACCTGGTCGAACTGGAAAGCATGAATCTGGTGCGTTCGATTATCTCCACCTTTACGGAAATACCTTCTTCCCTTTATTCCAAATTCCCCCATGACTTCATAACCAAGCTTTTCGAATGAGGATGACAAGGTATCCACCCCCGCAATATCGTTTACTACAAGCAAGATGTCAATAATGGGTTTCGCTTTTAGTCCTGAAACAGAAGTACTTCCAATATGAAAACTGCTTATCAAATCTTCTTGAAGCATCTCTTTAAGAGCCAGTTCTTCTTTCAAATACATGGTTTCCCACTTAGAATCGTAGTCAACAACTGTAATTTGCATTTTTTCCCTCCTCGCCTGTCTTTTGATTTCATTCTAGTCATTTCAAGCATTACGCCACTATATAAAATTTCACTAGTTGCGTCAATTGCTTTTTATCCGATTGTTCGTTTACAAATTGCATTCGATCATTTTAATTCTTTGATTAATAATGCCTTGATTCTGTCAATGTTTCCTTGCAAATACAGAGAATGATTATCTGTTTTTTCGTAACCGTCAAAATGATTTTTAAGATAGGCCGTCCCTTTAAACCATTCATTTAATTGACTTTCAAAAATTTTGAATGCAACAACTTTGCTTGAATGACTATCTCGCTTTTTCTCTCCGACATGTTTTCTATTTTCGTCTCGAGTTTTCCAAGTTCCGCAATTGCTCGGCCACTATATTCTTTCTTAATAAATAGTTCTATTGCCATTAAAGGTTCAACCACATAGGTATTCGCATCTAGTAGCGCTTTATATAAGGCATAAGGAGCAAGGTTGTATGGTCTGGTTAATCAAGAAAGTAATCTCTTATCATTCTAGGTTCTACACCTAGAGCTTGTTTCTGTAAAAATGGTTGAATAGCTAACTGCAGTCCAAAATTCTCACTATAATCGCATAGTATTGCAAGATGTTTTTTATCCAAACCTCTAACTACTGTTTCCCCGCACATTAAATCTGAATTTTCTGTAGCTTCTACTTTTGAAAAAAATAGACGTAAGAAGGATTCGCCATTTGCTGATATATTTCTCATATATGTACCAGTTACTTGATTGTTACCCCCATTTTCCATAATGCAATAAAACGGTTGACCAACTACAGATTCATCAGGTAAAACGACTTTTAAATTTTCACCAGCAACTAAAGCGAGTAATGATTTTTCACTTCCTGATACTAACTCTATTCCATGATGCTCAGCAAACTGTTCTGCTCCGCTCTGATAACCTTTGGGAGCTATCATTATTCCTGCTGAATTAGGAATGTCATCAAGGATTGATTTAAAAGCCAAAACCTTTTCCTTTGATATTTTTGTCTTCCAATTCTTGCATTCAAAGATAACCTTATGGGTTATACCATTTAGTTTGAATTGATAATATACATCTATATTGTGCTTAACTCCTGATTTACCAATTATGTCATGTTTGTTAATAACTTCTATTTTTTGATTTGAGGAATTAGATAGCACTTGGTATACATATTGAACGAGAGATTCAAGTCTGTCCCCTTTATTTTTAAACATAATATAATCACTCCTTTTTTGAATTATAACACGTTGAGTATTGCTAGGATAGTTGATATACTAATAAAAAAGAAAGAATAGTTTTATTGATTATGTAAATTGATTGCTTACCTAGAGGAGGTATTACAATGGATGAAAAAGATTTTTATAAAAAAATACATCCCGATTTATTCTCGGATTCAAAGATTGTAAAAAGAGGAAAGCTGTCAGAAGATTATTTTTCCTATTTTCTAGAATCACTAACTAGTCAAAGTAAAGAAAAAGAATTTGAAGACTATTGTCGAAAAATAATCGGAGTAACTATCTGTCCCAATTTGTTACCACAAACTGGTCCAACTGGTGGTGGAGATAGTAAAGTTGATTCAGAGACTATTCCAGTCTCTGAAAGCCTCGCAGAATCGTGGTTGAGTGGCTTTGGAGATTTGGCTCACAAGGAAAGATGGGCATTTGCAATTAGTGCTAAAAAAGATTGGAAACCAAAATTCAAGTCCGACGTAAAAAAAATTGTCGGAACAAATAAAGAACTTGATAGAGACTATAAAAAAATATTTTTTATTACAAACCAATTTGTGTCTGATAAAAAAAGAGCCACAGCTGAAGATGAACTTAGAGGCGAATATAGTATAGATATTAGAATTTTAGATAGAACATGGTTATTAGAAAATACATTTAGAAATAGCAATCAGTTATTAGCAATTGAAGCCTTTCACATGTCTGAAGATTTATTGGATATTGTCGAAGAGGGATCTAAGGATATCGAACGTAGAAAACGATTAAAAAAAATTGATGATGAACTTTTGAATATTGAAAATCTTAAGTCTTCAAGAATTGTTAAATTATCTGAGGAGTCCGTTGAAATAGTAAGAGAACTTGAGTTTGATAAATCAAAAGCCATTGAAGTATTAGAACGTAATATACGCTTTACTAAAAAATATGGTCATTTGCAAAATTATTCCAATGCACTTTATGATTTTTGTTGGACAATTCTTTGGTGGTATGAAG
Organism: Listeria kieliensis; assembly: GCF_003369925.1. Classification (GTDB taxonomy): domain Bacteria; phylum Bacillota; class Bacilli; order Lactobacillales; family Listeriaceae; genus Listeria; species Listeria kieliensis_A. Next base: position 641,292 of record NZ_LARY01000001.1, on the reverse strand, counting down.
ATCGAGATATGTATTATCAAAAATATTTGGAGCTAGAAGAAATTTATCAAGAGCACCTTGAAAATTATACTATTTTGAAGAAACTATCCACTTTGTGGATAGCCTTGTATTCTAATCACATAAAAGGTAAAAAAATAATTGATTCCATAAGTACTCACACCAAACTTTTAGAAGATTCATTTGATTTTTTCATTCAAGATAAAAAAAATCCTAAAAGAGCTGTGCTGGCTAGATTTGATTATCAAATGATGAAAATGCAAAACCCTGAATTATGGGATGACGTAGTCAAAGAGTATATAGTGATTCTAGAAGATATCAAATATAATAATGATATTGATCTATTTGAATTGAAAAAAGTCTTAGAATTGCCTATCTTGAAAAACAGTCCGCATTATGATGAACTATTTGACAAATTGATAGATTTGTTAGGAGAACAATCTAAAAATGTATCTTCTGGCCAGTTGCTAATGAATAGAGGAGATGATTATTTAGAGACTGATGTATATACTTCAATTAAATATTATAGTAGAGCATTATCTAAACTCTATCAAGAAGAGTCAAAAATTGACTTAATTAAAATTCTTTTATCATTAGGAACGGCATTCGAAAGAATTGGCTTAGCATGGAGTGCTAGAAGTTATTATGTGAGAGCCTATATGAATTCGTTCAATTTGTATTTTGATGAAGGCACAGCAATACCAGGGATTTTCTTATCAGCAAGATCAATAAAAATGCTGGAGCTTAGATTAGGAAGAATAGACTATTCTCTTGAAATGAATGAATTAGAACTACAAGGTATAGACCTTTATCCGTATAAAACTAATGAGCGTGAGGAATTTGAAAAATATTCATACTATGATGGATTACTCGCAATCTATTTACTCAACCTGTCATTGGAAGATATTTGTAGACTAGATACATTGCCCGATTATTTAAATGATATTGGACTTCATACATCATCAGCTACAATAAAATATAAGTTAGGTTATTATGACGAAGATTACTTAGAGGCACTGGGTTCTAGTAAAAATGTAGATGAGTTTATGAAGAACCTGTTTAATCAACCAGCTTCAAAAAGCTTTCAAAAGGGACTAAATATTGAAGTGGTATCTAATACAATAACTCTTAAAACTAAAATTATTGGCTGTGATGTAACTGTAAAGTCTAAGCGAAACAGAATTAAAGAAGAACTTGGTGCAACTATTTTTGCTATGTTAGAGAATACATTTGCTACATCAGTTGTTGATAAAATTATGCCAGTGCTTGGAACATTCTCTATTGAAATTCTGGATGGCAAAGAAAAGACATTTAATATAGAGGTACAGCAAAATGAAAATACTGTTCAAGTAATAATTTCTCAAATTGATGAATTGATCGAGTTTATAAATAGAGAAACAGTTTTTGAAAAAATCTATTCGATTGTAGCGATATTTATATCTCAGATGCTAGTTTTTGAAAGCCTTTTCCAAAAATTCAAAGAAACATCTGAAAAAGATAATACACTATTTAGATGTTTTAATTATTCAAGCACATTGGACACATTTCTGTCATACGAAGATAGCAGATCTGTCTTTAGTGAACATAGAACAAAATATACTAATCAAAGGGAATTTGATGTATTTAGAAACCAGCCCATAGAAGATACTGTAGTTTCCACAAATGTTAGTAAAATAAAAAGGATGAAAGAATTTGATTTAACAAAAGTTACTCATCAAAATATTCAAACGAGTGAGGTGATTTATTTACCTTTGTGGGATAAAGCTTCTTGGAAAGGCGTGCTGGCAATACCAGAAAATATAATTAGTAACAAACCATGTTTAGGTTTAGTTTTTCGAAATGAGTTTGGGTTAAGTATTTTTTCAAAATGGCAAAATGATAATATCCAAAATAAGATTGTCATTGGAATTATTACAGGAATTAGTCAAAACCACCCATACTGGTATAGAGTCATAATAGGTGAAAATCTGTTCAATCAAGAACTGTCCAATTCCCATAGTAATCAGCTATTTAGAATAACAACTCGCTTGCATACTATGGAGGCAAGAGATGATAAGACTATTAGTATATTGAAACAAATGATTGCTAAAAATAAGGAATTTTCTTTTATTCCGGTTCTCGAAGAAGATTTAGAAGCAAATACATTAAGAACAGAATTATCGTTTGTAAAAACTATTGATAGTATTATATTAAAAGACGTTTCAGAAATTGATGAAAAAGATTATTTTCTTCATCATGGAGTACTTCCAACAGACGATCCAGTTAATTTAAATAAGGAAGAACGATTTATAGAGTCTTATATAAAAGAAAAGAAGAAAACTGATCTAAAAAGTAAATAGATGCTGAAACTTATAAAAAATAGTGCTTACCCAAATTTTGAACTTTGGATAGCACTATTTTGGGACAGTTCGGAACCACCTAAACCCATTTTTAAGCTGTTTTATACCTCTACAAATGCCCTAAAAATCCTTGATTCTATTGAACTTCATTTTTAGATCATTCCCATTCCACAGTAGCAGGCGGCTTACTCGTCACGTCATAAACAACGCGGTTGACGTTCTGCACTTCATTCACAATCCGCACAGAAATCTTCTCAAGCACATCCCACGGAATTCGTGCCCAGTCAGCTGTCATGCCGTCGATACTTGTCACCGCACGAATCACAATTGTGTGATCGTAAGTCCGACCGTCGCCCATGACACCCACACTACGAATGTTCGGAAGTGCCGTAAAGTATTGCCAAATCTCGCGGTCAAGCCCAGCTTCTTTGATTTCTTCGCGTAAAATATAGTCCGAGTCCCGCACAATTTCTAGTTTTTCCTCTGTCACTTCGCCTAGCACACGTATTCCAAGTCCAGGACCTGGGAACGGTTGCCGCCAAACGATTGCATCTGGCATGCCAAGTTCAGTTCCAAGTGCACGCACCTCGTCTTTAAATAGCGTATTTAACGGTTCAATGAGTTTAAAACTCATGTCTTCTGGAAGTCCGCCAACGTTATGATGTGACTTGATCGTTTGCGCTGTTGCTGTTCCACTTTCGATGATGTCTGTATAAAGTGTTCCTTGTGCTAGGAACTCAACGCCATCAAGCTTCCCTGCTTCATCGTCAAAGACATAAATAAATTCGTTTCCGATAATTTTACGTTTTTGTTCAGGATCAGAAACTCCTTTTAATTTCGATAAGAAGCGTTCCTTCGCATCTACTTTGATGATATTCATATTGAATTCACCTTGAAGAGTTTCCATGACTTGATCCGCTTCTCCTTTACGAAGCAAACCGTGGTCAACAAAGATACACGTTAGTTGATCGCCAATGGCTTTATGAATCAAAACGCCAACAACAGAAGAATCAACGCCGCCTGAAAGCGCAAGTAGCACTTTTTTGTCGCCAACGGTTTCACGGATTTTGTCAATTTCCACTTCGATAAAGTTTTCCATTGACCAGTCACCTTTACAACCACAAATGTTCAGTGCAAAGTTTTTCAAAAGGTCATTGCCGTATTCTGAATGGCGAACTTCTGGGTGGAACTGCACGCCATACATTTTCCGGTTTTCATCTGCAATCGCTGCGATCGGGCAAGATTTGCTCGTTCCAACGACTTCGAAATCCTTCGGTGCAGTAACAACAAGGTCCCCGTGACTCATCCAAACAGTTTGATCTGTCGGAATGCCTGCAAATAAATGGTTTGGAATTTCTAGATGAACGTTTGCTTTACCGTATTCACGATCTTTCGCGGGTTCTACTTTTCCATCAAAGTGAAGCGTCATCAGTTGCATGCCATAGCAAATTCCAAGAATTGGAATGCCCATCTCGAATAGCCCTTCATCACAACGGAATGCTCCCTCATCATACACACTGTTTGGTCCACCAGAGAAGATGATTCCCTTCGGATTTAGTGCCTTCATTTCTTCCACCGTAATCGTGTGGGGATGAAGTTCACTATAAACGCCAAATTCACGAATGCGTCGTGTTATCAATTGGTTGTACTGGCTTCCAAAATCCAGAACGATAATTTTTTCTTGTTCGGCAAATTCTTTCATCGTTTTTTCCAAAACCACCTTATCTATAAAATTAAGCCGAATAAAATCGGCTCGCTCACTAACAAAGAAAAGGACAATTGCTTGCCCTTTTCATTCTTCTTTCATTTTAACGTCAACTGTTCAATCTTGCAACCCCGTTTGTGAATTTTCCTCGCTTCTAAAGCCCTTTTCCACCTAAAAGATCTAGTTCTTTATTGCGTTCCACTTCACGAATTAATGGAGCTCCTCGTTCTATTACTGCTTTTACGGCTGGATTATCAAGCGAAGCGCGGTGCCGCCCTTCATCTGTCCAGACCTCCACCACAAAAACCGTATCTTCATCTTGTTCTGAAGTTCCAACGATGTATTCAAGACAAGCCGGAATCTCTTCCATGACAGCTGCCCCTTCTAACAAAATTTCTGCTAGCTCTTTTTGTTGTCCTGCATGCGCATGGAATGTTGTAATTAATCCATAACCTACCTTCATCTCGTTTCCCTCCTATTTCCAAAAATCATCAAAAATCGTAATCGGCATATGGCGTTTGTGCCGCGATTTCAAATACCAACTTTCAATTTTGGCTGCTGCTTCGCCTGAAACAGGCTTACCCTCTAAGTAATCATCAATTTCATCATAAGTTACACCAAGCGCCACTTCGTCAGGCAATGCCGGTTTATCCTCTTCCAAATCCGCAGTCGGTTTTTTCAAGTATAAATGCTCCGGACAGCCTAATGCTTTAAGCAACATTTTTCCTTGGCGTTTATTCAAACGAAAAATCGGATTGATGTCCGTTCCCCCGTCGCCATATTTCGTATAAAAGCCCGTCACCGCTTCTGCCGAGTGATCCGTTCCAACCACCACACCTTGGTGCATCGCCGCAACTGAATACTGGGCTTTCATCCGTTCCCGTGCTTTTTCATTCCCCTTCGCAAAATCAGTTAGCAAAATCCCGGCTTCTTTCAGCGTTTTTGCGCTAGCATCGACCGCAGCCTTAATATTGATCACAACCGTTTGATCGGGCGCAATAAATTCCAAGGCATCTTGCCGATCCGCCTCGTCTAACTGCTCGCCGTAAGGAAGACTCACCGCAAGAAACTGGTAGTCCCCTCCCGTCTCTTCGCGAAGCTCAGAAATGGCGATTTGAGCTAGCTTACCAACTAAAGTGGAGTCTTGCCCACCTGAAATCCCCAAAACAAGACTTCTCAAAAATGAATTTTTCTTCAAGTAGTCTTTGAGTAGCTTGACACTTTTCCGAATTTCTTCTTGAGGATCAATTTCAGCTTTGACCTTCATTTCTGCTAAAATTTGTTCTCTAATATCCATTCAATGAGCCTCCTATTTGTTTCACTTATAAAGGAAAATTAAGATCAACTGGCGAATGAAGCTGTACGCTTTTTCGCACTTTCTCAATATTTTTCATTTTATTCTTCCAGCATTTAACACTCAAGTCAACTGGATACTGCTCTGGTCGAACAGTTCGTTTGTACTCGCCCCAAAGAAGCGCAAGGTTTTTTTCTTTGTATGCTTTAATCTCTTCAAGTGACGGCAAGTCATACACGCGTTTCCCGCCTTCAAAAACCGGTATAAGAAGTTCTTTCGCTTTGAAATTTTTCACCGTTTTCGTGATATAAGTGTGCACCGGGTGGAACATCGTCAGCTCTTTCACGTCATCAAGCGATTCGTCTGCCATCGCAATATAATCGCCTTCCGCTTTTGGACGCTTGCTTTCGGAAATAATCCGATAAACTCGTTTTTCCCCAGGCGTTGACACTTTTTCCGTGTTGCTTGAAAGTTTTATCGAGTCTTGCAAAACATCATTTTCATCCGCAATCGCCGCCATTTTATAGACTGCTCCAAGTGCTGGTTGATCGTAGGCTGTAATCAGCTTGGTTCCAACACCCCAAGAATCAATTTTTGCTTTTTGCGCTTTAAGCGACAAAATCGTATGCTCATCCAAGTCACTTGAAGCAAAAATTTTCGCATCCGGAAACCCTGCTTCATCGAGCATTTGCCGTGCTTTCTTGGAAAGAAACGCCATATCTCCGCTATCTAGCCGAATCCCGATAAAATTGATTTCATCGCCAAGCTCTTGCGCTACTCGGATGGCATTCGGAACGCCCGATTTAAGCGTATCATAAGTATCCACTAAGAAAATGGAATTCTTGTGCGTCTTCGCATAGCTTTTAAACGCCTCATATTCATCCCGGTACGCCTGAACCATCGCATGCGCCATCGTTCCAGAAACCGGAATCCCAAAAATCTTGCCGGCACGCACGTTACTTGTCGAATCACAGCCGCCAATATAAGCTGCACGCGTGCCCCAAATCGCGGCATCCATTTCCTGCGCACGACGCGTGCCAAACTCCGCTAAGCTATCATCATCCACTACAGAACGAATCCGAGCGGCCTTTGTTGCGATCAGCGTTTGGAAATTTACAATATTTAATAGTGCCGTTTCGATCAACTGAGCTTCCGCAAGGTTTGCTTCCACTTGTATAATGGGCTCAGTTTTAAACACAAATTCCCCTTCGCGAACTGAACGAATCGTTCCACTAAACTTAAAGTTTTTTAAGTACTCCAAAAAAGGGCCATCAAATCCCAGTTCATCATGCACATATTGAATATCGCTTTCTGTGAAGCGTAAATTCTCAATGTACGAAACAATGCGCTCAAGCCCAGCAAAAACCACATAGCCAGAATTAAACGGCATTTCACGGAAGAAAACTTCAAAAATGCTTCTTCGTTCATGAATTCCGTCATCAAAATAAGCTTTCATCATATTTAACTGATACAAATCAGTGTGTAAAGTTAAACTATCATCTTGATATAAGTTTGTCATGGTTTTTCTCCAATCCTTATTCTAGCCTTGTCTGGCTGAAATCACACTTACGAACATCATAGCATAATTTTTTACATCTGAAAATTTTCTTGCGCTCTGCCCAAAAAGCCAACTCAGCGCAAATCCTCTTTAATTTGTGTAGTCGAAATCCCGTCGGTTCTTGGCAAATAAACTACTTCACAATAAGGTTTTAAAAAATCAAACTCGCCTTTCCAGTCATCACCCATGACAAATACGTCCACACCATGGGTTTTAATGTCTGCTACTTTTTGATCCCAGTTTTCTTCTGGAATCACTTCGTCCACATAACGAATCGCTTCTAAAATTAACTTGCGATGCGAGTAACTGTGATAGGCTTCTTTATGTTTGATTCGGTTAAATGAATCGGTTGATAGGGCGACAATTAGATAATCGCCCATTTCTTTTGCACGTCGCAAAAGTTCAATATGCCCCCAGTGTAACAAATCAAACGTGCCGTAAGTAATCACCTTTTTCATGTTTCCACTCTCTTTCAAAGTTTTTTCTGGATAAAATCAACGAGATTCGCAGCGGAATGCCCTTTTGAATACTGATTCCAAGTTGCGCTGAAGCGCGCAATTTCCTCTAGATCTGCCTCATCATTTAGGATACCATGAGCAAGCGATTCTGTCGTGAGATAGGGCTTCCCTGGGATCAGCTCTGAAAATCCTGTAACAAGGCCACGTTCCCGGTCGTATTGCTCAATATCTGGCGTAAAGAAATAAATAGGGCGGCCAAGTAAAGCAAATTCAAATGGCGAAGAAGAATAATCCGTCACAAGCACATCTGAGCCTGCTAAGGCTTCGCGCATCGATTCGTTCTTGTGAAAAAGCTTCACGAACTCATCTTCTGGAATATCTGCGTCCGCTTGGATCGAAGGGTGAAGCTTCAGCAAGAGCACAAACTTGTCCGCAAGAAGAGCGCGCATTTTTTCAAGATCAAGCAAGAGCTGCGCCTGATTTAGCTCCTTGTCTCGAAACGTCGGTGCGTACAAAATCGTTTTTTTCTGGTATTTCTCCTGATAACTAGCCCGAATCCGGTTGATTTCTTCTTGGTCAAAAAAGTAATCTGTACTTGGCACACCTGTTTTTAGTAATCGGTCCTCACTTTCAAGTAAAAAAGAGCGCTTGAAAATTTCTCCCATCGCATCAGAACCCACAACTACCTTGTGAAAACGAGCATAGACGGCTTTAAAACGATTTTGTTCACTTTTTGTACGTAAAGCTGTAGCCTTGTCCTCCCAAGCAAACTTCTTGAGTGCTCCGTTCGCATGCCAAATTTGAATGCAGCACGCGTCCTTTTTAAAGTTTATTGCCGCAAGCTCTGGGAAATAATTATCCACGATCACTACTTTTGCCCGGCTCATGTGATAGAGTCGTTTAAAAACCGACGCAAAAGTTAGCGGAATTGTCCGGACAAAATTGTAGGAAAGCTTCGATTCATCAACGCGCGGATCATAAAAAACGATCGTCTCCGGAGAAACGCGCAATTCAGTCATTTTCTTTAAAATTTGCTCAGGATTATCTTGGAAAGTCACGAGCATGACCACTTTGGTTTGTAACTTAAACGGCCGAAAAATTGCGGCAATTCCACGCAAAATGAGCATGTAAATTTGTGCCAGAATTCGTTTCATTTCAGGTCCACTCCTCCTAATATGTAGCAAGAGGTGCCGCAGGATTGCGGCACCTCTCTTTTCAATCTTTGAAAGTTAAATATTCCACGCCATAACGGTTTTGCCCCATGGGCTGCGCAAATCGGCTTCGAAAGCTTCAATCACATCTTGAATGCTTCTGACGTCATGCACTTCGCCAACGAGGTTGGAAAGGTATTCCACAGCACGTCGATTACTGCTTAGAAAATCAACAGTTGCTTGGAAATCCACTCGCCCGCTTCGGCTACTTCCATAAAGTGTTAACCCTTTTTCAAGCACCATACGCGTATTCACTTCAATTGGATACTCAGATACGCCGAGTAAAGAAATCGTTCCTTCTGGTTTGATCAAATCAATAATTTGATCTACCGCATATTGACTTCCCTTCCCACCGGCACATTCAAACGCTTGGTCAATCTCTAGGTCTTCTGGAATTGCATCAATGCTATAAGCTGCATCTACAAACGAGAAGAAATCGAGTTTATAAGGCGTCTTCCCGAAAATATATACTTTTGCATCTGGGAACATATTTTTTAGTAGTAAGCAAGTGATGAAACCTAGATTGCCATCACCCCAAACTCCAAACGAAGAACGATTGGCATCTGCACGAGAATCGAAACGACGCACAGCATGAACAGCAACTGAAATTAGTTCTGAAAAAGCTGCTACGGTCATGTCTAAATCTTCAGGCAAAGCAATCAACCGGTCGCGACGCATAAACACATTGTCTTGCATCAAGCCATCAAACCCACTTGAGCGAAACTTGCTGCTTCTCAAATAGTTTTCCGCGATCACGGGATCCTTTTCAAAAGGTGTATTCGGAATCATCACGACTTTTGTTCCAATTGGAAATTCTTTTTTGGCATCATAAACAACTTCGCCCACGCCTTCATGAATTAAAGCCATCGGTAGTTTCTTAGCTAAAATTTCTTTGCCGCGTGACCCCGTATAATAACGCTGGTCAGCTGCACAAATTGAGAGATACGTTGGGCGAACAACGACAGCATCTTCAGTCAGCGTTTCATCAATATTGGCAACTTCAAATTGTCTTTCCGAAACAAGCCGGTATACTTGATTAATCATGGCTAATCCGCTCCTGTATAATCGCATTGGCTACTTGCATATCATAAGGTGTAGTAATCTTAATGTTGAAAATTTCACCTTTTACGAGACTTACTTTTTCTCCGGCAAGCAGACAAATTTTGCAGGCATCCGTTAAAATTTGTTTTTGCTCATCGGAAAGAGCGTGATAATGATCACTAAGACGCTTCATATTAAAGCTTTGCGGCGTTTGCCCTTGATACATCACATCTCGCACCGGGATATCTGTAATGAATTCATGATTGGTCGATTCAACAATTGTATCCGTAGCTGTAATCACCGTATCCACTGCCCCGTATTCAAGTGCAGCATTAATATTTTCTTCGATAATGCGATGCGTTAGGAATGGCCGAACGGCATCATGTGTAATTAAAACATCTTCTTCATTTAACCCGTAGTTTTGTTCAACATGACGAATTCCACTCATAATCGTTTCATTACGGTCAGCTCCGCCTTCAATAACAATCACACGCTCATCTTGAATATACTTTTTCAAAATGTCTTCAGTATGATTGATCCATTCTTTTGGCGAAGCCACAAGAATTTTATCGAAACGAGCATTCAAAATAAATTTCTCAACCGTATGAACGATTACAGGTTTGCCGTTTAGTGGCAGATACTGTTTGGGCATGCTTACATTTCCCATTCTCGTACCTTTCCCTCCAGCAAGAATTTCAGCATAGATCATTTTTTATAGTCTCCTTTATCTCTAAAGATTGAAAGCTAACATAACACATGTATTATAACACAAGAAAAGAAAAAGAAGGGAAAAACTCTTCTTTTTCTTAAGCAAGTCAGTCTGTCTTATTTTTGAGAAAAGTAAAGTTCATTACATTTGCGTAGCGGTTTTTCCGAATTTGCACGAACTGCTTTATAAAGCGCATTAGTTGCTTGTCTGTAAAACCTCAAGTAATAGCTTCTTGAATTAAAATGCAATTGACTAAACAAGAACGTCCCAAATTCCAAATAGAGTTTCATAAATTCAGAGTCGTCGCGGATTTTCCCATAATATTCAACAGGAATTTGCACAAAGTAATAACCGAGTGAAACTAGTCCCGAAACGACCGTTTTTTCAAGTCGTTTGAGCTCTTGGAATAGTTCCGTTAAAATTTCGCGTGCAGCTGAAGAGTTTCCTTGTTCCACTTCTGCTTGAAAGGCCGGCCCTATTCGCGTATTGATTAAATAATTAAGGAAGTTGATTTCAAATTCTTGATTTAATAACGGAATTTGACAGTTTTCCTGTTGGCGCTTTACCCATTTAGCAAACAGTGCAGCTGTTTTATCTAACTCGAGCTCATCTGAATTTCTGGCTTTTGGCTCTTTCCAAGTCTCAAGAATCCGCTCTTTGACGATGGAATCCGTTGATTGTAGTAATTGATATATCAATACTTCAAATGGCAAATCTTCTTGTAGCATTGCTATTTTTTCAAGCACAGTGGTTCTTCTAAACATTAAATAGCTATAGTTTTCAGGCAAAACCAGAAACGGATCTTTTTCAACATATGTCGGAATACTAATTTTAATTTCATCGATAAATTGAAACTCGTCCTTTTCAAGAAAAGGTTCTTTGTTTTCCTGTTTTTTCAAAAACTGTGTATAAACGGGATTTGCAAGGAAGTAAAAAATGTCCTGCGAAGCAAATTCGGCTTGATAATTGTCAAAAAAACGCAGCATCTGCTTTTCTGCTTTTTCATCTCTTTCAGTTTGAAAAACAACAAAAGTAGCATCAAGCGGTGTAAGTAGTGCCGCGATATCTTTAGCCGTTAAATTTTGATTCGCTTCAGTGGGTAAAAATTTCATTTTTTCTCCTCCTTACCCAGATACGTTTTAATAAATCGTTCTGTTGAATGTCCATCAATGCTATCCATAAATTTCGTTCGGAAAGCCGCTAGTTTATTGTAATCATACTCACCCGTTTTAATCGCATCAATGAGTGTTTCCGTTGTTTTATAAATCTTTCCTGGAATCATGTCTTCATAGCTAAAATAAAAACCTCGCTCATCAAAGTAGCTCTCGACATCATAAGCAAAGAATAACATCGGTCGATTCATAATGCTGTATTCGAAAATTACGGAAGAGTAGTCTGTGATTAAAATGTCACTAAGGAACATCAAATCATTCACATCGCTTCCCCCATCCATCATCAAAATAAAAGGGTCCTCTTCGCTTAAATCCATGGAAATATTTTTAATCATCGGGTGGAATTTCAAAATCAAAACATAGTCATCTTGCAGAGCTTCTTTCATTTTTTTTAAATCAAGTACTACACTGTAATTTTTCCGTTCATCTGGTCCGCCCCGGAAGGTAGGCGCATATAAAATAGCTTTTTTCTTTCGTAAAATCGGATAATTTTTCCGGTAAACTTCATTAACATAGTTTTTATAATCTTGATCAAAAAATTTATCTGTCCGCGGCACGCCAATTGGCTTAATTTGCTCCACTTTTTTATGGAAAGCCTCTGCATATTGCGGAATAATCGCTTTCGAGCTCACAAGCACATCTGAATAAGGGGAATGCGCTTTTGATTCGAAATCTTCCGTATTTGAATCCCCAGACTCAAGTGCACTAAATCCGAATTTTTTAAAAGCCCCTGTTGCATGCCAAGTCTGAATCACATGTGCTCGCTTACTAAACTTAAGCCCATAAATTTTATTATAATAGTCATCCAAACAAATCGTCTTTGCTCGTCCGAGTACATAATACATTTGTAAAACTTCAATCCAGCTTCTTTGCTTCCGCAAAAATACATAGATCCGTTCTTTGCGATCATTTAAAAACATATAATCATAAATGGATAATAAGTTTCCTTCTAAAACTGTACTACGTTCCGTTGCAAGCACCAAAAAGTCTTGTTTCGGCAAAAGATTAGCCAATTTAAAAAGGATTCTACGAGCAAACCCATTCACGAGACGTGGCGTCTTTAATTTAGTTCGGATGATAAAGACACGCGAAATTTTCTTTGCTTTCTTCCAATTGCCTTCTTCAATAATCGCAAGTGAAGCGCGAGTATGGACCGGGTAAGATTTCATAAAAGCTTGCTTAGCTTCTTTCGTCTGACGCTCGTAAAGATGCGTAATCAAAGCTCTGTATGCATTTTTCGCAGGCTTTCGAATAAAATTCGCCCGTTCAATGACACTGTACCACAAGTAATAGCGGAACGAAGGAATAACATTCAAGAAATCGTCAGGTTTCGATTTAAACCAATTCAAAATCATTTCAAATCCATTTTTTTGAACCGTACTATCTTTACTTTCAACAATTGCCTTCAAAGAAGCCCAAAATTCGATATCAGAAACTCGCTTATAATAGGCAAGTGCCACTTCTTGTTCTGTATGGCTACGTTCAATTTCTCGCTCCCCAAAGTCAAACACATCAAAAACGGATTGTAAGATCCGCATTGGGTCTTTGTTAACTGATTGAGTAAGAGACTGCTCTTCACCGTCCCGCAATCGGTAATAATAAACCACTTTCTCTACAGTGAAGATTTTTTTAGCATTTAACAATGTGTGTAAAACAAAAGGTTGATCTTCCCCATAGCGAATGCTTTCAGGAAAAAATTCACCTTCGACAAGCTTATGATGGTACAACTTAGCACAAGGACCAATTGAATAAAACAGTTCAGGGTTTTCTGTAATTGTTTTTTCACCTGGTTTTGCGATATTATATCGCAAATGCGAGGGAATGAACCACTCTTTTTCAGAATTAAAGCGTTTCGTTGCTCCTGTTACAAGTTCTGCTTGATGTGAAATAGCTGCCTGATACATGAGTGAAAGAGCGAACTCAGGAATTAAATCGTCACTATCGACAAACAAAATGTATTCGCCATTTGCAAGACGCAAGCCATGATTTCTTGCCGCAGCAGGACCTGCATTTTCTTGCTCAATGAGTTTAAACTTCGGGTTGTTTTCAATAAAATCTTTTACTATTTTGACAGTATCATCACTTGATCCATCGTCAATTAGTAGCACTTCATAGCCCGAAAAATCTTGTTCGTCGAGACTTTTCAGCGTATCATTGATAATTTCGGCAACGTTATATAGCGGCACAATGACACTAACTTTGTACGCCTTTTTCTCTTCTAAAGAATTGTTCATATTTTTTAAATTCTCCTTACGCGATTCCATATCAAATTTCATTTTAGCGATAAACACATGCGCTGTCAATGAAGTTGTGGGATAAAAGTCTACAGAACTCACCTCTTTATTGCGTTTAAGGCAAATGATTTACTTGCTAATCTATCAGTCGTTCACGTATAATTAGGGAGGTTATATAAAAGTTTTCTATCGGAGGTTTTTAACTATGAAAGTCAAAAAAGCAGTCATCCCAGCAGCGGGACTGGGAACACGCTTTCTTCCCGCTACAAAAGCAATGCCAAAAGAAATTCTACCTATTGTAGACAAACCAACCATTCAATTTATCGTAGAAGAAGCCATGGCTTCTGGCATTGAAGATATACTCATCGTAACAGGAAAAGGAAAACGAGCAATCGAAGACCATTTTGACTCTGTTCCTGAATTAGAAGCAAATTTAAAATCAAAAAACAAAATGGAGCTTCTGCACCTTGTAGAAGAAACGACTAACATCAACTTACACTTTATTCGCCAGTCTAAGCCAAAAGGCCTTGGTGATGCGATCCTTCAAGCTAAAGGCTTCGTTGGAAATGAACCTTTCGTCGTCATGCTTGGCGATGATATTGTACGTTCCAAAATTCCTTGTGCAAAACAATTGATCAACCAATATGAACGCACGCACAGCTCTGTAATTGGTGTCCAGTCTGTTCCCCACGAAGAAACTTATCGCTACGGCATCATTGATCCGGCAGATAAGATGAGTGACCGACTTTATAATGTAAAAGGCTTCGTTGAAAAGCCTGATCCAGAAAACGCACCATCTGATCTTGCAATTTTAGGACGTTATTTACTAACACCACAAATTTTCGACTATCTATCCACGCAAGAGCCTGGTGCTGGCGGTGAAGTTCAATTAACCGATGCTATCAACCGTTTAAATGAAATCCAACGTGTTTTCGCTTATGACTTTGAAGGTATTCGCTATGATGTTGGAGATAAATACGGATTTATTGAAACAACCATGAAATTCGCCCTAGACCATCCTGAAATCAAAAATGATGTTCGGCATTTAATTGATGAACTCTATCAACAAATTCATCAAAATGATAAAACAACAAAATAAAAAAGGAAAAAAGGTGAAGTTCACCTTTTTTCCTTTTTTATTTTTGCTACATCAATTGCGGTTTTTTTATTCCATTGCTTTTTCTTCAAATAAGTTCTCCTCAATTGTATATCTCGGACGCCCCTTCACTTCTTTGAAGATTTTACCCACATATTCTCCAAGTACGCCAATAGCTAACAACTGGATCCCCCCAATAACCCATAGCGAGATCATTAGCGAAGTCCATCCCGATTCAACATGCCCGACAAATTTTTGAACGAGCGCATAAATCCCAATTCCAATTCCGATACAAAACATAATCACACCAAGCGAAAATAACATTCGAATTGGAACAATGCTGAAAGAAGTTATCCCATCAATCGCAAAGGAAATCATCTTCTTAAGTGGATACTTTGATTCGCCAGCAAAGCGCTCATTACGATCGTAATACACCTTTGTTGATGGAAAGCCAAGTAATGGTACAATCCCACGGATAAACATATTTTCTTCTTTATAATTTAAAAATTCTTTTAATGCTCTTTTACTCAACAAGCGAAAGTCTGCATGATTCGGAACTAGTTTTACACCAATTTTATCCATAAAGCGATAAAACCCAAGTGCGGTATTGCGTTTAAAGAAAGTGTCTGTATCTCTCTTTCCTCTTACCCCATACACAACATCATAGCCTTCATGAAATTTTTCAACAAATGGAATGATGGCATTCACATCATCTTGTAAATCCGCATCAATTGAAACCACACAATCCGACTTTTCATAAGCAGCATTTAATCCCGCTAAAAGAGCACCTTGGTGACCAAAGTTACGGCTTAATTTTACGCCCGAGATATATGAGTTTTCGGTTGTTTTCTCGCTAATTAACTGCCATGTCCTGTCTTTACTTCCATCATCCACATAAATTACCTTGCTGTTCGGATCAATTAGTTCTCGCTCAGCTAGCGTCATTAATATCTTCGTTAATTGATTGGTTGTTTCGTTTAATACTTCTTCCTCATTATAGCAAGGTACTACGATTGATAAAAACGGTTTCTCCATCTTAAAAAGCACTCCTCATTCTAAACAATACTTTATTAGCATAGCTTATTTTTGAAAATCATTCAAATTATAGATATAAAGTCACACTAAATTTTATTAAATAACAATAAAATCACTTAAAATGGGATATTTTTAATATTTATGAGTATAAAACAGATGATTTTCTTATTATCAAAAATAATATGTGATTTCAAACCGCTTGTTTCTCATAATTTCTACCAGAATAAAAACGTCTAATCTCTTAATGAATGAGATTAGACGTTTTTTGTTATTTAACGTTTGTAAAAGCTCGTTTGTCAAGCCAACCAATTGTTTTTCCATCAATTTGGAATTGATAGTAAGTGGAACGACTTGTCTTCGCTTCACGAATAATTGTCACTCGTTTGTTTTGATAAGCAGTTGCTTGGTTGATCAATTTTGTTCCAAGCGCTTTATAAGGTTCTGTCCATGCAGCATTCCCAACTGCATTTGTAACAGTTCCAGTTAAATGAACAGCTTTGTTATACTCGATATTATCATAAAGATCAAACGCTCGTTGATCCATCCAACCGATCGTTTTACCATCAATGCTAAATTGATAGTATGTCCCGCGATCAGTGACCGCTTTTTTAAGCAAGTGGACTTGTTTGTTTTGATAAACAGAAGCCGCATTTACACGTGTTGTCCCAACTACTTCGTACGGTTTACTCCAAACAGCGTGCCCTGCAACAGTTGTCACTACTGCCGGACGATTTACAGTTACTTCACTTTTAATCGTGCTGTAAAATTTAAATGCTTTTTTATCCAACCAGCCAATTACTTTACCATTAATTTGAACTTGGTAATAAGTACCTCGAACAGTCTTGGCTTCGCGAAGCAGCTTCACATCTTTCCCAGCATACGTAGAAGCACTCGTCACTAGTTTCGAACCAGTGGAGAAATAAGGTGCTGTCCAGAATGCATTTCCTGTTGGGTTGACGATTTTAGCATCTAAATTAACAGCTTTATTATATTGAACAGCATCATATAGTTTAAATGCACGGGTATCTAGCCAACCAGTTGATTTGCCATTGATAGCAAAATGATAGTAAGTCCCATGTTGTGTTTTACGTTTTTGATCAATCGTCACATCTTTATTTTGATAATTCGACGCAGGTCCGATTTTTGTTAAACCTTGTAGTTTATAAGCGTTCGACCAAGCAGTGTGACCAGCAGTTTGACTAACTTGAGCTGATAAGTTTACCTTTTGATCACTAATGATGCTATCAAATTCGTAAACAGTGAATGCTCGTTTATCAAGCCAACCGACTACTTTATCATTGATACTAAATTGATAATAAGTCCCATGAGCTGTTTTCGCTTCACGTTCAATTTTCACTTCTTTATTGGCATAACCATCTGCTCTTGCTACTTGCGAACGTCCATATACATTATATGGTTTTGTCCAGATCGTATGTCCAGAAGTTGACGTGATCTTTGCTCTTGAGACAAAAGCTTTATTTGATGTTTCTTTATCATAGAAAGTAAGTGCCTTCCCATCAATCCATCCTACAACAGTCCCATTGATTTTAAACTGATAATAAGTTCCACGCTTGGTAGTCGCTTTTCTCACAATTTGGATGTCTTTATTTTGATAGTTAGAAGCAACACCAACAAGTGAAGTTCCTTTTACCTTATAAGGTTTCGTCCAAACCGCATTTCCACTTACCTTTGTCACTTTAGCATAAGCTGAGTACGCGGATTCAGAAATAATCGAATCATATAATACATCATACTGATCAAGCTTATAAGTTTCGACCAAGTTAATGAGCTTCGCGGCGTAGCCAGGATCTGTCGCATAACCAGCATTTTGGAGTTCCTGAGCTGCTACTTTATAGTTTGGGGCGTCGAGTACTTTCTTATACTTGTTTTTATCCCATGAAACGCCATTTACAAACAATAAGCTATGGTCATGAACCGATTGTTGCCAGTTCGCATATTTACGAAATTCAGCATTAATCGTAATCCATTTTCCATTGACATATTCTAGCGTTGGCATTAATACGTAGTTCCCATTATATCTGCCCTTCATTCCAAAAAGGTTATTTCCTTTTTTAGTTAGTTCAGATTTTCCCCAGCCCGATTCTAAAATTCCTTGTGCTAAGGTAATACTTGATAAGACACCGTACTTTTCTTGACTAGCTTGCGCAAGAGGTGCAAGCGTATTGATGAATGTTTGATTAGCATTTGTTGCCGCTATAGCAACATTTTCTTCTCCTAGAGGTGCAACAGCCGGAATCATTGTAAGACTGCTTGTCAAAATCAAGCCAGTCACGGCAATTTTCATCACCTTTTTTTTCGTCATTTCTTTTAACCACTCCCTAATACTTGTGTTCTAGTATCCATTGTATCAAATTGTATTAAGCAATTTTGTTACAATTCAGTGACATTGTAAAAATGGAACTTTCAGATTAGTACTATGCTAAATAACCTACATAAATAAAGAAGCCTCCCTCCAAAAGGGCTAGTGATTTTTAATCTTGCTTGTGAATATACTGCACAATTAAACGGTTTATGGTACAATAATGGCAGAGTTTTATTACACAGACTAACATTAAAAGCAAGGAGAATTTTTATGAAAATTTTAGCAAACAAAATTTATACCGATTCTGCTAAAAAAGAATGGACGATTTCTGTTCCTAAAGAAATGATAATAGATGAATTTTTCGCCTTCTTTAAGAAAGAAAATGAAACCGAAGAAATCATTTATCCAGCTCTAAACTATAAACTTTTATTTCACGAAGAAGAAAACCATTATCTCATCACTGTTCCACATGAACTAATCGCGCAACATTCGATTAGTGGAGCTACGACTTCTTGGCATTTTGGAGGAAAAGCAAACGATCAGTTTGTTTCTATCCATACAGATGGGCCGTTACAATTTAAAACCCTTCCACTTCCTAAAGACTTGTACAATTACCGCTTTGAATTCCCAGAAGCCGTTCTTACACTCATTGCCGAGCCTAAGAAATTTAGTGTTTCGCTAACAGACCTTGCGATGGATGAAGAAATGGCTAAATTTAATTTCAAAGTGGAGGCTGACTTTGAACTGAGTGAACTGGATGCAGAACTTATTTTTGCTCGCCGAGCTAATCCACATCTGTATCTTTATTTTGAACAAGAGCAAGCTTTCCCGGTGACCATTTCTTCAAAAGACGGGAAAATAGAATATACTCTTCGACTAGCTGACTTAGATACAAATTTTTTAGTAGATAATTCCAATAATATGGATGCCCTGCTTCGTTTTAAAAACGACTGGCATACTTCAAAAAGAGAATTTATCCAGGCTAGCCAAGCCCAGAAAAAACAAATTGATAAGAAAGTATTTTTAAAAGAAAAGCCGTTCACTTCACTTGATGCCTATGTTACGGGTTCTAGTCGACTTTCTTTTTATTTTCGAAAAGAACTGCAAAAAGAAGCACAACTTGCCGAGTTTCAAGAAACGCCTGAAAGCTTTCAATTTCGCTTCTTTTTCAAAAATCACTTGGAAGCTCCTCGGCTCGTTTTCAAGCGACGAAATAAGAAATTCCGTACTTCTGAATATACGTTAAAAACCGAGTTTGCTATCAAGAAAAAATTTCAGAGTTATAGCCTGGAGCTTTCTAAAGAGCATCTTTATCCACTTCAAACTTATCAACCAAACGAAGACTGGGATGCCTTTATTCGCTCAGAAGGGATGCCTGACTTCCCATTATTCGTTCCGAATCAAGTCACATTAAAATCCGAGTATCATTCGGTTGACGGCGGAAAATACTTGGTGCTCCCGCAAAAAACAGCTTTGAGTAACTTCAGCTTCCAGTTTCGCAAAGCGCCAAGCAAACCAGGAACTGCCAAAAAACTCGTTATTTTTGGCTCCGTAAGTGAAGCTCCTTTTCGGACAGAGCCTTATTTCAACCCAGATGCGCGGTCCTTTTTCGAAGTGGCTTTCGTTCAAAAAGATACTTCGTTCATCTCTCTTATGACCGAAAAATATCCGGCAAGAACCACACTGTTTTCTTCCGCGGATTTTACGGAGATTGATCCAACTGACCGGGAGAATGCTGAACGAGATGCAGAAAAGGACTTCTTTTTGAAACTTCGCTTAGCTGAGCCTGATTACATTTTATTAGATGCCTTCACGGATGTGACTCGCCCTATTCTTTGGCTCAATCAGCATGCTGCACTTACGTATTCAAAAACAATCGAAGCAAGCCGCTTAGCCGATAAAATCATGTTTGAGCGTTTGCTCACGCATGAGAATACCGAAGCCTTTTTCGAAGAATGGCGGAAATATGCCAAGGAATTTCTAGAACAACTAAAGGAGTTTGTTCCAGAAGAGCGAATCATATTAAACAAAGGTGGAACCACACTGAATTATGTCGATGCAAATGGAAAAGTCGTTCCTTATAAGAATAAAATGGCGATTGAAATGAAACAATATTTCTGGGATCGTCTCAATAACTTTATTCTTTCTGTGATTCCAAATGCACGTGTGATTGATTTTGATGTTAAAAACTATACGGGTAGCAGTAAGAATCCACTTGGCCATTCTTACGCCACCTTTGAAGAAGCTTACTATAAAGACTTCCTCAAAGAGATGATTTACCTAGCTGAAACACCAAAACATTAAAAAAAGAATGACCGCAAATTTGCGGTCATTCTTTTTTCATTTAAAACAATCCAAGGAACGATTTTCCGAGTGAAATGAGAGTTCCAAACAGCCCCGTTCCAACAACTAGTCCAGCTAAAATAACTTTATCTAGCCCATTCAATTTGTACTTATCCAAATTTGGATTCGGGTAGCGTGTTTTTGGCGGATTCTTCTGTTTCGCCTTTTTTTCTAGTTGATATTCTTTTTTAAAAGGTCTTGGTTGATTATTGAACCACTTGACAAACTCGTCGTATAAAACGGCCACTTCAGCAGACGGTCCTACTTCACGGACTTCCCCGTAGTGCATCCAAATAATCCGATCACACAAACTTTTCACTTGTCCAAGTGAGTGACTCACGAAAACGATCGTCTTTCCTCTTGCTTTAAATTCTTCAATTTTGTCAACACACTTTTGGTAAAACGTTTGGTCCCCAACCGAGAGTGCTTCATCAATAACGAGAATATCTGGGTCAATGTGCGCCGAAACGGCAAAACCTAAACGAGAACGCATCCCGCTAGAATAATTTTTCACAGGCTGATTGATAAAATCACCAATATCGGCAAAATCAATAATATCTGGAATTAGTCGCTCAATTTCACTATTTTTAAGCCCATGCATCAAGCATTTCAACCGAATGTTTTCAATTCCTGTTAGCGGTGCCTTGAAGCCTACATTAATGGCAATAAGCGATGCTTCCCCGTTTACTTCTACTTCACCATCAGTCGCCGGAATAACACCAGAAATCAAATTGGAAATGGTGGATTTACCTGAACCATTGATTCCGATCAGTCCAACCGATTCTCCTTCATAAATTTTAAAGTTCACATCTTTTAGCGCCCAAAACGAATCAAATTGTTTTTTGGGTTGAAACAACGCTTTGATATGATCCGATTTATTTTGAAACAAATCAAATTGCTTGGAAACATGATTGAAAGCGATTTTTACTTTTTTACTCATCCGATACGTCTCCTTTTAAATAAAGTCTACAAATCTTTCACGGAATTTCATGTATAAGGTGGAGCCGACAACCAAGAAGAAGCCAGTCAAACACCAGAAGTAAAGCGTATAAGATGGCATTTCAAAGAACCACTTGTTCATGAGAAACGAATCCCTAAAGCCATTTACGAGATACATGAATGGGTTAAGCTGCAAGAGATTTGCTGCCCAGCCTGGAAGAAGCGATGGAATATTCCAAACGATCCCCGTTAAGTAAAAGAGTACACGCATAACGCTTTGCAAAGCTAAATTGTAGTCACGGATAAGAATCGTAACCGTCGCATTGAAAAGTGAAAATGCGAATAAAAAGAAAATCATCGCGACAAAATAATAAATAAATTGGAACCAGTAAATCGTAATTGGGGTTCCTTTTAACAAGAAAATGATTAGCATGATCACAAGCATAACTGCAAAACTCATTAAGTTTGACACAATTGTAATGCTTGGCAAAATGCTCATCGGGAAATTCATTTTAGAAACCATATTAATTTTATTAAAAATACTATTTGTTCCTTGAAGCACGACGCTATTGATAAAAAACCATGGTACGATCCCAGCAAGCATCCATTCAAGGAAGCTAACGTTTCCAGCAATCATCTGTGAACCACGGAATCCGTAGCCGAACACAAGAAAATAAATAGCAACTTGTATCAGTGGATTTAAAACTTCCCACAAAATCCCGAGATAGTGACTCTGATAGCTTGCTCTGTCTTCATAACGCGCAATTCGGAACATCATAGGCGTATGTTTCACTTGTTCTTTTAAAACTTCAAACACTTGTTTCACAAAAACACTTCTTTCTGAGATTAGTCAAAACCAAGATCTTTAATTCATTGCTATAAGCATCTCTCCTTAACTGAACTTACCCGTTTCCGATGCTTTTGGTTTGTTAAATCACGTATGTCGATTCTTCCACTCCGTGCAAGTTACAAGATTTTGGGTAGTGCTTTTTACGAAAACACTACCCTATGTAAAGTTACCCTAAAAACATGATTTTGTAAAGCGTTATTCCAAACTTTCATTCAAAAAAACAGGCGCGAGGAATCCCCGCACCTGCCTGTGTTATTCGCTTAAATCCGGCTAACTTCCATCAGTAGATCGCCTGATTCAATCGTATCTCCATCCGAAACGTAAATCGTGTTCACTTCCCCATCAAACGGCGCTTGAATCGTTGTTTCCATTTTCATCGCTTCTGTAATTAGAAGGGAATCGCCTTTTTTCACACGTTGACCTTTCTTCGCCACTACTTGGATAACAGATCCAGTAAGTGTTGCGCCCACGTGTTCTGGGTTTGTTGAGTCAATCTTACGTCTTGCAATCACCGTTGATTGAACGTTAAAGTCTTGGATATTAATTTCACGTGGCTGTCCATTTAATTCAAAGTAAATCACACGCGTTCCATCTGCGATAGGTTCTCCGATAGAATTCAGCTTGATCAGTAAAATCTTTCCTTTTTCAAGCTCCACTTGAATCGTTTCTCCAAGTCGCATTCCTTTGTAGAACGTTGGCGTATCAAGCACCGTCACATCACCGTATTTATTAATCATTTCCTGATAGTCAAGGAATACTTTTGGATAAAGAATGTACGCAAGAACGTCTTTCTCGGAAGGTTCATAGCCAATCTTCTCTTGTAGTTCTTCCTTTACTGCCACAAAATCAACAGGATCCATGCTAGCTCCTGGACGATCGCTTAGCGGTTTTTGTCCTTTTAAAATAATTTTTTGTAGCTTCTCAGGGAATCCGCCATATGGCTGCCCGATTTCGCCTTTGAAGAACTCGATAACAGAATCAGGGAAATCAAGTGACTCGCCTTTTTCATAAATCAAGTCTTCCGTCAAATCATTTTGGACCATGAAGAGTGCCATGTCACCTACTACTTTTGAAGAAGGTGTTACTTTGACAATATCTCCAAACATTTGGTTAACCGTCGTATACATTTGTTTGACTTCATCCCAGCGGTCACCAAGACCAACTGCTTTGGCTTGTTGTTGCAAGTTCGTATACTGTCCGCCTGGCATTTCATGGATATAAACTTCTGTTTGCGGTGAGTTGAGCGCATTATCAAAGTCTTTATAGTACTTCCGAACATCTTCCCAGTAATGGTTGATGATCTGTGAGTTATGCGCATCTAAATTCGTTTGGCGTTTTCCATTTTCAAGACCATAGTAAAGCCCCGTCATACTTGGCTGACTCGTTGCTCCACTCATAGCACTGGATGCCACATCTACAATATCTACACCCGCACTAACAGCAGCGGCATACGTATAAATGCCGTTTCCGCTCGTATCATGGGTATGCAAATGAATAGGCACATCTACCGTATCTTTCAGTTCATTAATCAAACGATAAGCTGCTTGTGGTTTCAGTAGGCCTGCCATATCTTTAATGCCTAGAATATGTGTCCCTTGCGCCACCAGTTCTTTCGCCATATCTTTATAATAATCAATTGTATATTTTGTCCGAGTTTCGTCGTCAATATCCCCAGTGTAGCAAATGGCAGCTTCTACCATCTTACCAGAATCGCGAACAGCTTCAATCGAAACTTCCATGCCTTTAATCCAGTTTAAGCTGTCAAACACCCGGAACACATCAATCCCAGAATCCGCTGAAAGCTTCACAAATTCGCGAATCACATTATCCGGATAGTTTTTATAGCCAACCGCATTTGCTCCGCGAAGAAGCATCTGGAACATCACATTTGGGATTTGCTTCCGAAGTGTTTCAAGTCGAACCCATGGATCTTCATTTAAGAAACGATAAGCCACATCAAAAGTAGCCCCACCCCACATTTCAAACGAAAACATATTGGGAAGAAGATGCGCCATTGCATCAGCAATTCGGAAAATATCTTTGGAACGCACGCGCGTTGCAAGTAAGGACTGATGCGCATCCCGAAGCGTCGTATCTGTCAGTAACACTTCATTTTGCTGTTTGACCCAATCGACCACGCCAGCGGGGCCTCTTGCATCCAAAATTTGTTTCGTTCCATCTGGAATCGGTTCGTTATAAGGAATTTTTGGCACACGTGGTTCGCCAGAAACAGGTTTTTCTTCTTGCTTAATGCCCGGGAAGCCATTTACAGTCACGTTACTGATATAACGCAACGTTTTCGTTCCACGGTCACGTACATGTGGGAATTTGAAAAGTTCCGGTGTCGAATCAATAAAGGATGTATTATAGTTTCCGCTAATAAAATCAGGGTGACGTACTACATTTAATAGGAATGGTACGTTCGTTTTCACGCCACGAATCCGAAATTCAATCAGATTCCGAACCATTTTACGAACAGATTGTTCAAAAGTCATTCCCCATGTGGAAAGTTTTACGAGTAGCGAATCATAAAATGGCGTTACAACTGTTCCTTGGAAGCCATTCCCAGCGTCAAGCCGCACACCAAATCCACCTGTTGAACGGTAAGTATTAATTCTACCTGTATCCGGCATGAAATTATTAAGCGGATCTTCCGTTGTAATCCGGCACTGAATCGCAGAACCATTAATCCTAATTTCTTCTTGTTTTGGAATCGCAACAAGTTGATCATGCATGGAATAGCCATCTGCAATATAAAGCTGACTTTGCACAATATCGATTCCTGTAATCATTTCTGTAATCGTATGCTCCACTTGAACACGTGGGTTTACTTCGATGAAATAAAAATCTTCTCCTTCAACTAAGAATTCGACTGTTCCAGCATTCAAGTAAGAAACATTTTTCATCAATTTAACAGCTGCATCACAAATTCTGCCACGAAGTTCAGATGTAATGGCGTTACACGGGGCAACTTCCACTACTTTTTGATGACGACGTTGAACCGAGCAATCCCGTTCAAACAAGTGAACAATGTTGCCATGTGAATCCCCTAAAATTTGCACTTCAATATGCTTCGGATTCATCACACATTTTTCCACATACACTTCATCATTTCCAAAAGCGGCTTTCGCTTCAGAAGACGCTCGATTAAAGGCTTCTTCGACATTTTCTTCTGCTTCAACAACACGCATTCCGCGTCCGCCGCCGCCAAGTGAGGCTTTAATCATTAGTGGATAGCCATTCTTTTTCCCAAATTGAATGACTTCTTCAATACCAGAAACAGGGCCATCGCTACCTGGAATAACCGGAATACCCGCTAAAAGCGCTTGTTCTTTAGCTTTAATTTTATCACCAAACATATCTAAGTGTTTCGATTTTGGTCCAACAAAAATGATGCCTTCTTCTTCGCATCGTTTTGCAAATTCAATATTCTCCGAAAGAAAACCATATCCAGGATGAATAGCATCAACAGAAGCTTCTTTGGCAATCTCTATAATGTTTTCAATATCCAAATAAGCATCAATCGGTTTTTTCCCTTCCCCGACTAAATAAGCTTCATCCGCTTTATATCTGTGGAAAGCTGCAGTATCTTCTTGTGAGTAAATTGCTACTGTCTTGATTTTGAGTTCAGTGCAAGCACGCAAGACCCGGATGGCAATCTCACCACGGTTTGCAACAAGCACTTTTTTAATTTGATTCATACTTTTCCTCCTAACCAACACTCCGCCTTTTTAAGCGTATAAGCCACAACACCCGAAAGAGTTTTCGGGGCTTTGCTTTTTTAATTTTGCGTATCTTCTGCTTATTTCGTTCTCTCGAAAAACGCCAGCAATAGGATGCAAGATATACTCCTAATTATAGTATTAAAAGGTACTAAAAGTAAATTGTTTTCTTCTAACATTAGAAAATCTCTTTCAAAAAACACATACATTTCAACCTATATACCCATTAAATATTCGTAAAAAAGAAAACACTTTTCACTAAAAAGTGTTTTCTTAGGCTATTTCTGCTTGCTATATTTCCGTTTATAGTTGGAAAGCATCCCTACATTAAGTACAATTCCCATCAAAATCGAAAGCACCATGAGAGATGATCCCCCATAACTGATAAATGGAAGGGTAACCCCCGTAATAGGTATCGTTCCAGAAGCTCCGCCTAAATTGATAAAGGCTTGGATTCCGATCAAACCAGCTGTTCCGTAGCAAATTAACGCGCCAAATGGATTATCTGTGCGCAGTCCTGTGACAATTGTTTTAAAGATAATGAAGAACAAACCAAGAAGCACAAATAAAACGCCAAAAACACCTAGCTCTTCAGCAATTACCGCAATGATAAAATCAGTATGAGCTTCTGGTAAATAGCCAAGCTTTTGAACACTTTGTCCCAGTCCCTGACCGAAAAAGCCACCAGAACCTATCGCGTAGTAAGAGTTCACAAGTTGATGCCCCGTTGTCCCCTGGTCGCGAAACGGATTCATAAAACCAGTAAAACGACCAAGCCGTGTCGGCGAAATAATTTGTGACTGGATGTGATCTGGTAAAAGTAAGACAATGATCGTTAATACGACTAAAATACCAACACCAAGTCCAATTAATTTCAGCATGCTTTTAAGCCGCATTCCCGAACACAAAATAATGCAACAACCTGTAAGGAAAATGATCATTGCTGTACCAAGATCGGGCTGTATCGCTATTAAAAAGCAAACAAACGCTAGGAAAAACACAGGTGGTAATACCCCTTTGTTAAAATCATCTATGTAACTTTGCTTTTTAGCGTAGATAGCGGCCAAATAAATAATTACCGAGATTTTCACAAATTCCCCTGGTTGAAGAGAAGCCGCTCCTAAGCGAAACCAACTTTGAGCGTTGTTCGCAGCATGCCCTACAAAAAAGATCATTAGCAAAAGAAGGACCGATCCAAACATCATAGGGATCAAAAACTTATTTTTTTGAAAAACATGATACGGAAAAAGAGCAAATCCAATAAAGAAAATCAAACTGATACTCAAATTTTTCACTTGACGCACATAATAAAAATCAGCCGGCAATTCATGACGATAAGCAAGTGACCAACTTGCACTATACACCATGACAAGGCCGAACAAACAAAGTAAAATATAGACAACAATTAGTGAATAGTCATATGACTTTAAGATTCTTTTTAACATATCCCTCTTCCAATCCTAGCTGTTCCTGCAAAGCCTATTTTTTTCATTATAATGAAAAAAACGTCTTATGAAAAGCAATCGCCTCTAAATAAAGTATTTTGATAATAAAAAAGCGTCCGCAAAAAACGCAGACCCTTTTTTGGTTAATGTTTATTCATCGAGAGTTCATGTAAAGTTGATAACTCTTTTTCAAGCGTTGCTAAAAGTTTCTTGCCTTCTTCTGCTTCGAGCAATCCTAAACGAATGGCAAAATTAATTTCCCGTGACAAACCGTACATTTGCGTATCTAACACTTCTTCATACGCTGGGCACTGCGGCAATGTTAAGTTATCCATCTGAACTTTAATCAGTTGTAATATCCGCTTGGCGTCTTCTTTTAGTAACTCCACAGCCTGATTTCGATGATTCGTTTGATCCATCACAGATGACCCCCTGTCGTACGCGATAAACGCTTAATCTACTTTTTCTCTATCTAAAAGTATAGCATAAAAAAAACAGTCTGCAAATGCTTTCTATTTATAAATTCATCCTTTCCCCCCTTTTTCAAAACATGGTATAATAAAGTCATCGAGGTGATAAGAATGAAAGCAACTTGTATTTTATGTGGAACTGTTGATGAACTGGACGATCGCGATTTTAAAACAAAGCGATTAAGAAATAAACCTATTCGGTTATATTTATGTCCAGAGTGTGATCATCGTATCGCCATAAAAACTATGGAGCGTATCAATTCTGGAAAATTCCGATTCAATAAATCATTTACAAAACCTTTTAGCCAACTTAAACGTGAAGTTGAGGCTAGAGAAAAAGAAAACGCGGAATAAAAAAAGCTTGAAACAAAGGAGCTAGTGATAAGGAAAAGAATTTCCCTATTACTTTCTTTCGTTTCAAGCTTTTTATTATTGAACTTTAAATGTTGCAATTTCATCGTCGCCTTTTACAGCTTTATTATCCATTTTACTTGGATTTGGAACTGCCAGACGAGGATTCGATTTCAAGTCTTCAAATTTGGCTTCGTCTAAAATATAAGTCACGAAACCTTCTGCCGTTTTTCCTGGCGAAAAGACATAAGGATCACTTGCGCTTCCCTTAATTTTGTATTTTGCAGGTACAAAATTATCTAAACTTCCTCCAGTGACCGAAGAATTTCCAGCTAAACTAATTTGTTCAGGCTTATATGTTAAATTCTGGTTAGTTTGGTTAAAAATCGAGAAATCAAGCGTAATGACATAACCGCCTTTTTGGATCGAGCTTTCAGGTGAATACTGACTGATTTCTTTTGTCGGATTTTCTACCTTTTCTACCTTATATTGATTAACACGAATCGTAAGCGAGCCAAAATCTTTGATAAATGTCGGTGTGTAGCTGCCATAAACCGTTGTCACCTTACCTCCTGTGACAGGCTCTACATTTGAAACACTAAAGGCACTTTTTGAAATTCTAGGAGCAGCAATTGTTGGTTTTGCTGCAGGTTTGCTCCCACTCTTAGATTCGTTTGTATTGGTCGATTCTTTAGATTTATCTGTGTCATTTTTCGCTGTTGCATCACTACTTTTAGCTGATGAATCACTAGTTTTTCCTTCGTCTGATTTAGCTGTATTTGACTGTTCCTCATCACTTTTTTCCTTTGTCTTTTTATTCTTTTTCTCAGCTTTTTGTTCCTGTTTTTCCTCATTGTTTTTCTCTTTGTCGGCAGATTTATCGGAACCACAAGCTACAACAAAAAAGGCAACCATCAAAATCATAATGGCACTCAACCACTTTTTCATCGTATACACTCCTTCCTGATACTTTTACTATAACAGAAATCCCCCAACATTACAATTATGTTACAAACATTTCTTTTAAAAAACAAGCCAGTGGGGATTTACTTCTCTTAGTTATCTTTTATCAGTTTGTTTTATTATACATTAATATATCAAAAACTAGAATTTGTTACAAATAAAGGCGATACGGCTTTCAAGCTGTATCGCCTTTTATCCATCATTATTCCGCGCTTTTCTTACGTTTAGCTGCTTTTTCACGTTCATTTTTATTCAAAATCTTTTTACGTAAACGAACGTTTTCAGGTGTTATTTCACAATATTCATCGTCATTCAAGAACTCAAGCGATTCTTCAAGAGATAAGTGACGCGGACGCTTGATCACATTCGTTTGGTCTTTCGTTGCCGAACGAACATTGGTCATTTGTTTTGCTTTTGTGATATTCACTGCAATATCATTTTCACGGCTATTTTCTCCAACGATCATACCTTCATAGATTTCCGTCCCTGGTTCTACGAAAATCGTTCCACGATCCTCGACTTGCATAATTCCATAAGTGGTTGTTTTCCCTGTTTCCATCGAAACAAGTGCCCCGTTACGACGTCCACCAACACGGCCTGTTTGCATTGGTTCATAATCAAGGAAAGTATGGTTAATAATACCATATCCACGTGTCATGGATAAGAAATCTGTCGTATAACCGATCAGACCACGTGCAGGAACTTTAAATTGAAGCCGAACTTGGCCATTACCATCATTAATCATATTTTGCATTTCGCCTTTACGTTGACTAATGGATTCAATAACAGCCCCCATAAATTCTTCAGGCGTATCAATTTGTACATCCTCAACGGGTTCTGATTTCACTCCGTCAATTTCACGAATAATTACTTCTGGTTTCGACACCTGTAGTTCATAGCCTTCACGACGCATCGTTTCAATTAAAATAGACAAATGGAGCTCTCCACGTCCCGAAACAGTCCAAGCATCTGGTGAACTCGTTGGCTCAACGCGAAGTGATACGTCTGTTTGTAGTTCAGCCATCAAGCGTTCTTCAATTTTACGACTCGTAACATGTTTTCCTTCACGACCAGCAAAAGGACTATTGTTCGTTACAAATGTCATTTGTAACGTTGGTTCATCAATTCGAAGTACTGGAAGCTTATCTTGATGATCGAATGGTGTTACTGTTTCTCCAACAAAGATGTCTTCCATTCCCGAAAGAGCAACCAAATCTCCTGCTTTTGCTTCTTCAATTTCAACCCGTTTCAAGCCGAAGAAACCAAACATTTTCGTCACTCGGAATTGCTTTACAGATCCATCTAGTTTCATAAGTGCAACTGTTTGACCCACGTGCATCGTTCCACGGAAAATACGTCCAATCCCAATACGACCCACATAGTCATTATAGTCAAGAAGAGACACTTGGAATTGTAATGGCTCATCACTATTGTCAACAGGTGCTGGGATATGATCAATGATCGTATCTAGTAAAGGCTTCATTGTAGCTTCTTGATTTGCTGGATCAGAATCCATGCTTGACGTTCCATTAATCGCAGAAGCATAAATAACTGGGAATTCAAGCTGATCATCATTTGCTCCAAGTTCAATAAACAGTTCTAAAACCTCATCCACTACTTCTTCTGGACGAGCAAAATCACGGTCAATTTTGTTTACGACTACAATCGGTGTTAAATTTTGTTCGAGCGCTTTTTTTAATACAAAACGCGTTTGTGGCATGGTTCCTTCATAGGCATCTACAACGAGTAAAACACCATCAACCATTTTCATGATCCGTTCTACTTCTCCACCAAAGTCGGCGTGTCCAGGCGTATCCATGATATTGACACGAACGCCCTCATAATCAATCGCTGTATTTTTCGCTAAAATAGTAATACCACGTTCTCTTTCAAGGTCATTACTATCCATCGCACGCTCATCCACATGTTCATTCGAGCGAAATGTTCCAGATTGTTTCAAAAGTTCATCCACAAGCGTTGTTTTCCCATGGTCAACGTGCGCGATGATTGCAATATTACGAATATCTTCTCTTAATTTCACTTTCTAATTTCCTCCTAAAAATAGGCTTTCAGTCGTTTTCAAACGAAAAGCTGATCCTAAAACTTCTATATATCAAGACCAAAACTGCATTCTAGCCTAAATAAAGAGGAAAATAATGATTATTTTCCTCTTGCAGCCGATCGATCCGTTAAATTCAACTCACCTATTATAACACAACTTTATGAAAGAAAACACACATTTGTTTTTAGAAAAGCAATTTTTTTCATTTCCGCAAATAAGAATCTCGAAGTTCTTGATAAACTTTTGGTAGCGCAACGATTGAAGTTCCCTTGTGAAGCATATCAATTTTTTCACCGGAAAGCCTTGAAACGATGCAGCCAAGCTCTTCGGCAATAATTTTGGAAGCCGCTACGTCCCATGGCGCAAGATTCGCCGCAAGATATGCCCCGGCGCGACCAGTTGCAACTACCATGAATTCAAGTGATGCAGCCCCGTAAAGACGTAAGCCGCGAGAAACTCGGATGGCCTCTTTTAATTTTGGATAGAGCTTCACCGCGCTTAAATTGGCAATGAGAAGGCTATTTTCTACTCCGCGCTTTTGGCTCACCTTTTGGATTGGTTGTCCATTTAGCGTCGCTCCTCTTCCTTTTTCTCCCCTATATAAATCGTCTTTTGCAACATCGTAAACAACTCCAAATTCACCAATACCATCCAGATATAGCGCAACAGAAATCGCAAAATCACGCTTTTGTTCGACAAAATTAAGCGTACCATCAATCGGGTCGATAATCCAAACAGCCCCATCAAGCGATTCTATTTTATGCTCTGCATTTTCCTCTCCAAAAACTTTGTGTGTTGGAAAAAATTGTTTTAAATAGCGTGTAAAAAGAGCTTCAATATATTGGTCAACCTCTGTCACCAAATCATTGCGATTAGACTTTGTTTCAATTCGCAATTCTTTTTCAAAAGAAGTTTCAATATACTGCTTTGCTTCTATAAGAAATTCATCCATCATTCGCTTGGCTTGTTGTATCACTTCTTGCTTATCCACATGATCCGCTCCTTCAATTTGTTATCTTTATTTTAGCACAATTAAACTTTGCTTGTGAAGAAAGCCAGTTGTTTTGCTATGCTAGTTGATCTTTTATATAATGAAAAATAAGCATGACTTCAAACTAGGAGGAATCAAAAAATGACTGAAGCTTTTTCAAAAAAGGATTTTAAAGCAATGAAACAACCTGGACTCGATGCAAGAATGGAAGCTATCCAAACCAAAATCCAACCAAAGTTCCAACAGCTAGGGGAAACGTTAACTTCGTTTTTAAGCTTAGAACTTGGAAACGAGATGTTTCTACATATCGCAAAGCACGCTCGTCGTTCCGTAAACCCACCGGAAAGTACATGGCTAGCTATTGCAAATGATAAGCGCGGTTACAAAAAGCACCCACATTTCCAGGTGGGGCTATTTGATGATCATGTTTTTGTGTGG
This sequence comes from Listeria kieliensis, assembly GCF_003369925.1. GTDB lineage: Bacteria > Bacillota > Bacilli > Lactobacillales > Listeriaceae > Listeria > Listeria kieliensis_A. The sequence goes on along the minus strand of NZ_LARY01000001.1, from coordinate 608,546 downwards.
CTCGCTTTTATTTATGAAAACAAAGAACGACAAAAAATTGCTGAACGCTTTTTAAAGCAAGAAAAATTGTTTAAAGAGCTATCCACAAATAATTTCAGCCTTTCAAAAGACCATACCGTTCCAGATTATTTTCCCCTTCAAAAAAATTCATTAGAAGAGACACTTGTTCGGTTTCGTGACGTTAAAAAAGGAGAATTTCTTGTTGGTAAAGTTTACCAGGAAAATGATCCGATTTTGCAATCGCTCGACAGTTTTTTACTGGAAGTTGAAACGGTTTTCGATAAACTGATCCCTCTCTATCGGCTTGCCATAAAATAACCATGTACAAATGGCTCTAAAGCCGTTATAATGGTAGAGTTGAATACGAAAGGGAGTGAATAATCTAATGAAAAAAATGAACCAAAAATCTAGTGATCCTGATCCGCATCGAAGTTTAAAGAAGCCGGTTCATTTTGCCTTAGATTACTTCCGAGGTGCGATGTACCTGCTTAAATGAAAAGATTGAGGAGGTTTTAGCGATGCACCAAATTTTTAAATCAAATGCGGATGGAAAACTAGAAGAACTAGAAATGCCTGAACGCAATGCTTGGGTAAATATTGTGGCCCCAACATCAGAAGAAATTAACCAAATCGCAGAAGAATATCAAATCCCACTCGAATTCTTGGAAGACTCTCTCGATAAAGATGAGAGCGCTCGTATCGAACGAGATGATGATACAGATTCTGTTTTAATCATCTGTGACTTCCCTGTTGCAGATGAAGATGATATCCATTACGCTTCTTTTGAAACGGTTCCAATGGGCATTATTTTGACAAAAGATTATTTTATTACGATTTGTACGATTGATAGTTCCATCATTCAATCTTTTGTAAAACGAAGAATCAAAGGCTTTTATACACATATGAAAACACGTTTTGCTTTGCAGATTCTTTACTTGATTTCCACTCAATTCTTACGTCACTTGAAGCGTTTGAACCGTCAAACTGATGATATTGAAAAAGAATTGCATGAATCTATGAAAAACAAGCAACTTTATGATCTCATGGGGATTGAAAAAAGTTTGGTTTACTTTGTCACCGCTCTAAAATCAAATAAGCTTGTGCTTGATAAAATGATGCGCCAAAACATTGTTAAAATGTATGAGGAAGACCAAGATTTGCTTGAAGATGTGATCATTGAGAATCGTCAGGGTATCGAAATGGCGGAGGTTCATTCCAACATTTTAAGTGGAATGATGGATGCCTATGCGTCAATTATTTCTAACAACATGAATATTGTTATGAAATTCTTAACTTCTTTTACTATTATTTTAACGATTCCAACGATGGTATTTAGCTTTTATGGGATGAATGTTGATTTACCGTTTATGCATATGCCGCTTGCTTGGGTGTTAACACTTGGGATTTCTTTTGGAATTGCTGGCACCCTTGCCTTCGTTTTTTGGCGTCGTAAGTTCTTTTAAAAGCCAAATAAAAAAAGCTGTATGCACGATTTTTACGCGCACACAGCTTTTTTTATTTACCAAATTCTTCATTAAGCAGTGCTGTTAGTTCATCTGGTGTGATGTGTTCATCAAAAATATGTTCACCGACAACAACGGTTGGTACAAGCGTTACGTTTGCACGTCCTGCCTCTTCAATAATCGCTTTTGTCGCTTCTTTGTTATTTTGCTCTCTTAAGTCTAGTTTTGTTTCCATATATTGCGCCACTTCTTCAAGCGACAGATTTCCCCACTCATCTTGTGTTTCAAAAATTTTATCCATAGCAAGCCAAGCTTCAAATGGAGCTTCGTAGTTCAAATAACGATGCGTTACGTTACCACGTTGTAAAGATTCTTTTTCTTTATCAAAAGGTTTAATGACTAGCTCAATTTTTCCTTCTTCGATAAACTTTGTTAAAATGTCTCGAGATTCTTCGTGCCATTTTTTGCAGTAAGGACAACGCAAATTGACAAATGACATCACTTTTACTTTTGCATTTTCACTTTTTGCAAGGTGAATTCCTACTTCTGGTTTGACTTCTGCTGCTTTGATTTGACTGATATCCATTCTAACTTCCTCCTCTTTTTCTTATGGTCGCATCTTGATTGTACTTGTTGTTGTGTTTTTCACGAGTTTCATAACTTGATAAGGTGAATATCCACTTGCGGCTTCGAATTCTTTTCCGAGTTGTTTTTCTTCCCCTATAGAAGGAACAACTTGTTTATACTCACGATAGCGCTTTTTTAACTCCTGTACATCAATTCCCGACTCATATGCTTTCTCAATGGACTCGAAATAGCGAATTACGGTAACAATTTCTTCTTTTGTCCAGTCCATATTTAACGGATAACTATAATTCATTTTTTTCATTCCTCTCGGAAAACTTCTAAAATGGCTAGCGCTTTATAAAAACGAGTAGCTTTCCACAATTTTCTAAGGGAAACTTGCTGTTTCTAGCCTACATTCCTTATTTCTATAATAGCATGTTCCGGATTTTGTTTACAAAAAATGCGCTTCATGGCACAAAAAAACTTCAGCTTTTCACGAACTGAAGTCCCTTTTGTTATTAATAGCTGTGCGCTTCTGCATGTCGTTCCATGTAATCCATTCTCACAAAATGGAGACCGATGAAAAACAAAACGGGCATGAGATATTGCAAAATAAAGACGATACTGTAACGCAAGAAAACACTTGCAATCGGTAGTGCGATGACTGGATTTGTGAATGGTGTGAGGATGATCCGAACAACTGCTCGCCAACCATCTGTTGAATGCATTTCATGAATAAAACCGACGCCAAAATTGATCAGTGTGAGCACGAATAAACCGCCTGCTAAGATCATCAAGATGATAAACAAAAAACGCGGCATATGAATTTGTCTCTCCATTTTTTAACACCTGGATTCTTATTGGATTTTATGAAATAAATACTTCTCCTTATCTGCCCTTTCATTCTAGCAAAAAAATCCGCTGTTTACAAACATGTAAACAGCGGATTGACTTTAAATATGGATTGGACGGCCAAGGGCTAACTCAGCTGCTTCCATTGTTAGTTCGCCAAGAGAAGGATGCGCATGGATCGTAAGTGCAATGTCTTCTGCTGTAACGCCTGTTTCAATGGCAAGCCCAATTTCAGAAATAATATCAGATGCGTTGATTCCGGCTACTTGGGCACCAAGAACAAGTCCATCTTCTTTACGTGTAACAAGACGAACAAATCCTTCTGGTGCATCAAGTGACAAGGCACGTCCATTTCCACCAAGTGGGAATTTCGACGCTTTCACATCAATGCCTTTTTCTTTCGCTTCTTTTTCTGTCATACCTACAGACGCAAGTTCTGGATCACTAAATACGACAGCAGGAAGTACTGTATAATCGTTTTCAGCTTTTTCACCAGCGATTGCTTCTGCAGCTACTTTTGCTTCATAACTTGCTTTGTGTGCAAGCGGAACGCCTGGAACAATATCACCGATTGCAAATACGTTTGGAATGTTTGTACGGCCTTGTTTATCTACTTCAATTAAACCGCGTTCTGAAACTTTCACACCAAGTTGTTCAAGTCCAATTTCATCTGTATTCGGACGGCGACCTACTGTTACAAGCACATAATCCGCGTCAATTGTATGCGTTTCACCGTTCGCTTCATAAGTTACTTTCACGCCATCTTCTGTTTCTTCAGCCGATTTAGCAAGCGCTTTTGTAACTATTTCAACGTTTTTCTTCTTCAAGCTACGTTTAACAAGCGAAACCATATCTTTTTCGTAAGTCGGCAAGATTTCTGGGCCGCCTTCTAAAATTGTCAATTCTGTACCGAGGTTGGCAAAAGCTCCACCTAGTTCTGTTCCAATATATCCGCCGCCAATTACGACTAACTTTTTAGGAACTTCTTGAAGTGCTAGTGCACCTGTTGAATTCAAAACACGTTTGCCATATTTAAAGCCTGGGATTTCAATTGGACGAGATCCTGTTGCAATAATGACATTGTTAAATGTATAAGTTTGTGCAGAATCTTCATGAATAACGCGAAGTGAATGTTCATCTACAAAGAACGCTTCCCCACTCACCATTTCCACTTTATTCTTTTTAAGAAGGCCTTTAACGCCAGTTGTTAATTTGTTAACAACGCCGCCTTTCCATTCTTGAGCTTTTGTGAAATCAAGATCTACTTCTTTTGCTTTCACACCCATATGCTCAGAATCGCGGGCTTCTTCAAAGCGGTGACCGATAGTGATTAGTGCTTTTGAAGGAATACAGCCAACGTTTAGGCAAACACCGCCGTAATATTCTTTTTCAATAATCGTGACTTTTTGTCCAAGTTGTGCAGCGCGAATTGCAGCTACATACCCACCAGGGCCAGCACCGATAACTATTGTATCTCTTTCTTCTGGAAAATCTCCTACAACCATTATTTTACGCCTCCATTAGTAATAATTCTGGGTCGTTCAGTAAACGTTTGATATTGTTCATTGCTTTTTGAGCTGTTGCCCCGTCAACAACACGGTGGTCAAAGCTTAGAGAAAGCGCTAAGACTGGTGCTGCAACAATTTCGCCATCTTGAACAATCGCTTTTTCAGCAATACGACCTACTCCTAAGATAGCTACTTCTGGATAGTTGATAACTGGTGTGAACCATTGTCCACCAGCAGAACCAATGTTGGAAATTGTTGCTGATCCATGTTTCATTTCATCAGCAGTTAGTTTCCCGTCACGTGCTTTTCCAGCTAATTCGTTAATTTCATCAGAGATAGCGAAAACTGACTTCATATCTGCGTGTTTCACAACAGGTACATACAAACCGTGATCTGTGTCTGCCGCAATTCCGATGTTGTAGTAATGTTTATAAATCAATTCTTCTGTTGCATCATCCATCGTTGTATTAAGCACAGGGAACTCTTTCAAAGTAGCTACAAGCGCTTTTACAATGTATGGCAAGAAAGTAAGTTTAATTCCTTTTTCAAGCGCAACTTCTTTGAAACGTTTTCTATGTGCCATTAGAGCTGAAACTTCGATTTCGTCCATTAGCGTAACGTGTGGCGCTGTGTGTTTCGAATTCGTCATTGCTTTTGCAATCGCACGACGAGTTGGTGTAAGTTTTTCGCGTGTTTCTGGGAACTCATCACCTGCAGCTGGAACTGGTTTCTTCGCCGCTTGTGGTGCTGCTTCTGTGGCTTTTGTTTGTTCGCCTGCAGGAGCTGCTGCTTGCGCCGGTTGTTCTCCGTTTAGATAAGCATCAACATCTGCTTTTAAGATACGGTTGTTTTTACCAGAACCCGCAACTTCGCGAATGTTTACGCCTTTTTCACGTGCATATTTACGAACAGATGGCATTGCAATCACAAGTCCATTTGGATCTTTTTGAGCGGATGGAACACCGTTTCCACCAGATGGAGTAGCCGTAGCACTTGCTGCTTCTGGTGCCGGTTCTTTTGCTTCTGGTGCCGCAGGAGCCGCACTACTGCTTTCAGCGCCTTCAAAATCTCCTTCAAAAGTGACAAGAACTTGTCCGACAGTTGCAACTGTTCCTTCGCCAACTAAAATATCTTTAACTGTTCCATCAACTGGAGATGTAATTTCTTCAACTGATTTATCGTTTTGGACTTCAAAAATAGCTTGATCTTCTTCTACTTGATCGCCTGGTTTGATAAACCATTTCACGATTTCGCCTTCATGAATACCTTCGCCGATATCTGGAAGTTTAAATTCAAAGATTCCTTTGCCACCACTAGCTGTTTTTGCTTCCGCTGGCGCTTCGGCAGGTGCTGCTGGTTCTTCAGCATCATTTTCGTGACCTTCTACTCCGTCAAAAGTGACGAGCACTTGTCCAACAGTCGCCACTTCTCCTTCAGCTACTTTGATTTCTTTAATTGTACCTGAAACGGGCGAAGTGATTTCTTCAACCGATTTATCATTTTGTACTTCGAATAAAGACTCATCTTCTTCGATTTTATCGCCCGGTTTTACGAACCATTTGACGATTTCGCCTTCGTGGATACCTTCACCAATATCCGGTAATTTAAATGAATATGCCATTCTAATTAAGCCTCCTGTTTTAGTCGTTTATCCAAAAGTCAAAAGGCTTCAAGAAGCCTTTTGACCAATTCTTTCAATTAAAATGCTAGAACTTCTTTTACTCGTTCAATAATATCATTATGGTTGGGTAGCCAAACAGTTTCCGCTTGTGAGAATGGGAAAATACTGTCTGGAGCACTTACACGCATAACAGGTGCTTCAAGAGAAAGGATAGCACGATCATTGATTTCGGCAATGACATTTGCAGCTACTCCACCTTGTTTTTGTGCTTCTTGAACCATGACAACACGATTCGTTTTCTTAACAGAAGCGATGATTGTATCTGTATCAATTGGACTGATCGTACGAAGATCAATCACTTCCGCAGAAACGCCTTCTTTTTCAAGCGCTTCAGCAGCTTTGATAGATTCTTGAACCATTGCACCGTAAGAAATGATGGTCACATCTGTTCCTTCGCGACGAACCGCAGCTTTTCCAATTTCAACTGTGTATTCACCTTCTGGAACTTCTTCACGGAAAGAACGATAAAGTTTCATGTGTTCAAGGAATACAACTGGATCGTTATCGCGAATTGCCGAAATAAGTAATCCTTTTGCATCATAAGGAGTGGATGGAATAACCACTTTAAGCCCTGGTGATTGTGCCATTAAGCCTTCCAAATTATCAGCGTGAAGTTCAGGCGTATGCACACCGCCACCAAATGGTGCACGAATTGTAATCGGTGCGTTTCTTGTTCCACCAGTACGGTAGCGCAAACGAGCCATTTGACCAGCTACGGAATCCATTACTTCAAAAACGAAGCCAAAGAATTGAATTTCTGGTACGGGACGGAAGCCCTCAAGCGCAAGACCAATTGCTAAGCCGCCAATTCCTGATTCAGCAAGTGGTGTATCAAAAACACGATCTTCACCGAATTCATCTTGCAAACCTTCAGTTGCACGGAATACCCCACCGTTTTTACCTACGTCCTCTCCAAAAACCAAGACGTTTTCATCGTTTTTAAGTTCAACTGCAAGCGCATCTGTAATCGCTTGAATCATTGTTTTTTGCGCCATGATTATTTCGACTCCTTCGCTTCATAAATTGCCAATTGTTCTTTTACGTTGGCTGTTGGAACTTCATACATATTTTTAAGCAGATCTGTCACTTTTTGTTTAGGTGTTGCGTCTGCTTCTTTAATAGCTTGTTTGATTTCTTCTTTTGCACGATCAATCACTTCGTTTTCTTTTTCTTCATTCCATAAACCTTTTCCTTCAAGGAAAGCACGGAAACGAACGATTGGATCTTTAAGTTCCCATTCTCCGTCAAGTTCTTTCGTACGGTAACGAGTTGGATCGTCCCCAGAAAGTGTATGCGGACCATAACGGTAAGTCATCGTTTCAATTAAAGTAGGACCATCTCCGCTTACACCACGTTCACGAGCAAATTTTGTTGCTGCATAAACTGCAAGTGGATCCATTCCGTCTACTTGAATACCAACGATTCCTGCTGCTGCAGCTTTTTGAGCAAGTGTTGGAGCAGCTGTTTGTTTTTCACGTGGTGTTGAAATCGCAAATTGGTTATTTTGCACAACAAAAATGGCAGGTGCATGGAAAGCTCCAGCAAAGTTCACACCTTCATAGAAGTCCCCTTGTGACGAACCACCATCACCTGTGTAAGTGATTGCTACTGCATCTTTTTTGTGTTTTTTAAGTCCTAGTGCTACACCAGCTGTTTGTACAATTTGTGCCCCAATGATGATTTGAGGAGGAAGTACATGTAGATTTTCTGGTAGTTGGTTACCAACAAAATGTCCACGAGAAAACAAGAATGCTTTTGTTAGTGGTAAGCCATGCCAAATCATTTGCGGAACATCACGATAGCCAGGAAGAATATAATCTTCTTTTTGAAGCGCATATTGGCTTGCAAGTTGAGAAGCTTCTTGTCCAGCTGTTGGTGCATAGAAACCCAGACGGCCTTGACGATTTAACGAGATCGATCTTTGATCTAGAACACGAGTCCAAACCATACGTGTCATCAGTTCAACTAGTTGTTCATCCGTCAAATCCGGCATTAAATCAGGATTCACCACTTCTCCTTTTTCATTTAGAATTTGAACCATTTCAAATTGCTTGGAAATCGCATCGAATTGCTTTTTCACATCAACTATTGCCTTCTTCGTTTTAGAAGCCATTACGTACATCGTCCTTTCGTTAGAAAAATTCGTAATCGGAAAATGAATGCGCCATCATTCACATTTCCAAAACACTCTTTTGCAAAACCTGATTATGCACTACAAAGATTTAGAATCCATAATAAATTATAGAAGAAATTCTCCTGATTGCATCAACTTTGTGGCTAAATCTAAGGAATTCTTCTTCTATTGCACTTGTTTATAAGGCTACAGTCCATTCCAATTTGTCAGATTGTGTTTATTCAAAAAGGGAATGAATTGATCCATTCACAATCTAAACGAACTCACAAATCCATCTGCTTTTCAGAAAAAACAACTGTTTTATTTTTCATTCAAAACCTTAGTAACACACTAACCTTCTCTTTTAATTTACACTAGTATTTAATTGAAGTCAATATAATGATTTTGCTTTTTTTATCGCTTACAATCGTTGTGTTACTTAGATTATTCGCTTTTCACAAACTGTACTAAAATCTTGATACCGTCGATCTAACTGTTATATAATATCAAAAACCTATTGTTATTACACCACATTATCCAAAAAGTAAAACTTAACCATTTAGTTTGTGAATTCACAAACTAAATGAAGATAATCTAAACAATGAAGACGAATATATGTAGTTTATATCTTTAAATTGTTCGGATTTAGTAAAAAAGAAACTGCCACAGCACAAAGTAATTCATTCCTTTTTTTAAAAACTTTTGTTACAATAAGTAAAGAACAAAAACAGGAGAGGCGAAAAAAATGATTTTAATGAAAGATATCGTTCGGGAAGGTCATCCTGCGCTTCGTGAAGTAGCAAAAGAAGTGACTTTTCCTTTAACAGAAGAAGAAAAACAATTGGGGCGTGATATGCTCACCTTTTTAAAAAATAGCCAAGACGAAGAAATTGCTGAAAAGTATGGTCTTCGTGGCGGGGTAGGTCTTGCAGCTCCTCAACTCGCTGTAACAAAACGAATAATTGCAGTTCATGTTCATGACGATAAAGAAAAGCTTTATAGCTACGTCCTTTACAATCCAAAAATTAAAAGTTATTCCGTTCAAGAAGCTTGTCTTGCTGGCGGTGAGGGCTGTTTATCTGTTGATCGTGAAGTTCCGGGTTACGTCGTACGTAGCGAACGTATTACAGTTGAAGCCTTTGACGAAGATGGAAATCCGATTAAACTACGGTTGCGTGAATACCCAGCGATTGTTGTTCAGCACGAAATCGATCATTTGAACGGCATCATGTTTTATGACCACATCAACAAGAATAATCCTTCTTATCTGCCACCAGATGTCGATGTACTCGGTTAAATTTATCCAAAGATGCCCCTTTTTAATGAAAGCGGGCATTTTTTTGAGTAAAGGAGGATCTAGATGGATCGCTACGATCGTCAAATGCGTGTCCGCCAAATTGGCACGGATGGCCAAAAAAAAATTATGCAAGCAACTCTTTTAATCGTTGGCATTGGCGCGCTCGGAAGTTATGCGGCAGAACTTGCGACACGGATGGGATTTAAAAAGCTCATCTTGATTGATCGTGATTTTGTCGAATGGAGCAACTTGCAGCGGCAAACGCTTTTTACGGAGCAAGATGTCCAGGATAAACTTCCAAAGGCTTATGCTGCTAAAAAACACCTTGAAGCCATTAATCGGAACGTTCACATTGAAAGTATCGTTGACGATGCGAACCTTGAAACACTTTCCGGCTACGAAAGCGAAGTGGATGCCGTGCTTGATTGCACAGATAACTTTGCGACGAGGCGCTTTTTAAACGCGTTTTGCCACGCGCATGATCTGCCATGGATTTATACGTCTTGTGCAGGAACATACGCCAGTGTCTTCCCTGTTCGAAGCCAAAATTCTGCTTGCCTAACTTGTTTAATTGGCGAAACACCTCAAACAAATGAAGCTAGTTGCGATTTGATTGGCGTTCACGCACCGCTCATTCCGATCACAGCAGGTTTTCAAGTGTCGCTTCTCACACGTCTACTTTTAGATGAGAACTTTGAATACAATGTGTTTTATCAATTGGATAATTGGACGATGACGTTCCAATCCTTGAAAGTGGCTAAACAACCGGATTGTCCTTCTTGTGGATCCCATTCTGGTCTAGAAACAAATTTTTCGGAAAAACCCGTTGCACTTTGTGGGAAGGACACTGTTCAATTTCGTTTACCAAGCCGTAAGCGAGCTGAGTTCACACAAATTACCAAGCGACTTCAGGCTGAAGAAATCGAATTTAGTCAAAATCCTTTTATTCTCACCTTTAGTTTTTCAGCATATACGTTTTCCGTTTTTAAAAATGGTCGTGTACTCATTCATGGGACAAGCGATTTGACCGAAGCTAAAAAAGCTTATCATCATTTTTTTAATTAAGGAGGGTTGTCATTTGCACGATTCAAATGTAACAAGTGTCGATTGCGCGGTCTTAACCATTAGCGATACCCGAACGCTTGAAACCGATACTAGTGGAGCGCTCATCGCCGAATTGCTAGAAGCAAATGGACATCACATTTCAGAGCGTCTTCTCGTTCCCGACGACGCTAATGAAATTCGTGCCGCTCTTAAAATTATCGAAGAAAAACAAATTTCTTGTTTGATTTCAACGGGCGGAACAGGAATTTCTAAACGGGATGTGACTTTTGAGGCGCTTTATCAACAAATTGAGCAAGAAATTCCAGGTTTTGGCGAGCTATTCCGAATGATTAGCTATCAAGAAATCGGTTCTAAAGCAATGGCTTCACGTGCTTTTGCAGGTTTTACTGCGAAAGATAGCTTGTTTTTTGCCTTGCCCGGTTCGAAAAACGCGGTTCAAACGGGGATGCAAAACTTGATTTTACCTGAACTTCCCCATTTAATTGCCGAGCGAAGAAAGCAAGCATAATAAAAACGCTTCAGAAAAAATTCTGAAGCGTTTTTATTTAAGAAGAGAATCAAACGATATTGGTTACGCCGCCATCCATTACGAATTCTGCTCCCGTTGAAAAGGCTGAATCATCAGAAGCTAAAAACAGCACCATTTTCGCAACTTCTTCGGGTTTTCCCATCCGTCCAAGCGGATAACTCTTATCAAGTTCACGTTTCGTCAAATTAAGTGTTTCTGAGGCATAGTTTGCCATTTGTGTTGTGATGTATCCTGGATGAATTGAATTAATTCGAATCCCTTTAGATGCGTATTCTGCCGCTGCATCTTTAGTCATTAAGCGAACAGCTCCTTTACTAGCTCCGTACATCAAGTGACCCGGACTTCCCTTTAGTCCAGCGATGGAAGAAGCATTAATAACAGAGCCCGAACCCGTTTTTTCAATTTCTGGCAGCACGTGTTTAAGTCCCAAAAAGACACCTGTTACATTGATGCCCATCATTCGGTTCCAGTCATCCATCGTGATTTCTGGAATGGGCTTAATCACATAGATCCCCGCATTATTGAATAGAATATCAATTCGTCCAAAAGCCTCTTTCGTTTTCTTGACAACCGTTTCCCAGTCGGCTTCTTGACTGACATCTTGTTTAACAAAAAGCACGTCTTGGCTTTCTTTTTTCAGTTCATTCAATGCTTCTTCACCAGCTGCTTGATTAACATCCGTGAAAACAACTTTCGCCCCTTCTTTCAAAAAAAGCAACGCGGTTTGAAAGCCTATTCCAGCCGCTCCCCCAGTAATAATCGCAACTTTGTCTTGTAATTTCATGATTTAATCTCTCCTTTGATATTTTAGAAAGCGCTTTACAATTTAAGTTTACGCCTACACTTTGAGGATGTCAAAGAATCAAAATCCAATTCTCCTCTTCTACTGCACGTAAAAAGCGAGAATCACACGTGATTCTCGCTTTTACTCAACCGCCTATTTGACTCATGCGACGCCAAGTCGGTTTATGTGATGTCGCTTCGTCTTGTAACTTAAGCGCCATTTCATGATTCTCAGGTTTATTATCGATCGATTGCTTCACAAGTCGAATCAATTCTTCAGGATCTTTTTGAATATAAGGCCGAATGTTTAACTCTTCATCCCAGTATAGGCAAGCTTTAATATACCCATCCGCCGTAAGTCTCAAGCGATTGCAATTATCACAGAAATGAGAGCTCACAGGGTGAATTAAGCCGAAAGAACCTTTCGCTCCTTTTAAGCGATAGTTTTCAGAAGGACCATTCCCTTTTACCGTATCAATCGGTTCATATTCAAGCCCTTGTTCCTTGCATTTTTCAAAAATCGTTTCGAGTGACAAATATTTTTTCTTCCAACTGTTTCCAGCATGACCAATTGGCATGTATTCAATGAAACGAATATTGATATCTTTGTCTTTCGTAAACTCAAGAAAATCTAAAATTTCATCATCATTTTGTCCTTTGATTAAAACCACATTCAGTTTAATCGGGAATAAGCCAACTTCTTCTGCTTTTTTCAGCCCATCAATTACTTTTTGAAGTCTTCCCCCGCGTGTGATTTCACGAAAGCGATCTTCATGAAGGGAATCAAGACTTACATTGATTCGTGTGAGCCCTGCTTCTTTTAGTGCTTCTGCTTTTTTGGCAAGATACATCGCATTCGTCGTAACTGCGATATCTTCGATTTCTGGAATTGCCGAAATTCCTCGAATGATTTCAACAATATCTGTCCGAAGTAGCGGCTCACCACCCGTTATTCGCACTTTTTTGATTCCAAACTGTACCATGACTTTCATGAAATCAATAATTTCATCTTTTTGCAGTACTTCATCATGAGGCAAAAATTTCAATCCCTCTTCTGGCATACAATAGACGCACCGCAAGTTACAACGGTCTGTAACGGAAATTCGAATATAATCATGGACGCGTCCAAAACGGTCTGTTAATAGTTCCATTTTACAACCTCCTGCTATTTCGACGAATAATCGCCGCTTTTTCCTCCTGATTTCTCAAGCAGACGTGCTTCTTTTAGTTCCATCCCCCGGTCCATTGCTTTACACATATCATAAACAGTAAGTCCTGCGACAGTTGCGGCTGTCAGAGCCTCCATCTCTACACCTGTTTTCCCAACGGTCACAACCGTTGCTGTTATTTGGAGGGTATCTTTTCCATTATCTTGGAATGACAAATCCGCTTTTGTTGTCATAAGTGGATGACACATCGGAATCAGTTCACTCGTTTTTTTAGCAGCCATGATCCCAGCTACTTGCGCAACTGCTAAGACATCACCTTTTTTAATTTGTCCGGCTTTGATGCGCTTAAGTGTTTCTTCCTGCATCCAAACTTTTACTTCTGCTACCGCAACACGACGCGTCTCTTCTTTTTCTGTCACGTCAACCATCTGCGCGCGGTTTTCTGCGTTAAAATGTGTCAGTTGATCCATTTCCTTTTTTCACTTCCTCATCCGCCGCTTACAGGTGGAATCACGGCAATTTCTTCAATCGTTTCCGGAAGACGATCTTCATCCTGTTTAAATTCCATGTTAACAGCCAGCATACAATTCGGCAAATCTAACGCAATCTCAGGAAATTCACTGCTAATCAAGTCGCGCAGCTCTCCGACATACGTACAGCTCGCTGGATTTATTTCACGCTCTTCGCCTGTTTTTAAAGCCAAGTGAGCAAAAAATTTAATTTTCATGACGCGTCGAACCTCCCCATCTGATTTTATCTGTATCAAACTCTTCTTTCCAAATCGGCACGCATTTTTTTAATTCTTCAATAATCAGCCGAGAAGCTTCATAGCTTTCTGCTCGGTGTGCCGTAGAAACACCAATAAAAACCGCAATATCGGAAAGTTCTAGTTCTCCTAAGCGGTGCACAATAACAACGCTTGCATCGTACTTCTCTTCCACACTTGTAGCAAGTCGTTCCATCTCTTTTAAAGCCATTTCCGCATAGGCTGTATAACGAATTTTCTCGGTATGAACTTCGCCTGTCCATTCGCGAATGGTCCCTGTAAATGTATTGATCGCTCCATATTTTGGATTAATCAGTTTTGCAAACAACGGCTCAATCTCAATTTTTTCTTCCGTTAGTGCGACGTATTTCATACTAAAAACTCCTCTATCAATGATTCGGCCAGTTGTTCACATTGCTCCTCTTCTGCTACAAACTGGATGTGCTTTTCGGCAAGTGGTTGAAATGAAGCAAAGGTAAGCACTTCTTTCAAGCTTGCTTGAAGCTCCACATATTCCTCTAAATTTTTCACAAACACAATTTTTGGAAAGGGCGCGTCTTTAAAGCCTTCAATAAGGACTAGGTCTGTTTGCGGCAAGTGCTCTAAAGCTGCCTTTAAGGAAAGACTCACGTTACTAAGAAGGGCAAACTTACGATTCGACGTAAGCGCCACGTGATCCGCTCCACTTTCGCGAAAGCTAAAACTGTCAGTTCCTGCATGATCCATCTCAAAATCATGGGCATCATGCTTTAAAGCTGCTACTGTGAACCCTCTTCTTTTGGCTTGTTGAATGAGCTGATTCATAAAAGTGGTTTTCCCACTTTTTTTATAGCCTACGATTTGGAGGATAACAGCCATACCCGAACCTCTTCTCCTTTTGCTTTTCCCACTTTGCCACGTGGAATCATAATCAAACAATCAGCAAACGGAAGGTTGCCAAGTGAACTGGACATGTCACTTCCGACAGGCTCTACTTGATACTCCCCATTCGAAAAATATGCCTTGCCTCGCAAAAAGCGATCATAGCCATTATTTTTCAAATAATCTTGAGCCATAATGCCTTTTACTTCCAAAATGCTTGATGGCTTCCCAGAAAATTTTCGAAGCGCTGGTTCTGCAAACAAGTGGAAACCTGTAAAACAAGCGCCAGGATTTCCTGATAGCGCGAGAAGTAGCGTTCCTTCAAATAGCATCGCCGTTGTTGGACTCCCAGGCCGCATTTGAATTTTATTAAATAGTAGCTTCGCTTCACGTTTGGCAATCTCCGCCATAAAATCAAAATCACCAACAGAAACACCGCCTGTTGTTAAAATCAAATCCACTTCTCCCGCAATTTCTTCAAGGCGCGCTCGTGTCGCTTCATAATCATCCGAAAGCGCCTCGTGATACACGACTTCCGCCCCGTAATCTTCCGCAAGTGACACAAGAAGCGGCTCATTGCTATTATAAATCTTACCATCTGGTAAAGTGTCTCCAGCCGCAACAAGTTCAGAACCAGTCGAAAGAATGGCAACTTTAGGTTTCGGCCAAACTTTCACTTCTGTTACGCCAAAAGAAGCTAGCAAGCTAAGCGAGCCAGCATTTAGTTGATGGCCTTTTTCAAGTAACAAATCGCCTGTTTGAAACTCTGTCCCGATCTCCGTAATGTTACTGTGTGGTTGCGAATTGATCAGTCGAATTTCTTCTGGTTTCTCAACCACTTGTGATTGTTCAAGCATAATGATTTTAGATGCACCTTCAGGAACTTTCGCCCCCGTCATAATTCGCACCGTTTCGCCTGGATTCAGACGTTTGTTGTAAGTCGCGCCACACGGAACCTCTGCCACAACTTGGAGCGTAATTGGGAAATCGTGATCGTCTTCCGCACAAATCGCGAAGCCGTCATAGCCAGAACGACGAAAATAAGGCGACGGGAAAGGCGCATAAATGGACTCAGCCAAAACCATTCCTCTTGCAAGAAAAAGCGCAGCCGAAACAGGCTGTAAACGCTCCACATGCTCCGTGATCAATTGTCTTGCCTCGCTAAAAGGAATCGTTGCTCTTCTTTCTATCATATTTTCCTATCCCCTTTTCACAATCTGTAACCGTTTTTTTCATTACTATAATACCGTAATTCAAGAAAAATGAACAGCAAATCCCTTTTTTTCTTAACTTTGGTTTGACAGTTCTCGCTTTATCGCGCCATAATAAAAGAAAAACAATTTTATGCTAACTTGGAGGATTTTTATGTTTACACCTGTCTGGCATTCAATCTTTATTGCCCTTTTATCAACGGCGATCGCGTTTCTTGTGATGCTGCCGCTCAGTTACTATTTTGCAAAACGAAATTCAAAATGGCAGCTTCCCATCGAAACGCTCATTTTGCTACCGCTTGTTTTACCTCCGACGGTTGTTGGTTTACTCCTTTTAAGTCTTTTTGGGAAAAATAATGGCTTTGGTGCATTTTTATTTGACACCTTCCACTTCAGCTTTATTTTTTCATTAGCTGGCGCAATCATCGCGACAACAATTATTATCTTGCCGATTATGTATCAAGGCTTGAAAGCAGCGTTCCTCTCGATTGACCATGAACTTGTGTGGGCGGCCGAAACGCTTTCGGCCACTTCCGGTCAGATCTTCCGAAAGGTTATTTTGCCCAACTGTTGGCAACCCATTTTAGCTGGTATTTTACTCAGTTTTTGCCGAGCAATGGGCGAATTTGGAGCCACGCTGATGGTAGCAGGTTATATTGAAGGGAAAACAGATACGATTGCTTCAAGCATTTATTTCATGGTTCAGCAAGGCGATATGCGTACCGCTTTTTATTTAGGGCTATTTAATTTGCTCATCGGCGTTGCTGCTCTCTTTATCATTCACGTGCTTACCGTCCGCCAAAGCCAACTTATGAGGGGGATGTAAGATGAATTTGAAACTTGCCTTCACAAAGCAAATGCCGTTTCACGATTTAAAAGTAGACTATGAATTTAATGCGCAAATTACTGCCATTATGGGAGCAAGTGGCGTTGGTAAATCTACTTTATTTCAATGTATCAGCGGATTAAAACCGATCGACCAAGGAAAAATCGAGTTTGGCGAGCTCTTGTTTGAAGATACCTCTATTTCTTTGCGCCTTCCTGCTTCTGAGCGAAAAATTGGTTATTTATTTCAAAACTTGGCGCTTTTTCCTAACTTAAATGTTTATGAAAATATTGCTTTTGGTTTAAAAGTAAATAAAATAACGCGAAAAAATAAAGAAGCGATTGAAAGACAAGTTCGCTATATCAGTGATTATTTACAAATTTCTCATCTTCTCTATTCGTCTGTGCAAAAGCTTTCTGGTGGTGAGAAACAGAGAGTCGCTATGGCACGAGCAATGATCGTAAATCCGAGGTTACTGCTACTGGATGAACCTTTTAATGGGCTTGATGAAGAAACCCGCTTTATTTGCATGGATCTCGTTCGGGAAATGGCGCGCGATTTTGATATTCCGGTTATTTTTGTCACGCATTATCGTTCTGAAGCGCAAATGCTCACAAATGAAATTCTTCGTTTAAAGGGTGGTCAACTTGAAAAAGAATAATCCATTAAGAGCGATTGTACTTGCTGGTGGTAAATCAAGTCGTTTTGGCAGTGATAAAGCTTTTTATAAGCCCGAAGGAAACTCGCTTTGTTTTATCGAGCAAACTGTTCAAAAGCTTGAAAAATTCACTCGCGAGATCTTTATTTCAGTCAATCAAGCTCAAATTCAGCAGATGGAAAAGCTTTTTTATTCCAAAAAGTCTGTCCAGCTGGTTCCTGACTTAAAAGAAGTGGTAGAGTACGGGCCGCTTGGAGGGCTATATAGCGTCAGTCAACAAGATGCAAGCGATGCGGGGCAAAGTTATCTTATTTTGCCTGTTGATTTGCCGCGCCTTACAGAAGAGGAGCTCAAAAAGCTTGCACGCGCTCATAATGTGTACGCGGCAACCCCACAAAAGGAGCATTTTTTAGTGGCGCATTTGCCTTTTTTTAAAGCGGAAATTGAAGAGTCAGTTGCACACGGAGAACATCGTGTCAAGAATCTGCTGGATCGACTTAATAGCAAGCCCCTTTTGTTCCCTCCAGAAGCCGAGGCTCGCTTTTTCAATCAAAATGCAAAATAAGAGCAGTTGCCGAGTTCTCGGCAACTGCTCTTTTTCAGTTTTGCGGTTTATTTTTCCATTTTAGCCAACCGTAAGAATCTACGATTTGAAGAAAGCGAACCAAGCGTGCAAGGCTCATCCCGTCTTCATTTCCAAAAGCTTCATTAAAATCAACTTCTAATTCAGCCACATTTTTAATGCCATCAAGACGTTTTAAAATAAACGCACCTTCAACATCTAAATTAATTTTTCGGAAAGCCGGTTGTTTAAAAAACCGAATCGCGATTTTTTCAATTGGATTTTTTCGCTCGATCACAAGAAAGCTATTTTCTCCCTCGTCTACGACCTGTAATTTTTCTTTCAATACAGGAATTTGATCGATCAAATTGACTTTTTTTCGCGCCACATTTTTCACCTCTTAGTTTGTTTTCTTACGAGGAACTGTCGCGATATAAAGTAGTGCACAGATGATAACAAAGACGATGAATGGGAGCCACTGATTGTCGAGTAGAACATCTGCTGGAATAATGTTTAAGTTAAGCGAAATGATAAAGGCAATCACAACGCCAAGAAGTGATTCACCGGCGATCAAACCAGACGCAAATAGCGTTCCGCGTTCAATCCGTGTATTACCTTCTTCTTTTTCTTTCTTACGCTTAATAACACCATTTACGATCATGCGAACGAACCCACCGAACATAACTGTTGCACTAATGTTAAGTGGCAAGTAAAGACCAACGGCAAACACAAGCGAATTAAGGCCCATAAATTCTACAACAATGGCAATTGACACGCCAATAAAGATTAAATCCCACGGCAAGTTTCCATTTAAGATTCCTTCCGCAAGAATCTTCATCAGCATCGCTTTTGGAGCTGGGAGTTCTGCTGACCCCATTCCATAAGCGTTATCAAGTAGTGTCAAGATATAGCCCATGACAAGACCACTTGCTAAGACACCAATCATCATAGCAACTTGTTGTTTCCACGGGGTACCACCAACGAGATAACCTGTTTTAAGATCCTGAGAAATGTCTCCTGCAACGGCGAGCGCTGAACATACAATAGCTGCAACCGTCAAGGTTAACAAGATACCTTCATTGCCATGATAGCCGAAAGCTTTGTAAACAAGTGCTACGATCAGAAGGGTTGCGATTGTCATACCCGAAACAGGTGAAGACGAACTTCCGACAATCCCAACAATCCGAGATGCTACAGTTACAAATAAGAATCCAAAAATCCCAATTGCCAGTGCGCCGATAATCCCAACGTTTGTGAATGGATCAAACGCAATGACAAGCAAAATAGCCGCTGTACAAATCAACACCCATTTCATCGGAATATCACGGTCAGTTCGTTCAAGTTCCATTAAATGATGTTTCTTATTTTTACTCATGCTTTGAACAGTGCTTCGAAGGGTTTGGAAAATCGCTGGCAATGTCTTAACAAGTGTAATTAATCCACCGGCTGCAACAGCTCCAGCACCAATATAACGTATGTAATTATCCCAAATTGCCGCTACGTCTAAATTACGCAAAGCTTCAGTTGCTGGAAAAATAACTTGGGCACTTTCTCCTCCAAAGAATGCGATCGTTGGAACAAGTACTAGTGAAGCCATCAAACCACCGGCTACCATTTGCCCAGCAATTTTAGGTCCAATAATAAAGCCAACCCCTACTAATGCAGGATAAATTTGAGTTCCTACAAAAGCGTTTTGGAATTTAAAGACACCCACTTGGATTTCGCTTTTAAATAATTTAAATCCATCTGTCAACACTTTGACAAGTCCACCGGCTACAAAACCAAGTGCAACAAGCTTTGCTTGTGATCCACCCGTTTCACCAGATTTTAGTACTTCCGCACAAGCCGTTCCTTCTGGATAAGGCAAAGTTTCATGTTCATTTACAATCAGCATCCGGCGAAGCGGAACCATCATGAATACACCCAAGAACCCCCCAGTTAGAACGATGAAAATCAACATAATTTGATTGATTTCAACGCCAAGTAAGAATAAGGCAGGAATCGTAAATACAGCTCCTGCTCCCAATGCTTCCCCAGCTGTCGTCATCGTCTGTACGATGTTGTTTTCAAGAATTGAATCACGTTTAAATATACCTCTTAGAATCCCCATTGAAATAACGGCTGCAGGAACTGACGCCGAAACCGTTAAACCAACTTTCAATCCGAGATAAGCATTAGCCGCACCAAAAAGAACCGCTAAAATAATCCCCAGAACAATCGAAAAGCCTGTGATTTCTGGAAGGGATTTTGATGCCGGTACATAAGGAACAAATGGCTTGTTTCCTTTTTGCTCACTCATTTGAACACCCCTTTTTCGTCATTGAACTTTTTATTTAATTCCTTGCTTTACTGCATAAAAGCAACTGTTAATATCTTACACTCCCGTGCGTGATTTGACAAACCTTTTTCAAGAAATCGTGCAAAAAATGACAATTGACCCCACAGAAAAAGAATCGTTTTTTCACAATACAGGACTTTCAGATTACAAGAGTTGTTTTTGTTCCTAAAAGTTAGAATAATTTTACAACAAGCCGATTTGCTTCAAACCATTCAAAATTCCATCTTCAGATACAGAAGTTGTCACATAATCTGCAACGGCTTTTACTTCTGGACGTCCATTACCCATCGCGACGCCGCAGCCCACTTCCTGAAGCATATCAATATCATTCAGCCCATCGCCAAATGCATATGTATCTTCCATGGAAAAGCCTAGTTTCTTAATCATATCGCGAATTCCGCGGGCTTTTGAGCCATCACTTGGACAAACATCAACAGAAACATCATGCCAGCGCATAAAACGGTACTGCGGAAAGTTTTCGCTATAAAACGCATCGAATTCTTCTTCGCAAAAAAGTAGGCACTGATAAATGTTTCGCCCTTTATAATAATTTGCATCTACTTTTGGATATTCTCGTTTGAGCGATTTCATGCCTTGAGAAACCCCAGGGTGATTTGGCAAATTGACACGCATCGTATCACTTGCTGAGAAAACAATCGGATGATCATTTTCTGTTGCCACTGTAATTAAACGTTCTAATGATTCTTGTGGGAGTGGATTTTTTAGTAATACTTCTCCTTCAAAAATCACATATTGCCCGTTATAGCATACGAGCGAATCAATATTCAGTTCTCTTCGAACATCATCTAGCATAAAAGGGGCTCTCCCTGTTGCAATCGCTACATAGATTCCCTTCTCCTGTAGCGCCTTGATAGCTGTTTTTGTGGAAGCTGGAATTTCTTTATTATCATCAAAAAGCGTCCCATCCACATCGAAAAAGACAATTTTACTCATAATCTACTCCTTCACCCAATCTATTTATCCGCTTCCAGTATATCAAAAAACAACCTAAAATGGTTGTAAAAGCACGAAAAAGAACTTTTTTTCAAAAATAAAAGCACTTTCCTGTAGCATTTATGTTTTTTTATGGTATATTAGAAAGCAAGGATATAGTTCGGATAAAGTAAGAAACCTACAACGAAACGGAAAAAATCAGATTTTAATGCAGTTTGCTTGTCAAAGAATTTGTGAAAATTCATGCTGAGCAACTCGCAATTAAAATCTTGCAAAAGAAAAGCGCGACACAAGTTTGAAAACTCGAGAACTGTGATTGTTTTCGTTTTGCCTTTTTCAGTTTTTCTGATGCTGTATAACTAAATATATCCGTCAAAATCGACTTAAAAGTTCGGATTAAGACTTGATTTCCTAACTTTTGAATATTTACTATTAAAGGAGAGAAAAAAATGATTTTTAAAGTATTTTATCAAGAAACAAGCACCGAAACACCGGTGCGTGAAAAAACACATTCACTTTATATCGAAGCAAATGATGAAGTTGAAGTGCGCCAAAATTTAAAAACTGAGCCTTTCCACATCGAACACATTGATGCGCTTAGTGAAAAGCATCTTGCTTATGAAGAAAGGCAACCAGACTTTAAGCTCTGGAAGAAATAAGTTTTATGAAATTCGTTAAAAATAATGAAACAGCTGTTTTCGCTTTGGGTGGACTTGGCGAAATCGGCAAAAATACGTATGGCGTACAATTTCAAGATGAAATCATTTTAATTGATGCTGGAATTAAATTTCCAGAAGACGAGCTTCTTGGAATCGATTATGTGATTCCAGATTATAGCTATCTCGTTAAAAACAAAGAAAAAATCAAAGGGTTATTTATCACCCACGGACACGAAGATCACATTGGTGGCGTACCTTATCTTCTTCGTGAAATCAATATTCCAATTTACGCGGGAAAACTTGCAAGTGCACTTATTCGCAACAAATTAGAAGAGCATGGCTTGCTGCGTCAAACCAAAATCTATGAATTTGAGGAAGAGGACGTTTTTAAATTCCGAAAAACGAGCGTTTCTTTCTTTAGAACAACACACAGTATTCCAGATACTTATGGGATTGTTGTTAAAACTCCATCTGGAAATATTGTTCATACTGGTGATTTTAAGTTCGATTTTACACCAGTTGGCGAACCCGCTAATTTAACGAAAATGGCAGAGATTGGAAAAGAAGGCGTCCTTTGTCTGTTATCCGACAGCACAAATGCTGAAGTTCCAAATTTCACGATGAGTGAGCGCGTCGTTGGTGAAAGCATCAAAAACATCTTCCGCGACGTTCCTGGACGTATTATTTTCGCTACTTTTGCATCGAACATTTATCGCCTTCAACAAGTTGTCGAATCTTCTATTGAAACGGGACGTAAAATTGCCGTATTTGGTAGAAGTATGGAGTCAGCCATTACGATCGGTCAAGAACTGGGCTATATTAAGGCTCCTAAAAACACATTTGTTGAAGCCAATCAAATTAATCGTATTCCTGCGAATGAACTAACTATTCTTTGTACTGGAAGTCAAGGTGAACCGATGGCCGCGCTATCACGAATTGCGAATGGCACGCACAGACAAATCCAAATTCAACCTGGCGATACCGTTGTCTTTTCATCGTCCCCTATTCCAGGAAACACGATCAGTGTAAACCGGACCATTAACTTGCTTTATCAAGCTGGCGCTGAAGTTATTCATGGGAAAGTTAATAATATCCATACTTCAGGACACGGCGGCCAACAAGAGCAAAAACTAATGCTTCGGTTGATGAAACCCAAATTCTTCATGCCAATCCATGGTGAATACCGGATGCAGAAGATTCATGCTGAGCTAGCTGATGAATGTGATGTTCCATTAGAAAACAGCTTTATTTGTGGGAACGGAGATGTTCTTGCTTTAACAAGTGATTCTGCACATGTTGCTGGTAAAATCCAAGCCGCAAGCATTTACATTGATGGTAGCGGTATTGGGGATATCGGAAATATTGTTTTACGTGATCGTCGTATTCTCTCAGAAGAAGGACTTGTTACAGTTGTTGTTTCGGTTGATATGGATAAAGCTAAAGTGATGGCTGGTCCTGATATCATTTCACGTGGATTTATCTATATGCGTGAATCAGGTAATTTAATTGGCGAAGCACAGAACTTACTAAAACGTCAGTTAGAAAAACTGATGAAGAGTAAGAATCCACAACGTTCGGAAATAAAAAATGAAATCACTGATACGCTTCAACCGTTTTTATATGAAAAAACAAAGCGTCGTCCAATGATTTTACCTATTATTATGGAAGTATAAAAAGCTTCATGTCAGCTTAACTGCTGGCATGAAGCTTTTTTATTTATTCATCATTATTCGCCGTTATTCAGTGAAAAACAAATGAAAAAATGACATAAATTTGTCAATTTTATAGGGATAACTCTCGGAAAAACAACGACAAAAAAAGCCGACCACTCCTGTTGGTTCGACTCAAATTGACTGTTAGAATAAAATGGCAAATCGATTCATTGAATTTTTTCTTGCAACCGTTCAATATCAACATCAGACCCAATCACGATCAAAATATCACCATCTTGCAAAATAGCTGTGGCTTCTGGTGTGATGATCATTTCTTGGTCGCGCTTTATTCCTACAATATTTACACCATATTCATTCCGAAAATCAAGTTCTTGTAAGCTTTTATTGAAAAATCTTGGGTCTGATACAGAAATCTCAACTAAACTGTATTCATCCGATAGCTCTAAATAATCTAGCATGTTCTTTGAAACGATGTAATGGGCGATTCTTCGTCCCATATCTCGCTCTGGATGTACTACGCGGTCAGCTCCGATTTTATCCAGTAACTTAGCATGCTTGTCATTAGTTGCTTTCGCTGTTACTAGTTTAACACCCATTTCTTTTAAAATTAGGGTTGTGAGAATGCTCGACTGAATATCTTCACCAATCGCCACGATTACGTGTTCAAAATTTCGAATCCCTAGTTGACGTAAAGCATTTTCATCCGTTGAATTCGCTATAACTGCATGAGTTGCAACTGACATATATTCATTGACACGCTCTTCATCTGAATCAATCGCAAGCACTTCCATGCCCTGCTCAACAAGCGAGCGACAGATGCTTCCGCCAAATCGACCTAACCCGATAACCGCAAATCCTTCCTTCATCTAATTTCTCTCCTTTCTTACTTGTCGTCTTCTTTCACTAGATTATGTTTAAACGCATAAATGGCCGCTTGAGTCCGATCTTGTACATCTAGTTTGGAGAGAATGTTACTTACGTGTGTTTTCACAGTTTTTAGTGTGATAAACAACTCATCGGCAATTTCTTGATTGGATTTTCCTTCTGCAATTAAAAGCAAAATTTCTTGTTCGCGATTAGTTAGGTCATCATGCAATTTCTTTTCTGGTTTTGCAGTTAAGCGTTGCATCATTTTCCCTGTTACTTCCGGCTCAAACACCGAATCACCGCCATATGTAGCACGAATCGCATCGGCAATTTCGCTAGCAGTCGATGTTTTTAACATGTAACTACTTGCTCCTGCTTCTAGTGCAGGATATACTTTTTCATCGTCAATAAAACTTGTCACGATAATTATTTTGGCTTCTTTCCAGTTTAGAAGGATTTCTTTCGTTGCTTCAATCCCGTCCATTTCATCCATGACAAGATCCATTAAAATAATATCTGGACGCAGATCAAGAGCCATTTCTACGCCTTCTCGACCGTTTTCTGCTTCGCCCACTACTTCCATATCATCTTGAACCGATAAATATGCAGATACACCGATCCGCACCATCTCATGATCATCTACAAGTAATACCTTTATCATTCTTCGTCCACTTCCTTCTCAGCCACTAAAGGGATTTTAATTTCAACACTTGTTCCTTTATTTGGAAAACTGATAATCTTAATCGTTCCACCAAATTCTTGTACACGTTCTCGCATGTTTTGCAGGCCATAAGAGCCTTGTGGGACGGCGTTCATATCGAAGCCAACGCCATCATCGACCACTTTCAAAACAGCCATATTGTCGATTTCGACAAAGCGAACTTCAAGAAGACCCGCTTTCGAATGTCGAAGTGTGTTAGATAATAATTCCTGTACAATTCGAAACAAATGATCCTCAATACCTTTTTGAAGCTGAAGATTCTCGATTTGCCACTCTACTTTAATTGGCAATTTTGTCGTCAATTCTTTTAGAAGCTGTTCCATTCCTTTTTTGAGTGACTTTCCTTCTAATTGAGTAGGTCGTAAGTGCAAAAGGAGAGCACGCATTTCAGATTGGGATTCATTTACGATAGACTCCACCATGCGAAGTTGTTTTTTTAAGACAGGTGAATCATCTTTTGCTACTTGCTCATTTAAAGCCGATAAAAGCATCATCGCAGCAAACAATTGCTGACTAACAGAATCGTGTAGTTCGCGCGCGATTCTGTGTCGTTCTTCTGAAAGGATCGCTTCTTTTGTTTCACCGCTAATTTCAGCTTTTTCATTCGCAATTTTTTGCGTAAGTAGTGTCTGCGATTTCATTTTATCACGTAATCGATCAATTTGCTTGTAGACTTGTGCAACTTCTACTAAGTTTTCTTCTTCTTGAAATTTTTTCTCAAGATCACCTTGTTCAAGTAAACGAATTTCAAAATCGATTCCTTCAAATTTTTGTTTAATCAAATAGCCAGAAACTGCTCCAACCATTAACCCTGCCAAAATAGAAGTAAGTGGCACAAAAATAACAAACGGTAGATATAAAATTTTGACACCGATTAAAAATTCATACCACGTTAAATCACTGACAAAAAAATAAATCAAACTTCCAATCATGGAGGTAGCAAAGATGAGGGAAGAGCAAAGAATCATTTGTGTTCGTGTATAAGTCATAGACGAATCACCTCTAAGTCTCCAAGTACAACAGAAGTTACGATTTTCACTTTGCGAGCAGCTGTTTCATAGTTATCTGAATAAAGTTTGATTGAATCGTTTTGAATCGATGTGCTTTTTTTATCATATTGTAATTTACCAAAAATAGCAGAGTGCTCAAGGCAAATCCCTAAGTCAAATGGAACGAGTAATCGGATTTTCCCTGAAATACTACGAATCATAATGACACTCTCACCTGTTGGTAAAACAGTGTTTCCAAGATCAATGATCGTATCCCCAATTCCAGTTTGAATGTTAATATCTTCCCATTCGTAAACTACATCAAGTACACGTTGATTACCAAACCACTGGTTTTTAATAAAATGATTAACGCGATCTATTTTCCCTGGTTCCTTTGTTTCCACCATTAAAAGTTCAGGTGCACGTTTGCGGTTGATATAATGAAAAATCGCAAAAATACCAAAAATGACAACCCCGATTTTAAAAGATGTCGTTAAAAGAACAGCCAATAAAATGAAAACAGCGGCTAAAAATAAACGATTGCGCTGCTGCTTTTTAGAAACTCCAGCTTTTCTTGAGGTGTATAAAAAGATAATGCCAAGCGCAAAGATCACAAGAAGCTGCCATCTAAACAGCATTTCGAGTCCGATGCCTAAAGCGACAATTACAATAAACAAAAAAAGAACAGAGCTCTCGATTTTTTTCATAGCGACACCTCCTTTTTCGAATCTGAATCTCTCCTTATTATAAAAAGAAGTCCAATAAGGGGCAAACCGCTATGGGTGTACCCCTCACTAAGACTTTAGTCCGAATCTTCTTCCGTTAACTTGGTGATAAGTCCCGCTTGTTGCGTGACTTTCCCCGCTTTCATTAGTGTTCCAAGTGCACGTTTGAATTGTGCTTTACTAATTCCGAACTTACCTCGAATGGCTTCTGGATTCGACTTATCGCCAAAGCCCATTTCACCACCAACGCTTCGCAAATAAGTTAAAATCATTTCTGCATCATCACTAAGCACTTCATGAATGCGTCCACGAAGAGAAAGATTGAGCGATCCATCAGGTTTAACAGCGATGACGCGCGCTTTCACATATTCGCCCAGTCGCGGCTCAGAAGTTCGCTCGCTTTCATGGATAAACCCAATATAGCCATTGTCTGTATACACAAATGAACCTACTTTTAACAGCTTATATACAGTTCCCGATACATTTTGATTAAACATATCTTGCTTAGCAGTATAGGCAATGGTTTTGTATTCTGTTTCAGACCCCAAAACACCCCAAATTCGGCTCTTCTCATCGACACGCAAAGCAAGCATCAAACGGTCTCCTTTTTTCGGCCAAAGATGCGATAAAGCAGGCATATCATCCATTGAAACAACGATATCTTTTTCGATTCCAATATCCATGAAAACGCCTAAGTCTTTTCGAACTTCCGTCACCGTTCCAAATCCGTAGTGCCCCACTTGAACCTTTGGAATCGTCGTTGTCGCCGTTAACTCGTGGTCGTAGTCCACATAAAGAAAAACCAAAATTTCTTCGCCAATCGTTAAGTCGAGTCGGTTACTATTTCCTTTTTTCATTCGAACAGTAGCTCCGTCTTTTTCAAGCAAGAAGCCATCTTCCATGATTTCTTTCACGCTCATGGTTACGCTTTTTCCAATTAGATTATCCACGAATCTGGTCCACCTCGTTTTTTCTTCTTTGCTTCATTATACCTTATCCAATGCGAGATAGCTACATGCGTTTCAGCTCTGGATCACCTTTTGGATGCGTGCAATTCGTTCAGGATCAAGAGGACTTGCAAAGCTTCCTGCCATTCTTGCTCCGCTACCAACGTGATAGGCTTGATTTGAAAGAGCTTCATGCAACTCATGAATATTTTGATCCGTCACACCACTCCCCACTAAAATTTGAAGCGAATCCGGATTTTTTTCACTATCTGCTATCCAGTTTTTTAACAAGGGAATCGAATCTACTGCGCTCTTTGTGCCGCCTGAAGTCAAGACTTGGTCAATTTTCTTGCCATAAGTTTTTAATGTTCGATAAGCTTCTTCTAAGTCATTTGTCGCTTCAATCGCCCGGTGGAATGTAAAACGCAGGTCTCCCTTCCATTCAAGCACTTTTTCGAGCAAGTTTGTGTCGATTTTCCCGGCTTCTGTTACTGCACCAAACACGATTCCTGTTGCGCCTAATTTTTTCACCACTTCAATGTCGGTTTGAATCGCCCGCACATCGCTTTCGTTATATATAAAAGAATGGCTATGCGGGCGAATCATCACCATCGTCGGCAAGCTTGTCGCACCGATAATTTCTTTTAACACGCCATAGCTTGGGGTTAGTCCGCCTTCGCTAATCGCCGAAACCACTTCAAGTCGATTTGCTCCGTATTTTTCAGCTAATTTAGCATCTACTGCATTTTCTACAATCACTTCTAACATTTTACTTCACTCCAATCTTTTTCATTATCTAGAAAAACTAAACAAAATTCAAGCTTCAATTGTAAAAAAAAACGACAAGTGATACGCCCAGTTCAACACAGAGCCTTTCACTTGCCGCTTTATTTGTTTATTATTTACCAGTAATATCGCGCATCTTGTCAGCTACAAACTCAACGTCTGCTCCGACAATAATTTGCACGTTTTCTTTATTAATTTTCACAACGCCACGAGCACCTGATTTTTTCAGTGCCGCTTCATTCATCAAGTCAGCATCTTTCACTTGCAGGCGAAGACGTGTTGTACAGTTATCTACTTTTACAAGGTTGTCTTCCCCGCCAAGTCCACCAAGGTAGCCGCGTGCCATTTGCTCGTATTTATCGACTTTTCCATTTGGAAGGTCTGCTTCTGTTGCTCCAAGTGAAGCCGCAGATTCCTGTACTTCAGCGTTTGGCATTTCCATAGCCAGGCTTTCTTCTGTTTCATCTTCACGACCTGGTGTCTTCAAGTTGAATTTTTTGATGATGAAGTAGAACAGGATGAAGTAAATAAATGCAAAGACAAGTCCAATTGGAATTAGCTGCCATGCGTTGTGTCCTTTTGTAAAGTTAAGGACAAAATCAATCGCTCCGGCACTAAAGGTAAAACCGAGTTTAATGCCAAGTAAGTTGGTTACAAACATCGATACACCCATTAAAACTGCATGAATCGCATATAAGAATGGTGCAATAAACATGAATGTAAATTCAATTGGTTCAGTGATTCCTGTTAGGAAAGCTGTTACCGCAAGCGATAGCATCATTCCGCCAACTTCTGCGCGGTTTTTCTTCTTAGCTGCTAGGTACATTGCAAAGGCAGCTCCTGGAAGACCAAACATCATGACTGGGAAGAAACCAACTTGGAATGTTCCCGCTGTTGGGTCGCCTGCGAAGAAGCGGTTGATATCTCCGTGAACCATTTGTCCGGCAGCATCCACAAAATCTCCATATCCAAACCATAGATACGTATTCAGCACGTGGTGCAAACCTGTTGGAATGAGCGCACGGTTTAAAATCCCGTAAATAGCAGAGCCAAATGCACCTGCACTTGTAATCCAGCCGTTAAGTGCATCTAAGCCATTTTGAATAGTTGGCCAAGTAGCTCCAAAAATGATCACAAGTAGTAACGTTAATACTGCATTGATAATAATAGCTAAGTGTTTTCCATCTAAAAATTCTTGATTACCAAAGATTTTTTTGTCGTACATATAGTTATAAAGGATTGGTGCTGTAAGTCCAGCAATGAAACCAGCAAAAACGCCCATGTTGATGCTTGATTTTACACCGATAACCCCAAAGTTTAAAATGAAAAAGACAATCGCGCCGTTTAAGCCAGCTGCTCCACTGTTGTCTTTTGAAAGACCGATTGAAATCCCGATTGCAAATAGTAATGATAAGAATGTAAATAGTGCTGCTCCACCTGAATGGATAAATGGTACATTAAAAACATCGTCCGCCCCAAGACGGTTTAAAAGGCCAGCTGCCGGAAGTACGGCAATTGGTAGCATGAGGGCTTTCCCAATTTTTTGTAATCCACCTAACATGTTATTTCCTCCATTTCTCTTTTCAATTCCCTAGAAAATTGCTGCTACAAAAGCGCCGATAAACAATGCTACAACCGATGTAATGATCGGAACAAAGCGACGACCACCAAAGAACGCTAACCATTCAGGCAGACGAATATTGTAGAACTTGTTGTAAAGAACACCTGCTGCAATTCCCATATAAATCCCACTTAGGAAATTAAAATTAGCAGAAAACTCTGTAGGAGAAAAGACTCCGTTTTTCGGAAAATTCAGAGAAACAATAACAGCCGCATAAACGAGCCAGCCAACTGCCCCAGCAAGTGCAGAAGCCCCACTATGATCTTTTGCCATTCCAATTGCAATCCCCATGGATACAATCAGTGGAAACATAAGAATGAGTCCTTGATAAATGGAATTAATGGCTTTCATTCCTGTTGCTACATTTGCAAGCCAGAAAATCCCAATGATTACAAGCGCGATGATCGGATAAACCGCACCGATTGCAAATCGTTTTAATACGTCCATAATCTTAAAACGCCTCCTAAAAATTTATTTTTCCCAAAAGCTCTTCAATCTTTCAATATGAAGGGCAATGTATCCTAATTCCGCTTCTGGAAGTAGCAGCTTATAGTCATTTTTTAATAAGTCCGCCACTTTCTTCGCAGTATTAAAACTAAATTCAAACTTGTTCTTGATCATTGTAAGCATTTCGTCATCCATCGTATGAAGCTCTTTTTTCTCCACGCGATTTAGCACAAAACGCAGATGCGTAATCAATCGTTCATAAGCAATATCCTGACCTGAAAGCGTAATCCCGAGTTCAGTTGTGATCACTTCAATCATGCTTGAAATGATTGATGCTTGTCTCACACTTTCATGGATATCGCCCGCACCAATTTTTGCCGTATGAATATGAAGGGCGATGTAAGCCGCTTCATCAATTGGCATATCGAGCCCAAATCGGTCTTTGATATGATTAATTGCCCAAAGACCGATTTTAAATTCTGGCTCGTAAAGCACTTTAATTTCATTTAACAAACGATTTTGAAGGATAATGCCTTCTTTTAACCGTTCGATCGAGAAAGCTAAATGATCTGTTAGTGAGATGTGAATATGCTCACTAAGTTTAAAGGGAAGCGTAGCCTCTGCATAGGAAATGATTTCCTCAGATACGGCGAAATATTCTTCATTGA
Organism: Listeria kieliensis; assembly: GCF_003369925.1. Classification (GTDB taxonomy): domain Bacteria; phylum Bacillota; class Bacilli; order Lactobacillales; family Listeriaceae; genus Listeria; species Listeria kieliensis_A. The sequence goes on along the minus strand of NZ_LARY01000001.1, from coordinate 577,240 downwards.
TGCGTTTTAGGAGCTCCTGGAAATGTTCGGATTCATCTTGCATCACAAACATTTTTTCAATTTTATTAGCCACTACCACATCGTTTCTTTTTTTATTAAATGCAATGCCAGCTCCGATAGCAATTTTTTCTTCATTGCCATCTTGTATCACGACTGCATTATTATTCAAGATCCGAATAATTTTCATCTAACTTCCCTCTTTTGCTTTCAAGTAAATGCGTCTTATTTTTATTTAAGTGTCGTCACGAAGACTTCCGTTTCGCCAGCGACTGTTTCTGTTAGTTTTTTCCAGTCAAAGTCAAATTTGTCTTCTGGACTATTTGTTACAACCATCGGAATGATCGTGCTTGTTGCGTTTTCTTCAATGTAAGCAAGATCCGCTTTAATAAGAGGCTCCCCTTTTTTTACTTTTGCTCCCAATTTTGTGAGGACTTCAAAACCTTCTCCTTTTAATGCCACAGTTTCAAGGCCAATGTGGACAAGGATTTCTTCACCTAAAGCTGTGCGGATCCCAAAAGCATGTTTTGTTTCAGCAAGTTGAATGATTTCACCGTCAACAGGCGCGACAATCGTTCCATCAGTTGGTTTAATAGCAATCCCTTCTCCCATCATTTTTCCGCTAAAAACAGGATCTGGAACTTCTTCAAGCGGAACAAAGCTCCCCGTTGCATGTGCATAGATGATTTCATTTTTTTCTTTTTTGAACATTTTTTTAAACATACGTATTCCTCCTCAAAGCTACTTCACACAAGTGAGGCAAAAAATAAAAAAGGCACGGAAAGTATGGAACGGGACACTGATGTCTGTTCAAACCTTCCATGCCTGTTCGTAACAGTAACATGAAAACGATATTATTATTTGCAACGCTTATTTTACCTTTTTTCTTTTTAAAAAGCAAGTATTTTTTGCAAGAAACGGAGATGTTGTTTTTTAAAACTTGTTTTTCATCTACATTTCGGTTGTCTCGCCAGAAAGGCTTTGTTAGAATTAAGAAGGAACATTTCATTAGAAAGAAAGGTTGGATGAAATGGAAAAGGATACAACAAAGGATGTGACAGACAGCGTGAATTACTTTACCAAGTGGTTTAAATCGATTGATTGGGATGCTGTGATTTCGAAAGTCATCAGTGTTGGCCTCGAGATTCTCGTTTTAATCATCCTTTACTTTATTTTAAAATATGCAGGCTCTAAAATCATCAAAAGTTTTTTCAAAAAATATCGTCGTAATCCTGCTGTTTCAAACAATCGGGCAGATACCCTTGAAGGATTGATTTTAAATTTTTATGGCTATGTCTTGTTTTTCGTCTTTGCCATTTTAATTTTACAAAACTTCATCAACGTAACCGCGATCATCGCCGGTGCTGGGGTAGCAAGTTTAGCGATCGCTTTTGGGGCTCAAGGTCTTGTAAGCGATGTTGTGACAGGCTTTTTCATTTTGCTTGAGCGTCAACTTGATGTAGGCGATAGCATTACGCTCGATACAGTCAATGGATACGTCGAAAATTTGGGTCTTCGCACCACACAAGTTCGTGATTTTGACGGCACGCTGCACTTTATTCCGAACCGTCAAATTATGATCGTGAGCAATCATTCCCGTGGAAATATGCGTGTTCTTGTCGATGTCGCGATTAGCCCAAAAGCTGATACGGAAAAAGCGATTCAAATTATCGAACAAATTTGTGAAGCAGAAAAAAACACTAACAAAAATATTGTTGAAATGCCGACCGTGCTTGGCGTTGAAAGTTCGGACGGGACAAATCAAGTCATTCGGATCGTAGGCACAGCTGTAAACGGAGAACAATTTGGCGTTCAACGTGATTTGCTGAAAAAAATACGTGAGGCGCTGCTTCAAGCAGAAATTGATCTGCCAATTGCAACTCCGATCGTCAAAACGGCACAAGCTTAAAAAACGGTTTTCCAAGATAGATTTGGAAAACCGTTTTTTTATTTGTTTGATCCTCTTAGTTTAGCAAGTGAATCCGTTACTTTTAGTGTCGCGCGAACAGCTTTTCGATTCAGCGTTCCTTGGTAATGCTTGATTTCCGCTTGTTGTTTTTGAAGCCGCGCATTTGCTTGCATCAGTTTCTGTTCGGATTCACTTAGTTTGCTTTCTAAATTTTGTTTGGCTTTTTGTTCATTTGTTAAATGATTTTTGGTTTGATTTAATTGGGCCGTCAATTGTTTGATTTGATAGTCACGTCTGTGGTTTTCATAATCCACTTTGACTTGATGCCTTTCTTTAAGTAACTGTGATGCTGTTTGAATTCGTTTATATAATATCTCTCCTGTTAAAGCTGTAATCGGATCAGCGCTCTTTGGAAACGTTAAAGCTTCGATTTCTGCATCAAGTGGCGCTTCTTTTCGGTCTCTATCTTCTGTATAGATATGCGGCACTTCATTTGCATCTAAGAAATCAACGAAACGATCAAAGTTTTGCTTTTGTACGGTTTCAGCTGACTTTAAATCCACTTGACTAAGCAGTTCATCTAGCGTTTGGATATTCGCCAGTTCTTCAGTCGTGACGTGTGGTAACCTGTGATAGGCGGCGAGTTCACGCATTCGCGCATCTTGAACAAAGGAAATATTAGGTGTTCCAACGAGGGTTGGGATCACATTTCCGTGTAAGCGTGGACCAATGCTGAATGCAGCTTGGCGCATGAAGTCATACCAACTTGGCATGCTTGTAAAATACTTTACGCGACCTTCATTGTAATAGCGATCCAAAATGGAAACCGGATAGCTTGGCCGGTCGCTAGCGATATCTGGCCCACCCGCAAACATCAAATGGAATTCATCCAAATGTTGCGGAATGAAATAATAATTCGGATGTTTTGAAATGACTTCTTGATTTAAAAATTGTAAAGCCGTCTCGCTTGATACAGGAGAAGCATTAATTGCAATCAATGAATCTTTTTGTAAATTTAAATCGCGAATTTCAAGCCTCGATCCGAAGGTATAGAGCGAAGGACAGCCGATCACTTCATAGTCTACTTGTTCTTTAAAACCAAGTTGCTTCAAATAGTCAGCAGTGATCTGGCCTCGCAAGCCCAATTTGGCTGACTTTTCTAGCACAGCGGTTACAAATGCTTTAACGTCTTCATCAAACGGAAAGCCTTGTTCAAGCTTCGGTTCATAGTCTGCCCGAAGGCCAACGCCCGTTACGATAACCGGAATTTTGAGTCGCTTGATTAGCGCTGTGTAGTTCCGTAGTTGTGGTCTGAAATCTTCGCGAAAAGCGTCCGCGAGCGGGATAATGTAAGCATCATACTCTTCATTATAACGCGCTGCTCGGTTTGGATCTGAAGAAAGTCCATCCGGAACGAGTTCAGTCCCCTCCTGAAAAAGTGTTCGGTAAATACTATACTGATAAGCTAAATTCCCATTGTTAAAGCCTGTTCGATCTCTTAAGTACATATCTTCTGCGGTAAAAACATCGGTTGGCCGCATTCCTGAACGAATCAGAATTTTTTTCATGATTTTTGTTACGTCCCCATGCATTCGTTAAATTCCATTTTTCCCCAAAATAAAAAGTATCACTAGCATTATATCAAAAAACTAGCAATACTTTTAGTTATTTTATGAAATTTATTTTCCAAATGCAGTCGGGTCTTTTTTCCATTCCCGCAAAGTCGCCATATCGGCTTCCGTTACATAGCCCTCATCACGTGCAACCTCAATCAGCGTCTCATAGTCGGTCAGGGTTTCCAGTTTCACACCCGCTTCTTCAAAACGAGTTCGTCCTTCTTCTAAACCATAAGTGAAGATGGCGGCAATGCCAAGTACGTCACAACCAGCTTCTTTCAAGGCATCCACTGCTTTTAGTGAACTTCCGCCTGTTGAAATGAGATCTTCAATAACAACAACTTTCTGTCCAGCTTGAATTGGTCCTTCAATTTGATTGCCTTTACCATGTTTTTTGGCTTCTCCGCGCACATAAACCATCGGTAAATTCAATAAGTCGCTCACCCAAGCTGCGTGCGGAATGCCTGCAGTAGCTGTTCCAGCTATGATTTCGCAATCTGGAAAATCCTGTTTAATTTTTTCAACTAAGTTTAAAGCGATCATTTTACGGATTTTCGGAAAGCCGAGAGTTAAGCGATTATCGCAATAAATCGGTGACAGAATGCCAGATGCCCATGTAAAAGGATCGTTTGGCTGCAAGAATACGGCTTTAATTTTAAGTAATTGTTCAGCAGTTTGTTTTGCTATCAAATTTCCCACTCCTTTAATACGCGCTCGTAAGCGACTTTTGGATTTTCTGCGCGTGTAATCGGACGACCTACAACGATCGCACTTGCGTGAAGATTCCTTGCTTCTTTTGGTGTCACGACGCGTTTTTGATCGTTTTTCGAATCAGATGCTAAACGAATCCCTGGCGTGACACACAAAAAAGCATCACTCGTTTGTTCTTTAATGCGTTTTGCTTCAAAAGACGAGCAAACCACTCCATCTAGCCCCGCTTCTTCTGCAAGTTTGCTATAATGCAAGACTGAATCTTCTAGTGAAACTGGAATGAGCTGTTCTTGCTGCATTTCTTGTTCACTAGTACTAGTTAGTTGTGTGACTGCAATTAACTTAGGGCGTGACTTCCCAGCTAGTGTCCCTTCTTTTAAACCACTCAAAGCTTCCATCATCATTTGCTTTCCACCTGCTGCGTGGACGTTCACAAGGTCAACACCAAGCTTTGCCAGTGAACGCATCGCGCTTTTTACAGTGTTGGGGATGTCATGAAGCTTCAAGTCAAGAAAGATAAAATGACCTGCTTCTTTTAACTTCAAGACAAATTCTGGCCCTTCCGAAAAAAAGAGTTCCATCCCGATTTTAAGAGCGAGAGGCTCCTTTCCAAAAGACTTTAAGAATGCTTCGGCTTCACTTGCATTTGGAAAATCCAAAGCGATAATCGGCTTATCTATCATGATTCTTTCGCTCCTTTTTCAGGTCAGTTAATTTTTCAATTCCGAGTTCGTCCATTCTTTTGGGCAACGCATCGATTAACCTTGGACAAATAAATGGATCCGTAAAGTTAAGCGTTCCGACTGCGACTGCATCCGCACCAGCCATCAAAAATTCTAAAACATCATCGACCGTTTGCACACCACCCATTCCAATGATCGGCAAAGTAGAAACATTTCGCACTTGATGAATCATACGAATCGCAACGGGTTTAATAGCGGGACCCGATAAACCGCCAGTTTGGTTCGCGATAATAGGCTTGCGTGTTTTTAAATCGATCCGCATTCCAAGTAGCGTATTGATCATCGTAAATCCATCCGCACCTGCCGTTTCAATCGCTTGTGCAATCGCCACAATATCGGTGACGTTCGGGCTTAGTTTGACATAGACGGGCACTTTGGCGACTTGTTTGACCGCTTTTGTTAAGCGGTGCGCCACATCTGGATCGGTTCCAAAAGTAATGCCTCCTTCTTTAACATTGGGACAAGAAATGTTGAGTTCAATTGCTTTTACAGCCGGGCTGTCACCGATCTTAGCACATACTTCAACGTAATCTTCTTCCGTTTTTCCCGCGACATTGGCGATAATAGGCGTGTCAAATTTTTCAAGAAACGGGAGTTCAGCTTCCATAATGCGTCGAAGGCCAGGATTTTGCAGCCCGATGGCGTTTAGCATGCCACTTGGTGTTTCCGCAATTCTTGGCGTTGGATTACCAAGTCGTGGTTCAGGCGTACAAGCTTTAATCATGATGGCTCCAAGTTCATTTAAATCAAATAGTTCCGCGTACTCACGCCCAAAGCCGAAGCAGCCCGATGCGGGCATGATAGGATTTTTAAGGTGGAGTCCGGGTAGTTCGACTGCTAATCGGTTCATAATCTCACCTCATCTGCCCGGAAAACCGGGCCATCTGTACAAATTTTGAACTGCTGTTTGGTTTCATCTTCTGCTGAACAAACACAAGCATAGCAAGCACCAATTCCACAAGCCATGCGCTCTTCTAGCGAAAGAAAGGTTTGCGTTTCTGGAAAAGCGGCTTTAACCGCTTTAAGCATCGCAAGTGGGCCGCAACTATAGATGCGAGCTGGTTGTTTGGCGAGCTGTTTCGTCACATCCGTTACAAAACCTTTCGTACCGTAGGAACCATCGACTGTGCTGATATAAACTTCACCGATTGCTCCCATTCTTGTTTCAAGAAAAATATCTTTTTTGGATTCAAAACCATTGATGAAAATGGGCTTCGCACCGATTTCCGCAAGCTCTTTCCCCAGTTGATAAAGCGGTGGGACGCCAATTCCCCCTCCAATGAGAAGCACTTCTTCACCGGCAAGGGATTCAAGTGGAAAACCGTGACCAAGAGGTCCGATCACATCGGCGAACTCTCCTGCTTGAAGCTCGGACATGGCTTTTGTGCCCTCTCCGATCGCCCGGTAAATCAGTGTACAAAGTCTTTTTTCTTTTTCGTAAGAAGCAATGCTGATCGGCCGCCGTAAAAGCAAGTCGCTTCGGTTAGGGCGAACCATCAGAAATTGACCTGGCGTCATCTCAGCAACAGCGTCACCTTCAAGCACGAGTTCAAAAACCTGATCTGCAATTTCTTTTTGACTGATTACACGCATTTTTTCTAGCTTCATTTCAAAACCACCGTTTCCTGCTTATTTTAAACAGATTCTATCGCTTCAATCTCGAACGAACGCGATTCAAGGACACGCAAGATCGCCTCGGCTGTATCAAGCGAGGTACAAACTGCTACCCCATTTTCGACCGATTCCCTCCTGATTTGGAAGCCATCGCGTTCCTTCCGTTTCCCGCTTGTCATCGTGTTTACAACGAGCGTGATTTGCCCGTTACGGATATAGTCGATCAAAGTTTCGTGATTTTCCCCGATTTTTTTCACGGCTTGAACAGGAATTTCTGCATCTTCGAGCGATTTTGCTGTCCCTGATGTTGCCATAATTGTAAAGCCGATTTTATTAAAGCGTTCCGCAAGTTTGATTGCTTCTTCTTTGTCGCGGTCGGCTATAGTGAGAAGAACTGTTCCATAATCTGGCATTTTAGTGCCGCTTGCGACAAAACCTTTATAGAGCGCTTTTTCAAGCGTCGCATCTTTCCCCATTACTTCTCCGGTTGACTTCATTTCTGGGCCGAGCGACGTGTCAACGCTACGCAACTTGGCGAATGAAAAGACCGGCACTTTGACGAAAATCTCGGTTTTTTCTTTGGCCAAACCTGCTTCATATCCCAGTTCTTGAAGTGTCTGACCAAGAATCACCTTCGTTGCCACATTGGCCATTGGAATGTCTGTGATTTTGCTCAAGAATGGTGCTGTCCGACTTGAGCGCGGATTGACTTCAATCACAAAGACTTCTTCACCACTAATGATGTACTGAATGTTGAGCATCCCGATGATACCGAGTCCTTTAGCAAGCCTTGTCGTATAATCGGCAATCGTTTTTTTCACTGTCTCACTCAGACTTTGCGCTGGGTAAACAGCGATCGAATCCCCTGAGTGGACGCCCGCCCGTTCAATGTGTTCCATGATGCCAGGAATGAGCACGTCTTTTCCGTCACAAATGGCGTCAACTTCGACTTCTTGCCCTTGAAGATAACGATCCACAAGAACGGGATGTTTCGGATTGACTTTCACGGCGTGATCCATATAGTAACGCAAGGCTTCTTCGGATTCGACAATTTCCATGGCGCGGCCGCCGAGGACGTAAGATGGGCGCACAAGGACGGGATAGCCAATTTCCGTTGCGACTTGGATGGCACCATCTACAGAGGTTGCAGTTTTCCCGGCCGGTTGTGGAATTTTTAGTTCGAATAAGGCTTTTTCAAATTCATCACGATTTTCCGCGCGGTCAATGTCTGTTAGGCTCGTTCCAAGGATTTTAACGCCGCGCGCTTCGAGGCCTTCCGCAAGGTTAATCGCGGTTTGCCCGCCAAATTGGACGATCACACCGCGTGGCTGTTCGAGTTCAATCACATGCATAACATCTTCCAACGTGAGGGGTTCAAAGTATAGTTTATCGGAAATCGAGAAGTCGGTTGAAACGGTTTCTGGATTGTTATTGATGATGATGGCTTCGTAACCGGCTTGCTGGATTGCCCACACGGAATGAACGGTCGCGTAGTCGAATTCGACGCCTTGTCCGATTCGGATGGGTCCTGAGCCGAGCACGATGACACTTTCTTTTTCTGAGCGCAGCGATTCATTTTCTTCTTCATAGCTGCTGTAGAAGTAAGGTGTGCTAGATTCAAACTCGGCGGCGCAAGTATCCACCATTTTGAAGACTGGCCAAATTCCTTCTTGCTTGCGTTTTTGATAGATGTCGTCTTCGGTTTTTTCTAAAAGACGGGCAAGAAAGGCGTCGGAAAAGCCGAGGCGCTTCGCTTCATAAAGTGTGCTAGCCTCACCTCTTTGTTCTTGGAATAAACTTTCCATCTTGATGATTTTTTCGAAGCTATGTAAGAAAAAGAGGTCGATTTTTGTTTTTTCATGTAAGCTTTCGACACTTTCTCCCTTCCGTAAGGCTGCTGCTAGGAAAAATAAGCGGTCATCCTCAGGGAAGCGAATTTTGCGATCACGCACTTCATCTGTTGCTTGTTCTGCTTCTTCAAGGTACAAATGATCGCAGCCGATTTCAAGTGAGCGAACGGCTTTTAAGAGTGCTTCTTCCCAGTTTCGTCCAATCGCCATGACTTCTCCGGTCGCTTTCATTTGAGTGCCAAGGCGCCGGTCCCCAGACTCGAATTTATCGAATGGGAAGCGAGGGATTTTTGCGACGACGTAATCGAGTGCAGGTTCAAAGTGTGCATAAGTGGTTCCCGTGACGGGATTTTTGATTTCATCTAGCGTAAGTCCCACTGCAATTTTCGCTGCTAGTTTCGCAATCGGATAACCTGTTGCTTTAGAAGCAAGCGCCGAGCTTCTACTCACCCGTGGATTCACTTCGATTACGTAATAATCATAACTGTTTGGATCGAGTGCGAGCTGGACGTTACAGCCGCCTTCAATTTCGAGTGCGCGAATGATTCGAAGTGAGACGTCACGCAGCATTTGATATTCTCTATCTGAAAGAGTTTGACTCGGTGCGACAACGATCGAATCGCCTGTATGAACCCCGACTGGGTCGATATTTTCCATGTTGCAGACTACCATCGCATTATCATTCGCATCACGCATCACTTCATATTCGATTTCTTTAAAACCTGCGATGCTTCGTTCGAGTAAACACTGTGTCACGGGGCTAAGCTTTAAGCCACTTGCGACAATTTCTTCAAGTTCTGCCTCGTTATGACAAATACCACCACCAGATCCGCCAAGTGTATAGGCAGGGCGAACAATTACGGGATAACCGATTTCTGCAACAAATTGATGCGCTTCTTCAAGCGAATGGATAATTTCACTTTCTGGTACTGGTTCCGCAAGTTCATTCATTAAATTACGAAATTCTTCGCGATCTTCCGCTTTTTGAATGGCTCTTAGATCCGTTCCAAGGACTTCAACATTCATTTCTTCTAAAATCCCTGCTCGCGCTAGTTCCATCGCCATATTGAGTCCTGTTTGACCACCTAGCGTTGGTAAAATAGCGGAAGGTCGTTCTTTTCGAATGATTCGTGAAACAAAATCGAGCGTGATGGGTTCGATATAAACTTTATCCGCCATTTCCACATCGGTCATAATCGTTGCTGGGTTCGAGTTGACAAGAACAACGCGGTATCCTTCTTCTTTTAAACTTAAGCAAGCTTGCGTGCCAGCATAGTCAAATTCTGCGGCTTGACCAATCACAATTGGCCCCGATCCGATAACAAGAATTGTTTCAATATCTGTTCTTTTAGGCATGATCCACCCGTCCTTCCCGTTCTAAATCCATCATTTCCATAAATTGATCAAATAAGTAGTTCACATCACTTGGTCCCGGATTTGCTTCTGGATGATACTGCACGGTATAAGCCGGGAATTCTGCGTGCGCGAGTCCTTCGATCGTCCCGTCATTTAATTCGACATGTGTCACGACAAGATCGCTATTTTGAACTGAATTAGCACTCACTGAATAGCCATGATTTTGCGCGGTAAAATCGACACGTCCGCTTGCAAGTTCTTTTACTGGATGGTTCGCTCCGCGGTGCCCAAATTTCATTTTGAAGGTATCTGCTCCGTTAGCAAGTGCGAAGAGTTGATGCCCCAAGCAGATGCCAAAAAGCGGGACAATGCCTTGGATACCTTTCACCATTTCGATGGCTTCTGGCACGTCTTTCGGGTCTCCAGGTCCGTTTGAAAGCATGACGCCATCTGGATGAAGATTCAAGATCTCTGCAGCACTTGTGTTGTAAGGAACAACGGTAACGTGGCAGTTGCGTTTATTGAGTTCTTTTAAGATGGAGCCTTTAACTCCGAAATCAACGAGCACAACGCGTTTTCCTTCCCCCGGGCTGATAAAGGGTTTCGAAGAGGAAACTTCGGCTACTTGATTCGTGCTTAATCGGACGGAACGCAAATGATGAAGCAAGTTTTCTTTATTTGTCTCGTTTTCATAAGAGGCAAGAAGTCCTTTAAGCGTCCCTTCTTGTCGAATCATCTTTGTTAATTTGCGGGTATCAATTCCTGCTATCCCAGGCACATCTTTTTCTTTTAAGAATTCATCGAGCGTCATTTGTTCGCGCCAGTTAGAGGGATTTTCTGCCGCTTCCCGGACGATTACGCCTTTTACGACCGGCTGAATCGATTCAAAATCATCTCGGTTAATCCCGTAGTTTCCGACAAGCGGATACGTAAAGGTAATCATTTGTCCGTAGTAAGAAGGGTCTGTGATGGTTTCTTGGTAACCGGTCATCCCTGTATTAAAGACTACTTCTCCGATGGTTTCTTTGTCCGCTCCGATGGCATCGCCGATAAAGTGTGTCCCATCTTCGAGTAGTAAAATTCGTTTTTTCATTTAACTTCCCCCTTATAAACGACTTTTCCTTCAAATAGTGTGAGTACTGGATAGCCTACACATTTGACGCCTGTAAATGGCGTGTTTTTCCCTTTGGATGCAAATTGACTGGGATCAATGGCTTGTTCGGTTTGCAGGTCAAGTACGGTTAAATCCGCCGCATCGCCTACTTTTAATTCTCCGAATGGTAATTTGAACGCTTTTGCTGGCTTGATCGTCATCCAGTCAACCAGTTGTTTTAGCGTCCACTTCCCTTTTTTCACAAAGTGCGTATAAAGAAGCGGGAAAGCCGTTTCTAATCCAACAATGCCAAACGCTGCTTCTTGCATAGGAATGTCTTTTTCTGCAGCTGCGTGAGGGGCGTGATCGGTGGCGATGAAATCAATTGTTCCGTCTTCAAGGCCTTCAATCAAAGCGTCTTGGTCGGTTTTGCTTCGTAGTGGCGGGTTCATTTTCCAGTTCCCGATATTGCCCGGAATATCTTCTTCATTTAGTAGTAAGTGATGTGGTGAAACTTCTGCTGTAACGCGAATTCCTGCTCGTTTCGCATCACGCACGACGCGAACGGATTCTTTCGTAGAGATGTGGCAAACGTGATAATGACAGTTGGCCGCCTCTGCTAGGAGTACATCACGAGCAATTTGGACGGATTCTGCGATATTTGGAATTCCTTTTAAGCCTTCACTTTTTGCAAAAGAACCGTCATGAACGACACCGCCATAAACTAGGGAGTTATCTTCACAGTGGGCAACGACTGCCATATCTAGTTTAGCCGCTTCAAGCATAGCTTCATACATGGTTCCTGCTAGCTGAACGCCAACCCCATCATCTGTAAATGCAAAAGCTCCTGCTTCTTTTAAGCCTCGAAAGTCAACGAGTTCTTCTGTTCCGAGTGCTTTCGTAATCGAGGCATAAGGGAGAACTCGCACTCTTGCCTTTTCCTGAATTCGCTCAACAAGTTTGGCCATGATTTCCGGGGAGTCCGGAACTGGTTTCGTGTTTGGCATCGCGCAAATCGTTGTGTAGCCTCCCTTTGCAGCTGCTTTAGTTCCCGTTTCAATCGTTTCTTTATGTTCGCCACCTGGCTCGCGTAAATGAACATGTACATCAATAAATCCGGGCGTAATAAGTCTTCCTGTAGCATCGAAATAGTCCACATCTGGCTTATCCATATTTGCAGCAATTTTGACGATTTTCCCATCTTCTACTAAAATGTCTTGTTGAATCTGCTCACCCGTTTCGGTTAAAATTTGTCCGTTTTTAATTAAATACATGTTTTTCCGCTCCTTTATGATTGCCGTTTAATACGGTTTCTAGAATGGCCATCCTTACAAAAACACCATTTGTCATTTGTTCCACAATCCGCGATTGCTTCGATTCCACAAGCGAATCCGCGATTTCCACATCTCGATTGACTGGACTTGGGTGCATGATGATCGCTTCTGGTTTAAGCTTCGCTGCGCGTTTTTCAGTTAAGCCAAAGCGTTCATGATAGTCTTCTTTTTGAAAACCCTGAGCCCCGTTTTGATGCCGTTCATGTTGAACTCGGAGGAGCATCATCACATCTACTTGTTCAGCCGCTTCATCCATGGTTAAGTAAGTGCCATAAGCGAGCGCTTCTTCATCAAACCATTCTTTTGGTCCTGCAAAGAAAATTTCTGCACCGAGTCGTTTGAGCACTTTCATGTTGGAGTTTGCTACGCGGCTGTGCAAAATATCTCCTGCGATGGCTACTTTTAAGCCTTCAAAGCTTCCAAACTGTTCCTTGATTGTAAACAAGTCTAGTAAACACTGGCTAGGATGCTCGCCACAACCGTCTCCCCCGCTAATAATTGCGATATCTAATTTGTTTAACTCGTCGTAGAATTTTTCATCGGGATGCCTTACAACAGCCGCTTCAACGCCAAGCGCTTGCATCGTAAGAAGCGTATCATAAAGCGTCTCGCCTTTCGTCACGCTGGATTCACTCGCTTCAAAGCTTAAGACCTCCAAGCCTAATTTTCGTTCGGCAACTTCGAAGCTGTAGTGTGTTCTCGTACTTGGTTCAAAAAACATATTAACGACAAAGTGACCAGCGCTAATAGCTGCTTCTTCTCCGTTTTTAAAGGCAGCGGCACGTGTAAGAAGGTTTTCAATTTCTAAAAGTGACAATTCCTCCATTGATACTAAACGTTTCATTTGGCATCCCAGCTTTCTACAGAATTTTAATTTAGTTAATAAAACGCCTCTTTTAGAAGGTCTAAAAGAGGCCATATAAACTCACTCCGCGTTCTTTTTCTCAGGAATAATCAAGTTGAGAATAATCCCAACGACTGCTGCCATCGCCATTCCAGTGATTTTCACTGAATTGATTTGAACGAAGAAGCCGCCGATTCCGATAACAAGGACAACGGATGTAATAATTAAGTTACGATTGATGTTTAAATCAATTTTGTTGTCAACCATCATTCGAAGTCCACTTGATGCGATAACTCCGAAAAGCAAGAAGGAAATTCCGCCAAGCACTGCTTGTGGAACGGAAGTAATGACTGCATTGATGTAGCCGATAAAGCCGAACAAAATCGCAAACACTGCGGCACCGCCAATCACGAACACGCTGTAGACTCGTGTAATCGCAAGCACGCCGATGTTTTCCCCATAAGTTGTAACTGGAGGTCCTCCTACAAGAGAAGCGATAATCGATGCGGTCCCATCTCCAAGTAGTGAACGGTGTAAGCCCGGGTCTTTAAAGAAGTTACGATTAGTTATCTTATTTAAAACGAGTTGGTGCCCCATGTGCTCAGCCATTGTGACAAAAGCAAGTGGCGCCATACTGATAATGACAGTTAAAGTCACGACTGGATCAGCATCTAGAAACGGAATCGTGAAGTCTGGAATTTGGAACAAACTTGCTTGTTTAACAAGCGAGAAATCAACAAGTCCGAACGGAATACTCGCGATGTAGCCGATGAAGAAGCCGAAAAGAATCGGAACAAGTCCAAGAAATCCTTTGAAAAAGATCATCGCGATAATGGCTGCAGCAAGTGTGATCAATGCGACCGCGACTGAACGAAAACTATAGTCTGCCATGTTAGCACTTGTTCCCATCGCCATGTTAGCTGCACTTGGCGCTAAGCTAAGCCCGATAACCATGATCACTGGGCCCACTACGACTGGTGGTAAGACTTTTTGGATCCAGTCAACGCCTGCATAATAAACAATCAAGGAAACGATGGCGTAAACGACCCCAACCGAGAAAGTTCCGACCATAACGGAACCTGGTGAATGTTCTTCCATGATGAACATGGTAAGCGGCTGAATAAAGGCAAACGATGAGCCTAAATAAGCAGGAATCTTCCCACGCGTGATGAGTAAGTAAGCAAGGGTTCCAAGTCCGCTTGAAACAAGGGCCACCCCTGGACTCATCCCTGTTACGCTTGGTACAAAAATCGTGGAGCCAAACATCGTGAAAAGATGTTGAATGCTTAAAATAATCCAGCGATGTAAAGCCGGTTTCTCATGAATATCTAGTACTGGTTTTGCAGCTGTGTTTTGCTGTTCTGTCATTATAAATTCTCCCCTCTACAAAAAAACTCTTCGCAATAATTTGCGAAGAGTTTATAAATCCCCCAAAGAAAAGTAAGCTGAGCTTTCTTTGAAAAACGGATGCACTCTTCGCTAGCCTCTCTGGACTGCAATTAAAAAGTGTTGTTATACAATTTTTATGGTTTTAAGATAAAGACAGCATCTTCTGTTCCGTCAACTTCTTCCAAGTGGACTTCGATGCGTTCCCCTTTGGAAGTAGGGACGTTTTTGCCGACAAAATCTGCTCGGATCGGTAACTCCCGATGTCCGCGGTCAGCTAGAACTGCCAAACTGATTTGGTCTGGTCTGCCAATATCCATCAGCGCGTCCATTGCGGCACGCACTGTTCTGCCAGTGTAAAGTACATCGTCAACTAGCACAACGCGTTTTCCTTCAAGTGAAAAAGGAATTTCTGAACCATTTACGGATGGCTCTTTTGTTGTTTCATTTTTGAAGCTCAGATCGTCCCGGTAAAGTGCGATATCAACACTTCCAATTGGTACGTCAGTCCCTTCAATTGAATCAATCCGATCTTTAATTCGTTTCGCTAGATAAATCCCACGAGTCTTAATTCCGATGATTGCTAAATTCTCAACACCTTTATTTCGTTCAAGAATTTCATAGCTCACTCGCGTAAGTGCTCGCGTAATCGCTGCTCCGTCCATCACAACAACTTGATTAGTCATCAGGAACCTCCTCTTAGATACAAAAAAACCTTTGCCACAGTGGCAAAGGATATAGACGTATCTCACGAATTAAAATGGAGAACATTCTCCAAAATGAGCGTATACCTTTTCAGCCTCTCTGGACTACATTTAAAGGATCTTTTCAATTGACTTAAGCTTACCTGAAAATGAAGTGGCTGTCAATCCTTTTCCGTCATTTTTTTCGAAAGCGAGTCTTTTAGATGCTCCAAAAGGGGTTCAAGTTCTGTTTCATCTTGAATGCAGATATAGTGATTTGAATCGCGTTCTAGCATCTCCAAAAAGGCAGGCCGATTCTTTTCAAATGCTTTTGTCCAGCGATACATCGCTTGAAGCATTTTTAAATTGGATGAATAATGACTTTTTTCAAGTCCCCATTTTTGCTTGAGGTAACGCCTCCAGATGCGCTTTTTTCGGAGCGCAAGCGGTGGATCTAAAAAAATGACCCAATCTGCTAAGCGAAATAAATCGTGATAAGATTCCCTATAAGTCCCTTCCACAATCCAGTTTCCTGCTTTATCCATCTCTTTAATCTCGTGCCACTGTTCTTTTTTCGAGCGCTTGAAACGGTCTTCTTTTGGGCCATGAACAAAAATATCAAGTTCAAAATACGGAATTCCAAGCTCTTGCTGCCATTTTCTTGCAAGAGTTGTTTTTCCACTTGCAACAGAACCAATCATCCAGATTTTCATGATTTTCCCCTTCTTTCATTGCTAAATTCAGCGCATCGTGTTATCATCCAGATATTGTTTTAGAAAAGGAGGAATGGCTAATGTCGAAATCGACTGCCAAAAAAAGGCGTGAGAAACGGGTTCGCGAAGGATTCCTTAATCCAGAAATAAAGCGAAGTCCCTACGCGTCACTTGATTTACGAACGCGCGCAACGAAAACTAAAAAAGATGCTTTGTACCAAATGAAGCATAAAAACCATTCTTTTAATGAGGAAAAGAATGGTTTTTTATTTGATTTTATTTTTCGCGTAGCTGCTTTAAGGCCGCCTCAAAGTTTTCTGGTAGTGGGGCTTTAAAATGCAAAGCCTCCCCTGTTCTTGGGTGAAGGAAGCCTAATTCGCTTGCGTGCAGAAACTGCCCGTTTCCTGCAAGTGTATTTTTAGGTCCATATTTCGGATCGCCTGCAAGCGGATGTCCGATATACTTCATGTGAACTCGAATTTGGTGCGTCCGTCCCGTGTCGAGCTCGCACTTCACAAGGGTGTAATCGCCAAAGCGTTCGAGCACTTCAAAATGAGTGCGTGCTTCTTTTCCATCTGCTACAACGGCCATTTTTTTGCGGTCTTCTTTTGCTCGGCCAATTGGCGCTTCAATCGTTCCTTTTTGGTGTTTGATATCGCCGTGAACGAGCGCAAGATAAATCCGGTCACTCGTTTTGGCTTTCAATTGTTCAGAAAGTGACTCATGCGCCGTATCATTTTTCGCCACCATCAACAAGCCAGACGTATCTTTATCGATTCGGTGCACGATGCCAGGACGAATAACGCCATTAATTCCTGAAAGGTCTGTACAGTGGTAAAGTAATGCATTGACAAGTGTCCCCGTGCTATGACCAGCTGACGGGTGCACAACCATGCCCTGCGGTTTATTCACAACGAGCACGTCCGCATCTTCATAGTAGATATCAAGCGGAATATTTTCAGGCGAAACTAAAAGTTCTTCTGGCTCTTCGATTTCATAGCTCAGCTCGTCACCCGTTTTCACCTTGTAATTTGCTTTCGTTTTTTCACCGTTCACAAGAACCGCTTGTTTTTTTATCAACATTTGAACGAGCGAGCGGCTTTCACCTGTCAAAGTTGAAAGTGCCTTGTCCAAACGTTCCCCGTTTAAATTTTCTTCAACTTGCACGTTTTTTTTAGTCATTCGATTTACCCTTTCGTTTTCCGGTCATCTAAAACAATATAAATCAGCATCAAAACAACACCAATGGAAAGTGCTGCATCTGCTAAATTGAAAATTGGAAAATGATAACTTCCCCAAACAGTGGAAACAAAATCCACTACTTCTTTATGCAGAATCCGGTCGATAAAGTTTCCCAATGCTCCGCCTAAAATAAGCGCCAAACTAATAGAAAAAAGCGGCTTACCTTTGGCATATTTCGCCATAATATAAATAATCGCAACAGAGACCACAATCGTAATAATATAAAACAACCACATTTTGCCTTCTAAAATACTCCATGCAGCACCATTATTCCGGTAACTGAGCCAATATAAAAATCCTGGTATCACTGTGATTTTTTCGCCAATTTCCATCTGCGAAATCACGACCCACTTTGTCGCTTGGTCTAAAACAAGAACAAGCAGTGTGATCAAATAATAATACATAAAAGTGTCCCTCTTTTCAAAAGAAAGGCTGCTCCGCTTGATTCGGGCAGCCTTTCAAGTAGTGTTATATCCATTGTATGATAAACTGCAGCAAAAATAAAGCGGCAATCACATACAAGATGCGTGGTACTTTTTCTTTGCGTTTCACAAACGCATTTAAAATAGGATAGGCGATGAAGCCAACCGCAATTCCATCTGCAATGCTATACGTAAACGGAATGAAAACAATGATTAAAAGCGAGGCAAAAATATCGGCTTCGTTTTCAAACTTCATTTCGCGTACTTCTTGCACCATTGACATGCCGATCACGATCAAAATCGGGGCAACTGCGCTTCCCGGAATGATCGCTAGAAATGGCATCAAGAAAAAAGCGGATAAAAATAACAATCCCATTGTAACAGATGCTAGGCCTGTTTTTGCGCCACTAGCAGACATCGATCCGCTTTCAAGCGCAGAAACCGTCGGGCTTGTCCCACAAATTCCGGAAAGGAAAACCATGACAGAACTTGTCTGAAGCACCTTTCCCAGTCGTTCTTCGTGCCCGAGTTGACGGGTTTGACCAAATGTCAGGCCAACCGTCTCAAACACAACGACCATCGTAAGTGAAAAGACACCGCTCCAAAACGCTACATCCGCAATCCCGCTAAAATCCATTTGCATGAAAACTTTTTTTAACGGTTCAAAACTTAGCGAAGCAGCGCCTGTAAACTTGCCACTAACGCCAAATAAATAGCCGATCCCTGTTCCGAGCAATAGACTCATTAAAAACGCACCTGGAACTTTCCGGATAACAAGAATCAGCGTCACAAGAAGCGTAACAAGCGTCGCGAGGACAAACTTGTCATTTAGTGCCCCAAGTTCCAAGATGGCATGCGATCCGCGAACAATGACTTTTCCTTTTTCTAGTCCAAGAAAAATAAGAAATAGCCCAAGTCCAACTGTGATCGCTTGCTTCAAAACGAGCGGAATCGCCTCGTTCAGCATCCGAGCAAGCGGCGTAAAGGCCAGCAGGATAAATAACACGCCAGACACGCAGACAACGGCCAAAGCTTGTTCAAATGACAAGCCAGCACCTTGAACGAGACTGTAAGTGAAAAGGGCATTGATCCCCATGCCGGGCATTAAAATCAGCGGCAAATTTGCCCAAAAACCCATTAAAAGACAGCCAAGCGCAGAAACCAAAATGGTCGCAAGCGCCACGCCTTCATAGTTCATACCGGCTTCCTTTAAAATGGAGCTATTAACCGCGATAATGTAAACGACTGTAAAAAAGCCGATGACGCCTGCCAAAAGCTCTTGCTTGATCGAAGCTTTTTCTTCCGTCAGTCCAAAAATTCGATCGAGTTGTTTCTTCATGAATAACCTCTATATGAAATTGTCCCTCTCCCAACCCACAAGGATACGCCTTGTCACGGCTTCCCATTATAACAGAAAAATAGTGAAAAGTAAATTGCCCCAAACTCGTCTTTCTATGCTATAATTCTTGCGTTAGGAGGGAAATTCATGCAACAAGCAAGCAGTTATTTCGACAAATGGAAGCAATTTTTCATCATCTTTTTTCCCATTGTCATCACGCAGTTAGCTCTTTTTTCCATGACTTTCTTCGATACAACCATGAGCGGGCATTATTCAAGTACGGCGCTTGCCGGCGTTGCAATCGGAAGCTCGCTTTGGTCGCCTATTAATGCGAGTTTGACGGGATTTCTCATGGCGATTACACCGATCATTTCGCAACTGATTGGCGCTAAGCAAGATAAAAAAGTAAAAGCGACCGTACATAACGGAATTTATGTAGCTCTCACGATTGCGATTATTTTGATACTCGTCAATCTCTTTTTAGTTCCACTTCTTTTAACGCATATGCACTTAAATGCAGAGGTTGCAGCAACGGCAAGGCATTTTTTAACCGGGATTTCAATCGGACTTCCAGCCTTTTTTCTGTCAGCTGTATTGCGTTCTTTTATTGATTCTCTTGGTTTGACGCGCGTTAGTATGGTGATCACGCTCACCACTGTACCCATGAACATTTTACTAAATTACCTTCTTATCTTTGGGAATTTTGGATTCCCCGAACTTGGAGGCGCTGGTAGTGGCTATGCAACAGGCATCACTTACTGGCTTGTTTTGATCGTATCGATTCTACTCATTGAAACGCACCGGAAAATTCGTCACTTCCAAATTTTCAGTAAGCCAGCCGCTGCTTCCTTCCAAAAAATCAAAGAAATCCTTACGATCGGTATCCCAAACGGGCTAACGATTTTATTTGAAACCGGGATTTTTTCTGCCGTCACAATTTTGATGAGTCGCTTCGGGACGGATATTATCGCAGCTCATCAGTCAGCAAATAGTGTCAGTACGCTCCTCTATGCTTTCCCGCTTAGCATTGCGAGTTCGCTCACGATTCTTGTTGGTTTTGAAACAGGCGCAATGCGTATTGAAGGAGCCAAAACTTACCGGCATATTGGGATGATCACGGCGATTTCCATTGGCACATTAAATGGAACTTTGCTCTTCTTTTTCAGGGAACAAGTGGCGGGCTTTTATTCGAATGAGCATGACTTGATTCTCTTAATTACACATTTTCTCCTTTATGCCATTTTGTTCCAGTTCGCCGATGCAGTCCTCTCGCCAGTACTTGGCGCACTTCGCGGCTATAAAGATGTGGCGATCACGTCCGTTGTCGCGTTTATCTCTTACTGGATCGTCGGGCTTCCTGTTGGCATTTTCTTATCTTATAGTACACTCGGAGCTTATGGGTTTTGGATTGGCCTAAGTACAGGACTTTTCACTGCTGCTTTTATTCTTTCCATCCGCGTTCGCTATACTGAGAAAAAATTACGTGTTTCTTAAAAAATCCCTTTGGACCAGTGTCCAAAGGGATTTTTTCATTTCACCATTTCTTTTGCAGCATTTAATTGTGGATCATTTTCTTTCAGCTGCTTACGAATTTGTTCAATCAATTTATCCGTTGTTTTTCCGGTCATCACACCAGTCGGTTCCAGTCCATTTGCACTTTGGAAGCGCTGAACCGCATACGCTGTTTCACTATCATACAGTCCGTCCACTTTCCCGACATTATAGTCGAGCGCTCGAAGAAGTTTTTCAACTACTTTGACTTGATCACCAAAATCGCCTTCTTTCAGTTTAGCGTCACTTGAAGGAACTGTTAGAGTGGCATAATCTGGCATGCTGATCACTTTATCCGGAGTAAGACCTTTCTTATTTATCCAAGTCCCATCAGGTGTTAGCCATTTAGCAACCGTTAGTTTAAGCGTTGAACCATCATCAAGCGTTTGTGCCGTTTGAACAGTGCCTTTACCAAATGATTTCGTTCCAACAAGTTTGACATTTCCGGATTCACTAGCGGCGGCTGCTAAAATTTCAGAAGCGCTAGCACTTCCATCATCAATGAGCATTGTCGTTGGCACTTTCACTTTGTAATCATCATTGACCGAACTATCGGCTGTAGCCGCTGACTTATCTCCATTTCGGTCTTCTTCTTGCACGATCACTTTGCCGTCTGGAACAAACATGTTAGAAATCGCGATCGCTTGGTCAAGTAAACCACCTGGATTTCCGCGTAAGTCTACAACAAGTCCTTTCATACCTTTTTTATCTAACTCTTTCAAGGCTTTCAGGAATTCTTCACCAGTTTTTTCTGAGAAGGTGCTGATAGTCACATGTGCAATTTTATCACTGCCCATTTCTTTATAGACCGTCTCAACTGGGATTTCAGCACGAGTTAATTTAAATTCCATCGGTTTTTCTACACCATCACGTTCAACCGTAAGCGTAACTGTCGTCCCTTTTTCACCGCGAATTTTTTTAATCGCTTGGTTCGTCGTCTGTCCTTTAATCGACTTCCCATCGACTTCTGTAATCCGGTCACGTGGCTTCATTCCAGCTTTTTCAGCTGGCGAATTTTTAATTGGCGAAACGACAATAATGTGTCCGTCTTCTTCACCAATTTCAGCCCCGATTCCTTCAAAGCTTGAACTGATCGTGTCATCAAATTCTTCGGATTCTTTTTTCGTCATGAAGGCAGAGTAAGGATCATCAAGTGAAGCGATCATTCCACTAATGGCTCCTTCCGCTAAATTCGCCGAGTCTGTCTTCTTATAATAATTTTTCTTGATAGCGTCGTAAGCATTATAAAGTTTTGTAAATTCCTTCCGTTCTGGAATGGAAACTTTTACTTGTTTATCATCACCAAGTGACATCACAATCGTCGTGACAAGAGCCGTTACAAATACAAAGCCGAAAAGAAGCATAATGAACGGAAATAAGCGCATTCGGACGTATTTGCTATTTACTTGTTTCTTGCCCGTCTCTTCTTTTTCTTTGTCTTGTTGTTCCTCACCATTTTGTGGGTTTTGATCCATCCACATTCACCACTTTCTATCTAGGTCCAAAGATCTTTTAAAATCACTTTAACTCTATCATTTTAACAGTTTTCGGCGCCGAATGGTATCCTTTTTCATGAGAATTCAATGAGAATCTTCAACCATCCCTCCGTTATCCTTTCGTAATCTGCCGAACGAGCGCCATAAGCTCGTCTGCACGCACACGTTCTTCCTTTGCTTCTATCGCCTCAAAATTTCGTATTTCCTCTTCCAAAACGGCAAGTCCAACTTTTTTAAGAGCCTCGCGTGCTGCAGCAAGCTGCGTTAAAATTTCCTTTGCGGCACGCTCCGTTTCGATCATCTGCTCTAAACCGCGAACCTGTCCCTCAGCCCGCCGCAAGCGATTGACGAGTGCTTTTTTCTCACTTGCTTCCATTTTTTTCAACTCCTTACAAGAAACCGCAGTATTCACTAAAAAACTGTCTTTTCTCTCGAAAAGACAGTCCTAGTTATGCTTTCTCGGCTTTTTTTAACTTGTCATCTAAAAGCTTCACATGTTCAAAAAATTCTTCGAGCGTCCAATTATTTTTATAAATAATCGTAGCTGCTTCTTTCCCGACATAGCGGAAATGCCAAGCTTCGTATTCATACTTCGTAATCTTTTCTTTCCCAGCTGGATAGCGCAAAATAAAGCCGTACTTGTGGGCATTTTCCTTTGCCCAAGTCCCTTCCGCTGTTTCACCAAATGCAGCCGATAATGCTAAACCTGCACTTTTCGCCGACATGTCCATCGCAAGCCCCGTTTGGTGTTCGCTTGTTCCAGGGACTGCAACCGCCTCGCCAGCTTTTTCTTTGCCTTTTGCGTTTACCTCAGCTTGGTAAACCTCTTCTTGTCGACTATAGGAACGATAACCTGAAACCGCATAAAGTTCGTATCCAGCATCTTTTGCGCCCTTAAACATCTCTTCAAGTGCATCCCCTGCTGCTTTTCTCATTTTTGCTTTTTCAATATCTGCATTTCCAAAAGAAAATTCCACATTAGGACGAACTAGATCACTCGGAATATAAGTCGATTGCATCAAATAATCCTTATTGGCTAAAATAAGTAAATTTGCTTCGTTTTCAATGTACGCTGTGCCGTTTCTTTCTACAAGTTTATTTTGCTTAGAGATAAACGGATAAAGCGGATCTTTCTTTAGTTTAGCCACTTCGCTAGTAGTCGATTTTTGCGTTACTTTTTGTGACTTATTTGAATTTGCTTGATGATTTCCATCATCTTGTACAGTTTGAACCACTGAAAGTGCAATGGCAAACGCAACTGAAATTATCGTATTCATCTTAGAACCTCATGCCTTTCCATTTTGAAAACTTATAGCGCTGCTTCAAGCGCCACTTCTATCATATCACCAAAAGTGGTTTGCCGCTCAAGCGCTGTTGTTTCTTCCCCTGTTAAAATGTGATCACTGACTGTAAGAATAGCAAGTGCATGTCGCCCGTATTTTTGAACAAGCGTGTATAGCGCTGCTGCTTCCATTTCAATGCCAAGTACGCCATAATCCGCCAGTTGCTTTTTGTCCAGTTCATCATTATAAAAACGATCCGAAGAAAAAACATTCCCCACTTTTAGCGAAAGTCCTTTACGCGTCCCCGCCTCATACGCTTTTTTCAGCAAATCAAAGTCAGCCACTGGAGCAAAATCAACACCTGGAAAGGTATTTTGATTGATTTTTGAATCCGTTGAAGCCGCTTGAGCAATCACAACATCGCGGACTTTTACGTCTTTTTGCAGCGCGCCCATCGTCCCCACACGAACTAATTTTTTCACATCATAGCTTTGAATAAGCTCATTCACATAAATCGAAATTGAAGGAATCCCCATCCCGGTTCCCATAACAGAAACACGTTTTCCTTTATAGGTTCCCGTATAACCAAGCATGCCTCGAACCTCGTTAAATAAAACAGGCTCTTCAAAAAAAGTTTCAGCAATATATTTAGCCCGAAGCGGATCCCCTGGAAGCAAAATCGTTTCAGCAATTTCTCCCGGTCCAGCTGCAATATGTACACTCATGAAATCAAATTCCTCCTTCATTTTAACGATTTTTTTCTTCGCTAAGTAAATATTCGTCATATAATTCATCAAATAGCGCCATTCCATTCAAATACGGCGCATTTAGTTCTAAATAGTCGCTCAGTACATGGTAGCTTTTCGCTTGTTTCGGAAAACTATGATCTTTATAGGCCGCATTAGCAAATTGCGTTTTAGGATCGCGTTTTTCCGGATCACGATACGTCATTAAAAAATGATAGAAAGTCCGTCCCATAATTCTCCTCCAACTTGTTTTTCATGTTCTTACTATAGAGGATTTTTTTTAAAACGTAAAGTCAGGCTTTACAACGCGTTTAAAATTTCTTCACAGAGTTCGTGAGTAGAAAGCGCATCTTGTTCTGCAATTGGTAACTTCTGACCATTTTTCACCGCTTCTAAAAATGCACTTACAATCTGGACAAAGCCACGTTTATAAAGTGTTTTTTCCCAATCTGGGAACCGTTCCAAACGTTTTACAATTCCCGTCCCAGCTTCAATCTCCTGCAAATTCGATACCGTGTATTTGCCGGTACTTGTGAGCACTTCTACTTTTTCCTCACTCACGCCACTATTCCGGTTCATAATCGCTGTTGCCACTTTCTCATTCCCACTAAACTGCACTGTCAAACTTTCTAACAGCCCTTCGCGAAAAACAGGAAAAATTTGAAAAGCCTCTACCTTCCCATCCAGTAAAAAACGAATCGTGTCCACTACATGAATAAAATCATCATAAATAAAAGTACGCGGTTCACCCATACTATCTGCTCGATTTTTCTGCATCACGATCATGTTGGCATTTTCAAGCTGTTTTAGCTCTTGATAATACGGAGCAAAGCGTCGGTTGAAACCAGTCATGAGCGGAACTTGCAAGCGTTCTGCAAGTGCAGTAAGTTCCCGAGTTTCTTCAATCTGATCAGAAATCGGCTTATCCACATAAACCGCAATCCTAGCTTCAATAAAGGGTTTTATCATCTCTGCATGGCTTTGTGTCGAACTATGTACAAAAACGGCTTCAACACCCGCTTCAATCACAGATTCAATCGAAGTATGTGTTTCCTTAAAACGATATTTCTTTTGTAAATGCTTAAGTTTCTCTAGATTTCGTGTGTAAAGATGCACTTCAAGCTCTTCCATTTCTGCAAAAACCGGTAAATAAGCCTTTTGAGCAATCCCGCCAAGGCCAACAATAGCTACTTTCATTTTGAGCTTCCTCCTTAAAAAAGGCTCTTCGGACACATCCAAAGAGCCTATCCATTTTTATGAAAAGAGTACGCGATATTTGCCGTATCCTTCTGTTTCAAGATCTTCTGCGGGAATAAATCGAAGTGCTGCTGAATTGATACAATAACGAAGTCCGCCTTTATCGCTTGGTCCATCTGGAAAAACATGCCCAAGATGGGAGTCAGCATTTTTAGAACGCACTTCCGTCCGCCGCATGCCGTGACTATCATCAAACTTTTCTAGAATCTCAGCCTCATCAATCGGCTTTGTAAAACTAGGCCAGCCACACCCCGCGTCATATTGATCCGTGGAAGAAAAAAGTGGCTTCCCAGAAACAACATCCACATAAATCCCTGGCTTCACATTATCAAAATACTTATTTTGAAATGGTGTTTCTGTCGCGTTTTCTTGTGTCACCTTGTATTCCAAATCTGAAAGTTCTTGTAAACGTTCTGCTTTTGTTTTTTGATCCATTGCCCTCATCCTTCCCAGTGATTTTGGATAAATTGATCTCTTCCAGAACCACGACGATAGCCTTCATAATGCATTTTTTCCTTTTTATAAAAATCTTGATGATAATCTTCTGCTGGATAAAAAGTACTTGCAGGAACTACTTCCGTCACAATTGGCTTTTTAAAACGACCACTTGCGTCCAAATCTTTGACCGCTTGTTCAGCAATTTGTTTCTGTTCTTCATTATGATAGAAAATCGCTGGCCGGTAAGAACTACCGCGATCTACAAATTGTCCATTTGGATCGGTTGGATCCGTTTGCTCGAAGTAAACTTGAACTAATTTCCCATAAGGAAACACTTCAGGATCGAACGTGATTTCCACAGCTTCCGCGTGGCCTGTATTTCCACGGCAAACTTCTTCATAAGTTGGATTTTCTGTTGTTCCGCCCGTGTAGCCGGAAACAACTTTCAAAATACCAGGTTGCGTGTCAAATGGCTTTACCATACACCAAAAACAGCCTCCTGCAAAAGTTGCTTTTTCTAATTTTTTATCAGTCATTTACGTCACCCCTGTCTCCGTTTAATTAACGGGTACTAAAAGTGTAAACGAAATGTCGTCTTTCTTCAAATCAAGTGCATCGGCACGGACTTTGGTGTCACCTTTTAGCTTCAATTTATTTAAATCCAGATAAATCTCTTGCTTTTTAGGAATGACCGTAACCCACTTTGGAAATTTATAGGTTTTATTCACAAAACTCATAACATAAGAAACCGGAAGCGGTAAAGCTCCAACCGCCATGTCTTTTAATTTCAAAACGACATCGCCATTTTTCTTAACCGACGGAGAAAATATCAATTTCATTTGAATCGGCTCATCAAAAATCTTAGCTTCTGCCTTAAAAATCACATTGTTCGCTACATAGACATCATAACCAATATCTTCATCGTCACTAAAATCATCAATATAGGTCTGAATCAGCTTATTTAAGTCTGCTTTTGAAGTGCTCGTTGAAAATTCAACATTTTTGTGGTTGCTTTTAATTGCAGGAGTTGGTTCTTCTGTTGGATTAAGCACAAAAATAGATAGATAAATCCAACCAAAAAAACCTGCAATTATCAAGAACAACGCTAGACAAACCCATTTCCAAAAATTAATTTTCCGTTTTAATTCTTGTTTTTCATCACTTCTTGTTTGTTGTTCCGCCAAACGAATTCACCTTACTCTTTCTTTTTAGGAATATTTCCCGCATCTAGCTCTTTTATAATCGTTTCATCAAGCTTATGCGCGATTTTTTCATACCCTGTATGATTCGGATGGAAATAATCGTCCGAGAGAAGCGGATTAGGTTTGTCGTGATTTTTTTTATCGCGATTTTCAATCAGCTGTGCAATCGGAACAAAGTAAGCATTTTTTTGCTCTTTAATAAAGGCACGTGAACTCGCATTCCAGTTCGAGATCACTTCATCAAACTGCTTGATTTGACTAAAATAAGTCGTATATGGATTATAAATTCCAACGAGGAATATCGGAGCATTCGGGTTATTTTCTCGAATTAATGTGAAGACTTCCGTCAAATTTTTTTGGAAGTTTTTCTGCGCTTTCGTAAAATCAGAAACTTTGACATCCAGTAGTTTCGATTGAAGAACTTTCATCACATCGTTTCCACCGATTGTAATTGTAATGACGTTTGCTTTTTGAACGGCATTTTGAAATTCAGGCTCTGTTTTCAAGCGTTTTAAAAGCTGATCACTTCTATTTCCAGAAACACCATAGTTCTTCGTTGTGACATTTTTTACTTCTTGATGCCGAGCAAGCGATTTATCTAAAATGCCAACATAGCCGCCAGCTTTCTTTTCATCACCGTCACCTTCTGTAAGCGAGTCCCCCATTGCAACAAGTGAAATCGGTGTTTTTTCTTCTTCTTTTTTTTGATCCAGATAGTCTTTTAACCATAACCCACCAAAAATGATAGCTAGAAGGATCAAAGCGGCAACTAGTAAAACAAGTAATCTTTTTTTCTTCATCTTTCTGTATCCTCACTTTATTCCGTGTAGTACATGACAGCAAAAGCACCATTACCAGCATGTGTCGCTACAACAGGATCGGCATCAAAAATCGGGATCGAGGACATGCCAAGCAATTTTTTGGCGGCTTCTTGAAAAGCTTCGGCCATTTGTAAGCCATTTGCGTGTTCGACGTCCAGTGCTACCAGTTTTCTTTTTTCAGCCCCAACAAGTTCGAGCAAGTAGTTCAAAATTTTCTTGTTACTTCTTACTTTCGCCGTTTCTTCCAGTTGTCCTTCTTTTAATTCCGCAATCAATTTAATATTTAATAGACTTCCTAGAAGACCTTGAACGCGTCCAACTCGTCCGCCTTTAATCAAGTTTTCAAGTGTGACGACAACGATATAAAGCTTCGTTTTCGAGCGAATTTCTTCCATGCGTTGTTTGATTTCAGCCATAGAGTAACTACCAGATTGTGCCATTTTCGCTGCTTCAAGTACTTGAAACGCTTGACCACGTGCAATAAAATTCGTATCGACGACTTCCACTGTTCCTGTCGTCATCTCAGCTGCTTGCCTTGCTGTATTCACAGTTCCACTCAATTTTTCAGTTAAATGAATCGAAAGCACTTCATAGCCTTCCGCAATATACTTTTCATACAGCTCGACAAATCGTCCAAGTGGTGGCTGAGAGGATTTCGGTAATTGTTTCGAGTCACGCATCAGTTCCATAAAAATTTCAGGTGTTAGTTCGTTTAAGGGATCATATGTCTTTCCGTCTACTTCTACAGAAAGCGGAAGCACTTCAATTCCAAACTTTTCTGCTTCTTCTTTTGAAAGACAAGCCGTTGAATCCGTAACAATTTTAATTTTTTTAGTCATTTGGTCACATCCAATTTATTTGATACCCTCTATTATAACAGTTTCACCGCTAGAAAGATAAGAAAATTCTTTCCTTTCTTTTCCTTTTAGCGTATCATGGAAGTAACTTTAACGAATCAGGTGATAAAATGAATCCAAGTGTTTACCGCTTCAAAGAAGAACTTGCAAATTCGATCACGCATGGGATTGGCTTTTTACTGAGTATCCCAGCGTTTATTTTTTTAATTCTATACAGCGTTTCTAAAAATGATCCTTTGTACTTAACAAGCTTTTTAATTTATGGAATTTCGCTCATGCTCCTTTATTTATGTTCAACGCTTCTTCACAGTTTTAAACCCTCAAAAGTGCGCCGCTTTTTTAACATCCTAGACCATGCCTCGATTTATTTACTAATCGCTGGCTCTTACACCCCTTTTGCACTCATCACTTTAAAAGGCCCGCTCGGCTGGACGCTTTTCGGTGTCATTTGGGGACTCGCAATTTTGGGCATTCTTTACAAAATCTTTTTCCTAGAAAAATGGCGGATTTTGTCTACTATCGTCTATGTGATCATGGGCTGGCTAGTGCTCCTTGGCATTAAGCCACTCTATGCAGGACTCAGTCCATCCGGCTTTTTCCTACTCCTTACAGGAGGAATCATGTTTACAATCGGAGCTTTGCTTTACAGTTTCCCGAAAATCCCCTACATGCATGCCATTTGGCACTTATTCGTCATCATGGGGACAACCTTCATGTATTTCTGTATTTTATTTTATGTTTAACAAAAGTCAGGACTTCTTCCTGGCTTTTTTGTATAGACCAATTCAAGTTTTCCCTTTAATCCCCTTCATTCCAACCACCATACCGATTTTTAATAGTATGACACATTTAAGACTTGATTTTAAATGTGTCATACTATATAATTTCCGTGTAACCTATTTCCAAGAAGGAAGTGATTCTTATTCAACTTTCAGAACGTCAACATGCGATTATGGCGTTTGTAAAAAAGAATGAGCCAGCCACTGGGGATCAAATTGCGCGTTTCCTGAAACTAACGCGTGCAACGATTCGCTCTGATCTTGCCGTTTTGACTATGACTGGCATTTTGGATGCACGTCCCAAAGTCGGCTACTTTTACTCTGGGCTAGAAAAAAATCCCGGTTTGTTCGAAGACATTCGCAATTTAAAAGTCAGCGAAGTGATGACCCATCCGATTCTTGTTCCGAAAGAAATGAGTGTCTATGATGCGATTGTTCAACTATTTTTAGAAGACTCTGGTAGCCTCTATGTTGCAGAAAAAACACGTCTTATCGGACTTGTAAGCCGTAAAGATTTGCTTAAAAGTACGATTGCTGGTTCAAACACGAAAGAAACGCCGATTGCCACCATTATGAGTCGGATGCCTAATTTATTAACGGTGAAAAAAACAGATCCTATCTTGGATGCTGCCCTTTCGATTGTGAGGCATCAAGTGGATTCACTTCCTGTTGTTGATGCTGAGGATCAAATTATCGGCAAGCTATCCAAATCGAGTATTGTAGAACTTTTTGTCACCACTTTGAAAGATGAAATTTAGCAGGAGGGAAATTATGAAGCAACCTGTTGTCATTTATGTAATTTCTGATGCGATTGGAGAAACGGCTCAGCATACCATTCGAGCCGTCACCGCTCAGTTTGATTTTAACGAACAACCAGATATCCGACGGCACGCTTTTATTCGTGATGAAGCAGCTTTACTTGAAACTTTAGAGGAAGCGAAAGTAGCGGATGGGATTGTCGTTCAGACTCTCGTTAATTCTAAACTTGCTCGTTACGCTAAATCTTATTGTGAGCATGAAAAAATCGCCAATATTGATTTACTTACCCATCTGACGGAAGCCATTGAAATGAAAACGGGACTCCATTCAAAAGAAGATCCGGGAAATATGCGCCGACTTGATAACGCTTACTTCGACCGGATTGCTGCTATCGAATTTGCGGTCAAATATGATGATTGCAAGGACCCGCGAGGCTTGCTTGAAGCGGATATCGTTCTTGTCGGGGTTTCAAGGACCAGCAAAACGCCACTCAGTAGCTATTTAGCCAATCAAAATTTTAAAGTCGCAAACGTCCCTCTTGTCCCCGAAATCCCTTTGCCTGAGGAACTATTTAAAATCCCTGCAAACAGGATTATCGGGCTCACCACAACACCAGAAAAATTAGGACGGATTCGCCGTGTTCGGCTTCGGTCCATGGGGCTTGATGAAATGAGTAACTATTCAAGCGATCGCCGCATTCTTGAGGAATTAGAGTATGGCTATGAGACGTTTAAAAAGTTGAAATGCCGTGTTATTCACGTGGAAGATAAGGCTATTGAAGAAACTGCTGCCCTTGTGCAAGAAATGATTCAAGCAAATTAAAAATCTATTTATTGAGGTGAAGACAGTGAGAAAATTTGTTTACCAATTTAGTGAAGGTTCAAAAGACATGAAAGTACTTTTAGGAGGAAAAGGAGCCAATTTAGCTGAAATGACTAATATTGGTTTGCCTGTCCCTCCAGGTTTTACAATTGGAACAGATGCTTGTAAAGATTACAACGAAAATGATCAAACGCTATCTGAAGAAATTTTTGAAGAAGTCTTAACTCACTTAAAATTGCTTGAAGAAAAAACAGGCAAACAATTTGGGTCAAATGAAAATCCACTTCTCGTTTCTGTCCGCTCTGGGGCCCCTGTTTCAATGCCTGGAATGATGGACACGATTTTAAATCTTGGTTTAAATGACAAGGCGGTTCAAGGAATGATTCATCAAACTAAGGATGCTCGTTCATCGCTTGACTCCTACCGTCGTTTCATCCAAATGTTCGGGGATGTTGTAAGAGGAATTCCTTCTTATAAATTTGAAGAAGCCCTATCGCTTATTAAAAAGCAAAAAGGCTACGCACAAGATACTGAACTGACACCGGATGATCTTGAAAAACTTATTACCACTTACCAGGAACTCTATCTCGAACATGGATCCGAGCCTTTCCCGCAAGACCCGCTTACGCAACTTCGGCTCGCGGTTCAATCGGTTTTTGATTCCTGGATGAACCCCCGTGCTGTCGTTTATCGCCGGCTGAATGATATTGATCCTAACTTTGGAACCGCTGTCAATATCCAGGCTATGGTATTCGGCAACACCGGAAATAAAAGTGGCACAGGGATTGCTTTTACGCGGAACCCCTCCACTGGTGAAAAAGCTGTCTTCGGCGAATTTCTGATCAACGCCCAAGGTGAGGATGTCGTCGCGGGGATAAGAACACCGGAGGATATTTCCAAGCTTAAAAGCCATTTGCCTGATGCTTATCATGAGCTGATGGGCACCTGTGAGCTTCTTGAAAATCATTACTTAGACATGCAAGACATTGAATTTACGATTGAAAAAGAAAAACTCTTCGTCTTGCAAACTCGAAATGGGAAACGGACGGCCCAGGCTTCGGTTCAAGTCGCGGTAGACCTTGTCCATGAAGGAAAGATCAGTCGTGATGAAGCGATTAAACGCATTGATACCAAACAAATCGATCAACTGCTCCACCCCACTTTCGAGAAAAAAGCGCTTGAAAAAGGAGAAGTACTTGCAACTGGGCTTCCTGCAAGTCCTGGTGCAGCATCTGGAAAAATTTACTTTGACGCGAGTGAAGCTGTGGCAGCGGCTGATTTGGGTCAAAAGGTAATTCTCGTCCGGAATGAAACCTCTCCTGAGGACATCGAAGGGATGGCAAAAAGTGAAGCGATTCTGACAGCACATGGTGGCATGACATCGCACGCGGCTGTTGTTGCTCGCGGAATGGGAAAATGTTGTGTTGCCGGCTGTTCAGAAATTGACATCAACGAAAAAGAAAAAACTATTGTGACGAATTCAGGCATCACGCTACGTGAAGGTGATGCGGTTTCACTGGATGGATCAACTGGAAAGGTTTATCTGGGCGAAATTCTTTTGACAGAAGCGGAAATCGGTGGCCACTTTGATGAACTCATGGAATGGGTGAACGAAGTGAAGCAGCTTGATATTCGTGTTAACGCAGACACACCGAATGACTTGTTAACTGCGATTCATTTCGGGGCGGAAGGCATTGGTCTTTGCCGCACGGAGCATATGTTTTTCCATGAAGAACGCATCGCTTATGTTCGTCAAATGATCGTAGCTGAAAGCTTAGAAGAAAGAAAGCGTGCACTCGCACATTTGAAAGAAATGCAGAAGGAAGACTTTATTCAACTTTTCCGCATCGCCAAAGGAAGACCTGTTAATATCAGACTCCTTGACCCACCTCTCCATGAATTTTTGCCAAAAGCAGAAAAAGATTTGGAAAGGCTTGCACAGGACACAGGTAAAACCCTTGCGGAAATTAAAAAACGCGTGAACGAGCTTGCGGAATCCAATCCTATGCTTGGTCACCGCGGTTGTCGTCTAGCTGTAACGTATCCAGAAATCTACAAGATGCAAGCTGAAGCGATTATGGAAAGTGCTGTTCAAATTCATGACGAGGGGCAAAAAGTCTTTCCTGAAATCATGATTCCACTCGTTTCTTCTAAAGAGGAATTAGCTTTTGTGAAGCAAGAAATCAAAGAGTCAGTTCAAGCGATTTTTGATCGTGAACGCGTTCTTCTTCCCTATGACATTGGTACGATGATTGAAATTCCACGAGCTTGTGTAACAGCTGATGAAATTGCCAAGGAAGCACAGTTCTTCAGCTTTGGTACCAATGACTTGACTCAGCTCACTTATGGTTTCTCGCGTGATGATGCTGGAAAATTCTTACCGAGTTACAGTGAACGGGGCATCCTAGAAACAGATCCGTTCCAAACGCTTGATACGGCTGGTGTGGGGGCACTGGTCGAGATGGCCGTTTCTCGCGGTCGAATGGCCAATCCAAACATGAAAATGGGAGTTTGCGGCGAACATGGTGGGGATCCACGCTCAATTCACTTCTTCCATAAACTGGGATTGAAGTATGTTTCTTGCTCGCCTTTCCGGGTTCCAATTGCTCGCCTTGCTGCGGCACAAGTTGTTTTGGAAGAGCGGGAACAGTTACAAAAAGTCTAA
This sequence comes from Listeria kieliensis, assembly GCF_003369925.1. GTDB lineage: Bacteria > Bacillota > Bacilli > Lactobacillales > Listeriaceae > Listeria > Listeria kieliensis_A. Next base: position 543,712 of record NZ_LARY01000001.1, on the reverse strand, counting down.
TCGGATTCAAAAAACGTTCATGCGCTTTAATGGCGCATGAACGTTTTTTTCTGTCGTCTTTTTCTCCAATCTCTTCTTCTTAAATTTTTTCAAATCAAAAGATTGACTTTTAGTCTGAAGCCCTGTATTCTTATATCTGATAAATCTTATCGGATTAATAAGTTTAAAAGGGGGAGTAAGCTTGAGTACTGCTTTTGTCATACTAAATTTAGTTGTTGCACTTTTTATCATTGGTCTTTTCATTTGGATGCAAAAACGCCACGTTTCTTTCTCGAAACGCGTTCTTCTAGCTCTTGCAGTTGGGATTGTCGCGGGATTCATTTTACAATGGATTTACGGGATGGGAAGTAGCGTTACGAAGGAAACGACGGACTGGCTCGGTATTGTTGGCGGCGGTTACGTTAAACTTTTACAAATGATTGCTATTCCACTTATTTTTATTTCGATTATCGCAGCTTTTACGCGACTCGAATTAAAGACGAATATCGCAAAAATTGGGATTTGGATTATTGGAACCTTGCTTGTTACAGCAGCAATTGCGGCTGTAGTGGGGATCGGAGCCGCTCTTCTTTTCCATTTGAATGCCGATCATATTTCACAAGGCTCCGTCGAGCTTTCTCGCGCGAAAGAACTTCAAGGTAGCTTAAAAGAAATGAGTGACGCGACACTACCAAGTCGCATTTTAGAATTGTTCCCTACTAACCCATTTCTTGACCTTACCGGAGCAAGAGCAACCTCAACGATTGCCGTTGTTATTTTCTCGGTTATTATTGGTATTGCTTTCCTTGGCGTAGAGCGAAAACAACCTAAGGAAGCGGCACTTTTTGCTCGTGGTGTCGATACGATTTATGCGATTGTACTTCGCATCGTTCGGTTGATTCTTCGTCTTACACCTTATGGCGTGTTTGCGATTATGACAAATACCGTAGCAACGAGTGATGCGACAGCCATTTTGAAACTCGGAAACTTTGTCTTAGCTTCTTATGCGGCTCTTATTACAATGTTTATCATTCATCTTTTGATCGTTTCCTTTACTGGACTCAGCCCGCTCACTTATCTGAAAAAGACATTCCCTGTCCTTACGTTTGCCTTCACATCAAGAACTAGTGCCGGAGCTCTTCCTATGAACATTGAAGCACAAAGAAGTCTTGGAGTCCCGAATGGAATCGCCAATTTCGCTGCTTCATTTGGCCTTTCGATCGGTCAAAATGGATGTGCCGGAATTTATCCAGCGATGCTTGCGATTATGATTGCACCAACTGTCGGCATTGATCCAACCTCTATTAGCTTTATTTTGACCGTTGTGGCCGTTGTGATGGTTAGTTCCTTTGGTGTTGCCGGAGTTGGCGGAGGCGCAACTTTTGCGGCAATTATCGTTCTCTCCACATTAAACCTCCCTGTTGGTTTGGCTGGTGTGTTGATTTCGATTGAACCACTAATCGACATGGGACGTACAGCTCTTAACGTCAGCGATAGCATGGTTTCAGGTATCGTAACAAGCAAAGCAACGAAAAACCTCGAAAAAGAACCTGAAGCCAAAGAAATAACCGCTTAAAAAAAAGAGAAAGTGTCACTCAGGCACTTTCTCTTTTTGCATTGTTTGAAATTCTACATAAAAATCACGTTTAATCTCTAAAAAATAGCGTAAATCATTCATAAACTGAAATAAAACGGCGCGATTTTCAAATTCTTCGCGAGAAACGGGAAGTTCACTTTTGCGAAAATCGTGCACCATCTTAGTGACGCCCATTACGAGCTCCTCAGCTGGATTATCTTCACTTAATTCGAGTGCCGTTTTCTCCGTTAAACGAGATAAGATTCGGCTTGGTTCGCTAACTCCTTGAAAGGCCGCCGAATGTCGCTTCATTTGCGTCAAAACGCGGAACTGAATCAGCCGCATATCAACATATTTTAGAAAATAAGGCGAGCTTTTTAAAAATGAATTTTCCATATTGCGCACGGCATTTTCTTCCAAATTTTGCAGTAACTGCTTGAGTTCATCAAACCTGTGATCGAGTTCTAAATAAGGCTCTTCTCCTCTCAGCCGCTGCGCCATAGAAAACAAGATTTGGCGCATTAAAAGCTCCACTTTTTTCTGATCTGCTCGGATTCCTCGATCAAGCTTCGGCATATATAAGTTCAGTAAAATTGCAATCCCAGCACCGACAATCATAAGTGCCATTTCGTTTACAAACCAGTGGAGCGCAAGCGATTTTTCTACTAAAATATGCGTAACAAGAACAGAACTCACAACGATTCCATCTGTGACTTTCAGTCGCACGGCAAGTGGAATGAAAAGAAGTAAATACAAGCCGAAACTGATGGCGTTATAGCCAAAAATCAAGAATAAAACGGCGGAAATGGATAGTGCTAAAACCGTTGAATAGACGCGCTGAATCGCGAGTAACAGTGAGCTTTTTTTGGTATTTTGTATGCTTAACACGGTAATCACACCTGCTGAAACCGCGTAATCTAACTTTAAAAATTCGGCAATAAGAATAGCAAGTGTTGCTCCAAACGCGGTTTTGAGCGTTCGCATCCCTAATTTCACAAGGCTTCCCCCTCCTTTTTCACATGAAAAATCTTGAAGACGAGGCTCCAAGATTGATCGTTCGTTTATTCATCACGGGCTTCTTGACGGCGCCGTTTTTTGATGAAAAGACCAAGAAGCACAGCTACACTAATGCCAATTCCCCAGTAAATAATCGTGCTAAAGGAATCAATAGCAGCAGCGGCTTTTCCGAATGATTCGCCGAGTAAAGCTCCAAGTCCAATTAAAATCGTATTCCAAATTAAGCTGCCGAGCGTTGTGAGCGTGAGGAAGCTTCGAAAAGGCATGCGCGCCATCCCTGCTGGAATAGATATCAGACTCCGAATCAGTGGAATCATTCGACAGAAAAATACAGATCGTCCTCCGTATCGTGCAAAAAAGGCGTCAGCTTTATCAATATCTGTTTCTTTTAAGCGTAAAATTTTCCCATATTTAGCTACGATTCGTTTAATTCGCTCTTTCCCAAAATAAAGTGAAATCGAATAGAGTAAAACCGCTCCAAGCACAGAACCAAATGTGGCTGCTACGATCACAAGCAAAAGATTCATTTGCGTAATCGTCGTCATGAAGCCACCAAATGTCAAAATCAGTTCAGATGGAATCGGTGGAAATAAGTTTTCAAGCGTAATCAAAACAAAAACGCCAAAATAGCCAAGTTCATTCATGACACTTGTTATCCAAGCTTCCATGGATTCACTCCTTCGAAAATCAAGTACTTACTTTATTTTTATCATACCGTAAATAAAACCAGTCCGCAAGTCATAACTAGAAAAAACTTTCTCGCTTTGCTTGCGTAGCAAAGCGAGAAAGTTTTTACGTTAAAAAGGAAGGACGAGTTTTGGATAGTCTTCAAAAAATGTGTGTAATTTTGCTTCTAATATTTCTAACGTCTCCTCTTGGTCTAACTCCATATTAAGCGGCATTACAGGTTCATGGAGGCTCATTCTTAAAAGCAGCCATCCTGAGCCACATTCATTTGAAAGATTGACACGAACCCCTTCGTAGTTTACTGGAACGAGTTCTAAACCAGCCGTTTCTTGGACAAATTGTCGAAAAGCAGTTAATACGTCTTCCCCATATGCTTTAAAATCATCAGCCTTGATTTGAATTCGAAATTCATGGCTTAAAGCAGGAACGACCAATTTTTCCGTCAAATCACTTAAATCACGATGTTGTTGCTTGAGCTTAGCATATTTCACGAGGATTTTAGCGACAAGATAAGCACCATCATCGAGAAAATAATTTTCTTTTAACGCGGCATGCCCGCTCACTTCAATGGCAAGCTCTGAATTTTCGCCGACTTCATTGAGACGAATCGCTTCATTAATCACATTGCGGTAGCCCCGTTTAAAGCGATGTTGCTTCCCGCCAAGATCCTGAATAAACGCTTCTAAGTGATTCGAAGTCGTCGAATCCGTCACAATTGTTGACCCTGGATGCGTTTCTAAAATGATAGCAGAGATGACTGCAATTAGAGCATTGCGGTTGAGGCTATCACCGAACTTATCAACAATCGCCGCTCGGTCCACATCCGTATCAAAAATAATTCCGAGATCCGCTTTATTCTCCAGAACAGCAGCGCGCAGACTTGCCATCGCTTCATCGTTATCTGGATTCGGGATATGATTTGGAAAATGCCCATCTGGATCAAGGAATTGGCTGCCGGTCGTATCCGCACCAAGTGGCTCTAGTACCTTGCTCGCAAAAAATCCCCCGGCGCCATTCCCGGCATCAACGACAATACGACTTCCAGCAAGCGGCTTCTCCCCGTTTCCTGCTTGGTCACGAATTTTTGCGACTAGATCAGCCGCGTATGTATCCATCAAATCAATTTTCTTCACTGATCCCGCTTGAGTTTGCGGAATGTCACTTTCACCGTTTTCTAGGATGAACTGAATATCTTCTTTTTCCGCACCGCCCGCTTTCGTAAACAGCTTGATGCCATTGTAAAAATAAGGCAAGTGACTAGCCGTAATCATGATGCCTGCATCCGCCTGAAAGTTTTCATACTGAGTCGCCATGAAAAGCGCTGGCGTTGTTGCAAGACCCGCATCTAAAATCGTGACACCACCTGCTTTTAAAACCGCCACTAACTGGGCTTTGATTCGCGCCGCAGAAAGCCTGCTGTCGTGCCCAATCGCGACTACTAACTTCTCGCTACTAGTCGTTTTTTTCTGTTGCAAGAAACGAAGGATGCCGCGTGCAATCTTCCCGAGCGCCTCATCGGTCAGTGTCATTTGATGCTCCTCAGTTTCTAGGCCAATTCCGCGAATATCTGATCCATTTTGCAAAGCTGAAAGTTCTGCTTCCATCCTAACCGCTCCTTTTCTATTTTTAAGCATCCGCTTTTTTCTTTCCAACAATGATCCGGTGATCCAGTGTCATTTGGTTAGTGCCGCTATCCAAAAAAGCAGCTTTTCTTTCCTCTGAAATTTGGAATCCAAGTGGCGTCATTGTGAGCAAATCCACTTGTTCTTCTTTTTGAAGCGTCTTTTGCTTCGTAATGCGCTTTTCATATACCACATCAAAATGCTCATAAAATCGATTAGCAACCGCTTCGTTCGAATAAGTTTGCCGCTCATCTTGATAAAAAAACTGCCGCAATTCCTGTAAATAATGGGCCTCTGGAATCACTTTGATCAAAATTCCTTGAGCGGCTAACAGACGACTGAATTCATCGTAACTTGCTGGCGAAAGAATGTTTACAATCACATCCACACTGCCCGTTTGAAGCGGACAATTCGCAAGGTCAGCCACCGCCCAAGTAATTCCAGAAAAATCACGTGCCGCTTGGCGAATCCCTTCTTTAGCGAGATCAAATCCAAAAGCAAAACGAACCGTTTCTTGAAGCTGCTTCGTTAAAAAAGCCAGGTGACTTCCTTCGCCAGAACCCGCATCGAAAAGCACGAGCTTGCTTTTTTGAAGCGCTTCAATTTGTGCTAAAACTTCTGCCATCGTTTCCTTGAAAAAGCCAGTCCGAATCAAGCGTTTTCGCGCTTCAAAAAGAGTCTGATCGTATTTTGTTGCCTTAAGCGCATGCCGAGCTAAAAACAAATAGCCCGGCTTCGCCAAATCAAAGCTATGCTTTTCTTTACAAACCAAACTTCTTGGCGCTTGAAACTGGAGGTCAGTTTCGCAAATCGGACAGCGCATCAGAGCCGCTGACATTTCGATTAGCTCGCTACTTTGTTCAAGCTTAGATTTCATTAAAACCGCTCCTTAGTCGTCCACTCGCTCATACGTATAAAAAGCAAATGGATAGCGATTTTTGTCATCTTCTTGTCCCTCGATTCGGCTAACTTCACGAAACTTCGACCAGTCTAATTCTGGAAAAGCTGTATCCGCTTCAAAGCTTGCGCCAATTTTCGTTACTAAAAGTCGCGACACTTGATCGCGGAATAGCCGGTAAATTTCAGCGCCACCACAAACAAAAACGTCTTCTGTTTCTGCAAGCTTTAACACATCCGCCTTGTCATGAACCACTTCCGCGTCAGGAAGTTGCAAGTCAGGATCACGCGAAAGCACGATATTTCGGCGATTAGGGAGTGCGCGTCCAAAGGATTCATAGGTTTTTCGTCCGACAACGATCGTATGTCCAGTAGTTTGTTTTTTGAAATAAGCAAGATCTGCAGGCAAGTGCCACGGCATGGTATTGTCTTTTCCGATGTTCCCCGCTTCATCTTGTGCCCAAATAAATGTAATCATTCGTTATTCCTCCTTATACTGAAATAGGTGCTTTAATGCCAGGATGCGGATCATAACCTTCTAACGAAATATCTGCCACATCGAAATCAAAAATAGAGGCAGGTTTGTCTGATAAAACAAGTTTCGGTAACGGACGCGTTTCGCGAGAAAGTTGGGTACGGACTTGGTCAAAGTGATTGTTATAGAGATGAGCATCTCCCATTGTATGCACAAATTCACCAACTTCAAGTCCCGTTTCGCGAGCAATCAAATGCGTCAAAAGCGCGTAGCTTGCAATGTTAAAGGGCACACCAAGGAAGATATCCGCGCTTCGTTGATACAATTGACAAGAAAGTTTGCCATCTGCGACAAAAAATTGGAACAGTGTGTGGCAAGGCGGAAGCGCCATTGAAGGTATATCTTCCGGATTCCAAGCAGAAACAATTAACCTACGAGAATTGGGATTCGTCTTGATCATTTCAATCACATTAGCAAGTTGGTCAATCGTTTCGCCAGTTGACGTTTTCCATTCACGCCACTGTTTCCCGTAGATATTTCCAAGTTCGCCATATTTATTAGCAAACGCTTCATCTGCAAGAATTTTTGCTTTGAACGTTTCCATTTCTGCTTGATAAACTTCATTAAAGGCAGGATCGCGATTTGCACGCAATCCAAAATCCGTCATATCGGGACCATGATAATCAGGCGACTTCACATAGCGTTCAAACGCCCATTCATTCCAAATGTTATTCTTATGTTCAAGCAAGTAACGAATATTGGTATCCCCATGCAAGAACCACAATAATTCACTGACAACAAGTCGAAAAGCAACGCGCTTTGTTGTTAAAATCGGAAACCCTTCCGCTAAATCAAAACGCATTTGATAGCCAAAAGTACTCCTTGTTCCTGTACCCGTCCGGTCTCCTTTTTCCGTTCCGTTTTCCATTACAAATTTTGCCAAATCTAGATATTGCTTCATCCCTCAACACTCCTTAATCTACAAATTGCGCCAAATATTCCCAGCGTTCCATAAGCTCTGCTAATTCCGCTTCTTTTTCCGTGATTTCCGCGCTAATTTCAGCCGCTTTGCCAAAGTCTGCCCCTGTTTGTTCCAGTTTTTCATGAAGTGCTTGAACGAGTTCTTCTTGTTGAGTGATGGCATCTTCAATGCCTTCCCACTCAAGTTTTTCTTTGTACGTCAGCTTCACTTTTTCCTTTGTTTCTTGCTTTTGGACAGGTGCTGCGGCTTTTTTAACGACCGGTTTCGAAACTTCTTCCTGTTCCGCTAAAAAGGTGCTGTAATCGCCAAAATAAGTGTCAATCACACCATTTCCTTTAAAGACCAACAACTTTCGAGCCATTTTATCAAGAAAATAGCGATCGTGACTAACGGTAATCACCGTCCCCGGAAAGCTTTCCAAATAGTCCTCGAGCACCGTTAACGTCTCCGTATCGAGATCATTAGTTGGCTCATCAAGTAAAAGCACATTCGGGCGGGTCATTAAAATCTTAAGCAAAAACAGTCTTCGCTTTTCACCGCCAGACAAGGCGCTAATTTTCTTGCCATGTGTCTCTGGTTTAAACAAAAAACGTTCAAGCATTGCGCTTACACTCAATTTCTCGCCTGCGCTCGTTTCGACTTCATTTCCAATTTCCTGCAAATACGTAATGATTCGCGCGTCTTCATCAAGTTCTAAATTATGTTGCGTGTAGTAGCCGATGCGAACGGTTTGCCCGACAGTAATCGTCCCACTATCCGGCTTCGTTTCACCTGCAAACAAATTTAACAGCGTCGATTTTCCGGTTCCATTTTCCCCTGTAATGCCAAGCCGCTCACCCGGTTGAACGATTAAGTTAAAATCGCGCAAAATCACTTTATCCGAAAATGCTTTTTCAACATGTTCAAGAATAAAAACATCTTTCCCTAGCCGACTCGTATTAAAATCGAGCTCTAGCGTATCCGTGTCGCTCTTAGTTTCGATAGTCTCTTTAAGTTCTTCAAAGCGATCTTTCCGCGCTTTTTGTTTAGTTGAACGCGCCTTAGCGCCGCGTCTCATCCAAGCAAGCTCCCGCCGGTACAAGTTTTGGTTTTTTTCAACTTCACGAGCGGCATTTTCCAGTCGAATAGCTTTAGCTTCCATAAAACTTTCATAGTTGCCCACATAGCGATAAAGGTTCCCATTATCTAGTTCCACAATGTGATTTGTCACTTGATCTAGGAAATAGCGATCATGGGTAACGAGCAAAATAGCGCCTTTGAAACGATTCAAATAGTTTTCAAGCCAGCGAATAGACAAATAATCCAAATGGTTCGTCGGTTCATCTAAGATGAGCAAGTCTGGGGTTTCAATCAAAACTTGAGCAAGCCCAACACGCTTTTTTTGTCCGCCTGAAAGCTCTTTAATCGTTTGCCCTAGATTTTTAATCCCCAGTTTTTCTAGGATCGTTTTCGCTTCCGTATTCATATCCCAAGCATGAAAAGCATCCATTTCAGCTTGTGCAGCTTGCAATTTTTCATGCCAAAGCGAATTTTCTGGATCGCGCTCTAATTCGAGTAAAACCGCTTCATAATGTCGATTCGCTTGCAAATTGCGCGATTCGCCTTGGAAAACCGCTTCTAAAACCGTAGAATCAGCAGGAAGAACCGGATCTTGCTTCAAAAAGCCAATCGTATAATCCTTTGGTACGATTCGTTCCCCTGTATCGCTTGATTCTTCTCCAGAAATCACCTTTAAAAAAGTCGACTTGCCAGTACCGTTGATACCAATCAAGCCGATTCGTTCGCCTTCTGTAATCGTTAAATCTACATTTTGAAACAGCATTTTCTCGCCATAAGTTTTTGTAACTTGCATCAATTGCAATTGTTTCATTCGTTTATCATCCTTATCTTTAATCTCTTCCATTTTAGCCGAATTATCCAGTTATCGCAATTCCCAGTTCTTATTTTTACAACCCTTTTTAAGCAAAATAAAAAAACTTCCTGCTCAAACAGAAAAGTTTTGTCTTGAATCTTATAAATGAAACTGAAAAATAGCTTTATTTTTCCAGTAGATAATACCGATCATAAGGTAAATAGCGCCAAAGAGATAGAGAAAATAACTGCTCGAGATGTAGTCACTAAAAATACCGAAGAACAAAGAACCTGCTGGTAGTGCAGCAACGCCAGAACTTGCGGCGGCTGTAAATACCTTTCCAAGATGCTTTTCGGGAACTAACACTTGGAAAAACGGTTTTTGAACTACATGCGTGATACCTAAAAATAAATTTGCTATGCCTAATCCTACAATGATACCAACTGAATGGGCATAGAATCCGCTTATAACGATACACACACCGTACAAGCTTGTTGCTAAAGTTAACGTTTTACCAAGCGACATAAACCGAGCAAAAAGCGCTGCGCCAACTGTCGAACCAATCAAGGTTCCAATCGCCATACTTGATGTTAAAAGGCCTAAAATAATGGCGCTTCCCTGTTCATCTGCAATCAAAACTTGATAGACGTTGAGCCCGCCAAATAGAAAATTAGCTAACCCGCCGCAACTGACAATTAATAAAATAGCACGATTTCGCCAAATTTCGGAAAAACCTTTAAATAAATTCGTTTTAAAGCTACCTTCATCTTCTTGCTTTAAAGACTCCTTTTTTTCAACATCTTCGAGCTTCCAAAATGAAACGATCGCTCCAATAAAGGATACAACGTTCATTAAGAGCAAAGTCACGGTCGAGAAAAGTTGAATCAAAAAGCCTGTCACCGCATTAAATAAATATTCTGTACCATTATAAGCAAAAGACATATACCGCTGCGCACTTGGTAGGTCTTTTCGCGCCACAATTTTTGGCATTAATGCATCTTGAATCGCATATGTATTCATTCCAAAACTGGCAGCCAAAAAAGCTAAAATAGCCAGCAAAATGGGAGATGTGACTCCCAGCCCAATCGTTAGCGCCATCATCGCAACAGAAACCAACTGCCCTGTCTCGAGAAGCATTAGCGCTTTCTTTTTCCTCCCGCGATCAATCCAATGACCAAACACAAAAGAAAAGACATTCGGGATAAATATCGCAAAATTGATCAGCCCCACCCAAAAGGAATCTTTCGTGATTTGGAGAATATACCAAGAAAGCACCATGTAGTAAATGCTATCTCCGGCATTACTGACCAGTCGCCCGAGCCATAAGTATTTAAAATTTTGGTTTTTAAGCATCGCCTCACTCCCTTTTCATTTAATCTTTTTTCAAAAAATTCCATTTTTTAGATATTACTCCTTCTTTCGCAAAATTTCAATAGCTAGAGGCCTTTTTGTTTCACCTAAATGAAAACTGTCACCAATTCGACAAAATTAAAAAATCGAGCAAAGGCAGAAATGCCTTTGCTCGACTTCTTTCCATTTAAAACAATCCTTGTGCATTTCCGAATTCGTCCACATCCATATTAAGCGCTGCTGGTTTTTTTGGAAGTCCAGGCATCGTCATCACGTCACCTGTAAGCGCCACAATGAAGCCTGCGCCCAGTTTTGGAATAAATTCGCGAATATGAATCGTAAAGTCTGTTGGCCGTCCTAGCTTAGCTGGGTCATCCGAAAGCGAATATTGCGTTTTCGCCATACAAATTGGGTAGCGATCCCACCCGTATTTCTTGAATTCAGTGATTTGTTTTTGTGCTTTTGGTGAGAGCTCAACGCCGCTTCCGCCGTAAATTTGCGTTACGATCGTTTCCAGTTTTTCCTCGATCGAGCTCGCGTCATCATAAAGGCGTTTATAAGAAGCGCCACCTTTTTCTACTTCGCCAATGACTTTTTCTGCAAGGTCGAGTCCACCTTCGCCGCCTTTTTCCCAAACTTCTGTAAGCGAGAACGGAATGTTTGCCTCGTCGCACAGCGCTTCAAGTGCCTTCACTTCAGCCTCAGTGTCCGTAATAAATTTGTTGATCGCTACAACAAACGGAATGCCAAATTTTTGCACAGATTCTGTGTGTTTCTTAAGGTTCGCAAAGCCTGCTTTTAACGCTTCTACGTTTTCCGCGCCAAGTTCCGTTTTTGCTACACCGCCGTGCATTTTAAGTGCCCGAATCGTTGCTACAATGACAACGCAATCTGGAGCTTTCCCAAGTGCCGGGACTTTAATATCCAGGAATTTTTCTGCGCCAAGATCCGCGCCAAAGCCTGCTTCTGTCACTACATAATCCCCTAATTTTAGAGCTGTGCTTGTCGCTTGAATACTGTTACAGCCATGTGCAATATTAGCAAATGGACCGCCGTGAACAAGCGCCGGTGTATGTTCTAATGTTTGTACCAAGTTTGGTTTAAGCGCATCTTTTAAAAGCAAAGTAAGTGCACCTTGATAGCCAAGTTCGCCAACTGTGATCGGTTCGCGCGCATAGTTATAACCAACGACAATTTCACTTAAGCGGTGTTTCAAATCTTCTAGGTCTGTAGCTAAACAAATGATCGCCATAATTTCAGAAGCCACCGTGATGTCGAAACCATCTTCACGCGGAATCCCTTGAATAGGACCCCCAAGACCTACCACAACTTTCCGAAGAGCTCGGTCATTTAAATCCACTACACGCTTCCAAACGATTCGGCGTTGGTCGATCTTCAAATCATTGCCTTGTTGCATATGATTATCAATAAAAGCCGATAGCGCATTGTTAGCTGTTGTAATCGCATGAAAATCACCAGTAAAATGTAAATTAATATCTTCCATCGGAACAACTTGTGCATAGCCGCCGCCTGTAGCTCCACCTTTAATCCCCATTGTTGGTCCAAGCGAAGGTTCCCGTAAAGCAATCACTGTTTTTTTGCCTTGACGTTTCAGTGCATCACCAAGTCCCACTGTAACAGTTGATTTCCCTTCACCAGCCGGAGTCGGATTGATAGCGGTTACAAGTACGAGTTTTCCGTTTTCCTGATCTTTTAAAGAATGAATCGTTTCGTAAGTAAGTTTTGCTTTTTTCTTCCCATAGAGCTCTAGTGCATCTTCATTCAAACCAATACTTTCTGCAACTTGTGTAATCGGATCTACTTCTGCAGCGAGTGCAATCTCGATGTCAGATTTTACTTCTTTCGCCATTCTTTTCCCCTCCATATGTAGCTTCAATTTGATATAGTACAAAGCTTGCAAATGTAAACACTTTCTTTTTTATGCACCGAAAAAATCGGCCAGCAGGAAACCTGCTGTACGTAAAAGATTGCGCTTTTTGGTTTACTTCACAAAGCTGTGTGCCCGAATTTATTCGTCATTGTCTGCATCTTCACTTTGACCCTTGTGAAGTTTATCAAGACAATCTGGATGTTCTTTAAAGAACTGTAGCAAATCTCCTATCCGGTCAATTGAATTCCAGCTAAGGTGATGCTCAATTCCTTCCACATCTTCATAAACATGCTCTTCTCGCACTCCAATTGTTCTTAAGAACTCTTCCAAAAGAGCATGTCGTTCTAGTAGGCGTTTCCCCACTTTGTTGCCCTTCGGTGTTAAAACAAGACCACGGTATTTTTCATAAACGAGGTATTCATCTTTGTCTAGTTTTTGAACCATTTTTGTGACGGAAGAGGGGTGAACTAAAAGTTCATCTGCAATGTCTGATACTCTTGCGTAACCTTTGTTCAAAATAAGAGAATATATCTTCTCTATGTAGTCTTCCATACTAGGTGTTGGCATAGCACTTACCCTCCAACCTTATTTCTTTCACATTCAAATTGTACTATATTCGCGTGCTTTTCACAAAGCTTTTACACTTCCACTCACTCTTTTTAAATTCACAACTAGGAGAAAATCCTGCTTCTTCAATGATTGTATCCAGAAATTTAGTTCTTTTTTACCTATTACCCCTGTAAAATTTCCAAAAAACCAAAAAGAAAACCTTTACAAGTCGGAACATTATATAATTTTCCCGCAATTCACTTGACTTCCTTGGGTATATTGTTATATATTAGTACTATCGTATAAGACATTCTTGTATGACAGAAAGGCCTTTTATAAGGGGTCGGGATTTAGGAGGATTCATTTCAATGCAAAATGGGAAAGTAAAATGGTTCAATAACGAAAAAGGGTACGGTTTTATCGAAACTGACGGCGGCGAGGATATCTTCGTACACTTCACGGCTATCCAAGGCGAAGGCTACAAAACGCTTGAAGAAGGCCAAGAAGTTTCTTTTGAAGTTGTTGAAGGAAATCGTGGACCACAAGCTGCAAACGTTGAGAAACTGTAAGAAAACTGCATCTAAATGTCGAGCTGGCTATTTGCCAGCTTTTTTATTTATGCTATGCTAGTTGAAAAAGAAGCGGAGGAAAAAAATGGATGTTTTTGTAGATGGTGCTAGTTCAGGAAACCCAGGACTGAGCGGTGCCGGCATTGTACTTGTTTCGGATAATCTTCATGAACAAAAGGCCATTTTTCTAGGCACGATGACAAACCATGAAGCAGAGTTTTTAGCAGTAAAGCGCGGGCTTGAACTAGCTTTGACATTTAGTCCTACGCTCATCCGACTGTATTCAGATTCGAAAATTGTCGTATCGAGTATCGAAAAACAATATGCCAAAAACCCACTTTTTAAGACTCATCTGGATGAAATCTTAAAGTTGATCGAACAAATTCCATTATTTTTTGTCAACTACCGCCACGTTAGCCAAAATAAGAAAGCCGATGAACTGGCGAGACAAGCCATCCAAATTGCTAAAAAAGGAAAAACGCCGAAGTGAGCGAGCGCGCACATTCGGCGTTTTTTCTAGAAGAAATCCCTTTCTAATGTTCGAAGTCCGTAAGTATGAATGATATCCCCAGCAATACTTGCAGCATCACGGTAAAGCATTCGGTCATAATCAAGCTCAAGTGGCACATCGGTGTGAATGCGCGCCAGTTTTCGGCTGAGTGCAAGCATTTCTTGATCTTCCAAGATTTTTTTCTGTTGTCCGGGTTTCAGCGCTTCAATATTTTCAAGCACTCCTTCAATCGATTCGAATTCTTGAATTAGTTTTAAAGCCGTTTTTTCGCCGATTCCACGCACGCCAGGGTAACCATCCGAAGTGTCCCCCATCAGCGCTTTCACATCAATAAATTGAAGTGGCGTCACACCCATTTCAGCAAAAAAAGTTGCTTCATCATAACGCTTGTAATTGCCATAACCTTTTTGCATGATCCAAACATCATTTTGGACATCAATCAATTGAAGCAAATCTTTATCCCCGCTTAAAACTGTTGTTCTTAAGTCTGGTGTTAGTTTTGCTGTAATCGTTCCGATACAGTCATCAGCTTCAAAGCCAGCCACGCCAAGGTTCATAAACCCAAAGGCTTCTGCCACTTCTTTTGCCAAATCAAATTGTGGAATCATTTCTTCAGGCGGCGCTTTTCTTCCAGCTTTATAGCCATCAAACAATTCATTTCGAAATGTTTTGCTCCCCATATCCCAGCAAATGATGGTATGCGTCGGGTTATTTTGCCGAACAGCCGCAAAAATATGCCGCATCATTCCCTGAACGCCATTCGTTGGCACTCCTTTTTCATTGTACATAAACTGATTTGTGACAGCCGTCGCGTAAAAAGCGCGAAATAATAAAGCCATACCATCAATCACAAGCAAGTTTGGTTGTTTATTTTCCATGAACGTTTCCCCTCTGTTTCCATTTCTTTGACTTCATTTTACCATAAAAAAGAGCAATTCTCTTTCAAACACATTTACTTATTTTGAACCAGTGTTTTCCAATTTCAACAAAAAATCTCAATCCAGTTTAAATGGATTGAGATTTTGGGGTTATTTTACCAGCTTGCTTTTTTCACGCCGGGGATTTGTCCTTTATGGGCAAGTTCTCGGAAGCGAATCCGACTCATGCCAAATTTACGCATGTAAGCATGTGGACGACCTGTTATTTCACAGCGATTGTGCAGTCTTGTTGGGGAAGAATCACGCGGCAAACGACGAAGTTCATCGTAGCGCCCAGCTGCTTTTAATTCGCGGCGAAGTTCACTGTAATGTTCAACCATTGCTTTTTGCTTTTCGTATTTCGCTACTTTGGATTTTTTAGCCATAGCAATCTCCTTTCTTGGTTTAAAATAAATCGAAATGATTACGTTTTACATTTTACGCTTTTTACATCATTTGTCAAGTGAGCTGTTTGTAAAAGTAAGCAAGAGTTTTATCTAAAATTTCACGTCCAATGTTCCTAACATTGAGTTCTTAAGTCAACCATGCGCATCTTTCTTAAAAAGCTATCAATTTTCTTATTCAAAACTTTATTCGTGGTAATCTGCCGCAAGTTTACATTGCAATATTTCCGAGAAAACTATTAGAAAAAAGCATATGGAACAGTTCAAGTTGTGAATATCTCTTCAAGACTTTTTCACATCTCACCACATTGTTAATGTCTAGCCTTAGTTGTCATACTTTTTCTTTATAAGGGAGATTGTTGACGCAGTAAAAATTTGCTAAAGTCCACATTGTTTCTTTTAAAGCACCTTTCACCTAACTTGAAAATAGATACCTTCGTTTTTTAAAATTTGAAAACACTTGATCGATTAAGAGAGTCACCCAATAACAGACATATTTCTTCTGAAGTTATTATGAATGGTGTTTTTCAAGATATTCAAGGAGAAATTAGTGTCTTACAAAGAATGAGACAAAATATTGGGATTGCAATTAGAACTACGATGGGAGCTAGTTTTTTAGCTCTAGGTTTCCAATTAAAATAAATATATACATATTGACTATAACTTTTATTCTGATAAGCCTTCTAGCAATTGATAAACTAATTCATAAGAAGGATTCTTTGAATAATCCTTTTCATCTGTAATTAAAGGCGCTCATTATAATAAAAAAAAGACTGCAGACAAGCCATTTACTAGTTTGTCTGCAGTCTTAAATTATTTATGATAAGTCTTTTTAAACCCAAATAGTTGATGAAATCTAGTTTGTTTTTTTGCGATGTCTTAGGAAGAAAGTAGCTATTACTAATAATACGCCAACTAGTACACTTCCCGAACTATTACTATCACCAGTTGAAGGTAGGTTTTTCATTGTTTTCTTTTTAGGTTCAGATACTGGTTTAGGGTTAGGCATCACAGTCAGATCAGATTCAATTGTTGGTTTACAATCAGGCATCGGTTTTAAATCTGGTTTTGGTGTTGGTTTTGGTGTTGGTTTTGGATCTGGGTCTGGTGTCGGATCTGGGTCTGGTGTCGGATCTGGATCTGGTGTTGGATCTGGGTCTGGTGTTGGATCTGGATCTGGTGTTGGATCTGGATCTGGGTCTACCGGATAATCTGTTAAAACAAACTGATTGTTTGTTGCATTTTTGCCATCTTCTAAAACTTCATCAAATGGCTCATACCAGTTAGTTTTTGATTCTGCTAGAGAGTAGTTTCCAGATTGTCGAGCAATATCTGTTAATCTGCCAACGTTAACCACAGTATTGTCTGCAGAAGGCGGGGTGTCACCTTTAATAACCCATTCTTTGTATTTCTCTTGATTGACTTTGACGCTTAAAGGATTTTTGGTATCTGAAACTTTGAACTTTTCACCATTAACATTTGAAAAAGTAAAGTTTCCATCTGAATCAGTTAGTGTACTCGCAACTACCTTATCTCCTGTAGGTGTTTTTTCTAATAAGTCTACAGGAACATCTTTGATTGGAGCTGCACTTTCCCAGTCAGGTGTATCGTTTTCATCAGAAAGAGTCTGATGCTTAATTTTTCCACTTATTGTTGGTTGGATAACAAAAATAGATTGATTATTACTGGTTGGTTTAGCATTTCCAAATTTAGAATCTAGCCAATTCAACAAACCTGTTTGACCAGTAAGCTGATCACTAGTTAGTGCCGATGAATCAATTTTGATATTACAATTTGTTGTGACTTCAAACGAGTCAGTAATTGTAGCATCTGGGTCTATTTTACCCAGTTCAATTTTATAACCAATAAATTCACCAACAACTTGATACTTTCCATCACCCTTGCTTACTAGGGAACTTGTCACGTCTGTAAAATTAGTCCCATCAATAGTTGTATAAAAATGAAAAGCAACTCCATGATCTTTAAAATTCTCAATAGTACTGTTAACATCATTATATTTTAAACTTATCACAAACGAACCGCTTTCTATATTTTGCGCACCTGGCTGTTCTTGCGGAATAATAGTAGTCCAAAATTCACTTGTGTCAAACCAGGCAAATTTTCTCGCTAAAATGGTCGATTCTCTAGTCAAAACACTCGATTCAGAATTAGGAAAATAAAGTATATTCCCAAATTCCGAATTAGTTTCACTGCTAAAAATTTCAGCTCCAGAAGCTGCAGTCAACGCATAAACTTTAGAAGCTGGTATCAGTGGTATCAGCGCTATAAGACAAATTGCAAAAGCCAATAAGTATTTAATTTTTTTATTCATTAAATTCACCTTTCTTGTTGTAAAATTCAAAAAACGCATTTCTAAGTATTTCTACGAAAATAATCAGATTACGAAAAGCATCTAAATTACGCTGTTAAATGCTTTTCAATCGCTAACTAAAATGATTCTACTTTTTTCTCCCTACGACAAATGTTTGCCCTAAAACATCCCTCCTATATAGTTGTCTAAATGAAAATATAGATTTTTCACATGGGATCTATCTAGAAACCCATAACGCTTTAGTCCCCTATTTCTTGCTTTAAGTAACGTGTTAAATGGCCAAGATGAATAAGCCGACATTTTGGTTTCCAACGAGCAATGATATCTAGCTCTGAAAGCTCTTTAATCGCCTCATTTGTTCGAGCTTTGCCAGAGTTAGATAATTGAGCAATGAACGTTTGTGTAACAAACGGGGGAATAAATACGAGTTCGGGGTCTTGACTAGAAACTACCCCCACTTTACCAATAATTCGAAATAATGCCCAAGCTACCTTCAACCGAGTTCCCTGAATGGAAATAAAATTCGAAAAAGAAATATGAATAAGCTGCATAATACTACGTTCAAACAGATGATGATATTTTCGAGGCTCAACATATAAATGTGACAACAAAAATTCTTTTTCCACCTCATAAAGCGTCACTGGAGTCAGCGCAAATACTTGATACTGAATGAAGTTTGGAATTTCCCAAATCGAGGATTGATCAATCAAAGTTTCTATATTTAGAAGTTCTCCCTCTACAAGAATCTCTGTATTAACCTTTTCCCCTCGCCGATTATCCACTTGGACTAACAGTGTGCCTTGACGAACAAGTAATACCTTATCGTCATTCGCTTCACTACTTTTATAGCAGATTTGACCCGCTTCGTAGCGAGTAGCATTCCAAAAAACAGAACGCCACTCTTTAAATTCCGATGTTTCATAAAACATACGAATAATCCTTTCAATCGTAAAAATTTTGTTCAGAAATCGGACGTTTTCTGAACTGTTAATATACACAATATTCCAAATAAAAAAATCTAGCTCTCCGAAGGAAAGACAGATTTTTAAAGAAAGAACTATATAGAAAAATATAGTGTATAGAAAACGTCCATTTAATTAACTTGAAGTCATCGTTCAACAAAAGACTTTAAAAAGTGAGCTCCTTCTAGTTAACTTGCTTGCAAGTAATATTTTAGTACAGAAATCGAGATTTTAACCTTCTTTAAGAAAAAGAAAAAGCTTTTTATGTGACTGAATTGTGAACTTTCTTCACTAGCTCTAAGAGATATAATGCAAAAAGACTCCTAGAAGAACTAGGAGTCTAACTAATTTTATATTTTCATATCTGCAGCATTTCATTTATTTCGTTTCGCTTTGAAGTTCCGCTTGCTCAGCTTCTTTGGGCTTGCGGTGCGGAATCATGTTGAAAATAATGTTTAATACGATAGCGGTGAAACTTCCCGCTACAATTCCGTTACTCGTAAAGAGTTGGACAAAAGATGGGAAGTTTTGAAATAAATCAGGAACAACTGTTACACCTAGTCCGACACCAACTGAGCAAGCAATAATAAGCAAGTTTTCTTGCGATGTGAAATTTACTTTGACTAGCATTTTAATGCCCTGCGCGACAACCATACCAAACATGGCTACCATGGCTCCGCCAAGAACAGGCGTTGGAATAATCGTCGTAACAGCCCCAATTTTTGGAACGAGTCCTAGTACAATCAGAAAGCCAGCCGTTACATAAATCACTTTTCTCGTTTTAATTCCTGAAAGCTGAACCAAACCAACGTTTTGCGAATAGCCTGTATAAGGAAATGTATTAAAAATTCCGCCAAGAATGATCGCAAGTCCTTCTGCGCGGTATCCTCTCGCTAAATCTTTTTTAGTCAGCTTACGGTCCACAATATCCGATAAAGCAAAATAGACACCAGTGGATTCGACCATGCTAACAAGTGAGATCAAAATCATCGTGATAATCGCCGGCCATTCAAAAGATGGCGCTCCAAAGTAAAACGGTTGTGGCAAATGGAACCAATCCGCTTCTGAAACAGGTGTAAAATTAATGCCTCGCAAAATGACTGCTACGACTGAGCCTCCAATTAAGCCAATTAATACAGCAATGGCTTTTGAAAAGCCGCGACCGAATCGGTACACTAAAATAATTAAGAAAAGCGTAAAAAAACCAAGACCAATATTATAAAATGAACCGAAATCCTTTGCCCCTTCTCCGCCAGCCAGATTATTGATGGCAACTGGAATGAGCGTAAGTCCAATAACCGTTACAACCGAACCCGTTACAACCGGTGGGAAAAATTTGACCACTTTTGAAAAAAACGGAGCAATCAAAAGAACGAAAAGTCCTGATGCAATAATCGAGCCGTAAATCGCACCAATACCCATATCTTGACCAATTAAAATAATTGGCGCAATGGCTTGTACCGCACAACCGAGCACAACTGGAAGACCGATTCCAAAAAAGCGATTCATCGACAACTGTAACAAGGTTGCGACTCCACACATAAAAATATCAATTGAAACGAGATACGTCATTTGTTCCCCGCTAAACCCTAACGCACCACCAATTAAAAGCGGTACAATAACAGCCCCTGCATACATGGCAAGAACATGCTGAAAGCCTAAAGCAGCCAGTCTTCCCTTACTAAGCATTCCTAGTCCTCCCTAACAAATTGAATAGTCTCATTTTCAAGCGAAGCAATCCGCGCAAGTGAATAAACTTCCACTCCCGTTTCTTGAAGAAGTTTTCTGCCTTGTTGAAACGACTTTTCAATTACAATGCCAATCCCAGCAACCGCAGCTTGTGCCTCTTCCGCAATCTCTAAAAGTCCGAGTGCTGCTTGCCCGTTTGCGAGAAAATCATCAATGATTAAAATCGTATCGTCTGAGGTTAAAAACGACTTAGAAACCGAAATATCACTGGTTTCTTGCTTCGTATAGGAATATACACTTGCTGAATAAAGATTATCTTTTAGCGTGACGGACTTTTTCTTTCGAGCAAAAACAACTGGGACACCGAGCGCAAGCCCTGCGAAAACAGCTGGAGCAATCCCAGAGGATTCAATTGTGACAATTTTTGTAATCCCCTTACTAGTAAAGTGTTCAGCAAATTCTGCTCCTAACTTTTGCATCAATGCTGGATCAATTTGATGATTTAAAAATGCGTCCACTTTCAGCACATTTCCGGGTAGAACAGTCCCTTTTTCTCGTATCGCTTCTTCTAGTAATTTCACACTCCATGCTCCTTTCCAAATAAAAAACTTATCCCTGAAAAGTTTGAGGGATAAGTCAAATAAACTAGCATAGCCAGTTCAGTGCAAATCACTCATAGTCCGGTCATTTACGGTGCCCGGGTAGAAACTTATTGTCCATATCACAAAGATTATATAAGTGTATATTTTATTCACTTGAAGTCTTTTCATTATAACGCCGGCAAGCAACGTGGGTCAACCACTTTTTTAGTTTTTTAACTTGTAAACGAATTCATATCGCTGATTTAAAAGCGCAATCAAATGATCTGGATTCAAGCCTTCTCCCGTTGTATCTTTCAAAATCTCAAGTGGTTTTTTGAGCTTGCCATATTGGTGGATATGTTCTGTGAGCCATTCCCGTATAGGTGAGTAGTCTTCGCTTGCAAGAACCGCTTCCACATCCTTCAAATCCTTTTGCATTGCATCGAAAAATTGTGCCGCATACATCAAACCAAGCGCATAAGATGGGAAGTATCCAAAATCGCCACCTGCCCAGTGAATATCTTGTAAGACACCTTCACTACTTTTTTCTGGACGAATGCCTAAATAAGCTTCATATTTGTCATTCCAAGCTGCTTCGAGATCTTTCACTTCAAGCTCTCCATTTATGAGTGCCTTTTCAAGTTCATAACGAATCATGATATGCAGCGGATAAGTTAAAATATCTGCTTCGATCCGGACAAGTGAGCTTTCCGAAATATTTATTGCTCGGTAAAATTCTTCTAACGAAATTTTGCCAAATGCAGGTTCTTGTTTGACCAAGTCTGGATAATTGCTTTTCCAAAACGCAAGACTTGATCCCAGGATGATCTCATAGAAGAGCGACTGCGATTCATGGATACCCATGGATGCCCCTTCTTTTAGTGACGTACCAATGAGGTTCCTGCCAATATTCTGCTCATAAATCGCGTGTCCGCCTTCATGGATGATTCCAAAAACGGCCATTTTAAAATTAGCTTCATCATAGCGTGTTGTGATCCGCACATCACCAAGATTTAAGCCAATCGCGAAGGGATGGACTGTCGTATCGAGTCTGCCTGCTTCAAAATCAAAGCCCATTTTGGTTAGGATGGCTTCGCTAAATGCTCGTTGTTTTGCTTCACTCATACGAACCGCTAAGCCACTTGCATCTGGGCGAGTTCCCTCTTTGGCCATTTTTTCACGCAATTCGAGGATGGCTGTTCGAAGTTTCCCAAAAACTTCATCTAGAATTTCAACTGTCATTTCGGGCTCATACTGGTCAAGCAATGTATCATACTTATTATCCTTGTAACCCCAGTATTCCACGAATTTCCGTTTAAACGCAACAATCTCTGTTAAATACGGTTCAAATTTCGCAAAGTTATCTTCCGCTCTTGCCTCCGCCCAAATATTTTCAGCATCTGCAACGAGCTTTGAATACGCTTGAAACTCTTCTTGCGGGATTTTCTTATTTAGCTCGTACACCCGACTCGACTCTTCAAGCGACTTTTGCGTTACTTCATCCAGTTCTGCTTTGTGCGGCGCAAGTGCTGCAATAAAAGCTGCCATTTCTTCTGAAACTTCCATTTCGAAGATTTGTCCAGCAAGGACACCAATCACTTCAGAACGCCCTTCTGCGCCTTTTTTAGGAATCTTTGTTCGAATGTCCCAATAAACCAGATTTAACGCTTCCTGAAGTGCTGATTTTTTCTTCAAAAAAGCCAAAAAATCACGTTTTAATTCCGCTACCGTTTCCATTTTCGTCACTCCTTCACACGTGGTTTTCGTGGTCCCCAGTACTGATACAAATCGGTTCGAAGATAGCCATTATAAAGCTTCCGTTTTTTCGTAGCTTTCTTGCCGTAAACCTCTTCAAACGCTTCATAACTCGTGATCACATAAATCGACCAAGTAGGGAGTTTCGCATATACTTCGCCCATTTCACGGTAAAGCTCGCGGATACTCGCTTCATCTTCAAGCCGCTCTCCGTAAGGCGGATTGGCAACGACAACGCCGTATTCCTTATCCGTCGTAAAATCACTTACTTGCATTTGTTTAAAGGAGATCAAATCTCCAAGGCCCGCTTCGCTGGCGTTTTGTTTAGCGCGCTCCACCATTTTGTGATCAATGTCTGCCCCGAGAATATCAAGCGGTTGGTCATAATTCGCCAAACTTTCCGCTTCCTCCCGAGCTTTCTTAAAAATCTTTTCAGGCATCCAGTCCCATTTCTCACAAGCAAAGCTACGATTAAAGCCCGGTGCAATATTTTGACCAATTAAAGCGGCTTCAATTGGAATCGTGCCCGATCCACAAACTGGATCATAAAATGGACGGTCAGGATGCCAACTCGTTAATAAAACAAGCGCAGCTGCCATTGTTTCTTTAAGTGGTGCATCTCCTTGCGTCGTCCGGTAGCCACGTTTATGAAGACCTTCTCCGCTTGTATCAATCGTAATTGTGACTTTATCTTTCAAAAGAGCTACTTCAATTTTAAATAGCGCCCCTGTTTCAAGTAATCGACCACTTCTGCGATATTTTGCTTGTAACCGACTTACAATCGCTTTTTTAGTGATGGCTTGGCAATCTGGCACACTAAACAAAGTGGACTTTACAGATTTCCCTGAAACCGGAAAAACGGCATCTAGTGGTAAAAAATCTTCCCAAGGTAAAGCTTTTGTTTTTTCAAATAATTCATCAAAGGTTGTTGCTTTGAACTCACCAACGACAATCTTAACGCGGTCTGCAGTGCGCAGCCAAAGATTGGCACGTGCAATCGCTAATTTATCGCCTTTAAAAAGCACTTTTCCATTTTCGACTTGCGGGATATAACCCAGTCGTTTGACTTCTTTCCCAACGATCGCTTCAAGCCCTGATGCAGCAGTTGCTAAGAGTTGAAATTCTGACACGTCTGTTCCTCCTTTTTATCAAGAAAAAAGCTGTTTCAAAAAAGTGAATGCGTTTTTCGCGCTATGGCTTTCGCCGATCCCCCACTCCTTTGAAACAGCTTTATTTTTAAAATTATCCTGCTATTAACGTTCTATAAGCCATGTTCTGTCCTTAGCGAATTTGCAGGCACATTCGCCAAGGGATAATCATCTATCTGCACCGACAAGATTGTCGTGCCTCTTCCCTCGTTCAGATTCCTCGGGAAAAGTGCCCCTACCATAGTTTGAGTTTCTCGCTCGCGGGGTTTACCTCGTTCCACTTCTTTTATTTCTAAAAGAACTTCGTCACTGTGGCACTTTCAAGGATATAAGGCCTTATCCGAAGACTTAGGCCCTTCACCTGCCGTCAAACCGCAAAAGCGGAATGCCCTGGCTTATTGTTTCACCAGGCACGATCACTACGAGCATCACAGCTCGTGCGAGCATGGACTTTCCTCTGCTAAAAAGCAGCGATTATCCGAACGTTAACAAAAAGGCGCCGCGCAAAGAAGCAAGGCGCCCTTTAAGATACTATCACAATTACTCTTTATCGTCCAGCTTATTTCCAAAAACATGTTTTTCTAAGTTAGACAGCCGTTTCAAAATATCAAAATTGGTTGTTCCAGCCGGCTGAACTGGAGCTTCATAAGTACTGCTTGGTGCAGCAGCTGGTTCACGTCTAGCCGAACCGCCTGCATCTAGTTCCTGAACCAAGTGAATGTTTTCAGCTTGTAAAGCTTCAATTTCTTGTGTAAATGTTCCATAATCCTTGATGACTAAATCAAGAAACTCATCAACGTCTTCAGGATTGTAGCCACGGAGACCTGTTTTAAATTCTTTTTCTAAAATTTCTTTTGCTGTTAAATTATATTCAAATTGCTCTTGAGCCATAATACTTCACCTCTATCTTTTCTTTACGTCATATATGGATAATATACTCTTATTTTTCCAAATCTAAACACATTTGTCAATGTAAACCCTCTTTTTTTAAAAAACCTTTAGAAATCATTTTCCATTTCGTAAACGATTTCTTGTAACTCATAAAAATCAATAAGTTCTAGTTGATAGTTTCCTGCTTTTGCTTCCTCTTTTGCACGTTCATAAAAAAAGCGTGGCGATCCCTCTTTCTCAAGATCGTAAAGAAGCAATGCGCCATCCGTATGATCAATTAAAAAACGATCACGAAGTTCAAATTGACCAGGGTTTTCATACGGCCGTTCTGTAATATAGGCATGATAATCAGCCCCACTCACTACTTCTTCTTGCCAGAGCTTAATCGCCTCATTCCAATTTTCAGCTTGTCCAGTAAACGGTTCAAGAATCGCTAATTTAATAGGAAAAGATTTTTCTTTTAAAGCCAAAACCACTTCTCCTGCCCAAAGTTCAGTTCCAAGCTGTCCAGAAATAATCACCCATTCAAGTCCATCTTCAAGGTACATCGTAAGTTTTTTTTCAAGCGCTAAACAAATATATTTACTTTCCAGGGCATCTCGTTTAAAAACACCCAGTTCAAAATTTTTATAGCCAGTAACTACAATAGATTTCAATCTACTTCCTCCAAACTACGGTAAACGCGTTCGAGTGTATACTTAGACGATTCATAATGATCATGAAAATGCTTATAAAACGATTTGCCATTAAAAGCGTTAACCGCGGTCATTTGTATATTATCACAGCACTGTTTAAGCTGCATTTCTGTTAAATAGTGGGGATGCACTTCGTTTACCCAAGGAATGGCTTCAAGTAAAAAAGCATCGGCTAGTTCTTTTGCGTGATCTACAAAAGGCTTCATATCTTGATAAAAATCAAATTCCATTTGGTTTTCGCGATTAGCGAGATATTTTTGCCAATTTTTTTCATTTTGTTCTTGCAAGTATTTTGTTTTTTGTTTTAACTCTTTCATTTAACTGCATTCCTTTCTCACTTCCTTTCGTTAGCATATCACACCTAACCTCAAAAACGATAAAAACCTGCTTATCTACCTATTTAAAAAAAGTAGCTATTTTTTTAAAAGAAATCATGGAAACTTATTCATTAAGTCCATGCTTACAAGTACTGTTTACATTTAGAACTTTCCTTTCCTAAATTTAAATGATGTATCGCTAAGCTAAAATGTTTTTCCTGCAATTCATTTTTACTTTTAGTTAAAAACAATTTTTGAAAGACCAGGTTTCTTACCATCAACTAGCTTAAAAAAAGAATAAACGAGAATTTAAAATCATTTATCCTATCTATCTTTCAAAAGCCGCCTGCACGTGTATAATATTGCACTTTCATTTTTAAATGGTATAATGAAGAATGGTTCAAAATGAATCGCTATGAAAAAGAGGTGATAGTATGGCAATTGGCTATCCAAATGGAAAAAAATCTCAAAAAGAGTGGCGAAAGCCGCATGATTCCAAACAACAAATCGAATTTGGTAATCGCGGAATGTCACTTGAAGATGATCTGAACGATACCAATACCTATTATCTAGCACAAGAACGGGCTGTCATTCATAAAAAGCCAACTCCAGTTCAAATTGTTCAAGTGGATTATCCAAAACGGAGTAGTGCAATGATTAAAGAGGCCTATTTCAAACGGCCATCAACAACAGATTATAATGGCGTCTATAATGGAAAGTACTTGGATTTTGAAGCGAAAGAAACTAAAAGCAAAACTGCTTTCCCACTAAGTAATTTCCATCCCCATCAAATTGAACACATGAAGCAGGTAACAAAACAAGAAGGCATCGCCTTTGTGATTACCTCATTCAGTGGGCTTGGGGAAGTTTATCTCACTTTATTTGATGATTTTTTTCCTTTTTGGGAGCGTATGCTTCAAGGCGGTCGAAAATCCATTACACTAGATGAGATTAGACAACATTCTGACCAAATTCCTTATGGTCTAAATCCTCGATTGGACTTTTTGGCTATTATTGACAAAAAGTGCTTTTAATCGAATTTTTAAAGGAGAGAATTTTTAATGGCAGATAAACTGCAAACAAGAGCGGAATTTCGTAGCCAGAAATCTGGAGTTCCCCCCAAAAAGCCCAAAAAAGTAACTGGGAAAAAGATACTCAAAGTCATTTTCTTTGTAGCTCTTTTCTGTGCTTTCTTCGGAATTGCTATCGGTGCAACTGTTTTTTATAGTTATGCAAAAGATGCACCTGAACTTTCAGACTCCAAATTGCGTGACCCGCTTTCTTCTAAATTACTCGATAAAGATGGAAAGGTTTTTGCGGAAGTTGGAACAGAACGCCGCGATTATATTGAATATGAAGATATTCCAAAGTCGCTCCAAGACGCGATTCTTTCAACTGAAGATACGCGATTTTATGAGCATGACGGGCTTGACCCCATCCGACTTGGTGGAGCTGTCATTGCCAACGTAAAAGAAGGCTTTGGAGCTGAAGGAGCAAGTACGCTATCTCAGCAAATCATCAAGATGTCTTACCTTGACTACACCAATAAAACACTTGGGCGGAAAGCTCAAGAGGCTTATCTCGCACTTAAACTAGAAGAAAAATATAGCAAACAAGACATTATCGAAATTTATGTCAACAAAGTATATATGTCAGACAGAGTTCACGGAATGGAAACCGCTGCTGAGCATTATTTTGGTAAAAAGCTCAACAAATTAAATCTTGCGGAAACTGCTCTCATTGCTGGTATGCCGCAAAGCCCTAATAATTACAATCCGTATGACCATCCAGAAGCAGCAAAAAAACGGCGGGATATTGTTCTTTCTAACATGTACAAAAATAAAAAAATCACCAAGTCCGAAATGGATCAAGCGAAAGCTGTTCAAGTTGCGACTGGACTCCGCTCTGAAACCGATCGGAAGGATAAAACCTATAAATACGATGCTTACGTCACACAAGTCCTGAGCGAAATTCCAAAAGAATACGATGTCTATAGAGATGGGCTAACAATCTACACGTCACTCGACCAAGATGCGCAAAAATATACAGAGGAAATGCTCAATTCAAATGATGTCGTTCAATTTTCGGATAACAAAATGCAAGCTGGGATTGTCCTTCAAAACACCAAAAACGGTCGAATTGAAGCTATCGGTGGATCACGAAATCAAAAAGAAAATGTTACGCGTGGCTATAACTACGCGACACAGCTAAAACGACAAGTCGGTTCAACGATGAAACCGATCGCAGATTATGGACCAGCGATTGAATATCTTAACTGGTCGACAGCGAAAGTGCTAAAAGATGCGCCTTATAGCTATTCTTCTGGAAATGAAATCAACAACTGGGACTTAAGCTATAAAGGTTCACTTACCGTACGCGAAGCGCTTTACATGTCACGAAATATTCCAGCACTCAAAGCTTTACAAACTGTCGGACTTGATAAAGCAAAAACTTTTACAGATAAACTCGGGTTTAACTACAAAGAGTTTTATGAGTCTTACGCAATCGGTGCGAATGAATCGAACCCTGTTCAATTAGCGGGCGCATATGCCGCATTTGGAAATCAAGGGGTTTACAACAAGCCTCATGCCATCAAAAAAATCGTCCTTTCAGATGGTGAAACGACGATGGATATGGAGCCTAAAAGCGAAACAGCCATGAAAGAATCAACGGCTTATATGATTTCAGATATGCTAAAAGATGTTCTTTCTAAAGGAACTGGGACAAGTGCTGCGGTTCCTGGAGTTCCTGCAGCTGGGAAAACTGGAACAACGAACTTCGATCAAGAGGCACAAAATAAATATAGTTATCCAAAAGGAGCAGCTCGAGATGCTTGGTTTGC
This sequence comes from Listeria kieliensis, assembly GCF_003369925.1. Classification (GTDB taxonomy): domain Bacteria; phylum Bacillota; class Bacilli; order Lactobacillales; family Listeriaceae; genus Listeria; species Listeria kieliensis_A. The sequence goes on along the minus strand of NZ_LARY01000001.1, from coordinate 515,222 downwards.
AGGTTATTCAACGGACTATTCAATTGCGGTTTGGACAGGCTATGATAATTTGAAAAACTATCTATCTTCAAGTGAGCAAAAGATTTCGCAACGGATGTTTAGCAAACTGATGGCACATGTATCGGAAGGAAAAAACACAGCTGATTTTAAAAAGCCAAGCAGTGTGGTTTCCGTTCCAATCTTGAAAGGTTCTAATCCGCCAACTGTTGCAGCTTCTGGCACACCAAGTTCTGCGATTACAAATGAACTTTTTGTAAAAGGAACCGTGCCAAGTAGAACAGGTAGCGCAAGCAGTTCAAGCGATGAGGAAGACGATAATTCAAACGAAGAGCTCGATAAACAAAAAGAAGAAGAGCAAAAACGTTTAGAAGAACAAAAGAAAAAAGAGGAAGAAGAACGCAAGAAACAAGAAGAAGAGGCAAATGAACTTACAGCACCTGCTGGTTTAAATGCAAGCTACAATCCTTCAACTAAACAAATCACAGCTAGTTGGAGTGCCGTAAACGGAGCTTCTTCATACCAAGTCACAGTGAATGGACAAACTTCAAGTGTTTCTTCAACGTCTATCACTATTTCAGGAGGAACTCCTGGATCGGTTACAACCATTTCCGTTGTTGCAGTGAAAAATGGAAAAACAAGTCCAGCTGCCTCTACGAGCGTTACAATTCCAAAAGAAGAAACTAACGGAAATGAGCATGAAAATGGGGATTCGAATAACGATAACAATAAACCGAACCCGCCAAATCAAGACAATAATAATCAAGCCACGCGGGAAACCGGAGGCTGATCAAAAAAAGCTCCTCAGTTGAGGAGCTTTTTTTGATCGGTTGATTAGCCTTGTTTGGCGATTAATTTTCGTTGTTCTAGCATTAATTCATTTAATCCGCGAAAACCCAAGAAGGTATTCCCGCGTTCTAAGCAATACTTCAACCTGTCATAACAATTAAGCGGTTTTAGTTCCAATTCAGCCACTGCTTCTTCGAGATGGCTAAGCATAACAGGTCGCCCATTACTCCAAAATAAAACGGATAAAAAAAGACCTAGTGCATCACGAACAAGCGCCGGATCAGGCTTTTCATGCGCTCTCAAAACCGAATCCAAGTTTTCTAATAAAGCAGTCATTTGCTTTCCAAGTTTGCGACAAGCTTTAGCCCGGTCAAGTTCCCAAGGCTTCACTCCCCCATTTTCTTGGTAAAAAAGTTGCTCTTGCCAAAACGGGACGCCACTAACAAAAATCGAATCAGCATCTAGCGTGTCGCTTTCAACAAGCGGTGCTGGAAACGCCTCATGAACGAGTTCTTCCGCGTATTCAAGCTTAACCATCAAATCCTCTCGCTTTCGCTTGTTTTTTTCCTTCCCGACAAATCGAAAGTAACGGGCAAGTTGAACATTCTGGTTTTCTTGCCTTACAGTGATAGCGTCCAAAGAAAATCAAATCATGGTGCGCTTGCGACCACATTTCTTGCGGCAATTTTCGTTTAAGCGTCTCTTCTACTTCTTGAACAGAATCTTTCCATCTACAGATCGCGAGCCGCTTTGTAACACGTTCTACATGCGTATCAACAGCAATCGCAGGAACTCCAAACCCGACAGACAAAACCACATTAGCCGTTTTGCGACCAACACCAGGCAAGCTTTCGAGCGCTGCGTGCGTATCTGGAACCTTACCATCAAAATCTTCAATCAGGCGACGAGATAAGCCTTGAATATTTTTTGCTTTGTTGCGATACAAACCAATCGAGCGAATATCACCTTCTAATTCTTCAAGTGGCACCGCAAGATAGTCCTCCGGGGTATGGTATTTTTCAAAAAGTGAAGCTGTTACTTTGTTGACAAGTGCATCCGTACACTGCGCTGAAAGCACTACAGCAATCAAAAGTTCGAACGTGTTTTTATGAACTAACTCACAGTGGGCATTCGGAAACATTTTTTCCATTTCTTGAATGCAAAAAATGGTTTGTTTTTTATTCAGCATCTTCGTTTGTCACCCTTTTCTGTTTTCCAGCCAATCATAAAGCGGTATGGAATTTTTACTTTTTTTGATTTCACCTGGCGTACTCGAAAACCCCGTGCGGCTATGCTGATGAAATTCCTCTGCCACACGCTGCGCATCTTCTACAGTTTTCACACCTTTGTCTTTCCAGTTCAGTAAAATACGATCTATATATCGGAAATTCTTTTTTTGGGCGATAACGGCTTCTTTTAGCGCTTCTCGAACTAATGCTGGTGCAAAATGGTCTTGATCTAGCCAGCCGGAAATCATTTCCGCTTCAATCGGTGATAACGGGCGACCGAATTCAGATTCAAATAATCGGTACACATGAATTTCATTTTGTTCTTCTTGCTGCACTTGTGTGCGCAAGGCTTCATTTTCCAAATACGCTTCTAATTTATGATAAAGTGGCGCGAGTGAGTAACGTTCTGTAAGCATTCCATTTGTTTTTTCTTGTTCAATCATGAGAATTCCTTTATGAAAAAGCGTCTCTACAAGGCGCATCACGTTTTCTTTTCCAAGCGTCATTCGTTCCGCCAGTTCTTCCATAGAAGGGAAAGGGTTCCCAGCCGTGCGAAACGACTCAATTTGCAAAATAAGCACGAGCTCCGTCTCATTCATTTGAAGCGCTGCATAGTGGCGCATCACCACTTGTGGAAGGGATACAACACCTTCTACAATCCAGTCTCTCGTTAATTTTTGATCCATCTTAAACACCTCATCCAAATTATAGCATAGACCCGAATAATAAGAAAATCTAGGTCAAAATGATTTTTTAGGCAAGAAAAAAAGAAAAGCAAGGCAATTTATAGCCCTTGCTTTTCGAAACTATTTTTTCTATTAAGGATACAGACGGTTTAGTAAACGTGGGAATGGAATAGTTTCACGAACATGTTCCGCCCCTGTTAACCAAGCAACCGTTCTTTCAAGACCAAGTCCAAAACCTGAGTGCGGAACTGAGCCATAACGAGCAAGATCAATATACCAGCTATATGCTTCTTCATCCAAGCCAAACTCTTTGATGCGTTCAAGAAGAACATCTAGATCATGAATCCGCTCGGAACCGCCAATAATTTCTCCGTAACCTTCAGGCGCAATAAGATCGGCACAAAGCACTACATCTGGATTCTCCGGATCTTCTGGCATATAAAATGGTTTGATTCCCTTCGGATAATGTGTGATGAAAACCGGTTTCTCAAAGCTATCCGCAATCGCTGTTTCATGTGGTGCCCCGAAGTCTTCGCCCCACTCAATATCATCAAAGCCTTTTTCTTTTAATAATTTAACAGCATCTGTATAGGTGATGCGCGGGAATGGTGCAATCATTTTTTCAAGCACTGTTGTGTCACGCCCAAGTCGTTCAAGTTCAAGTGCGCAGTGATCAAGCACTGATTTCACCAAGAAAGCCACATAATTTTCTTGTACTTCTAAGCTATCTTTTAATTCATAGAATGCCATTTCTGGTTCGATCATCCAGAATTCAATTAAATGACGGCGTGTTTTGGATTTTTCAGCCCGAAAAGTTGGACCGAATGAGAAAACTTTCCCAAAGGCCATAGCCGCTGCTTCCATATAAAGTTGACCACTTTGTGAAAGGTAAGCATCTTCCTCAAAATATTTCGTATGGAAAAGCTCGGTTGTCCCTTCTGGCGCACTGCCCGTTAGAATCGGTGGGTCAATTTTAATAAAGCCTTCACGGTTAAAGAATTCGTAAGTAGCTCGGATAATTTCGTTCCGAATCTTCATAATGGCATGTTGACGATTAGAACGTAGCCATAAATGACGATGATCCATTAAAAATTCAGTTCCATGTTCTTTTGGCGTAATCGGATAGTCATGTGCTTCTGCGATGACTTGAATTCCTTTCACTGCCATTTCATAGCCAAACGGTGAACGTGTATCTTCTTGGATTGTTCCCGTAACATAAAAACTCGTTTCTTGCGTCATACTTTTAGCAAGCTGAAAAATTTCTTCTTCGACTTCTGCTTTTACGACAACACCTTGCATAAAAGCGGTACCATCGCGCATTTGTAAGAAAGCAATTTTCCCGCTTGACCGTTTATTTGCAAGCCAAACGCCAATTGTCACTTCTTGATTGACATAATCTTTTGCTTGATTGATTGTTATTTTCACCATTTACACTCCCTATTTCATCATAAAATCTTGAATTCGGTTTAACGCAGTTTGGAAAAGTTCTGGATCTGTTGCATAAGATAATCGGATATAATCTGGCATTCCAAATCCAGATCCAGGGATCACAGCAACAAGCGCTTGATTGAGCAGTGCCTCCGCAAAATCATCCACGGAATCAAATCCTTTTTGTTCGGCAGCTTCTTTTGCTTCAATGAAAAAGTAAAAAGCGCCATCCGGTTTTTTAGGTTTAAACCCAGGAATTTTTTCAAGCTGTGGATAAAAGCGTTTCATTCGCTCTTCAAACGCTTGATACATCTTTTCAGGCACTTCTTGACTGCCTTCGTATGCTTCAAGCGCTGCATACTGAGCACTCACACTTGGATTACTTGTCATATGGTCAGCCAGTTTCCCCATAGCCGCAATAACAGAACGTGGACCTGCTGCATAGCCAATTCGCCAACCTGTCATCGCATAAGCCTTTGAAACCCCATTCACAACAATCGTCCGCTCATAAAATTTCGGACCAAAACTAGCCACTGAAACAAGTTCAGCTGGATCTCCATAATACAGTTTTTCATAAATCTCATCCGAAATGATATAAAGATCATGCTGAATAGCGAGTTTTGCAAGTGCCTTCAGTTCAGCAGGCGAATAACTCATCCCTGTTGGGTTGTTGGGGGAATTTAACACAATGGCTTTTGTTTTCAGAGTGATGGCTTTTTCTAAATCAGCAGGAAGAATCTTAAAGTCTTGATCAAAACCCGTTTCTACGAAAATCGGAACGCCTCCAGCAAGTTTGACTTGTTCCGGATAAGTGACCCAATACGGAACTGGAATGATCACTTCATCGCCTGGATTGATAATTGCTTGGAATGCAGAATAAAGGACATGTTTCGCCCCAGTCCCTACAAAAATTTGTTCCTCTGTGTAATCAAGTGATTGATCTCGCTTTAACTTCTTACAGATCGCATCTTTTAATTCCTTAATCCCACTCGAAGGCGTATATTTTGTATGCCCTTCTTCCATAGAGCGATAAGCCGCTTGAATAATATTTTCAGGCGTATTAAAATCTGGTTCTCCTGCTCCAAGCCCAATTACATCAATACCTTCTTGTTTCATCCTTTTAGCTTTTGCTGTAATAAAAAGCGTTGGGGATGGGGCAACTTGTTCTACACGGTTTGACAAAGGCTGTTTCATCTTTCTCTCCTCCAATTCGAACTCTTCTTCCATCTATAAGTTTTCAATTTGCCGTAGCCATTTTCCTTCGCTAAACGACATGTCATAATAACCTAGTCGATCATCTTTATCCAAGTAACTAACTTCCCAAAGTGGAATGCCTTCTTCCATTCCAAGCGTTACCTTTAAAATCTTGGCTGGATTTTTCTTCGCTTTAACGATTTCACGTGCCTTCTTTTCAGAAATGCCATCGGAAGCATATTTCACTAAGATTTCACCCGATTTCTTTTTCGGAACCCAGACAATGATTTTTTTCCCAGCTTTATTTTCACCAGTCAACACATAGTAAGTTTCTTTCGTTCCATTATAAAGATAAAATTGATCTTGTTTTTTTAAATCTACATTTCCCTCAATCCGGGAAAGCGCTGTCGCTTCTTCTTTTTTAAGCGGCTTTTCAGAATAACTTAAAAACCAAATCCCCGCTAGAAAAAGGACGATAACAACCGCAAGTAGAATCAGAATTATAGGTAAAACTCTACGTTTCTTCCTTGTTCGCAACATATTCCTCTCATTTCTTTCTTCAAATTGCCGAACATTCGGCAGAAGAATGCTAAACATGTTCTTATTATAGCAATTCAAAACTGACTTTTGAAGTGTTATTCCTCTTCTTCCTTAAAAAAGTTCGTCATTTCTTCTAGCAAGATTGATTTTTCACCTTTGATTTCCGTTACAGCCGGAATGGAATTTAAAAAACTCTGGCCAAAACTTGTTGTATCAACACGATTATCAAAAATCACGACTATGCCTCGATCCGTTTCTCGCCGAATCAAACGGCCAAATCCTTGTTTGAAACGCAAAACAGCTTGCGGAAGTGAAAAAGTTTGAAACGCATTTTCGCCACGCTTTTTATGCAAATCAATTTGCGCTTTTGTATAAGGATCATCAAGTGGCGCAAATGGCAAGCGAACAATCACAAGACAGCTAAGGGCTTCACCTGGAATGTCGATTCCTTCCCAAAAGCTTGTTGTACCAAGCAATACTGCTCGGTCAAACTGACGAAACTGCTTCGTTAAGCGGTTGACACTCCCACTTGAAATGCCTTGTCCAAGAATCATAAATTCTTCCAGTTCTTGCCGCTCTTTCAAATAGCTATAAACGAGGCGCAGCATCTCATGCGAAGTGAAAAGTACAAGCATTTTTCCTTTTGTAATCAATAACATTTCTGTTAAATAATCCGCAAGTATTCGCGTATAGTCTTGAACGGGCGTCCCTTTAATTTGGGGCATATCGCTTGGAATCAAGACGCGAGCATGATCTGCATAATTAAACGGTGACGGAATTTGCGCTTCAATTAATTCTAATTCACTAAGCCCGAGTTCTTTTTTTATATAGGAGAACTTGCCGTTTACAGAAAGTGTGGCCGACGTTAAAATGACACTTTCCTTTTTGGAAAAGAAAGCTTCTTTTAAGGCCTCTTCTGGCGTCATATAAGAACCAATGATCCGCAAACTTGAAACATGATGGTTTTTGTCCGACTCAAGCGTAATCGTCATCACTTCTTCGCCCTTCACTTCAAGCCGCTTAAATTCGTCACTCATCGCTTTCCAGTCAAGTAAAAACGAGTAGACTTCTTCCACAAAAGCTGTTTCTGCTTCTTTTAGTGGCGCTTCAGCTCGTCCCTTTTCAAGCAAATTGCTTAAATGTCGCTCTACTTCATGGAAAAGTACGGCCACGTTATCCGCTGCATAGCGAAGCGTTTCCGTGAAATGCACCACTTCTTGATTTTCGATCAAAACAAGCTTCGTATCCGCTTTTTTTGTACTTACAAGCAAGGCATGTAACTCCGTAAAAAAGCTTTCAATTGCCTCGTTTAACTTCACTTGCGCAATATTTAAATCAAATAAACTTTCCTCTCCTGGAAATACAAAAGCAAGCCGGCTAAGGAGCGAATATTTTTCGAGTGTCCCTAGTTGGTTTAGGAAATATTTGACTTTGCGATAAGACAAAATAAAGCTTTTTTTCTCGCGAGCACTCTCCGCAAAATGATGTGCCTCATCAATGACCGCAACCGAATAGTCTGGCAGAATTTTTCTTGCTTGAAAATGATCGGCCAAAAGAAGCGCGTGATTAACGATCAAAAGATCCGCCCGTTTCGCTTTTTCAACACTAAATTTATAAAAATCATGTTGAATAAACGGATCATCTCCTTCTGGTAAATACCAACCCGTGTGTTTCAAGCGGTTCCAGAAAAGTGCGCCTCCGCTCGATAAATTGACTTCATCAATATCCCCAGTTTCCGTTTCAGACAACCAAACCAAAAGTTTCATTTTCGTCACAACCACGTCATATTGCGGATCGGATTCATTCAAGAGTTGCTCGAACTTAAAAAGATTAAGATAATGCTCACGTCCCTTTAAAACTTCCGCTTGAACATCCATGCCTGCAAGGCTTCTCGCAAGCGGAACATCTTTTTCAAAGAGTTGTGTCTGTAAAGCGTTCGTATATGTACTAATTAAAACCGGTTCTTGTCTGTCCTTGGCTACATAAAGAGCCGGCAAAAAATAACCCAAAGACTTCCCGATCCCTGTTCCTGCCTCAATCAAAGCGTGTTTTTTCTCCACCATCGCACGGTACACCAAATTCATCATTTCAAACTGGCCGTTTCTTGCATAAAGCGGTGTTCCCGCTTGTTTTAACAAGGCTTGCTTTTCCTCTACTTCTTGCGGGAAAGTTCGGCCGGAATCTACTTTTTTGGCTTGATTTTTCGGTAACTGTTTTTTGCGCAATACAAGGCCACGATAAACAAACAAATGAGCTGGAATTTCCTCGCGTTGCTTTCCTTTTTTCATTTCGGTTTCAAATAAAAGCGTTGGCAAGTGATTTTTTAGTGGGCTGGAAACAGCCGTTAATTTTTCAACAAGCGGAAGCGGCAAACGTTCTAGTTTGGCCAGCAACTGAATGAGCAAAAGAGCCGTGACTTCCGCATCGCTATCTGCTTGGTGCGGATTTTCATGCGCCAAGTCAAATTCATCTCCGAGGTCCTGCAACTTGTAACTATCAATTTCTGGATATAGAATCCGCGCTAATTCCACCGTATCAAGAAGCGGAATCTTAGGTGGCGTCATTCCGATTCGAAGCATTTCCTTTTGCAAAAAAGTCCAATCAAACGAAACATTGTGCGCCACAAAAATGGTTCCTTCTAGTAGGGCATAAATCGTTTCCGCTACATCTTCAAAAAGTGGTGCATCTTGAACATCACTCGAATCAATCCCCGTAAGTTCTTTAATGAACGGCGGGATCGGTTTTTCTGGGTTAATAAAAGTTGAAAAGCGCTGAACAATTTTCCCATCTTCTACCATTACAGCTGCAAACTGGATGATTCGATCTTCTCTAGAAGCTTGATTTCCCGTTGTTTCAAGATCGACCACCACATATTTTTTCAATCTGCTTTTCATTTTCTTCACCTTCCTAAAACCCGATCCGCCGTATTTTTATTCGAGTGTTGCTTCCGGCAATTCCTGATAGAGCCTTTCCACAATTTGATTGTGTTCATCCAGTACAATCACCTTCGGAACGAGTTTTCTTGCTTCTTCCGTTTCCATCTCTGCGTAACCCATAATAATAATCGTATCTCCAGGAGCGACGAGCCTTGCTGCGGCACCATTCACACAGATCACACCACTTCCACGTGCACCTTCTATGATATACGTTTCAAATCGTGCTCCATTATGATTATCAACAATTTGAACCCGCTCATTTGGTAAAAGCCCCGTTGCTTCCAGTAAATCCGCATCAATCGTAATGCTTCCCACATAATTTAAATTAGCTTCCGTCACTTTTGCGCGGTGAATTTTAGCAAACATCATCGTTCGTAGCATTCGTTTCACCTCCGCTTACTCGCACAATTTCATTATCTATCAAACGCGCTTTTTCATACTGCACGGCGATAGCAAGAATGATGGGTTTTGTAAAATCCGTAACGGGTTTAAAATCTGGATAACTATAAAGTGCTAAATAATCGAGTTTCAAAGTAGCTGCACGAAGCACTTCCCGAACCGCATCCAAAATTTCTTTTTCATTTTGGCAGCCGTCCAAAATACGAGCCTTCCCAGCTAAAAGTGCTTGATGAATCACAGGAGCTTCTTTTCGTTCTTCTTCGAGCAAATTAACATTCCGGCTACTTTTTGCAAGTCCATCTGGCTCTCGCACCGTTTCAACTACACGAATATTCACCGGTAAAAAATAGTCGGAAACAAAATTTTGAACCACCGCAACTTGTTGCGCATCTTTTTGCCCAAAATAAGCACGATCTGGCTGAACGAGCATAAATAATTTTAAAAGCACCGTCAAGACTCCATCAAAGTGCCCCGGGCGTGCCTTCCCGTCCAAAACATCAACAGCTTGAACAGCTTTTATCTGAGCACTCACGTCTTTTGGATAAATCTCTTCCACTGAGGGAATAAATAAAAGATCCACCCCTGCACGTTCACTTTGTTTTTGGTCTTTTTCTTCATCACGCGGATAAGCCTCTAAATCCTCGCTTGGACCAAATTGTGTCGGATTTACGAAGACACTTGCCACAACAAATTCATTTTCTAAGCGAGCTTTTTTCATCAAAGCAAGGTGGCCTTCGTGCAAATAACCCATCGTCGGTACAAAACCAATGATCTTGTTTACTTGCTGAGAGAGTATAGCTTTTAACGCTCTCTTCGAACGAACAACTTGCATCACGCTTTTCCTCCCCCATAAAGACCTCGGAGCTCTTCTTCTTTCATCGTAAACGAATGAGCATCTGTAGGGAATTTTTTCGTCTTTACATCGGCCACATACGCTTCAAGCGCTGGTTCAATCAATTGGTCTACTTCTGCATAAGCTTTGACAAATTTCGCTCGGCGCGAAATCCCGTATCCAACAATATCGTGATACACAAGTACTTGGCCATCCGTTCCTGCGCCTGCTCCGATGCCAATAGTCGGAATCGTCAGCGTCTCTGTGACTTTTTCAGCTAACTGTTTCGGGATAGCTTCGAGAACAAGTGCAATAGCTCCTGCGGATTCGATTTCCTTTGCTTGGCGAAGTAACACATTCGCTTCTTCCGTAGATTTTGCGCGGACTTTATAGCTCCCAGTAAGCCCAACGCTTTGCGGAGTAAGGCCGAGATGCGCCACAACTGGAGCTCCTGCTTCTGTTAAAAAACGAATTTGCTCCGTGACAAGACCTGCTCCTTCTAGTTTAATCGCATCCGCGCCACCTTCTTGGATAAGCAAACGTGCATTTTGAAGCGTCTCAGTTGTTGAACCATGATAACTCATAAAAGGCATATCGCTCACAACAAATGTATCTGGCGCTCCTCGTTTTACAGCTTTTGTATGGTGAATCATATCAGAAAGTGTCACAGGAACGGTCGATTCATACCCAAGTACCACCATTCCAAGCGAGTCACCAACGAGAATCATATCCATCCCTGCTGCTTCTGCATTCCGCGCTGACGGATAATCGTAAGCCGTCATCATCACAATCTTTTCAGAGCACGACTTCATTTCTAAAAAATCAATCGGTTTCTTCATTTTTTCATCCTTTCGTCCATGTTCGAATGTCGAATCACGGCAAAAAATTCATCTTTTAAAGTGGGACCGTATCGTTTCCTTTGGAATACAATCAATTCGCCCAGCTTCATCTGCTATCTTATCACATTTTTAAAGTCCCTTAAAGTTTAGCGCGCAAAGAAAAAGCACCGACCAAAGGATCGGTGCTACTTTGTTTCTTTAGGCGGGAAAGGAATAATTTGACGGTTACTCCCCGAATCTTTTTCTTTCGTATTTTCCTCTTCACCTTCTGCTTGCTTCAACAAGTCAAAACTTAATTCATCAATCAAATTTTCACTTTGTCGAACAATCTCCCAAAAAGTTCTAGCCTCACTTGGGTCTTGCTTGAAAATATCTTCAAGCGTTTTTCTCGCTAGCGCCATGCGTTCTTCCTTTCGCATGTACGGCTGCTCCATCTCGCTCATCCCCCTCAAAATAAAATACTCATCCCTATTTTAGCACTTCTTAAGCGGATAAATTGTGACGAAAAAATGAATTTTATTAGGAAGAAGCGAAAATTTATCAAAAAAGTATTGCTTTTTTATGGCAAATTTTTCCTGAGCCAATTTGTCAGCTCTTTTTTGGAGTCATTTCCATGGAAAATATCTATTATTTTTCCATTTTTAAAAGCAATCAATGTAGGAACTGAATCAACTTTAACTTGTTTTAAAGCACTAATCATGGCTTTACGATTCGTTTCACTAGCTCGGTCAGTATTGTAGTAATCAAGCTTTCCCCAGTTATTTTCCTTTAAGACCTCTTGTAAAATTGGCTGAAAGGCTTGGCAATCTGGACAAGTTGGTCGCCCAATGTAAACTACTTTCTCCTGTTTGTCAAGCTGTATCTGTTGAAATTTTTTCGTCCCGATCGGATTCAAAAATGATTTGCCAGCTTTCTCAGTCTGCTCTGCCTTTTCATTTGCTGCTTTGTCCGATTCAGAAAATGAACCGCATGCTCCCAGTAAAAGCAAAGCGACCAGCGAAACTAGCAGTAGCTGGATAGATTTTCGCATATCAAACCTCCTCATTTGGATTATACCGGAAATCAGTTCAAATGAAAAAAAGAAAAAAGGCGGATTTCAAGCCCACCTTTTTTGGAATTTCCAGTTTTCCCCCCCTCATTTCCTGCAAAAAAAGCATTTTGAATCCTTAATTTTCGAATTCAATGTCCGCAGAATAAATCGCGTGCTGCACACCCTCATCATCCCGAACAAATAAAACCCCCGTATCCGAAATCCCCTCGGCTTTCCCAGTAATCACACCTTTTAGCGTGCTCACTCGAATCCGCTTTGAAAAAGGAATCGCTTGCTCTTCCCAAAGTAACTTAATCGGCGCAAATCCTTGTTCAAGGTATAGTTTATAATATTTTTCAAGCCGCTTAAAAATTTCCTGAATGATTTCTGTTCGTGAAAAGACTTGTCCCGCTTCAATTCGAAGAGATGTTGCTTTTTGCTTCAAGTCCTCTGGAAAAGCCGCTTGATTCACGTTAATCCCTATGCCGATGATAACCGCGTGAATCGTTTCTGCTTCTGCTTGCATTTCCGTTAACACACCACAAATCTTCCGTTTTCCAATGTAAATGTCATTGGGCCACTTGATTCTCGCCGCAAGCCCCGTAAGCTTTTGAACCGTCTCTGAAACCGCGAGTGAAGCAATAAAGGTAAGCTGTGGCACTTCCATAATCGGAATATCCGGCTTCAAAATCACACTCGTAAAGATCCCTTCTCCGCGGCTTGAAAGCCAGTCTCGCTTTAACCTTCCTTTGCCAGCATTTTGAAAGTCAGCCACGATCGCCGTTCCTTCTGGTGCGCCGTTATTTACTTTTTCATGGGCGATCAGCTGCGTTGAAGTCACTTCCTCATAAAAATATAACGTGCGGCCGATAAATTCCGTTTCAAGCCCTAACAGCAAACTATCTTTCGAGAAAAGCGTGCCAAATTTTTCTAATCGGTAGCCTTTATTTCTGACCGCCTCAATTTGAAACCCTTCTTTACGGAGATTTTCCATGTGTTTCCAAATCGCTGCCCGTGAAATTCCTAGCTGCTGCGCAATTTCTTCTCCGGATACAAACTGATCCACGTGCTTCGAAAAAAGCGCCAACAGTTTATCACGATTCTGATTTGCCATCTAAAAGCCACCTCCTAATTGCTTCTTCTTGATTCTGAAGCTCCCCAGAAACAATTTTCTGTTCGATTTCTATTAATAATTCGCTAAGCCACGGGCCGCCTGTTTTTTCATAAAAAGCCATCAAAAAACGTCCATCAATCGCCATTTCTGACCGGGCATGGATCGGAAGCGCCTCATAGTTTGCAAGTGCCACTTGTAGATCGTTTTCTTGCCCGATTAACGCCTTCCCGCTTTCCACAAGACGAATCCCTTCAATTTGTGCTTGGTACAGCTTGTAATTCGTCCACGGCTTCTCTTCTTGTATTAATGCATAAGCTTGTTCTGTTCGTTTGGTTTGCTGATTCGACAACTTCCAAGCCCTTAAAAAGGCTCGAACCGAATCCGGGTGTACAGCAAGCACGAGGCTTAGCCACACTAAATCTTCACTTGGTTTTTCAGGAAACTTGAAACTTGCTAGTTTGGCGAGCGCCTCCTTTTTGTCCAGAAGACCTGGCAAATAGCGTTCCATGCAAGTTTCAATGATTAGCTTAAATGCGCAAACGCGTCCTTTTCCCTGAACAAGCTTGACCCATTCTACGCGAATCCGTTCAACAGCCGTATGCGCAAGCAAACTAACTTCTTTTTTCAAAGCTTGTCTCGTTTTTTCTTCCAAGGTAAATTCGAGCTGACTTAAAAAGCGAACAGCCCGCATAATCCGTAAAGCATCTTCTCTAAAACGGTGCTCAGGCTCTCCAACCGCTTTAATTTCCCGTCGCAAAATCGCTAATTCTCCCGAAAAAGGATCATGCAGTTTTCCCGATTTATCCATCGCAATAGCATTCATGGTAAAATCCCGCCGGAGCAAATCTTCCTCGAGCGAACGAACGAATTTGACTTCACTCGGTCTTCTGAAATCCACATATTTTCCTTCTGTTCGGAAAGTCGTGACTTCATATAGTTCATCGCCGAGCCGAACCGTGACCGTCCCGTGCTCTATCCCGGTATCATAAGTTTTGCGAAATAACTGCTTCACTTCTTCAGGAAAAGCACTAGTCGCAATGTCGACATCGTTTACGTCACGCTTTAGCAAATAATCGCGCACTGCTCCGCCAACGAAATAAGCTTCATAACCTGCTTGTTCTAAAGTTTCTAGTACGGGAAGTGCTTTTTTAAAAATGAGATCCATGGTTTTCTCCTGTCCTAAAAGAATTCCTTACAAAATATTTTCAAGACCATAAATCAGCGTTTTCCATTCCGCCGTTTTGCGGATCGCAAGCGTAACCCCTGACATGAACGAAACGCGATCGTAGGAATCATGACGGATGGTAAGTCCTTGTCCAGCAGCTCCAAATAGTACCTCTTGATGGGCAACTAAGCCGGGCAAGCGAACACTGTGGATATGCATGCCTTCAAAATTGGCACCACGCGCACCCGGTAGTGTTTCTTTTTCATCTGGATGGCCTTGTTCGATTTTTTCACGTGTTTTGGAGATCATTTCTGCTGTTTTCACTGCTGTTCCACTTGGCGCATCAAGTTTACGGTCATGATGCAATTCAATGATTTCAACATTTGGAAAGTAACGAGCTGCTTTTTCAGCAAATTGCATCATTAAAACCGCTCCCACTGCGAAGTTCGGTGCAATTAAACTTCCGGTTTGTTTTTCTTCGGCAAGTTTGGTTAGCTCCTCAATTTGTTCAGTCGTAAATCCAGTTGTTCCAACGATTGCTCGAACTCCGTGTTCAATGATCGTCTTCGTATTTTGATAAGCGGAAGCTGGCGTCGTAAAATCAACAACCGCTTCAGGGCTTGCTTCTTGCAATAATTGTTTGAGATCTCCATAAACCGGAACATCTTCTGCGTGAAACTCAGGTAGTTCGGCGATATTTTTTTCAGTTGGCTCGTGATCTAGTACCGCTACAAGTTCCATATCATTTTCAGCGAGAACCGTTCGCACGACTTCACTGCCCATTCTTCCTTTAAAACCAGATACCGCTACTTTAATCATTTTCATTTTCCTCCTTTTTCGTCCAACGATCTTTGTCACGCGTCTTAAATTTGCGCATCACTCTGTCATGAGCTTCTTCCATATCGATATCTAAAGAGTTTGCCATGCACGTTAAAACAAACAAGCAATCTCCTAGTTCTTCTTCGAGCGATTTTTCTCCTTCAGAGGTTTTCTTCGGCTTTTCGCCATAATAATGGTTGATTTCACGTGCTAGCTCGCCTGTTTCTTCTGTAATCCGAGCCATCATCGCAAGCGGTGAAAAATACCCTTCTTTAAACTGACCGATGAACTGATCGACTTCCTTTTGCATCTCTTGAATAGTCTTTGCCACGTAAATTCCCCCTTCATTTATGGTACACTAAAAAAGTGAACCCTGCATTCTGTTCTTATTATACCTAACCTACATAAATAACGTCTATCAAAGACCGAGAAAGGAGAAATCTATGCTTAAAACAATTCGTTTAAAAAATATCCTTTTTATCATGCTCGGGACAGCCATTTATGCTTTTGGACTTGTTAATTTTAACATTCAAAATGGGCTTGGTGAAGGTGGCCTCACAGGGATCACCCTCATTTTGCTCCACTTTCTGCACATTGACCCTGCCTACACCAATATTCTGCTCAACGCTCCGCTTTTTTTGATTGGCTGGCGCGTCCTTGGAAGCCGCGCGTTTGTCTATACAGGAGTCGGTACGCTTAGTTTGTCACTCTTTTTATGGATTTTCCAGCGAATTCCCTTTACACTTGATCTACATGCTGACTTACTGCTTGTCACCCTCTTTGCCGGCGGATTCACTGGGATTGGTCTTGGGATCGTCTTCCGCTACGGAGGGACGACGGGCGGAAGTGACATTATCGCCAAACTTTTAAATTATAAAAAAGGCATCAGCATGGGGCGGACACTTTTCTTATTTGACGCGATCGTCCTTACTGCTTCAATTTCTTACCTTGACATTCGCCAAGTCATGTACACGCTTGTCGCCGTATTTATCGGTTCACGCGTCATTGATTTTGTTCAAGAAGGAGCTTACGCCGCAAGAGGTGCCATGATCATCTCCAAAGACAACGAAAAAATTGCCGCTCATGTCATGCAAATGATGAACCGAGGTGTTACCATTCTCGAAGGAAGAGGCGGCTTTTCAAAGCTCGATCAAGATGTGCTTTACATCGTGGTTGCTAAAAATGAAATCATTCAATTAAAACAAATCATCGAATCCGTTGACCCGCATGCTTTCGTTTCTGTTAGTACCGTCCATGATGTGATGGGAGAAGGATTTACACTAGATGAAAATAAAAATCCGCTTGTTTAACGTTTTTCGATATATTTTTTCGGATCAAATGGCGCAAGATCGAACGAAGCAGCCTCATTTGCCACAAGTCCCGCTAACAGTTTCCCGACAAAAGGTCCCGTCGTTAGCCCCGAAGCCCCTAACCCATTGGCAAGAAAAACTTGATTGGGGAGCCATTCTCCGATAAACGGAGTAAAGTCCGACGTATACGGCCGTGTTCCAACAGAAAGCGTCATTTCACTTGGCGACTCATTAAACTGTATAAACGGCTCGAGCTCAGTTAAAATCTCTTCCTGCGCCTCCTTCGTCGGCGTGAGATCAAACTGAGCTTCTTTTTCGTGGGTTGCACCAAGCAACAACTGGCCGCCATCAAAAGGAACGATGGATTTCGACGCAGGCGGCAAGACAACCGGCCAATCATCCATCTTCAAGCTTTCAAAGTGAAGCGAAAGCAGCTGCCCTTTTTGAGCTAGTAAATCAACCGCGTAACCCGCCTTTGCCAGAAACGGTTTGAGCCATGCTCCATTTGCGAGAAGCAGCTTGTCATAAGCCATTCTATGCCCATCCACAGTTAGCCTGATTTTTTCATCTAAAGCTGCATTGCCGTGAATAATTTGTGCTCCGTAAAGGCTAGCTCCTTCAAGTAATGCATCCCGGACAAGTGCTCCCTTACTCCTGCCTCCGCCGCTTAGAAAAACGGCGCCATACCCTTCTCGAACGAGTGGAAAGCGCTCTTTCACTTCTTCTGGGGGAAACTTTTCGATCGTTCCCATCTCGGGCGCTTCTTCCTTACGTTCAATCGCAAGTTCATAAAGTGCATCAAGACTTTTCCCTTCTTTCCGCAAGCAAAGCGTCCCCACTTGTTTATATCCAGAAACAAGTCCTAAATCCGCAAGCTCAAGATCGAGTTCCGGATAAAACTTGGCGCTCGCTTTGGCGAGCTCGTACCAAACTTTGTTCCGCCTTTTTGAGACCCACGGACAAATAATTCCCGCCGCGTGTTCCGTTGCTTGTCCCGCATCTTTCCGGTCAATAACTGTCACAGAATGACCATTTCTTGCCAGGTGATAAGCGGCGCTTGCCCCGACAATTCCAGAGCCAACAACTACAAATTTCATCTTAAATACTCCTTTACATATGAACCAATTGCTTCAAAATCCGCTTTGATCTGCGGTAATAGTTTCCGATTATAAAAAATACTTGCTGGGTGAAAAGTAGGAATAATCGTATAGCATGTTTCTGTCCATTCAAACCGGTTTTCATCAAGCGAAGCAAGCTTTTGAATGGGTTTTACGAGCAGCTGACCATGTAAATCAGAAACGCCAGCTTCTTTTCCAAGCAATCGTCTTAAGCCAATATTGCCAAGCGTGATAATTAGCTTGGGCTGAATGGCTTGAATTTCAAAATCCAGAACAGGCGCCTGCGCGTAAATTTCTTTTTGCGTCGGCGTACGGTTATAACGTCGTTTGATCATTTCACCTGTTTTCCGATCTTTCTTTTCCCCGTAACGATACGGTCTACTTCTCACCGCACTCGTAATATAGACATCTTCCCTTGTAAGGCCAGCAATTTCCATGAATTGCATCAATTCATCACCTGCTCGTCCACTAAAAGGAATCAAATTATGAATTTCCGTTTCTCCCGGCGCCTCACCTACAAACATGATTTTAGCTGTCTTTTTCCCTTGCCCAGGAACAAAACCTTCTAGTCGAAAAGACTCGCTTCGTTTTTTAGCAAGCACCACCAGTTCTGCTGGTGTCACAAGTGTTTCGGCTTCTGTTTCTGTCACTTCTACCACACCTTTTTCTGTTATTGACATTCCCCTACTGATTTGTGATAATGAGGTTAATTTGTTAAGTAAACCACAATTAATGAAATAAACGGGCAAGAAACAATCATTTTTATTGTACCGTAAAATTCAAATAAAGAAAAAAAGGAAGCATTGGCCTCACGATAGATTATCAAATTCATTTGATCCAGATGGCTATTATTTTGAATGAACCAGTGAATGGAGGCTTATTTATGTTTAAACAAACAACCAACTTGTTACACCAATTAGTTCATGAGAAAACCGCTCCAGGGGTGAGTTTTGCCATTTTAACTCCGCAATCCACCCAAACAGCTGTTTTAGGCGATAAAACCTGGGTGCCTGAAAAAACGCCATTACTTCCTTCGACATCGAATCTGTATGATTTAGCTTCTTTAACGAAGGTACTTGCAACAACTATTCGACTGGTTCAACTACATGAAAAAGCCTTGTTCAACTGGAACGATACGCTTAGTAATTATTTACCTCGTTTCAAGCACGAAACAATCACGATTCTCGATCTTGTTACTCACACATCGGGTTTGCCTAAAAGCGTTCCTCACTTTGTGATTGAAAAGCCAAGTGATGTCAAGCGTTACGTCTATTCTGCGGAACAAGTAAAGCCAGCAAAAGAATTTGTGGAGTACTCAGATATTAACTTTTTACTGCTTGGCTATTTAATTGAGGCGCTTGTACCAGAACCTTTCGAAAAGCAAATTGAACAAAACATTTTAAGACCGCTTGGCACGAAACAAACAAGCTTTTATTCAGCCGATCCAGAGAGCTCTGTTCCGACTGAACTCTCAGACAAACGAGGATTGATCACTGGAATCGTTCATGATCATAAAGCGTTTATTGCTGGTGGAAATACAGGACATGCTGGTTTATTTTCCTCACTTGATGATTTGCTTTTATTTGCGGAGGCTTTTCTTTTTAAAGATGGAGCGCCACTTTTTTCGAGACAGAGCTTGGATGCTATCCGAGAAAACTACACGCCAAGTTTGAATCGCGACCGAGGTATTGGCTTTGATTTGCGAAAAATCCAAGATCACTTTGCTCTGTATCATACGGGTTTTACGGGAACTTTTATTGTTCTTGATCCTTTAACGCAGCACGGGCTAGTTGTACTTTCAAATCGGATTCATCCTACTCGAAACAATCCCCTTTTCCTTGAGAAACGAGAAGAAATTGTAGATACTTTCTTAATGGAAGTTAAGCCAAACAAGTAAAAGTTCATGAATCGCTAAAATAGAACAGGAATGTCAGAACTTCCATTAAAACATGGTTTAGTTTCTTGATTTCTGTTCTTATTTATTTTTTTGCCCATCTTCATTTATCAAGTGAATAATCTTTCTAAGAATTCCTGCAACAAGTGTACTTGATAGAAGCTTGCATTTCCATTTTCTTCTAACAAACGTCCTCCGTCAATTCCTTTCATTATCTATCAATTTAAAGTGAATTTTAAAATAGATTTAATCACCGTATCAGTAAGATTTTAAAAATACTGTCAATAATTAGTCTACAGGAAAAAATTTTGCCAGTTTAATTTAATAGGAAAATGGTATTGTATAGAAAGATATCTCAACCTAAGGGTGATAAATTATGAATAACTTTTTAATTGATTTTTTCATCAACAAAAGCAATCATCGAAAAGTTCGGTTACTAAAAGAACTATCCACCGAACCTAAAGATATCGAAACTTTTGCTGACAAATTAGCCGTTTCAAAAGAAACTATTCGAAAAGATTTTTCTTATTTTGCCGATGTACAACCTGATGCGATTATAAAAACAACTGAATTAAACAAAGTTTTTTACACATGCTCTCCCCAAAACAAATATCAACTGATGCTGAAAATCATCCAAGAAGAACCTAGTTTTTTTATTTTCAAGCATCTTTTCAGCCACGACAAGTTGGATGTAACTAAAATCTTGACCACCTTTTTCTTCTCTGAATCCACGTATGCTAGATACTTAAAGGCCCTAAATCATTTGCTCTGTAGCTATTCCGTTAAACTGAAGAACAATCCACTTATCCTTACAGGTAGCGAATTAAATATCCGCAACTTTTACAACAAATTACTGTACTTTAGTCGAGAATACCCCATTTTTGTAAATGACTTATTTTTTTATGATGACTTTATTGCTTCTTTAAAAGAACAATTTCCTTCTTATATTGCTTCCTATGACGCAAACAAAATTCTATATCGCTTCAAGGTCTCGGTTAAACGTTTATCTCTAGGTCACACAATTCACCTGAGTGATAAGCAACGAGAAGGCATTGTTCGCTGTGACGATTATGAGTTATTCAAAAAGCAAATCGCTCGACTAACTAAACAATATTTTCAGCTACATGACCTTCCAGAAGATGAATTTGTTTTTTTTTACCGTCATGCTTAAAGAAGGACATGTTTACTGCAAGGATAGTCTTCACTTTCAACTACAACGACAGAAACATTATTTGTTCAATAAGACACACAAGGCCCTTTGTCGCCAATTTTTAAATATCCAAGATGAAACTCTTTTAGATGTTCTCAGCTGCTATTTAAATGATGTTTATATATTGAATGATTTCGCTCAAACAAGCATCATTGATGATCTTCTCTCCTATAATCAACCAATTTTTTATGAAGAAAAACTCTATAAGCAATGCCTTGCCTTGACACAAGTTTATACAGATTCCGCTCAAAAACGCCCTGTTATTGCCTATACACTTTGCCAAATTATCATGGCAAATCAAATCGAACCGATTGAACAAATTACTATTTATCTTTTTTTAGATGAAGAAAAAAATAGGAAGCTCTATATCGAAGCAATGCTGATCAATTTATTTTCTAGCAATATTAATATTGTCAGCCTCTCAAACTGTGATCCAGCCTTTCAGTCAAACTTAACTACTTTTCAATATTTAATTACCAATCATTATGCCTTCCAAGAAAATGCACATACCTATTATATCAGCACACCCTGTGAAATTTCTGAAATTGAAAATATTATTCACGGAATTCTTAAATCTTTTGTTCTAGTCTATGAATAAATGCTCTTAACTATTTTGATTTTATTTATTCATCGAAACGCCAAAATTTCACTCATAAAACATTAAATCTAGATTTTTTAACATAAAAAAACCATTATAATAGTATAGGATCTCTATATTATTCATGTTTTAAGGAGGAAAGATTTTGAAAAAAGCTTTAGCTGAATTTATCGGCACTTTTACACTCGTTCTGTTTGGTACCGGAACCGCTGTCCTTGGGGGCGGCATAGAAGGAGTTGGGACACCAGGCATTGCACTCGCATTCGGCCTTTCTATTGTTGCCATGGCTTATAGTATTGGAACGATTTCAGGTTGTCATATCAATCCTGCTGTTTCCATTGCCATGTTTATCAATAAACGCATGCCGTTAAAAGAACTTCTTATTTATCTGATTGCACAAATTTTGGGAGGGATTGTCGCAACGCTCACACTTCGAACTTTTTTACTTACCTCTTCTCTTCCGACAGATAATCTTGGTCAAAATGGATTTGGTGCCCTTTCAGTTTCAGGCGCATTTTTAGTAGAAGTGATCTTAACCTTTATTTTCGTTTTAGTTGTGATGGCTGTAACCGGAAAAAAAGGAAATACAGCTTTTGCAGGTCTTGCTATTGGACTCACTTTGACACTTGTTCATTTGCTTGGCATTCCTTTAACTGGAACATCTGTTAATCCAGCGAGAAGTATTGCACCTGCTTTATTTGTAGGCCAGAGTGCACTTTCTGAACTTTGGCTTTTCATTATAGCTCCGATACTTGGAGGAATTTTAGCTGCTTTTGTCAGCAAGTTTGTATTAGACAGCGAAAAATAGCTTAAGTACGATTCAAGTTACATTTAAAAGAACAGAAATGAAGCGGATAGCCTTACTACAAAATGGACTTCCCGTCACTTCTGTTCTTTTTTATTCGTCCAGTTTAATTACCTTGTTCTGCAAAAAAAGCTGCGTTCTCCCCTGCCGTGTGCCCTGTTACAAGAGCGCAAGTGATATTATATCCGCCGGTATAGCCATTAATATCTAAAATTTCACCACAAAAAAACAATCCAGACATGAGTTTAGACTGCATTTCTCGAGGATTAATTTCTTTAATAGAAACACCGCCACCCGTTACAAAGGCTTTATCAAAACTTAATGTTCCGTTTACTGTAAAGAGAAAGTTTTTAAGTGACCAAACAAATTGATCTAGTTTCTTTGGGCTGACTTGTCGATATGAATTTTCAATATCTAAATTCGCTTTTTCTAGCAAAAAAAGTAGTAGTTTTTCTTGTGTAAGTGAGGCAAGTGCATTTTTCAAAGCTTTTTTAGGACTCGCTTCAAGTAGTGCAAAAACGCGTTTTTTTAAAGTTTCCGGTGATTCATCAGGAAATAAATCAAGCTGCATCGTCACTTGGTTTTGATTTTTCAATTCTTTCAAAACAAACATGCTACACCGCAGTGCGGCAGGTCCTGAAATCCCAAAGTGAGTAAAGATCATATCCATTTGGTGGGTAATGATCGGTTTTCCTTTGGAGTTAAACACTGAAAGCGCTATATCGCGAAGTGAAATACCTTGTAGACGTTTTTTTTGAATAAACTCTTCATTCGAAGTGATCGGTACTTCTGTTGGATAAAGTTCCGTGATAGTGTGCCCTGCTTCTTTTGCCCAAGCATAACCATCTCCTGTAGAACCAGTGCGTGGAACTGATTTCCCACCTACAGCTACAATCACACTTCTCGCCGTTATTTCTTGCCCATCCAGAAGGATAACCCCAGTTGTTGCCCCATTTTCATAGCAAACTCGTTTAACGGCTGTCTTCATATAGACTTTTACATTTAGTTTCTCCATGCGCTGAATCATTGCTTCTGCAACGGAACGTGCACTATTTGACACTGGAAACATTCGACCATGGTCTTCTTCTTTTAATTGAACCCCTAGTTTTTCAAAAAACGTGATAATATCTTCATTGTCAAATTGATGAAACGCACTATATAAAAAGCGTCCATTCCCAGGAATATGCTGAATAATTTCATCTACAGGTCTACGATTTGTTACATTGCACCGTCCTCCTCCAGATAAAATCAGCTTTCTTCCTAATTTAGGGCCCTTTTCAATCAATAAAACTTGTTTATTTTGTTCAGCAGCTGAAATAGCCGCCATTAATCCAGATGGTCCTCCACCAATCACAATTACATCAAAATCCATTCCATTACTCCTTTTAAAAAATTCACGAAAAAACCTGAGAAGAGTCTCAGGTTTTAACTAATTCCGGTTCATATTTGTAAAGATTAGCAACAAGCGTAGAAGCTCAAGTACAGCAACAGCCATGGCAGCCACATAAGTCATGGCAGCAGCGCTAAGTACTTTTCTTGCTTGTGGCACTTCTTGTTGTATTAAAAATCCACCGTCTTCAAGTTGAACAAGTGCTCGTTTACTTGCATCGAATTCTACGGGGAGCGTCACAAGCTGAAACAACACACCCACTGCCATTAGCACGATTCCCACGAGCATTAAGCTTGGCATTGTTGCAATCATCCCAATGATTAAAAACACCCATGAAATGTTGGAGCTAAATGAAGTGATCGGTACAAGTGCTGAACGAAAACGCATAAAAGCATAATCCTCTTTATCTTGAATCGCATGTCCCACTTCATGTGCAGCTACTGCTGCTGCTGCGATTGATGCTTCATGATAATTAGATTCTGACAAGAAAACAGCTTTTTTTCTAGGATCATAGTGGTCACTTAAAACTCCACTTGTTGCTTGAACTGGAACGCTCGATAAGCCATTCCGGTCAAGAATCATTCGCGCAACTTCTGCACCCGTTAGCCCACTTCTAACGCCAACCTTGGAGTATTGTGAATAAGTCGTTTTAACACGAAACTGCGCCCAAAGCGGAATCGCGGCTACAATAACAAAGTATAAAATATACGTACCTAAGGGCATTTTCTTAACTTCCTCCTCAAATTGTTTTCCTAATAATGATTAGTTTTAATTATAAAGGAACTCCCAAAAAGTCTCAATGGGAAAAGCTTAAAATGAGAAAAATCTTATTTTCTACTGAAAGAACCAACTAACTTAATAAAGCTCTAGCTTAAACCGGTTTTTCCGAATAGATTTCCGGTAAACCAACCACAAAACAAACACCGAAAGCCAAAAAGTTGCGTATCCAATATAAGGCAAGTAGCGCTCTAGTCCCATATAGATCGGCATTTGCCCAAATAAGTAATCAATCACATCATTATGTAAAACCCAAACCGCCGCAATCATAAAATGGCTTATCCGAAAGCGATAAAATGGCGCATAAAGAATTCCTTCTAAAGCCATGAATCCATGACTAAGAAGCAACATCACACTCGTAAGTAAAATCATTTTTTGATCAATCATTAAAAAGATATTCATTCCCACTGCCCAGATTCCGTATTTCACAAGACAAACAAAGGCTAGCGCTTCCATAAGTGGCCAGTGCTTTTTCCCCAAAAAAGCAATCAAAACAAAGGTGAAAAACAAAATAGCTGTTGGACTATCTGGTACAAAAAGCCAAAATCGAGCTTTCGTCAACTGCAACTGTGGCAAATACCAAATATAGCCGTAAATCGCCCCTAGCAGATTCACTGCCATAAGCAACCGCAAAAAAGAACGATTGGCAAGTAATTGATACACAAGCTTCCCCCCAAAAAACATTTTTTAAGCTGGAAGCAAGGTCTGCGTCCAGCTTAAAGTAAATAATTAGAATGTTTTTTCTTGAAGTAATGCAGACAATTTTAAAAAGGTTTCTTTGTCACGACGATCGAGCGCCTGATCAATTTCTTGCTTTAACGCTTCTTGTTCAAAACGGCTCATCATCTGATCTAAAAATTTTTCAGCTAAAAGCTTTTCATCTTCACCAATTTTAAGTTCTTGTGCTGAATTTTCTTCCCGCACAAGCGCATATTCAGGTGAACTTAATGCTTCTTTGAAATGCAACATAATATAGAGATTTTCATCCCAGTTTAAACGAATATCGTGAAAAGCTTTCTCTGGATCTGACGTAGTTAAGTTGCCTTTAAAAAATCGGAATGGTTCGTTATCGACTCCGTGCGCAGAAAGGACAAGACCTCGATTTTTGCCATCAAGATCATCTACAAAGTGAACATACTTCATAATTTGATCATGACCAGCAATATAATTAAGAACCCACATCGCTTCCCGCATCTTCATTTGATGCGTATTGAGTAGCCAACGAATAAAGTCTTTTTTTTCATCCACAGAAATGGGTGTCTTCATAACCATCACTCCTTCCGAATTTTTCATCAAAAATCAAGCAAACTTCGGATTTCCTCGTCCTCAGGTTCAAAAGTAAGATAGTCATTCAAAATAGTAGTTGCTTTTGGATCTCCTTCTTCACGTAAAAACAATCCATATTCACGTAAAAACGTTGGGTTATTTTTGAAATGAGGATAGGCCTTCTCAAAATTTTCTTTTGCCTTATTATATTGTTCTGTCTCTTGATATGCAACACTTAAGTCCCAGAAAATTTGTGGCTCCGTGATGAGTTCATCACTAACTCCTTCAAAAATCTCAGTTAGTCCCTCATAATCTGCCTTATCAAGTAACAGTTTATTTAATTCAAGCATAGCCGCAATATATTCAGGATCAAGCACTAAGGCTTGTCTGAAAAAGTGTTCCGCTTCTTCCAAACGATTTAGCGAAAGTGCTAATTGGCCTGCTTCAAAAAAGAGTTCTTTATTGAATTCATCGTGCTTAAGTCCCTCTTCCAAAATTTCTAGTGCTTGTTCTTTCTGACCATTTTCTTCATAGCTCTTAGCCAGATAAGGATAAAGCGTCGTGTAGCTTGGATCATGTTCTTTCAAATGTTCAAATGAATGAATCGCTGTTGCATATTCCTTTGCTTGAAAAGCTGTTAAGCCAAGTCCAAATAACGTATCAAGCGATTCGTTTTCCTCAAGCGCTTTTTCATAATAAGGAATCGCTTCTTCAAACGCTCCACTTGCACTAAGCGCTTCTGCCATTCGCACATAAACGGAAATCGTTTCATCTTGAAGAGCTGTGATTCCCGCGTCAAGCACTGATTGGTAACTTTGCACGGCAGAGGCAAAACGCGCCTGTGATAGATAATATTCTCCAAGCGCAAAATCAATAATCGGTTCATTTGGTGCAAGACTTTTCGCTTGTTGCAATTTTTGTTCAGTAACTTCAAAGAGTCCCTGCATTTGATAAAGATCTGCCGCAACAAGTAAGCTTTCGAGATAAGCATCATCCTCGGGGCTAATTTGTTCTAGTCGTTCAGCCGCTTCATCTAATTGGTCTTTTTCAATCGATACCTCAGCAAGCCGAACGTATAACTCACCTTCATTTGGAAAGGCAGCCAGTAAAAGTTCATAAAGGTCTTCCGTTTCATCCAAAAAACCTAAACTAAACAATTGTTCTGCTAAAAAGAACTGTTCTTCCGGAGAATCTCCCGCAATCACAGCATCAAAATATTTTTTGGCTTCGTCCATGTTTTCATGTTCGAGTGCGCTTAGCATTTTTTCCGCATTTTTCAAAATGACACCCCTCACTCACCACATAATAACCCACATTATAACAAAAGGAACAGGAGTTTCAAAGTAATTGAGCTTAGAGCTTCAACCTATCAGCGACTCGATCACTTCAAAAAAATCGGGGTAAGAAACAGCTACCGCTTCTGCTTTTTCAAGCTCTACCTCTCCTTCTTTTACGAGAAGTGCCGCAATTTGTAACATCATACCGATCCGGTGATCTCCATAACTCGTTACCTTTGCCCCGTGTAGTGGCGTTTTTCCATGAATAATTAAGCCATCTTCTGTTGGGGTAATGTTAGCTCCCATTTTCGCTAGTTCCTT
Source organism: Listeria kieliensis (assembly GCF_003369925.1). Lineage (GTDB taxonomy): Bacteria > Bacillota > Bacilli > Lactobacillales > Listeriaceae > Listeria > Listeria kieliensis_A. The sequence goes on along the minus strand of NZ_LARY01000001.1, from coordinate 488,259 downwards.
CGCGACCGCATCAATACGATTGGTTTCTTTGACTTTTAGTTCTTCTGCATCGCGAATGATCGTTTCACCCTCTGCTTGTGTCGCAAGAAGCGCAATAATGGGAAGTTCATCAATTAAACGCGGAATAAGAGATCCTTCAATGACTGTTCCCCGTAAATTCGATGTTTCTACTTGGATAGTTCCCGAAAATGTGGAAGCTTCTTTTGTAAGCTTTCCACCCATCGCTTCGACTACATCAAGGATACCCGTCCGCGTTGGGTTAAGTCCCACATTCGTTAAGCGAATGCTCGAATCAGGCACAAGCAATCCAAGTGCAATAAAAAAAGCGGCGGAGGAAATATCTCCCGGTACAAGGACTTCTTGCCCCATAAAACGCTGATTGCCTGAAAGTCTGACAGTAAGTCCCTCTTCATGGATTTCTCCGCCAAACAAGCGAATCATTTCCTCTGTGTGATTACGCGTTTTTTCCTTTTCATGAATCACTGTTTCTCCGCCCGCTTGAAGCGCGGCAAATAAAATCGCGCTTTTCACTTGTGCACTTGCAACAGGCATTTCATAGTGAATACCTGAAAGTTGGTTGCCACCATGCAAGTGAACTGGCGCAAAACCCGCATTATCCTTTGTTTCAATGCGCGCCCCCATTTGTTCAAGAGGTTTACTTACACGATTCATCGGACGCTTTTGGATAGAATCGTCTCCCGTTAAGACAGCATCAAATGAAGCACCAGCAAGGATACCCATCAAGAGTCGGATCGTCGTCCCTGAATTTCCAACGTAAAGGTCAGACATCGGCTTTTTTAACCCTTGAAAGCCACCCACACCGTGAACCACAACTTCTGAATCCAACCGTTCAATCTTTACGCCAAGCTTTTGAAAGACATCAATCGTGCTCAAGCAATCCTCAGCTTCTAAAAAATGGTGAATTCGAGTTTTCCCTTCCGCAAGCGCACCAAACATGATACTGCGATGTGAAATTGATTTGTCACCAGGAACTTCGATTGTTCCCTTCAAGCCCGTTTGATTCGTTATTAGTTTCATAGCGCTATCTCCTTATTCTTCGTAATAACATAAAAAGTCACTTTGTTCTTCAATACAGGCTTTTGCACGGCTCCTGTCTTCTTCCGTTTGAAATGTAATTTGCAAAATCCCAAAAATATCTTCACGTGTTTCAAGAATCTTTAAATTGGTCAAGCTAATTTCCCACTTAGCTAAATAACCAGTTACTTCTGAAATAATCCCGGGATAATCTGGAACATCCACGAATAAATCATAAAACGCAGGAATTGCGCCCTTATGAACAGGAAGCGTATCACGGAATTCCTTCGCTTCATCAAAAAAACGATAAATCGCTTGGCTTTCTCCAGCTTCAAGCATTTGAAGCGCTTCTTCCATCGCTAATTTCCAACTTTCCAGTTGTTCAATCAAAATCCCTTGGTTACTTAACGAAATGTCCGTCCACATTCGCGGATCCGATGAAGCAATTCGTGTAATATCTCGAAAACCGCCTGCTGCAAGCTGAAATGCCTGAGGATGAAGGCGTGTAAAACCTTCCGTTTGCCGAACAAGCGCAGCGGCAATAATATGCGGTAAGTGACTGAGCATACCCGTAATTTCATCATGCTCAACCGGCGAAAGACGCAAAAATTTCGCATTTGTCCCAGAAAGCCACTCTCTTAACTCCAAAACACGCCGCGCATCTTCTCCTTCAAAAGGAGTAAGTAAATAATAAGCATTTTCAAATAATAACCGTTTGGCCGCTGTCACGCCACTTTTATGTGACCCTGCCATCGGGTGACCGCCAATAAACGTAATACCGCGTTTCGCAAGATCTTCTGCGCAAGCCATAATTCCCGATTTGGTGCTTCCCGTATCGGTCACAATCAGCGACTCTTTCAAGCTTAACTTCGGTAAATGGCGCAAAAGTGCTTCCGTTTCCTTCACCGGACAACAAAAAATGAGCAAATCCGCACACGGTGCATCAATCAAAAGACTCTCGCCGATTTCATCAATAACCCCCAGTTCAAGCCCCGTTTCAAGTGTCCTCATGGATACATCAAGCCCAATAATATGCGCGTCTGGATGCTTTTCTCGGATCGCAAGCGCTATCGACCCACCAATCAGTCCAAGCCCAACGATCACTACATTTCCTTTCAAAAAAACGCCTCCTTAGCGTAAAAATGCCGCGAGCAAACGAATCACTTCAGCATTGTCTTCCGCACGCCCAATCGTAATTCGCACCGCGTTTGGAAACCCGAGCGTCTCTCCAGAACGCGTAATATAGCCCTTTTCTTCTAAATAGCGAAACACACTTTGCCCCGAGCACTGAAACTCAAGCAAAACAAAATTCCCGCAAGAAGGATAAAGTTTTACTTCATGATATTGTTCAGCAAACGCCTCATATTGAGCAATACCCAACTTGTTTTCCTTGCGGCACTTGGCGATAAAATCTTGATCCGAAAGCGCTTCAATCGCAAGCGCTTGACCAATCGTTGTTGTATTAAAAGGCGAACGAATTACATTGAGTTGACTAATAATAGCCGGACTTGCCATCCCATAACCCACTCGCGCACTAGCAAGCCCATAAATCTTACTAAACGTCCTTGTAATCACTAAATTCGGATAAGTGCGAATCCAGTGCTCATGCGCATGCGGAACAGGTTCCACATATTCGATGTAAGCCTCATCCAAAACGACAAGCGTTTCCTTTGGAACTCGCTTCAAAAATGCCTCAACCGCATCCAAATCTAAAAAATTCCCTGTTGGATTATTCGGATTACAAATCCAAACTACCGCAGTATTTTCATCAATCTGCTCGAACATTTTTTCAAGATCATGGGCACCATCTTCAAGTAGCGGTACCTCGCGCAGCTCGGCCCCGCAAATCTTCGCATGATGAGCATATTGAACAAACGTTGGCGTCGCCATCACTGTATTGACATCGGGACGAAGAAGCGCTCGCGCCAAAAGACCAATCAGCTCATCCACGCCAGCCGTAAAAATCAGTTCGCTTTCCTCTAACTGATAAAACGAAGCAACCGCCTTACGAAGCGCCGCCGCATGCCCATCCGGATAAAGCTCCGTAAAAGATTCATAGCTAAGCTCCCGCAAGCATTTACGAACCGCCTCAGAAGTTCCAAAAGGATTTTCATTTGAAGACAGCTTCACGATTCGTTCAAGGCCGAGTTCCGCTTTCACTTGTTCCTCACGCTTTCCGGGCTTATAAGACCCAAGCCCAGCAAGTGTTTCATTCCATTTCATCAAGCCTCATCTCGCTTTCTTGCAAGATCCGGTCTAAGTTTCGCCGCATCGTTCAAATAAACATGTTTCACATCTGCAAGCTGCTGATCGATCTCTACATGTACCATCAGCCGAATGCACTTCCGCGGTGCGCCTGGCACGTCCGTTTCAACCATCCCCATCACAGGAAGCAATTCAAACCCTTCGCATTCTCGAATCGCCCGAGCCGGAAAAGCCGCATTTAGATCAGGCGTTGCCGTAATAATCACAGATACTAGTTGCTCCGGGTTAGTTAGCTTATTTTCTCGCAAAATTTGTCGAAATAATTCATCTGTAGCCGAATAAATCTCATTTGCTCGGTTTTCTTTTACCGTTGTAGCTCCACGAATCGCTCGCATCATGCGTCTCCTCCTTCTTTAAACTGCGTAAATGTTTCTTCAAGCACCTCTTGGCTGATCGTTTGTAAAGTAAGACTTCCCACTTCACGCAAGAGTACAAACGTAATCTCCCCAAAAGTGGTTTTCTTGTCATGCAACATGTTTTCATAAATCGCCTCAAAAGGCACATCTTGAGGAAGCTTTGTCTCATAACCAAGCGAAACAAGCCAATCTTCAAATGGCGCCATTTCAAAATCAAGCCCCGTAAGTTTCTTACTCAAGCGTAGCGCATAAAGCATGCCATAAATAATCGCTTCACCGTGCAAAAAGCGTTCAAAACCGCCGAAAGCTTCAAGCGCATGGCCAAACGTATGACCAAAATTAAGAAACGCCCGAACCCCTTGTTCCGTCTCATCCTGCTTCACAATGTCTGCCTTAACAGCAATTCCTTTTTCAAGAAACAAGGGCAAAGACTTACCGTATAAATCCGCTTCCGATGCAAAGTCTCCCTCAAGCGATTTTAAAAAACTTGAGTCACTGATAAGCGCGTGCTTAATGAGCTCAGCAAATCCCGAACGCATCTCCCGAGTCGAAAGCGTCGCAAGCAAACTCGTATCATAAACCACCGCTTCAGGCTGATAAAAATTCCCAACTAAATTCTTTCCGAGCGGGTGATTGATCGCGACCTTGCCACCAACCGCACTATCATGCGCTAGCACCGTCGTTGGAAATTGATAAAAAGGAATACCACGCATATAAGTCGCCGCGATCATCCCACCAAGGTCGCCGATCACGCCGCCGCCAAAAGCAAGCAAAGCAGATTTACGATCAAGCCCCGCTTCAATCGCCTTTGTGATGCCCGCTTCATAAACCGAAAACGTCTTAGCTGCTTCCCCATTTGGCGTTACAAACCAAGAAACATTTTGAAATTCGCTTAAAAACTGTTCCATTTTTTCCCGGTGCAGATTCGAAACATGTTGATCCGTCACAACTAAAAGCTTCGAATAGCGCTTCAGTTCCCTCGCAAAAGAGGATTTAAGCGATTCGAAAAGCGCCTCACCAATATAAACTGGGTAAGTTTGACTAGCTGTTTCAATTTTGATTTCGCGCATGCTTAAAACTCCTTCATTCGTTTCCGGTCCGCTTCCACCTGTTCTTTTAAAACATCCAACCGGTCACTTTGATATTTGTCAAGAATCGCCGTTGCGACTTCCCATGCAACCACGTTTTCCGCTACAACGCTTGCCGCAGGAACCGCTGAACTATCTGATCGCTCCACACTCGCCGTGAAAGCTTCCTTCGAATCAATATCGACACTTTGAAGTGGCTTATAAAGCGTCGGAATCGGCTTCATCACCCCACGAACCACAATTGGCATCCCATTTGTCATGCCGCCTTCAAAGCCGCCCAAATGATTGGTCCGTCTCGTGTAGCCGTCTTCTTCCGAATACAAAATTTCATCCATCACTTCGCTACCATATTTCCGTGCGGCTTCAAAACCAACACCAAACTCAGCACCTTTAAACGCATTGATGCTCACGATCGCTCGCGCAATTTTAGCATCCAATTTTTTATCCCATTGCACATAACTTCCAAGTCCAGCTGGCACACCGCCAACCACGACTTCAACCACGCCACCGATCGTATCGCCTTTTTTCTTCGTATCATCAATTTTATCCATCATCGCTTGTTCCTGATTCGCATCAAGCGAGCGTACAGGTGATTCATTCGCAATCTGCTCAATTTCCTGAACCGTATAGTCCCGGTCGATTTGTGCGCGCACGCCACCAATTTCAAGCACATGCCCAGCGACTTTGATTCCAAGTTCCGCGAGCAGTTTTTTGGCGATTGCTCCAGCCGCCACTCGGACCGTCGTTTCCCTTGCGCTCGAACGCTCTAACACATTGCGCAAATCACGATGTCCATATTTCATCCCACCAACTAAATCAGCATGTCCCGGCCTTGGTCTTGAAACACGTCTTGACGCTTCGTTTTTTTCAGGGACTGGCTCTGCACTCATCACCGTTTCCCAGTGTTTAAAATCTTTATTTTCGACAAAAAGAGCAAGCGGTGATCCCAGTGTTTTTCCGTGTCTCACACCCGCCGTTAACTCTGCTTGATCCTTTTCAATTTTCATTCTTGCGCCGCGACCATATCCGCCTTGACGACGTTTTAATTCCACGTTAATATCACTTGCAAGAAGCGGCATTCCCGCTGGTAAGCCTTCAATAATTAATGACAATCCTGGTCCATGTGATTCCCCAGCCGTTAAATATCTCATTTTCCTTCGACCCCTTTTCTTCATTTTAGCGCTTTAAAGTATATGTGTATAATCTTATCATATGGCCCATCTTGAGACAACCTTTGTGGTATAAAAAAACTGCCTTCTAAGACAGAAGACAGTTTAAATCCAATTCCAATCAGCTCGTTTTGCCGAAACTAGTTCTTCTGGTTTAAAAAACAACCCAATTTCACGTTCAGCAGAAGCTGCGCTATCAGAACCATGAATCACATTGCGATTCGTATGTACAGCGAAATCAGCCCGAATCGTTCCCGGCGCGGCTTCAAGTGGATTCGTTGCGCCCATCATTTTTCGAGCGGTAGAAATCACTTCATCGCCTTCTAGAACCATTGCAAAAACAGGTCCAGATGTAATAAAGTCAATCAAATCCACAAAAAACGGCTTACTAGCATGCTCTTGATAATGCTTTTTCGCAAGTGCCTTATCCATTTGAAACAGCTTTGCAGCAACTAAGTTCAAGCCTTTTTCTTCAAACCTAGCAACGATTTTCCCAACGAGTCCTCTTGCAACCCCATCAGGTTTTACCATAACATAAGTCCTTTCCATTCGAATCCCTCCTCAGTAGTCTCGCTTGTCAAGCATTTTAATGATTTGTCTGAGCGGCTTCACTTCTTTACGATGGCCAAATTCACCCAAAATCCCTGCCGCTTTATTTAAATAATCCGTTGCGACTTGTTCCGATTTTTCAATCGCGCCGCTACTACGGATGGCCTCCACCAAATAGTCAATCTCTTCTTTCGATGTTGTTTCCGTCACGCGTTCAATCCGTTTGCGAAGCAGTGGATCTTGCATGGCGAAAAATACTGGTAGTGTCACATTCCCTTGACTTAAATCTTCTCCGGCTGGTTTCCCGAGCTTTTTCTCATCTTGGGAAAAATCTAAAATATCATCTGTGATTTGAAAAGCCATACCTACATAATATCCAAATAGATATAGTTTATCATCAAGCTTTTCTGGTAAATCAGCAATAATGCCGCCTAACCCGCAACTTGCTGCAATCAGTAAAGCTGTTTTCCGCTTAATCCGCCGTAAATAAGAACGAACGCTTTGTTCAAAATTATATTTATCTTTAATTTGCTCAATTTCACCAACTGCAAGCTCAACGGTCACTTGTGAAAGAAGCAAGTGCGCTTTTTCATTCTTCACTCGCGTCATATATTCAAGCGACTTTGCAAACAAAAAATCCCCAGTATACATTGCAATATGATTGCCCCAAATGGATTTTATCGTTGGACGCCCTCGTCTAAGTGACGCATCGTCGACAACATCATCATGAACAATCGATGCCATATGAATAAGTTCAATGGCTGTCGCGGCACTTCTACTAAGCGAGGGATCAACTTCATCTCCAAGCCGTGAAGTTAAGCAAACAAACATGGGACGGATTCGTTTTCCACCTGCTGTTAAAAGGTGGAGTGCAGCTTCTGAAATCGTTTCTGCATCCGTGTCCGAAACCGCTAATTTTAATTCATTTTCTACTTCGTCAATATCCTTTTGAATAGAAGGATACAAAAAATTAAATTTCATCTTCTGCCACCTTTTTATAGCCGAAATGCGTCGCGCTCGCGCCCCCACTGTGGGAAATATAGCGCACATATGAAAAGCCTGCTTGATAAAACAAATCGGAAAGTTTACCCATTCCTGGGAAGTGACGTGTTGATTCCTGTAGCCAACTATATTCATCATAACTCTTCGCGAAAATCTTTCCAAAAAGCGGCATCACATAGCGAAAATATGTATTAAAGAACGGGCGCCAAACTGGAATATTCGGTTGACTCGTATCTAGACAAACGGCTTGACCACCTGGTTTTAACACCCGGTACATTTCTTTTAATACGGTTAAATAATCTGGTACATTACGTAACCCAAAACCAATCGTCACATAATCAAACGAATTATCCGCAAATGGTAATTCCATCGCGTTTCCTTGCATTAATTCGATATTTTGAAGACCCGAGTCTGCCACTTTTGCTTCACCAACTTGAAGCATATTCGAGCTAAAATCAAGGCCCGTCACTTTTCCAGACGGACCGACTTCTCGAGCTGACAAAATCGTCCAATCTGCTGTTCCACAACAAACATCAAGAACAGAGGCACCTTTTTTCATGCGCATCAATTCCATCGTTTCATTCCGCCAGTGGACGTGAAGTTTAAAACTAATCACACTATTCATCCGGTCATAATCCGATGAAATTTTTTCAAATACATGATGCACTTTTTCTTCTTTTTCAGTCGTCATTTATTTTTATCCCCTTTCTAAAGTCAGCGCTGTAGCATTTCTTGCAAACGCATATCAAGCACCGAAGACAAGGGTTCACAAGTTTCCCTAAGTTCGATAATTTCTTTTTTAACTCTTAAAATCAGCTGTTCAAGCCATTCTTCAAAAGAAGCCGCTGCATCACGAGCAAAAAAGCCATGTTCATAAGCTCGTTTCAAAGTGGATGAATGGTACGCCTCATAAAAGGTGCGTTCGTCAAATAATTTTTTCAAAGCAAGTGCACGCTCCGCAAGCAAAACGAAATGGTCTTCTTTTCCAAAATAACGAGCAAACTCCGAAAAAATAGCGGCCGATGCGGCTCTAAATTCAGAAGCATATTGTTCATCAGATGAAACATGAAGTTGATAAATATTCGTTTTGGCTGTATTCATCTTTTGCACACCTCGCTGCAGAGCTCGAAGTAAGTCAACCATACCAAGTTCAGCCATTGTCCGGTAATAAAGCGCGCTATAATAATCACCAGCAAGAACCGTTAGTTCTCTTTCTTTTAGCGTTAATTTACGAGCATCGCCTTCTTCATCAATTGCCTCATGCGTATCATGGGCTAAGATAACATAAAGCGTAGCCGTTATGACCCGGTACTTATCCGTTTCAACAAGTTCCGAGTTCCGAAGTGATTCATGCAGCCAGAGCATTTGATCTTGATCTGTCTTTGGACCATCAAAATTTTCCTTTAAAAACTCATACGCTGTCCGATCATGAACCAATCTTTCCACTTCCTTCAGTTGTGTGAGGCTCCCTTGATAAGTCATAATAACTTCCCCTTCAAAACAATAATCCATAAGATTCATTATAGCATAAATCCACTTCGAAACGATAATAGTTATGCCTTTTAAGAATGCTTAATTAATGAAAGGACTTCACTGCGAATCTTATCATCTGTACGGAATGCACCACGGACTGCACTTGTCACCGTTTTCGTTCCTGGCTTATTGACACCGCGAATCGTCATGCACATGTGTTCCGCTTCTAAAATCACCATGACACCAAGTGGATCCAACTTATCCATCATAATTTCAGCCACAGTTTTCGTAATTCGTTCTTGCAATTGGGGTCGTTTACTCACATCATCAACAACACGAGCTAATTTGCTCAAGCCTGCAACTCGACCATTTTGAGGAAGATAAGCAACATGAGCCACGCCAAAAAACGGAACCAAGTGATGTTCACAGACAGACGAAAAGCGAATATCTTTTACAAGAACTAGCTCATCATGTTGCTCTTCAAAAACTTTATTAAAATGAACAGACGGATCTTTATGAAGGCCTGCGAATATTTCTTCATACATTCTTGCAACCCGCATTGGTGTTTCAATCAATCCTTCTCTCTCTGGATTTTCTCCAACAGCTTCAAGTATCATTCTAACGGCATCTGCAATTTTTTCTTTATCCATTTCAGTCATTCTCCTAACCCTTTTTTGCTTTATTTCTCTGTTTATCTTATCATAAGTCCCCTCATTAGGTAAACGTTTTCCATTCCTTTATAAGAGGTCTAAAAAATAAAAAGAATCTCCCCTATAAAAGACAAGATTCTAAGTCCATTTCTAAACTGCTTTTTACTAAAACCATATCATAAACAACTTACCAAATCGGCTTTACTCAAGAAAAATTCCCCATTCTTTTTTAATCACGTTACTAGCAACTACTAAAAAGTCCTTTAAGAGTAAGTAGCGCTTACTCTTAAAGAACTTTTTTAAAAATTATTTATCATCGTCATTCTTGATATTTTTCAACTGATCTCCGATTAAATCTCCCATTTGGAAGCCAGTGTTTTCCTCTGGAAGTTCATAATCATTTTCTTCTTGAGGCTCTTCAAGAAGCGCTTTGATGCTGAGTGATAGACGTTTTTCATCTTCATTCACATCCAAGACTTTCACTTCTATTTCTTGACCTTCTTCAAGAACTTCACTTGGTGTTCCGATGTGCTTATGCGCAATTTGTGAAATATGAACAAGACCTTCTACACCAGGAAATACTTCAACAAACGCTCCAAACGAAACAAGGCGCATAACTTTACCTTTTAACACAGCACCAACAGGAGCTTTTTCAGCAATGTTATCCCAAGGTCCTGGTTGTGTTTCTTTAATGGAAAGTGAAATCCGTTCGTTTTCCGGATCTACTCCAATAACTTTCACTTTTACTTTTTCGCCTTCTGTTAAGACGTCACTAGGAGCCCCAATGTGCTCATAAGAAATTTGCGAAATATGAACTAACCCGTCTACTCCGCCAAGATCAACAAACGCACCAAAACTTGCAAGACGCTCTACCGTTCCTTCTAAGACGTCGCCTTCTTTAATCGTAGCAAGAAGTTCTTTTTTCTTTTCTTCTTTTTCAGCTTCAGCCACAGCGCGGTGACTTAAGATTACACGATTTTTTTCTGGCTCAAATTCAACCACTTTAAATGCTAATGTTTTTCCTTTATAGTCAGAAAAGTCTTCTACAAAATGATCTTCTACAAGTGAAGCAGGAACAAAAGCTCGAACTCCAAGATCAACTACAAGACCGCCTTTCACAACATCGCTTACTACAGCATCAAAAACTTCACCTGATTCAAATTTCGCTTTGATTTCATCAGCTGCTTTCAGTGCATCTACTTTGCGTTTTGAAAGAACAAGAACATCTTCTTCTACTTTCGTAACTACAAGATCAAGAGTATCTCCGACATTCACTACGTCAGAAGCTTTTTCTACATGTACGTTGGATAATTCGCTAATCGGCACAACCCCATCCAATTTGCTGTCAGGAATTCCGACATAAACTTGTTTATCTTCCACGCTTGTAACTGTGCCGGTGATTTTGTCACCTTCTTCAAAATTTCTAACTTCCACATTGTTTAATTCATCAGACATGCGTAGCCCTCCTTAATTCGTTTCTCGAATTAGGACTTTCTGTAACCGCAAAAGAAGTACAGCTTCTAACAATCTTCATGACAAGGCACGTAGCAAATTCGTCATTACGGGAGTCCACCTACTCACTAAAAGGCATTCGTCAGATTGATTTTTTGCAAGAAAATCCTAAAAGATTTTATCTCTGAATTAGAAAAAATCTCTCTTCTAACATCCTACAAAACAACATATTTGTCAAGTTTTTTCGCCAAATGAAATAGGCTTGTAAACTAATTTACAAGCCCTTTTCTCATTGCTCAATTGTCTGGTTCGCTAAATCAAGAATCTTAGTAGCGACTTCTTGAATAGACATACTCGTCGTATCAACCGTAATCGCATCTTCTGCTTTTTTTAATGGTGAATGCTTTCGAGTGTAGTCGAGATGATCGCGCTCTTCAATTTCTTTTTGAAGTTGTTCAAAGTCCACTTCGTAGCCCTTTGCTTTATTTTCTTTGTAGCGTCGTTCTGCTCGTTCTTTAACACTTGCAAGTAAGAAAATTTTAAGTTCAGCATTTGGAAGAACCGCTGTCCCAATATCACGGCCATCCATGACAACGCCTCCTGCACAGGCAAACGCTTGCTGTTTTTTTTGTAAAGCTTCTCGAACAAGGGGATGTGCAGAAACGATCGAGACATGGTTGGTAATTTCGTCCGTGCGAATTACATTTGTGACATTTTCATCATCAATGTACACTTGTTGAATATCTCCCGGTTCAAAACGAATCGTTTTTGCTTGGAGCAATTCCATAATTCCTGCTTCATCTTCATAAGAAATTCCGGCTTGAAAGGCCAAATAAGTAGCCGCCCGATACATTGCTCCTGTATCAATATAAATAAATTGAAGTTTACTTGCTACAATTTTAGCCACAGTACTTTTTCCTGCTGCTGCTGGGCCGTCAATCGCGATACATATTTTTTTCGTCATTTAACATTTAATTCCCTTCTGTTCAATAAAAATTAGCTTGCGTAGCATCTTTTTCAGAAGCTAGCAGTACCATAAGTCGCATGCGTGCTTTTTTACTATCATAATCTTTCCCAAGAATCACACCTTGATTATAAAGATCAAAAGTACTGCCCAAGTAGTCATAGGTTGTGTAAACATTTCCTTCCTCAGCGCTTGTTGTAATCACAACAGGAATTTGTTTTTGAAGCGCACGAAGAATACCAGGCATCATTTTAGGCGCTACTTGTCCGCGTCCTACTCCTTCCAGTACAATACCATCCACACCTTTTTCAATCAAGGCATCAATCATAAAACTGTCAGCATCCAAGTAGCATTTCACAATGGCTACATCAGGAAGTGGTCGTTTTAATTCAAAGCAATCATGCAAAACTGGTTTTTGATAAATAAAAACTTGGTCATTATCAATAATTCCAAGATATCCAAAACCAAATGCACTAAATCCTTGAATGTTTGATGCATGTACTTTTTTGACGTAACGTGCAGCAAAAATTCTTTCATTAAAGACGACAACCGTCCCAGCCCCTTTAAGAAGAGGCTCAGATGCAGTATGTATTGCATGACGAATATTGATAAATGCATCTGTTCCCATTTCTTCTGGAGCCCGTTGTGAGCCAGTAACAACAACCGGTCGCTCATCTCGAATCGTTAAATCAAGAAAATAAGAAGTCTCTTCAAGCGAATCAGTACCGTGGGTGACTACAATGCCCGCGTAGGAAGGATCAGTAAAAATCTCTTCAATGGTCCTCTGCAGATCCACGAGATGCTCTCTTGAAATATGCATTGATGGAAGCTGAAAAGTCGAAAAAATATCCACTTCAATTTCATTAGGAAGCCCACAAATCTGAACTAGTTCTTCACCTGTTAGTTCACCAGAAGCCAGTTTTCCAGAAGCTGTCTTTCGACTTGCAATAGTTCCGCCTGTTGTGACCAGTGCTACTTTTGTCATTTCATCTCCCCTTCTCCACAAAAAGAACGAGCTTTTTTCGGAAATCTCTTCCCGCCTTCCGCTCATTCTTTTCTTACTTATTTAGGAATTTTAATTACAGTTCCAACCGGCACACTATCCGAAGACAGTCCGTTTGCTTGCTTAATTTTTTGAACACCTTGTGTAGCATTTGAAGCACCATACGCATTCACAGCAATCCGGTAAAGCGTTTCTCCTGCTTGAACCGTATGACTAGAAGCTTGCGCTGCTTCCGCTTGCTTTTTCGCTTCTTCTGCTGCTTTTCTATCTTGCTCAGCTTTTGCAGCAGCTTGCGCTTGACGCTCTTGCTCGGCTTTTTCAGCAGCTGCTTGTCTTTCAGCTTCCGCAGCTTTTTCCTGTGCTGCTTGCTGTTGTGCTTGTTCATTCTGTTTAGCTTTTTCTTCAGCGGCAGCTTTTTCTTTTGCAGCCTGCTCTTTTGCTTCCTTTTCTTTAGCAGCTTTTTCCTTGGCAGCCTTTTCTTTAGCCTCTTTTTCTTTTGCAGCTTTTTCCTTTGCTTCTTGTTTTGCTTTCGTGTTGCTATCAACGGAAACACTGCTTTCCTCTTTCACTGCATTATCAGGCTGTCCCGAATTTTGAACAGCTACAAAAACAATGACAACAACGATTGGAATTAGTAGAAAGAAAATAATCAAGATATTTAAAAGTGGATAACGGAAAATTCCAGTTTTCTTTGCTTTTCTACTATCAGACCGCGAAAGCATTGGCGGTTCATCATTAAACTCGTCCTCCGAGTTATTATAAAAATCATGATCGTAATCATCGGACGGCGTATATTCTTTTTCATCATTGCGCCTTTTCCTTGCCATGCATAAATCCTCCTTAAAACAAAAACTCTTTCCTCATTCTGGATTTTTAAAATAAATTTGACATATCCCTGTAACAATTATAACCGCAAACCCGATCTTGAACAACAATTAGTACAAGAATTATTGAAAAAAACTCATTCTAAGAGTAAATCATGCAATCTCGCCCGAAAAGAACTGCCTGAAACCTCACCTTGTTCTTCCTCTCGACGTAAAAATGGTTCGAGCGATGCAGCGTCATTATCACAGCAATTTTCACCACCCGCCTCACTAAAATCATTTTCTCCAAAATAACTCATTAAGTAGACTCTACGACAATCGTCCGTTTGAATAAATCCTAGAAGAGCCTGTAAATTTTCTTGTTTGATTAAACGTCTTTTTTCTATTCTTTCCCTAATTTCTTCTTCTGAAAGCCCAGAACGTAAAAAATAATTCAAAAATCTTTTTTCAGCTTTCGGTAGTGTTTCTTTTAAGTTTTCTGGTAGCTGAAGCAAATTAGGATCTGGCAAATCTCGGTCCGCCAGTTGTTGCCTCAAAACTTCATCTCCATTTGCATAGAGTAATATCGCAACACTCTCTATCCCGTCACGTCCTGCACGTCCTACTTCCTGCATATAAGCTTCAAGATCAGCCGGCAAATGATAATGAATCACAAAACGAATGTCAGCTTTATCGATCCCCATCCCAAACGCACTTGTCGCACAAATCAAATCAAGCTGGCCAGAGACAAATTGCTCTTGAATCAAAATCCGGTCAAGCGGTTCCATGTCTCCATGATAATAAGCTGCACGTCGCCCTTTTTCTCGGCGTAAAATATGAGCGGTTTCTTCCGCAAGTCGTTTGCTCGAAAAATAAATAATTCCAGGCGTCGCAAGCTTCTCTGCGAGGTCAAGCAAAGCCTCTTCTTTTTCGCGCTTTGCTGCAAATTTTTCCACTTGAAAACTAATATTAGGTCGATTAACCGAATAAATTATTTCTTTGATACCCGAAAGATTAAGCTGCTCCAAAATATCCGCTCGAACTCGCTTTGTCGCCGTTGCCGTGAGCACCATCGTCGTCGGTTTATTCGCTTTTTCTCGAAATTCACCAAGAAAAAGATAATCCGGCCTGAAATCATGCCCCCACTGAGAAATACAATGCGCCTCATCAATCACAAAAAGCCCTATTTTTTCCCGCAAGAAAGCTGTCCGAATACCCTCACTTGCGAGCATTTCAGGTGAGAGGAAAACGAATTTGTAAGCAGAAAGATGAGCGAGAATTTCATTTTTTTCAGCTGTCGATAAAAAACTGTTCAGCGCAACGGCACGTTTTTCCCCGTAAGCGCGCATTCGTTCCACTTGATCCTGCATCAAGCTAAGTAATGGCGAAACAATCACCACAAGCCCGTCTATTAAGTATCCCGACAGTTGATAACAAACCGTTTTCCCCATCCCAGTCGGAAGCATGGCAAAGACATCTTCACCGCTCAAAACTGTTTCTATGACTTCTTTTTGCCCCATACGAAAAGTATCAAAACCCAAATAGCGCTTTAATTCCTGTTCTAAATTCATGCCTTCCCTCCTGCAACCACAGCCAAGCGAATTTGATAATAATCCAGTTCCGGAAACGATGCTTTGATTTCCTTCAAAGTCAAAAAATCCCCGACTTGGATTTGTTCAACAAGTGACCTATCTGGCATTTCTGGCACCGCTTGCTCCGGAAAAGTCGCTTTAATTTCCACAAAATGATCCTCGATTGTGCTTTTCCGCAAATTTCGCATCTGCACGATTTCATCAAAATCATAGCCTTTCTGCAAAAATCCGTAAGTCCTCTTGCCTGATAACGTCAAAAGCGCTTCCGGACGTGGCATCAAAAGTTGAAGTAGCGGATAGTATTTTTTCTCCTGAAAAAGCCGGTGCAAGCCATATAAAGTCTCAAAATAAACTTCCTCTGTCGAAACCGAATGCGCATCCGCAATTTGCTCAAGCGTTTCCCCGACTAGTTTTCCTCCTGAAAACTGATCGGTATAAAATTCCGGTTGCGAAATATATCCTTTCGAAAGCCAAGCTTCTAGCTCCAAAAACAAGCGTTCATTTAAATCATCCGCATTCGCAAAATTCGCTAGCCACTTTTTGATCCAGAACTGCGCTTTTTTATCCCGAACAACGGGCATGTAGTGTTTTTTCCCATGATGCTTATTACTCAAAACTTGAATCGCAAGCAACAAATTTTGAAAAAACAAAAACGGCCGTTCCTGCATCCAAAAGCCATTCCAGCCCACGCGCTCAAAATAAGGCGTCGAAACTTGCTTTCGCACGCACCATTCATTAGTATCAGCCCGCAGCTCAAGCGTTCCTGCTTGCTTCAGTTTTGTTAATCTAGCAGTTAAAACCTCTTCGGTTAAAAACGGAGAGAGCCCGAATAGCGAACTAATTTTGGCTAAATGCGTATCAGTTACCGCTTGACCAGTTCGTCGCCCCGTCATAACAGCATGCAAAAAAGCTTCTTTTCTAGGCCGCTTAAACGCCGTTAGTAGCGCTACGATATATTGATCTAAAAGTTCCACACGTTTCACCTCAGTCTTCATTCATCATACCATAGAAACACGCGTTCGGCATCTCTTTTAGAAGCATTGCGCAAATTTCCCAAAACATGCTATACTTTGCATGAAACTTAACTAGGAAAGGATCGATTGATTTGGCTAAGTTTACAATCGTTGATCAAGATACCTGTATCGCTTGTGGAGCTTGTGCTCTTCATGCTCCAAATCTATACGACTACAATACAGAAGGTGTGGCCTACGCTATCCTAGATAACAAT
This sequence comes from Listeria kieliensis, assembly GCF_003369925.1. Classification (GTDB taxonomy): domain Bacteria; phylum Bacillota; class Bacilli; order Lactobacillales; family Listeriaceae; genus Listeria; species Listeria kieliensis_A. The sequence continues at coordinate 471,630 of NZ_LARY01000001.1, read as the reverse complement.
AGCGGCACAAAGCCCATCCCAGAAGCAGAAGAAGACAATGCACTTGAAGCAGAATTCAACTGTCCTTCGCTTTCCATAAAAATAGCGGATCACCCTTTTCATGGCGATCCGCATCATTAACCTTAAGCACGGTGTTCCATTTCACGGTGCTTTTTTTGATATTTTTGTTGCTCTTTTTTCGAGCGATTTTTAGCAATAAAATTTCGCATTGGTGCGTAAAGTAGCATAAAGCCGGCACTTACAATCACACCTTTTAATAAATTAAACGGAATGACCGCGGCAAAAATCAATGCCGAAACATCTGTATTTGCAGGTAATCCGCCCAGTTTCACATAAAAAGGAAGCAAGACAAAGTAATTAAACACCGCCATCGCAAACGTCATAAGTAGCGTTCCGAGCGAAGCTGAAATAATAATCCCTCTTGTCCCGCGAATATAGCGGAATAAATAGTAAATTGGTAGCGTAAAACAAATCCCCGAAAGGAAGTTTGCCATTTCACCAACAGGAATCCCAACCGGACTTCCCGAAATAATAAAATGCAAAACACATTTTAAAGCTTCAATCAAGACAATAGAAAGTGGTCCAAACATCAATCCACCAATCAAAACAGGAATTTCACTGAAATCCAGTTTTAGAAAAGGCGCGGTTGGCAAAATTGGAAATTGAAGTTGCATAATAATAAATGCTACTGTTCCAAATACCGCAATACTTACAAAAGTCTTCAACGAATAGTTCTTCAAGTTTAACTCTCCTTTTGGTTCATCTAAAAAGAAAGTCAGACAAACTTATCAAGCCGCTTCCATAAAAAAACCTCTCTAACCTAAAGATTAGAGAGGTTTGTGAATCACCAAACAAACTGTCTAAGATAGACAGAAATGAATCACTTAAAGAAGACAAGCCAAAAAAAGCCGTCTACATCCTCTCCCATCCAGACTATACTGTCGGTCCTGGAATTTCACCAGCGTCAACCGCTAAAAAGCAGATCGTGGACTTTAACCACCGGTCGGGAATTACACCCTGCCCCGAAGATGAACAATATGAATTTTATTTGTGTCAAGTTACACAGAACATGAACACAATATTAATTTTACCACGAAAGTTTAATTTGGCAACCCCTTTTTACCAAGGAATATCTGTCTTAAGCGCACTTGCAAGACTTCGGCTCGCTTTAAGCCGTTCTTTACGAGCAGCTGCCCGAACTTCTGCTCCACTATGAATCATTTGTTCTTCTTCACTTTCAGGGATCACTTCTGGCACTTCAACAGGCTTTCCATCATCGTCAATCGCAACAAAAGTCAAAAAAGAAGTCGCTGCTAGATAACGCTCGCCCGTCATCAAATTTTCAGAAATAACTTTCACAAAAATTTCCATCGAAGTTCTGCCAACAGAAGCCACATACGATTCCAAACAAACCGAATGATCACTTTTAATTGGCTTCAAAAAGTCCACCGAATCCGTTGATGCTGTAACAATCCCCACTCGGCAATGTCTTGACGCACTAATAGAAGCTGTATCATCAATATAAGTCATCAGTTTTCCGCCAAACAGCGTATTATGATTATTGGTATCTTGCGGGAACACTCGGCTTGTCTTAATCACCAAAGATTCTTTACAAGTTTTTTGAATACGTTCTGTCAACTTAATTCCCCCTCAGTTCATTTAATGGCAGGCTAATAATAAAGGAAGAACCTTTGCCCACCGTACTTTCCACCGTAATCTGACCATTATGCGCATCTACAATATTTTTTACGATCGCAAGCCCAATCCCGGTACCCGCTTTCCCTCTTGTTCGTGCTTTATCGGCTTTATAAAATCGCTCAAACAAATAAGGAATATCCGCTTCTGGAATGCCTGACCCATTATCATTGACTGCAATAAGCAATTGCTCGTTCGCGTGATCAACATGCTCATGTACCGTAACCGTTCCGACTTCCCCATCATTTCCAGTATGTCGGATCGCATTCATAATTAAATTGATCAAAACTTGTTCTAATCGGTCTCGGTCAAACGAATAACGCACATCTGGATCATCTGCTTCTAACTTCAATACCACATTATTTTCCTTCGAAAGCACGTCGAAATTGGAAACAATTTTTTGCAAGAACGGAACAAGCTCTGTTTCACGCTTATCAAGTTGAGTAAAGCCCGCTTCCATCCGTGATAAATCAAGCATATCGTTCACCAAGCGACCGATCCGGAGCGACTCTTCATTAATAATTTGTGCGAATTCGCGAACCTCTTCTTCTGTTTGCGCCACTCCGTCAATAATCGCTTCACTATAGCCTTGAAGCATCGAAATCGGCGTTCTAAGCTCGTGCGAGATGTTGCTAACGAAATCACTTTTAGTTTTCTCAAGTCGTTTCTCTTCTGTCATATCCCGAATAACCGTCACAATACTGCGGATATTATCTCCATTATAAAGAAGCGTCATAATCGCAACAAAAGTTTGACCATCAAAAGTAATCTCGCCAACCGTTTCTGCTCGCGTATTCAAAATTTCATCTAGCATTTGATTTAGCTTCTCTGGTACTAACACTTTCTCTTCGTTTTCTTGAGAGAAAAACCAGCTATGCAAGAACTCCTCAGCAGGAGGATTACTTAAAATAATCGTTTTATCAATATTAAATTTGATAACCCCATCTGCCATACCAACGAGGATGTTAGAAAGCTGTTCTTTTTCCTGCCTAAGTGCACTAATATTGTATTTTAACTGTTGCGCCATATCATTAAAAGCAAGCCCGAGATCCCCGATTTCATCATGCGTATAACTAGGAACCCGATTATCAAAATTCCCGCGTGAAACGGCAACCGCAATTTTCTTCATTTCACGAAGTGGGAACGCCATGCGCGAAGAAAAAATAAACGATAGTAAAGAAGTAATTAAAATCGCACCAATTCCTGCAAGAATAAGAGTCCGCGTCGCTTTCTTAGTAACATTTAGAATTTCATGAAACGACTTGTACAAATAGACGACCCCTGTTTCACCATTACTCAGTTGAAACTTTTTCGCATACAGCTCAATTGAGACGTTTTCTGGGTTGTCTTCAAAATCATATTTCATTAACAGATCTGGAGATTTCCCTAGCGCTTCATTTAATTTCTTATTTTGTGTCAAGCGATCAATCGAACTTTTCGAGATAGGATCCTTAGATGCTTTTGTAAAAACGCTCGTCCCATCTTGAGCAATAATGACGCCAACAGAGTCATCGAGCATATCAAGCGTCTTTTCAGCATGACTGCCTGGCTTAATAACTTCATCATCGTTTTGCATCACTTGAATAATTTTATTTGATGTATCTTTCATTTCTTTTTCAATTTCATTTAAATTATTTTTTTCATAGATCACCGCGACAAGGAAGCCACAAATGACTAGCACACCAATAAGGAGCAAGATCGTGGTACTCCAGATTTTCCCCACTATGCTATTCCAAAACTTCAACCCATTTACGCCTCCCTCGCCATTTAAAAATGAACAGGCGCATTGTAGAAATTGGCAAACTGCAATCTTTACATAACCTGCTCATTTTTATTCGGATTTATTCTTCCGGAATTTCAAATTTATAACCCAAACCCCAGACTGTTACGATCATTTTGGCTGCATCTTCCGAGATATCAAGCAACTTTTCTCTTAACCGTTTGACATGTGTATCAATCGTTCGTAAATCGCCAAAAAACTCATAACGCCATACTTCTTTCAAGAGAGATTCACGGTCAAAAACCTTGTCCGGCGACTTCGCCAAATAATAAAGCAAATCATATTCCTTAGGTGTTAAATTCACTTCAGTACCATCAACAATAACACGATGTGCCTCATTATCAATACTTAAGTGCGGAAAATTAATAATATCACCGGGAACAGAAGCTACTACACTCGTGTCGTTTCTTTTCGCCCGTCTAAGTACAGCCTTCACGCGAAGCACTACTTCACGTGGACTAAATGGTTTTACGATGTAATCATCGGCTCCTACTTCAAATCCTTGAACACGGTTTGCTTCTTCTCCTTTAGCAGTTAACATTACCACTGGTGTCGATTTGTATTCCCGTAATTCTCTACAAACCTCAATTCCATCTTTACCAGGCATCATCAAATCAAGAAGTATTACTTCATAGTCGTTGTTGAGTGCCATCTGTATCGCTTCATCTCCGTCACTTGCTTCATCAATACGGAAATTTTCTCGCTCGAGATACATTTTCAAAAGGCGACGAATTCTGTCTTCATCATCAACAACAAGCACTTTTATTTGATCACTCATAAGTACTCATCCCCCAAGTTCTCTTTTTCATTTCATCAGGTAGGGCAAACTAAACTTCCTTTATCATAAAAAAAGCCGCTTTCTTCCCTTACTTCTCCAAAAGCACCCACATACTTTTTGAAGAATAAACATAACTAACAAAATAACTACATTTTAAAATATACATGTTTTTATACAAACAATCTATTAGAAACTTTGTTACTCAAGTAAAAGCTCATTCAACTATGTGGTTTTTGACCAAATTTAGCCAATGATTTCAACTGCCTCACTTCATGATGACTCAGTTCGCGGCTTTCTCCAGCATTCAAATGACGCAAATCAAGAAACCCGTAAGCTTCACGTGTTAATTTTTGCACAGGATGCCCAATCGCTTCGAACATCTTCCGCACTTGCCGATTCCTGCCTTCATGAATCGTAATTTCAACGATCGCTTTTTGCTTGGCTTTATCAAAAGACAATTGGCGTACTTTAGCTTTAGCCGTTTTCTTGCCTTCGATCATAATTCCTCGTGCCAGCTGTTGCAATTTTTCCTTCTCAGGAATGCCTTTTATACGAGCCACATAACGTTTTTCAACATTATATTTCGGGTGCATCAGTAAGTTAGCGAATTCGCCGTCATTTGTCATTAGCAATAAACCCGATGTATCATAATCCAGTCTTCCAACAGGATAAAGGCGCTCGGGAATATCATCAAAGTAATCCGTTACAACACTTCTTCCTTTGTCATCCGTAACCGCTGAAACAACTCCGCGTGGTTTATACAGTAAAAAGTAGCGCTTCACTTCTTTTGTCAATTCCACACCTTCTACTTCAACCCGGTCAGAGTCACTTACCTTCACACCAAGCTCCGTCACAAGTTTTCCGTTCACTTTCACTTTTCCATCTTGAATCATTTGCTCCGCTTTCCGTCTCGAAGCCACACCAGCATTTGCAATGACCTTTTGGAGTCTTTCCATTATTCTTTTTCCTCCTTTTGACTAAACCGGTCAAAGAACAAGTCTAACTCATCTTGTTCAGTATCTTCACTTTGCTCTGCAAGTTTCGGTAAGTCTTCTAAACTTTTCAATCCAAATGCATCTAAAAATTCATTAGTTGTGACATATAATTTAGCTCGTCCAGCACCTTCTGCACGCCCTGCATCCGTAACAAGACCTCGCGCGACAAGCGTGCGTATCGGGCCGTCCGTTTGCACCCCGCGGACTTCATCTACTTCCATCCGTGTAATCGGTTGCTTATAAGCAATAATCGCAAGCGTTTCAAGCGAAGCCTGTGAAAGTGACGTGGCATGCGGAGATTCAACCAATTTTTTCAAGTAAGGCGCATAATCTTTTTTCGTTGCGAGTTGAAAAGCCCCCGCAAGTTCAAGTAAAACAAGCCCACTTGCAGGACTTCCCGCATATTTTTCGCTAAGTGTCTCAAGCAAATTGAGCGCTTCTATGTAGGTCACTTCCATCACTTCTGTCAATTGCTTGGTTGATAATCCTTCATCACCTGCTGCAAAAAGCAAGCTTTCAAGAATACCTAATTGTTCTTCTTTATTCACCTTGATTATCTCTACCTTTCACAAACAAATCGGAAAAACTTGATTCTTGCTCAACTAACACTAGTTCACGCTTCATCAGTTCAAGTAAAGCTAAAAACGTGACAACCAGTTCCTCGCGTGTTTGTTCTTCAAATAAGTCTTCAAATTTGATTTTACCAGAAACCGCTTGAAGCTGCTTCATCACATCATCCATTCGCGTATAAATGGAGATTTCTTGTGTTGTAATCCGCGTATGAAGCGGTTTACTTAGTTTTTGTCTACGAAGCAACTTATTAAATGCTCCGAGCATATCGTTTAGCGTCACATCTAGATCAAGTGACGAAGTTTCATCTTCATACTCCGACAAATCCATCGGTGCTTTACTAAAATAAAAACCGCGCTCGTTTTCCTTATCCTTAAGTTCACGTGCCGCTTCTTTGTAGCGCTTGTACTCCATAAGGCGTTCCACGAGTTCATCACGTGGATCGAGTTCTGGGTCAAATTCGTCGAAGTCTTCCTCAATTTCTTGCTTAGGAAGAAGCATTTTGCTTTTGATCGCAAGAAGCGTAGCCGCCATAACTAGATATTCGCTTGCCACATCGAGCTCTAAAATTTGCATCGTGTGAATGTACTCCATATATTGCTCCGTGATATCTGCAACAGGAATATCATAAATATCCACTTCTAGCTTTCCAATCAAGTGCAGCAATAAATCGAGTGGTCCTTCAAACGCATCTACTTTCAATTTCATTTCCATCGTTATTCATCCACCTCAGTATAGTGGCAAATCGTTTCGCACCAAATCTTCATAAGATTCTCTTCGAACAACTAGCCGACTAACGCCATCTTCCACAAACACAACAGGGGGTCTTGGAATGCGATTATAATTATTAGCCATTGAATAGCCATATGCACCCGTGCAAAAAACGGCAAGCACCTCGCCTGCACTCGATTTTGGAAGCGGCAAATCCCAAATCAACATATCACCTGATTCACAGCACTTTCCAGCAATCGCAACCGTTTCTTCGGCTTCTTTAAGTGGAGATGCCGCAAGAACAGCCTCGTAGTGTGCTTCGTAAAGCGCTGGACGAATATTGTCGCTCATGCCCCCATCAACCGCCAAGTAGTTTCGAATGCCCGGCACTTCTTTACGTGAGCCGACCTTGTAAAGCGTTGTTCCCGCTTCTCCGACAAGTGATCTCCCTGGTTCAATCCAAATTTCTGGGATAGAAAGCCCATTTGCTAACGCCATTTTCTTAACTTCTTTCACGATTTCACGCACATAAACTTCTGGTTCAAGTGGCTCGTCTTCTTCCGTATAGCGAACACCAAAGCCACCACCAAGGTTCAACACTTTTGAATCAAAGCCAAGCTTGTTATGCCAAACGATCAGTTGCTCCATGATCCTGTGCGCTGCCATAATAAAACCTGTTGTTTCAAAAATTTGCGATCCAATGTGACAATGAAGCCCGATACAATCAAACACATCAGCATTCCCAAGCACTTCTTCGATCGCACGTTCCGCTTGTCCATTCGTCAAGCCAAAACCAAATTTTGAATCATCTTGTCCAGTTAAAATATAATCATGCGTATGCGCTTCGATTCCCGGCGTAACCCGAATCAATACTTGTATTTTAGTTTTTCGTTCTTTAAGCAAATTTTTTAAAAGCTCGATTTCATAAAAATTATCAATCACAATACAGCCGATTTGATAGTCAAGCGCCATCTCCATTTCATCTAGCGTTTTATTATTGCCGTGAAAATGAATTCGCTCCGCTGGAAAACCCGCTTGAATTGCCGTATAAAGCTCTCCGCCAGAAACCACATCTAACGAAAGCCCCTCTTCTGCCATCAGTTCATACATCGCAACAGAAGAAAACGCTTTGCTCGCATAAGCCACCTGAGCTTGCACATTCAGTTCCGCAAACGTTTGTTTAAATCCACGTGCCCGCTCCCGGATTAACGCAACGTCATACACGTAAAGCGGGGTCCCGTATCTTTTGGCAAGCTCTAACGTGTCCACCCCACCAATTTCGAGATGTCCGGCTTCGTTTACATTCATCGTCCCATACCGTTCAAAAGTCAAACCTGTCCCCCACCTTTCGCTCTTCCATTCCTTTTTGCGTTAAAGTTCCTTCTTATAGTAGCACAAACCGCCCACCCGAAACAATAACAATCTTTAGAAAAGAATAAAACCAATTTCTCTTCTTTCAAGAATCGACCGGGCACCTTTCAAGACTTTTTCGTTTCACACACGCTCACCTCGCGCTTCTTGCAGAAAAAAACCGTTTCCCCTGCCAAGAACAGAAAAAACGGTTTCCCTTTACATCTCCTTCAAAATCGCTCGAACATAAGTGAGGAAAGTTTGCTGTACGCGATCTGTCGTCTCAATAACTTCACTGTGTGAAAGTGGTTGATCCAAAATGCCAGCCGCCATATTGGTGATGCAAGAAATCCCAAGCACCTTAAGCCCTGCGTGGTTCGCAACAATCACTTCAGGCACTGTTGACATCCCAACGGCATCAGCCCCAAGTGTGCGGATCATCCGAATTTCAGCTGGCGTTTCATAGGTTGGCCCGCTAAACCCTGCGTAAACGCCTTCCCGAATTTCAATCCCGAGATCTTGTGCAATCTTACGAGCCGTAACACGAAGATCTAGCTGGTAAGCTTCCGACATATCAGGGAAGCGTGGACCAAAATGATCATTATTTTTACCGATTAATGGATTTGTCCCAGTAAAATTGATATGATCCGAAATCAACATCAAGTCGCCTGCTTGATAAAGCTCATTCACACCGCCAGCTGCGTTTGTCACAACTAGATGTGTCACGCCAAGCTCTTTCATCACGCGAACAGGGAAAGTCACATCTTCCATGCTATAACCTTCATAAAAATGAAATCTCCCTTGCATCGCGACCACTTCTTTTTGTTCAAGTTCGCCGAATACAAATTGACCAGCGTGACCTGAAACCGTCGAAACTGGAAAATGTGGAATTCCTTCATAAGAAAGCTTGGTTGGATTTTTAATTTCATCTGCAAGCACACCTAGACCAGAACCTAAAATCAAACCAATTTTTGGCTCTCCAGTATAATGTGATCGGATTTTCTTCACAGCTTCATTCAATTTTTCCATACTCATCTCACTTCAAACTCCCATCATTTTTTAGTTTAATTCATTTAAAAAGCTTTCGCCGTATTCGGGCATCGCGACATCAAAGTTGTCTGCAACCGTTGCCCCGAGATCAGCAAACGTCTTCCGGAGCGCTAGTTTCTTGCCTCCATCTTTAAAACGTTTGGAAAAAACAAGCAGCGGCACAAATTCTCGTGTATGGTCCGTTCCCCGGTAAGTGGGGTCATTTCCGTGATCCGCTGTAATCATAAGCAGGTCATCCTCGCCTAGTCTGCTATACACTTCCGGCAAGCGAGCATCAAACTCTTCAAGCGCATCACCGTAACCATCCGGATCTCGCCTATGCCCAAAGAGCGCATCAAAATCCACTAAGTTCAGAAAGCTCAGCCCTGTGAAATCTTGCTCCAAAACACGATTCAGTTGATCCATCCCGTCCATATTGGACTTCGTGCGAATCGCTTCTGTGACACCTTCCCCGTCAAAAATATCCGAAATCTTCCCAATCGCAATCACGTCTTTTCCACCATCTTGAAGAGCATTCATAACAGTCGGCTTAAACGGTTTAAGCGCATAATCATGCCGGTTTGGAGTTCGTACAAAGGCACCTGGTTCCCCAACATAAGGTCGCGCAATAATCCGACCAAGCATATAAGGATCATCTCGCGTGAGCTCCCTGCAAAACTCACAAATCTCATAAAGCTCAGCAAGCGGAATAATTTCTTCGTGCGCCGCAATTTGCAGCACTGAATCTGCTGACGTGTACACAATCAGCGCACCCGTTTTCATTTGTTCTTCACCAAACTCTTCGATAATCTCCGTTCCACTTGCCGGTTTATTTCCAATCACTTTCCGACCAGTTTTTGCTTCGATTTGGTGAATCAATTCATCCGGGAAGCCGTCTGGGAAAACACGAAACGGCGTATCAATATAAAGCCCCATAATTTCCCAGTGTCCGGTCATCGTATCCTTCCCGCGTGAAGCTTCTTGCATCTTCGTGTAATAAGCAAGCGGGACGTCGCTTTTTGGAACCCCCAAAACCGGTTCAATATTGGAAAGACCAAGTTTAGCCATCTCAGGTAAATGTAGCCCTTCTCTTCGTTTAGCGATATGCCCGAGCGTATCCACATCAAAATCATCAAATTCAGCTGCATCAGGAGCTTCCCCGATTCCAACTGAATCCATTACAATCACATGAATTCGTTTAAATTTGTCCACTAGCCCACTTCTCACCCTTCTTAAGTCCTCAAAAAGTTCTTTTTTTGGTTAAGCACGCGGATGATATTTTTTATAAACATCCTTAAGCCGTGCTTTTGTTACGTGCGTATAAATTTGTGTTGTTGAAATATCGGCATGCCCAAGGAGTTCTTGGACAGACCTTAAATCCGCGCCGTTTTCAAGAAGATGTGTTGCAAACGAATGTCGTAACGTATGCGGTGTGATCGGTTTGTCTATCCCAGCTTTTAGCGCCATTTGCTTGAGATTTTTCCAAAAACCTTGACGCGTCATTCCTTTGCCGTGATGATTTAAAAATACAAAATCATTGCGAGATTTCGTGCGATAAAGCTTCGGTCTCCCCGCTTCCAGATAACTTTCAAGAGCTCTTGTCGCCGTTCCTCCAAGCGGAATGATTCGTTCTTTATTTCCCTTCCCGATCGTTTGAATAAACCCCATATGTAAATGAAGATCATCTAGTTTTAAATTAATGAGTTCAGAAACACGTAATCCAGTCGCATAAAGTACTTCAAGCATCGCCTGATCGCGAAGCCCAAACACCGTTCCAGTATCCGGTGCTTCAAGCAACTTTTCAACATCTTGATAATTCAAGACCTTAGGAAGACTTTGGCGCTGTTTAGGCGTTTCGATTTGAATCATCGGATCGTGCGCCACCTTCCCATCATGAAGCAAAAAATGAAAGAATGAGCGGAGCGAAGCAATATAGCGCGCTACCGTCCGAGCAGATTTCCCATTTTCGCGAGCAAAATTCATGAAGGAAACAATTTCAGCACGTGACACAACATCAGGCCGCGTAATTCCTTCTTCTTCCTTTAAATAGTTCGCAAAAAAATGTAAATCACGCGCATACGCTTTTTTCGTGTTCTCCGACAATCCGCGTTCGACCGTTAAAAAATGCAAAAAATCTTCAATCCATTCCTCCATTATCTCGCCTCCCGCATTCTCATTTTACCACGAAACCAACCAAGATTGAACTTTAAACCTAAGGAATCCCGCAAGAAAAAGCGCCAAATCTCTCTTTCCTTCTTCCCAAGTTTTCCCTTGCTCGATTAAAAAGCAAAACGAGCATCAGCTCCCGCTGATGCTCGCTCAATCTTTCTTCTTTCCTTTTGCGCGACACTTCGAACACACGCCTTGAAACGTTAACCTGTGATCCTTCACAAGAAAGTGCCACTTGGCTTCCACTACTTTTTCGACTTCTTCTAATAAATCTTCTTGAATTTCTTCGACAGAGCCACATTCTAAGCAAACCAGATGGTGATGAAAATGCTTAGCACCTTCCTTACGTAAATCAAAACGCGATACGCCATCCCCAAAATTAATTTTATCGACCACGCGCAGTTCGGTTAAAAGTTCAAGAGTCCGGTAAACCGTCGCAAGGCCAGTATCAGGCGCAATCTCTTTCACACGCATAAAAACCTCTTCCGCACTTAAATGCTCTTTCTCATCTTCTAAAAGAACACGTACAGTTGCTTCACGTTGTGGGGTTAATTTATAACTCGCATCATGTAACTGCGCTTTAATTCGATTAATCCGTCCTTCCATTACCCAGAACCTCCCTTTACTTCACTTTTTCATTCTCAATTGACTTTTTTATATTATAATAATTCTAATTAAAAAACAAGACTAAATTTTATTTTCTTGATTAAAAATTCTTGATTTTCGTTCTGCTTACTATGGTTAAAAAGATACCATAGATTCTTTCTTCTGTCCAGATTGATTATCAATTACTTAAAACTCTTACCTTTTTTAGAATGATTCTCGTCTAGTTACTTACTAGAATTGCTTGAAACTTATCCACAAAACTTTTATACTTAAAACATTGAGAATGATTATCACTTTTTATAAAGGTGGAATATATAATGAAGCAATTTTATACAGAGAATCTGCAAATCGCTTATGAAAAGCGCATTATCGTGGATTCGCTTAACATAGAAATTCCTAAAGGACAAATCACTGCGCTTGTTGGTGCCAACGGTTCAGGCAAGTCCACCATTTTAAAAACGATGGCTCGCTTGATTAAACCTAGCCAAGGAGCTGTGTTTTTAGATGGGAAAAAAATCCATCAAGAACCGACTAAACAAATCGCAAAAGAACTCGCTATCCTTCCGCAGAACCCTTCTGCCCCGGACGGATTAACAATTGAAGAGTTGATCGCTTACGGTCGTAGCCCGCATCAAACCGGTTTCAAATCTCGCTCAAAAGCAGATAACGAAATGATCCACTGGGCCCTTAAAATGACCAACTTGCTCGATTTAAAAGAGCGTCCGCTTGATCAATTATCTGGTGGGCAAAGACAACGCGCTTGGATTGCAATGGCGCTTGCCCAAGATACGGAAATTGTCTTTTTGGATGAACCAACAACTTTCCTTGATATGACGCATCAACTAGATGTTATGAATATTTTGAAAGAGCTCAATCAAGTGGAACACAAAACAATCGTCATGGTTGTGCACGATTTGAACCATGCTTCACGCTATGCTTCCCATATGATCGCCATTAAAGATGGACAAGTAGCCGCAAGCGGGGATCCAGTTGATGTGATGACTGAAGAAACGCTTGAAGCCGTATTTAATGTCAAAGCCGATATCGTTCTTGATAAAAGAGCCGGCGTTCCCATTTGCATTCCTTATGAAACATGTAGCGGATGCGAAATTAAAGATGTTGTAAGGGAGCTTGAACCAGATGTCCTCACTATTTGATGTTACAATTATTGGCGCTGGTCCTGTTGGGCTTTACACAGCTTTTTACAGCGGCCTACGCGCCTTAAAAACCAAAGTCATTGATGCTGAGCCAGATGTAGGTGGGAAAATTCGCTATTTTTATCCAGACAAAAAAATTCATGATGTGGGTGGAATCGCGGAAACAACAGGTTACGAGCTAGTTCAAAACTTTAAGCAACAAGCAGAAACATTTGAGCCTGAATTCGTGCTCGGCAAACGCGTCACATCCCTCACTAAACAACCAGATGAAACTTTTCTTTTGCAAACAGAAGACGGCGAATATCATTATTCAAAAACAGTGATTATCGCTTGTGGAAGTGGCACTTACGAGGTGAATCCGCTCGTTGCTAAAAACGCTGACTTGCATCATGCAAAGACGCATTACCATTTGCGTGACCTCGAACAATTCCGTAATAAAAAAGTGGTTATTTCAGGTGGAGGCGATGCTGCCATTGATGCGGCCTTCACTTTGCAACCCATCGCCAAAAGTGTAGACCTGATTTATCGAGGTGAAAACTTCAAAGGCTATGAAAAACGAGCAACAGATTTGCTCGCCTCGAATATCCAAGTTCATTTGCAACATGAAATCACTTCTTTAAATGAAGGAAATGAGCTTGAAACTGTCACGATTTGCGCAAAACCCTCTGGCAAAGAAGAAAAACTTTCCTGTGAAGCCTTATTTATCAGTCACGGCGTGGAAGTAGATTTTAGCTTCACGAAAAACTGGGGACTACAAACTGCCGATTGGGGCATCCAAGTAAACCCCTTTATGCAAACTAATATTCCGGGCGTTTATGCCTGTGGAGATGCTGCTTCCTACTCACGCAAAATCCGAATTATCTCAGCTGGATTACATGAAGGCGCCATCGCTGTCAATAGCGCTAAACAATATCTCGATCCAGATGCCGCAAATGAAGCTATGGTTAGCACGCACCACGAACATTTTACAAGCTAAAAACAAGTCGCTTAATTTCTAAGATTAAGCGACTTGTTTTTAGCTATTTTTTCGTATCAATCAAATCTTTCAGGACTTTCTTTTGTTCAGGTGTTAAGGAATCTGTATTCGCGATAGATTTCACCAAACTATCAAAGTCATTTTTCTTTTTCCCACGAAAATATTCACTAACAACACCTGAAAAGGCACCTAAAATCGAAATACCGATCAGCATCATAAATCCAGCAATTAGCCGACCGAGTTGCGTATCCGGAATCACATCCCCGTACCCAACTGTCGAAACCGTCTGAATGCACCACCAAACAGCTTCCCGATAAGAAGTGAAACTAGGCTCAATCAGAAACATAATGAACGGTACCACGATGATCGTAATCACAAGTCCAATCACCAGCCGATTTGAAAAATATTTAAGCAACATATTATAAATATTCCATGAGTGACGCAAGCCTTTCGAAAGATAGCCGACATAATGCAGAACGGAGATTAGTTTAAAAACCCGAAAATCGTGTAGGAATGGGATAACAGAGAGTGCCTCTAAAAAGTGCGTTCTAAGAAACTTCTTTTTATTCTTCGCTCGAAATAACTGAACGCCATAATCAATGACAAAAACGAGCCAAATCAGCCACTGCACGATATTCGCCCAAGCCGACGAATTATCTAGCAAACAAAGCGACAAAATGATCAAGCTCACGATGAACAATTGATAAATGAAACCCGCTCTTTTCTGAAAAAAATGGACCATGTTTGGCCTCCCCTCTTCTCATTTTCCTTTTTCATTTTAAAAAGTTACTCGTCTTCAAGCTGCCTTTTTAAGTTTTCTAACTCCAAATACTGAATCGCATAAACCGTTTTGGCATCGTGAATCACTTGTTGTTCCACTAATTGCTTCGCTTCGTCAAGCGTCACTTCGAGGATGTTGACAAATTCGTCTTCATCAAGTGGCCTGTGATGCTGCAATTTTTTTAAATCGCGTGCCACATAAATATGTAAAAGTTCATCTGAGAAACCTGGAGCCGTATAAAATGAGGTCAGGTAACTGAGGGTTCCTGCCACATGCCCTGTTTCTTCTTCTAGTTCACGTGCTGCCGTTATTTCTTTATCTTCACTAGGTTCTATTTTCCCAGCCGGAATTTCAACAATTGCTTTCTCGAGTGGTTTGCGGTATTGTTCCACTAGAAGGAGCTTTCCAGAGTCACAAATCGGAAGTATCGCGACAGCGCCTGGGTGTTTCACGATCTCACGGCTTCCAGTCGTTCCATCTGGAAGTTCAACGTCCGCCGTCACAAGCTTCACAACACGCCCTTCAAACCATGTTTTTTCTCGTAATGTTTTTTCTTCTAAATTACGCACTTGGATCACCTTCTTTTTTTTCTATATTGTAACATAATTAAGCGGTCCGAGAAGAATTTACGTCGCGCGACTGATAACATGTTTCTAGGGAATATGATATGATGAATTTAAATCAAATATCCTTTCTAAAACGCATAAAAAAAGTTTAAATAAATCAAACATGATTTTCTGTTAAACATTTTAGAATCAGGAACTGAAGGAGAAGATAAACCATGACTCTATTTAAAAAAATAATGGCATTTACAGGTTCTGTGATCATTGTTTGCGTGCTATTCGGTATTCTTTCCGCGATTTTCACACACCATTACTTAGTTATCACGCTCATAACGCTTGCAGTAGCTGGTATTTTGTTCTTCTTTTCATCAAAAGCTGGCGAAAAAGCCTTGGCTGAAAAAACAGGATTAACGAATAAAGAGTATCGCTATATTCGTTCTAATTTAGAGGAAGCCCGTGCAAAAATCTTGCGCCTGCAAAAAATCATGAGTTCGCATAAAGCTCTTTATTCCTTCCAAGAACGCAACAAAACGTTGCAATTAACTAAACGTCTTTATCAAATCGTTAAAGAAGAACCAAAGCGTTTTTATGAAGCAGAAGATTTCTTTTTCTCTCATTTAGATTCGCTTGTTGAACTCACAGAGAAATATGCCTTTTTAGAAAGCCAACCGGTGAAAGATAAAAAAATTTATCAAACCTTGTCTGATACGCGCTCTCTTTTGAATGATTTAAGTCGCGTGATCGAAAAAGATTTATTCACCTTGCTGAACCAAGACGTAAACAACCTTGATTTTGAACTTGAAGTTGCTAAAAACTCGATTTCAAAGCAAAAAAAGAAATTCGAAAGGGGTCAAAATCATGAGTGACTCAAAAGAAAATAAAGAACTGAACCAAACCGATATGCTTGAAAAGGAAATGAATCATACGCTTGATGACTTGCTTTCCAATCCATTTGGAACAGATGAAAGCACTGAAACAAGCCTTTTAAATAGTGAAACTGATGGTAATGCGTCTCCTCGCCTTGTCGATATGCTTCCAGAAAGCAATAAGCGACAAGCGCTTGAGCTAAGTAAACAAATCGAACCGGGAAATCAAGCAACGATTTTAAGCTACGGTGCACCAGCACAAGCTAAATTACATGATTTTTCTCACTCCATGCTTGCTCATGTCCAAAAGCAAGATGTTGGACCAATCGGTGACATTATCAGTGACTTGATGTATCGACTTCAAGAAGCTGATCCAGATGAACTTGCAGCGCGCAATAAAAACATCTTCACAAAAATGTTTCACCGTGTGAAGCAATCGATCAATGAAATCACATCTAAATATCAAAAAATTGGAACTCAAATTGATCGGATCGCTTTAAAATTGGAGCATTCGAAAAAACGACTAATCGAAGATAATTCTTTTCTTGAGCAACTTTATGATAAAAATAAAGATTATTTCCAAGCCTTAAATATATACATTGCAGCTGGGGAATTAAAACTCGAAGATATTCAAGATAAGCTTCTTCCAGAATTAAAGAAAAAAGCTGAGCAAACAGGCGATCAAATGGATTTTCAGGAATACAACGATTTGATGCAATTTGCTGATAGACTGGAAAAACGGGTGCATGATTTGCGACTAAGTCGCCAAATTACGATTCAACAAGCCCCACAAATTCGGTTGATTCAAAATACCAACCAAGCGCTTGCTGAAAAAATTCAGTCTTCAATCATGACGGCGATTCCGCTTTGGAAAAACCAAGTCGCGATTGCTCTCACGCTCTTACGCCAGCAACAAGCTGTCCAAGCGCAGCGTCAAGTTTCTGAAACGACGAACGAGCTATTAAAACGCAATGCGGATATGCTTAAAACAAACGCGATCGAAACAGCACGTGAAAACGAAAGAGGTATTGTCGATATCGAAACGTTGAAAGAAACACAATCTAGCTTGATCGAAACCTTGCAAGAAACGCTTAAAATCCAGCAAGAAGGCCGTGCCAAACGCGCCGCTGCTGAACAAGAACTCGTTTCAATGGAGCAAGAACTGAAAGACCGCTTGCTAGAACTTAAATAATAACACCAAAGCGCTCCTTTCCGAACCGGAAAGGAGCGCTTTTTCTTCATGTATTTATAGTCCTTCAAGGCGTAGATTTTCAAAATGAATTGGCTTTAAATTGGTTACCGTAAGACCAATTAAACGAATCGAATCTTCACCATGATAAGCCTCTTGTAGTAAAGCGCGCCCTGCTTCATAAATCCACTGCTTTTCATGAACATAATCCGTTAAAGTCATTCGTTTCGTAATGGTCGTAAAGTCGCTATAACGTAATTTTAAAACAACGGTTTTCCCATGCTTATGAATTTTTTCAAGCCTCTGCTCAATTTTTTCCGCAAAACGCATCAAATTTTCTTCGAGTATTTTTTCATTCCAGACATTTTCAGCAAAAGTCGTTTCTTTTCCAACAGACTTTCGGTCGCGATTAGGATTAACAATATTATTAGAACGGCCTCTCACATGCCTATAAAGCGCATAACCGTGTTTATGAAATTCACGAATTAAATCCCACTCGCTCCAAGCCCGCAAATCTTTTCCTGTATGGATCCCGAGTCGGTGCATTTTTTCTGCCGTCACTTTACCGACACCATAAAATTTGTCGATCGGAATCTGCTCTAAAAAAGCCTCTGCTTGTTCAGGTGGTACAACGGTGAGTCCAGCTGGTTTCTCGTAATCAGAGGCAATTTTAGCGATAAACTTATTATAGGAAACTCCCGCTGAAGAAGTTAAATGTAGTTCACGATAAATGGCTCGCTGAATTTCACGAGCAATGAGCGTTGCCGACTTGAGGTCAACTTTATTTTCGGTTACATCAAGATATGCTTCATCCAGCGACAGAGGTTCAATCACGTCCGTATAGCGATGAAAAATTTCACGAATTTGCGCCGAGACCGCCATATAATGTTCCATATTGCCGCGAATAAAAATACCTTGCGGACAAAGTTTCACAGCTTGACTAGAAGGCATCGCAGAGTGAACGCCAAACTTTCGAGCTTCATAAGAGCAAGTCGAGACAACTCCACGTTTTTTAGGATCGCCTCCAATAATCAGCGGCTTATTTCGGAATTCTGGATGATCACGTTGCTCCACCGATGCATAAAACGCATCCATATCAATATGAATGATTTTTCGGCTTGTATCCATGATCTTCCTCTCCTCTCAAAAGAACATTTGTTCTCTTTTTATTATACAAGTAAAAGAAGCTTTTGCCAAGCCAAAAAAAGAAAAACGCGCCTACTTCTTCATGAAGGCGCGTTTTCCTAAACATTCAATGAGGCTTGGCATCAATTGGTAAAGTCTCGTTCCGATATTCATTAAAATGGGCAAATTGATTTCCCGTCGTTTCTTGCCAAGAATTCGAACGGTCTTTTCGGCTACTTTTTCTGGCTTAAGCGCAAAAAAGCCAACATTATTTAAGTATTCCCCCGACTGATCGGCAATTGTAAAAAAGTTGGTTGCCATCGGGCCAGGATTGACCGTTGTCACATGAATATTCGTTTCACTAAGCTCCATCCGAAGCGCGTTCGAGTAGCCTAAAACAGCAAACTTTGTAGCCGCATATGTACTTGATTTTGGAGTCGCAATTTTCCCGGCTTGTGAGGCAACATTCACGATATGTCCCTCATTTTTTTCAAGTAAAGTGGGCAAAAGTAGCTGAGTAAAGCGTATCAGCGCCAACACATTTGTATCAAACATCGCTTCCACCGTTTCAAAGGGCGTATCTAGCGCTGTTTCAAACAAGCCAAAGCCAGCAGAATTTATTAAAACATCCACATCATGTTGATCTAAAATGCGTGCCGCACAAGCATCTAACGCAGCAAAATTGGTCAAATCAACGGGATAGAAAGAAGCATTGATACCGTAAGCTGATTCAAGTTTTTCGGAAAGTGCTGCAAGCTTATCTTCACTTCGCGCAAGCAAAACAAGATGTGCTTTCTCTCGCGCACAAAGGTGCGCTAAACTCTCTCCGAGTCCACTTGAAGCTCCGGTAATCACCACCGTTTTTCCTGCAAGATATCGGTTCATTGTCTCTTTCCTCCTAAATTTCAAACGTTCGTAAATCACTGGCTATCTCTGTTTTCGGAAAAATCGACCTAGCCTCGCTAACTAATTGTTCACTGGTTTCTTTATCGTAGCGTGAGCTGATGTGCGTGATAATCAGTCGTTTTGCCTCGGCGTTCCTTGCAAGAGTGGCTGCTTCTTTCGTTGTAGAATGCATGTAAGCACGGGCCATCTCCCCTTTTTCCGCTTCAAAAGTCGCTTCGTGGACAATAAGATCCGCATCTCTTGCCAGTTCTTCTTCACGCGCAAAACTACGTGTATCGCCAAAAATTGCAAGTACTTTTCCTTTTTGCGTAGGGCCAATGTAATCTTTCCCATCAAGGATTTCACCATTTGGCAACGTGACTTTTTCTCCATCTTTTAATTGCTTAAATAACGGGCCGGGTTTAATTCCCTTTTGCATAAGCCCTTCAGCATCAAGCGCCCCTTGTTTATCACTTTCTTCAATCCGAAAACCAAATGAAGAAATACCATGATCAAGCTCCATACAGCTCACTTTGATGGTTTCATCTTGATAAACCATCCCGTCCAAAGCGATTTCTTCGATTCGAAGCGGGTAGGACAAATGCGTTCCAGAAAGCGCCAAACTCGTTTCAATGTAACTTTTAATACCCTCAGGACCATATACGACGAGTTCGCTATCGCCGCCTTGAAACGAACGACTGGATAAGAGTCCTGGCAAGCCAAAAATGTGATCGCCGTGCATATGTGTAATAAAAATTTTTTCGACTTTGCTGAGTTTGACTTGTGAATAAAGAATTTGGTGCTGCGTTGCTTCCCCACAGTCAAACAGCCAAATTGCGTTTCGTTCATTCAGCATCATCAGCGCAAGAGAAGTGACATTTCGACCTTTTGACGGAACACCAGCTCCTGTACCAAGAAAAATGAGTTCCACTTTACTTTCCCCGCTTTCGTTTTACTAGTCTTCATTTTAGCATAATCAACTGATTTTCGAAAACCCAAAGAAATTTCAACCTAGACCAATTAAAATTGGAAATCAAACAGTTGCATAGTGCCTGCTAAATAGATAAAATAGTAAGGAGCTAATGAGCTTTTTGTGCTCGTTAATGATTAAATGAAGTTAGTTTTCATTGTAAAACCTAACTTTCAGATAGAATGAAGGAAAGAGGGTCAGATCACGTATGGCAGACGAGTTAGAACAAAAAGCTTTGATCACAATATTTGGTGGAACGGGAGATTTAGCGAATCGCAAACTTTATCCCTCTCTATACCATTTATTTACGAAAGGCTATTTAAAAGATCACTTTGCTGTCATCGGTACAGCAAGAAGAGAATGGAGCAATGAATTTTTCCGCGAGAAAGTCAAGGAATCGCTTCAAGAAATTGAAGGGGCTTCGGAACATGCCGAAGAATTCGCTTCCCACTTCTATTACCAATCACACGATGTAATGGATCAAGAAACCTACGTTTCGTTAAAAAATTTATCGGACGAATTAGATGAAAAATATCAATTAGAAGGTAATCGGTTGTTTTACCTAGCGATGGCCCCCAATTTCTTCGGGACAATCGCGAGAAGAATCAAATCAGAAGGCTTTACGGACACTGCGGGTTTTCACCGTTTAATTATCGAAAAACCGTTTGGCCACGATTTAGAAAGTGCTGAGGAGCTAAACAACTCGCTTAGAGAAGCTTTCCATGAAGACGAAATTTACCGGATCGACCACTACCTTGGCAAAGAAATGATTCAAAACATTTCCGTCATTCGTTTTGCAAATTCGATTATCGAGTCTCTCTGGAACAATCGCTATATTGATAATATCCAAGTAACGCTCAGCGAAGTACTTGGTGTGGAAGATCGCGGGCGCTACTACGACGAAAGCGGCGCACTGCGTGATATGGTTCAAAACCACGTCTTACAAATTGTTTCTCTACTGGCCATGGAACCGCCGATCAAACTAACGACGAAAGAAATTCGCAACGAAAAAGTTCGGGCGCTACGTGCACTGCGCGTGTATGAAGGAAAAGAAGTGCATCAGCATTTTATCCGTGGGCAATATGGTAGTGGTGAAGTAGACGGAAAAGAATTAAGAAGTTATCGCGAAGAAGAAAATGTTGACCCTAATTCCAACACTGAAACTTTCGTAGCTGCTAAACTAATGATTGATAATTTCCGCTGGGCAGGAGTTCCCTTCTACATCCGAACTGGAAAACGCTTAGCTACTAAAGCCACTCAAATTGCTATCCATTTTAAAGACGTTCCAATGAACTTATTTGGCGATCAGCAATCACTAGGTGGAAATGTCCTCGTGATCCATATCCAACCGAATGAAGGGATTACGCTTCATTTAAATGTGAAAGAACCGGGACAAGGCATGGTCACGATGCCTGTCAACTTGGATTATGTTCATTCCTCACAAGACGGCATGAATACACCGGAAGCTTATGAAAAATTGATTCTGGATTGTTTACGCGGAGATGCGACTTACTTCTCTCACTGGGATGAAGTTAGCCTTTCTTGGAACTTTGTCGATCATATCGCGGAAGTCTGGACAACAACAAAAGATCACTTCCCGAACTACAAACCAGGTTCAATGGGACCTAAAGAAGCCGATGAACTCGTTCAAAAAGATGGATTCGCTTGGTTTCCTGTTGTAAATGAATAACATAAAAATCCCGAGGGTTGTGTTATCCGCAACCCTCGGGATTTTTTCTTTACATTTGTGCTTGTTTCCAGTTGCGCTTAAATAGCCCCATGAAATAGCAGTCTTTGTACTCGCCTCGCATGTAAAACTGTTCAACCATCGTTCCTTCAATTTCAAATCCTAATTTTTTATAAATATGGACAGCTCCTTCATTTTCGGTGTCCACATATAAAAAGACTTTATGTAGGTTTAAAATTTGAAACGCATAGTTAATGCCTTTTTCCATTGCTTCTTGTGCAAGTCCCTCACCTTGAAACTCTTCCTTAACGATCACTTGAATCTCACAGTTCCGGTGTATATAGTCAATTTCAACGAGTTCAATGATTCCTGCAAATTGACCTTCCTTAATAATCACAAAACGGCGTTCGGACTCATCATAAATGTGCTTTTGATACAGACTTTTCAATTCACTTAGTGATTCATAAGGCTCCTCAAACCAGTATGCCATGACATTTAACTTGTTATTCAACTCATGGATGTGGATTAAGTCGTTTTCTTCTAAGGCACGAATGTGCATATTTCCAGCTCGCTCTCATTAGTTTTTTACAGTTCCATTATACCATATCCAAGTTTACACAGTCAGTTTTCTAGAATTAAAGTCCCATCGCACCTGTGAAATTTTGCACCTTCTTCTACTTCATGCTACAATAAACGAGAAAATAGCTTTAAAGGAGTATCCGAATCATGGAAGAAGATAAAGTTGGTCAATATCTTGAAAATGGAATTACCGGCGGAAAAGAGTTACATCCTCTTCAAAAGAAAAAATATCTGGGTACTTTTCAGGAACGGGTGATTACTTCCCTTACAAAGGAGCAAGTATTAACACTTGATTTCCTTCCTGAACTCGAACAAAAAATGAAGGAACATCCAGATGCGAAACTGCTTTTAAACGGAGCGCTTCCCTATCAGTCTCTTCGACCTTATATTCAGCTTGCTGAGAAGACTGGAAATGAGTTCTCTATCGTTCAGCGCGAAGAAGATGAAACGGAGATTTTTCTTGTCTTAGCGGCCAAACAAGAAGTGGCAACACCGGATGTAAAGCTTGAAAAAGCAACGCCTACAAAAGAGAAAAGTCAAACTGAGTCGCAACCAAGCTTACTTGATAAAATAAAAAAAATGCTAAACTAAAAAACACGGATTATAAAGTCCGTGTTTTCGTTACAGGAGGTTCTTCATGCTACACATTATTGTTGTTTCGCTCTGCATATTAATGCTTTTGCAGAGTCTTTACTTTTTTATTCGTAAAAATCTCAACATGGGCGTGCTTTTTTTATTAATTACAGCCGCGCTTTTTTTAATCAGCAAAATGGGATAAAGGTTGCCCGCTTTGAATCGCTCGTTTTAATTTCCCTTGCATGTCGCCAATTCCTTTTGAACCATTTAAGGGCGTAAGCAAGGGATTTTTTTGATCCGTCACCTGAGAAAGCAGTGGCGTAAATTTCTTTCCTCCAAGTATCGTCACTGGTTCAAAAGCCGTTACCCCTTTTTCTTGCCATTGTGCTTTTAGCTCTTCCATTTGAATAGTTGACGCATTTGTTCCTTTCAAGGTGAAACGCACGTCATAAGGCCCTAAAACGAGATCTTCAGGCTTCAAAAATCCATAACGTGGGGAAAGAATCAGCCAATCATCCGCAAACTTTTCAGCGTATGCCTGACAAAGCTTATGAAAAGTTCCGGTATAAGCTTCTTTTGCTCGTACCGCCCCAAGTTCTGGTGATTTATCCCAAATTTTCGGTTTTCCAGAAGGAATAATCATCATTTTTTCTGCCACTCCCAGTGCATTATTTTCCCACCAGATTGAACTTCATCTTCATCTGCCTGATGAACAAAGCCAGTCCGCTCTAGTACTCCAATCGAAGCTAAATTACTTTCAAACGAGCGCGCAAAAATCCGCGTGATCACTTCTTGTTCCTTGAGCCAAGCAAGCATCGCCGAAAGCGCTTCTGTCATATAACCATGATGCTGAAACTCTGGAACAACACTGTATCCAAGCTCGATTTCACCGGTTTCATCTGGATCGCCTTGCCCACCGATTTCACCAATGACAATATTTTCTTCTTTTAAAATAATAAGACGCGTCCATTTCGTCATCTCTGGTTTCTTTTTTACATTATCAAGTACATAAGGCAAATAAAAAAAGAAATCAATTCCCGGCCAGTCCTCAGAAACTTCGCAGCCAAGCACTGTTTCCAGCTTTCCAATACCAGCAATCGTCGCTTCGATCATTTCACGGGTATATTCAATCAAAAGCAAACGCTTTGTTTCAATAGATTCCATGCCTTCCCCTTCATTCTTTTCAAGATAGTTTAAATGTACCAATTCCCACTGTTTTCTGCAAGTTTTGCTTTAAAAAGCATTTGCGACTAATACAGATTTTCACACCTGTATTAAGAATCCTCTTCATTTTCAAGAGTTTATTTTAGTGCTATAATGAAAAAAGAATAAAAACTGTATTAGTCTTGAACGGAAAACTAATACTACAAGGAGAGATAACAATGGAAACTGAAAATCAACTCTTTCAACATTCCACGATGGCCGCTCTTGTTGGCGGACTGTTTGACGGAACGATGACCTTTTCCGAGCTACTCAAACACGGAGATCTCGGGATTGGCACATTTGACCAGTTTGATGGCGAGCTCGTCGTAGCAGATGGAGTCGCTTATCAAGTGCGTGAAGACGGTAAAGCTTACGAAGTCGCACCTGAAGCAACAACACCTTATGCGAGCGTCACTCGTTTTGTGCCCGATACGAGTTTCAAGGTAAACGAAGCCACAACACGTGAACAAATCGAAGCAAGAACAGCAAGTTTGACGAAGGGGCCTAATTTATTCTATGCGGTCCAAATCAAAGGTAAATTCGGTTTTGTGAATACTCGAGTCGCTCCAAAACAAACGAAGCCTTATCCGCCACTTGTTGAAGCCGTTAAAACGCAACCAACTTATCATTTTGAAGAAATCGAAGGAACAATTGTTGGTTTCTATATGCCAGCTTATATTACAGGAATTGGCGTCGCTGGCTATCACATCCATTTCATTGATCAAGCTAAGCAAGTCGGCGGGCACGTTTTTGACTATGAATTGCTTGAAGGAACCGTAGAAGTTGCCGAACAAACTGCAGTCCATTTAGAACTTCCTCATTCGAAAGACTTCTTAAACAAAAATCTAGTATCAGATGACATGCTTGCCCAAATTGATGCTGCTGAAAAATAAAAAAGTCAGCTTTCGGAACTGCTCCGAAAGCTGACTTTTTTATTCAGTAATTATTTTATGAATCAATTTTGGTTTTTCAGCTCGATCTGCAATCGTAATATGCTCATAAATTTTAGCTTGAACAGCAGAAATATCCGCTTGACTGCTATAAACCGTGGCTAGACTTTCTCCTTCTTGAACCGCATCCCCGACTTTTTTCCGCAGCACAATTCCAACAGAAAGATCAATTTCATCTTCTTTTGTCGCACGACCAGCCCCGAGCATCATCGCGGCAACTCCCATTTCATCAGCTACGATCTCACTTACAAAACCGCTTCGCTTAGCAGGGAGCTCTTGTTTAAAAGCCGCATCAGGAAGCTTATCTGGGTTATCCACCACCGAATCATCCCCACCTTGATTCCGCAAGAATTCTTTGAACTTCTCAAGCGCTTCCCCGCTTTGAATGACCGCTTCAAGCATTTTACGAGCTACCTCTAAGCTATCCGCTTTTTTCGCGAGCACCACCATTTGGCTTCCTAAAACAAGCACAAGTTCCGTCAAATCTTCTGGACCTTCACCTTTCAAAGTAGCGATCGCTTCTTTTACTTCAAGCGCATTCCCGATTGCATAGCCAAGCGGTTGCGACATATCCGAAATGACTGCCATCGTGTTTCGCCCTACGCCATTTCCGATTCGAACCATGGCGTGTGCCAAGCTTTCGGCATCTTCTTCCGTCTTCATAAAAGCACCCGCACCTGTCTTTACATCCAAACAAATTGCATCAGCACCCGCCGCAATTTTCTTGCTCATAATCGAACTCGCAATAAGCGGAATGGAATTGACCGTCCCCGTCACATCTCGAAGCGCATACAACTTTTTATCCGCCGGCGTCAAATTACCCGATTGCCCCATAACAGCCACTTTATCGCGGTTCACAAGCTCCGTGAACTCCTCTTTCGAAAGCTCCACATGGAACCCTTTCACAGACTCGAGCTTATCAATCGTGCCTCCTGTGTGCCCAAGACCACGCCCAGACATCTTAGCCACCGGAACACCAACAGCTGCAACAAGCGGGGCAAGAACAAGCGTCGTAGTGTCACCAACGCCGCCAGTTGAATGCTTATCAACTTTAATACCACTAATCGCTGAAAGATCAATTGTTTCGCCAGAGTTTACCATCGCCA
The DNA here is from genome assembly GCF_003369925.1 of Listeria kieliensis. Lineage (GTDB taxonomy): Bacteria > Bacillota > Bacilli > Lactobacillales > Listeriaceae > Listeria > Listeria kieliensis_A. The sequence continues at coordinate 445,334 of NZ_LARY01000001.1, read as the reverse complement.
TCGTCAAAGCCTGCCGTTCGTCTTCCGTCATATCTTCAAAATAAATTGCCATCAGAAGTGCGCTAGCTTGATAATCTGGAATCTCGCCTTTTGTATAACCATCCACAAAAAAAGCGATTTCATTTTTAGTTAATGGCAAACCATCCCGTTTTTTTGAAATAATATCCACCATTCTCACTTAAAGCACGTCCTTTCTTAAGTAAACCGTTTTACTAACCATAAAAATGGAAAGCTCATTTCCCCTTCACTATACGGTAGAAGAGCTTCCACTGTCAAATCTTTTCGTGCTACTTCTTTCAATCAAATCCAATTTGAGCAAATGATTCGGCATCGCTTCTTCCGGATGTTCAATTTTCCCAAGAAGGGCTTTTGCCGCGAGCGCTCCCATTTCATATATCGGTTGTCGAATCGTCGTTAATGGTGGCGTCATAAAAGCCGCTAATTCAATATCATCAAAGCCAATGACAGAAAGGGTTTCCGGGATAGCGATCCCTTCCTCATACGCGTAACGATACGCCCCCGTTGCCATCAAATCGTTTGTCGCAAAAATAGCCGTCACCTGCGCGTCTTGTTCAAACAGCTTCCTTGTGGCATCTAAGCCGCCTTGCATCGTTTGATCACCACTTACAATCCATTTTTCTAAAACTGGCAAACTATGTTCTTGCATGGCTTTTCGGTAACCCTCAAATCGTTCAAATACATTATAAAAAGACGCATCTGAAACGATAATCCCAATATCGCGGTGGCCTAAATCGATCAAGTGCTTCGTGGCCTCATAGCCTCCAGCAAAATCATCAACGGCGATCCTTCCCTCTTGCCGCTCATTTCGTTCGCGATCAAGTAAAATAAACGGGCAACGCTTATCCTTTAGGCGCGTAAAGACTTCTGAATCGAGAATGTGCGGACTTGCAATAATCAGCCCATCTACGGCACGATGCAGCAATTCTTCAATGTAGTGATCTTCTCTTTTCGTGTCATTCGACGAATTACAAAGCATGATCATATACCCTTCCCCGTTTAAATAATCTTCTGCTCCTTTTACTAGCTGCGAAAAGAAAGCATCCGTTACTTCAGGGACAACCATACCGATCGTATTTGTATGATTTTTGATCATATTTTTAGCGAAAAAATTCGGCTTATATTTCATTTGTTCAGCTGCATGAAGGACTTTTTTTCTTGTCGCTTCGCTAAATCGATCTCCTTTTCCATTTAAAATCTGTGAAATGGTCGTAATTGATACCCCTGTTTTCTCGGCAATTTCTCGAATCGTCGTGCTCAACCGAATCCCCCACTTTCCAATATGCTCTCCCTACATTTTTACATAAAAATAGCCATTAGGAAAGAAAAAGCAAAAATGCATCCAAACCTTTTGATTTGGATGCATTTACTTAATAATCTGATGTTCCTGTTTCGCCTGAAACAATCGCTACGCCAGCACTTGCTCCAATACGCGTTGCTCCGGCATCAATCATTTTCAAAACATCTTCTTTCGTCCGAATCCCACCAGAAGCTTTCACACCGATGTCTGGTCCAACTGTTTCACGCATAAGCTTGATATCATGAACCGTTGCGCCACCAGAACTGAATCCAGTAGATGTTTTCACAAAATCAGCTCCTGCTTTCACCGCAAGCTTGCAAGCACGAACCTTCTCTTCATCCGTCAAAAGACAAGTTTCGATGATCACTTTAACAAGCGTTCCATCAGCCGCTTCTACAACAGCCTTAATATCTTCTTCAACAAGTGTATCATTTCCCTCTTTTAACGCACCGATATTAATGACCATATCGACTTCCGTTGCTCCATTTAAAATAGCATCCTTTGTTTCAAAGGCTTTCATACTAGAAGTATTTGCTCCAAGCGGAAAACCAATTACCGTACACGTATCCACACTAGAATTCGCAAGTTGACTGCTCGCAAATTTAACCCAAATAGGGTTTACACAAACCGAAGCAAATTGGTAAGTTTTAGCTTCTTCTGTTAGCTTTTCAATTTGCGCTTTTGTTGTTTCCGGTTTCAGTGCAGTATGATCAATCATTTTGGCAATATTCATCATTCAAAACTCCTTTGTTTTATCCTAATTGTATCTTACTCTAGATCGCATGCAATTTCAACGATTCTCACGAAAATTTTCAAGTGTAAACAGCCAAAAAGCAAGAAAGGAGAAAACTCCATTCTTGCTTTTTGGTAAAACTTAATAGAATTGATCTGGAAGAAGCGATTCACCCAATTTGATATTTTCGCGATAGTCAATTGGAATATCTACTATCACAGGTCCTTCAGATTGGAACGCTTCAGTAAGAACGGCATCCAAATCTTGAGGACGCTCAACACGAAGTCCTTTAGCTCCAAAACTTTCCGCATATTTCACGAAATCTACGCCACCAAAGCGAACAGCTGCTTCTTTGCCGTATTTCATTTTTTGTTGGAAAGCTACCATATCGTAACTTCCATCATTCCAAATCAAATGAACAAGTGGGATTCTAAGTCTAACAGCTGTTTCTAGCTCCATCGCGGAAAACAAGAAACCGCCATCACCAGAAATAGATACCACTTTTTCACCCGGACGAACTAATCCGGCAGCAATCCCCCACGGAAGTGCCACACCAAGTGTTTGCATACCATTACTGAATAGTAATCTGCGTGGTTCATAAGAACGGAAATGCCGCGCCATCCAAATATAATGGGAACCAACATCGACCGTTACCGTAACGTCATCGTCAATTTTAGAGCGTAGCGATTCGATCACAGAAAGCGGGTGAACTAAATTGGTTTCATCAGGTTCACTCGGAATATCACGTTGTTCAAGTTGCTCGTGCAAGCCTCTTAAAATTTCCTGCTCTGCTTCCCCAAGTTCTAGCCCATCGAATTTTGCATTAATCCGGTCGATCGTCAGCGAAATGTTCCCTACAAGCTCTGTGACTGGTTGATAGTAATGATCAATTTCGGCAATAATATCATCAATATGCACAATCGTCCGATCAGAAGACGCATTCCAAGCTTTTGGGTCATACTCAATCGGATCATACCCCACCGTGATAACAAGGTCGGCTTTGCTAAGAAGAATATCTCCCGGTTGATTCCGGAACAACCCAACGCGACCAAAGAAATTGCTTTCTAACTCACGGGAAATGACACCTGCTGCCTGAAACGTTTCTACCACTGGAATGCTTGTTTTTTGCAGCAAACGGCGAATTGATGCGGTTACTTCTGGACTACTTGCACGCATACCAAGAAGAAGGACCGGGAGTTTGGCTTTTTTCAGCCGTGTGATAAGCTTAGCAACTTGTTCTTTTGTTGCCGGACCCGTTTTTGGTCGAGCAAGCGAACGAATTGCTTTTGCCGGAACGTGCTCTTCTGTCACAATATCCTGTGGCAAACTGATAAACGCCCCACCTTGACGAGGTTCTTCAGCGGCACGAAAAACATTTGAAAGTGCTTCAGGAATATTTTTAGCATCAACCACTTCTTCACTATATTTCGTAATTGATTTAAAAAGAGCCGCGTTGTCCATCGATTGGTGCGTTCTTTTTAATCGATCTTGTCTGCCCACATTTCCCGCAATCGCTACAACTGGATCTCCTTCAGATGTAGCCGTTACAAGTCCAGTGGCAAGATTTGAAGCCCCGGGTCCACTTGTCACAAGCACTACACCTGGTTTTCCAGTTAAACGTCCAACAGCCGCTGCCATAAATGCAGCATTTTGTTCGTGACGGCTCACAATAAGCTCAGGACCACGCTCTTCCATCACATCAAAGACTTTATCAATTTTTGCTCCTGGTATTCCAAAAACATGTGTTACACCTTGATTGATTAAACTATCAACAACAAGATCCGCTCCAGTTTTATCATCAAATTGTTCCTGCTTCTTTTCCAATTCGCTTCATCTCCTGTATCACTTTGTTTTAAAATTAAATTAAAACAGTTTAAACTATACTTTCTTATTATATAGAAAAACTAAGTTTAATCAAGAGTAAAAACCAACAAACTGTTATATAAGAATTGAAAAACTGTTTTACAATGTGTTTCATTTAAATAAAAAAATCTAGCAACCTTCTAAAAAGCTGCTAGATACTTCGTTCATTCTTTTGTTTCTCTTACCTAAAACTGAAATTATAGTTTAACTACGTTTTCAGCTTGAGGGCCACGTTGACCTTCAACAACGTCAAATTCAACTTCTTGACCTTCTTCTAGGCTTTTGAAACCTTCTTCTTGGATCGCGCTGAAATGTACGAAAACGTCGTCTCCGCCTTCAACTTCGATGAATCCAAATCCTTTTTCACTGTTGAACCATTTTACCTTACCTGTCATGTTTCCACAGACCTCCAAAAAAATAATTTACTTAATATGGGTTTTCAAATAAAAAACAAACTGGCCAAGCTAATCAACAAGCCCTTGCGTGTTTTTCATAAAAAAATTCACATATTATAAAAAGTATTCATATGATAAAAGCTTGAATACTCTTTATAACATGTGAATATTTCCGTTCTCTACAAATACAACTTGTAAAACCATATTTTCTTATCAACAGTTCTATCTTAACGCTTATCCCAATAAATTGCAAGAGAAAAATAGTGGCGTTTACATTTTGAAAATTCGCGAACTTGCTTTAAATACACATTAAAAAGCATCTTTCAAAAGAGTGTCCCACTCCTTTGAAAGATGCAACAAAATCAGTTTATTCTACTTTACTCAGATCTTTAAGCCGCCATTTCGTCAACAATTGATGGAGCGGTTTTCGAACAAGGAAGTAAACACCTGTTGAAATAAAAATCGAAGCCATCCCAAACAAAAAGCCACCAAGCACATCAGTTGGATAATGCACGCCTAAATAAATTCGTGAATATAAGATATAGAAAATCACAAAGAGTCCTAATGCGCCAATGACGATTTTTGCCCAGATTTGTCGAACTGTAAAAATCAAAAATAGTGCCGCTAAACCATAAAAAATGGATGTTGCCGTAGCATGTCCACTCGGATAACTAAAACCTGTCTCAGAAACAAGCCAATTAGATGAATCCGGGCGACTACGTTCAACAAAATGTTTCAGTAAGTAGTTGAGCACGACGCCACAAAAAAGAACTGTGCCTCCAAACCATAATCCAACAGTAAACTTCCGTAAAATGAATAGGACGATGACAACGATGATCGTCATAACAATCACATATTCAGCAGATCCAAAATGCGTTAAAAATTTTACTAGCTTTGTCGTTCCCGCCTCAAGATGGCCATCGCGAATCCGGGCAATCCAACTTAAATCAAACTTTGCTACCCAATTACTGCTTTTTGCTACACTTACCGCCTCAAAAATAAACGCAATTAAAGCAATTACTCCAATAATGAGTAGCGGCAAAGCTTTTTTTCCATTTGAATTCATTCTCTTCTCCTTACTTTACTTGCTGCAAAAATGCCTTGACTTGTTCAACAAGTTGCAAGTAATCTTCTTGTTCATTCGTTTTTTCCGTAGAAAGTAGCGAAATGCTTGCTCCGTCTTCAGAAATTTCAATGGTTCCTTTATCTGTGAAAGTGGCATTACCAATCAAATGTAATGAAAAATTCTCATTTGTTTTCTCCGCTGTTACTTTCACCATACCGCCGTCGTTATACACCTCAAGCGCTTCTTCCAGTTTATCATGGTCTAGCAACTTTTTAATCAGACTCGAGGCCGACATCGCCGTTCCGCAAGCATTCGTGAAGCCAACACCTCGTTCAAAAGTCCGAACAAAAATTTGATTTCCCGAAAGACGCTGAGCAAAACTAACATTGACACCATCTGGAAAATATGGATTTTCACCATTTAAGTAACTTGCAAGCTTCCCTTGTTTATCCGATGCAAGTGTCTCTTTCGAAACAAAACTAATCAAATGTGGATTCGGCACAGCCACAGCAGAAAAATGCAACTCCGGATCTAGTTCTGGGAGCATTTCGTCAAAAAGTTGGTCTCCTTGATGATGAAAAGGCAAGCTGCTTGGTGTAAACAGCACCGGTGAAATTTCCACTTCAAAAGTGGGGATTTCAAATCCTAGTGAATCACTTTTCTTCACTTGAAGATCCGCTTTCATGGTTTCTACTTTGGCTTCCTCCAACCCGCTTTCTTCTAGCAAATAACGTGCTACTGCCCTGAGACCATTTCCACACATCGAAGCTTCAGAACCGTCCGAATTGAAAACACGCATTTTTCCAATGGTTCCTGGGTTTCCTTCTCCGACAAACAAAATCCCATCAGCACCACCAAGCACATGCGAACGATCACACAACTTTTGGGCAAGAAGCGCTTTTTTGGCATCCGTCCACGCACCAAGTTCACTCTTTCGCTCATCTAAGATAAAAAAGTCATTTTGTGACCCGTGAACTTTAATAAAATCCAGCTTCAACGTCTTCACCCTTCCAAATTTTTAGCTATATTGTACCACATTCTAAGGAACGTGACTAGAAAAGGGCTGCCATGGAGGCAGCCCTTTCTAAGCTTCACTCATTCATAATTTTTAGTTACAATATCCGCACAACGCGCACATAGTGTCGGATGATGCTTATCAGTGCCTACATCTTTTTTCACGACACGGCAGCGTTCGCAAACCTCTCCTTCAGCAACAGAAATTTGAACCGCTACATGCGGGATTTCGAGCGCTGTTTCTGGAGCTTTTGCAAGTCCTTCAACTAGTTCGAAATCAGATACGATAAAGAGCTGAGCAAAGTCGCCTTCAAGCGAATCAAATAGTGCTTTCCCTGTTTCATCCACATAAAGCGTTACTTTTGCTAGCATTGATTTCCCAATCATTTTTTCGTTTCGAGCTTCTTCCAGTGCCTTTTGAACACCATCACGCACTTTCATGAACTCATCCCATTTTTCCTCAAGTCCGGCTTTCACTTGAAGGTCGCGCAGTTCTGGCATATCTTCAAGATGAATGCTTGTTGTTTCTTCCCCTTTTAGATTTGCCCAAACTTCTTCTGTTGTATGAGGAAGAATTGGCGCAAGTAATTTAGTTAAAGTCACAACAGATTCATAAAAGACCGTTTGCATTGAACGACGGCTTAAGCTGTCTGCTGCTTCAATATAAACCACATCTTTCGCAAAATCCATATAGAATTGGCTTAGTAGCACCGTGCAGAAATTATTGATTTGATGATAAATCGTCGAGAACTCAAATTTTTCATAACTATTCAATACAGCTTTAACCAAGTGATTTAATTTAACGAGCACATATTGATCTACTTCCCGCAACTCTTCAAAAGCCACTTGATCTTTTTCTGGATGGAAATCATTCACATTTCCTAGCAAGAAACGCATTGTATTCCGGATTTTTCGATATACTTCTGAAACTTGTTTTAAGATATCATCGCTGATACGAACATCTGCCTGATAATCCACAGAAGCTACCCACAAACGAACAATATCTGCTCCCAACTGATTAATTACTTTTCCAGGTAAGATCGTATTCCCAAGTGATTTACTCATCTTACGGCCTTCCCCGTCAAGCGCAAATCCGTGACTAAGCACATTACGATAAGGTGCTTCTCCGGTCATTGCAACAGCTGTTGTAAGCGATGAGTTAAACCAACCACGATACTGGTCAGAGCCTTCCATGTAAAGATCTGCTGGTCTTGAAAGCTCTGGTCTAGCTTCTAATACAGCTTGATGACTCGAACCAGAGTCAAACCAAACATCCATGATATCTTGTTCTTTTGTAAACTCACCATTTGGACTTGATGGGTGTGTAAATCCTTCAGGTAAAAGGTCTTTCGCTTCTTTTTCAAACCAGATATTTGAGCCATGTTCACGGAACAAATCGGAAACATGTTGAATCGTTTCATCCGTAATGATCGCATCCCCATTTTCCGCATAAAAAATCGGTAACGGAACTCCCCAAGCACGTTGACGAGAAATAACCCAATCGCCACGATCACGAACCATGTTATACAGTCTAGTTTCTCCCCATACAGGTGTCCAGTTCACTTTTTGAACCGCATCCATTAATTCACCACGGAATTTATTAATTGAAGCAAACCACTGTGGTGTTGCACGGAAAATAACGGGTTTTTTTGTGCGCCAATCATGCGGATAACTGTGGGTAATAAAATCAAGTTTTAGAAGTGCCCCCACTTCTTTTAGTTTCTCAGTCGCCACTTTATTGGCTTCGTCGTAGAATAAGCCTTCAAATCCTGGAGCTTCATCCGTAAAGACACCTTTTTCATCAATCGGCGCTAGTACATTTAAACCATATTTTTGTCCGACGATGAAGTCATCTTCCCCGTGACCTGGTGCCGTGTGTACAGCTCCTGTTCCAGCATCTGCTGTAGCATGTTCACCGTTAATGACAAGCGAATCACGATCGTAAAACGGATGTTTCGCTACAACGCGGTCCAAATCACTACCACGAACCGTTTGAATGACTTTTCCATCATCCCAATCAAGCGTTTCTTTCAGAGAATCAACAAGTGCAGCGGCTACGAGATACTTTTGCCCAGCCGTTTCTACAACTGCATAATCTAAATTAGGATTGACAGTAATCGCCATATTAGCTGGAATCGTCCATGGAGTTGTCGTCCAAATAACAATTTTTGTATCGTTATCAATAACACCCTTGCCATCTTTTACATCGAAAGCGACATAAATAGAAGCTGATTTTTTATCATGATATTCGATTTCTGCCTCTGCTAATGCTGATTCACTTGAAGGCGACCAATAAACAGGCTTTTTCCCTTTATAGATATAACCTTTTTTCGCCATTTCCCCAAATACTTTAATTTGCTCCGCTTCATATTCAGGTTTTAACGTAATATAAGGATTTTCCCAATCACCATTTACGCCAAGACGTTTGAAACCCGTTCGTTGCAAATCGATTTGCTTATAAGCATATTCTTCACAAAGCTTACGGAATTCAGCAACCGACATTTCTTTCCGTTTCACGCCTTTTTTAGTTAGTGCTTGTTCGATTGGAAGTCCGTGTGTATCCCACCCCGGCACATAAGGTGATCTAAAGCCTGCCATTGATTTATAGCGAACAATAATATCTTTGATCGTTTTATTCATTGCGTGTCCCATGTGAAGCTCACCATTTGCATATGGAGGCCCATCATGCAAAATGTAAGTCGGACGTCCCGCATTTTTTTCTTGAACTTTTTGATAGAGATTTTCCTTTTCCCATTTTTCTTGCCAAAGTGGTTCCTTATTTGGCAAATTTCCTCGCATCGGAAATGCAGTTTTTGGCATCAATAACGTATCTTTATAATCCATCGCTCACAAACTCCTTTATATTATTATTCCGCAAAAAATAAAAATCTCCTCCCTAAAAAAGGGACGAGATTATCGCGTTACCACCCTTGTTGATAAAAAGAAACTTTTTATCCACTCGTTCCATTAACGCCTGGCCGCGCCGAATCTTACTTTATTCAGATTCAGAACTCCTTGAGTGATTTCTGCATTTCAGCTTGCTTCTGGTCTCGCACCATCACCAGTTCGCTTTAAAGCAAGTCTAAGAAAAACATACTTGTCTCAGATCAACATTTTTCTATTCTTGTTCGTTTTCTGCATCTTCCTGAACTTCTTTGATAGATTTCAGTTCCGTTGCATCCACGTCATATTCCATCATTTGTTGCCAATCATCACTTTTAATCAAGTCCATTTGAGCTTCAACAAGCAAGCGCAAACGTTCCCGGAAAACTTTCGATTGACGTTTCAAGTCTTCAATTTCAATTGAAATCTTACGTGCTTTTGAAAGAGAATCTGCTAAAATACGATCCGCATTTTTTTCTGCTTCACGAATAATTAACTTGGCTTCTTGGTCAGCAGATTGTTTAACTTCTTCTGCTGCTGTTTGCGCAACAATTAATGATTTATTTAGCGTTTCTTCAATATTTGTAAAATGTCCTAAGCGTTCTTCATTGTTGTTTAAGGAATCTTCTAAACGCTTCTTTTCTTTTAGTACTTGTTCATAATCTTTAATAATTTGATCGAGGAAGTCATTTACTTCATCTTCATCATAACCTCTAAAACCACGGGTAAATTCTTTGTTATGTATATCCAGTGGCGATAATGGCATATTCTACACCTCCGTACGAATTATCGAAACCGCAGTTTCAAGACGCAACTACGAAATTTCGAAAGAACCTTGCTTTTTACAAAACAAATCCAATATAAGTTTTATTTTAACACAATCTATCATTTTTTCCTAGTGCGATGTCGATTTTAACGAACAAGTATCCCAATTTCCGCTAAAACTTCAATTGCTTTGTTGATTTGTTCCTCCGTATCCGCTTCAACAGTATGGAGATGAAGACCATTCGTTAAACCAGAAAGCATCAGCGCATCAGTTGTTTTTAATTTATAGACAAATTTTTCAACATCAAAGCGACTATTTAGATGAAGATTTCCCGTTAGTTCCCCGTAAATCGGATGATCCACAATCACATCTATGACAGAAACCCCATAATCCACTAAAGTATTTAATTCACTTTCAGCTTCTTCTTTCGTGTGGTTACAAGCTATGATCCGCCGAATTCTTTTTGATTCCTTAGCCATCATATAGCCTTGTGGTGTCGAAATGATCGGCTGCTCCATCGCTCGAAGCAGTGAAATATCTTGCACGATCACTTGCCTACTCACATCTGTCCGCTTGGCTAACTCGCCACCAGAAATCGGTTCAGAAGTATGTCGTAGCCAGTCTAAAATGGCTGCTCGCCTATCTTCTCCAAGCATTTTTTTCAAAGTTCATCACCCACTTCACTTCTTTTTCTTGCTTTTAAATTAAGGTTATTATATCACAAGCACCGCTTATGCAACATCAATCTGCCACAGCTTTCCTCATTTTCTTGCCAAAAAAAAGAAACTGTCAACAGATTTTACTCTACTTCCAGTTTCTTATTTTAAAAAGCCAATATTCATTCGAATTTTATCTTTTTTGGTTCGCCCATGAATTTGAATCAATTTAATCCGCCCATAACCTCGTGCTGACAAAATATCCGCTTCTTCACACTCAAAATCCGGATTTTCAACCACTTTCCAGTTCACTTTAACAAGTCCGGCTTGAATCATTTGTTTTGCTTTTTGCCTAGAAAGATGAAGCACGTTGCTTAAAACCCCATCCAGTCGTAAGCTCGAAGTGGTAATCATTTGCTCTTCCCACTCTTCTTGAACAATTAAAGCATCACGGAGTGAAACCTCTTCAAGCGTCACATTAACTTTCCCAATTTTTTCGAGCTGACTCGTTACATAATGCGCCATTTCGGCATCCACAAAAAACTGCCACTCTTCACCTTGATTTAAAATATCCCCGAAAGCTTCACGACGAATACCGAGCGACATCAGTGTTCCGAGTATTTTTTGATGCGTGAGCGTCGTGAATTTCACAGGATAGCGAATATGAAAAAGACTGATTTGAAAGTCCTTCTCTTCTGGCATATAATAATCGGGATAAATTAAAGCTCGCTTTCGTTCTGTAAATTCCGATCCACCAAAAAAAGTGATTTCCATCGCTTCATACCCACCAACAACCGTTTCAGCAATAAAGCGCTGGCGCGGATCTAAAAATTCTGTCAGACGCGGAGTATACTCGTTCTCCACTTGAATCGCCAAATCTAAAACCTGATCGATAAAAGCATATTCTTCTTTACGAAAATGTTGATAAATACCTTCCATCTGCTTCACCTCCCTCTTTTTTTGTAAAACAAGTAATCGAGACTTAATTGATTTTATCTCCTTTTGAATCGGGCAAGTTTTCCTGCTTTAAAAAAAGTCATGCCCAAAAGACATGACCCGTTAAATTCCGTATAAAAGCGGTACAACGTATTGATAAATCAAATTGGTAAGGACAGTCATCGCAAATTGGAAAGCAATAAAAGCAACCAATGATGAAATATCGAACATTCCAATCGGCGGGATAATCCGTCTGAACGGTTCCAGAATTGGTTCAAAAATCCGACCTAAAAAGCGACCGATCTTCGATTCACGTGCTCCGGGAAACCAACTCATCAAGAAGTAGACAAACATGAGTGTTGGCAAGTAGCGAATGATAAACAAAATGACATCAACCACTTGAATTAAAAAAGTTTGCAACCTTGTGTTCCACCTCTCTAGCTTTACATGTAATTTTGTTCTTCAAGCATTTCAGAAATCGAGCCATCCACGCTAACGTTTTCTGGTGTACAAAGGAAAATATTATTCCCAATACGTTGGATGTCGCCTCCCAATGCATAAACCGTTCCACTTAGGAAATCTACAATCCGAATAGCTTGATCGTGACTAATGCGCTGTAAGTTAACAACAAGCGTTTTATATTCCTTTAAGTAATCCGCAAGTTCTTGTGCCTCAGCGTACACACGTGGTTCAGAAAGCATTACTTCACTTGAAAATTGCGCACCTTGCATACTCACGACATTCGGCTCTTCTTCAACAGCGCGAAAACGATTTTTAGCTGGTTTTTCATTTTTTTTCTGAATCATTGGCTCAGGTTCCTGATTATTTTTTCGGTTTGTTTCTTCTTCGTAGTATTCATCTTCATCAAGGAAAAAGAAAGATTTGAATTTATTGGAAAGTCCCATGATCTTGCACCTCCGTTAATTTTAGTCATTTACGAGCGCTCTGCCAACACGAATATATGTGGCACCTTCTTCAATTGCAATGCTGTAGTCATTTGTCATCCCCATAGATAGTTCGCTTGCAGTCACTTGGTTGAGTTGAAGCGATGCAATTTCAGCTCCTGCTTCTTTCAACGTGTGAAAAATCTCATGAAGGTCGTCTTCATTTTCAGTAATTGGAGCCATCGTCATCAATCCGACAATTTCAATTTGCTTAAAATCAGCTTGTTTCAAAAACGCCAGAGCTGATTCCTTCGTAAAACCATGTTTGGACTCCTCTCCAGAAACATTCAGCTGCAAGAAACAACGGACTGGCTTTATGGCCCGTTTTTCAATTTCCTCAGCCAAACTCACGCGATCAAGCGAATGGATAAAATCTACTTTATCAATAATTTGCTTCACCTTACGTGTTTGGAGCGATCCGATAAAATGCCAGCGGATGTCCGAGAAATCTTGAAAGGCTTCATATTTCTCTAAAAAGACATCCACTCGGTTTTCACCAAAATCACGAATTCCCAAATCATAAAGTTCTTTCATTCCTGCAACATCAATGGTCTTTGTTACTGCAACCAAATTTACCTCTGCTTCAGAACGTCCAGATTTTTTGCAAGCTTCTTTGATATTTGCATTTATTTGAATGAGATTATCTTGTTTTGACATCTGCGTCACCTTTGTTCATTTGAATTCCCGAATTCTAACGCTTCAAACATTTTTAACGTTTACGTCTGTTACGATTGCGGATGAACGCTGGAACATCAACGTCACCATGATCTGTGTTTGTTGGTTCTTCTTCACGGTAAGAAGGTGCTTGTGGTTCAGCTGGGCCATTTTCCACCGGTCGACGAGACTCTTCAGGTTTAGCATAATTTGGACGATTTACATCAATTTTTTGACCTGTCGCACGTCTTGTTTGAACCGTTTGTTGTTTCGATTCGTCAAAACCAGTAGCAATAACTGTTACAACAAGCTCATCTTTTAAATCATCGTTAATAACAGAACCAAAAATCATATTCACTTCTGGATCAGAAGCATTTGATACGATTTCTGCTGCTTCCTGCACTTCATACAAGCTAAGATTGGATCCGCCTGTAATATTCATCAGCACACCCTTAGCTCCGTCAATCGATGTTTCAAGTAGTGGAGAAGAAATTGCTTTTTTAGCAGCATCTGCCGCGCGATTTTCACCCGTTGCAATCCCAATTCCCATAAGAGCTGATCCACGATTTGTCATGATTGTTTTCACATCAGCAAAGTCCAAGTTGATAAGACCAGGTACTGCGATCAAATCAGAAATTCCTTGAACCCCTTGACGAAGAACATTATCTGCTTCACGGAACGCTTCAAGCATTGGTGTGTTTTTATCCACAATTTGAAGTAAGCGATCGTTTGGAATCACAATCAGCGTATCTACTGCTTCTTTCATTGCCTCTGTTCCAGAAACCGCTTGTTTCGAGCGTTTTGGCCCTTCAAAACCAAATGGTCGCGTAATCACACCAACAGTTAGAGCACCCATTTCCTTTGCAATTTGGGCAATAACGGGAGCCGCACCAGTTCCTGTACCGCCACCCATTCCAGCAGTGACAAATACCATGTCCGCACCTTTTAATGCTTCTTCAATGACTTCGCGACTCTCTTCTGCCGCTTTCTTCCCGATTTCAGGGACAGCTCCAGCTCCAAGCCCACGAGTAAGCTTTGAACCGATCTGTAGTTTTACTTCTGATTTAGCTAAATTAAGGGCTTGGGCATCTGTATTAACAGAAATAAATTCAACGCCTTGAACGCCGTGTTCGATCATGCGATTAACAGCATTGTTTCCGCCACCGCCGACGCCAATTACTTTAATCGTTGCCAAGCTTTCAGAATTGGTTTCAAACTCTAACATTCTATTTCCTCCTACTACTTTCTTGATTTTTTTAATCGCAGCTATTATTCAAAAAACGCGCCAAAGAAATTTTTCATTTTCGTTGTTACTTTTTCATCATCAGATTTTTTAGGTTTAGGTGCTTTCGCTTTCTTTTCAGCTCGTCCTTCGCTTTCTTCATGATAAGCCGAAGCCTCACTTCCAAGATCTCGCCCTTCTAACCCCTCTAATTCATACGCATATTGGATCAAACCAACAGCCGTTGTATAAGCTGGATCTCTAACCCCAATATAATCTGGCATTGCAAGCCTTGCATGACTGCCAAGCGTTTTTCCAGCAAGATCGATCGCACCCGGCATTCCCATTGTACCACCAGTTAAGATGTAACCGCCTTGCAAGTTTCTTGCGCCCATGCGGTAAACTTCTTCTTGAACTAGTTCAAAAATTTCTTCCAGTCTCGCTTCAATGATATCCGCAATTTCAAGTTGATTGAAATGCTGTTGCTGATCTGAGCCAATCACATCCACCGAAAATACTTCATCTTGTGAAGCATCATCATAAAAAGCATAACCATGCTCTAGCTTCACTTTTTCAGCATTTGCCGTTGAAGTATTTAAGCCGAGTGATAAGTCTTTCGTGATATTTTCTCCACCAACTGGAATTGAACTTGTTGCCACCAGTTTTCCTTGATCAAATAAACTGATTGTCGTTGTTCCCGCGCCAATATTCACAAGTGCGGTGCCAAATTCTTTGTCATCATTTGTCATCGAAATAGCAGCTTCAGCAAGTGGCTGTAGCACAATTTCAGTAATTTCCAGTCCAGCTCGTTCTACGCAGCGGAGAATGTTATGTAAGATTGTTTTTGAACCTGTTACAAGTGAGCCTTCCATTTCTAAACGTACACCACTCATGCCACGCGGATCTGTTATCCCATCAAAGCCATCCACAATAAATTGATGCGGAATGAGACTGATCACTTCACGTTCGGGGCTAAGCGGAGCAACTTGTGCGGAATCAAGCACATTCCACACATCATGATCTGTAATTTCAGAATTATCCCCACTAACCGCAACGATGCCACGACTGTCTTCAAGCATAACTTGATTAGAAACAATTCCAACAATCACTTGTGAAATTTCAACTCCAACCATTCGTTCAGCTTTTTGAATCGCTTGTTTGATCGAATCCACAGCTTTATCGATATCAATGACAATGCCCTTTTTAATTCCTTCTGATTCAACGTCGCCAACACCTATAATATTCAAACGGTCATTTGCAATTTCCGCGATGATTACTTTAATTTTTGAAGAGCCAATATCAAGGCTCACATAAATTTCACTTTCTCCCACTGAACGGCACCTCCTTCTTTTTCATTCGTGTACCATCTTCATTTTATTTATGCAATTTCTTATTTTCATGTTGACACTTTTTAGACTATGTTAGATTTACCTATACTATAGTCTACACCAACAAACTTTTGAATTAAAGTACAAAGATCAAATTTTGAACATTTTTTAAGAATTACCAACCAAATGATGCAAAAAGGGGAACAAACGACCCCCTATTAGCCATAATTTTTATAGAATCATTCAGAATCTGCCTTTTCTTTTTCTTGTTTCTTTTTATAATAACTTTCAAAATAGGCTCCTACTTCAAGGTCAATGACGCCTTTTTGTCCAGCGTTTAATTGAGCTGAAATGGAAGGATAGTAACTCATTTTCTCTGCGAATCCGTGGATTGTCGCTGTCACTTGATTGCCGTCATTCATGTACAATAAAATGTGTTCAGGATCGCTTTTTGTTGGCTCCAAATGGATTTCAGATACAGCATTTTGAACACTTACCGGTAACTTTTTCCATTCCTTCACCATATCTTTCAGTACATCATCGTTTTTAAAATTGAAAAAAAGCACACGATTCCCGATCGGAAATTTTCTTGCTCGCTCTAACAATAGCTCGCCATTTTCAAGAATTTCATAATAAAAACCATCTCTTGGTTGATAACCTATTGTTTTATATTCGGTGATTTTGATTTTAATTGCTCGAAGTCTACTTTTTTCAACGGTAGCTTTTTTGATCATTTTATTTTTTTCAAGTTGTTCTTCTACATTTTTATTGTTCGTAGCGATCATATAGTCACCTTTTTGAATGCCACTATCCGATCGTACATCCTGTTCTGTTAGTTCCCGATTTCC
This sequence comes from Listeria kieliensis, assembly GCF_003369925.1. Classification (GTDB taxonomy): domain Bacteria; phylum Bacillota; class Bacilli; order Lactobacillales; family Listeriaceae; genus Listeria; species Listeria kieliensis_A. Next base: position 428,708 of record NZ_LARY01000001.1, on the reverse strand, counting down.
AGAAACATAGATCGTCTCTACTTTGCTAATCGGAGACAAAAAATACAATGTTGCAAGAATCAGTAGAACAAAGAAGCCTATCAGAAGAATTAAATGACGAATCAATCTTTTCTTACGATACTTCTTTAGTTCAGGAATGCGGCTTTCGATCGAAACCACTTTTTTGTTTTTCGCCATTTAAAATCTTGCCTCCTTTGTTCTAGTTTCCCTGGTTAAGCTTTCGTGAGGCTCAAAGCTAGATCCACTAGGCGTTTAGCGGCATCAGGAACACCTAATTCGCCAGCGTGAAATGCCATCTCATCAAGCGTCGCTTTGTCTGTCATAATCGCATCAATTTGCGCCATTAAATCCGTTTGCTCGAGCTCGGATTCTGTTATGACAACGCTAGCCCCGCTTTTTTCTAGGGAACGAGCATTTTTTTCTTGATGATTTGCCGTTACATAGGGACTTGGAATTAAAATACTAGGTACGCCAAGTGAAGTCAATTCTGCAATCGTGGTCGCCCCTGCCCGCGAAATCACAAGCTCGACTTCATTTAAAACTTCAGGCATGTTATAGACGAAAGGAACCACACTGATATTTCCACTCAAATTAAGGGTTTTGAGCTCTTCTTTTATTTTTTCGTAGTGTACATTTCCGGTCACATAAAGCAGCTGGTAGTCCTTATCTTTCCACTCGGGCAAGATGTTCCAAACGGCTTCATTAAGTGGCCTTGCACCCCTACTCCCCCCGAATGCAAGAACGGTGGGTTTGGCGCTGTCTAATTGATAGGCTTCGAGCGCATTCGTCGTTTCGATGTTCACCACTTCGGAAGCCCGCGGGTTTCCTGTAAAGACAATTTTCTCTGATGGAAAAGAATCACTCACTTCTTCAAAACAAATGGCGATTTTATCCACATAGCGGCTTAAAAATTTATTGGTTAGCCCAGCCACGCTATTTTGTTCATGAATAATCGTTGGGATTTTAAGCTTGCTTGCCGCATAAACCACTGGTCCACACACATATCCGCCTGTTCCAATGACACAATCCGGATTAAAGCGTCGTAAAATTTCCTTACTTCGCTTCGTTCCTTTGAAGAACCGAGCGATCGTCTTAAAGTTTTCAAGTGAAAGGGAACGTTTAAAGCCTGTAATTTCAATTGCTTCAAAAGCAATGCCTTCACGGGGAACTAGATCTGCTTCAAGACCTTTTGAGGTACCAATGTATAAAAACTCAGCATCTGGATATTCCTTTTTACATTCTCGGATAAAAGCAAGCGCCGGGAAAATATGGCCTCCCGTTCCGCCTCCTGTTAGTACAATTTTCATTTTTCCACCTCATCAGTCAGCGCGCGAATTGCCCGCATGTAAGCATTTCCTCGTACTTCAAAAGTTCGATATTGATCCCAACTTGCACAAGCGGGTGAAAGTAAAATTACATCGCCCGGTTGAGATGCCTTGTAAGCCACTGGAACGGCATCTTCAACATCTTTGACATAATGCACCGTTGTTCCGGCTTCTTTAGCCACTCGCGCAATTTTGTCTGCCGTTTCCCCGAATACAACAACATCTTTCACATTGCGTAAAAACGGCATTAATTCATCAAACTCATTTCCCCGGTCTAATCCACCAGCAAGAAGCACAACGGGTTGTTTGAATCCTTTTAATGCACTTTGTGTCGCTAAAATATTCGTGGCTTTGGAGTCGTTATAAAATTTACGCCCATTAAATTCAGTCACGAACTGCGTACGATGTGGCACGCCTTTAAAGGTTTTAAGAACCGTCATAATCGCTTCATTAGGTACCCCAATTGTTTTCACAGTAGCAATAGCAGCCAGAATGTTTTCGAGATTATGATCTCCTGGGAGAAGAATATCCTCACGCGAGCCGATCACTTCATCATTAAACATCAACTGATTGTTTTGAACGTAAGCACCTTCTGAAAGCCGTTGTGTCGTTGAAAAAGGAATCACGCGTGCTGCCGTTTTTCGTGTCAATCCTTGTAACTCTTCTTGATCCCAATTGATGACAAGAACATCCTCTTTCGTTTGGTTTTTTTGAATGTTCCATTTTGCCGCCACGTATTCTTCACGCGTCTTGTGATAATCAAGATGGGCCTCATAAATGTTTGTGATAACAGAAATTTTGGGTTTAAACGTAGAAACTCCCATTAGCTGGAAGGAAGAGAGTTCCATTGTAATCCACTGATCGCTTGTTGCGCTTTCCGCAACCGCCGATGCCGGGAAGCCAATGTTTCCAGCAAGAAGTGATTTTCCTGCAACCATTTCATTTAACATCCGGTCAATAATCGTTGTCGTTGTTGTTTTCCCATTAGTCCCTGTAATCCCAATGATTGGCGCTTCCGAAATTTGATAAGCCAGTTCTACTTCAGTAATTACTGGAATGTTTAATCGCTCGGCTTTTGCAACCATCGGATTGTTATAAGGAATTCCTGGATTTTTCACGAGAAGTTCAAAACCCTCATCCAAAAGTTCTGTCGGATGGCTTCCGCAAATCACTTTAATCCCTTGCTCGAGCAAGCCTTGTGCTTCTGGATTTTCACTGAATGGCAATTGATCATTTACTGTGACAAAAGCCCCTAATTTATGCAACAAACTCGCAGCGCTCACGCCACTTTTCGCAAGCCCTAGAACCAGTACTTTTTTATGATAATACATTTCAATATTTTTCATTTTGTTAGCCTCCGATATTTCCCTTTTTTGCTAAAAACGACTGAAAGCGCCAGCTAAACGGCCAAAACTGAACCTTCTAGAGACGCTAAAATCGTTTATAACTGTACCATTAAAATGGCTGCCACTGCCGCAAGTAAACCTACTCCCCAAAACGTTAGAACAACACGCCATTCATTCCAACCACCTAACTCAAAGTGGTGATGGATTGGCGTCATTCGAAATAGTCGCTTGCCGTGTGTTAGCTTGAAATAAGAAACTTGTAAAATCACGGATGCTGTTTCAATAACAAAAACAATCCCAATTAAAAGGAGAAGCCATTCTTGCTTTAGTAAAATCGAAACGGCTGCAAGTGCCCCACCGAGCGCAAGCGAGCCGGTATCGCCCATAAATATTTTCGCAGGGTTCTTGTTGAATAGAAGAAACCCAAGCATGCCCCCGACTACTGCAAAGCAGAACAAAGCGACTTCAAACTGATTTTGCACGACAGCGATCACACCGAACGCCGCAAAGGCAATACTTGAAAGTCCTGAAACAAGGCCATCTAGGCCGTCTGTTAAGTTGACCGCATTCGAGAAACCAACGAGCCAGAACAAAACAAACAACAAGAAAAACCAACCTAAGTTCACTTCGATTTGTGTAAATGGAACGCGCAGTGTCTCTGAAAAATTCCCAAAATGATAAACAAGGAAAAATAACACAGCGATAGTCACTTGCCCTAGAAATTTTTGTTTGGATGTTAAGCCTAAATTGCGTTTTTTAACGACTTTAATATAATCATCGAGAAATCCAAGTGCACCATAAAGTGCGATTGCGATAAACAGCAACCCGGTTGTTAAACTGAAAGATTTCGTGATAAAGCTCATAACCAAATAACTGAACATGATAGCCATTAAGAAAACGACAGCTCCCATTGTTGGCGTTCCTGATTTTTGAGCGTGCATCTTCGGTCCTTCTTCGCGGATACTTTGACCAAATTTCAGCTTAACTAAAAATGGAATTAAGACCGGTACAAAAGCTACCGTTAAAATGAATGCAATCGCAAGCGTGGTGAATAACATATAAAATGACACAATGATTTCTCCCCAATCTTTTCTTTCAAACTGTTATTTATTGTATTAAAGTTCTAGTTTTTTTTCAATAGCTAACCGTGCTTCAACACGATCGTCAAAATCAATTTTTTCTGTTCCGATAATTTGATAGTCTTCGTGACCTTTTCCGGCAATTAAAATTACATCGCCCGCTTCAGCTTGCTCAACCGCATACTGAATCGCTTCTCTCCGATTGACGCGCACAACGTATTCTTTTCCTTCTACACCTTTTTCCATGTCTCGAATAATCGTTCGTGGATCTTCTGTTCGCGGATTATCTGATGTAAAAATCGGATCTGTCGCATAATCGACTGCGATTTTCGCCATTTTCGGTCGTTTGCCTTTATCCCGGTCCCCACCGCAACCAACAACGACAAACACCCGCTTTTTAGCGAATTCATCCACTGTTTCAAGCACATTTAGCAACCCATCTGGCGTATGCGCATAATCGACAATCACCGGAAAATCCTGTCCAGCATGAACAAGTTCAAAGCGCCCTGAAACACCTTTCACTTCACCAAGTGTTTGGATGGCTTCTTTTTCAGGAATTTGAAGCACGAACGAAGTGGCCAGTGCCGCAAGTACATTATAGATACTAAATTTCCCAATCATTTGAATGTGTACTTTCTGAACACCCGTTTTCGAAACTAAATCAAATGTCGAGCCTTTACTTGTAATTTCAATGTTCTTGGCTCTAAAATCTGCATCGTGATCAATTCCATAAGTAATAACTGGAACCGCCGTTGCTTCTCGCATCGTTTCTGAAGCTGGATCATCAGCATTAAGTACCGCCATTTTCGGCGCTTCTTTTTGGAACTTATTACCAAGTTGAGCAAATAATAAGCTTTTCGCATGCGCATAGGCTTCCATCGTTTTGTGGTAGTCTAAATGATCTTGCGAAAGATTTGTAAAAACCGCTACATCAAAATCCGTCCCATGCACACGACCTTGCACAAGAGCATGACTCGAAACTTCCATTGTCACACTCGTTACGCGGGCTTGCTTCATGTCAGAAAAAACTTGCTGTAGCGTTAAGCTTCCCGGCGTTGTATTTTTAGTTTCAATCGTGCGCTCAGCAATGCGCATGTACATCGTCCCGATTAATCCCGTCTTTTCGCCGTGCGTCCGCAAAATTTGATCGATTAAATGCGTCACCGTCGTTTTCCCATTAGTCCCCGTTACGCCAATCATACGCATTTGTTGACTTGGCGAGCCGTAAAAGTGATCGGCAAGAAGCGCGAGTGCACGCTTTGTGTCTTGAACACGAATAACGGGAATAGACACAGGCACCTCACGTTCTGCCAAAATCAACGTTGCTCCCTTTTCCTCAGCCACTTTAGCAAATTGATGCCCATCAATCACTTCCCCGTCAATACAAACAAAAAGAGTTCCTGGGGCTACTTCACGGCTGTCCTGTTCAATTTTTTCAATCTCTATTTCCGGCAAATCCTGAGCGCCATAGTAAAGCGGCAGCACGCTTAACAGCTTCTCTAATTTCACAACTTCCATCTCCTTTAAGCTCGCTTTTCGCTCTTTCCTAAAATAAATAAGGCGAAAAATCTCCTTTTCTATCTTAGCAAAAAGTAACAAGCATTTCTATATGACCTAAAGCCCAGTAAAATAGGTATTCTGGCTTCTCTGACAAAGAAGCCAGAATACCTACTAGGCAAAAATCATTGACCCGTCAAAAGGTCACCTACACCTTGATTTTCTTGAATATTCGTGTCTTGCTTCACCTTTTCTTTATCCGAATCATCGTTATTCTTCGTAAATGCTTCAATCGAATCCGGAGTCGCAAGTTCAAGCTTGAGTTCTGTATCATCATTCAAAATCGTTCCCGCAGCTGCACTTTGTTTCACCACGTATCCACTTCCACTGAAACTGAATGGAATTCCCGTGATTTCTGATACTTTCAGCGCATCTTCTCGTGACCAGTTTTGCATATCTGGAACCGTCATATCGCCATCTGTCATCAAAATGACTTTTTGTCCTTCAAGAATTGTTTCTCCGACTTTTGGAATTTGCTGCACGATTTTTTTCCCATTGCCAATCACAACAGGGTTAAGTTTATCTTGTTGCACCGCTTTTTTCGCTTCTTCCACCGTTTTACTTGTGTAATCTTTCATTTTAATCTTCGAAAGTTTCTTTTCAGCAGCCGGTTTGATATTCAAATACTGCAAACTATTTTTCATAACTGGATTAAAGACTTCAGAAACCGCTTCTCCGCCTGTTTCCGTATCCGAAAGCTGCGGTTGCTGCATCGTCACATACATCACAATTTCCGGATCATTTGCAGGTGCCATCCCCATGAAAGAAAAGATGTAATTATTTTTTCCCGTCATATATTTCCCAGAAGTCGAGTCTGCAATTTGTGATGTCCCTGTTTTACCAGCGACAGAATAGCCTGGAATGGCATAGAGTTTCCCTGTACCATGTTCTCCGCTAACAACGCGCTCCAATTCTTCACGTGTTTTTTTCGCCGTAGCTTCACTAATTGGATTCCCAGTAACTTTCATTTGCGTTTTCGACGTTTTGTTTGTATTTGGATTCGTAATGGAAGAAACCACATAAGGCAGTTTCATTTTGCCATCGCTTGCAATCGCCGAAGCGCCTTGAAGCATTTGCATCATCGAGACAGTCGTTCCTTGACCAAAAACAGTCGTTACTTTTTCTACTGGATAGTGATAAAGAATTTTACCAGTTGCTTCATTTGGAAGTTGAATGCCTGTTTTCCTTCCAAAGCCAAACTTCGTTAGATACTTTTCAAACGTATCTGTTCCCATTTTATTAAGCAAAGTGGCAAAGGCAACATTACTAGAACGTTCCACGCCTTCACGATAGGGAATCGACCCCCAACCAACTCCACCATTGTGGTCGTGGATCGGAATGTCTCCAACTTTATAGATTCCTGATTTAAAATAAGCGTTCGGGTTGTAAACGCCTGTATCAATCGCTGAGGCCAGTGAAAAAATCTTCATAACAGAACCCGGCTCATACGCGTACTCGACAGGTAAATCTTGCCAAACCCCTGCTGATTTTCCATTCAAACCAGCTTTAGTTGTTGGATTAAAGGATGGGCGCTGACTCATTGCTAAAATTTCACCTGTTTTCGGATTCATAACGACAGCCATCATATTTTTAGGCTTATACTTCGCATTGACTGTTGTCATCGTATCTTCTAAGAAGGTTTGAATTTTTTTATCAAGCGTCAATTCGATTTGACTACCATCTTTGGCTTTTTCCACATTTTTATCAGCATTCGGTAAGATATAGCCCATTCGGTCTGTACTATATTTCAACTTACCATTTTCGCCCGTTAAAGCCGCATTATAACTTTTTTCAATACCCATCTTGCCAACAAGTGAGCTTTCACCACTTTGGCCTTCCGTTTGCTGTGCAAAACCAATGAGCTGTGTTGCAAAAGTTCCATTTGGATAAAAACGTTCTGCTTGTCTAGTGAAAATCAATCCAGGTAAATCTTCTTTTTCGATTTTCTTTTTTGTTTCAACAGAAATATTTTTGCCAGCTTTTCCAAACTCGACTTGATAAACCTTTTTCTTATTTAAACGCTTCAAGATATCTGCCTTTGACATCGCAATATATTTGCTAAGCACTTCAGCTGTTTTTTCTTTATTTGTAACATACATCGGATTTTTATCCGTTTTAGACAGCCGATTTGAAACGACCGCAGCAAGTGTATAAGTTGCAGTATCTTCAGCGAGTACTTCTCCATTTCGATCAATAATCGAACCGCGTTTCGCTTCGATGACTTCACTTTTCGCATGTTGCTTACTTGCGAGTGCCGCAAGTGGTTCCCCGTTCACGACGCCGCGAATTTGAATATACAAAAAGCGTCCCGTAAGAACGAGGAAAAGCGCAGTGAAAAAGACAAAAAGAGCTAATGCGCCTCTCCTCATATTTCCTCTGCGCCGGTTCATTTGCCGTCTACTACTTTCACGTTATCGCCATCGAGTTTCAAGCCTTTTTCTTTCGCTTTTTGCAAGATGCGTTCATAGCGCCCCAAGTCATTAGCTTGCACTTTTAAGTCTGCATTGTTTTTTTCTTGATCGGACAACTTAGACTCCGTTGTTTCAACGCTTTGATTGACATCATAGATACTTGCTTGTACCCGAATAATTTGAAAAGCGATAACAGCTACCACTACGATAGCCATCGCGACGATTATTTTTTCACCTGTTGTGACTCGTTTGCGTTTAACAAGTTTTTGTGTTTGTTCTTCTGTTTGTTCAGTATGTATACGCTTTGGTTCCAAATTGGATTTGTAGGCTACATTACTCACAGACACCATCTCCTACATCATTTGATTTTTTCAATGACACGTAATTTTGCCGAACGTGCCCGATTATTATGTTCAACCTCTTCTACACTTGGTAGAGTGGGTTTCCTTGTGACTAGTTTAAAATCCGGTTGATATTCATCCGGTAACACCGGCAATCCTCTGGGAACTTCTGGCCCTTTAGCAGCTTCTTGAAAAATTTGCTTCACGATCCGATCTTCTAACGAATGAAAAGTAATCACGCTGATTCTTCCATTTTTCCGAAGCATCGTCAGTGCATCCGCTAGTGAATCTTCAACTGCCGATAATTCATCATTCACAGCAATGCGAACCGCTTGGAAAATCCGTTTTGCAGGATGTCCACCTTTTCGTCTCGCTGGTGCTGGAATGGCCGTCTTAATAATATCCACAAGCTCCCCAGTTGTTTCAATTGGAGCAGTTTCTCGTCGTCTTTCAATTTCACGTGCTACTTGCTTCGAAAACTTTTCTTCACCGTAACGAAAAAAGATTCGAACTAGTTGCTCGTAGCTCCACTCATTCACAACCGTTTTTGCTGAAAGCTCTTGCGTCTGATCCATTCGCATGTCGAGTGCAGCGTCGTTGTGATAACTGAACCCTCGCTCACGCTCATCAAGTTGCGGCGAAGACACGCCAAGATCATATAAAATTCCGTCTACCTCGTTTACTCCCTTTGCAAGAAGCTCAAGTTTGAGTTCGCGAAAATTCGCTTTAATGAGAGTAAGACGTGAATCGCTTAAGTTTTTCTTAGCATTTTGAATGGCCACATCATCCTGGTCAAACGCGTAAACGCGCCCCTCATCGCCAAGTTGACTTAGCAGATAAGATGTATGCCCAGCGCCACCAAGCGTTGCATCCACATAAATGCCATCTTTTTTAATTTCTAATTGGTCTACTGTCTCATGCAGCAAAACCGTCTCATGTTGAAACATCTTAGCCCTCCTTAAATATCGAATCCAATCATATTTTCAGCAATGTCCGCAAAGGATTCTTCAGCTTCTTCAAAAGCAGCCTCCCATTCCGGTTTGCTCCAAATTTCCACACGATTGGAAACTCCGATAATCACAGATTCCTTTTCAAGGCCTGCATAACTTAACAAAGTTTGCGGAATATTAATCCGTCCTTGTTTATCAAGTTCACATTCAGACGCTCCAGAAAAGAAGAACCGTGTGAATGAACGGGCATCTTTTTTAGTCAGCGGAAGCGATTGAAGTTTTTCTTCCAATTTACTCCACTCCGAATGCGGATAAGCAAACAAACATTTATCCAGTCCGCGAGTGATCACAAATTGTTCGCCTAATAGCTCACGGAATTTCGCTGGCACGATTAAACGGCCCTTTATATCAATGTTATGTTGATATTCGCCCATGAACATTAGACTTCCCCCACTTTCTTATTTATCACTTTACCACATCTCCCCACTTTACTCCACCCTAAACCTAAAAATTTCAAAAAAAAATCTCTTTCTCGTAAAGAGAAAGAGATTTAAAATACTGGTATAAAGCGGTTTATGAAAATTTAAAATGCGGTGGGGGAAAATGGGGCGAAAAAACAAAATCCCCCACTTCCTGCCCCAAAAAAGGTTTTTCCATTTACTAGTAGCTGATCGCAAGAACAAGTCCTGTGAGGTAAAAAAAGAGATAAAGAACAGCAAAAATGAAAAAACACAGGCGCCAGTATGTCCGAAAAACGCGTTCAAGACGAAGTTCCCCATCTCGAAGCGCAAAAAGAATAACGATTCCAATGCCGACTAAGAATAGCACAAGCAGAATGTATAGCAAGAATGAGCGCCCGAATAGCTGTACCATCCAGAAGTGATCCGCTAGAATGAAGAAAAGTGTCGTTAAGTCAGCGCTCCATCTAAGCGCACGAGGTTGACTTTTCAGTCCCCACTTTAACCCCCAATAAAGAAAGAAAAACAAAAAAACTGGGCAAACAATCAACCAAGCTGAAATTTCAGTCGTCCAATTTAGCATTTTCGCGCTCCTTTCCTTTAATGAGTTGATAAAGCATCGTAAGCTTTTCAGCAGAAAGCCCTTCGTGAGTGAGCAGCTCGAGGACCGGTAAAACAATCGCATCAATTTCCGTTTGTCGTTTGTGTAATACATCCATCGCCATCGACGACCAGTTGGATGCTGTATTTTGGCAAATTTCTTCCACTATTTCTAACCCATTTTCCACATGTAGCACTTGATTTGCTTCTTGAACCACTTCACGCAGAAAGTTATTAAATTCCTTATTTGTAAGAAGCGATCCATTCGGCACGTTTAAAAGCGCCGTAAGCGGATTAATAGCTGCATTGATTAATAGCTTGCGGTAAATTGCTTTGAAGATATCCTCCGAAAATCGAATCGAAAAGTCTCGAAATTGAGTGAATTGGTTTTTTAGTTGCTTATCAAGTTCCCCTCGCCAAATCCCAAGCTCCGTTTCTCCTTTTCCGCTTGATTCAATTTCACGATCCCCGGTACGCACCACGCCATGGCTTGTGATACCAAGCAAAATCGTTTCAGCAGATAATTCCTCAAGCCACTTGAGATGCCCGATTCCATTTGCCAAAAAGGCAAGAGGTGTTTCTTTTGGAAACGTTTCTAATTGTGAAGTCAGTTCAGCTAGTTGATAGCTTTTCACGGTCACTAAAAGCAAATCCTGTTTTCTAGAATCTTGCTCCTGAATTAGCGTGCTTTTCACCGAAAAGGTCTTAGTTCCTAGCTTGATTCCTTCCGTATTGAGCTTAGCTTGTTGCTCAGCACGGCGAACAAAAATAGTAACGTCCGCATATGCACTAAGTTGCGCTGCAAAATAAAGACCAATCGCGCCACCACCAACAATGCCTATTTTCGGTTTCATACTCTGCCTCCTGACTTGCTTCTTGTTCCTATCCCCTACTATTTTAAGCGAAAATGACCAAAAATAAAAGCACGACAAGATCCATGGTATCTTGTCGTGCTTTTATGAATTTACAAGTGTACGTATCACTTGTTTATAAACAGTTTTGATTAGCCGTTCGCTACTTCTTTACCATCATAATGTCCGCATTCAGGACATACACGGTGAGAAAGTTTCATTTCTCCACAGTTCGAGCATTCATTCATGCCTGGAACTTGTAATTTGAAATGTGTGCGACGTTTACGTTTTTTAGTCTTTGAAGTTCTTCTAGCAGGTACTGCCATTTCTATACACCTCCTTAGCGAATTTGAGTTTTAAGGAAATCCTTAAAATTTATTCCAGCCTGATCGGTACTAATCGTCTTTTTTTTCATCAAAAAAATCGGCCAGTCCCGCAAGACGAGGATCCACTTTTGGTTTTTTAAGAGTTTCTTCATGAAGAAATTCATCTTCTGTTTGGAGCTCCCAGTCTGTTCCTTTTGGAAGTTCTTCGCTTCCTGGTACTTCATCACTAAACACTTGCATGGGAATTTCAACCAGTAAAAGTTCTTCAACGACAGGTGTCAAATCCACCGTGTCCTTTTCCATCAAATGGAAAGATTCATCTTGAAGATCTTCTTTCGACGGAACGAAGGTTTCAATCGAATGAATGTCGTATGACCAAACTACATCTACAAGCGTTCTTGCACATGGAAGTACAAGCGATCCACTAATATTTAAGTTTGCGACCACATCGTTTCCCTGCATTTCGAGTTCGCCTTGAACCGTTACAGGAGAAGCACCTCGCACATCTTGATTATTCGCTTTCAAGTATTCAGTTAAATCAACTTGCTCGTTGATTTCAAAAGGTTCGTTACGGTATTTTTTTAATTGACTTAATGACCATTTCATCATTCATCACTCCAAGCGCAACAAAAGCTATTATAGCTTTTTCAAAGGCTTTTGTCAATATTTTTTCCGGTTTCTTGGCAGGATTTCCGCAAGATGATATGCTTAGAGAAGCAAAAAAATTAACGAGGTGAGAAAATTTGCGTGCTACTGGAATTATTGTTGAATATAACCCACTCCATAATGGGCATTTATATCATTTACAAGAAGCAAGAAAGCAAACGAAAGCAGACATCATAATTGCCATCATGAGTGGCTCTTTTGTCCAACGAGGCGAGCCAGCTATTATATCAAAAGAATTGCGTACAAAATGGGCGCTTGAAGCTGGCTGTGATCTTGTTTTCGAATTACCCGTTCGGTTTGCTGTCCAACAAGCAGATATCTTTGCATCTGCGGCCGTCCAATTGCTTAAAGATTTAAAAACGGATGCGCTTTTCTTTGGAAGTGAAAATGGGGATGCCGCACAATTTCGCACCACCGCTAAACTAGCATCTAGTTCCCTATTTGAAGAAACGCTAAGACAAACTTTGACAGAAAAAAAATTAAGCTATGGCGAGGCATACACGGAAACCCTCGCTTCTTTTACGAACGAGCTAGATGTCACAAAGCCCAACAATATTCTTGGTCTGCATTACGCACTCGCAAACGAAAAACAAAAAGCAAATCTTGAGCTTTATTCACTTAAGCGAACAAATGATTACCATTCAACAGACGCCAATTCAAATGATTTTGCCAGTGCCACGGCGCTCCGCAAGCTTCTACTTGAGAATAGCCTTCCTGCCATCAAAAAGAAGGTGCCTGACTTTGTTTATGCTTCGCTAGAAAACTATCAGGCTCCGCTTTTATCTTTTTCAAGCACTTACCCTTATTTGCGCTACCGCCTTTTAAGCGATCGAAACGAATCTCTCACGGCGATCAACAGTGTGACAGAAGGCATCGAAAATCGCTTGCGTCGCGCGGCTCTAGAAGAAACAGCAGAAAATTTCTTGCGTGCGACCGTTACAAAGCGTTACAGTGCAGCGCGCATTCGCCGAACAGCTATGCAGATTCTATTGCAGTTTCAAAAAACAGATCAGCCAGAAAATTATTTACGCTTACTAGGAATGACAAAACAAGGGCAGGCTTACCTTTCTACCATCAAAAAAGAATTGTCGCTTCCGCTCGTTTCCACGCCTTCAAAAGTTAGTCAAGAACTGATTCAATATGACATTCAAGCATCAAGATTTTACCATCTGCTAGAAGGGAATTCAGCGCAACTAAACGCTGAATTCAGTGCCCGACCACTGCTTTATTTCTGATACGTTAATGTCACGTGTTTTCTTGCCAAGGCGAACTTCCGGCTTCTTCCCTTTGAAATAGACTTTATCGAGCGCAACTTGCCTTGCACGGTACTGGATCGCAAGTATCGGAACTTGCTTTTCATCAACTGTTAGAAACTGCGTGATGCTTACCTTATTATAAGCCGAAACAACCAATGCTCGTGGTTCACTATCCCGATAAAGCGGTGTCCAGGTGGGCGCCTCTGCAACTAAAAAGGTTGCGCGAATGCCACTTGCCGTTTGACTATCAGCGTCTTCTCCTTTATGGTGTCCAATATGGCGAAAGTTATAGGAGCGGTTATCTGAAGAAGAAATATGACCAATAATTTGAGTATCAAAAGCGGCAGAGCTTGTCTCATGTGCCTTGATTTCCACGCCACCGAAACAATTTTCGGTGGCGTTATTGTGTAGCACGACATGCCTAGATCCGTCATCTACTTCAATTCCATTCGAATTCGAGAAGCCTTTTTCATGAGTCCTGCCACTTGGGTCATGCAAAAAACAATGCGAAATATAAATATAATCACTGTGATGTGTTGTGATGCCATCATCGCCAAACCCTGACGCTTCAACACGGTCAATCCAGATATAGGCACTGCGGAATCTCGAGGTTGTTCCGTCGCCCTTGTAACTATAGAACGCGCTTGTAACATCCACCCCGTGCAATCCAGGATCTATAACTTTTACATTCCGAACAAGGGCAAACTGAACATGAGCAAGTGTGATACCGCTCGAACTAATCCCCCCTGAAGAGCTAGGTTCACTTTCATCAAAACGTGAGGCATCCCAGTTTAAAGTAAAGCCTTCTAACCGAATTCGTTTATTTCCAGTGAAAAGATTCCGATTTCGAATACCTTGCCGCTTTTTTGGGGTTTCTTTTTTTAATAAAAGCAACGTTTCTGTCTCTCCTGCCCCAATAACGGCTGTATTCGAGGGCACTTTTAGTCCCGAAATTAAAAATGTTCCTTTTGGCACATACACGATCCGTCCACCCCGGCGCATCGCTTTTTTAAAAGCTTGCGTTGAATCTACTTTTCCTTCGGGATCCGCTCCATAATCTAACACAGAAACTTCCTCAGCTTCATCCTTTAATGTTCCAAGCTCAGCAAAAAGTAGTGGCTGCCAGTCTACTTCAAGAAGTGGACGTTTTTCTATTGCAGCCGGGCGACTAAATTCGTTTGTTTGAGCTCGAGCAACAAGCGGTGATAACGACCATTTTCGTCTTTTCTTTAGCCGCTCGTGATCTTCTTGCAAATTTTGAAACAAAGTCTCAGTTACTCGAATTCCCTGGTCAAGCCCCTCAGAGCTTCTATAGGCTGGAAAAAAGGCGCTAATTCTGGCTTGATTTCGAACTTTAAGTTTCAATTTAATCCCTCGCTCTCTTAGCAAAACTCTTTTATTCTTCCTTTCCCGCTTTTAAAAAAAGAAACCGCCTGAAATTGCTTCAAAGCTTCTTTTAAAATTCGAATTCCATTCAAATCTTTAAGAATCTAAGTCGCGATTTTCATTACGATTTCTTGTCATGCATTTATTTTTGTAAATTTTTCAAGTAATCAACAGCATCTTGAAAAGTTTTTACAGGAACGATTTTCATCTTGGTATTAATTTCCTTTGCCGTTTCTTTGGCTTCTTGATAATTAGATTTAATTCCTGGATTGTTTTTCTTCATCTCTTTCGTTAGCTCATCATTTGGTGCAAAAAAGATCGCAGCGCCTTCTTTATCAGCAGCCACTACTTTTTGATCAATTCCCCCAATCCGGCCTACTTCTCCATCCGGACTAATCGTCCCAGTTCCTGCAATTTTCTTGCCAGCCGTTAAGTCTTCTTTTTGGAAGCGCGAATAAATTTCTAAGCTGAACATCAAGCCTGCAGACGGACCGCCAATTTTTTCAGAATCAATTTCTACTTTTGGCGATGTCTCAATTTTTTCGTCATCGACAAGCGTAATCCCAATCCCTGTCGTTCCTTTTTTATCAATTTTAGTTAGTTCAATATCAGCTTGTTTTTTCTTTTTATTGTGAACAAATTCAACGTTGACCTTATTCCCTGGTTTCTTGCCTTTTACGTAGGAAATAAATTCACTGCTCGATTTAAATGCTTTGCCATCAATTTTAGTCACAAGATCCCCTGCATGCAGGTACTTGGCCGCCGGAACATCATCTAGTACACTCATAACATAAATGCCATCATATTTGATTTTCACGTCTTGTCCAGCTGCTTTATATGCAATTTGAATGGCATTGTTTTTTGATTCATTCATCATATACATCTGTCTAACATTGTACTCTTCATTCGTTTCATTATCCAAACGAACATCACTTTCTTTTTCAAGTTCATGATAAGGAAGTAGTTTGGCAAGCCCATATGTATAAATATTAGCTTCTGCCATCGCGATGGTCACAAGGCTTAGTGAGCCCTTCGATTTACTCGTATGCCCCGAAACTCGCACAAGCGGTTCAAGTTCCTCTGCTGATCCGGGTTTCGTAATATAATAAGGCACTGGGATGAAAAATCCCACAATAACAATGAGTAGTATCGCAATAACTAATAACTTTTTCCACTGTTTACGCATTTCTAGAAACAACCCCTTATCTGCAATTCCAATTAAAATTTCGCTTTTAGCGCTAGACTGACAGGCTTTGGAACTAATTCGTCAACGCTTCTTCCGTAGCTAGCCACTTCGCGGACAATACTTGAACTCAAGAAGGAATAACTCGGATTTGTCATCATGAAAAAAGTTTCCAATTCTGGATCGAGTTTGTTATTCATCGCAGCAATTTGAAGTTCGTATTCAAAATCACTCACGGCACGCAATCCTCGAATGACTGCATGTGCTGATTTTTCTTTCGCATAATCAACTAGAAGCCCAGCCGAACTTTCCACGCGGACATTCGGAATATGTATAGTTGATTCGGCTATTAGCCGCATGCGTTCCTCCAAGTCAAACAGCGGTTTCTTGCTTGAATTTTTGAGCACTGTCACATAGAGGACGTCAAAGTTTCGGGCAGCCCGTTCAATAATGTTCAAGTGTCCATTTGTGATCGGGTCAAAAGTACCTGGATAAACGGCTATTCTCTCTTCCATGTCTTCACACTCCAAACTCATAAATTGATAAGATAGTGATTCCGTATTCGGCCGTTTTTACTTTTTGAAAATGCGGAATTTCATCGGGTAGTTCCGCTTCTTTATCATGTTCGCATACAATGAGTGCTCCATTTTGAAGCAGCTTGAGCTCACAAAGTTCCAAAAGCAGCTTTTCCAATTGTTGTTTCTTATACGGCGGATCTAAAAAAACTAAATCAAAGCTTTGTTCACTCTTTTGAAGTAACTTCAAAGCTTTATAAGCATCGTTTCGAAAAACCTGTGCTTCCTTTTCAAAGTGACAAGCTTGAACATTTCCTTTAATTGTTTTAATAGCAGCGCCTGCTTGATCAATAAAAACGCAGCTTGCAGCACCACGACTTAGCGCTTCAATTCCAAGTCCCCCACTTCCAGCAAATAAATCAAGCGCCTTTTCTCCGTCAAAAAACGGACCAATAATTGAAAATAAAGCTTCTTTAATTTTATCCGTCGTAGGTCTAGTATTTGCTCCAGGAACCGCTTTTAGACGATGTCCCTTTCTTGAACCAGCAATAACTCTCAAAATCTATCTCCTCCTAGATGAACGGAAGGCAGTGCCGTTTAAAACAGCACTGCCTCATCTTAATCTTAAATCGTGATTTGAACATCTTCACTTCTGTGGTCATGCATATTTTCTTTTTTCGACTCATATTCTGTTTTCAGAAATGGTCTGAAAGAAGGTTCAACACGTTTCACATAATTAAAGCGCGACAGCTTCGCAGAAACTTCTTCAATATCACACATATCGCAATATAGTACGGCATATTTTAGTTTTCGCGAAACATAATGTACATTGCCAAACCGCTTTAGCGATCTGACTTGCTTCAAATGATTCAACCAAACCACAACAGCTTGTCTATCATTTTCCATCGTTATTTATCCCCTTTACTATCTTTAAGCCTCTGTATTTAAAGTCCTCATGCCGAACAACCGCAACTTCCACCACTTCCGCATCCACCTGATGAACAAGCTGACTTTTGCTCGAAAAATGGGTTTCCAGTTGGCACTTTGATATTTGGCGAAACAGCTCCCGCCAGTAATAAACTAATTTCATCAAGCAAATTCTGTAAATCTGTCTCTGCTCGGCGAAAAGCCGCAATACCTTCATCCATATCTAGTTCTCGCTTTAATGCACGAGTTTTTCGAGTTACCTCTTTATAGTCAGGGTGATACCTGCCAAAGCGTTCCACCTCTTCATAAGCCTCTTTAACCTTTGCAAACGCCTGAATCTTCGCTTGTGTTTCTGGATTTTGCAGCGCTTGTTTCTTTTTCAGATAGTTATTCGCTTCTTCTGAACTGAGAATCATGGCAGACAATTCATCTGATAAATCAAGTAGCGCCAAACTCTCCATCGTTGCAAACAAACTAATCCCTCCAAACTTTTCGCTTGTATTTACTCATTATAGCATGAACTAGCGCAAGCGTCCTTACTTTGTAACAAAATTTTGTGTGTAATATTTCCGGAATGTCCCAGATCCCATATACGTATATGTTTTTTCTAACAAGTTTTTGCGATGTCCCGGTGAGTTTAGCCAACCTTCAACAGCTGCTCCCGCATCAATATAATTATAGGCGATATTTTCTCCTGCTTTCGTATAGTTGACATTTCCGTCTTTTAGCCGATCTCCTAGTGAGCCATAGGTGGGCGAATCATGGCTAAAATATTTATTTTCTGCCATATCTACACTATGTCCGTAAGCAACTTTTGCAACATTTTGCTCATCTGCGACCGGTTCCGCACCATAGCGCTCTCGAAGTACATTCGTAATTTCAAGAACCTCTAGATCTGCTGCTTTGTCCACTTGATTCCATAAGGCATCAGAAACATTTTCTTTATAGATTTTCCCTTGATAGTTTAGTTCATAAGGGTGCATTTTGATGAAAGAAAGTTTATTTAAATAGCGTACGCTTGTTAATTTGCCTTCTATTTTATCAAAATTAAGCTGCGCATAAACACCGCTACCCAGACTGACAACCGGACGCATGTTTAAATCATTTTCGGAAAGTTCAAATCGATAAAAATTATTTTCATAATAAAAAGCAATTTCAGACTGGAGCTTAGCATTTGTAAACACCTTTTCTACAGACATTCCGATTTGATACGGTTTTAGATTCAAGTCTTGTCCAAGTGCATAAACAGTTTGTACTTTATGATTCCTCACACCAACAAGCATATAACTCGTATTGGGCTGGTTATAAACATAATTATCGTAGCCATAAGGCGTCTTATCAACCCGAATTGGATCCCCAAACTTTTCTTTCACTTTCGAGAAATCTTGATTGACGAAAGTACCTAAACTTTCATCATTTGTAGGTAACCGATCACTCGTTTCATTTGCTTTCTTGGCTTCCGTTGGTATATTTTTCTGCTCTACTTTATCGTATGCTTCATTTTTTTCAGCCGTTTTTTCAAAAAATAGATCTGTATTATAACCGATAAAAAGGCAAATCACGAGTAGCACCAATACTCTTAGTACGAATTTCAAATTTTGCCCTCCTCTTGGTTTGTTTCCTGCTTCCAATTGTAGCGTTTTTTTTCATGAAAAGCTACCAAGCTTGCTTCATCATTTATGATTTTCTTCGCATACAAAAAGCAGAAACTCAGAATTAACTGCTTTTTCAAGAATTTCTGCCTAAATTTATTTTTGAAGTTTTAAAGGAAAGTCTTTTTGAATAAATGGATTCATTTGCTTTTCAAAAGGCTCAGTCACTGGATACTCTTTTTTTAGTTTATCCGGGGTTACCCAATCTGCAAGTGTAGAAACCGTGCGTACACCTGCCGGAAAAGCAAGCAGCATTAATAAAATAATGGCAACTGGTAATCGCAGGTACCTATTTTTTCGATCTTGCCTCGTTAACTGTTCTTTACGCTCCGTTTGAGATAAAATAGCAACTACTATAACAAGAAGTGGAAGAATCCACATTAAAACAGCCACATAACCAATCATTTTTGTTAAAAGGGCAAAAATGATTATATAGGCGCTAATTAAAACGACTCGCTGTGTCAAAGAAATGCGCTTGCCAAATAATCTTACACGCTCGTAAAGCGACCAAAAAGGATTTTTAGTTGCCCAAGCTTGATTATAAAGGGTTTTGTATTCCGAATTATTCGGTTGAATAACGCACAATTTGCGTGTAAACTCACGAGCTGCTTCAAAATCTCCACGTGCATAACTGATTTTTGCAAAATAAACTAAATTCGGTTCAAATAATGGATCTATTGTAA
This sequence comes from Listeria kieliensis, assembly GCF_003369925.1. Taxonomy (GTDB): domain Bacteria; phylum Bacillota; class Bacilli; order Lactobacillales; family Listeriaceae; genus Listeria; species Listeria kieliensis_A. The sequence continues at coordinate 409,196 of NZ_LARY01000001.1, read as the reverse complement.
GAGCAGTGTTTTGCAAAGCAAGCACTCGCTTACTTGTTTTATCCATTTGGAATAAATAGTAAGCTAAACTCCCCATAAAGTCTAAACGTTCAGGTGAATAGGCAAGTGCCGTTTCATAGAGAGCTGCTTTTTCTTTTACATCATTTGTATAATATTTGGCAAGAGCAGCATAGAATTCTCCTTCTTCATAGTCAAGTGTCAGACCGAAACGAGCTAATTCGACAACACGTTCACTTTCCCCAAGCTTATCATAAATTTTCACACCGAGTTGATAACTTTCTACGACATTTTGGTTGTATAAAAGAGCTTGTTCAAGGTTGCGCGCCGCTTCACTGATGTTTTTTTCAGCAAAGTTAAGGTAGGCGAGACAAAGATAACCAGCAAAGTGCGATGGGTTTTCCGTAACCATATTGCGGCTTTCCATTTCAGCATCGGTGTATTTGCCATTTTCAACAAGTTGCTTCATTCTTTCAAAACTTGCGATTTTCATAAGTACCACCTCGGCATCCTTTCTACTTCCACTATACTAGTTGAAAAAAAGAATTTGATGAGGAAAACTTCAAGATTTTTTAAAGAAAAAAAGCGAGCCTCAATCTGAGACTCACTCGCATTAAAGAAAAATGGAAATAACAATCATAGATACAAACAAAATCGTCATGTAATTAAGCGAATAGATAAACATCCACTGTGCCCATTTTAAGTCATCTTTCATTTTGAAGCCATACAAACTAAGCACAAGCCAACCTATATTTAAAATCGTGGCCAAAATTACATAAACAAGGCTGAGTTCAGTCATGAAAAACGGAAGGACAGAAAGTATCAACACCCAGAAAAGCATACTTCCTTTTGTGCGATCAAATCCTTTCACAACAGGAAGCATTGGGATACCAGCTGCTCGATATTCCTCAGCACGTCTGATGGCAATTGCGTAAAAATGTGGTGGTTGCCAAGCAAACATCACCAAAAAGAGCATAACTGGAATCAAACTAAAATGAGGGTCAACAGCAAACCAGCCAATTAGCGGCGGAACAGCTCCTGAAAAGCTGCCAATTACTGTATTACTCACAAGTTTCCGTTTCGCATACATGGAGTAAACCACCACATAAAGAAAAACACCTGAAAGCCCAAGCACACCTGCTTGCCAAGTGGTCATAAATAACATACCAGTGCCGATAAGTAGCAGCAAAGTAGCAATAAGAAGGGCTTTTCCTCCAGAAATTTTCCCTGTCATTGTAGGACGATTTTTTGTTCGCTCCATTTTACCATCAATATCGCGATCTATTACGTTATTGAACGCTCCTGATGCACCCACAATAAGCGCAGAACCCGCGATCGTAAAAAAGATTACATCTAAATTCTGCATAAAAGAAATACCATTTAATTGAAAAGCTAACCACATACCTGTGAAAGCTGTAATTGTATTTGAATTTACGATTCCTACTTTTATAAGTTCCGTAAAATCGCGCACATTAAATTTACTGACTGCATCCCTTTTCTGCCATTCGCCAGTATTTTCGATTCTGCTCAAAACTTCTCCCCCTTAAATAAATTGCCGCGTTATTCTCTTATCATTATGTGAAAAAAACACACGATTTGTCAACCAAATAGTCTTCACACATCGCGAAAAAACCATTCATTCAAAACATTTCTAGCACAAGGAAACTTTGTGAAAACCCATACAAACAAACCTTAAACTTTATGAAAGCCGCAGTAACAAAGGATTTCTTTACTTATCCTTTAAAACAAGCTAAAATGAACAAAGGTAGCTAAAACTAAGAAAATCGTTTTAAGATTCATCTAAAGGAGAGATAGAGGAACATGAATAAATTCTTAAAAGTCTGGTCCATCCTCACCATTCTGGCCATGACTTTCGTCGTTTTCGGAGGAGCATTAGTTACGAAAACTGGATCAGCAGACGGCTGTGGAAATTCTTGGCCGCTTTGTAACGGGCAACTCGTCCATCTAACAGACGTCACACCTGAAAAGCTCATTGAAGTGGCGCACCGTATGACAACAGGACTCGGTTCCATTTTCGTTATCGTACTTGCGATTTGCGCATGGATCAAAATTAAAGATCGCAGAGAAACAAAACCACTTGCCATTATTTCTGTTGTTTTTTTAATTCTTCAAGCTTTCATGGGAGCTGCAGCAGTTATCTGGGGACAAAACCCTTATATCATGGCACTTCACTTCGGTATCTCCATCATTTGCTATTCAAGCATCGTTTTACTCGCACTACTTATTTTTGAAGTCGATCGTAAATTTGATGCCCGAAATCTCGTGATGGGAACAAAACTTCGACTCAACATTTACTTTTTGACCATCTATACATATCTAGCCGTTTATACAGGAGCACTCGTGCGGCACGAAAAAGCCAGCCTCGCAGTTCCAGTTTGGCCCTTTGAAAACGGCCGCTTCGTCTGGCCTGAAAACGTACAAGATTATGTCCAATATTTCCACCGAATCGCAGCAATAATACTCGTTATTTGGATTTTATATGTGACTTGGCTCGTTTTCCGTGATTACAGACATTATCGCGTGTTAACTTACGGCATGGTTCTTGCTATTATCCTTGTTGCGATTCAGGCTGTAACCGGCATTCTTTCAGTTTACACAGGCGTTAACCTTTACGTAGCCTTATTCCACAGCTTGATCATTACCATTTTGTTTGCGCTATTTTGTTACCTTTGCATGCTTGGGGCAAGAAGCAAGAAAAATCGACTACGAATCCGCTAAATTAGGCATTTGCTGTCCGAATTTCCCCTAGTCAATTAAACGTAAAAACACGCCAAGAGCCGCTCTTCCGAGCGGCTCTTTTTTCATCTCATTTTCCCAAGCTTTCCAAGCACCTCATTCCGGTAACGCGCAGCAAGCGGTTCAATTTGGCTAATCCTTTCCAATTCTTCCCGCGTACCCATCCGGTGTAAGACTTTTTCATGACAAAAGGCAACCGAAACTGGATCAGTTTCTCGCTTCACACGTACTATTTCGTCTCCCTTTTGAATTCTCCCTTCCGAGATCGTTCGGCACAAAAAGCCTGTCCGACTTGTTTTGCGAACCTCCTGAAAAAGCTCAGGCAGCAATTGGTACTTCCCGATCGTCGCACAAGGATTTCTAGCTTCCGAAACTTGAATCAGCGCTTCCCCCACTTGAAAAACATCCCCAATGGCAACATCTTGTTCAAGCATCCCTGAAACCGTTAAATTCTCGCCAAATGCACCTAGAGAAAGAATCCAATTAAACTTCTCTTCAAAATACGAATAATGTTCACTTGGAAAAATACAAACCGATCGGTCTAACCCGCCGTGGTGCTTCAAATCAAATGAAGCATCCCCATCAAAGCCGGCAAAGTGAAGCATCGCTGCCTCCACTTGCTCTTTCCCGATTCCTGACATCATCGTTTTGTTTCGTCCAACAGCTACTTCTTTCGGCTTTCCAACCGCAAGACCGAGCACAAATCCCATCACGCATTCTCCTTCCAAAAAAGGACCAGCCACTGCTGGTCCTTTTTCTTAAAATCCACGTCCAGCGCCACCGCCGCCGGAAGATCCTCCGCCACCAAAACCAGAGAAGCCACCGCCGCCAGAAGAACCGCTTCCGCCTGAACCGCCAAAGAATCCGCCGCCAATAAATGGTCCCATCCCAGAACCGCCACCGCGACCACCACGACCGCCTCTTCTACCATTATTTCCGCCACCAAAGACACCCGCAAAAATAATGACACCAATCACAATCGCAATAATTCCATGCGTCCCTAAGCCGTCCCCGTTATCTTCGCTGTTTTCACGTGCTTTTTCTAATTCACTTGTATAGTTTTTAAAAATTGTTTTGTCTTGATAATCGTATTCCTTATTCACTTGAATGGCTACTTCCGAAAATATATTTGCAAGACCTTGATTAAAATCGTCATCTTTCAAATACGACAAATTATGATCTAAAATCTCACCCGAAGTCCCATCCGTGATCGCACCTTCAAGCCCATAACCGACTTCGATTCGAATTTCTCGTTCCTTCGTTGAAAGCAGAATCAAAACGCCATTATTGTCTTTGCCAGAACCAATTTTCCACTTATTAAAAAGTTGATTGGCATATTCTTCTTTCGAAAGCCCGTCAAAACTTTTCACCGTTGCAAGAACAACTTGTGGTTTTTCCTTTTGTTTTTGATAGGCATAATTGACCGAAAGCACCATTTCCTTCGTTTTGTTATCCAAAACCCCAGCCTCATCCGAAACATAAAACTCTTTCGAAGGTTTGGGTAAATCTGCAGCAAAAGCCGTCCCCGGCCCGATTAATAAAGTCAAAAGTAGTACAAGAAGCAAGCTAAAAATCGGGATTTGTTTTCTCATCATAAATCGCCTCAATCAAAATTGACTTCAGGAGCTTTGTCAGCACCTTCAACCGCTTTGAAGTAAGGTTTCGTTTCAAATCCTAGCATCCCAGCAACAAAGCTTGTTGGTGCACTTTTCACTTTCGTATTATAAGACTTGACCACTTCATTATATTTATCACGTTCAACGGAAATCCGATTTTCCGTTCCAGATAGTTCATCCATCAATCGCGTCACATTTTCACTTGATTTCAGTTCCGGATAATTTTCCACCGTTGCGATCAAGCGTGAAACAGCAGATTCCATTTGTCCAGCCGCTTTAATTTGTTCCTTTTGCGAACTTGCTTTAGAAACTGCCGAGCGCGCATCCGCAATCGCCCCGAATACTTCTTTTTCTTGCTTCATATCGCCTTTTACAGCATTCACAAGATTAGGAATCAAGTCATAGCGCCGTTGCAACTTACTTTCGACATTTGCCCACTGCGCGTCCACTTCATTTTGTTTTTTATTTAGCGAATTATATGTTGCAACAAATGGAATGCCAATAATTAGCAACACAACCGCAATTCCAATAATAATCTTCCATGAATTTTTCATATTTGCTCTCCTTTTCCAGTTTGTTTCTTTATTATAGCAGGAACCACGCCTTTTTTCCTACATCTGCAGAAGGATTTTTCAGACGAAAGAATTGCGCCTTGTTTACTTTTCAAGCATAATAAAAGAAAGAGAGCTTGTCTTGAAAGGATGATTTGATGCAAGAAGCTGTCATACTGGCTATACTAATCGTAATTGGCTTCATTTTTCTCGTTTTCGAATATCATTTCAGCGCCAAAAGAATTGCGCGTTATATGAAAGAAAACAACCTTACCAAAAAAGCTTTACGCGATAAAGTTGAAATCTACGAAGACTAGGAAAAAAGCATTTGGCGCGTGCCAAATGCTTTTTCCTACCTTGTTTCAATTATTTCCCTAGCCACAAATTTTTCACCATCTCGTTCATAAAAGACAATTTGAGCAAGTGACTCACTTTGTTTCTTTTCCAGATAAATCTTCGTTCCCTTTTTCAAAAAATTAGATTCGAGATTACGCTTAGGAAGCTCATAACGATCAACCACATGCTGAACCTCCCCGACAAAATCCCCTATTTCCTTCAAGTCAGCCGGTTCATCAGTTAACGCATAATCCGAGCCATCCACACGAACAGCAGTTGGCGTTTGATGCTTTTCATAGTTTTTATAAACAAAAACCCCCGCTACTCCAAGAATCAAAATCACACAACACCCAATTAGCCATTTTTTCATCTTACTTCTCCCTTTTCTAATGATGTACAAAGCTAAAAATAATATGAAGAAATTCTGCAACTACATTTCAGAAGCCTTAGCTTGGAAAGATGGTCTACTAATCTTTAATTAACATTTAGTTTTTTATTTCAGAATTAATCAATAACATAGCTCTAAAACTTACTGAAACACCAAAAGCTGGCGAAGAGCGTTTTGGAACCATTCAGAATAACATAGCTCTAAAACTGTGTATTCGTGCACCATGAAATTTTTTTGGTTTTGGAACCATTCAGAATAACATAGCTCTAAAACCTCGGAAAGTTTTTCCGACATTTCGTAATCGCGCCACTCGTCCCTAGCAGAACTTCAATTCCGATGGTTCTTTTTACTGCTATGTCTCAAATTCTCATAACTTCATGATAAATCTTTAGCCATAAAAAGGCAAGCTTCCTTTACCTTCTAAACTTTTGATTATAAAGCGTGCCACACAACTAGCAACAAAAAAAGAGGTCTCCGAAAAAATTTCAGAGACCTCTCTTTATTTATAGATAAAAATGTGGGCGATGTGCTTCTTTCAAAACTAAAAGCTCTTATCCTCCGGCTTTACAAAGCGAATTTATCGGCTTTTGTTACATCATGCCGCCCATTCCACCCATGCCGCCCATATCAGGAGCTGGCGCTGGGTTTTCTTCCGGTTTGTCAGCTACAACAGCTTCAGTTGTAAGAAGAAGTGCTGCTACAGAAGAAGCGTTTTGAAGCGCTGAACGTGTTACTTTCGTTGGATCCACGATACCAGCATCAATCATATCAACCCACTCGCCGTTTGCTGCGTTGAAACCAATGCCAACTTTTTCATTTTTCAAGCGTTCCACAATCACAGAACCTTCAAGTCCAGCATTGTGCGCGATTTGACGGATTGGTGCTTCAAGCGAACGAAGAACAATATTTACACCTGTTTCTTCGTCCCCAGTAGCTTCCACTTCTGCTACTTTTTTATAAACATTGACAAGTGCTGTTCCACCACCGGAAACAATACCTTCTTCAACTGCTGCACGAGTTGAGTTTAACGCATCTTCAATCCGAAGTTTACGTTCTTTTAGTTCTGTTTCAGTTGCAGCACCTACTTTGATAACTGCTACACCGCCGGCAAGTTTTGCCAAACGTTCTTGTAATTTTTCTTTATCGAAATCAGAAGTAGTTTCTTCCATTTGCGCACGAATTTGGTTAACACGTGCTGCAATTTGATCGGAATCGCCAGCCCCTTCAACGATTGTTGTATCATCTTTTGTGACAACAACTTTTTGTGCTGTTCCAAGTTGATCCATCGTTGCCGATTTAAGATCAAGGCCAAGGTCTTCTGTAATCACTTGCGCACCCGTTAGAATACTAATATCTTCAAGCATTGCTTTACGGCGGTCACCAAAACCTGGTGCTTTGACAGCGACTACGTTAAATGTACCGCGAAGTTTATTCAGAACAAGAGTTGCTTGTGCTTCCCCGTCAACATCTTCTGCGATGATAAGAAGTGGACGACCTTGTTGCACAACTTGTTCAAGAAGCGGAAGTATTTCTTGGATATTTGAAATTTTCTTGTCGGTAATCAAGATATACGGTTTTTCAAGTTGAGCTTCCATTTTATCGGAATCTGTTACCATGTATGGGCTTGTATAGCCGCGGTCAAATTGCATCCCTTCTACAACGTCTAGTTCAGTAGAGAAACCTTTTGATTCTTCAATTGTGATAACTCCGTCGTTTCCAACGCGTTCCATCGCTTCAGCAATCAGTTGTCCTACTTCTTCGTCTCCAGAAGAAATTGCCGCAACTTGTGCGATCGATTCTTTTCCTTCAATCGGTTTCGAAATATTTTGTAGTTCTTCGATCGCTTTTGCAACAGCTTTTTCAATTCCACGACGAACACCAACCGGATTGGCACCAGCTGTCACGTTTTTTAAGCCTTCTTGAATCATAGCTTGAGCAAGCACAGTTGCAGTCGTTGTTCCGTCTCCTGCAATGTCATTTGTTTTAGAAGCTACTTCAGAAACAAGTTTAGCTCCCATATTTTCAAATGCATCTTCAAGTTCGATTTCTTTTGCAATGGTAACCCCATCATTTGTAATTAGTGGTGAACCAAATTTTTTCTCAAGGACAACGTTACGACCTTTTGGTCCAAGCGTTACTTTTACTGTATCAGCTAATTGATCTACACCGCGAAGCATCGCGCGACGAGCGTCTTCACTAAATTTAATATCTTTTGACATAATTTAATTCCCTCCAATTTATATCGCTTTTGTTTGCTATTTTTACTTCGTAACTGCTAAAATATCACTTTCGCGAATAATTAACAGATCTTTTCCTTCATAAGTTACTTCTGTTCCGGAATATTTAGAGAAAATAATTTGATCCCCTTCTTTTACTTCAAGAGGTTCTTTAGTGCCGTTATCAAGAACACGACCAGAGCCTACCGCAACAACCTTTCCTTCCTGCGGTTTTTCTTTCGCCGAATCTGGCAAAACGATGCCGCTCGCTGTTTTTTCTTCTGCTTCAATTACTTCAATAACAACACGATCTCCTAATGGTTTTAACAAAATAATAACCTCCTCTAAAATAAATATCGTAACTTTTAGCACTCCGATCACTCGAGTGCTAACACAATTCTTATATTAGTCAAAAAAGGTTAAAATTGCAAGCAGAAAGGATTCATTTTAACAAAAAAATTCTTCCACTACATTTGCAAAAAGCGGCCGCTTCCGAGTACAATAGTAAAGAAGCAAGACACGAAGATTTTTTATGGAAGGATGCGGTTTTTTGCCCAAACATTATTGGACAATCATATTCACTTATTTTATCATGCTCTTTTCTGGAGTCATTGGGGCCCCGATCGTACGAGCTATCCTTCAAGCAACGAGCACACAATCTGATACGACACTAAATGCTTTAGCCGTAGTGATTTGGACGATTTTCTCTAATCTACTCGCACTTCTGATCGCTTGGCTCGTACTCCGGAATAAACCCGAAACCAATAAAATCATTTTTGGGGAAAAAGCAAGTTCAGCGACTAGCTTACTGTGGATTATACTTGGCTTTATCATTTTAATGGCCTCACAGTACATTGCCATTTATATTACCGCGTTATTCATTGGCATGCCAAGTGGTTCTGCCAACACTGAAAGTTTACTAGGCTATGCCAAAACAGCGCCTATTTTCTTGTTTTTCATCAGCATAACAGGTCCGATTCTCGAGGAAATCGTTTTCCGAAAAGTGATCTATGGCGGGCTCGCAAATTTGATTAATATCCATGGCGCCGCTGTCATCAGTTCATTTTTATTTGCCCTTCTTCACGGGGATATGAACTACTTACTTGCCTATTTCTTAATTGGCTTAGTTCTTTGTTATCTATATACCAAAACAAAACGGATTATCGTTCCGATGGGGGCACATATTTTGATGAATACTTTTGTTCTGATCATCGGACTCACTATGGGAGGTTAATCTATGAATCGACGTTATCTCATGCAAGGACTGCTTTATTTCATCCTTGGCATTGTTTTCGTTTACTTCGCCATCCAGCAAGTAAATACAGGCGGATGGGGCGTTTTTGCATATATCATCATGGCCATGGCTGCGATTGACTTTGTGACTGCCATCCGATTTATTTTTCAAGGCCTACGAGGAAAAGGCCATCCTCAAGATAAATAACTAAAAAAGAAGCTTTCTTTGTTTTCGCAAAGAAAGCTTCTCTTATTTTTCCATCAAACTTCATCAAATTCTAAGCCTGGCTCGGCGTTCATGGCAAGTCCTGCAAAGTGTCCTTCTTCCATCTGCACGGTTCCTGCAGCAGCAATCATCGCCGCATTATCCCCGCAAAGCGATAACGGCGGAATAATTAGCTCCACATTCGGAAGTTCTAGATTCACTTCTTCAATCAATTGTTCGCGCAAGCCGCGGTTTGCCGCCACTCCACCAGCTAAAAGTAACTGTTTCACGCCATATTCACGCGCGGCACGAATCGTTTTCGAAACTAAAACATCCACTACACTCGCCTGGAAACTAGCCGCCATGTCTTTTGGACTCGGTTCCAAATTTTTTTGTCTCATATTATGCAGCTGATTAATAAAAGCAGATTTCAACCCACTAAAGCTAAAATCATAGCTCTCATCATCAATCATCGCACGCGGAAAATGAAAGGTATCTTCCCCTTCTGCGGCAAGTTTATCAATTTGAACGCCACCTGGATAAGGAAGTCCTAGTGTTCGAGCCACTTTATCATAAGCTTCCCCAGCCGCATCATCACGGGTTTCACCGATAATTTCAAAAGAATTTTCTTCTTTCATATAAACCAGTTCAGTATGGCCTCCACTAACTACGAGCGCAAGCAGCGGAAACTTAAAGTCCGTTTCAAACCGATTAGCATAAATATGTCCAGCAATATGATGCACTGGTATCAGCGGTTTTCCACTTGCAAAGGCAAGCGCTTTTGCAGCACTGACACCAATAAGAAGTGCCCCAACCAGTCCTGGTCCTTCAGTAACCGCAATACCATCAATTTCGGCCATTTTGACACCCGCTTGTTCAAGCGCTTCTTCGATCACAATCGTAATTTGCTCCACATGATGGCGAGAAGCAATTTCAGGTACAACTCCGCCGAAACGTTTATGACTTTCAATTTGGGAAGCCACCACGTTCGATAGAATCTCGCTACCACCACGTACGACAGCAGCAGCCGTTTCGTCACAGCTCGATTCAATGCCTAATATCAATTTTTTTTCTTTACTCATGTTAAATCCACCCACATCACAAGCGCATCTTCCCCATTATCTGGATAATAATTCTTCCGGAGTGCGCCATTTTGGAATTTTAGTTTTCGATACAGATTTTGTGCTGGTTGATTGGACGTCCGAACTTCAAGTGTCAAATGCTTCGCTCCAAATTTTTGAGCAACGGAAATCAGTTCCTGCATAAGCGCTTCACCGTATCCATTTCCTTGATAATCAGGAAGGATAGCGACATTCGTGATATGTCCTTCATCTAATACTAGCCAAATTCCCGCATAGCCTATCACATCATCGTTAAGCTTAGCAAGTAAATAATATGCATATTGATTGGCCGTAAATTCGCCAAGAAAGGCTTCCGCCGTCCAAGGAGAACTAAAAACAGCCCGTTCGATTTTTAACAGTTCTGGGATATCTTTTAGCTCCGCTTTGGAAAAGGTTAGATTCACTGCTTTTCCCTCGCTTCAAGCCACTTGCTTTCCGCTTCCGCGAGCTTCAAATAACTTGGCACAAAGTTCATCGGATCTTCTCCTGCTTCATTTTCTGCTAAAGCAACAAGTGCAGCTGCTCGCGGATAAGTCATATAAAGCGGAGCAAATATAGCCCAACTTCCTAGTTTTTCGATGATGATTTCCTGAAGCGCTTCTGAAAGCACTCCGACAAAAAGCACCGATTTTTCTGCCGCTTCGAATCCAGCTAAAAGATCCACTAAAGCAATATGTTGATCGGGAAGCGTACTCATTAATTCGCCTTTTCGAGCTTCATAAACACCTGCATAAACATTATTTCGCCGTGCGTCCATCAAAGCTATGATCGGTCCTTCAAAAAAAATCGCATTTTGAGCTAAAACTTGAAGGGAAGAAATACCGACAAGAGGGATTTCAAGTTCATAAGCGAGCGTTTTGGCCGTCGTTACACCAATTCTTAGACCTGTAAAAGAACCCGGTCCTCTAGAAACCGCGATTTTGGTTAATTCATTTGGTTTTACCTGGCATTCCTTGAGTAGCGCATCAATCGCCGGAAGAAGCCGAATACTGTGGTTTTTCTTAAGGTTGGTTGTAAATTCTCCAACAATTTGTTGCTTATTTGAAAGCGCGATACTCATCGTATCCGTTGCTGTATCAATTCCGAGAATCATTGTTCATAACCTCCGCTAAAAGCTGATCGTAGCGAGCGCCGAAAGACTCAAGAATGAACTCGCGTTTTTCGTCACTTACACGTTTTATTGTAAGTTTTAAATACATATTGGGGAGTTCGCTTGCAATAAAGTGAGCCCATTCGACAACACTTACGCCGCCAGCATCAAAATACTCAAACAGTCCGAGTTCATCAATTGAAGCTTCTTCCAGCCGGTAAACATCCATATGATAAAGCGGCAACTGTCCATTTTTGTATTCACGCACGATTGTAAAAGTTGGACTTTTGATCACTTTATCAATTCCAAGTCCCTTCGCAAGTCCTTTCGTGAAAGTGGTTTTACCAGCCCCCAAGTCTCCTTCAAGCAGGATAACATCAGACGGTTTTAGTAATGTTCCCATTTTTTCCGCAAAATGAACCGTTTCCTCCTGACTATTTGAATAAAAAACTTGCTTCATTTTTTTCACCCGTTCCATTATTTTCTTCTCATATCATACCACAAAGCCAGTCGTTTTAACATCCACAAAAAAAGCAGCTACTCGGTAATTTCCGAATAGCTGCTTTCAGCTTTACTTATAAACCTTCATCAGAGACATCTAAATCTTCGAGATCAGATGTCTTAATTTTGTCGCCGTACATCACTTTTAGAACAGCTTCTTGAATAATAGTTTCAAGTTCTTTTCCACTTAACACTTCAGAGCTTTTTGGAAAAGCTGGTAGTTTAACAAAGTCTTTGTTTGTAAGTTTCAAAGTAGCTGCCATCTTATAGGAATCTGTTCGATCTTTTGAATTATCAATTTTGATTTTCATCGTCATTGATTCAAGTTTGTCGTCTTTCCCAGCTTTCATACTAATTGGCATTGAAATCTTGACTGTTTTGTTTTTATCAAAGTTCTCAATAGAACGTTTCAGATCATCACGGAATTCAGTGTAGTTATCATCAAAATCCGTGCTTGCTCCTTGTTCAGAAGCAATAGTTTTAATATCTTCTTTCACCTTAGCTTTTCCAAGCATTTTGTGAGCTTTCGTCAAAATAGCCGAAAAATCTTTTTTATCGAGCGTTACTTCAACAGCATCATTTTTACCTTCTGAGAAGCGCTTCTTATCTAAGCCGTTTAGGTAATCTGTCATCATTTTATTAACTTCTTTTTGTAAATCTTTTGTTGCTTTGACCGTTTTTCCAGAAGTTTTAACGGGCTCTTCTGTGCCTGCAAATTCTGTAATGGTTTTGCTGCTTAGATATTTATCTTTCAGCTCAGGATGACTTTTCGTAATTTCAGAAAAGGCTCCACTTGTTTGACCATCGATCAGTGTCTTTACACTGCTATCTACATCCACAATATTTTTAAGTGGGATAAAGAATTCGCCAGACTTCATGTCACTTAGAACTGTCAAATCAACATCCATTTTCAGGCTTCCCTTAGAAACAAGTTTAATATCTGTTGCTCCCTTTTCAGCTTTTGAGTCCACAGATGACGTTAAAGTCACTTGCATTTGCTTCAGTAATTCAGCAATTGCAGCTGATTCCGTATCTAGATCATCCGCTTCAAAACTATCAACCTTAAAAGATACAGATTGTGTATATTTTTCCGGTAGATCCGTTTGATTTTTATACGTATCTACAAACTTTTCTTGTGCTGATTTTCCACAACCAGCAAGCGCTAACATAAAAACAAGCAAAACTGATAAAAATAACCCTTTTTTCATGAACTTTCCTCCAATAAGAATAATTATGTACAGACTTAATGTATCACATGCGAAAGATGGACTACAACCCTTTTTCCTGTTTGTTCACATTTTAGACACAATTTCAAAAAATTTTTTTCTTGCAGATAAAACCTTCTAAATAGTAATTTTTAGAAGGCTCTATTCTTTTCAAAAATGGCTCCCTAGTAAAACACCTAAATAAGCTGCAAGTAACCCAAAACCATAACTAAAGATCAAATAAGCTGCTAATTTTTTATATTCCTTATGTCGATATAGTTCAATATTTTCAACTTTAAAAGTTGAAAACGTAGTATATCCACCCATAAAACCTGTTCCAAGTAGCAACACTAAAAAGCTAGCCAGATTACTAGACAGCAAAATTCCCAATAAAAATGAACCCGAAATATTGATTAAAAAAGTCGGCCATGGAAAATCACTTTCCCATTTCTTTTTCAAATAAAGAGTAAGCAAATAGCGAGTCATTCCGCCAAAAGCAGCACCAAATCCAACCACAAACATATTAAGCACTTCGTTTATCCCACCTTTTCGAAACCTTATAACCTAGCGCAGCTGTAGCCAGACCTCCAATCAAGCTTATAGCAATGTAAAGAAAAGCTTCCGTATAGGCGCCAGCTTGAAGCAAGTGAATATTTTCGACGCTAAAGCTTGAAAAAGTTGTAAAAGAGCCCACAAATCCAGTTCCCATTGCCGTGATCATTTCCTGACTAAAGCGAGTATGTTTAGCAAAACTTTGAGTGATGAGCGCAAGCAAAAAACACCCTAAAAGATTAACCACAAGCGTGGCAAGAGGAAAGGTATCGCTTGGTAGAATTAAACTGACTCCGTAGCGAGCCATTCCACCTAAAGCGCTAAAAATAGCAATATACAAAAGATACATTTTCCAAAACCTCCAATAAAAAACTCCTATTTAAATAAACATCGGTTCATTTACCCATGTACATTTAAATAGGAGTCATCAGCGAATATCGCATTTTAGGCGAACTCCATCGCCTTTCCAGTAAATACTATACGCGAAAAAAGCAGGATACGCAAGAAAAATTGCATAACGCTCGTATTAACCGTTGACAAATAGGTCAACTTAATACTATAATAATTTTTGTTGCGATAAAGCGGTCGTGGCGGAATCGGCAGACGCGCTAGGTTGAGGGCCTAGTGGGCATTAGCTCGTGGAGGTTCAAGTCCTCTCGGCCGCATCTAAGAATAAGAACGGGTTTCAGGATTAAGCGATTTTTTCTGAAACCCGTTTTTTATTGTTTGGGGCTGAAATGGGGCTGAGAATTCAGCTTTTACTCTTTAACATTACACGGCATTACACAACGTTACACAAAAAAGCCCCGACTTTTGTCAGGGCTTTTATTTACTAAACATTATTGTGCATAGTAAATATCAATACTGCTTATATTACTTCTTTTATCAAATTCAGAAACAACCTCACCCCATTTATATGATGTTCCAGATTCAATTCCATTCTGTTTCAATATAAGATCGTGTATCTCTTTTCTTTTTCCTTCTTCTCCTTCTGGGATATCTACATCACAGTTAATCAAAGAAACAACATAAATTTTCCCATCTCGAAAGAAGAAATTAACTACATATTTTTTCTCATCTATTTCTTGAAATCCATCTAAATTTATTAATCGAATGCCATCTTGACCCTTATAAAAACTTGTTTGTTTAAATTCATCAAATGTATACCCAGGATAAAAAACAAGATCGTCTGCTATTCTTAATTCTCCATTGTTCAGATTTAACAACATAATAAATCTCCTTTACTTGATTAATGTAATATCTTCAACAGGTATCAATATGCCTTTTTCAATTAGTTCATTAACATCTGGGATAAACATTTGAGGTAAGCCCCCTTTTCCAAATTGTGGATTTGCTTTAGTTATCCCAAATGCTGCACTTATATCTTCATTTATTCTATACCCTGTCATACTACCTCTATAACCATGAATAGGGTGTTTTTCTACTTGTAGTCCCTCAAAGATTTCTGTAGCATTTTTCCCTGCTTTTTCTATGGCTGTTTTTGTAGTGAAATATTCTGTACCATTTGGCTCTCCTCTGAATATAACCTTACCTTTTTTTAAAGTTATATCTCTATAATTGTCAACACCCGGATATTTTCCAGATCCCTGCCAACCTTTTGCAATTTCAGAAGGGCTTTTGACTTTTCCAACCTCTTTAGCGGTCTCATCCACCCCGCGTCCTCCGCCATTCAAATTCAGGTCATACTTTTGTAAAACCTCTTTCATTTTCTCTGTGGCGTTGCTTACTCGAGATGGGCTCCCCGGTGGAAGTGCGCCAAATCCATCCACCGCAAGTTGTCGTCTTGAATTTAGATTCAAATTATTTTTGAAGTTATCGGCAACTTCCCCGACTTTATCCAACCCTTTCGTGGTTCGCTCAATGCCTGTATGTATGCCTTCCTTAACGGTTGTTTTTAAGCTGTTAATCCGTGTTAAGGCACTTTTTTGCCCAAGCTTGAGGAAGTCATCCGCTTTCGATGGAATGCTCTTCACACCATGCAGAAGATTATCACTTAAACTGGCAAGCTTGGTGCCTGATCGAATGGCTTGCGTGCCTCCTGAAAAAGCCTTCATTCCTGGCACAATATCCAACAGCGAAAAGGCTCCACGCATCGCTCTTTCTGATGTATCCAGTTCGCGACCCGTTAACCAATCTTTCCCACTCACTGCCGCACTCATTTCTAAACCACCATAAGCCAAACCCAACGCAAGTCCTGCTGGTGGACAGAAAATACTCACGCCAACAATCGCCACCGTTGCCACAACATTCACCCAAAATTCTTTTTTCTGCTGTTCGTCTTTGATAGAAGTGTATTCAAAGGCTCGTGAGTTCAACATGGCACTTCTAAACTCTTTTTGGCTCACATCTTGATCTTTGTTCTGCCTTTTCCATTCCTTGTACTGGAGTTTCATTTGATCGGCATAATAATTATCTCCGCTGAACAAATCATCCAAACTGACTTCTTTTTTAGGCACTTCGATTTCTTCCCGTGTGTAGCTATTTGCATACGTTGTAATGGTTTTAGTCGCACCAATCCGATTTTTCGTTGTAAACTTCGAAGCGTCTAAGTCCCGCATTCCTTCCACAAATTCGTCTAACGCTTCATAAAAAGGTTGGTCAATCTTGTCTTCTACAAGGTTTCCCGCTTCTCCTGCAAAGTCGTGTAAGACCTCAAAGTCTTCATAGAGTTCTTGAAGTTTGTGCTTGTTATCGGTGTGAGAAAAAGAGATCGCGCCATCTGCATCCAATCTCGCAATATCCTTTTCCACTTCTTCTAAATTTTTCGAGACGTCCTTTAAACTGTCTATAGCCCCTTTTCCCCAAGCTCCTTTTCCAATGAGGTTTCCGATGCTTTTTTCTGCTTTTTCAAAATCATCTTCCTGATAATGAACATCTTTCACCAATTGCATTCACCCACCTATTTAGTTTTCTTCCAGTTTAGCATAGGGAAGAAAAAGATTATGTGGACATTTTATGAATTTTTTATTGAAACAAAAAAAATACCCCACCACAAGGCAGAGCATAGGGTTATTTCTATTTTCTTTTTCTTGTTTCAGAATAACATAGCTCTAAAACGATCTACGTGTCCTTTTGCTTGTTTCTTTGGTTTTGGAACCATTCAGAATAACATAGCTCTAAAACCGTCGAACACAATGAGCTCTTCTTGGTCAAGTTTTGGAACCATTCAGAATAACATAGCTCTAAAACCTCGGAAATTTTTTCCGACATTTCGTAATCGCGCTACTCGCTCCTAGCAGAACTTCCATTCTGATGGTTCTTCTATGCTGCGTTCCAAACTTCTCTTGCTTCCATCATATAGCTTTAATTGTTAAAAAACAAGTCCGTTTCCTAATTAGTCATTCTCCTCTTGCAAATTTCCAAACTAATTGTAAATTTTTCTAATTTCTCGAAAAACCCCTTCTCTTGCTTCAAAAAAAGTTACTCATCAGCAAGGAAGTTTGGTAAAATGGAGAGTATATTCAGACTATTAGTGAGGAGGAACACATATGGCGCTTGAACTACAACATGTTACAAAAGCATTTGGCGAGAAACGGGCAGTCGACGATTTGTCTTTTCGTGTCAATTCTGGCGAAATTCTAGGTCTTATCGGTCAAAATGGTGCTGGGAAAACCACTACTTTTCGCTTGATTCTCGGCTTTATTGAAGCGACTTCCGGACAAATTTCTTGGGATAATGATTCGGCTAGTCAAATAAATCCTAATGATATTGGTTATTTACCTGAAGAACGGGGCCTTTATCCAAATGTCACAATCGAAGAGCAGCTCACCTTCTTTGCTGAGTTGAAGGGAATTCCGAAAAAACAGGCTCTCTCTGAAATTGATATGTGGATGGAACGTGCGGAAATCGTGGGAAAGAAAACGGATCTTGTCAAGACACTTTCAAAAGGGAATCAGCAGAAAGTTCAACTTATTAGTACGATTTTACATAATCCTAAATTGCTTATTTTAGATGAGCCTTTTAGTGGTCTCGATCCTGTTAATGCGGAAATTTTGAAGAAGCTTGTTTTTGAAATGAAGGAACGCGGGGCGGCGATTATTTTTTCCAGTCACCGGATGGAAAATGTCGAGGAACTCTGTGATTCGCTCATTATGCTTCGGCAAGGAAAGACGATTCTAAGAGGCGACACGACTTCTGTGAAGGAAAGTTTTGGTCATAAGCAAATTCGCTTAAAAGCGCCTTATTCGGATGAAGAATTGCTGACTCTTCCGGGTGTCGTTCGGATCCAGACTTTGCGTGACGGGATTCGCCGGATTGAGCTTGAAGATGAAAAATATGCGGATGCCGTGTTTGAATTTGTCACGAAAGATGGATTTATCCCCATGTTTAGTCTTGAAACACCAACTCTGGAAGAAATTTTTAAATTGAAAGCGGGGGATCAGCATGAATAAATTTTGGGTGATTACAAAGCAAGTTTATAAGCGCCATGTTAAAACGAAATCCTTCATCATCTCGCTTCTTCTTCCTTTGATTGTTGCCGGGATTGCTCTTGCTCTTCCTAAAATCATGGATTATTTTGGAAATGATGATTCGGCTAAGATCGCTGTGCTCTCGAGCAATCCGGCTTTCGTAGAAGTGATCAAGCAAAATAAGGAACACTTTAAAGTAAATGATGCGATTACTTCTAAAAAAGCAGCTCAGAAGGCGCTCACGGCTGAAAAAATTGACGGTTACTTAACGATTTCTGAAAAGAATGGTGCGTTTCATGCGGTTTACACGACGCGCGAAACGGCTGGAAAGGAGATTATGACGCAGCTCTCGCAAAGCCTCACTGGAGTCAAAGTCCAACTAAAGGCGACGGAATATGGGCTCAATCAAAAAAAATTAACGGCGCTCACTTCTGAGGTTCCTGTTAAAAATCAGTTGAAGTCCGATAAAGAATTAACGGACAGTCAAAAAGATATTATGCAAGCTGCCAATTTGTTTTTGACGTTAATTGTTTTCTTTTTTGTGATTACTTATGCCAATATTGTGGCGGCAGAAATCGCTACTGAAAAAGGAACGCGTATTATGGAAGTGATTTTATCCAGTGTTTCTGCAACGACGCACTTCTTAGCTAAACTGTCAGCCATCGTGCTTATGCTACTCACACAAATTGGCTGTTACCTTGTAGTGGGCTTCATTGCTATGATTAGTTTGCAAAAAACGGATATGATTCGCGGCCTCTTAGATCAACTGGCGAACTTCCCTGCCTCCTATTTGATTTTAAATCTGCTCTTTGTTTTCTTCGGTTTACTGCTTTACATCGTTCTTGCCGCAATGGCCGGCTCGCTTGTGCCTAATGTAGAAACAGTCGCACAGTTTATTTATCCGCTTACGATTTTTTCAATAGTGGGTTACTGGGGTTCGATTGTCGCAACGAGTATTCCTGATAATATCATTGTCGTCATCGGTTCTTATATCCCCGTTTTTTCTCCGATGATGATGCTTGCCCGGATGAATATGCTTGCAGTTTCTGATTTTGGCATTCTTATTTCACTCGGAATTTTGATTATCACTGTGGGTCTTGCCTTCTTGCTCACCTTCCGACTTTATAAGAGCAATGTGCTACTTTACTCCAATGAAGGTTTGTTTAAAACGCTTAGAAAATCCGTGGCATATGCTAAAAAAGAGAAATGAAGGTGAAGAACTTGGAAATTAGGCTTTCTCATAAAGAAGATGCCCGTTCTATGATGGAACTTGAAAATTTGGTTTGGACAAAAGGGACTACACCGGCAGAAATTCACTTCGAGTCAGAAGCGGAATTTCTTGAAAAGAATCCGCCTGGTTCAAAAACAGTAGCCGTGATTGACGGGAAAGTCGCTGGGATTCTTGGATACCACGCGCCGCATACGCTAAAGGCTGTCCAGCACGTGCTGGAACTGGATATTGCGGTTCATCCTGATTATCAAAAGCAAGGAATTGCCGGACAATTGATGAACTTCTTAAAAGAAATGGCGCAAAAAAATGGCATCAAGAAACTTCAATTGCGGGTTTTATCAACCAACGAGAAAGCGATTCGTTTTTATCAAAAAAATGGTTTTCATAAGGAAGGTGTTCTTGAAAAGCAATTCTTGCTTGATGGAATTTATGTGGATGACATTTTTATGGCATACTTTCTTTAAAAAAATAGCGAGGAGACCCTTTCAGGGTCTCCTCGCTATTTTTTGAATAACAGATAAATGAAATACGGGCTTCCGATCAATGAAAGTAAAATGCCCGATGGTAATTGTAATCGCATGGCAATCGTATCTGCGAGTAAAAATAGGAAAGCTCCGACTAGCATAGCGACCGGTAAAAATAACCGGTGACGTGGTCCAACGAGGGCTCGCGCAATATGTGGGCCCAGTAAGCCTAAAAAGGCGATGCTCCCTGTGATGGATACAGCGACAGCCGCTAGTAAAACAGCGCAAATTAGGAAAAGCGTACGCCACATGGTGACTCTCACACCCAAATTAAGCGCGGTGTTTTCATCAAGTGTTAATAAATCAAGTGTGCGATTTTTTAGTAGTATAAAGGGCACGATCACAAGAAGCGTCACACCTAAAATAAATACAAAAATCCAGTCTAATCCCCAAATTGAGCCTGCTAACCATCTGGAAAGAAAATCCACTTTTTCTCGGTTTGCTGAAGACATTAAAAGCACCATTAGGCCGCTCATCGCAAACGAAAAGCCAATCCCATTCAAGATCAAGCTTCCTGGTCGGTTGCGCGAAAAAAGAACGATCAGAAAAGCGGTTAGTAAAGCGCCAACACCCCCTGCAAGCGGAAGGAAAGCACCGGAACTTTCAACTTGAAACGGTACAAAAAGAAAGAAAATGGCGATGCCTAGTCCGGCGCCTGAATTGATGCCGATGATTCCTGGGTCCGCCAAGTCGTTTTTTAATACGGTTTGGAATAAGCTTCCCGATAAGACGAGGCTGATCCCTGCGAGCAAGATAATCAAAAGACGCGGTAAGCGGAGGTCGAACAAAATAAAATTCTCAAGCACCTCCCCGTTTCCTGTTAAAACGGCTAGAACTCTGGAAAAAGATAAGGCATCTGTTCCGAGCGACAGATTAATGAAAATGAGTGCCAAAAGCAAGAAAACGCCGCCTGAAAAGAGCCATTTATAAGAAATTCGTGTCATGCTTTCAGCCCCTTTCGTACAATAAATACGAAGAATGGCAGCCCAACCACTGACAGAATCGCGATAATGGGAACTTCAAACGGGGCGGCGATAACGCGACTAAACAAATCGGATATGACGAGAAAAACCGCGCCGACGAGTGCTGACATGGGCAAAAGCATGCGGTAGCTTGTCCCGGCGATAAAGCGCGCAAAGTGAGGTACTAGCAAGCCGACAAAGGCAATTTCACCGATAACTGAAACGGAAACACCTGTTAAAACGGCCACTAATGTGAACAAGAAAAAACGGATGCGGCCTGTTGCAACACCAAGTCCTGCTGCTACTTCGTCGCTCATTGTGAGGATGCCAATTTGTCTTGCAAAAAAGAAACTCACAAGAATCGCTAGTAATAAAACAGGCGCAAGTAGGATCACTTCATGCCCAGTCACGCCGGCTAAACCGCCCGATGTCCACATCGTGAGTTCTTTTGAAGTTTTCGAAAGTAAGCTGATCGCGTTCGAAATAGCGAGTAAAAAAGCCGAAATTGCTGCGCCGGCAAGTACGACTTTAAACAGGTTACCTGTTTGGGAAATCGCTAAAACGAGCAAGGTGCCAAGCGCTGCTCCGAGGAAAGCCACGCCCATTTTCGTCGGAAAGGCAAGGCTTGGCAAAAAAGCAATAACCATCGAAAGAGCTAATTTGGCACCGGCTGAAACGCCTAGTAATCCTGGATCTGCTAACGGATTACGAGTAATGGCTTGCATGATGGTTCCTGAAACCCCAAGCGCTGCCCCAATTAGTATCGCAGCAAAAATTCGCGGGATGCGAAGTTCTGTTAACGAAGCGATTTCTTTTACATGAGTTCCCTGCACAAAGCCTTCCCATAATAAGGAAAAAGAATAGTTTACCGATCCGTAAGCAAGTGCTGCGTAGCAAGCGACTAGCAGTACAACAAAAAGAATAAAAAAACGAATCGACATTGGAATTTTAACTGTCATGACTGAACACCGCTTTTACTCTCCTAAAAAATAATTTTGAAAGGTTTTTAATTGATAATCAAGTGTCATCGCATCATTGAAGTAAAATTTATTCGCATCCACTTGAAGAACATGGCCATTTTTCACAGCAGGAATTTCCTTGTAAGCATTTGTTTTCATGAAGGCATTTTCTGCTTTTTTGTAGCGACTAAGTACCATGTAATCACCTGTGTAATCCGCTAGTTGTTCCGTAGAAACGGCATAATAACCAGCCTTAGCAGCGGCTTTCTTAACAGAATCAGGCATTTTAAGTCCCATGGCTTGGTATAAAACTTCTGTTCCGCGTCCCCAGCTGTCTCCAAACACATAAATTTGCTTTTCGAAACTTTCTGCTACTGAAATGGTTGTATCTGCGCCAATCTTGGCTTTAATTTCTTTTCCAGCTTTTGCAGCACGTTTTTTAAAGTCTGTTACCCAAGCGCGAGCTTCTTTTTCTTTATTTAGCACTTTCCCGATTTCAATATGTTGATCTAAATAGTTGTTTTTGCCATATGTAAATGTAACGAGCGGTGCAATTTTCTTCAGTTTATCTTGATTTTTTATCGTACTTAACCCAAGAATAAGATCTGGCTTGAGGGCAATGATTTTTTCAATATCTTCATCCGATACTTCTTTTGCATTCTTTAAACCTTTGTCGAAGTTTGGGTTGTTCATGCTCCACGAATCCGCGCCAACAACTGGAACGCCTAATTGAAGAGCATCTCCTGTATAAGATGAAAGTATAACGACGCGCTTCGGATGCGCAGGCACTTTTATTTCGCCATTTTCGGATTTATAGGTAATCGTTTCCGATTTTTTTTCAATTGATTGATCGGCTTTGGATCCCCCACAAGCTGCAAGAACAAGAATGATGCTTAGTACTCCCAAAAAAAGAACTTTTTTCATTTTCCAACCTCTTTTCATTGATAACGATTCTCAGTAAACATCATACTCGTTTTAGCCTCTTTCTGTCAATTGATTTCAGGAGACAGTTTGGTTCAAAAGACTTGAATCGTGGCACAACAATTTTCCTTTTTTAGTCTTTGGTCTCATTTTTAATAAATTCCGTTTCAAAAACAGCTAAAACGGCTATTGTATTATAGCAAAAGGAAAGAGAGGCGATGCGGATGAAAACGAAAACTCTTCATTACGCACACAATGTTTAATATCGCTTCTAGTTTTCCAAATCTTGTGTGTGTACAAGCTGGTTTTCCAGCTTTGTCATATGCCGGTAACGTCTGATGAAAGGTTGATTTGAATTTCGGATAAGCAGGAGGAAGGCGATGGGTGAAAAGCCGCGTCGAAAGTGTAAATTCGAAATTCAACGCTTTGAGAAACGGATGAGCTGAGAGTCAGAAGCATTTCCTTTTAAGGATGCGATCTGAAAACAGTATCCACTGAATGCAAGGGCAAATATTTCGTTAGAGGAAGCTGCGATGCGCATCACCTTTCGCAGTAAAGTCAGGGAAGCTTTCCAAGTTCCCACTAGTGAATGTAATAGGTTCATTAGTTAAACGCTAACGCCCCTAGCGAATGAAAAGCCTGACCGTTGTTCCTCTCAAAGAACGTATGTTTATACAGAAACATCAGGCAAACCGGCCATCAGATGAGCAGGCTTGACAGCTCATCAAAAGGAACCCTCGGATGTAAACACTAATCCGAGGGTTCTCTTTTTATTCCAATTCAATTTTTAAATCGCCCGCTTTTAGTTTTTCTTGCTTCAATAAAACGGGTCTGACAAGAAGTGCCACAACAGCGGGAAATACAACGGCCACAGCGACAAAAGCTAGAAACGTTCCTATTCCCGCGTTCGCAATTAAATAAAGCGGAGCGACAAAAGCGCAAAGTCCCATCCCAGCAATTTCTGCGGTTGCTTCTAAGTGAAGAACCAGCACGCCAAGCGGTCCCGCTACAAGCGTTGTCAGAAGTGGGATGATCATCAGGCTAGGCTTTCGAATGATATTGGCGGTTTGAAGTTTTGGCGTGATGATCAGTTGAGCAAAGAAGGCGCCCCAATTATTATCTCGAAAACTCAAAACAGCGAAAGCGGCAAATTGAACTGTACAGCCGATTAAAGCAGCAGCACTAGCCGTTGGATCGAGCTGTAAAGCAATCGCTAGCGCAGCCGATGAAGCTGGACTTAAAATGAGTAAGCCAAAAATAAGTGAAATAACCATGGAAGAAATAAGTGGTGACCCGGAAACAAGGGTTGTAATAAATTGGCTTACGGTTACTAGAATAGGCGTCATGATTTTCGAAAAGAGCAATCCGGAAAGTCCGCCCGCAAGAAGCGAAACTGCTGGGATCAGGATCATATCAAATCGTGTACCGCTCACCCTTTTTCCTGTCCAAACTGCAACAAGCACGGCAAGAATCGCACCGACTGGCTCGCCGCCCGAAATTGCGTAGCTTCCGTTTGCGAGTGTAACGATCCCCCCGCCTCCAATGATGGCAGAAGCTGCAGCACTGATCACAACGAGTGTATTTGCTCGTAAGCAAATTGCGATTCCTATCCCAAGTCCCGGAATGAGCATGTTCTTCCCAATCGCCCCAATTTTAGTGAGAAATTCAAATCCTGCTAAGTCTCCGATCGTTTGCAGCAAAAGCCCCATCCCCAGTGTGACAAGTACCGCGTTCGCAATTCCCATCGATGCTTTATAGGAACGATCGACAAAATATTCTTTCATAAAGTGCCTACCCCTTTTCGTTTTATTTACCTTTTTTATTTTACGTCTTCTGGTGTAAAAAAGCTAGCTTTAATTGTCTTGTCATGTGTAATTTCTAAAGATTTTTTTACAACTTTCTTAAAATTCATCTAAAGTCCTCCTCTTTTCTACTGATTTTGCGTATAATGGAACTAACCATACAGAAAGGAGCTCTCAAATGAAAGTAACTGGACTTCTCCTCTTAATTGTTGGAATCATTGGAATTGCTGCTTCGTTCAGTATTTCTGGACTTATTGGATTCGGTACATTCCTAGTTTCTCTTCTTCTTACTGTTCTCGGCATCGTGCTTTTGATTAAAGCAAAAAATCGCCGCAGACGGTCTTATTCATTCCGATAAAGCATTTAAACATAAACAAAAACGCACCCGTGTGATCACGCGGGTGCGTTTTTGTTATTCCATTTCATGGTCATATCGGATAACAGCAAGCATGATTCCGATGCAAATCATATTGCCAAGTATAGATGAGCCACCGTAGCTGATAAAGGGAAGCGGAATCCCGGTCAGTGGCATTAGTCCGATTGACATAGCAATGTTTTCAAAAATATTAAAGGCAAAACACATCGCAAAGCCTGCAAATAATATACTTGAAAAGCTTTTCGTCATTTTGAGTCCTGTTTCGATCAAAATTTTGATGAAGAAAATAAAGACGATCAAAAGCAAGCTTACACCGATAAAACCAAATTGATGTGCTATCGCACTGAAAATCATATCGGTATGGCTTTCTGGAATGTACATGTTCCCATTTCTACCTGTAAGCATGCCTGAACCTACCGCTTTTAATGACAGATTAACTTGATAAGCTCCATTAGGGTCGCTTGCTGGGTCAAGCCACGTGAAGATTCGTGCAAATTGATACTTTTTAAATCCAATCGCTTCAAGCCATTCCATATGGTCTAACAGAAGAAAAAGAAAGCCACACACAGAAAGAATTCCTGCAAGTATGAGGCTTGCAATTAACTTCCACGACTTATTAGCGATCAGCAAAATCGTGAGCATCGTTACAAGATACACGATCGTCGTGCCAAGATCGGGCTGTTTGTATAGTAGCCACAAAATCGGACAAGCTAGCCCTCCGACGATTAAAAGCTGTTTGATGGGCTTTTTTTCATATTTGGCTGCGAAATGAGCTAGTACGAGAACAAAAATCCCTTTAACGAGTTCAGAGGGTTGCAAAGAAAAGCCGCCTAGGCGGTACCATCTCGTTGCGCCGTTCACTTCTTGGGCAAATGGAACTTTTAAAACGATACCAAGAAGCAAAAGAACGGCTGCACTGTAAAACCAAATGATATGTTTGCGAAT
This sequence comes from Listeria kieliensis, assembly GCF_003369925.1. GTDB lineage: Bacteria > Bacillota > Bacilli > Lactobacillales > Listeriaceae > Listeria > Listeria kieliensis_A. Next base: position 383,278 of record NZ_LARY01000001.1, on the reverse strand, counting down.
GAAGGCCATATTACTTTTAGCAATGAGAAAGCAAACGCCAAATCCCACTACAAAAAAGAGAATTTGCTGAAAAACAAAGTTATTTTGATATTGCTCCGTTTGCTGAGCAAAGTAAATCGCGATGCAACTCATGATTCCAAGTAAAGCCACAAAGATGCAGATTTGTTCACTCATTTTTTTGTTATAGCGCATCATTTCCACCTTCTTCCAGTTGTTTTTTCATGCGCCGCTCCCCTGCGAGTACAAGCCCTAAACCACACGCAAGCGCTAAAATGGAACTTCCACCATAACTCATGAAAGGAAGTGGTACACCTGTTAGTGGAATAATCCCTGACACGCCTCCTAAGTTAAAGAAAACTTGGATGGCAAGCCAGCTTGCTACTCCGCACGCAACAAGGCCATCAAACGTGGATGGGCTAAAAAAGAGGATCGAAAAAGCTTTCTTGATAAAAATGAAGATGAAAAGAAGATAAAGCAACAAACCAAAGGCCCCTAGTTCTTCTGAGACGATCGTCATAATAAAATCTGTATGGGCTTCTGGTAAATAGCCTAGTTTTTGAATGCTTGAGCCGAAGCCGCTTCCCCAAAAACCGCCACTTCCAATCGCGTAATAGCCGTTTCTCAGTTGATAAGCCGCATTTTGATTTTCTTGATCGAATGGTGCTAAATAACTGAAGCGATCCATTTTTGTACTGCTGAAAAAATCTGGATGAAAGGCATAAGCAAACAAAAGTGCGGCTGCTGTGACACCGGCCAGAAAAAGGGCCACTTTAAAAATCCGCTTTAACGAAAGTCCTGAAACTATTAGTTGGCTCATCGCGATCACAAAAACAATGGCGGCTGTTCCAAGATCGGGTTGTAAAGTGATGAGGGCTACGAGCATGAGCAGTAAAAAAAGGTAGAACATGAGCGGCCGATCGCTTTTTTCAATTTGCGTGCTAAATCGAGTAAAATAAGCGGCCGTGAACAAAATAACGAGTAATTTAATTAGTTCTGTCGGCTGAAACATCAAGCCAAATAGATTCAACCAGCGCTGCGCCGAATTAGCCGTCACGCCTAAAAGCAAGACTGACAAAAGCATAAAAAAGGCAATGCCATACATCCATTTCATGGTTCGCTCGTGCAAAAAGATTTTCCGATTAAAGCGAGAAATAAAGAGAAGTAAAAAGAAACCTGCTGCAAAAAACATAAATTGTCTTACTGCAAAATAATGCGCACTCACTTCATAGCGCACAAGTGCCGTTTGAAAACTAGCACTATAGACAAGGACAACACTATATAAGCCGAGCAGAGAGTAGCAAATGAGGAGTGTTTTATTTTTGAATAGTTGCATAGTGAGCCTCCCTTTTAAATCCAATCATGAAATTTTTTGATATAGATGCGTTTAACAAGCTGAATGACAACCATGTAACCAAAAAGAATACCAACTAAAAACAAATAGTAAAGCGCTGGTAAGTTGACTAAACCAATTGCGTGGCCAAATCCAGTAAAGGGAATGAAAAGAGCTAGCACTATGATAATGAGCGTCGAAATCATAACAGGCTTAGCAGCTGTTGATTGAATGAACGGGATTTTTTCTGTTCGAATCATGTGGACCACGAGGGTTTGAGTTGACAAGCCAACGACGAACCAACCACTTTGAAACAAAGTTTGTTCAGCGAGCGTATTCGCTTGGAAAACGTTCCACATAATGACAAAAGTTAAAATATCGAAAATGGAGCTCACTGGTCCAATGGTTAAAATAAAACGCAACATGTTTTTCGTATTCCATTTTCTTGGTTTTTGAAGGAACGAATCATCCACTTTATCCCATGGCAACGCCAGTTGTGAAAAATCATATAATAAATTTTGTAACAATAATTGAATGGATAGCATTGGTAAAAATGGCAAGAAGGCGCTAGCAATCAAAACGCTAAAGACGTTTCCAAAATTGGAACTTGCCGTCATTTTGACATATTTTAAAATATTTCCAAAAACAGTTCGACCTTCCACTAAGCCTTGTTCTAAAACGGTTAAACTTTTTTCAAGCAGGATCACGGAACTCGCACTTTTTGTAATATCTGTCGCTGTGTCAACAGAGATACCTATATCAGCTTTTCTAAGCGCTGGCGCATCGTTCATGCCATCTCCCATGAATCCCACGGTGTGTTTTCCTTCTCGCTTTAAAACAGACACAATGCGAGCTTTTTGAGTAGGCGATAATTTTGCTAGAATCGAAACTTCCCGAATGGCTTCATGTAAATCTGTGTCGGTCAGCTTTTCAATTTGCGAGCCTAGTAAAAAGCGTTCACTTGGTATCCCAACATCTTGACAAATTTTCTTTGTCACAATTTCGCTGTCTCCCGTTAGAACTTTTAGTTGTACACCTTTATCTTTTAATCTCTTGATAGCATCTGCTGCTGACGGCTTAACAGGATCTAAGAAACCGATAAATCCCTTAAAAATCATGTTTGCCTCATCTTGTTTTGAGAAAAGAGAAGCTTTTGGTTTGTCTTTATAGCAAAGTCCAATCACACGCATACCTTGTTGATTTAAAGTTTCACTAAATCGACTAAGTTTCATTTTTTCTTTTTCAGTTAATTCTTTTATTTCACCCTTTTCTTCCACATGCGTACAAATTTGAAAAATTTCTTGGACGGCACCTTTTGTAATCATCCGATCAGCCACACGTTCACGAATGACTACGCTTAACAAGCGGCGTTCAAAGTCAAAGGGAATTTCATCTAACTTTTTCATTCGTTTTAAATTTTGTAGATCTTCACTGATTTGTTCTATATGCTGGATAACTGCATAATCCAACACATTTTTATAGCCTGTTTGGTAGTAGCTATTTAAAAAAGCGAGTTCTAACACACTGTTAGATGATTTACCAAATGCATCCACATGTTTCACTAACGCAATTTGATCGCAAGTTAGCGTTCCTGTTTTATCCGTGCAAAGAATATCCATTGCTCCCAAATTTTGAATGGCACTCAGTTCCTTTACGACAACCTTTTTCTTCGCCATTTTGATAGCACCTTTAGCAAGGTTGGTATTAACAATCATTGGTAGCATTTCAGGTGTTAATCCGACAGCCACCGCTACAGAAAACAGAAAAGCTTGTAACCAGTCCCCTTTTAAGAAACCGTTAATAGCAAATACAATCGGAACCATGACAAGCATAAAGTAAAAAAGCAACTTGGAAACCGAACGGACTCCCTTATCAAAACTGGTTTTATCTCGCGTTGTCGTCGCCATTTCAGCAAGTTCTCCAAAAATCGTTTGGTCACCGGTCCGAAGCACAACTGCTTGCCCAGTCCCACTCACTACGTCCGTTCCCATAAAACTCAAATTCTGACTTTGAAGCACGATCTTCTCTTCTCCACTTGCAAAAGCATATTTTTCAACGGGTAAAGATTCCCCTGTTAGCATTGACTGATTGACAAATAAATCTTGTGCTTCGAAAATCCGTACATCGGCTGGAATCATGGCTCCAGTAGATAACCAAATAATATCACCTGGCACCAAATCCTTCGTTTCTATTTCTCGCTTTGCTCCATCACGAATGACAGTTGCCCGATTTTGAATGAACGATTGTAAAGAAAAGCTGGCTTTTTGAGCTCGAACGGATTGAATAAAACTAATAAGGGCGCTAAATACAACCATTAAACTCATGATAATCACTGCTTTTACTTCTGCTGTAAAAAAAGAAATCACTGCGAGCAAAATTAAAATATAGATAAATGGATCGTTAAAAGCTCTTAGAAGTAATCGAAAAAGTGATTTAGGCTGACTTTTTTTCGTTTGATTTTCACCATAATAGGCTAACTTCTCGTTGATTTGGTCTTCTCGCAGCCCCATTTTTCCTGTTTCATATCGTGTGAAAATACTGTCTAGTGTTTCCTTTGACTCTTTTAACAAGCCGATTTCATTTTGTTTCATCTTACATGTCCTCCTTTTAAGAGGCACTAACGGCAGTTATGCGCAGATAAATGCCTCTTTTTTATATGACTACAACTACTATCTGGGTCACTTTCCGCAAATAAACTTGGCATTTATCTCACATCCTTTCGTTATTTTTGACCATAAAAAAACCCTTACCAAAACTTAGGCAAGGATTTGTACACATACAAATAAACAGTGAATGCGTGTTTCCCCTCGCAAAAGTTTTGGCACTATACAACGTAAAGAAAAAATCTTTTCTTAGCCACGTTATGGAAAGCCTTAATCCGACAATCCCTGTTCTACCCATTGGCGTCTTTGGACGTTTTTGGGCAGTGGCCTATGTTTGTATAGGAGCCTCACTTTACAGGCAAAAATATTCATTTCTGTAATTCCTTGTAAAGGATAGCACGTTTAGTTTGGAAAAACAATAACAAAATAAATATTTTTAAACTTTCTTTATTTTTTTTACATAGGAAAACTTTTTTGAGTAGGATAAAATCACAAAAACAACATGAATTGATTGCCTAAAAAAATGGGATTGGCTCCATTCAGCAAATCCCATTTTAATGGCTATCTATTTTTCTACCAAACCCGTTTTTTATTTTTCTCTAGCTTTCTGCGAATAATCTCTGCTGCGTCTAGTTCAAAACTATCCGCTAGCTGTAGGGAATAAATCAAAACATCCGCCAATTCATCTAAAATGGCTTCTTCATTTTTTTCAACTGCTTCCTTTGATTCTTTCCACTGAAAACATTCTAATAGTTCTGCGGATTCAATCGAAATTGACAACGCTAAATCTTTTTGGAGTGCATATTGATTTTCCCAACCACGCGATTTTAAAAATGTTCGAATTTCTTCTTGTAATTCTTTCACTGACGATAAATACCTCCTCTAGTTGTTAAAAAAGCCCTCCAAATCAGGAGAGCTTCAAATAGACTTATGCGTTTTGTTCCAAAGTTTCTTCAATTTTGTTTGGTGGAATAAACCCGTTTAAACGCGTTAATTCTTCTCCACCTTTATAGAGCACAAGTGTTGGCGTTTGACGAATGTCTTGCTCAAAGAAGAAGTTTTCGCCCATTTCTTCTAATTTTACTTTCAATACTTTTACTTTCTCTGCTTGCGCCGAATTGTTGAATTCTTGGAAAGAAAGATCTAGCATTTTGCAATTTGGGCAATTGTCTTTCCAGAAATCCACATAAACTAACTCATCGCTTGCCATATGATTTTGAAATTCTTCTAAAGATTTGATTTCGATACTCGTCATAACGATCCACTCCTTTTTTTCAGCACTTGCTGAACAAAATTATTAATTGCTTCATAATCAGCATTAGTATGCGGCATTTGTTCGATTTTTAACGTCGGATAATCTGTTCCAAAAAACCTCTCCATTCGGTCAACTGCCCCGCAAAAGTTTTCAATTCCCCACTGTGTTTCCCCAGTTCCAAACAAAGCAACGTGCTCTGGTTTTTCCCCTAGTTCGGCAATAAAATCTTTCATATCCGGTGGGGTTCTGCCGTAATCAACCGTCCATGCCCCCAACATGTAAAGGTCAAAAGATTCATCGAGCGGATAGTCTGCATCCGGTGCGACCCGAAAAGCAGTCACATCATGCCCAAGCGCTTCAAGACGTTCCAGAATCAGGTCTGCAACCATCTTCGTGTTTCCGCTTAAAGAATCATAGGCAAGGAGGATTCTCATAGATCGTCAAATCCGTTATCAATATTCGTCTTTTTATAACTTGAATTGCGCATTTCGAAGAAGTCTGTCTTCGTTTCTGTGAAATTATCCGCATAAGCTTTAATCCATGTCATCGTATTATCGCTATATCCTGGATAAAGTTCTTCCATCCCAAGCATGCCAAGCATTTTATTCGCACGGTACTTCACGTAGTCGACCATTTCGTCCACATCAATACCTTCAATTCCTTGAAGTACTTCGCTTGACCATTCCGTTTCTAATTCTACTGCATGCTTGAAGGCGTTATTCGTGTATTCAACCAGTTCATCTGTTTGAAGTTCTGGGTTTTCACCCAAAATCGCACGAATCACTTCAGAAATAAATTTCGAGTGAGCTAGTTCATCACGATTGATAAAACTAATGATTTTCCCAGTTCCATTCATCTTGTTTTGCCTTACCAAATTGTAAAAGTAAGCAAATCCGCTATAGAAGTTGATTCCTTCTAAAATGGATGATTGAATTAAAGCCCTGACGATGGTTTCGCCTGTTTTGTTTTCCATAAAGTCATTATAAGCTTCCATGATCGGTTCATTTCGCTTAATAATCGTTGGATGTGTTCTTGCAAAATCAAAAATTCGGTTTTGATTTTTAAGATCCGTAATTGATGCTAAAACGTACGAATAACTTTCATTATGAATCACTTCTTGTTGTGCAATGATCGCTGCATTAGCGTGCACAGCTGGATCTGTCACATATTCCGCAATATTATAAATGAAACGAGTTTGCGGTGAATCAAGCGTTGCAAGTAATCCGATAATGGCATCAAAAGCGCTACGTTCTTCTTCTGATAATAGCGGATACTGTTTAGCATCGCCTTTCATATCTACTTCATCTGGAATCCAGTAGTTCGTTGAAAGCTCTTTATAAGCCCGATAAAAGGATGGATACGGGATGTCATTCCAATTTAAAATTCCACTTGTTTCACCGTTAATAATCGCAGTGGCGTGGTTTGGATACATCGGTTCTAAAATTTTGATTCTGGTCAATGCTTTGCCTTGGTCTCCCATCAGCTAGGCCTCCTTTAAATTCTTCTCGTATTGTATGTAAGAAAGAGGAGACAGCGAAATCAAATTCCCTGCCTCATCGTTCTTTATCAGCTTGAGCACCATTCGCATTCTTCGATATCAATATCATTCGAGCGAACATAGTAAGTTGTTTTAAGATTTTCTCTCCATGCCGTTAAGTGAAGTTCAAGCAACGTACTTGCTTTGATTCCACTTGGTACATAAAAGTTAAAGCTTAGAGATTGGTCAACATGGCGTTGACGGCGACCATTTTGACGAACACTTGCAAATTGATCTAGCTTATAAGCGCCTTTTTCATAGTATGGATATGTGGAAAGACTTAGATCCGGTGCAATTACTGGACGTCTGTAATCTTTCTTTTCTTCATAATAGAACGCACTATAAATTGGATCAATCGAAGCTGTGGATCCAGCAATTTGAGCTGTACTCATGTTTGGTGCAACAGCAACAAGGTAAGCATTACGAATACCATTTTGTCCCACGTCTTCTGCTAGTTCACGCCAGCTCTCACTTGTATAGCCGCGACTTGAGAAGTATTCACCTGTATTCCAGTCACTGCCTTTAAATACGCTATAAGCGCCTTTTTCTTTTGCTAAACGAGAACTTGCTTGAATCGTTAAGAAGTTGATTTTTTCATACAGTTCATCTGCAAATTCTTCAGCTTCTTTTGAATCCCATGCAATGTTTTTAATCGCTAGTAAATGATGCCAACCAAATGTTCCAAGTCCAATTGAACGGTATTTCCGGTTCGTAATTGTGGCTTGTGGAACAGGCAATTCATTCAAGTCAATAACGTTATCAAGCATGCGAACTTCAATGTCAATCAAGCGTTCCATTGTGCCTGCTTCTTCAGCCACAACAGCCCGTCCAAGGTTGATCGAAGACAGGTTGCAGACAACGAAATCTCCTGCTTGTTTTGTGATAACAATTTGATCTCCAGAAATCATTTCTTGGATCACTCGAGTTGGACTCATGTTTTGCATAATTTCTGTGCAAAGATTACTAGAATAAATCATACCTTCATGTTTATTTGGATTTTTGCGGTTTACTTCGTCACGGTAAAACATGAACGGGTTCCCAGTTTCAAGTTGGCTCACCATGATGCGCTTCATGATATCAATAGCTTTCACGATTTTTTTACTGATCGTTTCATCAGCCACTAATTCTTCATATTTTTCGCGGAAAGAACCTTCCCCTTTTTTCTCATCATAGAAGTCTTGTAAATACCAACCTTTTTTCGCTTTCACTTCATGCGGGTCAAATAAATACCAGTCTCCTCGGCGTTCTACTGCTTCCATGAATAAGTCTGGAATACACACTGCTGTGAAGATGTCATGTGCACGTAAACGTTGGTCTCCGTTGTTTAAACGAAGGTCAAGGAACATTTCAATATCTTTGTGGAATACATCTAGGTAAACAGAAATAGCGCCTTTACGTTGACCTAACTGATCCACACTTACAGCTGTGTTGTTTAATTGCTTAATCCAAGGAATGACGCCACCACTTGCTCCTTTGACGCCACGAATAGGTGCTCCAGTGGAACGCACATAGCCGATGTAAGCTCCAACTCCACCACCATGTTTCGAAACACGAGCAACATCCGTATTGCTGTCATAGATGCCTTGTAAGCTGTCATCGATCGTATCGATAAAGCAACTCGAAAGTTGTCCGCCTACTTTTCCTGCGTTAGCAAGTGTTGGTGTCGCTACTGTCATATACAAATTGCTAAGTGCCCAGTAAGCTTCACCCACAAGCTCCATACGCTTCGATTTTGGCTCTTCTTGCATCAAATAGAGGGCAATCGTAAGCCAGCGTTCTTGCGGAAGTTCATAGACGTTCCGTGCTTGATCGGTAGCGAGGTAACGAGTGGCTAGAAGATAAAGACCATTATATGTAAACAATTTGTCTTTATCCGGGTCAATCATTTTACCTGCTTCAATCAATTCTTCTTTCGTGTAATTCTTTAAAATGCTGCCAGAATAAATCCCGCGTTCGCCAAGACTTTCCTGTAAGCCAATATAAGAGCCGTATTTATCGTCATCATTATAGAAACGATTTTTACTAGCTTTTTTGTATAATTTATTTAAATACAGCCGTGCTGCGAAATGTTCCCATTCAGGCAAATGAATATCCGTTTTTGCTTCTGCCTCACGAATTAAATAATCCGTCAATTCATCAGCGGGGTAATCTTCTTTTTTCTCAATAAAACGGAAAATCTTTTCTTTGTATTCTTTGATGTCAAGCTTTGGAAATTCTTCATGAATTTTATCCAAATAGCGGTTTAAACGATCAGCATCGAAAGGTAATTTCCGATTTCCACCGTCTTTTACAATATAAGTCGTCATTTGCACTCCCCATTTCTTAAAAATTCTTCCAGCCACGTGCGGCTTTTGATCGCGTTCCCCTCTTTTATGTCAAATCATAAAAATTAACTTTTTTAGAAAGAAAAGGCTCCCTTTAAAAAAGCTAAAAACAAGTGATGCGATATTTGGTGTTAACACTATATATGGTATAACTTTTTCATTGTGAATTCAAGATATAGTGCTTATGATTTCTTTTTGAAAACGCATACAACATTGATGTAGAGCGAAAAATTCTTATTTTACTGAATCTAAAGTAAGATTGTGATTAAAAAAACAAAATAGCAACTTAGTAGTTTGGAATGGTTGGAGTGACAAGGTTTTAGAAAATGAGCGTCATTTCACCTGAAAATTAACAAACAATTTCTAACCTTTTATTTTCACAATCTCTAAGCTAGACATACATAAAACCTTGATTTTTTCAAGTCCCAAAACAAAAATTTTTCAATTTTTTTTCGTGAAAAAAACTTCCCATTTTAAGAAACGGGAAGTTTAAATAAATGTTTCGAACGTGCATAAACAAAAATACTTGCAGCAACAATCAATTCAGAAATCGGAATCGCACTAAAGACGCCGGCAGCTCCGAAAAATGGTGGTAAAACAAACAAGAAAATCACCATAAAGATCAATTCTCTTGCGACAGTTACCCATGTCGCCATGCCAATCCGGTCTGTTGTTTGGAAATAGGTCATCATGACAAAGTTAAAGCCCATGAATAAGTAGCTAGAGAAAAAGATGCGCACACCTAGTACAGCCAAATCATGGATATCTGCTTCAAAATCGCCAAATAAGCGAACAATTTGATCAGCGAAAAACAAGCCAATAATGAAAAAGAATGCCCCCGTCAAAATGGCAACAATCGCAGCTAAGCGCACCGTCTCTTTTTCGCGTCGGACGAGTTTAGCTCCGCGATAATAACTAATCAGGGGTTGGATGGCTGATCCCATACCAAGCAACATCATTAAAATAACGCTATGCGAGTAGTTTAAAACGGAAAAGGCCGCCACACCTGCCGTTCCTGCCACAGTTGCAATCGCAATATTATAGCCCATCGTGAAAACTGACATCCCAAGTTCGGATAAAAAACTTGGTAATCCAATTGAAAAAGTTCGCTTAAGCGAATCAAGCGTTAAACTGAAACGAACAAATTTCAACCGACTTGTTTTCTTGAAAAAGTGTGTCGCAAGAATAACAACTCCGATGGCAATAGCGGAAACTGTTGCGAGAGCCGAACCTTTCACACCTAAATCTAAAATGAACAAAAAGATATAATTCAAAAGAACATTCATCACAGCTGTCACAATAAGGGCAACCATTGCTAAGTTTGGATCTCCATCATTTCGCACAAAGATACTTAAAATATTTTCAAGCGTCAAAATAAAACCAAACAACAGCAAAACATTCATATAGTCCATCACATAGGGAATGGTTTCTTCATTCGCACCGAGCGTATACGCAAGCGGAATTCGAAAAATAAAAGCTAAAATAGCGAGTAGGACTGTAATCGCGAACACCATTACAATCGAACGTGTAAAAATAACTTGTGCAAGCCCCACTTTTTTTTCGCCGAGCGCAAACGAATATTGTGTAGCCCCACCGATCCCGATCCAAAGCGAAATTGCTGTAAAAATCGAAAATACAGGGACAGCAATGTTAATTCCCGCAAGTGCCACACCACCAAGGCGATGTCCAACAAAAATACCATCAATGACAATGTTTATCGACATCAAAAGCATACCAACAAGTGAAGGAATTAAATATTTAACATAAACCTTACCGACTGAGCCATTTTCTAAAATTTGATCACTATTTTTCATCTTACATCCCTCTTTTTTACCTAACGGTTATTAGCTTTTCTATTTAACCATATTTTTACTAGAAAAGGCAAGACTTTTTTCTCGAACATGACAAAATTGTAAGGTATATTCTTATTTTGTTAGTTTATCCGAGGGAATGCATGCCTTTTTTTCTGTAGAATAAGAGTATAGAGAAAGAAAAAACTAAAGGAGGGCACTATGAAGAAAAAAACAACTTTGCTAGGACTTCTAGCTGCAACATTGCTCTTATCCACTCTTTTTATTTTTGAATATTTAGTTCCAGATAATCAAACAGCTAGCTCTTATTTTGTTAAAATGAAATCAAATGGAGAACCCGTCAAAAAAAACCAATTTAAAGGCTATAAATACACGGAAACTGTTTATAATTCAAAAGGACAGTCTTCCAAACTTTCTTTTTACTCCGAGAAAAAGCTAGCACAAAATGAACGTTTTAAAATTATCGTAAACAGCAATCATTTGGTTTCGAATTACAAAAAAGTAACCAGCTTGCCTAAAAATGTACAGTATTTAGCAGAAAAATAAGCCAGCTTCTAGCATGTCGATCCTGATTTTACTCAGGATGATAAGCTAGTAAGTGGCTTATTTTTCTTGGCGAATATTTTCATTGTAATAGTGAATCACGTGGCGCACAAAAAGCTGCGCGACAACCATTAATGCCCAAGTATAAATCAACATGAAATGCTCCCCAAATGGCTCATAATATTCCATATCCTCTACTAGGAAAAAATGGGCAAATAAAAATGAAAAGACTAAACTACCTAGATTCCAACACAGCAAACTGAGTATGGAATAGTTTTTACTCACATAACCCGTTAACACAAAGTAAAAAATGGTCAGCGGGATAAGAAACCACGGATAAGTGGCAGAAGCCGTGAACGCATACTCAATATAAAAATATAAAAAAGGCGCAGGTACGCACGCAAGAATCGGAAATAAAATGCGTTTCATAAATTTATCCTCCTTTTCTTTTTCATACCCACTTGTACGCCTAATTATGCAAAAAATCCAAGCCGAGGCTTGGATTTTTTTATTCGCTAACTGCTTGAGCAGCGGTAATCAATGAAAGATTGTAAACATCTTGCGTGTTGCATCCGCGTGATAAATCGTTAACAGGCGCATTTAAACCTTGTAAAATCGGCCCTACCGCTTCAAAGTTTCCAAGACGTTGTGCAATTTTATACCCGATGTTTCCTGCTTCAAGGCTTGGGAAGATAAATACATTAGCGTCTCCTTTTAATACAGAACCTGGTGCTTTTTGTTCAGCCACACTTGGAACGAATGCCGCATCAAATTGGAATTCCCCGTCAAGTGTCAATTCAGGTGCTTTTTCTTTCGCTAATTGAGTAGCTTCCGCAACTTTTTCAGTCTCATCCGATTTAGCGGATCCTTTTGTTGAAAAGCTTAGCATTGCAACACGTGGATCAATATCGAAAATTGAAGCCGTTCCAGCACTGACGACCGCATTTTCAGCTAAGTCTGCTGCCGTTGGTGCAATGTTGATTGCTACATCACTAAATAAGTAACGTTCTGTGTCACGAACCATAATCATCGCGCCTGCCACTTTCGAAATACCAGGTTTTGTTTTAATAATTTGCAAAGCTGGACGAACCGTATCCCCCGTTGAATGAATCGCTCCGCTTACTAGCCCGTCTGCTTTTCCAGTGAAAACAAGCATCGTTCCAAAGTAATTTGGATCAAGTAAAAGTTTTTCAGCGTCTGCTTGCGTTGCTTTTCCTTTTCTACGTTCTACAAAAGCCGCTACAAGTTCAGGGAAATCAGCATCGTCTTGTGGATTTCTTATTTCAACACCTGTAAGATCCACACCTGCTTTTTTAGCTGCCGCTGCGATTTCTTCTTCTGTTCCAAGAAGAATCGGTTCAACAATTCCTTCTTCTTTTAACTTAGCTGCAGCACCAGCAATTCTTTCATCTTTTCCTTCTGGCAGAACAATCTTAACGTTTTTTCCTGCCACTTGTTTTTTAATAGATGTAAATAAATCGCTCATTTTCGCAATTCCTCCCAATTTCTTCGTATTCCTTATCCTTCCTATCATACTATAACTTGTGTAATAAAAAAACCTGAAAAACAGCTCATTTCCTTGTCTTTCCTGCTATATGACAGCTACATGACAACGGCTAACTAGGTTATTTGAAGGCTTGCCCTTGGAATCTTTTTTCCTGTACTAATCACTTGTTCCCGTTTCTCTTCCCTCCTGTTCGCCTTTTGCCGCTTCTTTATGATATGATAAAACACAGAACAAATAGAAAAAAGGTGAAGTGTATGTTAAAACCCATTCGACCTGAATTAGCAGAAATTCAAATTAGCGGCATTCGTCGCTTTAATACACGCGTTTCTGGCACTCTTGGTATGATTAAATTAACGCTCGGTGAACCGGACTTCTATACGCCAGAACATATCAAACAAGCGGCGATAGATGCGATTCATGAAAATTTCACAAACTATACAAATAATGCTGGTATGCCTGAACTTCTTCGTGCGGCTTCCGACTATTTTAATGAGAAGTATCAACTTGGTTTCTCAGAAGAAGAAATTATTACAACAGTTGGAGCAACAGAAGCAATTGCAGTGGCGCTTGAAACGATCCTTAGCGCTGGCGATGAAGTCATTTTACCAGACCCGATTTATCCAGGATACGAACCGATCATTCGCCTCCTCGGAGCGGTCCCTATTAAGGTAGATACGACAGCTAGTGGTTTTAAATTAACACCGGAACAACTAGAACAAGCGATTTCGGAAAAAACGAAAGCACTGATTCTGCCTTATCCTTCTAATCCAACTGGTGTCTCGTTAGACGAAGCGGAATTAGCTGCACTTGCTTCCGTCTTAGAAAAAACAGGGATTTATGTAGTGGCTGACGAAATTTATAGCGAACTCCATTACGGAGCTGCACACGTTTCTATTCGTAAGTTTTTGCCGAAGCAAACAATCGTAATCAATGGTTTATCGAAGTCTCATGCGATGATAGGCTTTCGAATTGGCTTTTTGATGGCAGAAAAAAACTTGCTAAAAGAAATGCTTAAAGTACATCAATATACCGTTACTTGCGCAAGTTCGATCAGCCAAAAAGCGGCCCTTGAAGCCGTTACAAACGGAAAAGAAGATTGCCTGCCGATGCGCACTGAATATAAAACACGGGCCGGCTTTGTCGAGCAACGACTACTCAAAATGGGTTTTGAAATCATCCCGCCAGATGGCGCCTTTTATTTTTTCGTTAAATTGCCCGATTCCGTTCAAGAAAATGCTTTCGACTGGGCCGTGCGCCTTGCAGAAGAAGCCAAAGTAGCAGTTGTTCCCGGAGAAGCTTTTTCCGAGAAAGGCGAGCGCTACTTCAGACTATCTTATGCGGCATCTTTTGATGACCTTGCTGAAGCGATGGAACGCATGCAAAACTTCATGGCCCAATTTCAATAAAAAAAAGCGATTCGAGGTTTCCCTCGAATCGCTTTTTTTCGCTTACTTCTCATTCAAAAAACCCACCATCATATCCTTATACACTTCAATCATATCCATGTAATTTTGGATGGAAACATATTCGTCCACTTGGTGAGCCATTTCTCCATTACCTGGACCAAAAATAATGACCGGAAATTCTTTTTTGGCTTTGATAAACTCAGCTGCATCCGTCGTTCCTGCCGCCGTAACGAACTTGATTTTTTCGCCGGTTTGTTTTTCATAAGCCGCTTGGCCGATTCGTGCAATATCCGAATCTTTATCACTAAAAACAGGAAGCTTATCATAGTCCCAAACAAGCTCCAATTTCACATCTTTTTCCGCATTTAGCTTTTTCAAAATATCCGCAAACACGCTTTGAATTTTTTCATTATCCACCTCGGGAATCGTCCGAATGTTCCCTTGTAGCTTCGCAAATTCAGGAATGCTATTTACTTGATTCCCGCCTGAAACGACGGTCGCATTGTGCGTGAAGTTGCCAAGTAATGGACTGCTTTCCTTAATCGAAGCGACAAAATCTTCAACTTCATTATAAAAAAGCATCAAGTTATCGATTGCATTGACTCCAAATTCTGGCATGGAGCTGTGTGCATTCTTGCCGTATGAACTCACCGTATAATTCATGGATCCCTTATGCGCATAGCAAATTTGTGGCCCACTTGGTTCCCCGATAACAAGCGCATCCAAATCATCCGCATAGCCTTCTGAAGTCAACTGTTCGGCTCCAAGCTCCCCGATTTCTTCTCCAACTGTCGCAAGAAGCTTCACCTTGCCGGGAAGTTCTGTCTTTTCTTCTTTCAATTCAATCATTGCGATCACCATCGCAGCAAGCCCAGACTTCATATCCGTCGATCCACGGCCATAAAGTTTCCCGTCTTTTTCAGTCGCTTCAAACGGTGGATAAGTCCATTTTGACACGTCTCCAGCGTCGACAACATCCATATGCCCCGAAACACCAAGCACGCGTTTACCGTTTTCTCCAATTTCACTAACCAGACTAGCTCGATTTTCAGCAAATTGAACTTTTTCTGAATCAATGCCATGCTTTTTAAAAAGGTTCGCTAAATAATCTGCGACTTCTTCTTCATTTCCATTCGTTGAATCAATGTTTACAATGTCTTTAAGAACCTGCAATCTTTCCAGTTGTTTCATGTTCGATTCCCTTCCTTCTGTAAAGTCATATATTTAGTTCCCTCTATCTCTAGTTTCAAACTAACTTTTTGCAAATTTAATGTTTGATTTCCCTTCAAAATAAAGCCTGCAAAAATATATTTGCAGGCTCCTTCTTTCTTCACTGATAGTACTTAATTAGTGCTTGCGTTCCTTCATCACTCAAACCATGATCCGCCAAAGTTTGATACATTTTTTCAGCTAACTCAAGTCCTGGCAGCTCAAGCTTCATTTTTGCCGCTTCATCTAGTGCAATTCGCATATCTTTAATAAAATGCTTGATGAAAAATCCCGGTGAAAAGTCATCCTTTAAGACACGTGGAATTAAATTCGATAGTGACCAGCTTCCTGCAGCTCCTGACGAAATGGACTGTAAAACTTTTTCTGGATCAAGCCCTGCTTTTTCTGCATAAACAATCGCCTCTGTCACACCAATCATGTTTGAAGCGATGGCGATTTGGTTGACCATTTTCGTGTGTTGACCAGACCCAGCCTCGCCTTGAAAAACAATATTTTCTCCAAGAACCTCAAACACTTCCCGAACATGTTCAAACACCTTACGATCACCACCAATCATGATTGAAAGCGTTCCGTTTTTAGCCCCAATATCTCCACCAGAAACGGGGGCGTCAAGTACATCAATTTCAGCCGCCTTTCCCTCACTATAAATCGCTTTGGCAAGTTCAGGAGAAGAAGTTGTCATATCCACTGCAACCGTGCCTTTTCTCATCGTTTCAAGAAAGCCACCTTCTGATAAATACAATTCTTCCACGTCTGTTGGATAACCTACCATCGTAATCAAAAGCTCAACTACTTCCGCAAGCTTAGCAGGATTATCATGCCAAATGGCCCCACTTTGGATAAGCGAATCTGCTTTTTTCTTCGTACGTGTATAAATATGTACCGTATAGCCATAATTCAGTAAATTTTGCGCCATACTTTTTCCCATCACACCGATTCCAACAAAGCCAATTTCTTTCATGATTCTTTCCTCCTTTAAAGTAACTGCATAAATACAAGTACGGCAAAAACGAAAAACAGAAAGCCGACAATAAATAAATGAACAAATTTATACATCATCACAATCCCAATAAATTCCCGAATTAACGCACTTGGCATATAATAAAGAGCAGTTTTTGATCCAATCCCCTGACTTTTCAAGCCCGCTTTCCTTGCGTACAAACTTGCTCGAAACAAATGAAAATTATTCGTGACAAAAATACTCCGATAAGAATCCATGATCGTATCCATTTTTTCCTTTGAAAATTTCATATTTTGCAGGGTATTGATAGATTTATCTTCCATCAAAATATACGCCTCTGGAATTCCCTTGCTAACCAAATATTTGCGCATCGCACTTGCTTCTGAAATCAATTCATCTGCACCCTTGCCACCAGAAACAACAAAACTGGCTTTCTTTCCGGTTTTCTTTTCTTGCTTATAATAAAAATCCATCGCTTTATCCAAACGACTTGCAAGAAGTGGCGGAACCTTGTCGCCAATTAATCCACTACCGAGTACAATGATAAAATCCTGATGGTACCGCGGAAAATTATATTGATAAATAAAAGTCGACACTAAAAAAGTGACAAAGAAGAAAGTAAAGTAACTAATGACAAGTAAAACAAAGAAATAGCATAACCACAAAATCGGACTTCCTCCAATAACCAAACCTTGGGCAATCCCCCAAATAAAAAGTCCTAAAAACAAAATCCCTAGAAACATCGGAAGTAAGTTCGCAAGCCTTCTACTTTCTTTTCTCATCATCGTCCGCCCGTTCATAATGAGACCAATAATAATCCCGAAGAAAAAAAACGGAATCAATAACACCAGTAAAATTAATAATCCCGTTACAAGAACCTGCAGAATATCAGATCGACTCGAAGCCGTCGCTGCAAAGGCCCAGTACAAAATAAATAATAGCCCAGAAAAAAGACCCAGCGTAAGAAAAATCCCATTGCTAATTCTTCGCCTATCCCAAACATAAAGCACAAGAAAAATCAACAAAAAGAAAATCGCAGCATAAGCAAAGAACAATGACTTCAACCCCTTTTTTTATTCCCTCTTATTATAAAGAGTTTTCCCCATCTTTTTCAAGAAGGAACTAAAAGAGCCTTGACTCAATTGATCAAGACTCTCATTCCCTATTTAGCCATAACATTTTGAACAAGGTGTTAAACCACGTGCTTTTGCTTCACTCAGTGTCGCTGGATAATAAGTCCCGTTGCCACATTTATGGTTATGATATTTCGATCCCGTTGCTGTAACAAGAACTTGCTGTTCATTTTTATCGCCCGCTGCCTGCCCATTTTGTGAACCAGACTGCCCACCATTTTGACTTTGTCTCTCTTTTGCAGCGGCCTGTTTTTCGCGTTCTCGCGCTTCATCTTGTTTTCGAATTTCCTGTTTCTTTCGTGCCTCTTCTTGTCGTTTTACTTCTTCTTGTTTTGCTAGTGCGGCCTCGCGCTCTTGTTGTTTCGCCTCCTCTTGCTTAGCTAGCGCTTCTTTTTCAGCCTTACTTTTTACAGTTGAATGTTCGACTTTAATCGTTTCACTAAACTTAACAACTTTCTTTTTAGTAACATCTTCACCCTTTAAGTGCTGTCCTTTTTTACCAATTATTTTTTTCACACTTCGAGGCTGTTTTTTAGGCTGATAAGATTGATAAGTAACTTTATACGTTCCATTTGGTAATTCATCGACCGTTTTTTTCAGCTTTCCATTTTTTGCTACTTTCACTTTGACTTCTTTTTCAAATTGA
Organism: Listeria kieliensis; assembly: GCF_003369925.1. Taxonomy (GTDB): domain Bacteria; phylum Bacillota; class Bacilli; order Lactobacillales; family Listeriaceae; genus Listeria; species Listeria kieliensis_A. The sequence goes on along the minus strand of NZ_LARY01000001.1, from coordinate 364,992 downwards.
TTAGCATCACTGACCACCACAAAAAATTTCATTTTGTACGGTAAATTGGTTTGGACATGAAGTTTAGCTTCCTCTTTATTTACTTTACTGGCAGCTAGTACTCCAACATGTACAGTTTTAGACGCAGCCTCAGCTGATTGAGCTGGTACTAAAACAGAAGCTAAAATTAAAAATAAAACAAAAAACAGATTCTTCCCTTTAAAACTTAATCTTGAAGTCGGCATATAACATTCTCCCTTTTCTTTTTTTTCCATCCAAAATAGTCTATTGCATTTATGTGTCATATTGATCGTTTCTCGATTGAACACAATTAAATAAATAGAACAAATTTACTATAGCATATTTTTCTGTTTTCTACTATTACTATATATAAAAGAGCCTAGTATTTTGACTAAGCTCTTGCAGTTGAGCACATTATCGATAACACTTAGAACAAGGCGTTAAACCACGTGCTTTTGCTTCACTCAGTGTCGCTGGATAATAAGTCCCGTTGCCACATTTATGGTTATGATATTTCGATCCCGTTGCTGTAATAAGAACTTGCTGTTCATTCTTATCTACCGACGCTTGCCCATTTTGTGAACCGGAGTTTCCGCTATTTGGACTTTGGCGATCTTTAGCTGCTCTTGCAGCTTCTTGTTTTTCACGTTCTCTTGCTTCTTCTTTTTTTCGGACTGCTTCTTTCTTTCGTTCTTCCTCTTGTTGTGCTAATTCTTCTTGCTTCGCAGAGATCTTATTCCAGATCCCGTCAATACGATAACTATAGTCGGACATCGTCAAATACTTACTCTTTGTGATGTAATCCTTTGCTCGGTCTAAATCAGCATTTCCCAAGCTATTTTCCGCTACCGCAAGCAATCGATCCGCTTCATTTTTTTCATTCTCTTCTTCAATTCGTGTTTGTTCTTCTTTCGCTTTTTCTTCAGCTTTAAAAGCCAAATAGCCTTTACTTAATACAACCGAAACTTCTACTTTCTTTTGCTTCATTTTTTTCTTTTTTGCAGTAACTACAACTTGATAGTCTTCGTCTGCTGTTACGTCATCACTAAATTCAAAGTTCCCGTCTTGGTCAGCCGTCGTTTCTCTTTCTCCGTTGTTATAAAGTGTAGCTCCTGGTTCTGTCTTCCCAGAAATCGTAAAGTTCCCGTGATCATCTGTTTCCACTTTATCACTTTTCACTGACAACTTAACTTGTTTAACAACTTTCTTCGCTTGCTTTTCATGCTCGGACTGACTCGACTCCGGATTCGTTCCACAAGCCGTAAGTCCTGAAAACATAACTGTGACTAAACTGACTACAACCATCCATTTTTTCATTCTGTTCTCCCCTTTATGTCTTTTATGCTATTGTCTTTTAGTGTCTGATGTTTATTTATCAGCCAATTCTAAAATCACAGTTTTACTATACCATGTTTAGGCCATTCGTTCCACATAAAAAAAGACCGAGGAAAAATCCCCGGTCTTAGTAGCCGCTTATTCAGCAGTATATTTCTCAACAAGTGCAACTACTTCTTCAGCTGTTGCTTGGTTAAGAGCTTTATCAGCAAGCTCAACCATTTTTGTTTGATCTAAACGTTTGATTAATGAACGAGATTTCAAAATGCTTGAAGCACTCATCGAAAATTCGTCAAGTCCCATTCCAAGCAGAAGCGGAATCGCTGTTTGATCTCCAGCCATTTCCCCACACATTCCTGTCCATTTTCCTTCTTTATGAGAAGCATCAATAACGTTTTTAATTAAACGTAAGATAGATGGATTGTAGGGTTGGTAAAGATAAGAAACACGTTCATTCATGCGGTCTGCCGCCATTGTATATTGAATTAAATCATTTGTTCCGATTGAGAAGAAATCCACCTCTTTTGCAAACTGATCAGCAAGAACAGCTGCGGCCGGAATTTCAATCATGATTCCAAGTTCAATATTTTCATTCACGTCAGTTCCAGAAGCAACTAGCTTTTGTTTCTCGTCAAGTAAAATCGCTTTAGCTTGACGGAACTCAGCAACTGTCGCAATCATTGGGAACATAATTTTAAGTTTGCCGTGAACACTTGCGCGCAGGAGAGCACGTAATTGCGTGCGGAACAAATCTTCATTTGCAAAGCAAAGTCGAATTGCACGGAATCCTAAGAATGGATTCATTTCTTCTGGAAGATCTAGGTAAGGAAGTGTTTTGTCTCCGCCAATATCAAGCGTACGAACAACAACGGATTTCCCTTCCATTCCTTCTAGAACCGCTTTATAAGCTTCGTATTGCTCTTCTTCAGTTGGGAAATTATCGCGTCCCATGTACAAGAATTCTGTACGATAAAGGCCAACAGCTTCCCCACCATTTGAAATCACACCATCTAAATCGTTTGGCGTCCCAATATTAGCTGCAAGCTCAACATGAACACCATCTTTCGAAACAGTAGATTCATTTTTAAGTTTTTCCCACTCTGCTTTTTGAAGTTCAAAGTCAGACTGGATTTTTTTATAGTGAGCAATTTGGTCATCAGACGGATTGATGATAACGTTACCTTCAAGCCCATCAATAATAACCATATCGTCTTTTTTCGTATCTGCTGTTACTTCTTTTGTTCCAACAACCGCTGGAATTTCAAGCGAACGAGCCATGATAGCGGAGTGCGAGGTACGCCCACCAATATCTGTTACAAAACCTTTTACGAACTGACGATTAAGTTGTGCTGTATCAGAAGGCGTTAAATCCTTCGCAACAACAACTACTTCTTCATCAATTAGGGCTGGATTTGGAATCGTTACACCTAGCAGATGAGAAAGAATACGTTTACGCACGTCACGAATATCTGCAGCACGTTCACGCATGTATTCGTTGTCCATCGACTCAAACATGCCAATGAACATATCCGTTGTTTCTTGCAATGCAGCTTCTGCATTCACTTTGTTATTTTTAATATTTTCTTCGATCGGCCCGATCATTTCAGGGTCACCTAAAACTAACAAATGCGCATCAAAAATTTGTGCTTTATCCTCACCCAAACTTTTAGCAGCTTGTTCGCGGATCTTTGTAAGTTCAGATTGTGAAATTGATACGGCATCTTGAAAACGTTTAACTTCGCTTTCTGCATCAGCCACTTCAGATTTTTCAAAAGATAAATCTGGTTCAACGAGCAGATAAGCTTTCGCAATGGCGATCCCGTCAGATGCTGCGATCCCTTTCAACTCTTTTACCATTATTCAGCCATGCCTTCTTTCTTAAGTACCTCAGTTAAACCTTCAATCGCTTCTTTTTCGTCACTACCTTCAGCAGTGATTTTGATTTCAGCGCCTTTGCCAACTCCAAGTGACATAACACCCATGATTGATTTAAGGTTTACAGATTTACCAGAGTTTTCAAGGTTAATATCAGAGCTGTATTTGCTTGCCGCCTGCACGAGTAAAGTCGCCGGACGGGCGTGAATTCCTGTTTCATCGATAACTACAAAACTTGCTTGTTCCATATTGACATTCTCCTTTATCAAAGAAATTTTAATGTGACCTTTTTCACCAAAAAAGGAATTTTAACAAAAAAGGCTATCTCTCAATTTAAAAGACTACCATTTTTTTGCCTTTGTTACAACTATTTCACGCGCATTTTTTGGCCAAAAAAATCGTTACTATTCCATTTTATCCGAATTAGCTTGAAAAGGCAATAACTCACGCCTTTTCGGGCTGTTTTACGTCCCAGCAAAAAACTTATTTCTTCCTTTAATACTAGCATCCCCCTTTCCTTTCACGGATTAACAGCCATATTAGTTGCAATTATTAAAATTTTAGTGCAGACTGGAACTATTAGTATTTCATAAAAAAACGGTTTCATATCAATTATGACGGGAGCGATAAATATGGCAAAAGCACATATCGGTGATATCATTGAATTCAAGGATGGTTTAACTGGAATTGTTGAAAAAATCAACGAAAACTCTGTTATTGTCGATTTAACTTATATGGAAAACTTTAACGACCTCGGTATGGAAGAAAAAACAGTAGTCAATCATAAAAACTATAAAATTATTCATTCAGCAAACAACGATTAATCAAAAGCGCAAATTAACGTTTTTTTGTTAAAGTTGCGCTTTTTTAATGGATTTTTTTTACTGGAAGGTGGACAAAAAATGCCAAAAAAAGCAGTGATTATCGGGGCAGGTCCCGGTGGCTTAGCAACAGCTATGCGCCTTCTCGCAAGTGGCTATCAAGTAGATGTTTTTGAAAAAAGCAGCGTGATTGGCGGACGAACAAGTAAGCTTGCACTTGGAAATTATTCGTTTGACTTGGGGCCTTCTTCCCTTACAATGCCCCATCAACTTACTTCGCTGTTTATGAATTCGCACCGTAATTTACATAATTACTTAACCTTACTACCAATAGATCCTTTGTATCGATTGTTTTTTCCATCTGGCAAAACCTTTGCTCCTTCTGGAAATCAAAAAGCAACCATTCAAGAATTAAATCGAGTTTTTCCTGGCAACGAAACAAACTTTTATCATTTTATGAGTGGAAACGCTAAGAAAATTCTTTACTTGACGCCCCTATTGGATTATAGCTTCGGAAGCTTAACCGATTTCCTACGCCCAACTATGCTACGGGCGATTCCTAGTCTTTCCATTGGGCGAACATTAATTGACGAAACTTCGAGATACTTTGAAGACGAGGAGTTACAGCTTGCCTTCACTTTTCAAATGAAATATATGGGGATGTCTCCTTGGGAAATCCCAGGCATTTATAGCGTACTTCCGTTTTCTGAGTATTACTATGGCTCTTTTCATCCTACTGGCGGGCAAAGTCAAATTTTACAGGCAATGCAAACTGTCATTGAAGAATACCATGGTCGGATTCACTTGAATAGTAGGGTTGAAAAAATCCATACATCCAAACATGAAATCACGGGAATTGAGTTGCAAGATGGTCACTTAGTAACTGCTGACCACTATATCTTAAATGCAGATTTAAGCTATGCTATAAACAACCTTTTTATAACTGATAAACCTTTGAAATTCAAAACTAACATGCCACAAAAGAAATATTCAGCCAGTGCTTTTGTTATTTATTTAGGACTGAATACACTTTTACCAATTGACCATCAAACTATCTTGTTTCCTGAAAACTATAAGGTTCATGCCGATCAAACAACGAATTTAAAGATTCTCTCTGATGAATTTTCTATTCACATCACGAACCCTTCTGTAACTGATACAACGATGGCGCCGATTGGACACTCGGCAGTTCGAATTATGGTTCCCGTCCCTAACAATGAAAGTCAAATTGACTGGGATCAAGAACGTGAGCCATTCAGAAATAAAATTTTTGAAACTGTGAAAGCAAAATTACATTTGGATGATTTAGAAGAGCACATCGTTGAAGAGCATGTGATTACACCAAAAGAATGGGAAAAAGACTTTCATATCCATTTAGGAGCTATTTTCGGAATGATGCAATCCTTCAAGCAAATAGGGATGGGAAATCCCGTGAATAAGCTACATCAACAATTCAAAAACTTATTTGTTGTCGGAACAAGTGCTCATACTGGTACTTCCCTCCCTTACATACTAGAAAGTGCCAAATATGCGGTCAAAAAAATTATTAAGAAAGATTCCTAACAGATTCCTTGAATGATAGAAAAAGAACAGGAGACAAAGCTTAAACCATCTGTAAAATGGGTGTCGCTTTATCCCCTGTTCTATTTTTATGTTTCCGATTCTTTTTTTGACGTGTGCTCGCCTTTTTTATTATCCAAGCTGAAATAATAACAAACAGTGAAAATAATATTGGCAACAAGCCCAACACTAATGGATGCCCAAAAATCAGCATAAAAAGATAAGAAAATAAAAAACGCCAAAATAATCCAGTAAACAATAACAATTTCAGATTTCAAATCTGGATACTTCAAGTTCTCCCACTTATCCGTCAAACTCAAGATAAAATAAATCATTAAATGGAGGATCAGTCCGAGTAACCACCAATTCGCAATATCCGAAAACTGTAAAACGGTTAACCCATTACCGAGAAATGGGAGCTGTTTAGTTTGAACAGAAATGGGCTCAATCAGCACTTCGAAAATCATGACCATCGTTGCAGCAATCACTGAATACATGCCGCCACGCAACCAATCAATTTTCACCTTGAGTGTGATTTCCCTTGCAATCACGTGTGTTCCAGCTATTAAACCAATCCAAATAAAGCCAAAAGTCACAGGAATACCTTGAATGGTAAAACCATAATTGCCACTGTAATTTTCATCAGCAAAACCAAGTTGCATCCATTCAATGCTCGTTGTAACAACAAAAATTAAAATCGTAATAGCAGACCCTAGCCCTTTACCATATTGCATGATAAAAAAAACTGTCGCAAAAATACCCGTAAAAATTAAAAAGATCGAGTGAACCCTTGTCATATTGCTTGGTAACACTCCAAGCGAAATCAAAAGCACACTTGCCAAGAACCATAAAATATAAAGCCATAATAAAAATTTATAGTTTTTTTCTAACACGGTAACACTCCTTTGCTTATTTCAAGCAAAACTTCCCATTTCATTATAGCAAACTCTTATAAAAAAAACTCTTTTTAATAGGAATTGTTGCCAAAATACGGCTTTTCGATTAAAGTAAAGAGTAGAAATGTTTGAAGAGGTGTTATCGTGATTAGAAGCAACAGAATAGATTTTAAATTAATCCTTGGATTAGTGCTTGCAGCAGGATTAATTTTCGTAACATTCAACTATACCAAGAGTTTCTGGTATATGTATGGAGCATCAATGCTGTTTTTACTTAGTTTTGGCATTTTCAATGTGAATTTAAGCAAACAATCTTCAGTCTTAAAAGGACTCATTCCTGCTATTTTTTCAGCAGTCATTTTGTATATCGTATTTTACATAGGCGCTTTTATTTTAAAATTTATGCCGTTTGGCTTAAACAGTGCCGTCCATTCAGCTTTTAATAAATTTTCAACCGACAATTGGTTCATTTGGATTTTAATGATTGTAGCGATTGTTCCAGGGGAAGAAATTTTTTGGCGTGGTTTTGTTTTACAGCGTCTATTAGACTCTTATGCAACTTGGTTTGCCGTATTAGCTTCTACTTTACTAATCACACTGTTTATGTGCTTTAGCGGTAATCCGGCACTAGTCATTGGTATTTTTGTTGCTTCTCTTTTTTGGAATCTGCTTTATGTTTGGCGCCCAAGTTTGATTATGCTCTATTTATCGCACCTGTTGTTTGTCTTCATTTTACTAGCAGCACTTCCTATTTATTAAAAAGCCTTCCCAAGTGGGAAGGCTTTTTAACTCTATTTCGTTACAATTGAAAGACTAAATCCATCAATTCCTTTTATACCAACAGTTGCGATGGCCACTGATTCAAGCGAAGGCTCTGCTGCTATTTTTTCTAAATACTCCTGGATGCCAAGGACTCGTTCATCTAAAGAATGCTCATTTAAGATTTCACCTTCTCGGATGATGTTATCGGCAATGATTAAACTGCCATTTTTAGCTAGTTGAAGACTGTAGTCAAGGTAAAGAGGATTGCTCGCTTTATCTGCATCAATAAAAATAATGTCAAATGGCTCAACATTCTCCTGAACAAGCTCAGCAAGGCTATTTTTAGCTTCACCAACCAGCAATCTTATTTTTTCTTGATACGGACTTCCCTCGAAATTTTTCTGAGCTACTTTCGCAATCTGTGGATCATATTCTAGCGTGACAATTTCACTATTTGCCTCGTTTCGAAGCCCTTTCGCAAAAAAAAGTGTACTATAGCCTGCTAAAGTTCCTATTTCAAGAACTCGTTTAGCCCCGCTCAATTTCGTTAAAAGATATAAAAATTGACCTTGCGCTGGTGAAACTTCAATCGGCGGAAGCCCAGCTGCTTGGCTATTTTGAAGTGCGCGAACAAGAAAATCATCTTGTTTTACTAAAAGCGACATTAATTTTTCATCTACCTCGGTAAATTTATCCAACATCCTCACTCCAATCTTCTTATTCATCTGAATTGTAGCATGACTTTTAGTGACTTGTCGCAGTTTTGAAACGTGGTGCTAACTTTTTTTTAGTTAATAATAAAAAATTCAAGCAAAACACTTGAAAGTCAGAAAAGGTCAGTGTATAATAAATTCACAAGGTCAAAGATAGTCAAAGTCAAAAACTAATCTTTGATCCACTATTTACTCTTCCAAAGGAGGAATTTAATTTATGTTATGTCAAAATTGTAAACAGAATGAAGCACGCATTCAGTTATATATGAATATAAATGGACAGCGCGTCGAGATGCCGCTTTGCGAGTCTTGCTACGCTGAACTTAAAAACCGTAATCAAAACAACTTGCAAGGAGGCTTTGGTTCTTCTCCATTCGACGACTTTTTCCGTCAATTAAATGGAAACAGAAATCCAAACTTCGGTGCAGAAAGAGATGTAAACCGTGAAAGACAAAGTCAAGTTCAAACACAAGCACCAGGAAACGGTGGAGGTTTACTTGATGAATTTGGAACCAATTTAACGGATCTTGCTAAAAATAATAAACTTGATCCCGTCATTGGTCGCGATGAAGAAATCAAACGGACCATTGAAATTTTAAACCGTCGGAATAAAAACAACCCAGTACTAATTGGGGAACCTGGTGTTGGTAAAACCGCTGTTATTGAAGGTTTAGCATCAGCCATTGTTGAAGGAAAAGTTCCGAATAAGTTACTCGGTAAAGAAGTGATTTTACTTGATGTGGCTTCACTTGTATCGGGAACTGGAATTCGTGGTCAATTTGAAGAACGTATGAAAAAATTAATTGAAGAATTAACGGAACGTAAAAATACGATTCTATTTATTGATGAAGTGCATACTATTGTTGGAGCAGGTTCAGCTGAAGGCTCAATGGATGCTGGAAACATTTTGAAACCAGCTCTTGCAAGAGGCGAACTGCAAATGATTGGCGCAACAACCTTAAACGAATACCGGAAGATCGAAAAAGATGCGGCGCTTGAACGTCGTTTCCAACCAGTTATGGTAGATGAACCTTCCAAGGAAGCTACACTGACTATTCTAGAAGGACTAAAGAATCGTTATGAAGATTTCCATGAAGTTGTTTATTCAGAAGAAAGCTTACAAGCAGCAATTGATTTAAGCGCTCGCTACATTCAAGATCGTCACTTGCCTGATAAAGCCATTGATTTGATGGATGAGGTAGGTTCAAAATACAACCTTACGATTGAAAAAATGGATGATAAGACAGTCGCTGAACGGCTTGAACGCTTGGAAAATGAAAAAGAAACTGCGCTTAAAAATGAAGACTATGAAAAAGCTGCAACAGTTCGGGATGAAATTACTCGTTTGAAGGAAAATAAAAATGAAGCAGGTATCTCGGAACGCCCTGTTATTCAAGCTTCAGATATCCAAGTTCTAATTGAAGAAAGAACGGGCATTCCGGTTGGTCGTCTCGAACAAGATGAACAATCGAAAATGAAAGATTTAGAAGCGCATTTAAATGACAAAGTGATCGGGCAAAAAGAAGCTGTTCAAAAAGTTGCAAAAGCAATCCGTCGTAGTCGGGTTGGTTTGCAAGTGAAAAATCGTCCTATCGGTTCGTTCTTGTTCGTCGGTCCTACTGGGGTCGGTAAAACAGAACTCGGTAAAACGCTCGCTAATGAATTATTTGGCTCAGAAGACGCGATGATTCGTCTCGATATGTCTGAGTTTATGGAAAAACACAGTGTTTCTAAACTTATTGGTTCGCCTCCAGGCTACGTGGGTCACGATGAAGCGGGTCAATTGACTGAAAAAGTTCGTCGCAACCCTTACAGCATTTTGTTACTTGATGAAATGGAAAAAGCGCATCCTGATGTTCAACACATGTTCTTGCAAATCTTAGAAGATGGTCGTTTGACGGATTCGCAAGGCCGGACGGTAAGCTTTAAAGATACTGTAATCATTATGACAAGTAATGCGGGAACAGGATCTCACGAAGCTTCAGTTGGCTTTAATACAAGCAGTGATGTAGATAAGCTTGAAAAAAGTTCAGACTTGTTGAGCCGACTTGGTTACTACTTCAAACCTGAATTTTTGAACCGGCTAGATAGTGTTATTGAATTTAACAGTCTTGAAAAAGAAGATTTGATGCAAATTGTCGATTTGATGATTGCTGATTTAAATGACATGTTAAAACAAAATGATATGCACATTGAAGTTTCTGAAGATGTGAAGCAAAAATTGATTGATTTAGGTTATGATGCTGAGTTTGGTGCTCGTCCGTTAAGAAGAACGATCCAAGAACACTTGGAAGATCAAATTGCTGATGTGATGATTGATTCAGATGATGCTTCAAGCCTAACTGCAACACTTGATCAAGATGGGCATATTCAAGTTTCAGTACTTGAACATGTTGTAAAATAATCCACTTTAAAAACCAAGCAAGAGGGACTTGCTTGGTTTTTTTTACGATTTAATAAATTATTCATCGTTTTGTTACTGGATTGTCGGTTTATTGTTACCTCATTATGAGAAAATATATAGTAACCGACTCTATACATAGAAAGGAATGTGCGGTGAATTTTTATGACTGAAAGCAAACTTGTTAAGCCACGTGACTATTATTTTGATAATGCGAAATTTATTCTTATTTTTCTTGTCGTGTTTGGACATTTATTGCAGCCCTTTGTCGCCGAACATGACAGCGTACGGATACTTTACAGCATGATTTATACCTTCCATATGCCTGCTTTTATTTTAATTTCTGGCTATTTCGCCAAGGGTTTTAGAAAATCTGGCTATTTAATGAAAACAATGAAAAAATTGATTTTACCTTATTTGCTTTTCCAATCAATTTATTCTATCTTTTACTATTTTTTGCTCAGCGAAGATAGCTTCTCACTTACGTTTCTGGATCCGGAATGGTCTCTTTGGTTCTTGCTTAGCTTATTTTTCTGGAATTTAATGCTTTATGTATTTTCCAAACTAAAACCTACAATAGCTCTCTCTATAGCTGTCGTGATTGGGCTTCTTGCTGGTTATGTAGATTCAATCGATGGCTATTTAAGTTTATCTCGAACTTTCGTATTCTTTCCATTTTTCCTAGCTGGATTTTTCCTTAAAAAAGAACATTTTCTTTATCTGCAGAAGAATGCGGCTAAAATCATTGGCGGAGCTATTTTCATAGCTATTCTTGGATTCGTTTTGGTAAATCCTGGACTCGATGAAGATTGGTTCTTAGGCTCTAAACCTTATGGTGAATTTGTCGATGCTAAAGTTCTTGGATTGCTCATGCGTGTCTTAATTTATGCAATTAGCTTTGCAGCGATTGCGGCTTTCTTTACTTTTGTTCCCAAAAGACAGCTTTTCTTTACAAAATGGGGGAAAAACACGCTTTACGTTTACTTGCTACATGGTTTCTTTATTAAGTCTTTCCGTGAAGCCGGAATGTCCGCTATTAGCTATAACTTTGAAACCTTTATGATTTTAATTATGCTTGCCTTTAGTTTGACAGCACTGTTATCGACAAATATTGTTACAACGATTGTTCAACCCGTTGTGGAACTTCGAATAAATAAAATAAAAAACTTTTTACAGCGAAACAAAAGCTTTTCACATGAAAGCTACTGATTTTTAAGCATAGTCAATTGGGCTGTTTTACGTTAAAATAAGTTTGCTGCTCAGTCTTATAGCAGCAAACTTATTTTTTACAAAGGGGAATCTTTATTTATGTCCAGTTATTTATTTCCAATCGAAGTTGCACTTATTTTTTTCCCATTTCTCGCCTTATTTCTTACGATTCCTTTTGCAATTTACTCCTATCGAAAATTTGGTAGCATTACGTTCATGCGTGTTTTTATTATCTTTACCTTTATTTTTTACTTGATGTCCGCTTTTTTCTTGACGCTCCTCCCTCTTCCAGATATGCAACATATTGCTCAAATGAAGGCTCCAACGCCTCAGCTTATTCCGTTCACTTTTGTACGGGAATTTTTAGATCAAACCGTCTTCAGCTTTTCAAATCCAGCTACTTATCTGCGAGCTATGGTTCAAAACATTGTCATCCAGCCTATCTTTAATATCTTTTTACTATTCCCTCTTGGTGTCTATTTACGTTATTACTTCCGTGTTTCTTTCAAAAAAGCACTTGTTCTTTCTTTTCTCATTTCACTTTTCTTTGAAGTTACCCAGTTAACGGGCATTTATGGGATTTATCCGCACGCTTACCGCTTGTTTGATGTCGATGATTTAATGCTCAATACGCTTGGCGGTGTTATCGGCTTCCTTATGGCCCCTCTTTTCACATTTTTCCTTCCAACTCGAGAAGCCATCGATTCTCTAAGCACTCAAAAAAGCGAACGCGTTAGCTACATCCGCAGATTTTTAGCTTATTTAATCGACTGGTTCTTCATCGGGGGCATCGGTTTTATTTTGACTTTGACGCACTTATTACCCGAGCAAGTGGTTTCACAAACGACAGGAAACAGTTATCAGCATATTTTTTATAATATCATCATCATTTTTCTTTATTTTATTCTTTTCCCCTCGATCACAAACGGCTTTACGCCCGGTAAATGGATCGTACGCATACGTATTGCAAATATTTCTGGAACACGAGTGAGCTTTTGGCAATTATTAGAGCGTTATACGCTGTTTTATTATTTGCTTGGCGGACTGATTTTGGTGCCTCTCAATCAACAAGTCCAAGAAATGGCTACTCCACAAATTCAGTTGATTCTATTCTTTATTTCATTCTTGATGTTTTTCTTGTTTGCGCTACACTTGATCGTGAATTTCTTCCGAAAAGACAATCGACTGTTTTACGAAAAAATGAGTCATACCGTTTCAATTAGCACCTTTCAATCAAAAAATCCAGATGTACAATAGCAAAAAACGATCAACGAAGCCTCGGGCTTCGTTGATCGTTTTTTTAACCTGTGATGATTTTTTCTTTCGGTAAGCGAATCGCATTTTTAGGTTCATTTTTATTGCGTAAGCTGAGCATTGAATACATAATCCCCACGCGCCCAATAAACATAAGTAGAATAATAATCACTTTGCCAGCGAGGCTCAAGTTTGGCGTAAGTCCAAGCGACAACCCGCAGGTTCCAAAAGCAGAAAAGACTTCAAAAATAATTTCAATCAGTGTCGCCTGCTCGGTCTGGGCAAGCAAGATGATCGCCGAAAAGCAAAGAATTCCTGCAAACAATGTGACCGCAAGCGACTTCCGAACGTCTTCCTGGTAAAGCTCACGGCCGAATACATAAATGTGATTTCTGCCACGAATAACCGACACCAAAAAGAGAATCACAATGGCAAAAGTTGTTGTTCGAATCCCGCCGCCAACGGAACTTGGAGAAGCACCAATAAACATCAGAATCGAAACGACAATCAAAGTGGGGATCGTAAGTGAACCGGCATCAATTGTTTGCAAGCCAGCACTTCTTGACGTCGCAGAAAGAAACATCGAATTGAAAAAGCCTTCTGCTGCACTTCCTCCTTTGAAAAAATGATTGTATTCCATCAACCAGATGAGTAATCCGCCGACAACGAGCAAAACCATGTAAGTAACGGTGGTGACTTTGACAAACAAAGAAAAGCGGAATGGGTAAAGAGAATTTTTTTCGAACAAGAAACGACGTGTTTCAAGTAAAACTGGGAAACCAATTCCCCCTGCAATAATCAGCAAGATCGAAATAAATTGTACAAAATAATCGTTTACAAAAGGCATCAAAGAGTTTCCTGTAATATCAACACCGGCATTCGTGACAAGCGAAACGGAATTATACAAGCCTTGGAACATCGCTTCTCCAAATGTGGGGTAAAACGGAATGAAATAAAGTCCTAAAACAACGGCTCCGACAAGCTCAATCCCGAAAATTAAAAATAAGATCTCACGCAACATGCGTACCATGCCGCTCATCGTATATTGATTCGTATCAGTCATGATTAACTGACGTTGTTTTAAACCAATTTTTCGTCGTAAAATTAAGTAAAAAAATGTGCTGAGCATCATAACACCCAGTCCACCCAGTTGAAAAATCCCCATCAATACCCAGATGCCTGCTGTACTGTAAATTTGACCAACATCAATGGTTGCAAGCCCTGTCACACTAACAGAACTCGCTGCTGTAAATAAAGTATCAATAAAAGAAACATGCACGCCTGGCTTTTGCGTAAACGGTAAACTTAAGAGTATCGTCGCTATTGTGACCGCGAAAAAATAATACGCAATGATAATTTGAACAGGTGTCATGCGAGATAAGATAATACGAACTTTATTCCGGATATTTCTATTTTCGAGATACAGTCTCTTTGTTCTGCTTTTTTTCTTTTCTTCTGGCAATGATATAACCACCTAACCCAATTATTATCATAACGGACCAAAAAACAGCTTTCCAGGCTGTTGTTTCTGGAAAATGCTCATCTAAAATCCCTACGGAAGGGTGCGAAAGCGTATAGATGGCTAACTTGACGCCTACCCAGCCAACAATCAGAAAAGCAGCTGTTTCAAGTGTTGGATAGCGCTCAAGCAGCTTCACAACTTGTGTAGCCGCAAACCGAATAACGATGAGCCCAGCAAGTCCGCCGAGGAACATCACGATAAATTGACCACCGTTCATTCCACCAATATGGAAATCTCCAAAGTCTGGAAGCGTCATCGCAAGGGCAGCTGCAGCAAGCATTGAATCAAGTGCGAAAGCAATATCCGTTAATTCAACGCGAAACACAGTTCCCCAAAACGAAACCGTCTTCTGAGCTTCTTCCTTGGCTTCTGTTTCTTCTTTTTTCCCTCGTTTTAAATCTAAAATATGTTTAATCGCAAGGTAAAGCAAATAAAGTGCACCGATAGCTTGGATTTCCCAAATCTTGACGAGAAAAGAAATTAAAAAAAGCGCAATGAATCGAAAAACAAAAGCGCCGAGTAACCCGTAGAAAAGGGCTTTACGCTGTTTGTCATGTGGCAAACCTTTTACGATAACAGCCATAACAACCGCATTGTCTGCCGAAAGAACTCCTTCTAAAACGACAAGAACCACAAACACCCAAGCATACTCTGCTAGAATCGAGAAGTCCAATTTACTCCACCAACATTTCTTTCTAAATTTAAGAAGGTTGTACGCTTTCCTCGTACATACCTTCTCATTTTATACTTTTTATTTGTCCTTGTTAAGCTTTTTATGACTGATTTTGTTTTTTCTTTTGTCGAACAGAAACGAGCCATCCCCCGATGATGATCAAAATCATGACACCCCAGAAAGTCAATTTCCATAATTTCGACTCTGGAAACGCATGTGGAATGATCGCAAGGCTTTCATGCGATAAGGTATAAACAACTAGTTTAACGCCCACCCAGCCGACAATCAGAAAGGCTGCTGTTTCAAGAGATGGGTAATTTTTGAGTAGCTTAACAAATTGCGTTGCTGCAAAGCGAATGATGATAAGTCCCACTAATCCACCAAGGAACATCACAATGAACTGACCGGTATCAATTCCGCCAATTTCTCCCCAGCCGGTTCTTGGTAGTGTAATCGCTAGGGCAACCGCAGCAAGCATGGAATCAATCGCAAAGGCAATATCCGCCACTTCGACTTTCAAGACGGTCATCCAAAAGCCAGAACCGCTCTTTTGCTTCGCTTTATCCGTGTCTTCCGTCCCTTTCGCATGTTTCACAATGTGGCTGATCGCAATGTAAAGTAAATAAATCGCCCCAAGTGCTTGCACTTGCCAAACGTTTGCCAAAAAAGAAATTAAAAAGAGCGCCGTAAACCGAAACACGAAAGCTCCCAGTAAGCCATAAAAAAGAGCTCGTTTTTGTTGTTTTTCTGGTAAATGCTTGACCATAACGGCCATAACAACGGCGTTATCAGCGGCAAGAATCCCCTCCAGTCCAATTAGTACGAGAAGTACCCAGCCGTATTCGAGTAACATTGCAGTATCCATAAAAATCCCCCTTCATTTTTAACAGTCCGAGTGAGGATAAAAAAAGCGAGACCTCACCCGATTTATGGGCAAAGGTCTCGCTGACATGTGACATGTTAATAAAACCGATGAATACGCCGTATCCATGTAATGACGATTTTATCCTGATTCCTAAAAATCAGTGCTACTCCCCTTTGACATCTGTCAAAAAGATTATCAAATTTTACTTTGTTATCATAGCATGTGAATTTGTGAAAGTCAATCTTTACTTATTTTACCTGTAGGCTTGTGGTAACTTGAACTGCTCTCTTTCTTCTAAGATTTTTCCTACTCCAAGCAGTAAATCTTCTCTTCCTTTTGAAGCCATAAATTGAATGCCAAGCGGAAGTCCTTCTGCCGTTACGTGTGTTGGTAAACTAATCGCTGGCTGACCTGTTAAATTCGCCAGTTGCGTATACGGCGTTAGCATCAAACTCTTTTCAAACATGGCATCGACTAAGTCGGCGAGTTCTGCTTCACTCAGTTGATCGGCCATTTGAAGCCGCGCACGAATTTCATCACTTTGAAGTTCCTGATCAATTCTTGGCGCGGAAAAAGCCGTTGCTGGACTTAAAAATAAATCATATGTCTGGAATAATTCTTCCATTTTGAATGCGGCTTGATCCCATAAATTGAGAGCCTTCACGTAGCTCTTTGCCGCAAGACGTTCTCCGTATTGATAAATTCCCCAAGTCATAAGTTCCATATCCTCACTTGTCATTTTGCGTTTAAGCTGTGCCTCAATTCCCGCAAACATTGCCGAAGTTTCAGCACCATTCATCAAATAATAGCTTGCCATAAGCTTCTTGCCATCAACAGGATAAGGAACCTCTACAACGTCGTGTCCGAGTGCCTGCATTTCTTCACAGATATGCTTAACCGCTTGTTTCGCTTCATTTGAAACAGGCAAATGAACAGGAGAAGTCGTCGAATAAGCGATTCTCAAACGTTTCGGGAACACATACGTTTCCCACTCTTCTCTTGGTGGGTGGTAGGGGGCCACTTTGTCGTTCCCTCGCATCGCATAAAATAGCTTTTCTGTATCTCGCATCGACACCGTTAGGGAGAAATCGATCGATGCACCTTGCCAGCCACGAAATCCCCCAGGGCCGTTCGGCATCGCGCCACGAGTTGGTTTTAGCCCGATTAATCCGCTAAAAGAAGCAGGAATCCGAATTGAGCCCCCGCCATCGCTCGCGCCTGCAATAGGAAACAAGCCACTTGCCACTGCCGCTGCAGCGCCTCCACTTGAACCACCTGGCGAGTGATCTAAATTCCACGGATTTCGCGCAGAACCATAAAGCGTAGGATCCGTGATATTTTTAAAACCAAATTCGGGCGCATTTGTTTGCCCAGCAGGAATAAAACCAATTTGTTCTAATTTACTTGTAAAATGAGAAGTTTGCGCCGAACGATTATCCGGAAATAAGCGTGAACTGAAAGTAGACTTCCAACCTGCCTTTTCCTGCCCAAGCATCTTAAGTGGAATCGCTAACCCAGAAAACGGTGCTTCTTCTGTCACTTTAAAATTTTGAGCCGTTTTAAGGAGAGCATCAAAATCCCATTCAACGAGAGCATTCAAAGCTGGATTTTGTTGTTCGATTTTTCGATTTAACTCCGTATAGTATTCAGGCAAACTAAGTTCTTTCTTTTTCCATTTTTGAACCCAATAAGTAGCATCTTTCACTGTCATCTTCCCCCTTTTGTCTGTTTCAATCTACTTTTTCATTATAGCATAGCAAAAAACCACGTTGCTAAAAAGCAACGTGGTCAAAAATGAATTAAAGCAAAGCTGTCAATTCAATATCTGGATTCTTATCTTTAAACCAATTGATCGCAAATTCATTTTCAAATAAAAATAGTGGCTGATCGAAGCGGTCTTTCACGAGCATGCTTCGAGCTGTCGATAATTTTTCATCCACATCTTCTTCGCGAATCCAACGAGCAATTTTCTTCCCGATTGGTTCCATAATGATCTCTGAATTATACTCATTACGCATTCTATGTTCAAAAACTTCAAATTGGAGTTGACCAACAGCACCAATGATATAATCTTCCATTCGCCAAGTTTTGAACAGCTGAATTGCGCCTTCTTGCACGAGTTGTTCAACGCCTTTGTGGAAATGCTTTTGTTTCATAACATTTTTTGCGGAAACTTTCATGAAAAGTTCTGGCGTAAACTGTGGCAATTTCGGAAATTCCATTGTTTTGCTCCCGCTTGAAATCGTATCCCCGATTTGATAATTTCCAGTGTCATACAAACCAATAATGTCGCCAGCAACGGCGCGCGTCACATTTTCCCGATCATCCGCCATAAATTGCGTTGAGTTCGCAAGCTTCATTTGCTTTCCAGTCCGCGTGAGTGTCACCGCGATTCCCCGTTCAAACTCACCCGAGCAAATCCTTACAAAAGCAATTCGGTCCCTGTGAGCAGGATTCATATTTGCTTGGATTTTAAAGACAAATCCACTGAAACTTGGGTTTTCAGGAAGCAGTTCACCTTCATTTGTTTCGTGCGGAGATGGAGATGGTGCGAAATCTACAAAAGTTTTGAGAAATGTTTCTACACCAAAATTTGTTAACGCACTTCCAAAGAAAACAGGCGTTAATTCACCTGCCGCAATTCGTTCACGACTAAATTCATTCCCTGCTTCATCTAATAACATAATTTCTTCAAGTGCTTGGGTATAATAGCTTGAGTTTTGAATCGGATGCGCTTCTTTTAAATCGCCATCTTCTCCAAGAGGAAGAAACGTTTCGCCCTCTTCAGCTCGGTAACGTTCAACAACACCATGATACCGGTCATATAAACCCATAAGCTCTTTTCCCATCCCAATCGGCCAGTTCATCGGATAAGATTCAATCTCGAGGACTTCTTCGAGCTCAGATAAAAGCTCCAGTGGCATTTTTCCTTCTCGGTCCATTTTATTCATAAACGTAAAAATAGGAATCCCACGCATGCGACAAACTTTAAAGAGTTTAATTGTTTGCGCCTCAATCCCTTTCGCTGAATCAATAACCATCACAGCTGCATCAACAGCCATAAGCGTTCGGTACGTATCCTCACTAAAATCCGAGTGTCCCGGCGTATCTAAAATATTAATCCGAAAACCTTCATAATCAAATTGCATCACAGAACTTGTAACCGAGATTCCACGCTGCTTCTCGATTTCCATCCAGTCACTGGTCGCGTATTTCCCTGTTTTTTTACCCTTTACCGTACCCGCTTGACGAATGGCGCCACCAAACAGCAAAAGCTGTTCTGTAATGGTCGTTTTTCCGGCATCTGGGTGGGAAATGATCGCAAAGGTTTTGCGTGTTGCCACTTCTTTTTGCAAATCCTGACTCATCGTTCCAATTCCTCCTCGATTTCTTCACATTTCATTAGTATATCATAACTGAAACCAAAAAAATACGACTAAAATCAATTAGCCGCATTTTTAAAAAACTCGTCAATCACTTAGCTAGTGCCATTTGAATGTTCGTTTCAATTGCTTCTGGTTTAGTTTTCGAAGAGAAACGCTCGATAATGTTTCCTTCTCGATCGATTAAAAATTTAGCAAAGTTCCATTCAATCTTCTTGCCACTTGTTTCCTTTACTAGATATTGATAAAGTGGATCTGCTTCTTTGCCGTTTACTTTAATTTTTTGGAACATCGGGAAAGTCACCCCGTAATTTCGCTCACAGAAAGCCAGAATTTCTTCATTGCTACCAGGATCTTGGCGTAAAAACTGATTGCACGGGAAACCAAGGATTTCGAATCCCTCATTTTGATAGGTTTCGTAAAGCTTTTCAAGGCCTTCAAGTTGAGGTGTCAAGCCACATTTACTTGCCGTATTTACAATCAAAAGCACTTTGCCTTTAAATTCATCAAGGGGCACTTCTTCCCCAGCCATCGTCGTTTCCTTAAAATCATGAACATTCATCTTTTGCCAGCTCCTTCCTTCTTTATTCCTCTATCATTTTCGAGAACAAATAGTGATAAAGCAATTTTTCCGTGTAATAAAGCGAATCTTTATGCGTCCTTTCGTAAGCATGGCTAGCATCAATGCCAGCTCCTAAAAGTCCATGAATAATATCATTTCCGGCGCGAACCGCAGCACTTGCATCAGAGTTGTAGTGTGGATAGATATCAACTTTATAAGCAATTTCTTCTTTTTCTGCAAGTTCTACCAAATGTTTGCGCAGACCATAGTGATACGGACCAGAACTGTCTTTTGCACAAATGGAAACCGTATATTCATCTGATTCTTGCCCATCACCAAGCGCTCCCATGTCCACAGCTAGATATTCCACAGTTTGTTCTGGTATGTTCGAATTCCCACCATAGCCGATTTCTTCATTATTTGAAATCAAAACATGCGTCGTATAAGGAAGCGTCAGTTTTTCTTTTTGAATATGCTGGATGAGGCGCAGCAGCATGCCAACACTTGCCTTGTCATCTAAATGGCGTGACTTAATAAATTCATCATTCACAATTTCAGTCCGCGGGTCAAACGACACAAAATCACCAACACTAATCCCGAGTTTCTTGACGTCCTCTGCGTTTGTTACTCGTGCATCAATCCGCACTTCCATGTTGCGCTCATTTCGCTCCGCCGTTCCTGCATTCTTATATACGTGAACGGACGTTTGATGCATCAAAATAGTGCCCGAGTAAGTTTTCCCCGAACTCGTTTCAATTCGGCAATATTCGCCTTCAATTGCATTAAAACGAAAGCCACCAATAAGCGAAAGCAGCAGCCTGCCATCCGTTTTAATTTCTTTTACCATTGCCCCAAGTGTATCCACATGTGCCGTGAGCATTCTATGCTTTGCTTGATTTTCCCCTTTCAAGGTAGCAATTAAGCCCCCCTTATGATTTTTCACATAAGAAACATCCAAACGGTCTAAATATTCGGCAATTTTTTGAATGATGACCGCTGTATTTCCTGTTGGACTGGGAATTTCTGTTAAACTTTGAATCAATTGCATCGTTTCCTTTGTATTTGGTTGATAGGTCACGTGCTTCGCCTCCTTCACTCTTTCATTATAGCGAAAACAAGCATAAAAGACATAAAAAAGTGCTTTGAGTGATTTAAAACAAAGCGGTTTTGTGCTATAATGCCTTGAGATATAGAGATAGAGGGAGGTAAGGTTTTGGAACAAACTAAAGTGAAAGCTGTCACGCTTGCCGTTTTCGTTGCTACATTTATGGCAGCAATCGAAGGGACCATTGTCAGTACGGCGATTCCAACGATCGTGAGCCAGTTAAATGGTATTGAACTTATGAACTGGATATTCTCTGTCTATTTACTGACTTCCGCCGTCACTGTACCGATTTATGGTAAATTATCCGATATTTATGGCAGGAAGCTTATTTTTGTAATTGCAACGCTTATTTTTATTATCGGTTCAGTATTATGTGGTTTTGCACAAAATATGGAACAACTGATTATTTTTAGAGCCATTCAAGGAATTGGCGCTGGAGGGATTTTACCTTCTACCATGACGATCATCGCCGATGTCTACCCTTTTGAAAAGCGAGCTCGCGTACTTGGTTTCATGGGATCTGCTTGGGGAATTGCTGGGGTTTTCGGTCCACTCTTAGGTGGTTTCCTCGTCGATCAACTTTCTTGGCACTGGATTTTCTTCATCAATGTCCCTGTAGGCATCGTAACAATTGCTCTTATCTGGTTGTACTTAAAAGAAGACATTGAAAAGCAGCGCCTGCCAATTGATTACCTCGGCGCTACTATTTTTACTGTCGCGCTTTTAGTGTTGCTGTTTGGCTTACAACGCGCTGGAGAAACGCTGCAATGGACAGAGCCATTTGTGCTTGTTCTTTTTGCACTCGCCATTCTTTTATTTGCTTGCTTTTATTTTGTCGAGAAGCGCGCAAAAGATCCAATCATGCCTTTTGTTCTTTTCAAGAACCCGGTGGTATTGATTGGCAATTTAATTGGCTTTTTCATTAGTGCTTTCTTAATTGGCATCAATGTCTATATTCCAATGTGGGCACAAGGAATGCTCGGGCACGGGGCCACTATAGCCGGCTTAATGATCGCTCCACTTTCCGTCACTTGGATTTTCGGTTCTTTTCTTGGTGGCAAGTGGCTCACTCAAATTGGGAACCGCCGAACAGTTGGCATTGGGATTCTTTTTACAATCGCAAGCGGCATCATTCTGGCGCTCTTTCCGAAAGACACAGGAGATCTTTACTTTTATTTGAACAGTGCTTTGATGGGCTTTGGTTTCGGGATCATTTTCACAACAACGACTGTGACCGTTCAAGATGCGGTTCCAAAACATCAAACTGGTATTGCAACGGCATCCAACACTTTGTTCCGGACAGTTGGTCAAACAATTGGCGTTGCGATCCTCGGCACGATTTTCAATTCGATTCTTGCGAAGCAATTTGGCGCTGCTAGCCTTGATGGTCTTAATCGCACGAATTTAAATCTACTCATCAGCCCGAAAACATCCGGAAAAGTGGCTGCCGATTTAATTTCGCCACTGCGCGATATCTTGTATCAAGGACTCCATCTTGTCTTTTGGAGCATGCTTCTTCTTGCTATCATTAGCTTTTTCTTACATTTTATTTTGCCAGGTAAGCATCGTAGCAACTCTTAAACCAAATTATAAAAAAACGCTCTAAGCGAATCACTTAGAGCGTTTTTTAAGCTTTAGAAGCCAATGATATGATAGCCATTATCGACGTGAATCATTTCGCCTGTAATCCCGCGTGATAGCGGGCTGAATAAGAATAAAGCCGTATCTCCAACTTCATCTGGATCCGTCGAGCGTTGTAATGGAGCTTTTTCTTCCACAATAGAAAGTGATTTCGTAAAACTGCTTACGCCTCTTGCAGAAAGCGTCCGAATTGGGCCTGCAGAAATCGCATTAACACGCACGCCAACTTTCCCAAGATCCATCGCCAAATATTTCACAGACGCATCAAGTGAAGCTTTTGCAACACCCATAATGTTATAGTTTTCAACCACGCGTTCCCCACCAAGGTAAGTAAGTGTGAGTAAGCTTGCATCTTCAGTTAGCATGTCTAGATGCTTCAATGTGCGTGCAACAGCTGTGAACGAATACGAACTTACTTCATGCGCTTGTAAAAAGCTTTCTCGGTCTACTTCTAAATAGTCACCCGTCAAGAATTCTTTATTTGCAAATGCGATACAATGTGCAAGACCGCTGATTTTTCCTTTTGCGGATTTAATCGTTTCAAAGGCGTTTTTGATTCCCTCTTCATCGTTTACATTACACTGAACGACAGGTGCCTCATGATTATTTTCATGAAGTAACGTTTTGAGTTCATCAATGCTTTTTTTCGCGCGATCATCAGCATATGTAAAAACTAAATCTGCTCCTGCTTCATTTAATGATTTTGCAATCGACCAAGCAATACTTCTCTTGTTCGCTACTCCCATTACAACATACGTTTTTCCAGCTAATGTCAAATTCATTTTGTTTCTCCTCCTATTTTCGGATTGCCCTTTCTATTTTCACATGACAGCCCGTTTTTTTCAATCTATTTCTTTTTCATTTTGCCTAAGAACCGCCAAAATATCATCCGAGAGCGGAATATTAAATTCGAGATATTCTTCTGTAAACGGATGAATCAAGTGCAAATGGCAAGAATGTAACGCTTGCCGAGCAATCAAATCTAGGCTCCCGCCATACATATCATCTCCGAGCAAAGGATGACCAATGTGTGAAAAGTGCACCCGAATTTGATGGGTTCTTCCCGTTTCAAGTTCAATTTCAACATGATCGAAACCTTGATAGCAACCTAGACGCTTGAAATTGGTTTTGGCATATTTTCCGTCTTTTGTCACAACACGTTCCATGATGCTAAGATCGCTTTTGCGTCCAATGGGTGCTTCAATGCTGCCTTGATTTGTTTGGAGTCTTCCGGATACAAGAGCCTCGTAGCGCCGCTTTAAAAGCCCCTTTTGAAGGGTTTCACTAAGCCTTGCATGAGCAAAGCGCGTCTTCGCAATTAGCATGAGTCCAGATGTATCTCGGTCAAGTCGTGTCACAATATGGATCGCAGAGGCGATCCCTTTTGTCTCGTAGTAGCCTTTCAGATGATTCGCCACAGAGCCGCTTGGATGAAACTGCGCGGGGATGGAAGCCATTCCTGCTTTTTTATTCAAGACGAGAATGAAATCATCTTCGTAAATGATATCGAGTTTATCGTGTTCGGCAATTAATTGGGCGTTTTCCTTCTCGGGGGGGAAAGTAACACGCACTTCATCTCCGCACTTTACACGGTATAAAACGTTCTCTTCCTGACCGTTCACTTCAATTTTCCCAGCTTCGTTATATTTGACCGAGGCCAGTAGCTGCTTTGAAATATGCTTGTGACGAAGAAAAGTTCGAAGCAGCAAGTCTGTATCCTTTTCTTCTGCAATCCATTCTAAAAACACCATTTCCTCCTAATCTTCGATAAAGGAATCATGCACTCGGCGCCAAAATGGGAAAGAGCGCAATCGAGCAAAATGAATCTCTTTGTCTGAAATTTCATAAATGATTTCATGTACGTCTCGGTGCAAAATGCTGAGATGGTCAATCGAAATTTGAAAATCACGATCATCCACTGGTTTTAAGTGTACCCGGTGATGCGTTGGAAAAATAAGTGGGCTTCCGATCGTCCGATAAACTCGGTTGTTGATCGAAGCCATTTCGGTGAGCTGCATGGATTTTACAGATGGATGAATCAAAGCCCCACCGAGTGATTTATTATACGCCGTTGTCCCACTTGGCGTTGACATACATAGCCCATCGCCACGAAATCGTTCAAATTGAGTGCTATTGATCACGACATCCACAACAAAGGGACCTCCTGAACTTTTAACAGTTGACTCATTGAGTGCCAAATATTCATCTTTCTTTTTTCCTGTATTATAATAAATCGTTGTTTTTAAAAGCGGATAACTCACCCATTCAAATTTACCTTTCGCAATTTTAGCAACTAGTTGCTCTGCTTCATGCGGTCGCCAGTCTGCATAAAAGCCAAGATGCCCCGTATGAATTCCAACAAATGCCGTTTCAGCAAGCCGATCCTGATACTCATGAAAAGCAGCAAGAAGCGTGCCATCTCCACCGATCGAGATGACAATTTCAGGCTCTGCTTCATCATAGATCATCCCTTCATAAGCTCCAAACTCTGCAATCATCGAGAGCTTTAGCAAATTGGACTTTTCATCCCCCTTAGACGTGATGACATACTTCACAGTGTTTCCTCCTTTATCAAGTCAGCTATTTTTTCGGAATCTTAGAACCCCTCGCGTTCTCTCCTTTTTGTGCGATTTTATTTTCAGAAAAGAAAACTTGCGCTTCTTGGATTTCTTCACGAATTTGACTCATTTCTTCATCCAATTGAAAAGCGGCTTCCGCTGCGCGTTTCAAACGTTTATTCATCGTTTCTGGAAATTCACCTTGATATTTGTAGTTAAGCGAGTGCTCAATCGTTGCCCAAAAATTCATCGCGAGCGTTCGAATTTGAATTTCCACTAAAATTTTTTGTTCCCCTTGAATCGTTTCAACGGGGTATTCAATCACTACATGATAAGAGCGATAACCGCTCGGCTTTTTATTCGCAATATAGTCACGCTCTTCAACGATGTGAAAATCGCGTCTTTGGCGTAAGAGCTGCACGACCGTCTCAATATCATCTACAAACTGGCACATCATTCTAAGGCCTGCAATATCTTGCATTTCCTCTGCCAAATGATCCAGTTGAATATTTTTTTGATTAGCCTTATCCAAAATACTCGCAATCGGTTTGACACGTCCAGTTACAAATTCAATTGGAGAATGATTATTCTCAAGTTGAAACTGCCCTCTCATCCCTTTGAGCTTTATTTTCAACTCTTCAACCGCTTGCTTATAAGGTGCTAAGAAATCTTCCCAATGACTCACAAAAACTCACCTCAAATAAAATTTACATTTTCTACCTCACTTATTTTATCACATTTCGTTCCAGTTCGGCAGTCATCACTTTCTTCGTATTTTTTATTTTTTCATGCTACTATGAAACAAAGAGCGTTTTATGAAAAAGGAGGCGTTTCGTTTGCAAGAACTCGAAATCGAATTCCGCAATATGCTAACTGAACGAGAATACCAATATTTAGTTGACTTATTCCGCTTAAAAGAAGAAGATTTTTTTGAACAAACCAACTATTACCTAGATACAAGGGCTTTTGCGTTAAAGAACAAGCAGAGTGCTTTACGAATCCGCAAACGGTCTGATCAATTTGAACTCACTTTAAAAACTCCTGAAGGAAAGGGCTTGCTTGAAACCACGCAAATTCTCGGAAGTGACCAAGCTGAAGCTATTTTAAATGGTTCCAATATCCCTACTGGTTCGGTTCGAGATTTGCTTGAAAAACTTGGCATTGACTACAACGAGCTAGAAATGTTTGGAGCACTTACGACCATTCGTGCCGAAAAAGATTATCAAGATGGGTTGCTTGTTTTCGACAAAAACCTCTACGGAGGCATCACGGATTTCGACTTAGAATATGAAGTGGAAAACTACGAAGAAGGCGAAAAAATCTTTTACAAATTACTTGAAAAACACGAAATCCATCAAGAAGAAGCGCCAAATAAAATCGAGCGTTTTTACAAACATGTCTATCAAAATAAAAATATTTAACTGTCTTTCAAAAAAGAACTTCTCTCGCACTTTTTTAGAGTGTTATCCGTTTCAAGTTTCAATTATTTGTTAAATTGAGAGGACGCTGATAAAATAGAAGTAGATGGTATATTGTATCCTTCTTTCACAACTATACTTCTATAGAATTTCCTTAGGATGCAAAAGTATTGCTAAATTAGATTAGAAATAAAAAATCAGGTGATTAAAATGATCAATCGAAATCTTTATTATAAATCTGTCGCCAACAGTAAACCGATTGAGATTTATCTCTTTTTCGATCCTGCTTGTCACGATTGTTTTGAGTTAGAATCAAACATCAGACGCCTTGAGATGGAATATGGAAATTACTTTAAGTTACGATATATTCTTCACAATAACTTACAAACTTTTATGTGCAGGAAAAAGCGCGCGGCGGATGGAATTCCACTAAAGGACCAGCAAGAGCAGGCGCATCAATCTTATGTTTCTTGTCTTGCTGTTAAAGCCGCCGAAATGCAAGGAAAAAATCTCGGTATTGCCTTTTTACGCAAGATTCAGGAAGCTTGTTTTGTGTATGGCGAAGATATTTCAAATGAAACGGTTCTCTTTAACAAAGCTGAAGAAGTGGGACTTGATTTAGCCGAATTCAAAAAAGACTTTTCTTCAAGCATTGCAAAGCGTGCCTACGTTGGTGATCAAAAAGTTGCACGCGAAATGGAAATAACGGAGAATCCGACAATAGTCTTCTTTAACCGAAATATTGAAGAGGCTGGACTTAAAATCAGTGGCTTGCATCGCTATGATGTTTATGTACACATTCTTTCTGAGCTCTTAAATCATTTTCCAGAGCCTGAAAAGCCTGAAATGGAAGATTATATAGCAGAAGTCAAACTTACATCGGTTGAATCCATGGCACAATTTTATAATGTACCGGCTTGTCAAATTGAACGGCAAATGAAAAAGTGGCGACTGCAACAAAAAGTCACACCGATTTATTTAAAAAATGGTGAAGTGCTTTGGCAATCGATCAAACATTAAAACAGTCGAATTCAGCTTCGGCTGTTTCTTTATGTTAAAAATCAAAAGGAATCCCGAAATCGGGATTCCTTTTTCATTTATTTCTTCTTACGCATAAAATAAAATGGTTCAACTGGTTCATCAACAACCATTTTAATCGTCATCATCGCATTTTTGGCACGATCAATTGATTCACCATCTTCATCCCAAATCTCCCGCACAACTTGCTTAAAGCCCGTATCGCTTGGACCATAAAACTCGATTTCATCCCCCACACCAAAATTATTTCGCTGTTGGAGTGTTGCTATCTTCGTTTCTGGATCATAAGCAAGCACTTGAGCTGCAAACGCATATTGAGGAATTTTTCGTGTTTTCCCGAACAACTGCTCATCTTCTGTTGGTTCCTGGTAAAAGAAACCCGTTGACAGCTCTCGTTGAGCCACTTTCCAAAGTTCATCTTCCCAAGCAGGATCAAATTCAAAGTTTTCCGGATCCGCACAATACGCATCTACAACTTTGCGGTACAAACTAGCCACCGTTGATACATAATGAATGGACTTCATTCGACCTTCAATTTTCAAGCTATCCACACCTGCATCCACCATATCTGGAATATAGCGAATCATTGATAAATCGACTGCACTCATTGAGAACGGTTCTTCGTCCGCGTCTACCAAGTTTTGCGCTATGCCATGGTCCATTTCAAACAAATCATATTTCCAGCGACAACTTTGTGCGCAACCACCCCGATTCGCATCCCGGTTCGCCATATGATTTGAGAGCGTACAACGCCCCGAATAAGAAATACACATCGCGCCATGAATGAAAGCTTCCATTTCGATATCTGTTTTCTCACCGATTTCACGAATTTCTTCCATGCTCACTTCACGAGCCAGTACAACCCGCTCAAGCCCGCGCTTTTTCCAAAATTCAAGTGTTTTATAGTTCGTAGCAGAAGATTGTGTCGATAAATGCACAGGAAGTCCCGGTGCGCTATCAAAACAAATTTGAATAAGCGCAGGATCTGAAACAATAACGGCATCAATTCCAATCTCCCGTAACGTTAAAAAGAATTCCCCTGCTCCTTCTGTATCACCTTCATGAGCTACCATGTTAGCAGCTACATAAACCTTAGCATTATGTTCATGAGCAAATGAAACGCCTTCAATCATTTCCTCATAGCTAAAATTACCTGCACGCGAACGAAGCCCGAAAGCCTGCCCGCCAATATAAACAGCATCCGCCCCATAGCGAATAGCGATTTTTAATTTCTCTAAATTCCCTGCCGGCGCAAGCACCTCAGGTTTTTTCGTGATTGTTTTCACTGATATGTCCCCCTTACTTGACCTCATCCGGATCTTTTAAATAAAATCCAGCATTCATGTTTCGCGTACTTGGCGCAAGTTCTGCTAAATGATTCACAAAGGTTTCCGCAACAAAATTACCTGCTTCAAGCGCTTCCTTTGCTTCGACAAATAACTTCGCGATCGCAACAAAATCCGCTCCGTGCATCAAAATCCCATCCAATTTCCAAGTTGTTAATCCCGCATCAAAAAGCTCTTTTAGATAAGGCATCATCGAAATATCTTCGGAACTAAAAATATGCGTGCCATTTTCATCTTCGTAAATCGGCATCATACTTTCTGAATCATTCGGTTCGCGAAGATACAGGCCACGTTCCTTGCTTGCATCCTCATTCAGTTCCACAATGTGATAATAATTCGTCACAAGTTTACGCTTCGACTGATGAATACAAGTCGGCCCGTAAACAAGTACTTCCACAGGCAAATCCAACTTTTGACTAATTTCAAACAGTTCAGGCCTTGTTAATTCTCGAGCAAGAACCGCTCCAATCGCTCCTTGTTTCACCCAAAAATCAATTTGTTCAGCACTTGTCACAAAAGTTTGCGCATCGTACACATAAGGTAAATCAAGTTCGAGTTCTTCTAGTGTTAAAATAACCCCAGGGTCTCCGCAGGCGATTTTATCCACCTTCATTTCAGCAAGCGCCTTTAAAAATTCAGGGAGCTCGTCGAAATGCTCATTGTGCATGAGTCCGTTGACCGGAACTAAAATTTCCTTTTGATAAGCATGTGCGAGTTTCGTTAGCTCTTCTAGTTCAGAAAGACTAAACGAAGTCGGCAGTCTAAGTCCAAAACGACTGTTTCCCGCATAAAGCGTATCAATCCCGGCGCGAAGCAAATTTTCGGCTTGCAGTGCTGATTCTGCTGTCGCAATAATTTCCATTTAATTTTCCTCATTTCTCCTTTAGGCTTACTGAAATAATGTATCACAACTTCACGCTTGCATCAATATCCCTTAAGAAAAAAAGCCCGGTTTAGCATGCTAAACCGGGCTTTTATTTATTCAGTTTTCTCTTCATCTGACGAATCAGATTCAATCCGCAAGAGTTTCATGATCGGCCTATAATTTTGTCCGATTAAGCCAAGTGACTCAATCAGAACCTCCACAAGCAGTAATAAAATGGCCATAAGTAAAACGGAACCCCAAACCGTCGACATCGTGAAAATAAAGGAAAAAAGCGAAAAAAGTGCGGAAATCGCATAAATTAAAATCACGGTTTGACGATGAGTAAATCCAAGACCCATCAGTTGATGGTGGATATGCGACTTATCTGCCATGGCAAGTGGCTGTTTAGTAACCATTCGGCGAATGATCGCAATGATTGTATCAGAAATCGGAACGCCGAGAATTAAAATAGGGACAATAAGCGAAATAAAAGTAACGTTCTTAAAGCCCATCACTGAAAGCACAGAAATCGAAAAACCTAAAAATAAGGCTCCTGTGTCTCCCATAAAAATTTTAGCTGGATTAAAGTTAAAGGGTAAGAATCCAAGTGTTGCAGCAATTAAAAGTGCTGAAAGCATAATTACAACCGGGTCTGACATAATAAAAGCCATCCCTAAAATGGTAATCAGTGCAATCGTTGAAACACCAGCAGCTAAGCCGTCTAGTCCGTCAATTAAATTCACAGCATTCGTAATCGCGACAATCCATAAGATCGTAAGCGGGATACTAAACACACCAAAATGCAATTCTCCACCAAACGGTAGATTGACAAATTCAATGGTAATACCGCCCCAAAAAACAATAATAAAAGCAGCCACTACTTGACCTAAAAGTTTATATCGCGCTTTAATTTCAAATAAATCATCAATAAATCCCGTAAGCATCATTACTGTTCCAGAAATAAAAATTGGCCAAAGTATCACTTTATCGATCGGCAGTAAAAAAAGGCCTATACTGAAACTTATATAAATGGCTAGACCACCAAGACTCGGTATTGGTTTCACGTTTACCCGTCTTTTATCTGGCTTATCCGTCACATCAAAATAAAGGGCTAACTGACGAATAAATGGTGTTAAAATCAAAGAAGCCAGAAGACAAATAATCAATATGGGTAAAATCAAGTGAGGCCCCTCCTTTTTTCTATCGCTTTATTCAATAGTTAATTATACTTTCTTTCAAATTGAAAAACAATGAAAATCCTGTTTCTTGTCTGTTCTTTTAAAATTTCTTTAAGATTAAACACTTCTTGAAGAATTTGTGTCTATTTTTTAACGATTTTTCATAAATTGCTGACGAACAAGTAAAAGTAGTATAAAATGATAATGTAAATATGCAGGAAAGGATGACAAATTTGCGAACAGAAAATAGAAAACGTAAAAAGAAAAGAAAAGGTCTTAAAATCTTTCTGCTCATTTTGCTTGTAATTGTTTTGCTGATTGTCGGCTATCTAGGTTTTGCTTACTGGAAAACGACTTCGACATTTAATAAAATTCATACACCTATTAGCGGAAAGGAAAATACAGCTGTTGCTCTTGACAAAAAACAACCGTTCTCTGTCCTAATTCTTGGGGTTGATGAACGCGATGGCGATAAGGGGCGTTCTGATACATTAATTGCAGCTACTGTAAATGGAAAAACGAATAAAATTCAAATGCTTAGTGTACCACGGGATACAAAAACGCTTATCCCGGGATATGATTCCAACCCACACAAAATTAACGCCGCTTATGCATATGGCGGAGTGAAGATGGCTGATGCCACTGCTACTGAATTCTTAAACGGCATTCCGTTTAACTACTACATCAAAATCAACATGGAAGGATTCCGCGACCTTGTAGATGCTGTTGGTGGTGTCAAAGTTACAAATGATAAGGAAGGTTTAAACTTCAAAGGAAAATCTTTCAAAAAAGGAAAAATCAGTTTAAATGGGGAAGATGCACTGACTTATGTTAGAATCCGGAAATCCGATTCAGAAGGTGACTTCGGGCGCCAAAAACGACAGCAACAAGTAATGTCTGCTATCGCCAACAAAGCCCTTAGTACCGGTATCATTTGGCGATTTGATGGCATTTTAAATGCTATCGGCGATAATATTGAAACTGACTTTACAATGACTGATATTACTCGAATCGCTAAAAATTATCGTGGAGCACTTTCAAATGTAGATAACCTCCAAGTTAAAGGAGAAGGAAGCCAAGAATCAGGCGGTCCTTGGTATTTCAATGTTTCAGACTCTGAACGTGCCCGGCTCCATGATGAACTAAAGAAAAACTTAAACTAACAAAAACGCCAAAACCTCAAAGGTTTTGGCGTTTTTTCTAAATAAATCATCATTGTTTAACTTTAGCAACAAACTGAAAGCGACTTCCCACATACTGGGAACGCGTAAACTCAAATGGTCGACCATCATCAAGCGCTGTGATTTGCCGTAGCTTCATGACAGGAGAACCCAGTTTCACATCTAAGAACGGCGCTACTTTTTCAGAAACAAGCGCTGCTTCCATCACTTGCTCCGCATCGCCGATTTTCCGTCCAAGTTTTGTCTCAATCGCATTGTACAAGGAATCCATAATATCCTCTTTTGTTAGAAGAGACGCAATTTGTTCGGGAATCGCAGCTACTTCAAACAAAATGGGAACTTGATCCCCATAACGAATCCGTTCGATTTTCATGACATTACTATTTTCGCTAAGATTCAGTGCATCTTGCTCTTGAATACTTGCTGGACGAATCCCATACGAAACAATCCGCGTTGAAGGAGCTTTTCCTTCTTGAAGCATTAAGTTTGTAAAACTCGTTACCGCCTCAAGTCGTTCAGTCAGCTTCTTTTCCGCAATGAACGTTCCCGCACCGACGCGCCGCTGCAAAATCCCGTCATCCACTAATCCTTGAATCGCTTGGCGCACAGTCATCCGGCTCACATGAAACATTTCAGCAAGTTGTCTTTCGGCAGGAATGGACGACCCGATTTTCCATGTCCCCGCTTCAATTTTTTGCTTGATTTCTGCCTGAATTTGCATGTAAATTGGAATACCTGATTTTTTATCGATCATTTTTCAGCCCTCATTTTTACAGAAGTGAAGCCGCCTCATTATCCACAATAATCGTCACGTCTGGGTGATTTTGAAGTGCAGAAGCAGGGCAATCCTCTGAAACAGGTCCATTTACCGTAGCTTTGATTGCTTCTGCTTTGCTTTTCCCAAAAGCAAGCAAGATAATTTTCTTGGCATTCATAATGGATTTAATCCCCATTGAATACGCATGTGTCGGCACATCTTCTTCTTTTTCAAAATAAATTTTGTTCGCTTCACGTGTTGACTCCGTAAGAAGCACTTTATGTGTCAACGAATCAAACGGCGTTCCTGGTTCATTAAACCCAATATGTCCGTTTGTTCCAATTCCAAGAATTTGAATATCCACCGGATGCTCGTTTAAGATTCCTTCATAACGACTGCATTCTGCTTCCGCATCTTCTGCAAGACCGTCCGGTAAATAGCTTTCCTTAAATTTCTTTTTCGAGAAAAGCAAATCATTCATATAGTAATGATAACTGTTTGGATCGCTCGCTGCAAGACCTACATATTCATCTAAGTTAACAGTTGTAATTTCACTCGTATCTACATCACTTTTAATAAATTCCGCATAAAGCGTTTCGGGGGTGCTTCCAGTTGCAAGTCCAAGAGTACTCACTTTCCCTGCTTTAATGGCAGATTCGATGATTTGAAGTCCTTCTTTTGATCCACTTAGTTTGTCTTCTACTTTGATAAGTTGCATATCGTTTTTCCTCTCATTTCACTCATATTTTTGACCGTACGAATACGTCGCGGTAATTTGTAAATCTTGATCTAAAATGTTGAAATCGGCATCTTTCCCTGCTTCAAGGCTTCCTTTTGAAGTAAGTCCGAACTCTGTTGCTTGGTTCACTGAACTCATCAAGACAGCCTCTTCAATTGTACAACCTGTAAATTCGATCATATTACGGAAAGCATCATCGTAAGTTAAAACACTTCCAGCAAGTGTTCCATCTTCTAAACGTGCTTGTTTGTCTTTCACAATAACCGTTTGACCGCCAAGTTCAGATTTTCCTTCTGGCATTCCTTTAGCACGCATTGAATCCGTAATAAGAGAAATACCGTGCGCACCTTTCATTTTGTAAGCCAGTTTGACCATATCCCGATTAACGTGGATACCATCAACAATTAGTTCCGCTTCAATGCCATCTTCTAAAAGCACATGTCCTGGAACACCTGGTTCGCGGTGCGTCATTCTATGACAAGCATTGTAAAGATGCGTTGCATGAGTGGCTTTACTTGTTTTCAAATGTTCGCGCACATCATTTGAGTGACCAATACTTGGTACAACACCTAGTTCATAGCATAAGTTTTCAAATGCAGGAGAAGTTTCGTGTTCAGGATCGTAAGTAACAAGCTTAATACGTCCGCCTGAAATCTCAAACCATTTCTTAAAGAGTTCTAAATCTGGCGCCATAATATATTCTTCCGGTTGTGCGCCTTTAAAAACGGTGGATACAAATGGGCCTTCCAAGTGAATCCCACCAATTAGCGGTTCATCTTGTGCCACTTCATTAATCACACGCAATGCTTTTTCGATGTTTTCTTTCGACTGTGTCATCGTTGTTGGGAAATAAGTGGTAATCCCTTCTTGAAGCATTCCACGAACTTGTTTTTTCAAGCCTTCTGGATCCGCATCCATTGCGTCGTGCCCGTATCCACCATGTGAATGCACATCAATAAAGCCAGGAACAATTTTTTGTCCTTTCGCATCAATGACTTCTTCCCCACTTTGCGGTTTGAAGTTCACCATTTGACCAACTTCTTGAATTTGTTTATCAAAACGAATGTAAGCATTTTCGAGTACCAATTTACCAGTGTAAATGGTTGCATTTGTTACTACTTTTATTGCCATCGTCACATGCCTCCTAAATTTAATCGGTCTATACCAATTATTATACCGCTTTTCCCAAAAAAAGCAACTCATCATTTCAATTTTACCCGAAGTTTGCGAAATTAATCAGGATTTTTATCATTGAGCGTTTTTTGATACAAAGAAACCCATTTCGCATGATAACTGCCGATCGAAAAATCTTTTTGAACTGTAAGACGAGCTTCCTGACTTA
The DNA here is from genome assembly GCF_003369925.1 of Listeria kieliensis. Lineage (GTDB taxonomy): Bacteria > Bacillota > Bacilli > Lactobacillales > Listeriaceae > Listeria > Listeria kieliensis_A. Next base: position 329,993 of record NZ_LARY01000001.1, on the reverse strand, counting down.
AATCATTTTGAAGCCTTGGCACACTCAAAAAAAACAGCAGCTTTTCAAGCATTTCGTCCAAATCGCCAGGTAACACGAGCAAACTGTTTTCACCAGAACGAATAACTTCGGGAATCCCGCCCACTTTAGTAGTAAGATTTGGAATGCCAGCTCCCATTGTTTCTAAAATCGCCATCGGCAGCCCTTCAGAATACGATGGTAAAAAATGAAGGATTGCGTTTTGCAAAACCCGTTCTTGCTCTTCAGCAAGTATCCACCCTCCAAGAGATACATTTTGAATCTTTTCCTCTCGAATTTTCTTCGAGATTTCCTCTAATTCGCCGTCGCCATAAAGAATAAATCGCACTTTTGGGAAAAACGGATAGATTTTCTTCGCAATTTCAAGCAAATCAAAGCTACCTTTTCGCTTTCCAACGCGTCCTAATGTAATAATATTGAGTGCTTCCGGGTTAAAAAGAGTTTTCTCAGGAATCTTCACCGCATTCGGAATAACGGAAACCCGTGCACTCGTTAAATTCTCATAAAAGGCTGCCCAATTTTCGCTGAGAGCAACAACTCCATCTAGTCGATTCAAAGTGCGGCGAATCCACCATTTTGCAAGTTTTGAGCTTTGCTTATAAAAAAGATCAAACTGTGAAGCATGCATGTGAAAAATCACGCGACAATTCTTAGGGACGAGCTTGGCAAGAAGAGCTTTACGAAAAAAACTGCCTTTTTGCGCCACATGAAAATGAACCAAATCAATTTGCTTTGTATGAATCATTTTTCGAATTCGAACATAAGCCAAATATTCCGTCCTCCATTTTTTGCTTTTTGTCCAAGAATCTAAAAAGAAAAGGTGCACCTCGGGTTCATTAAAATATTGTTTGAAATTTGAAATCACCGTTGCCATACCGCCTTTTTCATTTGAACCGGGCCCTACCATTAAAATATTCATATTTTCAAACCTTTCTTTGTTAACTGTAAAAGCATTCGCCATTCATTTCGATATAAAAAGAGTATCCAAACAAAGGCCATTAAAATAAAGATTTTTTCCAGCCATATTTCTCGAAAAAAAGCACTATTAAGTGCCAGCAGATACAAAATTAGTGTCGTCCAAATATGCCGTTTTACTGGAAACCCTTCCCAGTTTCTCATCGAAAAATAAGTGCGTGTTAAAAAGAAAAAAATATACCCGGTTCCTGTTGCTATCGCTGCGCCAAGAGCTCCGTAAACAGGAATTAAGAAAAGGTTACAGATAGTTGCGACAAAAACAGCAACGAGTGACACATAGATGTTTAGAGAACTTCGTTTAGAAAAAACAATCCCCAAATTCGTTGTCTCGCTCACCGTCATCATGAGTGGATAAAAGGTGAGTAGTGGAAAAATATACTGAGCATCTAAGTAAGCTGGTGAAAGTATCCAAATGAACCACCTCTTAAAAAACAGTAAACCTAAAAAGGCAACAGAAATGGCTAACATAACGAAGTGGCTAACTGTTTCATAATAAGAAATCGGTTTTTTTTCTTGAAACCATTCATAAGCCGTTGGCACCCAGAAGTTAGCAAAACTAACTTGTAAAATCATAAGCGCACTAGCCACTTTAAAAGCAGCTGTATAGATTCCGAGTTCATGAAACCCAGAAAACATCCGCAAAAATACCTTATCCAAAATGATAAGCAAGCTATACAAAAAGGTGCCAATTACAATCGGAAAGCCGAATTTTGCAAGTTGCTTGATAAAAGCGACGTCCCATTTCGCTTCCGCTTTCCGAAACAAGTCTATATGTAGCACTATCAGTAAAAGGTCTCCTGCAATTTGTCCAAAGAGCATTCCGTAAACCACGGTAATAAAGCTTCTTGGTCCAACAAAAAGCGCTAAAAGAGTGCCAAGTAAAACCATCAGCTTGACAACAATGCTATATATAGAAAATCGAATAGCTTGATTTTTCATCCGCAAAAATAATAAAATAAACCGTTCAAAAATGAGAAACAAACTGGAAAAGGCTAACAACTCTACTGCATGGGTATAATGAGCATCAGCAAACAAGAGAAAAGAAATCGGACGAGCTAGTAAAAATGAAAAAATAATAATTACCAGTGCGCCAATTAGTGGTACCGCCATCGCTTGTTTTAACAAAGCTTTTTTAACTGGATATTCATGAAATTCGCGTGTAAAAGCCTGATCAAACCCCAAATAAATGAAATAAGTTAGCAGTGTTTGTGCTAAGAAAAACATACTCGTTTTCCCATACTCTTCAGGAGTCAAAAAATAAGTAGTAACTGGGAGCATAATTAAATTTAATAAGGCTGAACCAAGCGCCCCAAGTGAAAACTGACTAAAACGGATCAATAAAGTTTTCAAAATTTTTTCATTTCCTCTCTTGTAAAATGATCCCTCCACAAACGAGCCCTAAAAAGGTGGAAGAAAGTGCGGAAAATAAGACATGACCGGCAAAAAAGCTGTAAACAATAATAACCACAAAAACAAAACTGTAGATGGAACGCTTGCCGGGTTGAAATGCTTTGAAGGCAAAATATCCCAATAAGAGGAATAACAAAAGTACGCCCAAAAATCCCAATCCAAAAAAAGCATCGAAAAAGTCCATTTCGATCAATCCTAGTCGTTCAAAATGTTCAAGTCGATATTCAAATCCTTGCCCAAAAAGCAATGTAAGAGGCATATGTGGATCACTCAAAAAGTATTGCCAACCGTTTTCCAAAAAATGACTTCGAGAACTGGTTAAAAGACGGATCAAATTTCCATCATAAAGATAGTAAAAATAAATAATTCGCTCATAAGTTCCTTGCACTAGTTCGGCCATGTAACGAAATCCAAAAAGGACGATCCAGCTACAACTAAAAAGGCTAATCAGCCAAATTGAGATTTTGTGAAGGACCGTTTCATACGTAGCTTTAAACAGCAAATAAAATAGGGAAAACACATAAACTAAAATGCCGTAAAGAATACCAGTTTTTGTTCCAAGTAATAGCAAGGAAAACAAATTGCCAAACAAAAGAACCGTTAAAAAAAGGACACGAAGATTCCAAGTTTTTTGCAAAGCCGCTAATAAAGCTCGTGCTGTAAAGGTAATTGAAACAATAAAAGCTAAGCTTGTATCATTATTTGCGAAAAAAAAGCCCTTATAGCCGGCATCTGAATGATCATACGTTTTATAACCTATGCCTAAAAAATAAGGAACGATAAGTTCAATTGTAAAAAGAAAACTAATCCATAAAAATAGCGCATTCAGATTCACTTGCTTAAAACTTTTTTTGTGCTGAGCAAAGTAATAAGGAATTAATGCCCACAAAAAGTATTTCACAAAGACAAGCGCATCTTTAGCAAGCCAATCAAGTGAATTTTGTAAAACGATACCTTGAATGAGAAAAATAGAAAAATTCCCCACAATGAAAAACAAAATAAGCCATGTGAATTTTGATTTTGCGAATAAACCTGAGGCAATTACACAAATCAAAAAAAAGAAAAAGCAAAAGCGGTATAAAATGCCAATTGGAATGGCGTATCCTGATGTGAGAAAAAAACCATTTAAAAAGTCTGTAACTGGAAAAATCCAAATAAAAAAAATAAAAATATTAACATGGATAGGTACTGTTTTTATCATCATTTTTTTCTTTCCATCCGCCATTTTTCCTTCAAGACTGAACATAAGAAAATCGCATTTCCAATTAAATAGCGTTTTGCCATACGCCTTGGCTCTTGTAAGAAGCGATAAAACCATTCAAGTCCAGCTTTTTGCATCACAAGTGGCGCTCGTTTTGTCTTTCCCGCAATCACATCAAAACTACCACCAACGCCCATCACAAATGGAACATGAAGCTTTTCTAGATTGGCATGAATCCAAAATTCCTTTTTCGGACTAGAGAAGCCTACAAATAAAATGTCTGCACGACTTGCGCGGATTTCAGCAGCAATTTCTTCAGACTCTTCTTCAAAATAACCATTCCGAAATCCTGCTACTTGAAGATTCGGGTACAATTTTTGGTGCTTAGATACAACCTTTTGAACAACTGTTTGTTTCGCTCCAAAATAATAAACACGCCAGCTTTTTTCGGCAGCAAGTCGAACGAGCTCTTGAAACAAATCAATTCCAGCGACACGTTCTGGGATGTCATGATTTAAAAATTTAGCTGCCCACACGATTGCTTGACCGTCTGCGCTAATCAACGAACACTCGTTTATGATGCTTCTCAGTTCAGCATCCCTCTGTAATAAATTAATTTTCCCAGCGTTAATCGCTACATGTTGCACGGGTTCTCGAATCAAAATCAATTGTTCAATTCTTGCTAGCGTTTCTTGCATGCTTAGTGGATCTAGGTAAGTTCCTAGAAGATAAAATCTTTTTTCCTTCTCCATCAGTAAGCTCCTTTAGATCTGAAAATTGCTAAAAATGTTTTGGCTATTATTTTTGCGTCCAACTTAAATGAACAATACTGAATATACGTCAAATCTAGTTCAATCATCTCATCAAAACTTAATTCACTCCGGCCGCTCACTTGCCAAAGGCCCGTACAGCCAGGAGTCACAAGTAATCGCTTCTTTTCATGAGACGTATAAGTTCTCACTTCCCGTGGTAGAGCCGGACGAGGACCAACCAGTACCATCTCGCCCTTTACTACGTTCCACAGTTGTGGCAGTTCATCCAAGCTCGTTTTCCGCAAAAAACGTCCGATTGTAGTTACTCGTGGATCTTCTCGCAACTTAAACATCGCTCCTGTAGCCTCATTTTGATTTAAATATTGCTCTAGCTGAAGTTCCGCATCCACACACATCGTTCGAAACTTATACATTTCAAATATTTGCCCATTTTTCCCTACTCGTTTTTGTTTAAACAAGACAGGCGCTCCTCTTTCAGAAATTTTAATAACGAGAGCAATAACACAGAAAATAGGGGCAAGAACAAACAGCCCAATCAGACTTAATCCCTTCCCCATCTGCCTCTTCCACTTTACGTATCCTGTTTCTTTGGGAAAAAACTGCATGCTTGTTTTTATTGAATTCATTACTGTCTCCCCCTTGTAAAATAAGTTTTAAACGATCATCTTCTTCAAAACTCTTTAGTAATAATAATGTTTTGCATTTTTAGTTCCATTAAATATCACACCGAGTAAGCGAGCTTTCGAGAGCTTGAGTTTTTCAACCGCCAATTGCGCCTTTTCCTTTACGGTTTGATGATAGCGGCATGTCAAAATAACTCCATCGGCAAGGTCCGTTAATACGAGAGCATCCGAGACAATCGTTATAGGCGGCGTATCCACGATAATGATGTCAAAAAACTGTTTCAGTTGAGCTACCAATTGCTCCATTTTTTTAGAGGAAAGCAATTCACTTGGATTTAATGGACTTGGTCCCCCCGTTAAGATACTCAACGAATAGCCATCCATCTCTACTTCTTGCAAACCGTTCATTACTGAGCTTTGTTCTGCCATAATATTTGTAAGTCCAACATAGCGGCTAACCGGAAAGTATTTATGAATCGTTGGTTTTCTTAAATCAGCATCAATTAAAAGGGTACGTTCGCCCTTTTTCGCGTAACAAATCGCAAGATGTGAGGCAACTGTCGATTTTCCTGTACCGCTTTCTGGTGAGGTAATTAAAATCACTTGTTTTTTGCGCTCACTATTTGCCAAATCAATACTCGCACGAATGAGTCTAAACTGTTCTTCCGTAGCCGCTTTCTCCTTTTCTTGCTTAACGGGCTTTCTTACATTTTCTTTCATAAAAATGGGTCACTTCCTTAGCTTGTCTTTTGTTTCAGTCAGACAGAAGTCTTCTTTTTGAAATGTACTCACTTCTCCGAGCACAGGTAGTTCTAGCAACTCTTCAATTTCTTTTATTGAAGTAAACGTTCGTTCAAAAAACAATTTGATTACAATGAACAGAAAAGCAGCTACGAGCCCTAAAAGAAAAGCTAGTGCAAGCATCAATGCTTTTTGCGGTTTAATCGGAATTTCCTCACCCGTATACTGGGCTGGCGAAAGAAGAGTAACATTATCAATATTCATAATTTTCTGTATATCCTGAGTAAAAATCTGTGCGGTTAAATTGGCAATTTTTGTAGCGACTACTGGATTTTTATCATGAACGCGGATATCAATAACTTGCGAATTCGTTGTATTCTTAACTTCAATCATTTCTGCAAGTTCTTGCGTTTTATATTTTCCATTCAGTTTATCTTTAACCTTTTCCAAAATCCGAGGGCTTGTAATAATCGTGCTATAAGTATTCACCAATTGTAAATCGGCTTGAACTGTTTGCGCTTCTACATTATTAGTTGTTTTTTTCTCCGACTGATTAACAAGTATTTGCGTACTTTTTTGATAAATAGGCGTTGTAAAATAAGTTAAATATACAAGCATTGCTCCTACAAAAATAAGAATGATCGCAAAAATAGATACCAAATTTTGTTTAACTGTTACTAGTACTTTTTTTAAATCAATTCGTTCATTCATTGCTTTTCTCCTATCAAAATGGTAAACGCATTTCTCTTTTGTTAGTGGGTTCAAATTGAAAAATATTACCTAATGTATAATACTTGTCGAAATCCGTTCTATTTGAAAGTATATTTTTAGTATCGAATGCTATACGAGTTTTCATCAATTGAATATTTTCTATTGAAATTTTCTTAAATTCATCATGATCACACAAAATAAGAGCCAAGTCACTTCCTTCAAAAGCTTGTTTCAGCGTATCAGCATTCTCTTTTTGCACATGTGGATCATATACAGCTATTTGATAATCGGTTAAAAGTTTTAATTGCTTGGTAATTTGAACAGCTGGGCTTTCACGAATATCATCAATATTGCCTTTATAAGCCTGGCCTAAAATTGTTAGCTTAGTTCCTTTATTCATTTCCATCATTCTCACAACTTGATTCAAAATAAATTGCGGCATACTACTGTTTATTTGTCTGCTCTTATAAATGAGCTCCGCTTCTTTAGGGGCAGCTGCTACAATAAAGTAGGGATCAACAGCCAAGCAATGTCCTCCAACTCCTGGACCTGGTTGATGAATATTCACGCGTGGATGCCGGTTAGCCAGACGAATCACTTCAAGAGCATTGATTTTAAGTTTTGTCCCTATTTGAACGAGTTCATTAGCAAGTGCTATATTCACATCACGATACGTATTTTCCATCAGCTTTGATAACTCTGCCGTCTTTGCTTCTGTCCCTAAAAGTTCACCTTGAACAAATGTTTGGTATAGTATTTGTCCTTTTTTCGTGCATGCTGGAGTTATTCCTCCGATAATGCGATCATTAAAAATCAATTCATGCAAAATCTTCCCAGGTAAAACACGTTCTGGACAATGGACTAAAAATAAATTCGAACCTATTTCAAACCCTGCTTCTTCAAAAAATGGAGCAACGACATCATCCATCGTTCGCGGTGCAATCGTTGATTCGATCACAATTGTATTTCCAAAGCGTACGTAAGGTAGGATGCTTTGAAGTGCACGTTTGACGTATTGAAGATCGCAACTACCATACTGATCTTCAATATTCGGGGTTGGCACAGCTATAATAAAAGCATCTGCATAATCTGGTACAAGGCTTGCTTGAAATTGTTTTATTTCAAGTGCTGTTTGAAGAAAATCTTGAACCCCTGGCTCTTCAATTGGAACTATTCCTTGGTTTAACTGATCAACAGTCTCTTCTGAAACATCAACCCCTACTACTTCTACACCATGATTAGCAAACATAAGAGAGGTAGGTAGTCCAATATATCCAAGCCCCATTGTCACGATTTTCATTTGGCATTCACATCCCATTCTGCTAATCCTTTTTCAACTGGCTTATATACAAGTTTGGAAACTGTTTCGTTGGAATTAACAGCAAAAGATGCAGTTCCTGTAATCGATTTTCCTTTTTTCAGCTCATCACCAAAGGCTGCCATGGAAGGGTCTACTTTTATTTCTTTACCATTTTTCAATTTAAGAACAAAATCAATGGCACCAATTCCCTTATTAGTAGCTGAAACATTTTCAGCTTCAATTGAAAACGTATAAAGTTGTTGTTGCTTCTTTCCTTCTGCTTTTTGATTTACTTCCTGTTTTTTCACCTTAATTTTTAAGCCATTTGCAACAATAGCTTTAGTTTTCGCTGAGATTGCTTGTGTGTGATCTGTTGAACTCGACTTCTCACTTTGTCCTGCACAAGCAGATAAAATTAATACACTTATCACGCCTAAACTTATCCATATTTTTTTCATTTATTATTCCAACCACCTTATGAATGAAAGTAATCTGTTGCTTTTAGTAAACTCTAAAAGCAACAGACGTAAAAATAACTTAATCTAAAATTTTAACTGTTACTGTATCCAATAATTTTGTGTTTTCGCTATAACCTTCCAGCTTGACAATGTCATCTTTTTTTATTTTGTTTTTTCCAACGAAATAGGAAAAAGCACCAACATTAAAGTCTCCACCCCAAGCACCTGGAACACCATTAATATATACTTTAGCGACAGAGATATCGCCATCAAAAGCACCTTTAATTACTGTGTCACCAAGTTTATAGGTAGCTGAAACAAATTTGCCTTCTATATTGCTTTTTACAGATACAATTTTACGATCTAAAGGCTTATCTTGAGCATCATAAGCAATGACTTCCACTTTTGATTTTTCTTTGATAAGTCCTGATTTTACATAATAAGAAAACATGCCGTTAGATTGGAAGTTTCCACCCCAAGAGACAGATTTACCATCAATAAGCAATTGAATTTTTGCTACTGCACCCGTATACGTACCAGTAATTGTAGAATTTCCAAGTGTGTAAACTTTAGGCGTAATCTCTCCCTTTAAAGTAACTGTAGAAACCACTTTACGATCTAGCACTTTCTTATTCTTATCAAGTGCCACGAGTTCAACTTTATCGCCTTCTTTAATGGTTCCTGCTTTCACATAATAAGAAAACTTACCGCCACTAAACGCTCCACCAGTTGAAACATATTTATCATTCACATATAGTTGACCTTTCACTACATCTCCACTATAAGTACCAGTAATAGAGGTTGTTCCAGGGACATAAGAATTTGGTGTAAGGCTTCCAGTTAAAACACCGTTTACTTGAACTGTTTTCCGGTCTAAAACTTTTTGATCTTTATCAAGTCCAACAAGTTCAACTTTATCTGTTGCCTTTATAGTCCCAGCTTTCACATAGTAAGAAAACTTGCCGCCACTGAATGTGCCGCCTTTTGAAACAAACTTGCCATTTACAAATAGTTGGCCTTGTACAATCTCTCCACTATAGTTACCAGTGATCATAGTTGATCCAACAGTGAAAGCGTTTGGTGTAAGACTACCTTCAGCCACACCCACAATTTGTACAGGTTTTCGATCTAGGACTTTTTGATCCTTATCAAAAATAGCTAGTTCTACTTTATCTGTCGCTTTGATACTTCCAGCTTTCACATAATAAGAAAACTTGCCACCACTAAATGTTCCACCCGTGGATATGTGTTTCCCATTCACAAACAATTGCCCTTGTGCCACTTCACCAGTATAGCTACCAGTAATTGTTGATCCGCCAACTGTAAATGGACTTGGTGTAACAGTTCCAGTCTGCACTTTGTTTACTTGAACAGTTTTTTTATCAAGTACTTTATCTGTACTGTCTAGCGCAACGAGTTCAACTTTATCGCCTGCTTTGATGGTTCCTGCTTTTACATAGTATGCAAACTTAGAAGCTTTAAATGAACCACCCGTTGAAATATATTTCCCGTTTACATAAAGTTTCGCTTTTGCAACGTCACCTGTATAGGTACCAGTCACTTCTGTCTTACCAACAGTGTATAGATCAGGTGTGATAGTTCCAGCTGTTGCACTGATAACAGTCGTAGATGCTATATTAGATTTATCTGTTCCAACAAATGCTTGTGCTTTTACTTGCGTACCAGCTTTTTGTGCTGGAATCGTTATATTATAACTACCATCGGCTGTTGCTGTACCGTGCCCAATAACTTGATCTGCAACTTTCACTTCAACATCTGCACCTGGTTCAGCAGTCCCTTTTGCAACTGTGGAAGTCGTCATTAATTTTTCAATTGTTGTAGGCATCAAGTTAGAGCTATCTGTACGAGTTGCAAGACGAGAATAGCTATATATATCAAAACCTGTCACATTGTCCCCAATGGTTGGGCCTCCATAATAGTTATAGTTAACACCATTTAAATTAGGAACAAAAATCGTATCCGCAGATACATTTTTCCAAGAGTTTGTTGGTGATGTACTCCAAGCTTGTCCACGATTCCATGAATACAGTTGACTAACAGTATCCATCACAAAATGAGTTTGAAAAGCTGTATTTCCATTTCCTCGACCACGAATCAAACGACCAAGTCCTGGATTAAAATGATTGCTTTGACGAATATCCATCAATGCCGGTTTAATAATTTCAAGTCGCGAACTATCTGCACCACTCAAGTCAAAAACAGAAGTGGATTGATTAGACAGCGTTTGAATATTTAGTTTCGAGCCTTCATTAAATTGAATTTTGCTGTTTGCCCGAATCGCAGAATAATCTCCGCCTTGAGCTGCACTGATCCCAACAGTTGTATTTTCTCCAAACATGGTTGTTCCATCTGTAAAAATCCCTTGCTGCTCTGTATTATAAATACGTAAAGCTGACGAACGATTTAAATTAAACAAAGATGCATTTCCTGCTTGGCGAATTCCTAGTCGAGCTTGAATTTTTAGTAAGTTCTTTTCAGCAAGTTCAATTTTAGCTGAATTGATCGTTGATATTCCATTTCCTGATAAAGCCTTAATATCTAATTCATTATTTTGATCAAAAGTTAGGTTTTTACCTGATGTAATTCCATCCCCACCAGCATTAATCTTGAATTTGACGTTTTTGCCTGTAGTAAGACCGCTGCCGTCATTTCCTAAATAAATCCCGGTTTGTAAAGATGAAAGCGCTAAGTCTGTATCATTTCCTACTTTCATAGAAGCAGCACTAATCCCCATGTTATTTGCTGATGTAGCTTCTAAATGACTGTATGATCCAATGTTCACCATTGCAGGTGTTTGCCCCGCTCCTAAACCAAGTGAATTGAAGTAAGACTGAATATTAAAATTAATGTTGTCGCCTAGATTAATGTCTCCGCGAGAGTTAATTCCTGATGCATTTCCCGAGTTGATTTTCACATTTTTCTTTGTGCTAGCTACTGGTTGATTAGAAATTTCGCCAATTTTAACCCCACCAACATCTGCTGTAATCCCATCTCTCAAAGCGTTAATTGTTAAATCTGAGCCTTCACCGGAAGAGAATCCTTTTGTCACAATTCCTGAAAAGCTTGTACTTGTGATATCAAGTTTATTATTTAGACCTAGTTTAACATTGGAACTAGCTCCTGTTGTTTCAATACCGTTCCCAGAAACTTTGATATCAAGGTTGACATCGTCTCCTGTTGACACTCCTGATACTGAGCGAATACCTGTACCATTTCCGCCATTTACTCCAGAAGAAATATTTATACTTGCTCCATTATTAATTTGTAAAAAACCAACGGAAAAAGCACCAAATTGTGAATTGGAAATTACTTTGGCTCCTTCACCAACAAGCAAAGTGCTTCTGTCTCCGGAGAAAGCATATCCCGTATTTGAACGAATATTGAGCAAAGAGTTTTTCCCGATCGAAATATTTCCCGCTGTTGAAACTTGGATTGCATTTCTCACAGCTTCCATTCGATCAATTTGTGCATTATCTTCTACTTTAAATTGATTGATATTGGCAATCATAGAAGATTGATTACCAGTAAATGTATTATGCTTACCAGAAATTGTTAGGGCACCACCGTTTGCTGCATCAATTAAGAAACCGCTAGAGGTCACATCACCCAAAACATTGATGGCAGGGCTCGAATTTGCCCCATTTTGTGTAAACATCGCAACGTTTGATCCATTACTTCCGTTATATAAAGCAACGTTCGATAAATCTATTCTTGTGAAACCTGAAACGGCAATTCTTTTTCCTGAAAAGGAAAGCTTATAACCGTTCCCTTCAATTCTTACCGATTTTGAAAGATTAATATCTTTCATTAAAGTAATGTCATTGGCAAGTTTAATAACATTGGCATTACTTTGAAGGCTTAGTGCCGATTCTAACTCTGCAGGTGTTGCCACTGTTACTGGAATTTCAGTAGCTCTTGGACTTATCGCCAGTGTCCGCTTAAAATTGGAACCACTAACTTTTGATCCATCTTTCTTAAGATCTTTTTGCAAATTCGTTGAAGCAGCCGGCTGTTTGACACCAGTAGCCACATTTTCTTTGCTTTCGTTTGGTGTACTTGTTGCTAGTGCCGGAGAAGCTGCCAAAAGCTGGCTAGCAGCTAATGAAGCCGCAACAACCAATATGCTCCCCTTTTTCAAACTTTTTTTCTTCATAAACTCTAGTTGCTCCTTTTCCTAATGAATTTTTATAGCTCCCGCTATCCGCGCCTAAAACTTTCACCTCCTCTCAATGGGGATTAAAACGTCATTTTATTAATTAATTTGAAGGATCTCCGTCTGTAACTTTTGTTTATGGAGCTTCATTCTTTGATCTTCGGTGTACTGTAAAATGCCTTTAAAGAAGAATTCTTGCATCATTTTATAGAAGAATGATTTATCGACATTACAAAAATTTATAAGGTCCTTACTTTTAATCCCCTTAGGTAAAATAAACCATTCCCCTTCACGTTCAATGCCACTTTCTTCAATTAATTCAATGAATGCAGACAAAACTTTTTTCCTTCTACTAAAATTGGATAAGGTAAATAGGCGCCTTGAAAGTCGTTTTTCTGATTCTATTATATATTTCATTAAAAATTCCGAAAAAGATGGGCGTATTGATAAATAATTCAAAAGATACTCTAGTTCAATAAAAACAACAGTTGCTCCTTTTTGAATTTGCGTAAACTTGGAACACGCAATTTCGTCTTTTGTAATCATTTCTAAGCCTAAAACTGCTTTATCAACTAAAAATTCCAATACTCTTCGCTGATGATCAAAGGGAGAGTCTAAATAGGTGACACAAACACCACTCGTTAAAAAAGCAATATATGGATTAGCAGTTCGTGAAAAATTAATAGTAACTTCCTTTGTTATCGTCTCTTTAATGACTTGCTTTTCATGAACCTTGTTAAAATCCAATTCTTCGATGATTTTATTTATGGAAACTGATGTAATCAAAAGTCCACTTCCCTTCATTTCGTTGACATACGCCATTATAATCGCTCCTCTTTCGTAAAAAAACCTATCAGTTGTACAACTTTATTTTTTTTTGTGACAGTTTTATGTCTCTTTTTGAATTCAAATGTCTTTCTGCTATTACAATACCAGTGAATCATGACTTTTAAGATAAATTATTTTACTTTTTTTAGAGAAAAAAATTTTCATTAATCTATATAGAAAGCGTTGACATTAAAAAAAAACGTATAATTTATTTATTTTTTTTCTTTAATACTATAAAAAACAAATTTTGTTCACAGAATAGACAAAATTAGCGAGAGGTAGTATCCTTTGTTTATGTATTATTTAACATTTATATGGAGGGAATATGAATTTTATTGATCTATTGAGTAAAAAAGACCAGCGAATGTTGGTTCTTTTAAATGAGCTGACTATTCATGGCTCACAAACCATTGACGAATTATTAGCTAAACTTGAAGTAAGCAAAAAAACGTTACTAACAACTATTGATGAAATTAATTTGTTTAGTATGAAGAAATATAATCAAGCAGCCTTCTCCGTCCAAAAAGATGTTTTATTTTCGATTGGGAATTTAAATGCTTGTTTATTTGATTTATATAAAGAAACAGCCAAGCAGTCTATTCCTGCTCAAATTTTGACACAGCTATTTACACAGCAGGTGAGTTCCACTTCCATTCTTGCCGAAAAATGTTTTAGTAGCACGGTCACAATTCATCAAAATATCAAACAGCTAAATGTTTTTTTAAAGCGCTACGATCTTCAAATTCTGTCTTCTCCGATTCGTATCACTGGGGAAGAACATCAAATTCGGTTTATGTATAAAGCATTTTTCTGGGCCATCTATTACGGAAATGAATGGCCGTTTATTTTGGTTCCAAAAGAAAAGCTGATAAAAGAAATCGAAGACGCAGCACCTTATTTAGCTTCACATCATACAAACATGATCCAAGAAACGATTCTTTACGATATTGCGGTTATTTTGTCACGTAGAGCAACAAAAAATTTCATCACAAGGCAAATTACGCACAACCCTAACAGTCCATTAAACAAAATTTTATATAATTCTGGAAAGCTGGTTGAGCTTGGCAGCCCTAAAGAGCAAGTCACGCTAGAAAACTCTTTTACTTTAGCTATTTTGGAAGGCCCGTCGATTGTAAATCGCGATTATAGTTTGATACATGAAATGTTTTTTCATTATCAAAACAATCCCACTACCGCCTATCACATGCTGCTTACATTGATGGAATACTTACATGTGTTCTTAACTGATGAAGACTATCGCAAAATGGATATGACGGCAATCAAAATGCAGTTTATGCAAGTTTTTTCCATGGTGACTTATTTCCAAGGAATAAAAGAAGATTTTATTCCTTTCCGAGACAAACAAGAAAGAAATAATCTTTTTCTTACTCAAATCGTGCAAAAAATCAGCACCAAACTCATTGATACCTATCCAAAACTCGCGGTAGCTGAGGAAGTGATACGGCGTCAACTGAACCGAATCCTTGCTGATAATCTTGATTTTACAAAGTATTTGCCTGCCATCACGATTCTCATTGATTTTGATATGAATCCCTTGCATAATCGCTTAATTCACCAAATAAAAAAACTCGACTATCATTGTCTTTTTCTCAGTTATTTAGATGCACCGAATAATTGTGACTTATTAATCTCTAGTTCAATTCCTTCCGAATTAGCATTTCGAAAAAAATTCACTTTATTTCACAGAAATCTTACCTACAATGACTATCAGTTACTGGATCAACTACTCTCAGAACTCACACGTGAAAAACTGGCAGAAAATCAAATTGAATTTTAGACACAAAAAAAGCAGAACGATTTTTCGTTCTGCTTTAGCTATTACTTTTCTTCTTTGTTAGGTGAATCCTCATTGTTGCTGTCTTTCTCTAAAGGCATTTCATTTTCTTCATCTGACTTAGATTGAGGTTCTTTTTTTCCCGCTTCTTTTTCTAGCTGATCTAGTTTTTCATCCATTGAAGCGCGATCTTTTTTCTTAAAGTTTTGTTTTTCTCGTTCGATTAAGTCGTCTACCATCGAAGTGAAATCTTGTGTCTTTTCTTTAATGACTTCTTTGCTTTTCGTTGTTTTCTTTTCTAGTTCATCCATTAAATCATCAAATGACTGAGACAATTCTTTTGCCATATCCGCTTTTTTATTCGCCTCTTCAGCTAAATCACGTTGTTTTTGAGCTTCGTGGTAATCAGATACACTGCCCCAACTCATGTCATGAATGACTTTATCCATTTTTTGCGATGTTTCTTCAGCATTTTTTTCAGCCATCTCTGCTAGATGTTGCGTTTTTAAGTTTTTCCACTTCAAACGCATTTCGTGCATCCGCAGCTCTAATTCTTCAAGCTGTGCCGCCGCTTGATCATAGTGTTCTTTCGTTGTCGCAAGTTGCTCTTCATATTGAGTCACTTCTTTTTGAGCAAAATCAGCTAGTTTCGTTTCACCCGCTTCATTCGCTACTTCAACTTGGTGACGACGTTTTTCAACGTAAGTTTCCATTTCTTTATACTCTTTATAGAAAAGCGATTTTAATTCACGTTGTTTTTCCACCATGCGTTCAGCTTCTTTAATTTCAGCTTTTGTTTTGTCCATGTAATAACTAACGGAATTTCGTTTTTTTTCATTTCGTTCGTCCAACTTCTTGCTGACATCTTTGTTCCACTCTTTTAATTTATCAAATAGATTTGCCATAATTGTCTCCTCCAAAAATTATTTATTATATGGGTAATCGAATGTATCATTTTCTTTGTAACGCTTGGATTTTTTGTTCTTCAATAAGAAATAAACAATCGCTGCAACAACGATCACTGCAATTGCACCTTTTAGATTAGAGAAAATCATGAGGGCACCGAGTGCGATCAGAATACTATAAAGTACTTTTTCTCCAACTGAGTTCGACTCGCGCAGTTTGTTATAGGAATAAAATCCGAGTACTGCACCGACTGCTGCGATAATCGCTGGCCAAAGTATGGTCAAAAGTAGCACAGCAAGGATAATAACCAGTAGCGCAATGATGAAACCTTTCATATTGTTTTCCTCCTTCTCTAACTATACCTTATGATAACGCAAAATCATAACCTTGATAACAAACTATAGAAGGAAGTTCGGGTAAGTCTTGAGGCCTATAAAAAAAGATTGAGCAGTCGCTGCCCAATCTTCTTATTTTCCTTCTATTGCTTGTTCTTCATTTTCATAGTTAATAGCTGTCATGGCTCCCTCTGAAAACATGTTATCCGCTGCTAGTTCTGCTTCTTCATCCATTTCAGTTGATAGATAGCGACGCTTGATGTCTTCTACCGAACGAAATGGGTCTGTTTTGATTTTACATTTTTTAGCTCCAATTATACTAGAAACTACAAGTGCGATTGCTGAAAAAAATAATATTTGCTTCGTTTTTCGCTGCAAAGCTATCTCCTCCTCACCATTCTCTTAATTTTTCCCCTTCTTAAATTAGACTAAACCAAAAAATAGGCACTCAAGAATTCTTGAGTACCTATTTCGATATTTTCCTCATCCTTTAATCTGTTCTAAAGGAAGTTCGAGAGCTTTTGCAACTCGGATGCCATATTCTGGATCAGCTAAATAAAATTGGCGCGTTTCGCGAATTTGAATTTCTTTTTTGGTGACTTGACCGAGATTTTCTTTGATGGTTTCGATCAAACGATCTTTTTCTTCTGGAGTCATTAATCGGTATAGGTCACCTGCTGCAGAATAGTAGTCTTCATCATAAGCATAATTTCCAACTTTTCCTTCTAGTTCATCGCCGTGTATTTTCGCTTCTGGGTCTTCTACTGGGCCGTTAAAACTGTTTGGCTCATAGTTAACGCTTCCGTCTTGACCGGATACCATGAATCCATCACGTTCATAGTTCTTCACATTGTTCAGTGGACGATTCACAGCAAGCTGTTCAAAGTTTGCTCCGAGACGATATCGTTGCGCGTCTTTATAGCCGAATAGGCGACCTTGGAGCAATTTGTCAGGGGATGCTTCAATGCCTGGAACAAGGTTAGCTGGTGAGAAAGCGAGTTGCTCCATTTCTTCAAAGTTATTCGTTGGATTTTCATTAAGCGTCATTTTACCGATTTCAATTAATGGATAATCTTTTTGCGAAACTACTTTTGTAACATCGAAAATATCGTGTTTATACTTTAGACCCTCTTCATAGGGGAGGATTTGGGCGTAAAGCGTCCACGATGGATAATTTCCATCTTCGATTGCATTAAATAAATCATTCTGCAAGAAATCTAAATCTTTAATAAGCATTTGATCAGCCAATTCATTTGACATGTTTTTAACACCTTGATCTGTTCTAAAGTGATATTTCACCCAGAACTGTTCGCCTTCTTTGTTGACCCATTTAAAGGTGTGGCTGCCGTAGCCGTGCATTGTTCGGTAACTTGCCGGGATCCCACGATCACCCATTAGATACGTGACCTGATGGACAGATTCAGGGGAAAGCGACCAGAAATCCCACTGCATATCAGGTGTTCGTTTATGTGTTCGTGGATCACGTTTTTGAGAGTGAATGAAATCTGGAAACTTAAGTGGATCATTCACAAAGAAAACGGGCGTATTATTACCGACAATGTCATAGTTCCCATCCTGTGTGTAAAATTTAACAGCAAAGCCACGAACATCTCTGTAGGTATCTGGATAGCCGGCTTCGCCTGCAACTTGAGAAAAGCGAACCATTAATGGGGTTTTTTTGCCCACACCATTAAATAAATCAGCTGTTGTGTAGGCACTCATATCATGCGTTAATTCAAAGACGCCTTTTGCGCCTGCTCCTTTTGCGTGAACAATTCGTTCAGGAATTCGTTCACGGTTAAAATGCGCTAGTTTTTCAAGCAAAGCATAATCCTGAATTAAAACTGGGCCACGTTTTCCTGCTGTCAAAGAGTGTTCATTATCTGCCCACGGCTGTCCTGCATTTGTTGTTAGTTTGTCTTGCACTTCAATCATCTCATTTCTTATTTTTTTCTTAAATCAGAACAGTAATCACACTGCCAATTACAATCAGTAACAACCCAAAGATTGTTTCTTTTAGTGCCCGTCCTGACTTAGACTCCTTCAAAATTACTATACCCCCAATTGTCGAAATGACAACATTTAATTGCGTAATAATATAGGCTGTCGCCACTCCATTTTTTTGCGCTGAGAATATATAAGCAAGTGCTGAAAGCCCGAAAATCAGTCCGACGATCACGGCCTTCCAACTCTTTTCTTCTCGAAAAACTCGTTTATTATTGATGCAAGCATAAAGCACTGCGCCAATAAACACGCCTAACATTTGTGGTAAAAAGATAGCTAATCCAGAAGCGGATACAGCCTTTGGTAGTGCGCTATATACCCAGTAACCCAAGCTTGTCGCAGCTAGAACAAAGATGCCTCGTTTCGTCTCTGTACGATTTTGTGTATTATCTGAAACAGAAGTAAGTAGCACACCAATAATGAGCAGCAAAATTGCAAGAAAACCAATGATTTTGCTCAAAGTTCCTGGCCATTCACCAAATAGAATCACACCAATAAGTGAAGTTCCAACCAGTTGAAAACCTGTTGAAATCGGCATGGTTTTCGATACACCAATCAAACCAAAGGCATGATATTGTCCCGTTTGCCCTACTACCCAGAATAAACCAGATAATAAACTCAGTATAAAAACATTTGTTGCAACAAGATGAGGTGAAAAAATAGCAGTTGCAACAAGGCCTGCAATGAGGGCACCAATACCGGTTCCAAAAATTTCGTTTGATGGTTTTCCACCAATCTTACGTAAAATAAGTGGTTGAATTCCCCAGCCGATAGCAGGAAGTAAAGCGATTAGTACATTCATTTAGTTCTTCCCTCTCTCAGCCTTTTCCATCTTGGAACGCCGGATAGAGCGTCATTCCACCGTCAACGAAAAGTGTAATTCCTGTTACATAACTTGATTCATCTGATGCTAGCCAAGCAGCGGCTGCTGCCACTTCACTTGGATCTCCAATTCGCTGCATTGGTACCATGCTAGTTGTTGCTTCTAGTTGTTTAGGATCAGCAAACTTCTTAGCATTGATAGGTGTATTAATAGCACCAGGTCCGATGCTGTTTACGCGAATATCACGCGCTGCATATTCCATTGCCACTGTTTCTGTAAAGAGTTTGACGCCACCTTTAGAAGCTGCGTAGTGAGCAAAAGTTGGCCAAGGAATTTGTTCGTGAACGGAAGAAGTATTGATAATGTTTCCTTTTTTGTTATTTGTCACAAAGTAATTTAATGCGGCTTTGGCTCCAATAAATACACCTGTTAAATTGACATCAATAACTCGCTTCCAGTCTTCAAGAGGAAGTTCGTGGGTATTATGTTTATTTTCCATTCCAGCATTATTAACCCAAACATCAATACCGCCAAAATGTTCCACTGCAGTATCAACTAGTTTTTGCACATCTGCTTCACTGCTGACATCTGCTTGAACGGCAATACCTTCTCCACCTGTTTCTTTTAATAACTCAACAAGTTCTTGAGCGGCTTCTGGATGGGAATGATAATTAATAACAACTTTCATGCCTTCTTCTGCAAATCGCTTTGCAATTGCAGAACCGATTCCCATGGAGCCACCTGTAATAACAGCTACCTTACCTTTTAATTCTTGAAATACCATTTGTAATCTCCTAATCTCTTTATCGTTTTTCTTGGCTGTACAAGTTTTTTCATGCGTTTAATCAAATTCAATCACACGAAGTTCCTTCTCTTGTTTCTAGCCAGTTTATTTTTTATTTACCCATGCCGTTGAAAGATCCATCGCAGCACGAGCAGCTTTTGTTTGATCAAGTGTGTTAAGCATCACGAAATCGTGAATCATTCCTTGAAATTGTACTTGTGTTACAGGAACGCCTGCTTCACGTAAATGGCGTGCATACTCTTCCCCTTCGTCGCGAAGAACATCTGCTTCTCCATTTAAAATCATTGCAGGTGGTAAACCTTGCAAATCTTCTTTTGTTGCGTGAAGTGGCGAGATTGTTTTAATTTTTGTATCTTGTCCAGTTGGAAGATATTTTTCCCAGAACCACTTCATTGCTTCTTTTGTTAGATAGTAATCTGTTGCAAATTGATTGTAAGATTCTGTGTCAAATGCATGGTTTGTTACTGGGTAATAAAGCAATTGTTTAGCAATTTTTGGACCTTTACGATCTTTAGCAAGCATCGTTAGAATAGTTGCCATATTTCCACCAACACTGTCTCCTGCAATGACAATTCGGTTCGTGTTCCATGCTTCTTTTTGTGCATTTTCAGCAATTTTAAGAAGAACAGCATAACATTGCTCAATTGCCACCGGATATTTCGCTTCTGGAGAGCGATCATATTCTGGAACAAACACAACAGAATTAGTTCGCACTGCAAGTTCTCTTACAAGCTTGTCATGCGTGTCTGCACTTCCAAGTACCCAGCCAGCTCCGTGAACATAAAGCATAACAGGAAGACTTTCTGTGCTATTTTGCGGTTTTACAATCCGCACATTGATTTTCCCATGCTCACCTAGATCCATTTCACGGTTCTCTATGTCAGCAGGTAATTTGTCAACGGGTTGTTTTTGCACCGTTTCAAGCACGTTCCTTGCTTCATCTACAGGTAGTTGATACAAAAAAGGTGGTTTTTCATTCGCGATACAAAAATCAAGTGCTTCTTTTTCCAATGAAATTCGTTTTACCATTTCTCATCCATCCAATCCTAATAAAGTTTCATGCAAAGAATTAATTGCTTGTCAAAAAGATTCTTGTTGAAGTTTACTAATGTATCTCTAATGAATCTCTCTGACTTTAAAGATTTACCCAGCACTTCTCTTTTTTAATCTCATTTCTCAAGTCAAAAAAACGGTTTTCATATCGGGAAAGTTGGTGTTTTATTGAACTACCAATGCTTTACTACGCTAATATTCTAAAATCGTTAACAAAAAAACAGCCTTTTTTTTCTAAAACTAGAAAAAGAAAGGCTGTTTTTAGTTTTACTTTCATTAAAAGTTTGAAAAAGCGTCTCGTTTTGGTTTACGAGCCCAACACATAATTGCCGCAATAAGAAACAAGAGCGCTGGAACAAAGCCAACAAGAAAAGTGGCCAAGATCACGACAATTCCTGCCAAGAGGAATAAAAAGCCGGCGAGCACAGGTTTTTTATTTCCCACAATAAAAATGATTCCTAAAATGCTAAACAAAATTACCGCGATAAGTGCCACGATGAAAAAGATACTAAAGCCGTGTAGTGCATCGACAATGGAAGAAGCAGAAGGCGCATCACTCAAACTTACTCCTGCATCATGTATGGCTTTTTCATACTTGCCAGCAAAAATTTCATACCCTGATTCTGTCTTCGTTTTTGCCAAAAAATTAAATGAAACAATGGTCATCGCGCCCTGCAAGAAAAGCGCCAAAACTAGGCCAATCACGCTTAAAACAACTTCGCCCGTTCGTTTAATCAAAAAGAATCCCTCCGATCTTATCTTTTTTAAGTATACTATTATTGGTTTCCACTGCCAAGTCTTCTTATTAAAAGATGCAGAACTGTTCAAATCCATGTATAATTGTAACAGTACGATTCTTGGAAGGAATGAAAATAATCATGTTCAAGCGAATACTTTTTGCAGGAATTCTCCCCTGTTTATCCGTTGTGATTGCGCTATTTGCACTTACGCAATTAAATGGTTCGTACGAAAAAATGGAAAACCAGCAGATTCCTTCTGTTTTTATACATGGCTATAAAGGAGCCGATCGCTCACTTCATGGTATGATTCGTCGTTTCGATCAGAAATATCACTGGGGAACCGATTCACTTGTTATCCGTGTTAGCACATCCGGCAAGATAACAGAGAGCGGTCATTACCGAAAATCAGCGAAAAACCCATTAATTAATGTTGTTTTTGAAAATAATCGTGCAAGTTTAACACAGCAAGCTCTCTGGACAAAAAAAGTGTTGTTATTTTTAAAACAACAGCACGGCATTATGAAGTTTAATGCTATTGGGCATTCGATGGGTGGTGGCGCGTTTATTTCTTACCTTGCAGCTTACGAAAAAAATGAAAACTATCCACAAGTGAATAAAATCGTCTTTCTTGGCGTTCCATTCTATCCGGAAGAATACATTAACGGAGAAGAATCGATCGCTTTAAAAAATGCGCCGATGATTCATACAAAGTTCGCTAAAAAAATGGCGAAAATACTGCCGAAAGACATTCAAATCATGATTGTTGGCGGCGATATACTTGATGGAACAGTAAGTGATGGTGTCGTTAGTTTATCGAGTGTGCTCTACGGAAAACAACTTTTTACGGAACAGCCGCTTAAAGTTCACATCGTAAAAGGAAGAGAAGCCACGCATACGAACTTGCATGAGCTTCCGCAAATCGATGCTTATATTGGGCATTTTCTTTTTTCAAATTCAAAGTAAAGGATTGTGAGAAATGAAAAAATGGATCATTATTTTATTGGTTTTTGCAGTCTTTGTAATTAGTTTTGGTTTTATTTTTACAGCGACTACTGAACACCGTGCAGCTGAAGAAAAGAAAGCGGCCAATCAAGTGAAAGCAAAAGAAAAAAAGAAAGCTAAACAATCTATTGAGATTGGAACACCCACTTTATTTGTTCATGGCTATGCTGGAACCAAAAATTCCCTTGGTCATATGATGAGTCGACTAGAGGAAGCGGACGGAGCTCATAAAGCGCTCACTATTACTGTAAAAAAAGATGGGACGCTTTCCGTTCATGGGAAATATGATAAATATACTAGACGCCCGCTAATTCAAGTTTTGTTTGAAGATAATAAAAGCTCGATGGTAAATCAAACAAAGTGGCTTAAAACAGTTTGTGCTACTTTAAAGCGCGACTATCATATTTCCAGAATAAACGTCGTGGCTCATTCTATGGGCGGTGTTAGTTTCACTAACTATTTAGAAGAAACAAGCACTCAAAATGCTTATCCGATTACTGAAAAACTGGTTTTAATCGGAGCCCCTATCAACGGACTCGCAATTGGTGATAGTCGTTATAACCTTTCGGAAAATGGTCCGAAGACGGAAACGGAGCGCTACGCAAACCTCTATAAAAACCGAGAAAAAATCGCTAAATCTATTCAAGTCTATACGATTGCAGGCGATGTATTAGACGGAACGGAGAGTGATGGCAGTGTGCCTCTTGCAAGTGCTTTGTCTGCTAAGTTCATTTTCCAAAACGTAACGAGTTATAGCGAAAAAGTATTCAGCGGAAAAACGGCTTCACACAGCAATTTGCACGAAAACGAGGAGATTGATCAAGCCGTTTCTGAATTTCTTTGGGATTAACGAAAAAGACTGATCAATTTGTTAGCTTTTTTTAAACCTAACGAATTGATCAGTCTTTTCTTTATAAGTCTTGCATCAAGCGAACCATATCCCTACATTCCACCCCGTTTTCAAAAATAGGGTCTGGATAGTGTCTTCGAAAGAAATCAAGATCCAGATGGGTCATTCGAAAGCCGCATTTGAGATACAAAGCAAGTGGGCCAAGAGAGGAATTGGCCGTTCCGACTTCTAACGTTCGCATTCCAGCTTCTTTAGCACGCGTCAAAGCATCTTGAGTGAGCATTCGCCCGTAACCTTGTCCGCGGAATGCTTCGCGAACGGCTAAGTTAACCAGTTCCATTGTTCCAGGGCGCGTTTTTAAAAGTACGTAAACACCGATTAAATGAGCAGGCGTTTCTTGGTCAAAGAGTCCGAAAACTTGGCCGCGTTCAAGGTAATCCTCCACATATTCTTGGTTAGGGTCAGCATCTAGTAATAAATCAAGCGGAAAGTCCTTTTTTAATTCAAGAATCTCCATTTTTCTTTTTCTTCCTTCCTCCAAAAAAGTTTTTACGCGGGATCTCGCTTGTGCTACGGACATCAAGGACGTCAAGCAAGAAAACAAAAATAGGAATTCCAACAATTAGTCCCCAAACCCCGAAAAATTGCTCGGAGAAAATTAAAACAATAAAGGTATAAAACACGGGTAAATCCGTTTTGGAAGACATTAATTTGGGATTTAAAATATACGTTTCGATTGCATGAACGACGACAACGGTCAGCAAAATGTAGAAGACGTCTGTGAAGCCGCCAATGGAGTATGCAATAATTGAAAGCGGAATACACGAAATGATTACGCCCGCAACGGGAATCATTCCTAAAATAAACACCATAATCGATAAGCTGAGTAGCTGTGGGAAGTGCATTAAATAAAGAACAGCTGTTGTAATCAGCGTATTAACGAGTGCGATTAAGAGTTGCGCCTCAAGGACAACACCAAAGGTAGAAACAAATTTTCTTCCAAAGTAGGCGACATCTTGGAAAATAAAGCCTACTTTACTAGTTAAGAAACGAGCCGAAAATTGCGTGACGCGTTCCTTTTCTAAGGAGAAAAATAGACTTAAAATCAAGGCCATGAAAAAAGATAAGCCCAAAGAGCCAATTCCCGAAAGCGAAGCAATCAAAAATTCTACGCCTGATTGTAAATATTTTTCGATATTCGATTGTTTCAGCCACTCCACGATCCAAATGACTATTTGATTGTCGCCTGGATGGTTGTACATTTTAACGAGCAAAGTGACAAGTTGCGAAATTTGATGAATTAAGATTGGCAAATAATGTACAATCGCAATATATAAAAAGGCCGCTACAGCCACATAAAGCACAATGACAATCAGCTTTCTTGGCATTCGGATTCGTTTTAAAATGACATTTTCAAGACGAGTCACAAGAAATGCGAAGATAAATGTTAAAAGTATTAAATCAATCATGCTGCGAACAAAGTATAAGACTAATCCGAGTAAAACAAATACCAGTATTCTTCGTAGCGTATCTTTTTTCAAGAGCCCACTCAGCCATTCCATTTTTTCTAACCCTCTTTCTATGTATCTTTTCATTTTATCATATGAAAAGCCAAGTTCGTACTTTTTAGCCAGACCCTATTTACTTTTCATCTTGTTTACGCTAAAATTGAACCTATCATCCTACCTTTAGAGAGGAGTTTTTTTATGTCTGCCCAGCTTGACCGGAAGCCACTTGCTGAACAAGTTTACGATGCGCTTCTCAAAAAAATCACTTCGGGTGCTTGGCCACTTCATAGCAAGATTCCCAGTGAAAAAAGTTTAATGGAAGAGTTTGGCATTAGTCGAAATACACTTCGTGAAGCGATTCGCGCCCTCGTCCACGTGGGCATTCTTGAAGTCAGGCAAGGAGTCGGAACGATTGTATTAGCAAATGATGAATGGAGCGCTAGTTTGCAACGCCGGATTGCCAAGTCCTCACTTGGTGAAATTTTCGAAGTGCGTCACGCGCTTGAAACAGAAATCGCTATTTTGGCCTGCAAAAGAAGGACAAACGAGGATTTAGAAAGTTGTTTAAATCTGTCTAAACAGTGCATTGCGGCCGTTGAAAGTCAAGATATGGCGAAGTTTGTCAAAAGTGATATTGCTTTACATGAATCGATCGCAAAAGCTTCACATAACCGCTTACTTGTTGATTTATATCAGCGTTTGCTTGAAGAAATTGAGCTTTCCATTTATAGCACTACCGTTTTTGAAACGCACTATACCTATGGACACACTGCCTTACTTCAAGCGATCAAAGAGCGCGACACGGAGCGTGCAAAGCAAGAAGTGGATCTCTATATTGCAGCTTATAAACAGAAATTAAAGTTAGAGGAGTAATGATAAGTGAACGAACAACCTGATTTATTAAATACTGAACTTGAAAAAGCAAGAAACCTAAAAATCTCCCTTGTACTAGGAATTATTTTTGTAGCGATCAATTTAAGAATGCCTATTACATCAATTAGCCCGTTACTTGAACTTATTCGTAAGGATTTACCAATTTCGAACACACTTGCGGGTTTTTTAACCACCCTACCATTAATTGCTTTTGCGGTAATTTCCCCTTTTGTTTCCAAACTTAGTCGTAAGCTCGGTGTAGAACAACTCGTGTTTTATACTTTATTATTTCTAGTTTTCGGAAGTTTTATTCGTCCTTTTGGAGACAATCTCACTTTTCTACTAATAGGAACGCTTTTGATTGGAATTGGGATTGCTGTTGGAAATGTTATTTTGCCGAGCATTATCAAAAAGGAATTTCCCTTCCAGCTTGGCCTTCTAACAGGCATTTACTCCATTTCCATGAATTTATTTGCAGCAATCGCCTCCGGGCTTAGCTTCCCGCTCGCAAATAATTTTGGACTAGGCTGGCGCGGAACACTTTACGTCTTTTCTGCTTTCACCGTGCTTGCGCTTCTAATTTGGCTTTTTCAACTGGGCAAGAAACCAAAGCAAGTGGCTTCCGCCAATTCGAAAAAGCCAGCTCACGCGCATCAAAGCGTTTGGAAATCGAAGCTTGCTTGGCAAATTGCTGTCGTGATGGGCGTTCAATCGGCCGTGTTTTATATCAATGTTGCTTGGCTTCCAGTTATCGTTCAAGATCGCGGCTTTACAGCAGCGGATGGGGGCTTCATGCTTTCGCTCATGCAATTTGGAATCATCCCGATCACCTTTATTATTCCGATCATTGCAGGAAAAACGAAAGATCAGCGGGTTCTGATGAGCCTCGCTAGTTTTTTCATCTGCGGCGGAATTATCGGCTTAATGCTTCCAATTGCTAGCCTTGTTTACCTTTCGATCATTTCGATTATGCTTGGAGTCGGAGGCGGAATGGCCTTTAGTCTTTCCATGATGTTTTTCAGTTTGCGAACAAGCACACCGGAAGAAGCCGCGGAAACGTCTGGGATGGCTCAATCGGTCGGCTACTTATTAGCTGCTTTCGGTCCCCTTCTTTTTGGATTCTTGCATGATGCGCTAGGTAACTTCGAAATTTCGCTTTTCATTTTGCTAGCAGCAGGCATCGGTTTGTTCCTAGCAGGTCTTGGCGCAGCCAAAGATCAAAAGTTATTTGATATTTCCCACTAACTCTAAACAAAATGGCTTGAAGTCTCACTTAAAAGGAGGACTTCAAGCCATTTTGTTGATTTACTAACCTTGCGTTTCTTGCTTTTAATATCATGATTTTGTTCGACGACTGCGACGGCCTAACAAGTAAACAACTACTAATAAAATCAAGACAAGAATCGCGCCACCGATGATGTAATACATCGTGTAATCCTTCTCTAATTCAACCGCACGGTCATTGAACTTTTTCGCCTCTTTTCGTTCAATTTCAAAGTCTTTTTTCCACTTCCAAGTTTTATCCGAGGCTTTTAATTGCATATGCAAGGTGTATTTTCCTGGTTTAAATGGCTTATTGTCCCAACTGATTCCATAATTAAAATTCGAATTAGGAGCCATCCGTAAATGTTCTTTATTCGTTTCAAATAATACCTTTTTACCGCCTTTTTTAGTCACATAAGCTTTAATTTCCATCTCAGGAACAATAAGCGCTGCCTTGTTCTGCACATTGGCCTTTAAAACATTCCGGAAATTCACTTGTGAAGGCTTGATATTCCCTAAATCAAAATTTTCCTTTGACTTTTCATCGGATTCCTGGAGAACCACTCCGACTACAAAGGCATATTTATTTTCAATTTGAACTCCCGATGCTTTCTTCTGTTTCGCATTTTCAGCTTCCTTCTCATTAAAACGAAGCCCACCTAAAATAGTTCCTTTAAAACCATTTTCGGGCATTGTAAGTGCTACTTGAACTCGCTTACTACTTTGTTTAGGGATCGTCGTTTCTCTCCCCATTTTTGCAAGACTTGAAAATGGGTGTTTCAAAGTTTTATCAAATTTATGACCCATATAACTGTAATCTACGATCCCATTATCGTTTGTAATCGCTGTATTAGCACTCATTTCAACGGTAATATCTCGA
Source organism: Listeria kieliensis (assembly GCF_003369925.1). Lineage (GTDB taxonomy): Bacteria > Bacillota > Bacilli > Lactobacillales > Listeriaceae > Listeria > Listeria kieliensis_A. The sequence goes on along the minus strand of NZ_LARY01000001.1, from coordinate 301,944 downwards.
TCCGCAGCATTCGTGAGTTCCACTTCAATCATTTGCTTTTCACCGGGGCGCATTTTTAAATCAAAATACGTTTTTGTCTTATCCATCTGGTTATCTGGTAAAACCGCTGATACTGAATATGGCATGCTTGTTGCAGCTTTTACAGTTGATTGAAAAGCACCACAAACAAGAAAAACAGCCGCAAAAGCCCCTACAATACCTATTATTTTCCTTTTCATTTGAGAACTCCTTTATTCAAAAAAAGAGGGAAAATAAAGCTCCCTCTTTCTGTGTAATCATTTAATCTAGCGAATAAAAACTCATAGACTTGGTGCAGTTGGTCCTGCCGTAAGTGTCCAAGTTAGCGTTGACGTATAAGTTCCTGGTAGCTTTTTAGCTTCTGCTGGAACATGTAATTTTACATTTTCATTTGTATCTGTCGCGCTTGTTCCCGGTGCGTTTCCAAATGCTGCTGTCCACGTACCCATCCCTTGTTCTGCTTTCGCATCAACAACCGTTTGGCTAGCGCCGTTTACAACAACCTTATTCGCTACAGTCTCTGGTTTGAATTTCGCATCCATTGTCGAAGCAAGCGTTGTCCCTGAAAGTGTCAACTCTGCCCCTTCTAAAACTGCATCCCCATTTTTGAACTCACTCCCTGAAACCTCAAGTGTCCAACCAGCGTTTTTACCGGAGTTATCCGTTACTTGCACATAGCTAGGTACAAAACGGTCAGCTCCTGCTGAGTCCGTTCCTTTTGTGAATTTCGCAAAATAATCTTTCGCTTCCCCAGAAATGGTTTGTTCACCAAAATCAAGTGAAGAAGCAAAGTCAATTCTAAGAGAACCTGTAGTTGGGTTTGGATCTTCTTCGGGAACAAATTCTTCCTCTGGTTTTGTTGGATCTTTTGGTTTTGTTGTTCCTGATTCATCTGATTTAAAGTTTACTTTCGCATTGCTTGTGGTGGAAGCCGCTTCCACTTGATACGCAGTTCCACTCACGAGTAATGCAAAACCTAAAGCACTTGCTGTCATCATTTTTGTTTTTGTCTTCATCAATTTAAACTCCTCTTTTTTAGTATAGTTGACTCTTAAACCGCGCTATCTGTTAATGTCCAAGTTAAAGTCGTTTCATATTTACCTTCGACTTTGGCAGTGTCGCCAGGAACCGTAAGGGAAATACTTTGTTTTCCGCTGTCTTGATCAGCTCCAAATTGATCAAACCATGTTCCCATCCCTTGGTTAGCATTGGCAATCATCACATCACTCGCTGCACCTGCTGGAGATAGTGTCATTGCTTTAGCAGTGGGGGTGTTTGTAGCACTCTTATTGCTTGATTTAAGTGTTGGGTTTTCAAATTTTAAAACCGCTCCATCTAGTTCAGAACTTCCATTTTTAAATTGCGCTTCTTGCTTCACCGTTAGTTTCCAACCAGCGTTTGTTCCGCGGTCATCTGTAATTTGAACCATATTGGGACGCTCACTAATCGCTCCACTTTCTGCATCCTTCACTTGGTCAAGCGTTGCATAATAGACTTCCGTGCTCCCTGAAATCTTTTGTGTCCCAAAATGAACATTGGAAATATAATCAATACTAAGGGGTCCATTTGTTGGAACTACTGGATCTGGATCTACTGGAATAACGGGCTTCCCAGTATCTGGATCTTTTGGTTTTGTTGTTCCTTTGTTTTTTTCAAATGTAATATCCCCTTTGGAAGTTGTGATTCCTCCGTCTTTAACGGCTTCCTCCGCATATGCTGGAATAGCGACAAGTGAAAGTCCAACTACCGCTGCCAAACTAGTTGCAGTTAATGTCAATGTTTTTTTCATAATTAAAAGACTCCTTTGTTTTTAAATAGGGGAATCATGTAATTCCCATGTTAATGATGTTTGATACTTGCCTTGTTCCTTTGTTACTTCTCCTGGTACGGTAACAGAAATAGCCGTTTGGGCCTCTTGATTGTCTTTTCCAAATAACCCGAGCCAAGTGCCGGCACCAGTTCCTTTCTTCGCTTGAATCACGAGACTACTTTCTTTTCCATCTGGATCAAGCGTTATTTCTTGAAAAGCAATCGGGGGACGTTTAGACTCTCCTGATACCATATGAAGCTTGCTTAATTTTATCTCAGTTCCTTCCAGTTCATGTGCTCCATTTCGAAACTGACCATTTTGCCGAAGGACTAACGTCCAACCACTCAGTGAACCACGATCGTCTGTTACTTGAACAAAATTCGGTACTTGTTCCAAGCCTTTCTCATCTGATCGTTGTACTTGGATGAGAGGGGCATAATACCTTTCTTCCTCCCAACTTCCCTTTTGTGCATGAAATTGAATATTGGGCACAAAGTCAAGACTCAGTGGACCTTTGATCTCTGTTGCTTTATTTCCATCTGTAAAATGGATGTCCTTGTTTGGATCATAAGGATGTTTAGGCGCTGTAGCGATCTCATCTGGTGGTAAATAAAAGAGGTCTACTTTAGACTTCGTAATAGCCGCTGTTGCATCCTTCTCAAAAGCAAGAAAACTACTTAGCAAAACAAAGCATCCAAAGAGGCATAAAAAAGTTCTTCTCAATCGCTTGTTTCCCGAGAACACTATCCAAACTACTACAATCAGAAATCCAGCTAAAATCCAGCTAAAAGAGGATTGGTCTCCAGTTTTTGGCAAAGTCGTTGGTAACATTGAATGATTTGACTGACTTTTTCCTTCCGCTTCATTCCATGCTGCTTTTTTTGTTTTCCCTACTTGTGAAGAATTATTATTCATATTACTTTGTTTTTGGGAATGGGGTTTGGGAGGCATTTTTTCACTAAAACTTAATCCGACGTCAGATGTATAACTTACAGTATCATTTGCAGATACCGAATGTGGGGAAAGAAAAAGCAAGCAACAGGAAAGGAACATCAAAATTGGTAAACTGTATTTTTCAAACATTACTTTTCCCTCCGTTCCTTTCTCATGGTGCATCTTCAAGTGTCCAAGTGATGCTTGCTCGGTAATTCATATCTGCATAAATTTCTCCAGGAATCGCTTCTAAAACAAGCCCACAATCATCTTCTTTTTTTAAATCAATCGTTGTTGTCCCTTGTTTAGCCTGCTTATTGATAAAGATTGGAGCAGAAATTTGGCTAAGGGGTTGCTCATTGATTTTCCCATCTGCTTCTTTTGCGCGATAAATCAAGTTGCCCGAAAATGCTTTTCCATTTTGGCTTGTAAGCGGAGAATCAAGTGTTGCTTTCAATTGCCAATTTTGCACAGTACGTCGATCATCAGTAATTTTAAGTTGTGCGCTTCCTATAGGCTGTAATAGCTGACGATAATCTTTTATTGTACCACTATAAGCGAGATCTGCTGGTACCTCTTCAAAAGATAAAGTATCTGATTTCACAGTTACCTTCACTTTTTTTGTGTATCCTCCCCAAGAAATATCAACCTCATAAATTCCAGGTGTTGAAGAAACAGTTCCATTTACGGATACATCATCCAACGGAACTTTGGTTCCAATAGATTTACCAGTACCATTCCAAACTTCTATGGCTGATTCTTCTTTAATTTTCTTTACAAGTTGTGCTGTTGTTAATGGAAAATCCGTACTGTACATTACAAAATCTTTTGCTCTAATGTATACCTCACCATTACCAGTCATATACTCGTCCAAAATGAAAGTAGGCACATCTATCAGCGTACGATTACCAGCTTTATCTTGGAGCTTTACTCCAATTTTTTGAAAACCATAATGTGTCAAGTCCGGTTTTTGTTCATAACTAACAGTCAAATTGTCTGCACTTGTCCCCGCATTATCTTGAACATTTTCGAGTAGTGAGCGTGGATCATCTGGTAAAATATCGCCTACATGAAATTCTTGTTTTATAGCTGTAGCACTTGGCGGTATGGTATCCACCACTTCAGCAAACTCAGAATCTTCACTGACGTTTCCAGCACTATCTGTGCTTACTGCATAGTATTTTGTATAGGGAACAAGTGGCAACAGACCGCTTGGGATCGGGATCGAAAAGTTTCCATCCCCATCAGTATTCCCCATCGCAATTTTTTGCTTAGAGGCATCAAAAATTTCTATTTTTGAATTCGCTTCAGCTGTTCCAATAAAATTTTTATCTTGGTCCTTTAGCTCTTGGAATACTGGTGAATCTGGAGGTGTCGTATCCAAAACACTTTCGTCAAACATAACTGACTTCCCATAAATGGTCCCTATTATTGTAATAGTTTCTCCAGCTTTGAAATAATTTCCTGGTGGTAATTTAAAGCGGAAATTACCATTTTCATCTGCTCTAACAGAATAGAGTAACGGTTTTCTCGGATCATCATTTGGAAGTCCCGGTTTAGGAAGTGCTGGACTACCTGTGAACCTTAACATAACTTCTGGATCGGTTTTTCCTATAATTGTCGAACTGTGTTCATCATTTGGATTATCAACTAATTGTTCAATTGTAAATCGAGGATTAGCTTCGTCCATTAAGCGCTGCGCTTTATCTAACTCAACTTGATATTCTTGCTTCAATGCTGGGTCTAAAATCACATTAATTTGTTTTTGAACTGCATCAATATCTCCCTGAACTACTGATAGGCGAAGCTTTGTATGAGTCTCATCTCGAAACAACTCATCAATTCCTACACGTGCTTCATCCACGCCTTGATCTAAATCAATAATCGAAATCCCAGAAAAAATAGTACTCGTAAAAGTTTCATAAGGATCAATATAGACTCGAGCTGTTAATTTTCCACCTGTACCTGTAAACGTTGTATGTTGAAAAACATCCTGAACAGAAACGAGTGAATTAAAACCTGGTGGAAGAACAGAACTCCCCAGATTCAAATCCTCTGAATTTAATACGTCTGTACTGCTTCTTCCAACTGCATATCCAGGTCCAGCTCCGTCATAAGTAGCTTTATAAGAAATTTGATACTTGTGCCCAGCAATCGTATCAAAGCTTTGAGCAATCCCAACTTTTCTTCCATTCGCAACGGTTCCATTCACATAAATTTTAAACTGATTTTTAGTATTAGCAAACGTTACGGATCCTATTGGAGTACCGCCATCAGTAGATATTTCCCCCCACTCTCCCAATATTCTAGGTTCCCACAAAGATTTTGGGCTGAAATAGTAAGGCATCCATTTGGTGATATTTAGATGGTTGTACTCTTCTAGGATTTCAGGATCCTGTACAACGCTAACAGCACGCTCGCGTGCTGCATTAACCTTAGTTTTATGTTTAAAATCCGGAAACGGAAGAACTAAGCCTATAATCAACATTGCTACCATGCCTAAAATGATAAGCTTATTTTCAAATAGCCTCTTTCCTTTCAACTCTAATTCACCCCCTTCCCGCAGAATGTAACTTCATTATCATCTAATTTTTTTCGCAATATAATTCTTTAAGAATAAAAAAATCTATATTTGTGTCTAATTTGTGACTTATAAAACTGAATATTCAGTTAAAAATTGTGACTTTAAATGATTTAGTAACTTATTTTGATCCAAAACAAGTCGTTTGCGATGCAAAAAAACACCTTTTTGATAGAGCAATTGAATTTCTTCATTCGTTCTCGCAAGTCCTGCTTGCGCAAACTGAGAAATAAAAGTTTGAGTTACATAGCGTGGAAATTCAACAATTCCTCCTTCTCTTTTCTTGCCAACAGTTGTTGAAAGCCGAAACAATGCCCAAGCAACTTTGAAACTCGTCCTATCATTAGAAAGCGTATAAGCCAAAAAAATCTTTAGCAGCTGAGTAATCACTTTCTCAAATAGCTTGTGATATTTACGAGGATCAACATAAAGATGAGATAAGAAAAATTCTTTATCCATCTCATAAACGACAACATCTTCAAGTGAAACAACTTGGTACTGAATAAAAGCAGGCAAGTTCCACTCATTTGTATCCTCCATTAATACCTCCAAATTGATTAAACTATTTTCGTCAAGAATTTCTGTACTAATTAACTCACCTTCACGATTTACTGTTTGAACAAGGAGATATCCTTCCTTCACAAAATACACTTTATCTTTAATCTGGTCGACCGTTCGATAACAGATTTGATTAGGTTCATAAACTTTTGTTTTCCAAAAAACGGAATACCACTCTTTGGACATTATTTCTTCAAAACTCACGCTCGTCACTCCCTCTTCATAACAACTAACCTCTATGGGTTTATTATAACGAGAAAGTTTATTGTACAGACTGATGCGGCGTTACAGGTTGAGAACCTTAATTTTGTCGAAATTGTGAAGAAGTGAATTGTTTTTCGTTTCTTTCTATGCTAGAATACGATTGGTTCCCACAGTAGGAGAATTAATAGACCGATGAATTTCCTCTCACATCTATCAGAAGAATCACGCTTTCAAACTAGTGTTGTAAAAGCAACCTTTTCCTCTCGAAAAAAATTATTTGAGTATTCCGCCTTACACAAAGAAAAAACGATCGGTGTCTTAGAATCTGGTTGTGCGCTGATCGAGATCTATGATCAACGAGGCTACTGGATGCCACAAAAAATCATGAAGCCAATAACAATTTTTGGTATTGAAAACTTAACAGAAACATTTCAAGAAGAAAACCTAATGGAATATCGTGTTAAGGGACTTGAAAAAGGAACTTTTTACAAAATAAATAAGGACTATATGCATCTTCTGATTGCGACTGATCCAGAACTCCAACAATTTATCCAAAATCAACTTATCAATCATTTGGCCAATATCTCTTCCCGCTATCATTACAGCCAGTATGCTCTTTACCAAAAACTGTTGCTTGAACTCTACCGCATCGCTTGCGACCTTGACCTTTCCTTCGAAAATAAAACAATCGTGTTTCCAACCTATATTAGCATTTCATTTCTAGCTGGCTACCTTCGCGCAGGACGTAATCGTATTTCAGAGCAGCTTGAGGAATTAGCTCAGGAAGAAATACTCCTGTCTCGTAAACCCATTACTTTAGTCACTCGAAAGCTCTTTCAAAAATTACAGGAAAATTTTTCCTCTTTTTAAATGCAAAAAGGTCTGATATTACATTGAATATCAGACCTTTCTTTACTTATTCATATTCTTCTTGCGTAATTTCTTCAACTTATCAGCAATACGTTTCTCTCCTGCAAGCGTGGCTTCTTCATCTTTCTCAATTCTAGCACAGATTGTTACAGCATCGCCTTCCTTAATCTCGCTTGGAAGCTCACTTTCTGGCCACTCGAGCGAGACTTCACTTTCAGAAGTAATAAAAACAGCAATGCCATCTTCCACTCTGTCAAGCGTCGCTTTGATTTCTCGCTTCATTTTCTCCACCTACCTATTTTATAGTCGCAAGTCCCTGCTCTTTGATTTGGCGAACAATGCCCTTGCCGATACCGTTAATCCGCTTTAAATCATCAATAGAAGAATAAGGTCGATGCGCAATAATTTTCTGCGCCAACTCTGGCCCAATTAAAGGTAAAAATTCCAAGTCTTTTGCAGGCGCTGTATTTAAATTGATCGAATCAGGCATCACTTCGTTTCCGCTGTCTTCTGTTTTCGACGCTTCCTCCGTTTTCTTGCTCGAAGAATAACTACTTCCCGACTTGATTTCTCCTTCTTTTTCAGTCACAACGTTAAGTTTTTTACCATCTGTTGAAAGCGTGACTGTGCCATTCACATCCGTTCCATACGTCGTAATATCACGCTCTTTCAGCCATTCTAGGACTTCAACATGTGGGTGTCCATAACTATTCCCTTTTTCAGCTGAATAAATCGCAACTTCTGGTTTCACCTTATCTAAAAACGCCGGGGAATTGGAAGTCGATGAGCCGTGGTGCCCTAAATCTAAAATATCAGCTTGTAGCGGTAAGCCGCTTTCGATCATTTCTTTTTCTCGTCCTTTTTCAGCATCTCCTGTGAAAACCGCGGAGATTTCCTTATACGTCAAATGAACCGCTATCGAATCATCATTTGCATTGCCACTTAGTTTGCTAGGACTTAATACTTCCAAGTTAAACGGTCCAAAACTTGCCTTGTCGCCCGCTTTTGGCTCCTTATAAAGCGCATCCGAAGCAAGCGCAGCATCAATCACTCTTTCATAAGTTGAACTATTAAACGCTAGGCCATCCATCCAAATTTCTTTAGGCTGATACGTTTTAATGACTTTATCCGCATTTCCAATATGATCGGCGTGTGGATGCGTCAAAAGGAGCAAATCAATTTTCTTCACTTGTTTTTCTTCAAGAAGCGTCATAATCCGATCATCATCTTGCCGCCCCGTATCAATCAAAATTGTTGTGCCATCATCCGCGCGAATCAAGGTGCTATCGCCTTGTCCAACATCAAAAAAATCAAATTGCGCACCTTTCAGTGTTTCACTTGAAAGCTTGGGCTCACTTCCTTCAGATGACGCTAAAAAATTGCTGCATCCAGAAAGCAACAGCAGCAATCCTAATCCCCAAATTAACCATTTTTTCACGATGTAAATCCTCCTCAACACGCTCATTATACCAGAACGTCCGTTCCCAGTCAAAGCGCATCAAAGATATAAGTTTAGTGCATCCAATCTGCCGATTCATTTCTTATCCCGCACAGTCTAGGCTTTTAATGTCCTGTATAATTTTGACCAGACTTCATGATAGTGTTCAATGGAAAAGTTCGATTCAATCGTTTTTCTTGCCTTTTGGCTGTAGTCTTCTCTGACCGATCGATTTTCTAAAAACGCTCTCAGTTGCGCGATCATCGCTAAAATATCGCCCGGATCCGTAATCATCCCATTTTCCTGGTCTTGGATCACATCTCTGATTTCCCCTACATTCGTTGACAAATTGGGAATTCCAGCTGCCATCGTTTCTAAAATCGCCATCGGAAGTCCTTCATGATAGGAAGGAAGAAAATGTAAGACACTAGTGGCTAAAATTTTTTCTTGATCTTTTTTGGATGCCCAACCGCCAAGAAACACATTGGCTAAATTTAATTGTTTAATTTCAGTCATTATAGCTTCCTTTTCGCCATCTCCATAAAGTACAAATTGGATTTCCGGAAAAAGCAGCCCAATTTGTTTAGCTACTTTCAGGATGTCATAGCTTCCCTTGCGTTTCCCAATCCGCCCAAATGTAACGATCGTTTTCGAGTTTGCATCATAGGAAAACTTTTCTGGAACATGAACGGCATTTGGGATAACTGAAATGGGGGTTTTAGTTAATTTGCGATAATAGCTCGCCCAATTTTCGCCCAAAACCACAATATGGTCAGTCTTCCTTAAAGTCTCTCGAATCCGAAATCGCAAAATCCAATTACTTTTTTCATAAAACACATCAAATTGGGAGGCGTGCATGTGAAAGATCGTTTTAACACGGCGGGGAAGCAAGCTTTTTAATAAAGCCTTCCGGAAAAAGCTTCCTTTTTGTGCCACATGAAAATGCACAATATCGATTTGTTTTTCACGAATAACACGCCGGATAGAACGAATGGCTTTCCATTCCCGCCGCGCTTTGCTAACTGCAGACCAGGAGTTCAAAAAATATAAACGGTGCTCACGACTGACGTAATAATTCTTAAAGTTATCAATAACAGTTGCTATGCCACCCTTTTCGTTTGAATCAGGCCCAACCATTAATATATTCATATCTTTTTCATTCCTTTCCTTGGAATCAGGTTAAAAAGCTGCCTGAGTTCTGTTCGATAAAGTGTCATCAAGAAAATGAGAGCACCTAAAATAAGTCCTTTTTCCAAAAAAGTATCTCTAAAAATACTGTTGTAAAGAGATAAAGCATATAGTAGTCCCGTTATAATCAAGTGCCGCTTCACCGAAAAGCCTTCCCAAATCCGCATCGAAAAATAAGTGCGTGCTAAGAAAAAAGCAATGTAAGCGGTCCCTGTCGCAAGAGCTGCCCCTATCGCGCCGTAACGTGGGGCAAGCAGCAAATTAAGCGCTACCGCTACGATTAAAGCAATGACTGAAACATAAATATTCAACACGCTTTTTTTCATGAACACGATGCCTAAATTTGTGGTTTCACTTACCGTCATCATGAGCGGATAAAAGCAAAGAAACGGGAAAATATACTGTGCTTCACTATACGCAGGTGACAAAATCACAACAACGAATCCTTTAAAAAGCAGCAACAGAAGAAAACAAAATGCAATGGTGAACATGACGAGATCACTTACTTTTTTGTAGTAAATGATGGGTTTTTTTTGTTCGTACCACTCATAAGCTGTCGGAATCCAAAAATTGGCGAAGCTCACTTGCAAAACCATTAGTGCACTTGCGACTTTAAACGCTGCTGTGTAAATGCCTAATTCGTCAAAATCAGCAAAATAACGCAAAGAAAGTTTATCAATCACGATAAATAAGCTGTAAAGAAAGGTACCTGCAGCAACAGGGATACCAAATTTGGCTAGTTGCTTGACCAGTGCCCCGTCTATAGCTTCAAAGGCCTGTTGAAAAAGTTTCAAATGAAACAAAATGAGGAGAGCATCCCCCACCATTTGTCCGATCAGCATGCCATAAACCACGGTGATGAACACCGGTTTAAAAAAGAGTAATCCGCAGACAGTTCCTGCCAAAATCGCAAATTTAATCCAAATGCTGCAAGCAGAAAAGCTTAAAGCGCGATTTTCCATTCGAATAAATAATAAAATAAAACGTTCAAAAATAAGTAAAATGGTGGAAAGTGCGAGCAAATAAACAGCCATCTGATAATTAGGATCTGAAAAGAGCCACGCTGAAACTGTTGAAGCGAATACACTTAATCCGACAATCAAAACAAGTGCAGAAAGAAGTGGCACTAGCATCGCTTGAACGAGTAAATGCTTTTTGTTCTCCGCGGCGTGAAATTCACGTGTAAAGGCTTGATCGAAGCCAAGGTAAATGATATAAATCAGCAAGGTTTGAGCTAATAAAAACATACTCGTTTTCCCATATTCTGCTGGTGATAGAAAATAAGTCGTTACGGGTATCAAAATCAAGTTAAGTAAAGCGGCACCAAGTGAGCCAATGGAAAATTGGCCGAAGCGAATTAATAATTTCTTCAAAAAAATCCCATTCTTCCTGTGTTAAAATAAAAAATTTGAATCCTCACGACATCCAATATAAAAGGACGATTTGAATCATCAAGATGAAATAAGTTTGGTGGGTGGCCATGAAAAACATCGTATGTCTACCAACGAAGTTTAATAAGCGAGAATCCTTATTTCCGAATCTCTTAAGTAGAACAAGCACCACGAAAATCCCTGAAGCGGCTCCTGCAAAAAATAAAATAAAATTTCCATAGTAGCCATGAAAAATATCGATTCTTTCTTGAGAAATCCAGTAGTTGAGTGAAACAACCATCACAAAAAATAAACTCGTAAAAAGCAATGCACCTTTAGTTAAATAGGGAGCAAATGGTTGTTCTTTTTTTCGATATAGATAACCTAAAAAGTAAAATAATAAGCCAGTGGGCACTGTGTCTAAACTAAACGGCCAAATCGTGCCTTGTACCGTTACGGTCAAAAAAAGACAAATGAGGAGGACTATGCCGATTATTTGATAGACAAAATAGCCTTTCCTTCCCATTCTTAGTAATAGTTCAAATAGAACTTCCACAAAAAACAAGCTAAACAAAAACCAGAGAGCTCCAATATGAGCCGTATACGGTGTATCTCGCAAGCCTAAAATCGTTGAGAAAAGAAATTGATTATCCCAATGTGCGTAATAGGAAAAAGTAGGCATCAAGTGAGAAATCACATATTTAAACCAAAAAAAAGAAAGTATACTAAATCCATAGAAAGGGAGCACAAGCCTTTTAACATATTTTTTTATAACTTGGCTTAAAGTGGCTTTATTGTTTTTTTGAGAAAGTCCTCTTAAATAGCCTGAAATGAAGAAAAATAAAGGCAAATGAAAGGCATAAATAGGGACTAAAAATACATTGATCCACGAGAGGCGACTCGCACCCAGTACAAGAAAATGGCCAAGAATGACAAGTAACATGGCCACGCCTCTTCCGTTATCAATCCATTGCAAACGACGATTGGTCATAATTCTACATTCTCCTTCTTCCAAGTTGGTCATTTCTCGTGTGTGTCAGCATAATTCCGCCGCAGATCAACCCTAATAAAGTCGTACATAGAGCAGAAAACAAAACGTGTCCGGCAAAAAAGCTATATAAAAGAATGGTGATTAGCGCAATCGTATGGGTCGAAAGATTCTTTCTGCGAAGAGAAAGTATCAAAAAGTAGCCAATAACCGAGTTAACTAGTAAAGTCCCGATAAGGCCCAGCCCAAATAAAGTATCAAAGAAATCCATCTCCATTAAGCCGCCCACACCAGCGCCACCAAAATGGATCAAGCGATATTCAAAACCAAAACCGATCCACGGAATGCTAAAAGGGTTACTTGAATCCCAAAAGCTTTGAAAGCCTAGCTTTAAATATTCACTTCTTGAACTGGTTAGTAAGCGTATTAAATTGCCATCATATAAATGATAGAAATAAGTAATTCTTGCATAAGTTCCAGAAATGGCACCGATAATGAAGTCTTTTCCTACAAAAATCAAGCAGGCAATCGAAACTGTGAATAAACTCACCATAAATATTCGGTAAATCGACTGAATCTTTTTTTCAAAAAACAAGAAATCAATCAATAGTGCAATCGTGTAAATCACTCCAAAAACAACACCCGTTTTGGTACTGATAAGCAGTAAACTACTCAGTAACCCCAAATATAAAAGAAGTAAAAAAAGAGAAGCCCATTTTCTTTTATTCACAATCGACAAAGTCACGGCTCTTCCCGTAAAAATTGTCGCAATCATAAAAGCTATGGTTATATCGTTTGTAGCAAAAAAGAAGCCCTTATACCCCGCATTGCTGTTTGCATACGTATAATGCCCCATGTCAAGCGCGTAAGGAATGAACAGCCCGAGTACGAGAAACAAACTAATAAACAGAAATAAATCGCTATAATTGATGTTGCGGAACTCTTCTCGTCTTTGATAAATGTAATAAGGAATAAGCAGCCAGAGAGAAAATTTGATGATGGTCACTAAATCACTCACGAGTAAAGAAAAAGGATTTTGTAACACTACATTTTGGAAAAGAATAATTAAAAAGCATCCTAAAAGGCATTGTACCGTTAAGAACGTATAAAATTTTCTCGGAAAGCCATAAGAAAAAATAGCGACTAGTAAATAAAGAAAATAAAAAGCCCTGTAAAATATGCCAATTGGCAGGTTGATATGGCTGCTCAAAAGAAAACCATTGACACAATCCACTAAGGGAAATATGATGGTTAACCCTATAAAAAAAATGATATTACTTGGAATTTTTTTCACCTTTTTGAATAGCTCCTCTTTGTTTTCTTTTCTCGCGAAACACAAGTGTTAGAAAGCGAAAATTACCGATAAGATAGCGTTTAAACATTCTTCTTGGTTCTTGGATGAAGCGGTAAAACCACTCTAAACCTGTTTTTTGCATCCATTTTGGAGCCCGCTTTGTCTTGCCAGCAATCACATCAAAGCTTCCCCCAACCCCCATCACAAAAGGAACTTGCATCTCCTCCTTATGCGCATGTATCCAAAATTCTTTTTTAGGTGAGGAAAAAGCTACAAATAAAATGTCGGCTTGACTTTCCCGTATTTGCTGAGCAATTTGGTTTGATTCATCTTCTTCAAAATAGCCATTTCGATATCCTGCAATGACTAAATTGGGATACTCCATTTGATGTTTTTCCACAACAGTTTGGACAATTCCTTCTGCTGCACCAAAATAGTAAACTCGCCATCCTTTTTCAGCTGCTCGAGTAACCAAGCTTTCAAATAAATCGATCCCAGTCACGCGTTCAGGAACCGGGTATCCTAAAAACCTTGCCGCCCAGACAATAGACTGCCCATCGGCATTTACAAGTGGGCTTTCTTCGATAATCGCTTGTAGCTCTTCATTTTCCGCCATCAAATTGATTTTGCTTGCATTAATGACCACGTGTTGACTTGGCTTTTGATTTAAAATCAGCTTTTCAATTTGTAAAAGAGTTTCAGCCATTGTCAGCAAATCTAAAGGACTTCCAAGCAAATGGATACGTTTTCCCTGCATTGTTAGTAAGCACCTCTTGGAATCAGTAGGACGACAAACGTCTTACACAAAATTTTAAAATCGAGTTTCCAAGAAAGATTAGCGATATAGCACAAATCGAGTTCTACCATTTCTTCAAAGCTCAATTCATTTCGACCACTGACTTGCCACAACCCCGTACAACCGGGTGTAATGAGTAAGCGTTGCTTATCGTAAGCGGAGTAAATAGCCACTTCTCGTGGTAAAGGTGGCCTAGGACCAACCAAACTCATATCTCCTTTTACGACATTCCAAATTTGCGGTAATTCATCTAAACTCGTTTTTCTAAGCAAACGTCCCATTTTTGTGACACGTGGATCTTTTTTCATCTTAAACATCGCACCCGCAATTTCATTTTGGCTTAAATATTTTTCAAGCTGTTCTTCGGCATCTGTATGCATCGTTCGAAACTTATACATATAAAAGGTTTGTCCATTTTTCCCAACACGTTCTTGTTTGAAAAAAACAGGTGCCTTCCAGTCTGTGATTTTTATGCTCAAAGCAATCAGAAGAAACAAGGGGGAAAGCAGTAGCAATGCTAGCAAACTTAGAATTTTGCCGACACGCGTTTTCCATTTTATATAGTCTGTACTTTCCTTTTCTTGAAACAATAAATTAGCCTTACTTTGTTCCACGAATCCCACTCCCTAGTAATCATATTTTTTTGCATTCTTTGTACCGTTTAAAATAATGCCCAACAATTTTGTTTTCGAGCGTTGCAATTGAATCACGGCTCGTTTGGCATTTTCTCTTAGCGTTTTGTGATACCTGCACACCAGTATCACCCCGTCTAGCGAATCGATTAAAACGAGCGCATCTGAAACAACTGTGACAGGCGGCGTATCAATAATAATCTTGTCGAATGATCCTCTTAACTTTGTGATTAAATCCTTCATTTTTGTGGAAGCAAGTAAATCATTTGGATTCGGCGGAATGGAGCCACTTGTCAAAATCGAAAGCGATGAATTTTTTAATACTACTTTTTGCAAACTTTCTTCCAAACTGATCGCGCCAGTTATGACATTTGATAATCCCGTGTATAGATTCTTAGAAAAACGTTTGTGCTGTGTAGGTTTTCTTAAATCTGCATCAATTAAAAGGGTCCGCACGCCTTTTTCTGCGTAGGCGACTGCTAAATGAGAAGCAATTGTCGACTTTCCCGTGCCACTTTCTGGTGAAGTAATTAGAATCACTTGTTTTTTTGTGTCAATCTCCGAAAAATCAATGCCCGTTCGAATTAATTTAAACTGCTCACTAATTATCGAATAGTCTTCTTTTAGTTGTTTCTTGCCAGTTTGGTTTGATCGAAGCATGAGTATTTATTCGCCTCCCTTTATGTTTTTAGAAGGAAGATCGTCATTTTGAAATGCACAAACTTCTCCTAACACTGTTAATCCCAAAAACTCTTCAACTTCATCGGATGAAGTAAACGTCCGGTCCAGCAATAATTTGATAAAAACGAAACCGAACGAAAAGAGAATCCCGACAAAAAATGCCAGTGTCATCATTAAAGTCTTCCTTGGAGCGACAGGCTTCTCTCTACCTGAAATTTTTGCTTCTGATAAAGTCGTGACATTATCGATTTTCATAATTTTCGGCAGCTCTTCTGTAAAAATTTGAGCAGTGGAATTCGCAATTTGAGCCGCAATCTGAGGATCTGGATCTTCTACAGCTATATTAATAACCTGCGAATTAGTAGCATTTTTAACTTGTATTTTCTCTGCGAGTTCTTGTGCGTCATACTGATTTCCTAAGTCATGTTCAACTGCATTTAAAATACGCGGGCTTAAAATAATCGCGCTATACGTGTTGACGAGTTGTAAGTCCGCTTCTACAGTTTGTGAATCAAGGCTATTCTTTTTTTCTCTTTCAGACTGATTCACTAAAATTTGGGTGTTTTCTTGATAAATCGGTGCGGCAATATATTCCAGATAGATGAGCATGCCAAGCACTGTAACTCCAATGATTCCAACAAGCCACCAAATGTTTTTTTGTATCGCAAGTATCATTTTTTTCAAACTAATTTGTTCATTCATGTCGTTCTCCTAATTTATCTATCATTCAAATAAATTTATTTAAAAATAGAAATATTCCCAAGATTATAACTTTTATTAAAGGCATCAGTCTCTTTTACACAATTTTTTGTATCAAATAAAATTGAAGTGCGCATACGTGCAATTATTTTTTGCGGTATTTTTTCAAATACATCATGATCTGTTAAAACAAGTGCTAAATCACTCTCATCAAGCGCCGATTCTAAGCTATTCGCACTAGAACTGGCTACAAAAGGATCAAATGTGCGAATCTGATAATTAGTCAAGGCCTTTAGCTTATCTGCAATTTGAATCGCTGGGCTTTCCCGCGTATCGTCCACATTTCCTTTATAGGCAAGACCCAAGATAGTGATCGTTTCACCTTGATTTTCAGCCATAATTGCGAGCACTTTTTGAATGACAAAATCTGGCATCTGTCGATTAATTTGTCTGGCTCTCAAAATGAGCTTTGCCTCTTCCGGCACTTCTGCAGCAATAAAATATGGATCGACTGCTAAACAGTGCCCTCCGACTCCTGGCCCCGGTTGATGAATGTTTACACGCGGATGCTTATTAGCCATTTCGATTACGCTTAGTGCATCAATATCTAGCCGCGCTCCAATTTGAACGAGTTCGTTTGCAAGAGCAATATTGACATCACGGTAAGTGTTTTCCATCAATTTTGATAGTTCCGCAACACTTGCAGCTGTGCCTAGCAACTCCCCTTTCACAAAAGTTCCATACACTTCTTTCCCCTTTGCCGTACATTTTCCCGTCACGCCACCAATGATCCGATTATTATAAACAAGCTCATATAAAATATTTCCTGGTAAAACACGTTCTGGGCAGTGAACTAAAAAGATGTCTTCTCCCACTTGAAAGCCTTCTTTTTCAATCAAAGGCTTGATCACATCTTCTGTTGTACGCGGAGAAATGGTAGATTCAATGATGACAATATTTCCTTTTTCTAAAAGCGGCAATATCCCGTTTACAGCTTTCTTCACATACGTCAAATCACATCCAAATTCACCTGCTACATTAGGCGTTGGGACTGCGATAATAAACACATCTCCAGCTTCTGGCGTGAGACTTGCTTTAAATTTATGCGCCGAAAGAGCTTTGTTTAAATAAGCTTCAAGTCCAGGCTCTTCAATTGGTACGTTGCCGCTATTCAAAAAATCTACTGTTCGCTCAGAAATATCCACACCAACTACATCTGCTCCGTGTTTGGCAAACATAAGTGAAGTTGGTAACCCGATATAGCCGAGGCCAATGGTCGTTATCTTCAACAAAAACACTTCTTCCATATATAAATTAGCCTAATTTCTCCATTAGGAACTTTGCTCTCCGTTATTTGACTTCCCAAGAAGCTAGCACTTTATCTTCTGGTTTATATTCAATTTTTTGTACATTCAATTTTTCAGCTACTGAAAAATAGACTGGTCCACTAATTGCTTTTCCTTTAGAAATTTCATTCCCAAAATTTTCTAATGAATCATCGATTTGAATTTCTTTGTCATCTTTTGTTTTTAAAACAAAATCAATCGATCCTAATCCCGACTTGGTATTCCCAACATTTCTCCCCTTCACGGTAAAACTATAGAGTTTTTTGGTTTGTTCTCCTTTTTTCATCTCACTGCTTTTATTTTGCTTCACCGTAAGTTCGAGTCCATTCACAACAATGGCTTTATTTAAATCACTATTGTTACTTTCCGAGCCACTTTTTACGGTTTGTTTTGATTCAGTTTTATCATTTTTTGTTTCCGCACTATTTGAGCAAGCCGCTAAAAATACTAGAAAAAGCGCACTCAAAGTCATTATCCATTTCTTCAATTTATTTCCTCCAGTCTTTTAAAGGCTAAGCATCAAGTAAAATCCTTGATGCTTAGCTCCATAGCAACATTTCTTTAAGGTAGAATTGTTACATTTTTTGTCGTTAGCAATTGATTGTTTTTGTCATAGCCTTCAATCGTCACATTGTCGTATGCTCGGATTTTATCTCTTCCGATGTAATAGCTAAATGAGCCACCACCAAAAGTACCACCCCACGCTTGTGGTTGACCGTTAACGTAAACCTTCGCAATACTAATGCCTCCACTAAAAGTTCCTTTGATTGTTGTGTCTCCTAGTTTATAAGTTGCTAAAGTAAATGCCCCTGTCAAATTAGAATGAACTGGGACCAATTTGCTATCTAATTTTTTACCATTCTTGTCATAAGCTTCTAATGTAACAATATCGCCTGGTTTAATTTGATCCGATTTTACATAGTAAGAGAATTGACCATTAGCGAAATTGCCGCCCCAAGAAATTGACCTACCATTTACAAAAAGACGAGCCGAACTGATATCACCTGTATAAGAACCTGAGATCATCGAAGTTCCTACCGTATAAGTTACCGGATAGATGGTTCCAGAAGTGCTAGCTGCTGCAACTTGAACATTCTTGCGGTCGAGTTCTTTCCCATTTTTATCAAGCGCAATGATATATACACTATCGCCTGCTTTAATTTTGTTTCCTACATAGTAAGAGAATGAACCATTACTGTTGAAAGTTCCACCAACAGACACATTAGAGCCGTTCACATAAAGCTTAGCCAAAGACACATCGCCTGTATAATAACCCGTTAAAGTAGCTTCTCCAGGTGTATAGACAACCGGATTAATTGTTCCGCGTGTTGATTCTTGAGTAATTTGAACCGGAACATTTTCTTGAAGAAGATTGTTATCTTTATCATAGGCGTTGAACGTTACACGATCACTTGGATGAATGTTTAATCCACCTGCATAGAAAGTAAATTGGCCATTATTAAAAGCGCCACCACTACGAATTGAAGTCCCGTTAATATACAAACGTACCCAAGAAACGTCGCCTGTATAGGCTCCTGTCATGTTAGCTTCACCGATTTTATATGCATTCGGGAAAATGTTACCTTTTGAAGAAGAAGAATTAGAATTATTGGTTACACTCAAGCGGTTAGGGATTAAAGCTCTCTTTTCTCCATTCAAATAACTGACTTCCCCTGAATAAGTAACATTGGTCTTGCCATCCGGCACTCTAGAAGGAGTATGAGAAACTCTCACATCATTGACTTCGCCAATATGCCCTTCTGTAATGTCTTGTTTCGTGAAATAGTTGATAACTCGATCAAATCTTTTTGGTGCGAAATCGTTGAAGTTTTCTCCTTTTTTCACGGTTAATTGGCGATTAAAGATTGAATCTCCAGGTAACGCATTTCTTTGTCCCGGAACCAAATCTTCTTCTGACATGTTCGTATTGTAAGTTCCTTCATTATCCCAGATTGACAAATAGCTATCCCAAGTAGAAATTCCATTTGAAGTTTGCGGATTATCATGTTCATGGCCTTGTTTGACAACCGCATGACGAATATCACCTGTGCCGCCAACTCCAGCCATTAATGAATTCTGATCTAAAAGATTGATTGTAAACTTAGCATGACGTGATTTGTCTGGGAACAAGCGCTTAGCAGTAAGCTCTTTGTTTTTTGTAATATCATCTGTATTCCCACTATATTTTGCCATATCAAATTTTAGTTTTCCTTCAGCCCAGCCATCCATGTTTCCAAGGATACCGCCACCAGGAATTGCGCCAACTAAAGCTAATGCACCTTCTGTTACGAGTGGATTATATTTGTTCCATTCTGCATTTGTTACTTCTGAGCGTTTGATCCCTCTAAGTAAGATTGAAAATTCATTTGGAGCATTTGGATTTAACTGAATCGAAGAGCGATCCCAAGTCAATCCCCAATTCAAATGAATCGGTGTAGGAATCCCAATTGCTTTAATATAAAAGTCGTCTTTTGTACTTGCTTGGGAAGCTGGCCAATCAATTGTGTCAATCATCGCTCTAGCGTCTACCCCTTTAGGGAAAACAAGATTGACCCGTGCGCCATAGTTTCCTTCACGGAAATTTTTGATATGTTCTGCTCCGTTTGTTGGTAAAATACTTCTGTTTAATACATTCCCTTGTAAAGGTACTCTTCCATAAGCAGTCAACGTCCCTGCTTCATATGGACTAGTTTGATTAACTGAAGGCGTGTAAGCAAATTCAGTTTTTTCATTATATGAAGTATTTCGTCGCTGAAGCATCAAAGTTGTAATACTCGTGTCAGCTGTAGAATGCAGAATTCTTGCATTCGCTTGAGCTTCTCTTTTTTGTCCTTCAGTTAACTGAATTTGGGCTGCTTTTGCTTTTCCTTCATCCAAAATTTGTTTTTCAGAAGCCATACTTGGTTGTGAGTGCTTAACTTCTTGTGCAAACCCTGTTGCAGGTAAGAAAGTGCTTCCAACTGTCACAGCAGCAAGTAGAGCTACTGCGCCCTTTTTCACATTGTCCTTATACTTTTTGTGCATAATTTTGACTTCTCCTTTTATTTTGATTTTTGTTATTGAGACTAAACGAATTTTTTGTCTTGATTTATTTTATCTTTTAACCGTTCCTTTACTTGTCATACTTTTACTTTACAAGTCCAGCAGAAGTAAGGACTCCCGATCTGCTTGAATTAACCAGAACTAATTTGCTATCTAATTTCTTACCGCTCTTGTCATAAGCTTCTAGTGCCACAAAATCGCCTAACTTAATCGAGCCTGGTTTTACGTAGTAAGAAAATTGGCCATTAGAGAAGCTGCCGCCCCAAGAAATCGAACGACCGTTAACAAGAAGATGAGCTAAGCTAACGTCCCCAGTATAAGAACCCAAAATCCCAGAACTTCCAACTGTGTATGCTCCTGGATAAATAGCTCCCCCAGTTACGCCTTGTACAATTTGAACCGAAACATTTCCTTGCAGAAGTTTATTGTTTTTGTCATACACATTAAATGTTACTCGATCACTTGGACGAACATTTAGGCCACCTGCGTAGAAAGTAAATTGTCCATTGTTAAATGTACCGCCACTTCGAACTGGAGTTCCATTAACATACAAACGTGCCCAAGAAACGTCGCCTGTATAAGCTCCTGTCATGTTAAGTTCCCCTACTCGATAAGCATTCGGAGAAATATTTC
Source organism: Listeria kieliensis (assembly GCF_003369925.1). Classification (GTDB taxonomy): domain Bacteria; phylum Bacillota; class Bacilli; order Lactobacillales; family Listeriaceae; genus Listeria; species Listeria kieliensis_A. The sequence continues at coordinate 280,863 of NZ_LARY01000001.1, read as the reverse complement.
CTTGGGTATTCGAAGAAGAAGAACCATTCGTTACATTTAAATGGTTAGGGATTAATTCCCTTGTTTGCCCATCTGTATACCTTACATTTCCTGTATATTTAACCTCTGTTGTTCCATTGCCTACTTTTGTAGGAGTATGGGAAACTGAAACACTATCAATCAACCCTATATAGCCATTTGTTACATTTTCTTTTGTAAAGTAGTTGATAACCCGGTCGAAACGATTCTTTTTAAAATCATTAAAGTTATCGCCATTTTTCATAGCAATATTTCGGTTGAAAATAGAATTCCCAGGAAGCGCATTTTTCTCACCCGGCACTAGATCTTCCTCTATGGTATTCGTATTATATCCTTGTTCGTTATCCCAAATTGAAAGATAGCTATCCCAAGTAGGAACACCATTTGATGTTTGCGGATTGTCATATTCATGTCCTCCGCGAACTTCCGCTTTACTAATGTTACCTTTTCCAGAAGTTGAAGCAATCAAAGCATTTTGATCTAAAACATTCATTGTATATTTAGCCATGTGATTCTCATCTGGAAAGAGCCGTTTAGCTGTTAATTCTTTATTTTTAGTAACATCATCTGTATTCCCGAGATATTTTGACATATCAAATTTAATTGCACCTTCTACCCAGCCATCCATGTTTCCTAAAATTCCGCCGCCTGGAAGGGCTCCGATAAAGGCTAAAGCACCATAAGTGACAGCAGGATTATATTTTTCCCACTCCGCGTCACTAACTTCTGCTTTTTTAATCCCTCTAACGACGATAGAAAATTCATTAGGTTTTTGATTATTCACAATAACACTTGTTTGGTCAAATTTTATTCCCCAGGTTAAATGCACCGGAGTAGGAATTCCAATTGCTTTGATATAAAAATCATTTTTAGTTGTTTTTTGAGTTGCTTGCCAGTCGATTGTTTCAACCATAGCCTTGGCATCTACACCTTTAGGAAATACAAACTTAACTCGTGCCCCGTAGTTTCCTTCTTCAAAATTTTTGATATGCTCTATTCCGTTTGTTGGTAGTATACTTCTGTTGAATACATTCCCTTGCATTGGAATTCTCGCATAAAGATTTAAAGTTCCCCCATCATACGGACTAGCTGCATTAGCTTTTGGAGTATACGTAAATTCAGTTTTCAAATTAGCCGTTGTATTTCTCTTTTTCAACATTAATGATGTAATTGTATTATCTGCCGTAACTATCGCTCTTGTGTTTTCTTTAACTGCTTTTTCCTCTTTAGCTGACAATTCAAATTTTGCAGCTTTTTGTTTTCCTTCTTCAATGATTTCTTGCTTTGTTAAATTATTTCCCTCAGCTGCTTGAACAGGATATGCGGTGCTAAATCCCACAGAGGCCATTAATAAAGCAATAGCCGTAATCTTACTTGCATGTTTTAATCTACTTTTCAACCTTGTCTCACCTTTTCCATTTTAATTGATATGTGTACTTTTTTAGCATCAAAGTTGTCATGCTTTCATCTGTTGAAAGGCACAACTCATACTCTTTACTGTCAGTTTCTTTAGCTAACTTAGATACTTTTTCTAAAGTTATCTCTCGAAAAGCAAATCGTAGAGGCAAATTGCAACATTCTTTCTAAGGTTCTCAACAGTGTAAGCATGTAGGCTAAGTGGCATTAACTAAGTAAATAGGATTGACTGCGCTTTTTCTTACGATCCCCTTCCTCTACAATCCTTTGTGTATAGTTTTGTGTGTACCTCCTTTCTCCTGTTTTACTACTTTGAATGGATGCTACTTTTTTATCGCCTTAATCAACCACTCCCAATCACAGATATTTAGGTTTTTGGGGCTGGGATATACCTATAAACCCAAAAATTCTTTTCTATCTCTTAGAATTTAAGGTTTTTTCTTCTCCAAACGGTAAATATTAGAACTGATAAAATTTTCATCCACGTTTAAAATCTTTCCAAGTGCTCGATGTGTGAGGCCATGATTATCTTGGTCACCCGTTAAATTCAACACGCCCCACTGCAACCTTTGCAAGCGCGTTCCTTGAAGAACCTGACCTCGTTCCTCATAGTAAACATATTTTTGTACAATATATTTCAGAATAACTTCCGCAAACTCAGAATAATTAGCGCAAAAATTTAATAAATACTCTTTGTCGATCGAAATAATCTCTGTATCTTCCACAGCTGTCATTTTAAATGAAAAGTTCATCCCTATATCAGAAAGATTTTCGATTGCGACTAATTCATTCTCAGAAAAGGACTCATAAATCTCGTTATCCACTTTTCGAGGTGTTTTCATTATTGTCGAGTGCATGATTTTTCGAACTAATACTTGCCCGCTCTCAACAAAATAAACTCTAGTCGGATCTTGAACATAAAAGCTTCTTTTTTTCTTCAGTTGCATTTTCATCATCCAATGCGGCTCAACGCTATTACTCTCTAGGACTGCCATCATTTCTTTGATTTTTGATCCAAGATTTTGTGCCACCTTCTGTCCCCCTTTGCTCCAACTTCCCTTTTGACTGCGTACCCTCAGTATAATTCTTCTTTTTGGTTTAAAAATCCATAAATATAAAGTATCTTTGACGAAATTATGTATAAATTATGAACTAGGTCTTATGTTTCCTTTGTTAGAGCTCATTTTTCAAAAAAGACACTAAAAAAAGAAGCCCCCAAAAACCCAATTCTGATCTTTGTAAGCTAATTTCGCTTATAAAAAAAAAGATTTTGTCTGAACATCGCTGAAATTAAGTCATTTCTTCCTTTATCACTGCAGCTAATCGTATAAAGTTAATCATGCCAACTTCCCTTCGTGTAGCTTTCAATCAAATCCCCCTGGACATGCCCACTCCCCCCTCATATTGTACTCTATTCGCTCAAATTCAAGTATAGATTCTTTTAAAGGGTTTGTATAGCTCACTCGGAAACATTGAGATACTATTTAAAAAACAAATTCTTCATTAATAGATCCTTTTCCGATCTTTCATTCTCTCGATCATAAAAAAGACCCCTTTGATAAAAAATCAAAGGGGTCTTCATTTCATCGCCATCTAGCAAAAAACTAGATAATCCAATAAATTTATTTTACTTTTTCGCGGTGAGAAAATTTCACTTCTTCCGTTTTCGGATCATAATCAATTGCCCAGTCATGATCCTTGAAAAACCAAAAATCATGATCTTCAATAAAAAACTTAAGGTCGCCTTCATTAACAGTCACAACTGCCTCAACAGGTGGTTCAGCAGCTATTCCGATTGAAAAACCGGGATGCAAGGAACTATTGGAACCGCCGTATTTTGCAAATAGACGAATACCATTTTCACCAGAAACATCAAATTCGTCCTTAAACCAGTTGCGCGCTTTTTCCGTCACTTTAATTTCCATATCCTCACTCCTTCAGTTTAATGTAAGATTAGCAGATTCTCGCATAAAAAGCACATTATCTGCTTCCTCAAGTATCCTACATTTTACCACGAAAAAAGATTTTAAAACACGAGGCAAGAAAAAAAGACCCCGATGCCTTTTTGACATCCGAGTCTCTCTTGTCATTTTATTTTTCAAGCGGAGCTTTTCCAAGGAAAGCTTTAAACATCCAAATATGTTTATCAATGCTTGTTTTAAATCCAATTAGCATATCGTTTGAAACATCGTCGCCTTCTTTTTCAGTCAGCTTAATGCCTTGTTGATATTCATCACGAAGCAATTCAAGCGTAGCAACCAAGTCTTCCATCATTTCGTCCATCGTTTTTGGTTTTGTATAAGGTGCTTCTTCTACACTTGCGTTTTCCAAAAATTCTTTAAGTGTGCTGAATGGACTTCCACCAATTGCAAGTAAGCGTTCCGCCACTTCATCCATTTGTTCCCCAAATTCACTGTACAAATCGTCCATTTTTTCATGCATCGTGAAGAAATTGCGACCGCGCATGTACCAGTGAATTTGATGGATCTTCACCGTAAAGACATTTAAATTAGCTACTTGGTGGTTCAAGAATTCTTTCGTGTCTACTGAATTAATGGTTTTCATGTTTATTAGCTCCTTTTAAATTATAATTATTATCATTTAATAATTATTATAGTATATTTTTTCACAGATGTCTAGCCACGATGCCTCACTAGTTCCTTTATACCACATTTTGGATAAATAAAACGTCAATTTGAATTGCATCTTCTGAGAAACTTCGGCATAATAAAAGCGGAGGTGTTACAACATGTGGCCTGACGCAAGTAAAGTAGCGGCAAAAGAAAAATCTATTTTGCAATTTGAAGCGCAAGAAAATATTCACTTACCTAAAAGCTATAAAGAACTCATCCGCCTACAAAATGGCGGCTTACTGCGGAAAAACCTTCTAAAAACGAGTGAACCCACTTCTTACGGTTTTGACTTTTTAGAAATTTACCGGCTTTTCGGGCTTCATGAGCTCATCACAGCAATCCTGTTTCAAGACCAAAATCCACTTCCCGGCAAGAAAATTTATTTTTCTCAAGATAATAATCGTTTTCTTGGATTTGACTATCAAACAAGCGACCCAAGCATTCTTTATGTCGACTTCGAAACGCTACAAGTTTTACCAGTAGCAGAGAATTTCAAGGATTTTCTGGATAAACTTTATGACGCCGAATTTGCAAATGGCGAGCTTTCCACTTATAGCCATGATAAGCTTGAAATCATGCTTCAGAGTCGCTCAGTAATCGCACAGGAAGCCATTCTAGCAGAACTTGAAGACGACGCAGATAAAGAATGGTATTTTTATCAATTAAAGAAACTGATAGCAGCAGGAAACGAAGAGAGTGCTTATCGGCTTTTTGAAAATCAAATTTTGTATTTCAAGCGGAAACTACCAAAAGAAACCGTGGATGCTTTCTTTCCGCTTTTCCATAACCAAACAGAAAAATGGGCATCCTTAAAAAAAGAATGGGAAGATAATTATTAACAGGAGGTTGAAGCATGATTAAAGTCATTTTTGTTTGTCTAGGCAACATCTGCCGTTCACCAATGGCAGAAGGACTATTTAAAAAATTAGTTCAAGATGAAGGACTTGCGGATCAATTTACCGTAGATTCCGCCGCAACGGGTTCTTGGAATTTGGGGAATCCTCCTCACCGAGGAACGCAACAAGTTCTAAAAAAATATCACGTAGATACAAGCGGCATGCGAGCGCGAAAAATTAATCGTGATGATTATTTGACTGCCGACTACATTATCGGCATGGATGAGAATAATCTGGCAGATATTGAAGCTTTACGTGATCCAGCATCGCAGGCTTTTGTAAGTAAACTCATGGATTTCGTTTCAAATCCTGAAAAAACAAACATTCCTGATCCTTACTACACAGGAGACTTTGAGGAAACCGAGCGCCTGATAACCGCTGGCGTAAAAGGACTCCTTGCCACCATTCGACGTGAAAAACAGCTTTAATGTTTCAAAAACCCGGCTTACGGGAAAAAGAAGTGAGCGAATCAAAAGAAGTAAGAATTGAGGGAATCACATGCTTGGAATCATTTGGGGAATCATTGTCATTTTGTTTGTATTTTGGTTGATCGGAATCATCTTCCATATTGCGGGCGGCTTAATTAACATTCTTCTAGTCGTTATCTTAATTTTGATTATCTGGAATTTGATCCAATCCGCCCGTAATAAAAGAAAATAAAAAAAGGTTTGCCGCACTCGGCAAACCTTTTTATTTAAGTCCTAGTCTTTGTTTTTCAATAAAAGCTTTCATATCCATCCGGACGGGTTTTTTCATACCCTCTGCAATTTGATCGGTCCATGTTTCATTTCGAACGCCACCTGTTCGATTCGTGTAGTAATCACTGATCGTCGTATCATAAGCTTCATAAAGCGCTGTTTCTTTCGTTTGATACTCATTTTCATGATAAACAAGTTGATACGGCATCCGTGGCTTCGGTGCTGAATTTTGCTCTGGATAGCCAATTGTAAGTCCAAAAAGTGGAATAGCATATTCTGGGATATTTAAAAGCGCTGAGACGCGCTCAATGTCATTTCGAATGGCACCGATATAACAGATTCCAAGTCCCATTGCTTCGGCAGCAACCGCCATGTTTTGTGCCGCAAGGGCTGCATCGATGACAGCTACGAGCATTTTTTCTGTTGTTTCAAGAGAAGCTGGATTTTCTCTTTTGCTTTCTGCAATTTGTTTGTTTCGGTTTAAGTCGGCTACAAAAACGAAAAGTTGCCCTGTTTTTTCCACATAGCTCATCCCGCCGGAGATTCTTGCCAGTTCCTTGCGAATTTTCGGATCACTGACACCAATAATGGAATAAGCTTGGACAAAATTGGACGTTGAAGCAGCCTGAGCACTTTCGACAAGCAAACGGATTTGGTCTTCTGAAAGTGGCTTATCTAAAAAAGCCCGAACTGAATAATGGCTGAGTAATTGTTCAACAGTTTGATTCATTGTACACGCTCTCCTTTAATCCTCAAATATTTTTCGATCGTAGTGCGGCATCTGATCGAGATCAAGAAACGCTTGCTGTCTTAAAGCTTCGTATACTAAAATGGCCGCTGTATTCGACAAATTTAGCGAGCGAATTTTATCTGTCATCGGAATTCGAAGGGCTGTCTCTTCATGTTTTCGTAAAAGTTCATCTGGAAGTCCTGTCGTTTCTTTTCCAAAAATAAAATAATGATGCTCATTTGCATCGCTATAATCAACGTCACTATAAAGATGGCGTCCAAATTTGGTAATCATATAATAATGCCCATCTGGATTTTTTGCAAAGAATTCATCTAGCGAGTCATAATAAGTCAAGTGAACATGGTCCCAGTAATCCAGTCCCGCTCGTTTCAACATTTTGTCATCCGTGCTGAATCCAAGTGGGCGAATTAAATGCAGATGCGTATCTGTTCCGGCACAAGTTCGCGAAATGTTCCCTGTATTGGCAGGGATTTCTGGTTGATAAAGTACAACATGATTTGGCATAGTTTCTTCCTCACTTTGTCTCTATGATTTTTTTGGCATTTTCAAGTTCCATAAGGACTTCTTCCTCTTCTTCTACCGTAAGCGCCTTGTGGATAGCTTGTTCCGCTTTTTCGCCGCCAATTTTAGCAAGCGCCCAGGCTGAGGTTCCACGGATAACGGGCCGAGGATCGTTTGTTAGGCAATCAATCAATGGCTCTATCGCCGTTTTATCTTTGTAGCGCGCTAGTACGATAATGGCATTTCGTTGAATCGGCTTTTTACCACGCCATGATCCAGCCATATCGCCAAATTTTTCTTTAAATTCACGATTAGAAATTTTGAGCAACGGCTTGAGCTCTGGGCGGACAAGTTCAGGATCCGGCTCCATAGCTTCATGAAAATGGAAATCTTTGCCGCGATTATACGGGCACACTACTTGGCAAGTATCACAGCCATAAAGGCGATTATGTAAAACTTCGCGATACTCTTCTTCAAGAAAGTCTTTAGTTTGCGTTAAATAGCTTAGACAGATTTTGGGATTCATTTTCCCTTCTCCAAGCAGTGAACCCGTTGGACAAGCTTTGACGCACTGATTGCAATCCCCACACAAATCCCCGATCGGCTCATCTGGTGGAAAAGCTAAATTCGTGATCATTTCGCCAAGGTAAACCCAAGAACCATATTCTTTAGTTATAAGTAGTGTATTTTTACCTCGAGCACCAATCCCCGCTCGCTCTGCAACAGCTACATCCGAAAGTTCACCGGTATCGACCATTGATTTCATGACAGCATCCGGAACGCGTTCCTTGATAAATGCCTCAAGGAGCGCTAGTTTTTCTCGCAAAATCGTGTGGTAGTCGATTCCCCATGAAGCCCGCGCAAATACGCCCCGCCTCGCCTCTTTTCGGCTAACTGGACTCATCTTTAATTTGGACGGGTAGCTGAGTGCAATCGCGATGATCGATTTAGGCTCGTTAAAAATACGATCTGGGTAGACACGCTCTTCAAGCACCGGATGTTCAAAGCCGGTTAGCACATCTTCTTTTTCCGCTATTTCAAGGCGCTCTTTCAAAAAGAGAAAGGGATCCGCTGTTGTAAAACCGATTTTTTGGATGCCGATTTCTGTGGCGTATGCCTGAATGTCTGCTTTTAATTGCTCTAAATCCACTGCGCTTCCTCCACCTTTCTTGCCTAGAAAATAAATAAACGCAATGCTTCGCTTAAAAAGGTCGAAACACTGCGTTAGTAACAGTTTTATAAAGAGCGGGTGAGGAGAATCGAACTCCCGACAACAGCTTGGAAGGCTGTGGTTTTACCACTAAACTACACCCGCATCATGACTAGGTTATAAGAGTTGTCCGTAACAACTTTTATATCATATCACCGAATTTTCATTTTGACAAGACTTTTTTATAAATTTCTTCTCATTTTTATTCAAATTTTTAGATGGATGGCTAAAGCCATCCATCTATTTATTATCTTGAAGAACTTTCTAGTATTTCATTTTGATCTTGATGTTGACGTAATACCCCTTTTTGTGGCGCTTTGGTTAACTTGCTGACAATGATAATCGCAAGGCAAGATAATAAGAATCCTGGTACCATTTCATACAGCCAATTCGATAGTCCAGTCGCAATCCAAATTACGACGACGAGACCGCCTGTTAGCATTCCAGCTACGGCTCCTTCTTTTGTCATTCGCTTCCAGTACAAACTGAAAATAATCATTGGGCCAAATGCTGATCCAAAACCTGCCCAAGCGTAGCCAACAATTTCTAAAATCGTTTTATTAGGCATAAAAGCAAGGATTGTCGCTGCGAGGGATACAAGAAGAACTGCTAAGCGACTATATAGCACTTTCTGTGAACTCGATGCTTTTTTCTTGAATAATAGAAGAAACAAGTCATTCACAAGCGAGCTCGATGCAACAAGAATCTGTGATGAGATGGTGCTCATAATAGCCGCAAGCGCACCTGCTAAGATAAATCCAGTTATGTATGGATTAAATAAAATATCTGCAAGCTTTAAGAAAATAGTTTCAGGATCAGCTAGTGTCATGCCTTGCTGTTTAAAATAAAACAGACCCGTCAGGCCGGCTCCCATTGAGCCTAGCATGTTGACAATCATCCAAGAAACACCGTATCTTCTTGCCGATTTCATTTGTTTATGACTCTTGATCGCCATGAAGCGAACGATGATATGTGGCTGTCCTGCGTAACCGAGTCCCCAAGCTAAGTAGCCAATAATGGTCAGAATCGAAACATCTGTTACGATATTAAAGAAATCTGGGTTGGTTCCTACTATTTGATGATAAATTTTGACGCCTTCTCCTTCTCCAATATGTGTTAGGGTCACAATAGGTACAATCACAAGCGCGAGTAAAAGCAATGCGCCTTGTACGAAATCTGTTAAACTGACTGCAAGAAATCCGCCAATAAAGGTATAGATGACGACAATTCCCATCGTAATCAAAACACCTGTTAAATACTGTGATCCGAAGGTGGATTCAAATAGCTTTCCACCTGAGACAATTCCGCTTGTGACATAAAGAGTTGAAAAAACAATCAAAATGAGGCCTGAGGTGACACGTAGAACATTGCTTTTATCTTGAAAGCGATTTTTAAAAAAGTCTGGAAGGGTGAGTGAATCTTTTGCCACTTCTGTATAAACGCGAAGTCGCGGGGCTACAATGATGTAATTTAAGTAACAGCCTAACACAAGTCCAAGTGCAAGCCATGCTGTTGCAAGTCCTGTGCTATAAATCGCGCCTGGAAGCCCCATAATCATCCAGCCACTCATATCTGCAGCTCCTGCTGAAAGAGCCGTTACTGCTGGTCCGAGTGAACGCCCCCCAAGCATATAGTCAGACATATCGTTCGTTTTCCGATACGCATAAATTCCAATTGCGACCATTAATAGCAAATAGACGCCAACTGAAAAATATACTCCAAATTCCATGAAATAAGCCACTCCTTTTTAATAAGCGAAAATTCAAAATGTTCCAATTTCTAATTTTGCTAAGTGATATGTTTTTTACCTTAACATACTGAAAACGGATTGCAAATTGAAAATAGTCCCATAGAATCGGCTCGCTCCCTCTTAGAACTACCTGCAAGTTACAATCGTTGACAATGAAAAATAAGACAAAAGACCTATAACCCTTTCAAAAAAAGCAGCGAGAAGAACTTGCCCTCGCTGCGTTAAAATGATTTTATTCAATAAAGAAGTTCCAAAAATTCTTCTTTCGTAATGTTTCCAAAATAACTTTGAATATCCACATCAGAAAGCGCTTCTTCAAGATCTTCTTTTTTATATGTGATACCTGTTAGTTTTTGTTCAAGTTCAGTCACGTCAGCTACACCAAAGAAATCACCGAAAATTTTAATCTCAGAAATTTGTCCTTTATTCACATTTAAACGAATATCAATCGAACCAACTGGGAATCGCTTCGTGCGTTCTAAATCAAATTTAGGTGATTTTCCGTAATTCCAATCCCAGTTCGCATAACGAGCTTTCGAGATCTCATGAATTCTTTCCCAGTCCGCATCTGTAAGCTTGTATTCCTTCACATCCGCCACGTCATTCACATCAAAAATGTAAAGCAACAATAAATCACGAAATTCTTCTGTTGTCATTTCTTTATCCATAAAGTCAGCAATGTTCGCTACCCGGCTACGAACCGATTTAATTCCTTTTGATTCAAGCTTGTCTTTACGTGGCTTAAGAGAAGCTGCGACATGTTCTAAGTTTAAATCATACATTAGCGTCCCATGCGAGAACATTTTACCTTTTGTTGCAAACTGCGCGTTCCCAGAAACTTTATAACCATCAATTAGTAGATCATTCCGCCCTTTTAGTTCGGCATTTACCCCTAATTTACGAAGCGCTTCCACGATTGGTTGCGTGAATTTCGCAAAATTATGGAAGGAATCGCCATCATCTTTTGTGATAAAGCTGAAATTCAAGTTCCCTTCATCATGGTAAACTGCGCCACCACCAGAAAGGCGACGCACAACGATAATGTTGTTTTTGTCAACGTAATCTGTATTAATTTCTTCTATTGTATTTTGGTTACGTCCAATGATGATTGAAGGCTTATTAATGTAAAACAAAAGAACTGGTTCATCAAGGTTTAACTCAGTTAAAATAAATTCTTCTACTGCTAAATTGATTCGTGGATCTTTTTCGTTGTTATTGTCGACAAAATACATCTGCTTTTCCCCTTTTTCTATATATTTTTTGTAAAGCCTTTTGTTGCAAGTTCAATCGGTCCAGCATAAGTTTCACTTGCTTCTTGCTTCAACTTTTCTAGATCTCCTACTTGCGGTAAGTGACTGAGAAGAAGTGATTTGACATTTGCTTGTTGTGCTAGTTTTCCGACTTCAACGCTCGCCATGTGCACTTTGGATTTACCTGCCATCTCTTTAAAAAAGTTGGTATCCGTAACGAGTAAATCAGCTTGTTTAGCAAATGGAATGAAGCTGTCTTGATAAGCACTGTCAGCCGTATAAACAAATACTTTTCCATTCGCTTCAATCCGCATCGCATAGCAAGGCACGGGATGAATCGTTTTCAAAAATGAAATGGTGAACGGGCCAAGCGTAAGGATATCGCCTTCACGGTATTCATGGGCTTTTGTCACGCCTTCCATTTCGAGATAAGAAAAACCACGCTCATCTTCTTTATGGCCATATACGGGAAGAACAGGCGGTTTTTCTTGACTTGGCGATAACAACCGGACATGTTGTAAAATTCCTAAATCAGCAACATGATCTGGATGGTAATGTGAAATAATCGCCGCATCAATTGTATTTGGATCCACGTAGTTTTGCATGATCGAAACTGCGCTTGCCCCAACGTCAACTAAGAGCTTAAAACCGTCTTCTTCAAGTAAATAACTGGAAGTGCCATCGTTTGCTTTCGGATAGCCACCCCAATGTCCAAAAACCGTTAATTTCATTTAATTTGTCACCCTCTCTTCACCTTCTTATCATACAACAAATTTGCCTCTAAGCCAAAACACAACGTTTCGCCAAACAAAAAACCTTTCTGGATCACTCCAGAAAGGTTTGACGCTTATTTCGCAAAGTATTTAGATTGTAATTTTTTCGTTAGTTTCTCGGTTTTCACAAGTTTCCCGACCACAACAAGCCGTTTACTCGTTTCCGTCGCCTTATCACAGGTAATTAAAGTAATCCGATCATCTCCTGCATCTGCTAAGACACTAACTTCCGTTTCATTCACAATTTTTGTTTCAGAAACCTTATACTCATAAACATTCTTCAAATCTGTCGTATAAATTTTAGCATCTTTTTTCACGTCCATAAGTGGACCGAATAAAACAGATTGATTCCGCATGTGATGCCCTGCAAGTGGGTAATTACCTTTTCCCATTGTTTGGTCAGGAAGCATAGTGGTTGCTCCAGCGATTAAGTTTGCCGTATTGGTTCCCTTTAAAATCATCAAATTAATATCAACCGAAGGCACTGCGATGGAACCTACGACAGCATTTTTATCATAATTGGTCGCGCCTTTAAGGACACTCGACATGGATGGAAGTTCAACGCTATCATAATCAAAAGTAGCTTTCTTTTTATTATTTTTATCGAGATCCGATGCAGAATAACTTGTCAGATCCCCGTGGCTACTCATATATTTGACGATAGCCGTCTTAATAAATGGTGAAAAAATAAGTAACAATCCGATGATCAAAATAATAATGGCAATAATTTTCTTTGTTCGACTCATAGTTTTCCTCCTTAATGCTTTTTCATTATAGCTTAGAGCTTATCTAACTTCAAATCAAAATCCATGATCGCTTCTAATAATTTGCTTTTTCCCAGACAAATAGGGATTCCCATGAACCGTAAATCGCAGTGGGTAATGAGTAGCTAGTCCTTTACCGGGAACACCAATCCTTGGAGACGCATCAATTTGCTTAGGGGTTTCCCCCGTTTCTAGCCAGATATTACTGTCAAAAAGCGTTTTTCCGTAGTCCGAAATTTTCAGTTCAAACGCTTGAGTGAGCTTCCCGGGGCCGTTTGTCAGTTCAAGCCCTTCTTTTCCAGAGCGATTTTCTTGCATGGCTCGCAGTTCCGTGAGTGGCTCGATCGCGCGAATTAAAACGGCTTCTGGCACCCCTTCTTCCATCGTAATGAAATTAAGCAGCACTTGTCTATGCATCTGATACATATAAACCGCACCCGATTTACCAAACATGATCTCCGTCCGCTTCGTTCGCCTATTTGTATAGCTGTGCGCAGCCTGATCTAGAGCTCCTAAGTACGCTTCCGTTTCTACGATGATCCCTTTATAAAGATGTTTTCCCGTATCGTGCACAAGAATCGTTCCCAGCAAATCGCGTGCAACTTCAATTGTATTCTTGTTTTCAAAAAAAGTGGCTGACTGTTTCATTTCGACTACCTCTTTATCTTTTTCTTTTATCATACAAAAAACGATTTCTTTTTTCCAACTTGAGACGCATGTGTTATCATTTCCCTTATGTTAAAATTGTGTTAAAATGTTAGACGTATAGTTTTAACATTTTATGAATTTTTACGACGTATTAAAAAACAATAACTATTAAATAGAGTGTAGGAGAGGTGTAACATGAAGGATGGAAAAGGAAAAATCCAAGCATTCCTCAGCAAGAATTATGGATTTTTTATTCTAGCCGTCATTTTATTCTGGCTAAAATCAGTAATTGCTTATGAAACGCAGTTTAAACTCGGTATAGAAAATGCAATGCAACAATTTTTACTTATTATTAACCCCTTGAGTACCGCTGTATTTTTCATGGGGCTTGCCTTATTTGCAAAAGGGCGTCGTTCCTTTATTTGGATTATTATCATTGACTTTTTACTTACCTTTGTACTGTATGCGAATATGGTCTATTATCGGTTCTTCTCGGATTTCATCACACTTCCGAATTTAAATCCAAAACAAATGCAAAATATGGGCGATATGGGCGGTAGTGTCCTCGCACTCATGCACTGGACAGATGTTTTATTCTTTGTAGATATCTTGTTCTTGATTGGTTTGCTCATTTTTAAATTTGCTAAACCAGATCGTACGGCAAGAATTCGTGCAAGAAAAGTGGTTGGGGTTTTAACACTTGGTGTGGCTATGTTCCTTGCCAATTTGGGGATGGCTGAAATTGATCGTCCGGAACTTTTAACAAGAACGTTTGACCGTAACTATATTGTGAAATATCTCGGTATGACGAACTATCAAATTTATGATGCTGTAAAAAGCACAGAATCGCAAACACAACGGGCGCTTGCTGACAGCAGTGACGTAAATGAAGTTTTAAACTATACAAAATCAAAATATGCAGCCCCTAATATGGAATATTTTGGAAAAGCTAAAGGGAAGAATGTCATCTACATCCATCTTGAAAGCTTCCAACAATTTTTGGTGAACTACAAATTAAACGGACAAGAAGTCACGCCGTTTATCAATTCATTCTTTAAAGATAAAAATACGTTAAGCTTCACAAATTTCTTCCATCAAACTGGGCAAGGAAAAACAGCGGATGCGGAAATGATGCTTGAGAATTCGCTTTACGGGCTTCCACAAGGATCCGCCTTTACAACGAAAGGTTCGAATACCTTCCAATCTGCACCTGCCATTCTTGGACAACAGGGCTATGATTCAGCTGTTTTCCATGGTAACTATAAGAGTTTCTGGAATCGTGACGAAGTTTATAAACACTTTGGTTATAAAAACTTCTTTGATGCAAGCTACTATGATATGAATGACAATGACGTTTCGAACTACGGGCTAAAAGACAAACCATTCTTTACTGAATCTGAGCCTTATATCGAATCGCTGAAACAACCATTTTATGCGAAATTCATTACACTAACGAACCATTTCCCTTATCCAATTAGTGATGAGGATGCAACGATTGAACCTGCAAATACTGGGGATTCATCCGTGGATACGTATTTCCAAACCGCTCATTATTTAGATGAGTCTGTAAAAGCTTTCGTTGATTTCTTGAAGCAAAAAGGTTTGTATGACAATTCCGTGATTATCATGTATGGTGACCACTACGGAATTTCAGATAACCATGCTGCAGCAATGACGAAAATTCTTGGTAAAGATTATAATTCGTTTGAAAATGCCCAAGCGCAACGTGTTCCTCTAATGATTCACGTTCCAGGCGTTGAAGGCGGTATTCAAGAACAGTATGGTGGCGAAATTGATGTTCTACCAACGGTTCTTAGCTTGCTAGGTATTGATACGAAAAACTATCTTCAAATGGGATCAGACTTACTTTCGAAGGAACATAAACAACTTGTACCATTTAGAAATGGCGACTTTATCAGTCCAACTTACTCTTTAATTGGTGGTAAGTACTATAACCAAAAAACAGGTGAAGTCATTGAAACAGAAACACCTGAAATGAAAGAAACAAAAGAAACGGTATCAAAAGAACTTCAACTTTCGGATTCTGTTCTACAAGGTGATCTCTTACGATTCTATACGCCCGAAGGCTTTAAAAAGACGGATCCAAACGATTACAATTACAACAAGAAAACAAAAAAGAAAAAAACAGATGATAAGTCAACATCAAACGGCGCGACAAGCGAAAGTAGTAAATAACGAAAAGCTTCCTAGACCAATTGGTTTAGGAAGCTTTTTATTCTCTTCTTTTCTTTCTTGCTTAATTTTGCTATATTCTTAAGAGGGGTTTTTAATTGAGAAAGGAACGGTTAACATGAAAATTTTACGAAATTATGCTTTTACGATCTGTCTACTATCGGGGATCATTCTTGGAGGGATCGCTGGTGCTATTTTCGGTGAAGCAACGACAGTTGTAAAGCCAATCGGAGACATTTTTCTAAACTTAATGTTTGTCGTCATTGTCCCACTTGTGTTTTTGAGTGTTTCTTCTGCTATTGCAAATATGCGTCAAATGGCGCGGCTTGGAAAAATTATTGGTACGATTTTTATCGTATTTTTCTCAACGGCAATGATTGCCGGTATTGTCGCGCTGATCGGCGTTAAACTATTTAATCCTTTACATAATGTCGATACCTCTTCCCTGCTTGCAAATTTGCCAAAGGTCGATGCTGAAAGCGGCAAAGGAATTGGTCAAGTGATTGTTGACACCTTCACGGTTCCTGATTTCCTAGATTTATTTACGAAATCAAACTTACTGCCACTCATTATCTTTTCTATTTTGTTCGGCCTTGCAACCACTATGTCTGGCGAAAAAGGACGCCCTGTAGCCGATCTACTTCATTCAGCAACAGAAGTCGTTTTAAAAATCGTCCAAGTGATTATGTACGCAGCTCCGATCGGACTCGGCTGTTACTTTGCAGTGACAGTTGGTGAACTTGGACCACAAATCATTAGTGGCTATCTAAATGCCTTCCTGCTCTATCTTGCGCTAACTGTCGTAAGTTTCTTCGGTTTAAATACACTTTACGCTTTTATCGCAGGTGGGAAAACAGGTATCCGCACTTTCTGGAAAAATGTGCTTACACCTGCCATCACAGCCATCGCTACTTCATCAAGTGCTGCTTGTATTCCTGTGAACCTCGTTGCTACTAAAAAAATGGGTGTTCCAGACGACATTGCTGAAACGGTTATTCCGCTTGGTGCCAATACCCATAAAGACGGTTCCGTTATCGGTGGAATGCTCAAAATTGCCTTTTTGTTTACGTTATTTGGAAAAGATATGTCTAGTATTGGAAGCATTCTTACCATGCTTGGCGTTGCTTTCCTTGTCGGTGCTGTCATGGGTGCTATTCCAAGTGGAGGAATGACAGGAGAACTCTTAATTTGTGCGGTATTTGGCTTCCCTGCTGAGCTTGTTGCTACCATCATGATCATCAGTACAATTATTGATGTACCCGCTACTTTACTCAATTCAACAGGAAATACCGTATGTGCTATGCTCGTCGCTCGCTTTGTTGAAGGAAAAAATTGGTTGAAGAAAAAGTTGACTACTTAATCAAGTTTACTCAAATTTGAGCAGTTTAATGGAACTGCTCTTTTTTGTGGTTTATAATAAAAATGTAAGCGCTACACTGAATTTTAGAAGGAGGAAATTCAAGAT
This sequence comes from Listeria kieliensis, assembly GCF_003369925.1. GTDB lineage: Bacteria > Bacillota > Bacilli > Lactobacillales > Listeriaceae > Listeria > Listeria kieliensis_A. The sequence continues at coordinate 263,897 of NZ_LARY01000001.1, read as the reverse complement.
GAGATTACAAGACAAAGTTGCGATTATTACTGGTGCAGCAGGCGGACAAGGAAAAGAAGAAGCCCTTTTATTTGCAAAAGAAGGAGCCATCGTTGTAGCTACAGATATGCAAAAAGATTTACTTGAAAAAACTGGGGAAGAAATCAAAGCTATCAGTCCTAAATCTGAAGTAATGGTGCACAATGTTGCAAAAGATGAAGATTGGAAAAAAGTAGTGGATCTGGCTATCGAGAAATTTGGGAAGGTTGATATTCTCGTTAATAACGCCGGAATTAGCACTGATCTTAATATTGTAGAAACGAGTCTTGAAAAGTGGGATCAAGTCATTGATGTTAATTTAAAAGGGACATTTCTTGGCATGCGCCACGTTATTCCACACATGGAAAAATCAGGTGGCGGTTCTATTGTAAATATCTCGTCAATCGCTGGACTAACAGGAGGCTCGGGAGCAAGTGCTTATACAGCTTCTAAAGGTGCTGTTCGTTTACTTACGAAAGCCGTTGCAGTTGACTTCTCAAAGAAAAACATCCGTTGTAACTCGGTTCACCCAGGATATATTGAAACTCCAATGACGAAAGAACTCTTTGAAAACGAACAAACACACGATTGGTTCCAATCACTTACTCCTCTCCCACGACTTGGAAAGTCAATTGATATTGCTTACGGCGTCCTTTATCTCGCAAGCGACGAAGCCAATTTCGTTACTGGGATCGAGCTACCTGTTGATGGGGGTTACTACGCACAATAATTCCAGAAAAAGTCTAAAGAAGAGTGGCAATTTGCTGCTCTTCTTTTTTATTCTTCCCCCCTTCTTTCTAAATTGAGATTGTGCTACAATGAATGAAGTGTGAAAAGATGAAACTTCAATCAAGTTTTTAACATCTTCGATCCGATTATTTCTGGAGGTGTATGAGATGAGCAACCATAATATTTCCTTTCATAGAAAAAGTCCGGAAGAGTTGCTGAAACAAATTGAAAAATTAAAGCGAGGAAAGCTGAAAATTTATATTGGCTCAGCTCCAGGTGTAGGCAAAACTTACCGCATGTTAACAGAAGCCCATGAACTGCAAAAGGAAAATATTGATGTTGTCATTGGACTAGTGGAAACACATGGTCGTGAAGAAACAGCAGCGCTTATTCCAGGTCTTGAACAGCTTCCACTTCGTGAAGTCACGTACAACGAAAAAATCTATAATGATTTAGATGTTGATGCGATTATCGAACGTAATCCAGAAGTAGTTATCATCGATGAGCTGGCACATTCAAACATGCCGGGCTCATTCAACGAAAAGCGCTATCAAGATGTCCAAAAAATTCTTGAACACCGTATAAACGTAATCACAGCTGTCAATATCCAACATTTAGAGAGTCTTCGTGGTGTAGTTAGAGAACTTACAGGTGTTTCGGTTCGCGAACGGGTTCCTGATAGTATTCTTGATGCGGCTGACGAAGTGATTTTGATTGATGTCACGGCTGAAACCTTACAAAAACGGTTAAAAGAAGGGAAAATCTACCAAAAAGATAAGATTGAACAATCCCTTGAAAACTTCTTTACAACAAAAAATTTATCAGCGCTCCGCGAAATTGCCCTTCGTGAAGTAGCAGATGATGTGGATGATAAAGCCGATAAAAAAGCAGCGCGCTTACGAGCAGCGATGATGAACGAAAAAATTCTCGTTTGTATTAAAAATGACGCGAATGCAGAAAAACTGATTCGTCGTGGCTTTCGAATTGCCGATCGATTGCGAAGTGAACTTTTTATTTTAACTGCAATTGATAAAGACCTATCGGAGCTACCAGAACAGACACAAAAAGAATATAAAGAATGGCAAGAACTTGCTGAGAAGTTCCATGCCCACTTTTTAGTGGAACCGATTCAAGAACGCAAGATTTCGCAAGTTATTACGGATGTAGCTAATCAAAAACACATTACACAAATCATTTTAGGTCAGTCCGTTAAGTCACGTGTTGAAGAACTTGCCAAAGGTTCCATTGTTAATGCCATCATGAGGCAAACAGATGGTGTTGATATTCATATCGTCGCTAATTCTAGAAAAAGTTAAAAAAGGTGAGAAAAACGATTGTTTTTCTCACCTTTTTTCATTTTAAAATTCCATTCAAAATATAATCGATCGTAAATTCAATTTCTTGCTCATCTTCCCATCTAGCATCTGGCATCACTACAAAACGAGTAATCATGAAACCCACAATATTCGTAATTAAAGCTCGCATAATCGTGCTATTCGGGAAGTCTTTCAACTCCCCCTTTCTTTTATAATAGTCAATCACATGCTCAAATTTATCCTTTACATGCGTCATAAAAACCTCGGAAAACTGCGCGCGAAGCTCATTATGATACATCAGCTCCATAAAATAAATCTTAAGTAATTTCCCATTTTCGCGGGCAAATTCAAAGCGATTTCGAATCAATTGTTCAATAAACGCTCGAAAATCTGGATATTCCTTTTCAAAAACCTCTTCTGTAAATTCTTTTGCTAAAAATGGGATAACCCCGTCAACGAGTGTTGGCATCGTAATCGCCATAAGCAACTCTTTTTTTGTTTTATAGTGCCTGAAAATAGTACCTTCTGCAACGCCCGCTCGCTTAGCAATTTCATTCGTACTAGTTGCGGAAAAACCTTTCTCTGCGAAAAGCTCGGTTGCGGCTTGTAAAATTTTCTTTTGTTTCTCACTCATATGCTGGTCTTTCTCCGTCACATTGAGAATTTGTTTTAATAAATCCGGTTGTTTATTTTCCACTTATTTTCGCTCCTCAATCAAATTTTACGATATTTTTTCAGTGCGAAGATATTTAAAATCAAAAATACGGCTGCAAAGCCAAGCAAGATATAAAAGTTGCTAGCAAACCCAGTGAAGCCTTCCCCGCGAATCATAATATCTTTAAGTGCCTCTGCTCCGTAATACATAGGCATGATATGGGCTAGCCACTGCAACCAGTCCGCCATCCCTTCAAGTGGAAAAATACCACAAAATAAAACTTGAGGGACAATGACGATCGGGATAAATTGAATGATTTGAAACTCATTATTCGCAAATGTAGATAGCAGCATTCCAAGCGCAAGAGAAACCATCGCAAGTGTGAGTGTAATCAAAAGAACATACCAGATTGACCCATTTTGCATCATTCCTAAAATATGGATGGAATATAAGGCGACAAGGACAGACTGGATCAGCGCAAAAATCCCAAAACCAATCATGTAGCCTAGCTCAATTTCAAAACGCCGAATGGGAGTTGTGAGTAGCCGTTCAAGCGTTCCTGTGGTCCGCTCACGCAAGAAAGAAATCCCTGCAATCAAAAAGACAAAGAAAAAGACGAAAAAGCCAATGAAAATCGGGCCGATTGTATCGAAATAGCTTGTATTTTTATCACCGATCACGTAGCTCGCTTTCATTTCCATGTGCGGAGCTTCGCCAGTTAAATTCGCGGCTTTTGATACTTCCACTCCTGCCCCACTTTTTTCCAGTTGTTTCATCGTTTGCTTTAGTAACTGAGCGGCTTGCTTCATTTCTGCTGATTGTTCGGCCATAAATGCTCCCTGTAGCTTCGCATTAATTTGTGTCGTAACGGAGGGGTCGCTATTTTCATAGGTGATCGCAAGCTTTTGGCCCTCTAAATCTAAAAAAGCATCCAGATCATCATGTTTGATCTTTTTCGTGGGCTTTTCTGCAGATTGATATTTTTTAACATCTAGATCTTTATCTTCTAGCGCCGTAATCATACTTTCACTCAGACCACTTACGCCAATTTTGGGGTCAACGCTACTTCCGTTAAACATATAATTAAGGAGCGTGATCAAAAGGAGCGGCGCGAGCATCATCAGCGCAAGCGTTCGTTTGTCTCGTTTAAACTGGTTCACAATTCGCTTTACAATCGCTAAAACTCTCATTCCGTCTTCCTCCCAAATTTAAGAAATACCGCCTCCAAGTTTTGACTGCCTGTTTCTTGTTTCAATTCATCTGGAGTTCCCGCTGCAATCACGCGTCCATCCCGAATCATTGCTAGTCGATCACATTTTTCTGCTTCATCCATCACATGTGTCGTGACAAGGATCGCCTTGCCGCTTTTTTTGAGCGTTTGTAATTCTTCCCAGATGGAAAGGCGCAATTCTGGATCGATTCCAACCGTCGGCTCGTCCAAAATCAATACTTCAGGATCTGGCAATACGGCAATAGCAAGTGACAATCTTCGTTTCATTCCACCAGAAAAAGCCGCTACTTTTTTTCCAAGTTCAGCCGTGAGATTAACAAGACTTGCCGCATATTCGATTCGTTTTTCTTTCTTTTTCCCTTTTAGCCGATAAAGCGAAGCAAAAAAGTCGAGATTCTCTCTAGCCGTGAGGTCCACGTAAAGAGCATCGGATTGTGCCATATAACCGATGTCTTCCATCACAGCGAGACTAGGCATGGAATGCGCTAACACTTGAACACTTCCACTTTGCGCTTTTTCCATACCAATAAGCGTTTTTACAAGAGTAGTTTTCCCAGCTCCTGATGGACCAATCAAACCATAAATTTCACCGCGCTTCACAGTTAGCGATAAATCAAACAGGACTTGCTTGTGCTTAAAACCTACATTTAATTCACTTGCTTCAATTATAGCTTCCATTTTTTTCACTCCTTTAAGTAAAAATGAGTGAGTACTCACTATCATCTTAAAAGAATGCCGATCTTTTGTAAAGCAAAAACCATTTCAAAATCGAAATGGTTTAACGCCGCAAGTAAACATCGCTGATTAGATGATTGCTGCCCTTATGGAGGAGCAAGTCAGCTCGATATTTTGTATGCTCAATATTTTCTTTTAAGTTGGGACCATTGATCGTATCCCAAACTTCGCGCGCATAGGCATCTGCTTTTTGATCGCTATAAGCACTATATTTGTGGAAATAAGAACTTTCATCTTGAAAAGCCGTTTCGCGAAGCATAAAGAAGCGTTCTAAATACCAACGTTTAATATCTTCTTCCGCAGCATCTAGATAAATCGAGAAGTCAAAAAAATCACTTGGGAAAAAGATTTGATCGGAATCCGCTTGTAACACATTGATTCCTTCAACGATAACAATATCTGGATTCGCTAGCTTGCGCGTTTCTTTGAGCACATCATAAGTAAGATGCGAATAAAGTGGTACCTCAACGTTCTTTTTATTGTTTTTCAAATCAATCAGAAAATCCATAAATTTTTTCTTATCGTAACTTTCTGGAAAGCCCTTTTTATTCATGATGCCTCGCCTCTCAAGCTCCACATTAGGATATAAGAAGCCATCTGTTGTGACGAGCTCTACTTCACGCGTCTTTGAAAACCAGCGATCAAGCATCAATTTTAAAACACGTGCAGTCGTACTTTTCCCCACCGCAACACTTCCAGCAAGAGCGATGATAAAGGGTGGCCGATCTTCTTTTTTCTTCAGATATTCCATTTTTTCACCATGGATAAAAATAGCCTCATGATATTGAATCGCAATTAATTTCACGAGTGGCAAATAAATCTCAGCAATATCAGAAAGCGAAATCCGGTCGTTCAAACCGCGAATTCGTTCGAGTTCTTCTTGCGTCAATATTTGGTCTTTGCTAATTTCAAGTTCCCGCCAATTTTCGCGTGGAAAGTGATAATACTGCTTATATTGGTTCATGATCTTAAGCCGTCCTTTTTCCTTTTAGGTAGCGTATGAATTCGTTTACTGAATAAGCATACCTTAAGCCGCCTCAATCTGCAAGAACGAACTTAATATTTTCGGTAGACATAAACATCTTTTGGCTTATCAATTTGTTGATACTTGGAAACTTCGAGTGACGGGATTTTCATCTTAAACGGCGCATAGTATTCTTCTGTGATTGTGCCTGATACGGAAAGCCAAGTGTCATTTTTATAATTTGTTTTCTCAGGCATATCGACGAGCATCCCGAATACACCAGAATCTGCCACACAGTGGATAATCCCAAATCTAAATAAAAACAAATGGGCATCTTTTAAAACGGGATCATTATACACAAAACCAGTAAAACTCATCTCGCGTCCTGTAAATTCACCTGGATAATTATATAAAATTTCCATGGTCATCAAATAGTTGCTATCATCCACTATAATAGGATTTTGTTTTAGCAATCCTTTTTTCTCTCGCTCCATCATCTTTTCATAATCCGATTTTCCAAAATAGCCGCTTGTATCAGGACGTAAAAATTGATTTTGCGCATAAGGATCGTCCCCGGCCGCATTGTTTTTAGGAAAATGAAAGCCTTTTGCACTCACAATTGTCGAATCAAGAGTTGCAATCGGAAACATGAAGCCCGCGATAAGTGGGTAAGTCAGTAAACCATAAACAAAAATTTTCTTCAAAATCGTATTTTCCCCACTATGTGAGTGTCCAAAATGATCGTGCTCTTCTACCTTATCTTCATCTCGGAAAACGATGATGAGCTGAATAAGAGCTAAAAGAAAAGCAGCTATCATCGCTGAAAAAGACAAATAAGAATATTTCATATTAATATATTTGCTAATTTCTCCAGATATATGGAGATACATTAAGTAAAAACCGAATCCAAATAAAATAAAAGCGCGTAGCATGATTTTCCCTCCCGTCTAAATAAGAATCGAATAAAGAAAGACAACAACGGTAACGCTGATAACGATAAAGAATACAAACTTAGCTTTAAAAGAAGCAAGCATCATCATCAGATTTTTAATATCAAGCATTGGACCAAATACGAGAAAGGCCACAATCGACTGTGTCGAAAATAAGCTACGGAACGAAGCACCGATAAACGCATCCGCTTCTGAGCAAAGCGAGAGAATAAAGGCTAGAACCATCATGAGTAAAATCGATAAAATCGGGCCATGACCAATTGACATCAAAGTAGAGGTTTTAATATACGTTTGCATAGCAGAAGCGATCAGTGCCCCAAAAACTAAGTACTTTCCTACCGAAAAAAATTCGTCTACAGCGTGTTTAGCCGTATGCCAAATTTTATCCATAAACGAAAGCTCAGCATGACTATGTTCGCTGTGATGAGCATCATGATGCTCATGGTGGTGCGAGTGCTCATGGACCGGTAACGTTTCTGCACTTCCAAGCCCACTTGAAGCGTATCTAGCTTGTTCGAAACGCACTTTTTCAGGTACGCCTTGTTGAATAGAAGCCGTACTTTGAGAAGCCTGTAAAGCAAGCCCGCCTTGTGTGTCAACTTTTCCTTCCCCGGTAGCAGGCGCGAGCAATTTTTCCTTCAAGCCTTCTCCTTTATAGAAAAAAGCAATCAAATTTCCCACGACAAGTGCGACGACTAAACTACCAACTACTCGCAAAATCGGAATTTCCCAATTGCTTCCAAAAGCCACGTAAGTTGAAAATAAAACAACTGGATTTATAATAGGTGCCGTTAACATGAAGGCAATTCCTGCATGAAGCGGCACACCCTTTTTCAGTAAATTACGCACAATCGGCACGATCCCGCATTCACACGACGGGAAAAGCACACCGATAAAAGAACCGACAACAACCGCCCAAAATCGATTTTTCGGAATCACACGTGCAATAAATTTCTCAGAAACATACATTTGAATGAAGCTCGCAATAAACACACCAATCAGTACAAAAGGAAGTGCTTCAATCAAAATCGAGATAAAAATCGTATTCATTTGCAAAAAAGAGTCCGGTAAATGATTGAACAAAAAAAGAACCTTCTTTCCTTCCAAATCTCCGTTTATTCTATCTCTCTTCCTGCAAGAAATCAAGTTTCATCTCCATCTAAAAAAGCGCCATCTCGCAAGATGACGCTTTTTTACGAAGCCAAATTTCGCTACAACCCGCTAAATTCAGCCTTAACCATTTGATGATTCTACCGTTAATTTTCTTTTAACTTCCGAAGCTTGCGACTGTTTTCAAGATACGCTTCATCAAGACTAGCCTTCTCCGCTTGACTAAGCTTCGGATCCGCAAGCTTAGAAGCAATCTCAGAAAGCCTAAGCTCAATGAGTAAACTATCCTCTTCCACAACTTGTTCCGCAGATTCCTTTTCCTGCGCCACTTGCTGCATTGATTTTCGTTCAAGCTTCATTTTCCCATTTTCAATTTGAAGCACTTCAAGCGCAATATTTCGTACAAAAGCCGTATCATGGGAAACGAATAGCACTGCACCATCAAAAGATGAAATTAGCCCTTCGAGCGCTTCTAAAGCTGCGATATCCAAATAATTAGTTGGCTCATCCAGAACTAAAAAGTTGGCATCACTGAGCAGAATCATGGCCAGATAAAGCTTCACTCGCTCGCCACCAGATAAAACAGAAACGCACTTTTTCAAATCGCTTTGCTCAAAATGTAAACTCCCAAGGACATCCATCGCCATTTGCATGTCATGAGCATTCACTCGGTTCACATTTTCAAGCATCGTTTCATCCACATTTAATCCCTTTAACTCCTGATCGAAATAGGCGATCCTTGTGCTGCCTAAAATCCGGATCGGCGCCTCGTTTTTTAATAGCCACTTTAGAAAAGTCGTTTTCCCCGAAGCATTTTGCCCGATTAAAGCCATTTTATCTCCGATCTTCACTGAAAACGGCTCGATTTCAAACAATTTCTTTTCAGGAACGCTGATTTCTCCTTTTTGAACTTGTACGAGAGTGGTTCCGAGTTTTAATTTGCGTGACTCAGGGAGCGTAATTTTAACAGGCTTAAACAAGAATGGCTTCTCCACATCCGGCAAACGCTCAAGCCTTTTTTGCGTCGCTTTAATCGTTTTATGTTGGCTTTTCTGTTGAGTGCCTTTATACATGTTCCCATAAGCAATTTCTTTTCTGCTCATTCCTTTTTTAAACAATTTTGCCTGACTGGTTTCCATACTCGCCGCAATTTGCTTCCGGTGATTCATCGCTGATTGAAGCTTCCGCTTCTCTGCAACATTGTCATCGTAGGCTTTTTGCTCCTGTTCGCGTTGCTTCTTTTTTTGCGCTGCATAATCCGAATAATTCCCTTTGTAAACAGTGATCGTCTCACGTTCTAACTCCCAAATCTCATCAACAATCGCATCCAAAAAATCACGATCATGCGAAATAATGAGTAACGTGCCAGAAAACCGTTTAAAGTCGCGAATAACATGTTGCGTGCTTGCGACATCTAAATTAGAAGTTGGTTCATCAGCAAAAAGAATAGCAGGCCGTTCCTGCAGCGCGCGCTGAACTTCCTTGCGCGTTTTCTCGCCTCCACTTAATTTTTCTGCTTCGGCTGGGATTTGCTCAATGACACCGACCGTTCCGCTTCGGATAACACTTCCAGTTGTTGCTTCGCGCTTTCCTGAAAGAACTTCAAGTAAAGTCGTTTTTCCCGTTCCATTTTGACCGATAATCCCAATTCGTGCATTTGGCTTAACACGTAATTCCGGGATGTTAAATAAGTTTCGCGCTCCGATTTCCATTGTTAAATCATGAATTTCAATACTAAACATAAAAAAACCTCCTTATCCATTTTCGGATAGGAGTACACAAAAAAGCGTTAATTCTGCTAGGTGTTATCAAGCAAAATAAACATACTGATCCTGTCCGAAAAAAATGGTTTTGCACACTTGCATTCATTTTTTCTTTATCAAACAGGATTAGAATTTCATTGGCCTAAAAAAACACCTCTTTCATTTATTAGCAACAGTATAACAAAAACACATTCTTTTTGGCAAGTTTCAAACAATCGAATCTTTTTTTTAGCACTTCTCTAAGAAAAGCATTTTCACTTGAGTTCAGACGATTACTGGGAAAAAAACGAGATTTTAAGCATCTAAAACCACCGAAAAACGTTGACGCACCAACTCTTCAAACATGTTATACTAAAGAAGTCGTCTATCCCTTTTGCAAAACTCTGCAGATGGGAGGTGCTGCGATTGATTCTTCTTTTTTCCAGTGTTATTGCCCCTCTCCTTGTTGGCATTTGCTTATCGCTTTTCAGGTACTGGCTAGAAACAAGGGGGAATAACAAACGGAAGTAGACGACAAGTTCTAGCCACATAAAAAATCCCGAGATCTTTAGCCCGACTCGGGATTTTTTATGTGCTACAATCGATTCTTTTTTCCTGCGTTCATTATAACAAAGAAAAAGACGAAAGTAAATATCTGGAGTTCACGAGACTTATTTTTATGTCCGGTATTTTAGCGCCACAAATTTCACATTCAAATATTCTTCTATTCCAAAATGTCCATTTTCTCTTCCAAATCCCGAATGCTTTACACCACCAAAAGGTGTTTCAGGATGGGAAATTGCAATATCATTCACACCAACCATGCCATATTCCAGTGCATTACTAATTTCCTCTACTCGTTCTAGACTTTCTGTATAAAAATAAGAAGCTAATCCAAATTCGCTATCATTTGCTAATTTTACTACCTCGTCATCCGAAACAAAGGAGATGATTGGAATAACCGGACCAAATGTTTCTTCATGAAAAATCCGCATTTGCTCTGTAACGCCTGTTAGAACTGTTGGTGCATAGAAGTTCCCTTTTTCATTACCTTCGCCGTCAAGAAGCCGTTCTCCACCAATCAGAATATCTGCACCCTTCTCAGCCGCATCTTTTAGCTGGCGATTAATTTTGTGAATAGCATCTTCTCGAATTAACGGCCCCACATTCACACCTTCCCGAAGACCATTCCCAACCTGCAAATTTCGCACACGTTCAAGTACAAGTTTTGTAAATTCTTGTTCAATTTCTTTGGCTACAAAAATTCGATTGGGCGAAACACAAACTTGACCATTATTCCGAAATTTTGCAGCAACAAGTCCATCTGCTGCGCTTTCAAGATTAGCATCGGAAAATACGATGAAGGGCGCATGCCCGCCGAGCTCCAGCGAAATTTTCTTCAAGGTTTCTCCCGATTCTTGGTATAGTTTCTGACCGACTGCTGTTGATCCAGTAAACGTCAATTTACGTACTATATCGCTCGCTGTTAGTGCTTTCCCAATTTCAGAAGAATTTCCCAGCAATAAATTCACAACGCCTCTTGGAAAACCAGCTTCTTCAAAAATTTCAAAGAGCGCTAACGCCGAAAGTGGTGTTTCACTGGAAGGTTTCAAAATCACTGTATTCCCTGCAGCAAGGGCTGGTGCGAGTTTTCGAGTCGCCATCCCCATTGGAAAATTCCATGGCGTAATGGCTGCCACAACTCCAATAGGTTCTTTTTTTACAATATAGACATGTTTATTGGGTGCCGGAATCGTTTCGCCGTAAATTCGCCGTGCCTCTTCCGCATTAAAACGAAAATTTTCTGCTCCTGTCAAAATTTCCGATTTGGCTTCTGCAAGCGGTTTTCCTTGTTCAATGGTCATAATTTTAGCTAATTTATCTGCCTTTTCTTCCAATAAATGAGCTACACGGTGTAACAGTTCGACACGACTTTGTAGTTCCAACTCACGCCAACGAGGAAAAGCAGTTTGTGCCGCTTCAATAGCTCGCGTAGTATCTTCTGTTTCTGCTTGTGCAACCTGTGCAACGCTTTCACCTGTTGCAGGATTTTCTACTTTTTTTGTTTTTTGTAGTGATCCATCCTGCCAGTTCCCGTCAATGAAAAGCTGCATTTTTACTTTGGGTAGTTCGGTATTCAAAGTTATCACTCCTAAAAAGTTTTGACACTTCTCTTTTCCACGAATCCTATTTTTTAATCATAATAAATATTTCACCAAATAAAAGCGCGTTACTCCATGTTGCATGAAGTTAGCTAATTCCCCAAAAACTTTAAACCCATTTTTTTCGTAAAAACGAGGCGCCTGATAGCTCATTGTTTCCAGGTGAATTTGCGTACACTGATTTTGTTTGGCATATTCTTCCACCTGTTTTAATAATGTTGTGCCTATGCCTTTCCCTTTTTGAGTTGGGTCAACTGCCAGAAGCGAAACATGCATGGTATTCCATAAAATTTCGCCAGTAATTCCGCCCACATATTCCCCGCTTTCATAGGCAGCAAAAGAAAAAATGGACTTCTGATACGGCAAAATAGTCGCTTCTAAACTGGCAGCATCTGCCTCAAGCAACTCAATTAGCCGCTCCTGATTGACTTCCCAATCTATTTCATGAATATCCATTTTGACTTCCTCCTTTATAAAAAAAGATGAACTAAGCATTTCCTCGTTCATCTTTTTCCTTTTATTCGCCAGAAGTTACTGGTTCTTGCACTTCCTTTTCTTTTACTTTAACTGCTTGCGTTGTTCGTTTATAAGCTAAGAAGTAAAACAAACTAACAAAAATGGCGCCACCAACTGTGTTTCCAAGATAAACTGGAATCACGTTCATCCAAAAGTCCATCCAACTATAGCTTCCTGCAAAAATCGCAGCTGGAATGATAAACATGTTGGCGACAACGTGTTGAAAGCCAATCGCAACGAAAGCCATGACCGGGAACCAAATCCCCCAAATTTTTCCAGCAAAATCTTTAGCCGCATATGAAAGCCAGACAGCTAACCCAACAAACCAGTTACAGCCAATGCCAGAAACGAAAGCCACCCAAAATGAGTCTTTGATTTTCGCACCCGCTGTGGCAACAGTTTTCGCTAAAAAGTCCCCTTCAGTTAAGCCAACAAAATGGCCAAAAAAGTAAGCAACAAATAACGCACCGACTAGATTCATGACCGTAACAATCACAAAGTTACGTAGCAGTTTCACAAATGTTATTTTTCGATCGAACCAAGCAAGCGAAACAGCCATCATATTCCCGGTAATCAGTTCCCCACCACCGAGTAAGATACAAATCAACCCTACTGGAAATACAGAAGCGCCGATAAATGTCGCAAAACTTCCCCACTCATGCGGTGCAGTTCCAATTACGCGAATATAAAGCAAATAGCCAAGCGAAATGAATGCACCGCCCAAAAAACCTAACACGGTGAGCGCAAGTGCATTTGAATTTGCTTTTTGAATACCCTTTTCAATCGTTACGTCTGTGACTTCTTGAGGCGTATAATAAGACATTCCTTTCCCTTCTTCCTAATTGTTAACTTCATCACAAAAATGCGCTTTCATTATAGCATAACGAGCATCTATTCACAATATAAATTCGAATTTTATCGTCGTTTATGGTTATGAATCGTGACTAATCGTAGCATTCCCGAAAGAAATAGGAAAAAGATGATCACAAATACCAAATAATTAACCCAAAAGCCATCAGCTGGAATAAAATGAACGACTTGAAGGGCTTTTTGGATGCCCATGACGATGAGTGTTGAAATGGCGAGCATTCCAAATAGTTGTAAATAGCGTTTCAATGTAAATCCTCCTCTTTCTACTCGTTCTACAAGTTTTTCCCCTAAAGCTTTCGCTTCTTCCCGCTTTTTCTGGGGAAGTTCGTCCATTTGAAAGGTCCCAGTCAAAACAAGTTCGGAAGCCCGGTGCATACCGGCTTGCGACATCACCGTATCAATTTGATTAAAAGTTGCATCCGTGATTCCCGCAAGCATATTCTCAAAAGCACTTTTATAACAGGATGTAATCGATACGTAGCTCTTCCCTTTGAATAGGTGAGGAATATTTTCTCCTTTACTTGTAAGGTGCACGAAATAATCACGTAAATGATCAAAAAATTGTTTCATACTGCCACTTACATTGCCAAAATAAGTAGGCGTCGCAAAAATCATACAATCCGCTTGTTTTAACTCTTTTCCGAGCTTCCTGACTTCATCTTGCCTAGTTGGATCAAAACTCTCTTCAAGAACGATGAGACTAGTTTCAGCGCCAGCTCGTTCTGCTCCTCGTAAAACCTCATCTAGTAACTGGGCGGTTAGTCCTTTTCGGTTTTGTGTTCCAAGAATTCCGATAATCTTCATTTTGTTCCCTTCCTTTTGTTGATTCTACTTGTATTTTACTTGTTCGTATCCTTTTTCACAAACAAAATCCTCATGAAAAGAAAAATTGTTTGATTCCAGCTATAACTAACACAATAAGCAATATTAGCCAGATAATTGGTCTTGCTAAATTGACGGTCCACCCAATCCCAAATCTTTTTTCAATAAATAAAGCCGGATCTAAACGGTTAAAGTAAAATATCCCTAGTTTCCAGTAGTGATCATCTTTTTGCACCATTTTTCGTTCTCGTCGAATCCCCATCACTTTGAGCCTACTTCCGCCCTGCCCCACAAAAAAAGTCAGCCAAAAAAACGCGATCAAAAGAAAGAGCCAAAGTAAAATAGACCCTACTCGAACTGTGGTCCAACTCCAATTTAGCAAAAAGGAGCATTGCAAAAAGCCAAAAAAGGAGACCATTAAAAGACTTATCCCAAACATAAACCTGCTATATAAGGCATTCGCACGTTTCATACGTTCTAGCGAAATATCAGGATCATCTAAGTCAATGATTCGTTTGCTTTTCCGAATCGTCAGGTGGATCCCAAGAAAAGTAAGAATTGTAAAGAACTGGGAAGCTGGCCAGATTGATGCACTAACAGGCGTTTTGTCCTTTTCAATTTCAAATACACCATTTAGCTTCCAGTAAGCAGGGAATTTAGCAGGTGCCTGTTTATAAAGCATAAACGTTAAAAAAAGAGTTAGCAAAAAAAGGAAAAAGAGAACGAAATAATACCAACTGGGGAGAATACTTTCCTCTTTGTCACCAGAAGCTTCTACAATAACGGTAGCTTGCTCCTTCAAGTTTCCATTTGCTATTTGCTTCTTTTTCCAAGATTTCGTTCGAAAATGATAAATTAAGTAAAGGCCAAAACTAAAAACGAGATAAAAAATTAATATACCTAAAAACCAAGGAATTATCCATGCAAATAAAAAGAAAACGGCGGCAAATGAGCCCATCAAAAGTAGATATTGTCGCTTCCATCTAAGTAATTGATTGGAATAACTTAATTTGGTTCCTACATTGACACCAAAACATTCTGACCTTCTTGTCACAAAAGGCACAGCACTTAAAATAATGGCTAGTAACCCCAAATTAAAGCTGAAGGTAACAAAATTCATTGGGCTTCATTCTCCCGCTCGCTTGCTTGGAATTCTTCGTAAAGCTCATGACATGTCTGCCTAAAAGTTTGTTCGGAAACAGAACGAGCGATCGCCTCAGCGACAATCGGACGCAATTTTTGGTTTAGGGTTTGTAAACGAGTTACATCTGCTATTTCAACACCTTGTGAAGGAATCGATACTCCTTGTTTACGATGAATTTCAATAAACCCTTCTCGTTCAAGCCGTTGATAGGCCTTGTTAACAGTATGAAAATTAATGCCAATATCAGCCGCAAGTTTGCGCACGGAAGGAAGTTTTTCACCTGGAGAATATCCACCTTTTGCAATTCCTTCAATAATTTGGTTGCAAATCTGCATGTAAATCGGTTCTTCACTTTCTAAATGAATTTGAAGCAACACCGTGCAACACCTTCTTTCTTATTATAATAACGATATAACAGTTCGAAAAAGAAGTCAATTTGAAATAGCCAAACCCCTTAAATCATGCTAAACTAGAATAAAAATAAGAAGGGAGAATGGAATGAAGAATTCACGTTTTCGCGAGAGTAAATTATTCTTTTGGACCGTTGAAATTTTGGCCATTGTAGCGATCGTCTTTTTACTCTTACAAATGAAATACATATTCTCGCCCATTGGGGTGATTATCTCGACGCTATTCTTGCCAATTTTAGTTTCTGGATTTTTGTTTTACATGTTTAATCCGCTTGTTGAATTTCTTGAAAAACGAAAAGTCCCGCGTGTCCTTGGCATTATTTTAATTTTTATTGTGTTTATCATTTTATTCACACTTGCAGTTATTCAAATTGGTCCTGTGCTTGCCAACCAAATTGCTTCACTTGCAAAAGCTTTGCCTGGCTACTGGACAGATTTTGAAAAATGGTTCAATGCGCTTATTAAAGATTCGCCATTCAAAAATTTAGACATCCAAGGTGAACTAAGCAAAGCTAATATTTCCATTCCTAAAATCATGAATATCGTCTTAGACGGTGTTTCAACGGGAATTGGGGCTGTTGCAAGCTTTATTACAAGCTTTGTGATGGTACTTGTCACAGTGCCGTTTATCTTACTTTACATGTTTAAAGACGGGCACCGTTTTATGGATTCACTTGAAAAGTTTTTCCCGAAATTTATCCGTCCAGATGCTAAAAAAATCATTCAAGAAATGAACAAAACACTTTCGACTTATATCAGTTCGCAAGCTCTTGATTGCTTAGTCGTTGGTATTTTGACCTTTATCGGCTATTTAATCATCGGGCAACCTTATGGCCTATTGTTCGCATTTATCGCAGGAGCAACGAATATCATCCCTTACCTCGGGCCAGTTATTGGAGCAGCGCCTGCCGTGTTAGTCGCACTTTTCACTTCGCCGCTTCAAGCTTTGCTCGTAATTATTGTGGTCGTGATCGTACAACAACTAGATGGAAACGTGCTACAACCGCTTATCATGGGCCGTTCGCTCAAAATTCATCCGCTAACCATTATCGTGATTTTACTCGTGGCAGGAAACCTAGCGGGTTTACTGGGAATGGTACTTGGCGTGCCGCTTTACGCGGTCGTAAAAACCATCATTGTCAACGTTGTCAAGCTCATTCAGCTTCGCCGTGAAGGGAAGAAACATTTAGGCGAGGATGATAGTGGTGACGATTCAAGTCCACCAGCTGATGCTACGCCAGAAACTGAATCAAGCAAATAAAAAGTAGGGCAAGCTGCCCTACTTTTTATTCTGCCGCAAAATGCGAAATATCGTTTAAACGTTCTACTTTAAATAAACCTTTTTCATAAACCAATACTGTTACACTTGCATTGTCGAGAACAAAGCTTTCCGTGATGGAAGGCTCAAGCTCATGAACAATATTTCGGATCGTATTGCCGTGCGCAACAATCAAAATATTGCCACCCGTATCACGATGTCGATTGATAACATGTAAAAAGCCTTGTTCAACTCGCGTCCAAAAAGTCATAAAATCTTCCGCGTCTCCTGTTGGATCAGCTTTCTTGGTTGCGTTCATCATGCCCCGTACATCTTCATGTGCCATAAAATCTTCTTGGGAGGCGTAGCCATTCGCCCGAGCAATTTCGTTCCAAGCGACATCACTTTTTTCCCCCTCAAAAGAACCAAAAAAGGTTTCACGAAATTCTTTGCGTGGTTCAAGCTGCAGCCCGAAAGCGTGTTTATTTTCATGGAGCAAAATTTCCGCCGTAGAAATCGTTCGGTGTAAATCACTGCTATAGGCAGCAACGAATTCTGTATCTGAAAGACCACGCCCGCTTTCCCGCACCTTTTCAGCGCCTTCTGGGGTTAATGGTGTATCTGCCCAGCCTTGCATCCTCAAATTTTTATTTAAATACGTTTGACCATGTCTCACAAAATAAAGAGCTAATTTCTCTGGCATGATATCCCTCCTTCAATTTTCTTTTCAACACTATTTAACGCATTGTTACAAATTCTTCTGCGCTTGTCGGATGGATTGCAACCGTATTATCAAAGTCGGCTTTTGTTGCCCCCATCTTGATCGCAACGGCAAAGCCTTGTAAGAGTTCATCCATGCCTGTTCCAATTCCGTGCAAGCCGACGATGCGTTCATTTTTCCCTTCACAAATCAACTTCATTCGGGATGGTTCGCGGTGTTCTGTAATTACCGTATACATCGAAGTAAACGAAGATTGATAAACTTTGATGTCTTTTTCTCCATATTTCTGAATCGCTTCTGGTTCAGTAAGTCCAATCGTACCAATAGGCGGATGGCTGAATACGACCGTTGGAATTAAGTCATAATCGAGATGCTCATCAAGTTTACCGTTAAAGAGTCGCTCAGAAAGCCTTCTTCCAGCTGCAATCGCAACCGGAGTTAATTCCACATGGCCAGTTACGTCACCAATCGCATAGATACCTGGAACATTTGTGTTTTGGTATTTATCCACTTCGATGAATCCCGATTCAGTAAGTTTAACTCCAGCATTTTCAATCGCCATCGTATCTGTCACAGGTTTTCGCCCGATCGCCCAAATGACTTTATCAACTGTTTGTGTCCGTCCGTCTTCCAGTTCAAGCATCAAACTACCATCTTCATTTTTCACAATTTCTTTTGGAACAGCATGTGTATGAAGTGTTGGTCCATTTTTTTCCATAAGTTCAACGAGTGTTTCTGAAATCATTGGATCAAACGAACGAAGCGGTGCATGTTTTCTGACGAAAAGATGCGTCTCCGTTCCAAAGGCATTTAAAATTCCAGCCAGTTCCACTGCAATATAGCCAGCTCCAACAACAGCCACACGTTTTGGCAGTTCTTTCATTGCAAAAAAGCCATTTGAATCGATACCGTATTCAGCTCCTTTGATAGCTGGAATAGCGGGTTTTCCGCCTGTCGCTATCAAAATGTGATCTGCCGTGTAGCGCTCGCCATTTACTTCAATGGTTTTAGCATCTATAAAGCGCGCATAGCCACGAAGAACGTCTACATGATTGCTATCTAGACCTTGTTGATAAAGTCCATGCAAGCGATCAATATATTTCTCACGGTTTGAAACAAGGGTTCCAAAATCAAATGAGACTTCCCCAGTTAAGCCGTAAGCAGGTCCTAACTTTTCCATACCTTCTTTAATATCTGCCCCGTACCACATCACTTTTTTAGGGACGCAACCTACGTTCACACAAGTTCCTCCAAGATGAACGGGTTCAACAAGTGCGACTTTTTTGCCGTGCATCCCAGCTCGGTTGGAAGAAGCAATTCCTCCGCTTCCTCCGCCAATTGCAATATAATCGTAATGCTTACTCATTGTAAAATCCTCCAATCAAAGCCTCTCATGTTTTAAGTGTACTAGAAATTCAAATAAACGAGAAGGAAAAAGCCTCCAAGCGCGGGCTTGGAGGCTTTTTCCTTTATTTCGCGCGACGTTTACGCAAATCATAATTCTCATAAATTAAAATAGCTAGAATCGAGAAGGTAACGGGTCCTGCAATCATCCAAATGGTATCACTCCAATTCCCAGTTGTGATAACCGGTTGGATAATGGTAAACACATTCGCAAAACCGACCACGACTGCGATCACAGCAGTGATTAGGTACGCGCTCCACTTAGTTTTATAAGCCACGAAAGGTCGCTCAAGGCCCTCGCGATTTTTAAAGAATGGAAAAGCGAACGACAAGAACAAATATGGAAGCGTCATGGAGACATTCGCCATCAGCGTCAGTTTATTGTAGAAGGCTGAGGCATTGCTTCCGCCAAACGAAGCGATCAAGATAATTACGACAACGATGAAGCACTGAATCCACATCGCAAACTCCGGCATTCCTGCCTTGTTGATCTTCGTCACTCGTTTTGGCCAAAGTTCTTTCGGTGTTCCTTGAATAATGGATTTTAGCGGCGAATAGATCAGTGTGAAAAATGCACCTGTATAAGCAAGGAACATGGAAAGTCCAGTGATTCGCGCAAAAATAGAAGCCACAGTTTGTGCCGTTTCAGCTGAAGCATGAAAGGCATTCCCGAGTTCAAGTCCTAAGTTGTACATCAACACATACGTGATGTTTCCAAGGTTCGTCGTTTCTCCGGCAAGGACTTTCATCCAGTTTGTACTTACGCCCCACATTAAAATCCCGATCGCATAACCGACAGAAATAACGACAGCAGCAATCATGATTCCTTTCGGAAAAGTTTTTTTCGGATTTTTCGTTTGGTCAACAAGTCCCGCCACAGCTTCTGTTCCGCCATATGCAAAAATCGCAAACACACAGAAACTCAAAATGGAAATCGGACTCAGGTAGTTTGGATTTGGCGAAACAAGAAAATCTTTTACGCCGTCAATGTTTTGCTGGAAAGCTCCACCATTTAAAACAAGAATGATTGCACTGACAAGAATTAACACGACATTGAGCCCCATAACGGCAAAGCCGCCAATCGTTGTAACTTTAGTGATTTGGCGAAGACCTTTTGATGCAAAGAAAGTCACAACAATCATCCAGAGGACACCCAAAATGCCAATGGTTTGTGTTGGAGTAAGCGACAGGATCGTCCATTCCTGCGTTTTATCTGTTCCAAATAGGAAAGTCGAAAACGGAATCCATACTTTTGATGCAATTCCGACCATCCAAATAATATACGAAGTGAACCACATGAAAGTGACGATAAACGCATAGCGAGGTCCGACACTGTCATTCATCCACGAATAGATTCCCCCTTGTTCTTTACGATAAGCGGAACCATATTCGGCCATCATAAGCGCAAATGGTATAAAAAACAACACAGCGGCTGCGATATACCATGGGATTGCACTGTAGCCCATCAAATAAAAGCCCACCGGTCCATTAGCAAAGCCGAACACGGAAGTGAAAATCATTAAGATTAGGCTGAATAACCCCATTTTTTTAACTTCATTTGTCATAAATTCATTCCTCATTTCAAGAGCAGTCATTGCCTCTTATTTTAACTTGTGAAATACTTTGGACGATTTTCCCCCACGTCATTATAACATCAAAAATCCAAAATCCTTTTTAAAAGAACAATCTTAATAGCACGCAAACTCAGATATGTGAGATTTGTCTAAAAACAGTGGTTTTTTTTACAAAAAAAGAAAGAAAAAACCCCCAAAGTGAATTTGGAGGTTGCTTTTATTAATCTTCTGGCAAATATTTTTCACCACGCATGATAGCAAGAACCCGCGGATTGGGTAAATAACGTTTAATTTCCCTTAACTTTTGCAGGGTATCTTTGTCATGATAGTGCTCCGCAATACCCATCGCAACGGCGCTACTGCGGCTAATTCCAGCATTGCAATGAACCACAATTTGACCATGATCTGGGTTGCGATCAATAAAGTCATAGATAATTTCGGCATGCCTTTCATTGAACAGCTTCATTTCTTCTTTTTCTTTTTGACTGAGTCCCCAGTAGTCATCGGCTTCGTTGATATCATTAAAATGAATTTCAAGAATGTCTTGATACGATTCAAGATGCTTTAGCTTCGCAAAGTCTTTTCCTTGATCCGCAATTCGGATGAGTAATGCTCGCTCTGTTTTTGGCTCGAATGAAACCGCGATCACTTCTGGCAAAGCAATAACTGGTAGTTCAAATGGATCAAAATCAATTGCTCGTTTTTCTTTATTAATATAATTCGCCATACGTGCAAAATCCCCTTCTTGAACTCTCTCCTTCATTTTAACACATCCGATTGGATTGTCTAATTGGAAGAAAGACTTTGCGCGTATTCTTTTTCATATCGGCTAACCGCGAGCAGGATGCCAATTGCGATGAAGTTTCCAAGCACGGAAGAACCTCCATAACTAATGAAGGGAAGTGGGATTCCAGTAAGAGGCATCAGCCCGATCGTCATCGCGATATTTTCGAAGATGTTGAAGGCAAAGTAAACGGCAAAACCGGTGTAGATGTACACTGAAAAGCGTGTTTTGGCATCAAGTGCGAACCGGATTAAGACTTGGATAAACAGCAAGAATAAAAATAACAAAAGGCTCGCGCCAATAAATCCGAATTGGTTGGCAATCGTGCTAAAAATCATATCGGTGTGGCTTTCTGGGATATAAATTTGGCCAGATCGGCCGCTCATTCCGCCTGAACCCACCGCGACTAAAGAAAGGTTGACTTGATAGGAAGCACTCGGATCACTTGATGGGTCGATCCAGCTTAGGATGCGTGCAAATTGATAGGGTTCAAGTCCAACTACGCGGAGCCATTCTAGGTGATAAAAAACGACATAGAAAATAGCACTAAAAACGGTAAAGGCACTCAGGAGTAAAGTGAAAATCCATTTTCTGGAGGCATTTGCGATGAGTAAAATGGCGAAAAACGTCACAAAATATACAATTGTACTTCCTAGGTCGGGTTCGCGAAAAATCAAAAATAAAATGGGGACAGCTGTAAGTGTAAGCGCAAGAATCTGCTTGGCTGGTTTTTTCTCGTATCGTACGGCTACGGCGGCAAGCGCCAAAATAAAGAAGCTTTTGAGAATTTCAGTGGGTTGGAAGGAGAAACCGAGTAATTTGTACCAGCGGCGGGCTCCGTTTGTTTCGGTTGTAAACTGCAAGCCGATCAAAAGGAGAATAAAAATCGGATAAATGAGCCATAGCCATTTTCGAATGGACTGAAGAGGCCATTTAGACAGAACAAAACATACAACACTTGATATAGCAAGAAACAAGATTTGCTGGAAGAGAAAATTGGTGCTATATTGTCCTGTTTGTTCGGCGAAGTAAATGGCAATACAGCTTGCAATACTTAGAAAGAATAAAAGTTGAAGTAATATTTTCTGATTCGTTGTCACTCGTTCACGCTTCCTTTCGTGGCTGTTTTCATGTTGTTAAGCGTATTTCTTCTTTACTTTAGCACAGCTTATTAGCTCTACTCAATACTCTTTAGAAATATTTAGGTTTTTCTTAACCATCTTTAGTTTTTGCTTCCCGTCAATACAAAAACGAGAGCCCGAATTCGGACTCTCATTTTCCCTTTTATAAATCTTACGAACGAGCAAAGAAAGTACTGTGGACTTGTTTCATAGTTGCAATGCGCTCTTCGGCCATATGATCGGCTGCTTCCGCAGGGATAATTCCCTCGCGTGCTGAAATTTCATACACTTTGCCGATTTGCCCATAAATTTCATCAATTTTTTGTTTGGCACGTTCTGCGTTATAAGTATTTAACTCATCGGCTACGTTAATGACTCCCCCTGCATTGACGATATAATCAGGTGCATATAAAATCCCACGTTCGTGAAGCATTTCCCCGTGCCGTTTAATATCTAATAACTGGTTATTGGCGCTCCCACAAACGGCTTTCACTTTGAGCTGTGGAATTGTATCATCATTTAAAATGCCACCAAGCGCACATGGAGCAAAAATATCGGCATCTACTTGATAAATCTCATCCGGCTTTACAGCGGTTGCCTGAAATTTCTCTACCGCCCGATCCACCGCTTCTTGGTTAATATCTGTAACGGTAAGTTTCGCACCTTCTTCAAATAACATTTCGCATAAGGCAAACGCTACGTTTCCAACGCCTTGAACGGCCACTTTTTTTCCTGCCAAGGAATCGCTTCCAAAAACTTCTTTGGCAGTCCGCTTCATCGACGCATAGATACCACGTGCTGTGAGCGGGCTTGGATTCCCTGATGAGCCAAAGCTTTCTGAAACACCTGTAACGTGTTTTGTTTCTTCGTGCATGTAATCCATATCTTGAACGGTCGTGCCGACATCTTCTGCAATAATATAACGCCCATTTAAGCTTTCCACATATCTTCCAAGAGCGCGGAATAGGGCTTCGCTTTTATCTTTTTTCGGATCCCCGATGATGACTGTTTTTCCTCCCCCTAAGTTGAGTCCCGCAGCTGAGTTTTTATAAGTCATGCCACGCGCTAACCGTAAAACATCTTCCAGGGCTTCTTCTTCTGTTGCATATGGCCACATTCGGCATCCCCCAAGCGCAGGACCAAGCGTCGTATCATGAATCGCAATGATCGCCTTTAGTCCAGAAGCCTCATCATGGCAAAAAACTACTTGCTCATAATCATATTTCTCCATTTTCTCAAACAACATCTAAAACTACCCCCTTCATATTGAAAAACATATAATCATCATGCTCTACCTTCATTATACGTATTTTGAAAACGCTGTAAAAGTTTTTATATTATTTAAGTCGAATTTCATACTTTTCGGCTAAATAAAAAACTTTTGAACTAGTTTTATTGTATGCGCTTTCATTCAAAAAAGGACTTTTGATTTAGATGTTATGGCATAATTCTAATGAATATTTAAAAATTTCTGGAGGATAAAAAGAAGATGCGTAGATTTATGCTACGCACCTTCTTTAGAATTAATTCGAAACAAACTTTACATGTTCCGTGATTTGAATCTCTGGATTTAAACTTTGCACAACGGGGCAACCTTTTTTGACGAGCTTCAAGCTTTTCTCAGCTTGCTCTTGATGCTCAGCTGCTATTGCTAGCTCGAAATGAATATCGATCGACTGGATTACATGTACGGCTGCATCCAAATTTTGCGTATAGTCCACTTCTATTTCCAATTTCTCATATGGAATTCGCTTTTTCTTCAAAATCTTAGCGTAGACGTAACCACTGCAAGCAGCCGCTGCCGCCACAGTCATTTGAATGGGTGAAAAGCCAGTTTCTTTTTTGAGTTTCCAGTTTCCATCCTCATGAAAAAGCTCAATCGTGTCTCCTTGCTTCGCTAAATGCATCCGTCAGTCATTCCTTTCGAAATTATTATTCTGTTACCACTGCATAAATCCCGTCTTGTTCCGAGTACTCTAGCGTTAAGCCCATATTTGGATCCATATGCGCAAAATGTTCTGCCCAGTAACGAATCGCTTGAATGAGCGAAAAGTGATCAAGTGATTGGATAACTTGGTCATTTTGGATAACATCTGCTCCAAAGCCAATTTTATCATCGTATGTTAAAACAACTTGAACATCATCAAGTGATAAGCCTTTTTCATTCGTAAAGAACGCAATCACCGCATTGGAAATATTCCCTTCATCGAGGATTTGTTCACGCGTTGTCGTTTCTGTCCCAGCTTGGATAGTTTCGTGTCGTGCCGTATTAAACGAATCACGGCCTGTACTTTGTGCAGCTGGTTCTGTTCCGTGATTTTTTCTTCTTTGGAAAAAGAACATGATCAAACGAATCACTAGGAAGATCGCCAGTAAATTAATGATCAAACCAAAAATGTTACCAAAAACACCCATATTGCTAAGCAGTCCGCCAAAAAGTAATCCAGCAAGTCCCCCAAGCATTAAACCGCCCATTAAGCCACGACCGTTAAAGAAACTATTTTTTCCTCTACCCATCATGTTTTTATTCATTTGCGAACGGTTAACATTAGAACGATTGATACCATTGTTATTGGATTTAAATGAACGCATAGGTGCGCGATAACCTCTCGCATCTGCTTCTTTCACTTGTTCATATTTAGTCGGCAATACCATGTTTGAAACAGTTCCCCCAAGCGGACTAAATACTAATCCAGCAGCAAGTAAGATTGAAATAAATTTTTTCACTGTTTTCCTCCTTTAACTTGATACAAAAAGACCTCACGAAAGAAACGTAAGGTCTTGCAAACAATTTTCAAATTGCTAACTGCGCCGGAGAATGCTCTCGTATTGACGACACAGCTATTTCTGCTACTCCCCTTAAGCGGGTCAGTTTGTATGAATTTACAATATAACTATACTATAAATGGTCCTCACCATGCAAGCGTTACTTCTTGCGTAAAGCCACCGGTTTGTCCAAAACCTCTTTCATCACCATCGCTCGCTTCAAATCAAGCCCATTTAGAGCATTCTTCGCTCGTTTCTTTGGCTTTGGCTCACTGACAACAACTGGAGTTTTAGACACTTTCTGGCGTCGCTCTGCTTCTTCACGATAAACATCTCGAGCCTTTGGCGTATCGGCTTGCACAACTTTTTGAGCAGTTTGTTTAGATTTTGCCTCTCCCGCTTTGAAGGTTCCAGAAGAAACAGGTTGTCTCCACTTCTCCATACGAGTTTGGAGAGACTCCACCGGGTTTTTCTTGGGCGCTTGTTTGTTGTTCGTACCGGTTTTTTTCTTTTCTTGTTTAGAGAACAGAGACAAAATAGCACCGCCGATAATAATCAAAACGGGAATAAACCCCGAAATATTATCAAAAAAATCTTCTAAATTAAATGGCATGTGAGACACCTTCTTTCTTACTCATGAAATTCTGGCTTATTGTCTCCAGCAATAGAATCACGCATATGTGTATCTGATTGCACGTTTTCCATCTTATAATAATCCATCACACCAAGCGTACCGTTTTCAAAAGCCGTTGCAATCGCACGAGGTACTTCTGCTTCTGCTGCGACAACTGCGGCACGGTTTTCTTGTTCAAGCGCAATCGCTTCTGCTTTACGTTTCGAAGCTGCTGCTTGAGCCACTTCCATATCCGCATTCGCTTTTTCGATATCTAGTTTTGCTTTGATATTATCACCAATGCGCATCTCTGCAATATCAATCGAAAGAATAGTATAAGCTGTTCCATCTCCAAGCCCTTGTTCTTGGACTTTTTTAGAAATGCTGTTTGGGTTTTCAAGAACATCTGTGTGTTCACGTGTTTCCCCAACTGTCGAAACAACGGCTTCCCCAACACGGGCGATAACTGTATCTTCCCCAGCACCACCGACGATGCGTTCGATATTGGATTGAACCGTAATTTGCGTAATAACTTTTACTTCTACCCCATTTTGAGCCACCCCAGTAAATTCTGGTGTCCGAATGACTTTTGGCGTAACCGAAGTTTGAACAGCTTCTAGCACGTCACGTCCTGCAAGGTCGATCGCAGCAGCACGACTAAAATCAAGCTCAATATTTGCTCGGTGCGCAGCAATTAGCGCGTCAACCGTATTATCAACATCCCCACCAGCTAGATAGTGGCTTTCTAGTTGATTCACTTCCAGTTCAAGTCCAGCTTTAACTGCTTTAATGAGTGGTTTTACAACGCGTGAAGGAACTACGCGACGTAAGCGCATCCCAATTAACGTCCCGATTCCAACAGGTACTCGAGCGGAAATAGCACTAATCCACAGTCCGATTGGGACAAGTGAAAAGAATACAATAAGAAAGAGTATAACAACTACAGCAATAACAATAAACGATCCTGAAAACATTTACTTCGCCTCCATTTTTAATTCTTTTACTAACAAATAACCAAAATCAATTCCAATAACCGTTACCGGCGTACGTACATCCAAGTATCCGTTTTCAAGTCGTGCTTCATAAATTTCTCCTTCTATTTCAACACGTCCGATAGGTTTCATGGTAGTCACAGCAACACCGTTTTTACCGTACACTTTGTCTCGCAGCGCTTTCATTCTTTCTATTTCGCGATCTTCTAAAACACCGCGGTGCACAAGCCCCCAAGAATCCCCGTAAACGATTTCATCTTCTGAAAATTGATCTGTCATGTTTGCCACCCACTTTCAAAAACAAGCCTTACCCCTTATATTAACAATAACTTAAATGAATGCGTTTTACAATTCTTTTATGTATTTTTAGTGAAAAAACTGAAAATTTCTCTTCACCAAATTTGTTCCCATCCAAGTCGAAATTAGCCAACAAAAAAACCCGCTTGCACAAACGTGCAAGCGAGCAGCTAGTTGGCTTAAAGTTGTATGTAATTATTTCACAGCATCTTTAAGCGCTTTACCAGGTTTGAATGCTGGCACTTTGCTAGCTGGGATATCGATTTCTTCTTTCGTACGTGGGTTGCGACCTTTACGAGCAGCACGTTCACGAACTTCAAAGTTACCGAAACCAATTAGTTGAACTTTTTCGCCTTTAGAAAGTTTTTCTTGAACAGTTTCAAAAACAGCTTCTACAGCTTTAGCAGCATCTTTCTTAGAAAGTTCCGCTTTTTCAGCTACGCTATTTACTAAATCAGTTTTGTTTGCCATTGTTTATTTCACCTCCCTCAAAGGATAATCCAAAATAATCAGGTCTTAATTATTATTTGGTTTTTATATCTTTTCCAAATTATCTTCATCTGCAAGAAATTTTCTGTTCCATTAAGACCAAAACGGCTCTAAAACAAGCTTTTACAGTATTTCTGATAAAAGATTATCACATAATCATTGATACTGCAAGGTTTAACCCCAAATTGACACCAAATCTTCACATTAACTCGCTTAAAAATAAACGCCTAAACGTGATAGTACCAACCTGTTACCCAATATACTAACTGGGAAGTCCTCGAATAGCAAGCAAAACCACCTTTTCGCGAAAAAATGGTTCTTTTTTCATAAAAAATGCACCAAAAATGAGTTCATTACCTGAAAACTATAGGTTTCTGCGCCTACTTTATTCTAACAATTGTGCTTGTAAATTTTGTTTCATTTCCCTTGTAATTCCTACTTCATTTTCCAAAAAAAGATCGATGGAACCAGAAGTTCGCTTCATCTCATCAAAAGCAATCGTCAAATAACTTGGACGTGCTTCTGCCATCGGTCTGAAAGTTTCAAGCGCCATTTGTTTCTCTTGCCCCGAAAATGAATTTGCAAGCGCCCCCACTTCTTCGAGGATTTGCTCCGTAAAGTGATTGGTGATCGCGTAATCCTGAAAGATCATTTCTTCCGGAATATCTAACAAATGGAGCAAAAGCGCAGCAAGAATTCCCGTCCGATCTTTTCCAGCTGTACAGTGAAATAAAAAAGGAGTTCCTTGCGGCTTGAGTAATGCATTAAAAATAGTAAAATAATCACTTGTAGAGTGAACAAAAACCTTATAACTATCTCCCATAAGCGGCTCATAAACCGTCTCATCAGCAGGAATCTCCAGTTTGGTTTCTTCACTTAGTTCGTTTTTGGCTGCGCCGATAGGAATATTTTTATTTAAAATGCCCGAAATAGCCGGTGTTGGTGCAGTTTTCACTTCTGCCGTGCTGCGCAGATCGCAAATCCAGTGGATTCCAAGCTCCTTCAACTGATCTTCACCCGCTTTTGTAAGTTTAGCAAGGCTACCAGAGCGATAGAGTTTTCCCCACTTCACACTTTTCCCAGCACGGTTTACATATCCGCCTAAATCGCGAAAATTAAATACATCTGGCACATCTAGCACTCGTTCAGCTGCTATTTTTATTTCCCCATTCGGCTTTTCAAGTATAAAATACATCCGCTTCTCGGGCTCAATCATCGCTTGAAAGGAGTTTTCTCCATTTTGAATGACTGCTAGCTCGTTTGCCGTTTCATCTTTCCTAGGGTGAAAGCTCCCATAAAGCACGGTTCCAGTAGGCGCTTCGTCCACTTCCCAAGAAATCAGATAGTGATTATCCTCTCGTGTTACATTCATGTTTAACAGCCTCCTTCATTCTTTTTCATTTTAGCATAATCCTATAATTTTTTTCATAAACGAATCAAAATTGAATGATAAAAATACACCTTTCTTAGCCTCTTTGACACAACTTTGACAAATCTTCATCCATAAAAAAACCTTTCACGGCTCGTAAGCCTTGAAAGGTTTTAAGTTAGAAAGATTCTTTTTCTTCTTTTTTCTTCCGTCCCATTAGTGAATCCACAGCTTCAGCAGGATCCTTATCCGAAAATAGGACTTCATAGATAGCTTTTGAAATCGGCATATCGATCTTGAGCTCTTTAGCCCAACCAAACACAGCTTTAGCCGTCCGAACGCCTTCAACAACCATTCCCATGTCAGCGAGGACCTTATCTAGTTTCTCACCTTGTCCAAGCTTATTCCCAGCTCTCCAGTTGCGAGAATGGACACTTGTACAAGTGACAATAAGATCACCAATCCCTGTAAGCCCATAAAACGTTTGTGGATCGGCACCAACAGCAACACCAAGACGCGTGATTTCAGCCATTCCTCGGGTCATGAGTGCTGCTTTCGCATTGTCTCCGTACCCAAGACCATCAGAAATCCCAGCGCCAAGCGCAATAATATTTTTCAAAGCTCCTCCGATTTCCGCCCCAACAACATCTCGATTCGTATAGATTCGCAAGTTGTTATTGATAAACACATCTTGGACAATACCCGCAAGTTCATCATTTTCACAGCTTGCACAAAGTGTGGTTGGATGTCTTTCAGCCACTTCTTCCGCGTGACTTGGGCCAGAAAGAACGACGATCCCCTTCCGTTTCTCTGGGGAAATCTCTTCAGCGATCACTTCAGACATGCGTAGATTAGTTTCAGGCTCAATTCCTTTACTGACATGTACAATGATTTGTGGCTCAGAAAGAATCGCGTCCACTTCACGTGCCACTTCACGCATGGCGCTTGTCGGAACAGCTAATACGACTAAATCCGCACCAGCTAGTGCTTCTGTAAGCGAAAGCGTTGCACTAAGTCCATTTGGCAATTGAATTTCTTTTAAATAGTGTGAATTGTGATGTTCTTGGTTGATTTCATTTACAATCTCTTCACGATTTCCCCAAAGCACCGCATCATGCCCGTTATCACTTAAAGCCATTCCAAGCGCTGTTCCCCAGCTTCCAGCTCCCAAAACGGCTACTTTTTGTTTCGTCACGAAAATCATCCTCCTAAAAGCTTACTTGCGTTTACGTGGTATTACACGAATTGGAGTTCCTTCAAACGGAAATGCCTCACGAATTCGATTTTCCAAAAAGCGTTCATACGAAAAGTGCATTAGTTCAGGTTCATTCACAAAAACAACAAATGCAGGCGGCTTCACCGCTACTTGTGTCGTATAGAAGATTTTTAGTCGCTTACCCTTGTCCATCGGAGCTGGATTCATAGCAACCGCATCACTAATAACATCATTCAGCATGCTAGATTGCACTCGAAGTGAGTGATTTTCGCTTACTTGGTTAATCAGTGGGAAAATGTTCGTTAATCGTTGCTTTGTTTTAGCAGACACAAAAACAATCGGTGCATAATCCAAAAACTGGAACTGCTCTCTGATGTCTTCTGTAAAAGCCTTCATTGTTTTCTCGTCTTTTTCAATTGCATCCCATTTATTTACAACAATAATGATCGCTCGACCGGCATCGTGCGCATAACCCGCGATTCGTTTATCTTGTTCGCGAATCCCTTCTTCGGCATTTAAAACGACTAAAACAACATCTGAGCGTTCAATTGCCCGCATGGCCCGTAGTACACTGTATTTTTCAGTAGTTTCATAGACTTTGCCCTTTTTCCGCATTCCTGCTGTATCGATCATCACATATTCTTGCCCGTCAAAGCTATAGCTCGTATCAATCGCATCCCGCGTTGTTCCAGCAATATCAGACACGATCACGCGGTCTTCCCCAAGAAGTGCATTAACAAGCGACGATTTTCCAACGTTCGGGCGACCAATCAAGGAAAACTTGATCACATCATCGTCATATTCCGTTTCTTCTTCACTCGGAAAGTGCTTCCGTACCTCATCTAGCAAATCCCCAAGGCCAAGCCCATGCGATCCCGAAATCGGATAAGGCTCCCCAAAACCAAGCGAATAAAAATCATATACTTGATCGCGCATTTCAGGATTATCGACTTTATTCACTGCCAAAACAACAGGTTTTTTCGAGCGATATAAAATTTTTGCCACTTGCTCATCCGCATCCGTCACGCCTTCGCGACCATTTGTGATAAAAATAATGACATCTGCCTCGTCAATCGCAATTTCTGCTTGGGCACGTATTTGTTCTAAAAACGGTTCATTCGAAAGGTCGATCCCTCCCGTATCAATAATATTGAACTCTTTTCCAAGCCATTCAGCCGTATTATAAATTCGGTCTCTTGTCACTCCCGGAACATCTTCAACGATCGAAACACGCTCTCCGACGATCCGGTTAAAAATAGTAGATTTGCCGACATTTGGACGGCCTACAATCGCTACTACCGGTTTAACCATCTATGTTCACCTTCTTTTTCATTCCTAGTTTATTAGACTTTCTTAAGTGTATCAGTAAATCGGCGGCACCGCAACGTAAAACTTATCTTTTAGTGGCGCAACTAAAAAGCTTTACCTCGAGACAGGCAAAGCTTGGTTTTACATGATTAATGGCGGAGAAAGAGGGATTTGAACCCTCGCGCCGCGCGAACGACCTACACCCTTAGCAGGGGCGCCTCTTCAGCCACTTGAGTATTTCTCCACAATAAAAACTCCACAGGTAGGACTCGAACCTACGACCGATCGGTTAACAGCCGATTGCTCTACCACTGAGCTACTGTGGAATAAATCTACTCTCATTATAATAATGAATAATTAAAAAAGCAAGAAAAAGTGCTGTCCCTTTGAGCTAAAAAGCTCGCAAAAACAACCTTCTTCTTGCCAAATTTTACTTTTCATTGAAGCTCCCTTGCATAACCACTTTCCTGCCCAAGTAAGCAAGCTTTCCGCCGCATTTCCCACAACGATAGCGACTTTCATTCATTTTACGTTGCCGCATAAACTTAGTTTCGCATTGCACACATGAATATTCATGCCATTTCGTTTCCCGCTCAATGGGCTTGCAAAACCGCGGCGCATCCACTTGACGTAGTAAATTTCGAAAATCCGCATCGCGATGCTTATATCCCCGGTTTTCCAAATGGAGATGATAATGGCAGAGCTCGTGTTTCATAATTTGGATGAATTCTGTCTCGCCAAACGCGCTGAGGTAGCTTGGATTCATTTCAATGTCATGCGAACGAAGTAGATAACGCCCACCTGTTGTGCGCAGGCGTGCATTAAATCGTACTTGATGGCGGAAAGGCTTCCCGAAATTTTCTTGCGAAACGCTTTCCATCAAAGCTTGCAGTTCCGCATTTTCCATTTTATAACGCATCCTTTGGCGCAACCATCGAAAGGGCAATCCGATTTTTCTTCAAATCCACTTCCTCCACCCAAACGGTTACGATATCGCCAACAGAAACAACATCCATTGGCCGCTTCACAAACGATTTGCTCAGTTTTGAAATGTGGACGAGCC
Organism: Listeria kieliensis; assembly: GCF_003369925.1. GTDB lineage: Bacteria > Bacillota > Bacilli > Lactobacillales > Listeriaceae > Listeria > Listeria kieliensis_A. The sequence continues at coordinate 231,548 of NZ_LARY01000001.1, read as the reverse complement.
CGTCTTGTTTAACGCCAATATCCACGAAAGCTCCAAAATCGACCACATTTCGAACGGTTCCTTCAAGCTGCATCCCAGGTTTCAAGTCTTCCATCTTGATGACATCTTGCTTGAGCATTGGTTGCGGCAATTCATCACGCAAGTCACGCCCTGGCGCAATCAAATCCTGAATAATATCCTGCAGGGTTTCCTTTCCGATTTCAAGCTCTTGCCCCACTTCGAGAGCATTCGCTTGCTGTAGTTTAGCTTTTAGCTCAGCCGTCCCAATCGCATCAAGTGTAAACCCGAGTTTCTTGATCAACTGTTCTGCCGCTTTATAGCTCTCTGGGTGAATCGCGGTTTTATCGAGCGGGTTCTTTCCTTCAAGAATTCGCATGAAACCAATACTTTGCTCGTAAGATTTTGCACCAAGACGCGGCACTTTTTTGAGTTCTGTTCGAGCGGTGAAAGGACCATTTTCTTCACGATATTTACGAATATTTCCGGCTACCGTTTTATTTAAACCGGCCACATATTGTAAAAGCGCCGCTGAAGCCGTGTTCACATTCACGCCTACTTGGTTAACAGCCGTTTCTACAACAAAGGTTAACGCGCCGCTCAGTTTTTTCTGAGAAACATCATGTTGATACTGGCCGACACCAACCGATTTAGGATCAATTTTCACAAGTTCTGCCAGCGGATCTTGGAGACGTCTTCCAATCGAAACCGCACTCCGCTCTTCCACTTGATAATCAGGAAACTCTTCACGAGCAATTTCACTCGCCGAATAAACACTCGCTCCCGCTTCATTAACAATCGTATAAAGCGCGTCGCTCCCCGTTTCATGTAGCAAATCCGCAATAAATTGTTCCGTCTCACGCGAAGCCGTACCGTTCCCAATTGCGATCACTTCGACACCGTAGCGCTTCAAAAGCTCCGTCACTTTAGCTTTCGCCTCTGGTACACGCCCTTTTCCAGTGTGTGGGTAAATCACGCCAATTTCTAGAACTTTTCCGGTAGGGTCAAGAACCGCGAGTTTGCAGCCGGTCCGAAAAGCCGGGTCGACGCCAAGAATCACCTTCCCTTTAAGCGGCGGTTGAAGTAGCAATTTTCGTAAGTTCAGCGAAAAAATTTCAATAGCATGATCTTCTGCTGTTTCTGTCAGTTCCGAACGAATTTCACGTTCCACAGCTGGCGCAATAAAACGCTTATAAGCATCCCAAATCGCTTCCCGCACAAGCACAACCGATTCATTTTCTTTCTTAGGTAAATTATGTTCTTCCAAGTAAGCATGAATTTTAGTCGCATCAATTTCAATCGAAACGCGAAGCACGTCTTCTTTTTCCCCGCGATTAAAAGCGAGCACACGATATGGCGCCGTTTTTTGAATCATTTCCTGATACTCATAATACATTTCATAAACCGCTTTTTCATCCACAGCATTTTTCTTTTTCTCCGTATGAATCATCCCAAATTTCCGTGTAAAGTTCCGAATCCATTCCCGGTATTCCGGCTGATCGCTAATTTCTTCCGCAATAATTTCATGTGCCCCAAGTAGCGCTGCTTTCGTATCGACTACTTCTTCAGACAAATAGCCTTTTGCTTCTTCTTCCACACTCGCATCCGAAAAAGTCCATAAAAATTGGGCAAGCGGCTCAAGACCTTGCTCTTTTGCAATCGTCGCTTTAGTTCTTTTCTTTTGCTTATACGGCCGGTATAAGTCTTCTAGCTTTTGTTGTTGATCCGCCTTTATGATTTGTTCCCGCAACTCATCCGTCAGCTTCCCTTGCTCTTCAATCAGCCGTAAAACTTCTTCTTTCCGTGTTTCCAGTTTCAACACATAGTCATATGTCTCCTCAATTTCACGGATCGCCACTTCATCTAAACTGCCCGTATTTTCTTTCCGGTAACGCGCAATAAAAGGCACCGTATTCCCATCTTCAAGTAATTTGATAACTGCATCAATCTGTGATTTTTTATGTGTTAACTTTTTATAAATAAAAGGCATCACTCTTTGTTCCATTTCGATTTCTCTCCTCATTTCTATTACAGTACTATTCGTGAAGCAAAAAACTGCCACTTATCCGTGGCAGTTTCGAATCAATCTAAAAATTTTCCAACAACAAAACTCACATCATCTTCGGGCACGCTTGCAATTTGACGCTCAATACGATGCCCCGTATGCAAAGCATTCAGTGAGCTATCTAAGTAAGACCGAACTTTTCGAAGCTTGAGCCCATCCGAATGAATCAGAAACTTACTGCCCGGCTGATATCGGAATTGCTTGAGTTTAAAAAGTTGCTTCCGTCCTGACAAGAAACCCATCGTTGAAAGTGGAAAGCTCATTTTCCCTGTCACTTCCATAAAATAAAAGCGAATATTTCCGGTACCAGTGTATGTAAGTGTCTGTTTAGCAAAATTAACCCGAATCATAGCAACAGCAGCTCCTCTAAGCCCAGAAACTGCTTGATTACACTTTTCCATCAGCAAATCAAGTTCTTCAGACGGATCGCTTTTCACAGCATCAATCACTGCTTTGGCCGATTGATGTGCTTCAATTCCGCTTCCAAGGCCATCTGCTAAAACACATAAAAATTCATTGTCAGGTAATTCAGTGAAAAAATACATATCGCCTGAGTACTGCTGCAAAGCTTTGGATCGCTGGAATGCAAACAATTCAACATGTGTTTTGATAATGCTCGACATAGTTAGTCCACTTCCTCATTTTGCAAGGCTGCACGCAACTTTTTAATAGCTTGTCGTTGAATTCTCGAAACATGCATCTGTGAAATATCAAGCAGTTCACCTGTTTCTTTTTGGCTACGGTTTTCAATAAATGTATATTGGAGAATTTTTTGTTCGCGACTGTCCAAAATAGGCAATACCTTTTCAAGCAACATACGCTGATTCACCTGCTCGAACCCGTCATCATCATTTCCGACAACATCAAGAAGTGTAATCGTACTCCCATCCGAATCTGCTTCAATGGAGTGATCAACAGAAAGCGCTTGATAACTTTTCCCCATCTCCATAGCTTCAAGTACTTCTTCTTCTGAAGCGCCAATGTAAGCAGCTATATCCGAAATTTGCGGAGAATCTTGCATTTCTCGTGTTAATTCTTCAACTGCGTTTTTGATTTTAGGGCCAAGCTCTTTAATTCGCCTCGGTACATGAACGCTCCAAGTTTTATCACGCAAAAAGCGTTTTATTTCACCAACAATTGTTGGCACAGCGAAAGCTTCAAAGCTCTTACCAAATTCAGGATTATATCGCCTGATCGCACCAAGAAGTCCGATATTTCCTACTTGAACGAGATCTTCATGGAAAGATTTTCCTTGTGAATATTTTCGTGCAATGGATTCGACTAAATTTTTATAATGAACGACAAGTTGATATTGGGCTTCTTCATCCCCTGTCTTCTGAAACGCTTCGATCCACTCATAAACTTTTTCCTTATCAGGTTGAGACACTTTCTGCATTCTCCTCCACCTGCTTTTCATTAATATATTTAGTCATTAACACGGAGACCCCGTCTTCCGAATAAAATTTCACATCATCCATTAAAGTTTCAATCAAGAAAAGTCCCAGACCACCAATTCGCATTAAATTCGCATCTTCATCAGCTTCATAAGGACCGCCTTCTTTTCTTTTAGTTTCAAGGTCAAAGCTTTTTCCTTTATCGCTTACAATTACATCTAATTTATCTGAATATATATGGAACTCGATTTTCACTTCCCCATCTGGTTTTTCCTTGAATCCATGGCGAATAGAATTCGTAATGGCCTCGCTGACTGCAATTTTCAGGTCTTCAATCACTTCATATGAAAAACCTGCTTGGCTAGCAATTCCAGAGAGGGTTAGCCTCCCAAGACTTACAAATTCAGGCTTGGCCGGTACATTTAGCTCGATCTTATCATATGTTGCCATTTGTTTCACCTTCTATATTTTTGATTTCAATGATTTCTGATAGCCCAGTAATTTCAAACAAACGATACAGTCGCTCGGAAAGCCCCATAAGAACGAGTTCACTATTTTTTGTTCGTAAATTCTTAAAGAGACCAACAAAAACGCCTAAACCCGTGCTGTCCATATAACCAACATCAGATAAATCAACTTTGAGTGTAAAATTCTCTTTATTTTGATAGCCGTCAAGTGCTTCTTTCAGTTTGGGTGCTGTGTAGGCATCTATTTCTCCTGAGATAAAAGCTTCAGCTTGTTTATCGCTTTTATCTAGAATTTCGATATTGATCTTCATTTTTTGTCACCTCATTAAAATTGGTTATACGAGTGGCATTACCCGCTCTCAGCAATGCTCAAACCTCTTTTTTTCGCTTAATTACAATTAAAGTAAAATCATCATGAAGCTTAAAGTCTTGTAGTTTGAGAAGGTATTCATAAATTGCATCAGCCATTTCTTGCGCTTCTAGCTTCATATATTTTTCAAAAATAGCCAGTAATTCTGGTCGTTCTAAAAAGCCCGAATCGGTTCTTGTTTCTGTCACGCCATCTGACATGATAAAAATCACATCTTCAGGTGCGACTGCTTTTTCAAACTTTCTGTACTCGACTTCTTTGTTAATACCAAGTGGTAAGCCACGTGCATATAAATCGGAAAAGCGATTCGTTTTTGCTTCATAGAAAACACCTACCTCGTGTCCAGCAGAAGCATATTCAAATCGATGTAACGCTTTTTGGTAAACTCCATAAAACATCGTAATAAACATATTATCATTAATGTTTTCTTCCGCCACTTTATTGAGCATCTTGAGCACATAACTTGGATCAGCATGTTCTTCAGCAATTCCTGGAAGTGCATATTTAATCATCGAAATGCTAAAAGCTGCTGGGATTCCCTTTCCGATGACATCTGAAAGGGCGATGCCGATATTTTCTTTTTTACCATCTAAGTCCAAAAACGCGTAATAATCGCCACTCATTTGTCTAGCCGCTTTACTTACAACACCAAAGTCAAGCTCTGTTCCGGTCGGCAAATCAGCTTGAAGAAGTGTTTTTTGCATTGATTCCGCTTGTTCAATTTCACTTTTTAAAGCACGTTGTTCAGTTCGTAAACTGATATGTTCTAAATAAGCAAGTCCATAACCAACCATTGTTTCTAACAAAACATCAAATGATTTTTTGACATAATCAGGCATGTTCTTGTCGTATTTTTCAAGGGCAGAACGATGAATATTAATAATTTCTTCAGGCGGAATATTTTGATCCATTGCTTCTTTTGTTAGCTTCTCACAATCGTACAAAATGGCTTCATCTTGATGTTTTAAGTAATCCATTAAAATTTCATCGTATTTCGCCTCAAATTGCTCGTTCATCCCTTAAAGCCTCCCATTATTACCGTATCCATTTCATCGCTGTAATAATCGTTCCCTTTTCTTCCCCGCTTGTTTTAGATTCGATATCAAAGCTATCCATTAGTCTTTTAACACCTGGAAGGCCTGCTCCAAGTCCACCTGATGTCGTGTAACCGTCTTGCATTACTTTTCGAATATCTAAAATCCCTGGGCCCTTATCTTTAGCAACTATCTTTAAACCAAGTCTTCCTGCTTCATTAATTTTCAAGATGCAAATCTCTCCCGTTTTAGCATACAAGAAAATATTTCGGGCTAGTTCGCTAATTGCCGTTGTAATCCGTGCTTGGTCTACCGTACCAAACCCAATTTCTTTGGAAATGTTCCGCCCTAATTGTCTAGCAGAGACGATGTCCCATTCATCCGTTATTTTTACACAGGATTGGAATGTCATTTTCATTCCCCCAATTCCTGTTTTAATTTTTCTAAGCCACTTTCTAAGTCCATAGCCGAAAGAACTCCTTCAAAAGTAATCCCGAGCTCAACCAGCGTAATTGCAACAGCAGGTTGTATCCCCGTGACAACTACACGCGCTCCCATAAGTTTTGACATACTGACTACATCACCCAGAATCTTTGCAATAAAAGAGTCGATAAAATCAATTGAGGTAATGTCAATCACAACACCGCGTGCCGATGTTTCATGAATTTTCGCAAGAAGATCTTCCTGAAATTCAACTGCAGTATGATCATCAAGCTCACTTTGAATTGAAATGAGTAGGCATTCACCTAACTTTAAAATTGGAATCCCCATAGTTTCACCCCTCTTTTTGTGCTATTTCTCTATTTGTTAAAGCAAGCGCTCGCTCCATCCCCTTCTGCAGGGTATTTGTCGTAATCAATTGCTCTAAGTTAATCCCGAGGTTGACAATCGTTTGAGCAATTTCTGGCCTGATCCCAACAAGCATAGGTTTAGAGCCGACTAAACGGACAGCTTCTGCTGCTTGAATAATATGATGGGCGACCATCGTATCTACAATGGGAACACCCGTAATATCAATTAGCACCACTTCTGAACGGTGCTTCACAACACCAACAAGTAAACTCTCCATAATTTGTCTGGCGCGATCTGTATCTATTGTACCTACAAGCGGCATGACAGAAATGTTATCAAAAATCGGCAAAAGTGGTGCCGATAATTCTTGCAAAGCTTGTCTTTGTTGCGATACCGTTTTTTCCCAAGTTTCTGCATAAGCAGTTACAATTTTGTTATAGATCGAAGCGAGCCACTTTTCAAAGCGATAGTAAGCATCATCTTCTGGATTGTCTTCGCGTTTAAAGAAAAGTTCTTTTCCACGCATGCCTTTATAAGTAAGCAAGGCAAAATTATGAATACTTGCCGTAATGAAGTGGATCGGCCAACCAAGTAGCACTATTTTTTCAGCGAAGTCTTTCAGTTTCCCATGAAATTCGGCTTGGTTTTCTGTCCCGTCTAATTTGCTTACCAATAGATCTATGAATTCTCGTGTTGTTTCTTCATACATTTCGTCAGTTGCAACGCTTGCAATTTTAGGATCTTCCTGCTTTTTCATTTCTCTGACCCAAGCCTCTAAAAGTTCGGCTTGGTTTTCGCGAATAAAATCGGCAAAATCTGAATACATGCTGTTCTGCTACGCCTCTCTTTCTTCCCTCATTACTGTTTTTTGTTTGAAAAAACCTGACAAAAGAAAACAAGCTTATCTGAACCTAAAGTTCTTGTCTCTTATGTCAGGTAAATCAGACATTTATTATGTGAGCAAATCTAAAATATGTACTTAACCCGAATAAAACCTGTCCATTCAAGAGTTCCCTACGCAGGTTCCGCCCTTCTTCATCATTCTCATTTGCATTTTCCATCCTTCAAGACAAATGAATAAGGTATATTATCTAAAATTCGATCATCCCTAAACTAATTTCTAGGGCATGATTTACCTTCTCCATTAATTCATCATCTAGATGTGTGATCTTGTCTGTCAACCGCTGCTTGTCGATTGTTCGGATTTGTTCAAGCAGAATCACAGAGTTTCGATCAAAGCCATCTTTCTTAGTAGCTTCAATGTGCGTCGGTAGTTTTGCTTTTTGAATTTTCGCAGTAATGGCTGCAACAATCACAGTTGGACTGAAACGATTTCCAATGTCGTTTTGAATGATGAGAACAGGCCTTGTTCCCCCCTGCTCGCTTCCGACCACGGGGGAAAGATCTGCGTAGTAGACATCACCACGCTTAACCAAGGGCCTAACCTCCTAATATTTCGATATTCCTATTTTCCGCTTCTGACTCAGCATGGGTGCATTCGCAAGCAATTGCAAAATTAATTTTTGCCATTTCAATGTAGCCTTGTTCCATTTCTACACGAACTTCGCGCGCTTTTTTACGCTTCAAAAATTCTTGCGTCGCTTCCATGATTACTTCACTCCGCTCCACTTTTTCTTTTTGCACAAATAAATCAAGTTCTTCAAGCAAATCTTGTGTTAGAGATACAGAAATCTCTTTTTGTTGTTTTTTTTCTAACACCTCTTACACCCCCAAAGTTGCATTGATACCATCTTACTCCATGCATCTATCGTACCATTCTAAGAGTTATTAGAAAAGCAATTTCTTGTTTTTTTTCAGCCGAAAATCAAATTTTTCAACCATACATTCAGGTGTTCCGACTAAAGAAGACACGCATAGACGGCTCTTGCCTCTTCATTATAAACGCCTTTTACTAGAAAAGCACGGATAGCGGTTTTAGTCCAAATATTTTCTTGGGACACGAGTCGAAAACGCGCAGGTAATTTCATAATTAATGGTCCCAAGATATTCTGCAGCGTCTGTTGCAGTTCGTTTCAAAGAACCACTTTGCCCAATGATTGTAACAACCGTTCCTACTGGATAATAATCATTTAATCGAACAATAATTTGATCCATACATACCCGACCTATAATTTCAGCAGGATGACCATTTACTAATACTTGATAACCGCTAAACCGGCGAAGCAGTCCATCTGCATAACCAATTGGAAGCGTTGCAACCCATTCTTCCTGTTTGGCTTCGTAAGTTGCCCCGTAGCTCACATGATCACCTGGAAGTAATTTTTTCACCTGTGCTATTTCTGTATAAAGAGACAAAGCCGGTTTAAGTTCATAAGGAAGTGAATCCTCAATTTCAACAGACGGCGTAAGACCGTACATCGCAATGCCCAACCGAATCATATTGAAATCTGCTTGCACGTGAAGTAGTGCTGTCGCCGAATTGGCAGCATGCACATAGCGTGGTTTCTGATCCAACTGAAGCAGAACTGAACGAAACTTTTGTAGTTGCTTTTCAAAGTAACTCGTTTCTTTTTGATCTGCCGTGGCAAAATGCGTATAGATTCCTTCGAATTGAAGCCGAGGATCTGCTGCAATTTGTTCCACTGCGAGAAGAACTTCCTTTTCTGTTTGAAATCCGAGTCTGCCCATTCCAGTATCCACTTTCACATGTAGTTTAAGTGGCTTATCTGGGAGAGATAACCCTTCAAAAAATTCTTTGTTATAAACTGTAATCGAAATATCTTGTTCGGCTGCAAGTGCTGCATCTGCTTTAAAAATCGCACCAAGCACTAATATCGGACACGTAAAGCCTGCTTCACGCAAGTAAAGAGCTTCATCTAAAATCGCTACGCAAAAACCTGTTGCGCCTGCCTGCTCTGCGGCTTTTGCCACTTCTAAAATCCCATGTCCATAGGCATTGGCTTTGACAACTGCAAAAATTTCTGTTCCAGCGGGCAAAAGTTGTTGTTCATTTTGAATATTTGCTTGTATAGCCTTTAAATCCACTTCTATCCAAGTTGGACGATGTACACCCGTGTAAGTTCTCAGTTCACTCATGATCTTAGCTTCTCCTTTCGTTTGCCTCGATAATCACTTGTGCTGCTGCTGACCTCCCTGTATGTGTAATGCTTACAAAAACAAACTCCTCTGACTTCCTTGGCTGCATGAAACAAGGCTCCCCATTTTCCCCCGTTAAAATTTCAACATCTGTGAAACTCAAGTCTTTGCCGAATCCAGTTCCACTTGCTTTTGCGTAGGCCTCTTTCGCGGCAAAACGCCCTGCCAGAAATTCAATTTGCCTAGACCCCCTGTAGCCCTGAAAAAGCGCTTCTTCTTTTGGGGTCAAAATCCGTTCAACGAAGCGTGGGTTCCGTTCCAGAACCGCCTTCACTCGATCTAAATCTATCATATCGAGTCCGATCCCTTTAATCAACTTTATTCACCTCTTCAGCCATTTGTTTGGCCGCATTTCTTGCTTGTCTGATACAATCGGGAATTCCTACGCCATCATAGCTCATCCCAGCAACATGGACACGAGGATAGTTCGTAGCAAGGTTGTTTTTAAATGTCGCAAGTCGCTCTAAATGCCCCACATCATATTGTGGCATCGCGTGCGGCATCCGGCTCACTTCCGCAAACAAAGGGGTTTCCGTTAGTCCCATCATTTCTTTATAATCAGCCAAAACCATATCGATTAATTCCTGATCTGATGTCGTTTCGATCCAATTTTCGCCAGCTTTTCCGATGAAGCCACGCAATAACATTTTCCCATCTGGAACCATGTGCGGCCATTTTTTGTGTACCCAAGTACATGCGGTCGTCCGGTAATCGCGCGTACGCGAAACTAAGTAGCCCGTTCCTTCTTTTAAAGAAGCCACGTCAGCACTTTCATAAGCAAGTGAAATCGTCGCAAGTGTAGAAAGTGGGCAATTTTCAAATGGAGCAGCCGTATCCGCATCCAGAAGCTTAAGCACCACGTCGTGCGTTGCCGCAATCAAGACGGCATCCGCTTCTTCCCGCGAACCATCTGCGAACAAAATGCTGTAGCCAGTCCCCTTTCGTTCTAGCTTGAGCGCTTCTTTCCCAGCATGCAAGGAATCACTTGGAAGTGCCTTGACAAGCGCATTCGGCAGTTCAGAAAGTCCGTTTTTTAAAGTCCTAAAAGCGCCCACCGTATTTTTCGTTCCCGTTGTTTGCATATTGACTTGTGACGGCTCCTGTAAGCCCATCATTAAACTGCCACTTTTTTCAATCACCTTCTCAAACTGCGGAAAAGTCGCTCGCAAACTCATATTATAGATATTTCCTGCATAAATCCCCGATAAAAGAGGTTCGATCAAGCCTTTTACAAGCTCTTTCCCAAAGCGCGCTTCAAAGAATTCTCCCAGTGAAGTATCGTTTTGAATCGGCTGATACGGGCGTGTTTTTTCTTGTAGGGCGTATGCTTTTCCAGCCTCTGAAATTAATTTACTCGCAGCAAGCGCCGCTTCATCCGTCGGAATCCCCATAACCGAGCCTTCTGGAATCGGAAATAACCCGCTGCCGTTATAAATAAAGGACCTCCCCGTTGCATTTGCGATGAGTTCGTCACTAAGTCCCAGTTCGTCGATTAACTGAACCCCTGCTTTTTTTCTTGCAAGAAACGAGTCAGGGCCTTTCTCAATTAAAAACCCGTCACGTTTCACTGTTTCAAATTTCCCGTTAAAATGTGATTCTTTTTCATATAAATCAAAACTTATATCTTCTTGTCCCATCTTGTGAAGCGTATAAGCCGCCGATAAACCGGAAAGTCCACCGCCAATAATCACTATGCGTTTCATTCTTTTCAGCACCTCTCTGTTAACCATTTTTGCTCTCCTATTTTAGCACAAAAAAAAGAAAGCCTACAAAGAATAGCCGTGTCAAGCTAGTTAATTTGTGAGGCTTTTCCCCTTAAATTGGATCTAAAATCCGCTCTAAAAACTGCTTCGTTCTTGGTTCCTTCGGTGCGCTAAAGATGTCTTCAGGTTTTCCTTGTTCACAGACAACTCCTTGATCCATAAAAATAACTTCGTCAGCCACTTGCTCTGCAAATTTAAGTTCATGTGTCACAACAATCATTGTCCAGCCATCACTTGCGAGACTTTTCATGACCTTGAGCACATCCCCAACTAGTTCTGGATCTAAGGCTGATGTGGGTTCATCAAATAAAATCAATTTAGGTTTCATCGCAAGCGCACGTGCAATCCCAACTCGTTGTTCTTGGCCACCTGAAAGCTGATACGGATAAAGATCCGCTTGTTCTGCTAAATTTACTTTTTCAAGCAATTCTAGCGCTTCTCGGCGAGCTTCCTCTTTAGACATTTTCTTCACTTGAACAGGGCCTTCCATAACATTTTCAAGAGCTGTTTTGTGCGGGAAAAGATTATAATTTTGGAAAACCATCGTCGATTCTTTTCGAAGATCTGTAATTTGTTTTTTAGATAATTTCTTTGAAAAATCAATTTCCAAATCGTCGAATCGCAGCGAGCCAGATTCAGGGATTTCAAGAGCATTGAGCGATCTTAAAAAGGTGGTTTTGCCAGATCCTGAAGGCCCGATAATAACCGTTACTGTTCCTTTTTTGACGCTTAGATCAATGCCACGCAAAACTTGATTTTCTCCAAATGCTTTTTCAATATTTTTAGCTTCAAGATACATAGCTTCCACTCCTTATTTCGCGATATAGCGATCCAACCGTTTTTCGAGACGCCCTTGTAGCGCCGATAAAAACACACAAACAATCCAGTAAAGCAGTCCCGCTTCCATATAAACAAGCAAAAACTCGTAACTCGTTGCTGCAATTTCTTGTGCTTTACGGAATAGCTCAGAAACAAGTACAAGTGAAGCTAGTGAAGTATCTTTAATCAAACTGATGAATGTATTAGAAAGCGGCGGAACTGAAACACGAGCAGCTTGAGGGATGATGATCCGAAACAATACTTGCGTATAGCTCATGCCAATTGTGTAGCCCGCTTCCCACTGACCCTTAGGAACTGACTGAATCGCACCGCGCACAATCTCTGCACCATACCCACCAATATTCAGTGAAAAAGCGATGATTGCGGCCGGAAAAGGATCAAACTTAAGACCAATTGTTGGCAGACCGTAGAAGATAACAAACAGTTGAACAAGAAGCGGAGTCCCGCGAATTAATGAGACATAAAAGCGACCGATTCCACGAAAAATTTTCGAACTTGAAAGACGGAAAAGTGCGATTACAAGTGCAATGACCATTCCAATAATAAAAGATAAAAGCGTAAGCGGAATCGTATACTCGATTCCGCCCTTTACCATTGGCCAAAACGCTTCTTTCAGCACATCAAAGTTCAAATTATCAAGCGAAACAGCACCTAAAACGAAGTTATTCAGAAACATCTTGTCCAAACCATTTTTCTGAGATTTGTTTTAAAGTGCCGTCTTTTTTCATAGCTTTCAGTTCTTTATCAAAGGCTGCTTTGATGCCAGAATTCTTACGAAAGGCAAAAGCACTGCTGCTCGTTTCTTTGTTCAATTCAGCTGCGATTTTCACTTTATCATCATTCGTTTGCTTCATATAATCTAACACGGCGAGCTTATCATTAACGGTAGCATCTGTCCGACCTTGTTTAATCAGTGTGAGCGACTGTGATAGCCCGTCAACCGATTGAATATCCGCACCCGCTTCTTTCGCGATTTTCCCGTAATTACTTGTCAGACTTTGAGCGACTTTCACGCCTTTTAAGTCTTTGGCAGATTTAATTGAATCATTGTCTTTGGCTGTTACGATAACAGCTGTGCTTTTCGAATAAGGCACTGATAGATCATATTTTTTCTCACGGTCTTTATTGATTCCAACTTGGTTAGCAACCACGTCAAAGCGAGAAGAATTAAGTCCGGCAAACATGGAATCCCATTGTGTTTCTTCAAATTTCACTTTTAGATCTAGTCGTTTCGCAACTTCTTTCACGACATCAATATCAAATCCAGTTAATTTATTCGTTTTCGAATCATGAAAAGTAAAGGGGCGATAAGTACCTTCTGTCCCAACTGTGATGGTTCCCTCTTTTTCGATTTTTTTCATGTCATTATCCTTTGAAGAGTTTCCGCTCCCACCGCAAGCAGTTAAAACTACCGCCAAAATTGAAGTCAGTAAAAACGCTGCTATCTTTTTCATGTTTTCGTTCTCCTTTTGTTCTTTTTCTTCCTTAATTATCGCAAAACCTATTATTCCGATGAAATAAGGAGGATTAATAGTCACAGTTTGTTCACTTTGCCACACGTTCTATGCTTTGTATATTGTAGGAGAATCCCACTCAATTTGCAAGCAAGATGCTTACTTTGGGTAAGTAAAAACTGTACCCCAGATTTTGGAGTACAGCTTTCTTTAATTATTTGGGCGATACCATTTGTAAAGTCTCTCTGTTTGTTCCCCTGCAAGATACCGTAAAAACGGAGTCATTTCCGAATTCCCAGATTTTAAAGCAACACTTAAATGATTGGTTTTCGTACGCTCCATCCAAATACTTCTTGAAACTTTCATGGACTGGATTCGTTCTTTTCTAATCAAATAAGTCGTTTTAGAAAGAAACGGGCGCGCACGAAGCAAAAGTGTTCCTGCACTTACGCTAAAACCTGTTGCACGAAAACTTGCCACGGCTTTTAACCCACCAAGAAGAGGAAGAAGTACTGCGATAAGCCCATAGGGGTAGAAAAACGCACTTAAAATAAGAAACGGAATCAGTGACCAAACAAGATAAATCATCAAAAAGCGCGCTCGATTTTGCTTTGGCAACTTCTCAATCTTTGTTTCTTCAAAGTGATAATCCGGTAACATCTCTTTAATTGTCTCAAGTGCAAGCTTCTTTTTCATGATCGGGATGAGCAAAATGTCGCCCGATTGTTTCTCTTCATCGGCACCTCCTGCCGTGATGATCTTCACGCTCACAAGTCGAAGCATCTGTCGTAATGGAGATTCTGCAATTACAACTCCTTGGATGCGTTCATATTTAATCGTTGTTGTATCTCGCTCAAACAAGCCCTTTTCAATCATAAGATGGTCTTCAAATTGATGCAGTTTGAATTGGAAAAATTTAAACAGAGTTAAAATGATGGAAAAAATCCATAAAACGATCAACAGTAAAATCGCTAAAATAGCAAACAGTAAAACGCCTAATTGGATGGCTTGTTCAAAGCCTGATGCAAGCCAATCTTTTGGAATAGCATCCCAGATTTGAGACACAAATGCAATAACAAGGACAAAACTTCCGAACACACCACTTGATGTCACGGCCATAAGTAGTAGTTCTTTTGTTTTTAGTTCTACTGTCCGAATGCTTGTCTCGGATTCATTATGTACACCTGAATAGTCTTGTGTGACTTGTTCATCTACATTTTCTACTTTTTTGCCATCTCTTAAATCTTTGAGTTCTTGCGCCACACTTTTTGGCACCGCACTCAAATCAGCTTCCGCTTTCCCGCTCGTTCCTGCCGTTTCAACAAGAATTTGAACCACCCCAAATGGAATGAAGAAAAACCACTGCTTCTGCTGAACGGTCTGAATTCTTTCATATGGAATAAAAATGTTTTTTCGGAAAATTAAACCGTATTTGATGCGCAGCCCTTTTTCTTCAAGCGTATAGCAATAAGTCCAATATTTGACCACTGCAGGAATAAACATAGCAAAGACAGCGATAACAATAAGAACAGGCAAAAGCCACATTAGAAGCCATTGATTATTTTTGATTCCTTGAAAAACTGAAAATAAACCGACAACTACTGGGACGATACTCTTACGCAAATTATCAAAGAGCTCTTTCAAAAGGGCAATTGGATGCAATCTGCGTTCGCTATACATCTTCTTTCGCCACCTTTACAAGACTGAGGATGTATTCCCGCAATTCATCAGATTCCGAAGCATTCACTGCCTCAATTTCCTTTGCCCCTGCTGCCGTCGTAATCGAAAGTGAGACCAAATTTTGTTGCCTAAGTAGTGGACCTTGCGACGTTTCAATATGTTGAATCCGAATCATCGGAATGAGCACGCGTTTCCGAAAAATAATGCCATGTTGAATTTCGATTTCATCATGCTTAATTTGATAGCTCCATCTTGCCCATCGAAACGGGATAATAAAGCCATAAACGATAATAAAATAAAGCAATGCGACTACGACTATAATCGCACTAAACCAGAGATTCACATCTGTTGCTGAAAAAATAAAGTAGCTTGCAATAATGGCTAAAATTAAAAGACTCCCCACAAATCCATAGGAAAGCTGCCAAACTCTTTTTATTTTTTCAGGCAATTTCTTTTCTAAATTGGTAAGTTCCATAATACCCTCCCTTATTTTATTTCAAAAGTTAAGATGTTATTCATTTTTTGTTCATCATTTCGTGCTATGCTAAGTATAACATTTTTTGAGAGGAGAAAGAAGATGCAAAAAAATGGGTTTATTGAGTGATTGCCTGTCTGCTTTTCTCGGTGGCAAGCTTTTCTGCTCCGACTGCAAAAGTGATGGCCACACCAGAAACAGAAGTTTTGCAGTCTAACCAAACCTCAGAAGACTTGACTGATTTATTTCTGGCACGCGACTATTCGATTGGAGCGCCACTTGTTACCGTTCAAAATAATCAAGTGAAAATTCAATTCACCTCAAAAGAACTCGCTCGCATCACTTACACTACTACTCACGAAACGTTTGCTATACAAAAGCTGACAACTGAACACAAGCTTATTCTTCGTGATTTTATAAATGGTGAAAATTACTTAACTATCGCTGAAATAAACTCAGAAGGCAAGAAAACTGAGCTTAGGCTTCTTATCACTTTGTCAGGGCTTACTCCGAAAAAATCTGAACACAAAACCGTACAAGCAAGACTGAAGGTTCTTGCTTCACTACGTGACATAAAAAGAGCTGGAACAGATTAACGTTCCAGCTCTTTTTCAAATATTTAAAGCGAATCCAGTTTCATTCGCTTATTTAACATATACATAATCGGAATGCCAATCCCCATCACCGTGAGTTCTCCAATGGCTGAAAATAGCCAGCTTGCGAAAAACGGTGCATCGAATGCCAGATAAAGCTCAAATGCGACCATAAACATCGTCAACGAGAAAACTAGCGTATTCGCAATCATTCTTGCAACTTGCCCTTTCAAATAATGCATCACGATAAACATGATGAGCATGGAAATAACGGACTGTGAAACACCGAAAACAAGGTCATACCAACCAAGTGGCGAAAACAGATTCGTTATAAAAACGCCGAGTATAATTCCCCAGAAAAATTTCTTGTTGAACACAATCAAATGATTGAACAGTTCTGGAACACGAAATTGGACAGCTCCATAAACAAGCGGCTGAACAATAAAGCCCATGACCACATAGAGGGCTGCAACAATCGCATTCGTTGTAATCCACTTCATTTTCACTATTAATCTCTCCCTAGTTTTTTTACGTAGGATGGTTTCGAACTACGTTTTTTAAAATCACATTATTATAGCGCAGTTTTAAAAAAATGAAAACCCCTTCAAGAAAAAACAAGATTTAGAGCTTGCTTTTTTAATGGAAATCATTATAATTGTCATAGATAATGAGTATCCATAATAGATATTTGTTATCTCTAAAGCGTTTACCAAAAAGCGAGGTGAATCTGTTGAGACTAACACGAAGTTTAGAACAAGCGGTTTGTATCATCACACTACTTTCTACGCAAGATAGTTCGGCGCCACTTGCGTCGGATGTGATCAGCGAACGTTTGCAAGTTTCTTCTTCTTACTTAAAAAAGATCATGCGAAAATTAGTCGTTAAAGAAATCATTCGCTCCGTTTCTGGAAACAACGGTGGATTTTCTTTAGCCAAAAGTCCGAAAAAAATTTCGCTGCTTGAAATCGTAGAAGCCGTTGAAAGCGACCTCTCGAGTTATCCGGATACTGGGCTTATTAAAACGGTGTTTGGAGATATTCGTAAAAATGTGGCTTCTAAAGGAGAAAGAAAAGTAACCGAAACTTTTCAAAAAGCAGACGCAGCTTGGAAAGAAGTGCTTAAAAACCATACTGTCGCAGATTTATTGCTTGAAACGCTTGGTCAAGAGGAGCTTCCGTTCAAAAACTGGAACGAAAGTCGTCCAGAATTAAATTTTTAGATTGGTGTTGATTAGAAAGTGAATATGTTAAAAAACGAATGGATGCAGTTCGGGAAAAATAAAATCCTGCTGATTTCTTCCATTGTTATTTTATTCATTCCGATTTTATATGGCGGTTTCTTCTTAAAATCGGTTTGGGATCCTTATGGTAAAACAGGAGATCTTCCTGTTGCAGTGGTCAATCACGATCAGAAAACCGAATATGGCGGGCAAACACTCGATGTCGGAAATGAACTCGTGGATAATTTAAAGAAAAACAACGATTTGGATTGGCATTTTGTCAGTCAAAAATCAGCAGAGCAAGGAATTAAGGATGGCAAATATTATATGGTTGTCACCATTCCAAAAAACTTCTCGAAAAACGCCTCGACTCTGCTTGATAAAAACCCTCAAAAAATGAACTTATCTTACAAAATCAATCCTTCGCAAAACTACGTTGGCGAAGTGGTGACAGAACAAGGGGCAAATCAATTAAAATCGCAAGTAGCAACAAGTATTACAAAAGAATATGCTAAAAGTGTTTTTGCTCAAATTAAAGAAGTTGGTAAAGGCATGTCGACTGCTGCAAATGGCGCTAAAAAATTAGATGACGGTAGTGCGAAGTTAGCAGATGGAAATAAAACGATCACAAATGGGTTAAATACACTTGCGGATAGTACACTCACTTTTAAAGACGGCACTTCGCAAATTCAAGTTGCCGTAAATGAAGCTTCTGCTGGGACGAAAAAATTAGCTGATGGTGCTAAGTCCCTTAGCGCTGGTGAAAATGAGTTCAGCTCAAAACTAGGGTCTTATACAGACGGCACAAAAAAATTAGCTGATGGCTCAGCTAAACTTTATCCTGGTTCTAATCAAGTAACTGATGGACTTACAAAGCTTAAAAATCAAGTTCCCGCTCTTTCTTCTGGTGCTACACAACTAAATGGCGGTGTACAACAGTTAAATAGCGGCATCACTGAACTTAAGCAGAATGTGGATGCGGGACTAAAAGAAAGTAATACACCCGCACAAAAACAAAAGTTGCAAGAACTGAAAAACGGGGCAAATAGTCTAGAAACGGCTGTTGCACAGTTAAATCAAAATTTAAATAAATCCGTTAGTTCTTCAAATGAAATCAATCAAAATGAGCTAACAGCGGGCTTAAATCAAGTTCAAGCTGGGGTTGCAAAACTTCAAGCAAGCAATAAAGAGTTCAATTCTGCAATTGATGCTGGAATTGACAGTGCTGTGAAGAAAACGGGTGTAGACCTTTCAACTCCAGAAGTAAAAAAAGTTATTGAAGCAGCTAAAGATGGTGCTAAAGGTGGCGCTGAACAAGTATTAGATAGACAATCTAGTGCTTATACAAATATTAATGCTGGGATTGATCGATTAAAAGTAAGCAGTAATACAGTAGCTGATGCTATCTACAAACTGAATGCACAGGTGCCTACACTTGCGAGCGGTACAAATGAGCTTGTTGGTAAAACAGAAACAACTATAGGTACATTTAATCAAATTTCTACGGCACTGGGTGCTTTATCTAATGGCGGTACTAAACTGGCTTCTGGTACAAACCAACTTACATCGTCCATTCCAACTCTGTCAAATGGTGTTGATGCGCTCTACAGCGGCTCCAAACAAGTAACAGACGGTATTGGATCTCTAAACGGCGGGCTTCAGACACTTACTAGTAACAACGCAGCATTAAATACTGGCAGTGCTACACTTGCAAGTGGTGCAAACGAGCTAACTGGTGGTTTGAACCAAATGAACAACCAACTTCCTCTTTTAAATAATGGAATTGGTCAATTAGGAAATGGCGCTTCTGAAATTAATAATGGCGCTAGCAAACTAGCAACTGGATCTGCTGATCTTGGAACAGGCATCAAGCAAGTTGGGGATGGTTCCAAAGAGCTTGCTGGGAAGCTAAAAGATGGCGCAGAACAAGTAAACGATACAAAAGCTTCGAATAAGACATTCAATATGTTCGCATCGCCAACTAAATTAACGGAACACAAAATGAGCGAAGTTCCTGATTACGGGCATGGTCTTGCACCTTATGTTCTTTCGCTCGGTCTGTATGTTGGGGCGCTTGTCTTTAACTTTATCTTCCCGATTCGACGTCCCGCAGTGGATCCAACAAGCGGGATTTCATGGTGGCTTAGCAAGGCTTCTATCGGAGCTTCTGCGGCTGTCCTTCAAGCGCTTATTTTGGATTCAATTATGTTAATGCTTGGTCTACATGTAGATCACGTTGGTGCCTTTATTTTAACGTCTGTTTTAACTTCATTAACCTTTATGTTCCTTGTTATGTTCCTTGCGATTACACTTGGAAATCCGGGTCGATTCTTTGCAATGGTACTTCTCGTACTTCAACTTGGTGGAGCTGGAGGAACTTTCCCAATGCCACTTACCAATGGATTCTTTAACGCAATTCATCCATTCTTACCGATGAGTTATACCGTTTATAGTTTCCGTGATGCGATTTCTTCTGGACTTGGAATTTCTGTGTACTTGCACAGTTCCTTGATCTTGCTTTCGATTATCGTAGTCGCAAATGTACTTCTCATATTGGTACTCACACTGCGACACAACAAACGGTTCGCACTTGAAAACCAAACGCTAATCCCTGGAGGGGACTAAGCTAAAATCTGGAGGGGAAAATTTCCTCCAGATTTTTTGAATTTCACCGAAATCTATTTTTAAATAATTAAAAGCCTATTTTGCGGATCACAAACATCTCAAAACTTCTAATATACAACCGCCAAACTTATTATTTCATTAAATTCAAAGGCTTTTATCAGAATTTTGCTGTTGAACTTCATAAAAAAACTAGCCAGATATTGTCTCTTTTATTTACTTGTGCACGATTTCCCAAACAGAACAGAAGAAAACCCTTTCAGATGGTGTTATAGTAATAAATGAATCTATTCAAAAAGGGGGAGTAACAATGGTTATTGATTGGTCGAATACGGCTGTTTACAATACCATCATGTCCGTTACAACAGGGATTGCTTTACTGCTTATTTTACAATTTGGGAGAAAACTTCAAAAAGAGGAAATCGGTCAGCTCGATGGCTGGGTTGTTGGCTTCGCTATTCCGGGCTTCATTTTAACACTCACAGGTGCCCACATGTCACTCACCTGGCCGCTTTCCAAAATCGGCTTTCCATTTGACGACATCATTTTTGGCGAACCGGTACTCGCATTCGGCGTTTTGCTTCTTGCTACAGCGTATTTACTTCGCAGACGCAACCAAGTTTACATGCGTGAGGAAAAACTGGACGCAAGAAACGACAAGGTTATCGCTAAACGGCTTCAAGAGGATTTGCCTGGCCTCTTAAAACCACTTTCCTATTTTGGGGCAGCTATGGGGCTTGCACTTATCGCGATTGGCATTGCCGGCGTGACATTCCAGCTTTTCGCCGCACCGAAAGAAGAACCTATTTCTGGGCTCCTTGCTGATTATCCCCTTGTTGAAGCTAGCTTCATTTCGCTACTTTATGCCATCACTGGGCTTGGTGCCGCACTTTTCCCACTCATCTTGAAGAAAAATCCTGCGGCCGGGCTAGTAAAAACCGTGAAAACACTTTGGCTAATCGCAGGAATTATCTTTGTAGCGTTCGGTGTTATGAATTACTTTACACATATTGGTTTAATCGTGAACACCATGAAATAAGCCATTTAAAAGCAAAAAGTGCCTAGGAATCAAGCTAGGCACTTTTTTCATTTAGTGAGCCCTCCTTCTTTTCTATTGATAATTTCCTTTTATTGTGACAAACTGGAAAAAAAGGAGGATAAATTTATGTATGGAATCAAGCAAAAAACGCTTGGATCAAAGATATTTACATTAATCATCCAGCTTGTTTATTTGACGCTTGCTTTCTACTTAATCGCAAGCTCAGATTTAACGAATGTTGTGAGTTACACGCTTTATTTCTGCTTACTAATCACGTTTATTCGCCTCAACGCCATGAGTTTTATTTGGCTCCCTAGAGGAATTAGTTGGAAAGAAGCGCTCGGAAATAGCACTGCATTTGCGATTTATTATATTGGATTTCCATTATTTGCGATCTATCATCATAGTTCTTTCAGCATGAGCATGTACCTAATTGGCATTGCTCTTTTTTTAATTGGGAGCTTTATTAATACCGCCTCCGAGTTACTTCGAAAACCCTTTAAAGATGACCCAGCCAACAAAGGAAAACTATATACAGGCGGACTATTCAAATATGCGATCCACATTAACTATTTTGGCGACGTGCTTTGGGTAGCAGGATTTGCTCTTGTGACGTTAAACTGGTGGGCCATGATCATTCCTATTTTTCTGCTCTTACTTTTTATGTTCTCTTACATTCCAAATGCAGACAAATATTTACTTGGTAAATATGGCAAACAATTTGAGGCTTACCAAAAAATTACTAAAAAACTGATCCCCTTCATTTGGTAATCCGGATTTAGTCCAAACAAAAAGCAGTAATCTGAGAAAACTTTTCTTCAGATTACTGCTTTTTACTTTATACACAACAATTATTTATTGTTATTTGATTTCTTATAGTAATTACCTTTTCCGCCGCCGCGACGATCACGTGAACCATTGCTTGATCCACGTCGACCTTTGCCGCTGTTGTTGCGATCACGATAGTTCCCTTTGCCGCCACCACGGTAATTACCTTTGCCTTTTCCGCCGCCACCGCGAGATGGAAGTGGACGCTCTTCTGTGATGTGAACTGGCGTTTGATCCGGTTCTTTTGCAAGCATTTTAAGCATTGCTGCTGCAATATCAGTTGCATCATAGTTTTCAAGCAATTCACTTGCAACTGCTTTATAATCCGCTAGATTTTCTTCTGTAATAATTTCTGTGATTTTTTCTGTCGCAAGACGAAGTTGCCCAGCAAAAGCCTCATCCCAAGTTGGTGGCTTAAGAGGTTGCATTCTTTTCTTCGTTGTTTGCTCCACTGTACGAAGGTAACCCATTTCGCGCGGTTGTACGAAAGTAATCGCCATACCTTCTTTCCCAGCACGACCAGTACGACCAATTCGGTGGACATAGCTTTCTGGGTCTTGCGGAATATCGTAGTTATAAACGTGTGTAACGCCTGAAATATCTAGTCCACGAGCCGCAACATCTGTTGCAACAAGAACATCGATTTTTCCTTCTTTAAATTTACGTAGCACACTCATCCGTTTCGCTTGTGTTAAGTCACCATGAATTCCTTCAGCCACATAACCACGCATATCAAGTGCACGCGAAAGCTCATCGACACGACGCTTCGTCCGTCCAAATACAATGGCAAGCTCAGGCGATTGTACATCTAGTAAACGACTTAAAACATCAAATTTTTCTTTTTCATGCACTTTAATAAAGAATTGTTCAATCAAAAGTGCTGTCATTTCTTTCGCTTTAACACGAATAAGTTCTGGGCTATGCATGAAGCGTTCTCCAATACGACGAATTGGATCCGGCATCGTTGCAGAAAATAGTAAAGTTTGGCGTTCATCTGGGACTTCTTTCAAAATGGATTCAATATCATCAATGAATCCCATGTTAAGCATTTCATCTGCTTCATCAAGCACAAGTGTCTCAACGTGATCTAGCTTCAGCGTGCGCCGATTAATATGGTCAAGAATACGACCTGGTGTTCCGACAACAATTTGCGGGTTTTTCTTTAACGAACGAATTTGACGGCTAATATCCGAACCGCCATAAACCGCAAGTACTCGTACATGCTTGTCATAGCTTAACTTGTACAGCTCTTCCGAAACTTGAATCGCAAGTTCGCGTGTCGGTGCAATAATTAAACCTTGTACATTGGAATTCTTTTGATCAATTTTTTGGATCATCGGAAGACCGAACGCAGCCGTTTTTCCCGTCCCTGTTTGTGCTTGTCCAATTAAGTCTCTTCCTTCAAGACCGATTGGAATCGTCTTTTCTTGAATCGGTGTTGCCTCTTCAAATCCCATTCTTTTAACAGATTTTACAATTTTTTCGTCCAGACCAAACTCTGAAAACTTTGTCAATGTCATTTCTCCTTTATCTTCTTAAAGTTTTTTCAGGAGAGCTTTATCCTCATCATACGCTTATGATGAATCTTTACGATCTACATAAAAAATGAAAATGATTGACTCACTTTCATTCTTCCAGTTACTAAACTATGATTTCTTTTTGAATTATTCACCACTTGGTAATTTCCAAAACGCTCTGAAATCGACAATTCGACGTATCAAATAAAAAAAGCCCTCTAACTCACTAGGCTATACATACAAAACCTAATAAACATCTAATAGACATCATAACATGAATTCATCCTCATTTCAATCTGAAAACCCAGTTTTTACGACGTTTTTGCGAATAAAAAAAAGAAAGCGAATTCAAATATACGGAAAAACCAGTAAATTTTACTTTTCTCAATCGTTTTACCTATAGAATTTCTGTTTTTCTGTTTCAAATTCCTGAAACGCGTTGCACAAATCAAAAAAAGCGCTTACATTTTCAAAAAGAATCTTCTATGATGAAAAGGTAATAAAAACCGATGAAGAGAGGAATGACCATGAAACACAAACACTTAGACGCCTTTCCAGCTGATTTTTTATGGGGAAGCGCATCCGCCGCTTACCAAATTGAAGGTGCTCATGACGCAGACGGAAAAGGGGAATCCATTTGGGACGTTTTCGTGAAAAAACCTGGAACGACTTTCCAAGACACCACTGGCGACATCGCAGTTGACCATTATCACCGCTACCTAGAAGACGTTGCCTTAATGGCCGAACAAGGACTGAAAGCTTACCGATTTTCTGTTTCTTGGGCGCGCATCTTTCCAAATGGCAAAGGAGAAATCAATCAAGCCGGACTGGACTTTTACAACGCGCTGATCGACGAATTAGTAAAATATCAAATCGAACCTATCGTGACGATCTATCACTGGGACTTGCCGCAAGCATTACAAGATGAGTATGGCGGTTTTGAATCTAGAGAACTTATCCAGGACTTTACGAACTATGCCAAAGTGCTCTTTGAAGCTTTCTCAGATCGCGTTAAATACTGGATTTCTTTAAACGAACAAAATGTTTTCATCACGCATGGCTACCTGCTCGGCCTTCATCCGCCGAAAGTAAAAGACTTGAAACGCACGCTAAGTGCCAATCACATTGCGAACCTTGCAAATGCGTCAGTTATCGCCGCATTTCGTGAAGGAAACTATCCCGGACAAATCGGTCCAAGTTTCAATTTTAGTCCCATTTACGCATTAAATGCCGATCCTGAAAACGTGCTCGCTAAAATGGATACCGAAGAACTGATGGATTTCTTTTGGCTAGATGTGTACGCGCGGGGCTATTATCCTCGCACAGTTTTAAAACAATTGATTGAACAAGGGCTAATGACAGAGCCAACTAAAGCCGATTACGCCCTTCTCGCAAAAGGAAAGCCAGATTTCATTGGACTGAATTATTATCAATCCGCCACCGTAACAAAAAATGATGCGCTCTCTTTATCCCAAGAAGGCATGCAGATGAACCATTCTGGCAAGAAAGGCACAAGTCGCTCCATTTCGATTCCTTCCGTGAGCAAATTTACGAAGAACACATATCTTGAGCAAACGAACTGGGATTGGACCATTGACCCGGTTGGGATTCGCTCCGCTCTTCGCACGATCGAAAGCCGCTATGCGCTACCCGTTTTGATTACTGAGAACGGTCTTGGCGAATACGATCAATTTGAAAATGGCGAAATTGACGACTCATACCGCATCGACTATTTAAAGCAGCACCTAAAGCAAGTTCAAGAAGCGATAACCGATGGCGTGCAAGTTTTAGGCTATTGTTCGTGGAGCTTCACAGATCTGCTTAGCTGGCTAAACGGCTACCAAAAACGCTATGGTTTCGTCTATGTCGACCGCGATGAAACCTCAGAAAAAACACTAAATCGCTACAAAAAAAAGAGTTTTTATTGGTACCAAGAAGTAATCGCAACAAACGGCGCCAGTTTAACAAAAAAGGAGAATGACTGATGGAAAAATTGGAACGTTTCTTAAACAAATTTATTGGCCCTGTAGCTGCCCGAATGAACCGCAGCAAATTTTTTAGCGCTCTAGCAGAAGCCTTCATGCGCACAACTCCCATTACACTGGGCGTTGCTCTCCTAATGATCATTGGAAATTTCCCGATCCCTATTTGGATTGAATGGCTGAAAAATATCGGTCTAACGCCCCATTTCAATGCTGCACTTGGGGCAACCATCAATTTGCTTTCCGTCTATGTAGTGTTCAACTTTGCTTACATTTACGCTAAAAAAGATGGCCATGATCCCATGCCAGCAGGTTTACTTGCGATAGCAGCGTTTTTCCTTCTCATGCCACAAGCAATTCAAACCTACATCCTAGGCGAAAACGTGACGAAATTCCCAGCACAAGCGCTCATCAAATCCAGTTCGAATGTGGAAGCCTTCCAAATGCTCTATACAGGTGGATCTGGACTTTTCGTTGCCATCTTAGTTGGCTATGCCGTCGGTTTACTTTATTCCTATCTCATCAAGAAAAACATCACCATCAAAATGCCCGATTCCGTTCCAACAAACGTATCCGAATCCCTAAGTCCAGCCATTTTATCCGGCATTATTCTTGTCATTTTCTTCATTGTCCGCGTATTATTTTCTTATACACCCTTTGAAAATATCTTTGCCTTCATCACCATGCTCGTTCAAGCACCACTACAGCATTTAACCGCGTCTCCCATCGCGATTATCTTGATTTTCACAATCGCGAACTTGCTTTGGTTCTTCGGTATCCATCCCAACATGGTTTACGGCGTTGTGATGCCGACACTAACCGCAAATATGACAGCAAACATGGTCGCTTTCCAGCATCATCAAGAACTGCCTTACCTTGCCATGGCCGTTGTTTCTTATGTTTGCGGAAATGGCTTTGGCGGTCAAGGCGCAACTTATGGACTCGTCATTTCCATGTTCCGAGCAAAATCAGCGCGCTATAAACAACTTTTCAAATTAGCTGGTCCTCCTGTCATCTTCAATATCAATGAACCGCTCATTTTCGGGATGCCGCTGATGTTAAATCCATTTTTCTTCATTCCAATGGTCATTTCCCCCGCCTTAATGGGCGGAATCGCTTGGGGAATGATGTCGTTCCTAGATTTTTCGAAGTACAACCCACTAATTGCCATGCCTTTTACAACGCCTGCGCCTATTGTGATGTTCCTAAAAGGTGGGTTCCCGTATTTCCTTGTTTTCATCGTGCTACTTATTGTCAACATCTTAACATGGTATCCGTTCTTTCGAATGGCCGACAAAAAAGAATACCAACAAGAATGCTCACTCGAACAAGAAAAAGCAGCAGAGAATTAATTCTCTGCTGCTTGTAAGTGATAGCAATATGCCACTAAGTATTCAATCAAAGCAACAACTGGGACTTGCGAAGATAAATCGAACTGATAAGGTAAACGTTGCTTTTCCGTGTAATAACACAAATTGATAGAAGACAAATTCGCAAGCAAATTATCGCCTGAATTCGTCACGCTGATAATCGTCTTGTCATAAGACTTGAGCAGCTGCGCGAGCTCGACCATTTCGCGTGTTTCACCAGAACTTGAAAAAAGCAGGACTACATTCCCATTTTCTTTCGCTTCTCGCTTTAAAAACGGCGCATAAGGTTCATTAGAAGAAAGCGCCTTAAAACCGATCATATTGAGCTTCCGTGCAGCATATTCAGCCATAATGCCAGAAGAGCCCATCCCGATACAACAAATCCAGTCAGCCGCTTGAAAAAGCTCACCGACTCGTGTAATTTGCTCATTAATATCGGCTTCGAATACTTGGTCGACAAAAATCTGTTCCAAGAAAATCCGCTTCGTCATACTCGTTCCCGTCATGTTTTCGACTTCATTTCGAATATAAATTTGGAAATCACGAAACGAAAGAAACCCACATTTTTTCACAAATCGTGTGACAGTCGCAGACGAACAAGGAATTTTAGCGGCAATTTCTCGAGCAGAAAGCTGGAAAATTTGCGCTGGATTTTTAAAAATAAAGGTGCGCAAGGCTTCATCTGAATCTGACAACTGCTGCACCATCGAAATTTTTTCTAGCATCGCGATCTTCTCCCGTCAAAATCATTGCATTTATTATATCAAAAAGTCATCAGAAATCCATATCTTGCGAAGGAGGCAAAATAATGTCCAATATTCTTGTTTTCGACATCGGCGGCACATTCGTCAAATACGCAATCGTCCAAGCAGGAAAACTCGGAAACGTCCACAAATTCAAAACCCCAAAAACGAAAGAACAATTTAAACAAGAACTAGTGGCGACCCTTGAAAACGTGCCTTGTGCACTTTCCGGCGTCTCGATTTCCATGCCGGGCGTGATAAACCCTGAAACCGGCTTTGCCCTTCACGGAGGTTCCTTACGTTTCATCCATAAAGAAAATCTACTTACACTCTTCAGCTCCTATTTTAACTTGCCTGTAGCCGTCCATAACGATGCCAAAGCTGCAATCATCGGTGAAATGAACGAAGGCCAACTGCGAGGCATCCAAAATGGAGCGATGATCGTGCTTGGAACAGGCGTTGGCGGCAGCATTATGCTAAACCGAAAAGTCCTATCCGGCACGCACCAATCTGCGGGCGAACTTTCACTGCTTAAAACGAGCACCGATCTTGAAAAAGCGGACTTTCTCGTCGCCCGAAACGGCATCCACGCGCTGCTCCGTCCTTTCGCTAAAGCTAAACAACTCGATCCAGAAAAACTATCCGGTGAACTTTTCTTTGAAGTCCTGAAGCAAGGCGATCCAGATGCCATCTCGATCATGAAGCGTTTTACAGATTCCCTTGCCGTTCAAATTTGGAATCTCCAAGCGACTCTTGATCTCGACAAAATTGTCATCGGTGGCGGCATTAGCTCACAACTCCTTTTGCTTGATTACCTGCAAGCGAGCATGAAAAAACTCGTTGCGCCACTTTTGCATCTAGATAGTAGCTTTCTTGAAAGCATTCAACCTGTCATTGAATTAAGCAGCTTAGGAAACAATGCCAATTTACTGGGTGCCTATCATCATTTTAAAGCCAACCACGCCAAGTAAAAAGTGAGCCGCTGCTTGATCAGCAACGGCTCACTTTTAGCTTTCCTTCAAGAAACCTAACAAGTTTTCAAACAAAACTTCCCGGTCTTTATCTTGGCAAAGTAAGTGCCCGGCTTCTTCCATGATGAGTAAACGCTTCGGACCTGGAATCGTCTCCATCAAGTAATCTACGCTTTGCTTTGCAGAAATGACTGCATCCATCCCACCTTGCGCAATAAAAGTCGGAATCTCAAGATGGGCAAGCGCTGGCTTTGCTTGCATCACCATCTTCGCAAACTGCGCTTTTGACTGACTTGGAACATCCGTGAAGCGTTTAAAACAGCGACTAAAAACCGAACTATTCTTGAGTTTTTTGTCTTTTACTTCGACAAACATTTGACCTTGGTTATCCACCAAATTAGGCCAGTCCAAATAGTGCACAGAAGTACTAAGAAGAGCCAGCTTTTTCACCTCAGGATGGTGTCTTGCTAGCCAACCAGCAAGAAGACCGCCCATCGAAAAACCAATCAAATAAACTTCATCATCTTCTTTTAAGAGCTGCGTCAAAATGCTTTCCATGAAAATAATCCAGTCTTGATAAGTCGCATTTCGTAAATGATACGGCTTATCATGGCCAGGAAGCGTCGGTGTTAATACATCCCAATCGGTATGCTCTTTTAAATAATCAGCGAGTGGTTTTAACTCATCTGGCGTTCCCGTATAACCGTGAATACACAAACATGCAACCATTTTGATTGTCAACTCCTGTTTTCATCGTAAAGTCATCTTACCCTATCATAAGTTTTTCTACGACATCTTTCAAGCCCATTCCATAAGATCCTTTAAAAAGAACCCATTCGTCTCCTGTTACTGCTTGAAGTAAAGCCTTTTCCAGTTCAGCTTTAGAAGTAAAATAATGAACATGTTCTGCGCCGATTCGTTTACTAGCAGCTTCCGCAAAAGCCTGCATCGCTTCTCCGTAAGCAAAAACTTCATCCAGTTTTTGCGCTTCGATCACTTCCCCAGATTCGCGATGAAATTTCTCGGTATCTTCTCCAAGTTCCAACATATCCGCTACAACAGCTATTTTCCGTTTCCCTGCTGCATCCATATTCATAAAGGTTTTAAGCACGGCCTTTAAAGCAGTTGGACTTGAGTTATAAGAATCATTCAAGATTTTTGTTCCTCGAGGAGATTCAAGCCACTCTAATCGACTTTTAGATCGTTCCATTCCACTTAAAGCCACTTTTGCATCTAGAGAATCAATCCCTAGTTTGCGCGCAGCAAGCAAAGCCGCCATCGTATTGAACACATTATGTTCGCCAATAATCGGCACATAAAGGGAAGTTGCTGGGTCCAAATTCGTGGTAAACTTAGTCCCTTCCGTTTCCGTAGTAATCTGAAGCGGGTAAATATCCGCCGTATCTTCTCGCCCAAAGGTTTCCGTTTGTACATCACTTGCTAGCTGTTGCTCAATTAATGGCTCTTCGTGTGGATAAATCAAAAGTCCATCTCGCTTTAGCCCGAGCACGATTTCAAGCTTTGCCTTCGCAATTTCTTTTCGCGATCCCAAGTATTCGATATGTGCTTCACCAATATTTGTAATGATCGCGATATCTGGACGAGCAATTTTCGTTAGTTTTTCAATTTCGTGGCGGTGATTCATGCCCATTTCTAAAATCGCGACTTCTGTGTCTTCTGGCATCGTTAAAATCGTATATGGTAAGCCAATGTGATTATTGAAGTTGCCACTTGTTGCGTGCACCTTATAACGGCTACTCATGATGGCTCGCGTGATATCTTTCGTGGTCGTTTTCCCGTTACTGCCAGTAATCGCCACAACTTTCGGTGCGACTTCCGCAAGATACTTTTTCGCAAACAACTCAAATGCATCCGCCGTATTTTCAACAAGTAAAAGCGGCACATCGTCTGGCGGATTCGGTACATCCATTTGCCAAAAACTTGCAGCGGCTCCTGCTTCAACGGCTTGACGAACAAAAGAATGTCCATCTCTTGTTTCCCCAACAAACGGAACAAACAAGTCCCCTTGTTTTATTTGACGAGTATCAAAGCACACTCCCGTCACTTTCGTTTCATTAAATGTAGCTTGATTTAATTGCGCATCAATCAAAGTCGCAATCTCCAAAAGCGTTTTTTCCATTTCGCCCCAACTTTCCTTCTTGAAAAAAGCAGTTTGAATAAATTCAAACTACTTTTTTCTGGTTTTAATCTTCTAAACGGTATTTCAACTGATTTTTCGCTTCATGACGTTCGAGTCCGAGTTCCACCAGCTGTTCAATCAGCTGGCTATAAGAAATGCCACTTGCTTGCCAGAGTAGCGGATACATGCTAACAGGCGTGAAGCCTGGCATCGTGTTAACTTCATTTAAAAAGATTTCGTTTTGCTCTGTCACAAAAAAGTCTGCGCGAACAAGACCGCTTGCATCAAGACCAAGAAAAGCTTGAATCGCGTATTCTTTTAATTTATTTTCTACTTCTTCACTGACTTCTGCAGGAATCACAAGCGTCGTATCATTATCTTGATATTTCGCTTTATAGTCATAAAAAACAGCTTTTGAACCTTTTGGTAAAATTTCGCCAGGAACTGAACAAGCTGGCGTGTCGTTTCCAAGTACCGCCATTTCAATTTCGCGAGCAACAACTCCTTGCTCAACAACAACGCGGCGATCATACAAGAAAGCTTCGTCCATCGCTTGATAAAGCTCATCCCGATTTTCCGCTTTGCTAATCCCAACGCTTGAACCTAGATTTGCTGGTTTAACAAACATGGGATAAGTGAGTGCCTCTTCCATATCCGCAACCATTTCGTCGCGGAAATTTTTCCAATCAATCGAGCGAACGGCTACAGCCGGAAGTTGCGGAATCCCTGCATCTGCAAAGACTTTTTTCATGACAATTTTATCCATCGCTGCCGCTGAAGCAAGTACGCCGTTTCCTACATATGGAAGATTCAAGACTTCAAGAAGCCCTTGAACTGTGCCGTCTTCTCCGTTTGGTCCGTGTAGCAGTGGGAATACAACCGTATTTTCTCGCTCTTCTGTCACATCAGCTGGACTAATTAAAAATCCTGAGGAAATTTCGTTTTCTTTTTGCGCTAAGCAAAACTGCTCTTCAGGCGAGAAACGCAGCTGGTCTGAAAAATCCAATTGATGCGTAATCTCTGGGCCCTGAATCCAGTCACCGTCATTGGTTATGTATACAGGTAGCGCTTCGAATTTATTTAAATCAAGTGCATTAATAACAGAAAGTGCCGTTTGCAACGATACTTCATGTTCGGCTGACTTTCCGCCATAAAGTAAAATTAACTTTGTTTTCATGGTATCCCTCCGGATTCTTTTCTGTAGTCTATTTTACCACGTTTCTGTTAGATTAAAAGCAATTTCTTAAAAATGGCGCGACGTGAATCATTTTAACGCCTAATCAAAAAGCAGCAAAAACTTTTGAAGCGAACTCACATGTTCCCATTCAAAAATTTTTGCTGCTTCCTTTTATGCCCCTGCAGATAATTTAAGTCCAATCACTCCAGCAATAATCATGGTAATAAAGAAAATTTTCATGACACTTTTCTTTTCTTTAAAGAGAAGCATCCCCATGATGACACTGCCAACTGCTCCGATTCCTGTCCAAATCGCATAGCCTGTTCCAATTGGGATGGTCTTTAACGCGTGTGAAAGCAAGAAGAAACTGCCACACATGAAAACAATCGTTAAAACAGAAAACCAAAGCTTTTTAAAACCTTGTGAAAGTTTCATGGTAACAACAAAGCACATTTCGCAAAGACCAGCGATCACTAAATAAATCCATGCCATTATTTTTCTCCTTCCTTTCCGCCGCCATCATCAACAAGTTTCAGTCCAATAATTCCTGAAATCAATACAATTAATGAAATGATTTTAAGCAGCCCAGCCGGTTCGTTTAAGAAAAGGATTCCGACAATCGCCGTTCCTGCAGCTCCAATCCCCGTAAATACAGCATAGGCTGTTCCAATTGGGATGGTGCGCATCGCTAGAGCGAATAGGCCGAAACTAACAATCAAAAAGGCAATTGTAAGCAAACTGAAATCCAATTTTGTAAATCCGTGTGATTCTTTAAGTCCAAAAGCCCAGACGATTTCAGAGAGTCCGGCTAAAACTAAATAAAACCATTGCATAACTATCTTCTCCTTTAATTTAAGAGTAAAACCAAAGCTTCAAAAGCTGATTCTCTTCGTTTTTCAAATTCTGTCAAGTCGTAAAGTTCATGTTCCACACCAAGACCATCTAAAAAAGCATAGAAAACTCGAATCCAGCGCGTTTTTTTCTCTTCATCGTGAGTCACTTCATCAAGCAACACGGCAATTTTTTCAAAAGCTTGTGTCTCATACCTTGTTACCTCTTCCTGCATTTTCTCCTTTAAGGAAACAGGCGGATAGTAAACCGATCGCTGGAAAAAGCGTCGTACTTCAGGATCTCGTTCAAAGTCTGTCGCGGCATAAAAAAAGGCTTTGAGATATTCTTCAGCCGTTTCGTAATCTTCTCGCTTCTCTGCTTTGACATTTGCCAATTCTTCTTGCATAACTTCTCGGTAAATCGTCAAATAAAGTTCTTCTTTAGATTCAAAATGTGCATAAATCGAAGGTGTCTTAATTCCTGCTCTTTTAGCTATTTCAGAAAGAGCTGTTCCGTCATACCCTTTTTCTGAAAAAAGTGTCAGAGCCGCTTTTTTTAGCGTTTCTTTGGACATCTCGATTCCTCCTTGTTTAAATTAACTAACGTTCGTTAGTTATAATATAACAAAAATGAAACCAAAGGTAAAGGGGTTTATTTTACATGTTACCAAAAATATGCCTAAAATTGTTTTTCACCTTACTTCTGTTTATAATTTAAAGTGGAGATACGGCAGCATCAGTTCACTTCAGAATTTACTAATGACAAATAGAGGTGTAAAAAATGCTCGAAAAAAACAGTATATATCATGAAGCCATTGTCCCGACTATGAATTTTCCATTTAAAATTTTTATTTTCCATACTAAAAGTTCAGACCGGCTAATTCCGCCTCATTGGCATGCCAGTGTAGAACTTTTATTTTGTCTGTCTGGAAAGTTAGATGTTCAGTTTCCGAATCAACACATCTCGTTAGCTCAGCAAGATGTGTTGTTCATCAATTCCAACATGATTCATTCTTCACAAAGTCCAGCTCCTGGAAAATGCTTAGCCATTCAAATTCCACTTGATTTTTTAGCAAGTGCCACGGAAAACCAGTATGGTCACCAATTTCTGTACAAATTGACTCCGCAAAACGCGACTCCGGAAGTGAAGGCAATACTTATGCGGATAAAAGAGCAGTTAACGAAAGAAAACTTGTGGGACCGCTTGACGACAAAAGCAAGCGTCTATGAACTAATAGCGGAGCTTACCAAAAACTTTCGCACACCACTTGCAGGCATTAAAGAAATTGAGAGCGCCAAACACCTTCCCAAGTTAAAAAAAGTAAATGATTATATTGCAGCACATCATAAGGAACATCTCTCGCTTACATCTGTAGCAGAACATTTCAATTATAATCCTTCCTATTTTTCACGTTTTTACAAAAAATTTATGGGGGTTTCTTTTAGCGAATATTTGAGTTCTGTCCGTTTATTAGAAGCTTACTTCAAACTAAGAGATACAGACCATACGATTCTTGAAATCGCACTTGATAGCGGTTTTTCAACAGTCAAGTCTTTTTATAATGCGTTCACAAAACATTACGGTATATCCCCTCAGCAATATCGGAAAACATACTTCAAAAAGTAAAATTCTTTCCGATTTCATGTCAAAAAACGACGCGAAATGAAAACGCTATCTTTTATATAATGTGGCTATAGAAGTCCAAACAGGGGGTTTAGTAATGAAAGAGAAAATCATTCACTTTTTTAACAAAATCAATCCATGGTTCGATAAAATGGGGAGCAATGCTTATTTGCAAGCGATTTCCGGCGCCATGATGTCTACACTCGGACCGATTTTCATCGGTTCCATCGCTGTTTTAATCACTGTTTTAATGAACATGGTGCCTTCCCTTAAACAATTAACACAAGTCACTGACTTACTTGCCAAAGTCAATACTGTCACAATCGGGGCAATGGCCATCTACGTCGTTGTTCTTATGGCTTATCATTTAGTACGTCGGCTTGACCGGGATGAAGATCCCATCTCAGCAGGCATTATCGCTCTAATGAGTTTTCTTTTGATCACGCCAATCGGTCAAACAGCAGACAAGGTTTCTGCCATTCCTTCTACTTGGCTTGGCGCACAAGGCGTATTTTCCGCACTCATTATCGGGATCGTTAGCGCTCGGCTTTATTTATTCATTAAACATAAAGGCTGGACGATCAAAATGCCTGCTGGGGTGCCGCCGATGGTTACGCGGATGTTTGAATCTCTTATTCCAACCATTTTAATTGGTCTCCTTTTTATCCTCATCGACTTTTTATTTGGACTAACTGGATTTGGCAGCATGCACCAATTCGTTTACTCGATTATTCAAGAACCGCTGAAAGGAATTGGCGGCACAATTGGCGCTGTTATCCTCCTAAGTTTGATTCAGCAAATTTTATGGTTCTTCGGGATTCACGGCACCAATGTGATGTTGCCACTTGTAACACCGCTATGGCTGTCCATGGATGTTGAAAACTTAAATGCGATTCAAGCGGGACAAGTTCCTCCAAATATTGTTGGGCTAGCTTTTTTCAACATTATCACTTTCGGTGGAATGGCACTTGGGCTTATTTTGCTCATGCTACGAGCGAAAAGTAAACAGTATCGTGAAGTGGGTAAAATTGCGATTATTCCTGGCTTATTCGGAATTACAGAACCTGTTATTTTCGGGACACCGCTTGTTCTTAATTTCAACCTTGCGATTCCGTTTATTACAAACAATACGATTGCACTCATTCTCGCCTATGTGCTTACAAAACTACACGTTGTCGCTCAGTTTACGGGAGTTCAAGCAATTTTCGGATTGCCACTTGGCTTTCATGCTGCGGTTCAAGGAAGTATCTCGATTATCATTTTACAATTATTTATTCAACTGATTTTGTCACCGATTCTTTGGTATCCGTGGTTTAAACGATTGGATAATAAAACTTATGAACAAGAACTCGCAGCTGCAAAAGAGGAGGAAAAATAGATGAATGAAACAGATTTGAAAAAGATCTTAAAGGATTTAACTTGGCAAGAAAAAGTTGGTCAGCTAATTCAATTATCTGGAGACTTTTTTAGTAGCGAAGATGCCTTAACGGTTGGACCCAAGCAAAAGTTAGGGATCACGCAAGAAATGGTCGATTTAGCGGGCTCCGTTTTAAATGTTGCTGGTGCTAATAAGACAAGGCAAATTCAAGAAAAGTGGCTTCAAAAAAGCAGGCATAAAATTCCACTTCTTTTCATGGCCGATATTGTATACGGCTACCGAACCGTTTTTCCCATTCCACTTGGGCTTGGCGCGACTTGGAATCCAGAATTAATTGAGCAAGCTTACAAAGTGACGGCGGCAGAATCGAAAGCTGCCGGGGTGCACGTGACTTTCGCGCCAATGGTTGACCTCGTGCGAGATGCTAGATGGGGAAGATGCCTAGAATCGACTGGGGAAGATGCGACACTTAATGCGGCTTTTGCACGCGCGATGGTTACTGGATTGCAACATATGGAAACTGGTAAAATCACGGGGATTGCATCCTGTGTTAAACATTTTGCTGCGTACGGGGCCGCAGAAGGCGGACGCGAATACAATACAGTCGATATGTCTGAGCGACGATTGCGGGAGGATTATTTACCGGGCTATCAGGCAGCCGTTGATGCGGGAAGCGAACTCGTGATGACATCTTTTAATACCTATGATGGGATACCTGTTACAGGAAGCGAATTTTTGCTTAAGCAAATCTTGCGAGAAGAATGGGGCTTTGATGGCGTCATCATCTCGGATTATGCTGCCGTGTAGGAACTTGTAGCACATGGGATTGCAGCCAATGAAAAGGAAGCCACTCTTCTTGCAATGAAGGCGACGAACGATATTGATATGAAAACAGGATGTTACGCTAAGCAACTTGAGCCGCTTGTTCAGGAAGGAAAGCTTGATCCTGGCTTAATTGATGAAGCGGTATGGCGCGTTTTGAAGTTGAAAAATAAACTTGGCTTATTTGAAGATCCTTATCGCGGGGCATCTAGCGAGCGGGAGCGAAAAGCGCTTTTGACGGAAGAAAATCGTGATTTGGCGTATCAAGTCGCCGCTCAGTCGATGGTCTTATTAGAAAATAAAAACAACACCCTCCCTCTTGCTAAAAATGAACAAAAGATTTTGCTTGTCGGTCCTTATGGCGATAATCAAAATTTAATTGGCTTGTGGGCAATTCACGGAAACACAAGCGACGTCATCACGATCAAAGAAGCGATCAGTCAGCATGTTTCTGCTTCAAAATTCAGCTATAGCGCGGGTTGCGAGATGTTGTCGGATTACCATTTCCTCGGGGAATTCGGCGGAAGCAAGGAACAACTTGAGCGAATGCCTCTAGCTGAAAGGAAGCAAGCGCTCGCAGAAGCACTCGAACAAGGAAAACAAGCCGATGTGATTATTTATGCGATGGGTGAGCATACGATGCAAAGTGGTGAAGCAGGCAGTAGAACGGACATCACACTGCCAGATGTCCAAAAAGAATTCATTCAAGAAATGCTTGCGCTCGGGAAAACGAACATTTTAGTGACTATCAGTGGGCGACCGCTAGTTTTAACGGAAGAAGCCAAACAGATGGATGCAATTTTACAAGCTTGGTTTCCTGGAACGGAAGGCGGACGTGTGATTGCTGACATTTTATTTGGTGAAATCAATCCTTCGGGTCGTTTAAGCATGAGTTTTCCTTATACGGCTGGCCAGCTTCCGATTTATTACAATGGCTTTCAAACGGGGCGTCCACTGAATAGCGAGACACATAAAGGCCGGTTTGTTTCCAAATACTTGGATAGTCCGAACGCTCCGCTCTATCCATTCGGATACGGATTGAGCTATAGCGATGTTGAACTTTCGAGTTTAACATTAGATACAGAGGAAATGGTGGATCAGCTACACATCGGTGTGCAAATCAAAAATAACTCCTCGCGCGGCGGATTCGAAACGGTCCAACTATACGTGCAAGATATCGTAGGATCTGTCGTTCGCCCGACTCGAGAGCTGAAAAAGTTCAAAAAAGTTTATTTAAAAGCGCAAGAAAACACCGCGATTCATTTTACATTAACGCGTGAAGATCTCTTCTACTATACGAAAAAGATGGACTTTACAGTTGAGCCAGGCGATTTCAATTTATTTGTCGGCTTAAATTCGCGGGATACACTTTCAGCATCATTCACGCTAAAATAACAAAAAAGCCCTGTGCAAACTGGTTTGCACAGGGCTTTTGAATTTCAAGTTACTTTTCAATATAGATCCATTCGCTTCGTTTCAAATCATAAACAAGCTCAGCCGCTACTTCATTATAAGTCAGTTCTTCTGAAGAATCTTCGAGTTCGGACAAATCCTCATCAAAATCAATCCCAATTGGAACACGAAGCTGTGTACGCGATTTTTCTGCATGCGCGAACGAAATGCAGGCTCCTTCTTTAAAGTATTTCATCATTTTCTTTAGTAAATCACTTGGTGGTACGGCAACTCCTTTTCGCCTGTTAGGCATCAAAAAGCTTTTCTCATGAACGATTTCTTCCGTTTTGCGTGTAATCGCTTGGCTGAGAACTGCATAAAAGTGATTCATATTTCGATAATAAACTTTGTTATATCTGCCATCTTTCTTTGTCAAATAAACAAAGTTATTTTGTAATTTGTAATAAAATGGTGATCGTAAATGTCTTCCTGTATGCGCTAAGTAAAGTAACTCTGCTACTTCTTGCGGGGATAATTGATTGACAAGTTCCACGTCTTCAAAATCTACCCAGCAAAAATTATTGAACTTCATAAGCGGGGCTTGTTTTAATTGCTTTAAATCGCTTGATTCTAAGTAGTGAAAAGCCGTATGCGCATTATATGAAGTATCTTTAAAATGATGCTTAATGAGTAAGATATTTTCAGGCGGTGCAGGAACGCCTTGCATAAAATCACAAAAAGTAATGCCGCTTGTCACAACATTATTAATGACATTATCCATATGAATATAAATTGACTTTTGGTTTGAAAGTTCTTTTTTCATCAACTCTGCCTCATTTTTCTCACAAATTTCACTTTGCCGCTATATAATTTAATCATACACTATTTTAGTAGCTTTTGTATAACAATAAAATCAAAACTAAATTACTTTCTGATGACAATAAAAAAAGAGCCTCGGAAAAACTTCCGAGACCATGAAAAATACAATTATTAGCGTAAACTGAACTCAACTTGCGGCAACGGATTTAATTGTATCGTCTGCCAGAGTTCCTTACGAGATTTTGTTTTTTCAACACTAATTCCTTTCGATTTGAGATTTTGAACAACCTTATCCATCTTTTTAGGGTCTTTACTCATCTTCTCAATCACTCCGTTTCCAGAAAATGGTTTCATTCATTCTTTTAAGCGTTTTCTTTCTCTATGTCCACTCTAACACAAAAACGACAATAAAAATAGCTTTTTTTACAATTTTATTTATCATAGAAAAAACCCGCCATTTAAGGAAATTCCCGAAAATAGCAGGTCTCAAACCTATAAAACTTTATCTAAGAAACTTTTTGTTCGTTCATGTGTTGGATGATCAAAAATCGCTTCTGGTGAACCTTCTTCGACGATGTAACCACCATCCATGAAAATCACGCGGTTCCCCACTTCGCGAGCAAAACCCATTTCATGCGTCACAACAATCATCGTCATGCCGTCTTTAGCAAGTTCTTTCATAACATTCAAAACTTCCCCGACCATCTCGGGATCAAGCGCAGAAGTAGGCTCATCAAACAACATGATATCTGGATCCATCGCAAGCGCACGCGCAATGGCTACCCGTTGCTTTTGACCACCGGAAAGTTCACTTGGATAGCTCGCTGCTTTTTCACCTAAACCCACACGTTCAAGAAGTTTTTTCCCAAGTTTATTTGCCTCAGCTTTGGAACGCTTTTTTAATTCGACGGGCGCAAACGTGATATTTTCAAGCACCGTTTTATGCGGAAAGAGATTAAAATGTTGAAAGACCATCCCGATATTTTCACGAACCTTATTAATGTCGGTTTGTTTATTCGTCAAGTTGTAGTCATCTACGATCACTTCGCCAGCTGTAATTTCTTCAAGCTGATTTAAGCAGCGTAAAAAAGTACTTTTCCCGGAACCAGAAGGACCAATCAGACAAACTACTTCGCCTTCTTCGATTTCAATGTTGATATCTTTTAATACTTCATTTGCTCCAAAATTTTTCTTTAGGTTTGTTACTTTTAGCTTTGTCATTTGCCAAGTCTCCTTTCAAGCACATTTGAAAGTTTCGTAAGCGCAGTAATCACAACGAGATACATGATCGCAACAACCAGCCAAATGCCCGATGTTTCAAATGTACGTGCGATGATGATTTTCCCGGATTGTGTGAGTTCAACAATGCCGATAATACTCATAATCGATGTATCTTTCAGCGTGATAACAAACTGGTTAATGAACGATGGAACCATCACGCGAACAGCTTGTGGCAAAATAATTTTCATCATCGATTTCCCGTATGGGACTCCAAGTGAACGAGCTGCTTCCATTTGCCCTTTATCGATCGCAAGAATACCACCACGAATGATTTCAGTGATATAGGCTCCCGCGTTCAAACTTAAGGTAATGATCGCAGCGAGATTTGGATCCATTC
Organism: Listeria kieliensis; assembly: GCF_003369925.1. Classification (GTDB taxonomy): domain Bacteria; phylum Bacillota; class Bacilli; order Lactobacillales; family Listeriaceae; genus Listeria; species Listeria kieliensis_A. Next base: position 191,416 of record NZ_LARY01000001.1, on the reverse strand, counting down.
GGAAATTAAAAGCTTGTGGAATCCCGAAGTAGATGAAAAACGCTAAGACAATTAGTGGAATCCCACGGAATATATCCACATAAACCGTTGCAATTCCGCGTAAAAGTTTGCTCCTGCTTACTTTAAGGAAACCAAAAACAAGTCCAAGAAGAGCTGCGAACACAAGCGAAATCACGGTTAATTTAATCGTATTCCAAAGTCCCATCAAAAGGGCAGGAAAACTACTTACAAGCGTATCCCAAAATGTATCCGGTTCAGCATCCGAACCAATATACTTATCTAAGATCTTTTGATATTCGCCACTATTTTTAATATTGACAAGCCCTTTATTGAAGGCTTCAAGAAGTTCTTTATTTTGGCCTTTTTGAACTGCAAAGCCGTACTGACCACCGCGTTCCATATCTGTTACGATTTTAAGACCATTTCCTTGCTTAACCCCGTAGGCCATAACCGGATAGTCATCAAAGCAAGCAACCGAATTACCGCCTTTTACATCTTCATACATACTTGCAGAGTCATCAAACGGAACAAGCTTGTAGCCATACTTGTCTTTATTTTTATCAGCGAAAGCATAACCTTCCGTTCCTGTTTTGACAGCAACTTTTTTTCCTTTTAAATCCTTATAAGATTTAACAGTATCGTTATCTTTTTTAATGGCCATAACGACACCAGAATCAAAATATGGGTCCGAGAAATCAAATTTATTTTTGCGTTCATTTGTGATACTCATTCCCGCAATAACACCATCTACTTGACCACCTTCAAGCGCTTGAACAGCCGCATTGAAGCCCATCGGTTTCATTGTATATGTAAACCCTTGGTCCTTTGAGATCGCCTTTACAATATCCATGTCAATGCCGATTAGATCGCCTTTGCTGTTTTGAAATTCAAACGGCGCAAACGTCTCATCTGTTGCAATTTCATAATGCTCAGCATTCGCTTTTACCGGAAGTCCAAAACTTCCAAGCAGAACAGTAGCAAGCATAAGTAGCGGTAGTAAAAATTTCAATCGCTTCACTGTTTTCTCCCCTGTCTATCTAAAAAATTGCCGTTTGCACATACCATGCAAAACTTCACCTTTAAAATTTTACCATAAGGGAAGGTTATTGACCATAATTATTTATGATAAGTTTTATAACACACAAAAAACAGCTGCCGAAGCAACTGCAAGAAGGCATTTTCCAGATTCAGTTCACCGCCTGCGCTCGGCAAAAGCAAGCTGCGCGCACTTGTTTTAAAACCGCCCTTTCTCCGTTTGGACTTGAAGCAGCCGCTTGCCGACCATGGCTTTTTCCGCCGTTAGCTGCCCGAGAAAAGTGCTCAAATATTTCTCGATTTGCTCAGAAGAAACGATGTGCTGATTTTGATAAATCTCATCAATTCGGCTTGCTAAAATTTTGGTACGCGGTGCCTCAAAAGCATCTTCAAGTGAGCCGCCCGATGCTGATACAAAATTACCAGCTAGTAGCATTTCTTTTAAAGAACTAAATTGATCGAATTCCCATTTCAACATATGAAGTTCTTTCTTCAATTTTTTCTCTTCATTTTCAAATCCCATTCGTTTTTCTTCCAAGTTTGGATCTTGGTTGTTCATCTCAAATTCCTCCATGAATTATATTCTTATCTTTCTATTTATTATTTTACCACTAAACAACTGTGAAAAATGTGACAATCCAGTGAATATTTCTGAAGATTTCACAAAATAAACACATGAAAATATATACGTGTATTCAAATAAAACTGTGCAAAATGAAAAGATTTGTGTTTCTATCCAAAAAACTCATATCTAAACTAAATGGCCTTCCGAAAATTAGACTGTTTATCTAATATTCGGAAGGTCATTTTTATGACGAATCAAAATTCACAAAGCCTGGTTTTTTCACTTATTCATTTTGCGATTCGGTTGCTGATCAGTTTCACGACTTCCATTAAGAGGACTGCAGATACAGCAAGTAATGTCGCGATTCCCCATTCCGATAGGCCGAAACTTGCTGGGATGGAAAATACTTCGCGGACGCCTGGTAAGACTGTGATGGCATACAAGACAAAGCAAAGTCCAACGGCGCCAAGTACGTATTTATTTTGGAAAAAGCCTGCACCAAAGGCGGTTTGAGTATTCGAGCGTGCTGCAAAGGTTTGTAAGGTTCTTGCTAGGATGAGTGTTGTGAAGGCCATCGCAACGCTGATTTCTGGACTGATAGTAAGACCGATAAATTGTGATATGATGACGGCCACACCGATTAGGATACCCCTTGAGAGGACAGCGCGCATCGTGCCGCCAGCGAAAATTCCTTCGTTCATATCTCTTGGTTTGCGTTTCATGACGTCTGGCTCTGCTTTTTCCATGCCAAGGGCAATCGCTGGAAGGGAATCGTTCACGAGATTGATAAAGAGCAGTTGCAAGGCGGTGAAAGGGTTCACCCAGTTCATCATAAGCGCGAATAAAATTGCAATAATCGCCCCGAGGTTTCCTGCAAAAAGGTAGCCAATCGCTTTTTTGATATTATCGAAAACGGTTCGTCCGACTTCAACGGCACTAATGATCGAAACGAAATTATCGTCGGTTAGAATCATCGCAGAAGCATCTTTTGCTACATCTGTGCCGCTTCCCATCGCAATACCAATGTCCGCTTGCTTAAGGGCTGGCGCATCATTCACGCCATCGCCTGTCATCGCTGTTACTTTTTCTTTTTTCTGCCACGCACGCACAATGCGAATTTTATTTTCTGGCGAGACGCGTGCATAAACAGTGATATGACTCAACTTTTGTTCGAGTTCTTCTTCGCTCATTCGGTCGAGTTCTTGCCCGGTTACCGCAAAATCGCCTTCTTCTACAAGACCGATGTTGCGTCCGATCGCTTCGGCGGTTGTCTTGTGATCGCCTGTAATCATCACGGTATGGATGCTCGCTTTTTTCGCTTCTTCAATTGAAGCATAGACGGCTTCACGTGGCGGGTCAATCATCGCCGTTAGTCCAACTAAAACGAGTTCATTTTCATCTTCATGGGTCAGTGTCGCTTGTTCTGCGGGCATTCGTTTATAGCCGTAAGCAAGAACGCGCAAGGCTTCTTTTGAAAAGGTTTCATTGGTTTTTTCAAGCTCGCTTAAAAGCTCAGTGGAAAATGGAACTTCTTCTCCGTTTAAATAGAGAAATTTTGCCCTACGAAACATCACATCGGGTCCGCCTTTTGTGAGCATGACTTTTTCATTATCAAATTGATGCAGTGTTGACATTAATTTTCGTTCGGAGTCAAAAGGAAGTTCGGCAAGCCGTGGATAGGTTTTCCGAAGCTCGCTTGGATCTTGGTTGCTTGACTTGCTGAATGCAAGTAGGGCTGTTTCGGTTGGATCGCCAAGCTCCTCTCCGTTTTCATTGATCGTTGAGTCATTACAGAGTACCGCGATATTCATCAAGCGTCGTTCTGATTCTTCCCAACTAGCAGGTTCATTTGGAAAATTCTTTTTTACACCGTCTGGAAGGTAGTAATCAACGACGGTCATTTTATTTTGTGTCAGCGTTCCCGTTTTATCGGTACAAATAACACTCGTAGAACCAAGCGTTTCAACGGCTGGGAGCTTACGGATGATCGCGTGGCGCCTTGCCATTTTGTTGGTTCCAACAGATAGGACAATGGTGACGATCGACGATAAGGCTTCTGGGATTGCTGCTACAGCGACAGCAACGGCGAACATGAAGGCGTTTAAAATTGCTTGTGTCGTGTCTGTTTCTGTGCTCGTTCCTAAGAAAATTCGCCCAGCTTCGACGGCAAAGATGAGGATACAAAGTGCCAGAATCGCGATCCCGAGTTTCTTGCTAAAGCTTTCAAGTTTTTGTTGGAGTGGCGTTTGTTTCGCTTCCGCCGTTTCGAGAAGTCCGGCGATCTTTCCAATTTCGGATTTTTCGGCGGTCGCGGTGACAACAAAGCTGCCTCGCCCATACGCCACGAGCGAACTGCTGAACACCATGTTGATCCGGTCGCCAAGGGCAACTTCTTCTGTGATTGGGTCGATGGCTTTTTGAACGGTTTCGGATTCCCCGGTCAGCATCCCTTCATCGACTTTAAGCGAGCTACTTTCAAGCAAGCGTCCATCTGCTGGAACATAATCGCCTGCATCAAGTAAAACAATATCTCCCGGCACGACATCGCGGGCATGGATGGTTTCTTTTTTTTCATCACGCAAGACTTTTGCCTCTGGAGCCGACATTTCTCGCAAGGCATCAAGGGAACTTTCTGCTTTTTTCGTTTGAATGACACTGATCAATGCATTCACGATTAAAACAACAAAAATAATGATCGATTCAATGACTTCACCGAGCGCTAACTGGACGAGCGCCGCAATCACGAGCACGATTACCATTGGATCTTTAAACGTTTCTAGGAACAGTTTCCACACAGGGATTGTTTTATTTTGCTTTAACTCGTTATAACCATATTTTTCAAGGCGCTTCCGAGCCTCTTCGCGTGTTAGCCCCTTTTCGCTTGTATTTTCTTGCTTTAAAACCGCTTCTGGCGTTTCTTTATAAAATTCCAAAAACTGAACAGCTCCTTTCCCCACTCACTTTGCTTTACCAAAAGTATAGCAAACCTATATGTACAAAAACGAACAAAGTCTACAAGGTTTACAAAATCTTAACAATCTTTTCCCCTGTTTCTTGCAAAATAAAACCGCTCTTTTTCAAGAACGGTAAGGTGGATTTTTTTCTTTTTCGGCAATGATTTTTGGCACTTCGCGGTTGGAAATAAAGGTGATGAGCGAGCCGAGCAAAAGCACGAGAATACCAATGGCGGTTTCAAGCGGAATCGCTTCGCCCAAAATGAGGAATGCAAGAATCGGTGCGAGCGCGGGTTTAATGAAAAACACGAGTGAAGCGAGCGATAAACTGGTTTCTTCCATCGCAAGAAAATAGCAGGAAAAACCGATCCCCGTGACGCCGACCCCAAGATAAAGCAACATCGGCAAACTATGCAACGAAACGCCTGAAAAAAGCGGAATTTCACTGAAAAGAGCGAGCCCATGATTTGCAAGAAACGTGGCAAAAGGCGTAACGTGACTGATTAGCATAAGCAGTAAAAGTTCGGCTCCACCAATTAGAAAGGAAAAACAAGTCGTCTCAATTCCGCCGTAACGCCATTTTTTCGTCCCATAGCGGCTGATCACGCTATAAACGGCAAAGAAAACGGCTGCAAGGACCGAAAGTGTGACGCCAATTGGATCTGCGAGCGAAAACGGATTAATGATAATCAGCATGCCCGCTAAGCTAATCGCAAGCGAAAGTACGACAAGTTTCGTCATTTTTTCTTTTAAGAAAATGGCTGCAAAGAGCAATACAAAAACGGGGTTTAAGCTGAATAAAATGGCCACTGTGGCAGCTTTCGTATAGCCAATTGCCAGTTGGAAAAATGTCATGCTAATCACGATGCAAAAAAAGCCTGTCAGTGCAAAAAAGCCCAGTTCATGCCAGCCAAATTTCCGCTTTGCTTTGCGCCATCTAATGATTGCGAGCGGAAGTAAAATAAATCCGCCAATGAAAAAGCGCAGAAAGTTGAGTTCGATGGGATGAAAAGTGCTGCCTGAAAGCTTGATGGCAATTTCCATTGTGCTAAACAAAAAAGTCGCTAAAATAATGTAAAGGTAACCTTTTTTCATAAAATTCGATGCCTCTTTATTTCAAAGTCTTATTCTTTTATTGTATACTCAATTTAACTTGCAAACAAATCATTAATCAGAATGAATTTATGCATTTCTTACATAGGTGGTGATCCAAAGATGGATTTTAATCAATTGCATTATTTTATTATCACGGCTGAAACCGAGCATTTGACGCTTGCTGCTGAAAAGCTAGCTTTATCTCAATCTGCTCTTAGCCGCTCGATCCAAAATCTCGAAAAAGAATTGGGATTACCGCTTTTTGATCGTGATGGGCGCGGTATTCAGCTCAATCAGTTTGGAAAACAATTTTATCAAGATGCTTTAAAACTCACAGAAATTCTTGCAAGTTCAAAAAAAGAAATCCAAACACTTCTTGACCCTGATTCTGGCTTAATAACACTTGGATTTACGCATACACTCGGATTTTCTTTTGTTCCACAACTCTTAAAATCATTCCGAAAACTATATCCAAAAAATCGATTTCATTTTCACGAATCACGTACAAATGAGTTATTAGAGAAGATTCAAAGTGGCGAGCTAGAAATTGGGCTAGCGGTAACAAAACCACAAGATCCCGTTTTCTCAAGTTTTCCAGTAGCAACTGAAAAGATGATTGTTCTTTTTTCAAAAAAACATGCACTTGCACAAAAAAAATTTTTCAATCTGTCTGATTTAATAAACGAAACTTTTTTTCATTTCAACAAGGGGACACCAACACGAGAAATCATCGACCAATTTCTACAGCAAAATAATCTCATTCCTCACTTTTCAATCGATGGCCTTGAGATTGCAAGCATTCTTGGTCTTGTTGAAGCAAATCTCGGCATCGCTATTGTCCCTGAATCAGTTGCAAGATCGCTCACAAATATCTGTACTTACCCGCTGCCGCTTGAACGAACAATATTTGCGATCCACAAAAGGCAGGGTTTTCTGTCTAGCGCTTCTAAACGATTTTTATATTTTCTGCATAAGTCATAAAAACGCAATGAGTTCTTTTTTAACTCATTGCGTTTTTTATTCATTTTAATTCTGTTTGACTGGTTGTTTGGTTGTCTAATAATGTATGCTGATACATCAAATAGTAAGCCGCTGCAGACCAACTAAAATTACTAGTGCTAAGCCCTTCGCCTGTAAGTGGATCGTAGTTTTCATGGATTGGTCCATTCCCCATCAATCCCTCTGTCTGATTAAATAACTTTTCAGCCATGAACTTCGCTTCTGCTTGATAGCCATAATTCTGTAACGCTTCTACACCAAACAAAGCTTGATCTAGCCAAACTGGTCCACGCCAGTATTTCGTTGCGCTAAATTTTTTATTATCTCTTGATGCTGTTGGGAACGGAACATGGGTATTAAATTTGGCTTGACTCATCATATTATTTCTGACTTCTTTTGCTCGATCCTTGGAAGCTAGATTAGCCCAAAGCGGCAGCCAACCCTCTGTCCCCTTCCCACGGTTGACGAGTAGCTTTGTTTTATTGTTTTTAGATGTAATTTGTAGATCGTAATAATAACCTGTTTTTTCATCATACATGTTGTCTTCTACGTATTCTTTAACTTTCTTCGCTTCCTTTTCGTATTGCTTGGCTTCTTTTCCTTTATCTAATTCTTTCGCGATTGAAGCTAAAAAGCCCTTTTCCGCATAGAGATATGCATTTAAATCCACAGATTCTTGGTTGATAGAATAACCCACTAATTTATCATTCTTATCTTTATTTTCAAGAACAAGAACACCTGGATCATCTTTTCCAACCCCATCTTTATCGAATCGTGTCGCATTATCCATTCCACTTTCCCACGCTGCCGCTTCAATAACGGCCTCATCATCTAATTTAGGTTTTCCATCTTTCCCTTTAATAATTTGATCCTGATCATCTTTTTGCCAATTTGCATCACTAATCATACTACCGTATTCTGCAATACCATTTTGATTATGATCTCGATTTTTATACCACCATTCATGGTACTTCACAAGTTTAGGATACATTTCTTTTAAGAAATCCTTATCTTTCGTTTGACTGTAAATGTTCCAAACTGCCCAAGCCGATAGTGGCGGCTTCGAATTTCGCTCATTCCAGTTTCCACCAACTCCGCCACGCTCTGGTGTTGGATTATAAAATATAGCATCAATAATCGCACCTTCATCTTGAGGAATCACTTTATCATTTTCTTTGATTTGATAATCAAACAAAGCACGAACACTATTTTTCGCAAGTTCCGGATTAAAGTTCGTCACCGCTACAGCTTCTTTCCATGAATCCCAAGCCCAAAGTCCGATAAACCACTTATACGACATTGATGGAATGATTCCATCATGTTTAATTGCCCCTGCAGGACTGCGCCAGTTTGTAGTTAAAGTTTCCATTGTTTTGACAGCAGCATTTTTGTATTCGGGATGACTCTTTTGCTTTTTATTGGCAAAGGTCTGATCTAGATAGCCTTGCCAGCGTTGTTTATTTTCTTTAAAATATCGATTTGCCTCTTTTACAAAACGGTCGTGTTTTTCTTTTTCAAGTTGAAACTCTTTATTTGTAAACGTATAACTTTCAGTCGAATTTGTTTCAAACTGTTTCCGAGGTGCAATTTTTACAACTTCTTTTAACTGTGAACGATAGCTATCTCCTGCCACCGTTGTTTGAACAGGTTTATCATGACGAACTGCAAATTTTGTTTCTTTCGTCGAAAAGAATGCCCAAGTTTCCTCTATATCTGAAAAATTCACTTCAACACCATCGTTTGTTCCAGTTAGCGTTTGATGTAAAGAAAGTTTTGTCCCTCCATCATCAAGTTGATTGAGCAATTTTCCTTTCCAAGTTAGTGACAATTCCAATGGTTTATCCGTATTATTTTCAATAGTCGTTTGAACGAGTGCCGTTCTTTCACTTACAAAAATCAAGTGTAGCTCAAGCGTCAAGTCTTCTAATTTATAACTTTGTACAAGTTGACCAGGATAGTAAGCAAAATCAGTGCTTGCTTCACTTAGCGAGTAAGCTTTTTTCGTTTTATGATTCATAATTTCAATTTGGTCAAACGTTGTTGCTAAATTAGCTGGATATTCCTGTCCTAAAATCACTGGACCTGCAAAACCACCAAATAGCTCTGGCGCGCTTTTAGCTGGTAGATAATAACCATGCCATGCACCTAAATCTGCAAAATTCGTAAATTTATTGGTTTCATAATTTCCATAAATTTGTGCAGTTGGCTTAGCTGAAATATCAAGTGTATTTTTGAAATCCTTGATTTTAGGTTTAGGTTCAGCTTGCTCTAATTTTTCTATTTCTTTCTGACTTGCAGTGTCTCCCTTTTTTACTGAAAAACCGATAGCTACAAAAACAATAATAACAACCACAATTAGTGCAGCTCCCCATAAAATACCTTTCTTTTTCAATATCCTTTCCTCCCTCGTCTCGTCATCAATTGATGACGTTTTCAAAACTCAACAAATTCATTATATTAAATTTCTGACAAAAATACTAGTCTATTTTTTTTATTTTTAAAACAATGCGCAAAAGCCCCTTAGGAAGAGCTATCTCTTCTTAAGGGGCAACATCTAAATTTTATAAAAAACGACGTAAAATTGTTTTTAGTGGTGGCATTTTAGCCAAATGATGTTCTTCAAGTAATTCGCCACTTTCAAAAGCGAGATAACCTTTCGCTTCATCCCAAACAATTTTTCCAGGAAGTGGAGCCGCATTTGGATCAACACGAACATCAATCAAAACAGGAACTTGATCATCTTTAGCCGTTACAAGCGCTGTTTCAAGTTCTGCACGTGTTTCTACGTGATAACCTTTGCCACCACAAGCTTTCGCAAAAGCAGCATAATCAATATTAGGCAAATCAATCGCATAATTTAATTCACCAGCAGATTGTTGTTCATATTTAATAAACGAAAGCTCCTGGTTATTTAGCAAGACAACAACCATTGGCATTTCGTAATGCACGGCTGTAACAAAATCTTGCATCACCATTGAAAAGCCACCATCTCCAGTGATCGCAATTGTCTGACGTTCTGGAAAAGCGCGTTTAGCTGCTATAGCCCCAGGCAATGCACAGCCCATCGTACCAAGCCAAGCGGAGGTTAGAAACTGATTTTGTTGCCCTAGGTGTAAATAACGTGTGCTCCAAACCGTTGAAGTTCCAACATCAATTGAAAAAATCGTATCTGGCTGAGCAATTTTGCGAATTTCCGCCATCACTGCTTCTGGAGCAAGTGGTTCTCCCGTTTTTGCTTCATCTTCCGCCATCCACTTATTCCAGTTTTCCATATTATGTTGAACCGCTTTTAAAAATGGTCGTTCAGAAACCGTTTCCCCTGCTTCATTCCACTTCGCAAGCACTTCTTTCATATCCCCTACAATTTCAACTGTAGCTGGATAGCGCTTGCTCATGATGCTCGGATTAATATCTACTTGAATACATGAAATCGAATGTTTCGGTAAATAATCTACATAAGGATAATCATTTCCAAGCATTAGTAATAAATCCGCTTCTTGCATCGCTTCATAAGCCGGTTTTGTGCCGATTTTCCCGATATTCCCTAAGTAGTTGGGATGTTCATCAGAAATCACGCCTCTTCCGCGCAGCGTCACAATCACAGGAATATCATACGCTTCTGAAAAGCGCTCTAGTTCTTTCTTGGCACCGAGTGTTCCTGCTCCTGCAAGAATCACAGGTTTTTTTGACTGCCCAATCAGCTTTTTCGCCTGCTCGATTTTCGCTTCATCAATTTGTGGGCGAACCGGATGATACTCACGCTTTTCAAGCGTTTTAGCTTTGACTTGTTTAGCCAAAATATCATTTGGAATCGTAAGTACTGCGACACCTTTTTCTCGGTAAGCCGTTTCAATCGCTTGATCGACTACTTCCGCAATATTATCCGCTGACTCAATCAATTTATTATATACGGCAACATCTTCAAATAAAGTTGGCAAATCAACTTCTTGGAAAAATTTCGTATTGGCAACATCCGTCACCACTTGCCCCGCTAGAACGAGCATCGGAACACGGTCCATCTTGGCATCATACATCCCATTTAATAAGTGAATAGCTCCAGGACCACCAATTGCAAGAGCCACACCGATTTTCCCTGTCAATTTGGCATAAGCAGAAGCGGCAAGTGTCGCAACTTCTTCATGCCGAACATGGATAAAATCAATGGCTTCCTTTTCCTTCCGGAGAGCTTCAACGACCGTATCAATCGAATCTCCTGGCAACCCATAAACATGATCCACATTCCAATTTTCAAGTACCTTAACTAATACATCACTGCCTCTAGTTTTCATTTCAACTGTCCTTTCTCGTTATCTAAAATTCTGCTACTCCTAATCAGTTTCCGAAAATGGTCTATTCCAAACCTAAAAAGTAAAAAAAGCTCATTAAAAATGAACTTTTTTTACTTATTTTCATCAATCAAATCCAAATTGAGCTTCATAAAGCCGCTTATAAACGCCATCACGCTGCATTAAATCCGCATGACTTCCCTGTTCGCTAATCCCTGCTTTTGTCACTACAACAATTCGGTCGGCATGCTTAATTGTTGCCAATCGGTGCGCAATAATTAGTGTCGTTCGCCCTGCCGCAAGCTTATCCAGAGACGCTTGAATAATCCGTTCTGTTTCCGTATCAAGCGCAGATGTCGCTTCATCTAAAATTAAAATTGGCGGGTTTTTGAGAAACATCCGAGCAATCGCAAGCCGCTGTTTTTGGCCTCCGGAAAGTTTGACTCCCCGCTCACCAATTACCGTATCAAGCCCCGCTTCCATGGCATTAACCACTTCTTCTAAATTCGAAAGGCGCAAGACTTCCCAAATTTCTTCGTCTGTTGCATCTAATTTACCATAAGCCACATTTTCACGGACAGTTCCTGAAAAGAGAAAAACATCTTGTTGCACAACACCAATCTGTTCTCGCAAAGACTGTAGCGTAAAACTTTCAATGTTTTCCCCATCCACTTGGATTTCGCCTTCTGTCGGTTCATAAAAACGCGGAAGCAAATTGCAAAGCGTCGTTTTCCCAGCACCACTTGTCCCAACAAAAGCCACCGTTTCACCTGCTTGAATAGAAAGCGAAATATCCGCTAAAACTGGATGCGCCTCGTCATAACTAAATGATACGTGTTGATAAGCAATTTCGCCTTTAAAAGCTGGCGCTTCTTTGGCATTTGTTCGGTCAAAAATTGTTGGCTTCGTGTCAATAATTTCTAGGAAACGTTTAAAGCCTGCAAAACCTTTTGGATAGCTTTCGATAACTGCATTAATTTTTTCAATAGGGCGGATAAAAACATTTGTCAGCAGGATAAAACCAACAAATTGCCCGTAACTGATTTCGCCACGAATGGTATAATATGAACCAAATAAAAGTGCGAACAATGTAATTAAACGCATTAACAAATAGTTAAATGAAAAGCTTAGCCCCATGACTTTGTAAAATTGCAATTTAGATTTCCGGTACATTCCATTTAAGCCAGCAAAACGACTTCTTTCATGCTCCTCATTGGCAAAAGCCTGAACTACGCGCACTCCACTTACTGCATTTTCAACACCCGCATTAAATTCAGCTAAATCGCGAAAAATCCGCGCATTTACTTTCGTCATCTTTTTATTGAAAAATACGATAATAACTGTCAAAATCGGCACCAGAATAAAAGTGGCCACTGCAAGTTTCACGTGGATCGTGAGCATCAAGAAAAAAGCGCCAAACAGCGACATGATGGAAATGAAAACATCCTCTGGCCCGTGGTGTGCCACTTCACCAATTTCAAACAAATCGGTTGTCATGCGCGAAATCAATTTCCCTGTTTTTTGATTGTCATAAAACTCAAACGGCTGCCTTTGCAATTGTGCAAACAAATCGCGACGCATATCGGTCTCAATGTTTAATCCAAGCATATGACCAAAATAGGTCACGATATATTGCATCCACGTATTGACTAAATAGAAAAATAATAAAGCTAATGCAGCCGTTACAATGAGTCCCCAATCCTTTCCAGGCAAAAGCTTATCGATCACCGCATTAACAGCGACTGGAAACGCGAGCTCAAGCAAAGCTGCAAAAACGGCACAGCCAAAATCAAGCGCAAATAGTTTTTTATATGGTGAATAATAGCTAAAAAATCGTTTTAACATCGAAACGCTCCCTTTTTTCATTGAAACTCCATTATAATATAAATCAATTTAGTCTGCAGACTTCTTTTTTTCTTGACGGAACAAAGTAGCGCCGATTAGACTAAAAGTAGTCACACATTAAGGAGGAATTTTATTGAAGTTACTGAATACGTTAACGCGGATCGTCCCTTTGTTTCTCCAGTTCATTTTAAATATCGGACTAATCTTAGTTGGCTTAACACTTGTTGCCTTTTTAATCCGTGAAGCTTACATGATTTTTAACAATCTGTTCATCTCAGATACGGTTACTTCTTTTTACGATATGACCGAGGATATTTTGATTTTCTTTCTCTACTTTGAATTTATCGCCTTAATTATCAAATACTTTCAGTCTGGTTATCATTTCCCACTGCGCTATTTCATCTATATTGGAATCACCGCGATCGTACGTTTAATTATCGTCGATCACACAGATGCGCTCGCAACACTTATTCTTTCAGGTGCAATATTACTTCTTGTCATCGCTTTGTATCTTGCTAATACCAAATTATTAAAACGTGAATAAAAGAGTTAAAAGGAGCAGAAAGACTTTTCGAGGTCTAAACGGATGCTCCTTATTTTTTTGTATAGACCAATTCATTTTTTAAAAATCTCATTTTGTTGATATAAAGCTTTTTATACGTTATACTATCTCCAGATATAAACAATACCAATTATTTTCTGGGGGTTGATGAAGTTTGGATCAAAATGAACTGAAATATTTGCGCTTGCTCGCAAGGAATTATCCAACAATCGCGAAAACAGCGACTGAAATTACAAATTTAGAAGCGATTTTAAATCTTCCAAAGGGAACTGAGCATTTTCTAAGTGACATTCACGGGGAATATAGCGCTTTTGAACAAGTCTTACGCAATGGTTCAGGCGTCGTCAAGCGCAAAATTCGTGATTGCTTTAGCGAAGAAATGAGTGATAGCGAAATCAATACTTTAGCAACACTCGTTTATTATCCTGAGCAAAAAATTGATTTATTGCTCGAAGAAGTGACAGATCCGTGTGCCTTTTACAAAGATACCTTATTTCGACTCGTGGAACTTTGTCAGTATGTTTCGTCCAAATACACTCGGTCCAAGGTGCGCAAAGCGATGCCGGAGGATTTTGCTTACATATTAGAAGAGTTGCTTCATGAAAACTACAACGAAGACGATAAAAAACTTTATTATGAAGAAATTCTAGAAAGCATTATCGAACTTGACCGGGCGAAGGAGTTCATTGCGGCATTGTCCAAATTGATCCAGCGACTCGTTGTCGATCACTTACATGTTGTCGGCGATGTTTATGACAGAGGGCCTTATCCTGATAAAATCATGGATACGCTGATGAATTATCATTCGCTTGATTTCCAGTGGGGCAACCATGACATGCTTTGGATGGGGGCTGCGGCTGGATCTGAGGTTTGCTTGGCAAACGTTGTCCGCATCTCGGCACGGTATTTAAATTTAGATATTTTAGAAGATAGCTACGGGATTTCGCTACGTCCGCTTGCTCTTTTTGCGGATGCTGTCTACGGGGATGATCCTTGTGAATTTTTCCAACCGAAAAATGAAGAAGGCTTGGAATACAGCAACGCCGAGATCACTCAAATTGCGCGGATGCATAAAGCCATTTCGATCATCCAATTTAAGCTTGAAGGCCCAATCATTGATCGCCATCCAGAGTTTGCAATGGAGAGTCGTAAAGTGCTTGACTTCATCGATTATGAGCGAGGCGAAATCAATTTGAAAGGCAAAACTTATCCCCTTCTTGACCAAAATTTCCCGACGATCGATCCGGAAAATCCTTACGCGCTCACGAAGGAGGAAGCAGAAATCATCCAAAAACTCGTGGCTTCTTTTAAAAATTGCGAGCGGTTGCAAAAACACATTTTATTTTTGTATTCCAAGGGGAGCATGTTTTTGACTTACAACGGCAATTTGCTATATCACGGTTGTATTCCACTCAACTCAGACGGAAGTTTTATGGAGCTTGAACTTCACGGCAAAAAATACGCTGGAAAAGATTTATTCGTTCAGTTCGAGCAAATCGCCCGAGAAGGTTATTTCCGGAATGCAGGAACGAAGGAAAAAGAATATGCACTTGATGTGACTTGGTATTTATGGACGGGGCCTGTCTCATCTTTGTTCGGTAAAAGTGAAATGACAACGTTTGAGCGTTATTTCGTGGCCGACAAAGCGACCCATCATGAGGAAAAAAATCCGTATTATAAAATGCGGAACGAGCCAGAAACGTGTGACATGATCTTGAAAGAATTCGGATTAGAAACTTGTGGACATATTATAAATGGGCATACGCCTGTTAAAGAAGGGAAAGGGGAAAGTCCGATTAAAGCAAATGGAAAGATGCTTGTTATTGATGGTGGCTTCTCTCCTGCTTATCACAAAACAACGGGACTTGCCGGCTATACGCTACTCTTTAATAGTTACGGTCTTCAACTAGCAAGTCATCAGCCGTTTACATCGACTGAGGAAGCAATCAAAAATGAAACGGATATCTTATCTACGCGTCAAGTAATCGAAATGGAAATTGAACGGAAGCGAGTACGCGATACGGACAATGGCCAGGAACTCGTACGTCAAGCAGAAGAACTGAAGCAACTTTTGAATGCTTACCGTAAGGGTTATCTCAATGAACACAGATAAATGAAAAATTGTCATAAAACGTTCACAAATCGTGAAACATTAGTATCCATGCAGATTCAGCGGGTTTTATCCGAGATGACGGCAGAAATTCAGATGCATCTTTTTGGAAATTCGTTATAATAGTATTTGTAGTTAGTCATTTCTCATTCTCGTGAAAAGATTATCTATATACAAATCCCCGTCGCCTAAGATTCCCACAGATCTTAGGCCACAGAAAAAAGCACTCGGGCGCTTGCGTCCGAGTGCTTTTTTTATTTTATTTCACAAACCGGAGCATGAAAGCTCGGATGAAATGGAAAAACGGATAGACACTTAAAATAAGTGGTACGTAAACCATAATCATGTTGACGTTTAGCAAGGAAGCTAAGTTGAAAATCGAACCTGTAAATAAGAACAACATGACAAAAGCTGTCATTAAAAGTGTAATCAAAATTTTAATTTTAAAATCGAAAGGTTTAGCCACAGCAATTAACGTAGTGAAGCAAACGGTTCCTGTAAGCAAAACACTTAAAGTTGATGTTTGCGCAAAACTTAATCCCGTTAAGCCGCCAAGCGCATTAATCACGAGCACGTAAGTCACAACGCAAAGCGCAGCTGGCAAGGCATTATGAAGCACTTTCTTCAAAAATTCTCCTTGGATTCGTTTGTAGTTCGGCTTAATCGCAAGGAAGAAGGATGGAATCCCAACGGTCAATGAAGAAATTGGACTAAGCTGAATCGGCTGAAACGGATAGCGACTCGATAGAAACGTATAAATCACTGTCAAAATGACCGAATAAATCGTTTTGATTAAATAAAGTGATGCCACTCGTTCGATGTTGTTAATCACACGGCGCCCTTCTTTTAGCACACTAATCATTGAATCGAAGTTATTGTTGATCAAAACAAAATCAGCCACACTTTTTGAGGCATCACTTCCCTCTGCCATCGCAATACTACAATTGGATTCTTTTAATGCGAGCACGTCATTGACACCGTCTCCCGTCATGGCGACAGTATGACCTTCCGCTTGAAAAGCTTGCACTAGATGCTTTTTCTGATGCGGAGTCACTCGACCGAAAACGACGTAATTTTGTACGAGTTGCCCATAATCTGGATTTTTTCCAACTTGGCTCATATCTACGTAGCGATCGCTGCCGTCGATTTCGGCTTGAAGTGCCACATTGGATACAGTAGCAGGATTATCCCCTGAAATGACACGAATCGAAACACCTTGTTCTTTGAAGTAGTGAAATGTATCTTTCGCTTCTTCCCGTAATTCATCCGTAATTAACACCAAGCCAACAAGTTCAAGTGTATGTTCGGAATCTTCAAATGCACCTTTTTTCTTAGCCAAAGACAGTACGCGGTAGCCTGACTTAGCAAATTCATCAATTTGTTGTCTTTTTTCTGCTGGTAAAGTTTCGAAGACAAATTCTGGTGCGCCAATGATGTATGTACCACGATTTCCAAAAGAAGCCCCACTCCACTTTTTATCCGAAGAAAATGGAAAACGAGCGGTTGCTTCCCAGCCCGGGTCTTCTGTAAAACTCCGCTCAAGCGCAAGGCTCGTCGAGTTTTTGTCTTGTAAGGTATAAATGATCGCCGAAATGCCTTCTTCCACATCTGCTTGCGTAAAGCCTTTTTCAGGCAAAATTTCTGAAACTTTCAAATTACCACTTGTGATCGTCCCCGTCTTGTCAAGGCAAAGAACATCCACGCGCGCAAGTGTTTCGATTGCTGGCATCGTTTTGACCAGCACCTTTTGACGTGCTAAATTGACAACCCCAACCGCAAGCGCGATCGAAGTTAACAGGACAAGCCCTTCTGGAATCATCCCAATCATAGCAGCCGCAGTTCCTAAAATGGCAGCATTGATATCTTGAGACTGTGAAAGTTGTGAGAAAAATAAAATCACACCCAGCGGTACGATTACAAAGGCGAGTATGCGAATAATCATTTTAATTGAGCGTAACAATTCACTGTAAGCCGTTTTTTCTTGTTTTACTTCAAGAGAAAGCTTGGAAACAAAACTGTCTGCTCCAATCGCTGTTGCTTGAACGTGTGCGGTTCCACTTAAAACGAAGCTTCCAGAAAACACGTCATCTCCTTGCTTTTTAATGACCGCATCGGCTTCACCCGTCAGCTGCGATTCGTCGACTTCAAGCCCTGTCGTCTCTAAAACAATACCATCCGCATAAGCCTGATCCCCGCGTCGAACTAGCATGACATCATCCAAAACTAGCTCTTCTTGCTCGATTTCAATTTCCTTTCCTTCGCGGATAACTCGCACCTTACCTTCTGTTAAAATCGTCAGCTTATCAACTTGACGCTTAGCGCGGATTTCCTGAAAAATCCCCATTGCCGTATTGCAAAGCGCAACGCCAAGGAACAATAGATTTTTATAACTTCCTGTGTAAATAATAAAACAAGCGATCGTAAAATTAATTAAATTAAAAAGCGTTAACGTATTATCTGCAAAAATCCGCTGAATACTTCTCGTAAGCGGCTTTAAAGCATGATTTTTCAAGCCAAGACGATCGCGTTCGTCTACTTCCTTCTGGGTAAGACCAAGATATGGATTTAGACCTTCAAGCGGTTTTCGTTTATTCTCTTCCAAATCCATGCACTTCCTTTAGTATGTGTATACCCTTTTAATATAAAAATAGCAGATTCTCGCGCAGTAATCTAACTTTTTTGCTCGTAAATTCAAAATCTTTTTGGCAAGAAACAAAAAAGCCCCCTTGAATCCAAAAACTCAAGAAGGGCTTCCCTTTATTCATTTTCCTTTTCATTTAAACGTGCTTGTTTTCGCTCCATCCGAGCTTTGCGACGCGCTTCGCGCTCCGGATCTTCCGAACGCTCGCGTTTCCGTTTCTCACGTTCGAGTTTGCGTTGTTCCTTCTCCGCTTCACTCAATTTTGGTTTTGCAACCTCTTCTTTACTAGCTTCATTTTCATCTGGAAGAATCTTAGCAAGATCGAGTCCTGCCATCATCGCATAGCGTTTAAAGCGACGCAAAGCATCTTCACGCGTCCCATCCGAAATCGCCTGAGCAACTTCCGGGTTCGACTTATATAGCGCTGAAAAGCGTGTTTCGCGTTTTAAAAACTCATGGAACAAACTGAAATCGGGTTTTTTGAAATCCATCACCATCGGATTTTTACCTTTAGCTAATAGTTCTGGATTATAACGATATAAGTTCCAATAACCGCATTCAACTGCCTTTTCCGTCTCCGAAAGCATCGTCTTCATTCCGGCCGAAATCCCGTGCGCGATACAAGGCGTATAAGCAATAATCAAAGAAGGTCCCGGGAATTTCTCAGCTTCCTCAAACGCTTTGATCATTTGCTTTTTATTCGCGCCCATCGCCACTTGTGCCACATAAACATTCCCGTAGCTCATCGCCATGAAGCCAAGATCCTTTTTACCCATCCGTTTTCCAGAAGCCGCAAATTTCGCAATCGCAGCCATCGGTGTCGCCTTCGAAGATTGACCGCCCGTATTGGAATACACTTCATTATCCATCACAAGCATATTGACATCTTCACCGCTTGCAAGCACATGATCAATACCACCAAAACCAATATCATACGCCCAGCCATCGCCGCCAATCATCCACTGCGACCGCTTAATAAACAAATCGCGCTTGTCATAAAGAGCCCGAAGACGGCTGTTTCCACTCATTTCTGCAAGAAGAGCCAGCTGAAGATCCTCTGCGCGTTCACGTGTCCCTTCACCAATTAAGAAGTTTTCACGCCATTCATTAAGCGAGTGACGCAAGTTCTCAGAGATTCCTTCTTCAAGCAGAATCGCTTCTACTTCCTTCAAAAGCCCTGCTCGCATTGTTTGGTTGGCAAGATACATTCCAAAGCCATATTCCGCATTATCTTCCAAAAGCGAATTGGACCATGCAGGACCATGCCCATTGCTATTCGTCGTATAAGGCGTTGCTGGTGCAGAAGCTCCCCAAATGGAAGAACAGCCTGTTGCATTAGCAATCATCATCCGGTCTCCAAATAGTTGCGTCAAAAGTTTCACGTAAGGCGTTTCCCCACAACCTGCACAAGCCCCTGAAAATTCAAGTAGCGGCTGTTCAAATTGGCTTCCCGGAAGCGTATTTTTCTTGCCCGGATTTTTCTTAGGAGAAACCGATTTGGCAAAATCCCAGTTCTCGCTTTCTCGCTCTGCAATTTCATCAAAAGGCTTCATTACAAGGGCCTTATCTTTCGCCGGACAAACGTGCGCGCAAAGGTTACAGCCCGTGCAATCCATTGGCGAAACTTGAATCCGGTAGGAAACGTCTTTACCTCGCATTTCTCGAGTTGAAAAACTTGCCGGTGCATTTACTTCTTCTGCTTCATTTACAAGCACTGGTCGAATTGCTGCATGCGGACAAACAAAGGCGCACTCATTACACATCGTGCAATTCTCAGAGATCCATTCCGGCACTTCAAGCGCAATCCCACGTTTTTCATAAGCAGCAGTTCCTTGCGGATAGCTACCATCTCCCATGCCATTTTCAATTAGCGTTCCAACTGACAGGGAATCTCCCTTTAAAGCATTCATCGGTTCAAGAATTTGTTCGATATAGCGCGGCTTTTCTGACGCATTCGTTGTAGAAGGCGCAGACGCCACTTCCGCATTTCGCCAAGCATCTGGAACTTCCACTTTTTTCAAATATGCTAGCGTTTGATCCATCGCTGTGATATTTTTTTCCGCCACGCGCATATCTTTTTTGCCATAAGTTCGGATAGCTGATTCTTTCAGTTCTTCAAATGCTAAATCAAAATCCATCACACCAGAAAGTTTGAAAAAGGCTGTCTGCATGACGGTGTTGATCCGTCTGCCAAGCTCTGCCTCTGACGCAATTTTAATCGCATTAATCGTATAAAACTGAATATCATTTTCTGCTAGATAACGCTTCATTTTGGCTGGCAAATGACGCTCTAATTGTTCGCCTTGCCAGACCGTATTAAGCAGAAAAGTACCGCCTTTTTTCAAACCATCTAGCAAATCATAGCTATTTACATAAGCCGCAGTCGAACAAGAAACAAAGTCTGGTTCATGAATTAAATAAGCCGAACGAATCCGATTTTTACCAAAGCGCAAATGCGAAACGGTTAGCCCGCCAGATTTCTTAGAATCATAGGAAAAATAACCTTGCACATTGAGATCCGTTTTATCACCGACAATTTTAATGGCCGCTTTATTGGAACCGACTGTCCCGTCCGAACCAAAGCCATAAAATTTGCACTGAAAAGTATCCTTGCTTGTTAAATCCTTCCGACCAACATCTGGAATGGAAAGGTTCGTCACATCATCTACGATTCCAATTGTGAAGCGAGCTTTCGGATTTTCACTACTTAGGTGCGAATAAACGCCCAGTATCTGGTCTGGTGTCACATCTTTTGAACCTAAGCCATAACGCCCTCCGATAATTCGTTCCGGCCGATTTCCTGCGTGATAAAGTGCACTTTCCACATCAAGAAGCAGCGGCTCACCACCTGCCCCAGGCTCTTTTGTTCGATCTAGCACCGCTAAGCGCTTAACCGTTGCAGGCATTTTTTCAAGCAATACATCAGCTGGGAACGGCCGGTACAATCGAATATTTAAAAGCCCCACCTTGCGATTTTCCAAAAGAAGTGAATCAATCACTTGTTCAATCACAGGCGTAACAGAGCCCATCGCAACAATAATATCCGTTGCATCTTCTGCTCCATAGTAGTTAACCAAATCGTAATCTGTCCCGCGTCGCTTGTTGATCTCGCTCATTTCCTCACGTACAATTCTAGGAATCGCCTCGTAGTAAGCATTTACTGTTTCCCGCTGTTGGAAGAAAATATCCGGATTTTGACTCGATCCAGAAGTCGTTGGATTGTTTGGCGTCATTGCACGCGCTCGGAAACGTTCAAGCGCTTTTTCATCCAGCATTTCTCGCAGTTCATCATACTCTAAAACCTCAATTTTTTGTAGTTCATGGCTCGTTCTAAAGCCGTCAAAAAAGTTAATGAACGGCAAACTCCCTCTAAGTGAAGCTAGGTGCGCGACCGCCGAAAGATCCATCACTTCCTGAACCGAACCTTCCGCAAGCATAGCAAAACCCGTTTGTCTCGCTGCCATCACATCGCTATGGTCTCCAAAAATATTGAGTGCCGCCGCTGCAACCGTACGAGCTGATACGTGAAAAACGGTGGGGAGAAGCTCTCCGGCAATTTTGTACATGTTAGGGATCATTAAAAGCAAGCCTTGCGAAGCCGTATAAGTGCTTGTCAATGCTCCAGCTTTGAGCGAGCCATGCACCGTCCCAGCAGCCCCTGCCTCTGATTGCATTTCCACAACTTTTACCGTTTCACCAAACAAATTTTTCTTTCCTGCTGCTGACCATTCATCAACCAGTTCTGCCATCGTTGAAGATGGCGTAATCGGATAGATCGATGCAACTTCCGTAAACGCATAAGAAATATGTGCGGCAGCCGCATTTCCATCCATTGTTTTCCGTTTTCGCATTCTTTGCACTTCCAGTCTTCCTATAGTTTGTGTAAAACCCATTCCCACTTATTTTACACCAGTTCAATTAAACTCTCAATCTGATTTTTTGATCGCACAAAAACAGCGTAACCGTATTTGGTTACGCTGTTTCGTTTATTCTTCTTCCAAAAATTCGCTAATTAGTTCATAGGTTTCGTCCGTAGCTTTTGATTCCGTTTTGAGGAAACCATGGAGGGTATCATCCAAACGTTTTGCGAAAACAGGAACAGAAGCATCCTTCAATTTTTTGGCATAAGCTTCCCCTTGATCGCGAAGTGGATCAAATTCTGCTGTTATGATAAATGCTTTCGGAAGACCACTTAAGTCTTTGCTGCGAATTGGTGCAACAAGCGGATCATATTTCCGATCAGAAGCATTTTTTAGATATAACTTAAAGTATTTATCGAGCGATTCTTTCGTAAGTACATACCCTTCTGCAAATTGATCCATCGAAGGATAGAGAACAGAGGCATCTCGACTGAAAATATCTGTTGTTGGATAAAGTAAAATTTGTTTGCTGATCTCAGGCCCATTTTTAGCTTTAGCCATTTGAGCAATGACGGCAGCAATGTTACCACCAGTTGAGTCTCCTGCCACAATAAGCGAAGTGCCTTTGTTGCGCAAGCTCGTTTTGTGTGACTGCGCCCAGAGTAATGCCGCATAAGCATCTTCAATTGCCGCTGGGAAGGGATTTTCTGGAGCTAACCGATAATCAACAGCGACTACACGTGCACCCGTCGTTTGTACGAGTTTCCGAGCAATCCCATCATGAGACTGAAGCCCACCCGTTACAAAGCCACCGCCGTGGAAATACAAGATGATATCATATGGTCCTTCTTCTTTCGGCGTATAAATTCGAAGTGGTATTTTTCCACCCGGCCCGTCAATTTTTTTATCTTCCGTTGCACCAATTTCAATATTTTTCGCAGAAGGTGTTGCTTTTTCCTTTAAACGAATATATTTATAACGAGAATCAACATCTGAAAGTGGAGCCGTATTTTTTAGATAGTTTTGCGCAGCTTCGTCTTTTAAGTTTTCCAATACGGATGGATCATACTCACGTTTCCCGACCGCTTTCTTATAAATAAAGAAAACAACAAGAAGTGGAAGTAAAACAACACTGAAGACTAAAATAAACACCCATTTAAATACGTTTTTCAATTGTGCTCAACTCCTTTTAAGTTCACTTGCTAACTTCAGTATATCAGTTTTCAAGAATTAGACCAAACAGGAACCTTTTAGAAATTTTAAGTCAATAGCTACTTATAAAACCTACTTTTTTATAGCTAAGGTATTAAAAATAAAATCGACGGGTATAGTACTTACAAATAGGATGGGAGAGTGGTGAAACTTGGAGGTCTTCAAGCTAAACTTTCAAAATAAAGTGCATACCTATTTTAAAATTGCGGAGCTGTAATCAATACGTCAAAAAAGAAGCAAGAACAGCTAGCTTTTGGGAAACTCATTTAAAAAACAGCATCTGCTCTTCTAGATGCTAAAACCAGGAGGTCCTTTGAATGAATAATAAAAAAACAGCAAGTCACTATTATAAGGGGAAATTCGAAAAACAATTGCAAAAATATCCCGGCTTACAAAGCAAAATGACCCCTATTCCAGATACGGGAGAAAAAACCTATCAAGGAAGTGACAAACTTATCCGCAAAAAAGCTTTAGTAACTGGTGGAGACTCTGGAATCGGTCGTGCAGCCGCCATTGCCTATGCAAAAGAAGGAGCAGATCTTGCCATCAACTACCATCCTGACGAAGAACAAGATGCTCAAGAAGTAAAAGCTTTTATTGAAAAAGAAGGCCGCTTATGCGTTTTGCTTCCAGGAGATTTACGCGAAGAAGGCTTCGCGAAAAAAATGGTAACACGTGCAGCAGAAGCGCTGGGCGGTTTAGACGTGTTAGTACTCAATGCAGGTATCCAACAATACGAATTCGACATTCAAAATTTAACTTCTGAGCAATTACACGACACATTTGAAGTCAATGTTTTTTCCGTTGTATATGCGATTCAAGAAGCTCTAAATTATTTAAGTGAGGGAGGAAGTATCATTTTAACTTCTTCCATTCAAGGTGTGAAACCAAGTGCTCATTTAGTGGACTATGCAATGACAAAAAGCTGTGAAATTTCACTTACAAAAAGCTTAGCAGCACAATTAGGCGGAAAAGGAATACGAATTAACGCTGTCGCTCCTGGTCCAATTTGGACAGCTCTTCAAATTTGCGGGGGTCAACCTCAAGATAGCATCCCTGAGTTTGGACAAAATCAACCACTAAAGCGTGCAGGGCAACCAGCAGAACTAGCAAGTGTTTATGTCTTGCTTGCATCTGATGAAGCTAGTTATATCACAGGGCAAGTATATGGAGTAACGGGTGGGGCTCCCATTAATTAAGACCAAGCGATAACGACCGAAATCGAGGTGAAAAAATAATGCCATGGACTAAACATGATTATCCAAATTCATGGAAAAACTTAAAAGAAGAAGAACGCAAAAAAGCGATTGAAATCGGAAATGCCTTATTAAAAGAAGGCTATCCAGAAGAACGAGCTATCCCTATTGCGACCACTAAAGCAGAAGAGTGGTATAAAAATCATAAGCAATAAAACAGAAGGCTAAAAAACAGCATTCTGCGAGACACTGTTTAAATTCATCACGATGTGGAAAACAAAATGTATAGTCACATATTTAAGGAGAGGATTAGTTTATGCCAAAAAAAATTGCAACGTTACTAACAAATCTTTTTGAAGATGTCGAATTTACAAATCCTGCGGAAGCTTTTCAAAAAGCTGGTCATGACGTTATCACAATTGAAAAAAAAGCCGATAATCAAGTGACTGGTAAACAAAGCGAAGCAACTGTAAAAATTGATAAAGGAATCGATGATGTGCAACCAAACGACTTCGATGCTTTATTTATTCCAGGCGGTTTCTCACCGGATCAGTTGCGCGCAGATGAACGCTTTGTAAATTTTGTCGATTATTTTATAGAAAACGATAAACCTATTTTTGCAATCTGCCACGGACCACAACTTTTAATACAAACGGATAAACTGAAAGGTAGAACTGTAACGGGCTTTACTTCCATTCGTCCAGATTTAAAAAATGCTGGAGCAAATGTAAAAGATGAAGAAGTCGTCGTTGACCGAAATCTTGTAACAAGTAGAACGCCAGATGATTTGCCCGCATTCGATCGTGAATCATTAAAACTGCTACAATAATAAAAAGTCTGGGATATGCTCCCAGACTTTTTTATGTAAGTGACAATGATTTCAGTGTTTCCTGAGCTTCTGTCATCATTTCAGCAATAATTTCCTTACATGGCTTTATTCCTTTTATAAGCCCAGCAATTTGACCAGCCATCACCGAGCCATTTTCAGTATCGCCATCTAGCGCAGCTTTGCGAAGTGAACCAAGTGTCAAAGCTTCCAGTTCGTCGTGACTAACGTGCTCCGCTTCAAGTCGCAAATATTCCTTAATCATCTTATTTTTGATAGAACGAACCGGTGAACCAGCACTGCGACCCGTCACCGTCGTATCTCTATCTCCAGCTTTCAAAACTGCTTCTTTAAAACGTGGGTGCGTTGGGCATTCTTCTGAGGCAAGAAAACGAGTTCCAACTTGCACACCCGATGCTCCTAGGGCAAATGCCGCAACAACCCCTCTACCATCACCAATTCCACCCGCGCCAATAACAGGAATCTCAACAGCATCTTTAACTTGCGGTAAAAGTGCCATCGTCGTCGTTTCGCCAACATGACCGCCAGCTTCCGTTCCTTCTGCAATAACTGCATCAGCGCCAAGCTTTGCCATCTTTTTAGCAATCATAACCGAAGGTACAACCGGTATCACCGTAATTCCCGCTGCTTTCCAAACTGGCATAAAACTTTTTGGTGTTCCAGCCCCAGTTGTAATAATCTTGACTTGCTCTTCCATCAAAACTTCCGTTAACTCATTAATATTACTCATCATCAACATTAGATTAACACCGAATGGCTTATCTGTTAGTGCCTTTGTTTTACGAATCTCAGCTCGCAACTCATCTCCAGTCATTCCACCAGAAGCAATAATCCCCAGCCCGCCGCCATTAGAAACAGCTGCAACAAGTGGTGCCTTAGCAATTTGAGCCATTGCTCCTTGAATAATTGGATACTTAGTTCCTAAAAGAGTTGTAATTGACATGATGTTGTTCCTCCTCGTCGTTGCTTTTTCAACATTATATCAAACAATAATTAAAAAAGTCTACACCTCTTCTATAACCACTCTTTCAAGTTCGAACTAGGTTTATGTTTATAAATCCTTCCCGACTCGCAGTCCTTTAACGTCGAAAAACCGTATGAACAAGTCTTTCATAAGCTGTAAAAAAAGCTGGGATTTCTTCTTCAGAAAGCCCAGTTGTCATCGCATCTAAAACACCCATATAATACCATTTTTGTTCGTTGTAACCCCGTTTAAAGTGATTCCAAACACGGTTTCCTTCCATACTCATAGCATAGCGAATAGAAGACAGATTATCTAACTTATCTGCCACAATCAAAGCTTTGACTTCAAGATTCCCATTGCGAACAGTCTCAATCGTATGAGACTTTCGTTCTTCCCAGCTTTTCGATTTATCTTCGGTATGTGCCATAACAAGGTTAGCGGTTTTTTCACCAAACTCGTTTACAATATCTGTACGTGTGACATCCGTGTCTTCGACGACATCATGGAGTAATCCAGCAGCTACTACATATTCAGGAAATCCAGCCGAGCTCAAAATTCGCGCAACATTGAAGGGATGGGAAAAATATTTTTCACCGGTGATTTTTCGTTTTTGACTTGCATGTGCTTTCCTTGCAAATTCAAGCGCCTTTTCATACATATTAATCCCGCCTCTCCGTCGCTTATTTGGCTTTCAGTATACAGAATGGAGAGGTGGATCGCCAGCTAAAACAGCTTTTACATTCGCGACAGCCATATCCCCCATTTTTTCACGTGTTTCTATGGTGGCATTCCCAATATGAGGCGTTAATACCACATTTTCAAATGTCGCTAACGCTTTACTTACTTGTGGTTCAAATTCAAATACATCTAAAGCCGCACCAGCAATTTCCTTTGCTTCAAGTGCTTTAATAAGCGCTTCTTCATCGACCACTTTTCCACGAGAAGCATTTACTAGAAAAGCAGAGTTCTTCATTTTTTGAAAGGTTCCTTTTTGGAATAAATGATAGAGTTCATCGCTGTAAGCAGCATGAACAGAGATGACATCACTTTCTTTAAGCAATTCCTCTTGAGAAACAAATTGCGCGTTCCATTTTTGCGCGACTTCTTTTGGACGGTGCCCAGAATAAATAATTTTCATCCCAAATGCAAAAGCACGTTCGGCTACCGCTTGACCAATTTTCCCAAGTCCGATAATTCCAAGCGTTTTCCCGTATAATTCCCGTCCTAAGAAAAACGTTGGCGCCCAGCCTTTAAACTCTTCTGGATGCATTCTTAGAAGTCGGTCACCTTCTGAAATGCGACGCATTACATCAAGTATTAAGCCAAAAGACAGTTCCGCGGTAGACTCAGTAGATACTTTTGGGGTATTCGTTACAACAATGCCTAGTTCTTTTGCTTTTTGAACGTCAATGTTGTCAAACCCTGCCCCTACATTAGAAACAATTTTTAAGTTTGGACTAGCCACAAGTACATCACTCGTTACAGGAGCTGAAAGTGGACAAATGATAGCTTCTGCTTCTTTTGCTCCACTTTTCAGTTCTGCTTCAGAGATTTTTCCAGTGCCCGACCAAAAGGTGGCACCCATTTGTTCCAATGCTTCTTCCGTTTTTTTCAGTAACTTCCCTGCTACAAAAATCTTTTGCATGTTTTTCGCCTCTATTCGTAAAATTGAATGCTCCTGCCATTTAAAGGCTGTACCGGACGATTCGTTCCACCAATCACTTTTTCGAGCGCTCGATGCGCAACATGTCCCATCGTTTGTCTATTTTTCATGACAACCCAACGAATTCCTTCGACAGTTGGTGGCGTTGTTAGCGATCCTTCATAAGTAAAGTATGCTTTTTCTTCAGGTAAAAAATCCGTAATATCAAGTGAAAGCTCACGTTCAATTGAAAAATCTTTAAAAACTTCTGGAAACACGCGGCGTATGTCGGTCATGTCAATAGACACATTTGTTCCAACATCCATAAAGGCACCTAATACAAGTTTTTCACCGCGCGCATTTTCATGTACAAAGTGCCATTCAATGGGATAGACCGCTGCGTCTAACAAATGCTCGCTTGGAATGTGAGCATGAAAAGCCACTAAGCGATACGTTTCATTTTGAAAAACAAGTGTTTGATTCGTTTCTTGTGGAAATAAATGGACTGAGTTTTCAACCCGTTTTACTAAGTAAGGAATCCGTGAATAGTTTGTTTCAAGCGGTTTTCCTTCAAGTGGTTTGATATCTTTTATACAAATATCGATCGGTGATTGTTTCTTTCCAGATTGCGCAATCTCGAAGTCGGAACAAATTTGTCCCCAATGCTCAGGTCCTTTTTCTCCATCATAGGACCATTTAATTGAATATGCTGGCATATATGTAACCCCCATTACTTTTTGCTCATTTCATATTTTAACGTAAAACTTCTACCCATTTCAATTATTGCCACTTACAAAGTGTTTTTAAACCTATCCCTCTTTTTTATGATGGCTCTAATTAAGTTTGTAAATTTACAATAATTATAAAATATTCTTCTTTTTCATCACATAAATTTCATTTTTTATCTTGTTACACGCGACAAAGTACCATTCTGTTACAAACTGATTTTGATATGCTATTAATGTAAAGAACTTATCTAAAAAATCTCTTTTATTTACATTTATTACAAATCATCTCTTAGCAAAAGGGGGAGCAACATGAAATATCTAAAAACAAAGCTATTTGTTCTTGCAGCGGTTACGGTTATTCTTATAGCACTATTTTTTTTTCGTGACACCCGAACTTCAAGCAACAGATGTTCAAGTGTCCGATTTAACTTTGACAACTAAGGAAACTTCTCTCGCAGCAGATCAGCTTTTACAGGTAACCATTCAAGACAAAAATCCAACAGACACAAAAGTAATGCTACCACTAAATGGTAATCTTTCGTATCTCTCTGTCAGCAAGACAAATGCTGTCGTGACAAAGGATGAGCAAAACGAGCAGTTAATCATTGACTGGCCTGATACAAAGGAAAAAGAAGCCACTTTAACTTTTAAGATTTTACAGCCTGGCAATTACTCTTTGATGGCCAAGACACTAAGAAATCAGCAAATCGTTCATTCAACACCGCTCACCATTAAAGCAACAGAGCCAACAAGTGACACGCTTTTTTCGGATAAACAAAAGACACAGATACCAAAGCTAGAAAGCCGTTCAATGCCCCCTACAAGCGACATTGTTCAACCTGCAGATTTTGATAACCAAAGTTGGCTAATCAATGAAGTGAACAAACAACTTTCTCCAAAAGAAATTGGCACTAATTTGACTTTTGAAGATTTAAAGAAAATCCAAACGATTAAACTTGTTGGAGATGGAATAAGACATTTGACCGGAGCAATTCCAGATGGTATTAAATATTTAACTAATTTAACCAACCTGACTGTAAATAACCAAGACTTTTCTGGATCATCAATCCCTGAAAGCATTGGAGAACTCAAAAATTTACAGATTTTATCTTTTGATACAGATGAACTGTCAGGAACTATCCCAGCAAGTATCTTTAATTTACCTAACATAAAGATGATTGACATAAAGGCTAATAGGCTAACAGGAACTATTCCTTCTAACATTGGAAATGCACAAAATTTAAAGCAACTTTACCTCGGTCAAAACGAATTGACTGGTTACATTCCAGACTCAATTGGTTCGTTCAAGCAAATCAACGTTATTAATCTTGATCAAAATCAGCTCACAGGGCCTATTCCAAAATCATTTTTAAAACTAGATTCGCTGTTTCAGTGTAATCTAAACGATAACATGTTGGTTGGACCTATCGATGACTTTGCTAACTTGTTTGCAAAACTAATTAAAATATACGGAAGTAGAAGTTTCAACTTGAGTAACAATGAACTCAGCATTATTGATCCTAAAACTTTTTCGATCTTTAAAACTGATAATCCAAACAATGCCGAACGACTTGCAAAAAATATGTTTCACGTTGATTATCCAAACAACAATGGTGTTTATGAACTCCCACTTACTAGGTATATAAACCTTAACAACACTGTGGGATTCCCAATGCCACCTGGATCCAAACTCTATCTATTTTCCCAAACGGCAAAATACTCCCTTAAACTTGGAAAACGAAACCTTGCAGGTACTTCATTACTTAAAGATAATCTTTCCAAAGCACATCGTTATACGATTTGGGATTCTGATGGAAAAATGGTTTATGACGGATTGCCGGATGATAATGCCTCAATTGTTGTCCCAGAAGAACAAGTCGCTTATACGGTTCAAATTGATAATCCAAATCCTCCGTTGAAAACTACTATTAATGATACAAACCTTCTTGGTTATTCGATTGCTGGATTTCGATTAAATTTTCATACACTGACTTCCTTCAAATCGACTACTCCTGAAAATGTTGATCCTAAAACCAATACTATTAAAGGTGAGGTTGGAGACACCTTTAGCATAGAAGCAGATATTGAAGGGAAGGGCATACCATTTTATCCAGGCATCACCATCTATCACACGCCTGTGTTTAATGACCGTTTCCAACTCGTGACCATCGACTACCTTTTGTCACCTGAAATGAACGGAAAGATCTCGATTGATCCTAAATCTTTCAAGGTTAATGGGGAGCCTCCTGTCAGGGTGGATCCTATTACAAATGGCTATAGGCTAGAACTGTTTGATCCAGTTGTCCCTGCTCTACAAGGTCAGGGAACACCACTTAAGGTAACTTTTAACGTTTCTACTCTTGCACCGGTATCGCTAGAAGAAGGGAAAAACGCTATCCAAACTTTTTTAATGTTATTTAATGGACCGGGAGTACCTCCCGTCACTGAAAACTCTACTGCTAATGTCTCTGTTAAAAGAGGGTTGCTACAATTTCGCGATGTTCCAGCAACACTTGAATTTGAAAAAGGGGAAATTTCTGGCCGCCCTGTTTTAATCCAGCGAAAAGATCCAAATTGGCAGCTCTCTGTTGAAGATTCACATATAAAGCCGAATACCTGGCAAGTAAAAGCTAGACTCCTTACTCCTTTCACAAATCAAAAAAATCAAGGTTTGCCAGACAGCTTAGTTTACAGGCAAGATGGTCAACCGGACAAATTGATTAACACAACTGGTGATACAGTAGTTTACACTGGAAAAGGGGATGGTTTAAACGATTACTATTCCGTTTCATGGTCTAAAAATGAAGGCCCCGTTATTAAAGTTCTACCAGGTTTAGCTCGGGTAGGTAGCCCTTATGTCGGACAAATTCAGTGGACGCTTTCGAATGCACCTGTCTAAGTAATAACAATACTGCCTTTCTAGTTCTGTTTATAGTATAATGAAGCAAAACTCAAAAGGTGGAATTAAAATGCGCTATATCGCTCTTTTGCGTGGTATTAACGTTGGTGGAAAGAATAAACTTTCCATGGCAGAATTGAAGGAGTCGTTTAGAGCTCGATCTTTTTCAGACGTGATCACTTACATTAATAGCGGCAATATTTTATTTTCCTCTGACCGAGATGATGTGGAACAATTGAAAAGTCATGTAGAGGAACTGATTTTAGCCGACTTTTCGCTCGAAATCCCTGTAACACTGATTACTGGTGAAGAACTGATTGAATCACTCTCTTACGCGCCTGATTGGTGGAATAACGATCCGGATTCAAAGCACAACACAATTATCGTTATTCCACCGGCAACGCCTGCCGAGATTGCTGAACAAATCGGTGAGATCAAACCTGAATATGAAAAAATCAGCATACACGGCCAATTCATTTTTTGGTCTGCGCCACTTAAAACCTTTTCAAGATCGCGTTGGTCAAGAATCGTAAAGACAAGCGCATACCAATCCATTACGATTCGTAACGCCAATACGACCTTGAAACTGGCCGAGCTGGTGCAAAAATAACTTCAAAAATAGCTAGGCGCCCCACGGGCGCCTAGCTATTTATTTGCGATACATTTTAAATTCAAGGAAGAGTTCGTTATAGTGAGCGAGCATACGTTTTCCAAGATTATCATAGACTTCTAGGTTGTGCAGTTCGTCTAGGTTGGGGTAAAATCGTTTATCGCTTGAAATGTCTTTCGGCAATAGTTTTTCTGCTGCTAGATTGGGCGTTGAATAGCCTACATATTCTACATTTTTAGCTGCGTTTTCTGGCTTTAACATGAAGTTGATAAAGGCATGCGCTCCGTCCACGTTATTCGCGGTTTTCGGGATGACCATGTTGTCGAACCAAAGATTCGATCCTTGCTTTGGAATGACATAATCGAGGTCTTTATTCGCACTGAGAATTTCAGAGGCTTCCCCGGAAAATGTAACGGCAACGCCTGCTTCACCATCAGCCATGAGAAGCTTAATTTCATCGCCAACAATTGCTTTTACGTTTGGTGTCATCTTTTTGAGTTTGCGAAGTGCTTCATCTAGATGCGCTTCGTTTGTATCATTCAGAGAGTATCCGAGACTATTGAGACCAATTCCCATGACTTCCCGTGCGCCATCAATTAATAAAATTTGGTTCTTCAGATCCGCATCCCAAAGTGCATCCCACGTGGAAAAGTCTTTATTTGGAAATTGTTTTTTATTGTAAATGATTCCAAGTGTCCCCCAGAAATACGGCATCGAATATTTATTGCCTTCATCAAATGACAAATCCATAAACCGGGAATCAATGTATTTGGCATTCGGTAGTTTTTTATGATCAAGTGGAATCAAAAGGTTTTCTTGCTTCATTTTGTTAATCGCATAGTCACTTGGAACTGCCACGTCAAAAGTCGTCCCACCTTGCTCAATCTTTGTCATCATCGCTTCATTGGAATCGAAGGTTTGATAGATGACTTTCATGCCGCTTTCTTTTTCAAATTTCTTGATTAAACTCGGGTCAATGTAATCGCCCCAATTGTAAATCGTTAATGTATTTCCTCCAGCGTAACCTTCTTCGCGATTCATAAAATGTGCGAGAAGCATCATGACGAGGGCAAGGAGAATCACCGGGATGAAAATTTTAAGCAGTGATTTCATCGTTTATTCGCCCCCGTTCTTGTGGTTTTGCTTGTATTTTTACGGTTGATGAAGTAATAACCGATCACAAGGAGAATCGTGAACAGGAAGATCAGGGTTGAAAGGGCATTAATTGACAAGGATATGCCCTGGCGTGCCCGTGAGTAAATTTCAACGGATAAAGTCGAAAAACCGTTTCCTGTCACAAAAAATGTAACGGCAAAGTCATCTAATGAATAAGTGAGCGCCATAAAAAAGCCTGCAAGAACGCCTGGAGCAATGTAAGGTAAAATGACTTTTGATAAGACTTGCCACTGGCTCGCGCCTAAGTCCCGCGCGGCGTCAATCAAAGTCGGACTCATTTCTTGGAGTTTTGGCAGCACCATGAGCACAACGATCGGAATGCTGAAGGCGATGTGTGAAACTAGCACGGATGTAAAGCCGAGTTTTAATCCAAGAAGGGTGAAGAAAATTAAGAAGCTTGCACCGATAATCACATCAGGGCTGACGATCAAAACATTATTCAAGCTGAGTAATGAATTCTTGCCCACGGGTTTTGGCATAAACCGAATGGCTAAAGCTCCGCAAATCCCGATCGCTGTTGCGATTACAGAAGAAAGTAGCGCAATCACAAAGGTGTTTAAAACGATCACGAGTAAGCGTGTATCCGCGAAAACTTCACGGTAATAGTCAAGCGTAAAACCTCCAAAGCCGTGCATCGTTCCGCTTGAATTGAACGAATAAAACATCAAATAAAAAATCGGGGCATAAAGTACGATAAAAATAAAAATGAAATAAAGATGGCTCCATTTTCGTTTTTTCATTTTTTAGCCCCCTTTCTCCGTTTAGTTCCGGTTAGAAACATAATGATGATCATCGCGATAATCAAGAAAACGCCGATAGTTGAGCCCATTCCCCAGTCTTGCGTCACAAGAAAGTGTTCTTCAATGGCTGTCCCCAGTGTAATCACACGGTTTCCTGCGATCAAACGTGTAATCATAAAGAGTGAAAGCGCCGGAATGAAAACAGCTTGACAGCCTGATTTCACGCCATCTGCGGTTAGCGGGAAAATCACTCGGCGAAATGTTGTAAAATTGGACGCCCCAAGGTCGCGAGAAGCTTGAATGAGCGACGGATTAATTTCTTCGATCGCATTAAAAATCGGCAAAATCATGAAAGGAATGAAAATATACGTTGATACGAACAAAAAGCTAAAATCGGTAAAAAGAATTTGCTGTTGTCCGATTCCGACTAAATCCAAAAATTGATTAGCCGCTCCGTATGTGCCAAAAATCCCAATAAATGCGTAAGCTTTAAGCAAAAGGTTGATCCAAGTTGGTAAAATGATCAGCAAAAGCCACAGCTGCTTATGTTTTAATTTCGTCAGCAAATAAGCGGTCGGATAGGAAATGAGCAAGGTGAACAAAGTGATTAAAAAAGCGTACCAAAATGAACTCAATGTCATTTTCAAATAAACGGGCGTAAAAAAGTGCTGATAGTTGCTAAATGTAAAATTTCCATCGACATCAAAAAATGAATAATAAACGATCAATAAAATCGGCGCAACGACAAATAAAATAATCCAAAGAATATAAGGAACGAGATACAAGTTTCTTGCTTTTCTAGTCATTCACTTACGCCTCTTCGTAGCTTTCTAAGCGCTTGTCAAATTCTTCTTCTGTTTCTCCGAGTCGCATGACGTGAATCGCTTCGGCATCAAAAGCAAGCCCGATTTTATCACCGATTTTGGCTTTTTTGGTTGTATGGACAAGCCATTCATTGCCATCAACGTCGATACAACCCATTTCATAATGCACGCCGCGGAATAATACCCAATCGACTTCTACTTGTAGCTTTCCTTTGTCAGCCGCTGTAATTTCAAGATCTTCTGGACGAATCACGACTTCAACAGTTTCATTTTCATTAAAGCCTTGGTCGACACATTCAAAACGACGATTGACAAATTCCACTTCAAAGTCTTGGATCATCTTGCCAGAAACGATGTTCGATTCCCCAATAAAATCAGCAACAAAACGGTTAATCGGTTCATCGTAAATATCAATCGGCGAACCACTTTGTTGAATTTCGCCTTTATTTAGCACAAAAATTTCATCACTCATCGCAAGCGCTTCTTCTTGATCGTGCGTCACAAAAATAAAGGTGATTCCTAATCGTTTTTGGAGGTCGCGAAGTTCGTACTGCATTTCTGTTCTTAGTTTCAAATCCAGTGCGGAAAGCGGCTCATCTAAAAGAATAACTTCGGGTTCATTTACGATTGCCCGTGCAATAGCCACCCGTTGTCTTTGCCCACCTGACATTTCACTGATTTCACGTTTTTCATAACCAGATAGATTGACAAACCGCAGCGCTTCTTGCACTTTTTCATCAATAGCCTTTTTATTTAGCTTTTTGATTCGAAGACCGAATGCTACGTTTTCAAATACATTTAAATGTGGAAATAACGCATAATCTTGGAAAACCGTATTGACTGGGCGCTTATTGGCTGGTACGGTATTGATTTTCTTCCCGCCTAAATAAATATCGCCTTCTGTTGCTTCTAAAAAACCCGCAATCAAACGCAAAATCGTTGTTTTCCCACAACCTGATGGTCCAAGCAAAGTGTAAAATTTCCCTTTTTCAATTTCAAAACTCACATTTTTCAAAACGGGTTCATCATCGTCAAATTGTTTCGTGACGCCGTTAAAACGAATAATGGATTCTGTCACTTGTCTTCCTCCCCTTCTATAAATACGATTCTGTCGCCACTAAGATGAGCACTGCTTTTTCATTTGTTTGATTAACAATTTGATGGCGGTTTGAGGCGTGAAAATAAATGGTTTCATTTGCTTTGGCCGTGTAACTTTCTTCACCCAAACACACCTTGACTTCTCCTGTTAGCACATAAGCAAAGGTTTCTGAAAGCGAGGGCTCAAATTTTTTAAAGCCGCCTTGTGGATCTATTTCAAGTAAAACAGGCTCCATTTCTTTTTCATTCGATTCGGGGACAAGCCACTCAATATGATAGCCCTTTTCCTCATCTTCAAAAAAAATCCGTTCTTCCTGTTCATATATGACTTTTTGTTTGCCTTCTTCTTCGTCAAAAAATTCTTTTGGAGTAGAACCCAGCACTTCAAGAATTGAAAACAGAGTTTCGATCGACGGCGAACTTAAATCCCTTTCGAGTTGCGAAATGTAGCCTTTCGATAAATCTGTTCGCTCACCAAGTTCTTCTTGTGTCAGGTTTTTACTAAGTCGTAAATTCTTAATGCGATTGCCGATTTCCATCTTATCTTCCTTTCTCAAAGTTTAATAAAAGTAAACTTCGAAACACACTTGTTTAGTATTTATAAACACCATGTTTACTTAAAACAAGAATCATTATACAACATTTAAAATCACACATCAAGATACTTTTCAAAATTTCTTTAAACTGTAACTTAAGCCATAAAAAAGCTTAAAAGCGCATTCCAGATGCCACTTTTAAGCTTTTTTGAGTTAAACTAAATCTTCTTCGATTGTGTATGTTTCAAGTAGGTTCAAATCTTGTCGCATATCACGCGCAAGATCGCGTGAAATCTTTCCTTCTTCAAACAAGCTTTGGATTGTATCTCGTTCAATTTGAATCCCCGAAAGTTCCACTTCATGCACTTTTTGTTCGAATTTTTCTCGCGAACTTGGACGCACGCGCTCTGTTGTAAGTCGTTCCAATTGTTCTTTATGTTCGTTTAAAAGCGGAAGCAATAAATCCATGTTATCTTGATTCATTTGTGCTTTTAACTTCCGTATCACCATTTTTTCATTTTCTATCCGTACAAAGCGAATTTCTTTAAAAGCTTTTGCACGTTCAGGATGCTGCTCGCGCATTTTTGATTTCATCGCACGTAACCGTTTTGGATGTATCAAAATACGGAGCAATCGTCTTCCAAATACTACCAAATTCCTGATTCTTGCTTTGAATTTTTGTTTTAAAGCACTTTCCATCATGTTTAGGAAGCTCCCATAACGATAAGCCGTTTCCGCACTGATTTTCCCATCCGCTAGGAGTTCTTGCGTATGTTCATGCTCCCACGAAATAATCTCAAGACGCTTCGCTTTTTCCGCTTGCGTCATATCGCGTTTTTGCGAGTTTTCCCCCTGCTGTAATTCCTGAATCCGGCGGCGATAGTTACGAATCACCATTTCCGTTGCCGCCTTATTATCCGGCGTAATTTGATTTTGCAATTCTCGTTTGACGTTTCGCAAAATCCAAATTTGCGTAGCTCGCTCCGCTCGTTCATTCCCGAGATCAGCTTCGTTTCCTCTGGCAAGAATCGGCAAGATAAACGTTGCAATCAGTAGTGTGAATAAAATCACGCCCGATGCCATGAAAATAATTAATGCTCGCTGTGGAAACATATCGCCATTGTCGAGGAAAAAAGGAATAGAAAGGGCTGTCGCCAGTGTAACGGCTCCCCGAACACCTGACAAACTAGTCAAGACAGACGCCCGAATAGAAGGACGTTGTTTTTTCGATTTATCACTTTTAAATAGCCAGTCGAACATCCATAAACCGCTGACCCAGAAAAAGCGCAAGAGAATAAGGGCAAGCGTAATGAAGAATGTATAAATCAGCACTTGAGTATTGCTAATCCCCGAATCTTCCCAAACTACTCTCGCAATAGATGGAAGTTGTGTACCTAAAATCAAGAAAACCAAACCGTTTAAAACGAAAATAATAACGGACCATGTACTTTTCGAAACCACGCTCAGTTTCACAAGTTGTGGATCTAGTCGTTTCCGCTCAACGGCGTGCATGATGCCAGCTGCGACAACAGCAAGGATTCCAGACACGTGTAATTCCTCTGCTGCTAAATAAATCACAAATGGGGTTAAAATTTCAATTAACATGTGGAAGGTAACGTCTTCCATTCCAAGTCCCCTGACCCACTTCAAAAGTTGAAACTTGAGTAAAGTTAAGATCAGTCCGACAAGAGCTCCGCCAATCGCGATGACAAGAAAACTCCAAGACGCATTCAATAAACTAAAGGTCCCTGTGACCATTGCTGCAATCGCAAATTGGAATGAAACAAGACCCGATGCGTCATTAATCAAAGATTCACCTTCAAGTAAACTCATCACTCGTTTCGGCAAAGTAATTCGTCCAGAAAGCGAGCTCACCGCAACAGCATCTGTTGGGGCTAATGCTGCTGCAAGCGCAAAAGCTGCTGCAAGTGGAATCGTCGGAATCATCCAATTCACAAAATATCCGATCACGAGTACAGTGATGAAGACGAGTCCAAGAGCCAGAAGTAAAATCGGCACACGAAGTTTCCATAAAGCTTTCTTGTCTGTCCGTTTACCGTCATTAAAGAGCAAGGGCGCAATGAATAATAGCAAAAACAATTCTGGATTTAATTCAAGTTCAAATCCAAGTGGTAAAAGTGCAATTAAAATCCCCAGTCCAATTTGAATTAACGGGACAGATACAACCGGGACGAAGCGGTTGAGTAAATTGGATACTAATATAGCAAGTAATAACAGTAAAACAAATAAAAAGATCTCCAATTCCAGTTTCCTCCTTTTGTGCTGTATACATTATGCAGGAAAATCCAAAAATGCGCAAATCATTAACAAAGTTAACAACTCACGCACAGAATCACTCATTTTCCAATTTGTTTTTATACTTATTAATTTCGTCATTCAAGTTTTTCATTTTTTCATCTAAATGCGTCACAATGTCTGCCGCTTCGCGAAGTTCATTCGTTAAGTATTCAGGCGCTCCATCTTGATATTTATAGTAAATTTTGTGTTCGAGGCTCGCCCAAAAATCCATCGCGACGGTGCGAATCTGAATTTCCACCATGATTTTCTCAGAGCGATTCGTAAGAAAAATCGGCACTTCACAGAGCATATGAAGGCTACGATAGCCGCTTTCTTTCGGGTATGTAACATAGTCTTTCACACGCAAGATTTTAAGGTCATCTTGGTGCTTAATCATCTCTTCAATTTTAAAAATGTCCGATACAAAGGAGCAAGTAATCCGGATGCCAGCGATATCGTGAACGTGTTCGCGCGCATTTTCCGGTGTAATATCCACGCCTTTTTTCTCTAACTTTGCGCCGATACTTTCAAGTGATTTCACGCGCGACTTTAAATGTTCCATTGGATTATAATCATGTAAAAATTGAAATTCCTCATTGAGAATTTTCAGCTTGGTATTGACTTCTTCGAGCGCAAAACGGTGCATCAGCATAATATTTCGCCATTCTTTTAGCTCATCCACAGAAGGTTGTTCCAAAATAGTGATCCCCTCTCAAAAAACTTGTTTTAGCCACCCTACTATCCTACTACATTTTCCCTTGAGGGGGATCAATATAAACATTTTTTTACTAGTTTCTCATGATTTTTTTATTTAAAGCTCGTCTAATTTCGCTAACAGTTCAAAGATCGACTGTGCCATTTTGGCATTTTTTCCGCTATCTGCTTTCGGCAAAATCAAATAAAGCGGACGAATCAAATCTGTTTTTTGCACGGGTAAAGCTAGTTTTTCGGCAACTCGAGCCGATTGAAGTGTGCGTCCCATTCCTTGCTTCACAAGCTCCAAAATCAACGCATTACTGCTGGCGATCATTTTTTCTTCTGGTAAAATTTGCTGTTCTTTCAAGTAAATCTCGGTATACTGACGAATGCCTGAACCTTCTTCACGCAAAATCCAGCGGTTTAATTTCGGATCCCCTAAAATGACAAGCGGATCATTCATAAAAACGGTTCGGTTCATATCTGGATACACTTCTGGCGTTTCAACAAGGCCTAGATCCGCTTCAAGCATATGCACAGACTTGTACACATTTGTCGAATTATCCAGCAAAATTTCGAAGTTAATTTTCGGATAAAGCGTTCCAAGTTCAGCCATGATTTGCGGCAGCAAATAGCCTCCGATCGTTTGAGATGCAGCAATCGTGTACTTCCTTCTTGCCTTACCAGAAAAAGCTGCAAGTTCCTCTTTACCGCTTTCCCACCCATTTAAGATTTGTTTCGCCTTTTCATAGAATAAGGTAGCGGCTTCTGTTTTTTCAATCCGATTACGCGCATTTCGCTCAAATAATTTCACATCTAGTTCTTTTTCCAGTTTTTCAATATGCACGGAAATCGTGGGTTGTGAAATGTAAAGTGCATTTGCGGCTTTTGTAAAACTATTCGTTTCATAAACGGCAATAAAGGTTTCTAATAATTGGAACAAGCGCTATTCTCCTTTCTAAAAGAACAGTTTACTTACAAGCATTGTAAAGCCAAGTAATACGGCCGAACTGATTCCTGCTGCAAGAAAAACTTTACCGCCGCGTTCGGCGATCACTTTAAAGTTCACACTCATACCAAGTGCTGCCATTGCCATACCTAGGAATAGATAAGCAAGGCTCACAAGTCCATCGATCAAAGCTTGCGAGATCGGTAAGAAGCTTCCAATCGCACTCGAAAGTAAAAAGCCTGCCATAAACCATGGAATCGGCAATTTTCCTTTTGGTTCATCTTTTCCAGCAGAGCGGCGCGTGTACCAGATGCCAATAAAAAGAGCAGCAGGTGCAAGCAAGATCACACGCGATAATTTCGTGATAATTGCAGCATCTAAGCCTGCCATTCCTGCCGAACCACCAGCAGCCACTGCGTGGGCAATTTCATGAAGCGAAGCACCTGCCATCACACCAAATTGACCATCAGAAAAACCTAGCAACGGTTTCAAACCAATTTCAATGAGCGTAAAAACGGTTCCCATAATGCAAACAACGGCAACCGCAAGAACGGCATCATCTTTATCCGCCTTCACTTGCGGCGAAACGCCCATCACAGCGGCGGCTCCGCAAATCCCACATCCGCTTGCTGTCAAAATGGCTAAGCGCTCTTCGACATGGAAAACTCGGCAAAGCCAGTAAGTGAGCAAAATCGTTCCCGTAACGACTATAAGTGCTAAAAAAATCGTTTTTACGCCTGATTCGGCCAGTGTATATAAATTAAGTCGAAATCCTAGTAAAATAATTCCCAAACGTAAGAATTTGTTCGAAATAAAGCCAATTCCCTCTACGCTTGCATAAATAACCGGACTAGCCGTTTGAAATAGCATCCCGCAGAGCAGTGCGATAACCAGTGCACCTACTAAGCTAAAACCTGGAACCAGTGCTAAATATTTGCCAGCAAGTGAACAAACAAGTGTTGTTACTGCCGCAATCCAAAAACTTTTTTTCGTGAAAATCATTGTTTTCCCCTTTCAATCCTTTTGTCTCTGTTTTTCTTTCTTTAAGTATAAGGGAATTTCGTTATTAATAAAAATAGTAATTATTAATATTTATTATTATATATATTAATAACGATTGCAAACTTTACTCTTTTAGAATCAAAAATCGGATATGATTTTGCTTCTTCAGTAATTCTAAATTAGATTTTATACTTTTCTAAAGCTTTTTAGGTTATCCTAGAAAAGAAGGAAAGGTGATCAAATGATTTTTTTAACTAGACTAACAGACTTTACTTGGAAACAAATAAAATGTTGCCTCTTTCCTGCCATTATATTTTGTGCACTTGGAGTAACTAAATTTTTTCCACTGCCTTTCATTACCCGCTACGATTTACTTTTATTAATTTGTTTACTTACACAAGTTTTACTAATTCGTTACGGTTTTGAAACCCTCGATGAACTGAAAG
Organism: Listeria kieliensis; assembly: GCF_003369925.1. GTDB lineage: Bacteria > Bacillota > Bacilli > Lactobacillales > Listeriaceae > Listeria > Listeria kieliensis_A. Next base: position 149,601 of record NZ_LARY01000001.1, on the reverse strand, counting down.
TCATCATGTTATTCCATCTTATCGGGCTTGGTCTCGAAATCTATAAAGTACAGGTGGGATCTTGGAGTTATCCAGGTTCAGGCTTTGCTGTTTTATTTGGCGTTCCTTTGTATAGCGGTTTTATGTATGCAAGTGTAGCGAGCTATATTTGTCGAGCGTTTAAAGAATTTCAATTGCGCCTTGAAAATTGGCCAAGAAGTGTTCTCGTAGTAGCAATTTGCTTATTCATTTATGCCAACTTTTTCACGCATCATTTCTTGCCAGATGTGCGGTATTTACTGATTGGACTTGTTTTGCTTCTTTTCGCAAAAACGAACGTGTATTTCACCGTTTCAAAAAAAGAACTAAAAATGCCTCTTTCGGTCTCTTTTCTGCTTATTGCTTTTTTTATTTATCTAGCAGAAAATATCGCCAGCTTTTTCGGGGCTTGGAGTTACCCCGATCAACTTGCTGCGTGGCGCCCTGTACATATCGGAAAAATCACGAGTTGGTTTTTATTAATTATTATTAGCATTATTATCGTGGCCCAACTTAAAAAAATCAAAGCTAGCGAGTTATTTTCTTCAACCAAATCCAAAAAACAGAAAATCCATGATCTTTCTGTTTAAGCCAAAAAGTCACTCAGAATCGAGTGACTTTTTGATTTCTTTTTGAACACGCCGCAAAGCTTTTTTTGAGCCCCGTGCGAAGTCATGTTGTTCTTTTCTTTCCTGGAAGCTTGTAAACAACTGATTTAAGTCATAATCTACCGGATAAAGTTCTGCCCGAGACGCAAGCAAACTCAATCGACGAGGCAAAATTTTTCGTTTCTCGCCATCTACATAAACAATCACTTCACCTTGGTCGCTGCTAAAAACAAGGCCGGTTTCATCCGTTTCAAGCAAACGAACTCGGTCGCCTTTTTCAAACAACGGCTGACTCGTTTCTTTGGCTTCATGCGACGCATTTTTCGACTGAAAGCTTAGTTTTTCAAGCGCATAATCTGATTCCTCCATGTAATACTGAGCTTTTTGCAAAACTTTACGATCAATATTCATTTTTTCGGCAATATAAAGCGCATTACTTTCCCCTGATTCACCGATAATCAGCCGATATTTCGGTGCAAGTGTCTCTGCATCAAATGCCATTCTCGCGTTGATAAAGTCTGGATGTGCGCCGCCATAACGCTTAATCGCTTCATAGTGTGTCGAAGCAACCGTTATTCCCCCGCGCCGGTAACATTCCTCTAAAATCGCGATGGCAAGCGCAGCGCCTTCATTTGGCTCTGTTCCGCTACCAATTTCATCAAATAAAACAAGCGTTTTTTCATTTACTTGCGCTAGGATTTGTCCGGCATTTTGCATATGCGACGAAAAAGTACTCAGCGCATTTTCTAAGCTTTGATTGTCGCCAATATCCGCAAAAACGCGCTCAAAAATCGCAAGCTCAGAGTGCTCAGCTGCCGGAACGTGAAGCCCTGCCATCATCATTAGCGTAAGTAGCCCAACCGTTTTTAGCACAACCGTTTTTCCGCCCGCATTCGGCCCCGTAATGATCAAGCCGCGATAATCTTCGCCTATCGAAAAATCAAGCGGAACAGCAGCTTTCATGGCAAGAAACGGATGTTTCACTTGTTTCAATTTGATTTGGCCTCTTTCATTCACAAATGGCCTTGTTGCTTCCATTTGCCTTGAAAGCTTACCTTTTGCAAAGATAAAATCAAATTCCGTGAGCACTTCTAGGTTATGCTTAATCCCATCCATTTCAGCAAGCACAGCGCCAGAAAGTGCCGCCAAAATTTGATAAATTTCTGCTTGCTCCTCTGCTTTCAAATTGACTCGAATCGCGCTTAGTTTCGCAATTGTTTCCGGTTCAATAAAAACCGTTGTCCCTTTATTTGAAACTTCGATCACCGTTCCGCGAACAAATTTTTGAAAACTTGCCTTGATCGGAATCGTATCGCGATCGTTCTTACGCGTCACAAAAAATTCTTGAATATAAGCTTTGTTTTCCGGATTCTTCATGAATTTATCCAAACGTTCAGCCGTTTTCGCTTGATTTTCTTCCAGCAGCTTCCTCGTTTTCCGCAAGTTCGAACTTGCAGCATTATCCACTTCTCCATTACGAATTGCTTGACTGATCGCATCTTCAATTTCGATAAAACTTTGAATGCTTTGCGCAAATTCAGCAAGCATCGGAGCAATACCTCTATTTTTTTCGAGAAATTGCTTAATTCGCCTTGTACTCCGCAGAAAATCGGCAATTTCCATCAATTCCACAGGTGTCATCTCAAAGCTTTTTTCTAGTTTTGTGAGTGTTTGTTTCATTTTACTAACACCAAACAAAGGCAAGTTTTGTCCGCTATCCAAAATTTTCCGCGCTTCACTTGTTTCTTCTAGTTTAGCTTCAATCGTTCGTTTATTTTTATAAGGTGTTAATCCCCGCGCTTTCTCTTTTGCCGCATCACTGACACAGTTTTCAGCTAGTTCACGAGTAAGTTGTGGGTATTCTAATTTATCAAAAGTAAGAGTATTCATTTCGCGTTCTCCTTTCAAGAAGGAAGACACCGCAAAGCGTCTTTAAGCACAAAAAAACCACAGATTCCCCCCTGCAGTTTCTAAAAGGTCGATTTTTAGAAAGTGTTGGCATCTTCATTAGGCAAGCAGAAATAAGCCTCGAAATGAGGAAAATTTTTATTTCTACCTATTTAGTTCCTAAATTAAGATCCTACTACACTCACCAAAAGCACCTCGATTAAATTTTTGGACGCTTACTTTCTATGCCTTTTAGTTTACGGGGCATTGCCGCCGTTGTCAACCCCTTCGTTTCTTGCAAGAAAAAAGGGTTTTTGTTTTCGAATCTTGTTTTTTATAAAAGGGGGTTGCTTTCTTGCCGCATTTGCTTTACTATTGAAAAGGAACTTTTACAATTGAAACACAAATCCTCATCCGCGTTTGGTGAGGTAGAGGTTGCAGCGATCACAAGTAAGTTTTTCGAGGCGCGCGAAACGCCAGTGACGAAAACCGAACAGGAAAGTTGCCGAAGTGAAATGGGTTTTTGCGATTCATTTTGCTGGGACAGTTAGCGAAAGCGACTGGACTGCTACTAAAACAGTCATTTTAGTAGGTGCGCTATCTGACAAGGATGAATTGACGTTAATTAAAATTCGATCCACTCTCTTCTGATAGCGAAGCGAGTGGTTTTTTTATTGACTAAGATCCTTTAAAGTGCATGAATAATCGACACAAAAAAGGAGAGTTTGATTGATGAGTAAAAATGAAAATGGCGACGTAAAACGCTCGCTCAAAACACGACATTTATCGATGATCGCAATCGGCGGTTCAATCGGAACGGGGCTTTTCCTCGCAAGCGGAAATGCGATCGCAACAGCGGGACCAGGTGGGGCGCTTGTCGCCTATGTTGCTATTGGATTAATGGTTTTCTTCTTGATGACAAGTCTTGGAGAAATGGCCACTTATATGCCTGTATCCGGTTCTTTTAGTACCTACGCGACTCGCTTTGTTGACCCCGCTTTTGGTTTTGCACTCGGCTGGAACTACTGGTTCAACTGGGCCATTACGCTTGCTGTTGATATCTCAACGGCGGCCATTATCGTTCAGTTCTGGTTTCCTCACACTCCAGCCTGGTTGTGGAGCACGATTTTCCTAGTTTTGATTTTCGGATTGAATGCTCTTTCCGTTCGCGCATACGGTGAAAGTGAATACTGGTTCTCCATCATCAAAGTGGCAACCGTTATCGTTTTCCTTATCATCGGTGTTCTTACCATTTTTGGTATTCTCGGTGGACAGTTTATCGGCTTTAAAAACTTCACGTTTGGCGAGGCTCCCTTTAAAGGTGGATTCTTCGCGATTTTAGGAACCTTCCTCATTGCTGGATTTTCCTTCCAAGGAACCGAACTTGTCGGCATTGCGGCCGGTGAAAGTGCCACGCCTGAAAAAAGTGTTCCCAAAGCAATCAAGCAAGTTTTCTGGCGAATTTTGTTATTTTACATCTTTGCTATTTTCGTTATCGGACTAATTATTCCCTATACAAGTCCAAACTTACTAGGTGGTGAGGCGACAGATGTTGCAATCAGCCCATTCACCCTTGTATTTGAAAAAGCTGGCCTTGCCTTCGCCGCTTCTGTTATGAACGCCGTTATTTTGACATCCGTATTGTCGGCTGGGAATTCAGGCTTATATGCATCAACGCGGATGCTTTGGTCCATGGCTAAAGACCGCAAAGCGCCGAAGTTCTTGGCTAAAGTCAACAAACGCGGCATCCCGATGGCAGCACTTGTTGTGACAACCATTGTCGGTGCGCTTACTTTCGTCACAACGCTCAGTGAAAATGGCACGATTATCTATACATGGTTGTTGAGCGCTTCCGGGCTAACAGGCTTCATTGCTTGGGTCGGAATTGCGATCAGCCATTACCGCTTCCGGAAAGCCTTTTTAAAACAAGGTCATGATTTAAGCGAATTAAAATACCGCGCGAAATTCTTCCCATTTGGACCGATTCTTGCGCTAATCTTATGTATCCTTGTCATTATCGGACAAGATTATCAGTCTTTCTTGGATCCTGATTTCACAAATCCCGCTTGGTGGCAAAAAATTGGTATTTCTTACATCGGCTTACCGATTTTCTTGATTTTCTGGTTATCTTATAAACTTGCAAGAAAAACAAAAATGGTTCCACTCGACAAAGCGAAGTTCGATCATCATGAAAACTAGTAAAAAAGCAAGCAGGTTGCAACAGCCTGCTTGCTTTTTTTATTCTAAATAATAACCTTCAGAAGTCATCAAGTGAATCAATCGCGTGATAAAGTCCGCACGGTTTTTACTTTTGTTCAAATAAGCAACATTTATTTCTTCCGCAAGCAGTTCGATCATTCTCGGAAAAATTTTGTTAAAATGCTCCGAATCATCTTGATCGACCGACAGCGCAATCACCAATTTCACCCAAGCGCCATCCCACTCAATTTGTTCATGTAAATGGATGATAAATAAGCCCGTTTGATATGAAACATATTTAACCGCATGCGGAACAGCCACACCGCTCGGAAAAGAAGTTGCAGACAATCGTTCTCTCTCCGCAAGCTTTTCTCCAAAATTTGCAGGAACAAACTGCTGTGCAAGAAATCCCGAAGTAATGATCTTAAATATTTCTTCTTTGTCAACAGCTCCCATTAATTCCAAATAAAAGTCTTCTCGAATCAGTCGTGGCAAAAAAGTTTCTAAAAAAGTCCTGTATTTTTCCTGCTTGATTTCCTCAACCTTTTTGCGAATTAAATTCAAATCCTTGGTAGTTATAAACTCCTTCACCGTAACAGATTTTGCTTGAGAAAGGAAGTCTCGCTTTTTTTCACTAGCCATTTGTGTGAAAATAATCAGTTCAGGCTGAATAGACAATTCTACGTCAAGTATATCTTGAACAACTGCTACGATCTTCAGTTCCTCTTCTAGTTCCTTTTTTATCTGATTTTTAACTCGCTCTTCATTCGAATTATAACGCGGCGTTACAATCACTGTTTTTATTTTGGTCTCGGCTTTCTTCTGACTAGCAACAAAGGATCCGATATGAAGCGCTAGAAAAGCCATTTCATCATCCGAAATCGTCATTTCCAGATCACTAGCAAGAATAGAAGATAAATAAATAGCCATATCAAATAAAACCGGATACTTCACTTTAATCTCAAGTAAACTTAAATTACGAGAAAATTTATGTTGCTTAGATCGTACATACAAATTTTGAACATGTAGAAGTAAGCGTTTTTTAAAAGTATCATCATTAAAATCTAGCAGATACACCTCTTTGATCTCGGTAAGTGCTCGTTCTAGAGATGTGATGACTTGTGGTTCCACGAATTCTAGCAAATCCATATCCGTATAATGAAATTCGCCTTCACACAATAACCGCAATTCCTGACTATCTTCTTGCAGTAATTCAATTCCAAATTGTTCAAATAGACGCTGACTAATTTCTTGAATGGCATCTTCTGTGATATTCGTGATTTGGGAACGTAGTGTTGCTCCTTTTGCTCGATCAATAGCAATTGCCAAATGCAAGATAAAGTTTTGTAAGAAATAAGAATTCGGTTTGAGTTGGAATTTTTCAAAAGCCTTAACCGCAATACTTGTGACTTGCTCTAAAGAAATCTCATCAAGAAATTTTTGGATATCAACTTCAAAACCATTTTCGCCCTGACTAGTAGAGCGAACGAGTTGAACCATCAAACGCCGTTTGTTTCGATCCTTTCCTTCTAAGATAAAGCGCCCTTGATGCTGTCGAATGATTAAATCGTATTTCCCTGCTAAGTTACGCAATGCAGCTATATCCGCACGAATACTCGCATCCGATACATAGAGCGTATCTGCCATATCGAGCACATCAATTCCCCGATCTGCATTTTTAAATAGTCTTCGCAAAATATAGAAACGCCTGCCATCAATAGATTGTTCCGCTAAATCTGTCGTTCGCGCATCTTTATTTTGCACCAAAAGTCGATAGCCCTCCCTACTCGTCTCAATTAATGGGATAGAACCCGCATTGACGGTTTTAACATAGTTTCGGATTGTTCGATCAGTAACGCCTAACACCTCCGCTAACTCTCTAGCAGAAACAAATCGTGCATCCGAAAACTTCTTTAAATAAGCTACTAGTCGTTCTTTGTTAGGCATATATTTCACACCCTTATACGAACGAGCGAAAAAACTAGCCGGCCTTCAAATGCTAGTTTTCGCTCTATCTTTTCTTTAAATTTGTTCCCCATTTGTCGTGATGACCTCTTGATACCAATCAAAACTATCTTTTTTGATTCGCTCGCCACTTCCTTGCCCTTCATCGTCAAGATCCACATAAATAAAGCCATAACGTTTTGACATTTGTTGCGAAGAGCAACTGACAATGTCAATTGGCCCCCAAGCACAGTAAGCAATGACATTTGCACCATCATAGATTGCCCTGCCAACTTGCTCAATGTGCTTACTCAAATAGTCCACGCGATAATCATCGTGAATCTCGCCATTTTCCACTTCATCATAAGTACCAAAGCCATTTTCAGCAATGATAATCGGCTTTTGATAGCGATCTGCATATTGTGAAAGCGTATTGTAAAGCCCTTGTGGATCAATTTTCCATCCCCACGGACTTTCTGAAAGCATTGGATTCGGAGTCACAGATTCTGGTTTGTCTACATTCTTACTACTATCCACCATTTGCGAGAAATAGTAAGAAATCGCCAGATAGTCCATCGTATTTTCTTTTAACAGCCGCTTTTCTTCCGCAGTCACTTCAATCGCTAGCTTATTTTCTGCAAAATAGTTCAGCGCGTACTGGGGATAAGCACCATTAAACTGAACATCCGTAAAGAAATATTGCATCCGGTTATGTCGCATCGCTAGAACCACATCATCCGGTCTACAAGAAAACGGGTAAGCTGTGCCATCTGCGACCATCGTTCCAATCTCTAAATCATAGGGCAGCCCTTTCGCGTATTCTTTTATTTTAGCACTTGCTACCATTTGGTTATGAACGGCTTGATATTCTGCTTCTTCTATATTTTCGAATTGATCGGAGCAAATAGCAAGCGAGAGAAATGGTTCAACTTGAATCATATTAATTTGGTTAATGACAATCCAATATTTTACTTTGCTACCAAAATGATCCAATAAAATTTTGCCATAGCGCGCAAACATATCAATCACTTGTTTATTTTGCCAGCCACCATATTGCAAAGTAATCCCAATTGGCGTTTCATAATGGAGCATCGTAATGATCGGCTCCATACCAAGCGAAATCATTTTATCAATCATACGACCATAATGGACAAGTGCTAATTCGTTTGGTTCCTTTTCGTCCCCATTCGGAAAAATTCTTGACCAATCAATTGAAGTCCTAAACGTTTTAAAGCCCATCTGAGCGAGCATCTCCAAGTCTGATTCATAAGTATGATAAAAATCAATCCCATGTCGTTTTGGATAATAATGCGTTGTGTCATTTAGATGCTCACGAACTTGTTTAAGCGTCATCCCTTCCTTTTCTAGCTCCTGAATTTCTTGATTTGACAGTCCTTTTAAGTACGGCTGAACATCTGAAGTGTTCGCCTTTTTGCCGTCAGCCGTAAAAGCACCTTCCGCTTGATTAGCCGCGATCGCACCGCCCCACAAAAAGTTTTCCGGGAAATATGGATAATTATTTCTTCTCACAACAATCATTCTCCTTCCATTTCAAGATCTTGCTCAACTGCTTGTTTATCGTAAACTTTGAAAAACGGATAATAAATCAGCCACGAAATCACAAATAAAACAACAATAAGTAGAATTCCAGTAATAGACTTTGTCGTCACCCATGCAAGTATCGGCGCTGGCAGATACCATAATTGAAAGGGCTCATACGGAATAGGGACAATCCCAAATTTCATCACAAACCAAGTTATGATCGGACCAACTAAACCATTAATCCACATTGGAACCATTAAAATTGGATTAAACGCAATGGGTGCCCCGAACACGACCGGTTCATTGATGTTAAAAATCGAGGGAATAAGTGATGCTTTCCCAATAATACGCAAGCGATTGGATTTAGCCATGAAGGCAAGCATGATACACAATGACAAAGTCGCTCCACCGCCACCGATCAAAAAGAGTTGTCCGGCTTCAGAAGTAAAGATATTAGTAACCGCTTGTCCTGCTGCGTGATTAGCTTGATTTTGCGCAATAGCCGGTAAAGCAATTGCAACTTGAACTGGGTAAATAACCCAGCTAGAGATCCCGAATGAATATAAAAATGAAAAGCCCAAGAAATAAATAATAACAAAACCCCAAAAACTAGAACCCAGTTGAATGAGTGGTGAAAAGATACTATTTACAACATCATATAAGCTAATTTTCAATTCAAATGTAAATAGCCAACCCACCAGAAGGACCACAATAATTGGTAAAAGCGTATTAAACCAAACGGCAACAAAATCTGGGATAGGTGAATCATCACTAATGAACTTAAGTTTAGCAAAAAGAGTCATAATTAAGCCTACAAACAAACCAGCGATAAGAGCAGCAATCATACCACCAGTTCCAAAAGCGTTTAAATCAAAGATAATTTTTCCTCCATCATTTGAAAATGTTGGGAAAATCATAATTAAGAAAAAAGCGACACCCGCTAGTCCTGCTTGTTTTTCAACGCCTTTAATTCCTTTATGCTTCATGACCGACTGAGGAATCAGAAACGAAATAAATAAGGAGAATAACCCGAATGAAAACGTACTAATCGGAGACAAATCTGGAAAAGCGGGCCAATAATTTTTGATAATCGCCAAAATCGTAGCAAACGACCCGATAAAAACCATTGGCATAGCTGTTAAAATGGCATCCTGAATCGAAGCGACCCAGGCGTTTTTAGCAATTTTATTTACTTTTGGAGAAAATTTATCTGTCATCCACGTCATAAATTTATCCATGATGCTTGTCACCTCTCACTTGATTTTTTATACAACTTTATAAATTCTCGAATCAAATTAAATTCCGTTTTTACAGTCATAAGTGTGTCTTGCGCATGCCCAAATAAAGGGGAATAGGGAATTTCAATTCCTTCCGCTTCTTTTTGTAACGTACTCGTTTGCTCGCGGTGCGCCTGGTGAATTTCTTCATTCGCTCGTTCCATCAAGCTATCTGCTTCCGCAAAATTCCCATTTGCAGCTTGTTCAATCGCTTTAAAAACAAAATCTCTTGCATTCCCGGCATGTAAAATAACTTCCATAGAAAGCAAATTCAGTTCTTCTTTTTTTACTTTTTCCATACTAATTCCCTTCCTTTAAAACTTCTTCAGCAAATTCAACTAGTCCCTTTCCATCAAGCGAACCATAAACTTTTTGAGGAATAATGCCATACTTCACACCTTTTTCCGTACAGACATCCTTTACTTCGTCAATCATGTATTTCAAATGCGGTGCCACTAAAAGTAAATCCGTAGTATCCAAATTATCATTTAGCTCCGATTCACTTTTAGCCTTTATTTCAAAATCAAAGCCACCTTTTTTTGCAGCTTTTCTAGCAGCTGCCGCGACAAACCCTGAAGAAGCTCCTGCCCCACAAACAAGTAAGATTTTTTTCGTCATCGTCCATTCCTCCTTTGTTAAATCAAGCATACCAACTATAGAAACCGCATTCATTTAAATTTTTTTCCTACTAGCAGGAAACGCAAGGGACAGACTTATAAAAATTGATTGGGGCTTGCCGCCTTAAGATCCCCTAACAATGCCGGGTGCTGTGAAATAAACTTTTGCTTTTCGTCTATTGAGATTGTATATTAAAGATAAAGTTAGCCATCTAAAGGAGTGCTACATGATGCAAATTTCAAAAATGCCAAATTTAGGAAAAGTAAATGAAGAAAAACTAAACCTTGCCGGCATCATGACTGCAGAAGAGCTTGTGTCGGTCGGAACAGAAACCGCTTATTTGAAAACGAAACACCTTGTAGATGAAGGAGCTTGCCTGCATTTTCTTTATGCACTTGAGGGAGCTATTTGTAACATTCCGAAAAAAGAAATCCCTATCGAGCGAAAAGAGAAACTTAAAAACTTTTATCAAGAAAATCAATAAAAAACCATCCTTTGTTTTAAAAATATAAAACAAAGGATGGTTTTGATTTAAATTAAATTAAGTTTTATATGTGATAATAGTGAACTTCATGTTCTTTTTTCCAATCTGCAACAAGTTCCTGATAGCGCATCTCATCTTCATCGGAATAGCCTTGAAATACAACCCGATCAATATTTTCTTCATTAAAGAAAAGCATTTCTTCAGGATAAATCCCTTCTGGGTAGGCACAAGCAGCATAATCAAAAAATCTTTCGTCTTCATCTTTCTTAATCGTTTGATTGCGCCCAATAATCATTACCTTTTTGCTACCTTCCTTTAAATAAACAATCGTTCCAAGTTCTAACATAATTTCCTCCTGTTCGTCTAACAAACGTTGATAATTTTTTACTGCCATTCTTTATTGAAATCTTTAGCCCTTGTATCAATCCGCTTTAATAACAATGTCGTAAATTTTGGGCAGCCTCATTGTGGCAATTCCAGCATATAAACAAACGAGTAAGAAAAGAATAGCCATAAAATAAAAAATTAAATAATGATATAGAATAAACATAGTGCAACTAAATATCACCAAACATAAAAGAACTAAAAAGATTAAAATGTTCTTAATATAGTAATTTACCATGTCTAGTGATGATGATCTAATTTGAATATTTATGCTCTCTTTTCCAATTAATTGTTTGAGCCCTTGTTGATTTTTTCTAATTGCAAAAAAATAGCTTAAAAAAACGACTATTGCGCTGCTAATCAAAAGAACCACTGAAAATAAATCAGACAAATTGGTATTAAACACATTAAGATATTTTCGAGAAGAGAAGCCACCAATAGAAACAATAATCAGAGCTAGCCCTATTGCTAAGTCGGAATCTACAGAACGTTTCTCAAGAATCGCTCTATTTTTATCGTTTTCCACTAGTAAATAAGCATTTTTCTTTTTTGACCAAGTAAATACAGAAGCTAACCAGCCCTTATTGGATGCTACATCTATAATATAACGCTTATTATTATATTGTATGGTCTTAAACTGAGCTTTTTTTGTCGCTCTTATTTCTTGATTCATTTTTTATCACTTACTCCATAATATTCTAACTACACAACAAGATCAGTCTCCTGCAGCAAATTTTTCTATAGTAAATGTTTAGTTTCTTGTTGTGGCTATTTCAGAAAATATTATCGTATATTTTCGAGGAATAAGGCTCACCCCGATTCCCGTAAACATTGTCAGCCAAAAAATTAAAATAAAAAAGAAATAAAAGAATAGCGAATGATAGAAAATAAATGTAACTATTGCAACGCCTAACAAAAACAGCATAAAAATAATTCCTAATATACATTTGCTAATATATGGAATCAACTCCCCTTTATCAGGTTTTAATTGAACCGTTAATTCCTTATTTCCCGCCATTCTAATTATTCTTTTTGAGTTTCTTTTGACATTTTGCCCATATAAATAAAAAATAATTCCAGCAGTGATTACTAAAATAAAAATAGCTAGAACATTGGGCATTCCAGTACCTAATCTATCAATGATATTAAATCTACTCAAATAGAGACCTAAAACTCCTGCAAAAACTGGTATTCCTACTTTCCACAAAAGATTCATTCCTACACTTGTATCTTTCTGCCTTATATTTTCTAAACCCTGATTCTCTGCAGAAATTGAATAGGCTCGCTTGCTCTTTATCCAAGTAAAAGTTGAACAAAGCCAGCCTTTATTGGATGCCATATCTACTATGTACTCTTGATTCTTGTACTGTATAATTTTAAATTGTGTTTTTTTTGTGTTAGTAATTTTTTGATTCATTTTATCATTCTTTCTGTACTAAGACGTTTCTCACTGATTTATTCACAAAATAAAATTACCTGAGAATCTTCCACCTAACGACTTTGGTTAATCCTCAATTGAACATTCAATACTTCATTTCTTTGTTTTCAATGACTTCAATCTCATATAATTTAGGTAATCTCATTGTGGCAATCCCTAAATATAAAAAAAACCAATAGCCAAGAATAAAGGCAAAATAGAAAAGTAAGGAATGATAAATAATAAACATACTAAAGCCAAAAATTATAAAAAAAAGAAAAAAGAAGCAGAGTAATAGATTTTTGATATGATAAGATAAAGCAACTTTTGATGACGACCTAATTTTTATAGTTATCTTATTTTTCCCAGCTAAACGATATAATATTTTTTTATTACTCCTAACCACCAAAGCATAGCCTAAAAAAATCAAAAGCCCACTAAATAATAATAAAATTGCTGCAAATAAACTAGATAAATTGGTATCAAAGGCATTGATATATCTTCGCAAGAATAAACCACCAATAACCACGACACTCATTATAATCCCATTGGCTACATTAGAATTTATCTCTTTTCTTTCAAGGAAATTCCTATTGTCATCATTTTCACTTAATAAATAAGCTTCCTTTTTTCTGTACCAAGTAAATATGGAAAATAGCCAGCTTTTATTAGACGCTACATCAATAACATATCGCTTATTATTATATTGCATGGTTTTAAATTGTGTTTTTTTGGTTGCCCGTATTTCTTGATTCATTTTACCATCCTTTCCACACTGGTCCGGTTATGACCAATTTGCTAGCAGATTCCACTACACCTTTTCCAAAATCATCTAGTTTAGTCCCTACATAGTCAACTCCGTCTTCTATTCCTAAAAAATTATTTTGATATGCCCAATCTGATATAGAGGAAAACACTAATCCTAAACCAGCTGCCCCGGCAATTACCCAGCCCCCTGGATTTGAAGTTGCAGCTAATGTTGTACCGCCTACTCCTAATCCAACTCCGGCAGTAAAAGTTCCATGTGCAATTCCTTGACCAATTGTTTTTCCATTATTAAAGTCTTCCCAAGTCCCAATCCCAATTCCAACAGCTGTTGTTGCATAGCCACCATATTTGGCTACCTTACCTAAGTTATTCCCAAAACTAATGGCTGTCGGATCTAGTGTTTTGGCTCCTGCAAATCTTCCAGATTGTTCGATTGTGAATAATAATAATTCATTGCCTGAATCAGTTAAAACTTTTTCTTTATTGTCTTTCAGATATTTTAAAATAGGTTCTGGAATTCGATTGCTGGGATTTTGGCCTAAATAAGCATCCAGTCGACTAAGATCCCGTTCGCTTAAATTAGGCACTTTTTTTGCAATAGCGTCAATCTCCGCTCTTGATACGGTATTGAGCTTGTTCAGTTTATCAAGCCAATTTGTTGAAGCTCCTGCTGCAGGTGTAAACGAATGTGTAGCACTGTTATAACTCCCACTATTCAAATAAGAAATCCCAGCTGAAACTTGTTCTAATAATTGATTAGCCAAATCATATATTTGACTACAACTGGAATTAAAGTCATGAAGCTTTTGAATTTGTTCAATAACTTTTTGCGTTTTCATCAATTGATTTTGAGAAGCTGCGATGTAATTTTGATTATTAGATTGGGCTTCATTCAAATAATTAGAAAGTGAATTCATTTGAACAACTAAATTTTGCATATTATCAGCGTCGATTCTTGCTGAAGGGGAAGTATCTACCTGTGCAGCAAATTGCTGTTTAAATACTTGATTGGCTTCTATGATCGCGTCATTAGCCGCAATAAACCCCTTCACAATGGGCATATGTAAATTAATAAAATGAGCTTTCATATTCTGATAAGCTTTTCCTTTTAAAGAATCAGCCTGTTGTAATTTAGAGAAGGCTGCCTTTAATTCCCGATTAGCTTGGTTTTTTTGTTTCAAAATAGAGTTAATACTTTTGATTTGTGAATTGACCTCGTACATATCAATTTTGAGACCCACTTTGTTAGTCCTCCCTTGTTGCTTTTCTATAATCATTTTCTAATTTCTGAACGCATCCTTGTAGCCGCCTTTTTTCTCGCTCCATCTCATCATGGCGATCATAAAATCGTTCATTTATTTCTCTCTCTTCTTGAAACAGTTCGTCCTTTATTTGAAAAATAAAGTGTTGGGCTTCATCACCTTGCCAGTAATATTCTAGTTCATCTAGTAATCGTTTTCCTTGATTTATGCCCATCTGATAATCCTGCTGGGCTTCTTTTAACCCTTCAAGCTTATTACTATGTTTTTCATAATCTTCATCTGCCACTTTCAACTGATATCGAATTCTTTTTTGTTTTTCAAATGTGCTATCTTTAGAATTCAACTTTATCACCTCTATTTAATTAGCTTTGTCCCCGAAGCAATTTCATGATCTTGTTCAGAAAAAGAGTTGGCCGTTTGAACTATTTTTTCAATGCTTTCTTGTAGCAAACTAGTATATTGATCCGCATAAAGTAAACTATTACTAAACGCTTCTTTCATCTTTTCACTAGGCGCAACTGTTGAAAATGATCCAGCAGGCATGACCTTTTTTGTTTCTTGAAGAGCCTCGGATTTTGCTTTCAGCTCATCCGCTAGTTGCTGAGCCTCCCGTTGATCCGATTTAATTTCTGTCATTTTGCTCCACTCCTTTGATGTATTCTCTAATATTCATCTAAAAAGTATACCATAATTTAATTTTCCTACAACTTTTTATTTCCAAACACTGAACTCAAGATTCTGCGAAAATAATCTAAAAAGCTCGCATCTTAGACCAATGCCCGAATAGACTTCCCGTTTCCATTTATTTCTCATTCACAAGCACACGAGCATACGAAGAGATATTCTGTGAAACTTCTTGAGTCACATCTTTCAATTGCACAGTTTCGCCAATAGACAGTTGCATGAAAGTTTCTAAATTCTCCTTGGATACGCGTTCCATATCATAACTGATCGTTAATTTATTTTGCTCAGTATCTTCCAATACCAAAACAAATACCGGCTTGTCCAAAACCGTCAATTCTTTGTCCAATATGGATCTCGCAACCGTTTCAAAGTAGAGCCCTTCTTGAGTTAAATAGCGATTAATGGCTTTTTCCGTATGAAAACGTGATAAATAAATTTTTACATGCCGATAATCCTTATAATAGATCGGCGTGCCCTCTTCAATACTGTACATATCAATGATTTCATAGGTTTTGTTGCCTTTCCTTCTAGAAAAAAATATTGACAGTGAGATAATCAGAATCATTAGACCTGTTGCGACTAATGGCAGAACCGTAAAAACTACGAAGCCGATAATAAACCTCTCCTCTCCAAATAATCTAGTAACCCTCTAAAATGCGTAAGAGATCATTATTTTTGTTTTATTTCCTACCTAATTTTGCTAGAAAGTTTTCATAGAGACACTTAGCCAATTTATGAAACTTTCTATTTCAAAGTTTTTAGCCCCCATCTCATGACTCTAAATCTGTAGGATCTCCATATTCCTTCATGACCTTTTCTTTCACTTCTTGCACCGCTTCTCGTGCTTCTTCTCTCTTATAGCCAGCCTTTACAGCCATCTCAATTTCCAATAAAGTCAGTTTTTGACTATTTTCTATGTATGTTGGTTGATCGAAAGCTTGATCCAATTGTGTGCGAACTTCTTTGCCATTGGTCCCATCCAAAGTTAAAATAATCGCCCGCTGCTTTTGAACCGTATCTAACACATATTGGTAAGCTTCTTTATAATCTTTTAATAAATCAGGATCCACACCTAAGTTATTTAATTCCTGCATGCCTTCCGTTGATACTTTGTGGATCGTCACGTAGCGCTTGTCTAAAAATTCATTCGATAATTCTTGAACAAAGCCGTAAGTATCACTATTCATGTCCGCTTGGATATTATAACCAATGTTTCCAGCCATATTGTCTAAGTAAACAAATTCTGCCGAAGCTTTCTCAATCACTTGTTTAAAATCTGCAAGAGCAAAAGAAATTTCCTTTTCTTTTTTCGGCTTTTTGTGTGCCACAGCTGGTTTCTCCTTGCTTTCCACTTTTTTATTTGCGGACTCTCCCCCGCACCCTGCCAAACTTAAAACTAAACTCGGAACTAAAATAGCCACCATGATTCCTTTTTTCAATGAAGTCCTCTCCCTTTTCCTGCTTTTCGGAGCTAGTAGATGCCAAATGCTAATCTTCGTGTATTCACCTCTGACTATTCTAAAAACTCAACTCATTCATGATACACAATAAAAGCAGAGTTTGCAACGAGAGGCAGGGGCGCTTATTAAACCCTTTTTATTTCATAATATACCTTACATCTATCAATTCTATTTTGCAAATACACAATGATTTTTTTCCTAATGTGACCGTTTTTCGAATCTTGTTTGTGCGAAAACATAAAAAGACTCTTAAACGCCTAACGATTAAGAGTCTTTAAAAAAGCTTCACTCTGCTTTATGCCCTTCTAATTGAAGCAAGTATTTCTTGCGCCTAGCGCCACCCCCGTAGCCGCCAAGTTCTCCATTTGTCTGGATCACTCGGTGACATGGGATAACAATCGCGATTTTATTCAAGCCATTGGCATTTCCGACCGCTCGAACGAGATTCTTATTGCCAAGCGTGAGCGCGATCTCTTGATAGGACCTTGTTTCGCCTGAAGGGATTTCAAGTAGTGACTGCCACACTTGTTTTTGAAACGGAGTGCCATCCAAATGAAGCGGTATCGTAAAATCCGTTCGTTCTTGCGCAAAGTATTCCTCTAGCTCTTGTTCGAGTTTGGTATTCGTTTCTGTTTTCCCCACTAAAATTCGGGCGTTGTGCTTTTTTCGAAGCTGCTCGATTTCCCGTTCCAAACCGCGCCGATCCATGAATTCAAGCAGGTACAGCGCTTCTTCATCCGTGAGGCTAAACATTCGCCCAACTGGCGTCGCGATAATATTGGCGTAAAGCGGCTTCACTTCGGTTTTCTTTGGTGGGTTCCCCATGATTTTGGTGAAGGCATCATTGAAGGCACTTGAGGATTCGTATCCAAGCGAAACTTGCTGGTCAATGACTTTTTCGCCCGCTAAGATTTCTTTGAAAGCAATCCCCATTCGTCTTGAGCGCGCGTATTGCACAAAAGTCATGCCGTAAATCTCTTTAAATTTGCGGCGCGCTGTAGCTGAATGGATCCCTAGTTCGTGGAAATCTGCTTCTTTCCAGCGCTTTTCTGGATGGGCCTCAACGGCAGCGACGAGCGTTTCGACTTCTTCTGGGATGCTATTTGGATAAGTTAGTGGCATGCAGCGTTTGCAAGGTCTGAATCCGGCCAGTAAAGCCTCTTCTGCCGTCAAAAAGAATTCGCAGTTCTCAAACTTAGGCTTCCTAGCCGTACAGCTCGCATGGCAAAAAATTCCCGTTGTTTTGATTCCTGCAAAAAAAGTGCCATCGTACTGTTTATTTTTATGAAGTAGCGCCTCGTAAAATTCTCGGGCTTTCGCTTCTGAAATAACCATTTTTCTCACTCCTTTGTGACTTTTTCTCTCTCTTTGTTTCCTATTATAACCCTTTTTCCCAATTTTACTTTCGAAAAATGAACAACTATTTTCACGCACAAAAAAGAAGCCGCACTGAAAACGACTTCTTTCTTTTTTTGCAAGAACACAGCGGATTTTGTCAGGCTTCACGCCTTTTCCTTGTAGTCCCCTGCTTTTTTTAGATTCGCATCGAGTTTTACCTCGTGGCCTTCGCGAACGAATAGCGGTAAGCTTAGGAAACTATGCGTTTCTTCAAACCATTCGCCATCCGATTCGACCACATCTGCCATGCCTTCATCTTTAACAAGGCGTGTCCATTTCCCTTCCGGCAAGTAAAATCTCGCCTTGCCTTCCTTATTGAAAATTGGCGCGACCAGTAAACTATCCCCGAGCATATACTGCAAATCAAGCCCGTATGTGTTAGGATCATTCGCAAATTCAAGAAATAGTGGGCGCATCAAAGGAATTCCTTCTTCTACAGCCTTGCGCGCTTGCGGATATAAATAAGGCATCATTTGCACTTTAAGCTTCGTAAATTTACGAGTTACTTCGACCGCTTCTTCATCAAACAACCATGGCACACGATATTGAATGTTGCCGTGATAACGTGAATGTGAGGATAACAATCCAAATTGCGTCCAGCGTTTGTACAGATCTGCTGGTGTACTTTCTTCAAATCCGCCAATATCATGGCTCCAGAAGTTGAAACCACTTAATAAGAACGATAAACCGCCACGTAACGTGTCTGCCATCGACGTATAACTTGAAACGTTATCGCCGCCCCAATGAATCGGGAATTGTTGCCCGCCGACAGTGGCACTTCTTGCAAATACAACGGCTTCACTGTCGCCTTTTTCTGCTTTAAGCACATCATAAACCGCTTCATTATAAAGATGCGTATAGAAGTTATGCGCGCCTTGTGGATTCGAATCATCATGGAACTTCGCATCATACATGGGCACCCGTTCCCCAAAGTCCGTTTTAAAGCAGTCAACGCCCATTTCAAGCAAACGTTTCAAATGATCTTGATACCAGCGAACCGCAGATGGATTCGTAAAATCAACGTAAGCATTGCCCGCTTGCCAAAGATCCCACTGCCAAGGCGTGCCATCTTCATGCGTGATAAAATAACCCTTTTCGACGCCTTCTTTAAAGAGGGGCGACTTTTGCGCAATATAAGGATTAATCCACACGCAGATTTTAAGCCCCTTGTCATGCAAACGACGAAGCAACCCTTTTGGATCCGGGAAAGCCTCCTTGTCCCACTCGAAATTACTCCACTCAAAACCCTTCATCCAAAAACAGTCAAAGTGAAACACATCAAGCGGCAAATCGCGTTCTTCCATACCGTCGATAAACTTCATCACCGTTTCTTCCGAATAGTCCGTCGTAAAAGAAGTGGAAAGCCAAAGCCCGAACGTCCAAGCAGGAGGAAGAGTGCCGCCACCCGTCAATTTGTTGAACTTGCCGAGTACCTCTTTTGCAGATTCCCCAGCGATGACGAAGTATTCCAGATGCTCACCTTCCGTCGCAAACTGCACGCGCTGCACGTTCTCGGATGCAATCTCGAAACTGACTGGCTGACTGTGGTTGACAAAGACGCCATAATAAAGACCGTTTTGCTTTTTAAGCCCAGGCTTGCATGCTAAGTAAAAGGGGATATTTTTATAGGATTGTTCCGAACCCGTACCGCCATCTTTATTGATAATTTCCACCGATTGGCCATTTTTCACAAACGGCGTAAACCGTTCCCCAGTCCCATAAATTTTCGTATCGACATCAATATTCAACATTTCCCGCATAAAATGCTTCGAACGCTTCAAAATCATCCCCGCTTGACGCGCATCTTGATAGTTCGCCTGTGCTCCCGCAACACTTAGCGGGTAAAGCGATCCGGCTGTGAGGTCATCAATGGATGCTTGCGCTGCCGGCTCTGAAGCCGTTAGCTCGTGGCGAAAGCCTGATGCGTCCGTAAAATGAAAAGCCATCCTAAAGTCGCCGTGTAGCGGCAGTTCCACATCAAGCCGACCGGAGCTCAATTTCGCGTTTCCTGCCCGAACGCCCGCGCCTTGTCCGTTTACTTCGCCTTCCTCGATTTCGACTTTCGGCGCCACGTTTTTCTCAGGGTAAAGTGTGTAGCGAGGATTTTTGTCATCCACATCGAAGTGCGTCAGCCGAATGCCGATCACGTCTTCCATCGGCGAGAACGCGCGAATCGTGGTATTCCCCACGTTAAGCGTATTCCCGCGTTCGATAATTTTCCGGTACGTTGCGTAGGCAAGAAGCGAGTCATTTCCGGCTTCATCTTGCACGGCGGAAGCTTCATAGACCTCGACTGGATTTTCAATTTTATACTGCTCTTTATTTAGCCAATAGCCATCTGTAAATTTCATCTTCATTCTCCTTTAACGTTGATTTTACTCGGATAATTCACGAGCGTGTTTTTCGTCTAATTCGGATGCCATTTGGTCTTCAAATTTATCCAAATTATTGAAGTAAAGGGCAATCGCGGATAGAATGTAGCCAATCAGTGGGAT
Organism: Listeria kieliensis; assembly: GCF_003369925.1. GTDB lineage: Bacteria > Bacillota > Bacilli > Lactobacillales > Listeriaceae > Listeria > Listeria kieliensis_A. The sequence continues at coordinate 129,156 of NZ_LARY01000001.1, read as the reverse complement.
CCAAATGAAGCCAAGCGAAATCGCGTTTAAGGCTGTATCTGGCTGGCTCGTCACGTTAGCGCCCGTCGATTCGATGTAGTGCCCCATCGCGAGTACCGCTGAGAGAAGCATAGAACCAAGTCCCATCCCCAGTTTCGCGGAAAAAGAAGAGAAAGAAGTGACAAATCCTTCAGCACGAATGCCGTTTTTCCATTCTCCGAAATCCACTGCGTCCGAGAGCATTACGGCAATTAGTGCTCCAATCAAGCCTTGGCTCAAGTAGAAGAAAACGACCGCGGTCAAAATAATGGGAACATTGCCGCCCATTTTTTCGGATAAAAATAGCAAGAGCTGGGATACGATCGTTCCAATCATTCCGATCATCATCGTGTTTCGTTTCCCGATTTTGCCGACGAAAAACGGAACCAGCGCGGTTGTAGCCAGTTGAAGCGTAGTTCCAAGAAGCGTCAGCGAACCAAGTGCTTCTTGACCTAGATTATATTTGAAGTAGTAAGGAAGCGCGCTTGAACGAATCGCAAAAGCTCCCCAAAAAACAAAGTTGATAAAAATAATGATAAACCATGGATAATTCCCTTTGATTGCCTTGACGCTTTCACGCATGGGGACAGAACGTTTGGAATCTCGTGTGACAACGCGTTCTTTCGTCCCGAAAAAGGCTGTGAACATCGCGATAATCGTAATAATCCCAAGAATAACTGCCCAAATGGTCCAACCAGCAGCTGATTTCGATCCACTCGCGCCATCGCCCATCAATCCGCCAAAGAAAACGACAGCGGGAAGGGTTAATGGCAAGAATAGCGCCGACCCGAAGTTTCCAAAAAATTGACGGATCGTAGAAAGTGTTACCCGTTCTTTTGGATTAGATGTGAGTGCAGGTAAAATCGAAGTTACGGGGATATTAATGGCTGAATAAAGGACTTTCGCGCCAATATAAGCGATATAAATCCACACGATTTTTGCTGTTTCGCTTCCCATAATGAAGCTTGGTGCCGAAAAAGCCATGACGCAAAAAATTGCAAACGGAATCGTGAACCAAAGCCAATACGGCCGTGATTTCCCCCATTTTGTGTGCGTCCGGTCGATCAATTGCCCCCAAAAAATGCCGTCCACCGAGTCAATAATAGCCGTTAGCGCAAAAAGTCCCGCAGTCGCTGCCGCCGCAACGCCTAACGTATCCGTACAAAATACCAGGAAATACGTCCCGAGGATTTGAAACACCGTATTACAGCCAAAATCACTCATCGCATAAGCAATTCGCTCTTTCCAAGGCACTTGATTCGCCCTGACCGTTTTCGCCGGCGTGCTGATCGCTCCGCCAGCCACGTTTTTTTGATCTAGATTTTGTTCCACTTTGCTCCCTCATTTCTGTTTTTATCGTTAAGTTTCATTGCTAGAACCCGCAAGTGAGCGCTGCAACATTTTATTTGCCTTTCTAAAGGTAACGCTTTCAAAAAATTGGATTGAGTTTAAATAAAACCTTAAAACCCACTTCTTGTTGACAGCGTTTTCAATTCCGCCGCTATTTTACTTCATCGTATTTTCGTCCGAACTGGTTGTAATCATTCACATCCTTTCCATTCAAAGTTGACTTAGGTTTATTTGTACGATAAACTAACTTACAAGAACTAATATAAAAGATTCTAAAATAATTGTCAACCGCTTTCAAAAAATATATGCTATGATTATAGACGAAAGCGAAAGGAGTCACCCTATGATTTCCAGTAAATACACCATTCGTGAACAAAACGAAGCAAAAATATTAAATTTTATTATTCAAAACAAAGAAATTTCGAGAGCGAAACTATCCGAGTTATCCAAACTCAACAAGGCTTCCGTTTCGTCGATCACGAAAAAACTCATGGATATCGAGCTTATTTTCGAAACCCGCATTGGGGATTCTTCCAATGTTGGCGGAAGAAAGCCGATCATGTTATCCTTCAACAAAAAATCTTCCTTACTACTCGCGCTCGACATCGGCTACAATTACATCGAAGCTGCCTTAGCATATATTGATGGCACGATCGTCAAAAGCCTTAGCCAAAAAGATAAGTTGATTTCTTCAGAAAATGCGCTTTTTGTTATAGAAGAAACGGTGCGTAATTTAACGGCAGATCTCCCAGAAACTCCACATGGCATTGTCGGAATGACGCTTGCGATTCACGGGCAAGTATCGAATGAAGAAATCATTTTCACGCCTTACTATGATCTCGACCAATTAGACTTATTTACCGAGCTTAGCGCGCGATATGCCTTTCCGATTTATCTTGAGAACGAAGCCAATTTATCCGCACTTGGCGAATACACGTTTTCATCGGAATACGAAAAATTGATTGCGATCAGCATGCACAGCGGAATTGGAGCTGGAATCGTTGAATCTGGCAGGCTTCATCTTGGGAAAGACGGGAAAGCTGGTGAAATTGGGCATACAATTTTCCAGCCACACGGCAAAGCTTGTCCTTGCGGGAATAATGGTTGTTTGGAACGCTACGGAGCGAATGAAGTGATCTACGACGAACTCCGCGAATTAAAAGGACTTGAAAAAGTCAATTCGGATGTGCTCGTCCGTTACTATGAAGAAAACGATCCAGAAACGTTCACCTTACTTCGAAAGTATTCGGATATTTTGAGCATTGGCATCAATAATATCATCATGATGTACGCACCAGAAATTGTCGTAATCAATAGCTCGATTACACGAAAAATCCCGATCACAATTGATTTCATCAAAGATCGCGTCAAAAATCGCCTCGCTTCCGATGTCATCATCAAAAATACTTCCCTTGGCGAGAATTCCACGCTTTACGGCGCACTCGCCTTCACCGCACAGAAATATCTGAATATCGAGCGATTGAAGCTTGGAGAATAACGTTTAGAAAAGCCAAAAAGGCCTTTGCCTTTTCGGCTTTTTATTTATCCGTATTTTCATTTTTGTCTACTTTCTACCCTCAATATCAAAAATTCTACCCTAAAATTCATCCTTCGTAAATTCAATCACAAACTTAAAACAAAAAACCCCCCCAAACAACACAAAAAACGTTCCTATTCTGCCATTTAAACTAGCTATAATAAGGATGTCATTATCGATTATTCATTTTTATAGGAGGAAAAAATCATGAACGACATGAAAGAAGAACTTTTCAAACGTTTAGACGACAAAAAGGATCGCATTGTGAGCATCCGGCGTCATTTGCATGAACACCCAGAATTATCCTTCCACGAAGCCAACACCAAACAATACATCGTCGATTTCTACCGTGACAAGGATTGCGACGTTCAAACCTTTACTGGTGGAAACGGTGTGGTTGTCACGATCGATAGCGGGAAGCCTGGGAAAACCCTCGCTATTCGCGCCGACTTTGACGCGCTTCCAATTAAAGAAGAAACGGGCCTTCCTTTTGCTTCGCAAAACGAAGGCGTGATGCACGCTTGCGGCCACGATGGTCACACAGCTTACATGCTCATCCTCGCAGAAACTTTAATTGAATTAAAAAATCAATTTACAGGTAAAATCAAAGTGTTGCACCAACCTGCCGAAGAAGTTCCTCCAGGCGGCGCGCTTCAAATGATCAAAGATGGCGTCTTAGATGGCGTCGACAACGTTCTTGGCATCCACGTGATGAGCCCAATGGAAACAGGCGGCGTTTTCTACCGCGAAGGTGCTATCCAAACTGGTCGCTCTTACTTCAACGTGACCATCCAAGGAAAAGGCGGACACGGCTCATCGCCTCACATGGCAAATGATGCCATCGTTGCAGCAAGCTATTTTGTAACCGCGATTCAAACGGTCATTAGTCGCCGCTTGGATCCATTCAGCGTTGGCACTATCACAATCGGATCTTTCGATGGCAAAGGCCAATTTAATGTCATTAAAGATCATGTCACACTTGAAGGTGATGTGCGTGCGATGACCGAAGAAACACGTAAACTAATCCAAACTGAAATTACACGTATTTTAGATGGTATCAAAGCCATGTTTGGCGTTACTTACGAACTCGACTATCAAAATGACTATCCCGTTTTGATGAATGACGAAAAATTGACCGATTTCGTTTCTCAAACACTAAAAGACGCAAACATCGAAGAAGTAACCGAAGTGACTCGCTGTGAGCCACAACCACCTTCCGAAGATTTTGCTTACTATGCTGAAAAAGTGCCAAGTTGTTTCTTCTACGTGGGCGCAAAACCAGCAAACGGCGTATTTTATCCACATCACCATCCAAAATTTGACATTAACGAAGACTGCTTGCTAATTGCTGCTAAATCAATGGGCGCAGTGGTTTCTGAATACTTGAAAGGAAGTGCAAACTAATGCAACAAGAACAAACCACTTATAAAGGAACGAACCGACTGATTATCGGGATCGTATTTGGAGTCCTGACCTTCTGGCTCTTCGCCCAGTCCATGGTAAATATCGTTCCCGCAATTCAAAGCGATATTGGGATTTCTTCTGATTTACTCAACATCGCAATTAGTCTTACGGCCCTCTTCTCCGGGATTTTCATCGTTGTTGCTGGAGGACTAGCAGATAAATTTGGTCGCATGAAACTCACTTACATCGGTCTTATTTTAAGTATTCTTGGTTCGCTTTTAATCGTTTTAGCACACGGCCCATTTCTTCTCATCATTGGTCGTGTTATTCAAGGACTTTCTGCTGCTTGTATTATGCCAGCAACCCTTTCTCTTATGAAAACGTACTTTGACGGAAAAGACCGCCAACGTGCCTTAAGCTACTGGTCAATCGGCTCTTGGGGTGGATCTGGATTCTGTTCTTTCGTCGGTGGTGCGATCGCAACTTACATGGGTTGGCGCTGGATTTTCATCATTTCGATTATCATCGCGCTTCTTGGTATGCTTCTTATTAAAGGCACGCCAGAAAGCAAAGTAGCTCAAACAGGAAGTAAAGGTCGCTTCGATACATGGGGTCTTGTTACTTTCGTTATCGCAATGGTTTGCTTAAACCTTGTCATCACACGTGGCTCAACATTTGGCTGGACAAGTCCAACAACGATCATCATGATTCTTGTTTTCCTTATCAGCGCCTTTTTCTTCTTCCGCATTGAATTACGCCAAACAAGCGGCTTTATCGAATTCAGCCTCTTCAAAAACATGGCTTACAGCGGCGCAACACTTTCCAACTTCTTGCTGAATGCGGCAGCTGGAACACTCGTAGTAGCAAACACTTACGTCCAAGTAGGGCGCGGCTTTACCGCCTTCCAATCAGGCCTGCTCACGCTCGGCTATGTAGTCTGCGTGCTTGCAATGATTCGTGTCGGTGAAAAATTACTACAAAAAATTGGGGCAAGAAAACCGATGATTTTCGGCTCCCTCATCACGGCGATTGGGATTGCGCTCATGGCCATGACCTTCTTGCCTAATTTGATTTACTTGATCTTTGTCTTCGTAGGATATGCTTTCTTCGGCCTAGGACTTGGCATCTATGCAACTCCTTCAACCGATACAGCCGTATCCAATTCACCAGAAGATAAAGTCGGCGTGGCATCAGGAATTTACAAAATGGCGAGCTCACTAGGCGGATCTTTCGGTGTTGCCATTTCAGCCACCGTTTATGGCGTGATCGCAGCAAGTGGAAACATCGAAGTAGCAGCTATGGTCGGTTTACTTACCAATGTTGCTTTCTGTGTGCTTTCCCTAGTTGCCGTCATCTTCATGACACCACATACAAAAAAAGCTGTTCAAACTGTACAAACGAACGAATAGGAGTTGTTTCGAATGCGTGATAAATTAATGAAAATGTTAGACGAGCGTCAAGATGAAATGGTCAAAATCAGACGCCATCTCCACAATCATCCCGAGCTGTCCTTCCAAGAAAACAAAACAGCTCAGTTCGTGCTTGATTTCTATCAAGGAAAGCCCGTTAAAATCGATCAAGAAGTCGGAAACGGCCACGGCATCATCGTAACCATCGAAGGTGCTAAACCCGGCAAAACAATTGGTCTTCGTGCTGATTTTGATGCACTTCCAATCGAAGAAGAAACAGGCCTTCCCTTTGCTTCATCCGAAAAAGGCGTGATGCACGCTTGCGGTCATGATGGGCATACGGCGTATTTGCTTGTACTTGCGGATTGCCTGATTGAACTGAAAGATGAACTAAAAGGTACGATTAAAATTATTCATCAACATGCCGAGGAGCTTCCTCCAGGCGGGGCAAAAAGCATGGTAGAATCCGGTTTACTAGATGATGTGGCACACATTTACGGCATTCACTTTTTCCCATTCAAGAAAGCAGGCGAAGTGGCTTACCATCCCGGCTACGCAATGGCCGGCCGAAGCTACTTCAAGTTGCGTATCCAAGGGAAAGGTGGTCACGGCTCGTCGCCACATATGGCAAATGATTCAATCGTTGCTGGTGCCCATTTTGTGAACGCCGTCCAAACGATCGTTTCTCGCTCACTAAATCCTTTTGATATGGGGGTTGTGACGATCGGTTCGTTTGACGGTGCGGGGCAATTTAACGTCATTAAAGATCACGTGACGCTTGAAGGCGATATGCGCTACATGACAAACGAAGTGGCAGACAAACTTGACGGACGCATTCGTGAAATCGTAAAAGGCATCGAAGCAGAATTTGGTGTGACTTGCGAGCTGGAACTTACTCGTGACTATCCACCACTTTACAACGACGAAAAAATCACCATGCAAATTGCTGAAACGCTTGAGCAAAAAGGAGTTGGTGATTATCTAACATCGGTTAGCGAGTTTCCACAACTTTCCGGATCCGAAGATTTTGCTTACTATCTCGAAAAAATCCCGGGCTCGTTCTTCTATGTTGGTGCGGCTCCTAAAGGCGTCGAAAATCCTTACTTCAATCACCATCCGAAGTTCGATATTGATGAAGATGCCCTCCTCGTTGCAGCAAAATCTGTTGCGGATGTGGCGCTTGCTGATTTGTTTGCGTAAACAATATAAAAGAAAGCAACTTCATTGTTGCTTTCCGAGCAATCTTAATCTAGATTAATTGTATTCTCTCGAGAACCATGCGCTTGCATGGTTCTCTTTTGTTTTGATAGGGAGCTTCATACTCATTATTTTCTAGCGAGTAGGCTAAACAAGGTTCCGTCTAATCCGCCTCCCAGTTCCTGCATGTAACGTGTTTAAAAAATGAATGCTTCTCAACATGCCACAAGGAGCAAGCCACGCTTTCCATCAAGTGTGCGATCGTTACAAAATTGGCAGGTATTTTTAACTTTTCATTCGCATATTAGTCAACTGAGATATTTGAACTTATTGCTTTTAATTCTTCTTTTAATTTCAGCTTTATGCAATCTGGACTTAGAATTTTTAAATTTTTACCAAATGACAAGAGATATCTAATTAGCCAATCTTCATCAGACAGATTAGTTTTCACAATAAGTGTTTCACTATTTTCCAGCGTAATATCATCATGTTCAAATTCATCATAGACTCGGTAAAAAACTTCTTTTGAAAAATTCCTATATTACTTCAACTATTGACAGTATTGCAACTAGACTTTACAATATAGTTAGCCGGCTAATTAAAAAGGAGGGTTTCATTGACTAACTTAAATCTACGAGATATTCCTACAAGACAACTATTGAAAAAATACCAAAAAAGCTTTCCAGAATTAGATATTGATAGTGTTTTACTTTACTTAGATTTACAGAAAGTTTTTCGAAAAACTGAACAAATATTTAACAGCGTTTTTGATGAGTCTAATTTGACGGAAGCAAAATTTATCGTTCTTATGCTTCTTTACCGAGAACCCCAGCATAAATTATTCTCTTCAGAACTAGCCGAAAAATCTGGTGTTAAACGAGCAACTATTACTGGAGTGATTGCTGGCCTAGAGAAAAATAATTGGGTTTTTAAAGTTCCTGATGATAGCGACAAAAGATCTACTTGGATTTGTTTGACAGAGGAAGGTAAAAAACATCTAGAAGGCTTTTTACCGACAAACTACCAAACTGCGCATCAAATCATGAGCGCCCTAAATAAAACCGATAAAGATCACTTGACTAAAATCTTGAAAAAAATCAGTATAGCTTCATCTTCTTTAAGAAAGGACGTATAAAATGAACAAAATTGAACTTTTAGAAACATTTCTTAGCATTTCCATTGATCACAATGAAGTGTTGCAAAACCCTAGTCGCTACACATTAATTGACATCCGAAACGCTCCAAAAGAAATAAAAAAAGATAAAATTAAAGATTCACTTGAAATACCCATGAAAACTCTCGCAGATAAGCTTCAAACTCTAGATAAAAGTAAGACATATGTCGTCTACGATTGGAATGCCGGGACGACTTTGGGTAAGAAAGCAGTTCTTTTACTATTGCAAAATGATTTCGATGCTTTTGAATTATCCTGTGCTATTGAAGGCTGGAAAGGCATGAACCTTCCATTAGAAACAGTAAACAATTAACAATATTGCTCCTGAGTGAATAAATTTCAAAAAATGAGTGCCTTCTTTTTAGGATAGGCACTCATTAATATTGGTTTCACCATTTCTTTAGATCAGGATGCTTTCTTTCGAAGTCGCCACCAGTGACAAAAGGCTCCCATCAAGAGGAACAAAACTCCGCCTAAGCAAATCCACAAAGTGTCACTCGTGCTGTCTCCTGTATGTGGAAGCGTAGAGGAGGAGGGAAGTTCCCGGGTAGAACTCGAATCTCGCCCGATTGTGTGGACCGCTTTTCTAGGAAATAACTCCGATTGGATATCTGAAAGCGACCCCAGCGGGGGCGCCACAGAATTCTCTGGAGAGCTAGTTTCTCCAAGAACATCCTCTTCTGTCAAACGGATCTCAACAGATTGGTGTACAGGGGTCCCTTTCCAGACCGATGGGTCCAAAGAAAGTATCCCCTTATACGTTCCTGAACGGAGCACTCGCACCGAGAGACCTGGTACATCAAGGCTTACAGGAACAGGATGTCGTACCGTTTCGCCTTCGTAGACATAATACCCCTTGGCCTGTAGCTCTTGTCGCAAATAACTTGTGACCGTTTCCGTTGGATATTTGCGAAGATAATCCTCCACCTCTTGAAGAGAACGTGTTAATTGATTGGGGCTTTCTAAACTTCCTATTTTTGTTTTCTCTTCAAAGATTACTTGAAGCTGATGGTTCGCTTGGATATCGGAAAAAGTATACGACGTTAAGGGCGAACCTACCACGGGTTGGCCATCGACGCGAACTTCTTTCACTTGATACCCCGCTTGCGGTTGAAACGTATACGTCGCGGTTTCACCAAAAGGATAAGCTTGGACTCCGCTTGGAGAAACCGTTCCTCCTTCCCCAGCCGTAGCTGTGATGACTGGTAGAGCCCGAAAAGTCGCGTCAATCGTATGGGAAGACGCTATATCTGAGAAAGTATACGTATTGCCTTCCCCTAAAGAAACGGGTTGCCCATCGACTTGTACTTGATCGAGAATATAGCCCGGATCTGGCGTCACAGTATAAACCGGCGCTTCTCCTTCCAGATACGTTTGATTCCCCGAAGGGGAAATCTGTCCCCCTTTTCCGGCTTCCGCTGACACTTGATATGTCTTTTTCAACTGCGCTCGCACATACATCGCCGTGTTTTTACTCCAATTGTCTATTTGGACACTCTTCGTTTCATATTTGTAATCCAGAAAAGTAGGAGGCTCTGTTTTCAAATAGGTCGCTATCCCTGTTTTCGGGTCATAGGTCCAGTCCTTTACATACTCTTTCATGGACACGCGAGCTCTTTCTTCCGGTGTCATCCACTGACGAAAGTCCACCTCCCACTGGTGTGTCGCAGGATTTCGTCGAACGCCACCTTCAATGGTTTCACTAGGAATACCACTAAAGGTGGGAAACCTTACTCTAAGATTTAATCCTAAATCGGTTAATTTCTTCTGGTTTCCTACTTCAAGAGTAGCTAAATGATTATTTAGGGCCCATAACGTTGTTAATTGATCGAGGTGAGAAATATCCAATTGATGGATCTCGGTATCACTCAATATCAACCTTTCTAACTTTCGATTGTAAGTCAAATCTATCTCTCGGATCGGTGAATATTTCACATCTAAACTCTTTAGCTCCGTCAGACCTGTGAGATCCAGTTCCGTTAAGCGAGAACTCTGAATCCAAAGTGTTTCCAATTTAGCATTTTGAGACAAGTCTAGCGTTGGATAATGACCACTATAACGTGCATATAGCTCTTTTAAAGCTGGGTAGCCTGATATTTCTAAAGTAGAAAGATCTAAGCTGTTTAGATTTAAATACCTCAAATGAGGGGCTTTTTTGGGTAATTTCACAGAAGCTAGCTCAGATCCCCCCAATCGGATATATTCGGCCTGACTGCTTTTCGATAAATCCAAGGTGCCTCCCTCCATCTTGGCACCATAAAAGCCAATCGAAACTAGATTCAATTTAGACGTATCCAAATTTCGAATAAGGGGAAATCCGCCTTCTCCGTCGCTTCGTCCTGCGAAGATTTTTTTCATATTAGGAAAGTACTCTAACCCCTTAAAATCCACAACATAGTAAGCGTCCCCCGGCATGATTGGATCAATTTGTACATAGGTTGGCCTTTCTCGTTCTGCCTTCGATAAATAACCATCCCGATCGCGATCCCATTTATGTGCGATGTAATACCGGAAGGTCTCACCAAAGTGCGCTTCATCAATCGGAATTAAATCTTCTTTGTTTGTTTGAGCCGAACTTTTTCGATCCTCCGCTTGATGAGTTGAACCTGTAGCTTGTGCCACCGCCCCTGAAGGGACAGTTCCTAACATTAGAATACTGATTAAGAAAGTGAAAAAAAGTGATCGACTTTTCTTTTGTTTATCTCTCATGTTTTCTTTCCCCTTTCTCTATCAAACTTACTTAGAAATAAGTTTGATACGGATAATCATTTTCATTTTGAAACTTCAAAATTGGAAAAGTTGGACCGCTAATCACTAAAGTGCCGATTGGCACTTTCCACCACCGTTTCTCTTGCTCTTCTTCTCGAGATTGCCACCCTCGTAGTAAAACAGCTTGTTGATCCAGCTGTCCATGCTCACGCACTTTCCACACATTTCGTAAAAGAAGCAATGTATCAATTGGAATCGATTGATCCAACAAATAATCTCCTAGAGACCCATCCTGTAAGATTTCTTTTTGTAGCATGCCGCCACGAAAAGTAAATACTTTTTGAAGTTGGGCTAAACCAGCAAGCGTAATGCGATTTTCCTTAAATTGCGCATACGTAGCACTTCCCAACGGAAAGACATCATAATCTGAAGGATTAGTATCCAGATCAAAGGTATTTCCGCACACCAGTAATCGCTGAGTCGTTTCGGCATCTGTATTTCGTCGGTATGCCAAAACTGCTGGTCGATCAACTGTACCATGATATTCATTCATAACTTGATTCGCAAGTAGTGCTAGTTCGGCCACCTCCCCGTTCACCCCTACAAATTTCACTTTCACATTTTGAGCTTGATTCCCAACCACATCTAACACCATATCCCGAGTTAGTTCAGCAGGAAAATTCCGGTTTGCCCCTACAACGATGGCCTCATCTTCCAGTCCGTTAAACGTATTTTCTGTCAACCATCCCCGAAGAAGGCGTAACGCATAAATGGCATTATCTCGGACTGCCTCAAATTGGTTCTGATGGACTTGAAAATCCCGCATTTTACCTGCCGAAATAACCACACCTTGGCAAACCGATTGGAACTGGTTGCGCCGGATATAAATGTGTTCAGAGAACGATTGTTGGTAGTATCCTTCTTGCACTGTTACACACCGATTTAATTCAACCTCTGCTGTTCCTCCCTTATTATTGAAAAATCGATTATTTTCGATCCATACCTGTTGACATTCTTGTAACAGGATATTACTATCATCGGGATAATGACCTGTGCTAAAACTATATCCACCAAATTGGCAATACCGAATCCGTATTCGCTTCGCTTGGTCAAAGAACAAGCCTCCCCGCCCATTTTCTGCCAAATCAAATTGAATTCCCTCAATTAACAGATTTTCAACTCCCTGTAAAAAAGAAAGCATATAGTGAGGTTTTTGCTCGCCCCTATCTAGATATTCCATCTGCACCCTTGACAGCGGCCGATTCTGCGCATCTTTCACACCAACTAAGCTCACTGCTATATCTCGAGGTAATGCGGAGGCTCCTCTAGCCCCTACCGTATATACGACTTCAGTTGCAGCTTTTAAATAAACCGTTGTTTTTCCAGCTTCTTGTGCCTCGCGGATCACCTCTGCTAAGTCGACTTCTGAGATCGTAGGAACTTGATTCCGTGCCTGAATTTGTAAAGGAACCGTCACAGGCCCCGCAATGATTTCTTGACTAGATGAATATCCCGTTAATGTCACTCGATCCGTCAGCCCCGTAATCCAACCTGGTCGAATATAAAAGGAGAACGTCCCATCATGGAAGCTTCCTCCCCAGGAAACTTTCTGCGGATCTTGATTCACTTGGAGTTTGGCAAGCTGAATATTTCCTTTGAAAGTTCCTTGAATCTCACTTCGTCCCATTCCATACGCACTTGGGAACAAATCACCTCTGCGAATCATGACTTGTGTCTCTGGATAAAGTAAATCTCCACTCTTATTATATGGAACCAAAGTAATTGGGCCTGTCTTTAGATCTAGTTTTCCCATGTAAAAACGGAACATTCCATCCTTAAACTCGCCACCTTGTCGAACTGGTTTTTCCTGTCCTCCTATGTATAGAGAAGCGCCTTCAATTGAACCTGTATACTTGCCAGTCAATTCAGCATCGTTTTGATAATAGGGATCCAGTGTGAGCGTAGCATCTTCGATCATCACAGGCATACGACCAGCTAGTGGGTTTCCTTTTTCATCGTAAGGTGTGAGAAAAAGATGATCTTCAGGAGTAAAGCGTGAAACCCCTACCCAGTAAGAAAAACGTTTCGGGGTCTCCTCTTCTAATAAAGATCCGCCCCAACTGATCACTTCTTCGTTTCCATCTTTTGTTTCCTGAGACAGCTTGAAAAGTTTCACGCTTCTCCCCTGATAAGTCCCCTCAATTGTCGCTCGCTTACAAGCGTAGTGAGCTTTAAAAAGCTGAGCCCACAATACGCTCACGGATTGAGTCGCGATCGAATCACCTTTCGTATCCAAAAAGCTTAGAGAGACTTCATCTTCTGGACGAAGGACGTCTTTACCTACGAAGTATTGGAATAACCCGTTGTTGAACGTCCCGCCTGTTGAATGCTGTTTCCCGTTCACCTGTAATACCGCTCTAAACGGCTCCGTTCCTGTGTAACTTCCCGTAATTTGAGTCGTTTCTTGCGCCCAAAAAGGATCCACTTGAACTGCTCCCTCAGAAATGATAGGAACAGCTGTCACTGCTAAAATGCTTTTTTCACCAGGCAAACCTCCTCCTCGGCTAACCAACATGACATGATCCGTAGGACTGATCATTCCCTTAGCAATGTAATAGGTAAAGGTGCCATCACTTTGAAAACTTCCACCATAGGATTTTGCCTCCCCATTAACAAATAAACAGGCTCCTGTACTGGACCTGTATAACTTCCAGTAAGCTGATTTCTATTTTCTTGGTAAGGATCCACCCTTAAGCTTCCCGAAGAAGATGGGCAAGGAGCATCCGTTTCCAGCTGTTGGAAGTTAATCCAAGAAAGTCCACTCTCCGCATTCACATTCTCATTTAACAAAAACAAATAGCTTGTTGTACCTGTCGCTTGAAAAGTTAAAGTAATCGTTTCTTGATAGGTGACAGAGAGTTTCCCTTGATGAAGATTTTCTTTCAAGAGTTGTTTTCCCTTCTCATCCGCTGTTATACGAACAATCGCTTTAGGTGCAGGAATAGTCTTTGCATCATTCAAGACTCGTTCCCGTTCTATTCGGTAACGAACCGTGTAAATTTTCCCAGCAACCGTTTTCAATTTGTAACGAAGTCCATGCGTTTTCCCAACTTTCCGGGTCGCTAGTTTCAGTGTCCCCATCATATTGTGATGAAAAGCATACTGAGGAGCTTCATCTGGATAAGTGGCTGGAAATGGGAATAGCGTGTAATCAGCTTGTGTCAAAGCCTCATTTTTCTCAAAAGAATAAAAGTCACCCGCTTCACTTTTCCAAACTAAATCACCACCAATATACATAGGTTGATAGGGGTTCATTCCCAAAGAAAGAGGAATCAAAGTTGTTTTTTCGGTCATTTTTAGACCTCCTTTAAATTGTTTGAAAATAACACAAAGGAACTCACGTTCTATTTCAAACTTTACCAAAAAGAATACAATCAGTCAACCCTCCTTTCTATCGCTTAGTTTTTTAGAATAAGGAAAGGGCGATCTCTATATAAAAAGCTTAGATTTTAGAACTATGTCTACTATTTCCCTGTTGTACGATTGATAGAAAGAGTTCGGCCATCTCTTTAGAATGATTTTGCAAGTGTGAAGTTTAGAAAACCTGTCCGCCACATGATTTAGATTAGAACCGGTTCGTATCACCTCTCCTTTTTTTCAGCAATTTATTTTATCAATAGCGAACTTCTAATCACTGCAAATCTGTATTTTGATAACCAAAAAAAGCCTAGAATTATTTTCTAGACTTTTTCATCCAAGAACTTAAGTACTTACTTCACGTCCCCAGTTACTCGGTAAATATGAATGGTTAGATAAACCTGTTCATCACGCGTAAGTTCCGCTTGATGCGTGCTTTTCAAATACTGATCCACCTTCAGCATACAGTGAAACGCCTCTGGGTACTTGATTTGAACTTGCTCATATAAAAAATCGTCCCCCGACTCTTTGATTTCGTTCGTCAGCATGCGCTGCGCAAAATACTGCAAATGCGTCACAAAACGCGTATAATTCAAAGACGTTTCATCAAGAATCATACCATAGTGATACGTCACGATATTTAAAATATCTTGTACGATCTTTGTCATCTGTACCGTTGTCCGCATTTGCTGACCGTCTTGCCTTGCGTTTACAATGTGCAGCGCGATAAAACCTGCTTCATCTTCACCAAGAAGCACGCCTAACTCCTCTTGTACAATTCCAAGCGCCTTTAAGCCGACTCGATATTCCGCATGATAAAAGCGCTTGATTTCAAAAAGCAAAGCATTTTTCATGTCCATTCCTTGCTTGTGACGAGAAACCGCAAAATTGATATGATCTGTGAGCGTAATGTAAATATTGTCGCTAAGCTCCGCGCCCAAAGCTTCTTTCGCATACTGAATAATATCATCGGCCGCGCGGAATGTCTCCGGTGAAATTTCGCTCAGTAGTTCCGTAAGCCGTTCTGACATTTCATCTGACTGCATCACAAATGTTTTTTCGATTTTTGTCTCGTCAACTTCGTCCCCGACTTTCTTTTGAAAAGCTATCCCCCGGCCCATCACAACAATCTCTTTTGCATGTTCATTTTCTGCCCACACCACATTATTATTCAGTACCTTTTTAATTTTCATACGGTCTACCCGTCCTTTCAAAAGAAAAAAACCTCAATCAATTTAATCACTGCACACCAAAAACAGTTCTTAAATTAACCCAGGTTTTGCCTGCCGAACAGTAACAATCCTTTTTCATTATCTTTCTTTATTATAGTATACGTAGAAACCGTTTGCAAGCTTGTTCTCATCACTTTTATCCCTTTTTTCAGAAGTGTTTTTTTCTTTTCGGGTTTCGTTCTTTTTCCTTCGGGTATATCAAGACTAGTTCGTTATTTTAAGGAGGATTTTAACGATGAAAGATGACTTAAAACCCAACTTGAAGGATCTGCCGAAGGAAAAGAAGCAGCAGCCGGACATTAAAGATATTGCTAAGCAAAATGAGCGGGACGATCCACATGCCGAGCAAAATCAAATGAAACAAAAACAACAACAAGAAGCAAAACCACATTTTCACAGAAGAATATTAGACTAAATAAACTGCCCCAGATCCTTTCATAAAAGATTGATCCGGGGCTTTAAAATTGGAGGAGAATAGTATGGCAAGACGTTTTGATAGTATCTTTGTTAATCTACCCGTAAATAATCTCGACGAGTCCATTGCTTTTTTTACAGAACTTGGTTTTGAATTTAATCCCGAATACACTGATGAAAATGCCACTTGTATGGTGCTTGGTGATAATTTATTCATCATGCTGCTTACAACCGAATTTATGAAACAATTTACGAAAAAACCAATTGGCTCATTTGATACTGAAACATCTGTTATCACTGCTTTAGGCGCAAGTTCTAAACAAGAAGTTGATGAGCTTTATGAAAAAGCAATTGCAGCTGGAGCGGAGCGAGGCATGGAAATGAACGAAGGCGATATGATAAGCAAGAGTTTTTACGATCCTAATGGCCACTTATTCGAAATCATGTATATGCCAAAAATTTGACTCTTACACCATGTCAGCCTTTATACTAACGTTATAAGGAGCTGATAAGAATGGCGCGACCTGCAACTAAAACCGAACTACTGGATGCGAGCAAGAAACAGTTTGAGCACCTTTTTAAAGAGATCGAAACGCTCGGCGCAGATGCGAAACAGGGAAACTTTCCATTTGAAGACCGCGACCGCAACATTCGTGATGTCTTCATCCATTTACACGAATGGCACAATATGATGGAAACTTGGTACAAGGTAGGTATGAGCGGGGAAAAGCCAGCCATCCCCAAAGAAGGCTACACTTTTAAAATGCTCCCTGCTCTTAATCTTGAAATTTGGAAAGCTTATCAAGATACGGATTTAGAACATGCCGAGCGGTTGCTCAAGGAAAGCCATCTTCGGATGACGGAATTGATTCGTGCTCATACGGATGAGGAATTGTTTACGAAGCGTTACTATCCTTGGACAAACACCACATCCCTCGGATCGTATTTCATTTCTAGCACTTCCAGCCACTATGACTGGGCGATTAAGAAAATTAAAAAGTATAAACGGGAACTTGCACGACTGTCTTGACGGTCGCGCAAGTTCTTTTTTGGATGGGTATTAATTCACGATTGGAGCTTTCTTCGTTATACTTAGAGAACAGTCATTATTCATTTTTCACAAACACTTCAAAATGTAAATGGCAAATGGATTCTCCCTCTAAGACTCTCTCCATGATTCCTTCCCATTTTTTCTATCGTTCACATGATTTTGTCCATTTCGATTGAATTTTTTTGGACAAATTGGCAATTTGTTTATATTGCTTATTAATTAGCGCGGTCATAAGATATAGATGTAGAATAAAGCAGCCAAATCTACACCAGCAGTTCTTGTAAATGGCAGAATGACCGGCGTTTTTGGAAAGGAAGAAACCTGATGTATTTGTCCGCAAGAGCACGCATTATTCTCGAGAATATACTTTCTAAAAAACAGGATTTGAGTGTTTCGGAGCTTGCCCACTGGCTAAATGTCAGCGAGCGAACGGTTCGCCGTGATTTGGAAGAGGTTCGTCAAACTTTGGCTCAATTTGAACTTGTGCTCGACAAAAAAGGAAGTCGTTTATCTGTAACAGGTGCCGATGAAAATCGTGAAACAATTCTTCAAACATTGCTTCAAAACGGCAAGCATGAATTTACACCTTTTGAGCGCAAGCAACAGCTGATCCAAATTTTGCTTAAAAAAACGGAACCCGTTAAGCTTGTTTCGCTTGCCTACGAACTTAGCGTTACGGTGGCCACTGTAAGTAGTGATCTTTCACGTATTGAAGAAGATTGGCATGGCAAATTGCGAATTAAACGGCGCCGTGGAATTGGCGTGGTTCTTGAGGCCTCGATTACAATAAAACGAGAACTCATTCGCGAATTAATTTTCCAGTCGATTCCTAAAATTAAATTGCAGCACTATTTCAGCAATCCTGATCTATCTGCGGCGTCACCAGAGGAATTTAATTTTTTAAGCGCTTTCATTGATTTCGACTCGCTGAAGCAAACGGATTACGTCTTGACACGTTGGATGAAAAAGCTACCTTACGAAATTCAAGAAGATTCTTATCTGCATTTACTGCTTTATCTACTGATTGCTGTTAAGCAAATTGAACTTGGTCAGTTTGCCGCTGAAAAAGAAGATCAACCTATTTTTATCCAAGACTATCCAGAATATGATATTGCCGAGCGAATTTTGCAAGATGCTCTTCCGGAATTTTCCATTCCTGAAACGGAAAAAACGGAATTGACCATGCAAATTCTCGAATCGGAAATTCATACGGGAGAAGCGGTTTTCTATCGTAACGAAAAGGTTCAAGCTATTCGGATTGCTAAAAAATTGATTTCACGTGTAACGCGTGAACTGGGGCTCCCACTTGCTGAAATGCCGCTTTTGTTAGGGCTTTCTGAGCACATTCAATACTCGCTTGTGCGGCTGAAAAAGAATCTGCCGCCAAACAACCCGCTCCTCAGTTTGATCCGCTCCGAATTTGGCGAGTTGTTTGATTCGGTGCACAAAATTGCGTCAGAACTCTACCCGTTTCCTGCTTTGCCAGAAGAAGAAAGTGGTTTTATCGTTCTGCACTTTGAAGCGGCGATTTTACAAGCTGAAAATTTGCGTCCTTATAGCGCGCTCGTTGTGACTTCAAGAAGTAACGGCGTCACCACTTGGATTCGCGCTAAGTTTAAAAAACGGCTGCCGAAACTCCAAAAAATGAAATTTGTCACGCCACTCGAGCTTACGAAAGAAACGGATTTCGAAAAATATGACATCATTCTTTCTACAACGGAATTAAGCGATTTTGCTATGGACTATGAATGGATTAGCATTTTCATTTCTGATGAGGAAATTGCAAAAATCGAAGCGAAACTGGAGCAAAAAGTAAGTGCTGAAAAAAACACGCAAACGGTTCAAAATCACTTGTTTGATACAAGTCTCACAGGCACCATCGCGGAACTTAAACGTGTACATAACTATTCTCTGCTCGTCCTTTCGTTTCTTGAGTCCATTATCATTGAGCAGGAAAGCGCTATGACACGGAATGCAGAAGACAACCTTCGAAAATTAAGTGGGCGTATCGCTGAGCTAAATGAACGCATCGACGGAGCAAGGCTTTTCGGGAAACTAAATTCGCTTGAGTCGAAGCGAAAAATGATTTCTGCAGGTATGAATACGGGGATTTTTGTTGTGAATGAAAATGTTGACCGGGCAGCTCTTTTCACTTTCAAGCTGGCTCATTCCATTGATTTTCAGATGGATGGCGAAGTCAAATCTGGGGTTTCGCTTGTGATGATTTTTGTTCTACCTTATGAGCTTAATGCGGCGGAGCTTGAAATCGTTACGTATTTGCTGAATATGCTCACAGAAGACGACAGCCTCGTGCCCCTAGCTGAATCTGGCGGTAAGAAAAGTCTGGAAGCGTTCTTTGCTGTTAGTCTGCGCGAATTTCTGGAACAAAAAAAGACACAAAACTTCTTTTCATAAAGAATATTTTTAAATAAATAGGAGGAATTTTAAAAATGACAAGTTCAACTTTACATGATTTTTTAGAACCAAATTTGAAAGCGCTTCGCGAACAAGGTTTATATAACGAAATTGATTCTCTGCAAGGTCCAAATGGCGCAGAAATCGAAATTAATGGTAAACAGCTCATCAATTTATCTTCTAACAACTACTTGGGTTTTTCAAACGATGCTCGTCTTAAGAAAAGCTGTGTAGAAGCGACAGAAGAATTTGGTGTTGGTGCTGGTGCTGTTCGTACGATTAATGGAACGATGACCATTCATGATGAGCTTGAAAAACGCATCGCGGAATTCAAACATACTGAAGCTGCAATCGCATTCCAATCTGGATTCAACTGTAACATGGGGGCAATTTCGGCAGTGATGACGAAAAAAGATGCGATTATCTCGGATGAATTAAATCATGCTTCGATCATTGACGGCTGTCGCCTCTCAGGCGCTAAAGTCATTCGGGCAAGCCATCAAGATATGGATCACTTGCGTGAGCTTGCCAAACAAGCGACAGAAAGTGGCGAATACGAAAAAGTTATGTATATCAGTGACGGCGTCTTCTCAATGGATGGCGATGTGGCGAAAGTTCCAGAAATCGTTGAAATCGCCCAAGAATTTGGACTCATTACTTATATTGATGATGCACATGGCTCTGGTGTTATGGGCGGTGGTGCTGGAACCGTGAAACATTTCGGATTATCGGACAAAATCGACTTCCAAATTGGGACTCTTTCAAAAGCAATTGGGGTTGTCGGTGGATATGTCGCGGGCTCTAGAGAACTCATCGACTGGTTAAAAGTTCGCGCTCGTCCGTTTTTATTCTCCACATCGCTAACTCCTGGTTCAGCAGCAGCTTGTATCACTGCGTTTGATTTGATGGAAAAAGAACCTGGAACGATTGATAAACTATGGGAAAATGGCACTTATTTGAAAGCTGGCTTAAAAGAGCTAGGATTTGATATTGGTCACTCAGAAACACCGATCACGCCATGTATCATTGGTGATGAAAACTTAACGCAAAAATTCTCGCGTCGCTTACTCGAAGAAGGCGTTTATGCAAAATCAATCGTCTTCCCTACAGTACCAAAAGGAACAGGTCGTGCACGTAACATGCCGACAGCCGCGCATACGAAAGAAATGCTCGATCAAGTTCTCGCGATTTATGAAAAAGTTGGAAAAGAACTTGGTGTAATTAGCTGATTAAAACACAAAATAAAGCTAGTCAAAAAAAGTAAGTTAAAACTTGGAGGGAATTTGAATGAAGAAAATTTTAATTACCGGATGCCTTGGACAAATTGGTTCAGAATTAACTACTCGCTTGCGTGAAGATTATGGAACAGACAATGTGATTGCGACAGATATTCGTAAGATTGACAGCCCTGTGTGCGATGAAGGAATCTTTGAAATTTTAGATGTAACTGATAAACAAAAAATGCAAGATTTAGCTGAAAAATATGAAGTAGACACTTTAATCCATTTAGCAGCTCTTCTTTCAGCGGTTGCTGAAGCCAAGCCTCAACTTGCTTGGGATCTTAACATGGGCGGCCTTATGAATGCACTTGAAGTGGCTCGCGAACTCAATTTGAAATTCTTTACGCCGAGCTCAATTGGTTGCTTCGGACCAGGAACACCGAGTGAAAATACGCCGCAAGATACTTTGCAACGCCCAACAACCATGTACGGGGTGACAAAAGTAGCCGGAGAACTCCTTTGTGATTATTATCATGCAAAATTCGGCGTGGATACACGTGGTGTACGCTTCCCAGGACTTATTTCTTACAAAACACTTCCTGGCGGCGGAACAACCGATTATGCCGTAGATATTTATTATGAAGCACTTAAAAAAGGCCATTATGATTCCTTTATCGAAAAAGGCACTTTCATGGACATGATGTACATGCCAGATGCGATTGATGCGATTGTTCAGTTGCTTGAAGCTGATCCAAGTCGCCTTGTTCACCGCAATGCCTTTAACATCACAGCGATGAGTGTGGATCCTGAGCAAGTTGCGGCATCGATTCAAAAGGTTATGCCTGACTTTACACTTGGCTATGACGTGGATCCAGTTCGTCAAAAAATCGCGGATTCTTGGCCAGATTCACTTGATGCAACTTGCGCAAAAAACGAATGGGGATTTGCTCCTAAATACGATCTTGATCGCATGACACAGGATATGCTTGAAAAATTATCCAAAAAAATGCAGAATACTAGTATGGCAAATTAAATACGTTTTGCTTACAGCATAAAAAATGAGCTGGGGAAGCAAAATCAATTTGCTTTCCTAGCCAGTTAGGGGAATTTATGGAACAACAAAAACTAAAAAAAGAGATTGGCTTTTTCACGGCACTGACTGTTGTTGTCGGAACTGTAATTGGGTCAGGAGTATTTTTCAAACCAGAAGCCGTATTTTCTGCAACTGGAACGGCAGGTCTCGGACTTCTTGCTTGGATACTCGGTGGTGTCATTACAATTTGTGGTGGTTTGACGGCAGCAGAATTATCGGCAGCAATTCCTGAGACTGGCGGAATGGTCGTTTATCTTCGCAAAACTTATGGGAAGCTTGCCTCATACATGTTAGGTTGGGCGCAGACGGTCATTTATTTTCCGGCAAACATCGCTGCCCTCTCAATTATCTTTGCAACTCAGGTAGCCAATTTATTTGGCACAAGCGACAACATTATCATTCCCGTTGCGATAGCAGCAGCCGCATTTATTATGCTCATGAATTTTCTCGGAGCCAAAATTGCGGGTTCTTTCCAGGCGATTACAACGATTTGTAAGCTCGTTCCTTTAGCACTTATTATTATTTTTGGGTTATTCCATCAGGGCGATGTAGCATTTCGTTTGTTTCCAATGAGCGTTGAGGATCATCCGTTTCTCACGAGTCTCGGTTCGGGGCTTGTAGCTACGATGTTCGCGTATGATGGCTGGATTCACGTTGGAAATATTGCGGGCGAAATGAAAAACCCGAAAAAAGACTTACCAAAAGCGATCGTAATCGGACTAACAAGCGTCATGGTCGTTTACTTACTGATCAACATTGCGTATCTAATGGTCATGCCAGCAGCAGCTCTTGCCGCAACGGCAACACCTGCAGCAGATGCAGCTAGCTTGATCTTCGGTTCTATCGGCGGCAAACTGATTACAGTAGGTATCCTTATTTCCGTGTTTGGAACGATCAATGGATATACGATGACAGGAATTCGGATTCCATATGCGATGGCGTTACAAAACCAACTGCCATTCAGCGGCTGGTTCCGTAAACTTGGAAAAACAGCGGTTCCTTATAACAGTGGAATTGTGATTTTGCTCATTTCGATCATCATGATTTTCTCTGGTCAATTTAACCAATTGACTGATATGTTAATTTTTGTTATTTGGATTTTCTATACGATGATTTTCTTCGCCGTCTTTATTTTGAGAAAACGCGAACCAGATCTTGCACGACCGTACAAAGTTCCTTTCTATCCGGTCATTCCGATCATCGCGATTCTCGGTGGAGCTTTCATCGTTTTAAACACACTGTTTACACAACCTGCCAATGCCGGGATTGGGCTCCTGCTCACTGCGATTGGGCTTCCAATTTATTTTTATAAGAGACACAAAGGACATCTGAATGATTAAGAATAAATATCCTAAAAAAGCAGGAACTGCGTTGGCAGTTCCTGTTTTTATAAAGATGGCAACGTATAAAATGGCAAAAAATTGCAACACTTATAGCATTTTGGTAAATTTGATATAGATGAACTAAGTTTTCAATCTAATAAAGCGGTAAGTCCTGTGTTTCCAAGTTTTAATACAACAAACAAAAAACAGATATAGGAGATGAACAAATTGGAACTCGAACAATTTTCAACAGCTTTAAAAACGATTAGTGAACGTGTTACTCAGTTAAAAGACAGCATTACAACGGAAGAAGCCACAAAAACTTCTCTTATCATGCCTTTCTTTCAAGTTCTTGGTTATGATGTTTTTAATCCGTTAGAATTCTCTCCCGAATTTATCGCTGATGTTGGCATAAAAAAAGGAGAAAAAGTAGATTACGCGATTTTGGAAGATAGGAAACCGCTAATTTTAATTGAAGCAAAATCTGTTGCTGAAAAATTACATAAACACGATTCGCAATTATTCCGTTATTTTGGAACAACTACGGCGAAAATAGGCATTTTAACGAACGGCAATGAATACCGCTTTTACACTGATTTAGATGAGCCTAATAAGATGGATAGATCTCCCTT
The DNA here is from genome assembly GCF_003369925.1 of Listeria kieliensis. Lineage (GTDB taxonomy): Bacteria > Bacillota > Bacilli > Lactobacillales > Listeriaceae > Listeria > Listeria kieliensis_A. The sequence continues at coordinate 105,562 of NZ_LARY01000001.1, read as the reverse complement.
CTTTTCATTTTTCATCACTGAATTAAAAGACGGTCAAGCCACTGAAATTTTTAAATTCCATAAAGAAAATTTCGATTTGGTTAACATTTCAAAGGCGGCTTCTGATTTAAAATATTTGGGTTATATAAAAGAATTTTTAACCACACAGCTTAATGATCCTAGTGAGGAATTTGTTAAATTTATCATCGCTAAAATCTATGATGGTGTGAAGCGTAAAGAAGTCATTGATAAATTTACGCCGGTTGTTAAACGTGGTTTTAGACAATTTATCGCAGAACAAGTTAATAGTAAGCTAACGGCCGCACTTAATTCATCAGTCAGTTCAACTACTAATGAAGAGGAAGAAGAGAAACAAGCGGCGGAGAACGAATCAAAAATTATCACCACAGAAGAAGAAATCGAAGCCTTCGCAACGACTAAACTTATTTTAAAAGATACAATTGATTTAAATCGAATTTTTTATCGTGATAATCGGTCTTATTTTAATATTATTGTGGATGATAACATTCGTAAATGGATTCTTCGACTTTACATCAATCACTCACGAAAATATATCATCTTAAATGATGACGCAAAAACGGAAATTGAAATTTTTACTGTAACTGATATTTTTAATTACAAAGAGCAAATTGTTCCAATCACTGAAAAGTTTTTATAGTCTCACCTAGAATAACTATATTAGAGTGATATTTATGCTAACAAATGAGGAAATCCGAAACTTAATTTCTAGTTTAAAACGCATGAACGATTCATTTCTTAAAAAACTTTGGTTACCTGATAACGGGAATAAATCTTCACTAAAATTAAGGAGCAATTTAACGACTTTTACGGTGGATTTAAATCGCGCAGGCCGGAAAGCTCCAAAATGTACTTTTCAATTAAGGGAAGACTTGCACCGCGATATAAAACTGATTCGGCTTGATTTATGTGGTCCTGCTCACGAAAATCCAAATGGGGATTTTGAGTATGCTAATCAAGTAATCCCTTGCCCGCATATTCATATAGCTGATGAAAATTATGGCGATAGCATTGCATACCCTTTAAATGAAAACTATGCTAAAATGTATTTGACATCCGAAGAGCTGGAAGACATTGCGATTGTTTTCCGCAGGTTTTTAGAGCGTATCAATGTTGCTCAGTTGGATGAATTTGAAATCTATGTCAATACGACTATCCTGTAATGAATGAAAGGAGGCAGATGCTTTATGATTGATTTAAAGAAAAAACTAAAAAAAGAATACTTAGACTGGTCTATGAAAAAAATTAATTTTGAAACAGATCAAGATTTTATCAAGATCGAAACACCTTTTGTAGATCCTAGCAATGATTATATCAATCTATTTCTTGAACAAAAATCTGCTCATTACATTCTTTCAGATGATGGCTATGCTGTTGACGAACTGGACTCAATGGGAGTAGATATCTTCAAGCAAGGAAAGCGCCGAGATTTTTTTAACAAAACTTTAAGAACATTTGGAGTCAGTTTTGATTCTAAAACTTACGAGTTATTTGTTAAATTTGATAATATCTCAAGTTATCCAGCGAAACAGCATATGTTGATTCAATGTATTATTCGGATTAATGATATGCTCCTCACAACGAGGAATAGGATAACCAATTTCTTTTCTGAGGATCTACAAGAATTTTTACTTGACAATGAATTAAGCATTACACCTAATGCCCAATTTATTGGAAAAACGGGGAATACCCTTTCTTTTGATTTTTCAATTGGGATGACCAAAAATTCCAATCAAAAGCTAATCAAAGCTGTAGCCAATCCGAGATCAGAAGCTTATATGGAACCGTTATTTTCGTTTATTGATCTAGATGATAGCTCAAGAAAAATCGACAAAATTATCATCGCAGATGACGAAGCAAACAAAGTAAGTAAAATTTTTGCTAATTCTATCACAAATTTTTCAAGCAATGAAGCTTCTCCTGCTAACGTAAAATTGTACCTGTGGAGCAAACGTAATACTTGGATAAAAGAACTCAAAAGTTCTTAAGTATATGCAACTAAAAAACAGAAATCCGGAAGTATTTTACTTCCGGATTTCTGTTTTTTACCAACTATCAACTTTTGTTTCGCTTCCGGCTTCTGATGACGAAAAACATGAGGATTCCGACCATAGCAACAAGCCCACCTGCAACAATCAAGCTGCTTTTTAAAATGGAATGTTGCTCTTTTGGAAGTAAAAGGGCCTCTTTGTTAAAATCTTCATCTTTCTCGTGAATCACAAAACCCTTCCGAAAATCCCACTTGTGCCCTGCCCCGTCGCGCGCCTTCAGTCTTAGTAAGTATTTCCCAGGTGTAAGTTTTTCATTATCCCACGGAATCGTAAAATTATAATTGGAATTTGGTGCCATCACTTGATTATCACGACTCACACGATGAAGTACACGTTCTTCTCCGCGCTTTAAAACCTCCGCCTCTACATGCAAATCCGAAAGAATCGTCGGCGCAGTGTTTTGAATGTTCGCCGAAACCATCGTCTGATAATTCTCGAGTCCCGGCTTCACTTCATTTAATCGCAAATCTGGTGCCATCGGCTCATCCGATTCCGTTAATTTCACCCCGATCACGTAGGAAAAATCATTTTTCACTTGAACTTTTTTCGCTTCCGACGTATCTGGATTCGCCTCTTTTTCGTGCACATAAAACCCGCCCAAAACCATTCCAGAAAACGGCCGCGCTGGCATTTGAAGCGTGAAATCCACCTTTTTCTCCTCGCCTCGCGCTAGCTTCACTTCTTTTTTGCTAGAAATCAATTGTTCAAAGTTTACCTCGAGTGAATTGTCCGGCTTGTCATTTGATGCCCCGTAATCGATCACGCCATTCCGATTCGTCGTCGCCCGGTTCGGCTCGACCAAAATCGTTGTCGCTTCCCCTGCCTTATTTTTAAGCGTTAGCGAAATTGTTTGCTTTTCTCCCGGCTTCATCCGCAAATCAAAGTATGTTTTCGTTTTATCCAGTTGATTAGCAGGGATATTCGCTTGGACACTATAATTCATATGGCTTGCCTCTGCATGTACCATCAGCCCTAAAAAAGTCCCGATCCCAATGAACACACCACTTAAAACCCGATTTATACCCATCCTCATTTCCTTTCTACTTCAAATGGCAATTAATCTAAAAGAGACTAATTGCCATTTGAATTTGTTTGACTTATTTTGTTGGCGCGTCAACCAAGCTCCAGTTTAAAGTCGCGCTATATTCACCAGAATAATTGCCAGCAGGCACTAAAAGTTTAATGTCTTTGCCATCTAATACATCTGCCCAAGAACCCATCCCAGAATCCTTGTCCGCTTGCATCAAAGTAGCCATACCTTTTCCGTCCGCTTCCAGTTTCACCGCAAATTCTTCTGGCTTTTTCGAAACATTCCCAGCAGTCGTTTGCAAATGCCCATCTGGAATCACAAGCTCCGCACCTTTTAATACCTTATCCGTGTCTTTCGCATCCAAGAACGCAGAAAGCCCTACTTGAAGTGCCCATCCTTGCCCCTCACCACGACGGTCCGAAACCTGGATATTTGGATTTTTAGCCGTGATCGAAAAAGTTTCCGCGTCTTCCGTCAATTCGTGCTCACCAAATTCAAACGGCGTCACCTTATCAATTGTGAGTAAGCCCACATTCCCTGTTTCCCCCGTGTGATCATTTGGGTCTTCATTCGGAACAACTGGATCTACTGGCTTATTGGCATTACCTGGTTGAAGTTTGATCTGTACTTGTGATGTTGCTGCATCTCCAGCCGCTATACTCGTTTGTGCACCAAGTGAAAGCACCGCTACTCCGCCAAGAATGGCCACTACTAATTTTTCTTTTTTCATATTAATTTCCTCTTTTCCTTTTATTTTCACAGCAAGTTATGCCGGGGTGTCTTCAAGTACCCACTCAACCGTTCCGCTGTATTCTCCACTATAATTTGCTGGACTAAGTTCAATACCAAGCCCTGCTTTTTCACCCCACTCCAGACTTTGGAGCGGACTATCCGCCGTTTTCCCCGAGCGAATTTGAATCAAATTATCCTGTTCCAACTGATGGGCTACACCCGTTTCATCTAAATAATAAAACTGATCAATCTGATGACCTTCCTTCGAAGCTAGCGGTTCCTTCAAGCGTGCTTTTAAATTCCAGCCGCTACCTTCCCCGCGTGTATCCAAAATCGCCATCTTTTCCGCAAACTTGGCACGAATCATCGTCGGTTTATCCATCGGAATTTCACTCAGTTCAAATTTAAAGTTCGGCAGTTCCGCAAATTTCAAAGTTCCACGCACAACAAGGACAAGCTTATCGACATTCGACTTTGCCCCTTCCTTATCCACCGCATAAACCATCATTTGATGAACACCCAGCTTCAAATTTTCCGAATTCAGATCAATACTAAAATTATGATTGACATTCTTCGGATTATTTTCCTGCCGTTCCAGTTTTTGCAGCTCACCGTCATCAATTTTATAGTACAAATTGATCCAATCACTGTCCGGATCCGTCCATCCGCCAAAAATTTGCGGCTTTTGAACACCTAAGTTTTCAATATCCACAATCCCGCCAGAATTCCGCAATTTCACAACAGGCGCCACGTTACTTTTAATCGTATACGTAACTGGGCTAGAATGGGTGATGAGGTTTTCGCCAACTGATGTTGCTTCCTCCGTCACCGTGTGGTCTTCCGGAACTTGATGAGAGCGGACTTCAAAACGAATTTTCTTCTTTGTTCCGTCTTGCTTCAAATCGCCGAGTGGAACTTGCAACTGATTGTCTTCAAAGTAACTTTCATCAAGACTTGTCTCTTCTCCGTCCTCGCCAACTAACCGAAGTGAGCCCGCCACATGACTGACAAACTCATTCAACCTCTTCTTTAAAATAATATTTTTCCAGTCATCTTGCCCTGTAAAATAAGACGTATCAATTTCATAAGTGAGCATTTCATCTGCATAAACGTCACCTTCATCCACTGGTTTTTTCGACCGTGTATCAAAAACACGTTCCGTCGTTTCGCCTTCAATTCGCCCCGGCAGTTCCTCGAAAATCGCTCTACTTTCCGAAAACTGTGTCCCCGTCGCGCCAGTAAAGCCCCAATAAACTTGCCGCGTTCCAAACGTTTTTAATACATCAATGGGCACATGAACATCGCGCAAGTTATCAAATTTATACGTCAACTGCGACAAATTAGCATCCCAGTTTACCGTAAACAAATGCCACTTTCCATCCGATAAATAATCCCCATTTGGAAAAACGGGATCTCCGTGAATAAGTGAACGACTGGAACCAAGTAGTGACCACTCATCCTTGTAGGTCTCCTCTTGATCCGGATACCCCCAAGCGATGTGATTACGATCCTTCACAAGCATGCTATCAAACTTGCTATCATAACGCGTATCAAATTCCACTGCAAAAGAATGCTTGATCGCAAGCCCGAACTTCTTATAGCTAAGCGAATCCCAGACTCCAAGCCGCGCGCTATCACCCGTTCGGAAAGCATCATTTTTATTCGGATCCGCTTGCATCACAAAAGCAGCACCATCCGCAGCTCGCTTCCCTTTGTTTCCAAAATTCAGGTACATTGACATCTTAAAATTCTTCGTGAGATCCATCTTGTAGCCATCCAAATTCCAGATAGCTCCTACTTGATTTTTCTTGTTCGCCGTAATTTCAGCAATATCTTGGTTTTCCGCTTCAGTCACCGAACTATTTGCCCCTTGCGGCACCTTCAAAACATCTTTCAGTTTGATTCCCTCTGGTGGTGTACTTTCTCCACTTGCGTAAGACACAACAGGCATTCCCATACAGATTACGAAAGCAAATAAAAAAAGCATCCAAGCTCGTTTCACTCTTGCACCTCCTTAGTCATTCCTGAATTCGGTACGGCTCTTTTTGCCGCGAACTCTATTCTTGCATGTTTGTGTAATTTTTAGGTGTGGTCAATGTGTAGTTAATGTAAATTTTTATATCTTTCAAGTGAGTATATGCATTTAAATGCCTAATATTTCTTCTACATGCCTGCTTAGATTCACATAAGACAACACGTAGATTTGCTCCATTTTCAAAACGATATTTTGATTAACTAAATACAGTAAAAACTTTTCTTTTTCTTTATTTGTAAGCGAAGTTTCACAAAATAATTTAAGAAACGCTTGCTCATCTATTGTTTCAATCGATTTTTTTGTCTGTTGCATCCTAATGACCAACTGCCACAAACCTTTCTGGGCTACTCTTTCTTGTTTCTTCGCTAAACTGATCCATCTATTGTAGCGTTCCGTATCTCGACAGGAAACCCTTGCTAAGATATTAGCCGAACAACTTTTGTCTACAAATTCAAGTGGAATTGCCCAAAGCACCGCATTTGTCACTGCCTTATAAACCTTTTTTTCCTCAGAATGAAAACCAAAATAATCGCCTTCACCAATAAATGCATGATGTTTTTTTACCTCTATCTCCCAGAAAAGAGTTCCCTCATCAATCAAGTAAAGCATTTCTTTATACGGAATAAATTTTTGGTTTTTCGCTAAATAAATTAGTTCAGCATAATTCAAAAAATCTTGATGATTCATAAAACAAGGAAAAAATTTCTTCTTAAATTTATTCATTCTCTTACTTACCTGCCTTGCTCTACTTATCCCAAAGTTAATCCTTTTCCTTCATCTGTCTCTTAATTATTACGATTTATTGTGTCATATTCCTGTGATTTTCAAATAAAGCTAATATGTGATTTTTGTAAAAAAATATATTTTTTACTAGCGTTTCTTTTGAGTACTAGAAAATATCACATTTAGGTCTATCTTAACTAAAAGCACTCTGTTATAATCTTTATGCGTGGAAGAGCGTTTACAAACAAAAAAGCGCACAAGGGGACTTTCCAATTGTTGTAAATAAACCTTTTGGAGGAGATAATTTTGAAATACCGAATCTTAGTAGTAGAAGATCAAGCTGACATCTGCACAGCCATTCAAGCTTCGATGACTCGCGCGGGCTACGACATCGTTGCAGTAGAAAATGGTGAAGAAGCTTGGGAGTTATTCCAAAACGAAGAGTTTCACGTCGTCCTAACCGACATGATGCTCCCCGGAATATCTGGTGAAGAGCTGATCAAGCGAATCCGCGAAAACAGTGATATTCCAATTATTGTCATCAGCGCTTTAACCGATGAACTATTCCAAATCAATGTCTACGAATACAAAATTGATGACTACATCAGCAAACCTTTTTCCATGAATTTACTCGCTTATAAAATTGAAGCCGTCATCAGGCGTACTTATACAGAAACCCTAACAGAAATTGACCACAGAGATGTTCGCTTGATCGTTAACAACTACGAAGTTTTTTATCTAGGAAAGCTTGTTGATTTAACAGCTAAAGAATTCGAATTACTTCAGACTCTCCTACTTGGAAAAGGGAAAATTTATACACGCGAAGAATTGCTAGATATTGTTTGGGGTTATCAGTATTTAGGAGATACAAGAACAATTGATATGCACATCAAAAATATCCGAAAAAAACTTTTCCCAGAACTAATTACAACGATTAAAGGGGTGGGATATCGTATTGAACGGAACTAACCGTCGCACAACATTCAATTTATTTTATCGAAATTGGTTCACAAACTTCATTAGTATTGGCCTGACTTTGTTTCTTTTCTTTCTCATTACAGCCCTACTATTAGTCACAAACATTCAAAAACAGCAGCAAGAAGCCTTCAAAAAAGAATCTGAAAAAATTTTTTCTATTTATAAACAGCAAGATATCACAAAAAATATTGACAATATGTCGATTAAACAGGACTATATTATTTTTATTTTTAAAAACGGCAAACTTGATTACACTAATTTAAACATCAAAAAAGACGCAAGCGGCAATCAATTAACTGTTTCTAGTTACAAAAATTATTTTAACTCGCTAAACTCCGATTATTTAAAATACGAAAAAATCGAGTCACCCTATCATATCTTCATTTCCACCATCAACGATCTTTCACCTCACGCCATACTAGCCATATCAAAAGAAGTTATTCTTTACGGATTGCTTTTGGGCATGCTTGTTTCCTTTGTACTTTCAGTCATTTACTCAAGAAACTTAAGAAAACAATTCAACGAATTAAACACATTCATTGACTCCTACAAAACCATTTCGCCCGATCAGCCATCCAAAAAACGGACGTTAATTTCCGAATTTCAAGTCCTCGAAGAAAACATCTCAGAAATGTTCCGTAAACTCGACGAAGCTTCGCGCAATCTAGAATCTCAATACCAAAAAGAACAGAAAAAGCAAGCCGATCGGATTGACTTCATTCGCGGGAGCAATCACGAACTTAAAACGCCGATCATGTCGCTCCGCCTCATCTTGGAAGGCATGCTAAATGATTTCCCCGAATACGCCGATAAGCCCTATCACATGCAAGTGGCGATCAAAAAACTGGATGACATGACTAGCCTTGTTAACGAAATTATGGATGCTTCGCGGCTTGAAATCGAATTTACAGAAGGAAAAACCGACTTAACTGAAACGGTCAAGAACACGCTGGAATGGTTTGAACCAATTAGTTTGGATCAAAATATCACGATGGACTTGAGCAAATTAGACCGCGAAATGACGATCAACATTCCAGATAAGCATCTCAAGAAAGTCTGCTCCAATTTGATCAGCAACGCTTTAAAATACTCACCGAGCGACTCCACCATCGAGATTGGCTACCGGGCCAGCCGCAATATTTTTTATATCAAAAACAAAATGAACAGCCCCGTTCAGCTAGACGTAAAAGAAATTGTCCGACCTTTCCACACCCAAAATTCTAGCGAAAACTTCCCTAGCCACGGTCTTGGCTTGTTCGTCGTCGATAATATCCTCGCCAAATATGATTATCGCTATCAAATTGTGCAAAATCCTGACGAGTTTATCTTTATGATTAAACTCACGCAAAACAACTCGTTCTGAAAAACTTAGTTCGGGTTGTTTTAAATTTGTAAGACTTACACACTAAAAAAAGCAAATAACGCCAATTTTTGATTTTCATTTACTAAAAATCCATGTTTTCCGTGAATTCAGTTATGGTATACTTTTTAGATGAAAGCACATTGTAAACTGAAAGGCGGCGAAAAAATGAGTGAAATTAAGTCGAGTTTGACTGCGGCAGAACAACTTACGGGGAAGTTGCAGGAAGCTTGTGATGAAATCCAACATACGAGCCAGCTTTTTGCGATCGGAGAGTTTTCGACTGTGGTTCCCGCTCAGGAAATGAAAAAAGCATTTAGCAACAGTTTGCTTTACACAGAACAATACGCCAATCATTTGCAGGAAAGCATTGAAAAAATTCGCGCAACGGCCACAAGCTTTTCTGAGCAAGATCAAGCGCTCGCTTCTGAAACACCACGAATGAAATAAGGGGGATTTTTTTGAATTCGCGGTCGGAGAATACCTACGAAAATTTACAAAGAATTCGCTACCAGTTACAAACAGCCGAAGAAGACTATGAAAAGCACAAGAAAGAGATGGAAAACTTAAAAGAAGCGCAAGAAAATCATGTTCAGTTGCTAAACCGCAGCAAACAATTACTTGATGAACTGAACGCGTGTTGGCAAGGGGATAGCGCTCAGCAATTCTTGATTGAATCTCAGGATGCTATTTTTCAAGAAGAGAAAAAAATGAATGAAAGTTTCTACGACCGTTACGACGAGATGCAAAGAGAAAAAAAAGAAGCAGAACGTCGTGTTCTGGAACTAGAAAACAACTACAGAGAAACAGCAAGGGAGGACAAAAAATAATGGGATTAAAAATTGACATGACCGAGATTAACACGCAAATCAAAAGCATCGATGTCATTTTAAAACAAAAAAATGCCGCTAATCATCGACTAGAAGCTTCCATAATAGACTTGGGGCAAGCAGATGAATTAAGCGGTCAAGCTTACGAACGAATGAAAACACATTTTCTGGACTATCACTTGCCCATCGTTAGAGGGATTATCGCCGCAAACGAAGCGATTCTCGAAGCAAATCAAATTTTCAAGCAACAATTTGTGCTACAAGTAGACACCTCGGAAGGGGCTCGAATAGATGAAGATCACTTGCAAGCTTTAGCTGTACAAATGAATTCCCTATCGAATTATTTAAATGAAGCCCAGTCAAACAATCAAGCTTACACAGCTAGTTCTCAAAATCCGCTTCTACATACTCAAAAAATCATTGAACAAATCCAAAAGCTCCATGATTTTAATTTTAGTTGCGCTCAAATTTACAGCTTTGCTAACCAATTACTAGAACAAGTGGCAGCTGGTATTGCTTATTTAAATAACGGGACTTATAACGTAAAAACGCAAACTTTCACACCTGCACCTAGCGCCTCGACAAGTTGGCTAAATAAATTGAGTCAACTTAATACGGTTTCGAAAGCAGAAATCGAGACGATTGCGAAAAGAATCCCGAATTTAACTAAACAAGATCTGCGACAATTAAACAACTATCTCGGACAAAATCCTAGTAGCCAACTGCCTGAGTCGATACTGGCTCATTTACGAGAAAATCAAGTAGCGGTTGCCGCTGACCCTAAAAATGAATTACTACTAGTAGCGCTGAACCGCTCCGGAAAATTTATAAACGCTAGAACGGCAGAAGCTGAATCCATTCATTTTCAAAGAAACTTGGGAAAAATCACGAAGCACAGTAAAGCTTCCATAATCGCAGCCAAAATGAGCAAAACTTATTTATCCGAGGGAACAAATATTGGTCAAGGAATCGCGTATGATGTTGGTCTTGCAGGTAGCGGAGCAGTCATTGCCGGCTTGTTCACCAAACATTCTCCCTTATCTTTTCACGTTGGGATCTCAATAGTTGCAGACATTGGTCAGCAAAATAGTTTTGGCGAATGGAAGCATGATGAAGTTGGTCAAGGTGTCCCTGGGCATTGGGAGAAATTCCGCTTTTCCAAGCCATTTGAACCAGCCAGATAGTAATTAACTATTTCACGATAATGAAGAAAAATAAAGCAGCTCACTCAAACGAGTAAACATGTATAAGAAAATCCAATTTTAAAAAGGAGAAACGCTATGTTAGAACTCGGAACAATCATTTACTTAAAAGAAGGCAATAAAAAAATCATGATTATCGGTCGTGGTCAAACAATCGAAAAAGATGGCGAAGAAGCCTTTTTTGACTATGCTGGTTGCCTTTATCCTGAAGGCATAAATCCGAAAGAATCGCTCTTTTTCAACGAAGAAAACATTGATCGAGTGATTGCACTTGGCTATTCCGATGAAGAAGAGTTGCGATACAAAGAATTAGTATCCGAATGGAAAAAAACAAACAGCTTCACGCAATACCGAATTCAATAAAAAACAAAGCCGGGTTTCTAACGAAAGCGTTAGAAATCCGGCTTTTAAAATCCACGGACAAATAGAAATCAATTGACAGAAAAAACATATAGAACAAGCGACATCACAAACTTTTTTTCAAAAAATATTTAACCAAGTATTTACGGACATTTCCGCGCGGTATTCCTGAGCTTCAGGTTGAATCCGATCAAAGAGTTTCGTCAGCGCTTCTGGTGATTGCAGCTTATGCGTCACTAAGTACCGGGAAATCGCATTACTAAGTTTCACACAAACGAGTTTATGTTCCGCCCCCTCTTCCAGCATTTTCGCATACTTTAAAAGCAGCCCAGCCAATTCAGTATTACTTTGAATTTTTTTATCTGAATAGGCCTCACTAATATAATGAAAAATCTTGGTTTCCTTTTCATTCATAATAATCACCTTCAGTAGTTACTGATATTCCTAGGTTACACTCTCGTCGAGAAAACAAACAAATGCAATCAGTAGCTACCTTTAAATTAATTTTTTTCATGATGTATCCGCCACCTTTTCTTTTAAACTATCTTAGTTGTATTGGGAGTAACACTATTATACGCACTTCTTATTTCGACTGGGTTCGTAAACCTACCTACAGAGCTTCCATACCCATCAACAATCTGTCCGACTTTTAAATTCATATCAACAGTAATTATAATTCTTAATGCTATCATAGTCACGAAGAGCTAAGTGTTAACAATTCGCAAATTTTTTATTGGCGCGTATACAAAAATATCTCATCTAAAAATGAGCTGATCCCCAAAAGTTAGACCACAAACTAACACTTGGGAGATCATTTCACTTTTGTTAGAACTTTAGCTTAGATTGCTCTCATACAGGCTTTAAATTAATTATTTTTCTGATACTTTATACGCAAAATAAGCATTCTCTTGTTCCTTTGTAGCAGAATTATCACCATATGCACTGTCAGCATCAACCGATTTATTCGCTGATTGATAAGTAAACGAATATGTTAATTCACAATTACTAGCAAAATTTAATTTGTTTTTATTCTCACTTGTTAGTTTTTTCCCATTTAAAAATTCATGCTTAGTTCTCACCATATTTTTCCATGTTTGATAATCTTTTTTAGTCGTAATCTCCTTAGTAAACCATTCATTTCCGAATACTTCAGCGTTATATTTGGGGTTTTCTATAACAATAATCTCATTTTTAGGTATTCCTATTTTATGAATAGCTTGATCTATCTGATGATTAGCTTGCTTTGTCTTAAAATAAATATATCCCTTATATCCTACCACTCCACCGATAATTAAAATAAGAACTACTAAAAAGACAACTTTCCATCGTTTCACGATAACCACACTCCATTAAATTAATAAGTACCTATTTTTCGCGGTCTATATTTGCTAGTAAATACATTGGGTAAAGCACCCGGACTTACAAAAGATAGCCCTGCCATCGAAGGCTGAATAACCGAAGCACTCCCGCTTCCATAGTAATATGCTTGAAAAACCAGTTTAGAACAATAATTTGGATTCTTTGTGGTTGTCGCAGAACTTAAGCGGTAGTTGATATGCCTATTTTTTTTATAACCATGTGAACTATTCCAAAATGTTGCATCTGCATAGTTGGCACATTTATTCGCTATACTTTTATTTTGCATTCGCCAAACTTGTATCCAGTTACTAATATGTCGACTTGAGTTTCTTCCCTGTTCCTTCCCACCAAAAATCCAGTTATTTTTATTAAATTGATTATTATTATTTGAAATTCCACTAACCGACCAATTCCAAATATTCCCTCCGCCAGTCATTTCAAGAATATAATTATCACTCGTTGCAATTGCAGCATGCCCAAATCCACCACTTGAAATAATCAAAATATCACCTTTTCGAATGGTATTTTTCAGCCTATTTCCATTTGATGTTTGACTGCCTCGAAGTAAATCACTTGTTTTCTTCTCTGAAGGAGAATGTCCTTCTCCATCTGGAAACGCACCATAATTCATGACTTCGCCAAACCATTGATCATATGTAAGTCCTTTACCAACACTATCTTTCCATGTTTCATAATCTTTTTTAGAAAGGTTATAATTTTCTTTAAATGCAGCATAAGTATATTTTTTCCCGTCCACTTTTCCTTCACTAATTGATTTTTCATATAGCGTATGAATATCTTGCTGGGATGTATCTACATCGGCAGCTGCAGAACTATATTCTGTTACTCCTAGAAAAAGACTTAATACCATTACTAAAAAAACAACTATTCTTTTTTCATACTAAACAACTCCTGCAGTATCTTTTTTTTATAACGATTTAGATAGCATAAAATGTTTTTGTAAAGTGAAAAAAGTCGTGAAAAGTTTATTTGGGATCATGAATAACTAAAAATCTATAGTTTTTACTGTTTTTTAGATTTAATAAAGAATATTCCTTCTTTTAAAACAATTATTTAGACATAAAAATACTCCACCCAAAAAAGCGGAGATTAAAAGATTAGTTCTTATTTTAAATCATTCAGAATAACATAGCTCTAAAACCTCGGAAAGTTTTTCCAACATTTCGTAATCGCACCACTCGTCCCTAGCAGAACTTCAATTCTGATGATCCCTTTTTAATTAAATCACAAATTCCTTATATTCCTATAATAAATCTTGAATGTAGAAAAAACAAGTCTACTATTCTATTCATATCCGACGAGTTAAGACCTTTTTATGAAAGAAAACAGTATTGAAAGCGTACAACAACCTTCTCAACTTATTAAAATTTTAGAGAGCACATTCAACTTGAGTTATCGAAGTTTTGTGCTTCCAAAAAAATAAAATATGAAATTATTAGCTCTGTTGCTAAGTCTGTTCAAATTGTAAAATCGAAAAAGAACCGTTGAAATTATTCGCAACAGTTCTTTTTCTATCTCATAAAACACGCTACTTATGAACTTATTGTTGCAAGCAAGGTACGATTAACCATCAACTATAAGATTTTTATTTTTTGTTATTATCTGCCGCTTCTGTCGCAATATAAAATTTACTATCCAGCTTGTAATAAATTTTTCTAGGAAACTCCTCGTCTCCTCCTTTAACTGCGTACAAGATTGTACCCTTATCTAGAGAATTTGATGTCCAATCTTCTTCTGGTATCTGATGGCGCTTAATTTTCTTTTTTACACTCCCGATTTTCTCCAATGCGTTTTCTTTTTGACCGGGCTCTTCAGTCACCACATAAACAGTCTGATTTACTTTGACCATCCCAACCACATTATCTCTATTATCCACCCATCTTAGTAATAAAAAAATACCAACAACAATCAAAATGCCTAAGATGAAAACCCACCAAGATTTTTTCGTCATTCTAATAAATCTCCCCCATCATTTATTGCGGCTTGCTACGTAGACAGTTGTATATGAATAAGTTACAAGCAGAGCTGAATACTTCTTCTTTTGTATCTGTTACACTGGACAATAAAGGCTGATCATTGTTAAATCCTGCCCCTTCTCTGCCTCATAAAAACCTCTTATATTTACTATCTTATTTTTTTATCAATTCGCTTTAACAGGTATAACATCAGGTTTAGTAGTAACTCTACCAAATAAATTAGAACCGTAATTAAAAATACACCAATTAGATTAGCTTCTATATCTGTACTTATAATGATAAATACTTGAACATAAATAACGTTTAGTAAAAATAGAGCTGTATATTTAAACATTTTATTCCATATGTTATTAACGATTATTGCTCTATTTACTAAGGCTTCAAAAAAAGCAAGCAATATCACTCCAAAAACAATAAACAGAATAACAAATCTAATTTTATCCAAAGGATTATTTGTAAAATATGTTATTCCAGGTGTATGATTCAAAGAATATATGAATAGATAATAAATAGCAATAAAAGGAACAATTGCTATTATTAGTAATAAAATCATTATAACTGTTACAAAAATTACATTACCTAATTTTTTCATAAATATATCCACCAATATTATTCTACAATAGCATGAAGACAATGTCAGTCAGATTTTTTGCAACGTCTGACGGCATACCCAGTTCTTTCAATTTTGCTCTAAATGCGGATTTAGTAGCTTTCTCAACCTTTTCACATGCTTTAGCAATTTTAGCACTATATTTTCTAACTAATGCCGCCTTTGATTTTGATAGGGGTCTTACGAGAATTGATATCCCTTTTCCACCAATTCTAAATATATACCCTATATATCTTAAACCTTTTAAACCAATTCCGACTACTCCCCTAGATTGAACAGAATTTTTTGGCTGTGAGTTTTCTCTTACAAACTTTTGTGCCAGTTCTAAATCACTTAGGCCGAGACCCTCGTTTTCTTTTTTAAAAGAATCAATTGCTTTATCTAGTTTTCTTTTTTCTGATTTATCTAGTTGAAGCATTTTCTCTTCTTCCCTAGCTGCTTTTACAGACAATACCGAAGGACTTACTACACTCAATGCTAACCCCATACAACTAGTTACAATAAGACTTTTTATAACACTTTTTTTCATGCTGAATTCCTCTTTTCGTTGTTTTTGTTTTATTGCACCATGAGTATAGCATGAAATGTTTTTGTAAAACCAAAAATGTAATGAAATGTCTGATTCTTGTCGCGAATGATCAAAAATCTGTAGTTTCTCTATTTTTTTGAATCATATAGAGAATATTCAAATTTTAATTCTTTGGGTATAAAAACAACCCACTCAAAAGAGTAGGATAAAGATTCAGCTTTCACTTTAGATCATTCAGAATAACATAGCTCTAAAACCGATGATAATATTTCATATTTAATCATTTAGTTTTGGAACCATTCAGAATAACATAGCTCTAAAACAAATCCAAAGTGTCGCCGACAGCCGAGCCAGTTTTGGAACCATTCAGAATAACATAGCTCTAAAACCTCGGAAAGTTTTTCCGAAATTTCGTAATCGCGCCACTCGCCCTAGCTAGGCTCTCATCCTGATGATTCTCTTCCGATTCTAGCATCTTGTATCAATTCACAAAAGCTACTACTATTCCACGCATAAATTCATTTCCGCACTTACGTCTTCACTATCTTTCTTACTCATCATAAAACTTTAACGCTAAAAAAACAAGCTCCCCTGCATCACGCTCAAAAGCAAAAAACTCCCGAATCGCTTAACACCAAGCTTTCGGAAGTTTCAACAGCAGGTATCCTGTTTTAAAATATGGAGCTGGCGGGAGTCGAACCCGCGTCCAGAAATATCGGCACCCAAGCCTCTACGCGTGTAGTTGCAGTATTCGAATTTCGCTTGAAGCTCGGCCCCGCAACAGGCTTCCTTTCAGCTAGCTTGATTGATCTCTTCCTAAAGACTACAAACGGAAGCCTTTAGTCGTATCCCACTTCGAGTAAGACCCTTACCGTAGCACATGGGCGATGCACGGAGGATCAGCTTAAGCGGCTATTACGCTGCGAAAGCTAAAGATTTGTTTTCTTTGCCAGTTATTATTGGCTTTTGCGTTGTTAACGAGGACGACACCCCCGACGCGCAACCTGAGCTCGACCTATCCCTGTCGAATCCGTAACAGCCCCGAACTCATTAATTATACTAAAAGACTGCTTTAGTTTCAAGAAATGCCGGCGAATTTTTTTCTTGCCGCCCGCATGTTTCTCCTATACGAATTAGCGCTGCCTTTCCTTAAACGCCCGCTCAATATCACGTTTCGCTTCTTTCCGCTTCAAATCCTCGCGCTTATCATATTTCTTCTTACCCTTCGCAACGCCAATCAAGATCTTCGCATAACCATCCTTGATGTACATCTTAAGCGGCACAATCGAGTATCCCGCTTCCTTCGTCTCACCGATCAAACGGCTAATTTGCTTCTTATGCAGCAAAAGCTTTCGTGTCCGGAGCGGATCATGGTTAAAACGATTGCCCTGCTCGTAAGGACTAATGTGCATGTTGTGCAAAAATACCTCGCCACGGTCAACGCGTGCATAAGCATCCTTCAAATTCACACGCGCATTCCGAACCGATTTAATCTCCGTTCCCTGCAGAACAATCCCCGCCTCAAACGTCTCCTCAATCGAAAAATCATGACGAGCCTTCTTGTTCTGGGCGATGAGCTTTCCTTCACCCTTTGGCATCTAAAAATGCCTCCTTCCTATCTGCGTCTTTTCTTCTTCTTATTCTTCGGCTGGTTCCCTTTCGCTACACCTTCATAAAAAGCCTTCTTGCGTTTTTTCTTTTTCGGCTTCGTGTGCCATTCCTCATCAGAACCCGCTTCTCTTTTCGGTTTGTTACTTTCCTTCTCTTTATGCTTTTTGTTCACAGACTTATAACCGCGCGTCTTGTTGATAGGCTTTTTCTTCTGCCGACTTCCTTTCGCGCGCTCCGAATCCTTGCCTTCACTAAGAAGCTTAAAGTCAATCTCGCGACCATCCACATCCACTTTCGCCACTTCGACCTCAACCTCGTCACCGATCCGATAAACCTTCCCGGTGCGTTCGCCGATCATCGCTAGTAGATTTTGGTGGAATTGATAATAATCGCCCTTCATCGCACTAACATGCACTAAACCTTCAATCGTGTTTGGCAGTTCAATAAACAATCCAAAATTCGTCACCGAACTAATAATCCCTTGGAATTTCTCGCCAACCTTGTCGACCATAAATTCCGTTTTCTTCAGTTCATCCGTTTCACGTTCCGCATCGACCGCGCGACGTTCCATTTTCGAAGAATGCTCCGCAATTTCAGGAAGCTGTTCCGCCCGTTTCTCAAGCGTTTCAGGCCGTACATCTCCTTTAATCAAGTATTCCCGAATCAAGCGATGTACAATCAAATCTGGATAACGCCTAATCGGCGAAGTAAAGTGCGTATAAAAATCCGTCGCAAGCCCAAAGTGCCCCGCCGAAACCGTATCATATTTCGCTTGTTGCATCGAACGCAGCATCACCGTTGAAACCACCATTTCTTCCGGTTTCCCTTTCACTTCATCAAGCACTTGTTGAAGCGCAGCAGGGTGAATTTGATTGGCCGTTCCTTTCACGATGAGCCCAAAGTTCGTAATAAATTCAAAGAACCTTGCCAATTTGTCTTCCTTCGGATCTTCGTGAATCCGGTAAATAAATGGCACATCCATCCAGTGGAAGTGTTCCGCAACCGTTTCATTCGCCGCAAGCATGAATTCCTCAATTAAGCGCTCCCCAGCTGAACGTTCCCGCATCACAACTTCTTGCGGATGCCCCTCTTCATCAACAATCACACGTGCTTCTTTAGCGTCAAAGTCAATCGCGCCACGCTTTTCACGTTTTGCATGAAGACGCTTCGAAAGCTCAAGCATTTGGTCGAGCATCGGCACGATTTCCCGATATTTCTCACGCAGTTGTTCATCCCGATCCACAAGAATCGAGTTGACATCATCATAAGTCATCCGTTCCGTCGTCTTAATTACACTTTCAAAAATCTCATGATTCACAACGTGCCCATCCGCATCAATTTCCATCGTGCAGCTAAGCGTAAAACGATCCACTTGCGGATTAAGCGAACAAATCCCATTCGAAAGCTTATGCGGTAGCATCGGAATCACCCGGTCCACCAAATAAACACTCGTTCCGCGTTCAAAAGCTTCCTTATCAAGCGCCGAATCTTCCGTCACATAATACGAAACATCCGCAATATGAACACCCAGTTCAAAATTGCCATTCGGAAGTTCGCGCACCGTCACCGCATCATCAAGGTCCTTCGCGTCCGCACCGTCAATCGTGATAATCATTTGATCACGCAAATCGCGGCGTTCCCCGATATCCACACCCGAAAGATCACTTGGCGCTTCCGCCGCTTCTTTCATGACCTCTTCCGGGAAAGTCGACTGGATCCCGTATTTATGAATCACCGATAAAATATCCACGCCGGGGTCATTACGGTGCCCGATGATCATCTTGACAATTCCTCGTGCCCGCGTGTTACCATGCGGGTAAGCCGTAAGTTCCACAATCACCTTGTGCCCATCCACCGGCTTTAAGCCATCCTCAAGATCGACATCAATTTCGCCTGAAATACGCTTATCATCTGGAATCACAATCCCAGCTCCGGCAAGATCTTCCATATAAGTACCGACCACTTGCGCCGTTTTCCGCTCTACAATTTTTTCAATCACACCTTCCGCAAGGTTATCCCCCTTACGCTTCGTGATTTTCGCAAGCACGACATCATCATTCATCGCATCCCGCACTTCATTCGGCGGAATAAAAATATCATCCAAATCCTTATTTTCCGGCATCACAAACCCAAAACCGCGTTCATGCGCCCGAAACGTTCCTTGAATCAAATCCGTTTGTTCCGGAATCCGGTACCGATTTCGCTTCGTCCGAGCCACCGCTCCCTTGTCCTCAAGCCGTACAAGCGCCTTCACCATTTCCTTAAAACTTTCCGCATCTTCCGGCTTCAGGGCGAGCTCAAGTTCATCAAGCGAATAAGCCGTATCCTTGTGCTCCTTCAAAAAACTTAAAACAAGCTGCTCCATTTCTAATTCACTCACTCGGATCCCCTCCTTTCCATTTTCCTTATTCCTCTAAACTTGCCAGTCTAATCCGTCAAGAAACTGAAGGATATCGTCTTGCAAAATCTTTCGCTCCTTGTCGATCGTAATGACATGCCCAGAGTTCTCGTAATATTTGATGTGCTTTTCATTCGACTGCACCTCGTCATAGATCCACTTAGCGCCATCCACGTCCACCATATCATCTAGCCGACCTTGCACCACAAAAAGCGGCGCATAAATCATATCAATATCCTGCATCACCGAATTGATTTCATCTTTCAGCTTGGCAATTTGATCCGTGGATTTCCCTGCATAATCCTGCATCTCAAGCTCGATTGTCTCAGCAGATTTTCCTTCAAGCCGCTTATAATTGCGCACATAATCCATATACCCCGAAATGATCGGCGATGAACTATCCATTTTCGTCGGCGCACTCATTGACACAATCCCCTTAACAGGCTTCATGAAGCCCAGTTTTAGCGAGAAAAGCGCACCAAGCGATAATCCGCACACGGCAATTTCTTCATAGCCAAGATCCTCAAGATGCTTGTACGCATCAAGCACATCTTGCCACCAGTCACTCGGTCCCGTCTTTAAAAGTAAATCAGGCGAAACACCGTGTCCCTTATATTGTGGCGCATAAGCCGTGTAATCATTTTCCTGCAAAAATCTGCCAAGCATCCTAACATCGGCAGAACTCCCCGTAAATCCGTGCAACAGTAAAACTGCCCTTTTTCCCGTCTCAAATAAAAACGGTTTTGGCGGTGTGAATTTCATCTTTAAACGCTCCTTATGACATTGTTTCTATGTCTAGTGTACGAGAAAAACCGCCTCCCCGCAATCAAAAATGTTCCTTCTGTAAAAAAAGCGCCCTTTCAAAAAGGCCGCTTCCTCTTAGCTTTTGGCAAATCCAATCATCGTTCCGCCAACAATCACGAGAACGACGCCCAGTAATACAAACACCAATTCTTTTTTCGTTTTCTTTTCACCAAGAATCAAAATCCCGCCAAGTGTGGACAGGACAACACCCATTTGCGAAAGCGAAAACCCAGTTGCAACGCCAACCATTCGGTTTGAGAACAGTAACGCCAAGTTCCCCGTTGCCCACATCAGCCCCGGAATAATCGTCAAAAACGTTGCCTTCGTAAAACGTGGCTCATCTCGTCCGCCGATCGTGAAGATGAACGAAGCAACAACCATCCCAACAGCTTGCGGTAAAATCGCATCCCAGCCGCTAATATCAAAAAAGCGTGTTGTAACAACGTAACCGACATAACCAACCGAAGAAATCAGCAAGGTGATGATTCCTTTTTTCATATTCTGTTCCGAACTATCATCTTTGTATTGCTCATAGCTCGTCATAAAAATTCCAATAATAATCAAAGCAAGCGCACTAAAACCAAGAACTAATTTCGCAGTCGTTTCCCATTCATGAAACGCAAACACACCAAAAAGTGACGTCCCAACAAGTTGCATTCCCGTTGAAATCGGCATCGTCTTCGATACCCCAACTTGCGTAAATGCACGGAATTGATTCATTTGGCCTAAGCACCAAAATGCCCCCGATATAAAACTCGCAATTAAAATCGTTGCCGTGTAGTGCGGATCAGTAAATAAAAATACAAAAATAGCAAACAGTAACGCACCAAAAGCGGTTCCGATAATCTGCTGCTTTGGCTTGCCACCACTTTTCGCAACAGCAAGCGGCATCAGCCCCCACATCACCGCTGGAACAAGCGCAACCAAAATATTCATTCATCCATTCCTCCCACCAAGTTTCTTAAACCCACAAATATAATATATATCACGTTCTCAGCAAAAAAGAAAACCATTTGCCTTTTTAGACAAGAACACAGGTGAGATTTCCTCCAACTTACTTTCCCTTGCGGGCAGAACCCGTCCAAACAAAAAAGCATTCCTCTGCCACTTTTCTTAGACAGGAATGCTTTTCACATTCATTTATTCCGCTCTTACAGCTTTAGCTTTAATTAACAAAAAAGCCAAGTGTAACTAACAAAGCAAAGAAAATAATAGATAAAACGATTGTTGTCCGATGTAAAATCAGTTCTAATCCTCTTGCTTTTTGCTTCCCGAATAATTGTTCAGCCCCACCTGAAATTGCACCGGATAAACCATTGCTTTTCCCTGGTTGAAGAATGATCACTGCTACGAGAAGTACGGATACAATCACCAAAATGATCGTTAAAACTGTACTCATTGTTTTTCCTCCTAAAACCGTCCAATTTGACTAATTTTAATCTTATCATATTTCGAAGAAGCGCACAATAGCGGCTAGCGAAATACTTTGTTACAGTTTTGTGAAGATCAGACATCTTGCTCGCCAAGCGCTTTTAAAATCTGCTTCGTCATCGCGATAGAAATTTGTCCTGGAGCTGAATTTTCTTCTGCTGCCGCATAGGTAACGGCAGAACCCGAAAAGCGGCCTGAGAGCCTTGAAAGTACACCAAGCTCTCCCATTGCAATTGCAATAAATGGTACTTTCGCTTCTTGATTCATCACCGCTGCTGTATCAAGCAAAGCTAGCGTATCTGTTCCATCTTGCGGCATTACAGCAATTTTTGTAACATCAGCACCTAACGCTTCCATTCGCTTCAAGCGTTTTAATAACTCATCTTTAAGCGGCGTTTTCTTAAAATCATGACTGCTCATCACGACTTTGATCCCCGCTTGATGGGCTTCGCTAATTAATCGATTTACATGCCGTTCCTCATGAAATAGTTCCAAATCAATCAAGTCCACTTCTTTTGTTCGGATAATGGCTTGATTCAGTTCAAAATAGAAACTTTCTGTTATTTCCGTTTCGCCACCCTCAGCTTTCGATCGAAACGTAAATAGCAGCGGAAGCCCATTTAGAAATGGCTTAAATTCACGTAAAGCCCACTTCACCGTTTCCAGATCCATGACTTTTGCGAAATAATCTGCGCGCCATTCGACGAAATCAATTCCAAGACTTGCCGCAAGTTTCGCTTCGCGTTTTAAGTCCGCAATCGTTTTACCGACTAGCGGAACACAAATTTTTGGCTTTCCGCTTCCAATCTCCATTTGTTTTACTTTTACCGTTTCCATGTTTAGTCCCCCTGCTTAGAAGAAAATACTATGTGCGCTCACCGCTTGGTTAAAGAAATAGAGCCCTGCTTCGTTTCGTTCAATAAATGGAAGCAAGACGATGTAAGATTCAAACACATCGAACGGTGGCAATGCCTCCCGATATGCGGCACTCGCGATCGCCTCATATAATTCCTTAGCCGTGAAAAATTCTGGCAGAAAATCACTCATCTTCGTCGAAAGTAGCAATTCCCGTGTAATTTTTCCCATCGCATCGCTTAAAATCGTTTTATGGTCAAAGGCAAGTGGCAAATCGAAAGCTTGACTTACAGGAATCAAATCCACTTGTACCGCATCATCGCCTGCGACCCGTTCAAGCAATGCCTCAAGTGGCACAAACGCGTAGTGTGCGCGCGAAATGATCCAACCGCGCGGATCACGCCCCGGCTTATCATAGACGCCAAACGCCGTAAGTGGAATATCCGTTAGCCCCGTTTCTTCTTCAAGCTCACGAACCCCAGCTTGATACGCATCCTCATCCGGATTAACGAACCCGCCTGGAATCGCCCACTTACCGCCTTCCACATTGGGTTCTCCTTCCGCGTTTGTCTTTCTACGCTGAATCAAAAGTACATGCAATTTTTTCTCTTTCATTGCAAACAATAAAATATCACTCGTATAGCCATCTGGCGTCCGAAAAGCACTGGCCTTGTAGGCATTCAAAGCCTCTTCATTATTGACAAATTCTTCACCCATCGCCGCGCCTCATTTCTATAAAATTCGAATCCACATCTTTCTATCTATTTTATCATGTGCGGTATAAAAAAAATACCCATCTTTCGGAAGAAAAAAACGCCCTTCTCGCCAAAATGGGTAACTAAATCTTAATCAATAATTTGCTTGCCGTTATAAGAACCGTCCGGCGAAATCCGATGACTCATACGGTACTCGCCCGTTTCCTTGTCAAGAACAAGTCCCGGAACCGAAAGTCCCTTATGCGTCCGCCGTTTATTTTTCTTCGCCTTCGAAGTCCGTCTAGCAGGTACTGCCATAGTTTCGCACCTCCGTCTCAAAATACTTACTTATTGTACGTCAAGAACCCGCAAGTTGCAACCCCGTCACTTAAAGTTCATGCAAAAAATCCTTCAGCTCACGCCGTGGTTTCGGATCAGGCTTCTCTTCTGGAAGAAGCGTGAGCGGCAAAAGCCCCATCACCGTTTCCTCTTCGCCAATTTGAAGCGCCTCGCGGAACGCCGGTTGAAACAAAAATTTCGGCGTCCGCCAAATCGTACCAACTCCGCTTTCCCACGCCGCCAACTGCAAATTCTGAATAAAAGCACTCGTTGCCGCGACCGACTCAAAATCCTTCTTTGCATCTTGAAAGACAGCCGAAGTGACCATCAAAATGACAGGCGCCGTCAAGAACTTCCGCTCAAGCATTTCCTTCACTTGTCCAAGCGATGCCCCATCATTCTTGGCAGCAGCAACCGCCCGAACGAGTTTCTCTTTCTGTTCCGCATCTTCGATCAAATAAACGTGCCACGGCTCCACCTTGCTATGAAATGGCGCAAACGCCGCCAGTTCTATGATCTCTTCCACAAGCGACCGGTCAATCTTTCGACTTGAAATTTGCTTAACCGAGCGCCGCTCCACTATTACCCGTTTCAGCTCACTCATGCGCTGTCCCTCTATCGCTCAAAGGCACCACATGCCGCACCTGATACTGCGTAATTTTATTTTCAAGAATCCCCTTACGATCACGCTTTTGTTCCCGATAATCCTTCTTGCGGCCATGCGCCTTTTTAAACGCCTCGCTCTTCACCCATGCTTGCTGCGCCGCCGCACTTTCCCATTTACTCATCACCGTAAGCTCTTCATAGTCCGCATCCGGAAGATCCGTCTCCCAAAGCTCGAACCCAAGAAAGCCATCCACATTTTGAATATGCTGCGCTGCACCACCATGTCCGCCATCCGAACCCGTAAACTGGCGCACCACATGCTCTAATGCACCTTTTTCAACTCGAATCGTATTCGTTACAATAATCAATCAAAGTCCCCCTTAACCGTACTTTGTTCCCTTCGATTATATTGATAATGATTCTCATTGTCAATTAAAGTTCATCTTGCAACCATTCCATCAAAACCGTCACTTGATTTTCCGTTTCATTTTTCGCACCAAATAAAAGTGTCACATCGCCTTTCGCCAGTTCCTTTCTAAGCAACTCAATAAAACCCGGCACTGCCTCATTTTGCTTCAACTCTTCTAAGTAGCGAGCTTTAAAAGTCTCATAATCAATCTGTTCGGAGTGAAATGCTTTCCGCAAGTCATTCGTTGGCGCGATTTCCTTTTCCCAGTAATCGAGCTGTGCCTTTTCCTTCGAAATCCCTCTCGGCCAAAGGCGGTCCACAAGAATCCGACAACCGTCCCCTTCAGCTACGCCTTCATAAATCCGTTTCATTTTTAGCATGTTCATCACCTCACCTGTTATTTTCCCTGAGCTGGACAAAACTAACACTTTTTTTAATAAAAAAGAGCCTTCCAAAATACCCCGAAGACTCCATCCTTACAAACATTCCATTATTTCTCAAAAACCATTTCTGCAAACGGACCAAACTGATGAACCTCTTTCAATTCAAACCGTTTCACACCTTCTTTTTGCGTAAAAAGCGGAACCCCTTCGCCGAGCAAAACTGGCGCAACCTGCACATAAAGGACATCGACCATATCCTGATCAAGCAACTCCGCTAAAATCGTATTCCCGCCGACAATCCAAACCTTTTTATCTTGCGGGAAATTTTTCAACGTCTCCACTACATCGCCAGAAACCGGGATAAAATTTGCGACCGGTAAGCTCTCCGCGTGAGTAAAAACATAATTCTCCGTCGAATCATAAAACGATTCGACACCTTCCATGTCAGCAATCTCATCAAACGTTCTTTTCCCCATCACCGTAATATCCATATCCCGGTAAAAATCCGCATAACTCGTTTCTTCCGTCGTACCCGTTTCATACAGCCAATCAATTTTGTGATTTTTATCCGCCAAATAACCATCCATTGAAACGCATCCATAAAAATAAATTTTCATCGTCATTCCCCCTCCCCCTTTTTATACAGGAATCCGGATCCCCATTCAATAAAAAACTCTGCCATTTGAAAATCAAATGGCAGAGTCCTTTATCAACCTTGTTTACTCATCAGTTCAATCATGTCATCTACACTTGGATTTTTAGTAGTCAAGCCACCATCGACAACAATATTTTGACCTGTAATAAACTTAGAAGCATCCGAAGCTAGGAAAGCAATCGCGTTCCCAATATCTTCTGGTTCACCTTGGTAAGGAAGCGCATTAAATTTGCCTAAAATCTTGAGCACTTCAGGTGTCATATCACGTTTAGCCGTAGGCGTTAAAATGAGCCCCGGTGAAACTGTATTACAACGGATATTGGCAGAACCATATTGAGTCGCGATGTAGCGTGTCAAATTGATAACGCCCGCTTTAGAAGTTCCATAAGCCGTTCTACCGATGTCCCCAAGCATTCCAGATCCAGAAGCCGTATTCACAATGGAACCGCCACCATTTTTCTGCATATAAGGAATCGCTTCACGACTTCCAATCAGAACACTCTTCAAATTCGTTTTCATTGTTTGATCCCAGTAATCCAGATCAACATTTAAAACATCTAAATCTTTACTTGCAATAGTGACACCTACATTGTTGACAAGAATATCAATTGTTCCAAATTGATCAACAGTCGCTTTCACCGCAGCGCGAATAGATTCTTCATCATTCGCATCTAAAAAGATAGCGCTTGCAACGCCGCCTTCTTTTTCGATCATCGCTGCGGTTTCCTTTGCGCCTGCTTCATTATAATCAGCAAGCATTACTTTTGCGCCTTCTTTTGCTAAAGTTAGTGCAGCAGATTGACCAATCCCTATTGCCGATCCTGTAACTAAAGCAGCCTTTCCTTCTAATCCTAACATGTAAATACCCCCTAAAGATTATATCTTTTATTTGTTGCACTTCTATTATACTCAAATTTTAGTACTTTTGCTAGATTTGCTTCTTATTTATTCACAAAAAAACTGGACGCAAGCTTATCGAGCCCACGTCCAGTTTTTTTAAAATCCGTCCATTATCCGCTATGCGGCGGAAAACCGGAATATCCGTATTCTTGCCATAATTCCATTTTTCAAGTTGTTTCAAAGTCGCCATATCCTCACTCAACATTTCGAAATCACAATCCGCATTGTTCTTCCTATCTTTTCAACACAAGCAAAAGTTAAGACTTAGGGACTCTTCAATGTTACTTTAAAATTTGGACGGCTGCTTCGTTAGGCTTCACTTTTTTGCCAAGGACTTCTTCTGCTTTCTTTTCGAACAAACCACTAATTAAAATGGCTCCTACAACAATAAGAAATGTCCACCAAAAGCCTTCCAAATTAGCAAACACAGTGATGGCTCCAAAACCAAGGACGAAACTCGTTATTCCAACCGTCAAATACTGGATCGCTTTTTTTCTTTCCGCAGCTTTCGCACCAATTAACAGATTCTGCACATCTCGGTTCGTCACAATTCGGACAAGCTGATGCGGAAAATCCCCGCGTCTTAGTAGCACCAGCCCAAATACATGCAACGCACAAATCACTAAAATCACTAGAATTAAAAGGCCGTTCACACTTGCTTCACTCATGCTGTCATCTCTCTCCTTTTAAAAAAGTCCGCCTTCCCAAGAAAAGCGGACTTCGATCATTCCATTATTTAACCGCAGAAAATTCACGCATAATATCTAAAATACTTTGAATGTCTTTTGGAAACTCTGCATCTTTTCCCGTGCGATAATATTCCATATAACCTTCCAGACCTCTTTCAATCACCGTAAATTGTGCCGGATGTCTTTCGCGTTCCGTACACTTAATAACATGCGCTGAGAGATCTGAAGCATCTCTTTCACTGAAACCAAAAACATGAACCAGTGAAGCCACAAGACTTGCCTGAATCTCACTTCCGTCAGCATCCATTTCAGAACCGAGCATCGTGAGCAAACCAAATAAATAAGAAGTCACAACTTTTGACTCTAAATGGTCACTTTTTTCAGGATTAAATTTTAACGCTTCACAAAATCGTTCTGCACATTTTCTTGCTTCTGCAAAAAAAGATTTATTCAATTTTGGCACCCCTTTTTACGAATAAAAAAAACGAAACAAGCAGCCTTAAATAACTGCTTGAAGAGCCGTAATTCCTTTACGACAAGACCATTATAACACTTTTAAAAAGAGTTGCAAGGAAATTTTTTAAAGCGCGTAAAACCAATTAGACAGCAGGTTAAACCCTGCTGCCTAAAAGTCTTATATTTCTTGCCACGGGCCCCATTTTTCCGTCCCAGGAAGATTTCCTTTCGTCCACCATTTTGCTCGGTAGCTTTTCCCCTTATAGAAAACTAAGTCTCCTGCAGTATAAATTTGTGTTTCATCCCAAGCTTTAGGCTGTTCAGGCAGATTTCCCGGTTGTTCCGGAACCACTTCAAGCGTCTTTGCAGCAATCCGAGTTCCCGCAGAAATAAGCCCTGTTTCCCCCACAGCCTTCACTTCATAGTTATACGTAGTGCTCGCCTCGAGCTTCTCATCCAAATAGCCCAGCTCAGCTACCATCGCCACTAAAACGCCATTACGATAGACCGCAAACCGAACTCCTGATGCTTTATCCGGATAGCTCCAGCTAATTTGAATCGCATCCGAAGTAACCTTTGTTACTTTGCCATTTGTTGGCGCAACCGGAGGAAGGTTTTGAGCAGGCGTTTCTATTCCCATTTGAATATCGCCTTTATACATATTTCCTTCCGGGAAACGCTTATTCCCGGCCACAATCGCATTCGAATTTTTCCCAGCCGTCATGACGAAGCTATCCGCGTTATCCAAATAAAATTCGTTGTCGCTCACCTTGTTATTCTTGCCCCAGTTATCAATTTGATTTGACGACTGCACAGCCGCGACAATCTTGTCATTCCCTTGGCGGTATCCCTTATTACGACGAACGAGTGCCTCATTTCCCTTCAAGTCCAAAAAACTATCCGCGTAGTTCGCACCGCTAATTCCTGCTCCGTAAAATATATTATCCTCGATTATTGTTCCCGTCGTGCCTTCTTTCACATCAATGTGTTCCGCTGCAACATCAGGGCCAATCACGGTTTTACGAATGGTATTGTAGTCGGTGTTTGGCGCATAGGTTTTCCAACTTCCTTTGGCACTCCCCACATAAACGCCTTCCCCGTAATTGGGATTGGCAAGGCCCGTTCCTGAAATCGTGCTATTTTCGAGCAAATTATGACTGCTTCCATCTCGAAAATGCACGCCTTCCATCCCGATTTCGTAAACAGAAACATGATTCAGCTTCGAATAATGGCTATGATCGAGCATGATTCCTTTTTGCCCGTTTGTCACTTCTAAATCCGAAATAATCCAGTAATCCCCGGTAATCCGGAGCGTGTTTCCCGATGTTAATCGTTGTCCTTTTAAAATAGCAGGATGTTCTTTTGATTCACTGCGCATTTGAATGGGGGCGTCGCTTGTCCCACTTTGGTCGGAATTAAAATAAGACGATGAATGACCGCTATTCGTATTTCCCATTTTTCCTTCATAGGTCCCAGGTGCTAAGAGTATTTCGTCCCCCGGTAATGCAGTTTTCATCGCTTGTTGAAGTTCCTTTGTCGTTGCAACGCGTACCTCGCGCGCGAAAGCTTTATCCGTTAATCCAAGTAAAATGGCTACTACTAAAAATGCCCCAAAAGCCGTGTAGGCGTTTATCAAACGTTTCTTTTTTATCACTAATTTAATTCTCCTCTTTTTTTATTTTTCTTTATAACACGGCTTTTTAATCAGTGAACTTTCGCTGACTTTTTCTACCTTATTATAAATTCACTCCTGCATACTTTAGCGATAACTTTTTCTTTTCACCCGGGTTTGTTGTCAATCGAAATCGAAAAATGCACATCGCATACAAAGAACAATATAAAGGGATACATTCTGTTTGTAATTGGATACACAGAATCTTAGTAAAATCGTCATTTTAACTAGCCCTTATTTTTAGAGTAGCAGGTATACTAGTGATTTAAATGATACTTAGTTGCTAAAACACAAGAAAAATTTGAACATTTTATGATGACTGTTTTTTAACCTCTATTGCTTTTAGTGCAATTATGCTATGCTAACTAAAAAAGGAGAAAAGCTAGCATGAATCTTCAAACCGCATTAAAATTATTTTTTACGGGCTTATTTTTATTATTTGTTTTACAACTCATCAGTTATCTCAACTGGTTACTGATCGATCAAGGCGTGATGGATGGTGTTTTGGATAAATATCTATTGCTGAAAACCCCACTAATCATCATTCCACTCCTATTTTTCATCCCCATCTTGCTCAAGATTCTCAACTACTATTTTCCTAACGATAACTGAGTCAAATTTTGTTCGATTTTTTCGCAAAAAAAGACTGGGCAAAATGAAAAAACGAAGCTAACGAGCCAAAAGTAAAAGAACAGAAATCGTTCAATGAAGCCATTTGCAAAAATGACTTGCTTGACGATTCTGTTCTTTTTTCATTTTATCTCTCAAACTCTCGTGCTAATCTTAGAAGAAAGGAAATAGGATTCCAAAAGAGTTTGTTACAAGACCAGATATATTAGTTCAGTATAAAGGCGTTTTGAATACAAAAAATCTATATAACTTCCTCAAGAAAAAAGCGTTTAAAAAGTACCTGGTATTCAACATGCCTCGATACGATAAAACTGAAGTAGATGATTATTTTGCAAGGCTCATCCATCTTTAAACAGAACTCCCCTCTCCAAGATAGAGGGGAAGGGAGTTGTTCGATTATTGGATTGCCGATGCTATATAATGCTCTTATCCATGCAAAAAATCCATGTTGCTATCAATCACAACATGGATTTTAATGTTATTATTTTATAATTTTAAGGATTCATATTTAACATGTGCCTTATTACAAAGGATTGTCAAACTCAATCATTACTTAGCTATTTTATAATTTTTAATCCAATTATGATAAAAATAACCTCATCAAAGTGATGAAGTTATTTAAAAATCAAGAGATACTTCATTTTAATCAATTAAATATACATCAAACTGCCGAGGTTTGCCATCAACTACAACTTCAGTCACTTCGTTTTCCCAAAAGGGCAAAATGTCTTCTTCAAAAATTTCAGTCACCATCTCTTTTGATTGGGAATCTTCCTTTAAGAAAAGTGAATAATCTTCAATTACAAAGCAAATACATTGTTCATTGATCCAGCTCAAATCAGTCATCCAATCTATGAATGAATCCCATCCGTTACTATCTGGTAATTTAAATTTATCAGCCATAATTGAGAAAAATTCCTCTTTGGTCTTAATATCGTCACCCTCAATAGTAACATTAAAGCATGCGCTTTTCTTTCTTTCTTCTTTTATTTTTAAAAGTTCAGATTTACTTATATGGAAAATTTTGTTCTTCAACATTTTATTTTTCCTCCCTACTTAACTTTTACAAATTTTTTATAGTGATCATCTGTGTAATATATCGAACCGTCACTACCTTTGACAAATCGTTCTGAATCCCTGTTACTATCAGGCAATTTATCATTAACATCAAATTCTTTATACTTTATTTTTTCTCCATTCTTATCTGTGCTAGGCAACTTTTCGTCACCATTCCTATAGGTTTTCCCAGCTTTCGTTCCTGCAGTTTGCCCTTCTACATTTCCTTTCCACCCATTTTTATCGTATTTACGATATGAATCTTCCACATTTTTAGGTAAATCACTAATTTTTTTTGAAGATATAGCTTTACTAGTTTTTTCGACACTCTTTTCTACATCTTTCACTTTGTCTGCTTTTTTATTGATCTTATTGAGGTCTTCCATACCTTCAGACACAAATTTAAATCCTTTGCCCCCATACTTTCCTACTTTAGCAAGTGGAATGATAAATAATAAAGAAAGTAGTCGTTCTCCGCCTGATAGCTTTCCTCCTGTGATTGGATCTTTCCCAGTAACTACTCTAGCACCGTCTCCAATGGGTGTAAAGAAATCAGCGATTTCTTTAATCGCTTTCATAGGATCAAAGTCTTTAGCTTCCGCTTTCATTGATTCCGCTTTCTCTAACATTTTCCCTAATCCACCATCTTTTCCTGCCCACTTATCATGTTTTAAGGTGAATTGAATATCTTCTTGTGTAAGGGTACGGCCATCTTTTGACCATGCCCACACATATGTCCCATTTCCTAAATCGATTCGTGTATAGGTTCGTCCAGTCGTATCGGGTTCTTCTTGTTCCTCTTTTTTCTTTTGAAAATCTCGAATAGTCGTTACCCACGCTAGTTTTTCCTGACTGGGTACCACAAATGTACCCGTTGTTGGATTCCAAGCTGTCTTCGTTTGGGCAATTCCTTGATTAATGGCCTGCTTCAAGCTTGCAATTTCTGAAAAAATACTCGGTGAACTCGCATGAAAAGCGACTAATTTTTGAAGCTTCTCTTCGAGTTCCTTTTTACTCGTTTGGTAAACGTCAATCAGAGCCTGATTAAGTTTCAGCTGCAATTGTTGATCCGTTTCTGGTAACGGAGATTGCATCACTTGTTTCTGAAGCGCATTCGCTTGGTTGATGAGGTTGTCTGCCTGCCGGATTTGTTCTTCCAGTTCGGATTGTTTGAGATCCCCGCTATCCACTTCACTTTGGTAACGTTCCGGGAATTTCTTAATGGCTTCCTTTGTCGCTTCCGTTAATAAAATTCCTCCCTGAACTAAGGGGTAGAGTACCGCACTATAATAAGCTTTAGCCGAGTCATACGCTTTTCCTTTCAAAAAAGGCTCTAAGGTAAACTGACTAATTGCTTTTTGAAGCGCTTCATAGCCCTCCAAGTGTTGCTGGCAAACTTGACTCATACTGGTCGCTTGGGCTTTGGATTTCGATACATACATATCGATACTCATGCTTTCGCCTCCTGTTCGTCTAAGAATGCTTTTCTTTTTCCGTAGGCGACTTCATTAGCTTGCTTTTCTAGGTCTCTTTTTTCTTGTTGCAAGGCTTCTTCCATGATGTCAAAATGTTCTTGCGCTGATCGTGAAAGGGAGAAAACCTGTTCTTGCCTGTCTGCACGCAAAAAAGCCCGATCATTTTTCCGAAACTGCCAGCTCACTTCTTCCATAAATCGGAGTCCTTGTCGAAAATGGTTCTCATAGGACTCTTGAAGTTGCTGAACAGCACGTCTTTTTTGTTGATTTTCGTCTTCTTTTTCCATTAACTGCCGTTCCTCTTGTTGCCATTCTGTCCACGTCTTCATGGTGTTGGGCCTCCAATCGATGAAAGGCCGGCTCCTATTTCCGCATCTTTCGCTGCAAAGGCCTCCGCAACGCTTTGCAAGTTCGTACTTGCCGTTGTTAAAGCGTTCACAATCTGGGAAACCGCTTCGCCTTCAGCTTGAATCGCCGTGTGTGCCTGTGTATTCCCTCCAACTGTTGTTTCTTCATCCTTCGTAACGGTTGTTCCTTGTTTCTGAAGCATCGAAACCGCTTGTTGAAGCGCAGTGGCTTTTTCGGAGGCACGTCCTAAATCACTCGCTACTGTGCTCATTCATTATCCTCTCCTTCCTGCCTTTTTCAGAAAAAACGCCTCTTACGAGAAACTCATAAGGGGCGTATTCGGTATGAGGCTTAAAACCCGAAGTTTTGAGAAAGTTGTTGATCTTGTTCTTCCACTGCAGTGGCTGTTTTTTTGAAGTTGTTGTTCAATTTGATCCATCAAATTCGCAAACTCGGTTACTTTTGGTTTTAATTGGTTGAATTGATCATCGAAGCGAGCAAAAGCTTGCCCTTCCCATTCACTACGAAGTTGTTCTTGTGTTTGCGATAAGCGTTGTAGCATTTGTTCAATATCCCGAGCACTTGTGCCGTATGTTTTTGCACGATCCCGTAACTCAGCTGGGGTCATTCTAATTTGTCCTGACATTCTACTCCATCTCCTTCTGTGTTAGTTTTTCACAAGTATACAATAGCACAATATTCTTTTGTTGTCTGTGTCCATTTTGTGACGATTTTCTCCTTGATTCGACAAATATTTTTTAGAATTGGATGAAACGTTAGTTAATCATTTTCTGTTACCATTCCGACTCAGCCTGATACTTATAAAGCTCGATAGTTAAGTTATTGAGTAGTTTTCATAAATTAAAATCTTCAATCCCATTTAATACCGGAAGATTCAACACATCTAGGGTTGTTCCTTTCTGTTGAATAGTATTCATAATCTTGGTTAGATCCTCATTGTTTCGTCCCAATCGTTCTAATTCGCTAACCACAACAATATCCCCATCTCGATATAAGCCATCATTTCTTCAAGGCCTGGGCGTTTGATCGTGCTTCCACTCATTTTATCTACAAATACTTTCTCACAGTGATTTAATTGTTCAACTTGTCTCGCAATATTTTGTTTGGTTGTACCAACTCGAACATAACCAAGTTTGCTCATTTTTCACAAAATACTTCTTCTATTACAAATAGAGCTAAAAAAATCATTTTTATAATTAATTTTACACAACTCTATTGCCCCGTCCGATAATCCCATTATAGGATGATTTCCACCAAGAGTTTGGAACATAAAATAAAAAAGAACAGAATCGTCAAGCAAGTTATTTTTGTAAATGACTTCATTGAACGATTTCTGTTCTTTTACTTTTGGCTCGTTAGCCTCATTTTTTCATTTTGTCCCAGTCTCTTTTCATTAATGATCCTATTTTTATATGCTACTTGTATTTTTTTCTAAAACTATCACATGCTTCAAGATAGTTTTTAAGTTCTTCAGGTTTAGGATACTTTTCACCTAAATTCTCAGCTCTATCATGCACCCAGTCCGAACATAGAGACATTCCTTCATCTATTTCTCTATATATTTCTGCGTTAAAAACAACTTTTTTAAGACTCTTTGTTTTTATAGCTGGGTCATATCTCGTAATAGCTCCCTTGAATATTATTTTCTCAATCATGCGTTCCCAAGTTTCTCTTAATTTTTTACACCAATGTTCAGCATCATCTATATATTCTTTATGCAGATACATTTTTTCCTCACTATCAATACTTTCATATTTTTTTGTTATTGCTTTTAGATTTCCCCTTAAATATTCTATCCTTTCTGAAACAGGCGTATCAATCCATGGTTCATTATCATCTCTCAGTCCTGAAACATTATTGAAGTTTCTGATTACTAATTTAGAACACTCCACTTGTTTGTTTATTCTCCATCTTTCCAAACAATTTACAAAAGCAATATCATGTGTAAAAATAACTACTTGTTTTTGTTTAGCTTCATCCACTAACCTTCTTCCAATAACTTCCTTTCTCTCAACGTCTAAAGAGCTTACAGGATCATCCAAAACAATACATGTATTCTTGTTGTTAAGGCTTGTTTCTGCTAAAAAATTAGCAATGGTAATTGCTCTTTGTTCTCCTTCACTTAAGATCTCTATTGGCTTTCTATCTTTTATTGTTAACTTGCTAAGTGTATTACCCTTGCTCCCCTTTTGCTTAATTTCAGCTGAAAAATCGGCATTCAGTTTTTTACATTCTTCATTAAATCTTTTCACGTATTTATCAGTGACATATTGAGAGAAAAGTGACCTTTGGAACCTAGTGGCTTTTTGTGTGGAGATAGTTATATTATTTGCTGCATCTACCCACTTCAAATCTTCTAAGAATCCCTTTATTTCCGGTAAGAAATCTTTAAGTCGAAGCTTATCATTGTATTCATTTTCAAATTTCTCTATTTCATCAATTTCCCTTTTTACTTTTTGAGTGTTTAATTCAGATATCTCTTTCTCTAAGTGCCTTAAAGCTTCATCACAGATTGTTTCTTCCATTTTAAAAACATCAATTTCTTTTTCCCATTGTAAGATTGATAAATTCTTAATAACACTCTCTTTAATAGTTTCAACTTGCGTTTGCCAACTTGTAAGTTGGCTATGTAAGTTAGGAATTTTCTCCTGCAGCCATTCTTCAAAACTAGAATCTTTTGTAATCAACTTGCAATCAAAGTTTTTGAAATCCTGTATTAACCTTTTAATACTGCTATCTGCTTGGCTTAATTCGGATTCTGCCGAACTTTTTAAGTAAATCCAATATTTATCAATTACCGTTACTCCGTCTATTTTTTGCCCACAAAATATACAATGATCAATTTCTTCTTGAATAACCCCATAGTATTGCTTAGCAGATTCAATAAATTCTTTCCACTCGGGTGAACCTATTTGATATATATGTTCTCCCTCTAATTGAGTTATACCCTCAGCAATTGAAATTTTTTTTAGATCGCTTCTCCTTCGAATTAATTCTTTTATTTTATCAATTCGCTCACTAGAAAACTTTGTATTAATCTCTTTGATTCTTTTTTTCATTTCATTCAATTCTGCCTTACGTTTCTCAAGTAGCTTTTGTTGGTTCATAATATTCAAAGCGACTAGCTCAGATTTTCTCTTCGTTTTTATTTGTAGTTCATTTTTTAAGTGAGTTGTTTTTGCAGCATTTTCAAGATCAACATATTCCGTATTACTATTTATCCTCCTAACCAGTTCTCCTATTAGGGTTTTATTAGGAAATTGACGTACATAGATATTCTCTTTATTTTTTTCCTTAATATCTTCAATCAGTCTTTTTTTAACTTCGTTTATTAAATGGTTAAATTCATCAAAAAAATTAAATTCTATTGGGGCAAAATTTAGTTCTACATCTTTAGTTAAATCATTAGTAGCACTTTTTGAATCAAATACAGCTACTCTACTAAACAATTCATTTTTACGATCATCTGGAAATACTAGGGTTTCAGAATCTCCTTTTTCATTCTCAAAAATAAACTTTGCTCTCGGGGTTGTATTCTCTCCTTTCTTAAATATGTTTGGTAAAATATTCTTATCTCCTCTTGAAATAAAGGCATTATTTAGTAATCTGGCATACCCTGATTTTCCACTTCCATTCAGTCCGTATATAATCGTTAATTGTTTTCCAACTGGGATTGACGAGTTTGATGATAAAGCATTAACTCCTTTAACTTCTGATACTTCATTCCATGTTACCTTAGAGATCGATTTTGGTTCAGTGGACTTGGACAAAAATGCAAGTGACTTTCTTCTAGGGAGCGATCCCTCCAAGTTATGTTCTTGCTTTAATGCCAAATAAACTTCATCTATTAAAGATTCATTTATTTTAATTCCCCTTAAAATTGCATCGGCTCCAACTTGCTGCCAATATGGTTGTTCTCTTACCCACTCCACGATTTCATCTCTAATCATAATGTCATCTCCCTGTGCTATTTTGAGTAATACTCTTTATACACATTATATTATTAATTTTCTTTTTATTCAATAGAATATAGAATTATATCCCTTTGATTATAATATTGCCCTTCTGTTCAAAAATATTTATAATCTGGACTCTTATTTATGGACTATCATAGATACAATAATTAGCTACCACATTTAATAAATTCGCTTTAGTAAAACCCCTCCATAAAAAAGCCTAGAATTTATAATTTCTAGACTCAGGCTATCGAAAAAGCAGCTTATTTAATAGCGCTTTGGGAAGTAGATAAAAAGAGGAGAATACCGACACACTTTATAACTATAAATAAAAAGAGCTATTAGATTTTAAGAAGAAACGAAATATGAAAAATATTTGCTTGCAAGCATAGTCTTATTGTTTGATGGAGGTATGTTAAAAAAGGGCGAGGGAACTTTTGATGGGAAAACTTTGACTGATAGTGAAACTTACTATAATCCTCCCAAAAAACAGAACTAAAGCAATCTACGTACTATAAAATTATAAGGATCAAAATGGGAAAAAGATCTCAGAGAAGATTAAGATTCAATGAAAAAACGATTTTTTGTGAAACCTTTATTTTGACTTGTTAATGGGGTAAAAAACCGGGTAGAAAATCAAAAAAGATTTTCTACCCGGTTTTCATGCTTAGCTAAGATTTATATCCCAGCCTCTTTGCTATTTTATTCTTGCTCAAGAGCTTTCTTTTGACGCATTCTTTCTCTTACGCCAACACGCTTAATTTGTTTACTTCGAAGCTGCCCACAAGCCGCATCAATATCGGTTCCGTGTTCACGACGAACCACACAATTCACGCCATTTTTCTTCAGCACATCGTAAAAAGCAAGCACGTCTTCTTTCCGGCTGCGTTCGTATTGATTGTGCTCATCAACAGGGTTGTAGGGAATCAAATTGACGTAAGACAAACGCCGTTGATTCTTGAGTAAATCCGCTAGCTCCTGCGCTTCTTTTTTCGAATCGTTCACATCGCGCAACATGATATATTCATAGGTCACACGACGGTTCGTTTTTTCAATGTAATATTCGATCGCACTCATTAGTTTTTCGAGCGGGAACGTCCGGTTAATCCGCATAATGTTCGTTCGAATGTCATTATTCGGCGCGTGTAGCGAAACCGCCAAGTTCACTTGGAAATCTTCATTTGCAAAATCAATAATTCTTGGTGCAAGTCCACTTGTTGAAACGGTGATGTGGCGTGCGCCGATTGCAAGTCCCTTGTCGTGATTCACGACTCGCAGGAAGCTCATAACGTTATCGTAGTTATCAAACGGTTCGCCAATTCCCATCACAACAATATGGCTTACACGCTCCTCTTTTCCGCGTTTATCCAAAAAGTGCTGCACATTCATAATTTGCGAAACAATTTCGCCAGCTGTTAAATCCCGTTGTTTTTTCAGCAAGCCACTTGCGCAAAACGTGCATCCAATATTGCATCCCACTTGCGTTGTTACACAAACGGATAGCCCGTATTCATGCGTCATCATAACCGTTTCAATTAAATTGCCATCCTCAAGCTTAAATAAATATTTAATCGTGCCATCAAGAGATTCTTGCACAATTTGTTCTTCTAAAGTGTTTAATACAAAATTATCATTTAATAGTTGAATGCTTTCCTTCGGGACATTGCTCATTTCGTCAAAAGAAGTTATGCGCTTCCGGTAGAGCCATTCCCAAACTTGCGTTGCCCGAAATTTTTTCTGTCCTTGTTCGGTAAACCAAGTCGTTAAGTCATCAAACGTCAATCCGTAAATGGATTTTTTCGTCATTATTCAGCCTCTTCTCTTTAAGATCTCACTCCCATTTTATAGGTTTTCGCACTGCGTGGCAATACTTTTCAGCGTAAACTTTAAATTAATTTATTGTACTTCGTTCCCGCTCTATTTTATACTTAGTACAACACAACCGAACGGGAGGATTTTAATGAATGAATGACTCAGCTCGCAAAATCGAACAAATTATCGAACAAGTAGAACAAGTAATCGTCGGCAAACGACGTGTGATCGAACTTAGCTTAACGGCTCTCTTTGCAGGAGGCCATGTTTTAATTGAAGACGTTCCAGGCGTTGGGAAAACGATGCTCGTCCGCGCGCTCGCTAAATCACTCGATACCGCCTTTCAACGGATCCAGTTCACGCCAGACCTCTTACCCTCAGATGTGACTGGGGTTTCCGTGTTTAATCCCGATAGCCGCAAATTTGAGTTTCGGCCAGGGCCGATCATGGGCAATATTATTTTGGCCGATGAAATCAACCGAACAGCGCCAAGAACACAAGCGGCTTTGCTAGAAGGGATGGCCGAAAATAGCGTCACTGTGGATGGTGTGACTTATCCTCTTGCTGAGCCTTTTTTCGTCATGGCCACTCAAAACCCGATTGAATACGAAGGCACTTACGCGCTTCCAGAAGCCCAGCTTGACCGGTTTCTATTTAAAATGACGATGGGCTATCCAACGAAGGCTGAAGAGATTGAGCTTTTAAGCGGCGAGCGAAGTGCGGATGCGCTTCTAGGCGTCCAAGCGGTCATCCATGCTGATGAACTCGTTGCGCTCAAAAAAGCGAGCCAAAACGTGGCACTTTCGGATGAACTAAAAGACTATATCGTGGATTTGGCACAAGCTACTCGGGAACACCCAGCGATTTCACTCGGAGCAAGCCCGCGCGCAACGATTGCGATGATGCAAGCCGCGAAAAGTTTTGCCTTCATTTCGGGACGGGACTTTGTAACTCCGGATGATATTAAATATCTCGCGCCGTTTGTTTTCCGGCACCGCCTCATTTTAAATGCTAGCGCGCTTT
This sequence comes from Listeria kieliensis, assembly GCF_003369925.1. Lineage (GTDB taxonomy): Bacteria > Bacillota > Bacilli > Lactobacillales > Listeriaceae > Listeria > Listeria kieliensis_A. The sequence goes on along the minus strand of NZ_LARY01000001.1, from coordinate 65,524 downwards.
ATGATGGTATCCAAGCTGAGCAAGTGATCCAAGACATTTTATCGAGCACAGCCGTTCCAATTGAAAAGGGCGCTTCAAATGAATAAGCTACGTCCGTTGTTTCTTGCCTCAAAGTGGGTTGGACTGGTTTTACTTTTTGCGGGTTTAATCGTTTACACGCTGTTTCAAGGCGACAACGCGAGCTGGTTTTTGACTTATTTTTTCGGTTTGGTTTTGCTTTTCATTTTGGTTTTGTCACTTTACCGGCTAAAAAATTGGCGGTTTGTGCGGAAATTCAATAAGCAGGAATATTTTGCTGGTGATGCCATTGATATTGAACTTTTACTTACGCGAAAATCGCATTTTCCAGTGAGCTACTTGCTCGTTAGGCAGCCGATTCCGAATTCTTTACTTGCGGGACACACGCTTCGCGAGCTAGCTTTTCCTTTTTTCAAGAATACGCTCGCGCTCCCCTTTGAAACACTTGAAGCAAAGCGAGGCATTCACCGTTTCGCTCCACTTGAACTGAGAACGAGCGATCCGCTTGGATTGATCGAACGAAGCATCACGACGGGCGAAGCGGAAACGCTCACAGTTTTTCCAGCTTACTTTCCGGAAATCGCTGACAAATTGAGCGAAGCGGCACCTGAACGCGGCAAGAATGCAACTCATTGGACGATCAAGAAAAATGACAATTTGCATGGTCTTCGGGAATATAGCGCTGGAGACCGCATCGCTTCGATCGACTGGAAAACGACAGCGAAAACCGGCACGATGATGACAAGAGAATTTGAGAATAGCGCTAAAAGTCGGATGAGCGTTGGTTTTTTCGGCGCGCCACATCCAGATTTTGAAGCAGCTCTAAGCGCGGCGTATTCGTTCGTCCGCAAAATGGTGGAGGAAAACGGGGAACTCCGCGTCGCCTTATTTGGAAGTCCCAGCGAAACGCTCGATTTCAACCAAGGAAAAAAGCACTTAAGTGAACTTTCTCATGCTTTTGCCAAAATCAAGCCGCAAGAACCCGCCGTTCTCCTTCCCCTGCTTCAAGAGGAACTCGCGCAAAGTGAGCACTTGTTGCTCTTTACGTCAACTACGAGTGAAGCGCTCCTCCGAGAAGTGCATAAATGGGGCGAAAACAAGGTCACCCTTGTCGCGCTACAAGAAAATGGGCCGCGACATCCGCAAATCATTTACTTATCTAAAATGGCCCTTTCGCGCCGTAAAGGAGGATTTTGATGGGACGAAAAATGTTAAAATTCCTGCTTTATGTGCTTGCGATTTTGCTGATTTCAGAATGGGTTTTTCCGTTTAGTTACTTAACAGAAACCGGATATTCCATCTGGATAGTCGCTTTCATCGCCTTATCGCTCGGAAGCTTTTTTATCGGCTTGCGATTTTACTATTCGATTCCTCTTCACTTACTCGCGATCGCTTTACTGATGGGCATCTTATTTAACGGTGGAAACCTTGTTGATCCGTCCTTTTACGCGAAACTAACGGGAACCGCCATAAAAGGCATTGGCAGTTTGTTTCAACTAGATGCTACAAAAATTGGCGACGAATTTATTTTCATGACCTTTTTGATTGCCCTTTGGCTGTTAGCTTACATCACGGCTTATTCGCTTCTAAAAAAAGGTCGCATCCTAAGCATTCTCGCACTCACCGTGATTTACATTGCCGTTATCAATACCTTCACGGATTACAAAGGAGAGCTAGCACTTGTTCGTACAGTCGTTATCGGCTTTATTTTGCTCCACTTGACGCTAACGGCGAGGCTTGGCGCGAGTCAACTTGATTCCCCCAAGCGATCTCTCGTGTATCATACGAGCCTTCTTGCCGTGCTCGCTATCATGATCGGAATCGCTCTTTCTCTTCCCGTTCATAAACCAATTTGGAACGATCCCGTGCCTTACATCAAGCAAGCACTTGGGATGGATACGACTCGAACGGTGGGCTATAGCGAAGATGATACCGAACTTGGCGGCGCTCTTGATGCTGATTATAGCGAAGTTTTCCAAGTAACTTCGAAGCGCCCGCATTACTGGCGTGTTGAATCCAAACGAACTTATACTGGTAAAGGCTGGGCCAGCCCGAGCTCGACTGATGCGGAAAACTTTGCAAGTTCGGACGAGTTTCCAGTTAATTTGAATGAAAATTACGCCAAGCAAGCAGAACAAGCAACGATTCGCTTTACGGCTTCTAATGACTATCTCGTCTATGCTTACGGCACACAAAATGTCGAGTCCGCAGCTGGGCCGTTCCGTTACGCTGCATCAAACGAAAAAGTCACACCTCAAGGTTCCATCAAAAAGTATGCCCTTGAAATCAGAACGCCGATTTACGACATTCGCAAGATGAAAGAAGCGCCATTTGCGTCGCTCTCGGACGAATTTACGGAGCGCTACACGCAGCTGCCGAATGGGTTGCCGAAACGCGTCAAAAGCCTTGCAAACCGGCTGACGGAAAAAGAAAGCAATACCTATGAAAAAGTGAAAGCGATCGAGCGATATTTGAGTTTTTCCGGTAAATTCCGCTACAGCACGGAAGATGCCGAGGAAACGAAGCGTGGCGCGGATTATGTCGATCAATTTTTATTTGAAACGAAAGTTGGTTACTGCGACAATTTCTCCACTTCGATGATCGTAATGCTGCGCTCTCTTGGGATTCCAGCGCGTTTCGCGAAGGGCTTTACATCCGGGGATGAGGCCGGTAAAGATGGCGCGAATACGATTTACAAAGTGCAAAACAACAATGCTCATTCTTGGCCTGAAGTCTATTTCCCAGGCACGGGTTGGGTTCCCTTTGAGCCGACTGCGACTTTCCAAAACCCTGAAGCTTTCACGAATACAGCTGGAGATCAGCGCTCGGATGCGAATACGAACAGTCAAGCGGAAAACCGGGCGGATACACCCGCAAAACAAGATCAGCCGACTCAAAATGAAGATCGTTCGCAAAAACAACAAGAAAGCAAAGCTAAACAAGAAGGCGCGAAGCAAGAAACAACCAGCCAAGCGAAACCCTTCCAACTTCCAAGTTTCGTTTACTGGATTTTAGGCGGCGTGGCAGTTCTCTTGCTAGCCTTCCTAATTGCTAAGCGGAAAGCCCTGCTCCTACGCTATTTCAGATGGCAAATCGAGCACGATAAACTTTCATTCGACAAGGCTTACCGCCGATTGCTCAAACTGCTTGCTGAAACGAGGAATCCAAGCGAAACCTTGGCCGATTTTGCAACTCGAATCGAAATTCCTGCTTTCACGGAGCTGACTCGGCAATACGAGGCGCACTTGTACGGCGGAAAAGCCATTCCAATCAAACAAGTAGCTCCCGCGTTTCTTGCCATTATCCAAGTTCTACAAGCACCAAAAAAACGAAGAAAACCTTGATCGCCTAAGGGTTTTCTTCGTTTTTTTCCATTTGTCAAAAATGCGAGAATCAGGCAAACAATTACGCAAGATTCATCTTCACGTAAAGCGATTCCAGTTCACAAATTAGGGGGAACAACGTTCTGAAACTGCTTTTCGGGCAAATAAAGCGCATCAAAATCTGACTTTGTGAGTTGCATGAGAGTTCCTTCTTTTCTATTCTGTAGTTATTACTGATTTGACTAAATTATACCGCCAGTAAATCCAAAAAGCGAATTCTTCTCATAAAAAAGCAGAGAAAACTCGTCAAGCTACGTTTTCTCTGCGTATTTTTATCGTTTATCCCTTACAGCTGTTCAATCGCTTTGTCTGGTAATTTTTCGCGTGCTACTTCTTCATATGTTTCCACGTAAGCCCCTTTTGAGCTTAGTTTTAAAAAGCGATTTTGTTTTAGTTCGCCAATGGACATAAATTCAATGGTTCTTGTTTTTCCTTCTTGGTTCACTGCGGTTAATTTATAGTTGGCATTCCCGTGTTCGTCGACATTGACCGGTTCCCCCGTTTTAACATAAACGGCTTCTTCTTTTACGAGTGGATTGAAACGATCAACGATGCCTGCCAGTTCCCCCGACTGATTGGCAGTGACAAATTTCACTCCTACTAAGGCAACGCCTACAATAATGATGACACCTAAAATCCAACCTACTAATTTTTTCATTTAAAACGACCTTCCTTTCACTCGTTTCCCGTCTTTTTACTATAACGAAAAAAAAGGTGCTTTCCATCCGCCAGAAGCAAGAGTTTTACCTACTGCTATGGTCGTAAAAATAGTTACAAAAAAACCGCCTAATTAGGCGGTTCAGTTCAAACTATGTAATTTAAATTTCTTTCTTCTCTTGTAGTAAATCGCGAATTTCTTTCAAATACTCTTCCGATGGTGTCACTTCTGGTTCAGCTTCTTCCTCTTCAGCATTTCTGCGTCGCGATAAGCTGAGCAGTACTTTGATGAAAACAAACAAAGCTAGTGCCACAATTAGAAAATCAACAATCGACTGGATAAATAAGCCATATTTAAGTGTTGCATCGCCAATTTTAACGGAAAGCTCTGTGAAATCTAGCCCACCAAGGATCATCCCAACAAGCGGCATAATGATATTATCAACTAGCGAGGAAACGATTTTCCCGAATGCTGCCCCGATGACAACCCCGATTGCTAAATCCACTACATTGCCTTTTAAAGCAAACTCTTTAAACTCCTGAATAAATTTTTTCATCTCGACCCTCCCTTTCCTTTGCTAGATTCCTCAAAATCACAAAATCGAAACATGTTTTATCATACTATTTTTCTTCAGATTTGTCATACTTTTTGCATGAGAAAAGCCAACTCAATCACGAGCTGGCTTCGTAACACTCTCTCGCTTCACAAGGGAAACGGGGATGAGTTCTTTATAAAAATGATATTCAGGATCTTTTTTCATCAAAAGTAAATGTTGAACGGCTTTTTCAGCAAGAAGCCCCACAGGTTGCTTGATCGTTGTTAAACGTGGCTTGACGATATCAGAAAAGCTAATGTCATCAAATCCAATAACGGAAAGTTCTTCTGGCAAAGCTAGGTTATGCTTATCCGCAGCGTCATACAGGCCAACGGCGATTAAATCGTTGCTGCAAAATGCGGCTGTCGCCTCAGACGAAAATAGTTTTTCTGCTACAGCTTCCCCACCGTTTCTTGTGAGCTCGGTTTCAAACGTCAGTACTTCTCCGCCCGCACGCTCGATTTCATTTCGGAAGCCTTGCAAACGATTATAAATGTTGTCGTAAGGATTTTTGCTACCGATAAAAGCTGTCGTCTTGTGTCCATTTTCAAGCAGTTCGCTAGCCGCTAAAACGCCACCTTTATAGTCATCCACGTGAACGGAAAACTCCTCGAGTGCATAGCGATTATCGAGAATCAAATACGGAATCTTCGCTTGTTTTAACGCATCGAGAATTTGCGTTTCCATGCTCGTCAAACTGCAAATCACAACACCATCCACACCACGCGAAATAAGTTCACTCAAATACTGTTTTTCTCGTTCGCTTTCTTCAAAAGAGCTACATAAAAGCGTCATATAGCCTTCCCTGCTTAGCTCTTTTTCAAATGCTTTGGCAAGCTCTGCGAAAAATGGATTGGTAATGTCTGGAACAAGCAAACCTACTGTAAAACTTTTGGCTGACACCAGACTTCTTGCTGTTAAATTCGGTTTATAATCAAGCCTTTCGATCGCATCGAAAACTTTTTTCTTGGTTTTCATCGTGATGTGATCCGCTTTTTTGTTGATGACCATCGAAACCGTTGCAATTGAAACGCCGGCTTCTTTCGCTACGTCTTTTATTGTACTCGCCAAATCGATCCACTCCTCCGCAGACTCCCTATCTCCTTCTATTCTAGCAAACTTTACTTGCGCCTGCCAATTTCCTTTTGAAAGGCGAAAAACTCATGATAGGGATAACGTTCTCGGATAGAGCCTTTTGCCACTTTCTTAAATCCTTCTTTATCAAATAAGTGTAGCATCGCCCGGTTATTTACGCCCGTTACACTACAAAGCGCGTCATATTGAGCTTTTCTTGCCTCATCCTCAGCAAACTGGAGCAACTCGCATGCGAGCCCCTGCCCACGTTTAAGCGGTGAAGTCATCACTCTTTTAATGAAAACGGGGGATTTTGCTTCTTGCCAATTAAAGTGCTTCACCGTACCTGTTAGCTCTTCAGTGAGCGTTACCATCGCAAATAGCCTCTCAGCTTCAAACCATCCGAACAAACTACGCGTCGCAAGATCACTTTGAAGTACCGCCTTAGAAGGATAATCTCGATTCCACTGGTGCGCACTTAAGCCTTCCTTCACCTCTAGAAGCAGCTTCTCCGCCTGTTCCAAATCTTGCTTTTCAATGTGGCGAATCATTGCTCTCTTAGCTCCTGCTTCGTTGGAATTGACGTATACGCACCTTCGCGAGCCACAACAATCGCTGCAATTTCCGTTGCTTTTTGAATCGCTTCTTCCACTGGCTGCGTTTGGATGCAGTGCGCAAAAGTGCCGATAAAACTATCCCCTGCGGCCGTTGTATCCACGGCTTTCACTTTCTTAGCAGGAACGAGCGTCTCACCTTCTGCTGAAACGAGGAGCGACCCCGCGTCACCAAGCGTAACAATAACAGCCTTCCTAACAAGCTTGAGCAAGTCTCGAGCCGCTTGAATTCGCTCTGCTTGATTTTGAAGCGGTTTACCGCCGGTCACAAGTTCGAGTTCCGTTTCATTCGGAATCAAGTAGTCCGTCATGGCGAGTAATTCCTCACTGCAGGTTTTCCCAGGAGCAGGGTTTAAAATCGTCAGTTTTGCTTTTTCTCTTGCAATCCGAAAAGCTTCGAGCACAGCTTCTTCTGGAATTTCAAACTGCGAAATCACAACGTCACTTGCGGCAATTTTCGCTTCGGCTTCCTGGACAAGTCCACGTGTCACTTTTTCATTCGCACCACCGTACATCAAAATCATATTTTTCCCTGCTTCATCCACGGCAACAAAGGCTTGCCCTGTCTCATCATCCATCACAGCGATTTGCTCTTGGTCAATTTCTTCTTCCGTAAGAATCGCTTGCAAAAATTCACCGCGTTCATCACGCCCGATTGCGCCAACAAAACTTACTTGGCTACCAAGCCGGCTTGCTGTAATAGCTTGATTGAAGCCTTTTCCGCCTGCTGAATGTTTGATGGATTTTCCGGCGATCGTTTCGCCTACTTGAGGAAGTGTTTTAAAAGTTATTGTTGTATCGACATTTAGGCTTCCCACTACACAAATTTGATTCATTCTTATCTCCTCACTTACAAAATCACTAATGATAACACGATGACTGTTACAATCCCAGCCAAAATCGGGATACTCGTTCGTTTGACAACTTCAATAGGCGAAACTTGCATAACGCCCGCGACAATCATGATCACACCTGCAACTGGCGACATCGAGCGCGTCAAATGTGCTATAAGTTGCATCGGAAGCGCGAGTTGAATCGCATCCACGTGCGCACTTGCCGCAATATCTGGAATAAGTGGAATGGTCGCATAGAAAAGTGGTGTCCCACCGCCACTTACTAAACCAAATAGGAATGTAATTCCACTGAAAAACAGTGTTAAGATGGTTCCTGCACTGTGCACATTTTGAACGGAGTGCATCAACATTTCAATCACGCCAAGCGACTGCAAGCCTTTCGCGAAAAACACACCGCCAATCACAATGATGACAACTTGCGTAAAGCCTTGTCCCATTCCTTTAAAGAATTCAAAAGAACCATCAAAAACTTGTTTTAAGTTTCGCTTACGAAGTGCTTCGATAACAAGCACGATGAAAAAGGAAAGGAACGTTAAAATGACCACTTCCACTTTGATATTTCGGAAAAACAAGCCTGCGACTACAATGAAAAGTAGAGGTAAGAGTGGTAAGATCCCGTAGTATTTGGGTGGAAGCACCTTTTCCGTTTCTTGCTGATTATGTATTTCTTCTTTAACAATGATTTTCCCTGCTTGACGTTTATCCATGTAGCGTTGCCAGAAATAATGAGCGACCGCCATCACAAGAATCGTTGGAATCGAAATGAGCGCGTGATTTAGGAAGACGTAATCAAAAAGCGAGTATCCCAGTGTCTTCGAAGCAATCACATTGTCCGCTCCAAGCGGCGTTGGTACAACTGTTGCTACAGTCGCAATCACACCGCCGATCGTGAGCGGACTTAATCCTACTTTTCTTAAAACGGGGTAAAGCACAGCCATTAAAATCACCGCTAAACTCGACGAACTTGGAATAAACAAGCAAAGCAAATTCCCTACGAGAAATACAATCGGTATTAATAAATATTTGGCTCGAATTCTTGAAAGTGGTTTGGTTAAAATCCCTACCACTACGTCGGTTGCGCCAAGATAATTCATATAGGAAGCGTAACCGAATAAAGTCATAATCGTAATGCCGACCACGCTAAGCTGGTCAACAAACGTCAATTCAAGTTGCTTAAAAACATCTAAAAAGCCTAATCCTGTTGTTTCTTTCGGTTCCAAAATCGGATTTCCAAGTAACAGTGCAACGAAAAACAAAATGAGTCCGGCTAAAAGTAGTACAAGTGCCGGCTGGTATTTCTTCACAATCAAGTAAAACACCATCGCAACAATGACAACTGCCGAAATAAGTTCAATCACGTGCAACACCCTTGTACTCTTTTTCTTGCTTGATTCTGTTCATTCGCCTCTATTCCCTTCGTTATAAGATGATGAGGGAAAGTCCGATGACCATAATAATACCGATAATCACTGGCACACTTGTCCGTTTGACCACTTCGATTGGATTGACTTTCATCACACTTGCAACCACCATGATAACTGCGGCTACTGGTGAAATCGAGCGTACCAAGTTTGCAATCAGTTGCATTGGTAACGCGAGCAAAATCCCGTCGATGTGTGCACTTGCTGCAATATGTGGAATGAGTTCAATCGTTGCATAGAACATCGCAAGCCCGCCACCACTTACAAGACCGAGTAAGAAAGTTGCACCGCTAAAGATAAATGTCAAGATTGTTCCCGCACTTTGCACATGTTGGACAGATTGTGTCAGCATATCAATTACGCCGATCGTTTGCATCCCCTTAGCAAATAATACACCACCAACGACAAGTACGACAACCTGCGTGAAACCTTGCCCCATTCCCTTAAAGAATTCAAAGGATTGATTGAGCACATCTTTGAGCTTTCTTTTGCGAATAAATTCAATAATCAAAGCAATAAAGAACGAAATAAAGGTAAGAACAACCACATCCGCTTTAATATCGCGGAAGAAAATACCGATAATAACAATGAATAATAAAGGGAGCATTGGTAAGATCGCATAATATTTAGGTGGAAGCTCTTTTTCTTCTTGTTCCACTTTCGACTCATCAATATCTACATAAGCTTTCGCACCTTGGCGTTTATCCATATATTTTTGCCAGAAATAATGCGCCACAGCCATCACAACAAGGGTTGGAATGGAGATGATTGCATGATTTAAGAAAACATAGTCGAACAAATCATAGCCAAGCGTTTTGGCCGCAATGACATTATCGGCTCCTAGCGGCGTTGGCATGATCGTTGCGACCGTTGCAATAACCCCACCAGCCGTCAGTGCACTTAAGCCTACTTTTTTCAAAACGGGATAAAGAATTGCCATTAAAATAACGGCTAAGCTAGAAGCACTCGGAACAAACAAACTTAAAATGTTACCGATGATAAAGACAACGGGAACAAGCACATATTTGGCTTTAATTTTCCCAAGTGGTTTCGTAATCATGCTTACTGCAACATCGTTTGCTCCTAAATAGTTCATATAAGAAGCAAATCCAAACAGCGTCATGATCGTAATCCCAACAACGCTTAGTTGATCAATGAACGTCAACTCAAGTTGTTTAAAAATATCTAAAAAGGCAAATCCTGTCGTGTCCCCACTCCCCAAAATAGGTTTTCCAAGGATAAAAGCCAGTAAAAATAAAACCAGTCCAGCCGAAAGAAGTACAAGTGCCGGCTGATAATTTTTCACGATTAAATAAAAAACAAGTGCAATGACAATGACCGCAAGAATAATCTCAATCATTTTCTAGAAGTCCCCCTTTTATTTTGTTTGTTCGAGCATTTCAAGAAACCATTCTCTAAATTTTTCTACGTGGACATCAAGGGCTACTGTTGAATTTGTTTCCCTATGATACTTCATTTTCAAATCGGCTACCGTTGCCCCATTTGCAGGTCCTTTACCCGTTTCGATTTCAACGAAGGTATCCGCAAAGTCGAACAACTCCGGCTCAACAATCGCTGCTAGTGCACAAACATCGTGCATTTTGAGCCCGGTTTTCATACTGCCGCCGCGATAATGTGAAAAGAGTGCTGCAAACATTTCACCTGCCCGGTTCATCGTCTTGATTTGTTCCACTTCTTTTTGCATCAAGACAGCTCGACTTGTGACATCTAGTCCAATCATCGTGATTTTCACGCCAGATTCAAACAAAATCGCAGCTGCTTCTGGATCAGTAAAAATGTTGAATTCCGCCGCAGTTGTCGTGTTTCCGCGACTTAAACTACCACCCATCAGTACAATTTCTTTCACTTTGCTTTTAGTTTCAGGGTACAGTTTGAATAGTAAAGCGATGTTCGTTAAAGCGGCTATCGGCATGAGCGTAACTGGTTCTTTACTTTCTAATAACGTTTTTCGTAAAGCTTCGACTGCATGCTCAGGAATAACTTTGCGAGTTGGCGTTCCAAAATCAAATCCGTCCATTCCTGATTCACCGTGAATTTCGCTACTATCTTCAAGCGGCTTAAGTAGTGGCTCTTGACAGCCCCGTGCAACCGGAACATCACTTCCAAAAAACTCGACTAGCTTCAAGGCATTTTCCGTCGTTTTGTCAACGCTTACATTTCCAGCAACCGTTGTAATCAATTTTAAATCGACTTTGGGATGAAACATAGCAAAAGAAATCGCGACTGCATCATCAATTCCAGGGTCCGTGTCAATAATCAAAGGTATTTTCCGCATCTTCTTTACCTCCAGTTAAACGTTTAATTTAATAACCAAAAAGAAAGCGCATTCTTTAAAGAAAATAATATCATTAAACGTTTAATTAAACAAGTACTTTTTTTAAATTTTTTATTTCCATAGAAAAACCGCTTTTCTCATTAAGAAGAAAAGCGGCTTAATTTCCTTTACTTACCGAAAAAATCTTGAATCGCTTTTTGATTCGCAGCAATATCAATTCGCAGAACCGATCCAGCCCCAGCAACCCGTTGATTTTCCCAAGTTCCTTTCACTGGAACCGTAAGAGTTTTGAGGTCATCCGTACGACCTAGTACAAAATCTGCTCCTGTTTTTAAAACAAGTGAAGTTGGTAAATCTGTCGATGTGTAACCCTGCACTGTCCCAAGCACGCTTGGCATTTTGAAAATACTTGTCGCAGTGATCGCTTGTTCTTTCACCGCGCTGAGTACTTGTTGTTGCCTACGGACACGTCCGAAGTCGCCTTCCGCATCGTGACGGAACCTAGCATATTGTAACAACGTGTGCCCATCCATTTTTTGCTTTCCAGCCTTGATGTTCGCATCAATGTTTTCCGACATATCCTTCTCCGCATCAATTTCAATGCCGTCTGGCGCAAGGACATCAATAATCTTCGCGAAACTATCAAAATTCGTGACTACATAATAATTACATTTCACACCAAAATTTTCTTCAACCGTTTGTCTAACAAGTTCCGGTCCCCCATACGAATAAGCTGCATTAATTTTGTTTTTTCCGTGCCCAGGAATATCAACATACGTGTCTCGCATCAAAGAAACGAGTTTGGGCTTTTTCGTTTTTTTATCGTAATGCGCAATCATCAGTGAGTCGGAACGACCTTGGTCCGCCCCACGCGAATCACTTCCGATGAAAAGTACATTAATATCATTTCCTTCCGTTTTCGCTCCGTTAAATTCAAAGCTCTTCATTTGACTGGCATTTTCAGCCTTTTTCAAACTTGATTTATATTGGAAAAAGCCGATTACACCAAACACCAACGCTAGAATAAGTAGCAACACTAAAATCGTGCCGAAAACCCGCCCTTTTCTCATTTTTTTTCGCTCAGCATGTCGTGCCATAACTTCCACCTCAACTCATTTTTTGCAAAGCTTTGCATTTTCTTTCTTCATCTTACACTAAATCAAATCAAAAGGTGAACAATAAACTTATAAGAATTATTAAAGAAATTTAAAAATACGCTTTTCTGGGCGGAATTTTGCTATATTATTAGTTGTAAAGAAGAATCGATTCGAAAAAACCAACCATTCAGTTTCTTGAAAAAAGGAGGAAAAACGGGTGAAACAACCAATTTACAAACGAAAAGGCTGGCAAATCACTTTTGGTAGTATCGTGGTCCTTTTGATTGCTGCAGCAGTGCTTTTCTTTGTTTTCTTGAATCAGTCTGCAGACAAAAAGGCCAAGCGAGTAGCGGAATCCTTCACAACGAACTTAAAAGAAGGAAAATATAAGCAACTCGCGCAAGACGTCACTACAGATTCTTTAAAAGAGGTCGGTTTTACGAAAAAACGCCTGCAAGAAAAATATCAAGTCGTGTATGGCGGTGTCGGGGTTCAGGATATTACCGTTAAAAATTTAAAAGTCAAACCTGGCGCGAACAGCCGAATTTATGACCTCAGCTATGAACTTTCCATGCGAACGAGCCTTGGAAAACTAAAAACCCAAACGTATAAAACGACAATTTCGAAAGCCAAAGATGAAGATGAGTGGAAAATCAATTGGAAACCAGCACTCATCTTTCCGGGGATGGTAGCTGACGACAAAGTTCGCCTTGAAACAGATGAAGCTCGTCGCGGTGATATTGTCGATCGAACTGGGAAAAAGCTCGCGACCATGGGGAATTTTTATGAAGTCGGAGTTGTCCCAAAACTGCTTGCAAGCGGTGATGAAAAAGCAAAACGAATCGCCGCAATCAGCAAAGAAATCAAAGTTCCTGGTTCTGAAATCGAAGAAGCGCTCGAACAAAAATGGGTGAAAAAAGATAGTTTTGTTCCGTTAAAAACTGTTTTTGATGGCGTAACCTCTGACTTAACTGGGATTGCTTACTCACAAAAAGTATTGCGCACTTACCCGCTCAATCAAGCCTCTGCTCACTTGCTTGGTTACGTTGGTGAAGTGAGCGCCGAAGATATCGAAAAAAATCCCCAATTAAAAGTTGGTGATGTAATCGGAAAAACAGGTCTTGAGCGTTACTATGATAAAGATTTACGCGGGGAAAGCGGCGGAACTATTAAAATCGTTAATGACCGCACGAAACACGAAACGACCTTGCAAAAAGTGGCAAGAAAAGACGGAAAAACGATTAAACTTACGATCGATGCCGATTTACAGCAAAAAACTTATGCAGGACTAGCCAAAGAAACAGGAGCCGCTACTGTGATTAATCCGCAAAACGGGGAACTGCTCGCTCTTGTCAGCACACCTTCTTATGATGCCAACCAAATGGCAGCGGGAATTCGCACGGAAGATTATAAAAGATACAATGAAGATAAGCGGATGCCATTTCTTGCGCGTTACGCCGCTCGCTACGCACCGGGCTCCACTTTTAAGACGATCACAGCAGCAATTGGACTCGATCTTGGTGTGACTAAGCCAGATAAGGTACGTGACATCAGCGGATTGAAGTGGCAAAAAGATGCTTCTTGGGGCAAATATTCGGTAACGCGCGTGCATGAGAAAGCTCACGTCAATATGGTGGATGCGCTCGTTTACTCGGATAATATTTATTTTGCGCAAGAAGGATTGGAGATTGGTGCCGAGCGATTTGAAAAGGAACTCAAGAAATTCAATTTTGGCGAAAAATATGCTGACTTGCCAATCGAAATGAAAGCTGCCCAAATTTCAAATGAGGGACTGAAATCTGAAATTCTCTTGGCAGACACAGCTTACGGCCAAGGTCAACTCTTGATGAGCCCGATTGAGCAGGCTGCACTTTATTCTGCCATTGCAAACGGAGGCAAAACGGTTTATCCAAAACTCACCGTTTCACAAAAAGCCAAAGCGCCTCAGCAAGCCGTGAAAAAAGAAGCCGCAGATACTGTGAAAGAAGCACTCATTAAAACGGTTTCTGATCCAAACGGAACGGCACATGGCCTTGCGGTAAGTGGCAAGAATTTGGCGGCAAAAACCGGGACAGCCGAGTTGAAGCAAAAACAAGGTGAAGATGGCGATGAAAATGGCTTTATATATGCCTTTAACGCAGATCAGCCAGATGCGCTACTCGTCGGCATGGTTGAAGATGTGAAAGGCCGAGGCGGAAGTAGCCTTGTCATTGATCGACTAAAATTCGTGATTGCAGACTTTTAAAAAAGAAGCGTTCAAACTCACGTTTGAACGCTTCTTTTGGTTTATTTTTCAGCTAGAAATTGGATAATCATTTCTTTGTAGACTTCAATCATATCCGTATAATTTTCGATGGCTACATATTCATCAATTTGATGCGCGGTTTCAATGACACCAGGACCGAAAATAATCACTGGGAACTCTTTTTTCGCTTTAATGAACTCGGCCGCATCGGTTGTTCCGGGTGAAGTGACTAAGTCAATTTTTTGACCTGCTTGTTTTTCATATGCAGCTTGACCAATTTTCGCAATATCCGAATCTTTATCACTAAAGACTGGAAGCTTATCGTAATCCCAAACAAGTTCCAATTTCACATTTTTTTCTGCATTTAACTTATCCACGATTTTCGCAAATACATTTTTAATTTCGTCATTATCTACTTCAGGTATCGTCCGAATATTTCCTTGCATTTTCGCAAGTTCAGGAATACTATTCACTTGGTTCCCGCCGGAAATCACCGTTGCATTGTGCGTAAAGTTTCCAAGTAAGGGATTCGTTTCCTTAACGGAAGCCACAAATTTTTCTACTTCGTTGTAAAACAAGGCTAAATTATCAATGGCATTGACCCCAAACTCTGGCATCGAACTATGTGCATTCTTGCCGTAAGAAGTGACTGTATAATTCATTGAGCCTTTGTGGGCATACCAAATCCGCGGACCGCTTGGTTCCCCAATGACGAGGGCATCCAAATCATCCGCATAACCTTCCGATGTAAGCTGTTCTGCTCCTAGCTCTCCAACTTCTTCCCCGACGGTGGCTAACAGTTTTACCTTTCCTGGTAAATTTTTCTTTTCATCTTTCAGTTCAATCATCGCGATCACCATCGCCGCAAGTCCTGATTTCATGTCTGTTGAGCCACGTCCGTAAAGTTTTCCATCTTTTTCTGTCGCTTCAAAAGGTGGGTACGTCCATTTTTCAGGATCCCCAGCATCCACGACGTCCATGTGACCAGAAAGTCCCAATACTCGGTTCCCGCCATCGCCAATTTCACTGACTAAGCTAGCGCGCTTTTCCGCGTACTGAACTTTTTTCGAGTCAATTCCGTGTCTTGAAAGTAATTCCCCTAAATAGTTGGCCACTGCTTCTTCGTTTCCATTCGTTGAATCAATGTTTATGATGTCCTTTAGAATCTGCAACCTTTCTTGTTGTTCCATGTGATTACCTTCTTTCTTTTAGTCTCCTTTCTACTTCCCCACTCACTCATTTCTAAACCTATTTACCGTATATTTTTTAATGCTTTGCGCAAGAAATAACCGCCGAATTTTTCTAACTTTTTTATATTAGCCAATACGATTTTATTTCTCTTACCTTTGCTGTTTTCAAAGTACTAGCGAATAAATAAACATAACAAAAATCGACCACTTGCTCGTTCGCCAAAAAAAGTTGCCCGTTAATCGCCGATCCTTTCCCATGTGTCAAGACTTGATCTACTTCCACTCGGCGGATTTCATTTGTTCTTTTCTTTCGCAAATAATTAAGTACATCATCAATTCCCACAATCGTTCGTTTTTCATGAAGATATTTAATCTGAATATTAGGAGCTGCGTGTTCCTTGATCGCTTCCTCTGTTTGTTTTAATAAAGCGATCGTAAAGTCAGCCACGATTTTTTTCCGAGGTGCATTTTCACAACTTTTTGGTAAATAAATTTCCATTTTCCAACCCCCTTACTTTCTTGCTATTAAAAAACAGCTTAGAGTTTTTCTAAGCTGTTCGGCGGTTATTTTTGCGTTTTTTAAAGTGTCGAAATAGCCAAAAACATATCAAAGTTCCAACTGTCGCTCCGCAAAAATCTAAAATCACGTCCTGTACAAGCGGCGTTCGTCCACCTGTAAAATGCTGATGAATTTCATCACTTGCCGCAAATAAAAGTGGAACGAGAAGTGCAACAAGAAATGCCAAACGTTTTCTACCTTTTAAGAGATAGATGCCAGCAAATAGCCCCGCTCCCATAACAAAATACGTCATAAAGTGAGCGCCTTTTCGAATGAAGAATTCCAAAAATTTGCTGTAACCTAAGTTCGAAATACTCACTTCTTCTCCAGCGTACATGAATGAGACATGAGACAACGCTCCTTCAAAAGGCTTTCCTGCCAAAACTTTGTCCATCATCGGAACAAGTGATTGCTCATCATAAGTTTGCGAGGAAGACTTCAAAAGTGTGCCCATAATCAATAAAACACAGGCAAAACTTACTATAATCCAAAATTTCTTCGTTTTTAACATCTAATTTCTCGCTTTCAACAGATTCATTTTTTTATTATACCATCTGTTTATGAAAGATCGAGGAAAACTAACTAAATTTTTCTTTTGTTTGTTTGCGTCGGTACACGAAGAAATAAATCGAAAGTGGCCACCATAAGACTCCGAAAATAGGATAGATCGCCCAAATGGTTTCGTGTGAAGTAATCACATTAACAACAATGAAAAAGATACTAAACAATAATGTCGAAATAATCGAATAAGCCAGCAGATACCGTGCAAGCAAGAGCGAAAGTGGCCAAAACAAACTAACAAACGCAGGATAAATCCACCAAATCACATCTGTTGTGACCGTATTGGCAACAATGAAAAACAAAATCAGCCAAATAGTAGCAACGACTGAAAAGCCGCGTGGGAAATAGTTGATGCCGACTGAAAGAGGCCACCACATGATCACGAACGTTGTGAAAATGCTGAAAGGAAAACTCGGTTCGAAATAAACATTTAGCAAAATATAACTAAGGACAAGCAGCAAGCTCGCAAGTGTCGAATAAATAAATGATGCCGCCCGTTCTCCCATTAAAGTGACAAGCGGCCAAGTGAAAACTGCTGGAATCGCATATAGTACCCACAAATAATTTGGTGTTTCTCTTAAATTCGTGATCGTAAGCACTACTAAAATGAGCACACTGCATAAAACAGAAAACAATTTCAAATGACGACTGCCATTAAGCAAAAAGAATAGAGTCGGGATTAAAAGTAAAATAGCCGTATAAAAAGACCAATCTCCTCCAGGAAAAACAAGAAAATTAAGGGCTATCAAAAAAATGGCGACAAGAAATGCACTAAACGCTAAAAATCCTCTTGTGCTTTTATCCATATTATTTCAGCTCCTCTTTTTTGCGATTTAAATAATAAAACATAGCAAGTGGCCACCATAAAACAGCAAAAGTTGGATAAATGAACCAAATCACTTTAGGTGTATAGTAAAAATTGATAAAGACCATCAAAGCAATGATAAGGATACTGCCCCAAATTGAAAACCCTAAGTTTAGCCTTGCAAAACCTAGCTTCTTACTTCCGCCAATTTTTAGTTCCTCTTTAATTTCATCAAAATCACCAAATTCAATAATCACCTTATTGATTGCATCTTCTTGGGATTTACCTTCGTGCATCAAGTCATATACCTTTTCTTCCATGTCTTGCATAATTTCTTCTTTGACTTGCTCAGATCGTTCCGTCTCAGGTACATCATCAAATAACTTTTCTACAAATTCATATATTCTTCTCAATTTTCCCTCTCCTCCAAAAAGACGTTAATCACTTCTTTAATTTCTTGCCATTCTTCAATCATTTCATTCAAATAAAGTTCCCCGCGCCGCGTTAACGAATAATACTTTCGCTTACCGCCATGGCTGCGATCTCCATAATAGCTTTTTATCAAGCCCTTTTTTTCGAGCCGTTGAAAAACCGCATAAAGCGTCGCTTCCTTAATTTGAAATTTTTCTTTCGTCCGATCGCTAATTTCCTTCGAAATCGCATATCCATAGGAATCACCATCCGAAAGAATCCGCAAAATAATCGAATCCACGTGGCCTCTTAAGATATCACTGCGGATTTTGACCACCTCCCCAAATTACTCTTCCACACATTACTCTATCAGATAGAGTTGATAACATAAAAAAGTTTACCATGTATTACTCTATCTGTCAAAGTAATTTTTATTTTCTTTTACATCCCCCTGCTCAAACAGTATCACAACAGGCTTACATACAAAAAAAGCAGAAACCTCAAAAAGTTTCTGCTTCCCATAATAATTATTCACACGGCTTTTTCCTGAGTGGCATCAAAATACTCATGACCAATCTCTAATTTTTGATTCAAAAGCTCACTAACCGTAACAAACTCGTAGCCTTGCTTTTTCAGCTGCTTAAGCGTCTCCTCAAGACCATCCGCCGTTGTTTCGTGGATATCATGCATCAAAATGATTCCCCCATCACGCGCACTTTTTAGCACTTTATTCGTGACAAGGCGACCACTTTTATATTTCCAATCCTCCGTATCGACCGTCCACTGCGCAAGCGGCAGCCCAATAGCAAGCGCCGTATCGTGATGAACCGCCCCATAAGGAGGCCTCATGAGCTCTGGAAAATAGCCCGTTTGTTCATACACAGCCATTTGCGTCTTCAAAACTTGCTCTGAAACCTCAGCGTTCGAAAGCTTCGTCAGTTGCGGATGACTCCACGAATGATTACCGATCTCGTGTCCGGCCATCAGTTCCTGCTTCACAAGCCCCGGATTTTCAACCACCTCAGAACCCAACACGAAAAAAGTCGCTTTCGCATGATATTTTTTAAGCAAAGCAAGAACCCGCGGCGTGACTTTTCTGCTCGGTCCATCATCAAACGTCAGTGCAATTTTCTTCCCCGAATTTGCAGATCTTAGTGGTTTTTCCCCTTCAGTTCCAGGTGCTAAATATTTCGATTTCACATGCCCTGCCAAATAAGAAAGCGGCACAGCGACATGCTTCAACTCCGGATGATTTGGAATCGAAATCGGTAGCGTAAGCGCCTTATCCGTAAGGTTGATACTCGTTTCCGAAAGTCGCTCTGGATACTTCGCCTCTCCCAATTCTGCCATCTGTTCGAGTGATAATTTTTTCTGCGCGATAATGGCTTTCTGCATCGCAAGCTTAAGCTCAAGAAGTGCATCCGGATCTGGGCTTAACACCTCGCCAAGCGTAAGCACCTTGCCCGTATCCGCGTCCACAAGTTGCTGATCGAATTGCCTTTCTGAAGTTCGCTTGTAACCAAAACCAGCTCGGTCATATCTAATTTTCTTCAAGCGATAGCCTTCCACACCATGTCCAGTTCTCTGTCTATCAAAAGTGAAAAACACTAAATTATTTGAGTCATTTTGTTCCTTTTTGGCCGCATCAAGTATTTTCTGTTTCAAAGCTTGATTGTCCGATTTGTCTTTCAAAACCGGGATAAACATCATGGTATCTGAATTTTGCTTATTTGCTTGTTCAACTTTATGAAAATTTCCCCGACCAATTTTTTGATCCATCTCCCGTTCAACTTCTCTCGTGACTTTTTCACGTGCTTTCTCAAGTTTATGATTCTGATAAGCAAAAAAGCCAAATATACCTCCCGCCACAACTACGAGCGTTGCAAGACTCAACCAAAGTATCTTATGATTCATGAATAACACCTCTTCGACTAAATGAGTTCCCCAACCCCATCCCATATTATACAGACTTTCAAACAAAAATCCAGCCATTTTTCGTAATTTAATTCGTGAATTTTTATACATTTGACGAATTGTATATAAAGCACATTTAATCCGGATCCATTTGATTTCATAAAAAACGCGAAAAAGCTCAGCTTTTCCGCGTCTATCTTGAACTTTTTAACCAAGTGCTACATCGAGCACCATCATAACTGCAAAACCAGCCATCGTAGCAGCTGTCGCGAGATCCGTTGAACCTTCCACTTGTGACTCAGGAATAAGTTCTTCCACCACAACGAAAATCATTGCCCCAGCAGCAAAAGCTAGTGCATATGGTAAAATCGGCGTGACAAATACAACAAGAAGTGCGCCAATGACCGCAAAAATTGGCTCCACAATCGCCGACAGCTGACCGTACCAAAAACTTTTTGCTCGACTAAGCCCTTCCCCGCGAAGCGGAATCGAAACAGCCGCACCTTCAGGGAAATTTTGAATGCCGATTCCAAGCGCTAGCACAGCAGCGGTTATGAAGGTCTCCGTATCGCCAACAAGAACAGCACCAAAGGCAACCCCAACGGCTGCACCTTCTGGAATATTATGGATCGTAATCGAAAGGACAAGGAGAATACTCTTATGCAGTTTGGTCTTTGGTCCTTCTTTATCTTTTTCAGGAAACCCGAGATGGAGATGGGGAATTAGTCGGTCTATCAGGCGTAAAAATACGCCGCCCAGCGTAAACCCGACAAGCGCAGGAACAAATGAAAAGAAACCCATTCCTTCGCTCCGCTCAATTGCTGGACTCAATAGTGACCAAAAACTCGCCGCAATCATAACGCCCGCCGCAAAGCCCAACATCACATTGGTCCATTTTTGATTTAAGTCTTTAAAAAAGAAAACAAGAGCTGCGCCTAAAGCCGTGCAGCCCCAAGTGAACAGTCCGGCCAGTAAAGCCAACAAGACTGGATTCAAATTCGAAAAATATTCTAACAAAAAAAGCAACCCCTCTGAACAATTTGCAATTCAAAATTGACTAGCTCTATCCTTTATTCTTTTTCTTGATTTCCTTCAAACCCGCGTTTTAGACCTTTAAAGAAGGCACCGCCCGTTTTTCCGATCACTTTGGCTGCTTCAAGCGAACCATAGAAGGCCAGTTTCGCAGTATCGCCGAGGACTTCCCCCGCTTTTCCTGCCGCGTCCCCTGCTTTTTCTTCTATTTTTTCAGAAACTTCTTTGACTTTTTCTTTATCAAACATTTTTGGTTCTTCGTCATTTCTTGTCATAACTCGTCCCTCCATTCCTCTTTCCTTCATCATAGCGAAAATCACGCCAAGATTCAATCACAAAAAAAGTACCGTTTCAAAAACGATACTTTTCTGCTTATAAATGACTTTCGAAATCAAGCTCGTAACCGGGCTCATCAAAGGCGATCTCAGTTACTTCATAAGTCAAACGCTTAATATAGCTAATCAGCGGTTTCGACATTTCTTCTGCCCGCTCAGCGCCAAGTTCTTCTGCTGCACCAAAAAAGTCGACCACTTGAACGATGCGGCTAATATGACCATTAATTTTAAAGCGATCTAGTACAAGTGAAAACGGCATGTCTACCTTGAAAATTTTACCTTCATCTAAAATCGACTTGTCGTCCCCTGTTGGTTCTACTTCATTTAATTGAACTTGAATGCTATTTTCTGCATTTTCATGTGGCGCTTGAAGCGTTTCAAAGTTAAATTGTTCCACATTGATTTGATTTGCTCTAAATTCCAAATCATTCGTCCTCCGTTTCCAAAATATTTCTTTTCCTAATCCATACTTTCATCATAGCGGTTTTACGTGCGCTTTTCAAATTTCGCTAGTCCTCCCCGTGAATTTGAAGTCCCGCAAAATGGGGGAAGTGTGATCCATCCGTTTTCACAAAAAGATCGCGGCTGCAAGCCAGTATACAACAGCTGCCATACAAGCGGAAACCGGCAGTGTAATAATCCACGTCACAAGCATATTCTTTCCTGTGCGCCAGTTTACTTCTTTCTTGTGATTAGCTGTTCCAACTCCCATGATCGAGCTATCAATGACTTGTGTGGTACTGACTGGAAGGTGTGTCAGTGTTGCGGTCATAATTACGGAAAGCGAGCTAACATCTGCGGCAACTCCTGTGACGGGTTCAATCCGCATGATTTTTGTTCCCACTGTCTTGATGATACGAAATCCGCCGACAGATGAGCCAATCGCCATCGAAGCGGCACACAGAAATTGCACCCAGAAAGGAACGCCCGCACTTTCTTTCAAAAGCCCGCTTGCAACGAGCGCTAAGGTGATCATCCCCATTGTTTTTTGAGCGTCGTTAGTTCCGTGCGCGTAAGCTTGAATAGCTGCTGTAAAAATTTGCGCGACTCGGAAATGACGGTTCGTTTTAACACGTTTACGATTGCGAAAAATCCATTTGAAGGCTGAATAAATCAAATAACCAATAGTAAATCCAAGAATAGGTGAGATAATTAGTGCAATAATGATCGTTCCGAATCCAGCGTAATTTAGCGAAGTGAATCCGGCTGAAGCAATCGCCGCACCAGCAATGGATCCAATCAAAGCATGTGAAGAACTGCTTGGCATCCCAATGACCCACGTTAGTAAATTCCAGATGACAGCTGCCACTAAGCCGCAAAGGACTACAAATTCTCCATTATGTAAAGAAAAAGGATCTACAATGTTTCTTGTTAAACCTTCCGCGACCCCAGTAAAAGAAATGGCTCCTAAAAAGTTCATCACAGCCGCCATCATAATCGCTACACGCGGTTTTAGAGCTCGTGTTGAAATACAAGTTGCTACCGCATTGGCAATATCATGAAAGCCATTGATAAAATCAAATGCGAGCCCAACAATCACAATCAAAATCGTGATCAAAATGATCGTATCCATCCGACATTCTCCTCACCCAAAAGTTCTCTCTTACACTCTATACCCAAATTCACCAAAAAACAAAAGCCCCTACTTTTTAAGGCAGGGGCAATCGTTTAAAATTCATATCCGCTGTCGTCGCTATCAAATCCATCTTCATCATAAAGCTCATAGTTTTTATCATAAATATCTGGATCATGTTGGATTTCATAAAGGAATGAACCGAACAATCCAAGAAGCATAAAAATGCTAAGTATAAAGCTCAGTCCTGTCAAAATACAACCCGTGATGAGAAGCCCAAGCCCTTTTTTAGGTTCAAGCGATGGCTTCTTCGCAAATAGATAAACAAGCAGCACAATAATCGCGCTTGTAAAAATAACTAACAGACACCATAAAATGGGATTCATTCCCCGACGTTCTGCATCTTTATAAATCCAAATCGCAAGAACAGCACGCGCCGCAAGTGACATTAAACTAACAAATAGAAGTCCGAAGCTAAAAAAAAGTATACCCAATTTATTTCCCCCTTCAACGTAAAAACTATAGATGCAACTTATTTTTCGCAAACATTTATGACAAATTTCTTTTTATGCTGCCAAAATTCTCTTTTCATTTGATGTGGCTTCCAAATCTGCAAAAGTTAGCTTGGCAGGCTCCCATTTTCATTTTGTCTATTTTAAGTTTAGCATGCCTTGCCAAAAAAAGCTTCAAAAAATTGACTTTTCTATAAAAAAAACGGCTTCCCAAAATGGAAACCGTTTTTTTCTCTCATTTCACTTGTCCCCGTTCAAATTGCCATTTCAAAAATTCATCAGAAACCATTTTTTTAATGCGCCGCCCAATTTCCTTGTAATCCTTGGTTTCTAGATTAGCTAGCGAAATTCGAACTGACCATTCGCTGCCCCCAAAACCGCTCCCTTTTAATAACACCAAACCGTGTTCTAGCGCAAGGCGCATTAAGAAATTAGTAATGCTCGTTTCTTTTTGAAAATCTAATCCAAATTGTTCACCAAAATGTGTTTTCATCCAATCAAGTAAATCAAATTCACAATAATACGCGGAATCATAATGGTCAAATGGCATTACAAGATCGAGTTCTTCATACAGCAACTTTTGTCTATAGCGGCAAATGGACTGTGCTTTCTTCTTGTATGACTCTTCCTCATCTAACAAGGAAAACAGCGAAAATAAAGCCATTTGTACTTGTTGCGGTGTGGAAAGTCCTGCCGCATGATTCAGCGCGACTTCTCTGCTGTCTGCAACAAGACGATCGATAAACTTGAACTTTTCCGTTTCTTTTGTAATCACTTCATACCTTATTTCGAGCTCCCGTGTAAATTCTTGTGATAACCGTTTTAATTTAGCGTCAAAAACGTTTTTTTCCGCTAAAGCAATTGTCCCAAGGCGCCAACCTGTCGCACCAAAGTATTTAGAAAATGAATAAATACAAGCCGTATTAAATGGTAAGACGCTAAAAACAGATTGAAATTTAGGTACAAACGTCCCGTAAACATCGTCTGTCAAAATCATCAAATCCGGATTATCCATTTGAACGATATCTTTCAACTGAAGAATCGTTTCTTCTTTAAGCGCAGAAGAACTTGGATTACTTGGATTCACCATAAAAACTGCTTTAATTGAGGAATCTCGTAATTTTTCAATTTCCCGCGAATTGAATTGATACGTTAATCTCCCATCAATTAGTTCGGGCGTCGAACGAATTTGAACCACATCAAATCGGTAACGCGATAGTTGTGGAATTTCTAAATACGGTGTAAAAGTTGGAATCATCAGTGCAATTTTATCCCCTGGTTGCAGTAAAAAGTTGCTCACCAGTGAATCAAATAAGTAACAAATTCCTGCCGTTCCCCCTTCGACGGCAAAAATATCGAATGGACGCTTAAGCCCTTTAAAGATTTCTTTTTCTAAATACGCTTTAATGGCTTTTTCAACATAATTTAAGACCCGATCTGGATTTGGATAATTATCTCCCGTAATTGCATCAACAAATTCAAACAACCAGTCATGCTTATCCGCTCCGAGAATGCGCTCTCCTTTTCCCCAAATCCCGACAAGCAAATTCTTTCCCGGCGTTTCTTTTTGTGCCGCTAGAAATACTTCAAATCGACCAAGCATCTCCATACGAGCAGGCATTCCAGAAAGTTCACCTTGCCGAACTCGCTCCATCTCCGAAACTGCAAATAAGCCAAGTAAGAAAAACGCTTCGCGCGGCGCGGCCGCTGTCCAATTCGGGTTCCCCCTGCCCGCATTGAGTGGCACGCTATTTTTCACGGCTTTTTTTGCACTTTTTTCTAGAAATAACCCTAGTTCAAACGGGCTAAGATTTTCCGCTTCTTTTACAGAAAACATTGATCGCTCCTCTTTCCTTTCGGACTAACGCTTTAGTCACCAAAGTAAAATTGTGAACCTAATCTTTTCTCTTCAAAAAAACTCACAATCTTTTTCCAGTCGCCATCACTTCCTCTTCACAAAGATATGTTGAACAGACTAAAAAGTAAGCGCTTTCTCTAAAAACATTATAACTGACATCGAATGTGATGTACACCGAAACCAATCAATTTTCACAAAAAAACTTTGTGAAATCTGTTCACATGAAAAAGCGAGCCATAAAGACTCGCCAATCTAACTTAGCGTGCAATCAAGACGCTACATTTCGCATGTTGTACTAAATAAGAAGAAACGCTTCCCATCATCATTTTTTCCACACGATTTAACCCCGTAGCTCCACAAACGAGCAAGTCCGCGCCAAACAACTCCGGAATTTCTTCTGCGAGCATTTTCTTTGGATTTCCTCTTTCAAGAAAAGTACCTACAGATTGAATTCCTTCCGCTTCCGCTTTTTCTTGAAAGCCTCGAAGCACCGTTTCCATTTCCTCACGAAGTTCCTCTTCCCAGGTTGTTCCCTCTACCGTAAAGCTCGGAAAAGAACGCGTATCAATCACTGCCGCCATCGCAAGAGAAGCTCCCGTATCTTTTGCAAGTTTCACGGCATCCGTAAACGCTTGTTCCGCTTGCTCTGATCCGTCTATCGCCACTAAAATTCGTTTATAACTAGCCATATTAATCTCCCCCACTCATTCATTTTTAACGTTTCATTATTCTATACCTAAAATCGGCTCACTTAAAACGTTACAAAAAAAGCTGACTTCATTAAAAAGTCAGCTAAATCTTTAAATCGAACAGCTTCCGCCTTCACAACCCGGCCCTTGCGTTTCTTTAATTTCCGCTTTCGTTCCGCCTGCGCGCTCAAGCACTGTCACAAAGCTTTCAACAGGTTGCGCACCAGAAACTGCATATTTTTCATCAATCAAGAAAAAGGGGACGCCCGTTACACCATACTCGACCGCCTCAGTTTCATCGACGCGGACTTGTGCAAGATACTCCTTCGAATGGATGATTTCCCGTACTTTTGTTTCGTCAAGTCCTGCTTTACCGGCAAGCTCCACCAAGGTTTCCTCGTCATTTAAAAAGGCCCCTTTCGTGAAGTAAGCATCCATGCCAAGCTCAACAAATTCCAATTCTTTCCCGACCGTTCGTGCATATTGAGCAATGCGATGGGCAAGAAACGTATTCGCAGGTTTCATTCGATCAAAATCATAATGTAACCCCGCCACCTCTGCCATTTCACCAATTTGCGCATTCATTTGTTTTGCTTCATCAAGTGATTTTCCGTATTTAGCCGCAATTGCTTCATGAATGGACTCGTCGGTTTGAATCGGGGCATCTGGATCTAGTTCAAAGCTACGAAAAATGATATCAATATCTTCGCGCCCTGTTTTTTGAATGGCTTTTTCTAAATTTTTCTTGCCAATATAACAAAACGGACATACAAAATCCGACCAAACTTCAATTTTCATCATTTCTCCTCCGTTACAACTTATTTAAAGTAAGTATATAATCATTTATAACTTAAAATACGAAAAGAAACAATTTTTCTGCTTAGAAGTTTTGAATCAAAAGAATGCCCGCAATCATAGCTAGTACGCCGATAATGCGATAGCGGTTGATTGGATGCTTGATTACACCGAAAAAGCCAAAATGGTCAATAATTAGCGCGATCACCATTTGTCCACAAATAGCTAAAACGACGGTCATTGCGGATCCTAAAATCGGCAAAAGTAAGATATTGGATGTCACAAAAATAACACCCATGATGCCACCCGTGAATACCCAAAACGGAATTTTGCCGACGCCACGCACTTTGAAAGTGACTCGTTTTTCGATAATCAAACAAATGAGGAATAACAAAATCGTTCCCACTAAAAATGAGATAAAAGAAGCGAGAAACGGTGAACCAACGGCCATCCGCAGTTTCCCGTTAATCGAGGTTTGTATCGGCGAAAGCATTCCGGCAATAAACCCCATCAGCATAAAAAGAAGCATCGTTTTTGGCGCTTGTCTTTCCATATCGGTCTGCCTCCCTTAAAAGCGTTGCATCAAGAAAACGCCAAAAAACATCAGCGCCATTCCGAGCAGCCGTTCTAGATTTAATTCGTGCACCGGCAAGTTAAACCAGCCAAATTGGTCGATCAAAATCGCCATCACCATTTGCCCGCAAACCGTCACCATCACTGTAAGCGCCGATCCGAGTCGTGGCAAAAGTAAAATATTATTGGTTAAAAAGATAATACCGAGTGCGCCGCCGCCAAACCAAATCCACCACGGATTAGCAGCAATCGCTTCAGGAATGATCCCAAAATTGTGAAAAGTTAGCAGTGTAAGTATCAAAAGCACCGTACTTCCAACTGCAAATGAAATAAAAGAAGCAATAAACGGCGACTGCGTGTAACCTTTTAAACGGTTGTTTACAGAGGTTTGTACGGGGAGCATCATTCCTGCAAGAACCCCAGCCATAACATAGAAAATAATCAACTTCGTGTCCCTTCTTTCTGCTTTGCATACCTTTTCATTTTATCGGGTGAGAGCCGTCTTGGCAACTTAATTTTCCTTTCTAACACACAGAAGTGTTCCAAGCTTTTAGCCTAGAACACCTTAATTGATGATATCCTCATCACGTTTTGCCACCACTTCTAAGTTCTTTTTCCAATTTTCTCGCTCTTCGTTTGTAAGCCGTCTATAATCATTAATTTCTGCAACAATCCTTAACGGATACATACTGCGGTAAGATCTCGTTGGGTTCCCAGGGAACTTTTTATCCGTCACATTAGGATCATCTTCAAAAGCGCCCGTTGGCTCAACTTGATATACGTGTTCCGCTCCTTCTCCGCGTGCTAAAGCCGCTGCAAGACCAGCTCCATCTTTTAAAGCGGTGAAGTAAATATGATTCATGACAACATTGGGGCGGTAATTGGAATGAAAACCTGGACTTAAATAATCGCCGATTTGAAGTTCAGCTTTAGTTCCATGATAAAACGGCCCCTTTTCTTGTATTCGATCTGCCATTTATGTGCTCCTTCCAATTCTCTTACTTATGAAACCACTCTCGTTTGTCTTTTTTTCTCTGTCTTTTTATTATAATCGCCTATCTTTTAAATTTCACGTTTTTATTCACAACAAAAATTGCGCGCTAAAATCCAATAAAAGAAAAAAACGCCTGATTTCTCAGGCGTCTAAAGTCATAGCATTGATTGCTACGATGATCGTACTTAGTGACATCAAAATCGCACCAACAGCTGGACTCAAAAGGATTCCGATTGGGGCTAAGATACCGACAGCTAGCGGAATTGCTAGAATGTTGTAGCCAGCTCCCCACCAAAGGTTTTGAATCATTTTGCTATGCGTTCTTTTAGCTAGACGAACAAATTTCAAAATATCTTGCAAGTTACTATTCGTTAAGACAACATCGGCAGAGTCAATCGCAATATCTGTTCCTGCGCCAATTGCCATACCGATCGAGGCTCTCGCAAGAGCCGGAGCATCATTAATTCCGTCTCCAACCATCATCACTTTCTTGCCCTCATCTGTGTAACGTTTTATGATTTTCTCCTTATCATCTGGCAGTAATTCGCTGTAAAACT
Source organism: Listeria kieliensis (assembly GCF_003369925.1). Classification (GTDB taxonomy): domain Bacteria; phylum Bacillota; class Bacilli; order Lactobacillales; family Listeriaceae; genus Listeria; species Listeria kieliensis_A. The sequence continues at coordinate 36,911 of NZ_LARY01000001.1, read as the reverse complement.
CTTTAATATCCAGATAATGAGCGACTGCTTCCGCAGCATCTTTATTATCTCCTGTTAACATCACGGGTTCAATTCCAGCTTCTCGCAAACTCGTAATAAAGTTTTGAGCTTGATCCTTCAAAGTATCTCCCATCGCGAAGAAAGCGACTAACTCATCGTCAACGAGTAGAAACGAAATCGTATTCCCTTGTGCTTGATATTCTTTTAATTTTTCTCGTTCAAAGTTTAGCTTGCGCCGTTCGATTTCTTTTTGGTTAGCTAAAATGACCTCGCGACCTTCTACTAGCCCTTTCACGCCAATACCCTTCAATGTAGCAACATCTTGCGCCTGATAAGCTTCGATTTTTTCAGCTTTCAAGTAATTCATGACGCCGACTGCTAAAGGATGGTTTGTTTGCGATTCCAACGCGCCAATATATTTTAGTGCTTCTGCTTTGTCCATTTCAGCCAAGGTTTCAACACCCGTTACAGTAAATTTACCTTCTGTTAGCGTTCCCGTTTTATCAAGGAAAACATAATCCAATTGATTTCCTTGTTCCAAAGCTTGACGACTTTTTAGTAACAAGCCATTTTTAGCAGCAATCGAAGTTGAACGAGCGATGACTAAAGGAATGGCTAGCCCTAATGCATGTGGACAAGCGATAACAAAAACCGTCACCATTCGGTCTAACGCTTGTGGTAAGTCAGCTGCAATCAACCAAATAATGAAAGCTAAAATCCCTGCAACTAAAGCCACATAAAAGAGCCACTTAGCAACTTTGTCCGAAATCGACTCTAATTTTGATTTTTCTTGTTGTGCTTGTTTGACCATCGTCATCACTTTGGCCAAATAGCCATCTTCACCAGTTCCGGTTACTTTCAATTGAATGGTTCCATCGCCATTAACAGAACCCCCAATCACCGTTTCACCGACGTTTTTCTGAACGCCCTTCGACTCTCCCGTTACAGCGGACTCGTCCACAATCGTTGAGCCATTCGTGATCACACCATCTGTTGGCATCTTATCCCCTGCACGAACAAGTAAAATATCCCCGTGATGAACATCCTGCAATTTCACTTTTTTCGTAGAACCATCTGCTTCGATTTTGTTAACTTCATCTGGCAACAATTCCGCTAACTTCTTAAGCGCATTGCCCGCATTAGAAATAGCATTCATTTCTACCCAGTGCCCTAAAAGCATGATTACAATCAGCGTTGCAAGTTCCCAGAAGAAATCCATCACATGGTCATTCGGATTGACTTTATTCGCAATAAACGAATACAAACTATAGACATAAGCAACCGAGATCCCCATTGCAATCAAAGTCATCATCGCTGGACTCTTCATTTTCAGCTCCATTTTAGCTCCGCTCAGGAATGGTTGCCCACCGTAAATGAAAAGAATCGTCGCTAAAATGAGTACGACCCAATCCGAACCAGGGAAAGTAAATTGGAAAGGTAGCTGCATTCCCATCATTGGCGAGAAAACGATGATCGGAATCGCTAAAATAAGGGAAATCCAAAATTTTTGTTTAAAATTCCCCATGTGCATCGAATGATCCATTCCTCCACTATCCATATCATGGTGATTGTGACCACCAGCTGAATGATCCATCTGGCTGTGATCGTGACCTGCGTGATTCATTTTCATTGTTTCTTCCTTTTGTTTTTCGTGTTTCATCACAAACTCCTCCTACTATTTTTGCTAACTCAAACTACATAATTCATCAACCGCTGAGATAGCCTTATCAACTTGTGACCCTTACTAACTCCCTTTCTTCCCAGCTAAGTTTTATTTTCCTACAGAAAAGTGATTTCATTTCCTTTGCTGCTCGGGAATACAATTGCACTCAATATTTTTGACAGTCTTCTTATTCACCAATTGTTCTTTGATCCGTTCAACATCAGTATCCATTAAATCCGCTTCTACAATTAAATCTATGATTGCTCCTCCGATTCGTTTTGTACATATGTGGGAAACTAAGTTTTCTGTTGCACTTTTGACCGTCTCTCCTTCACTAATAATAGGATGATAGATGTATTTTTTACCAGATGGTTCCGTTCGTACTGCACCTTTTTTCACTAACCGTCCTAAGAGTGTTTTGATTGTGGCTGGTTTCCAGTTCATGCTTTCTCCCAGTATATCTATTATTTCTTGTGCTGTAGACGTTTCTTGTGTCCAGATTACTCGCATAATTTCCCACTCTGAATCACTAATCTTAATTGGCATAGCTGCCATCGACATCAAGCCCACCCCTTCCGTTTACATTTGTAAATCATATCTATAGTCTACAACTGTAGTCGAGTTTCGTCAAGTGTTATAACTTAATCTTTTATAAATCAAATTTCCTTGTGAGGAAATTTGATTTATCCATATATAAAGCCTTTCCCGTTTTCCGACTTTCATAACCTAGTCTATAGTCTTGTATTCTCCCCATTCTCTCTTAGCTTAAAATGAAAATTCACAAATAAGACACAAAAACTCAACAATTCTTTCTTTAAGAACATTTGATATAAAGCAGCTAAGCTAAAATTTACGTATAGTATCATTTAGCAAGTCTTTAGTTCATAAAAAAACAAGTCCCGTGATACCTTACAGAATGAAGCGTGTGTTTTTTTAATGAGCGTTTTTCGAACATCAAATATACCTTTGCTTAAATAAGCATGAAAGTTTGTTTAGCCCTTGCGGTAGGCGAATTTCATGTTTTTATTTTATTTGAAATAATCGTGTGCGAAAAACGCTCATTTTTCGAACATCATATTGAATAAGCTAATAAAAAATAATCGTACTATCTCTCTCGAAAGGTTGATGATTATGATTCATAAAACTGAAGAATTCAGACAATGGCGTTCTATTTTTTGGAAATTAAATCGTTATGAAAACGAGCAGATATGCTATAACAGTAAAGACTCAGATGGAAGTAAAATTTTACTCGTTAAGCAAGGAACACTGCTGGTTCAAGTTTCTACTAGTCAAGATGAAAAAGCTTATACAGAGATTCTTATTGAAGGTGACATCATTAATGTAGAAGCACTCATCGAGCAACAAGCACGTGGCTCTTGGAATGTTTCCAACTTTATTCAGTATCAAGTTGTAGCATTTGGTCCAGCAGAAGTATATGAAATTGATAAAGAATTTTTATTATCTCACCTCTACATTGACCCAAGAAAATATCATGACTTATTTGAAAGAATCATTGTTCAACTAGTAAACATTTCTTTTGCCAGTGTTTTATCGAATAGAGGGACTCAGGCAAAAGTTTCTTGGGCGCTTTTTAGAACAATAAAAAAAGTCGGATATCAGATAGAAGAAGATACAAACATTGTTGGCCTACCCTCTTTTGCGACTCAAACCTTCATTGCACAAATATCACATTCTGGTAAAGCACGTACAAATGAAGCTATTAAAGAGCTTTCCGATCTTGGCATCATCATCCAATGGGGGGCAAAGTGCAAACTTATTAATATGACACAATTGATTCAGTATTTAAAAAAAGAATCGCTCATGCCTTTTTCACACTCTATTATTTAATTGATGCGGTTAAAAAAAGAAACTTATAAATAAACGAAGAAGGGTTTTGTAAACAAAACCCTTCTTCGTTTTAGATGCTTTTTATTTAATTTGCTTTCTTGTGACTTCGTCTTCCTAACCAATAAACTAGAATTAGCAGAACTAAAACAAGAACGGCGCCTCCTATAATGTAATACATTGTGTAATCCTTCTCTAATTCCACGGCACGATCATTATATTTTTTTGCTTCTTTTCGGTCGATCTCAAAATCTTTTGTCCATTTCCATGTCTTTCCTTTCGCTTTAAGTGTCATATGCAGTGTGTATTTCCCTGACTGAAAGGCTTGATTTTCCCAACTGATCCCATAATCAAAATGAGAATTTGGCGCCATTCGCATATGTTCTCGATTCGTCTCAAACAAAACTTTTTTCTTCGCTCTCTTCGTGACATGGGCTTGAATTTCCATATCTGAAATGATGACTGGAACGGGATTGCTCACTTCAGCCTTGAGCACATTACGAAAGTTGATTTGTGAAGGTTGAATTTTTCCAAGCTTAAAAGTAGGTTTTACCTTTTCTTCAGACTCTCGTAACACCACACCGATGACAAAAGCATATTTATTTTCAATTTGAACGCCCTTTTCCTCTTTAGTCTTTGAACGAGGTGGCTCTTTTTCCTTAAAATGTAGGCCCCCTAAAATCACGCCCGAAAAGGGTTGTTCTGGCATAGAAAGGGCTATTTTCACGCGTCGAGTGCCCTTTTTGGGAATCGTCGTATCCGTTGTCACTTTCGCTACCTTCGAAAACGGAACCTTTAATGTTGGATCCATCTTTTTCCCTGTATAACTGTAATCAACGATCCCATTGTCATTTGTTATAGCTGTATTCGCATGGGTCTCTACTGTAAGCTCTCGATCCGAAGCATTAACGAGTTCGACTTCGATGATTTGGTTCTCTCCAGGACGCATCTGTAAATCAAAATACGTTTTCGACTTATCTACTTGGTTATCGGGTAAAACAGCCGAAACAGAAAAAGGCATATTAGTCGCTGCTTCTACTTTCATTTGAAAAACACTAAAAACGAGAAGGAAAGCGACAAAAAAGCCGACTAATCCGACCAATGGTTTAATCCATAGTTTATTCTGCATAACTAAATCTCCTTTATTAGTCAAAAAGAGAGAGGCTCCAAGCGCTCTCTCTTTCGATGAATGGTTCTTATTCTGTAAGCGTCCCCTTATTGCCCCGCCACTGGATCAGCTGTAAGTGTCCAAGTTAGCGTTGACGTATAAGTTCCTGGTAACTTTTTGGTTTCTGCCGGAACATGTAATTTTACATTGGAATTGACTTCCGTTGCACTCGTGCCTGCTGTATTTCCAAAGGCTGCTGTCCAGGTACCCATTCCTTGGTTAGCTTTCGCTTCAACAACCGTTTGAGGAATGCTACCAACGACAAGGTTAGTGACCACAGTCTCTGGTTTGAATTTCGCATCCATTGTCGAAGCAAGCGTTGTCCCTGAAAGTGTCAACTCTGCCCCTTCTAAAACTGCATCCCCATTTTTGAACTCACTCCCTGAAACCTCAAGTGTCCAACCAGCGTTTTTACCGGAGTTATCCGTTACTTGCACATAGCTAGGTACAAAACGGTCAGCTCCTGCTGAGTCCGTTCCTTTTGTGAATTTCGCAAAATAATCTTTCGCTTCCCCAGAAATGGTTTGTTCACCAAAATCAAGTGAAGAAGCAAAGTCAATTCTAAGAGAACCTGTAGTTGGGTTTGGATCTTCTTCGGGAACAAATTCTTCCTCTGGTTTTGTTGGATCTTTTGGTTTTGTTGTTCCTGATTCATCTGATTTAAAGTTTACTTTCGCATTGCTTGTGGTGGAAGCCGCTTCCACTTGATACGCAGTCCCACTCACGAGTAATGCAAAACCTAAAGCACTTGCTGTCATCATTTTTGTTTTTGTCTTCATCAATTTAAACTCCTCTTTTTTAGTATAGTTGACTCTTAAACCGCGCTATCTGTTAATGTCCAAGTTAAAGTCGTTTCATATTTACCTTCGACTTTGGCAGTGTCGCCAGGAACCGTAAGGGAAATACTTTGTTTTCCGCTGTCTTGATCAGCTCCAAATTGATCAAACCATGTTCCCATCCCTTGGTTAGCGTTGGCAATCATCACATCACTCGCTGCACCTGCTGGAGATAGTGTCATTGCTTTAGCAGTGGGGGTGTTTGTAGCACTCTTATTGCTTGATTTAAGTGTTGGGTTTTCAAATTTTAAAACCGCTCCATCTAGTTCAGAACTTCCATTTTTAAATTGCGCTTCTTGCTTCACCGTTAGTTTCCAACCAGCGTTTGTTCCGCGGTCATCTGTAATTTGAACCATATTGGGACGCTCACTAATCGCTCCACTTTCTGCATCCTTCACTTGGTCAAGCGTTGCATAATAGACTTCCGTGCTCCCTGAAATCTTTTGTGTCCCAAAATGAACATTGGAAATATAATCAATACTAAGGGGTCCATTTGTTGGAACTACTGGATCTGGATCTACTGGAATAACGGGCTTCCCAGTATCTGGATCTTTTGGTTTTGTTGTTCCTTTGTTTTTTTCAAATGTAATATCCCCTTTGGAAGTTGTGATTCCTCCGTCTTTAACGGCTTCCTCCGCATATGCTGGAATAGCGACAAGTGAAAGTCCAACTACCGCTGCCAAACTAGTTGCAGTTAATGTCAATGTTTTTTTCATAATTAAAAGACTCCTTTGTTTTTAAATAGGGGAATCATGTAATTCCCATGTTAATGATGTTTGATACTTGCCTTGTTCCTTTGTTACTTCTCCTGGTACGGTAACAGAAATAGCCGTTTGGGCCTCTTGATTGTCTTTTCCAAATAACCCGAGCCAAGTGCCGGCACCAGTTCCTTTCTTCGCTTGAATCACGAGACTACTTTCTTTTCCATCTGGATCAAGCGTTATTTCTTGAAAAGCAATCGGGGGACGTTTAGACTCTCCTGATACCATATGAAGCTTGCTTAATTTTATCTCAGTTCCTTCCAGTTCATGTGCTCCATTTCGAAACTGACCATTTTGCCGAAGGACTAACGTCCAACCACTCAGTGAACCACGATCATCTGTTACTTGAACAAAATTCGGTACTTGTTCCAAGCCTTTCTCATCTGATCGTTGTACTTGGATGAGAGGGGCATAATACCTTTCTTCCTCCCAACTTCCCTTTTGTGCATGAAATTGAATATTGGGTACAAAGTCAAGACTCAGTGGACCTTTTCGATTGGTAGGTCGATTAGCGTCCCCAAAATCAACATTCTGATTCGGATGATAAGGATGCTTAGGTCCCGTCACTACTTGGTCAGGTGGTAAGTAAAAGAGGTCCGCCTTTGATGAAGTCGAAGCCGCTTCCACCGAACAACTTGGCCAGCTAAATCCAACCATCAACAGCCCACACAGGAAAAGAAATCCTTTAGCTTTCCACTGTCTTCTACCTAGGAAGAACATACTTCCTCCTATTAAGAGTCCCCATCCAATCCAAGGAAAAGAAGACGTGTCTCCGGTCATTGGTAGAGACTTCCATGGAAGACGAGAAATGACTTCTCCTGATCCAATTGTTTTTTTAGAAGAGCCACTCAGAGAGGGCTGCTTAGTCTCTTCTTTTTGATCATGTGAAGAAAGCTTCCCCGTGTCTCGTGGTGGAGGCATCCCTTCACTAAATGTTAAGCCAACATCAGAGGTATATGTTGATGTAATTTCATTCGCACTGACAATAGAACTGGAAGAAAACAGCACCCCCCAACAAGAAAGAAAGGCAAGTGCCATCAACAAACTATGTTTTTTCAGCATGATATGTCCTCTCCTCCCTTTCTTATGGGGTATCTTCCAATGTCCAGATAATTTCCCCACGGTATTCTTCATCTACTCGAATATCTCCTGGAATGACTTCCAGCATTATTCCAACATTTCGACCCGCTGAATCCAGATTTTTTACTTCAACAGCTTGATCTCTTGATGAAGTTGAAGATTGTTTCTTAATCAAAACATCATCCTCTGTAGTAAGGGGGCGATCATTTGGTTTACTTTCATTTCCTTCAGAATACTCTCGGTAAATTAAACTGCCAGAAAAACCTCTCCCTTGTGAGTCTCTGATGGGTGTCGACATTCTTGCTTTCAACTTCCACTCCGAATTCATCATTTCGCGTCCATCATGAATACTAAAACTTGCATTTTCCTGTGCTGGCAAGGTTTGCCGATAAGATTTGATTATACCCGTATAAGACAAATTTGCAGTTACACTCGTAAAATCTAAAGTCCCCGTTTCTACAGTCAACTGAAACGCCTTTCTCGTTTTAAGATCCAAATGATCCGCGCCCGTGACTTCATATAACATTGGGTAAGTGCCTGGTTCGTTCCACATCTGATCCATATTTATCAATAGTCGATCCGTATCACTGCTTGGTATTTTTCCTAGTTTGTTTGCACTTGTGCCATCTATTAAATTCCATGCTCTAAGAGATGTTTTTCTAGCAATTGTATCATAGAAAAGCAGTAGACTATCCACATCGACTGGCATATCTTTTGGGAATAAAGTAGCATTTTCTGCGTAGATGGCATACTCATCACCATAACTAAGATTAGGTTCATCTTTCTTATCAAAAATAGGGATAAGGATTTCTGCTGCATTTCCAGCTTCATCTGTAATTTTTACTTTCGCAGGATACATGGTTCCTTTAGGCATATTAAATTCGCTTGGTCGCTCAGTGTACTCAAATCGCAAATTAGCATTACTTGTGACGTTATCAGAAACGTTTTTTAGGACGGAACGCGGGTCAGACGGAAGTGACTCTGGATTAGCAAGAATTTGAACGATTGCATTCGCTTTGGGTGCTGTTCCATCTTTCACGGTTACAACATTTGAAGTTTCACTTAAATTCCCTGATAAATCAACAGCAACTGCATAATATTGTTCCCCTGCATTCAGAGGTAACTTTTCGCTTGGAATACCTATTTTGAGCCGTGTACTTTGATCATCAGAAGAAGTTTGGTGTTCTGCAACTTTTTCTCCCTTAGAATTATAAATTCCGATTTTCAATGGATGTTCCTTAATCGAACTAACTTCAAATTGTGTGCTGCTACTTGTTAAGTTATCTTCTAAAACCGGTTTCTCAGGTGGTGTTGTGTCCGCTACCGTCATCATACTCGTATGTCTTTTACCATGAATTAAGCTCTGTGTTGTCAAGACATCCCCAGCATTAAACCTTTGACCATTTCCAAGTTTTAGTTTGAAGTTCCCCTCACTATCTGATCGAATATGATAAACATCAGTCGTCGGATCTCTCGGATTATCACTAGGCATAGTAGCCGCAGGATTCTCTATCTGCTTTTCATTTTTTTGAAAAACTAACTGAGTGTAGGGCGACTTAGTCTTCCCGATAATAGTTGTACTGTGCTCATCAGATACCTTATCAACTAGCTGCTCAATTGTGAAATCTGGATCCGCAGCAGCAAGCAATTCTTTTGCCCAGTTCATTCTATTCGTTAATGAATCTTTTGCTTCTGGATCTAAAATTAATTTTAACCATTTATCTGCAGCAGTAATATCTTCTTCAACAACATGAAGCTTTAGTTCTGAATAGCTACTATCCGTAAACAAATCATCTGAAATATCGTTTGTCTCAATTACTCCCTGATCTAAGTTTACTAGCATGGGAAAGTTAACTTGTCTCCCAGATCCCTCAGGATGACCTATACTACCCATATCTTCATAAAACTCTATCTGAAAAGTAACAGGTCGACCTGTTCCGAAAAATGTGAGCTGTTCAACACCATCATAGTCACTTCTAAAATCAGGGGTAACTAGAGAATTATTTTTGTCATCCAAAACATCAACATGTGTAATCAAATCTGCTGGAATAGCTGTTGAATATGCTCCCATATCTCGAGACACTTGATACGTTTGCCCTAGATTAGTATTAATCGTCTGTGTTGCGACAAAGCGAACAGGCTTCACCCCTCGCTCAGGTGCCGAATGAAAACCCAGTTGCTCTAGATATCTCTCTCCATAAGTAGGTGAAGAAATCTTTTTAGTTACAACCCGCAAATAGCCAATCCTTTTACCAGCTAAATTGTTTACGACACTTGGTTCGGTACCCCCAGAAGTCGATATATGCCCCAAAGGTTTCAATACTCCTATGTCGTCTTCTTCTTCATAAAAGTAATTCCACTGATTGGCATTACCACCTAATAGATTATTTTGCTGCATTGTAGTTACGTTATCGATCCAATCAAGTGCTGGTTTAGCCACATTCCCTCCGTCTCTTGAAATCTGAGTTTGATTATTTTCTTCTGCTGGAGCTTTTTCAGAAACTTTATCATTATTTATTTTCTTTAGTGCGGAAGCGGCCGTCCCATCAAGAGATTTTTTTGCTGCATCAACTTGAATTTTATGCTTAAAATTCGGAAAAGGAAATGTAAGGCCAATAATTAATACACTGATCAAGCCTAAAACAACAAATTTTCTTTGGAATAACTTCCTTTTTCTCATTCTTTAATTCACCCCCCTTGCAAATCAGTATACCTACATTATCTTTTATTTTTTATCCACATAAAATTTCTTAAAGAATAAAAAACAGCTGTAAATATGTCAAAAAAATGAAAACGTCAATTTTGACAAAATTTATTACTTGTACTCTCTTAAAAAGAGCTTAAACACTGTTTGAAGATTTTTAGCAAAAAAAAGAGAAATTAAAAAATTAATTCCTCAACTGAATTTAGCTCTGATTTATAGTAAAAGGTGGCAACAAACAGTTTGTTAAATCATTGTTATAGTTCTTCAAGAAATAAATCTAGTTTTTTATTCAACAAATGAATTAAAAAAATGTTTGCCTTTATGACTTAACCTAACGGCTCGACTTTTGTTATCCAAAATAATATAGGAATTATTTGCACAAAACTTAAAAAAAGCCTTCCCTAAATTAGCCCCCTAAACGAAAAGTCCTTTCGGTCCAATCTAAGCATGGTTTTACAAATATCCCACTTTGCTTTTTGACGGCTTCAACATCTAACCCCATCTCTTCAAAATAATGAATTCCCGCTTCAGTCAATTCAGTTTGATAATTTTCAAGCCGCACAAAATCATTTTGCCAAGATAAATTTCAAAAAGGAAACTTCACAAAACTATCAGGACAAACTGTACAGACAGTGCGAATTAAAGAATGCCCTATACAACTTGAAATGAAAGTAACTCAAATCACCGATAGAGATAACTTTGTAGTGGTTGAATCGGAGATCCAAAATATTCTTGTAAATGAGCAAATTTCACATGACGACGTCCATATTGATGTTGATAAATGGCAGCCTTTAATTTATAAATTCTGATCGTATACAACAACTAAACACTCATTTGGACAAAACTTCAAATTTCAAGAATTCAAAAAGTAAGCACCTAAACAAATTAAAGAGTCTAAGATGTAACTCTCACTCGATTAAAAACAACTAAAATGGGACTTCCCATTTTAGTTGTTTTTGCATTCTTGATAAAAAGTAGCCACTTACTTACCTGGCAGAACCTGCATAACTGGGCCGCTTTAATTCCCAAGTTAGGGAAGACTAATATTAACATTTTGGCACATGTACTACTTCCCACAAGGAATAACTTATACAAACCTATCTTTAACACCACTTCAAAAGGCATGTTAAGCGATAAAGGCTTTATTGTATCTCACATTTAAGAAAAGAAAACTTTTCAACTGAATTATCCGCCCAATCTTTTGCTTTTATAGATCTTTATATCGGATAGTACCCCAAATTAATCGCGAATCGAATAGTTGGAAAGTATCTCATCCATTTCATGTTTTAATCGTAGTTTAAGATAATCGGGACTTAATATTCTCATATGCTTCCCGTAGGACAATAAGTAATGGACTAGCCAGTTCTGGTCGGGCATAGCAATCGATACAATAGCGGTTCCATCCGGTTGAACAGTTATATCTGCATGATCAAATTCATCAAAGACTCGATATAAAATCTCCTTAGAAAAAGCAAGCGATAAAGAGATATGCTTACTATCCATCTTAGGGGCAGCTATTTTAGGAATAGGAATTGGCTCAAAAGATTCATCACGGATTCTGATAGATTTCATCCGATTAATCTTAAAAATCCTAAAATCTTCTCTATTTGTACAAAATGCTTGCAAATACCACGTTTGCGATTTAAACACTAATTTTAACGGGTTACAAATTCTCTTCTCACATTGATTCGTAGAGCCGATATACTCAAACTCAATTTGTTTCTTATCTAAAATTCCCGACTTAAGAAGTTCAAACGGCGTATCCTTTCCTTCTCGGTACCATGGTGAAAAGTCGACTTCAAGCCAGTTATCGAAAGGAAGCTTAAACAAGGATTGCAATTTTGAGTACGCTTCTTGGCTTATTTTCGGTGTAATACTCTCGATTCCTTTCAAGGCTAATAACAGATTTTCCTGTTCTTTTTTTGAAAGCAATATATTATTTAATACAAATTGATCCAATAAATAGACTCCACCATTTCTACCAGATTCAGTATAAACAGGAATTCCAAGCGAACTAAGCGCATTAAGGTCCCTATAGATAGTTCTTTTTGAGACTTCAAATAACTCAGCTAGCTCACTAGAAGTAGTTCGTTTAGTATTCAGCAAGTGATAAATGATTCCAAATAGACGACCATTATTCAAATTTTTTCTCCTTAAATTTTTTATAAATAATGACAGATGATGTCACCATTTATATAGTACCATTAAAGTATCTTAGAAGGAGGTTTTAAAATGAAATTTTTAATTTCTAACACAACTAGAACAAATAATTTTAACGATCCCGATATTCAAGCAAAATTAATCACTTTGTGGAAAGAAAATGAGTCGTTTGTAAAGCAAACTTTTGGGCAAGGGAAAACAGTGGCCGCAGTTTATCATCATTATGAAAGTAACTATAAAGGAGATTATTCTGTTTCTATTTGTAAGGAAACAGACACCGATGCTGCATTTGACACATCCAAATACCACTGGAAAGAATATGCGGTGGATGGTTCTGATAATTTAGGCATCATCAATACTTGGAAACAAATATGGTCTGATGAAGAAGCCCAGCTAATCAATCGAGTCTATGATTTTGATTTTGAAAAGTATAAGCCAAATGGTGACGTTTCCATCTTAATAGCCGTACAATAACCTTCTCCAGCCATTGATTATCATTAAAAATACGGCATAATAAAAAGACAGCGAATTCTTCTAGTTCATGAATTCGCTGTCTTTCTTGCTTCACCAAATGGCTCTTCACTTGCAGATTGTAGCGCATCACAAGCCATTACAATTCCCTTTCAACTAATCCGCTCTCCTACTTCCCCACTTCAAGCCCGTAATCAAGCATTTTAAAATGAGCTAGGAGTGCACTGCGAGCATTTTCCTCAACCAATTGAAGTACTGCTCGTTTCTCGCCACGTTTCGGCGTTTTCACTTTCACACCTAATTCATCTGCCAACTTTCTCGCATCAACTCTCGCGCCAACGAGCAACTCTTTCGGCAGCAAATGATTGGGATGCTCATAAAACGACTGAATATATGCTTCAACCGTCCCATCATTTATTTCTTCCACTTGCTCCAAAATTTGAGCAAAGCGACCAACGATGGCACCATTTCGCACAAAAAAGATTTGAATCGAAAGTGAACCGTCGTCATAGACAAAATCAATGACATCTCGGTCGTCTCGATCTTTAATCACAACTTTTTGTTTTTCCATCACCTGGTCAAGCGCCGCAATCCATTCTTGGACTTCCTGCGCTCGCTCAAATTGCCATTCACTAGTCGCTAAATCACGCCGCTCTTCAAGCTCGCGCCGAATGGCAAGATGCCCCGCATGGAAAAACCGCTTAATCCGTTCAATTTGTGCTTGATATTCTTCCGGCGAAACTTCCCTCGCACACGGACCAATACACATCCCCAAATGATAGTAGAAACAAGGGCGCCCTTTTTTACCACTACAGTGACAAAGCGGATAAATTTTTTGAAGCAACTCCTTCGTTTTTTCCGCCGAATATTTACTAACGTACGGGCCAAAATACGCCGCACCATCTTTTTTGATTTCGCGCGTCACCTCAAGTCGCGGGTTTTCTTCGTTCGTAATTTTGATATAAGAGTAGTGCACTTCGTCTTTTAAAAGGATATTATAAGGAGGTTGATACTTCATGATGAGCGACATCTCAAGCAAGAGCGCTTCTTTTTCTGAATCCGTCAGAATCAACTCTAAATCCTCGATATAATGAACTAGACGCGCTGTTTTTCCAGTTTGCGTCTTCGTAAAATAAGATTTCACTCGTTTTTTTAAATTTTTGGATTTTCCAATATATAAAATCTCGCCCGCTGCATCTTTGTAGATGTAGCACCCTGGCGACTCTGGAAGTATGCTCAACTTCTGCTTTAACAAAACCTTACTCATAAGGCAACTCCTCCAAGAACAATCGTTCGTGTTTTCATTTTAGCCCTTTCCGTTTCGCTTGTAAAGTTCCAATTTTCATCAGGTTTAACTTGGGATTTTATGTGCAACAAATAAACATATCAATAAAAAAGTTTTTAGAAAAACAAACTTTTTCCTTTTCTGCTACGTCTAATAAGTGGAGATATTTTTAGGAGGCTTCTACCGGTATGAATAAAAATTTACAGGAGCGCTTTTTGGAGTGTGTAACCGAATATAAAGATGATTTTTATCGTATGGCCTATAGCTACACCAAATCACAAGCGGACGCGCTTGATATCATTCAAGAATCTATCCAAAAAGCCTTGTTAAAACTCCCAACCATTCAAAAAAAAGAAAACATGAAAAGCTGGTTTTACAAAATCGTTGTGCGAACTGCGCTTGATTTCTTGAGAAAAAATAAAAAAATCACATTAATGGATCACGAAGTTTTGGCTAGCCTGCAGCCTGGCGCAAGTGATCACTATGAAAATCTCGATTTGAAACATGCACTCGAACGGCTGCCCGTGAAATACAAAACCGTCATCATTTTACGTTATTTTGAAGACCTTTCGATCCAAGAAATTTCTTATATTATTAATAAAAATCTCAGTACGACCAAAACGCGACTTTATAAAGCACTCCAGCTATTGCGTCTTGATTTAGACGAGGAGGATGAAAATACTCATGAATAAAGACTTGAAACAACTCAAACAAGCTTATCAACAAGTTCCTATCCCAGATAAAGAGCTTGATCAAATGATTCAAAACTTGAGCGCAACAAAACCCAAAAAGAAACGCCATCCCATTAGATGGAGTATTGCTGCGACCATTCCCGTTTTATTAGCAATTTTCCTTGTCGTTGTGACAACAAACGAATCACTTGCCCGCGCGATGAGCGACGTTCCAATTTTAAAAAACATCATCACCGTCATCACTGGCAAAAACTATCAAGAAAAAACCAAAACAACCGAAGCCAATATCAAAACGCCCAAATTAAGCGGCATTCAAAACCCCGAACTCGAGAAGAAACTGAACGATGCTTATGATAAAACGGGCGAAGCCCTTTACAAAGAATACCAGCGTTCCAGTCAAAATCACGGTGAGCATTTCTACGTTTCTAGCGATTATCAAGAAATAACGAACACCAAGAAGCTACTCGTCCTTCAGTTTACCGTTCAAGAAACCCGCGCGAGTAGCTACACCGAGCACACATATCTCGTGATGGACAAGCAAAAAATGCAACGCGTCGAGCTTGCGGATCTTTTCAAAAATGACCGCTACGCCAAACTCATCCAAGCAAATATTCAGGAACAAATGAAAAAACAAACTGAAGCCGACCCAAATAAAATTTACTGGGACGAAAGCGAACTAAAAGCCGCACTGAGCAAAAAACACCTAGCCAAAAGATTCTACATCAACGCCAAAAACGAGCTCGTCTTTTCTTTCAACGATTATGAAGTGGCACCTGGTTACATGGGAACCGTTTCGTTTGTGATCCCGACATCACTCATTCAAAACGACTTAAAAAAACCAACCTATCTCAAATAAGGGAGGACCAAAATGCGCAAAAAAAGAAGATATAAAAAACTACGGTGGAAACCCGCAATTCTCGCTTTCCTGATTTTGCTGGGAATAAGCTCCGCTTGCTTGTTACTCTTTGGAAATTCAAACACCAAAAGCGCCACCAAGCAAGCAACTAAATCAGAAAAAATCGTCACTAAGAAGGCTCCCGTACAAAAGGCAAGCGCTAAAAAGCCGCCCAAAAAAGCATCCGAAAAACCGAAACCCGTGACAGAAAAAACCGTTTTCTTAACCTTTGACGATGGTCCTTCTCCATTTTTAAGCCGATTTACTAACTTGCTACAACAAGAAAAAGTCCCTGCAACTTTCTTTTTCATCGGCGAAAACTTAAATCGCATCCAACCCGAAACCGCAAAAGCGATACTCGCATCCGGATCCAACATCGGCTGGCACAGCATGACACACGATGCAAGTTTACTTTACCGCAAAAACAGCCCAACCTTCCTCGCCGAAATGGAACAAGCTCGAGCACTCGGACGCGAAAAGTTGGGCATAACAAGCAACCTAATCCGCGCCCCTTATGGTAGCACCTACTTAAGCAGTGCGCTCCATCAAGAAACAAAAGACAAAGGCTTCACACTCCTTGACTGGAATATCGACAGCAACGATTGGCGCTACAAAACGAATTCTGCTCGCGTCGTTGAAACCGTCTTGCATCAAGCGAACGCCTTAGCCAAACAAAAAGAACCCCTTGTCATTTTAATGCACGAACGAAAAAACACCCTAGAAGCTCTCCCAGCCATTATCCATGCCTTGAAAAAAAACGGCTACAGCTTCCAAGCTTACAAAGAAAACACGCCATTTAAACTAAATTTCAGAGAGCACTAGAACAAAAATGCATTTACACGAGGTGAAACGAATGAAAAAAGTCATTCACGGGGTTACGCTAACACTTTTTATGCTCTTGTTTATCTGGATCTCCGCCCAATTTCTTTCAAGCGGAGATTTCAGACAAGCAGAGTCCACCTTTTATTTTATAATTGAGCAACTAAAAAAATAAGGCTTGTGCGTCTACTCAGAAGACACACAAGCCTTATTTATATACTCACATTAAACAGCTGTATAAGCACCGTCTACTACAAGAATCGTTCCTGAAACAAACGACGCTTCGTCACTTGCCAAGAAAACCACACAATTTGCTACTTCTTCTGGTTTTCCTAAGCGACCCATGGGGTGAAGCGAAATCAATTCATCACGCGCTTTTCCTTGAGCTGCTTCAATGAGCGGCGTATCAATATAACCTGGTCCAACCGCGTTGACCCGGATTCCATGTTCCGCATAAGTTGCGCCAAGCGTTTGCGTTAACAATTTAACGCCGCCCTTTGCAGAAGCATAAGCCGTCACGCCACGTTTCCCAGCAAGACTGTGAATCGAACCCGCATTTACAACCGAACCGCCATGACCTTGTTTCATCATTTGTTCAATCGCATATTTATCCGACAAAAAGACACCATTTAAATTAATATCAATCGTTTTTTTCCATTGATCGTATGGAAGTTGATCAATATCCGCATCACTTGCAATCCCTGCATTCGCGAACATAATATCCAGTTTACCAAAAGATTCTACCGTTTTTTCAATCATTTGTTTAATATCTTCTTCACTCGTTACATCCGTTTTTACAAAAATCGCTTCATAACCAGTATCACGCAATTCTTGTGCAAGCTCTTCCCCTTTATCTGAGAAATCGGCAATCACTACTTTTGCCCCTTCACGAACAAAACGTTCAACCGTTGCCTTTCCGATTCCGCTTGCACCACCTGTAATAATTGCTACCTTGTCTTTTAGTCTCATGACCATTCTCTCCTTCAGTTTAAAATATTTGCGCTTACAAATTAAGTATACGCCCCTTTCAAGATGATAACCAATCGTTTTGCTCGAAATCTCGTTCTCCTGACTAAAATTCTAAAAAAAACGTTTATAAATTCACATCTGTGGTAAAATAAAGCCAAACAACTATATAAAAGGGAGCTATATGAATGAACACAACTAAAAAAAGGAAATTACTACCCAATGATATGACCATCATTGACACCAGCCAAGCAAGAAAAGCCGTTTTCGCAACGGGACTTGGAAACGCGATGGAATGGTTCGATTTCGGAATTTATTCCTACCTTGCCGTCACAATCGGGAAAGTTTTCTTCCCAGAAATGGAAGGAACCCTGCAGCTCGTTTACACCTTCGCCACCTTCGCGATCGCCTTTATTATGCGACCAATCGGCGGCTTCGTTTTCGGAGCACTTGGAGACCGTTTAGGCAGGAAACGCGTATTGACCATTACGATCCTGATGATGGCTTTTTCAACGCTTTGTATTGGCCTTATCCCAAGTTATCAGTCTATTGGCTTAACCGCCTCATTCCTGTTACTCGCTGCGCGTCTTGTCCAAGGTTTTTCAACCGGCGGCGAATATTCAGGCGCAATGACATACATAGCAGAATCCGCGCCCGATAAAAAGCGTGGCATTCTAGGAAGTGGACTTGAAGTCGGAACCCTATCCGGTTACATTGCCGGCAGCGGACTCGTTACACTTCTAACCTTTATCTTAGGCGACCAGGGAATGGTCGATTGGGGATGGCGAATTCCTTTCTTCGTCGCTGCCCCACTTGGGCTGATTGGCTTTTACTTACGAACAAACCTAGATGAAACCCAAGCATTCCAAGAAATTCAAGAATCCGAACAAGACCAAAACGAAACAGAAGAACAACCAACCTTCAAAGATATCTTCCTTTATTTCAAAAAAGAATTGTTCTTGTGCATCGTTATCGTCGCTTTTTTCAACATCACAAACTATATGCTCTTATCGTACATGCCATCCCATTTGAATTCCGTTTTGGGCTATGAAAACTCCAAATCGCTCTTGCTCATTTTGGTCGTCATGGTACTCATGATCCCAATTGTCATTTTAATGGGACACTTAAGCGATAAGTTCGGCAACAAAATCATCACACAAATCGGCCTTGTCGGCTTGATTCTATTTGCCATCCCGGCTTTCTTACTTTTGCGTGATGATAACATCCTAACCGTTTTCCTAGGACTCCTGCTTCTAGCACTGTGTCTATCTTGCTTTGAAGGAACCGTACCATCCATGTTACCAACCTTATTTTTCACAGATGTGCGTTACCGGGCATTATCCGTTTCATTCAACGTATCCGTATCCATATTTGGCGGAACGACACCGATGATCGCCTCTTTCTTGATTGATAAGACTCACAACAATTTGATGCCAGCCTTTTATCTTGTCCTTGTTGGACTGATTGGCATGATCGTCTTTACACTCATGTTCAAGCAAACATCCGGAAAATCACTTCGCGGCTCGCTTCCGGCCGTAGAAACAAAAGCAGAAGCCAAAAAAATGGTAAACAATCCTAAAAAAGCTCTTTGGTGGCGCAAAGAAGCCAAAGAACTACGTAAGAAAAGCCAAGAAGAAGATAAATAATCACTTACAAAAAAACAAGCTTTCAAAACAAAAATCCGTTTTTGAAAGCTTGTTTTTTAATGATTTCACCAGCTAAATTAACCGTTTTTCTTTACAAATTCCGACTTCAATTTCATCGCACCGAAGCCATCAATCTTACAATCAATATTATGATCACCTTCTACAAGGCGGATGTTTTTCACTTTCGTGCCAATTTTAAGTGCAGATGAACTTCCCTTCACCTTCAAATCTTTAATAACCGTTACAGAATCTCCATCAGCAAGCACCGTACCGTTTGCATCACGCACAACTAACTCTTCTTGCGCACTCGCTTCTTCTCCCGGGCTCCATTCAAAGCCGCATTCCGGACAAATCAAAAGCCCTCGATCCTCATACGTATAAGTTGATTTGCACTCTGGGCAATTTGGTAAGTTTGACATTTATCATCTTCCTCCATTCATGAATTACCTCTATTATAGCCCATCTGTACATTTTTTCACAGGAATTTTTTAAGCTGCTACTTAACAAAACAACCAAGACCCGATATAATAAACAAAGAGTCTTTTATCTTATCAAGTTAATATAGAAAGAGAGTGTTCTTAATGGGCCGTAAATGGGCAAATATTAAAGAAAAAAAAGCGTCAAAAGATACAAATAACAGCCGAATCTATGCAAAATTCGGGATTGAAATTTATGTAGCAGCTAAACAAGGCGAACCAGATCCTCATGCAAACCAAAAATTGCGTTTCGTCATTGAACGAGCGAAAACCTACAACGTTCCTAAACACATCATTGATCGCGCCATTGAAAAAGCCAAAGGAACAGGCGATGAAAACTATTCCGAATTACGCTACGAAGGTTTCGGACCAAACGGGTCCATGGTGATCGTTGATGCCTTAACGAACAACGTAAACCGGACAGCCTCTGATGTACGTGCCGCTTACAGTAAAAATGGTGGTAACATGGGCGTAAGTGGAGCCGTTTCTTACATGTTCGACAACACAGCCGTTTTTGGCGTCGCAGGTAAAAGCGCAGATGACCTACTTGAAATCCTGATGGAAGCTGACGTAGACGTGCGCGATATTCTTGACGAAGACGACCAAGCGATCATTTATGCCGAGCCAAGCGATTTCCACCAAGTACAAGAAGCACTGAAAGCTGCAGGAATCGACGAGTTTA
Source organism: Listeria kieliensis (assembly GCF_003369925.1). Lineage (GTDB taxonomy): Bacteria > Bacillota > Bacilli > Lactobacillales > Listeriaceae > Listeria > Listeria kieliensis_A. The sequence continues at coordinate 16,762 of NZ_LARY01000001.1, read as the reverse complement.
GCATTGCTGAAATTGAAATGCTTCCCCAAAACGAAGTCACACTTGACGGAGACGATTTGGTTAAATTCGAAAAAATGATTGATGCCCTTGAAGATCTTGAAGACGTTCAAAAAGTCTATCATAACGTGGACTTGTCCGCCGAATAAAGCGCAAAAAAAGAGACTTGCTCAAGTCTCTTTTTTTGCTTGCAGATAAGCCTTTGCTTCTTGATTTACTTGTTTTAAATCCACGTTTTGTTTTCTAGCTGCAAAAATACAGCCGCAGTAACATTGCCTGTAAATATCATATTCCTCGCACATCTCAACGGACCGTTTGTAGCCGCCTTTTTTCTTAAAATCACTTGGGAGATAGCGCACATCATAAAGTTGTTGCACTTCCGCGCCAATCGAATTAATCAGCGAACTATTTTTGTGCGGGCTAATCGTGAGCGCACTGCCAAAATAGTCGGCATCCAGTTCCTTAGCTTTTAACGCCGCTTGATCAAGTCGCATCTGAAAACAAGCGGAACAGCGTAAGCCGCCTTCAGGCTCATCCTCAAGCCCCTTAACAGCACACAAAAATTCCTGAGGCCGATAAGCTTCCGCGATAAATTCAACATGCTGCCCCGTCTGATTATTAAAAGCCTCAACGAAATCCGCTTGCACTTGTTTGCGTCGTTCAAATTCGAGGCGCGGGTGAATATTCGAATTCGCAAAATAAAGCGTCACATCTGCATACTGCGTCAAATATTCGAGCGTATACGTGCTACACGGCGCACAGCAGCTATGCAGCAAGATTTTCGGACGGACATTTTCTTCCTTCCACGAATGAATCATTTTTTCTAATAAACGATCATAATTGATTTTTTGATCCGGCTGCATTTTTTCAAGTAGTTCCATCAAGTCAGGCATCAACATCTTCAAAAATTCCTTCCTTCATTTCATTTGCTGTAATTTGGCTAACGTTGGATTCGTATCACAAAGAATATCCAAGTTGCGCCAAATCTTATCAGGCGAAAAGTCCCACCATTTGAGCTCAAGCAAGTAAGCAATAATCTCATCATTAAAGCGAGCTCGAATTCGGCGAGCTGGATTTCCACCAACAATCATATAAGGCGGGACATCCTTTGTCACGACCGAATTGGCCGCAATAATCGCCCCATCTCCGATCGTAATCCCCGGCATAATCGTAACATCTTGTCCAATCCAAACATCATTTCCGATCATCGTATCACCTTTAAAAGGCAGATCCGCTAAACTAGGCGTTGCTTTCTCCAAACCATGCCCCAAAATATTAAATGGATACGTCGCCACAGAATCCATCCGGTGATTCGCTCCATTCATAATAAAACGAATCCCCTTAGCAATCGCACAAAAGTTCCCGATCACAAGCTTATCAGAAAGAAAGTCATACAAATGCTCGACATGATCCTCGAAGCCTTCCGGATTTTCAGGATCATCATAATACGAATAGTTCCCAGCAATGATATTCGGATTTTTCACACAGTTTTTAATAAAAACAAGCGACGGAATAGCTTCATTCGGATAAAGCGCATCTGGATTTGGTCCAAGCATGTGACTTCAACTCCTTTGATTAGAATTGCTTTTAAGTATACCACACTTTCAGATGCCACTAAAGCTTGCGCAAATGCTGCTTCAAAAGGCGCAACGCTTCATCCGGATACCGCTCAGACAAAAGCCCCATCATCTGGAGCACATAATCCTGGTCCAAAAATAACGTCGGATTTTCCGGCAAAAGTTGCCTAGTATCCATTCGGTCCGTCGCCGCTAGAAGCACACGATTCGGGTTGCCACTATGCGTTAACACCCCACCAGTTCCGATAACCGCCTTCAAATAGCGCAAATCCTTCCCCGTTTGTTCAAACACATAACGAGTAGGCGTTGCCACCTTTTTCAAGAAACCCGAGTGTCGCTCTACCGCCTTTTGAATCGCACTACTCGCAATTGCGTCGTCCAAATGGCGCTCTGCCTCACTTTGTGGAATAAAATCCGGATGCGCCTCCCGAAACAAACAGCCCTCCCGAATGAAAGAAGCATCTCCCGCGAAGTACCTTGCAATCTCAGACTCCCCAACCGCTTGATACAAGCTGTACGCCGAGTAGCGCATCCCAAGATCCCCTTCAACCGTTCGTTTCAAAACAGGTTCCGCAAGCCCCGTTAAAATGATATCCGCTTCCTTCACAGCTTGCTGTTTACTGACCGAGTGAACATCCGTTGTCGCCCCGCCGACATCCACCACCATCAATTCGCCAAGCCCAGCTTCCCGTTTCGTGCCATATGCAAGTAGTTCAGCCGCCTTCAAAACAGCCGTGGGAGTCGGCAAAACAATCCGCCCGATCCGCTCAGAAACCGCTTCAAATCCGTTTGCTTCCACAATCTTTTTCATAAAAATTTCGCGTAACACTTTACGAACGGGTTCCGTTACTAAAACACCTGCTTTTGGCATCACATTTTCAGTCAAATAATACTCGAGATGAGATTCCTTCAAAATGTGCTCAATTTCCGTATTGGCTCGCTTATTCCCTGCCACAACAAGCGCTGCATTTCGCTCGAGCTCAGTTAACTTTTTAGCATTTTGTATAATATAAGACTGATTGCCGCCATCCGTGCCGCCCGCAAGCAAAATCGCATCAGGCTCAAGCTCTGCCATTTCCTGCAAATCTTGATCTGTAATAAGCGGAGCATAAACTTTTAAAATGCGCGCTCCCGCTCCTAAAACCGCTCGTTTCGCAGCTTCCGTTGTCAAGCTTTGCGTAAGCCCAATCACGACCAACCTAAAGCCACCACGTGCAGAAGAACAAGCTAAACGCTTTTTAAAATCCATTTTCCCAATTTGTTGTTCCATTTTTGCAAGCGCTCGCAAATAACCAGCTTGAATATCCGTTTGCACCGTTGTTTCACTTTGCGTCGCCGCAAGAATGGCCGGGCGATCCAAATCCACTGCAACCAGTTTTGTAAACGTACTCCCAAAATCAATCAATAAAATCGGCTGCATTTTTCTCTCTCCTCTCCAAAAAAGCGCCGGTTCCTCACCCGGCGCTTCCTCTAAAAAACCACTTATTTAACTTGCAACTCAAGCGAAACAACTTGTTCCACAGCTTCCACCAAACGTCCGCTCGTCAGAACTTCTGTCGCTTTTTCTAGTTCATCATAAATCTCGATGTCGCGATCATTTTCAATGAAGTCCGAACTCTTACGGAACACATCATAAGCCGCTTGTGTACCCTTGCCGAGCTTCCCAGCTTGTTTTTCATCAAAGTCTAGTGCTTGGCAAGCAGCCATAATTTCAGTTGCAACAACACGCCGTGAGTTGTTCACAATGTCACGAGCTTTCCGAGCCGCAATCGTCCCCATGCTGACAAAATCTTCTTGGTTTTCACAAGATGGAATCGAGTCAACACTTGCCGGATGCGCGAGCACTTTATTTTCCGAAACAAGCGCAGCCGCCGCATATTGCGTAATCATGAAACCAGAGTTAAGTCCTGGATGTTTAACAAGAAACGAAGGAAGTCCACTTAACGAGTGATTGACAAGGCGTTCCACCCGACGTTCAGAAACATTACCGATTTCTGATGCGGCAATGCCAAGAAAATCAAAAGGTTGCGCAAGCGGTTCCCCGTGGAAGTTCCCGCCTGAAATGACCTTCCCGCTCTCCGTTACAATCGGATTATCCGTTGCCGAATTAATTTCAATCTCCACTTTTGCTTTTACATAGCTAACACTATCTTTATTCGCTCCATGGATTTGCGGAATACAACGCAATGTATACGGATCTTGAACACGTTCAGCTGAAGCATGCACCACTTTTGTGCTGCCTGCCACCAAATTCCGCATATTTTGTGCAGTTGCCAGTTGTCCGTATTGTGGACGAATCCGGTGAAGCGCTTCGTCAAATACGTCGACAATCCCATTATGGACTTCAAGCGACAACGCCCCAGCAATATCAGATAGCTTAACAAGCTCAACCGCATCATAAGTAGCAAGCGCTCCAATCGCCGTCAAAACGGTTGTACCATTGATGAGCGCAAGACCTTCTTTGGCTGCCAAATGGATCGTATCGATTCCTGCCTTCTGCATTGCTTCTTTCCCTGAAAGTAGTTCGCCAGAAACGTAAGCGCGGCCAAGACCAAGCATTGGTAAAACCATGTGCGCAAGCGGAGCCAAATCTCCAGAAGCCCCAAGCGAACCTTTCTCTGGAATAAACGGTACCACATCTTTGTTGAGCATCGCTAGTAAAGTTTCCACCGTGCTGAGTCGTATTCCTGAACAGCCTTTCACTAGTGAATTAATGCGAATTAGCATTGTAGCGCGAACTTCTTCACGTGAAAGTGGATCTCCAAAACCGCTCGAATGCGTTCTAATCAAGTTTTCTTGCAATTCACTTGCATCTTCTGGCGGAATGCTAACGCTTACAAGAGAGCCAAAACCAGTCGTAACTCCATAAGTTACGCGGTTGTTTGCGATAATATCATCAATGATCTCACGTGATTTTTTCACCGCTTCGATCGCTTCTGCTGAAATTTTCACTGGCCAACCTTCTCTTGCTACACCTACAACATCATCCAAAGTTAAATCATTTCCTGTTAAAATTACTTCTTTCGCCATTTTTCCACACCTCTTCATGTTTTAATTAACTAGTCTTCCACTTTTTCGCTTTGCCGTCCTTTTTTCCCGTACATGACAAAATAAAGAATACTCGTGATACAAATAGCACCAATTGTAAAGATAATATTGATCAAGCTTGAAGATGACATAATCCAAAGACTGACGATAACACTTAAAACCGCAATAAAAGGTCCGAAGCGCATCTTGAACCCTGGATCTTCGAGTCCTTTTTTGCGCAGTGCAATAACAGAAAGCGCAGTTGGAATATATTGAATAAACCTCATCAACACACTCAATTGAGCCAATTGCTCAAACGAACCACTCATAACCAGAAGTACGGCTAATACACCAGAAATGACAATCGAAAAAATCGGTGCTTCATGTTTATTTTTTTTCGCAAAAACTTTTGGTAATAGACCATCCTCAGCAATTGAACACGCATAACGAGGAATCATCATCGAATCCCCTGTATTTAAGCCACCTACTGAAATCAAGGCACCAATCGTAATGATAAATCCGCCAACCGGACCAATTATTTTAGTAAATGCATCTTGCACAGGCGTATCCGTGTTCAAAATCCCATTTCCAAGTTGAGCAATCGTCCCAGCAATAATTAAGAAATAAAGCAAGGACACAATGATGATCGACATAATAATCGCTTTTGGAACGTTCTTTTTAGGATTTCGCATTTCGCCAGCAACAACTGGCAATGCTTCAAATCCGATAAAAGCATAGAAAACCACTAGTGCAGATGAGCTCATTCCTTGTAGGAAGTTTTTCCCCGGTTCAAGTTGAACAAATGGTGTAAAGTTGCCCGCATTAATCCCGCCTTTAATGAAGAAAATAGCAATCACAACAAAGGCAACGATTGGAATTAATTTCGCAATTGTAATCGTAATCGTAAAAATCTTAGATGTCTTCACACCGAAGCTATTAATAATTGAAAGTAAAACAATCAATACAACAGCAATCCACATTTCAAAAGGCTTAAATGATGGAACAAGTGCGACGAACAAGCGTGCAAATCCGGCTGCCATGGCGCCCCATGCAATAACAGTGACCGCCCAGCCAAGCACGCCGACATTAAATCCGACAAAATCTCCAAAAGCCGCTTTTGAATACTGAAAAGCTCCGCCATTTTTATCAAAATAGCCTGCGACTTCTGCAAAGCAAAGTGCTAAAAGTAATACCAACAATACATCTACTAACATTGCAACTAAAGATGCTGGTCCAAGTCCTTCATAAATGGTTCTGGGTAATAAGAAGATTCCTGAGCCAATCACGGCATTGATTCCATACAATGTCGCTCCACTCAAACTGAATTTCGACTTTTCATTTGACGTTTGTGTAGCCATTTTCTGTCCCCTCTCACTATGACGGGCATGACTATACACGTTTTCGTATCATCTTTTTATATTGCTGATTTTTGCTTCGATCGCAATAATGTCAGAAGAAGAATATGTATTTGCAACAGGCTGCATCGTCATTTGGTTAACAGCTTGAAGAAATAGACTGTCCCCTTTCCCTAGCACGGCAACTTGACCGTCTGAAAAACGAATCTGCATCTCTTCGACCAAAGAGTAGTAAAAATAATCCGCCCCTTTTTCCACTTCATATTTTTCTTCCGGTTTTATCAAAGATAATGATCCGGTATAGGTAGGTGTATAAATTAAATTAAAATCTGTACATTGCCCGTAACTTGTCGTAGTCTCTGCCCCGCTAAAGCTATCTTGTTCAAAAACAGAAAGTTTAACTTCTCGTTTTTGCGTAGCATTTTCGTGAAGCAGCTCAATCTCACCATCTAGAATCATCAGTTCTCGCCAATAAGAAGACAAGGAGGTAAAAGTCGAAGTTGGCAAATTAACAGTCGCCGTTGAAATCCGGTACTTAAAATTACGTTCTTCATACAGCGCTTTTTCCGGCCAAATCAAAAGTTCTGTTGTCGTTCCACCAGGCCAAATGCTCTTTTTATACTCTGATTTCCGCTTAATTACCATTTCCATAACTTTCCCTCCTTCTCCTTCATTTTTACTTAGAATAAACCAGAAATTACACCATTATCGTCCACTTGAATGTTTTCAGCAGCTGGAACTTTCGGAAGACCCGGCATTGTCATAATGGCTCCCGTAAGCGCTACAACGAAACCAGCACCCGCAGAAATCTTAACGTCTTTGATTGTGATCGTAAAGCCTTCTGGACGGCCAACCTTTTTCGCATCATCTGAGAATGAATATTGCGTTTTTGCCATACAAATTGGTAAATGCCCGTAACCCATTTCTTCGATGTGTTTTAATTCTTTTCGAGCAGCTGGTGTCAACTCGATCCCTTTTCCGCCATAAACTTTCGTTACGATTTTTTCCAATTTTTGTTCAAGCGAATCTTCGTCGTCATAAACAAATTGGAAATGATTAGGTTGTTCCGCAAGCCGAACGACTTCTTTTGCAAGTTCAGCTCCTCCGTCACCACCATTTGCCCAAACATCTGAAAGGACAACATTCGCACCATATTTTTGGCAAGCATCTTCAACCGCTTTCAGTTCAGCATCTGTATCTGTAGGGAACTTATTAATCGCAACCACTGCAGGAAGCCCATAAACATTTTGGATATTCTCAAGGTGTTTTTCTAAGTTCGGCATTCCTTTTACAACTGCATCCACATTTTCAGTACCCAGATCTTTTTTCTCAACGCCGCCGTGCATCTTAAGCGCACGAACCGTTGCCACAAGAACAGCTGCATCAGGTTTCAAACCAGATTTACGACATTTGATGTCAATGAATTTTTCAGCACCGAGATCTGCACCAAATCCAGCTTCTGTTACTACGTAATCAGCATATTTCATCGCTGTTTTCGTAGCTAGTACACTATTACAACCATGTGCGATATTAGCAAACGGACCACCATGGATAAAGGCTGGCGTATGTTCTAAAGTTTGTACAAGGTTAGGCTTGATCGCATCTTTTAATAGCGCAGCCATTGCCCCATCTGCTTTTAAATCCCCCGCCGTAATCGGATCATTATCACGCGTATAGCCAATAATAATTCGTTTTAATTTTTCTTTTAAATCATGAATATCATTTGCAAGACAAAGGATAGCCATCACTTCAGAAGCAACCGTGATATCAAATCCATCCTCACGAGGAACACCTTGCGCTTTTCCACCAAGTCCGTTCACAATATGACGGAGCTGACGATCATTCATATCAACAACACGTTTCCAAGTAATTCTGCGATTATCAATTCCAAGCTTGTTTCCTTGTTGGATATGGTTGTCAATTAAAGCCGCAAGTAGATTATTGGCCGCACCAATTGCATGGAAATCTCCCGTAAAATGTAGATTGATATCTTCCATTGGTACAACTTGTGCATAGCCCCCGCCAGCTGCTCCACCTTTCACACCAAAAACTGGTCCAAGAGAAGGCTCACGCAAAGCGCTGATCGCTTTCTTTCCGATTTTACGAAGTCCGTCACTAAGACCTACAGAAGTCGTTGTTTTCCCTTCACCAGCTGGCGTTGGGGTGATCGCTGTAACCAAAATTAATTTTGCTTTGCTATTTTCTAAGTTGTCGACGGCTACTTTAGCTTTGTAGTTCCCGTAAAGTTCAAGTTCTGATTTTTCAATTCCTACTTCTTTTGCAACCTCTTCAATTGGTAATTTTTCACTTTTATGAGCAATTTCAATATCTGAAAGTGTCATGCTGAAAACTCCTTTTTTACACGATTTCTAAAATCGCTTGATAAATTTCATCGGCTCTATCACAGCTTGCTTGTAGTAATGCTTCTCCATCTTGTTTATATTTTGCAACAAAAGCTTCATCTTTAATTCCTGACAGGTTGATTAAGACGTTTAACCAAGCTCCTTGTGTCCCAGATTTGAGATTGAGCGCCGCAACACCCAAATCACTGGCAGCATTAACATTCGATTTCCCAACTGCTTTTCCCGTAATAGTAATCGCCTTACTCGCTAACACCATGATGTCGTAGGGAGCTTCAGCAGCTAGTTTGAGCGCTTTTTGCATCGCTTCTTTGCGCGCCGCTTTTTCTTCTTCCGTTTCTTTCGGCATAGAAAAGACAGCTGAAACTTGATTAAACGCTTCTGTATCTTTATCAATCGCTTCAAGTAAAGCTTGATTCACTTCCGTCGCTTCTTTTAATACTTGTTTCATCAACTCACCATATTCAGCGTATTTCTTTTTACCAATTGTTAATTGCGCAACCATCATCGTAAGCGCCGATCCCACACTTGCAGCAAGTGCTGAAGCAGAACCACCACCTGGAGCAGGTGCGTCTGAGCCAAGCACGTCTACGAATTCCGTAATTCCCATATCAACTAATTTCATCTTGCACTCCCCTAACCTAGTAAATGATTTTCTAGAACTTGTTTTTTCTCATCAAAGTCTTCAATTTGCAAATAATATTCGGCGCAATCAATTAATGCCTTTGCAGGAGTAAGACCGATCACTTCACTACCAATAATACCTACACCATAACGTTTAGCTTCAAAGCGAATCGTTTCAAAAGTCCGATAAAGTGGTGTCCCTTCATAGTTCACCATATTCATAGACACTTGTGCAATGTTGCGATCTTCAAGTAAAAGGCCGATTCCTTTACAATATTTAAATCCGCCACTTGAACCACGAACCACTTTCGCGATTTTCTTCGCGATTTCCACATTATCCGTATCCAAGTTCACATTAAATGCCACAAGAGGCATCCGTGCCCCAACCGCTGTAATCCCAGCTGTCGGATGAATCTTACGTTCCCCGTAGTCAGGCGCCCATTCCGGTTCCTTTAATTTTTCAGGCATTCCTTCGAATTGACCCTTACGAACTTTCGCTAAATTCTTCCGGTCCGGCGTTGCTGCAGATTCTTCATAAAGGAAAATTGGAATCGAAAGTTCACGATTGATACGTTCCGCCACTTTTTTCGAAATCTCGATGCACTCTTCCATTGTGACATCTTTGACAGGAACAAAAGGTACCACGTCCGTTGCTCCCATCCGTGGATGTTCACCGTGTTGCTTTGTCATATCAATTTTTTCGCTTGCGAATTTTACAAGTTGAAAAGCTACCTCTTGAATTCCATTTTCATCTCCAACGAGTGTAAATACACTGCGGTTATGACTCGGATCTGACGAATGGTCAAGTAAGGAAACACCAGGAATGCTCGTTGCTGTTTTGACTAAGCCGTCAATCACTTCTTGATTTTGACCTTCACTAAAATTGGGAATACATTCAACTAATTTTGCCATGGTTTCTTTATCTCCTTTTTAAATCATTTGACGATTCTTAACTACCAGTTCGCCTTTTTTATACACATCCGTTACAAGGTTTGTCGCAAAGAAATAAAGAGGATAATCAATATTTGGTGCATCAAACAGTGTAATATCTGCTAATTTCCCTTCATCTAAGCTTCCAATAGAATCTCCGCGATCCACTACATAAGCCGCGTTGATTGTCACCGCATTGAAAACTTCAATCGGTGTCAATTTGTCCGCAAAACAGCCCAGTTGCATAATAAATTGCATGTTCGCTGTCGGACAACTACCCGGATTACTATCTGTCGAAAGAGTGATTGCCATATCGTGATCCAACATTTTCCGAGCTGGCGCATACGTATCCTCCATCAAACTAAACGTTGTTGCTGGAAGCAAGTTCCCGATCACATTTGCTTGGCTAAGTTTGTCAATATCTTCGTCTGTAATCACCATCAAATGCTCAGCACTCGTTGCACCTAGATCAGCTGCCACACTCACGCCACCGATCGATTCGATTTCATCGGCATGGATTCGCAATTTAAAACCTTGTTTTTTCGCAGCACTCAATAATTTTCGTGACTGTTCAGCCGTGAAAACACCTGATTCACAGAACACATCGCAAAATTCTGCCAGATTTTCTGCTTTTACCTTTGGAAGCATCTCTTCGATGATTAAATCAATAAACCCATCAGGACTATCACGATATTCTTCTGGAATCGCATGTGCCGCCATAAAAGTTGAAATAATATCGACTGGCAAACGATGATCGAGTTCGCGAGCCACCTTCATCTGTTTTTCTTCCGTTTCCCAGTCTAGACCATAACCACTTTTAGCTTCAACCGTTGTCACACCATGTACAAGCATATGTTCAAGGAGCTTAGCCGTTTTCTCATAAAGCTCCGTAAAGCTAGCAGCACGAGTGGCTTTCACCGTACTTAGAATACCGCCGCCTTCTTTCAAAATATCCAAATAAGCCACACCATTCAATTTCTTAGCAAACTCATTTTCACGCGTTCCGCCGTACACAAGATGAGTGTGCGAGTCAATTAAACCAGGAGAAGCCGTTTTTCCAGTGCAATCAATTAATTTCGTGTGCTCTCCTATGAGAGAAACTGGGGGATTCCCTTCAGCTACGCGCAAGATTTTTCCTTCACGAATCGCGATAAAGCCTTGTCGAATGATGTTCGCTTCACCCATTTCGCTTCCCCGCAAAGCTCTTCCTTTGTCGATCGGACAAAAGATTTGATTTAAATTTGTTAGGATCTTATCAGCAATCATCAGTATCCGCCTTTCATTTTACATATTTCGAAACTGCTTCACGAATCGCTTTATCATCCGTCAAATACGGAATCGTGATGTGATCCGTGCCTTGTTTTTCCTCATTGAAGGCAATGGATGTTTCCATCGAATGTTCATTTCTAGCCCAGTTCCGTCTTGCAACACCGCCCATAACGTCCCAAGAAATCGCCGAACGAATAATATCATCAACTAATTCACTGCCATCCAGTACGAGACCAAAACCGCCATTCACTGACTTACCAATCCCAGTTCCGCCACCGTTATGAAGGGCGATCAAGCTCATTCCACGTGCCGCATTCCCTGCATAACACTGAACAGCCATATCCGCAGTAACATTGCTACCATCACGAATATTAGAAGTTTCACGGAATGGCGAATCCGTCCCAGAAACATCGTGGTGGTCGCGGCCAATCATGACAGGACCAATCTTCCCTTCGCGGACAAGTTCATTAAATTTGAGCGCAACATCAATCCGCCCTTGCGCATCTTGATAAAGAATCCGAGCTTCCGTCCCAACTACCAATTGGTTCTTCTCCGCATCACGAATCCAGTTATAATTATCCCGGTCTTGATAACGTCTTTCCGGATTAATTGCTTCCATCGCTGCATGGTCCGTTGCTACCAAGTCTTCATGTTTGCCACTCAAGCAAACCCAGCGGAATGGACCATATCCATAGTCAAACAACATCGGCCCCATAATATCTTCTACATAAGACGGCCAGATAAATCCATCCTTGTCATCCCGTCCATTCTTCGAGATCTCCATCACGCCTGCATCAAAAATGGCTTTCATGAACGAGTTTCCATAGTCAAAGAAGTAAGTCCCTTGGTCAACCAAATGCTTAATCGCATTAAAATGCCGTACCAGCGTCTTATTGATCAATTCTTGGAATTTAGGCTGATCTTCTTTAAGTAGCCGTGTCCGTTCCTCAAAACTAACACCAACTGGACAGTAGCCACCATTATAGGCATTATGACAAGAAGTTTGGTCACTTAAAAGATCCACATGCACTTTATGTTTGTCTACATATTCCAATAAATCCACAATATTTCCGTGATAAGCAATCGACATGGCTTCTTTTTTCGCCATAGATTCTTGGGCTAATTTTACAGCCTCTTCTGGAGTCTGAGCTAGCTTCGAAATCCAACCTTGTTCAAGCCGCGTATCAATCCGTGACTGATCCACTTCAGCAATAATCGCTACCGCATTCGCAATCTCAGCCGCTTTTCCTTGCGCACCACTCATGCCACCAAGACCAGAAGAAATAAATAGTTTCCCAGCTAAATCGCCGTCATCCGGAACCCCTAGTTTCAAGCGTCCAGCATTTAAAAGCGTATTAAACGTTCCATGAACAATTCCTTGCGGTCCGATGTACATCCAGCCACCCGCAGTCATTTGCCCATAATTCGTAACGCCCATTTCCTCAGCAATTTCCCAGTCATCTAAATTATCATATTCCCCAATAAGTAAGCCATTCGTGATGATAACACGTGGAGAATCCTTTTTAGACTTGAACAAACCAACCGGGTGACCTGATTCCACAACAAGCGTCTGTTCATCCGTCATCACTTCCAGATATTTCTTGATCAGGCGATATTGCAACCAGTTTTGGCAAACCTGCCCCGTTTCTCCGTAAGTAACCAGTTCATACGGATAAAGCGCAACATCAAAATCGAGGTTGTTATCAATCATCACTTGCATCGCTTTTGCTGCAGTAGAATTACCTTTGTACTCATCAATCGGTTTTCCATAAAGCTTTCCTTCAGGACGCCATCTATACGCATAAATTCGTCCGCGTGTTGTCAGTTCTTCTAAAAACTCAGGGATAACTTGTTCATGAAATCTTTCAGGGACGTAGCGTAAAGCATTCTTAAGCGCAATTTCCGTTTGTTCTTTTGTAAGCCGAAATCCGCGATCTGGTGCCCGTCTAATTCCTTCAGCAAAAGAAGGCATTTCTGGCAAAATATCATCTAACTTAATGGTCATCGATTTTGCAATTGCATCATTCTTTATCATGTTGACATACATTCCCTTCTAATCATTTCTCCGCTTTCTCGTTCCAAGCCCTTCCTTAATTTTTACAACTCCACTCCTTTCTCTTTTCATAGAACAAAAAAACGTGGCACTATAATTAAGCGCTTTCTTTTCATTGGACAAACCATTGATATCGCTGGATTTAATCGATGAAAGCATCAAAAACCCAAAGAAGATTCACAGCGAAACCCCTTTCATTCTTTACCAAGATAAAGAATATTTTTCATTTCAAGAAACCGCTTACATTACGCCCTAACTATATCTGATTGTGAACCATTTGTCAATACAAATTCTTTACATATTTATGAAGTTGTCAATACGACTCATATTGTGTATGATTGAATAGATAACCATTGCTAGGGGGAAATAAGTTTGTACATTATACTTGACCAAAAAGACTACAAAACCATTGAATGGAGTGGCGGTGATTCCATTGAAATCCTAATTTTCCCTTACGACCGCTCATTCCAAAACAAGGATTTTGATTTACGCATTTCGCGCACCAAATTATACCAAAAAGAATCGCGCTTCACCGACCTTCCCGGTTACACACGGGACCTAATCAGCTTACACGGCAACGTTACATTATGCCACCAAGAAAATTCGACCGAGCGCATCGTTAAAATGGCCCCATTCAAGCTTGACCATTTTAACGGCAGCGCCAAAACGACCAGCCTAGGTTCCGGTGAAGACTTCAATTTTATTTACCGTGATGGACTCGCGACAAAAATCGAAATTCTCCATCAAAACCAGACTAAAAATTTTCTAATCGAGCCTTACTCATTCCAGCTGATCCATGCAATTTCCGACTTAATCGAAATCCAAATTGAGCCTGAGAATGACTATTTACGCGACGAGTTGGTATTGAAAAAAGGGGATAGCTTACTTGTTTTCAATGAAACCGCCAAGTTTACATTCCAAAATGCTTCCATTGCATCAAACAGCGAGCTAGCCATTTTATGTACCTTTGATACCTTACACAATCGCGAATACTATCAAAACTTTGTGGATGGCATCCTAAGCGACCATTCTTAAGTCTAAAGACGCCAATGTTATTTAGGACTGGACGAGGCAGAGAAGGCAGAGTTTCTTGACACGATTAATTTCGGTTAAATCACTGAAAAGCAATAAAAATGGTTGAAAACTCAATTTATTTTTTGTCGTCAAAATTATCCAATCTCCGTTCTACTTCTAGGATACTACTTCTTTTTCAGCTTACCTAAATAACGACTTTAGCGATATAATTTGTCCAATAGCTTCTTTGAAAAACTTCAAAATAATAATTTGTAGAGTTTTCAAAGAAATTTTTTATCTTTTATAATGGACATAAAGATAGTAAACATTAAACTTTACAGGAGGAATTAACATGATAGAAGGTATAAGCCATGTGACTTTTATTGTCAAAAATTTAGAAAAGACAAAACATATGCTAGAGTATATATTTCAAGCTAAAGAGATATATTCCAGTGATGGTAAAAATTTTTCAATATCGAATGAAAAGTTTTTTATTGTTAGTAATATATGGATAGCCATAATGGAGAATAAAAATGAGAGCTTAAATAGAACTTATAATCACATTGCTTTTAAAATTAGAGATGATGATTTTGAAAACTATATCAAAAAGATAAAACATCTAGGACTTGAAATAAAAAGCTCCCGTACAAGGATCAGTGGCGAAGGAGTATCCATCTATTTTTATGATTATGACAATCATCTGTTTGAATTACACACAGGTACTCTAGGCGAAAGATTAGAAACATATAAAAATTCGATGCAAAGTAAATTAATTAGCTAATTATAAATAGAAGAACTTCAAGTAGAGTGAAGCTTTTTCTTTCTAATCAGTGGGTACACCAATACAGAACCTAATATGGAGTAATAAACAATTATTCGAATAAATTTAAATCAGGTAGCTTAAAAAATGCTTTGTAATTCCAGTTTGAAAATATCCTTCACTAATTCTACTTTTCACATAATGGTCAATCTGTTTTATTGGAGATAATAAATGGACATGATGTTATAGCATAGATATTCCAATTTTCATATGAGACAAAAAGAAAAACCCTAATGTACAATACACATACACTAGGATTCTTTGTGATACCGGCGGCCGGGGTCGAACCGGCACGTCCTCAACGGACACTGGATTTTGAGTCCAGCGCGTCTGCCAATTCCGCCACGCCGGCATATCATAAAACATTATAAACTTTTTCTTTGCACAAATCAAGCAAATGGAGGCGCCAACCGGATTTGAACCGGTGATGAAGGTTTTGCAGACCTCTGCCTTACCACTTGGCTATGGCGCCGCATTTTAGATTTTAAGAAAAGAAAAAGCGGAAGACGGGGTTCGAACCCGCGACCCCCACCTTGGCAAGGTGATGTTCTACCACTGAACTACTTCCGCAATTTTAAAGACTGGGCCAGCTGGATTCGAACCAACGCATGATGGAGTCAAAGTCCATTGCCTTACCGCTTGGCTATGGCCCAATAATATAAAAATTATAATGGGGCGGCTGATGGGAATCGAACCCACGAATGTCGGAACCACAATCCGATGCGTTAACCACTTCGCCACAGCCGCCATTATGCAATTAATAATACTATATGGCAGGGGCAGTAGGAATCGAACCCACACTGGAGGTTTTGGAGACCTCTGTTCTACCGTTAAACTATGCCCCTAAAATAGAAATAAAATGGTGGAGGGAAGTGGATTCGAACCACTGAACCCGAAGGAGCGGATTTACAGTCCGCCGCGTTTAGCCACTTCGCTATCCCTCCATATATGTAAAAAGTGGCTTGGGACAGAATCGAACTGCCGACACCTTGAGCTTCAATCAAGTGCTCTACCAACTGAGCTACCAAGCCAAATGGCGGTTCCGACGGGATTTGAACCCGCGATCTCCTGCGTGACAGGCAGGCATGTTAACCCCTACACCACGGAACCACGATTGCGGGGACAGGATTTGAACCTGCGACCTTCGGGTTATGAGCCCGACGAGCTACCAGACTGCTCCACCCCGCGACAATAATATGGTGGAGGTTAACGGGATCGAACCGCTGACCCTCTGCTTGTAAGGCAGATGCTCTCCCAGCTGAGCTAAACCTCCATAAATAACATTTTAACGTAAATTTGGCAATTTGTCTAAAAAGAATAAAGTGACCCGTACGGGATTCGAACCCGTGTTACCGCCGTGAAAGGGCGGTGTCTTAACCGCTTGACCAACGGGCCATATCAATATAATAATTAAACTATCTTGGAAACGGAGAGCAAGGGATTCGAACCCTTGAGACGGTTGCCCGCCTACACGGTTTCCAACCGTGCTCCTTCGGCCTCTCGGACAGCTCTCCAAGAAAGATATGGCTCCACAGGTAGGACTCGAACCTACGACCGATCGGTTAACAGCCGATTGCTCTACCACTGAGCTACTGTGGAATAATAATATCTTGCCCGGCGGCGACCTACTCTCACAGGGGGAAGCCCCCAACTACCATCGGCGCGGAGAAGCTTAACTACCGTGTTCGGGATGGGAACGGGTGTGACCTTCTCGCCATAGCCACCAGACAAGGAAT